>NZ_JAJPWV010000012.1 GCF_021215455.1 Mucilaginibacter roseus | reverse complement strand
TTCGTTTCCTTCATCTTGTTCACTACGTTCACCTCGCCTACTGCTGCGGCGGTGTAGTTGCCACTATGTTTTTCGGTAACGTCTCGCAACGCCCTGGTTGATGACAAGTTGGATACCGTGTTGCCCGGGGTATGTTTCAGGATATAATCCGCTACGGCTACCAAGGTATATTCTTCACCGAACATCGTGCCGTCTTCGTTTACAAAGCATAACCTGTCTACATCCGGGTCGACCACTATACCCAGGTCGGCTTTGTTCTCCTTAACTGTTTCGGCAATCGCCGTCAGGTTCTCAGGCAGTGGCTCGGGGTTATGAGGGAAGTGTCCGTTGGGTTCGGTATAGAGTTCGTAAATGGTTTCTATACCTAAGGCTTTTAATAGTGCCGGTACATAGATGCCTCCCGTAGAGTTTACGCAGTCTATGGCTATTTTAAAGTTCGCTTGCTTTATCGCTTTCCTGTCTACCAGCGGCAGGTTCAGTATCAGGTCGATGTGTTTTTGCAGGTAGCTGTCGTCATGGGTTACTTTGCCCAGGCTATCTACATCGGCATAGGTAAAGTCGCTTTGTTCGGCTATGTCCAGCACTTGTTTACCATCTGCATCGCTGATGAACTCGCCTTTTTCGTTCAGTAGCTTCAGCGCGTTCCATTGCTTGGGGTTATGGCTGGCGGTCAGGATGATGCCGCCTGCGGCTTTTTCCAGCGGTACAGCTACTTCTACCGTTGGGGTGGTGCTTAGGCCAAGGTCTACTACATCGATACCCAAACCTTGCAGGGTTCCGGTTACCAGGCTGCTCACCATCTCGCCCGAAATGCGGGCGTCCCGGCCGATCACAATCTTATTAATGCCCGATTTTTTTACCGCCCAGCTACCGTAGGCCGAGGTGAATTTTACAATGTCCAGCGGCGTTAAGCCTTCGCCGGCTGCGCCGCCGATGGTACCTCTGATACCGCTTATTGATTTGATTAGTGTCA
>NZ_JAJPWV010000011.1 GCF_021215455.1 Mucilaginibacter roseus | reverse complement strand
ACTTTCGTCATAGTTAACTTCTATCAGTCATAGATTTTGCTTATATCACACGGCTGTGTTTTGGCGTGGCGGGTATGTTTTGTGTGTTTATCTCGCTTATTCTTCGTTTTTGAACCGGGGAATTCACTTTTACTTTCCCCGCTTTTCGCGTCCCGCCTTACCCGTTCCGGAAATTAATTCCCCACAGTTAAATTCTCAGTTAAATTTTGCGATTTCTGCATTTTGCTGATTATCAGTTCTTTATGTTGAATTTGCTTCTCACCTCTTCTCATGGTGGGCTTTTTGCCTAACGCTTATCAACTATTGATAATTAAAAAATTGCCGAAAGGTAAAATTGTTCGATCTGGTTAAGCAAAGTTTTATTTCAAGTAACAAAACCTGCCGAACGGATTAAAAAAATAATACCCCTATTAAAATTTAAACATTGATTACTGTGAGAAAGCAAACTGTTAAAAATCTCTTATTAGCCCTGATGATCGTGCCGATGATGGTTTCATGCAAAAAGACTTCTGACCTGAATGGTGTGGACATGGATACCGACATTAAAGTGAACGAGCCTGCACCTGTTGCCCTGCACCCCAACGCTACCGGTACACCGGTGACCATCACCATTGAGCAGAACCAGCAGAGCTACCAGGTAGCCGGCAACTTCCTGGGTTTAAGCTACGAGACGAACAACTTGCTTTGGAGCAATAACCTGAATGGTAAAAGCAATGCGCAGATCCAATTGATCCGCAACCTGGGCGAGGGTGTATTACGTGTGGGTGGTACCAGCAGCGGCCGTATGTACTGGAGCGACAAGGCGGTGTCTAAGGGGTCTAAAACGGATTCGATCACCACTACGCAGATTGATGCTTTGGCCTCTTTTTCTAAAACTTTGGGCTGGCCGGTGATCTTCGGCCTTAACCTGGCGAAATATGAGCCGGAGGTACAGGCGAAGTTAGCCAAGTATGTAAGCGGCAGCCTGGGCAGCAGCCTGATGGCTTTCCAGGCGGGGAATGAGCCTAATGCTTATGGTGAGCTGGGTTTCCGCAAGCAGGGTTACAGCTACAATGATTTTCAGGGGGAGTGGAAGGCTTATTTTGACGCGGTACGCAAGCTTACCCCGAACGCGCCTTTCGCCGGACCAGATGTGATCGGTGGGGCTAACTGGGTAAGTTCTTTCGCGGGTAAGTACAAGAATAACGTGAACCTGATGACGGTGCATTATTACAACAACGGCCCGGCCAGTGATGAGTCGATCACTTATAAAACGATCCTGGAGCCGGACACTAAGCTGGGTGCTTACCTGGACAAGGTGAATGATGCTTCTGCCAAAAATGGTTTAAAGTACCGTTTGTCTGAGTGTAACAGTATCTTCAACGGTGGCGGCAAGGCGGGTGTGAGCGATGTGTTCGCGGCTTCGTTATGGGCATTGGATATGATGTGGACGGTGGCTGAGCATAATGGACAGGGGGTTAACTTCCACTCGGGTTCTGCGCAAAACTTTACGGCTATCGCTACCGTGAATGGTAAAACAAGCGCAAGGCCGGTGTATTATGGCATGCTGGCTTTTAAGTATGGTGCTGTGGGTGGCCGTGTGCTGAATGTGAAGACGGCTGCTACTACCGTGAACCAGGCGGCGCATGCAGTGGTGAAGAATGGTACTACCGCGGTTACTTTGATCAACAAGGGGGATAAGGATATCCTGTATACCGTGAGGTTGACCAACAATGCTTCTACTGTTACCGTGGCCAGGCTTACTGCTCCTTCTGCGGATGCTACATCCGGTATCGCATTCGGTGGCAGCAGCGCTGATGAGAAGGGTAACTTTGCTATCGCTTCTACCGAGAGCTTTAACGTGAACCAAAAGTCTTTTACCATTCAGGTGCCTGCTTACAGCGCTGCTGTAGTGAATGTTAACTAAGCTCCTCTTTACAATATCACTTTGACCCGCAGGCCGCTCCCAAAAGCGGCCTGCGGGCGTTTTGAAAGGATTACCAAAGGGTAT
>NZ_JAJPWV010000010.1 GCF_021215455.1 Mucilaginibacter roseus | reverse complement strand
ATTTCCCTTGAAAGAGAATTCCAGCAAAAGTTTTATTGGTAGTTATGTTTTAGGAATGGGTTTCGTGTTGACCACGGAACAGGCTGAAGCATTAATTGCTAAAGATCCACGAAATAAGGAAGTACTATTTCCATACTTGAATGGGGAGGATTTAAACAACGACCCAGAACAACGCCCCTCACGGTGGGTGATAAATTTCTTTGATTGGCCGGAGGACAAAGCTAGGACATATTCTGACTGTTTTGAGGTCATAGAACACTTAGTAAAGCCTGAAAGACTAACAAAAAATGATAAGACCGGTAGGGAAAAATGGTGGCAATTCTTACGACCAAGAAAAGAGTTATACCAGACCATATCCAAGTTAGACCACGTCATGGTGGTTGCAAGAATTAGTAAAACGTTGGCTATGACTTTTGTGGATAGGGAAATGGTTTTTGCTGACGCGTTGGTTGTATTTAACAATCAATCATTCTCAATTTTTTGTCTTATGCAATCAACTATTCATAATATATGGGCATGGAAATATTGCACAACAATGAAGTCGGATTTAAACTATACCCCTGGAAATGTTTTTGAAACATTTCCCTTTCCCGAGATTAACACTTCAGAATTGGAGCATTTAGGAACTGACTATTTTAACTTAAGAAAAAATATTATGAGATCAACTAAAATAGGTCTGACAAAAATTTATAATTACTTTCATGATATAGGGTTAAAAACTCTGTCTGATCATACTTTATCTCAAATTGAGGAATTACGTTCGTTACATGTGAAAATGGATTTAGCTGTTTTGAAATCGTATGGGTGGGAAGATATTGACATGCAGCATGGATTTTATGAATTAGAATATCTGCCGGAAAATGACAGAATCCGTTTCACCATTCAATCCGCTGCCCGAAAAGAAATCTTAAAACGATTATTAAAATTAAATAACCAATTATACAATGCTGAACAAAGTGAAAATCTTGTGCCAAAAGGCAACATCAAAAGAAATATTAAAAATTCAACAGATATTTATACCGCCAAGCTTTTCTAGAATTTATTGATTGGAAAATAGATTAATGTTCTCTAACGATATTTTAACTTTTTTCATTTCTGCTACTGCTTCTACATTATCAATTGTGTCAGCATGTCGCTTTTGATTTAAGTTAAAAAGCCGGCTTAATATCTCTTTTCGTGTATCAGGAGGTACAGTAAACCTAACACGGTCACTTTCTGGTAGGAATTCTACTTCGTAAAAGTCGTGTTTTAAATCAAGATCGTTCCAGTTGAAAACTTCTGTAACGGCTTTGTCTATTTCACAGTGGATATTTCGAAGTTTTAAAATTGCCTCGTATAACTCAGATGATTGGTTTAAATCTTTATCATTAAAACGGTTGTATGTCTCAGTCAAACCTATTTTAGCATTTCTCATTAAGTCTCTTCTAAAAACATTCAGCTCGTAGCCCAACTTTTCCAATCTATTTAATGGGTCGTTTGGAAATGGAAATGTTTCAAACGCATTACTGGCAGAATATCTTAATGTTGAGGCTCCCATAGTGGAACTATTCTTCCAAGCCCATACGTCATGTACTGCCGATGACAATATCGAGAAATCAGAATAAGAATCAGAAGCAATCACTATAGTGGCTTCACTATAAACAATGTTTTTCTGGCCTATTGAAATGAGTAAGTATTTAGCGTGGCGGTTAATTGCCATGACGTGGTCTAACTTGGATATGGTCTGGTAAAGCGCAGGTCGTTTTTCTCCATATATCCACCATCTCTGTGGCAATGGTTTTCTAAGTGCATATGTGCCTACAATTTCATATCCATTTTTATCTTTTAACCAACGTTGCCGTTCTGGCCTTACCAACCGCTCTACTATTTCAAAACAATCTGGGTAAGTGCGGGCTCTGTCCTCGGGCCAATCAAAGAAATTTATTACCCAACGTGAAGCTTTTTGTTCAGGATTATTGTTTAAATCATCTCCATTCAAGTATGGAAATAGTACTTCCTTATTTCGTGGATCTTTAGCAATTAATGCTTCAGCCTGTTCCGTGGTCAACACGAAACCTTTTCCCAATACAATGCTACCCTGAAAGCTTTTACCTGTATTATGTTTTAGAGGCATA
>NZ_JAJPWV010000009.1 GCF_021215455.1 Mucilaginibacter roseus | reverse complement strand
TGACATATTATTGAAAGAAGTTATTGAAAAGGTTGAGAAGACAACAATATAATTCTGTTGCTTGAGAAAGCTTCGGGCGATTAGTATTACTTGGCTTTGATGTCACCACCTTTACACCTGTAACCTATCAACGTGATAGTCTGTCACGACCCTATAAGGAAGTCTCATCTCGTGGCTAGTTTCGCACTTAGATGCTTTCAGCGCTTATCTATTCCCAACGTAGCTACTCTGCAGTACAGCTGGCGCCATAACAGATTCACCAGAGGTTAGTCCAACCCGGTCCTCTCGTACTAAGGTCAGCCCCACTCAAACTTCCAACGCCCACAACAGATAGGGACCGAACTGTCTCGCGACGTTCTGAACCCAGCTCGCGTGCCACTTTAATGAGCGAACAGCTCAACCCTTGGGACCTTCTCCAGCCCCAGGATGTGACGAGCCGACATCGAGGTGCCAAACCTCCCCGTCGATATGAGCTCTTGGGGGAGATCAGCCTGTTATCCCCAGCGTACCTTTTATCCTTTGAGCGATGGCCCTTCCATGCAGAACCACCGGATCACTATATCCGTCTTTCGACCCTGCTCGGCTTGTCTGCCTCACAGTCAAGCAAGCTTTTGCTATTGCACTCCGCGTACGGTTACCAAGCGTACTGAGCTTACCTTTGAAAGCCTCCGTTACCTTTTTGGAGGCGACCACCCCAGTCAAACTACCCGCCAAACAATGTCCTCCGCATTACAGAGTTAGACACCAAATACAGAAAGGGTGGTATTTCAACGTTGGCTCCACAAGTCCTGGCGAACCTGCTTCAAAGCCTCCCACCTATCCTACACATCCTGTATCCGATATCAATGTTAAGTTGTAGTGAAGGTGCATGGGGTCTTTCCGTCCCGTTGCGGGTAACCGGCGTCTTCACCGATACCACAATTTCACCGAGCTCATGGCTGAGACAGCGCCCAGATCGTTACACCATTCGTGCAGGTCGGAACTTACCCGACAAGGAATTTCGCTACCTTAGGACCGTTATAGTTACGGCCGCCGTTTACCGGGGCTTCGATTCAATGCTTCGCCTTGCGACTAACATCCCCTCTTAACCTTCCGGCACCGGGCAGGTGTCAGGCCTTATACGTCATCTTGCGATTTTGCAAAGCCATGTGTTTTTGTTAAACAGTCGCCTGGGCCTTTTCACTGCGGCTGACATTGCTGCCAGCGCCCCTTCTCCCGAAGTTACAGGGCCATTTTGCCGAGTTCCTTAGCCATGATTCACTCGAGCACCTTAGGATTCTCTCCTCGACTACCTGTGTCGGTTTACGGTACGGGTTTTTATAACCTGAAGCTTAGCGGGTTTTCTTGGAAGTCTGATTACCTGAACTATCCCATCCCCCGAAGGTTCCGAGTACTATCAGCTTTCAGCAAAGAATGCGTACTTTACTACATTCCCTATACCTACGGCCTTTAACGAACTATTCCGTCAGTTCGCGTCAGTGTCACTACTCCGTCACCGCATCGCAGTTATAAAAAGTACTGGAATATTAACCAGTTGTCCATCGGCTGCGCCTTTCGGCTTCACCTTAGGCCCCGACTAACCCTGATCCGATTAGCGTTGATCAGGAAACCTTAGTCTTTCGGTGGGCGGGTTTCTCTCCCGCCTTATCGTTACTTATGCCTACATTTGCTTTTCTATTCTCTCCACAGTCAGTTACCTTCCTGCTTCACCGATAATAGAATGCTCCCCTACCAGTGTATATTAATACAATCCATAGCTTCGGTATACCATTTAATGCCCGTTTATTATCCATGCCCGGCCGCTCGACTAGTGAGCTGTTACGCACTCTTTAAATGAATGGCTGCTTCCAAGCCAACATCCTAGCTGTCTGTGCAGCCGGACCTCGTTAGTTCAACTTAATGGTAATTTGGGGACCTTAGCTGATGGTCTGGGTTCTTTCCCTCTCGGCCATGGACCTTAGCACCCATAGCCTCACTCCAGCGTATATTATCAAGCATTCGGAGTTTATCTGGATTTGGTAGGATTTGACTCCCCCGCACCCAATTAGTAGCTCTACCTCTTAATAACTTAAACCGCCAGGCTGTTCCTAAAAACATTTCGGGGAGTACGAGCTATTTCCCAGTTTGATTAGCCTTTCACCCCTACCCACAAATCATCCGGAAACTTTTCAACGTTTATCGGTTCGGTCCTCCAGTACCTGTTACGGCACCTTCAACCTGTCCATGGGTAGATCACAAGGTTTCGCGTCTACCTCCTCTGACTGCACGCCCTATTCAGACTCGCTTTCGCTTCGGCTGCGCGGCTTAACCGCTTAACCTTGCCAGAGAAGAGTAACTCGTAGGCTCATTATGCAAAAGGCACGCCGTCACCCCATAAAGGGCTCCGACCGCTTGTAAGCACACGGTTTCAGGTTCTATTTCACTCCCCTGTTCGGGGTTCTTTTCACCTTTCCCTCACGGTACTGGTTCACTATCGGTCTCTCAGGAGTATTTAGCCTTACCGGATGGTGCCGGCAAATTCCTACAAGGCGTCTCCGACCTCGCAGTACTCAGGATACCACTATCCGATTATTACTTACCCGTACGCAGCTCTCATGCTCTATGGCGCGGTTTCCCACCCGCTTCCGGTTCATTTTAATCTTCATGTCGTGGTCCTACTACCCCGTATATGCCGTAACATATATGGTTTGGGCTTCTTCCATTTCGCTCGCCACTACTCTGGAAATCACTGTTGTTTTCTCTTCCTCCGCCTACTTAGATGTTTCAGTTCAGCGGGTTAGCGCATTTGCGATTATCCTTCAGATAATCAGGTTTCCCCATTCGGAAATCCACGGATTAATTCATATTTGCTAATCCCCGTGGCTTATCGCAGCTTATCACGTCCTTCTTCGCCTCTGAGAGCCTAGGCATCCCCCGTGTGCCCTTTCTTACTTTCTTCTACTCATGCGCCTTTTGCGCCGCATGGTATGCTTTTTTGGTAATCTTTTTTAGATCCAGGAATTAAGAGCCAGGATTCAAGACAAGTCTTGTTTCTTTCATCTTAGTTCTTGTTTCACTAAAAGACTCCCTATTGTTGTCTTCTCGTTTTTTCAATTACTTCTTCCAATATGTCAAAGAACGTTTGGCTATGGTCATTTGTCAGTGGTCAGTAGTCAATAAATGACTAATGACTATTTACTAATGACTGCTTTAGCCTGGTGGAGAATAACGGATTCGAACCGTTGACCCCCTGCGTGCAAGGCAGGTGCTCTAGCCAGCTGAGCTAATCCCCCTGGTTGATCATTTAAGTGGCGGTCTTTAGTGGCAGTGGCAGCATGTCTGCTACTATTTACTGCTACCGCTACTCAATGTGCCTGTAGTCCCGAGCAGATTTGAACTGCTGACCCCTACATTATCAGTGTAGTGCTCTAACCAAACTGAGCTACGGGACTATCTTTTTTAGTTCGCAGTTTACAGTTGCAGTTGCAGTATATATACATCATATATCACTGCTGCTACCGCTACCGCTACTGCCACTTAAGCCCCCGCCCTCTCGGCCGGCACCCTGATGGCTTCATCTTCCGGGTTTCCTTTTGTTTTTTTATCAAGAAAAATAAATCATGTGCATAGCAGTTTCTGCCCCTTTCATTTTGTTTGGGATACTGCTCCAGAAAGGAGGTATTCCAGCCACACCTTCCGGTACGGCTACCTTGTTACGACTTAGCCCCAGTTATCGGTTTTACCCTAGACGGCTCCTTGCGGTTACCGGCTTCAGGCACCCCCAACTTCCATGGCTTGACGGGCGGTGTGTACAAGGCCCGGGAACGTATTCACCGCGTCATTGCTGATACGCGATTACTAGCGAATCCAACTTCACGGGGTCGAGTTGCAGACCCCGATCCGAACTGTGAACAGCTTTGTGAGATTGGCATCCTGTTGCCAGGTAGCTGCCCTCTGTACTGCCCATTGTAGCACGTGTGTAGCCCCGGACGTAAGGGCCATGATGACTTGACGTCGTCCCCTCCTTCCTCTCTATTTGCATAGGCAGTCTGTTTAGAGTCCCCATCATTACATGCTGGCAACTAAACATAGGGGTTGCGCTCGTTGCGGGACTTAACCCAACACCTCACGGCACGAGCTGACGACAGCCATGCAGCACCTAGTTTCGTGTCCCGAAGGACTGAGACGTCTCTGTCTCATTCACTAACTTTCAAGCCCGGGTAAGGTTCCTCGCGTATCATCGAATTAAACCACATGCTCCTCCGCTTGTGCGGGCCCCCGTCAATTCCTTTGAGTTTCACCCTTGCGGGCGTACTCCCCAGGTGGAACACTTAACGCTTTCGCTTAGACGCTGACCGTATATCGCCAACATCGAGTGTTCATCGTTTAGGGCGTGGACTACCAGGGTATCTAATCCTGTTTGATCCCCACGCTTTCGTGCCTCAGCGTCAATCACACTTTAGTAAGCTGCCTTCGCAATTGGTGTTCTGTGACATATCTATGCATTTCACCGCTACTTGTCACATTCCGCCTACTTCAAGTGTATTCAAGCTCTTCAGTATCAAAGGCACTGCGACAGTTGAGCTGCCGTCTTTCACCCCTGACTTAAAAAGCCGCCTACGCACCCTTTAAACCCAATAAATCCGGATAACGCTCGGATCCTCCGTATTACCGCGGCTGCTGGCACGGAGTTAGCCGATCCTTATTCTTACGGTACATTCAGCTTGATACACGTATCAAGGTTTATTCCCGTACAAAAGCAGTTTACAACCCATAGGGCCGTCTTCCTGCACGCGGCATGGCTGGTTCAGGCTTCCGCCCATTGACCAATATTCCTTACTGCTGCCTCCCGTAGGAGTCTGGTCCGTGTCTCAGTACCAGTGTGGGGGGTCATCCTCTCAGATCCCCTAAACATCGTCGCCTTGGTAAGCCGTTACCTTACCAACTAGCTAATGTTCCGCATGCCCATCTTTACCCTATAAATATTTGATCAAATTATGATGCCATAATCTAATTTTATGCGGTGTTAATCTCTCTTTCGAGAGGCTATCCCCCTGGTAAAGGTAGGTTGCATACGTGTTACGCACCCGTGCGCCACTCTCATCGGGAGCAAGCTCCCGAATCCCGTCCGACTTGCATGTATTAGGCCTGCCGCTAGCGTTCATCCTGAGCCAGGATCAAACTCTCCATTGTATAATGTTTTGTTTGTTTTACCTGACCCTATTAACTCAATCAATAGAATCTGTAAATAATGTATCTTTTACAGTATCCCCCTGAAAACTTTATTGGTTCTCTCTCAACTCCGAACGGAGTTGTTTTCATTGACAGTACTACTTTGCTGTTTTGAAACTGACCGCTTTCTGCTTTACGCCTTCCGCTTTCACCTTCTTGTCAAAGTAGCCCGCTACGCTACATGATTATCTTTTCCTTAAAGAACTTGCTCGCCTCGCCTCTCGGTTCGGCTTTATATTCGCTTACCATTGCGGTAAGTAAATCTTTCTGTATTTTTATCCCCCGAAATTCGCTTCCGGGCTTCCCTCGTTTTGGGTCTGCAAAGGTAGAAAACCTTTTCTCTTTTCCAAAATAAAAATTTTTATTTTTTTCATTCTGTTTCTGACTGTCAAAACAACAGCTTCTCCATCCCTCCGGACTTCCAAGCCCCCGCCGTTGCGGGTCGCAAAGGTA
>NZ_JAJPWV010000008.1 GCF_021215455.1 Mucilaginibacter roseus | reverse complement strand
GTGTTTCGGGGGTCTACTAAAGAAGATGGTTCTATAATATCAAATTCTTTCATCAAGTTCCCTCTGGCACAAATGCTATTGATTTAATGTTTAAACTAATCTCTACGCCGGTCTCTATTTCTTAATCTCGATATTCTTTCGACTAATACTTTTCATTATTGATAACAGACTTTGTAAATCTTTATCGGATCGGGCTTCACCAAAAAGTTGTATCTTTTCGTACCAGTTTGTATTATCTGTATTCTGTATAATTACCTGTGTGTAATAATGGGAAGTACAACGTTTAATATCCAAGGTCTCAAACTGGCCTAAAGCCCAAATCATCTGCCTATTGACAGGGCAGTCATTTGGATATAAATCCCTTTTAGGGAAATTGCCAAGGTATACTCCACCTTTTGGTGATAGCCTATCTTGGTTGTTTTTCGGCTTGAATTTAAATATCCAATAATCTGTACCTTGTTGTTTAGTAAGCTCGTAATACCGGGGAATAGATATAGTTAAATTACTCATACCAAGATCAACCTTTCGAAGCGTGGTATCGGCGTTAATGTTATTTGTAATATCAGTTGGTTTATACTGATGGGAGTTGTTTTGTAAACCAAACACAACTATAAGAAAGGTGACGGGCAAAAACAGTAACTTTAAATTCATTCCCTAATTTGCTTGTTGCTAAGGAATAATCAAAACTATTTAATCCTATACAGTTCCCAGTCAGGTGTTTCGTACACCTTTTGCACCAGCATTCCGGGATCGTTGTTACGCATAAAGTTAAAGTACGTATTATTAAGCTGTGTATAGCCCTTTGCGCGGTTTGAAGTACTTGCAACCAGTATATAGCTTACATAGCCTCTCGGCGTTTCAATAGTAGTCAGAAACTTATCCTGATAAGGCATTACCAGTTTTTGTATATTATTAACAAAAGCCACAATCGGGTAAGCTATCGCGTCGTCCGTCATGATGAGCGTATTATCGGGGAGCGCGTTAATGTAATTGGCTATATCCTGATTCTGCTCCTGATCGTTGTTTTCAGTAGGCTTACGTAGCATAGCCATAAATTTTTGCTCATCAGCTATTGGCGAACGGTTCAAAAAGTAAAAGCCCGTAAATATCTGTATGGCCATACCTACCCCCATTAAAATCTTCAGGGTCTTTTTATCCTTGAATGATTCCAGCCGGAATATAATACATAGCAAAGCCAGCACCAGAAATATCAAGTAAAACTCGTGCGCTATGTAGATCTTGTCATACTTCAATCTTAAAAATTCAACAAAAGCGAAAGGAGTAAGCAGCGTAAGCGCCTGGTAAGTATTTTGCCTGTACATGTAGAGCGCCAGCAAAATTAGCGGACTATACATAATCATCTTAAGGGATAGCAGTACAGCTGAATCGGGTATTTTATAGGTTGTGCTGCTTGTAATCTCATCAAAATTTATTTTATCAACCAATACATTCCATGTGGCGTAAGGGCTTTCAATAAAGTAATTTAAATCATTGGCATGTGTTAAGTTCAGCAATTTGTAACACACAATGGATGCTATCGGCAGGATAAAAATGATAATATAGAGTGCAAAGGTTTTCGATATAAGCTTGCGCCTGAGCGATGGGTTATTAAAGCTCAAAAACAAGCGGAAGATGGATTCCTTTTCACCCAGGTTTAAACTTTTAAGTGTTATAGACAGTACCAACGGTATAAAAAACAGCGTCAGCCATATAAAACGATAATCGCAAAAAGTTAGCGTAACCAAACACATGCTTGCTATGGATACGTGATAGGTAGTGTTAGACCTGTAGAACTTCAGGATATTTAAAAAGAACAGGTAAAAGAAGGCTAACACAAGGTAAATACTCTTGCCGGCCGTTGCGGTATATAACATTCCCGGATGGAAAAGGAATAATACTACAAGCAGTACCAGGTAAAAATTATCTTTTACTTTTTTTAGTAAAGTGGACGATATCAGGTAGAATAATATAGCTGTGCCTATGGCCGATGCAATTACCGGTGCCAAGAGGTAATTTATTCCCGTAAAAATAAAAGTTGAGTAAAACGGAATTATAGGCGCTGTTAAACCCATTACCTTAAGCCGGTTACCCAGGCCTTCAAAAACTATTTTTGATTTTTCTATATAAAATAAGGCTTCGGCATTGTAATACCCCAGCTTATTAAAATATATGCCCAGCACCAGGTAGTAAGCACCCAGCAAAACAGTTATCAGTAAAAGTAATGTCGATCGTTTTATCATTTTACAACGTTAACCGGGCTACTCATTTTACTTAAACCGTGATTGGTTTTTTCCCAATAAAACGGGTTAACAATTAACTGGTACAAACCTTTATAAGCCGCCACCGAATGCAGCATCCAGTAAACAGGGTTTGCTACCGCGAATAATATAAGCTCGTAAAACCTGCGTTTAAATACGGCCATCATGTTTACATAGATCATCAGGATGTTACCTACCATCAGGTTGAATATGGACATGAAGAGCACCCAATCCGGAAACAGCGTACGTATGGTTGAAAGGTCAAACAGTATATAATTTAAAAATATGATTAACAGTAATGGATAAACCAAAAAGGTTATAGGTGTTGCGCCGATAAAAAAGCTGAAACCTAAAAAGCCTTTCAGGCCAATCTTACGGTATAACGCAATCGGATCGCGCATATGTACCAGGTAAGTTTGCATGTAACCTTTAATCCAGCGCGAACGCTGGCGTATCCAGTTAAACGGCTCGTTATTGGCTTCCTCGTATGTAGTGGAATTTACTACCGCTATTTTATAACCCTTGGCATAGGCACGTACGCCTAAGTCGGCATCTTCAGTTACGTTAAACGGGTCCCACGCGCCTAACTCAATCAGGTTCTCCATTTTAAAGTGGTTGCTTGTACCACCTAACGGAATCGGAATATCAAGCGTATCTAAGCCAGGCAGCATATAGTCAAACCAATATGAATATTCCAGCGTGAACATTCGCGTCAAAAAGTTCTCGTTACGGTTAAAGTAGTTTAGAGAGCATTGCACGCAGATAAAATGATCAGGCAGTTTTGTAAATAAGGCTACAACTTTTTTCAGTTGATCCGTATCCGGGATGTCCTCCGCATCATAAATGGTCAAAAATTTACCACGCGAAAAGTGCAGACCATAATTACAAGCTTTGGGCTTGGTTTTAGGCATATGGAAAGGCACCACTATTACCTCGAACGTTGCGGGGAAATCCAGGTTACGTACCGCGTTCAACGTTTTGTCATCATCCTCTTCAATCAGCAATTTAATATCCAGCTGCTCGCGTGGATAATCAATACTTTGCAGGTTCCATATTAGTTTTTTGATCAGCTTATCCTCTTTGTAAACCGGCAGGTGAATGGTGTAAACCGGCAGCTCCTCAGTCACTACATCGCGTACTTCCTGATTGGTTACAGCCTGGTGCAATTCAAACCTTGAACCTACCAGCGCCAAAAAGAGCTTGAACGATATGGCGATCAGAAAGAAGAAACTCAATATAACGTTAATTGTAATAGAGGTGTTTTTGAAATTAAGCACAAGGCCAACACAAATAATGCCAACCAACCCAAACAAAAAGATAAGCTGCTTTGACGTGAACGTAACCCTTGCTGAGTTGGCAGGGTCGCGGTGCATTAGCTCAAACACGGCCGACTTTACATACTTTTCACCCAGCAACCTATGGCTCATCCAGGTAATTTCCAGGTCTGAAGCCACGATAATCTCGGGTTCCATATCGTAAGTGAACCGTACAAAATCAATAAATAGCTGATCGGTAGGGTCGGCCATAAGGGTTATGAGTTTGCCGTCCTGCACGCGCAGGGGCAATGCTACATGATCATTGGCCAGTTTTAGCTCAATTTTACTAAGTATTTCAGAATCATGCTCTTCTTCACGAACCTCGTTCAATGTTATTCCGGCGTTTATAAGCGAGCGCTCATAATTTTTACGGGAGATGTAACCAAAATTGAGGGCTACCTTTATAAAAGCCTGCCCCAATGTTGCCGAAAGCTTTTCAATGCTTTCACGGTCAGCCCGGGTTATAAAACCATCGGTAATCAGTAGCTCGGCAACAGAGGTTATCATTTGTATATAGAGAGAAAGAAATTGCCCGGCTACGGTAAAGCTGTAGCCGGGCTTGATGCTTTATAATTATTCGTTAAACAGATCCTGAGAGCTTTGTACCCTCGAACGTACGTATAGGAATGATACCAGGATCAATACCAGAATACCTAACAGGATGTACAGGTTGTAGCTTTCCCAAAACTGAGCCAGTCCGCTTTTGGTATCTACATACTCCAGGTTCTCGCTTGATTTATTGATGTTGAACAAGTATTTGTTGGAGTTAACATCGGCAATACAAACGTTGCTCGAAAGGGTTGATAATTGCTCGGTAATAGAGCGAGATACAGCCAGGAAAGCCTCTGCTGGGTGTTTACCTGTAGCGGTAAGTACCAGCGTGGCGTTATTGCTGCGACCGTAAAATATTTGTGCCAGGCCGTTTGATACACTGTCAGAAAGGGAATAAACCACCTTGTTATTCTCGGCATTATATAGGCGGAATTTCTGATTGAATTTGATCGGCGCATCCGGAAAATCGTTCATTAGCTTATCATCCTTTGAAAGCAACGCTACAACGTTATACTTTTTCAGATCAGATGCGTCCACACCGTCAGAATATACTATTTCAGGGAAGTTATTAGCGTTAATATTATTATTCAACTCGTAAATGATCTCACCCAAAGCCGCAGCGGCATATTTTGCATAGCCTTTGCTTACAATCAGGCGGGTTGAACCGCTGTTAAACGCTTCGGGATATTGATAGAAGCTCAGATCATTGGTAATGAACGGGTTTTTTGAGGCCAGGTATGATTTATCAACATCAATCTCACAAAAGAAGTTGGTAAAGCTATTGGCACAATTACCACTGCTCGGATAAAACCTGAACTCCGCCTCAAGTGTGTTGTATTTGTGGTGCTGATAACGGTTGATGGTTACCGCGGTGTTTAATTTACCCGATGCGTCCAGCTTCTCGCTGCTGATCAATAATCCGTTCAAATAGATATTGAAGAAGCCGCGGTCACCAGGGTTCAGGCTGCTGTAAATACCGGCGAAGCGTATCTCAACTTCTTTAGGTGTAAAGCTAAAATCGCTGTTTTTAAAATTGTAAACGGTTTTTAATGAACCTATGCCCGACATAAAGTTGCTTGCGCCACCCAGCTGCTTTAATGATAATTTTGAACGGCTTTCGTCAATGTTTTGGAAGAAGCTATTTTGCGCTTCATTTATCAGCAGGTAGTCGCCGTAGGTGGAGTTAAGCACATTCATGTTACCCAAAGCGGTAATAGCCTTTTCGTAACCGGTATCATCACCGCCTGACACAAACAATATCTCATTAGGAACAACGCTTGTTGAAACCGTTTTAACCGGTACGTTTTTACCGCGTACGTCAACCATAGTAGTTAGCGTATCAGTTAAACTGGTTATGCTTTTGTGCAGATAAAGCATGCCTTGGCTGCCTTGCGGATTCACTTTAACCAAGCGGCGTTGTGCTTCCGGCAGTTGCGATACCTCGCCAACCATAATATAGTTCTTTACGCTATCAGGCAATTTGCCGGCCTCGTAAACATGTATCTCTTTTGAGGTAGTGCGCTTTAAGCGTGCGTAAGCCCATGCCACGGCTTTCAAATCATGCAGTGATGGGTTGTTCGGGAAAACAATAGCACGTTTTGAATCAAAGCAGTTGCTGATGTTTACATTATTAAAAAAATTCTTGTTGCTCTTGATGAGCGACAGGTAGGAGTTTCCCTTAACCTTGATCCACATGGCCGGGTTATCCAGGTCGCGGCATTTATCGTTACTGATGGTAGCAACGGTTTTAATCTGTAATTTCAGATACTTCTCAGGCGAAAGATCACTTCTTGAGAGGTTTATTACGACTTTTTGTATCGAGTCGCGTGTTAATCTCGAACTGATGATCGGCTGATCGTTGATCAAAATATTGATAAACGAGTTCTCCTTAATCAATGCCTGCGATGGTTCAAAATACAACACCAGTTTGCTGCCATTCATCTCAACCAGCGGACTAATCCGTAAAAAGTAAGATGTTGCGCCGTTCATGCCGTAAATGGCATTATCCGGATGCCCCATTGATTTAAAGGACACGATACTCTGTGCCTTTAAACCGGTTGATAGTACAAGTAAAAAGGCTAAGAAGGTTAAAACTCTCTTCATCGGGTTGTATTGTATATTAGTTAATAGCGTAAAATTCTACTCTGAAATAGTTGCCGTTATCATCACTGCGATAATAAATTTCGCCGCCCATTTCCTGCGTCATCAGTTTGGCAATTGAAAGGCCCAGGCCCAGCCTGCTTTCATGCACCGCGCCCACATCGTTAAGGGTTTTCAGCTTGTTGAACATCATATCCAGTTCCTGCTGACCGATGGCAATGCCTTCGTCAATAATCTCGAACACAAATTTTTGACGTTGCAGGCTGGTAACCACTTTAATGTTGTTATTGGTTTGCGAAAACTTAATGGCGTTTGATAGCAGGTTTTGAAAAACCTGGCCGGTAAATACGCGGTCGAGTCTTACATTCAGCGGCAACTTTAATATGTTATCAATCAGATGTATATTTTTCATATGGGCAGTTTCCTGCAAGCCTTTAAAAACATACTGCACTTCCTGGTTGGCATCAAATATCTCCAGGTTAAATTTAATCTCAGGCGATGAAATCTCTTTAACGTCCATCAGCTTGTTCAGCATATATTGCATCTTCTCGGCCGACTCAGTGATGTATCCAACAAATTCTTTCTGGTCATTGCTCAGGCGATAATCTTCCTCTTTCACCATGTTGTTGCTCATAATGATGGAGCCGATCAGGTTTTTAAGGTCGTGCCCAGCAATGTTTATAAAGCTGTTTTTTTGTTCGTCAAGCTTACGCAGCTGCGCGTATTGCATATCAATAATGTTATTCTTCTCATTGATATCCTGGTATTGGGCTTTAAGCTGATCGTTTGATTTCTCGATCAGTATCTGCGCCTGTACCTCGCGAACAAGCACTTTAAAGCGTGCATGCGGTATTATGGTTGATATAACAACGATTACGAAGAAGAACTGCCCGCCGTTGTTTACCAACAGGTCAATAGTGTACTCGCTGAAGCCGTTAAAAAATATGGCTAAAAATAAAAAGGCTGCCAGTGCCTGAATAATAGAGTTAAGCGCTTCCCAAAATACCTGCAGGTTAAAAAACAGTATAATGGCGGCATAAAGTAAAAAGTAAACGTTGATAGATTCGATATTAACCAGGTTGCACAACAGCGCGGTTGTTATCGAGAGAATGAACAGCACAGCGTGCAGCAGTATGCGGTAGTTTTTTTTATGAGCCTGAAAGTAATTGTAAAGCATGTAGATCACAAAAACCGAGGTTAGGCGCACAATCAAAAAACTAACCCAGAACTGGTTTGCGTATATAAAGTCGACTATGCTAAAAAGCGGGTATAAAAAAATGACCGTCCATACGATTATATTAGTTTGATACCAGGCCTTTTTCAAAACCTCTTTCGAGAACTCCTCTTTGGTGATCTTTAAAAACATTACGCTTAGTTGAAATATTAGGGGGTAACAGGTTTAGTGTTTATAAAAACGTGTTAGTAAACTACCGGCGTATCAGGCAGGGGGCTCACAGTTGCACAATAACAAAAAGCAATCCAATCAGCAAATAGATGAACAGCTTCAGGCGAGCGCGATGGCGCTAATGGTCTATTTATAAAAACCGTTTGCAGATAAGCAAGAAGCTGGCAAACAAAGCTGTTTAGCTAAAAAGCAATGTTTAATGCTGATTTAAAAACTTGTTGTAAACTAAACCGACGTACAATTGTTACTCAACTATAAGCTGTATTTTGATACTATATTTTTTTCCACACCGATAATGTTTAGCAACAAAACTTAAGTGGGGTGGGGTTATATCGAATAAACGGGGTAAATTTTCCATGTTTTGCGGAAAATTTTACCGGCTATCAACAATTGTTAGTAGCGGAATTTAAAGTCAAATCCGCTAAAAGTGATGTTGGTCACGCTGCTTAAAAACATGCAGTATAGTTAGTTAATTTAGCTAACTTTACGCCCTAATTGTTAATTATGAGATTTTTTGAAGAAAAGAGAAGGGAAGTAATGACGCATATTGAAAAATACATGCTCGATAAGATGCATGATTTTTTAAAGCCGATAGATACTATTTGGCAACCTGCTGATTTATTGCCTGATTCTTCACGAGATACCTTTTTTAATGAGATAAAGGAACTTCAGGAAAGCGCGCAAGGCTTATCGTATGATTTAATCGCCGTTTTAATAGGCGATACCATTACCGAGGAGGCGCTGCCGACTTATGAATCGTGGCTGACCATGGTTGATGGTGTGTCAAAAGATGAAGAGGGCGGCTGGATGAAGTGGACCCGCTACTGGACTGCCGAAGAAAACCGCCATGGTGATCTGCTGAATAAATACCTGTATCTGTCAGGCCGGGTAAACATGCGCATGATGGAAATATCAACGCAATACCTGATAGCTGACGGTTTTGATATAGGTACCGGTACCGACCCGTACCGTAACTTTATTTATACTTCTTTCCAGGAGTTGGCTACTAACGTGTCTCACCGCCGGGTGGCATCCCAAGCAAAAAAACAAGGCGATACGCTGCTATCAAAAATGTGTGGTGTTATTGCTGCTGACGAAGCCCGCCATGCCAAAGCTTACAAATACTTTATCGAGAAGATTTTCGAGGTAGACGCGAGCGAAGCCATGCTGGCGTTTGAAGATATGATGCGCAAAAAAATTGTTATGCCTGCGCACTTTTTACGCGAAGTAGGACTTAAGATAGGCCAAACTTTTGGCCATTTTACTGATGCTGCCCAACGTTTAGGTATTTATACTGCTGTTGATTACGTTGATATTCTGAAAGAATTGATTGAGGATTGGCATATTGAAAGCGTTACTGACCTTAACGCCGAAGCAGAAAAAGCCCGCGATTATATCATGAAACTGCCTGAGCGTTTGTTGCGCGTTGCCGAGCGCATGAAAAACCCGATGCTTGAGTATAAGTTTTCCTGGATAAACGGTTAAATCTGCGGGGCTGTTGCGCCGAGTTGCTTTACAAAAAGCTCATCCAGAACAGACTCAAGGGTAAGCACATTAACGTCGTCAACATAATGTTCTGATTTCGCTACTTCCAGCGTGTGGCTGCCTGTAGGCGTCAGTTTAAACAAAAATCCTTTGTATAAACCGGGTTTTTGTATGATGATGCTTTGCCCATCCATCAACAGTTCAAAATCAATATCCGTTTTCCGGTGGTTGGCAAACTGCGCGTTAAGTTTTGCTTTTAAATATTGATATAAGTCGTCAATCAATACCGGCTTTGTTGTGTTTATAATTTTCATAACCTGCTGTTGTGGGTTAATTTTGTTGATATACAACTGTGCACAGGTTTATAATGTTTTATACAAATCATCAGCTTATATGAATTACAAATTATTGGGCCGTTCGGGCTTAAAGGTTTCTGAACTATGTTTAGGCACCATGGGTTTTGGTACCGAGGCCGGCTGGGGTGCCGACCAGCAAACCAGTTTTGCCATTATGGACACCTTTGCCAACGCGGGCGGCAATTTTATTGATACTGCCAATGTTTATAAACTAGGCACCAGCGAAAAGATAATAGGCGAATACATCAGCAATCATGATAGGGATTACTTTGTGTTAGCTACCAAGTATACGTTGCTTGATAATCGTACAAACCCTAATGCATCGGGTAATAACCGCAAAAACATGATGCGCAGCGTTGAGGAAAGCCTCAAGCGTTTAAAGACGGATTTTATTGACGTGCTTTATCTGCATATATGGGATAACATTACACCCATTGACGAGGTATTGCGCGGGCTTGATGACCTGATAAGCCAGGGAAAGGTGAATTACGCCGCAATAAGTGATACCCCGGCCTGGGTAGTGGCCAAAGGCAATACCCTGGCCGAACTAATGGGCTGGAATCAGTTTATCGCGCTGCAAATTGAGTATAGCCTTTTACAGCGTACCCCTGAACGTGAGCTTACGCCAATGGCAGCACACTTCGGGATGACGGTTACGCCATGGGCTCCTTTGGCCGGTGGCGCACTTACGGGTAAATACCTGCGCGGAGAGCAGGGCCGTATAAAGCCCGAAAGCAAGCGCTTGGACGAAAACAGTGTACGTATCACCAAAAAAGTTATAGAGATAGCCGATGAGTTGGGTGTATCGCCGGGCAACGTAGCCTTGCAATGGACACGTCAGCAAGGTTTCTCTTCTATCCCTATTGTTGGGGCAACTAAGGTGGAACAGCTACAGGAAAATCTGAAAGTGACCGATCTTGTATTGTCCGATGCGCATTTGAAGGCGCTTGACGAAGTAAGTGCCGTACCACTTGGTTTCCCGGGTGATTTTTTCAAAGAGGATGCTGTTAAGGTTAACTCTTTTGGTGGTTTTTATGACCGGGTTGAAAAGCGTTGATATTTACGGCCTGCTGTAAACCCGTAAAATAAGGTAACAACAAGTTAATAAAATGTCTGCAAACTATTTTTTTAAAAAATAAGCGGCTGAAATTCATCTGCTTAAGTTGAATTGAATATGTTAGTATATTATTTCGCATTTAGGTGCGTTATAATGCTATGTAAGTTCAATTCTTACATATGTGATAAGGTTTAGGTTGAGAGTCCCCGGGCAGCGAGTGCAAGGGGGCTCTTATTTTTTTGGTATACTTGAAACCTTATTTTACCTTGATAGCATGACTGATCTGAAAGCCAAACTGCATTCGCTGTGTTTAAATTACGTACAACAGAAAATTGGTAACGCCGGAGAGGCCATAGCCGAAGCGCAGCAGGCCGCTAATAACGAAACTAAAAGCAGCGCTGGTGATAAGTATGAAACCGGCCGCGCTATGGCGCAGCAGGAAACCGACCGTAACATGGCCCAGCTTAACGAAGCCAATAAGCTTAAAGTAGCACTGAACCATATTAACACCGCACCTAACACAACCGGTATAGCTGATGTAGGCAGCCTTGTAACTACCGATAACGGAAATTTTTATATCGCGATAAGTGCGGGCATTTTGCAGGCTGATGGCGACAGCTACATCGCCGTTTCCGTGGCATCGCCGATAGGTGCCTTACTAAAAGGTAAGCGCAAGGGCAATGAGTTTGCACTTAACGGTAAAAAATACTTTTTAACTGGTGTTTATTGATGAGCCTTTTTGGGCAGGTATACAGTTACCTCTGTTCCGGCACCAGGTTCGCTGTGTATGGTTAACCGGCCTTTGTTAACTTCAGTAAATTGCTTTATCAGCAATAAGCCAATGCCGGCGCCTTGCTCATGGTTGGTGCCATAAGCGCTGATGCTTTTACCTACGACCTTAAATAGTTGCCCCATTTTTTCGAGGCTGATGCCCACGCCGGTATCCTTAATGTGGATGGCCTGGTAGTCGGTATCTTCTGTATAATAAATACTTACCGTGCCGCCTTGCGGCGTAAACTTGATGGCGTTACCTAATAGGTTTTGGATAATGATCTTCAGGTGGTCGGCATCAGCGTATACCGGTTTGGGTGAGTTGTAATCATGTATAAGCGCTACTTTTTTACTGTCAGACAGGTATGCCGAAACTCCCTTAATCTCGTTCACAATTTTAGTAGCATCCAAAAGAGCCGGCTGTGTAATATTGCCCTCGAGCTGGCTGTTTGCCCACAGCAGCAAGTTGTTTACCATGGCCGATATCTGGGCAACCTGCTTATAAAAATGTTCCAGAATCCGGTCGCGCTCTTCATCGGTAAGTTCATCATCACGTATAAGCTCAATAGTTTGCGTAATTGATGCAAAGGGTCCCCGCAAATCATGACTTATTACCGAGAATAATTGGTTTTTGGTGTGATTAAGCGCGTCGAGTTTTTCATTTTGTATGCTTATCTCTTCCTTTTGCCGGGCAATTGATTTATTGCGGCGTTCAAGTTTAGTGTTAAGGTTTGACTTCTGGATGTTACTGCGGCTCATTATAAAAGCGAACACACTTATACACACCGCCATAACGCCAATAGCTATCATTAGCAGCATATTAAAGCGCGTTTTTTGCTGTTCTACTTCGTTCTGCTTTTCAAGCGTCAGGTTTTCAGTGCGTTGCTGTTGCAGGTGCAGGTAGTTTAGGTTTCGTTCTTTCGATTCGTTCAACAGGCTATCGTTGTACGCTGTCATTAACGCGTTATATTTATAAGCTTGCTCAAAATTACCCGTTGCAGCATATGCTTTTCCTAATATTTTCAGCGCGCGAACCTGATCCCACAAACTGTTTACCTGGCTGGCGAGTGTAAAGCTGGTCAAAGCGTTTTGCTGTGCCTGCTTATAAAGCTTTAGTTCAAATTGCGATTGTGCCAAGCCGGAGTAAGCGAAGGCATTTTCCCATTTATCCTGATAATTGCCCCTTAATACCTTGTTGTGATAAACAAGGGCGGTATCGTACTGCTTAAAATGATAATGGGTTTCGCCCATGCGGTTATAGCTCATGGCTACAATCTGATTGTCGTGCGTGGCCATACCCATTTCACGGGCCTGTTTTAGGTATTGAAAAGCCCGGGCAGAGTCGCGCAACTCATCATAACTAAGCCCGATATCAAACAACATACGGCTCATTTTAAACTTATTGCCCAGTTGCCGGTAAATGTTAAGCGCTTTTGAAAATTCGCGAATGGCGTCCTTGAATTCATCCTGCCCGAGGTAAATCAACCCGCGGAGCTGATGCGCATCGCCGATACCCTTTTTATAGTTAATGCGGTGGCTGATATTCAATAGTTTTGTAACAGCCTCTAATGATAGAAAATAAGACCCTTTTACATAATAAGTGCCGCCTATGCTGGCCCAGGCATTAGCTTCGCCTAAATCATATTGAGTGTTTTGCGCAACCTTCAGGGCTTCTTTGGAGTAAAAAAGGGCGGTATCGGTGTTTTCTGTACGCAAGGCCAACGATAAGGAAGTCAGCAGTTTGATGTTTGCTGTATCGTTGTAAAAATTTTTACCAAGCTTCGCTTTTCGGTATTGTTGCCGCAAGCTGTCTGCTTGCCCGGAATATCCCTGTTTGCAAAAAACGGTGAGTAGTATAAATATCAGGTAGTATCCTTTTTTCATGCAACAGGTTACAGTGGTAAGCCAAATGTTGCAATAACTGCCGATAATATCAAATAATACTGCGTTTAAAGCATAAAACAGCGAAGGCGGCCCTGTGGAAGCCGCCCGCGCCGAGGAGTTGGTATAAGATCAGTTTTTATTTTTTAAATATCACTTTTGCTGATACGTTATAAAAGCGGGTGCTGTCGCTATCAGGCTCGTAACGGGTAGCAAATTTTATAGTTTGTGTTTTACCTTCAAGTGCCTCTTGCTGGGTAATGGCTTGTTCAGCAGTATCAAATACTTTGTAAAAAGTGAATTTGCGGGCAAACTTCACATTAACAACCGCTTTGCCACCTATGGTAGTATCGGCAACGGTTTTTTCAAACTGGTTAAGGTTGTACGATTTCCAGTTTTTTACGGTAGTACCCCATTGTGTTACTGTAGTGTAATCAAGATCTTGCAGGGCGGTGCCGGCATAGTTTTCAGTAAACATGATATACCATGATTTGCTGTAACGTTCTTTATCGATCAGCAACTGAACCTTCTCGTTAAAAACCAGGTTAAGTTGGGTGCCTTCAACGTTTGTGTTGATCACCTGTACGGATGGTTCACTGATAACCGGCGTAACCGTTAATGCTGCCAGGAGTTTCTTATCTTCTTCAGTTGCCGGTTTGGTAACTGTTTGCTCGTTTGGTATGGTTGACTCAGGCAAAACATCATTAAGCTTTTTGCAGCTTGCAAAAGCAATGATTATTATGGCGCTTAGTAATATTCGTTTCATGCCATAGGTAATCCAAAGATGAGTCCAATGCCAAAAAAAAGCGTAAATTAACCATAGCGGAAAAAGGGCGTGAAAAATTTGAATTTTTTAAATTGAAAGAAAATAATTTATATTTTTTTTCTCAAAAATGAAATTTGTTACTGTTTTGTATAACCTAAAAGAAATGTTTTGCAAATTTTAAGAAAAAGTGCAAACAAATAAGTTTTAAAAATAGCGTAACCTTAATTCGTATTTTTCGTATGGTGAAATTGTTTTAACAAAAAATGTGTAAATATTTCTTCGGTGTGGAATTTTTTGGGGAAATAATTACCCATTATTCCATTTTCCACAAATTGCATATATTGGCTGAACCAATTTTGCCAAATGACTAAAAAAATTTTACTGCCACTTGCATTGCTGCTTTTTGCAAATACATTGTTTGCTAAGGTTGAGCTTCCCGCATGTTTCACTGATGACATGGTTTTACAGCAAAAAACCCAGGTTAACTTTTGGGGTAAGGCTAAACCCGGCGCCAATGTTATCATCAGTACCTCATGGAACAAAAAGAATTACACCGCCAGGGCGGATGCCAGCGGAAAATGGACAGCAAAAGTAGCAACGCCATCCTACGGCGGGCCATATACCGTTACATTTAATGATGGTGAAAAGCTTCAGTTGAATAATGTGCTGATAGGAGAAGTGTGGGTTTGTTCGGGCCAATCCAATATGGAGATGACGCCGACCGCTATGTACGGCGATATATTAAATTATCAGCAGGAAAAGGCTAACGCAAATTATCCGCAAATACGGATGCTGAAGATAGAGAACATCACCCGGACCGAGCCGCAAACAGAAGTTAAAACGCGCGGCAACTGGCAAATCTGTTCTCCGCAAACATTTCCCAAATTTTCGGCAGTCGCTTATTTTTTCGCACGCGATATTTATCAGCATACCCACATTCCGATAGGCATAATTAATACCACCTGGGGCGGCACCATAGCCGAGGCCTGGACCAGCGGCGATGCGCTTAAAACTATGCCTGCCTTTGCGCCGGCGGTAACTGCCATGGAGAACAGTCCTGCAGAACAGGAAGTGTTAGCCCGCTACGATGCTGAACTTAAAACATGGATGGCGCAGATCGAGAAAAAAGATCCCTCATACACAAACAGCAAGTTGCCATGGATAGAAAGTAATTTTAACGATGCTGCCTGGAAGACCATCAAAGTGCCGGGCTATTGGGAAAAAAACGGTATGCCGAACTTTGACGGCGTAGTTGGTTTCAGAAAGGCGGTAAAAGTACCAGCAGCATGGGCAGGTAAAGATCTGGTAATCAGCCTGGGCACTATTGATGATATGGATGTAACCTGGTTTAACGGGGTTGAGGTTGGCCATAACGAGCTTTATAATGCAGGCCGTGTATATACCATCCCGGGTAAGCTGGTTAAGGCTGGCGATAATACCATTGCCGTAAGGGTGTTTGATACCGGCGGAGACGGCGGTATTAACGCTGATGAAATTACCCTGGCACCTGTAGGCAAACCTGCTGAGGCTATCAATATTGGTGGCGAATGGAAGTATAACGTTATCAACAAAATGAGCGATATGCCGCCTATGCCTTATCGTGCCGATGGGCCGAACCGGCCAACGGTATTGTATAATGCTATGGTAAACCCGATTATCAATTACACTATTAAAGGTGTTATATGGTACCAGGGCGAAAGCAATGCCGACAGGGCTCACCAGTATCGTACCTTATTTCCGTTAATGATCAATAACTGGCGCGGCAAATGGGGGCAGGGCAATTTTCCGTTCTATTTTGTGCAGTTAGCGGCTTTTATGCCTAAGGATAAAATGCCTGTTGAATCGGCCTGGGCTGAATTGCGCGAGGCGCAACTGATGGCCTTGAAACAACCCAACACCGGTATGGCCGTAACCATTGACATTGGCGATGCCGCTAACATACATCCCGCTAACAAGCAAGAGGTAGGCCGCAGGCTGGCACTTATAGCACGGGCAAAAAACTACGGCGAAAAAGTAACTTTTTCGGGTCCCGTTTATTCATCAGCTAAAGTAAAAGGCAATGCTATGGAGTTGACTTTTAATAATGCCTCGGGCTTAAAGGCAAAAGGCGATAAACCAACTGGTTTTGCCATAGCCGGCGCTGATAAAAAATTCTACCGGGCCGACGCTAAAATTGATGGAAATAAAGTGATTGTGAGCAGTGCCGATATAGCTACCCCCGTGGCGGTGCGTTATGGTTGGGCCAATAATCCAGACTGTAACTTATATAATGGCGATGATCTGCCGGCATCACCCTTCCGTACGGATGACTGGCAAGGTATAACTTATGGTAAACAATAAAATACAGCAGGATTTACCTGCTGTATCGCATTACCCTAACTAACTGGCGGTGCCTTTTGGCGGCGTAATAATCATTAGTTACCAGTATGGCATGTATAACACCCGGAATCCAAAAAAACAGGGTAAGTATTATGCTGAGTATGAAAGCGCCTAAGCGGCCGGTAGTAAACACGGCAAGCGGCGGAAATATGATGCAAAGAAAGTAACGCATGGTGTTTAAGTTTTATATTAATATGACGATGCCACTGCCAGATTGTTACACCGTTTAATTGAATTGCAGCAAAAATGCTGAGCCCTTGCCTTCAACTGATTGTACTTTGATATTGCCTTTATGCAGCAACATAATTTGCTTGCACAAGCTGAGCCCAATACCGCTTCCCGTTTTGCGCGTGCTAAAGAACGGTATGAATATTTTATCCAGCAGTTCCGGCGGCATGCCTATACCATTGTCGGATATTTTTAGTACGATCTTGTTGTTGGCCGTAGTTTCGGCGGATAGGGTGATCACCGGTTCCTTCTGATCCTTAACCGCTTCGATGGCGTTTACCAGCAGGTTGATCAGCACCTGTTCTATCAGGTTAACGTCTACCTCAATAGCTACTGAAAGATCGCGCAGAATAATATCCAGCTCAATATTCTTTTTCTCCAGCGATGGCTGCATCAGGTTGTTCAGGTTCTCAAAAAGGTCGCACACCAATACCTTCTCCAGGTCGAGCCGGGTAATTTTGTTGAGATTACGGTAGCTTTCTGTAAACTTCAGCAATCCTTCACTGCGCTTTTTAATGGTATCGATACCCAATTCCAGATCCTCTAACTGGCTGCTTACCGGACTTCCTGCTATTTCAGGGCTTTTTAACCGGTTTTTCAGGGTATCAGCCAGGGATGATATAGGCGCAACCGAGTTCATAATCTCGTGCGTCATTACACTCAATAGCTTTTGCCAGGCTTTTGACTCTGTTTCGTCAAGCGCCTCACTCACATTCTGAAAAGCAAGTAGTTTATAAAGCTTGCCCTCGCTGCGCAGCAAACTCGCGGTAACCAATATTTTAACCAACTGTTGGTTACGGTTTATAGTTACGATGTTGCTATCGCCGGGCTTTAGTTTAATAATATCCTTGTAAAGCGCTTCCTCTCGTTTTTCTAAGGAGTGTATGGATTTAAGGTAAGGTATGCCCAACAGATTTTTAAAGGCCTCATTTATCCACCCGGTTTCGCCGGTCTCTTCCTCGTACGACAAAATGCCGGTATCAACCAGTTCTAAAATTTTTTGTAAATAATAATACTGGGTTTCGCGTTCGCGGCTGATTACCTTGAAAGTGGTGTTAATATCATTAAATCCCTTGCGCAACGGTTTCAATTCGTCGGGCGCGCGGTGTACATCAAAGTGGCGCGAAAAATCACGGTAATGTATCGACTCAACAAACTGGCTGACCTCCTGCTGTGCTTTTTGCTGGAAGGAAATCATGCTGAAAACGCAATATATTACTGCCGGCCCTGTAATAATTAAATAGGGATACTGGCCCTTAACCAGTACAAAAGCGGTAGCCGTAACCGTGGCAAACAGGTACAGTACCCGCAGCACCAGGCGCCATTCGTAACGGTTAAATATCATATTTGCTTAATCTGCGGTATAGGGCGGTACGGGTTAAGCCCAACTCCTTGGCTGCACGGGTTATGTTGCCGCTGTGCTTTTCAATTACCCGGAGTATGGCGTTTTTTTCCATAGCGCTTAGTGGAATGTTGTCATCGCCTTCAAGGCTTTGCTGCACGGGTGCTTCTAATGATGAAAAGAGCAGGTCATCCGGGCCCAACGTATCATTGTCAGCCATAATAACTGCACGCTCAATAGAGTATTGCAACTCACGCACGTTACCAGGAAAGTTGTATGATTTGAGTTTTTGCAAAGCCGCGGCCTCAAACTCCATTGCCGGTTTAAGATACTTTGACGCATACATTTTGGCAAAGTGCCGGGCAAGCATTACAATATCATTATTACGTTTACGCAATGGCGGCATGGTAATTTCAACGGTGTTTATACGGTAAATCAAATCCTTACGGAATCGGTTTTCATTAGCCAGTTCCTGCAGCGGTACGTTGGTAGCGCATATCAGCCTGATGTCGATATCTATAGGCTTGTTAGTGCCCAAACGGGTTACCTGCCGGTTTTGCAATACGGTTAACAGTTTGGCCTGTTGTTGCAGGGTGATGTTGCCAATCTCGTCTAAAAACAAAGTACCGCCATGTGCATCCTCAAAGCGGCCGGGCCGATCTTCGCGCGCGTCAGTAAATGCGCCTTTTTTATGGCCGAACAGTTCACTCTCAAACAATGTGTCGGTAAGTGCACCCACATCAACCTTAACAAAAGGCTTGTTTGCCCTTAACGAGCGCTCGTGTATGGCTTTGGCCATAAGGTCTTTACCTGTGCCATTTTCGCCCAGTATT
Organism: Mucilaginibacter roseus; assembly: GCF_021215455.1. GTDB lineage: Bacteria > Bacteroidota > Bacteroidia > Sphingobacteriales > Sphingobacteriaceae > Mucilaginibacter > Mucilaginibacter roseus. Next base: position 34,730 of record NZ_JAJPWV010000008.1, on the reverse strand, counting down.
AATATATTGGCGTCGGTAGGCGCTATCTTATTTACTTTATGAAAAATGTCCTGCATAATTTCCGAATCGCCCAGTATATCTGTCGACCCGGCTTTGCTTTTCACTGGTTTATTGGTTTTGTCGCCCTCTTTCTTGTCCAGCAGGTCTGTGATGGTGCTGATCAGTTTCTCGTTATGCCAGGGCTTTACAATAAAATCATTGGCACCCTCTTTTAATGATCGTACAGCCAGGTCAATATCGCCATAAGCCGTTATCATAATAACGCATACGTTGGGCTTCCACTCCTTTACCTTGCGCAGCCAGTAAATACCTTCGTTACCGGTATTAATGGCGCTGTTAAAATTCATATCTAACAGTACAAGGTCAACCTGGTTACGCTGTAGCAGCCAGTTCAGGTTTTCAGGATTTTTCTCGGTAATAATCTCGTGTACCTCGGTTTTAAGCAATAGCTTTACCGCGGTAAGCACATCCGGATCATCATCAACGATAAGGATGGTTGCCTTTTTTAATATCATTTGTGCCAATGCTGAATATGATGTTAAGGTAAATAAAATATTGATCGCTTAAAATGCCGTTAACCAAATAGCATTGTTTTTCGCCGTTTTTAAGCTAAATTATATGCTCAGGATAGGCAACAAACCAACCATAAATTCAACTGATTGATAAACAGAATATTGCTGTTTTTAACCTTTGCGAACACTGTATCAATAACGTACACCTGCTGTAACATTAGCGTACGCAGTTATTAGCTATATGTGGCTTAAGTTGTTGTAATTCAGATTTTTAATTTGTGGCACATGTTTTTGTTAGGTACTGTAAATTCATTTATATCACAGTGGACAGAAAAATTGAGAAAAAGAAGTGGAATGCTAAACGTATAACTACCATAGCCGGTATAGCAGGCATAGTGCTGCTGGTTAGCGGTAGCATCTATTTTACATCGGGCAAAAGCAAGCTTAATGTTGATACCGAGCGTATTACTATCAGCGAGATAAAAAAAGGCCCTTTCCAGGAATTTATACCGGTTAACGGCGTGGTAATGCCTAAAACCACCATATACCTTGACGCGGTTGAAGGCGGCCGTGTGGAGAAACTATTTGTTGAAGACGGTACCACCATGAAAGCCGGCCAGCCGATATTAAAACTAACCAATACAGACTTGGAGCTAAGCCTGGCTAATGAAGAAACATCTGTATTTAACGTGCTTACGCAGATGCAGATATCGCGCGATAATGCCCAGCAAAATACAATTGGCAAGCTTAACCAGATGGCTGAGGTTGAAAGTGCGCTGAAAGAGGCCGAGCGTGTATTTAAATTGAACAAACACCTTTACGAGCAAAAAGCTATTGGCTTGCAGGAGTTCAAAAAATCAGAAAACGAGTACCTGTATGCTGTAAACCGTAAAAAACTCACTACAAAAATCCTGAATCAGGACAGCAGCTCAACCAAGCAGCAGTTAACGCAGATGGGCGAATCTTACGACCACATGAAGAGTACCCTGGCACTAATGCGTAAAAAGGTAGGCGACCTGATTGTGCGCGCGCCGGTTGACGGGCAGCTAACCTCGATGGATGCTGAAATTGGGCAGACCAAAAATAAGGGGCAACGTTTAGGGCAGATCGATGTCTTATCAGGATATAAAGTAAGGGTTGATGTTGATGAGCACTATATTTCGCGTGTGTACAATGGCCTGATGGGCGAGTTCACACTGGATAAAACTTATAAACTGCGCATAAAAAAAGTGTTTACCCAAGTAACCAACGGCCGTTTCCAGGTTGATATGGAATTTATTGGCGCCATACCAAAGGAGATGCGCCGCGGCCAAACCTTGCAGATACGATTGGCTCTGAGCGATGAAACACAGGCGCTACTGGTACCTAAGGGGGGCTTTTACCAGCAAACCGGCGGTAACTGGATATTTAAGCTGAGCGATGACGGCAAAACGGCTTACCGTGTTGATGTACAGCTTGGCCGCCAAAACCCGGATTATTACGAAGTGCTGCAAGGCCTGCAACCGGGCGATAAGGTGGTAACATCAAGCTATGATACCTATGGCGATATGCAGGAACTGGTACTGAAGAACTAACAAAAGATATTTATAAACTGAACAATCACAATTAATAACCACCATGTGGTTAAGGAGGAAAAAATGATAAAGATAACTGATCTCGAAAAGTTTTATCGTACTGAAGAAGTTGAAACCGTTGCGCTTAACAAACTATCGCTCGAAGTAAAAAAGGGTGAGTTTGTAGCCATTATGGGGCCTTCGGGCTGTGGTAAGTCAACGTTGTTGAACATCATTGGCATGCTGGATGACCCTGATGGCGGTAGCTACGTTTTCAACGGTACCGAGATTGCCCACTACAGCGAGCGCAAGCGTGCCGATCTGCGTAAGCATAACATAGGTTTCGTTTTCCAGAGCTTTAACCTGATTGATGAATTAACGGTATTTGAAAACGTAGAGCTCCCGCTGATCTACACGGGCGTAGCCGCGGCCGACCGCGCAAAGCGCGTTGAAGAGGTGCTGGATAAAATGCAGATCATGCACCGCCGTAACCACTATCCGCAGCAGTTATCGGGTGGTCAGCAACAGCGTGTGGCCATTGCCCGCGCGGTAGTTAACAAACCTAAGCTGATACTGGCGGATGAGCCTACCGGTAACCTCGACTCAAGCAACGGTAATGAGGTAATGGAGCTGTTAACTGATTTGAACGAACAGGGCACCACCATTGTAATGGTAACCCACTCCGAGCACGATGCGCGCTACAGCCACCGTATTATCCGCCTGCTGGATGGCCACACCGTAATGGAAAACATCATGATATAATAAGCAAACCAATACTCAAAACAATCACCTTTAATCACAATAAACATGTTCAAAAATTACCTTAAAATAGCCTGGCGAAATCTTGTACGTAACAAAGGCTTCGCTTTTACCAATTTGTTAGGCCTTACCATAGGTATTACCTGTGCCATGTTTATTTTTTTATGGGTGAAGGATGAGGTATCGTTTGATAAATTCAATACCGGCTATAACAACATATTTCAGGCTGTAGCTACGCGCGATTTTAAAAACAATGTTTTTACCGACGAGAACATGGTTTTCCCGCTGGCAACCGAGCTTAAAACCGGTTACCCGAATATTGAGCAGGCAGCGGTTACTACCCAAACCCAAAGCAACCTTTTTAACCTGGGCAATTCTAAGCTGAAGCGCGATGTATTGTATGTGAACGAGGATTTTTTAAAAGTATTTACGTGGAAGTTTGTAAAAGGTAACGCCGCACAGGCACTGAAAGACCCTTCATCCATCGTTATCACACAATCATCCGCAAAGGCTTTTTTTGGCGATGCTGACCCGATCAACAAAACATTAAAAATGAATAACGATCAGTCGGTAAAAGTAAGTGCGGTTGTAGCAGATCCTCCTGGCAATTCAACCGTACGTTTTGATGCTTTGATACCGATCAACTATTCTTCGCCGCAGGCTAAGCAGGATATGAATGAGTGGGTAAATTCATCGTGGCGGGTATATGTTAAAGTTAAAGAGGGCACTACCGAAGCTGAGGTAAGCCGCATTATAAACGGGGTGATGAAAAAACATAACCCTAACGAAAAGTTAAGCACCTACTTTGCGTACCCTATGAGCAAATGGCACCTGTACCACGACTTTAAGGACGGCAAAAACGTAGGTGGTATGATAGAGTATGTGCGCCTGTTCTCCATCATCGCGCTGGTAATATTGTTAATTGCCTGTGTAAACTTCATGAACCTGAGCACCGCCCGCAGCGAGAAACGCGCTAAGGAAGTAGGCATCCGTAAAACGTTGGGGTCTGATAAAAAACAACTTGTAATACAGTTTTTTGCTGAGTCGATGATATTATCATTGATCGCATTTGTGCTTTCGGTAATTCTGGTGGTAGCGCTGATGCCAATGTTTAACCAGTTGGTGGATAAGCAGCTTTTGTTAAACATAGGCGAGCCGCAACTTTGGCTGGGCGCTTTAATTATTATTTTATTTACCGGTATTACCGCAGGCAGCTACCCGGCACTATACCTGTCATCATTTAACCCGGTCAAGGTTTTAAAGGGTAGTATACCGGTAGGCAAAGGGGCGGTAACGCCGCGCAGGGTATTGGTGGTGGGGCAATTTGTGATGTCGATACTGTTAATATCATCAACCATCATCATCTACCAGCAAATACAGCACGTTAAAAACCGCAATGCCGGTTACAACGCCAATAACCTGATCATGTTGCCGAGCACCGGCTCAACAAACCGCAACTTTGATGTAATTAAAAACGAGCTGATGCAAACCGGTATCATTAAGGCCGTTAACCGTACTTTTTCGCCGGTTACAAATATCTGGTGGTTATCTGGCGGGCCCGATTATGCAGGCAAACCGGCGGGCGAGCAGATCATTTTTTCAGGCATGTATACTGATGTTAATTTCAGTAAAACGCTTGGGGTTAAAATACTCCAAGGGCGTGATTTTGATGGCACGCCGGCCGACTCATCAAACATGCTGTTAAACAAATCGGCAGTAGCGGCAATGGGTCTTAAAAATCCGGTAGGCATGAAAATGAACTACGGCCCTAATGTTTATACCGTTATAGGTATTACCGATGATATTGTAATGACCTCGCCTTACGAAAGCGTAAGGCCGATGATGACCTATTACCGCAGCGGTAACAACAACAACCTGAACATGATCAACATCAGGCTTAATGATGGCGTACAACCTAAAAAGGCGCTTGCTTCCATCAAGTCTGTTTATAATAAATACAGTCCTGACGACTTGTTTGAATACCAGTTTGCAGATCAGGAATACGGCGCAAAGTTTTATACCGAGGAGCTGATTAGCCGCATTACCAACATATTTGCCGGGCTGGCCATATTTATTTGCTGCCTTGGTTTAGCCGGGCTGGCCTCATTCACCATCGAAAAACGTTTCCGCGAAATTGGCATACGCAAGGTGCTGGGCGCATCGGTAAAGCAGGTAATTATGCTGATATCAACCGAATTTTTAAAGCTGGTAGGGCTGGCGTTTATCATAGCTGTGCCGGTAACCTGGTACCTGATGCACAACTGGCTGCAAAAGTATGCTTACCATGTTGACCTGAGTATATGGGTGTTTGGCTTTGTAGGCCTGTGCATACTGCTGCTCACATTAGTGGTCGTATCATTAAACACCTTAAAGGCGGCAACCAGTAACCCGGTAAAAAGCCTGCGGAGTGAGTAAAAATATCCAACCATAAATCACAATTATTATTAAAGCCATGTTAAAAAACTACCTTAAAATCGCCTGGAGAAATCTGCTTAAAAATAAAGGCTTCACTTTTATAAATATTGCCGGCTTAACCATTGGTATGGCAAGTGCCGCGCTTATTTTACTATGGGTGCAAAATGAGTTAAGCTACGATCGCTTTCATGATAAAAAGGATCGACTGTATACCATGTACAACCGGGCGGTTTTTGATGGTAACCTTTGGTGCTGGAATACCACACCCAAAATTATGGCCAAAACCTTAAAGGCCGATTATCCGCAGGTTGAAGAGGCGACGCATACCACCGAGTGTACATTTTTATTCACCGTGGGCGATAAGAAACTTATGGAGCGGGGTTATTTTACCGATCAGGGGTTTTTAAATATGTTCAGCTTTCCGCTGGTTAAGGGTGAACGTAACAAAGCGTTAGTTGACAATTCATCCATCGTACTTACAGAAAAAGCCGCTAAAAAATTATTTGGAAGCACTGATGCCGCCATGGGCAAAACGGTTAAGATAGATAGCAACGCGCATTTTACGGTTACCGCCGTTATGCAGGATCTGCCTAACAATACGCGCTTCAGATTTGAGTATTTACTGCCGTGGACCTATATGAAGAAAATAGGCTGGGACGATGAATCATGGGGAAATAACTCTGTGCAAACCTATGCCTTATTAAAGCCTGGCGTAAAATATGAAGCAGCAAACGCCCGCATAAAAAACATAACCAAATCACACTCTGATCAAAAGGATACCGAAGTATTTCTCCATCCTATTGAAAAATGGCGTTTGTATTCAAAATTTGAAAATGGCGTAAACACTGGTGGTAAAATAAGTACGGTAAGGCTTTTTGCCGCGATAGCCGGTTTGATACTGGTTATCGCCTGTATCAATTTCATGAACCTGAGCACCGCCCGCAGCGAGAAGCGGGCTAAAGAAGTAGGCATACGTAAAGTTGCCGGTGCGCCAAGGGAGTTTTTGATAGGCCAGTTTTTATCAGAATCGATATTGATAGCCTTGTTTGCCGGTGTGCTGGCATTAATTATTGTTCAGTTAAGCCTTTCGGGCTTTAATCAGCTTACCGGTAAGGAGCTGTTTATGCCTTACGCGAGTGTTGATTTCTGGATCATATTCTTCGGCTTTATCATTCTTACCGGCATCATAGCGGGCAGTTACCCTGCTTTCTACCTGTCGTCATTTCAACCTGTTAAAGTGCTTAAAGGTACATTTAAAGCGGCCAACGCGCTTGTTGCACCCCGTAAGGTACTGGTGGTTATACAATTTACCGTTGCCATTGTGCTGATCATCTGTACCATTATTGTTAAAAGCCAGCTGCAGCATGGCCAAAGCCGCGATACCGGCTATAAACGTGATAACCTGGTATATAGCTATATGACCGGCGATATGGGGAAACACTACAATGCCATCCGTAATGATATGATGGCAAGCGGTGCCGTAACCGGGGTAACCAAAACCAGCGCCCCAATTACAGAAGGCTGGAGTGATAGCTGGGGCTACAGCTGGCCGGGCAAAGACCCTAATGCGAAGCTCGATTTTAATGTGTTTAACGTTGATGGCGAGTTTACTAAAACCATGGGGCTAAAAATTATTGAGGGCCGCGATATTGATATTGTGAAATATCCAACCGACTCGTTAGCTATGCTGCTAAATGAGGCCGCTGTTAAAGTAATGGGTTTTAAAAACCCGGTAGGGCAAATAGTTAATAATGGTGATACAAAATGGCATGTAGTGGGCGTGATAAAAGATTTCATCCTACAATCGCCTTACGAGCCTGTGCACCCAATGGTTGTACAAGGGCCAAGTTCATGGTTCAACATTGTACACTACAAGCTTAACCCAGCGCGCAGCACCGCAGCAAACCTGAAAAGTATTGAGCAGGTATTCAAAAAATATAATCCCGACTACCCGTTTGAATACAACTTTGTGGATGAGGACTACGCTAAAAAGTTTGCCGAAGAGCAGCGCGTAGGTACACTGGCAACATTGTTTGCAGGGCTAACGGTATTTATATCATGCCTGGGTTTGTTTGGCCTGGCTACCTATATGGCGCAAAACCGCATTAAGGAGATCGGTGTACGCAAGGTATTAGGTGCATCGGTAGGGCGCATCACCCGTTTGCTTTCAATTGATTTTCTGAAACTGGTTCTAATCTCATTCCTGATAGCCGCGCCGTTCTCGTGGTGGGGTATGTCCGAATGGTTGAAAAGTTATACATACCGCGTTGATATCAGTATCTGGGTGTTTATTGGTGCGGGTGTAATGTCAATGTTAATAGCTATCGCTACCATCAGTTACCAGTCCATAAAAGCGGCAATTGCCAATCCGGTTAAAAGTTTACGCAGCGAATAAAAAATAAAAATAAAGGGAGATCATCATGCTAAAGAACTTTTTAAAAGTTGCCTGGCGCAACCTGTATAAAAACAAATCATTCTCTTTTATACACATACTGGGGCTAACCATGGCATTACGGTATGCACGATGATCTTTCTGTACATCACTAACGAATTTAGTGTTGACAGCTTCCATCAAAAAGGGAAAAACATTTACCGGGTAATGCGCGGGTATGATGCCACAAAAGCACGTGTGCCATACCTATCGGGCCCCTATGGTCCGGCTTTGCTGAACGATTACCCGAAGGATATCAAAAAAGCGGTACGTGTTATGCCTACACAGGCGCTGATAACCTTAGGCAATAACTCGTTCAACGAGAAAAATGTTTACGCCGTTGACCCCAGCTTTTTTGAATTATTTAGTTTCGGGCTGATCAAGGGCAATGTTAGCAGCGTTTTAAAAGATCCGCATAGCATTGTACTTACCGAAACAACCGCGAAAAAGTACTTCGGTAGTACCGACCCGGTAGGCAAGGTGATTGAAATGGACAAGAGCCTGCAACTTAAAGTTACCGGCGTTGTGCGCGATGTGCCTTCAAACTCACATCTCAACTTTACCATGGTGATGCCAATCACCAATTACACCAATGAGGAGTGGTTTACCAAATGGCGCAACAATAATGAGTTTGTTTATGTAGAACTTAACGAAGGCGTTAACCCGGCACAGCTCGAAAAGCAGTTTCCTACTTTTATGGATAAGTATATGGGTAAGGACCTGGCGCAGATGCATGCCCACTTTGATCTGGCATTAACCCCGCTGAAGGATATTTATTTTGAAGAATCGTCCAGCTTTGATAATGTTAAGCATGGTGATAAAAAGGTGGTGTATATCTTCCTGTCCATAGCCGTACTGATATTAGTAATAGCCTGCATCAACTTCATGAACCTTGCCACATTGCGTGCCGTTGAACGCTCAAAGGAGGTAGGCCTGCGCAAGGTGTTAGGGGCTATGCGTAACAGTTTGATAGGGCAATTCATAGGCGAATCGGTATTGCTTACGCTGATTGCATGTGTATTTGCCATCGCGTTATTATTATTGATAATGCCCTGGTATAATGGCTTGTTGGGTTATTCACTGGCAATATCATGGAATTCACCAGCGATATATCTGTTTTTATTGGGCGTGATATTATTTGTAGGCTTTCTGGCGGGTAGTTACCCGGCGTTCTTCCTGTCATCATTTACACCTATACAGGCGCTAAAAGGCAAATTGCAATTGGGCAAGGGCGGTGCGTTCTTCAGGCAGGCGCTGGTGGTGGTGCAATTCAGTATTTCGGTGTTCCTGATCATCAGCACTATCATGATAAAAAAGCAAATGAGCTTTGTAAAGAGTAAGGATCTGGGTTACAGCAAGGAGCAAACCATTGTTGTGCCGATTAATAACGGCGACATCTATAACAACCGCATAAGCTTTAAAAATGAGCTGATGGCGCATAGCAATGTGGAGTCAGTGGCCATGATGTCGGGCGAACCGGGTGGCTATTATGATAGGCATAGCTTTGAGGTAGAGGGCCAGCACGAAACCTATAATGCCCGTACCGAGTTTGCCGATTTTGAGTATGTAAAAACCCTCGGACTTAAAATTGTAGCCGGTCGCGATTTTTCGCCGAAGTTCGCTACCGATACCACCGGCTCAGTTTTAATTAACGAAACCGCCGCTCAACAGCTGGGCTTTACCCCGGCGCAGGCCGTTGGTAAATGGATTATTGATAACATGCGCGATAGCAACCGCAGGCACATAGTCGGAGTGGTGAAGGATTTCAACTTCCTGTCGCTTAAAGAAAATATGGATGCGCTGGTGATTTCGCCGGCTGAAGATAGCCGCGTTGCAGTCATCAAATTAAAACCGGGCAACGTAACTGCCGGATTAAATATAATTAAACAGGCGTATACCAAGGCGGCTCCGGCATACCCAATGGAGTACACTTTTCTCGACCAGAAATTTGATACTACTTACAAAGCCGATCTGCGGCAGCAAACCATATTGAGCGTGTTTTCAGGCTTGGCCATTTTTATTGCCTGCCTGGGGTTGTTTGGCCTGGCATCATTTACCGCGGGAAAACGGACAAAGGAGATTGGTGTACGCAAGGTGCTCGGTTCATCGGTACAAAATATATTGATACTACTGTCGGGCGACATGCTGAAACCCGTACTTGTCGCCACAGTTATAGCTATCCCGTTGGGGTATTACAGCGCTGATAAATGGCTGCAAAATTTTGCTTACCGCACACCTATGCATTGGTGGGTGTTTGGGCTGGCTGCCATTATCACTTTCGGCATAGCCATTTTCACGGTTAGCTTTCAGTCGCTAAAAGCAGCATTAGCCAACCCGGTAAAAAGCCTGCGCAGCGAATAGCTAAGTGTTTACTGTTTAAATACGGATATTATGTTCACTAAAAATTTGTTAATAACATGGCGCGGCCTGTGGCGCAACAAAACCTACGCGGTTATTAACCTGATCGGTTTAAGTGCTGGTATTACAGCATGCCTGCTGGTAGCCGCTATTGTGCTGGACGAACTATCGTATGATAAGCAGTGGACGAAAGCCAACCGTATATACCGGGCCATATCAGTAAACAATCGTATAAATGGTAGCGACCGCTTTCCGCAGGTGTTTACAGGTCTTGGTCCTTCGTTGAAAAAGGACTTTCCGGAAGTTGAGGACTATTGCCGCATGTCGGTATATGGCGACCGCCTCAAAATAGGTAACAACAGCGATGGTGTTGCAGTGCAAACGCTATCAGCTGAGTCATCTGTGTGGAATTTTCTGGATTTTCAGATCACTGAGGGCAACCCTAAAAAGTTTGTACCAGGCTACGCAAACCTCGTAATAACCGAAAAGATAAAGCAACAGTATTTTAGAGGGCAAAATCCGGTCGGTAAAATATATTACAACATGCCTGAGTACGGCGATCCGCAGCCTTACCTGGTAACTGGTGTTATAAAGGCCTTGCCGGTTAACACCCATTTAAGGGCCGATGTGATTTTAATCGCAAGTTATCGCCCTAAGGATGATCTGCTTGCCAAAGAAGAGTACGGCACTTTCAGCACGCAATATTTGATGCTGAAGCCTGGTACTGATACCAAAAACTTCAGTAAAAAAATAAACGCTTGGTACGCTAAAGTAACCGCGCCCAATAAGCCTGGGTACAGCTTCCAACTGCAACCATTTGAGGATGTATACCTGCGCTCGGATTTTGCCGGGGTGCAAAGTGTGCAGGGCAGTATGCGCAATCTGTACATATTTATCGCGGTAGCCGCCCTGCTGCTATTAATAGCCTGCTTCAACTTCATGACGCTGACCACTTCGCGCGTGTTTAGCCGCATGCACGAAACCGGTGTGCGCAAAGTGCTTGGCGCGAGTAAACCGCAATTAATGTCAAGGTATCTGACCGAGTCGCTGGTGTTTTTCAGTATGGCCTTTGTGTTGGCAGGGCTACTTTCCAAACTGTTTATGCCGTATCTGGAAACTTATATAGGGCACCAGCTAGTGTTTAATTTATATGGTTTTGGGTTTGTATGGCTGGCTGTTATTGCTGTTTTAGGGATGAGTTTGCTAACAGGTTTATATCCCGCCTGGTACCTGTCACGGCCGGAGCCGATGGTGATATTACGCAGCCAGGCTACCACTGGTTTTAAGCTCAACTGGCTGAAAAAATCGCTGGTGGTGGGTCAGTTTGTAATATCAATAGGGATAATCATCGCCACGTTGGTAGTGCATTATCAGTTGAGCTATTTAGACAAGGCCGATGTGGGTTTCGATAAAAATAACCTGATTAAACTGAGCTTTAATAACTGGGGTAAAAATGCCGAAGTGTTTAAGCAGCAGTTAGAGGCGTTGCCTGGTGTTGAAACAGTGAGTATAGCTTCCTGGTACCCGGGAGCAGGCGCGGGCTATATGTCAACAGAAATTAATGTACCCGGCCAGAGCGGTAAAATACAAGCCAATTATATCCGTGGTGATGCAGACCTGCCTGCTGTACTAAAAGTAAAGTTAACTAATGGAAGACTGTTCGATCGCAACCTGCGTACCGACGTAGTTGACTTTGACTCTGTAATGCGGTCAGACGAAAAGCGCGCCGATGAATTAATGCACAGCAGGCCGGTTATTGTTACCGACTATACTGTCAGGCTGCTTAACCTGAAGCTTAACAATAGGGTAGCCAACGTAGAAGGGATACCGGTAGGTGTGATCAGTAATTTTCATAATGAATCGCTGCATTTTGGCATGAAGCCATGTATCATCCGTGCTGAAAAATTGACCGAGGGTTATATACTGATCCGTTTAAAAAATAATCACCCTGGTAACTCGCTTACTTCTATCAATACGCTGTTTAAGGCTACATATCCTGAAAAGCCTTTTTTATATGAGTGGATAAATGATGTAGTAAACGCCCAGTACCAAAACGAGGCTAAGCTTAAGCAATTGTTTTTCAGCTTTAGCATGCTCATTGTGTTCCTGGCCTGCTTGGGCCTGTTCGGGCTCATTACATTTACGGCGCAGCAGCGTGTGAAAGAGATAGGTATACGCAAGGTGCTCGGCGCTTCGGTAGCCAACGTAGCCGCCTTGCTATCTGCTGATTTTGTTAAGCTGGTATTACTGGCCATGTTGATCGCCACACCGCTGGCAGGCTATATCATGTCGAGATGGTTGCAGGATTTTGCCTTTCGTATCAATTTAAGCTGGTGGATGTTCGGCCTGGCCGGCGCTATCACCATGTTTATAGCGGTAATAACGGTAAGTACTAAGGCTATTAAGGCGGCTACTGCAAACCCGGTGAAAAGCTTGCGCAGCGAGTAACACACTGTATCGTAAGCGAACAGTGTATGTTGCGCATGCGAACAGCAGTTAGATAATTGCTGTTTTTAAGTCGCTTTAAATCAAGGCTTTGAAATTTTGGTACACGCTTTACTTACAGTAAGCGGGCTTGGTTAGCTCAACAACCTTAAAACTAATCATACAATTGATATGCTAAAAAATTACATAAAAACTGCCTGGCGTAACCTTTGGAAGGGTAGGGTATTCAATATCATGAACATCATCGGCCTATCAGTGGCTGTGGCTTGTTGTATTATGCTGTTCCTTACGGTGTATTATGAGTTTTCGTACGATAAATTCCATGCTAATCTCGATAAGATCCACCAGTTTTATTTCACAAAAAATGGGGCCGAAAAGGTGGAGAAAGCTACCTCAATGCCTGCGCCCCTAACCCCAGCGGTAAAGGCCGAATACCAGGATATAAAATATATTACCCGCATGAGCAACGGTGGTACTGTTGTGCGTTATGGTGATAAGCAGCTTGAAGAAAGCATCCACTTTGTTGATCCTGATTTTTTGAAGATGTTCACCTTCCCGGTTGTTAAGGGTAACACCGATGCGCCGCTGAAGGATCTGAATGACGTGGTGCTTACCGAATTTGCGGCAACAGCCATATTTGGCAAGACTGATCCTATTGGTAAAAGTGTTGAGCTGAACTACTCGGGCGAGCCTAAAACGTTTGTAGTGAGTGCCGTGGTTAAAGATTTTCCGCCTAACTCAAGCATAGGTTTTGACGTGTTGCTGCGGTTTGAAAATACGCCAACCTACCAGGCGAACATGAAGAGCTGGGATCATCATGATCATAGCGTTTTTGTGCAGCTAAATGATAATGTAGAGCCCGCCGCGTTTGAATCCCGCCTGCAAAACTTTGTTAAAAAAACGTTTAAAACCACCATTGCCGATATGAAGCGCGACGGTGCCCGTCCGGATGCGCAGGGTAACGTATATACCTTAAATCTTTTACCTTTTGCTGATAACCATTTTGATACTGAACTGGTAGGGCTTGAGGGTAACTCGGTAAGTAAAATATATGTTCTGGCCTTGTTGGCTATAGGCATTTTTATATTGGTTATAGCGTGTATCAACTTTGTTAACCTATCGGTAGCGCGTGCCTTTACCCGCGCCCGCGAGGTTGGCGTTCGTAAAACTCTGGGTGCAGGTAAGTGGCAATTGCTTACACAGTTTTGGGTAGAAACGCTGCTGGTGTGTTTGTTCGCGCTTGTGCTGGGTATCATCATGGCTAACTTTGCTTTGCCAGGCTTTAAGGCAACCTTCCGCAGCCAGGTATCTATGAGTATGCTTCTACAGCCAATTCAATTAGTAGTTATCATTGGTTTATTTGTGCTGATTACCATAATAGCAGGTTTATATCCGGCTTTGCTGATGATGCGTTACAAAACCGTTATGGTTTTAAAAGGCTCTGTAAACACGGTAAAGCCCGGCAAGGTGCGTAATATATTGCTGGTAACGCAGTTTTCGCTATCAACCCTGCTCATTGTTTGTACGCTGATTACTTGGCAGCAAATAAATTACTTTAAAAACAAACCTTTGGGTTATAGTAAGGACGAGGTGGTGAGCATCCCGGTAGGTAATTCTGTCAACGGTGCCCGCGCGTTAGAGTTGTTCCGCAACCAGTTAAACGGCCAGCCGGGCGTGGTAGCTATATCAGGCGCTTACGATAATATGGGTAACGGTAAAGATGGATCAACCCGTACCTCAATTATTGGCTTTACCTATAAGGGCCACGATGTACGCACCAATATACAAGGTGTATCATACGATTATGCTAAAACCATGGGCATACAAATGATTGATGGCCGCGATTTTTCTCGTGAGTTCGCCACCGATAGTAATGCCATCGTAGTCAATGAAAAAATGGCCGCGCAGCTTGGTCGAAAAAATGTAGTGGGTACCTATGTGGCAATGGATGAAAAACATCCCCAGCTTGTTGTAGGTGTAATGAAAAATTTTCACTTCCGCTCGTTGCGTACCGAAATAGAGCCGCTGACCCTGGTGCTGAGTGGCTACGAAATGAACTACATATTTGTGAAGGTAAGGCCGCAAAACCTGTCGCAAACCTTTAACATGATTGAGCAGAAATGGAAACAAACGTTCCCTAACGCGGAGTTCCAAGGCTCATGGATAAATGAAAATACCGAACGGCAGTATAAGGCTGAGCAGCGCCTGTCAACCATATTCATCAGCGGTGCTATTATCGCCATTATTATATCCTGCATCGGTTTGCTGGCTATATCATTCATGATCATGGTGCAGCGTACTAAGGAGATTGGCATCCGCAAAGTGCTGGGTGCCAATATAGCCGGGTTGGTTCTGTTACTGTCCCGCGATTTTCTGAAACTGGTATTACTGGCAGCCGTAATAGCCTTCCCGATAGCTTGGTGGCTGATGAACCAGTGGCTGCAGAGCTTTGTTTACCGTATTGATATTCAATGGTGGATATTTGCTTTGGCCGCTTTTATTGCCGTGTTCATTGCTTTTATAACGGTAAGCTTTCAATCCATCAAGGCGGCACTGGCCAACCCCGTACGCAGCCTGCGCAGCGAATAAGTAACCCCTAAACATTACATCATCATGCTGAAAAACTATTTTAAAACAGCCTGGCGCAACATCACGCGCAACAAGCTATTCTCGGCTATAAATATTACCGGCTTAAGCATAGGCCTGGGGTGTGTTATGCTCATCATCCTTTACGTGCAGGATGAGGTAAGCTTTGACCGCTTTAATGATAATGGCCGGCGTATATACCAGATAGTACACCACGGCCGCGGCCCCGAGGGCGATGAGCAAAAAGGCAGCATAACCGGCGCGGTGCATGCCGCCATGTTTAGGCAGGAGATACCCGAGATACAGGATATATGCCGCGTTAACAGCTCATCGGGCCTTGTAAAAAAAGGTACCGAAGTTATTAGCGAAAGGGGCATGTATGTTGATGACAGCTTTTTTAAAGTATTCACTTTCCCGTTGGTAGAAGGTAATTCGAGCACTGCTTTGGCCGGTCCAAACAATATCGTACTGGCCGAATCATTAGCAAAAAAATACTTTGGCAACGCCAATGCAGTAGGTAAAACCCTGCAAATAAACGTTGATGGTAAGTTTGAACCGTTCGTGGTTACGGGAGTGGCTAAACAACCGCCGCTTAATTCCACCATCAGATTTGATTATGTGATGAACATCACCCGCACCTTCCAAAAACAGGAGTGGAAAGCGAACGACTTGTTTACCACCTGGCTCAATTCATTCATACTGCTGCGCCCCGGCGCTGATCGGGCCGCGGTGGAAAAGAAGATGGAGCGTGTGTTTAACAGCTATGCCGGTAAATTGATGGCCGATATCAGGAAGCAGTATGGTAATAAGATCTACATTAAATATGTACTGCAGCCATATCTCAACATCCATTTAGACAAAGGCAATTACTACGCCGGTAATGGTTTAACGCCCAACAGCAAGTCGGACTACTCGTATATATTAGGCGGCATCGCGTTATTTATCCTGATAATTGCCTGCATTAACTTTGTTAACCTTACGCTTTCGCGCTCGCTGCGCCGCAGTAAGGAGATCGGCATCCGCAAGGTGAGCGGCAGCTCGCGCGGAATGCTCATTGGGCAGTTCATGGGCGAATCGCTCCTGCTGACATTGCTGGCCTTTACGCTGGCCCTGGCACTGGTTAGTATTTGTTTGCCCTTTTTTAATGAAGTGGCCGAGAAGCAGTTGCAGCTAAGCTATCTGTTCAATCCGCAAACTATATTGTTGTTTTTAGGGCTGATCGTTTTAAATGCTGTTTTATCGGGCTTTTACCCGGCACTGGTTTTATCGGGCTTTAACCCGGTAGAAACACTTTATGGTAAATTTAAGATAGCAGGGAACAATTACCTGGGTAAGGCATTGGTGGTGGTGCAGTTGAGCATCGCGGTACTGCTTGCTATAGGTACTATTATTATGCAAAAACAATTCAACTACATGTTGAATAAAGATCTGGGCTACAAGCCTGATAATATTGTAAATGTTTATATGCCGTTCAATAATAATCCGGGTACTAACATTTTCAAATCCGAGTTGAGCAAATATCCGTTCATAAAAGGCGTTACTGCTCAAAATACCGCGTTCGATGGATTTACGGGCAGGCAGTTCAAGGCTAATAATAAAGACTTGTTCAGTACCCAATTTTTTGATGTCGACAATAACTTTATTAACCTGATGCAAATGAAGCTGGTATCGGGCCGCAACTTCAGCAGCACAACAGACACGGTATCGTGCATCGTTAACGAATCCTTTGTGAAAGCCGCCGGATGGAAGGGGAGCCCGATAGGCGAAACGGTTACCTGGAACGATAAACCGCGTGAGGTAATCGGCGTGATTAAAGATTTCCATTCCGCATCGCTGCAAAGCACCATCGCGCCGCTATTGCTTGATCAGGGTATAAAAGATAATAACTATTATGTGCTGGTGGTAAAAATTGATCCGGCTAAAAAAGCCGAAGCCATACAAACCATACAGGCTACTTACAAGCGTATTGTGCCTGATCAGCCGTGTAACTATTCGTTTTTAACCGATATGCTGGCCGACCAGTATAAGAGCGAAAAGCGGTGGAAGTCAATCATTAGTACTGCATCCTTTATCTCTATCCTGATATCGTGCATGGGGCTGTTCGGCTTGGCCACACTGTCTATTGAGCAGCGGGTTAAGGAGATTGGTGTGCGCAAGGTATTAGGTGCAAGTTCGGCGGCTATAGTAAGGTTGTTGTCATTAAGTTACCTTAAACTGGTATTAATATCGCTTGTAATCGCTTCGCCAGCGGCCTGGTACCTGATGCACCGCTGGTTGCAGGACTTTCCATATCGTATTGAGATGAACGGCTGGACCATAGCGCTGGCAGCGGCCGGTTCCATATTGATCGTACTGTTTACCGTCGGGTCACAATCTATACGCGCATCCATGGCCAACCCGGTAAAAAGCTTACGTAACGAATAGTTTTTTATTTTAATAGTCATGCAATGCCCCGCCTAAAGCGGGGCATTTGTTTTAGGTGACCAAGGCAGATGAACTGTATCATAACCGTACGCTCCATGTTACATAAGCGAACAGGAATTTGCTGTTCGGTTTGTTTTAAGTTGTTGATATTTAGTTGTTTATTGTTTTGGTATGTTATTCATATATTAATGGCATAATCACAATTAAAAATACGATGCTATCACTACAACATATTTCAAAGTATTACCAAACAGGCGGCAACAAAACCTTTGTACTGAATGATCTGAGCCTGGATATCGATCAGGGCGAATTTGTATCGATCATGGGGCCTTCCGGCTCGGGTAAATCAACCCTGCTGAACATTATCGGTATGCTCGATGAGCCGACCAGTGGCTACCACTACTTCATGGATCAGCCCGTGCATCAGCTTAAGGAAAAACAACGCTCGGCATTATATAAGCAATATATCGGCTTTGTGTTCCAGGCCTACCACCTGATTGATGAGCTTACCGTTTTAGAGAATATTGAAACTCCGCTTATTTACCAAAATATAAAAGGCGCTGAGCGCAAAGCCCTGGTGGCCGATATGCTCGACCGGTTTAACATCGTAGGCAAAAAGGATCTGTTCCCGGCACAGCTATCAGGCGGACAGCAACAACTGGTGGGCATTGCCCGCGCGTTGATAGGCAAACCTAAACTGCTTTTGGCCGATGAGCCTACGGGTAATCTTAACTCAAAACAGGGTGAGGAGATCATGGAGCTGTTTAAAAAAATAAATAAGGAAGACGGCGTCACCATCATCCAGGTAACCCACTCCGAAAAAAATGCCGAATACGGCTCGCGCATCATCAACCTGTTGGATGGACGCATTGAATCAACAACCACCCTTTGATAGGATATTTTACATGCGATACTTTTTATTATATATAGTTACCTCACTGGTTTTAGTTACCGGCGTGGCCCAGGCGCAGCAGGCAGATTCTGTGTATAGCTTGCAGCAATGCCTGGATATAGCCATCCGCAATAACCTCGATGTCAAAAAGAGCGAGCTGGAAATGGAGCGCCAGCGTATTTACTGGAAACAAGCCCGCCTAAATCTGTTGCCAACCATTAATGGTAGTGTTGATCACTCCATCAACAACGGCCGTAGCCAGAATGCAGACCTTACCTATGTTAACGCGCAAATTACCAACGCGAATTATAACCTGAACAGTAATCTGGTACTGTTTGACGGCTTGGCCATGTTTAGCAGTATTAAACAAACCGCGCTTGCTTACCAGGCCGGGCAAATGGATTTTCAGGCGGCAAAGAATAGTATCAGCCTGAATGTTATAACCACCTATCTGGCTATGCTTAATAACGAGGATCAGGTAACGCAGGCCGAAACCCAGGTGCAGGTATCAAAGCAACAGGCAGACAGGCTGGAGATACTCAATCGTGATGGTAATGTTACCCCTGCAGAGTTTTACAACTTAAAGGGGCAGTTGGCAAATGATCAATTATCGCTCATTACGGCTAAAAATAACCTGATCGCCTCAAGGCTTAATTTGCTCGAGTTGATGAACATCCCTTACAACAAAAACATAAAGTTTGAACGCCTGAGCGCTGCTGAACTGCCGGCAGCCTACAAAACGGCCCAGGACGACGTATATAACACCGCCCTTAAAGATTTGGCACAGGTTAGGGCAACCGAGCTGCGGGTGCGAAGTTCAGAAAAAGCGGTTAAAGTGGCCAAAGGGCGTATATTCCCAACGCTGAGCCTTTATTCAGGGGTGTTTACCCAGTACTCAAGCGGGTCGGCAGGTAGTTATACCACGCAGTTCCGTAATAACTACAATACCTCGTTCGGCTTAAATTTATCAATCCCTTTTCTGAATGGCTTTAAGCGCAGGAATGATATAGCACTGGCTAAAATAAACCTGCAGGAATCGCAATATGTTGATTATACCACTAAGGTAAAGCTCAAGCAAAATGTTGAGCAGGCCTATGCTAATATGACTTTGGCGTTGGAACGGTATAAAATTCAGGCTGACCAGGTGGCGGCTTATGCCGAGGCTTTCCGCACTACCGAGATCAGGTTTAATGCCGGCGCAGTTACCTCGGTTGAATTTGTGATAGCCAAAGGTAACCTTGACCGCTCGCGTACAAACCTTATAGTTGCCCGTTATGATTATTTTATCCGTACTAAAATATTAGATTATTACCAAAACCGGCTTTCATTTAACTGATAGCTTTTGTCATCACAATAGTTTTATAGCCTTTGCCATTGTGGTAAAGGCTTTTTTGTGCCGGGTTTATTCCTTTTAATTGTAAAAATCGTAATTCGACCGTTTTGCCGAACTTTTTTTCCGCTAAATCAGTTTAAAGGGTTGCGTGCCTTTATTACGAGTGCACTTTTTGTTATATTAATAGCTAAACCAGCGGCTTGTATGAAAAAACTGTTACTCATCTTTTCGGCATTATTGTTAATAGTATCGGCCTGTAAAAAAGATCCGGCTGATTTTACCGGTTACGAGAATGTTATAGCATCCGTTGATAGCTATCAGCCCCTTTTAAAGGGTAGTTACTGGGTTTATGCCGCAACTTCAGCGTCATCAACGGACACCATTATAAAAACCATCAACGGCAATACAATCAATGTAAATGGTAATACCTATTACGAAGCAAGCGTGGTATCGGCAAGCAACGGAACGTCAAAAGAATACTATTATTCTGATGGGCATAGCTATTATACCCGCACCATAGACGCCCTGCTAAGCGACGAGCCGGTTAACTTTTACTACCTGGTTGATACCGCTAAAGATAATACCGGATGGAGCGGCCGGCTAACAAATAACGGCATGGTTGAGGGCAGGGAAGTGATACAGGTTGGCCTCATGAAAAATAATGACACTACCCGCAATGTGCTCGGTAAGGATTACAGCAAGGTGGTAAGCACGGGCGTTACCGTGTCGGCCAAGCTGGATGATGGCAGTTACGCGTCGTTATATACCTATAATCATTACATGGTTAAGGGCATTGGCACCATACAAACCGATATACAGCAGGGTAATCGCTTAATTGGCAGCATAAGTTTGGTGCGTTATTATATACCCGAACTCCCCGAAAACTAAAACAAAAAACCTTACGCCCGAATTTGTAATTTAGTGTCCGCAAAAAACGGATACGCTTAATTATGCTTCAAAAGCTAACCATAAACAATTACGCGCTGATTGACAACCTGGAGATCAGTTTCGATAAAGGGCTCAACATACTCACCGGCGAAACAGGGGCGGGTAAATCCATTATTCTGGGTGGACTGTCGCTTATATTAGGCCAACGTGCCGAGAGCCGTTACTTTTTTAATCAGCAAAAAAAATGCATCATCGAGGGCTTGTTCCGTGTAGATAATCTGGGTATAAAAGAGTTTTTGGCAGAAAATGATCTGGATTACGATGCCGAAACTGTGCTTCGCCGTGAAATATCGGCCGACGGCAAATCGCGCGCTTTTGTTAACGATACCCCGGTAAACCTGACTACCCTGAAACAATTAGGCGAAAAGCTCATTGATATACACTCCCAACATGCAACGCTCGAAATTAACGATCCTGACTTTCAGTTAATGGTGGTTGATGCCGTGGCTGGCAATACAGCGCAGCTGGAAACTTATCAGGCCAAGTTTAAACAATACCGCGCGGAAAATGCCCGGTTAAAACAGTTGATTGATGATAGCGAGAAAGCCAAGGCCGATTTAGACTATTACCAGTTTCAGTTTGATGAATTGGAAAAAGCCGGTTTGGCAGCCGACGAACAAGAACAGCTGGAGCAGGAACTCTATACCCTGAACAATGCCGAAGAAATAAAACGCAATCTGCTTGGAGCAAATTATTTATTGCAGAACGGCGAAGCTGCGGTATTGGCGCAACTGAAAGAGGCGGGACAGCAATTATCGGCTTTGGAAAAATTTAATCCGGAGATTGAGGATCTGCATGCACGCCTTAACAGTACAGTTATAGAACTGAAAGACATTGCCGCCGAAATTGAAAGCCTGGAGCAGCGCACCTTTACCAACGAGGCGCGTGCCGGCGAGGTGAACGACAGGCTGAGCGTGATGTATAACCTGCAAAAAAAGCACCGGGTAAACACCAATGCCGACTTGCTGCAACTGCAGGATGAACTATCTGCCAAAATAGAGCAGGCTATATCAAGCGATGATGCTATTGAGAAATTGCAGAAAGAAATTGCAGCGATAAAAAAGGATTTGGAGAAGCAGTCGGCCGGGCTTTCGGCCAAACGCAGTAAGGCTATTCCATCTATTGAAAAGCAAGTGATAGATACCCTGGCCGAAATGGGGATGGGGAGCTCGGTATTAAAAATTGAGCTGAACAAAGCTACTGATTTTACCAAAACAGGTACTGATACGGTACGTTTCCTGTTCTCGGCCAACAAAGGCCATGCGCCGGGAGAGATGAGCAAGGTAGCGTCGGGCGGCGAGCTATCGCGGGTAATGCTGAGCATTAAATCATTAGTAGCGCAGTATACCGCTTTGCCAAGTATTATTTTTGATGAGATAGATACGGGCGTATCCGGCGAGGTTGCCAACAAGGTGGGCCAGATTATGGAGCGCCTGGCCGCTAACCTTCAGGTGATCACCATTACGCACTTACCGCAAATAGCCAGCAAGGGTCAGCAACACTTTTTTGTGTATAAAGATCAGCAGGGCGACGTTACCTATAGCCGCATAAAGCCACTTGCCGAGCAGGAACGTGTACTGGAGATAGCCAAAATGCTAAGCGGCGACAAGCCCGGCGAAAGTGCACTGCAAAATGCAAGGGAATTGCTTTCTTTATAAGTCTTTATGAATTTGCAGTTTGCAGTGGGCAGTTTGCTTTTAGTTAGCAGTTTGCAGTTGTTTGGGTTAAAAGACAGCCGCCAACTGCCCACTGTAAACCGTCCACTGCCCATTGCGAACTCTCCCCTGCGAACTGCCCACCGCAAACTGCCAACTGAACACCGCCAACTGAAAAAATAATTATAACTTTACCCCGATTATAAAAAACTCATATAATGGCTTTTAATTTATTACAAGGTAAAAAAGGGATAATATTTGGTGCCCTTAACGAGCAATCAATAGCCTGGAAGGTAGCACAGCGCGCCGTACAGGAAGGTGCCGAAATAGTATTAAGCAATGCACCTATTGCCTTGCGCATGGGCGAGCTAAACAAATTGGCCGAGGAGTGCAACGCGCCGGTTATTGCAGCCGATGTTACCAGTAACCAGGACATTGAAAACCTGCTTACCAAAACACAGGAGCACTTTAACGGCGGCGTTGACTTTATACTGCACTCAATTGGTATGAGCGTTAACGTTCGTAAAAGCATCCCTTATCCTGAAAATAATTACGATTATACTTTTAAAGGTTTTGATATATCGGCCCTGAGCCTGCACCGTATTTTACAGCTTGCCATGAAGCAGGATGTAATAAACGAGTGGGGATCAGTAGTGGCATTGAGCTATATAGCTGCTCAGCGTTACTTCCCTGGGTATAATGATATGGCCGACAACAAAGCCGTATTAGAAAGCATTGCCCGTAACTTTGGTTACGAGTATGGCATGAAAAAGAAGGTGCGTGTTAATACCATCTCACAATCACCAACGCGTACTACCGCCGGTTCAGGTGTCAAAGGCTTTGACGGTTTTATTGAATTTGCCGAGAAAATGAGCCCGCTGGGCAATGCCGATGCGGATCAGTGTGCCGATTATGTAGTAACTCTTTTCTCTGACCTTACGCGCATGGTAACCATGCAAAACCTGTATCACGATGGTGGTTTTTCATACACCGGCGTAACACAGGCCGTAATTGATCAAATGGCTAAATAATCAGCTAAGCAATACTAACAAAAAAGGAGACAGCGATGTCTCCTTTTTTGTTGATCTACTTTTCCGTCGGCGGGCTGCCTCTAAAGGCGTCCAGCTTATCAATACGTTCCAGTTTTACAGGTTTGCCGGTGCGGGCCGATTCGTAGATAGCTTCCAATACCTTGTGGTCCTGCAAACCTTCTTCACCCGGCGTGTAAGGTGTTTTATTGTCCATTACGCATTCCGAAAAATGATCGATCTCCAGCGCGAACTGGTTCTTTTCACCTTTAGACGGATTTTGTTTCATTTCGATATCACCTTGTGTTTGCGATACTTCCATTTTTAAGCCATGGTAAGCAAAAGCCGGGTCGAGCCCGAACCAGCCGCCGTTATCAGCATAACACCGATAGTGCTTGGAGTCGTGCACGCCATAACTGCATAAGTTGTTTGCCACCGCCCCGCTCGGGAAAAACATCTGGAACATCACCGTTTCTTCCACCTCTTTAAAGCGTGGGTCATTCGGTGTGCTGTACATGCTGGCCAATACGGTGTGCGGTTCTTCGCCTAATAAAAAGCGGTTGGTATTGCTGCAGTATAAGCCAATATCAGGCAGCGAGCCGCCGCCAGCCAGTTTCTTGTCCAGGCGCCATTGTGGTGGCGCGCCGGAGTTTTGAACGTTGACAGAGTTGATCACCTTAACCTGTCCATATTTCTTGTCACGCGTCCATTGCATGGCCAGGCGGTTATGCGGTTCATACTGTATACGGTAGGCAATCATCAGCTTTTTGCCGGCCTTTTTGCAGGCATCTATCATCTCCTGCGCCTCGGCGGATGAGTTGGCCATAGGCTTTTCGCACAGTACATGCTTACCGGCCTTCGCCGCACGTATAGTATACTCTTTATGCATGGAGTTCGGCAGCACAATATATACCGCGTCTATCTCCGGGTTTTTACTTATGCTATCGTAATTCTGGTAGTTGTAAATATTTTTATCGGCAATACCATATTGAGCGGCTACCTTTTTTGCCTTATCGGGGCTGCCGCTTACCAGCGCCACTACCTTTGAATATTTGCATTCTGCAAAGGCGGGCAGCAATTCGCCAAGGGTTAGGTTGCCCAAACCAACCAGGGCATAGCCAACCCGTTTTGCAGGTGGTGAAATGGCCGGCCATTTATCTTGCTTTTCGCTTGGTGCGTGGATGGGCGGTAATTCAACCTTTATGGCGTCGCTGGTTTTTTTGCTGCCGGTACCTGTAGGTGTTTGTGCCTCGGCCTCGTTATTTAATGATGCGCCGATGATGCCTGAGGCTATAATGGTTTTACCGGCATTTCCAATAAACCGCCTGCGGTTATAGCCATGGTTATTGTCCGGTATGTTATTGTTACTCATAAATTACTATACTAATGGTTAATATTTTTTACTAAAAACCAATATTCCGCCGTTAAGTTTCAGTAATCTCGCGATTAAATTACCGCCCAAAAGCAATTATTGCTTAACTTCAACATAAAACCTGTCATATTTGTAATCATAATATTTCCACTACCTTAGTATATGCACTCATTTGATTTCAGCTTTGTAAAGGTTACCGTGTTTGATGTATTGGATGTGCTGTTGGTGGCCTTTATTATTTACCAGCTTTACAACCTGATACGGGGCACTATCGCAGCCAATATATTCATTGGTTTAGCCGTGGTATGCGCGCTGTACTTTGTAGTGCGCGCGCTGGATATGAAGCTGCTTACCGGCATCCTGGGCAACTTTATGAATGTGGGCATTATTGCTATTGTAGTGGTATTTCAGCAGGAGATAAGGCGCTTTTTGTTATTAGTGGGTAAAAACGCATCCTTACAGCGCAACCGGGCATGGTGGCAATATTTTTTTGGTAAGAGTACAGTTGAAAAGAATAACTACATCCGCATTAAGCCTATAATTGATGCCTGCAAAAGCATGAAGCAATCGCGCACCGGCGCGCTGATTGTGATTGTAAAGATATACGACGAGCAGTTTTACCAAAATAGCTGCGAGATGATGGATGCCCGCATATCTAAGCGTTTGCTGGAAAGTATATTTCAAAAACATAGTCCACTGCATGATGGTGCGGTGATCATCTCCGAGAACAAGATCAAATCAGCCAGCTGTATTTTGCCGCTGACAGAAAAAAGCGACCTGCCTGCACAGTTCGGCCTTCGCCACCGTGCAGGTATAGGCGTTACCGAAGCCAACGAGGCAACAGCGATCATCGTATCAGAGGAAACCGGCGAAATATCATACGCCAAACAAGGCCGTGTAAAAATGAACATCAGCTTTGCCGAGTTAGAGAAATTGTTGAACAAGGATTTTTAATCTTTTTGAAATGAAGATTTGGCTTTTATTCACGTTAGTTGCGCTTTACGGGTTTAAAGCCTCGGCTCAATGTGCTATCGATAAAAGTATCATAACCAACAACTCCTGGCGTACCACCGTGCACCATGCCCGGTATATAGGTAATGCGCCAAGTTATGTTTTTGCCGCTGGTGGCGATACTGCAGCAAATTGGAATGTTTTGCGTAAGCCCATCGATATCAAACAAATACCCGAAAAGGCATTGGTTTATAAGAAAAGGGTAGAGGACTCAATAATCAGCTATTCGGGAAAGGCGTTCTTTAACGATCTGAGATTTATAAGCGCTGAGGTAGTTTATCCTGATCGGGTTGAACACTTCAGGCAGCACGGTCGCCCGGATATTTTGCAAATGTATACAGCCACTTACTTATATACTTACAGGACGGAGGTAGATAGTCTGGCTTATGTGGATTTTGAGTTTCCGGTTAATGGGAATGGCGACCTGATGGATTGGCTGATTATCCCGCAAAAGGGAAAATACAGGCCAGTGATAAAAAAAGTTGACTATTGTAAACTTATAAAAGTAGCAGGCAATGCGGCGAATGATCTATTTCCGGTGGGAGAAATATCTTTTGAATATGATATGAACCTAAAAAACTTCAACTGGATTATTACGCATAAATCATCGGTTGTTCAAACTGAAAGCGGTAAATACAGCATTCGAAACGTGCGTGTTGACGCGGCAGATCTTGGTCAGGTAACTCCCGGTTTTACAACACAAGAGGTAATAGTGGACTACATAAAGTTAATTCCGAAAACTACGGAGTAATCTTCACCCTGCCCACGGTATCCGGATTAATGATTTGTACTTTTTTTACCGGCATATTATAACCTGTAATTTTATTGCCTTTACCTTGTACCGGCATTTTGCTGTTGTAGGGATGAATTTTTGATACCGGCATACGGCTGTATACTATAATATCATTATTGATCGGCCCGCTTTGTACAGCTACTATCTCATTTAGGTTTGATTTTACTCTGCTACTATCCGTTGGGAGTACATAGCTTTTGTTTTGATCAGACTTTTTAGGCTGAGCCGTAATAACTACCTGTTGCTGCGCACGTGCGTAACTGAAAGCGGCCGAAAAAAGGGCAATAAGAGCAATTTTCTTCATGATAACAATCCGGTTTGTAATAAAAAAGGGTCGCTTGTATTACTACAAGACAACCCTTTAGACTTAATGTTGCAAGTAAGGTTTAATTACTTGGCATCATTTATTGCTTTGATGGCATCATCAGCAGCTTTTACCGATGCATCATCTTTTAATTCGGTACGTTTGGTTTTAATACCGGTTATGGTAGTAATTACAAAAGGCGCAATGCCATATTTTTTGTATTTAACCCCCATGTTTTTTAGCACCTCAATACCTTGCTGTGCGTAAGCAGGGTTTTTAACGCGCCCGGCCAGGTCAGCAAACTCTTGGGCAGAGTCAAACTGAGCTTGTATGCCCATTTCTTTGTATTTGCCATACACGTAAGGCCATTCCGCATCGCCGCCGGCAATTGCATAGGTGCCCATAATAGCGGTAGCTAATGCGCCTTTGCTGTCATTCTCTAAAGATTTCGCTACTTTTAATGCCTCCGCCGGCTCAAGTTGTGCCAAAGCGTTTAATGATGCTCCCTGTACCGCGTACGATTGGCTTTGTACGCCATCGCGGAAAATCTTGATCATGCCTGATGCTTTTAATTTACCTAATACGGTGATAGCAGCAGCTTTAACATTATTATCCTTGTCGTTACGGGCAATATCCATCAGGATAGGTTGTGCTGCATTTCGTACATCGTCATTCGCCATATTGGCGGCGTCAATTGCTTTTATACGCAGGCCATAATACTTATCTTTTAAAGCGGCAATAATAATCTTTTGAGCATTTTTATCGCCTTGCGCAGGTATTGCCGCGGCAATAGCTTCACGACGGTCAACATATAAAGGCGCGTTAGCGTACTGGAATGCAAACTCCTCTAACGTTTTTTTATCTGTCTTTTTAGTCGGCACTACTTTATCACCGTCAACATTCACCAAATCAGGTTTTGATGCTACTTTAAAGGTTAAGGTATCTGCCTTATTACGCAGCCATACCTGATGGCGTTCTTTTTTACCGCCGGCGTATACATCAACCGCTATAGGTAAAATAAAGGCATCGCCGGTTTGGGTTTGGTTAACGTAAACGGTTTGGGTTTTGGTGCCCTCATCCCATTTGTAAGTAATATCAAGCACCGGGTGGCCGGCGTTGAAATACCACTCGTTAAAAAACCAGTTCAGGTCGCGGCCGCTGGCTTCTTCAAGGGCAAGGCGTAGTTGGTGCGCTTCGCCATTCTTAAAGGCGTTTGTTTTCAGGTAGATACTTAAGCCTTTGTAAAAAGCATCCTCGCCCAAATAGTTACGCAGGTAGTTTAATATAGTACCGCCTTTTTGGTAGGTAACCACATCAAATACATCCTCTTTATCATGATAATGAAAGCGTACCAGGTTTTTGTTTTTAGCGTCGGCACTACGCAGGTAGCTTTGCAGGTCGTCATAAATATGCGCGCCGCCTTCGTCTTTGCCGTATTTATACTCGGCCCACATGGTTTCGCTAAAGTCGGCAAATGATTCGTTCACCGTAAGGTTGCTCCAGCTTTCGGCGGTAACATAATCACCAAACCATTGGTGAAACAACTCGTGTACTATAGTGCTGCGGCCACCATCGTAACCGGCATCCATCAGCTCACGCGGAGTGCCTTGTACATATTCGCCGTGCAGGGTAGCGCTGGTGTTCTCCATGGCGCCGCTCACGTAATCACGCACTACAATCTGCGCGTATTTGTTCCAGGGATAATCAACGCCTAATTTTTTGGAGAAGAACTCCATAGTCTCCGGCGTAAAGCCGAAAATCTCCTTAGCGTAAGGCGCGTACTTTGGTTCCAGGTAATAGTTAACCTCCTTGTCGCGCCATTTATCTTTATAAATCTTGAAATCGCCCACAGCCATCATAAACAGGTATGGCGAGTGCGGCAACTCCATCTTCCATGTATCCGTACGGGTGCCGTCTGTATTAGTTTTTTGCGCGGCTAAACGGCCGTTTGATAGGGTAACGTACTTGGCAGGTACCGTCATGCTGATCTCCTGGGTGGTTTTTTGATTCGGCTTGTCAATAGTAGGGAACCATGCTGATGATGATTCCGTTTCGCCTTGCGTCCATATCTGGGTTGGCTTATCCTTCTCCGTGCCGTCAGGGTTAATAAAATATAAACCTTTAGCATCGCTTATGGCGGCGCTGCCCTGGGCTTTCAGTTCATCAGGCTTTGCTGTATAATCAAGGTATACAATATAGGTTTCGTTGTTACCATAAACTTTATCCAATTTAATGGCCAGCGACAGGCTATCATAAGTAAATTTAAGCGGCACATTTTTGCCGTTTTTAACAACCGAAATATTTTTGATGTCCATCCCTTTAGCATCCAGTCGCAGGCTGTCGGTAGGGTAAAAGTGTGGTTTCAGGGTAATCCACTCCTTGCCGTACAGGTAACGTTTTTTGTAATCAAACCGCACGTCGAGCTTGGTGTGCACCAGGTCGTTAATTTTAGTAACGGTTTCGCGGTAGATCTTTAATTTAGGATCGTCGGCCGGTTTTTGCTGAGCCACAGCCGGTACAATGCAGGCAGCCATTAGGAGGGCTTCTGCAATCAGCATTTTTTTCATGTTAATGAGGTTGTTAAAACGCAAATTTAAAATATTAATAAAGCCCTGCAATCTTTACATAATTAAAGTCGGGCTAAAATTACTCCGGTTAAGATGCTGCAAATAGCCAAAATGTTACACGTAAAATAGTCTGTTTGGCTATATTTACCACTAAGTTTAGCTAACCAATTAATATACAATACTAGGCGTATTGTATATTTAATTTTCTATCAACCAATATATGAAAACAAACCGCAAAATACTGCCGCTTATTATTGCAGCAATCATGCTGGCCGGAGCATCATCAGCACAAACAAAAAAAGGTTACACCAGCCTGTTTGATGGCAAAACCCTTAAAGGCTGGAAGCGCCTTGCCGGCACTGCCGATTACAAGGTGGTTGACGGCGCTATACAAGGTACAACCGTTACCGGCAGTGGCAACACGTTTTTGGTTACTGAAAAGGAGTATGGCGATTTTGTACTGGAACTGGATGCTAAGTTAGAGAATGCCATCAGTAATTCGGGCGTACAAACCCGCAGCCACTTTGATGCCGCGGCCAACAACGGTAAGGGTAAGGTTTATGGCCGCCAGTGCGAGTTTGACCCATCGCCAAGGGCATGGGCAGGTGGTGTTTATGATGAGGGCAGGCGCGACTGGCTGTACCCGATGGATTTGAACGCTAAAGCGAAAGGAGCTTTTAAAGTTGGCGAGTACAACCATATTAAAATAGAATGTATTGGTAACCAGATGAAAACCTGGATCAACGGCGTGCCGATGGCTTATGTTATTGATACCGTAGATGCCAAAGGTTTTATTGGCCTGCAAGTACACGCGGTAAGTAAACCTGAAGAGGCTGACAAGAGAATATGGTTTAAAAACATCCAGATAAAAACAAAGGGTTTAAAGCCCGAGCCTTTTAATAAAGATGTTTATGTGGTAAACCTTACGCCGAATAGCCTGTCGGCATTTGAAAAGCAAAGCGGCTGGCAGCTGTTGTTTGATGGTAAAACCAGTACCGGCTGGCACAGTGCCCGCAGTGATAAATTTCCGGCAAAGGGCTGGAACATCAGTAACGGACTAATCAGCGTGGAGCCATCAAACGGGGCAGAATCAACTAATGGTGGTGATATTGTAAGCGATGGGCAATACAAGGCCTTTGACCTTTCTTTCGAGTTCAGGCTTACCGAAGGCGCTAACAGCGGGGTGAAGTATTTTGTTACGCTTGGCGAAAAAACACAAGGCTCGGCTATCGGCCTGGAGTACCAGGTGCTGGATGATGTGCGCCACCCGGATGCTAAATTAGGGCGCGACGGTAACCGCACGCTGGCATCGTTATATGATTTGATTACAGCCAAAAAGCAGCCACGGTTTACACACGCCATCGGCCAGTGGAATATTGGCAGGGTAGTGGTTTACCCTAACAACCATGTGGAGCATTACCTGAATGGTGTTAAGGTGCTGGAGTATGATCGTGGCTCAAAGGAATTTAAAGACCTGGTAGCCATCAGTAAATACAAAGTATGGCCAAACTTTGGCGAAGCGCCGGAGGGGCACATCCTGCTACAGGATCATGGCAATTCAGTAAGCTTCCGCAATATTAAATTGCGCAACCTGTAACGGTAACCTCCATAAAGTGATTGTTAGTTTATTAAAAGCTAACAATCACTTTACTTTCATAATATAGCTTAGCCAATTGTTATGAAGTATTCTGCCCTAAAACGTTCGGCGCTTGTTTCAGTTGTTTCGTTACTGATTGCCGTAACTTCTTTTGCTCAAAACGTGGCTATTAACAAAGCGCATAGCCATAATGATTATAAGCAGAATATCCCTTTTTTGCAGGCGTACTATGCCCAGGCCGGTTCTATAGAGGCAGATGTTTTCTACCTGAACAACAAATTATATGTTGCGCACGAACGCAAGGAGATTGAAGAGAGCCGCACACTTACTCAACTTTACTTAAAGCCGCTTGCCGCACTGTTCCGAAAAAACGGCGGTCGCCCTTATGCTGATTCAGCCCTGCACCTACAGTTGGTGGTTGATATCAAGGAAGATAAAGCGCATGTAATACCGGCGTTAATCAAAGAACTCGAGCCTTTTAAGGATATTTTTCAGGGAGGTAAGAATACTGTAAAGATCGTGTTGAGTGGCGACATGCCTGCGCCGGCAGCGTTTGATCAATTCCCGGCTTATATTTACTTTGACGGTAGGCCTAATATTAGTTATACCGATGCGCAGCTAAAACATGTGGCCATGATAAGCGACGACTTAGGCAACTATACACAATGGAATGGCAAAGGCGTTTTGATCGGGCCTGATTCACTCAAACTTGCTACGCTGATTAATAATGCCCACAGCAAAGGCAAACCTTTCCGCTTTTGGGCAACGCAGGATAGCCCTAACACCTGGATTCAACTACAAAAACTTGGTGCGGATTGGATCAACACTGATCATTCGCAGCAATTGCATGATTTTTTGGCCAATCGTTACAAACTGGAATTTATTAACCCAAAACCTCACCCAATATACACGCCAACATATAAAACCGATGGGTTGAAAAAGCCGGTAAAAAATATCATCCTGCTTATTGGTGATGGTATGGGGCTGGCGCAAATTCAGGCCGGGCTCACAGCAAACCACGGGCAGTTAAATCTTCTGCAATGCCGTTTTAGTGGATTTTCGCAAACGCGAGCAGCTAATTCTGATAATACCGACTCCGCGGCGGGTGCAACAGCCATGGCAACCGGCCACAAAACCAATAACCGTTATATCAGCATCGATCCGGCAGGAGCACAACTGACGCGTATACCTGATACGCTGGCCACCAAAAAGATAAAAAGCGGCATTATCAGCTGTGCAGATATTACCGATGCTACCCCAGCTGCCTTCTACGCGCACAATACCGAGCGTACTAATTCTACCGCCATAGCTGCCGATTTACTGACGAGTAATGTTGATGTACTGATAGGATCAAACCAAAAGAGTTTTTTCAATAACCCGGATGCCGGGTTGATGCAAAAGCTGAAAGCTAAAGGATATACCGTTGATACTACGCTTACGGCATTGCAGCAGCAAAAGCAAGGCAAACAACTGGTGCTGTTAAGCGATGCTGCAACCCACCCTGTAATAAAGGGCCGTGGCGATATGCTGGCGCAATCGCTTAAGGAAACCATCAGGCTGCTATCAACCAATAAAAACGGCTTTTTTATTATGGCCGAGGGCGCGCAGATAGATCATGGCGGCCATGCTAATGATCTGCCTTTTCTGATTACCGAAATGCTCGACTTTGACCGTACCGTTGGCGAGGCACTTAAATTTGGCGATCAAAACGGCGAAACACTGGTGATAATAACTGCCGATCATGAAACCGGTGGACTCAGCTTGCTGGATGCTTCAACCGCTGAGGGCAGGGTGCTGGGCAGCTTTAGTACTAATGACCACACCAGTGTCAACGTACCGGTGTTTGCCTACGGACCAAATGCAAATGAATTTATCGGGACATATCAAAACACCGAAATATTTAATAAAATAGTGAGGCTGTTGCTTGCCCCTGGCAGATAAATAACAAACGGAGTTGCCGTATATAAGCAACTCCGTTTGTTTTATAGATAGATGGCGAATGGTTATTTAATATTATAGCTCATCAGCTCTGTTTTAGCAGAGATGTTACCGTTTACACCACCGTAAGTAGCAATCATACCAATGCCTTTGGCAATGTAAAAATCCATTTGTGCTACTGTTACCCAATTGTTATTAATCTTAAAGCCGGTTTCAACTATGGTATGTATCACGTTGTTGTAGCTTTTGCCTAAAACCGTTTTTGTAATGCTTTTTTCCTTAATGGTGGTTTTCAGGCGTGCCTCTATGTCACCGTCCTCGTCATCGATAGTAAACAGCGTTTCCCAACTTTCATTAACGGCCTTTGATTCGTTCAGGTAAGCAAATTCCAGATCCTTGCCTGCAAGTTCATCACTAATAATGGTGCTGTACACATTGTTGTTCAGGCCAAGGTAAGTTTCTTCAGTGCCTTCATCATCCACAGATTTAGCTACGTAATACTTTTTGTTGTTGATGGTTTTGGTTTGGGCGGTCATGGTGTTAACGCTCGTGTCAACCAATGGAGCGCCTTCGCCAAGGTCTATTTCAGTACGGTATTTCCATTCTGACCCGGCGGTGAAGGGCTGGTAGGTGTTTGAGCCGCCACCGGGATTATTGTCGTCGTTATCTTTTTTGCATGATGCTAATAATAGAGCGCTTATAGCTAAAAGGGTATAGAGAGTTTTTTTCATTGTGATTGAATTTAAATTGCCCATACAGGCTGTTATTATTTGATAAATGTTTTTGGTTTACCACATTAGTTGCAGGGTACCTCTGCAGCATAGTGGCCGTTTTGAAAGACCTTGACGGATATTTATTGGGGAACGTTACAGCTGTGTAACAAAAATATTATACAAATTTTTGCTTAGTGTAAAGTGGTTCGCCGGCATGTAACGTGCGTGTGGTACAATATTACGACAGGTTTTTTTTGACCGATCAAACATTAGCTTAGTGTATTGAATTGTGGCGAAAAAAATCTGCAAAAAAAAGCGGAACGATGTGACTTTCGTTCCGCTTTGTTAAATAAGCCGGTTTAAATTATTTGCCTGGCGTATAGCTTACCAGCTCCATTTTATCAATTTCCATATCAAAAGCGGATGCTGTGGCATAAATAATACCTATACCTTTGGCGAGGTAAATGTCATTCGCACTGTAGGATACCCAATCATTACCAAAGTTTACCTCAAGCTTTATGCGGGTATGCACAACATCATCATAAACTTTGCCGCGCACGGTTTTGCTTATGCCTTTTTCGAGCAGCTCGACATTAAAGCGCGCGTTAACAGTTTGGCCTTCGCTTACATAGGTAAATGTTTGCAGATAGCTTTCACCAATATTTTTACGGTCGTTATAAATTGGCATAATGGAGTTTAGTCCTATTGCAGCAATCTCAACTTGTTGAGCGTAAATGCCGTTATTGTAACCAATATATCCGCTAACAGTGCTTGTGGAACTGGTGGTTGTTCCCTCGTAATAAACCAGACCGTCTATTTTTTTTGATTTGCCGTTTAATGTGGTAGTACGGGTATCTTCCGTAACAAAGTCACCAATGCCGGCTGTAGCGTGATATACCCATTTTGCGCCTGCACCAAAAGGTTGATAGGCTGCATTAACAGCTCCGCCGGGTATGTTTCCGGTGTTTGGCGTGTCCGGAAAATCATCAACACCTTTTTTGCAGGCCGTGAAAGTGATTGCTAACGCGATAAGGAAAAAGTAAGCTTTTTTCATGTATGTGCTAAAGTTGTCGCTAACATACAAAAATCGGTTAAT
>NZ_JAJPWV010000007.1 GCF_021215455.1 Mucilaginibacter roseus | reverse complement strand
TGTTTTCTGTTTCATTCTCACAAGAAAAAATTTAAAGTTTTTCTCGCTTTATATTGCTGACCTATGTTTCAAATAACGTTCGCCTTACTTTCAAAGCGGTCACAAATGTAGGCAGAAATACCACCATCAACCAAACAATTTTTCACTTTTTTAAAACAATTTCATAACCAATTGAAAATAAACAATTAATGCTACCCGCAATCCTTTAAAAATAGTCACAGGATGGGTTGAAGGATAGTTTTATATCTTTGTTTATATATGAGCAACGCTGTTTTTCCACCCCTTTTTATCGATTCTTTACATTCTGAGCCTGGTTTTGATGAGCAAAGTTTTGTTGAGGCACACCAAAATGAAGCCCTGGTATCTATCAGATTAAATCCATTTAAACCGTCCGATACCCAAAAAGGCGCGCCGGTTCCGTGGTGTAATGAAGGTTTTTACCTGGAAAAACGCCCATCTTTCACCTTTGATCCGCTCTTTCATGCCGGTGCTTATTATGTACAGGAGGCATCGTCAATGTTCATCGGCCATATATTTAATTGTGTTAAGCCCGATGGTGAACCCGTAAAAGTACTCGACCTGTGTGCCGCACCCGGCGGTAAAAGCACTTTACTCAATTCGCTGCTTAATAATACCGACTTGCTGGTAGCGAACGAGATCATCAAAACACGTGTACCTATATTAGCTGATAACCTTACCCGCTGGGGTACGGCCAACAGCATTGTTACTAACAACGACCCGCGCGACTTTACACGCCTGAAAGGTTTTTTTGATATTATATTGGTTGATGCGCCTTGCTCAGGCTCCGGCATGTTTCGTAAGGATGGTTCGGCAATGGAAGAGTGGAGCCAAGCTAATGTGGAGCTTTGCCATCAGCGGCAGCAGCGTATACTGGCCGATATTTACCCGGCATTGAAAGAGGACGGATACCTCATATATTCCACCTGCTCCTACTCGCACCAGGAAAATGAAGATGTGCTTGACTGGCTTTGCACTGAATTTGCAATGGAGAGCATTAACATTCCTGTGCAACCTGATTGGAACATCACCACCAGTCAATCGCCAAAAAAGGGGGCTTATGGTTATAGATTTTATCCCGGTAAAATATTAGGTGAGGGACTTTTTGCCGCTTGCCTGAAAAAAACAAATGATAGCGGCACATTACCGGCACATAAAAATAGCGGGCAACAAAAGTTACCGATTAAAGAAATTGCACTGGTAAAAGAGTATATAAAGGATGCCGACAACTACTATTATTTAAAGGTGGCTGATGACTGGCTGGCTATTGATAAGCATCACCACGAAAGCCTGAATACATTACACAAGCACCTTTATATAAAAAAATCAGGCGTACGCATTGGTAAAATTGCCGGGCGCGACCTTGTGCCCGATCATGAGCTTGCTTTAAGTGTTATTATTAATAAGGATGCCGTTTTGCAAATTCCGCTTAAATACGACGAAGCCATTGCGTACCTGCGTAAAGATAATCTGGTTTTAAGCACAGCCGACAAAGGCTGGAGTTTAATGAGCTATGAGGGACTGGCTTTAGGCTGGGCTAAACTTTTGCCTAACCGGGTAAATAATTATTACCCCAAAGAATTGAGGATATTGTCGGCACTACCCATCTAAAATTAGAAGAGAATTTTTTCTTAGAAAGAAAACTCATTAAACATTTCAGGAATTAAGCGGTTATCATTCCATATAACCGTTTAAGAATGAAAAAGCGTGGCTTTTTTTATCGTAATAGCCTGAGCATAGTTTTCGTATCACTGTTTTTAATTACCCTGGTTGCACAGGCCTTTACAGGCTGGAAAGAAAACAACAAGGAATTATTAGAAGATGGCGGGCATCCGGAAGCTTTTGCTGTCTACCTGCATTCCGGGCATTTTATTTCAGCTACGTTTGAAAACTTTCAGAGTGAATTTTTGCAGATGGCGCTGTACGTGTTGCTTACGGTTGGCCTTAGGCAGCGAGGATCGGCAGAATCAAAAAAAATTGATGAGCCTGAAGAGGTTGATCGTGAACCGGTACCCGGCCCTGACGCCCCGGCTCCGGTGAACAAGGGTGGCTTTATGCTCAAACTGTATAGCAATTCGCTATCCATCGCGTTTTTTATTCTATTTTTTGTTAGCTGGGGATTGCATTTGTACGGCAGCTGGCAGGATAACAATGAGCAGCAAATTTTAAAGGGCTTGCCAACCGAAACCCTGGGCCAATTTGTTACCGAACCGCTTTTTTGGTTCGAAACGTTTCAGAACTGGCAGAGTGAATTTTTATCGGTTGCCTCAATAGTTATACTCACCATTTTTTTACGCCAAAAGGGATCGCCGGAATCAAAACCGGTGGATGCCCCGCATATGGAAACAGGCAAATAATTTACTGCTATGGCTGAACCAAAGATTACTGAATGCGGAAAGTTGCTTGCCGAAAAAGGATTGACCATTGCCTTTGCCGAAAGCGCGACGGCAGGATGGCTATGCTCGGAATTCGCACTCTCGCCAGACTCTGGCAAAATACTTAAAGGTGGCATTGTTTGTTACGATGCCGCTATTAAAGAATACCTGTTAAAGGTGCCAAAGGATATTATTGAAAAATACACGCCGGAATCCGCTGAGGTGACTAAGGAAATTGCTGAAAAATTAAAAAACCTGATTAAGGCGGATATTCACGTGGGAGTTACCGGCCTTACCACGGCGGGCGGCAGCGAAACAGACGATAAGCCGGTAGGCACAATATTCGTACATATCATATTAAAGGATAAACATATCCCTCATCGCCGTGAATTTGACGGCGATCCTGAAAATATAATTCATCAAACCGTTAACTGTGTAGCGGAACTGCTGATGGATGAGGTAAGCAGAACTGATTAATATTGCCCCGTAGATAACATTACCAGCGTACAAGCATATATTGTTTCAATGCCCTGCGCTTCGGCTTTGCGGCGCAGTTCGCCGTTCTCGGTTCCCGGATTAAAGATAATGCGCTGCGGATGAGTCTCTAAAATATAATCGTAAAG
Organism: Mucilaginibacter roseus; assembly: GCF_021215455.1. GTDB lineage: Bacteria > Bacteroidota > Bacteroidia > Sphingobacteriales > Sphingobacteriaceae > Mucilaginibacter > Mucilaginibacter roseus. Next base: position 87,142 of record NZ_JAJPWV010000007.1, on the reverse strand, counting down.
CGGCGGCAGGTTATTGGTGCCTACATACAAGGTGATGGTATCAATATCATGATGTATTTGCTCCGGCTTTTCAATGGCTACACCAGCTACCTCTCCCTTTTTTAAGCCAACGTTTACTATGCTGTGCCCATGTCTAACCAAGCGGTTAGCAGCCAGGTAAGCGTATCGTCCCGGATCGGGCGTAGCCCCCAATATCAATGTCTTTTTGTTTGCCATACTGTTAATTTAACGACTGTTTAAGTCATATTGTTTCGATGCAGTTTAATACACCGAGTACAATCATTTAACCAATCGTAAAATTTTTAACTAATAAGTTTCCATATGCCAAAAGTTAATCCTATGTTTGTGATAATCAGAGCCTATCACCATGAGAAAAACCATTTATACCGCCTTAATCCTGTTTTTTGCCCATAGCGCTATCGCTCAAAGCGACACGTTTCAGCTTGTAAGCAACATCTATCCTGCGGAGTCATCTTCGGCGGGGATAACGCGCTCGGTATTTGACATTGACAAGGTACGCGGACTGTCTGTCGCTGTAGTACAGTCAAACGGTGCTGAAGGCAATACGGTAAGCATCTCCGGGCGCTTAGGGTCGGGCAATTCGCGAAGGCTATATAAAACTACCATTACCCAGGATGAGTTGGTGCGCTTGCAAGAAGTTGTGGATAACCTGATTACCGATAATTATAAACGCCAAACCAATGATCCAAAAGTCTGCTGCTTTTCTGCCGAGGGTGGTTTTACCGTAACTACCGGTTATACCAGCGAGTTTTTAAGCGACAAGGTAAATTGCTTCCTGACGCTTCAACTCCAATCAGGCGAAAGCAGGTCTAAGGCGTATCTGGGAAAATCTGATCTAGAAAAATTAAAGAAAGTGTTAAGCGAAGCAAACACCAAGTTAAAAGGTCTTTAATAAAAGGCCATCAAAAATAATATAATGCCGATGTTCGCTTGAGCACCGGCATTTTTTGTGCGATTAATATTATCTTATTTCCTTATTTAATTCTATGTTACAATAGCCCATACTTTGGATCAAATAAAAAATTGAAAAAGTTTAAAATGTTTTGAAGGCAGCCTCGTCTTCACTACTATACAATGAATACACTGGCTACAACCATAATGCCCCCGGAGAAACAAAACAGCATCATACAAACGATGGCGTCGTATGGCAGCAAGCTGTTTGGCTTCATCAGGAAACGGGTAAAAAATGAGGCCGATGCCGAAGATATCCTACAGGATGTTTGGTACCAGCTAAGCGCGGTTGTAAATGCCGAACCCATAGAACAAACCGGGGCATGGCTTTTCAGGGTTGCCCGCAACAAGATCATCGATAAGCATAAAAAGAAATCAGAAAGCCTGATTGATGATATGGTGCCCGATAATGATGATGACGCCGATGACATGGGTTACTTTAAAGATTTGTTGCTGACTGAGACGAAAACGCCGGAAAGCGAATACATACGCAGCCTTTTTTGGGATGAGCTTTTTGTAGCGCTTAAGGAGCTGCCCGAAGAACAGCGACAGGTATTTACCTGGCACGAGCTGGACGGGATGCCCTTTGCCGAAATAGTTGAAATGACCGGCGAAAAGGAACAAACGCTGGTATCGCGCAAGCGGTACGCGGTACTGCACCTGCGCAAACGCTTATATCAATTATATAAAGAGATTACACAATATTAAAGACATACAACAATGAAACAGTTTTTTTATAAGGGCAGGTTTATTTTTATTCCGCTTGCTTTTGCCGCCTGCATATCAGCAGTAAGTTTTGTGGTAATGCAATTATGGAATCACCTGTTGCCTGATATTCTGCACGTAACCACTATTAACTTTTGGCAGGCCATGGGCATATTTATACTATGCAAGATACTTTTTGGTTTTGGTGGCAAAGGTGGACCAGGCAATGCGCCATGGGCACGCCGCCGCATGATGGAAAAATGTAAAAACATGAGCCCCGAGGAGCGCGAAAAATTCCGTACCGAACTGGAGAACCGCATGTGCGGCTGGGGCAAGCGCCCGTTCGGCAGGCGCGACAGCAATTTTGACGACAGGTTTAAAACCAATACCGAAAGAACTTCGCCACAGGGCGACACACCATCCGTTTAATTTTAACCCCTGCAATTGTATGGATGTGCTTGTATTTGCAACCAACGTTACCAGCAAGGCACAGGTAAGCCGGGTACAAAACCTGCTCGCCAATTTAACAGCCATTATTGACTGGAACTTTGACCTGGACGAATGTGATAATATTTTACGGGTGGTATCTACCAATATTTCGCCACGTTATATTGAAAACCTGCTGCACTCAGCGGGGGTAAATTGCCGGGAGTTAGCCGAATATTAAACAACGCCGCCCAGCATGCGGTTTAAAATACCTATCTGCCCTGCGTGATAAACATGATGCTGTATTAATCCATTTATTAATTGCTCATAATTTACGCCAGAGCCTAAGCCCGGCTCATTACGGTCATCATTAGTGAGCTCACCCCATTTTTGCTCCGGCACATTTTGGATCAGGCCGATTAGCCTTACATTGGCCAGTTTCAGATCGTCAATTATGGTTTTCCATCTTTCTTCGTCAGGCGCACCGGGATCGGGCCAGTCACCTGCGGATGGCAAGCCGGCTTTACTTCCGCTCATTCGTTCAGCAACTTCCAAGGTCCAGCCGAGCATGTGCAGTACAATTTCAGCAATGGTATGCGCACCGTTGGCAGGCCGCTCGTAAGCGATATCAAAGCTGATTTTATCAATGGTTTCATACACCGGCGGCCCGTACCAGGCATCACCGGTCAGTACCTTTTCTAATTCCTGCGAAATTTTTTCAGCGGTAGTCATACACACTATTAAACTACTGACCCGTAAATAGGTTGTGGCTTTTACAGATTTTTTGCTGCCGCCACTGCACAGTTTATACCATCAATAGCTGCTGATATAATGCCACCCGCATAACCTGCGCCTTCACCGCATGGGTATAAGCCTACAATTTGGGGATGCTGTAAGGTTTCCTTATCCCTGGGTATCTTCACCGGTGATGATGTGCGTGATTCTACTCCTACTAAAATAGCCTCATTGGTATAATACCCCTTCATTTTTTTACCGAACACGGGCATGGCTTTGCGCAGCCGCTCACTTATCCAGCCGGGTAAAACTTCTTTTAACTGCACGCTTTTGGTACCAGGTAGGTAAGAGTTCTGCGGCAGATCGACAGATAATCGCCCTTCAAAAAAATCAACCATGCGCTGTGCCGGGGCCACCAGCTTACCGCCGCCTGCACGGAATGCCGCCTGCTCTACCTGTTGCTGAAAGCGCAGCATTTTAAAAGGGTCGGTATCGCTGCCCTGCACATCTTCCAGGTTTATTTGTACTACCGTGCCCGAGTTGGCATACGGGTTATTACGTTTTGACGGACTCCAGCCATTCACCACAATCTCATCCACATCTGTTGAACATGGGGCGATTATACCACCGGGGCACATACAGAACGAGAATACACCCCGGCTATCTACCTGCTCCACCAAACTGTAGTATGATGGAGGCAAGTATGGCCCGCGTACATCGCAGTGATATTGCGCCCGGTCAATAATTTCCTGCGGATGCTCAATGCGTACACCCAATGCGAAAGGCTTGGCCTCTATCAATATATCCTGACGGTGCAGCATCTCAAAAACATCACGCGCCGAATGGCCCGTAGCTAATATCACCGCCCCGGCCTCCATCTTTTCCCCGCTTTGCAACTCAACGCCCCTGATTTTATCAAAGGATACCAATAATGAGGTTACCTTTTTATTAAAATGCACCTCACCACCGGCATTCAAAATAGTTTCGCGCATGGTGGTGATGATCTGCGGCAGCTTGTTGGTACCAATATGCGGCCGGGCATCTACCAAAATATCTTCATCGGCACCGTGTGCCACAAAGGCTTTAAGCACCTGGTTAACATTACCGCGCTTGGTACTGCGGGTATAGAGCTTACCGTCCGAATAAGTGCCTGCCCCGCCCTCGCCAAAGCAATAGTTTGATTCGGTATTTACTAAACCCTGCTTGTTGATATTGGCCAGATCGCGGCGGCGCTGCTTCACGTCCTTGCCACGCTCAATAATAATGGGCTTTATACCTAACTCGATACATTGCAACGCGGCAAATATCCCGGCGGGGCCTGCACCAACTATAATAACCGGCTTAGCCGTGCTCACGTTAGGATAGTCAATCGTATAATGATCGGTTTTGAATGCTTCGTCAATAAACACCTGCACCTGCATACGGTAAACCACACGTCGGCCGCGCGCATCAATAGAGCGCTTAACGATTTTTACACCGTTTATTTTTTTTACTGGAATTTTAAGGGATGCGGATGCGAGTTCTTTAATAACCGTTTCATCCTCATGCTGCCCGGGCGGGCATACAATTTCAACTTCTTTAACCATGCTTTGCGCCGGGTTTTTATCCCGGATGGTCCAAAGTTAATTAATCGGCATTAAAAATTGTCCGCTGCGGTACATTGAACGTCCGTTATCGAACAGTGAGACAAATCAAAATAAATTAAATTATTTGATTTACAGATGCTTACAACAAAGGCATCTATTTTGGCATATAGGGTTCAAATAAATATCACAATGAAAACCGCCGAAAATCGCTTGAACCAAATATGGGATGGATGCCTGAACAACAACCGCCGCGAGCAAGAACTATTATATAAATTAATGGCCCCTAAAATGCTGAGCGTATGCATGCGCTACGCGCAGGATAAGGATGAGGCCCAGGATATTTTACAGGAAGGCTTTATCAAGCTGTTTAAAAACAAGCACAACTTTCGTGGCGAGGGCAGCCTGGAAGGCTGGATTCGCCGCATTATGGTACATGCCGCCATATCGCGCTACCGCAAACTTAAGCCAATGGTTTTGGTGGATGATTTCAGTGCTACCGATGCTTACAAAACCGGCAGCAGTTACAACAGTAACCGCCTGGAAACCGCCGAGTTGATGAACATGATACAGGAATTACCGGCAACCTACCGCTCTGTATTTAACATGTATGCTATTGAAGGCTACTCGCACCAGGAGATAAGCAATACCCTTGGCGTAAGCGAATTATTATCACGCACTACCCTGCATCGCGCCCGAACTATATTGAAAAACAGGATCAACCTGCTTACAAAAGCAGAACAGCATTGCCTTGCGAGCTAAAACGCTGCATGGGCAATGCTGTTGAATTTGTTATCATAATTAACAGAGGATAATCACAAACCTCTGCGCTTGCTACTATTTGTGTTTGCTGCTCATATAATAGGTGATGTTTCCACCCTTCATAATATCAGCATTTGATAGCGACAGACTATTATAAGGCTTGCCGTTCAGTTCTATCTTTTGCACATAAACGTTTTTAGGTCCCTGGTTTTTCACCGTGATCTTAAATGTTCTGCCCTTGCCAACTTTTACTTCAGCGCCATTCACTGCCGGGCTACCGATAGAAAACTGATCGCTACCAGGAGCAACCGGGTAAAAACCTAATGTAGTGAATATATACCAGGCGCTCATTTGGCCGGTATCATCATTGCCACCCAAACCATCAGGCGTTGGTTTATACATCAGCGGTAATATCATACGTACACGTTCCTGTGTTTTCCAGGGCTTGCTTGTCCAGTTATACAGGTATGCTACGTGGTGCGATGGTTCATTACCATGCACATAGTTGCCAATGATGCCGTCGCGGGTAATATCTTCTGTTTCAGCAAAATATTTATCAGGCAAATGCATGGTAAACAATGAGTCCAGGTAACGTACGAAACGGGTTTCGCCGCCCATCAATTTTATTAGTCCTTCAGGATCCTGCGGTGCAAACAAGCTGTAGTTCCACGAGTTCCCTTCAATAAAGCCGGCGTTATGCGTGCTCAGCGGATCAAACTCTTTGCGGAAGGTACCATCAATATTCTTCGGGCGCATAAAGCCGATGCTGGCATCATACACATTTTTATAGTTTTGTGAGCGTTTGATAAATTCCTCATAGATATCATTACGTCCTAACTTTTTCGCCATTTGCGCTATAGCCCAGTCATCATAAGCATACTCTACCGTTGATGATACCGATATACCCGAACGCTCATTAGGGATGTAACCGTGATCGATATATTCGCCAATACCTTCATAGCTGCGTTTACGGGCAGTAGCCACGCAAGCGTCGAGCGCCTTATTGGCATCAAATGGTGCGTTACCTTTTACCACGGCATCAGCAATTACTGATACGGAATGGTAACCACTCATACACCAGTTCTCGTTTGCTGAGTTTGACCATACCGGCAGCATACGCTCCGGACTCTGATCAAAATGCGCCAGCATTGATTTCACCATGTCGGCATTACGCTCCGGGTGAATGATGTTGAACAGCGGGTGCAGCGCACGGTAGGTATCCCATAGCGAAAAGGTGGTGTAATTAGTAAAACCCTCGGCCTTATGCACATTCTGATCTAAACCTTTGTACTGGCCATCCACATCCATATAAATGGTCGGGTTGATCATGGTATGGTACATCGAGGTATAAAAGTTTTGCTTGGTGGTCAGGTCACCATCAATAGTAATGCGATGCAGTTCATCTTCCCATTGTTTCTGGCCATCTCGCTTTACCTTGTCAAAATCCCAACCCGGTACTTCGGCTTTCATGTTGTTCAAAGCACCGTCCATGCTAACCGGTGATAATGCGAACTTAATCTTAATCTTTTCGCCTTCCTGGGTATCAAAGTCAAAATAAGCGCGTATTTGCTTACCGGCTATCTCCGGGAAATTTTTGCTTTGATTGAATTTGCCCCAGAAACCACCGTATACCTGGCGTGCATCGTATTTTTTAAAGCCGTGTTGTTTAAATGGCTTTGAAAAAGCCATGGCGAAATAAAGCGTGCGGGTACGTGCCCAGCCATTGGTTTGGCGGTAACCTACTATCAAACTATCGTTAATCACTTTAACATACGTCCATACCGGTTTGTCAGGATAGTTGTAGATCCCAGCCATTAGGTCAAGGATGATATGCGATTGATCAGACTTAGGGAATGTATACTGGTGAAAACCTACACGGGTGCTGGTGGTCATCTCGGCGGTAATGTTGCTGGCATCCAGTTTTACCTTGTAATAATTAGCTTCCGCAGTTTCATTTTGATGTGAAAAAGCTGAGCGGTAACCGCTGCCCGGTTTATCGGCCGTGCCGGGGTTCAATTTAAGCTGGCCAACAGTAGGCATAATTAAAAAGTCGCCTAAATCTGAGTGGCCTGTACCGCTGAAATGGGTATGGCTGAAGCCTACTATCGTTTTATCATCATACTGGTAACCGGCGCAATACTTATAAACGTCGGGGTTATATTTTCCGTTCAGCTCATAGCTAACCGTATCTGTTTCAGGGCTTAACTGCACCATACCAAAAGGCACCGTAGCTCCGGGATAGGTGTGGCCCATACGTTGGGTGCCGATAATGGGCTTAACGTATTGCACTAATGAAGCATCTTTTTTTTGCGCAAATGTGCCGAGGGATAGCAGCATCAGCAAGATGGTAAATCGTTTTTTCATTTAAATCGACGTTGTCCTAATATTTGGCTAATGTAACGTAAAATATGCAACTTTAATAAACTATGAAGCCTTATCAGCGCATTTTTTGCCAAACTGTCATTAAAATGCGCTTTTGTAACATCGGTATGCAGTTTGTTATCTAATTTGTAAATTCACAACAAAAACTACACAATGAAAAAGCTATTTTCTGTTATACTTATTTTAGTAGCGGCCATGTCGTTAAGCTCATGCAGCTACAATAGCATGGTTAAACTTGACGAAAATGTTAAAAGTAAGTGGGGTGCGGTACAAAGCCAGTATCAACGCCGTGCCGATTTGATACCGAACCTGGTAAATACGGTTAAAGGTGCAGCCAATTTTGAAAAAGGAACGCTTACTGCCGTTACCGAGGCGCGCGCAAAAGCAACATCAGTACAGGTTGATCCTACAAAACTTACTCCTGAATCAATAAAAGCATATCAGGCTGCCCAGGGGGAACTAAGCGCCGCGTTAGGCCGTTTATTATCGGTAACTGAAAACTACCCGGATCTTAAAGCCAACGAAAATTTTAAAGATCTGCAGGTTCAACTTGAAGGTACCGAAAACCGTATTAATGTTGCCCGCTTAGATTTTAACCAGGCTGTGCAGGATTACAACAGTAAGATCAGGGCTTTCCCGGCTAACTTGACTGCCAAAATGTTTGGTTTTAGCGAGAAGGGATACTTTACCGCTGAAGCCGGTGCAGATAAAGCGCCAAAGGTTGAGTTTTAATTTGAGATATTGATTTCACTAATTTTTCGAGTGATTTCTCCGATGGGGGATTGAATTGAATAATGACGTTATAAAATCAATCCCCCAATAATTCATTAAATCAATAATTATCTGCATGAACATATTTAACGACGAGGAACAGCAGCGCATACAAAAGGCCATTGAAGAGGCCGAGAGGGCTACCTCGGGTGAGATACGCATCTGTATTGAAAAAAAATGCAGCGAAGATGTGCTTGACCGAGCTGCCAAATACTTTTACCAGTTAAACATGGATAAAACCAAGCTGCGTAACGGCGTACTTATTTATCTGGCCACAGTTGACCGTAAGTTTGCTATTATTGGCGATGCGGGTATAAACCGGGTTGTTCCTGCTGATTTCTGGGACTCGACAAAAGAAAAAATGCTGGCCGAATTTAAGTATGGAAACCTTGCCGAGGGCATTATCACCGGTATTGGCATGGCGGGGCAGCAACTTAAAAAATTCTTTCCGTTTACGGATGGAGACAGTAATGAACTGCCAGATGATATTGTTCAAATGAACGGCGATTAAACTATCAAGATGTTTAAAAAATATATATTACTCTTTTGCTTAAGCCTGGCCGCAATGGCAGGTTTCGGACAGGAATTACCTCCAAAATCAACTACCCTTGTTACTGACTATACCAACACGCTCAGCGCTGAGGATAAGCAGCGCCTGGAAGATAAACTGGTAGCCTTTGATGATTCCACATCTACGCAGATTGCCATCGTCATGATGCGTTCCGTTGGCGAGTATGACATTGGCGAGTATGCTATTAAACTTGGCAGAGCCTGGGGTATTGGCCAGAAAGATAAGAACAACGGCGTTTTAATACTGGTTGCCAAGGATGACCGTAAGCTTACCATACAAACCGGCTACGGTGTTGAAGGCGCTTTGCCAGATGCGGTTACCCGGCAAATACGTGAAAACGATATAAACCCACGCTTTCGTGAGGGTGATTTTTACGGCGGCCTGAATGCCGGTGTCGATCAGATCATCAAATACACCAAAGGCGAATACAAAGCCGAAGCAAAACCGAAAAAGAGAGATAAAGGCGGTTCGGGAGCCGGTGTTTTGATTGGCATAATCGTAACCGTTATCATCGTAATAATTATCAGCAGGCGTGGCGGCGGCGGCGGTGGTGGACGTATTATCGACCGTCGAGGCGGCGCCGATCCGTTCTGGTGGTTCCTGGCTGGCAATATGTTGGGTAACAGTGGACGTGGCGGCGGTGGCTGGGGTGGTTTCTCCGGCGGCGGAGGCAGCTCCGGCGGTGGTGGTTTCGGCGGATTTGGCGGCGGCAGTTTTGGCGGTGGCGGCAGTAGCGGCAGTTGGTAAACTTAAATTAAGCTGTAGTTGTTTAACCATTTGGCAATTTTAAACACCCTCTGTCATAGTTGATGCAATTACTAAAAGTCGATCTGATTAAACACTCCGTTTTCTCCGGATTGTTCCTTTTTATAATTAGCGTATTATTGCTATGCCTAAAGGCAGCAAGTGTATTTTTGTTTTTTGCTATTCTGATACCAGGATTTTGCTACGGCATTGTATTGAGTTTAAATGATAAAAGTATATATTCCCCTGGATTGATTATTTGGGCATCTACAATCATTTATATTGGGTGCTTCTTTATGCTAAATTTGAAAGATGATTCGCTTTGGTTTATTCTAAGGTTAATGTCGGCAAGCACAATTGGATCGATACTACTCTTTTTATCTTATTATTTTATTATAGATCGGAATTATCATCTCAAAAGAATGCTCTTTATCATGATGATATTCGGCTTGATCACAAGTATCCCTTCTGCGATGAGCTATTATTTGTTTAAGACGACTCATTACAAAGTATTTTCTTTTACCATTTTTATTATTTTCCCAACGTGGCAAATAACTTTTGCTATGTTATTAAATAAATGTGCTATAAAATCGTCTGTACATGAAAAATCTTAACTGGAAAGTTTGCGAATCAACCTATCTGCATAAAGGCCCATGGGCTACCCTGCGCAGCGACAAATGTGAAATGCCCGATGGCCGCGTAGTTGAACAATACTATGTGCTTGAATACCCTGATTGGGCAAATGCCGTTGCTATAACCGAAGACAACAAAGTGCTTTTGGTAACACAATACCGCCATGCGGCAAAAGTAGTTTCGCTGGAAATACCGGGCGGCGTTATTGACGAGGGCGAGGAACCGATAGCGGGCATGCGCCGCGAACTGCTGGAAGAAACCGGTTATCAGTTTGATGATATTGAACTGGTAACCACTACCTACCCCAACCCGGCTACATCAAACAACAAAACATTTTGTTACCTGGCACGCGGTGGTAAAAAAGTACAGGAACAGCACCTGGACGAGCACGAAGAACTTGTAGTTACCGAACATACCATAGCCGAAGTTAAACAACTACTGGCCGACGGCAAAATAACCCAGGCACTACATTGCACCGCCTTGTTTTACGCGTTGATGAAGCTCGGAGAGTTGAAATAACTATTCCGGGCAGTTATCCTTACGACGGGTATCCACAATGTAGATTACCTTCCAGCCGTCGGCGGTTTTCATCAACTGAAAAAAGTTAACGCCGCAATGGCTGAACTTATCGCTCACATAAAATTTGTATGGCGTCCATACGCTGGCCAGGTTATCGTCAATCTTAATGTCGCCAAAGGTGATGCGCTCATCCCATACATCGGTATGCGGCGTGCCCACGGCTTTTAAAAACTCAATGGGTTTTTCCGTCAATAACACCTTACTACCATCCTTTTTATTGGCTACCGTTTGCAAAACCAAATCCTTATGAAATACGGTGCGTAACAGCGTGCTGTCGCCTTTCTTCATTGCGGCAAATAAAGTATTGATGGTTTTTTTCACCGCTTCGTTTTCTGTTTGCTGACTGAAGGCCTGCCCCGCCAAGATCATTAGCAGGCACAGGGTAAAAAGTTTACGCATATAATTAGTTTGATGCATAAAGCTGGTTAAACTTCTTTAAAATAGCAAGCCAGTCGGCGCCAAAATTAATGTTGATCATTTTGCCATCAGGCGATATCAGAATCTTTGATGGATAGCCCCTGATCTTGTATGTTTTTTCTACTTCACGATCTGACATCAGTACCGGAATGGTGAATTTATTTTCAGCTAAATATGCTTTTACTTTGTCCTGCGTGTCGTTACAAGCTATACTTAAAAAGTTAACACCGGCGTATTCACCTTTATTTATATCATCGTTGAATTTATTTACCCGCGGCATCTCCTCGCGGCATGGGCCACACCAGGTTCCCCAAAAATCAAGCACCAGCCACTTGTCGCGATAGGTGTTTAGTTTATGCTCTTTACCCTCAATGTCCTTCAACACAAAATCAGGCGCTTGCTGCCAGGTGCTTACCACGTTACTCGCGAAGAATGTTTTAAATGTTCTATCTGGGTATTTGGCGGCATATATCTTCTCCATTTCGTCTAATCGCTCCGGGTTTACGTTTACGTGTTCAGCAAAAATAGCCAGCGCTTGCTGCTCATCCCCGGTTTTAAACAATCGGTCAATAAATTCCTCGCGGTAACTCTCCTGCGATTTAAGGAATACCCGGTCATAAAAACTGGCATAGGCCTTTTCCTTATTACTTTTTGGCGAGTACTGCGCCGCCTTCGCCAGGTATTGTAAAGCTTTCACCGAGTCGGCCGGTTTGGCTGCCGTGTATTTCAGGTAGTAGGCGTGGGCAAGCAGGTTTTGGTGCGCGTACCTGTCGTTATTAAGGGTATCGGCAGTGTATTTTTCGAGTTTTGCGATGGTTTTATTCAATAAAGTGTTCGCCGCCGCTTTCTCATCTGCCACATACAGCATATTATATATGAGCATGGCATACCTGCCGCCGTTGCTTGCTTTGGTGGTGGCATCATCCATATTCTCAAATGATCGGGCAGCATTTAATAATTGCTTTTTATAATTCGGTTGGGCTTTCGCTTTAACCCAAATGTATAGCCCTTTGCTTTTTTGGCTAACGCCGGAAAGCTTGGAGGCGTTCATCATCTCGATCAGCTGCAGGGCATTTAATGCTTTCCTTTTATGATCAGAGATCATCTTTTCGGTTTCTGCATCACTTACCTTACGTTCGCGCATAGCTTTCCTGAAATCCTCTTCTGAGAAATCATCCAAATAACTTTGTGCTAACGACTGTTGCATCCAACTACCAAACGACGGATTAACATGAAAGTATTTGATGATATTGTAAGTTGAATCCGGCGATTGCGTTAAAGAATTCCCCAGTTTATTAAAAAAATGAACGCCCATAGGATTAATAATGTGATTTGGGCTTCGCATGAGCACGCTATCATAAAGCTCATAGCTTTTCTCTAAATCAAGCCCTTGTATAGCGCTCAATTTAGCATTACAGTAATAGGCATCATTTTTAAATAATGGATCATACTGCTTAAAGAAGGCAAAAGTTTTTGTCGAATCATTTTTAGTTCCTGATTTCAATGCTTCACTCCAATAGCACATTCGTACTGCCATATTTATCCAGGCGGTGTCCAAAGCGGGGATATTAGTATTGTAGGCTATTTGCAGCGTGCGAACGCCGTCATTTTTATAAACCGGACGTGCGTTTGGCTCAATATATAATGAGTTCTCTTTTAACTTTTGTATTAAACCGGTAACGTCATTGTACTCAATCCTGCTATCGTATCTTTTGTAATTCTTGCTACTTACCGGTGATACTACAATATCCAGCACAGCGCCTTTTATGGCCACCACTTTATATTGGTTATCATCTGTGGCCCACTCAGTACCAAAGGCTACTTTTTTATCCGGCAATTTTAAAAACAGCAGCTGTATGCCGGCCTTAAGGCTATTGTAATTATCTATGAATTGCTTGTAAATATCCTCCTTTAATACCCATTTACTTTTGGCTGATTGAGCAATTTTGTCAAGCCCTTCAAGCTCACCAACAATTCCGTTTTTATTTACCACTACCCTAAATGGTGTATTAAGTAGTGCCAATTTTTCAACCACACCGGAGTTACTAAAGTCAGTTTCCCTGATGTTATCCGTGTTTAAATTAAAGCGCTTACTATCATCGTCCCGCTTTTTCACACCAATCAGCCTGCAACCGTAAACCATGCTGCCATCGGCGTTTTTTTTAAGCGGAGTGAAATGGTATACCAGTGTTTCGCTACCGTTGAATGTGCCGGTAAAATTATTAGTGTATGTATAAGTAAATGGCTTCGCTACTTGCGCCTCAACTGGTTTTGAAAGTAGAAATAGAGAGATTGCTACAAGACAGGCTTTAATTGGTTTAATTGACATAGATAAAGGTTTTGTAAATATATCATTTTATTAACCAATTCATTATGTCAAAAAAAATGGCCGTATGTTTTACATACAGCCATTTTATATTGTTGAAACGAGGGTTAGCTCATTTTAAGTTTCTTCTGGATGTCGGCAACGTAGCCTTTAAATTTTTTGTCGGTGTCGATAAGGTCTTCAACGGTTTGGCATGCGTAAATTACGGTCGAGTGATCGCGGCCCCCAAAAAAGTGACCGATAGATTTTAACGAACTTTTGGTGTGTGCTTTTGCCAAGTACATGGATATTTGACGGGCCTGTACAATTTCGCGCTTACGGGTTTGTGACTTTACCATCTCGATAGGCACCTCAAAATACTCGCAAACCAGGCTTTGTATATACTCCATCGAAATTTCTTTTGATGAATTTTTCACAAAGTTTTTCAGCATTTGCTTGGCCAGGTTCAGGTCAATCTCCTTACGGTTAAGGGTTGATTGTGCCAATAATGATACCATGGCGCCTTCCAGTTCACGCACGTTGTTATCAATATTGTGCGCTACATACTCCAGCACTTCGTTTGAAATATCAATACCATCCTGATATATCTTGTTTTTCAGGATTGCCATACGGGTTTCCAGATCAGGCACCTGCAAATCGGCAGAAAGGCCCCACTTGAAACGCGACAGCAAACGCTCTTCCAAACCAGCCAAGTCCTTCGGCGCTTTGTCAGACGTGATGATCAGTTGCTTGCCCGACTGGTGCAGGTGGTTAAAGATGTGGAAGAAGAAATCCTGTGTTTTTTCTTTACCGGCAAAGTTATGCACATCATCCATAATCAATACATCAATGGCCTGGTAAAAATTCACAAAATCATTAATGTTATTATGCTTAAGCGCGTCAACAAACTGCTGGGTAAATTTCTCGCACGATACATAAAGCACCAGCTTATCAGGCAATGATTTTTTGATCTCGTTACCAATGGCCTGCGCCAGGTGGGTTTTACCTAAACCTACACCGCCATAAAGCATCAGTGGGTTAAACGAGGTACCGCCCGGTTTTGCCGCTACCGCATAACCCGCTGATCGGGCAAGGCGGTTACAATCGCCCTCAACAAAATTCTCGAAGGTATAATTGCGGTTAAGCTGCGGGTCAACATTTAACTTTTTCAATCCCGGTATCACAAAAGGGTTCTTAATATCCTTATTAATTGCGATAGGAATAGGCATTGACTGATTCTTAGCCTCGGCACCATTACCGTTTGACGGCATGTTGGTAGTGTATGGCTTGCTCGAAGATGATTGCTCAACCACGATGTTGTATTCCAAACGACCTTCGTCGCCCAATTGTTTCTTGATGGTTTTACGTAACAAGCCTACATAGTGTTCTTCAAGCCACTCGTAAAAAAATAAGCTGGGCACCTGTATTGTCAGAACACTGCCTTCCATGCGCAAAGCTTTGATTGGCTCAAACCAAGTTTTGAAACTTTGGGCTGGTATGTTGTCCTTAATTATCTGAAGACAGCTATTCCAAACGTTGATACAAGTTTTTTCCATATATAGTATTTCGGTAATTTATTGATTTACAATCCCCGAACAAAACAACCTGTTGGGGTAGTACGGAACATCGAATATTGAAAAAAAAAGCCGATTAAAAAATTAAATTTTATCTTTTTAAATTTTATCCTTTTTGAAATTTTAGCTTCAAAATGTTGAAAAAATGATAATTATCCACACAAAATCGTTGCGATTTTAACAAAGTGAAATATTTAGCTTCAAGTTAAATTTTTAACTATTTCAATATTTAAAAACCCGGGAATCCGGATCGTTTTGATGTTCATCTTAAAAGGCTTTTTTGAAGTATTTGTTTGTGGAAAAATTGACTTTTTTAACATTTTCCATAAACAGCTGAACTACAACAAATAACCCTGAACTACCCCAATTAATCGTTGAAAACTTTTGGCAAAAGCCGCAGTTTTTGTTAAAAAATTCGGGGCGGCAAAGATATAAAATCAACTCATTATTTTATGCGCCTCGTTACGAATTATTGCGGCGGCTGTTATATATGGGTCAGGTTGCATGAGGCTTAATTGCTGTAAAATGGTTTTGGCCAGTTCAACGCCGCGGGCTTCGGCAGGTTGCAGGCGGGCTGCCTCATTTAATATATTAATGGTATCGTCTTTCAGCTTGGTCATTACGTCCCAGGCCGGCTCACTTACATACACCTGCTGGGTTATGTTGTGCTGATATTCGTTACGCATTTCGGTTATCACCAGGCGGTGCAGTTCATCAGCCTGAAACGCTGAGGCACCAATGCGCACAAACATGTTTGAGGGATTGATACGATCTATGAATAACACCATTCGCTCGTAAGCCTGCAACTTCAGCATAAGCGAAGAATCAACAGCGGGTTTGGCCTGCCGGGCAAGCAGTAGCCGCTCAAGCCTGTCCAGGTAAGGTTTAAATAAATAAAAAGCCACCCACACAATGCCAACGCCGGCGAGGGTGGTTTTTAATACATCAATAAACAGCGGGTATAAATTCATGAGATGGTAAATGTTATGCGCCCGTCATAAACTTGGCGGGGCCAACAAAAATGTGTATTTTACATTATATTTGTGAATTAACAATTAAATAAGATGAGTATAGCTGTTGAAACCGCTCCGGTAAGCTTTACACCGGGCGCTGTAAAGGAACTGTTAAAACTGAAAGATCAGCAGGAGATTGGGGATGATTTCGGCTTGCGCGTAGGCGTTGAAGGTGGTGGCTGCTCTGGCATGAACTATGTTTTGGGCTTTGACCAAAAGAAAGACGGCGACCAGGAATATTTTATTGACGGCGTTAAGGTGTTTATGCACAAAGCGCATGGCTTATACCTGGCGGGTATGCAAATCGATTTTCAGGATGGCTTAAACGCGCGCGGCTTTACCTTTAATAACCCGAATGCAGCCAGCACTTGTGGTTGCGGTACATCATTTTCGGTTTAACATAATATTTGTATAGCACGACAGCAGCCCTCGAGGCTGCTTTTTTTTTGCCCCATTTATTTATTATATTGAACATGTAACAAACAAAGCGGGTGCATAGTCTTAACCCCAAGTTTTAATTATGGCGGTAAAAACTACTCTTCGCGAAAATCTGGCTATTGCCCTGCAATCTATCAGCGGCAATAAATTACGCACATCGCTAACAGCACTCATTATATCAATAGGTATAATGGCGCTGGTGGGCATACTTACCGCCATTGAGGGTATTAAACAATTTACCAATGACGCCTTTGCCGGCCTCGGCGCAAACTCCTTTACCATACGCAACATGGGGCAGGACCTCAACTTTGGTCCGGGCGGCGCGCGCAAAGCCTACCCTTCTATCCGTTATGATCAGGCAGAACGCTTTCGGCGTAACTTTAAACTGCCATCGTCAATCTCCATCAACCTGTCGGTAAGCGGCTCGGCTATTGCCAAGTATGGCAACGAGAAAACCAACCCTAATATATCGGTAACCGGCACCAATGAGAACTATGTTCAAAACAGCGGTTACAAAATGGCAGCTGGCCGTAATTTTTCCACCTCAGAGCTTGAGCATGGCGATAATGTGGTAATAATAGGTGATGAAATAAAAAAAACGCTATTTAAAAATAATGATCCGCTTAACAAGGCCATTTTTATAGGGAATAATCAATTCCGCATAATTGGCATATTGGCGTCCAAAGGTTCCGGCTCGCAGTTTGGCGGCGATAAGTTTTGCCTTATACCCGTGTTTAAAGCAAAGCAGATCATCACCACCAAAAACCCATCTTTTGAAATAACCGTGGCGGTAAAAAGCGCAGAGGCATTGAATGCTACGGTGGACGAGGCTACCGCCCTGTTCCGCAACATTCGCGGGTTGAGCGTTGGCCAACCTCAAAACTTTGACGTTGACCGCAGCGATGCCATACAGGATCAGTTGAACAGCCAGATGGCGGGACTTACCGCGGCGGGCCTGGTGGTAAGTGTTATCACCCTTTTAGGTGCAGCTATCGGTTTGATGAATATCATGCTGGTATCGGTTACTGAACGTACCCGCGAGATCGGGCTGCGTAAATCAATAGGTGCAACACCATCAGTTATACGTAAACAGTTTTTGCTTGAGGCTATTGTAATATGCCTTATCGGTGGTGTGGGCGGTATAATTTTGGGTATGGCTATCGGCAACCTGATTGCCGTTAACATCAGCGGATCATTTGCTGTGCCGTGGTTCTGGCTAATTGTCTCGCTGGTTGTTTGTACGTTCATCGGCCTTACTTCCGGTTATTACCCGGCAAAAAAAGCGTCAAAGCTTGACCCTGTTGAAGCCTTGCGATACGAATAGTCCAGCAACCATATAAAATAAGAGCCCCGGTATTATCTATCGGGGCTCTTTTATTTATTGTGATTTAAATTGCTATCCTATCGGATTCCGAGCGATATATTTTTCCCATGCCCAGGCTGATGACATCATTTCATCTAAACCAAGCTCGGTTTTCCAGCCCAGCTTTTCTGTTGATTTGCTTACATCTCCCCATACCTGCTCCACATCACCAGGGCGAGGGGCACCTATCTGGTAATTGAGTTTAACGCCTGTCGCTTTCTCAAAAGCGGCAATTACTTCCAATACCGAGCTGCCTTTGCCGGTACCCAGGTTAAACACATCATAACCGCTAAAACTCTCCTGCTCGGCAAGCTTTAAGGCCGACACGTGTGCCTTGGCCAAATCAACAACGTGTATATAGTCGCGGATGCAGCTACCGTCGGGCGTGTTATAAGTGTCGCCAAAAACAGTAATTTTTTCACGCTTGCCGATGGCTGTTTGGGTGATGAATGGCACCAGGTTTTGCGGCACACCTATCGGCAGTTCGCCTATCAGCGCGGTTTCGTGCGCGCCAACCGGGTTAAAGTAGCGCAAAGAAATAACTTTATAAGGTGTGCCTGATGCAACCATATCTTTCAATATCTCTTCAGCTACTTGCTTGGTATTACCATAAGGCGATTGCGCCGGTTGCACAGGCGCGTCCTCGGTAACAGGCAAACTTTCCGGCTGACCGTAAACCGTGCAGCTTGATGAGAACACAAAATTTATAGGCTTACCATAATACCCGTTAAGCAGGTTTATCAGTGAGTAAAAGTTATTGCGGTAGTATTTCAGAGGGTGCGCAACCGATTCGCCTACGGCTTTAAATGCCGCGAAGTGGATAATACCTGCAATATCATTCTCGGTAGCGACCAGGTTTGCTACCGCCTTTTCATCGCAAAGGTCCACCTGATGAAATACCGGCTTGTAGCCAATGATCTTGGTAAGCTGATCGAGTATTTTAGGCTGAGAGTTTGACAGATCGTCAATTATTACCGGTTCGTAACCCGAGTTTACCAGTTCAACAACCGTGTGCGAGCCGATGTAACCAAGGCCGCCGGTCACTAATATTTTTGCCATTAGTTAAGAGGTTTATTTATTGTAGTTTGAAAAATCCTTATGCTGTATCTCGTGCTCCGGTAACGATTTGAAATAATCATACGTGATCTTCAAACCCTCGCTTCGCGATACTTTAGGCTCCCATCCTAACAGCTCTTTAGCCTTTGTAATATCCGGGCGGCGTTGTTTAGGGTCGTCAACCGGGAGCGGCAAACTTATTAATTTTTGGTCAGTTCCGGTAAGTTTTATTATTTCTTCGCCAAACTCACGTATCGTGATCTCGTCGGGGTTACCAATGTTAACCGGCTGCGCGTAATCACTGAACAACAGGCGGTATATACCTTCGATCAGATCATCTACGTAACAAAATGAGCGGGTTTGTGATCCATCGCCAAACATGGTGAGCGATTCGCCGCGTAAAGCCTGGCCGATGAAAGCAGGTAACACACGGCCATCATTAAGGCGCATACGCGGGCCATAAGTATTAAATATACGCACGATGCGGGTTTCAACACCGTGGAAAGTATGGTAAGCCATGGTCATGGCTTCCTGAAAGCGCTTGGCCTCATCATACACCCCGCGCGGACCAACCGGGTTTACGTTACCCCAGTACTCCTCGGGCTGCGGGTTAACGTTCGGGTCGCCATACACTTCGGATGTTGAGGCGATAAGCATACGCGCGCCTTTAGCCTTGGCCAAACCCAAAAGATTGTGCGTACCCAATGAGCCTACCTTAAGCGTTTGGATAGGTATCTTCAAATAATCTATCGGGCTGGCCGGTGAAGCAAAGTGCAGTATATAATGCAGATCGCCGGGCACGTGCACAAAGTTTGAAACATCGTGATGGTAAAACTCAAAGTTCTCCAGTTTAAACAGATGTTCAATGTTACGCAGGTCGCCTGTAATCAGGTTATCCATGCCTATAACATGGTAATCCTCTTTAATAAACCTGTCGCAAAGGTGCGAGCCTAAAAACCCCGCGGCCCCGGTAATAAGTATGCGCTTTCTTGCCATGCCTGTATGTTATTTGAATTTGATGCGTTAGTATTTGTACTTTTAACCCCGACGAATATAAACATTCAACGTTCAAAATGTTTGTGCTTTATAATATTGGAATACGTTTATACTATTTGATAATCTGGCTGGCTTCGTTTTTTAACCAAAAGGCAAAGCTTTGGATAAAGGGGCGCAGGCAGCAAACATTTGTACGTTACCAGAACAGTATTTGGTTTCATTTTGCATCATTAGGGGAGTTTGAGCAGGGCCGCCCGGTGCTTGAGCAGATGAAACTCACTTATCCTGACCGGCCTATTGTGATCACTTTTTTTTCGCCCTCAGGTTACGAAGTGCGTAAAAATACGCCCCTTGCCGATGCGGTATATTACCTGCCGCTGGATACCCGCGGCAATGCCAGGCGCTTTATAAAAACCATTAATCCATCCATAGCCGTTTTTACCAAATACGAGTATTGGTATCATTTTTTCGCGCAGTTGTACGGGCAGCGGGTACCGTTATATATTATATCAGGCATTTTCAGGGATGGGCAGGTATTTTTTAAATGGTATGGCAGCATGCACCGCAAAATGCTCAAATGCGTGCGCCACTTTTTTTTACAGGATGAATACTCCAAACAATTGCTTGCTGGCATAAACGTAAATAATACTACCGTTAGCGGCGACACCCGGTTCGATCGCGTTTGGGCTAATGCTAACGCTCCGAAACAATTACCGGAAATTGAAAATTTCATCGGCGGAAAAAAAGCTTTTATTTGCGGCAGCACCTGGCCCGATGATGAAAAGCTGCTGGCTGAATTAACAGGTGAATACCCGGATTGGAAATTTATTTTCGCGCCGCATGAGCTAAGCATGGAAAAAATAAACCGCCTGGCCGAAATGCTGCCGCCGGATAGTTGCATTAAATACTCGGCCTTGGCCATAACTGAAGGCGGCAATAACCATCAGTGCCTTGTAATTGATAATATGGGGATGTTATCATCCTTATATCAATATGGTAACATCGCTTATATCGGCGGGGGGTTCGGCGTAGGTATACACAACACCTTGGAGGCGGCTGCATTTGGCATTCCGGTGATCTTCGGGCCGAATTACCATAAATTTAATGAAGCGAAGGCGCTTATTGAACTTGAAGCGGGCTTCAGCATCAGCAATGAGGCGGAATTAAGAGCAATTGTTGAAAAACTGGCAACCGATACTGCGTACTACATCAACAGCTGCCAACAAGCCCGGCAATATGTTGACACACAAAAGGGCGCTACCGAGAAGATAGTGAACTTTATACGGAATTCCGAAACAGTATAATACTTAGTTGTTGCGTACCATTCGCTCGAGCGCGTCAATAAACACCGGCGAATCATTAAGACTTTCAACCAGCTGCACTTCCTCGCCGCCAAGGGCTTTAAATTCAGCGCCGTACTCTTCGGTAACCTCGTAAACGGTTTCCAAACAATCGGCAACAAAAGCCGGGCAAAATACCAAAAGGCGCTTTTTTCCCTCTTTGGCCAATTTGTGAATAATCTCGCTGGTGTAAGGCTGCACCCATGGATCATTACCCAGGCGCGATTGAAAGCAAACAGTATAATCTTCCTTAGCAATATTCAACTCTGCTGCTATCAGTTTAGCCGTGTGGTATGATTGTGCCGAGTAGCAGAATTTATTTTTATCGTTAATGGTTTGGCAGCAATCATTCACCTTAAGGCAATAGCTGTGGGTATGATCGGCCTTGATCAACTGTCGCTGCGGCAGGCCGTGAAAGCTGAACAGGATATGATCGTACGATGCCGGATCGTACTTGCGGGCATTATCGGCAAAGGTTTTAATTACCAGGTCGTCATCATAAAACGAGTTGACGAATGACACCGGCGGCGGCGTAGGCCAATCTTTCATCAAACGCATCACTTTCTCATATACTGAACCGGTACTCGCCGAGGCATATTGCGGGAATAATGGAATTACCTGCACGCTGTCAACCAAAGCATTTTTCAGGTTTTCAAGCGCGTTATCTATAGATGGGTTTTGGTAACGCATGGCCAGTTCAACCATATACTCATCACCCAGGCGCTGCTGCAGGGCATCGCGCTGTAAAATGCTGTAGTATTTTAATGGCGAACCGTTAACATCATCCCAAATCTCCTTATATAACTTAGCTGATTTAGGTGCCCTGAACGGTACAATTACCGCCTTTACCAAAAAGGTGCGCAAGGCAGCATTTACATCAATTACCCGCGGGTCCATCAAAAACTCATCCAGATAGCGGCGCACATCTGCGGTTGACGGACTATCAGGCGTGCCTAAATTCACTAATAATATTCCCTTTTTTGCCATAATATTTCGAGGCTCCAAAAATACTATAAATACCTTGTACACTGCTAAACCACGGGCTATATATTACAAAATAATGATTAGTATCACGTTTACCATAATTATGCAATTACACACCGCTGCAAACTTTTTAGCGGGTATTTGTTAATATTGCCGCAATGGGTTATTTACACATCCCGCAGTTAGGGCAGGTACACTATCATGAATACGGTACGGGCAGCAAGCCGCTGCTGGCTTTTCACGGCTACGGCATGACGGGCAAGCAGTTTCATGTGCTGGAGCAATCGGTACTACCGGAATATCACGTGTACGGCTTTGATCATTTTTTTCATGGCGGCAGCGCGCTAAAGGACTGGAGCGAGCAGCAGATTATTCAGGGCATGCCCAAGGCTTTGGTACGTAATTATGTAGAAGAATGGTTTAAACTGCATAGCAGGCAACGCTTTTCGGTACTGGGTTACTCCATCGGCGCTAACCTGGCGCTTATACTGGTTGAGGAATATGCCGACCTGATTGACGAAGTGATACTGATGGCACCTGATGGGCTGTTTGTGTATAAAGGCTTTCATCTATTAACGCATAAAACACTGGGGCGTTATCTTTTTAGTACCGTTACCAAAAGCACATGGATAGCGCCATCGTTATTAAAAACACTTAAACGCGTGGGCTTTATTGATGACAGCCTGTATAAAATAGCCTGGAGCGAAATGGATACCGAACAAAAACGTCTGGACGTTTATTATACCCTCAATTTGATACGCTTATTAAAACCTGATACGCAAAAGGTAGCGCAACTCATTAATCAGCATAACATTAAATGCCGGCTGATATTTGGCAGGCATGATAATTTGTTTCCGAAAAAGGAAGCCCAACCCTTTATCAACATGTTAAATAATCCTGATGTACATGAGGTTGATTTGGGGCACTGGCTGGTAACTGCAGATCTGGATAAATATTTAGTTAAATTTAAAGCATGATACCCGCCCGCAGAGTAAGCCTTTTCAGTAACTGGTTTGCCCGGTATATGCGCTACCGCATACACAAGGCATTTAACCGCGTGGTGGTAATGCCTTTTGAGCCAAAACCCGGCCATTCGGTACTGTTGCTTTGCAACCACTTTAGCTGGTGGGATGGTTTTTTCGGCAATTACCTGGCTTACTGGCATCTTAAGCGCAAGCTCTACATCATGATGCAGGAAGACCACTTGCGCAAGCGGATGTTGTTTAACCTGTTCGGCGGTTTTTCCATTGAAAAAGGGTCTCGGGAGATGATCAAGTCATTGCAATACGCGGCGGGTTTGTTGAACGATCCGGAGAATTTGGTGGTCGTTTTCCCGCAAGGCGAATTGATATCAAACCACGCTACCGAGATTGAGATCGGAAACGGTATTGAACGCTTGATAAAAAACATAAAAGGCCCCTGCCAGATCGTGTACTCCTGTGTACTGATCGATTACTTTGAGAGCCTGAAACCATCGGCATTCATCCATTTGTTTGATTGCGGCGTAGCTGGTGAATTACCTTTTGAGCAACTGGTGAGCAACATTAACGCCTGCCATAAGCAGGCACTTGCCAACCAAATACACGTTGACCATTAAGTATTCACATCCATGATCGCCCCTAAAAATAACAGATTTATCCACTGGTTCTTCCACCGGTATATTTTGCGGCTGATCGATAAAAATTTCCGGTCTTTCAATTTTAATAACATTGAGGTTGAGCCGGACAAATCTGTATTGCTGATCCCTAACCACTTCAGCTGGTGGGATGGTTTTATCCTGTATTATCTCAATTATAAGCTATTTAAAAAACGCTTCCACATCATGATACTCGAAGAAACTGTGAGCAAGGTTTTCTTTCTGAAATATATGGGGGCGTTCTCTATCAGCAAAAATTCAAAGAGCCTGATAGAATCGCTTAACTATGCTGCCGAATTGCTTAACGACCCGCAGAACCTGGTAGTGATATTTCCGCAGGGCAAGCTATATTCTAACTTTGTGCAACAGGTTGAATTTGATAAAGGTATATTGCGGGTGATGGAAAAAACAAAACACGCCATGCAACTGGTATTTGCTGCTACTTTTATTGAATACTTTGAACATAAAAAGCCGGGCATCAACGTTTATTTAAACAAAAGCTCCGTTAACGGCTTTAATAATATACATCAATTTACTGATGCCTACCAGCAGCATTATGAAGCGGCAAGGCAGCAGCAAACACAAATAGTTATATAATAGTGATCATTGCCATATCGGTAACCTTGTTTTTTATAGTGCTGCGCTTTGTGGTTACGTTGTTCAACTTTATGTCGAACCCAAAGCTGCAACGTATAGCCAAGCCTTACAACGATATGGTATCCATCCTAATACCTGCCCGCAACGAGGAACAAAACATTGATAACCTATTGCGCTCCATAACCAGGCAAGAGTATCAAAACTATGAGGTAATTATACTGGATGATAATTCTACCGACAATACCTTCGCCATTTGTCAGCATTATGCCGCTGCACATCCAAACTTTAAAGTGATAAAAGGTGAAGCCTTACCCGACGGATGGCTGGGTAAAAATTTTGCCTGTTACCAGTTAGCTAAACAAGCTAAGGGCAAATATTTGATGTTTGTGGATGCTGACGAAGAAATTGAGCACGGGCTGATTAACAGCGCCGTGCACCGCATGCACCTGCGGCAGGTAGCCCTGCTAAGTTTATTTACCAACCAACGCATGGTAACGCTCGGCGAAAAGCTGGTGGTACCGCTAATGCACTTCCTTTTATTGAATCTTTTACCTATCCGGTTGATCTATCTAACCCGGCATTATGCTGTTGCGGCAGCCAGCGGTCAGTTTATGTTTTTTGATGCTGAAGCTTATCATGCCAACCAATGGCACAAACAGGTACGCGACAAGGTGGTTGAGGACGTAGAGATTATGAAGCTGGTGAAGGCCGCCCGCTACCGTGGAGAGGGCTTACTGGCTAACGATTTAATTTACTGCCGTATGTATACCGGTTATAACGAGGCCATTCAAGGGTTCAGCAAAAACTTTTTGGCTATATTTAACTACAGCGTGCCGGGTTTTCTGGTTTATATTACCCTGCTTATAGGCGGGCCTATGCTGGTAATTACTACCATGAACCTGCCGCTTATTGCGCTAATGGTTGGCCTCATCATTCTTACGCGCATCATGATTTCTTTTTCTGCCGGTCAAAACCCGTTGCTCAATGTTGTTTTGCATCCGCTGCAAATGGCAAGCATGGTGGTCATCGCTTATTTCGCCGTGCAGCAATACCTCACCAAAAATACGGTATGGAAAGGCCGCCGGGTATGATGCAATTGTTAAAAAAATCTTCGGTGCTTATTTTCATCATTGTACTATTTCATGCCGTTGGCTATGTGGGTTTTGCGCTGCCTGCTACGCGCAACCTGTTTGAAGATATTGTACCCTTCCACCTGCTGCTGATGCTGGGCATTATTGTGCTTAGTCATCGCGAAGTTGATAACCGTTTCTGGAGTTTTTACCTCATTATCTATTTTGCGGGATATGTTGCCGAGTGGATAGGTGTGCATACCGGCGCCTTGTTTGGTTATTACGCCTATGGCAGTACCCTGGGTGTAAAGGTGCTGAACATCCCGCTGATGATTGGTGTAAACTGGTTCCTGCTGGTATATTCAACCGGGGTGTTGATGCAGCGCGCGAAATTAAAAAACCGGTGGCTGCGTATTGTATATGGTGCTTTGCTAATGATGGTACTGGATGTGCTGATTGAGCCCGTTGCCATACAATTTGACTACTGGCACTGGCGATTTGATGCCATTCCGGTTTATAATTACGTGTGCTGGTTTTTTGTGAGCATGTTTATGCTTTTCGTTTTCGAAAACTTTGGCTTTAAAAAACAGAGCTGGGTAGGCCCCGCACTGCTGATAACCCAGCTTGTATTTTTCGCGGCGTTGAATATTTACCCTTTGTAAAATGAAAACCACAGGCAGCCGGGCATCGTTATTTATAATATAATTTAGCGTAAATTTGTATCATCATGGGTGAGTATAATTTAAAGGTGACCATTGACCAGGATTCGGGCTTTTGCTTCGGGGTGGTTTTCGCTATTGATATGGCCGAAGAAATACTGGAGCAGGATGGCTACCTGTATTGCCTGGGCGATATTGTGCATAACGATGAGGAAGTTGCCCGGTTAAAAGCTAAAGGCCTGCGCATTATTGACCACTCCCAACTGCATGATCTGCATAACGAAAAGGTACTGATCCGTGCGCATGGCGAAGCACCTGAAACTTATAAAACCGCCCTTGAAAATAACATCACCCTGATTGATGCCTCATGCCCTGTAGTTTTGAAACTGCAAAACCGCATCAAAACATCATTTGATAATAAAGAGCAGATACTCATTTTCGGCAAGCACGGCCATGCTGAAGTGATCGGCCTGCAAGGGCAAACCAACAACGAGGCATTGGTTTTTCAGGATATTGCCGAGTTGGACAATGCCGAACTGCCCGACCGCTTTACCCTGTACAGCCAAACTACCAAAAGCACCGATAAATTTTACGCTATTAAAGAGGAATTGCTTAACCGTGGTTACGAAGTAAAAGCTAATGATACCATTTGCCGCCAGGTATCAAACCGGGATAAGGATCTGCCTGAATTCGCGGTAAAGTTTAATAAAGTGGTATTTGTGTCGGGCAAAAAATCATCAAACGGCAAGGTGCTGTTCGAAGTTTGCAAAAGGCATAACCCGGACACTTACTTTATTTCTTCAGTGGAAGAGCTGGATAAAGCGCTCTTTGCGCCCGGCGACACGGTGGGCATCGCCGGGGCTACATCAACCCCTATGTGGCTGATGCAGGATGTTAAGAACGCCCTCGAAGCATTTTAATTTCGTCCGAGTATCTATCAGGTTTAGGTAAGGTTTATTTCGAGTCGGCCAACTGCTCTTCTTTAGCTAACAGGCGTGCGTTTTCAGCCAGTTTTATAAACTCAGCGCGATATCCCTCATCATCATTCCCTTTACCGGCACGTGCGGTTTTTATGGCATGAGCATAGCTGGCCTGTTGTTTGTATGGCGAATCGCGCAGCAGCATACCAAATTCGGCCACAGCGCTGGCAAACTTCATATCCACGCTGGTTTTGGCGAACTCCACAGGCACATCATTCACTACAGCCTGGCTCAAGGCACTTTTACCGGAGTTAGGTTGTTTGTACCTGAACTTGATGGTCAGCATTTCGCCGCTGCCGGTATTCACCAATCCTTTTGGCGCAGCCGGTTTCTGGTACTTCAACGGGTCAACCGAGCCGGAATAGTCATCCTTCACCCCTATCGGTACAATCTCATACAAAGCGGTAACGGTATGGCCGCTACCCATATCGCCGGCATCTTTTTTATCATTATTAAAATCCTCCTTGTTCAACATACGATTCTCGTAGCCGATCAATCGGTAAGCCTGTACTTTGGCGGGGTTAAATTCCAGTTGCAGCTTTACATCCTTGGCAACCGTAAAAAGCGTACCGCCAAATTCGCTTACCAGCGTTTTACGAGCCTCGGTAATGTTGTCGATGTAAGCATAGTTACCATTACCCTTATCAGCCAGCGTTTCCATTTTACTATCCTTATAATTACCCATACCATAACCTAAAACCGACAGGAACACCCCACCCTCACGCTGTTTGATGATCAGCTTTTCCATATCATCATCGCTGGATGCACCTACGTTAAAGTCGCCATCGGTTGCTAATATCACGCGGTTGTTACCCTCCTTCATCAAATTTTCGTGCGCTACCTTGTAGGCCAGTTTTATACCTTCGCCACCGGCTGTTGAACCGCCTGCCTCCAGGTTATCAATGGCGTTGTTAATGGTGGTCTTTTTATCGCCCGCGGTGGGTTGCAGCACAATGCCTGCCGCACCGGCATACACTACTATAGAAACCTTATCCTTAGCGCGCAACTGGTTCACCAGCATTTTCATGGATGATTTTACCAGCGGCAACTTGTTTTCATCACTCATAGAGCCCGATACATCGATCAGGAAAACCAAATTCGACGCAGGCAAATTTTCAGTTGGGATAGTACGTGCCTTTAAGCCGATACGCAGCAGGCGATGTTTAGTATTCCACGGTGCCGAGGTAAGTTCTGTATGTATGGCCACCGGATCGTTATTGGCGGGGCCGGGCAGGTTATAGTTAAAATAGTTGACCATTTCCTCAATCCGCACCGCATCGGCCGGGGGTATTTGTCCGCCATTGATGAAGCGGCGCACATTGCTGTAAGATGCCGCGTCAACATCAACCGAAAAAGTAGAAAGTGGATCGTTCGATGCTACATGGAAGCCATTTTCGGTGACGCCTTTGTAGCTTTCGGTATTGGCTGGCTGTGGTGCAATATATGCTGTTGAGTATGCTGCCGAGCCGCGTACTGTGGCAATTGAACCGGTTATTGTTGTCTTTCTTTGCACTCCGTAACCTACAACCACCACCTCATCTAAAGTTCTTGACGACGCTTCGAGTTTTACATCGATAACTGATTTTTTGCCTACTTTAACAATTTTCTGTTTATAACCTACAAATGAAAAAACAAGGCTTTTTACACTGTCAGGTATATTGATGGTGTACCGGCCTGTTGCATTGGTTTGCGTAGTTATACGTGTTCCTTGTGCCATTACACTCACACCAGGTAAGGCCGAAGTATTGTCTTTTACTGTTCCGCTTATTGTGCGGGTTTTGTTCGCCTGGCTGTAACCTGCAAGCCCGGCAAACATTAATGCGATAAATAAGATATGTTTCATGATCTGTTGGTTTTTATACCATCAGGATGCAGCGGCATACACATTTCCATAAGCCATTTAAAAAAATTATTTTGCGGCACCATAAATGAACCTCTTTAGCCGAACGATACATCCTGATGAAGCAGATGACGAGATTTTGCTTGAGCGCTATCGAAAAGATGGCGATCTGCAGGTGCTGGGGCGTTTGTATGAAAAATATGTTCAACTGGTGTATGGTGTATGCCTGAAGTATTTGACCGATGAGGATGATGCCAAGGACGCCGTGATGGGCATTTTTGAGGAACTGGTGAACAAAGCCAAAGCACATGAGGTTAAACAGTTTCGCGGATGGCTGTATGTGCTGGCCCGTAATTATTGCCTGATGCAGTTGCGCAGCGATAAAAAGATGCCTACAACATCTATTGATGACAAAGTTATGGAATTTACTGCCGATGTGCATCCTGATAGTAAATACAACGAGGAGTACATGGCCGTTTTAGAGAGATGTATGGAGAAGTTGCCGGGCGCACAGCGGCAAAGTGTCGACCTGTTTTACCTGCGGCAAAAATGCTACAAGGAAATAGCCGACGATACCGGCCTTACTCTGAACGAAGTAAAAAGCCACATACAAAACGGAAAACGTAACCTTAAAATTTGCATAGAAAAGAATCGTGAGTAAGCCTGCCGACATAGCGAAGCAAATTGAAAAGTACCTGAACGGGGAGCTTGATGCGCGCGCCATGCACCAACTGGAGCGCGACGCACAGAACGACCCATTTTTGATGGATGCTTTGGAGGGTTACGACAAAACGGGTACTAACCAGCAAGCCAACCTTGATGATATTGCCGGAAGGCTACAACAACGCACCGCCAAAGGCAAGGTACGAAGTATGCTGATATGGCGACTGAGCGCGGCGGCTTCGGTTATGGTTTTATTGGGCGCGATTGGTTTATGGCTATATAATGATAAGCCGGCGGTTGATAAAAAAGAGTTAGCTAAACAGGTTGAAATTATACAGTCGCCGGAAATGGTGGTTAACGAGTCTCCCAAAAAATCGGATAGTATATTGCAGAAATTATCTGATAAAACTAAAAATATTAAATCGCCTTATATTGCATCTGTTAAAAAAGCAAAACCTATGCGCCGTAGTGCGAGCCGCCCGGCTGCGGGACTTGCTGCTGAGCCTAATGTTGCGATAGCAGATACAGGTACCAGAAAAGGTGCTTCGCTTGAAGAAGTAGTTGTTGTAGGGTATGCGGCACAAAGAAAAACATCCGTAACAGGGGCAGTAGCTACAATAAAAAGTAGTGATGTTAAACAGAAAACCATTACCGGCAAAGTAACCGACGAACTCAAACAGCCACTACCTGGCGTGGCGGTAACCGTAAGAAATAAGGATATTGGCACTCAAACTGATGCCAACGGCAATTTTTCACTAACCGTTCCTGAAAAATCAACCCTGAACTTTGGCTACATCGGTTTCGAGAGTAAAAAAGTAAAAGTTAAAAATCAGGATTCATTGATGATAGCTATGGTGCCTAATCAAAGCTCATTAAATGAAGTTGTAGTTGTGTCAGGCTATGGCAGCAAAAGCAAGATCAAAGAAGCGCATCCAATTAACGGATGGGATGATTACAATGAATACCTGAAAGAAAACGCCATATCTCCGGACGGTAAAAAAGGTACAGTTAAGCTAACTTTTGTTGTTAATCCCGATGGTTCATTAACCGACTTTGAGATCACCAAAACCCTGAGCGATGAAACCGACCAGCAAGCTATCGCCCTGGTTAAGGATGGCCCTAAATGGATGGCTGATGTTAGCGGCCTGCCAAAAAAGGTTAAACTGAGCATTAAGTTCAGGGCCGAATAAGCATTGCTTTTGTAATTACTTTTTTGTTAGCTTTAGTGATTAGCTAACCTCTTTACACCATGAAAAAAATTTTAATGGCATTGTGCCTGGCAGGCGTTATCGCCGCGTGCAATCAACCGGGCACAAAAAGCTCCGGCTCGTCGTCAGCAGACAAGAACGAGAAGCTGAACCAACTTTTTGACAATTACTACGAAGCGTACCTGAAACTCGACCCGCTTACGGCGACCTATATCGGCGACCCGCGTTATAACGGAGAACTGCCCAACACCTTGTCGGCCGATTACCTGAAAAAATCAGAGAGCTTTTACAAAGCCTACCTCGACAGTCTAAAAACCTTTAACCGCGACGAATTAAGCGATAACGACAAGTTATCCTACGATATTTTTGTATACGAGGCGCAAATAGCGCTGGATGGTTTTAAACATCACTTGGAGTATTTACCCTTTAACCAGATGTACGCGCTGCCTCTAACCATCGGGCAATTTGGTTCAGGTGGCGCGGCTCAGCCATTTAAAACCGTTAAAGATTATAACGACTGGCTCAAAAGATTAACCGCTTTTTCCGCCTGGGCTGATACCGCTATTGCCAACTTTAATAAGGGCATTAAAACCGGGGTTGTGTTACCCAAATCCCTTGTGGTAAAAATGATACCGCAGATGGAAAGCTTTGTGGTTGCCTCTCCCGAAAAGAGCCTGTTTTATGAGCCTCTGAAAAATCTACCTAAAGATATAGGCAAAGCCGATGCAGATAAAATTACTGCCGACTACAAGAAAACCATTATGGAAGTAGCCGTGCCTGCTTATAAAAAGCTGGCAGTGTATTTAAAGAATGACTACCTGCCGCATACACGCAGCACCTCTGGTTTATCAGCCGTAACCGATGGCGCGGCCAAGTATGCCTACCTGGTAAAGCAGCAAACATCAACTGACAGAACGCCCGAACAGATCTATCAAACCGGGCTTAGCGAAGTAGCCCGCATAAAGGGCCAGATGGATAGCATTAAAACACTGGTTGGTTTTAAAGGCGATATGCAGGCGTTTTTTGAGTACATGAAAACCGACAAAAAATTCATGCCTTACAAAACGCCAAAAGAAGTACTCGACGCGTTCGAGAATATCCACCAGCGGATGAAACCTAATTTGAAAAAGATGTTCAGCCACGAGCCTAAAATACCGTTCGTGATCAAGCAAACCGAGGCTTTCAGGGCAGCATCAGCCAGCGCGGAGTACAATCCGGGGTCAGCAGATGGTAAACGCCCCGGCATATTTTATGTGCCTATACTGGATGCCAAAACATTCAACGTAACATCGGGCATGGAATCGCTGTTTCTGCACGAGGCCATACCGGGCCATCATTACCAGATATCGCTTACGTTCGAGAACAATGATCTGCCTAAATTTCGCCGTTTTCTGATATTTGAGAATGCTTATGTGGAGGGCTGGGCGTTGTATTGCGAATCGTTAGGAAAGGAATTAGGCCTATATACCGACCCTTACCAGCATATGGGTGCCCTTGGCGATGAAATGCACCGCGCCATCAGGCTGGTGGTTGATGTGGCCATCCACACCAAGGGCATGACGCGCGAACAAGCCATTAAATACATGATGGATAATGAAGCCATCAGCGAGCAGGGTGCCACCGCCGAAATTGAACGTTACATGGGTATACCGGCACAGGCATTAGGCTACAAAACCGGCGCCCTTAAAATTCGTGAGCTACGTACCCGATACGAAAAGCAACTGGGCAGCAAATTTAACCTGGCCGAATTTCACAATCAGGTATTGAAGGATGGCGCCATGCCACTAAGTGTATTCGAAACTAAAATGAATGCCTGGGCAGCTAAGCAGTAATAAAAAGCACCCTGCAAAAAGTACATCAATCATTTAAATTGGCGTGCGTTTTACAGGGCGCTTTTGTTTTATAAAATTTAAGCTTTACTACGCGCTACCACCTCGGTGTAATAATCCTCATACTGTGGCAGGATGTTTTTGAGATCAAATATTTTGGCGCGGGCAAGGGCATTCTCTTTAAAGTTTTGCAGGCGATGCTCATCCTCTAAAATATAAACCGAAGCTTCCGCCATACCTTCAACGTCGCCCACATCTTTTAAAAAGCCGGTTTCGCCGTCAACATTCAGTTCGGGCAAACCACCCGTATTACTGCTGATTACGGGAACTTTACAGGCCATGGCTTCCAGTGCTGCTAAACCAAAACTTTCAGATTGTGACGGCATCAGGAACAGGTCAGCTACAGACAAGATTTCCTCAATGGCATCCTGCTTACCTAAAAAACGGGTTTGATCAGCCACGCCTAAATCACGCGCCAACTGCTCGCAGCCTGAACGCTCGCCGCCGTCCCCTACCATCAGTAACTTGGCAGGTACTTTTTTAACCACTTCGGCAAAAATACGCACCACATCTTCCGTGCGCTTTACCTTACGGAAGTTAGAGGTGTGTACTAATATTTTTTCACCATTAGGCGCAATAGCCTTGCGGAAATGATCTTTAGGTTTAAAGCTGAAACGGTTAAGATCAATAAAGTTAGGGATCACCTTGATCTCATTCTCAATCTCAAAAAAGTCGTAAGTATCTTTCCGCAATGATTCGGAAACGGACGTCACCCCGTCCGATTTATTGATAGAAAACGTAACTACCGGTTTAAATGTTCTGTCCTTACCCACCAGGGTAATATCAGTGCCATGCAGGGTAGTGACCACCGGTATGCTGATGCCATAAGTGGCCAGTATTTGCTTGGCCATAAACGCTGCCGAAGCATGCGGAATGGCGTAGTGTACGTGCAATATATCCAGCTTTTCAAAACGCACTACATCTACCAACCTGCTGGCCAGGGCAAGCTCATAAGGCTGAAACTCAAATAATGGATAGTTTGATACCGATACCTCGTGATAGAACAAATTCTCAGAGAATAGGTCGAGGCGCACCGGCTGGTTATAGGTAATAAAATGCACCTGATGGCCACGGTCGGCAAGGGCTTTACCTAACTCTGTAGCAACAACCCCGCTACCGCCAAAGGTTGGATAACAAACGATTCCTATTTTCATTTCGGTTGCAATGTTAACAGCAATTTATGTCAAATGTGTTATCGCTTTGTAAAATCGTTGGTACAGGGCGAAAGCGCTTAAAATAGCCGGTTTTGCGTGTTTAAACAAGAAACAAATTAATCGCTCTCAGGTGCTTTGTCCCCACTTGATTGCGGCGAACCTGATGTACGGAAACGTGGCTTAAATCCAAGCTTGGATTCGGCCGGTGCCTCCTGCTGCTTTTTATCTTCGACGGGTTTTTCGTTCGTGATAGATTCCGCATTAGGCTGTTCGGTATCATCAACCGGCTTAGATACATTGGCTGCCCGGAATTTAGGCTTAAAGCCGAGTTTGGGCGCGTCTGTTTTTTCTTGTGCCGGTGTGTCCTCTATGGTAGGTGGCTGTTCAGTTTCAGGCTGATCAGCATCATCGACAGGCTTTGGCACATTAGCTGCCTTGAATTTTGGCGTAAAGCCAAGTTTAGTTGCTTGCGGTTTTTCTGCTGCCGGTTCATCGTCTGTTGTTGGTTCAACCTTAGGTTGAGCAGCATCTTCCACAGGCTTCGGTACATTAGCTGCACGAAACTTTGGTGTGAAGCCAAGTTTGGGTTTAGCAGATGCTTCTTCTATTGGCTTATCTTCAGCAGCAGATGTTTCTTCTTCTTTTGGCTGAGCAGTGTCTTCAACAGAGTTTGGCGGATTGGCTGCTCTAAACTTCGGTGTAAAACCCATTTTGGGTTTAGCGGCAGGTGTTTCTCCCGCCGGCTTTTCTTCGCTCTCTTTCTCTGCTTTAGGCTGATCCGTTTCCTCAACCGGTTTTGGCGGGTTGGCCGTTCTAAACTTCGGCGTAAAACCCATTTTGGGTTTAGCGGCAGGTGTTTCTTCTGCTGGCTTTTCCTCGCTTGCCGGCGCCACTGTAGTCTGCGATGTATCATCAACCGGCTTAGGCGCGTTGGCGGCACGGAATTTTGGTGTAAAGCCAACTTTGGGTTTGGGTGCCGGTGCATCAGCAATGCCGTCCGCTTCTTTTGGTGCCTGCCTGGCGGGTTCGGTCAAAGTTTCAACAATGGTTTGCTCAGCGAGTTGATTCTCCTCACGAAGCTTTTCAGCCTTAACCTCGGGTGCTAAATGATATTGCCTGCGCAGTTTATTGAACCAGAATTTTTTGGTATGGTCAAAGCTTTTTTCGCCCATAGCCTCGTAGTGATCCTTAAACTCACCGTATAACGCGGGCTCGCCCTGCTGCAACGCGGCAAGGTCTATCTTCTTTTTCTTAAAAAAATCCTCAAAGGTTAGCATCCGCCTGCAAATTAAAGCAAAATATCAACATCCAGCTTATTCCAGCGTATACCGTTGCCGGTAAGCTCCCAATCTGCCTGTTCTTCCTCGGTAGCATTAAGCAGTTTCGGATAAAAATCCAGCGGAAACACCTGGCCTTTACCATCACTTTCAACCTGCAGCAAGCCGTTGTTAAAGCTTACCTTAATATCCTTTTTCTGCTTTCGCGATGTGAACAGTGCCATAATTTTCCCTTACATTAAACATCAAAATTAACTAATTTAACAATAGCAAGCCGTATAAGTTTATCCGGACAACCGGAGCTAAACACATTGGCATTCAGCCTGAGTGTCAAAACAAACTATCATTTATTTAGAATTTATCCAAATAACATTTGTACAAACCGCTGACAGCTTTTAGTGTTTATATTTTGTAAATTCGCCGCTAAAAGCAGCAAGGGTATTTCTTGCTATTTTACTCACCTTAAGATCAAATAATAATGGCTTTTGATATTGATATGATCAAAAAGGTTTACGAGCGTTACGGAAGCCGCGTTGAGGCTGCCCGTAAAGCTACAGGTAAACCACTTACATTAACCGAAAAAATTCTATACGCGCACCTTTCAGGCGGAGAAGCAACTACAGCGTACACCCGTGGTACCGATTATGTTGACTTTGCACCTGACCGTGTGGCCATGCAGGATGCTACCGCGCAGATGGCGCTTTTACAGTTTATGCAGGCCGGTCGCCCAAAAGTGGCCGTACCTTCAACCGTACATTGCGATCACTTAATTCAAGCCAAAATTGGTGCGGTTGATGACCTTAACACCGCCAACAATGTAAATAAAGAGGTTTACGATTTCCTTGCTTCAGTATCTGATAAATATGGCATCGGTTTCTGGAAAGCCGGTGCAGGTATCATTCACCAGGTAGTGTTAGAAAACTACGCTTTCCCGGGTGGTATGATGATCGGTACCGACTCACATACGCCAAACGCGGGCGGCTTAGGCATGATCGCTATTGGTGTTGGCGGTGCTGATGCCTGCGACGTTATGGCGGGCTTACCATGGGAGCTAAAATTCCCTAAACTGATCGGTGTTAAATTAACCGGCAAGTTATCAGGCTGGGCTTCGGCTAAAGACGTAATTTTGAAAGTTGCCGGTATACTTACCGTAAAAGGTGGCACAGGCGCTATTGTTGAATACTTTGGCGAAGGTGCACGTTCACTTTCAGCAACCGGTAAAGGTACTATCTGTAACATGGGTGCCGAAATTGGCGCTACTACTTCTATCTTCGGTTATGATGAAAAAGCTGCCGCTTACCTGAAAGGTACCAAGCGTGAAGATATCGCATCACTTGCTGACGCAATTGCCGAGCATTTAACCGGCGACGAGGAAGTTTACGCTAACCCAGAGCAATACTTTGACCAGGTGATCGAGATCAACCTGAGCGAGCTTGAGCCACACGTGAACGGCCCTTTCACTCCTGATCTGGCATGGCCTATCTCAAAATTCGCTACCGCGGTTAAAGAGAACAACTGGCCAACTGCCCTTGAGGTAGGTTTGATCGGCTCTTGTACCAACTCATCTTACGAGGATATTACCCGTTCAGCTTCTATTGCCCAGCAGGCTATCGATAAAAAACTGAAAACCAAGGCTGAATTTACCATTACGCCAGGTTCAGAACAAGTACGTTACACGGTTGACCGTGATGGCTACCTGGATACCTTTGCTCAAATGGGCGGTGTGGTGTTGGCCAACGCCTGCGGTCCGTGTATCGGTCAGTGGGCCCGTCATACAGACGATCCTACCCGCCGTAACTCCATCATCACTTCCTTCAATCGTAACTTCGCTAAACGCCAGGATGGTAACCCGAACACCCACGCGTTCGTAGCATCGCCTGAAATTGTTACCGCGTTTGCTATTGCCGGCGACCTGACCTTTAACCCGCTTACCGACTCATTGGTTAACGAGAACGGCGAGGCTGTTAAATTTGACGAACCACAAGGCATTGAGCTACCGGTACAGGGTTTTGCTGTTGAGGATGCCGGTTACCAGGCACCTGCCGAGGATGGCAGCGGTGTTGAGGTAATTGTGAGCCCAACTTCGGCACGTTTACAACTGCTTGATCCGTTTGCACCGTGGGAAGGTTCAGACCTGAAAGGTTTGAAACTGCTTATCAAAGCAAAAGGCAAATGTACTACTGACCATATTTCAATGGCTGGCCCATGGTTAAAATTCCGTGGCCACCTGGATAACATATCAAACAACATGCTGATTGGTGCTATCAACTATTTTAACAATAGTGCCGATAGTGTTAAGAACTCCTTAACCGGTGAATATGGCCCGGTACCTGCTACTCAGCGCGATTACAAAGCGCACGGCATTGGTACTGTAGTAGTAGGCGACGAAAACTATGGCGAAGGTTCATCACGTGAGCACGCGGCCATGGAGCCTCGTCACCTGGGTGTTCGTGCCATACTGGTAAAATCATTTGCCCGTATACACGAAACCAACCTTAAGAAACAAGGCATGCTGGCCATCACCTTTGCTGATCCTGCTGATTACGAAAAAATCCAGGAAGACGACAAAATTGATATCAACGGCCTTACCGAGTTTGCCCCGGGCAAGCAGCTTACTGTGGTATTGCACCACGCTGATGGCACGCAGGATAGCTTTGCTGTTAACCACACCTATAACGCTCAGCAAATTGAGTGGTTTAAGGCTGGTGGCGCATTAAATATCATCCGCAAACAACAAGCGAAAGCTTAATCTTAGCTTAAAGCTGAAAGTCTAAAGCATAAAGCTTTTACAAAAAAAAGCCGCTCAAATTGAGCGGCTTTTTTTGTGATATCTATTTAGTGATTATGCATTAAATCTCGCGGCGAACTCCTTCGCGAAATCTTCCAGTTTCCTGCCGTAAAATTCCGGCTTTTGCTGATCGAAGTCAGGCCACATAATACCCGTTTTTATAGCGGTACCCATCTCTACGTAATTTTTTGCTACTTCGGGCGACAAGCCAGCTTGTATCATGCCTTCGTAAGCCTGTTCATCAGTAAATTCTACCCAGGGCAATTTAGGTTTACCGATAGCCGTGCCCAATACTTTAGCAATATCAGCGGCGCTACGGTCATCGCTGGCTACGTAGCTAACAGACTTACCTTCAAATGGCTGCTGAAGAAATTCGGCCGCGGCATCAGCAATATCAGCAGGGTGAACCATTACCATGCGTGTATGTGCCGGAAAGTTTGAGCCAATTATACCTGCTTGTTTAACAAGAGGTATATCATTATAAAAGTTGGTGAAAAAATAATTTGCACGCAAAAATTTAATCGCAACGCTATCAAGCTTGTTTAATAACTGCTCAACATCATGCAAGCCAGCAATTGGGCCTGTGCCGCTGTCTAAATGCGCACCTATGCTACTTAAAAAAACAACCTTTTTTACACCCGATGTTTTGATGGCTTCAGCATAAGCCTCACCTACTTGGATCATACCTGCCCGCATATTGTTATTGCCATAATTTGGCGGTACCATACCGTATATGGAGTCGGCAC
This sequence comes from Mucilaginibacter roseus, assembly GCF_021215455.1. Lineage (GTDB taxonomy): Bacteria > Bacteroidota > Bacteroidia > Sphingobacteriales > Sphingobacteriaceae > Mucilaginibacter > Mucilaginibacter roseus. The sequence continues at coordinate 48,286 of NZ_JAJPWV010000007.1, read as the reverse complement.
CTGCAAAAGTTTGGGCAAGAAACGCTGCATCATTCAACGAGCCGATGGCGGCTTTCGCACCCAGTTGTTCTATTTCAGCAACTTTATCGTTGTTACTGCTAATAACGGTTACCTGGTGCCCGGCTGCAATGAGTTGTTGGGCCAATGGTTTACTTATGTTTCCTAATGATCCTGTTACAATAATTTTCATGACGTTATTATTTTTTGTTTTTGATAAATCAAAGGTATATTAGCACTTACTTTTTTACAAGTACTTACCCTAAAGTATGTATCGATATGACAGCAATAAAAAACGAATCAACCATACAGGAGAATAAAGGCTTCGCATTAGAGAAATGCCCTGTAACCTACATAATGGAAAAGATAGGCGGTCATTGGAAACCAATCATTCTTTACCACCTTCTGTCGGGCACCAAACGTTACAACGAGTTACGCCGCGCCATACCTGCGATTACCGAAAAAATGTTAATTCAACACCTTAAACAATTGGAAAGCGACAAGCTTGTAGTGCGTATAGCCAAGCCAGTAGTACCCCCTTACGTTACTTACACACTTACTCCCGCGGGTGAGAAGCTCCGAAAAGTATTAATAGCGATGGCCGAATGGGCAATTGAAGACAGTAAAGATAATTCACTTACCATTTATGAAAATATAAATGCATCTTTGTTGCAATAAAGCAACTGTCGACTTTTGATCAAATTGACGATTGGAAAAATTTATTCAACATGGAAGCAAAAATAACATACGATGTCATCGTTATTGGTGGCAGCAATGCCGGCTTATCTGCCGGTCTGGCTTAGGGGCGATCGTTATATAAAACCTTGATAATCGATAGCGGCAAGCCCTGCAACCGCCAAACGCCGCGTTCGCACAACCTGGTTATGCACGATGGCTGGAAACCAGCTGATATGCTGGCTGCGGCCAAAAAAGATGTGCTCGCCTATCCGAATGTGCAGCTGCTTAATGCTACTGTAACCGCTGTTACCGGTACATCAAATAATTTTGAGGTAAGCGTTGATGATTCGGATACAACCTACTTTGCCAAAAAAATTATTGTAGCTGCCGGAATCAAAGATATCTTTCCGGATATAAAGGGTTTCGCCGAGTGCTGGGGTATATCTATCATCCACTGCCCGTATTGCCACGGCTATGAATACCGCGATGAGCCAACAGGCATATTCGCCAATGGCGATAAGGGGCATGATCTGGCTAAGCTAATCTCCAACTGGACTAAATATCTCACCGTATTTACCAACGGCCAACCCACCTTTACGCAAGAGCAGGAAGACGCTATCTTACGCAATGGCATCAAGATAATTGAGACGCCTGTAAGCGGGGTTGAGCATGACAATGGCTATGTTAAAAAAGTAAATTTACAAAATGGCGAAAGCGTATCGCTCAGCGCAATGTATGCCCGCCTGCCGTTTGTACAACATACCGATGTACCTGCAAAACTGGGTTGCGAGTTTACAGAACAGGGCCATATTAAAACAGATATGATGCAGAAAACCAGCATCCCGGGTGTGTTTTCCTGCGGCGATGCGGCCTCACCAATGCGCGCGGTATCTGCCGCCATTGCCAGCGGCACTATGGCTGGCGTTGCAGCCGGTAAAGAAATACTGGAAGAACGTTTTTAATGCCAATAAAAAAGCCCGCCCTAAACTTAAGGCGGGCTAAAATTGTGCTCCGTAAAAATGGTAATAATTAATTGAACGCCATCAGATTAGTGTGGTTGTAAATCTGGGCATAAAATTCTTTATAGCCATACTTTCCAGGGTTTTCAATAACCTCTTTTATGGCTACCAGCTTGTAAACATACATGCCGGTTTCGCGGTTCAGGTGCATGCGAAAATAATTATCCTCATTTTGCCTGTGCATAGCCTTTTCTAACTTGATTGACCCATTGTTGTATGCGGCTGCAGCTAACGTCCAGCTGCCAAACTCGGCATACAAATCATTAAGGTACTTACAAGCGGCGATAGTTGATTTGCGCAAGTTAAGGCGCTCATCCTTCTTCTTGTTAACTTTTAAGCCGTAACTACGGGCCGTACCCGGCATAAATTGCCATGAGCCACGCGCTCCTTTACGCGAAGTACCTTCACGAAGGCCCGACTCAACAAGCGGCAGGTACTTAAAATCTTCGGGAATACCATATTCTTCAAGTATAGGTACAATCACCGGAAATAATTTTTCTGCTTTAATATGCAGAATGTTCGACTGAACTTTTGTGTACGAATGCATCCACAGCGAGTAATTAATTTTGCGGTTTACGCGTTTGCTGTTAACAGGCAAAACTTCTTCAGCAAAACTAAACCCGGCAGCCTCCTCTTCAGGCGGTTCAATAAGCGCGAACCGGGTTGCATTATGCGCTACACTTGGCCGTTTAACTACTGTTGCATTAGAAAGATCAAAAGCCGAAATGATTATTACCACCAGCATTACGGAGCACGTAATTAAGTGTTTTTTTGTCATTCGTTTTTTTATCATTTAATATACAATATGTAAAACTCGGGGCAAAAGTACGTTATATAATTCACATTTTCAAATACTTACATTTTACTTAGTGTTTTGAGCATTTTTCAATCGGTTCAAAAACCGCCTTAAAACACTGTTAAACACCGTTTTTGCGCCCAAACAAAAACTTGTAAAATCCGCACAAAAAACCTAACTTTGTCCCTCCGCTGCGAAGCGTAAAACAAAAAATTATGGTATTCAAAAGACCAGGGAACAGTCGCGACGACAAGTCCAACAGATCACCAAAAAAGTTCTCAAAGGGTGATGACTCCAAAAGACCATCACAAGGCACACGCGGTAAATTCTCCGCTAAAAGTGGCCAGGGTGATAACTACAATCCCTCAAAAAAGTTTGACAAAGATAAAACAGGCGAGCGCAAGCCTTTTTCATCACGTGGTGATAAGCCGTTTGCCTCTCGTGGAGACAGGCCGTTTTCCGGACGTGCTGACAAAGCTGACGACAGGCCGAAACGCAATACCGAGGGCAGTGACTATGGCGATAAAAAGCCATTTTCATCATCACGCTCAAAACCATACAGTGGTCGCCCAACTGACGGCGAAAGGCCTCAGAGAAGCTTTAGCGGCGACAGAAATACCCGTGGCCGTAGCGAAGGTGGCTACAAAAAGCGCCAAACCTCAGATTTTAAGGACAAACCTTACCGCGAAAGGGACGACCGCCGCACCAGGAATTTTGACGATCCGGATAACGCGCCGAACAGAACTATGCGCGGCCGTAAAAATACGACAGAGCCAAAGAAAGAAAATGATGGCCTGATCAGGCTGAACCGCTATATCGCTAACGCCGGTATATGCTCTCGACGTAAGGCCGATGAACTGATTGAGGCTGGCGTGGTTTCGGTAAATGGCGAGGTGATATCTGAATTGGGATTCAAAGTTGATCCGACTAAAGATGTTGTTCGTTATAATAACGAAACATTAAAGCGTGAAAAAATGGTTTACGTTCTGCTGAACAAACCTAAAGATTATATTACTACCACTGACGATCCGCAGGAGCGCCGCACGGTAATGCACCTGGTTGAAAAAGCCAGTAAAGAGCGTATTTACCCGGTTGGCCGCCTGGACCGTAACACAACCGGTTTGTTGCTGATGACTAACGACGGCGACCTGGCCGATAAGCTTTCGCATCCGCGTAGTAACGTGGTTAAATTATACCAAGTTGAACTTAACAAAAGCCTTACACAGGGCGACCTAAACAAAATAGAATTTGGCGTTGAGCTGGAGGATGGCTTTATTAAGCCCGATTCGGTATCATACGTACAAGGTGGCACCAAACGTGAGATCGGCATCCAGATACATAGTGGCAAGAACCGCATTGTACGCCGTATATTCGAGTCGTTAGGTTACGAGGTGGTAAAACTGGACAGGGTGGTTTACGCCGGCCTTACTAAAAAGGATTTGCCCCGCGGCCGCTGGCGTTATCTTGAAGAAAAAGAACTGATACAGCTAAAACATTTATTATAAAACGAGCCCCTTTTTAGGGGCTTTTTTGTTTTTTACATACCTTGCATTTGTAAACACCAATATTGTTATGAAGAAATTACTATTGGCACTGGCCTTGCTCTCTCCTGTTATGATGAACGCGCAGAGCAAGAAAAAAGGACCCAAAACATTTGATTTGATTGTAGGTGCGTATAGTACCGAGAATAGCAAAGGCATATCGGTATTCCGCTTTTACGCCGAAACAGGCCGTTTGGCTTACCTGAGCCAGAGCGATGATGTACCTAACCCATCCTATCTTTGCGTAGATAAAACAAACAAGTTTGTGTATGCTGTGAGCGAAACCGATAACGGCGATGTTTACGCCTACGGTTTCGATCCGAAAGGCGGTGCGTTAACTTTCATCAACAAACAAAAAAGCGCCGGTTCATCACCATGTTATATTTCGGTTGATGAGGACAGGAAGCATGTGTTTGTGGCTAACTACGGCAGTGGATCATTCGCGGCATTGCCTATAAATGAGGACGGCTCGCTGAAACCCGCGGCCCAAGTTATTCAGGATAACGGCGGCAGCGTTAACAAACAACGCCAGGCCGGGCCGCATGCACATGGCGCTTTTTTATCGCCTGATGAAAAGTATTTGCTGATGACCGACCTCGGAACAGACAAGATCAATATCAAAAAATATGATAGTGGAGACACCAAACCACTTACCCCGGCACCGGTCGATTTTGTAAGTGTAGCGCCAGGCACTGGCCCTCGTCACCTTGATTTTACGCCCGATAAAAAGTACATGTACCTGTTGCAGGAAATTACCGGCCAGGTTACGGCTTTTGAGTTTAATAACGGCAAGCCCAAGCAAATACAATCAGTAACTATGCTGGCCGATGGTTTTAAAGGCGCTGTTGGCGCTGCGGATATTCATGTATCGCCCGATGGACGTTTTGTATACGCCTCAAACCGTGGCGATGCAAACGAGATTGTAACCTACGCCATTAACCAGCAAAACGGTATGCTTACGTTTATTGAACGGACCTCAACCCGTGGCAAAAACCCGCGTAATTTTACGATTGACCCAACGGGAAAATTCCTGCTGGTGGGCAACCAGGATACCAATACCATTAATGTATTTAAACTTGACCCTGCTACCGGCAAGATCGGCGCCATGGTGACATCAACCCAGGTTGATAAGCCGGTGTGCTTGAAATTCACTCCAGCGATATAAAACCCCACCTAATCCTCCCCAAAGGGGATGACTTACATTTGCAGAGATACAATGACTTCAAATCATCCCCTTTGAGGAGGACTTAGGCGGGGTACAAAAAAAGGCAGGGCCAGCGGCCCTGCCTTTTGCATATTACATATGCTTGCATTATTTCTGTTTGCTGAATGAGTAAACCACGTAGCCGGTTTGTGCACCAATCGGAACAGGTGTTTTTAGTACCAGCGTTTCTTTATCAGCCGCGCCTACATCCAGGCGATAACCTTCCGTTACGTTTTTGGCTTTATCGCCTTCGTATATTTTTTTGAACTGGAATTGTGTGCCGTTAGGGCCTTCGTAAACTGACCAGAATATAGATTGCGATGTACCGTTACTCAAGGTATACATGCCGTTACCGCTGTTGGTAAGTTTCCATACGCTGCCAACAAATGCGCTTGGCGGTGCTTGGTCAAATGCTGATTGTACGGCGTTAGGCAACAAGCCGCCTTCATAAGTTACAGTATTACATACCCAGGTATTAACAAACCTATCGCGCGGAACATGCGACGATGTAGTGCTACGCACGCCTGAACATGCTGAAATAACAACGGTGAGGGCTAAAATGGCTAAGGTGTATTGAAATAGCTTTTTCATGACTTAATTATTATTTGTTGTGTATAACATCAATTTTGTTAAAAAGTTGACGCTTTTTATAAGCGGCATTCAAATTGTCGTTTTTTGTTTTGGATTATAGCTTATATTAAAGGTTTAATCAAGGTATTATTAATATGGGGCGCAATATTAAATATTATAGGATAATATCATCAGGGGCATTTATGGTGAGCGCCTGTATAATAATGATGCTTTGCATTGCCGGTTGCACTTCAACAAATGAAGATGATAAGCACACGGTTTTTAACATAAACCTGGAAGATGGCCTCACCTCGCTCGACCCTGCATTTGCCCGCAATCAGAACGCGTTGTGGATGGATAATCAAATATATAACGGCCTGGTGCAAATTAATGATAGCCTGAAAAGTGTGCCCTGCATCGCCAGAAGCTGGGACGTTAGCGCCGATGGTTTACAATACACTTTTCACCTGCGTAATGATGTTTTTTTTCATGACGATCCGCTTTTTCCAGGCGGCAAGGGACGCAGGTGCGTAGCTGCTGATTTTGTATATAGCTTCGGCCGCTTGATCGACCCGAAGGTAGCCTCATCCGGCTCGTGGATATTCAGTGATAAGGTATCGGGTAAACAAGCATTCATCGCCCAAAACGATAATACATTCATCATCAAGCTAAAGCAACCCTTTCCGCCCTTATTGAGCTTGCTTACTGCGCAATATTGCTCGGTAGTACCGCATGAGGTGGTGGAGCATTATGGTAAGGATTTTCGTAGTCACCCTGTGGGCACAGGGCCTTTTAAATTTAAGTACTGGAAAGAGCGGGAAGTACTTGTGCTGTTGAAGAATGAACATTACTGGGAAAAGGACAGCGCGGGCCATGCACTACCTTACCTTGATGCGATAAAGGCTGGCTTTATAAGCGATAAACAAACCGCCTTTATGGAATTTATTAAAGGCGACCTGGACTTTTTTAACGGAATTGATGGCAGCTATCGCGATGATATACTGACTAAATCAGGCCAGTTAACCAGCAAATACCGTGGTAAGTTCATTATGAACATCAGGCCGTATTTAAATACAGAATACTTGGGAATACTGATTGACACCAACATCAACATCGTAAAACGATCGCCATTAAAACTATTGAAGATACGGCAGGCCATCAATTACGCCATTGACAAGCAAAAAATGACAAAATACCTGCGCAACAGTATTGGCACTCCGGGTTATGCCGGGTTTGTTCCGCAGGGTATGCCGGGGTTTGATGGCGGGCAGGTACACGGTTATACTTACGATCCTGAAAAAACACGCCGCTTGCTTGCCGAGGCCGGCTTCCCCAACGGCCATGGCTTACCGGAAATTGCGCTGAATACCACCACCACCTACCGCGACCTGATAGAATACATACAAGGCGAGTTGGAACGCGTAAACATTAAAACCCGTGTTGAAGTTACCCAGGGTGCCAGTCTGCGCGAGCTGATTGCCAAGAACGGGGTTAATTTTTTCCGTGGATCGTGGATCGCCGATTATCCGGATGGCGAAAACTACCTGTCGGTATTCTATTCCAAAAATAAGATACCTTTTGGCCCTAATTATACCGGTTTTAATAATAAAGAGTTCGACAGGCTTTTTGAGCAAACCTATCGCGTAAAAAATGATTCGGCTCGCTATGCCCTCTACCGAAAGATGGATAACTTGGTGATGAGCCAGGCGCCTGTAGTGGTATTGTATTACGATAAACTGGTGAACCTGTATCAAAACAACATCGGCGGCTATCCCAAAAACGCGCAAAATTTGCTCGTATTAAAGCGGGTAAGGAAAGGAATATGATAGTGATATCATCTCAATTTAAAATCACACATTACCAACAATCCCACCTTATTAAACCACAGCCTTTTTAACTATATTTGCAAAAAATTTTAGCAAAATACATGACGGCCAAACCAAGCCGTATGTATGCGGTTAATATTGTTCAATATACTGTATGACTGATAAAACTGTTGACCTGGGCGAGCAAAGCGAAGTAGAAGTTTATGGCGCACGGGTACATAATCTTAAAAATATTGATGTTTCGTTTCCGCGCAACCAACTGGTGGTAGTAACCGGGTTAAGCGGCAGCGGTAAATCATCGCTGGCGTTTGATACCATTTACGCCGAGGGGCAGCGCCGTTATATGGAAACATTTTCGGCATACTCACGCCAGTTTATGGGCGGAATGGAGCGGCCTGATGTGGATAAGGTATCGGGCCTGAGCCCGGTAATTGCTATTGAGCAAAAAACCACCAGCAAAAATCCACGGTCAACAGTAGGTACTATTACCGAAATATACGATTTTATGCGACTGCTTTTCGCCCGCGCTGGCGAGGCTTACTCCTACTCCACCGGCGAAAAAATGGAGCGTATGAGCGAGGACCAGATACTGCGCACCATCAGCGAAAAATTTGACGGCCAACCGGTAAACATTATGGCACCGGCGGTAAAAGGCCGTAAAGGGCATTACCGCGAGCTGTTTGAGCAGATTCGCAAGCAGGGATATTTAAAGGTTTGGGTGGATGGCGCTATTATGGATGTTACCCCTAAAATGCAGGTTGACCGTTACAAAATACACGATATTGACATTGTGGTTGACCGCCTGGTAATCAGCGAAAAGGACAGCAAACGTTTATACAGTTCGGTACAGGCAGCACTTAAACTGGCAAAAGGCATCATCCGTATTGCGGATAAGGATAATAATGTATCCTACTTCAGTAAATACCTGATGGACCCGGTATCGGGCATATCGTATGATGAGCCGCAGCCTAACACATTTTCGTTCAACTCACCTTACGGCGCCTGCGAAAAGTGCAATGGCCTGGGTTATATCTTCGAGGTTGATGAAAAGGCGGTTATGCCTAATCCGAAGCTCAGCATACAAAATGGCGGTTTAGCGCCACTTGGCGAATACCGCGAAACCTGGATATTCCAGGTATTAAAGGCGATTGCCAAAAAATTCGAATTTTCGTTGACCACGCCAATAGAAAAGCTGGAGCGTGATAAGCTGGATATTATACTTAACGGCACCGAAGAAAAGATAAACGTAGCCGTTGAGTACAATAAATGGAACGTACAGAACTACTCCATCAATTTTGAGGGCATTGTTAAGATGCTTGAGGAGCAGCAGGAACGCCGCGGCGATGACGACCTGGACGATATGGAAAACTATCGTGTATTGCGCACATGCCCTACCTGTGGCGGCGCGAGATTAAAAAAGGAATCGCTGCATTTTAAGATAGACGAAAAGAACATATTTGAGCTGGCCTGCATGGATATCAACAACCTGCAAAGCTGGTTTGAGGGTATTGAGGACAGGCTGAGCGAACGCCAGAATGTTATTGCCCGCGAAATATTAAAAGAGATACGTGCCCGCATCGGGTTTTTGCTGGATGTTGGCTTGAGCTATCTAACATTGGATCGAACAGCTAAAACCCTTTCGGGTGGTGAGGCGCAGCGCATCAGGCTGGCAACGCAAATTGGTTCGCAACTAATGAATGTAATGTACATTCTGGATGAGCCCAGCATTGGCCTGCACCAGCGCGATAACGAACGGCTTATAAACGCTCTTAAAAACCTGCGCGACCTTGGTAATACCGTACTGGTGGTTGAACACGATAAGGACATGATTCTCGAGGCCGACCATGTGATAGATATGGGGCCGGCAGCAGGTGTACATGGCGGGCAGATTGTAGCCCAGGGCACACCGCAGCAGCTGATGGCCGAGCATACGCTCACCACCTCATACATAAACGGTGAGCGCGAGATTGCTATCCCTAAAAAACGCCGGGAAGGTAACGGCAAAAAACTGGCGCTTAAAAAAGCTACCGGCCATAACCTTAAAAATGTATCGGTGGAGTTTCCGTTGGGTAAGCTGATTGGCATTACAGGGGTATCGGGCAGCGGTAAATCAAGTTTAATTACCGAAACATTGTACCCTATCCTTAACCAGCATTTCTTCCGCGCAAAAAAACAACCGTTACCTTATGGCAGTATTGAGGGGCTGGAGCATATTGACAAGGTGATCGAGATAGATCAAACACCAATTGGCCGTACACCACGCTCAAACCCATCTACCTACACGGGTGTCTTCTCGGATATCCGTAACCTGTATGTGCAACTACCCGAAGCTAAGATACGCGGTTACAAACCCGGCCGTTTCTCTTTTAACGTAAAGGGTGGCCGCTGCGAAACCTGCCAGGGCGCGGGCATGAAGGTAATAGAGATGAACTTTTTACCCGATGTGCAGGTGCCTTGTGAGGAATGTGGCGGCAAGCGCTACAACCGCGAAACGCTGGAAGTACGCTATCGCGGTAAATCCATTGCTGATGTACTGGATATGAGCATTGAAGATGCCACCACGTTCTTTGAGCATATTCCATCCATCCACCGTAAGGTAAAAACTTTGTTTGACGTAGGCCTGGGTTATATTACGCTTGGCCAATCATCAACAACCTTATCGGGTGGTGAGGCACAGCGTGTGAAGCTGGCTACCGAACTTTCAAAGAAAGATACGGGCAACACATTCTATATTTTAGATGAGCCGACCACCGGTTTACACTTTGAAGATATCAATGTATTACTTGGCGTGCTTTACCAGCTGGTTGAAAAAGGCAATACCGTTTTGGTTATTGAGCATAACCTGGATGTAATAAAAGTGGTTGACCACGTTATTGATCTTGGCCCGGAAGGGGGTTCGGGCGGTGGCAAAATCATGTTCTCCGGCACGCCCGAAGGTTTGTGCAAGGTTAAGGACAGCTTTACCGGCAGGTTCTTAAAAAAGGAAATGGGCGTTAAGTAAAATAATTACTAATAGTTAAATTAAAAATGTAACCTTGTTTCTCCAGCTACGTAAAAATAGATTGTCTTTCATATACAAACGGCCCTACATCTATTTCACCGGCATTTTTATACCCTTGATGAAATTTTGATGAAATTTTTTTCATGTTTTTAAAATATGATAAAATATTTCGGATAGGGTTGCGTTATTGAATTATAAAAATTATAAAAGCGCTTATGGACGAAACCTCTACAAAAAACTTATTTGCGGTCACTAATCATTTTATAGTGAAAGAGAAAGAGCATACAGAGCATCTGAATGCGGACGATCTGATATTTTTCAATTCGCTCCGTACAGATTTGAACCAGTTGCAAATGCAACCGAAGCTACAAACCATTCACCGCATACTTGATTACTCAAAAAGCATCAAGTAAATACATTAAGGTTGATGGCTCATAGTTCACGGGTATCGGCAAGGTTACTTTGAAATTACGATGTAAAAGTGCCGATGAGAAGCCGGGTGAACTATGACCCATCTGCCATTACCTCACTCCACTTCGTCATTCACTATTATTTTGCTCAACACTATTATTCGGCATCAAAACTGAATACCTTTGCCGTAACAAACGTAACCCTTAGTTACCGCTTTTACATCCATGCTAAAAAAGGAACGTTATCATCATTTTGTTGAATACTTCTCAAAAAACCAGCCCGACGCGGTTACCGAATTGCACTATAATTCGCCTTACCAACTGCTGGTTGCCGTTATACTTTCTGCTCAATGTACTGATAAGCGGATAAACCAGGTTACCCCTGCCCTTTTTGAGCGCTTTCCGGATGCAGAGAGCCTGGCGGCATCAAGTGCCGAGGAGATATTTCCATACATACGCAGCGTAAGCTATCCTAATAATAAGGCAAAACATTTAGCCGGTATGGGCAAAATACTGGTTGAACAGTTTAACAGTGTGGTACCCTCGTCAATTGATCAGTTACAAAAAATGCCGGGCGTGGGCCGCAAAACCGCCAATGTCATCGCCTCAGTGGTTTATGACGCTCCGGCTATGGCTGTTGATACCCATGTGTTCAGGGTGGCGAACCGAATTGGATTGACCAACAATGCGCGCACACCGCTGGCTGTTGAGAAAGAATTGGTTAAATATTTACCGAACGAAGTTTTATCGATAGCACACCATTGGCTTATATTGCATGGCCGGTATATTTGCGTGGCACGCACACCCAAATGTGAAATTTGTCCGCTCACGTGGTTTTGCCGTTACTATGAGCGAACCCACACCGAAACAGCTTTGCTAAAGGCCGAGGCCGACAAAGCCCGAAAAGCTAAAGAAGCGGCGAAAAAGAAAAAGCTGAACGTTATAGCCAAAGAGCTTAAAAAGCGCAGCGTAAGCAATACGAATACATCCTTAGAATAAATAAAAATAAATACTAATTTTTTTAGTAATTGTAAATTAAAGTTTTATATTTGTTACATATAAATTTAAGATGAGCAACGCAGATAAATTGAAGGCACTACAGCTTACGCTTGATAAGCTGGAAAAATCATACGGAAAAGGCACCATCATGAAACTGGGCGACACCGTTGTTGAACCAACCGAAGTAATATCAACCGGTTCAATAGGCCTGGATATAGCTTTAGGTGTTGGCGGTTTGCCAAAAGGCAGAATAATTGAGATATATGGACCTGAATCGTCAGGTAAAACAACTTTGGCCATACACGCAATTGCCGAAGCACAAAAAAAAGGTGGCATTGCAGCGTTTATTGATGCGGAGCACGCCTTTGATAAATTTTATGCAAAAAAACTGGGTGTTGATGTTGAGAACCTTTTAATATCACAACCGGATAATGGTGAGCAGGCGTTAGAGATTGCCGATAACCTGATCCGCTCAGGCGCTATTGATATCCTGGTAATTGACTCGGTTGCCGCGCTGGTGCCAAAGGCCGAGATCGAGGGCGAAATGGGCGACTCAAAAATGGGTTTGCAGGCGCGCTTAATGTCTCAGGCGCTGCGTAAGCTCACCGGTACCATCAGCAAAACCGGATGCTGCTGTATCTTCATCAACCAGTTGCGCGATAAGATAGGCGTAATGTTTGGTAACCCTGAAACCACAACCGGCGGTAATGCGCTTAAATTCTACGCGTCGGTACGTTTGGATGTACGCCGTATATCACAAATTAAGGATACCGACGAGGTATCAGGAAACCGCGTTAAGATCAAGATCGTGAAGAACAAGGTTGCCCCACCATTCCGTATAGCTGAGTTTGATATTATGTTTGGCGAGGGTATCTCCAAATCAGGCGAGATCATTGACCTTGGTGTTGATTATAACATCATCAAAAAAGCAGGTTCATGGTTCAGCTATGGCGAAACCCGCCTGGGACAGGGCCGAGACGCGGTTAAACAACTGATATTGGACAACCCGGAACTAATGGAAGAACTGGAAAACAAGATAAAAGAAACCGTAACCGGCGAGAGCATGGAAGAAGCATAAGCTTCAACGGTATCTTACAAAACAAAAGGCTGCTTTAAATAAAGCAGCCTTTTGTTTTACCGGTAGTACTGTGTTTAGTAAGTGATCTTCACTATTCTGTCAATCTCATCAGCAGGCAGCTGATCTATATAAACTATCAGTCCGCTTTTATCTTTCTTGTATTTCAATTTAGCGCCGCCATTAAAAGCGGTTACACTTTTTGGTTTAAATTTAAAATCGGGTATCACTATCTGGTTGCCATCCTTAACCGGGTTAAGCACGTGGGCGTAAACAGTTTTACCCTTAGCCGTTACGGTGCCCCATGCTTGCGCTTTTACCAAATAGCCGCGTGTACCGTAAATGGTTTCTCCATTTTTATCAATCCAGGCCCCTATTTTACCAAGGGTATCTACAAATTCCGGTTGTATTTTGCCGTTAGGCATCGGGCCGACATTCAATAAAAAATTAGCGTCTAAACCGGCAGCGTTTACCAGGTAATGTACCAGCTCCTTTACCGACTTATAATTCCTGTCATTAATGTTAAAGCCCCAGCTCCCGTTCATGGTTTCGCAGGTTTCAAGCGGTAGGTCGCCTATTTTAGCATCGCCGCTAAAGCCGGTTTTGTTGTTGCCCGGCAGGTCCTTTTCAAAAGCCTGAAAGTCCTCGCCCGGAATAGGCGCCAGGTGGTGGTTATTCCCTATCATAATATCAGGCCCTAACTTATGTATCAAACCGTATATTTCATCGTAATGCCAGTTCGCGTTCTTGCGATCCCAATGCCCGTCAAACCAAATGCCTTTCACGCCAGGGTAATTGGTAATCAGCTCGGTAAGCTGCGCTTTCATAAAATTGATGTAACTGTTCCAGTCGCCCTTCTCTGGCACACCATTAACAATTGGGCTTTTAAAAGCGTAATCGGCACGGCCCCAATCCAGCAGAGAATAATAAAAGCGAAGTTCAATTCCCTGCTTCTGACATTCTTCGGCCAGTTCCTTCATCGGATCTCTTTTATAAGGAGTAGCTTTTACGATGTTATAGTCAGATTGCTTGGTATCAAACATACTGAAGCCATCATGGTGCCGGGATGTTACTGTAATATATTTCATACCCGCCCTTTTTGCCAGATCAACCCACTCTTTGGCATTAAAGGCTTGCGGGTTGAAAAAATCAGCTAAACGCTTGTAATCATTATACGGAATTTTGCGGGTATCCATTACCCACTCACCGTCACCGAGCGTACTGTAGATGCCCCAGTGGATGAACAAACCGAACTTCATATCCTTAAAATGCTCGCGTGCCTTAAGATTTGATTCGGATGGCTTATATCCTTGCTGAGCCCATGCAGCCGGGCTAAAGCATAATAAAATTAAAATGAAACGTAACAACTTTCTCATCAGACGTATTTTTATAATTGGTTACATCAAAATTACGTCAAACAAGTGGCCTCGCTTAAACAATACTAACGTTTAATTAAGCATTTTTGGCAATGGCAGTAAATTAGCCGTTATTGTAGAATGGTAGCAGCCGATGGCTTAGTAATTTTACCGTACGAGCTACCCGTTGGCAAAGCCTTCGCTTGCCTTTTAACAAACAGGAAAAATTCAACCGCGGCAATAGCTAATATGGTGTATCCAAAAAGCTCGGTACACTCTTCTGACGCATTCTTTACGGCACGAAAATAACGGTCTTCCATTATCTCCTGCCAAAATTTGCCCCGCCCATACAACCTCGAAAACACGTAAGTAGTTAAAAATCCGGTTATAAAAACCCCAAAGGCTTGGGTATGCACAAACAACGCAATATTGTGCAAAAACTGGTACCGATGCCGCCATAGGTAATATACCATAAATGCGAACAGGCTAAACACGCCGGCTTGCCATGCGCCATCAAATATATGGTCATCCAAAAATGAATCCTGCTCGCGGATGAACGATGCGGTAGAAAAGGAGAATAGGAAGAAAGCAAGCGCTTTAAATTGCTTATATCTTGCAAAAACACTAATGTAAATACCCGCCGCTATCAATAACAACACACTTTGGCCAAGCTCGGTGTAAGAGTCTTCGCCAAACTTTGACTCCTGGCCGTGCACTAACATGGCATCCCAACGAATGAACTCGGCTACGCCGAAAATTAATGCCCCGTAAATGACAAGCCTGACCAAACCCGACTTTATCCCTGCAAAATTTGCCTCCATTACGCTAATGTAGCCCCCTATTACTGCCCTTTAGCATCAACAGCACCTATTTAGTGCCCTTTTGACATTTAACTAACAATATATGCCGATTTAACATTTAATTAATTGGGAAGTGTAAAATTTTAAATTATCGATTGCAAAATTGATTTACCTATATTTAAGGATGCTTAAATATTTTATCGGCGCCGCTATTATGGTTACTACGGCAGTACCGGCATATTGCCAGTCTGCTTTTGGCAATCTGGCTCATTTGTTTACAACTCCCGAGCATTACATTGTAACCCATACTGCTAAAGCCCCGGTTATTGATGGTGATATAAACGATAAAATTTGGGACCAAGCCAAATGGACCAGCAGCTTTGCGGATATTGAGGGTGATGCAAAGCCCAAACCCCAATACAACACCCAGCTTAAAATGCTTTGGGACGATAGCAACCTGTACATCGCGGTAAAAATGGATGAGCCAAATCTTTGGGCTTACCTCACCCATCATGATGATATTATTTTTCAGGACAATGATTTTGAGCTTTTTGTTGATCCGGATAATAATGGCCGCAACTACTTTGAGATAGAGGTTAACCAGCTTAATAAAATATTCGATTTGTTTTTACCAAAGGCCTACCGCCACGGTGGTAATGCACTAATCAGTTGGGATACACCCGGCATGCGCTCGGCTGTGAAATTGCAAGGCACGCTGAACAATCCTAAAGATACCGACAAAGGCTGGACGGTTGAATTTGCTATACCCCTTAAATCTATCATGTTTGGATTTAATACCGGCACACCTGCTGAAGGAAGCTTATGGCGCATCAACTTTTCGCGGGTGGAGTGGGACACCAAAGTAGTAAACGGCAAGTATGTTAAACTGAAGGATGCACAAGGCAAAAATCTGCCGGAACGTAACTGGGTGTGGTCTGCCCCCGGACTGATCAGCATGCATTACCCGGAGCGTTGGGGTTATTTATTGTTTACCAAAAAGGCTACCTATGCCGGTATTAACTTTGCCGTACCTTATACCGATCTGCAAAAGCAATACCTGTGGCTGGTATACTACAGGCAGCAGGAATACTTTAAACTACACAACGTTTTCGCGACCAACCTTGACGGTCTTGGTATAATGGATACTGAGTATAATGTATCCGGCAAAACCAATAGATTGAGCATCGAAGCAACCAAACAGCAATATACCGCTACCGTTAGCGACGATAGTGGCAGCACTATATCAATAAACGAGGACGGCCTGTTTAAACAGCCAAAAAAGCAAACGGAGAATTAAGACCGGGCAACGCCATTGCACACGTATATTTGCTTTATGCTTTGGTACCCTTATACGCAAATGAAACATGCCAATCGCCTGCCAAAAATGGTAGCTGGCCACGGTGTGATGATGGAACTGGAAGATGGCCGCAAACTTATTGACGGTATATCTTCATGGTGGTCGGTTATACATGGGTACAATCACCCGGTACTAAATACTGCTTTGGCCGAACAGGCTGGTAAATTTGCGCATGTAATGTTGGGCGGGTTAACGCACGAGCCTGCGCTGCAGCTTGCAGAAGCTTTGGTTCGTATCACACCTGCGGGGCTCAACCATGTTTTTTTCTCGGATAGTGGATCCATTGGCGTTGAAGTAGCGCTTAAAACTGCCATTCAATATTGGAAAAACTTAGGCTACCAGGGGAAAACTAAAATTGTATCACTTAAAAACGGCTACCATGGCGACACCTTTAAGGCCATGGAAGTAAGTGATGATTCTGATTTTAGCCACGCTTTTGCTGACGTGTTGCACCGGGATTTTATTGTGGAGATCCCTGAAGGTGGTTTTGATGCACCAGCGGATCTTGTGCAGCCGGCCATTGATCAGTTGGAGCATTTACTCATCAGCAATAGCGAAAACATAGCCGCTTTTATTGTTGAGCCTATCGTACAGTGCGCCGGGGGCTTCCATATTTACTCACCTTTGTACCTGCGGGCTGCCCGTGAACTATGCAACAAGTATAATGTGTTGCTGATATTTGATGAAGTAGCTACAGGCTTCGGCCGTACCGGCAAACTATTCGCCGCCGAACATGCAGGTGTAACGCCGGATATTATGGTGGTTGGCAAAGCGCTTACTGCCGGTTACATGGGGCATGCCGCCACGTTGAGCACCGATGCAGTCTACCACAGCTTTTTAGGTGAAAGCTATGAAAAGGCACTGATGCATGGTCCCACCTTTATGGCCAATGCACTCACCTGTACGGTGGCGCTAAAAAGTATTGAACTATTTGAACAGGAAGATTATCTGAGCAAAATTAAACAGATCAATACCATCATCAATCAGGAGTTCGATACCATCAATTCGCCCTTTATAGCAGATAAACGAAGCATAGGCGCGATAGGCGTAATTGAATTTAAGGATGCTGCTATGCTTAACGGCTTTAAGGCTTTCGCGATGGATAAGGGCGTTTGGCTGCGGCCAATTGGCAATGTTTTATACCTGATGCCACCTTACATTATACAAGCCGATGAACTGAAAAGCATTATTAATGTGATGCAAAAATGGGTAGATCAGTCTACCTAAAAATCGGTATTTTATAACTTTAACGACATATAATTAAGCCTAAGCATAGAGAATTTATAATATTTGTTTCGCTTATTAAAACATCTAACCTAAGCAAAACATCAGTTATGAAAAATCTATCCTGCAAAGCTGTTCTCCTTTTATTGTTCGTTTTTTTCTCGTGCAGTAAAAAATCAACCGATGACCCTACAACTTTACCTGATGGCCCCGTTACCGAGGCCGAACTTAAAACGGTAAGCCCGCTGCCAACTATTGAACAGGTTATAGCCGCTTACGAAAAGATAACCGGTGCTGAGCCTGGTTTAAAAAACGATGAAGCAGCACTTGGC
Source organism: Mucilaginibacter roseus (assembly GCF_021215455.1). GTDB lineage: Bacteria > Bacteroidota > Bacteroidia > Sphingobacteriales > Sphingobacteriaceae > Mucilaginibacter > Mucilaginibacter roseus. The sequence goes on along the minus strand of NZ_JAJPWV010000007.1, from coordinate 30,102 downwards.
CGAAAGCTATTTAACTATTTTAAATACGGCAAAACTTCGAGCCTGGCAAACCGCCAACTGGAAACCACCGGTATAACTAACATCGCGCAAAAACTAACGCCTGAAGAATGGAAGGTAGTTATATTAAATCCAACAAAAAGCTATAAAGCATATAAAACAGTAGTACCTGCAGGCAAAGCAGCTCAGGATAATTACCCATGCGACAAGGATGCCGGTTTTGAGGACAACAAGGCCGATGCTATACGCCACGCATATTGGAATGTTTTGATGGCAAAAAATATTGACAATGCCTTTGCTGAGAAAATGGCTACCGCGCATGAATCAGAAGCAGGCGACACATACGCCAAAAAAATGGACTTGCATAATAATGCCGTGGGCCGACAACTGGTTAAGAACAATCCGACGGCGACAACCGAGCAGTTGTTGCAGGTATTGATGCAAGGTAAATTCGTTTACGTAAACGAAGGGGATGCAATAACTGCTGATAACTCCACATTGGTATACTTTAAGGCTAAACGTGATTATGATGGAACCTATAATGGCAGCATGACCAACCCCGACTCGGAAGGCGGCCCATGGACACTAGCCCTAAACCTTAACCAATGCGGCGATGTAATACGGGGTCAGTTTGAAATAACCCGTCCTAACAGTTCACGTCAAAAGCGCAGGTTTGCCGGCAAGCTGGTGGGCGACCGCATAACGCTTAATGTAGCTACACCTTACGAGTTTGAGAATCCTAATGGGCTTACGCCTTGTAATGACATGGTGATCACGTTAAACGGAAGCGCCGCTTCCTTATCAGGTAACTGGACCTCAAGCAATTGCTCAAAGGGCGGAGAAATTAAGGCGAGTAAGTAGTATATGCTATAGTAGCATTGCACTTTTAAGCAATGCTACTATGCATTAATGATATGCTTCCGGCTCCAGTCTGATAATAAAAATATCACCTCTCTCAACGTCTCCCCCTTTTCACTGAGGCGGTACTCTACCCTTGGAGGCACCTCGGGGTACGCCTTACGGATAATGATACCGTCGGCTTCCAATTCCTTTAGCTGTCGCGATAAAACCTTAAGCGCCATGCCGGGTATGATTTTATGCAGCTCGCCAAAACGCAGCGGTCCTTTAAGCAACAGCCATATAATCGGGGGTTTCCACTTGCCGCCGATCACATCTATAGTCGCAGTTATGGGACACTCTTCAGCGCTGTGATAATTTATTTCGTTTTTTTCCTTTGTTACGGCCATTTTAAAACAAACCTTACCCACTTGTCATTAGTTGACAAAAAGGTAACTACTTGACAAAAGTAAAGCATTGAAATAATTTTGTAGCAAATCAAAATAAAAAACGAATGAAAATCATCATTATTGGCGCATCCGGAACCATTGGCAAACATGTGGTTAAAGCGCTCGAAGCAGATAACGAAATTATAAAGGTAGGCTCAAAAAGCGGCGATTACCAGGTGAACATCACTGACCTAAATTCGATCAAAGCGCTGTTTGAACAAGTCGGTCAGTTCGACGCGCTTATCAGTACCGCAGGCGATGGCCACTTCGGTCCGCTTGCGCAAATGACGGACGCTGATTTTAGGGTTGGTATTGACAGTAAACTGCTTGGCCAGGTAAACCTGGTGCTGATAGGCCAGCATTACATTAACCCAAAAGGCTCGTTCACGCTTACCTCAGGCAGCATGGCGCATGATCCTATTGTTTTAGGTTCGGCCGTAAGTGCTGTTAACGGCGCCTTAGATTCCTTTGTTAAAGCAGCCGCCATCGAATTGGAAAATGGCGTACGCATCAATACCGTTGCGCCAACCGTGGTTGAAGAGTCGCCAGAATATTTTCCGTTTTTTAAAGGGCAGATTCCAGTGAGCATGCACCGGGTAGCGCAAGCCTATGTAAAAAGTGTGTTGGGCGCGCAAACCGGACAGGTTTATCCGGTACTTTAATTAAGTTTTTCGGGGCGGTGTAAAATACCATTGTATCTTTACCACATGAAGAATTTTACGGTTGAAGCTGACGGGGCTACGTTCGATTTTAACACGATGAACATACAGCGCCTGCAGCTATTCCAGGTTTATGTTACGCATAACGGCGAAAAAAAGAGATTTCACATGCAGATAAACGACCAGGGTGAATTTAAGATAACCGACCCGCAATCGTGCCCCGAAGAATATCACCGTACCGAGGACCAGCTAAGCAAGGCTATCCAGATATATGGTAAACCATAGTAGTATTTAACAACAAGACGCCCTTGAATTATATTTAAGGGCGTTCTTGTTTTATTTTAATTAAACGACCGCCTGAACTCCAGCGGCGATAAATTAGTTTTGGTTTTAAATAACCTGCTGAAAGATTGCGAATGCTCAAACCCTAAAGCATAAGCCACCTCGCTTACCGACAGATTAGTAGTCGACAGTTTTTCTTTAGCCCGCTCAATCAGCTTTTCATGTATATATTGCTGCGCATTTTGTCCGATCAGTGTGCGAAGCATATCACTCAAATAACTTGGCGATACATTCAGGTGTTCCGCCACATAGGCCACTGTTGGCAATCCGCGGCTTAAAGCGGTTTCATCGTTAAAATATCCATTCAACACATCTTCCAGCTTCTGCAGCAGATCATGATTGACAGCCTTGCGTGTAATGAACTGTCGCTTATAAAAACGATTAGCGTAGTTGAGCAGCAATTCAATTTGTGAAATAACCACATCCTGGCTAAAATCGTCAATACGGCTGTTCAATTCGGTCTCGATCATGCTGAAAATACCGATGATCATGTTCTTCTCCTCTTCTGAGAGGTGTAGTGCCTCATTGGTTGCATAAGAGAAAAAGCCGAATTGCTTGATGTTTTTAGCCAACGGATAGCCTAAAAAGAAATCGGGATGGATAAGTAATGTGTAAGCAGAACACACACTGGCATCATGATTATTATTACCTATTACCTGACCAGGCGAAGCGAACAATAAGCCACCCTCATCAAAATCATAATAACTTTGGCCGTACCTTAACCTGCCGGTTACCTTTGGTTTGTATGATATTTTGTAAAACCCCAGCACATGATGCCTGAACGGATCAACCGGCCGATGGGCACCATTAAGCAAACTGATAAGCGGATGCAGCGGCTTGGGCAAACCAAAGGCCTGGTGTGCCTCGGTTAATGATTGCATTTTATGCGGACCGTTCTCTTCTCTTTTCATATCTCACCTTGAAAATAGGATAACCGATATCAATATCGGTTATCCATAAGTCATAATAAACCGATTATTTCGCGTTGCCCTGGGCGGCGCTTGAAACATCCGCCCATTCTTCCCAGGTTTTAAGCCGCTCGCTGTATGCGGCTCGCACGCCGGGCAGGCAATGGCTACCTAAAAAGAAGCGTAAGGGCGGGTTTTCTGCATCTACTATTTGCAATACTGCATCAGCAGTTGCGTTAGGGTCGCCTTTTTCCATGCTGCCTAACTGGCTGAAAAATTCCTGTTTAAAATCCGCATACACATCAAGGTTCTGCGTAAATTTTAACGATTCGGGCGTGCCGAATTCTGTAGCGTAAGCGCCCGGCTCAATAAGGGTAACCTTTACGCCAAATTGTTTAACCTCGGCAGCAAGGCTTTCATGTATGGCTTCGAACGCCCACTTTGTTGAACAATAATAACCAATGACCGGGAAGGTGATCTGCCCAACGTTGCTTGATGTGCCGATGATATGCCCGCCGCCTTGTTCGCGCAGCAAGGGCAGTGCAGCCTGTATAACCGATACCGGACCAATTACATTGGTTTCGTAAAGCGCACGGATCTCATCCGCACCAGCCTCCTCAATCGTACCAACCAGCGAATAGGCCGCATTGTTTAAAACCACATCTAACCGGCCAAAATGCGCATGTGCCTGTTGTACAGATGCCTTTACCTGTTCAGCATTGGTAACGTCTAAGGCTAAGGTTAGTACATTGTCGCCATATTTTTCTTTAAGGTCGGCAATGCTTTCCAGTTTGCGGGCGGTAGCAGCCACTTTATCGCCACGTTTAAGCGCAGCTTCTGCCCAAATACGACCAAACCCGCGCGACGAACCGGTTATAAACCAAACTTTTTCAGCTGCATTTTGAGCTGCTTTATTTTGCACTCCCGTGTTTTCTTGTTGATGTTCCATTTTTATTTATTTGATATCCAAATGTCGGATTACGCAGCTTGTTACTTGTACCTTAATTGCGGGAGTTTGTAACCAAAATGCGGCTAATCCATTGTTGTAAAACGTTAAATCAATAGTTAAAAAGAATTTTTGTAAAATTACAAATATCTGTTATACAGCAAATTAACATGGCGTAATTTTTTCTCGCCAAGTAAACATTTGTGCAACACTTTTAATCATTACAGCCATTGCAGCGGCTGCCCGGCAGCTACCTTCGTTTTAATCAATTACTCCAAATTATGAAAAAACAAAACTTTTCACCAATGGTGACCGGGAAGGTTGCCGTTGCAACTGCAATTGCGTTGCTTGTTTGCTCATCCTTAATTTCGGGCTGTAAAAAAGACTCGGCCAAACCTGTTGAGAAGCCTAAAGCCGAAGCCGCTGTCGACAAAAGCCGGCTTAAAACCAACACCTACCAATCGGGCACGCACAATGGCTTCTTTTGGTCGTTATGGAAAAGCGACGGCGCAACTGGTACCGTTAACTATGCCAACGGAAGCGGCGGAAACTACAGCGTGAACTGGAGCGGCTTTAACGGCAACTTTACCTGCGGTAAAGGCTATTCCGTTGGCTCGCCTACTTACAAAATTGGCTACAACCTGGGTAGTTACTCCAACTCGGGCGGTGGCACGTTTGGTTGGTATGGCTGGAGCCGGAGCCCGTATTACGAGTACTACGTTAACGAAACCTGGGGCACCGAGTCGCCGCATACCGGCACCTTTTTGGGTACGTTTACCAGCGACGGCGCAGGCTACAACGTTTGGACGCGCTGGATGACCGGCAAAAACATTGACGGCGGCGACGGCTTCAGGCAGATCTACAGCTCGCGGGTTACCAAGGTTACGCCCGGCTCAAACCGTGTAATTACATTTGCCAACCACTACAACAAATGGCAAAGCTATGGTTACACACTTGGCCAGCTGAACATTCCGGCTATTATGGTTTCTGAAACATGGGGCAGCAACACCGCCGGCAGTATTAACTGCACCATTTGGGCACAATAACTACAACTATTTACAACCTGCGGCCCTGTAATTCGGGCTGCAGGCTTTTTTTAATTTATATATGAGAGCTATCATCTATTTATCTGCCATAACATTGCTGCTCCTTACAGCCTGCAACCAGCAGGCTAAAAAATCAACCGATAAAGAAAAACTTTCTATCACTGGTAAATGGCACCGCTTTTCGATGGCGAACGGCTATACCGAATTTGACATAGACGCCCAAAACGTTGTATTTTACAACCAGAAGGTAGGCCGCTTTAAGCTGCCTTACAAAATTAAGAACGACTCCATAATATACCTCACCAAACCCTACGCGGCCAAGATTACCGCGCGTGGCGACTCCATATTATTAGAAGGCAACGACAGCACCACAGCGGTACTACACCGCTTTGCAAAAACCAATGACTCATTTACCCAAATACCCGAAGAAAAAGACACCACGGCTTTTGCCAGCTATGTTAAAGGCTTTGACCAACGGCTAATCCAGGCATTTAGAAAAGCCGGTATAGAATTGAATAATAACACGATGGGTGGAGGAGAAGGTGAATATCAGCGGTTGTTGGGGAAGTAGGGTGGCCTTAACTATTTTACAACTACATTCAAAGTGTGACGATTCAACTTTTTTAGCAATTGTCCTAAACTAAAAAATCACCTATTTGGGATTTCTTTTCAACCAATCAGCGATATGATTGCATGCTGCCTGAACAACCAACCACGATATGTTAATTGTGTCTATATCTGGAAAAGTCTGAAGAACAAGTTGTTGATAAGGATGTACTAAGTTTCTAAACTCTCTTAATGCATGACTAAACTTTTTTACATCTAAATGTATCCATTTATTATCATGTGCTACGTCTATCAGTTCACTTAAGCTCCACTCTGCAAAATGTTTAGGTTTCCCATCCTTCTTTGGTGTTGATTTAGCTGTGTTAGCTATTTGTGGTCGATTTTGCATTACCCCTAATAGAAGTCCCTCTAACATACTTCCCATCATAATAAGAGCACTTAAATTGGCTTTGCCATCAATACACCTTTGAACTTCTTCCCATCGCTTCTGTAATATATCGGCTATGCCATATTCTAAGTTCAATGCGTCCCAATTTGGAGGAGGCAAAGGCTTAAGTTCTTCTTCTTTCTTTTCTTTTATAGGCTGTTCAAAATTATAATTTGGGGTATGTTTACGAAGCTTCGGTTCTAACCCATCAAAAACAACCTTTAAACATTCTACCTCTAAAATTTCGTTCATTGACGACAATGCTAATTTAATTTGCTCACGATTCCCTCCATACAGCTTTGGCGATACTAATCTTAGAATCACTTTCTGAAGATCTATACCATTTAGACCATTAATAACACTTAATACCCACCATTTACGAGTAGAACCATCGTGTGTTACATTAATTCCTATTTCATTGAAAAATCTCGATAGATATTGGGAACTTCGATAAATAGGAAACTGTTCTGTGTTGTCTCCGCAAATAAATTCAGCAATTCGTTGCTTAGTCTTACTATCCATGTGAGCAAGCTTGTAGGTGACTATCTTTTTAAAAGGTTACTAAAGACTAATATAATAAACGAATTATAACTTTTATATCGTAATATAGAGTAACAATAATTGGCTTATTGCCCAAGCAAAAGTGTCTTATTTAGAAATAGTTTATTAGAAAAAACAAAAGCAGCTACATTTTAATGTAACTGCTTCATCTTTAAGTGTAGCGGGGAGCAGGATCGAACTGCCGACCTTAGGGTTATGAATCCTACGCTCTAACCATCTGAGCTACCCCGCCGGATTATTTTAATTGTGTGCCTTTGTAAAAAGGTTTGCAAATATAGCAGAAAATAGTTTTCTTTAGAAAAATTGTTCAACTTTTACTGCCAGCGCTTTTATAGTACTGTGTCACAACCCTGATTATGCCCGATAAGAAGAAATTCAACCTGGAATATGAGATCAAATCATCACCCAGAATTTTATACAGTTTTATAAGCGAACCTAATGGCCTTTCGCAATGGTTTGCCGATGATGTTAACGTGCGCGATCAGATTTATACCTTTACCTGGGACGACGAACAGCAACGTGCCAAACTTGTTAACGCTAAAGAGAACAAGCTTGTGCGCTTTAAATGGCTCGATGATGAGCCTTACTATTTTGAACTTGAGGTAGTGCAGGATGAGCTGACCAATGACGTGGCCCTGGCCATTACTGATTTTGCCACCGAGGACTCAATTGCCGAGCGGCGCCTGATTTGGGATAACCAGATTGATTACCTGATAAGCGTATTAGGCGCCTGATAAGCAACCGCGATACTACTTAGCCTTTTATAACGTTTACTTTTGCACAACAGGCACAGGTACGCCCGCCTGCGGAATTTTATTTCCTTATTTTTGCAGTGTGAAAAAGATCCACCTTCTATTACTTAAATCGTTCATCAGGCCATTTGTGGTAACATTCCTTATTGTAATGTTCGTACTGCTGATGCTGTTCCTGTTTAAGTATATTGATGATTTGGTGGGCAAGGGCTTTGAGTGGTACGTTATTGCCGAGCTCATGTTATATGCCTCGGCTACCAACGTGGCTATGGCGCTGCCACTATCGGTACTCCTATCCTCTATCATGACGTATGGAGCCCTTGGCGAAAATTATGAACTGGTGGCTATAAAATCTGCCGGTATATCCCTGCGCCGCGCCATGGCTCCCATGTTTATCGTGGTAGCTATATTGGCTATCAGCGCGTTTGTTTTCTCTGATTACATGCTGCCGGTGGCCAACCTCAAGTACTACTCGCTGCTGTACGATGTACGCCAGCAAAAATCAGCCAAGCTATTGCAGGAAGGTGTGTTTACCACCAACTTCCCCGGTGCGGCCACCCGCGTAATGCGTAAAGGCAAAGACGGGCAAACGCTTTATGACATCATGATCTATCAAAAGGACGAGCAGACCAACAACATGAACGTTATTATGGCAAAAGAAGGTGTAATGTACCGGTCGCCAGGAGATAAGTTCCTGGTGCTTAAACTGAAGGATGGCATACGCTACGAAGAAAAACGCAGTGAAACCAACTTTGACCCAAGGCAAAAATTTGTGCGGGTACGCTTTCAAAGCACCGAAATAAAATTCGACATTTCGGGCCTCAATCTCAAACGAACACCTCAAGACGAATTTCGTTCGGCATTCGTGATGATGAACCTGAAGCAATTGCGCCATTACCGCGATTCAACAGAAAAACAGGTAGATAGCACGGTTACCCAAACGTATAAAATGCTTTCGCCCTATGTAAAGTTTTTCACGCTGCCTAAAAAATCAACATCAATTAAACAGCCCGTAACGCCAAAAAACAATTCGGTTTTAGGTGGGATGGAGATTAACGAACAGATAAGCACCGTATCCGCCGCGTTAAGCGAGGTTCGTTCGATACAGGATATGCTTAAGCAAAACGAAACGAATTCCAAGGAAACCATGAAGAACATACGCCGTTCGGTGGTGGAGTATCAAAAAAAGTTCACGCTTTCAGTAGCCTGCCTGGTTTTGTTCCTGATCGGCGCGCCGCTGGGAGCCATCATTCGTAAGGGTGGTTTGGGCATGCCGGTAGTTATATCGGTAATCTTCTTCCTGCTGTATCACATCATATCTACCATTGGTGAAAAGGGTGTTAAGGATGGTGCCATACCACCTGCAATAGGTATGTGGATAGCCATATTCGTACTCTCGCCTATAGGCATGTTCCTGTCGTACAAAGCCGCTACCGATTCTGCATTGTTTGATATGGAAGCTTATAAACGCTTTTTTAACCGGATATTCAAGCGCAAGGCAGCTTAAAGTTATTTTACACAACACCGACCGGATTGCCGCTACCTTAATGTAACTTTGTTACTGTACACTGATCTGACTAAGATGCTGAACACCATACCCGAAGCCATTGAAGCACTTAAAAATGGCGAAATAATTATAGTTGTTGATGATGAGGACAGGGAAAACGAGGGCGATTTTTTAACTGCCGCACGCAATGCTACCCCCGAAGCCATAAATTTTATGGCCCGCTATGGCCGCGGACTTATCTGCGCCCCTATTACTGCCGAACGCGCGCAGGAACTGGAGCTCGACCTGATGGTGACGCGTAATACTACCTCGCACGAAACTAATTTCACCGTATCTGTTGATTTGCTGGGGCATGGTTGTACTACGGGTATATCAGCATCTGACCGGTCAAAAACCTGTTTAGCCCTGATTGATCCAACCATAAAAGCTGCCGACCTGGGCAGGCCCGGACATATTTTCCCGCTGATTGCCAAGGATGGTGGTGTATTACGCCGTGCAGGGCACACTGAAGCAACGGTTGATCTGGCTGTGATGGCCGGCTTTGAGCCTGCCGGTGTTATTTGTGAGATAATGACCGAGGATGGTGAGATGGCCCGCTTGCCGGAGTTAGAGAAAATGGCTGAAGCGTTCAAGATGAAGATCATCTCCATTAAGGATTTGATCGCTTATCGCCTGAGTACCGAAACTTTGGTTACTAAAGAGATTGCCGTTAAAATGCCTACCCAATGGGGAGATTTTGACATGATTGCCTATACGCAGATAGATACCGGTGAAAACCACATGGCTTTGATAAAAGGTACCTGGGAGCCGGATGAGCCGATATTGGTGCGTGTACACAGCTCATGCGTAACCGGTGATATATTCGGATCATGCCGGTGCGATTGCGGCCCGCAGCTGCACAAAGCCATGGAAATGATTGAGCGCGAAGGCAAAGGTGTAATTGTTTATATGAATCAGGAAGGCCGTGGCATTGGCCTGGTAAATAAATTAAAGGCCTATCACTTGCAGGAGAACGGGCTTGACACTGTTGAGGCTAACCTGGAGCTCGGCTTTAAGATGGATCACCGCGACTACGGTATTGGCGCGCAGATCATCCGCAGCCTGGGCATTACCAAAATGCGCTTAATGAGCAACAATCCTAAAAAACGCGCGGGTTTGATTGGCTATGGTTTAGAGGTGGTAGAGAATGTGCCTATTGAAATACCTGCCAACAAGCATAACGAGCATTACCTGCGTACTAAACGCGATAAAATGGATCACGCCATTATGCGCGATCACTAATCATCGTCATCATCCCTTAGTTTGTAGTTAACCGCTGGCTTTGGAGATTGCGCCGGAGTTGGGTTGATAGGATTAGGCGTTGTTGGTGCTGTACGGCGCCTGCCCTGCCTGAATATATTACGTAAAAACTCTCCTACGCTATCAAAATCGCGCTGATATACCAAACCAACACCATTCACATACTGCACATCCAGCGGGTTAAAGGTACTTAATGCGGTACCGCTTAATACCCTGTACGAGTAACGCGCGGTAAGGTTACCATCCTTACGGATACGGTAAAGCGCCTCAAAGTCCTTCGTCAGGTTATTAAAGTTGGCGTTGAAAAGGTTGGTATTATTATAGAACAGGTTATTGCTGCCCGTATTGGTAAACAAACTTCCGTTTAATATCAGCCTATCATTAAATAGTCTTACTGATAAACTCGCCTCGTTAAAAGAGCGGATGTTTAAGTCGATATTCTTGATGTTTGATTGCGCTATAAAGCTGTTCAGCTGGTTAAAGGCAAACTCGCTCACGGCATCACTCGCTGTGCTCAACACCTGCTCGTTAAGGTTACCACCGCCGGTACCAGCTGTAAAGCTACGGCGAACAATAATGCTCAGCGCCTGCTGGCTGCGGTTGGTATTATCTGACAAGTAGGTTGCCACATCCTCTTTAATAGTAGGCTCGGTAGGGAATGTAAAGTCAAAGTCAATAGCCGGTAATAACAGCGACTTAGATAACAACAGCTGCGCCTGCACCAACACCTGCTGGTTACCACGCGGGGATGTAAAACCAGCCGCGGTGTATAAAGGCGCAATGTTGGTACGTACCTCATAAACGGCATTCAGATTAATTTCGGCATTAGCCGGGTCGCCCGTCCAGCGGATGGTACCGCCCTGGTTTACCTGGAAGTTTTTACTAATGAAATTTTTGGCCGTAAACTCAAATTTACCTGATGATATCAGGAAGTCGCCAAACATCTCAAAATCGCCTAAACTATTAATATTAAGCTTCAGGTTACGCGTTACGCCATTACCTTCAAGTTTACCATAATCGGTAACAATTTTAACCGTAGTGCCTTCATCCGCGCTCAGGTCAAAGTTCAGCGTTACGCCATTGAATTTTTTGGAAATATCTTCCGCTTCTTTTTTGGCAGTATCGCTGTGGCTAACAAACCTGATAAAATCATAGTCGGCTGCTGTTGATGATGCATTAAGTGGGATATTAAATACCGTGCCCGCCTGCGTGGCAGCACGTATATCAATCTTCATGTTATCAATAGGCCCGGTAAAGCTAAAATCGCCGCTGCCAAAGGCGGTACCATAATACAGGTGATTATCTTTAAAAGTAGTGTTTAGCGCCAGCAGGTTGGTTGCATCAATTTTAATATCCAGCGTAGGGTTGGATATATTGTTCAAATCCACCGTACCGTTTACAATGCCTTGCCCTTTACGGTTATCTTTCAGCACCATCTTATCAATCTTGATCACGCTATTTTCAACATCCAAACGGTCGCTTAAGGTATATGGCGTTTTCAGGTAGTTCACCGTTACCCCGGTATTGTTCAGGGTGACAAAGCCATTAAGCAATGGTTTTTGCAATGAGCCCGTAAGTTTTAAACTGGTCGATATGGTTCCCTTAACGTCTGATACCAGGTTGCTGATGAAAGGCGTAAATATAATAGCCTCGGTCTGGTTCATGTTAATATCAAAATCAAGCGCGTTCTCATCATCCTTTAATAGAGAGTAAGCACCTTCGATATCCATGGTTTCCAAGCCGCGGTTAAGTATATTCAGCCTTACGATGGCTTTTTTACGCTCATTATCCAGGTTTGATATAATTTTTACATTACCAACCTGTGTGGCATTCATCATCAGCGTATCAATACCCAGATCAGCATCCATACCAGGCGCCTTAAGTAACGAGGACAGTATCACCTCTCCGTTAAGCGCACCCCTTAAAGCAATGCCCGATGGTTTGGTCAGCGGGTTGAGCGTGCTCATCCGGAATTGTTTGAAAACAACGTTCAGTTTATCTTCCGTTTTGTCTGATATAAAACCGTCAACCGTCACCATCTGCTCGCCGTTGCTCAGCTCAAAGTTTGATATCTGAGTTTTGCCATCCAGCAGCCTGATGCGCACCTGCTCCTCTAACTTCCACTGCTCCCGGTCAAGTATAACGTCTGATGGCAAAAGCTTCAGCTTGGCGGTGGTATCCCGGCCAAACTCTACCAAACCGTAAAGATCAAGCTGGTTGGTTGCGTTTTTATCAGATAATTTAACGTTGAAGTTCAGACTATCACGATTCAGGAAATTGGTAATACTCACATCCTTTACATACAAGCTATCGCTCAGGTCAACCTTACTCAGGGTTATGTTGGCATTGAGATACTGAGCCGCGGTGTTCTCGTCAATAATCAGATCGTGCAGGATGATCTTGTTGTACTGGATGGTTTTAATATAACCCGTAAGCGTTGCGGTCTGCTCTGCCGAATTGAATTTACCGATCAGCGTACCCTGATCCGGTATTTTTAAGCCCGGCACAAAAACAGCCAGCAGCGGATCAACATCCTTCAGTTTAAAATTGAAATCAAAATCCTGTGGTTTAAATGGCTTAATGTCCGTCTTTAACGATGGGATATACTTCTTAACGATGGTTTTAAAATAATCGGGCAGTGTTGAAAGGCTGTAATTACCGGTAATACTGCCGTTCGCCGCGTCGGATTGAAACTCCAGCAAGCGTTGTCTGCCGCTGCCGCTTGCCGCCAGGTAAAGCGAATCAACCACGTAATTAGTACGCGGGTTTACCAGCCTTGTACCCGTTAAAAATATATTACCGTTTATGTTATCAAGATTATTACCCGAAAAATCGGCGTTGAGTGTGGTGCTCACCGTAATAGTGTCCTTCATCAGCTTTAACTTGTTCAGGTGAGCGTTCTGAATATTAGCTGTAAAATCATAAACCGGTAGTTTCGGGTTCAGGTCAAGTGTTCCGTCCAGCGTGAGCTTGATGTTACGGTCGTTTATCTTAACCAGCCCATCAATAAAACGGCGCTTGAACGTACCATCCACCGATACATTGTTATAGGTATACCCTTTAAACTGGAAAGTCTTTAGCCTGGCATTGGCCGCGATATTCAAATTCTTGAGCTCATCGCCGCTACCTTTAACCTGCGCGGTAAAAGAGGTACGGCCAATGGTTTTGTCATCAATCAACGTACCCAGGTCAAATTGGTTGGTAGTAAGCTTGCCGCTGTAAGATGGTACTCCGTTCTTGCCTATTTTCAGGTTAATATCCGTATCAAAACGGCCAAGCTTGGTTTTAAAGGTACCATACGCCACAAAATCATTTTGTAAGCCGCTGAAATTTCCGCTAAAGTTTACGTTGCCAAACTTGCTTACAATAGCAGGTATCATTTGCTTGTTACTGCCTGTAAAGCGCTTCAATATATAGTCCAGATCTTTTTTATTAGTGGCGATCTGTTCTATATCCAACCCCAGGAAGGTATTCTCCCAATCGGGCAGGCCCTTCACCCTAAAATTACCTTTTACATAGGTGCTTTGCCCGGCAGTAACCAGCAGGTTGGTAGCCCGCAAATTATCAACCCGGCCCCGTATGCGCCCGTTTATACCCAGTTCAAATTGAGTTTTATCTAAACTGCTGGTAAAGTAAGCTACATCTTTTGAGGAGAGATGCGCGTTTTTAAAATCGCCATCCATATTTACGCGGCGTTCAAAATCGCTGAAATCATCAAACGAGTCGAAGCTCATTTTAAAGTGATCGCGCAAAAACGAATTGGGTGTTTGCAGCGTAAGCTGTTGTAATAATATCTGATTAGTATCAACTGTGGTTTGGGCAGTTAAATTCTTGAGGTAGAATCCACTTTTTTCCTTAAACGTAAGTTTATTGACCGATGCCTTGAACAAGTGATTTTTTAAATCGAGGTTACGCACTACGGTACTGAACGCCTTTACGTCAACATCATCAAAGTTAACGCCTTTTACCAACGTATCTCGTAATTGATTTTTATACCTAAACCGCAGATTATTAATACCGATGCGTTCAAAATTCAACGTCCACGGTTTGCTCGCTTTCTTAGTGGTATCGCCAGAGCTGAAGTAATCAATAATAAATTGCAGGTTGGTTGTACTGTCGCGCTGTTTCTTCAGGTAAAAAGAGCCGTTATCCAACTGTACCGAGGTAAAATCAATATAGCGTTTTTTGATGCTGTTGAAAACCGAAAAGCCGCTCACCTCTACTGTTAGCCGGGGCGTACTCAGCAGCGTGTCCTTTTGTTTATCGAGCACATAAAGCCCCTCAAGCACCACGTATGAAAATGGCCTGATGTAAAGGCTTTTTATATCAACTTTTGTATCTAATTCTTTCGACAGGTAGGCGGTGGCCTTTTTTGCTGCCCAAGTTTGCACCGGTTTGTACTGAAAAGCCAACAGTAGTATGCTAATCATCAATACAATGAGCAATACTATGCTTAACGTTATTTTGAGTACTTTTTTAATAACTTTGCCTTTTTAAAAGATAAATTGTGCCTGTAATTTTAGCCATAGAGTCATCGTGCGACGAAACCTCGGCATCGGTATGTGCTGACGGTAACATCCTAAGCAATATTATTGCCAATCAAACCATACACGAAGCTTACGGCGGCGTTGTGCCGGAGCTTGCTTCGCGTGTGCATCAGCAAAATATTGTTCCCGCTGTTCAACAGGCGTTATTAAACGCAAAAGTAAACAAAAATGATATTGATGCGGTGGCTTTTACGCGCGGCCCCGGACTTTTAGGATCACTTTTAGTCGGTGTATCATTCGCTAAGGCTTTCGCGCTGGCAAAAAACATCCCGCTGATAGAGGTTAACCACATGCAGGCGCATGTTTTGGCCCATTTTATCGGCGATCATCAACCGGCTTTTCCTTTCCTCTGCCTTACCGTTTCGGGCGGACATACGCAAATTGTGCTGGTGAATGATTATTTTGATATGGAAATTGTTGGCCAAACGCTTGACGATGCCGCCGGTGAAGCCATGGACAAAACCAGCAAGATATTGGGCCTGCCCTATCCCGGTGGCCCGCTGATTGATAAACATGCCCGCAGCGGTAACCCTGATGCTTATAAATTCCCTGAACCACAGATACCCGGTTTTGATTTTAGTTTTAGCGGGTTAAAAACATCTATTCTGTACTTCATCAGGGATAATGTTGCCGCCAACCCCAATTTTATTGAGGAAAACATTAACGATATATGCGCCTCGGTTGAAAAACGGATTGCTACCATTTTGCTGAACAAGCTACGTAAAGCTGCTGAGCAGTATGGTATTACCGATGTTGCGCTGGCGGGTGGAGTATCGGCCAATACCGGTTTGCGCCAGGGCTTGCAGCAATTAGGCGAAAAACTGGGCTGGCGTACTTTTATCCCTAAAATGGAATATTGCACCGACAACGCCGCCATGATAGCCATTGCCGGCTACCACAAATACCTCAAAGGGGAGTTCATCGGCCAGGAGATTGCGCCGCTGGCACGGATGCCGTTTTAAGAGAGTCCGGAAGTCGGAAAGACCGGAAGTCAGGAAGAAGCAATACTCTTGTGGCATAAGTCTGAAGCACAACTTTCGGACTTCCGGTCTCTTGGACTTGCGGACTTCCGGACTAAAAAAATCTATATTTGCAAACACATCCGGACTTTCGGTCTTTCCCGACTTCCGGACTCAATAAAAAACACATGAGTTTCCCATCGCTTATATTCTGGCTTATATTTGTTATACCACTGGTAGTTTTTTTGATTTGGGTAATGCGCCAGGATAAACGCCGCGGCGTAGCCGGATTACTGATACTGCTTACCATTGTAGCAGTAGGTGTAATTTATATGTACTTAAAAACCGGCGGGCAATAATTTCTTTTTATGGCAGGCTTCCTTTAAGCCTCTCATAAAGCTGCCGCCCATTACTCACCGACTCGCTTATTCCGGCTTGCTTCGCGATAGCATTTAATACTTCTTCTGTTGAATAGCCCTGCTCACGCATGTATTTTATAGACGTAGCGCCTGCTGACTTTGACAATTTCGTGCCATCGCTACCTAATAATAATGAGTGATGATAAAAGGTAACGTTACTAAATGGCAAGCCTAATGTTTGCGCTAAATATAATTGCGCCAGTGTTGATGCCCACAAATCCAGCCCGCGAACAACGAGGTCGATACCAAAATGCACATCATCTACGACGGATGATAACTGATAAGCCGGGTAGCTATCCTTTTTTCGAACCACAAAGTCTGTCATCTCGGCTGGTAACGTTTCCTGTATTACAACACCATTTAGCATTTTTACAGATATAGTTTCCGGTTCGGTTTTTAAACGCCAGCTAACGCCGGGGTCATCCAGCGGAATGTTTTTATGACGGCAAGTGCCTGGATAAGCAACGTAACTTTTTAATTGCGAGCGGCTGCAATTACAGGCAAATACCTGTCCGCTTTGCTTTAACCTCGCCAAGGCTGCGTTATATTCATCCAGCCTATACAGTTGCGACCAGCCACTATTAAATTCTTGTAGATTACGAGGCCCCTCCTGCCAGGGAATATCTAAAAAACGGAGCGTATCAAAAACATCCTGAACGTATCGGTCCTCGGCGCGGTCACGATCCATATCATCAATGCGCAACAGAATACTCGCTCCGGTTTCTGCCGCTAAACCAGCCGTTATAATAAACGACAAAACGTTGCCCACATGCAGATAGCCGCTCGGCGTGGGCGCTATACGTGTACGTTTAAAACCTGATGGTATGTGCATAAAAAAGCTATTCATAGCAGCGCTGTTAACTTGCCGCCATGAATAGCTAATATAATAATTTAAGTAAATCCTTATTAAAGGCTGGCCAGTCTGCCGTAGATCTCGATCATGGCGGCCTGGTCAATCAACGCTTTTTCTTTACGCTTGCCTACCAGGTTACCGTCACGCTCGGTGTTCCAGATGGCGTTGGCATCATCAATAATAAATTGCAGGCGGGTTTTATCTTTCTCTACTTTGTACAGTTCCATGTAACCGCGTATCAGCACAGCATTAAACCAGTAATTACCTGGCAAACGGCCCTTGCGGAAGAAGTGCTCTTTTGACGCATCGGCAATACGCTTGGCTTCGGTTAGGTACTTTTTATCCTTGGTGATGGTGTACAGCAGCACGTTAGCCTGCAGCATGGTGCCCGCATTGTAAGTATAAGTTGCCTTATCCACATTTAACGATGGTATCTTGATGTTATCATAAAACACACCTGACGGCGCCTGCAGGTTTTTGTTGGTCCAGTTGTAGATCAGCATTGCCGTGTCCAGGTACTTTTTCTCTTTGGTGATCTTGTACAGTTGCAGTGCGATCAATACCGCCGGGCCGTTTGAGCAGGTGTTTTTGGTGGTGCGCTCATCTTCTTTCCAGTACAAACCGCCACCGGCCTTATCGTCATACGCCGTTAACTGAAACCGGTGTATCAACTTACCCAACTCCAGGTATTTTTCGGTTTTAGTACGATTGTAAGCATCTAAAGCGGCAATACCTATCCACTGGTTATCGTCGTAAAAACGCGAGTCCTTTTCGTCATGCACCACCATGGCCTGATAGCCCGGCGCAGGCGGCGTAGCACGATAGTACTGCTGGATAGCCGCTAATACCGTATCAATGCGATGCTTTTTGGGCTCGAGTTTATCCATCTCATCGGCACCCTGCACCAGCGCGCAAAGCGGCCACAGGTACGAGTGGCGTTTTTTTGATTCGGGCTTGGTATCCTCGTAATACAAACCGGCGGCAGCATCATGTAAATGCTGCTGCACACCGCTGTATAAAGTATTGATACGCTGCTGATATTCGGCCTTGGTTTGTGCGCCCGCTTTAAAAGCAAAGGCGGTGCAAAGGCTTATAGCTAATGTTGTTCTTAATTTCATAGGCTGATGATTTGCGCTTACGCCTGTAAAAGCTGCGGCTTGGTTTGATAGGTTTCCCACAATAACTCACCAAACAATGTATTTGCCCAGGCAAACCAGCTGCGGGTAAATTTCTTCGGATTGTCCTTATGGAAGGTTTCGTGCATAAAGCCTGTATCACCGTGGGTTCTTTTCAAAACCTGGATGCATTCCTTTATTTCAGCATCATCGCTACTGGTAAGCGCTCGCATAATTATCGCCATTGGCCAAATCATATCCTTACCTACGTGGGGGCCGCCAATACCTTCGGCCGCTGTACCTTTGTAAAAGAAAGGATTATCCAACGAAAGGATCATCTTTCGGGTGTTGATATAGATCGGATCGGTATTCGGCATAGCACCTAAATACGGTAACGACAGCAGGCTTGGCACGTTGGCATCATCCATCAGGTTATAGCTGCCGTAGCCGTTTACCTCAAAGGCATACACTTTTCCGTAAGTAGGCACATCAATTACCGCATGTTGTTTCAAAGCAGCATCAACCTCGGTAGCCAAGGCGGTTAGCTGAGTAGCCAGAGTGTCGTCTTTTGAAATTGTTTTTACCATTTCAGCCGCTTGTTTTAAACTGCTCACCGCAAAAAAGTTTGACGGGATCAGGAATGAATAAACCGTAGCGTCATCACTCGGCCTGAATGCTGAGCAGATCAAACCTACAGGCTTAACCGGGTAGCCGTAACCGCTCATTGGTACCGTGTCTGTTGCAAACGGGGTGGTACGTTGAAAATGGTATGGCCCGTCGCCCTCTTTGCGCTGCTGCTCAATAAATGTTTTCAGGATGGTTTCGATAGACTTTTTCCAGGTCGCATCGAAAGGTTTGGTATCGCCTGTCAGTTTCCAATACTGGTATGCCAGCCTGATCGGGTAACAAAGCGAATCTATCTCCCATTTGCGTTCGTGCAGGCCGGGCTTCATATCTGTATGGTCGGTTTTCCACTCGCCTACCTTTGCCGGGTCATCATAAAAAGCGTTGGCATAAGGGTCGCGCAGTATGTTTGATGCCTGGCGATTGATCACACCGGCAATCAGGTCCTGCAACGCTTTATCCTTTTTTATCAGGTGAAAGTACGGCCAAACCTGCGCGCTGCTGTCACGCAGCCACATGGCGTCGATGTCGCCGGTAATTACATAGGTGTCCGGGCGACCGTCCTTTTGTTTATAAGTAACCGTAGTATCTAAAGTGTTGGGGAAGCAGTTTTCAAACAACCAGCCTAACTCTTTATCTTTTACTTTTTGCTTGAACTCCTTAATAGCGGCCTCTACTGCCTTGCTGGTAAAGTTACGCTTGGCGGCAGCTACCCGTACAACCGGGTAATCAGCCAATGAGCCTGCAACCGATAGCTTGCTGGCCAATACGCCCGCACCTAACATAGCGGTGCTGGCAATGAATTTTCTTCTTTCCATAGTTTAATTTATTCCGATAGCGGGCTTGCAGCCCGTTTAGTTTATTTTTAGCTTTGGCTAAGGCTCACAAAGAAACACTTATACAATCAACCTAAACGTTTTAGCAAAATGTTTGATAACCCTTGTTTGTCATCAGACGCGTAACAGCGCCAAAAGATTAAAAGGAGTTACAGAAACAGGTTACTAATTGGCCGGTATAATTGCGCCGGGCTAAAACTAATGAAAATACATAGTTAAATGCAAACAAAAAGCCCCTTGGCAGATGCATTTTATGTAACTTATACATGATAAGGTAAAGCATTTAGCATCGCTTTATTACCCAATATTCCCCTCAAATATACCCGTTTACCCCGCATCGGCCTTTATAAAAAGCCCGACTTTCGTAATCAGTGTAATTGTACTAACCAATAATTCATTACTTCTTAACCTAAAATTATGAAAAGAAAGACGCTCATGTCGCTTGGCTTACTGGCTTTGCTATGGTCAAGCTGTTCAAAAGAAAAACAAGGAGAAATTAAACCGCCCGAAAACAAAACAGACACACAAACACTTGCCGTTGGCGCGGCCTCGATAGCCGGTGTTAACTGGGCCGATGGTCGGGATAACTTTGTGGATGGATGGGTCATCCCCTCAGGCCTTGACGCAGGCGACAGTTATACCACGGTTTCGGATAAAGCGAATGCCATTTTAACGGGCTTTCAAACCAATATGCCCGGTGTAAATACCGTTAGGCTGCCAATAAACCCGCCAAGCGTGCTGGAGTCATGGTGGGGAGCATACACCGGTGCTATTGATCGCGCGCTCAACAAAAATATGAAAGTGATACTGGCCTGCTGGGAATCAGCCTCATCCCGCGACGGCATGATCGATAATATTACCCAATTTTGGGATATGTGGCAAACCGTGGTTACCAAGTACCAGGGTAACGCCAACGTATACTTCGAGGTATTTAACGAGCCGCACGGTTATACTCAGGCACAGCTTACCACCATTTACGCCGAATGGCTTACACGTTACCCCAATGTACCCCGAAACCGGATTTTACTTGGCGGTACCGGCTATTCAGAAAACGTGACCGGCATTGGTGCCGACAGCCGCTTTACCAATTGCCTGCTCTCGTTACATAATTATGCTTTTTGGGCTACCCGTACACTCAGCGGCTGGGAATCTGATTGGCGAAGCCGTTTTGGCAGCTATGCCAGCCGCACCGTGGTAACGGAATACGGCGCCGCCATGACCACCGGAAAGAATTATACTGGCACCGTAGGCAGCGATAACGAGATAGCTTACATCGTAGGCTCAACAAACGTATTCAGGGCGGATGGCATTGCCAGCGTTTACTGGCCAGGCCTGCGCGATGGCGACAGCTACAGCATTCAAACCCGTGGCGGCAGCGGTACCAACATCACACTTACCACTACCAACGCGTCGGGTTTAGCGCGTATACGTTATGGATGGGGCGAGGGTAGTACCTTTAACTCAACAGCTTACTACCGTATAAATAACCGTAACAGCGGCCAGGCATTGGATGTTAACGGCGGCTCAACTGCCAACGGCGCCAACATTATACAATGGCCATGGAATGGCGGCAACAACCAGCAATGGCAGGTTATTGATAACGGTGGTGGTTATTACCGCATCATCAACCGCAACAGCGGCAAGGCCCTTGATGTTACCGGTGGCTCAACCACCAATGGCGCGGGTATTACGCAATCAACCTGGAGCGGAGCCAACAGCCAGCAATGGCAGGTGGTTGATAATGGCGGCGGTTATTATCGTATTATAAACCGTAACAGCGGCCAGGCGCTTGATGTTAACGGCGGCTCAACCGCTAATGGCGCAAGCATCATCCAGTGGCCTTGGAATAGCGGGAATAATCAGCAATGGCAAATTACGCAGCAATAAAAAGCTGATCTTGATTATACGAAAAAGGGGCTGTATCTTTTGATACAGCCCCTTTTGTGTTTGGTGATAACTATTATTTCTCGTTATCTGATAATGAGTAAGGAGCATCTGCCGCGCCGGTACCACGTGTTTTGTTTGGCTGTGCCGACATGTTAAAGTTAATCACACCTCCTTTTTGCAGTGCTGAGTGGCTCAGCCAGTTACGGGTATATGGCTTGCCATCAACCGTAACGGTGTTTACATAGCGGGTTGCCTTGCTGTTATTGGCTGCGTTAATAGTTACTGTTTTACCATTCTCTAGCTTTAAAGTAACTTTTTTGAACAATGGCGAACCGATAACATACTGATCAACCGCCGGGCATACCGGGTAAAAACCCATCGCCGAGAACACATACCAGGCTGAAGTTTGGCCATTATCCTCATCACCGCAATAGCCATCCGGAGTTGGTTTGTACAGTTTATCCATTACCTCGCGTACGTGGTATTGGCTCTTCCATGGCTCAGCCGCGTAGTTGTACAGGTAAGTCATGTGCTGTATAGGCTGGTTACCGTGTGCGTACTGGCCCATGTTAACGATCTGCATCTCGCGAATCTCGTGGATAACACCACCATAGTAGCTATCATCAAATACCGGTGGCATAATGAATACCGAATCCAGCTTGTTAGCAAATTGTTTATTGCCGCCATACAGGTTTATCAAACCTTTAATATCATGGAAAACGCTCCAGGTATAGTGCCAGCTATTACCCTCGGTAAAGGCATCACCCCATTTAAGCGGGCTGAACGGCGAAGCAAATGTACCATCCTGGTTTTTACCGCGCATAAAGCCTGTTGACTTATCAAACAGGTTACGGTAGTTACGGCTGCGTTGTTTGTAGATAGCGATCTCTGACTCCGGTTTGCCCAAAGCTTTACCCAAGCTGTAGATGGCAAAGTCATCATAAGCATACTCTAAGGTACGTGCAGCATTCTCATTTATCTTAACATCGTAAGGCACATAACCCAACTCGTTGTAGTATTTAACACCACGACGACCGATAGATGAATTCTTGGCATCCTCGTTATTAGCGCCATGTATCACGGCATCCCAAAGGGTATTGATATCATAACCACGGCCGCCTTTTATATAAGCATCCGCGACTACCGAAGCTGAGTTATTACCGATCATAATGTCGGCATAACCCGGGCTTGACCACTCCGGTAGCCAGCCGCCTTCTTTGTAATCGCTGATCAGGCCTTGCTGCATCTCTTTGTTGATAGATGGATAAACCAAATTCAGGAAAGGGTATAACGCGCGGAAGGTATCCCAGAAACCGGTACCCGCGAATTTGTAACCAGGCTCGGTTTTGCCGGTGTGCGGGCTGTAGTGAACAATTTTGTTGTTCGCGTCAATCTCGTACAATTTGTTCGGGAAGAACAACATGCGGTATAAGCATGAGTAAAAAGTACGCAGTTGCTCATCGGTACCACCTTCAACGGTTAAACGGCCAAGCGTTTTGTTCCAGGTAGTGTGTGCTTTTTCTTTGGTTTGATCAAAGCTGTCGCCTGCAAGCTCACGCTTCAGGTTCAGGTCAGCCTGCTCAATGCTCACAAATGATGAAGCTACACGCAGGTTTACTTTTTCGCCTTTTACGGTTTTGAAACCAATAACAGCTAAAGCGTGTTTATCATCAACCTCAAGGCCGTTGTTTTCAACAGAATCTTTATAGGTTTTGGCAACGGTTATCGGCTTATCTACATAAATAACAAAAAAGTTTTTGAAATTTTTAAGCGGGCCGCGGGCGTATTTAGTTGAGTAACCTACTATCTTTTTTTGCTCCGGATATACCTTAATGTATGAGCCACGGTCCAGCGCGTCAATCACGATAAATGACTCGTCACTTTTGGGGTAAGTGATACGGAACTGCGCCGCGCGCTCTGTCGGAGTAATCTCGGTAGTAACATCATGGTCAGCCAGATAAACGCTGTAATAGTAAGGTTTAGTAACCTCAGCCTTATGCGAGAACCAGCTTGCCCGTGCATCCTGGTTTACTTTGCCCTTGCCTACCACCGGCATAATGGCAAACTGGCCATAATCATTCATCCATGGTGATGGCTGGTGAGTTTGTTTAAAACCACGAATTTTGTGCGCATCGTAAGTATACATCCAGCCGTCGCCCATTTTACCGGTTTGCGGCGACCAAAAGTTCATACCCCATGGCACGGCTACAGCCGGATAAGTATTACCGTTCGACAGATCGTACTGCGAATCGGTACCCATCAGTGGATTTACCAGGGCGGCCAGGTCAGTTTGCTGACCGTACGACCGGAAAATGATGGTCAATAAAAAAGTAATAGTTAATAATTTCTTCATTTGGTTGGTTTTCTATGGGTTTTTCCAAAGCTGCTAATATATGGGTTTTTGATTTTGCTAAAAGGTATTATCAAATTTTTTACGCTTGATAATTAACGCAATGCCTTTTGCAGCCGGATCAAGTAATTCTGACAACAGTTTGCCCGATACTCCAATGAAGGCACGACCGCATCAGAAATTAACTCGCATAACTGATATTTATTTTCAGGAACGTGTAACGATACGCTATAACAAATGTCTTATGTACACATAATGAGTAACAATACTGTTAAAAAGTGTTAAAAAAAACGAATTAACATTACGCTAATATTTATTACCTAAAAATTTAGTTATTATTGCTGCAACCTATACGCTTTATATGAGATACACAATTTCGGCACTCTTTATCCTGATGATGAGTTGCCTAACGGTGTTTGCACAAACGCCTTCCCCAACTACCAACCACACAGCGAAAGGTATTGTTGCCGATACTGTTTCCAATGTAAAACTTGAAAACGCTTCTGTAAGTATTCTCCAGGCAAAGGACTCTGTCCTGATAAGTTATACGCGTGCGGCAAGCGACGGTAAATTCAACTTCCCGAAGCTGGCTCCCGGCAGTTACATTTTGCTGGTTGCTTACCCGGAATATGCCGACTACGTAGAGCAATTCAAGCTGGATGGCTCTAAACCCGAATACAACTTCGGCACGGTTAAGCTAAGCCTTAAATCGCGCCTGCTGCAGGAAGTAATGATTAAAGGTACCGCAGCACAAATAAAAATTAAGGGCGATACCACCGAATACGATGCCAAAACATACAAGATACAACCCAACGCCAAAGTCGAGGATCTGCTAAAGCAGCTACAAGGCATACAGGTTGATAAGGACGGAAAAATAACCGCACAAGGCGAAACCGTAAGCAAGGTGTTGGTTGATGGCGAAGAATTTTTTGGCGACGACCCTACCCTTGTTACCAAAAATCTGCGTGCCGATATGGTTGATAAAGTTCAGCTATACGACAAGAAAAGCGACCAGGCCACCTTTACCGGTATTGACGACGGGCAGAAAACAAAAACTATCAATATAAAGCTGAAAGAGGATAAAAAGAAAGGCTCATTCGGCAAGGCTTCTGCCGCCGTTGGCACCCGCGATTTTTACCAGGGTGAATTGATGTTCAACACCTTTAAAAACAAGCAAAAATTATCAGTTTACGGAACGTTAAGCAACACCGGTAAAACCGGCCTGGGCTGGAATGATAATGATAAATATGGCGGCGGATCAGACAACGTTACCTATGGCGACGATGGCAGCGTTTCCATATTCTTTAGCAGCGGCGGTGATGAACTCGACTCTTTTGACGGGCGTTACAGCGGCCAGGGCTTACCAACTGCCCGTACCGGTGGTGCGCATTTCGATACCAAATGGAACGAGGACAAAGAGTCTATTAACGGCAATTACAAAATAGGTTCTATTGAGGTTGAAGGAACTAACAACTCCATCAACATCAATAACCTTTCGCCAACGCTTAGTCAAACCACGCTGTCTGATCAGAAATTCGATAACTACCTGTTCAGGCAAAAACTCGACGGTGCGTATAATCTTAAAATAGATACTACATCAAACCTGAAATTAACCTTTGGCGGTACATTAAAGGAGAGCGACACCCGCCAGAACTTCAACTCGGTTAGTCGCCGTAACGATACCTTGCAAAATGACAACGTGCGTGAACTAACTACTGACGGAAACCAAAAGCTATTTAACGCATCTATATTCTACAACAAAAAGCTGAAGAAAAAAGGCCGCACATTCTCGGTAAACATTGCACCGTCAGTAACTCGTAATAATGCCGATGGTTTCCTGAAATCAACCATTAATTACTACGACAGAAGCGGCGCGCTTGATAGTACTACCAATATCGATCAGTATAAAGTAAATGATCTGCAAAGCGTATTGTTAAACTCAAACATCACTTATACCGAGCCGTTCACCAAGGATTTTTCGGTAGTGCTCAACTACGGTGTAAACCTAAACAATGCCACTGCCGACAGGCGCACCTTTGCCAAAACGGTTGCCAATGGCGATTATAACCGCCAGATAGACTCATTGAGCAGTGACTTTAAACTAAACCAATTATCAAATCAGGCTGGTGCTATCTTTAACTACAAAAAAGGTAAAACAACTTTAAACTTTGGTACAAGGGCGGCTATTGTAAACTTTCAACAGGTTAACCGCATTAACAACATGCGCTTTGACCGTAACTTTACTAACTGGTTCCCACAGGCCAGCTGGCAATACCGTTTCTCTCAGCAAAAATCATTAAGGTTATCATATAACGGTAACACCACTCAGCCTACTATTGACCAGGTGCAACCTATCCGCATAAACAACGACCCATTGAACATTACCTTGGGTAACCCTGATCTGGATCCATCATTTACGCACCGCTTTAATTTCAATGCTAACTCTTACAAAGTGTTGGCCGATGAGTGGATGAACCTTTACGGATCGTACTCTTTCACCACAAACCCAATAGTTACCAACGTATTTACGGATACCATTACCGGCAGAAGCGTTATACAATCATTCAACCTGCCAAACCGCCAAACCAATAACTTTTACGGCGGGCTGTGGTATAACCGTAAAATATTCTGGGGCTTAAACGCAGGCTTAAACGGTAACGTTAACGGCAACACATTTTATAACATGGTTAACAACCAGGAGAACCGTACCAAAGCATACTCATATTCAATAGGGCTCTCGCTATCTAAATACGCGGTTAAAAAATATGATATCAGGGTAGATTTCCGTCCGTCATATAACACCAATGAAACCTCGTTAAACCCAGAGCGAAATAGCAATGGCAGAGCCTACAATTTATCCGGTGGATTTAATATTTACCTGCCTTTTAAAATGCAGATAGGCTCGGACATAGAGCATGAGTACCAAGCGGCAACGCAAACATTTGCTGATCCGTTCCGCCGTACCCTATGGAACGCATCTGTTACAAAAACCTTTATGAAGCAAGATAACCTGAGGCTATCATTAACAGTTAACGACTTATTAAACCAGAACACCGGATTTAGCCGCACTGCCGCTAACAACGTTATCTACCAAAATACCTATACCACTATACGCAGGTATTTTATGTTCTCAATCAGTTATGATTTTAACCATATGGGCGGCGGCGTCGCCAAAAATTAATATCAACATGAAAACGATACATAAAAAACTTACAACTTTGTTAGTACTTGTGGTACTAAGCATAAGCACTCTATATGCGCAAAACAAGCACTTTACAAAATCAGGCACTATTGAGTTTGAAAAATCGGCCAATATGTATGCCCTGTTGCGTAAGGAAATAAATAAGGATAATGAAACGTACATGGCCAACGTGTATGATGCATACAAGAGAAACAACCCGCAATTTAAAAAGCTAAAGTCAACGTTGACCTTTGGCGATAATAAAACCTTGTTTACGCCGATTGCGGAAGAAAACAATCCGCAATATTGGGGTAATCGCGCAATTGTTGGGCAAAATAATGTAGTATTTACTGATTTAAATACTGATAAAACCGTAGCCCAGAAAAAGGTATTTGAAGAAACCTTTTTATTAAGGGACAGTACCCGCCGGATAAAGTGGAAAATAACCAGCGAAACGCGCAACATTGCAGGTTATGAATGCCGCCGTGCTAATGCGCTGGTTTTAGACTCTATTTACGTAGTAGCATTTTACACGGATGAAATACCCGTATCGGGCGGGCCAGAATCTTTCTGCGGTTTGCCGGGCATGATATTGGGCGTGGCCCTGCCGCATGATAACATTACCTGGTTTGCAACCAGGGTAACAGAGACTAATGTGCCACCGGCATCATTAAACGCGCCGGCAAAGGGCAAAGCTGTAGATAGGAAAACCTTTATGACCACTGTTAAAAACGCCATGAAAGACTGGGGCGAATACGCCCAGGGCATACTAAAAGCAGTAATGTTGTAGAAATTTTATTTATACTAAATCTTAATAAGGATATTTTTTCGCATTTTTGTCATTCAACAGATGACAATGGCGGCTAAAAAGACCTTAAAATATTGGATTGGTAAAATGCACCTTTGGCTCGGCCTCGTGTCGGGCCTTTTGGTTTGTTTTTTAGGCATCACCGGATGTATACTGGCCTTTGAGCGGGAAATTGAAGATGCTACTCAAGCCTATCGCTTTACCCAGGTGCAAAACAAGCCGGTTTTGCCACCATCAAAACTTAAGGAGATTGCCAACACCCAAATAAAGGGTAAAGAGCCTCATAGCATAAATTATGAGGCCGGGCGGTCGGCAATGGCTGTTTATTATGGCAACGAGCCGAAATATTACTATATCGTTTTCATGAATCCGTACACCGGGCAGGTGCTCAAGGTTAAGGATATGAGCCAGGATTTTTTCCGCATTGTAATCGACGGGCACTTTTACTTATGGCTGCCACCCAAAATTGGCCAGCCGATAGTAGCCACCGGCACACTCATGTTCTTATTTCTGCTGATATCGGGCATTGTACTTTGGTGGCCCAAAAACCGGGCGGCAACCAAACAACGCTTTAGTATTAAATGGAATGCCAAATGGCGCCGTGTAAATTACGATCTGCATAACGTGCTGGGCTTTTATATGACCTGGGTAATCATATTTATTGCTATAACTGGTTTGGTATGGGGTTTTCAGTGGTTTGCCAAATCAGTGTATTGGGTAACATCAGGCGGTAAATCGCAGGTACAATTTGCACAGTCTGTGTCAGACACTACAAAGATGAATCTGATGAGCAAAGATGCTCCTGCAACCGATATACTCTGGGCGCGTACTAATGATACGCTTAAAAATTTTAAGGGCAGCATGGACGTGCATTTCCCTGAAAATAACAAAGCCTCGATTGAAATCGCTATCAACCCTGATCC
Source organism: Mucilaginibacter roseus (assembly GCF_021215455.1). GTDB lineage: Bacteria > Bacteroidota > Bacteroidia > Sphingobacteriales > Sphingobacteriaceae > Mucilaginibacter > Mucilaginibacter roseus. The sequence goes on along the minus strand of NZ_JAJPWV010000007.1, from coordinate 1,303 downwards.
ATATACGTACTGGCAGGCTGACTATCATTTCTACGACCAATACACGCTGAAGGAGTTGCCTGTCAATCATATTTACGGTCGACTTTCCAACACCAGCACAGCTGATAAAATTGCCCGCATGAACTATGACATTCACGTAGGCGCCGTTGCTGGCTTAGCGGGTAAAATAGCTGCCTTTTTTGGCAGTTTGATTTGTGCCAGTATGCCGGTTACGGGTTTTATAATTTGGTGGGGGCGCCGCAACAAGGCTAAAAAACCAAAGGCAAAACGAGTGCGTGTTATGGAGATGGCCTAATCTCCGCCGCAGCCACTGCATCCTGACGAACAACCCGAGCAACCGCTACTACATCCACTATCGCCGTCGTGCCCGGAATGATGATGATTGGATAAGTAGCTATCATCTGACGAAAAATCTCCGCCACCGCAACCTGAATCTGTATTGCCCGATTTTTCATTTTGCCGATTCTTTTTGCCTTCATTCGTGTGCGTGTTTCGATATACCAACACCACCACAAGTACAATAATAATCGGAAAGACGATTAAGCTCCAACCCGATTGTTGCGCAAATAACAGAATAGCCAGCACCGCTACTGTATATAACTTATTGCGCCCAGTAATAAAAGCAGGCTTAGGCACTAACCAGAACTTGCTTAAGTTGACCCGCTGAAATTTAATATCAGAAAATCGCTCTTTGCTATCCTTCCATATATCGGCTGGTGGTTCTGCCCTGAAATACTGTTTGTAGAGTTGAGCGGACGTATTATAATAGTTTTTAAAAAGGGCAGCTTGTTCACTGCCTCCTTTGGTAGGATTATGGTGAATTTGTTTATTCAGCGTATCCTGACAAAGCCTTATCCAATATGACTTGGTATAGGTAAGGTGTAAATGCCAGGCTTGATCAACTGCGTCTGATGGTGTAACACCCTGCATTGACACGCAACAGAAGAACAAGAATTTTTTGTATTCGTTTATTACCCTCAAGGTATATGCATCAGCCCAGCCATTCTCCCGGGCCAACCGTGCAGCAAAGGTGAATTGCGTGCCTTGCTCATCTATTGAAAACCGAGCTATCCTATCCCATAATAAGGCTTCCTCCGCCGTCATAATTTTGACTGTTTAAAACAGCAGCAATATAATAGTAAAAGCGGATTAGCGAATGAGGTAATAAAGTTTAGGAAATTATATTTGAAGACGAGCAGCAGAATGAGCCTGAGACGTTCAATTACTTTACTGATAGCAGTAGCTTAAACCCATACCGAAAGAAAACCCATTTAAAGCAAAAAAGCCCCGTTCATTGCTGAAG
>NZ_JAJPWV010000006.1 GCF_021215455.1 Mucilaginibacter roseus | reverse complement strand
CATCTTTCTTTTCTTCTGCACAAGAATAATCTTAAAGTTTTTCTTGCCGCTCTGCTCGTCTCCGGATCACCCTCAAGCTCTCCTTCAAACCCCTCTCTTTACCTTCGCCTTACTTTCAAATAACATTCGCTTTATCTATCAAAGCGGCTGCAAAGGTACGCCATTTTAACACCTTTCCAAATACTAACCCCCTTTTTCTTTCAATACCTGTTTAAACACGCTGTGCATCAGAGAGAAAAAAATTAATGAAAAGGCAAACAAATGCAGTCAAACCGCTGTTAACGCCCTTCCACACTCCATCAACATTAAGTTATTATATTATATGGCTACTTACTCCCCTTAAAAGTCAACTATCACATATATATAAAGTACACATTCATCTCACAATAAATTTGGTTAAAAAATGTTAAAGCACTGCTGCGTTAACGTTACTTACACAAGCCGGGCTTATATTTACGCGCCGAATAAAATAATTGACTGATTTATAATATTAACTATCTTTGCAGAATGTTTAAAAAACAACTATTGTTACTGTGTGGCTTTGTAGCAGTTTTAGCGCTTGCTTTGGGCAGTTGTAAAAGCAAGTTTGAGAAGCTGAAAGCCAGTAACGATAATGCTAAAAAATACAAAGAGGCCCTACGTTACTACAACGAAAAAAACTATGGCCGTGCGCTCGAGCTGTTTGATGACCTGGTACAACGCTACCGCGGACGCTCAGAAGCTGAGGATTTGTTTTACTATTACGCTTACACCAACTATAAGCTGAGGGACTATACTTCGGCACGTTATCATTTTAAAACATTTGCCGATACGTATCCGTCAAGTAACAGGGCCGAGGAGTGCCGCTTTATGTCGGCTTACTGTTATTACCTTGATTCGCCGATATACTCGCTCGATCAGGATAATACCAGCAAAGCTATTGAAGCGTTGCAGTTGTTTATCAACCTGTACCCTAAAAGTGACCGTGTGGCCGAAGCCGGTAAGTTAATACAAAACCTGCGCGATAAGCTGGAGCAAAAAGCTTATGAAAATGCTAAGTTATACCTTACTATAGGCGATTACCAGGCAGCGGTTATCGCATTTAACAATACCCTGCGCGATTACCCGGATACTAAGTATGGCGAAGAGCTCGAGTTTTTAACCATCAGGGCGCAGTATACATATGCTGATAAGAGCACCGAGTTTAAGCAGGAAGAGCGTTACGGCGATGCTATAAAATACGCGGATGAATTTATTGAGAAACATCCAGACAGCAAACTCGTTAGAGATGCCAAAGAATATATTAAAGATAGCGAGGCCGGTATAACCCGCGCAAAGCGCATTGTAGCGCAGGCTTCACTTAACCCAAAACTGGCTAAAAAGGTTGCCGAAAAAGATACCGCTACCGCACAGCCACCATCAATTAAAGATAAGAACCCGGAATTAACAAATTAACAAAGATATGAGTACCGTTAACAATAAATCAGCTGTGGCAAGCAGCACCGTTACCCGCGACCTGCGTGAGCTTGACAAAGGAACAGACAATATCTATGAATCATTAGTGGTTATGGGCAAACGCGCCAACCAGATATCAAACAATATAAAAGAGGAGCTTCACCAAAAACTATCAGAGTTTGCCTCCGCAAATGATAACCTGGAAGAGGTGTTCGAGAACCGCGAACAGATAGAAATATCTAAACATTACGAAAAGCTGCCAAAACCAACGCTGGTAGCGGTTCAGGAGTTTTTAGATGATAAGATCTACTACCGTAACCCGGCTAAAGAAGCTAAAGAATTATAATACGGAGATCCCCCTTACAAAAAGGGGGATTTTTTTTTATATAAACTATCTTTGCAGCATACCGTTCTGCCTGAATTAAATATTTGCGCAGAACATGTTATAAATACATGCTTAAAGATAAAAACATTATTGTTGGCGTATGCGGAAGTATTGCCGCTTACAAATCGGCTCTGCTGGTGCGCCTGCTGGTTAAAGCCGGAGCCAATGTGCAGGTAGTGATGACGCCTGACGCTGCAAACTTTATTACGCCGCTTACCCTTTCCACCCTTTCAAAAAATCCGGTACATATAAAATACTTTGATGCCGAAAGCGGCGAGTGGGACAACCACGTCAGCCTGGGGCTTTGGGCGGATATGATGCTGATAGCGCCCGCTACGGCTAACACCTTAGCAAAAATGGCTAATGGGCTTTGCGATAATTTGCTGATGGCCGTGTACCTTTCGGCCAAATGCCCGGTTTACTTTGCCCCGGCTATGGATCTGGATATGTTTAAACATGCGGCTACGCTTAATAATTTGAACACGTTAAAAGCTTACGGTAATATACTGATACCTGCGGGCACGGGCGAACTCGCCAGCGGACTTTATGGGCAAGGCCGTATGGCTGAGCCGGAAGAGATAGTTGAATTGTTACAGAACGAACTAAATAAGAACCTGCCGCTTGCCGGTAAAAAAGTACTGGTAACCGCCGGGCCTACTTATGAGGCGATAGATCCGGTGCGCTTTATTGGTAACCATTCATCCGGCAAAATGGGCTTTGCCATTGCTGACCGACTGGCCGACCTGGGTGCAGAGGTTACGCTTGTAGCAGGACCTACCGCGCAAAAAGCTACAAACCGCTATATTTACAGGATAGATGTTACCTCGGCTAATGAGATGTTGGATGCCTGCCTTACGGCCTTTCCGGATGCTGACGCCTGTGTAATGAGTGCCGCCGTTGCTGATTATACACCGGTTGAAGTAGCGTCTCAAAAAATTAAGAAACAGGAGTCTTCACTGAATATCGACCTGAAAAAAACTACTGATATATTAAAAACCCTTGGCGAAATAAAACGTACAAACCAGGTATTGATCGGCTTTGCCCTTGAAACGGAAAACGAAGAGCAGTACGCCATTGACAAGTTGAATAAAAAGAACCTTGATCTGATTATATTAAATTCACTGAACGACAACGGCGCAGGTTTTAAAGGCGATACCAACAAAATAACCATGATTGACAGGCAACTTAATAAAAGTGTTTTTGATTTGAAAAGCAAAGCTGAAGTAGCCGCTGATATAAGCAATAAACTGATTGAGCTGCTAAACCGTTAATGAAGCAATACCTGTACATATTATTATTGGTGGGCTTAAGCATCACAGCCCACGCCCAGGACTTAAACGCCCGTGTACAGGTGCTTACCCCAACTATACAGGTTACCAACAAGCGTATTTTCGACGTGCTGGAAACCGCCATGCGCGATTTTTTGAATGGCCGCAAATGGACGCCCGACGCAATATTGCCACAGGAACGTATTGATTGTACGTTTACCCTGAATGTTACCGCCTGGGATGGTGCAAGCAATTTCAGTGGGGAACTGCAAGTGCAGGCTTCTCGGCCGGTGTATAACTCGGCATATACTACTACGCTGCTAAACATCAACGACCGTGAGTTTGATTTCAGCTATACCGAAGGGCAAACTATTGATTATACCGACCAAAACTTTCAGGGCAATTTGAGTGCCGTAATGGCCTTTTATGCCTACGTAATTGTAGGAATGGACTATGACAGCTTTTCGCGACTGGGCGGAACGCCGTTTTTTGCAGCCGCACAAAATATAGTGGTAAATGCGCAAACGGCATCGTTTAGAGGGTGGAAAGCGTTTGACAGTAACCTGAACCGCTACTGGCTCTCTGAAAACCTGAATAACCGCCTGTATATCAATCTACGCAATTTTATGTACGATTACCACCGCAACGGGCTCGACCTTATGGCGGATAATGTGGTAAAAGGAAGGCAAAACATTAATGCCCTGTTGCCCACCCTTGCCTCGGTTGACCGTAAACGATTAGGCTCTATGTTGCCGGTGGTGTTTTATACCACCAAGAGTAATGAGCTGGTATCCATCTACAGTAAAGCACCGCAACAGGAACGCACCGCCGCCTACAACCTGCTTATGCAAACTGATCCCTCAAATGGGTTAAAGTACGACGCGCTAAAATAATCTTCACTTTTTAAAATATTTTATTTGCAAAAATTTGCATTTACGAAAATCATCGTAGATATTTGTACGAAGAAAATCGTAGATAAGACATGAGTGACGTAAAACCAACTGAAAGCGAACTTGAAATTTTACAGGTGATGTGGGCAAAAGGCGAATGCACCGTTCGCGATGTGCACGACGAACTTTCAAAAAACAAAGATGCTGGTTATACCACAACCTTAAAGCTGATGCAGATTATGCATGAAAAAGGTTTGGTATCGCGCGATACATCATCAAAAACTCATCTGTATAAAGCCGCTATCACTCGCGAGGATGCGCAAAAAACCGCTTTAGATAAATTCATTGCAACGGTGTACAGCGGTTCTGCGTCTGATTTAGTAATGCAGGCACTTGGCCAGCACAAAACCTCGAAAGAGGAAATTGACGCTATAAAGAAATATCTCGATCAGTTTGAAAATAAACAATAAGCCGCTATGGAAACCATTGTTCAAAACATCAGCCAGATTTTAGGTGTAACCGTTATCCATTCGTTATGGCAGGGCTTGCTTATTTACCTGGTGCTTCAGTTTACGCTGGCGTTGCTGCCCAAATTAAAATCGGCCGCCAAACATAACCTGAGTTTTGGCGCATTGTTGCTCATGGCGGGTTGGTTTGTACTGACATTGATTAACGAAGCAACCCTGGTTAACTGGCAAGCGGCCGCGCCGGCTGGCGGGGCTATACCTTACCTGCCTAAATATCTGAATATATCCGAGCAATCGTACCGGCAATACCAATACGCCCTTGACCGGTATCTGCCTTACATCGCGGTGATCTACATAGCAGGTTTGCTCTTTAATTCGCTGAAACTATTTCTCGCCTGGAATCACATCAGCCAGGTAAAACGTTCGCTTGATAGAACATCCACATACAATCAAACTGTTGAGCAGCTAAGCTCGGCCTTAAAGCTCACAAAAAAGGCAGGCGTATACTTTAGCGAACTGATTGATGTACCCGGTACCATTGGTTACTTAAAACCCATTATACTGCTGCCGGTAAGCTTGTCGGCAAACCTGTCGGCCGCAGAGGTTGAAGCCATACTACTGCATGAACTGGCGCATATTAAACGTAACGACTACCTGCTGAATATGATCCAACAGATAATAAGCGTGGTACTCTTCTATAATCCGTTTACGATGCTGATTAACCGCGGCATTAATATCGAACGCGAAAACTGTTGTGACGATGAAGTAGTAGCTATAACCGGCGAGCCGCTCGTGTACGCCCGCGCGCTTTTAAAACTCGAACAACAAAAACAAAATAACCTGCAGCTGGCACTCGCGGCCACCGGCAAAAAACACTTATTACTTAACCGAATAGAACGTATCATGACAACAAAAAAGTTAACCATAAACGTAAGGCATACCCTGGCTGCCCTGTTACTGTTTACCTTTAGCCTGGGCAGCATAGCCTGGTTTAACCCGCAGATAAAAAACAAAACCCTGATTGTAAACACCGAAAAACCGGAATTTGTGCAGCAGCTATTGGGCGATACCGTACCCGCTAAAAAGCGCGTGGCAAAAACTAAACCCGATGTTGCAGCTAAAAAAAGCATAGTACGCGTTAATGGTAGAAACGTAGTTGTTAGCAACGACCCAGAGTTAGAACGATTGGGTGCCGAGATAGATAAACACAGTGCATTTATAAGCAAATTTTACGAAAGTGGCGAGTTTAGAAACCTAACCACCGAACTGGAAAAAAACGGCGAAGCGCTTGATGCTTATTATAATAGTCCGGAATTGAAAGCTTTAACCAACAGACAGGAAAAAGTTGCTGAGGAACTGGAAAGCCTGAGCAATAACCCGGAATTAGCTAAGCTTAACAACGAGATTGAAAGCCTGAGCAAATTTATTGACAGCTATTATAACAGTGCAGAGTTTAAAACCCTGCAGAAGAACTTAGATATTGAGGGAGCAAAGCTTGGCAAACTTAAACCCGCCAGCGATGCGTTTGAGCAGCAAGCTAAAAAGGTTGATGAGCTAAGTAACAAAATAACAGCCTTAAGCAACTCAACTAAAATTAAAGAGCAAACAAACCAATTGCACGAACTAAGCCTGAAACTGCATCAATACTACGAAAGCGAAAGCTATAAAAAAGTGCAGAATGCGATGCGTGCGGTGAGCGATAGCCTGCATAAAGCATACGGCTTAAAAAGCCTCGGCTTAAAGCAAGATAACATGCGCTTACTGAGCCAAAAGCTGCAAGCCTATCAAAATAACCGCGAGCTGAAGTTGCATCAGGAGGAAATGAAAAAGGCCACATTAAAACTTCAGAACTACCTAAAGAGCGATGCTTATCAGCAAAAACTAAAAAAGATACTTGCCGAACAAGCGAAGGCGGGCATTGATACAACAGCCGATGTTGACAACATTGTATCACCTGAATTTTAGTGATTGATTAACCCCAATGTTTAAAACAAAGCATATCGCTATAGGTTATTAATTTAACTTATAGTGATATACTTTAAATTAAACATAATGGCAACTACAGAAAACGCAGTTGAAATACTCAACGATCTGATAAAAATCAATAACGACCGTATTGACGGCTTTGAACGCGCCAGTACCGAACTCAGTGCTGAGGATCTGGACTTGCGTAACCTGTTTACCTTGTTCGCCCATGATAGCCGCGGCAACGCGCAGGAGCTGATGGCCGCGGTTGCGCTGCATGGAGAAACGCCCGAATCGGGCAATAGTGTAACCGGTACGCTGCACCGCACCTGGCTTAACGTTAAGGCCACCTTTAGCGGGCACGACCGTAAGAGTATTTTACAGGAATGCGAACGCGGCGAGGATGCCATCAAAAAAGCTTATCAGGATGCGTTGGCTGACAGTAATTTACCCGAAGATGTACGCACCACATTATTGCAACAGCAACAAAAAATAAACGAGGGGCACGATAAAATTAAGGCCCTGCGTGATAGCATTGCGTAAACCAGTAAAGCCTTTGATAATAATCAAAGGCTTTACTGGTTTTTTTCGATGAGCTTAACCTTGGAAGTATCGAGATGATGCTTGCGGATATACTTTATCTTGTTTTTGTTATAGATGAATACCTCATTCATATCAGGAACCATAGACATGGATTTGATCATACCTTTTTCATCTCTGATGACTTCTTTTTTAAAAGTAATAGAGTCAGGCATTAGTGCAAGATTACGTTCGATGATCGATAACTGTTTCTTTAACTCTTTGATGCTAACAGTATCGTATGCTTCCCTTAGTGAATCCGGCATTTTAATACTTAATAGCTCTGGTCGAGAAACATGTTGATCGAACTGTTTTGTTATCCTGATTATATTTTGCCTCACAAAAAGATACTTTTTTTCGATCGACGGACTACAGGCAGAGATCATCACTAAGACAATCAGATAATAACTGCGTTTATTCATCTCATATTGGGTTATTCCGGAATGACGCCCGGGAGCGATGAAGCGGAAACCGTCTCGTTTAATGTTGCAGGTTCTGATGTTCCAGTTACTGGATAAGTTTGTCCAGCTACTTTAAACGAATGATTAACTGATACCATACCAGCAAATGTTAAATTAACGAATGACTTATCCGCGGAAAAACCGCTGCCTGAACTTGCAGCTGTATATGACCAAGTATAGACGTCTTGAGCAAATAAGCCGTTCGCGAACGTATATGATGTTGTCGGAGCCATTGATTTCATGTCACTTACTGATGTAAATTTATTTACTCCTGTTCCATAAATGTAATTTGTGGTATAATACAAAGTGGCAAAATAGTTAATCTTATAAGACCTGTACTGGCTGAACCGACATTTTGTATTCCTGTCCAGGAATAAGCGCCTCCATAGGCATTTGTTTCCTTCACGAAATTTATTTTTTTTGACTCTGGCATAACCTTTAATTCAAGGAGCGCTTTTGAAAAAGATGCTAAACTGTCCTCCAACAATTGTAATTGCCCTTTATTTAAAGCTTTCTTCAAGCTTCCAGATTTTAAGGGCAAAAGAGTCAGATTTGGAAACTTTTTAATAAGCTGTTGAACTTGATCTTCTGCCGAAATACTTTGTTGCTGTTCAACATCCTTTTTACAGGATAGCAAAGTGGTTGCGATTGCAAGCATGATAATAATTTTCTTCATGAGTTAAGGTTTTTCCTAAAGTTAATGATAAGAATGGTCGTTATTATAAACGAATTCTATCCCGTTATAATTGAAATTTGCCCAAAATGAGTGTAAGCGTATGACCTCCTCACAATAAAACACACTGGTATATGTTAATATTAATGGTAATTACTTAAATTATAAAACTTATAAACCGTAACTTTGCGGCATATTAAACCGTTCATTTATAATAACTATACGTGTATATATTAATTTTCTTTTTAGCGCACTGGTTCTTGTCGCTTTTCTTTCAAACATTTTATTTGCACCGCTATGCATCACACCGCATGTTCAGCACGCATAAAATCAATGAGCGCATTTTCCATTTCCTGACATTTATATGCCAGGGCTCATCGTTCCTCAACCCACGTGCTTATGCTTTGATGCACCGCGAACACCATGCTTATAGCGATACCGAAAAGGATCCGCATTCGCCGCATTTTTTCAGGGATGTATTCCAGATGATGTATTACACCTCAAAAAGCTATGGCGAACACGTAAGGAGGCTTAAACAACCGGAGCACCGTTTTAACGGCTATTGCCCGGAGTGGACTTTGCTTGACAGGTGGGGTTCAACCTATGCCTCGCGCCTGATGTTCATCGCTTTTTACACCTGGTTTTACATCACTTTTGCTACCGCATGGTGGATGTTTTTGCTGTTACCTATCCACTTTTTAATGGGGCCTATACATGGTGCTATAGTTAACTGGTGTGGCCACAAATACGGTTACTCAAACTTTGATAATGGCGATAAATCAAAAAACTCAACTCCGTTTGACTTTTTGATGCTGGGCGAGCTATTTCAAAACAATCACCACCGTCATCCCAACAAAGCCAACTTTGGGGCCAAATGGTTTGAGGTTGACCCTGTTTACCCGGTTATGAAATTTATGCACTGGGTGCGGATAATACGATTACGAAAGCCCGTAGTGGCTTAACCATAAAAAAAGCGGCTGCCTCATACTCAGCCGCTTTTTTATTTACTTTATATTTACCACGTTTATAAATATTATACCATGAGTGCATCGTTATTAGCGCAAAACCTGCGCGGATCTGAGATTATTAAAATTGCTGCTGAAATAAACGAGCTTAAACGCCGCGGCGAAAACATCGCCAACCTAACCATTGGCGATTTCGACTCAAACATATATCCAATACCGGCAAAACTGAAGCAAGGCATTGTTGAGGCCTATAACGATAATCAGACCAACTATCCGCCTGCTGACGGCGTGCTGGATTTGCGCCAAAGCGTATCAAAATTTTTGAGCGAGCGTTATAGTTTGGAATATGCTGCCGCAAATGAGATCATCATTTCCGGCGGATCGCGCCCGTTGATCTATTCTATTTACCTGGCCATTGTTGATCCGGGCGAAAAGGTAGTGTTCCCTACCCCGTCATGGAACAACAATCACTATTGCGATTTGCTTACCGCCGATGGCGTGATGCTGGCTACACTGCCCGAAAATAACTTTATGCCTACGGCCGAGGAGCTTCGTCCGCATATAAAAGGCGCTGCCTTGCTGGCCCTTTGTTCGCCGCTAAACCCTACCGGTACCATGTTCAGCAAAGAGGCGCTTGAGGAAATTTGTGATATGGTAATCGAAGAAAACAAAAGCCGTACTGAGGGCGAAAAACCGCTGTACCTGCTGTACGATCAGATATACTCTCAACTCACATTTGGCGAACACAAACACTACAACCCGGTTAGCTTGCGACCGGAGCTGCGTGACTATACCATATTTGTTGACGGCGGCTCAAAATGCTTTGCTGCTACGGGTGTGCGGGTTGGCTGGGGCTTTGGTCCGGCGGCCGTTGTAAACAGCATGAAAGCCATTGTTGGCCACATGGGTGCCTGGGCGCCAAAAGCTGAACAGGTGGCTATGGCCCACTTCTTAGACGACAATACTGCGGTTGATAATTATCTTACTGATATTAAAGGCAATGTACAAGCCAGCCTGACCAGCTTATATCAAGGTTTTCAGCAATTAAAAAGCGAGGGCTTTAGTGTTGATGCTATTGAGCCTATGGGCGCCATTTACCTCACTATAAAGGTTGGCTACTTGGGTAAAACTACCCCGGATGGCAAGGTGCTTGAAACCGCTACTGACATAAACTTCTACCTGATTAAAAACGCGGGTATAGCATTAGTGCCATTTTCAGCCTTTGGTACAGGTGAAGATGAGGCTTGGTTCCGTGCATCAGTAGGTACAATTACCAATGAGGATATTAAACTGACTATTCCGCGAATTAAAGCGGCTTTAGAGAAATTGAGCTAATAATCAATTGCTTCAAATTGTTCAACTGAATGGATATAACAACCGACATTACCGGATCACACCACGATAGCTTTAGCGAAACTTACCAGTTGCTAAGGACAGCGTTTACCATTGAACCAACCGGTTATATTGATTTTCAGTTGAGCAATTTTGAGGTATTCAAGCAGTGTTTTGCTGTCGAACTGCACAGCTCTTACGTGATCGAAACTGGGTACGACCGCTGTTATATACTTTTTGTTGAAACCTGCACTAAAACCCGGCATGTTACCGGTGAAATAGCAGAGCATCGCGAATTGCAAACCTGGGCGCTGGCCTACCTTAAACATAATTTCGGCCGGGTTAAAATAAGGCGCGAGACTTTTACAGACAAGCTGTTTGAACTGGTGTTTCCGCTTGAAATTGATTTCAAGGATGACAAAGCATTCAGCAATACCTTTTATGTACTGGCTGATGACCTGCCTAAGGCCGTTGCCGGTATAACCCGCGATTTCCGTAACGCGGTGATGGATATACGTGAGGATGATTTTGTGATCGAAATAGCCGATCATACATTGATCATTGGCAACCGAAAACCCATATCCGGCCAAAAAGCTATCCACCTTGCCGAATTCGCCGTACGTTTGGTTGACACTTATTGACATCAGCGGATATGAAACAACTCATCTTTATCACCATCGCCGTTATCTTAACCATCGATTATACCTACGCGCAAAAACCAAACGCTGACCCAAAAGTAAACAGGCAACAAATATTATTAACTGTACAGGGCTTTTTGCAATGGTACAAAAACAACCATCAGGATATAGACACTACTCGACTGATTAAGGGCGGCCCGCCTGACAGTACGACCCGACCATCTATTGATTGGAACGGCGTGGAAAGATATTTATCTAAATTAAATAACAGCGGCTTAGTTACGCCGGCTTATCTGAATACACAGCGGGAATATTTTAAGGCGATTGATAAAGAACTCGAGGGATTTAAACCATCAAGTGAACTGACTAAGATAAATGGCATGGATGGTGATTTGATATTACACATCTTTGAGCCTGAAGCAATATTTGAAAGTGTATCCAAAGGGAAAATACATCAAATAGCCATTATCTACCGGAAAGCAATAATAAGCTATCAACTAAGCCCGTACATCTGTTTATTGTTTACGCTCACCTACGATACAAAGTGGCAAATTGATTCAATAGGATATGATAATTCCCATAAAGATAGCTTGGGCGCTATGTAATATTCAAATCGGCGCAATGGCGACTTAATGCAACAGGTAGTACTATACTTTATATCAGGCGGCGTGTGAAATGTATTTCACCAGGCTGCGTTTGGCAACCGGCAATAACGTTTGCTCCAACGGGAAACAAATATCGCTCTGTACATAATAAACCGCGGGGTTAGGCAAATGCCGATGATTTTTTATCAGGCTTAGCTTAAATGCCTCGGGCGTATTAACAATGCTTTGTTCATACGTTTCTATCAACTGTATATTAATGCCCCGGTATTTATCGTCCTTACCTTCAAAAATGGTGAGTTGATATTCATAAACAAAATTGGTGCGCTGATCGCCGTTGCGTAACGAGAAATATCCGTGATAAGGCATCAACGGAACCAGGCCTACAGGGTTTATATTTAGGCGGCTTTCCACAAAATCATATATTTCCTTTCCGGTTTGAATTGCCGGATCCATTTTATTTAATGAGTAAGTGATAATACGCTCTATCTCCTGCATCGAACTATCATCCTGTACTATTTTTTTATAGGTGAGCTTAACTGCTTCAATATCAGCCTTGGTGAGCCGGTGCGGAAAAGCTTGCTGCAATACCGACTTGTTATTCTTGAATTCTAAAAGATTATTGTAATGAAATATCAGATCGGCCAGGTTGGGGTATAGCCTGCTTTTATCAAAATGACGGTTAATTTCTTTGAGGTAGCCTAACAGAATATATTTTTTATGTTCAAAATCTATAGCTCCTTCAATAAACCAGTTAATGCCAAGCGAATTCATCTGTCTTCAATCTCCTTTCGTAAAGCTTAAATTAAATAAAAAAAGCCACTTTTGCAATATGCCAGTTGGAACACTTTACCTGATACCCGTACCTCTTGCCGACGATGCCGCGGCAAAATCGTTCACCCCCTACCTTGTTGATACCATCAACAGCATAAAGGAATACATTGTGGAGAATGAAAAAACTGCCCGCCGGTTTTTGAAAGAAGCCGGGTTGAAATCCCCGCAAAGCGAACTTATTATACATGATTACGGCAAGCATAACCGAGATAAGCTGGGCAACGATTTTTTTAAAGGCTTGTTAGCGGGTGCCGATGTTGGCCTGATGAGCGAAGCAGGCTGCCCCGGCGTAGCGGATCCGGGTGCAGAGATAGTCGCCGAAGCCCACCGTAAAGGTATTAAAGTGGTACCGCTGGTTGGGCCAAGTTCTATTTTACTGGCGCTGATGGCATCAGGCTTTAACGGACAAAGCTTTACCTTTCATGGTTATTTGCCAATAGATAAGGTACAGCGCAGCAAGCGTATTAAGGAGCTGGAAGCACAGGCCGAAAGATTCAAGCAAACACAATTATTTATTGAAACGCCATTTAGAAACAACCAGTTGCTGGAAGAAATATTGAAGAGCGGCAACCCAAAGACCCAACTTTGCATTGCCTGCAACATCACCGCGGCGGATGAAATGATTGCCACCAAAACCCTGGCCGACTGGAAAAAACAGCCCCCCGATCTGCATAAACAGCCAACTATTTTTTTGCTGTTCCGTTAACATGATATGATAACGGGCCATCAGCATACCAGTGTTTTAATTGTTGGGGCAGGCCCGTCAGGGCTAATGATGGCCGCGCAACTGTTGCGTTATGGCATACAACCGTTGATTATTGATAGCAAAAACGGCCCCACCCGCCACACCAAAGCGTTAGCAGTACAAGCCAGAACGCTGGAGATATACCGGCAAATGGGTATCGCTGATCGCGCCATTAAAGAAGGCAGGCAGGCATCAGGCATCAACATTAATCAATACGGAAAAACGCTTGCCTCGCTATCATTTAAAGGAGTTGGTGAAAAGCAAACACCTTTTCCATTTGTTTTATTTTATCCGCAGAGCAAGAACGAGCGCTTATTGCTGGATGAACTAACCACCGCATGTTGCCCGGTTTACTGGAATACATCTTTTATAAATGCTACGCAAAGTAATAATGCCGTAACTGTAACGCTGAACGAGCGGGGTAAGGAACACATGTTGACCTGCGATTGGCTGATAGGTGCCGACGGTGCAGGAAGTAGTGTGCGCAAGCAGTTGGGCATACCATTTAATGGTGATACCTATCACAACAGGTTTTATCTGGCTGACGTTGAGCTGGAAGGTGTGACTGATGATAACATTCAACTTTACCTGGCAAAAAAAGGCTTATCCGCTTTTTTCCCTTTGCCCGAAGCTGGTAACTTTAGAATTATTGGTGATATCACTAAAGAGCTAAGTGGTAAAGACGATTTACAATTGCCCGATATATTGCCCGCGCTTAGTAATGTGACTGAGCAAAACATTAATGTTACAAACTGTAATTGGTTTACCACTTACAAATTACATCACCGTATGGCGGCGCAATTCAGGCAGCAGCGCTATTTTTTAATTGGCGATGCCGCGCATGTGCACTCGCCGGTGGGAGGGCAGGGTATGAACACCGGTTTGCAGGACGCCTACAACCTCGCCTGGAAACTGGCGGGCGTTATCAATAAACAAATGCATCCGTCTATATTGGATAGCTATGAGGCTGAACGAATGCCTGTTGCCAAACAACTGCTCCGCACAACAGACAGGGTATTTAATATACTTACCTCAACCAATTGGTTCACGTTGATATTTAAAAGTTTTATACTACCTCGTGTTTTAAAGCGGCTATGGCAAAAACAAATGCGGAGGGAAAGATTGTTCTGCGTGGTGTCACAAACGGATATTAGTTACCGTGACGGCCACATTAACCTGCATTTAAGTCAGCATGACACCATTAAAGCCGGCGATCGTTTGCCTTACGTAACGGTATATGACGAGCGGACGCAGCAACTTACTGACCTGCATGCCTGGTGCAGCAAACCCGGTTTTACCTTATTGGTATTGGGCAAATTTAAGGAGATAGATATTTTTACCCTCGCCAAATGGATTACACAGAAATACAACGGCAGCATCAACCTGTTCTACCTTCCCCCCTCAAAAAATAACAGCGAAGTTTTTGAACTTTTTAATATCCGCGAGGAACAAAAAAAGGCCATCATTGTGCGGCCTGACATGCACATCGGTTACATGAACGATGTGGTGGATATTGATATGATGGATAATTATTTGTTGAATGTGTTGAAATTAGCCCCTTTTAAACTATTTTGATTGGGGGCAGACATCTAAATGCTTATTTAGCCCACCCCTTAACAAAGTCAGCATGGCTATCACTTATCGGTAGTGAAATATCCTTTAAAAAAGCCTTACGCCCTTGTATTGATTTAACTTTTTCAACGGCTACGGCATAGCTGCGGTGTATGCGCCGGAACTTACCGGCAGGTAATTTCTCTAATAGTTTTTTCATCGGCATAAGTGTAAGTATAACCTTGCCATCAGCAAGGTGTATCTTCACGTAGTCTTCCATGCTTTCCAAATACTCCACCTCACCTACCGTAATCTTCACTATGCGGTATTCGCTGTAAACATATATGCTTTGGTTATGCCCCGGGGTACCTGCATTGTATTTATAGCCGTGATATTCTACCGCTTTATCAACCGCTTTGGCAAAACGGTTAAAGTCTATCGGCTTCAACAGGTAATCAATTGCCTCCAACTCAAAACCTTCGTAGGCAAAGTTCTTATAAGCCGTTGTAAATATTACCATAGGTTTGTTTGCAAGCGAACGTACCAAATCAATACCTGTAATATCAGGCATATTAATGTCGACAAATAGAAGGTCGACCTCGTTATTACGTAAAAACTCGGCACCTGCTACGGCATTTTCAAAAATTTGCAGCATTTGCAATGCGGGAATGCGTGCCACATAAGTGCTTATGAGTGTAAGCGCCAGGGGTTCATCATCAATAGCGATACATTTTAGCATATCAATTTTTTAATATGAGATTAACTGTATAAAACTCATCATGATCATTTATGGTGAGCAAGTGCTTGCCCGGATATAAATGTTCCAGCCGCTGGCGTGTATTTGCAATGCCAACACCCTTGCGCTGCTCTTTTACACCTTCACCGAAAATACGGTTGCGGCAATAAAAACTGATCGACATAGCATTTGCCTCAACGCGTATATCAATAACAGAAGCCACATTTTTACTTACGCCGTATTTAAACACGTTCTCTACAAAGGTCATCATAACCAGCGGCGTAATCTTTTTGCTACTCGCATCGCCACTAACAATAAAATTCACTGTAGTGTTGCTGCCTGTACGCAGCTTTTGCAACTCAATATAGTCGGCAATACAATCTATCTCGTTTTGTAGGGGCACAAAATCGGCCGTTACATCGTCGGTAACATAGCGCATTATATTTGATAGCTTCATGATACTTTGCGCCGTATGCTCACTATTCATAATTGCCAGCGTATAAATATTATTAAGCGTATTAAACAAAAAGTGCGGGTTGATTTGCGCTTTCAAAAACGAAAGCTCGGCACTGGCTTTATCAGCTTCAGCTCGTGCAGCACGTTGTTCGGTAAGCAACCATTGTTGTATAATACGCATGGCTGTGCTCAGTGCCATTATCATCAAAAAAATGAATAAGCTATTGCTGTCGATGTGCCGTCGGGGCGGTTTCCTATCCTTAAACGGTTCGGGGCCATTACCCTGCCACTGTGGCGGCATATTACCGTTAGTTGGAGCTGGCCCCAAATTACTGTCCCTTTGAACGGGTAGGCCATTTGGCGGAGGCGCAATTGAACTATCAGGCGTAGGCATACCACCCGGTGGCGGCGCAAATTGGTCGTTTATACCGTTATCTTTGCTATCCTGCCCAAATTGTAGCTTATTGTACTCCTGTTCTGATCGGCGCAGCAACCTGTCGAAAGGTTGTAAAAAATAAACACCGTTAAGTAGAATTATAAAGGCAATGCCATAATCAAAATAACGCTTACGTAAAAAGAATTTAGTTAACAGCCAATAGGCGTTAATATAAAACAGTGCGATGAACGTTCCGCAAAAGAGCCAGTACTGGGGCGTGGTAAGCAGCGCAAAATTAGTACTGCTTTGCCCATGGTTATTTAAAAAAATTAGCGGGAAGGCCATAAATAACAGCCAGCCCGCTATATGGGTTATAATTACTGATGATTTAAAACGAAGCATATTCAAAGCAAAGCATTAATAACTACAGTTTAACATTGTGTCGATAACTGCCCGCTTTGTACAGACGAATTAGCCGTGTATAGTTTCCCTTTTGCCGTAATTCTGAATCACCTGGGCTTCATAATCTAAAAACTCCTTCCAGCGTTTATCTACATCAATGCCTTCGGTATATTTGCGCGCCAGGCGGATAAAGGTGGCGTAATGCGTAGCCTCGCTGACCATCAGTTCATGATAAAATTCAGAAAGCTGCTTATCATTTATATTTTCGGACAGCACCTTAAAACGCTCGCAGCTACGGGCTTCTATCATGGCGGCAAAAAGCAAACGGTCTATCAATTGCTCGTTACGGTTACCGCCTTTCTTCATGAATTTTACCAGTTCGTTTACGTAATTATCCTTACGTTCGCGCCCAAGCACATAGCCTCGCTCCAGTATAATATCATGCACGCGCTTAAAATGGTCCATTTCTTCCTGAACCAGTGCCGCCATTTCCTGCACCAGGTCAGACAGGTTGGGGTTTTGTACGATAAGTGTGATAGCATTGCTGGCCGCCTTTTGTTCGCAAAAAGCATGGTCGGTCAGTATCTCTTCAATATTACTTTCCACAACGTTTTTAACCCAATTAGGGTCGGTAGGCAGTTGTAGTTTCAAAATGGTTTTCTCGCTCACAATGGCAAAGTTACCATTTAATCGTCATCCTTAAAAACGGGGTTATTGGTAAAAGAGCGTGCGTAGTGATGGATAGTGAGAATGTTTATTTTTTCAGCAGAGATGATCTGATAGATACCAGATAATTGCCGAACACTAATTTGCGATATCAAACATTGATGGAGTATAGTACGCTGCCTGTTTCCGGCTGATGCATTAATCTATCAATAGCAGTAATTATTTTGCGTTTTTCAAGCGCTGCATATTTTACTGAATCACGCTTTATATAATCAACAATGGCTTTAAGGTCGGTTCTGGCAGTTTTAGAGAAAATGATTTTCACCATTTATCCATTTCTTTCTTCAAATCTTCCCAATCAGTACCCTCGCCGTTCTCTATCTCTTTTTCGGCTTGTTCAAGCTTTGCCGAAAGAATGATACGATCAAACACCTCCTCAACTTCAACATGATCGGGCATGTGATCTACAATTTGCTGTAATTTATCTTTGGTGATTACCATCGCAATACATTTTATATAAATATACAGCTTTTAACTATACAAGTTTTTATTGCGGATAAACTCCAGCACGGCATCAGGCACAAAATACTGCACGTTTTTTTTCTCGGCGATGGATTTTCGGATGAAGGTTGCAGACAGTTCCATCAACGGCGTCATGGTAATGGTTACGGATGGGTGCGATGCCAGTTCGGCATTCTCGTAACCCGGGCGCGGGTAAACAAATATCTGGTAATCGCGCAAAATGAGTTTGTAGTTTTTCCACTTAGGCAGCGAGATCAGGTTATCTGACCCCATTATAAGCGCGAACTCATGCTGCGGATATTTCTCTTTCAGGTGCGTGAGCGTATCAATGGTATAAGATGGTTGCGGCAGACGCAGCTCCACATCGTTTACTTCTATTGATGTAGAATTGTCAGTAGCCAATTTGGCCATTTCCAACCTATCGTACATATTGATGAGATCGCCGTACTTTTTAAGCGGGTTTTGCGGCGACACCACCAGCCATACTTTATCAAGTTTGGTATGGTTAGCCATGTAGTTGGCTATAATTAAGTGCCCTATATGTATAGGGTTAAATGAACCGAATAATAAGCCTATTTTCATCTGTATTCAGTTTGCAGTGATAGTTAGGCCCCAGCTATTATTCCCCTTTAGGGGTTAGGGGTTAATAAAATTTCTTACCAGTTCTTCAGCCTCTGCGCATGCCACATCAAGATCGTAATTTTTCAGGATAACATCAAACTTAGGCGCGTACCCAAGTTCCTTTTCAGCTTTGGCAAAACGCTCGTTAAGTTTCTCCTGGCTATCGGTACCACGGCCGCTTAAGCGCTGTTTCAGCACTTCCATTGATGGCGGCTGTACGAATATGGCTAAAGCCTGCTCACCATATTTACGTTTCAGGTGCAGGCCACCCTCTACGTCAATATCAAAGATTACCGTTTTTCCCTTGCTCCATATACGCTCAATTTCTGTACGCAGGGTACCGTAAAAAGTACCGGTATAAACTTCCTCAAACTCCACAAAGTATTTTTTGGCAATGAGGTGCAAAAACTCTTCCTTACTGATGAAGTAGTAATCTTCGCCGTGTGTTTCGGTACCGCGCGGCTGCCTGGTAGTGGCAGAAATTGAAAATTCAAGCTCCGGCATTTTAGTAAGCAGGTGATGCACAATAGTGGTTTTACCTGCTCCGGATGGCGCGGAGAATATAATAAGTTTACCTTCCATGGGTCAGCATCAGGTGGTGAGTGGTCAGTAGTTAGTAGTCAGTGATTAGCTATCAACCATCAAAATGACTAATGCCCAATGACTACCCACCTAATGACTATAATACGTTTAACAACTGTTCTTTAATTTTTTCGAGTTCTTCTTTCATGCCGACTACCAGTTTCTGGATGTTGGCGTCATTGGCCTTCGAACCAATGGTATTTATTTCGCGGCCAATCTCCTGGGTAATAAAGCCAAGCTTCTTACCGCTCGCATCGTCGGCAGCCAGGGTTTGCAAAAAGTAGTCGCAATGGCTTTTTAACCGCGTTTTTTCTTCGGTTATGTCAAGCTTATCTATATAGTAGATCAGCTCCTGCTCAAAGCGGTTATGGTCTATTATTTCAACGCCTGCTGCATCAGCCAAAAACTGGTTTAAACGCTCGCGTATAACCGGCACACGTTTAGGATCCTCAGCTTCAACAGCTTTCAAATTATCCAATATAGTACCGATGCGTTGTTTAACATCCTGTTCAAGTACACGGCCTTCATCCTTGCGGAATTGCTGAAAACCATCCAGGGCTTGTTTAAAAGCCTTTTCAACTGTTTTCCATTCCTCTTCAGATACGGTTTCCTCGTTATATTTCACCACTTCAGGCAAGGTTAACGCTAACTGCAACAGGTTGCCTGATGGCTCGCCCAACTCCGCGCTAACGGTTTTTAACTGTTGGTAATAATGCTTAAGCAGGTCGTTATCAATACCCGCGGCTTTTACGGCCGAACTGGTTTGTTCAACATTTATACTGAGATTTACCTTGCCCCTTTCAACGCTTTTACTGCAATCATTACGTAGCTGAAACTCTTTTTCAGCAAACATTTTTGGCAGGCGTAATGAAAGTTCGAGGAATTTACTGTTCAGGGATTTGATCTCCACGGTATATTTGGTACCGCCCGAGTCAACACTGGCTATTCCATACCCTGTCATGGATTTTATCATGCGCAAAGATAGGGTTTTTCCTGCTAATAACCGCTTTAACACTTTTTAGCATCTTGGTGCAAAATAGTATGGTTATGTTTACGTTGATCTACAAATCACCTAATGAGCATAAAAAAATATTTACTCGTCATATTGCTGATTGCCTTAAGCTTTGTTGTTAAGGCACAGCAAAACACGGTGAATGGCATTGTGTACCGCTACAATTCATCGGTACGTATTGCACAGGCACTGGTTACCAACCTGAAAACAAAAACCGTAATGATGACGGATGAGCTGGGCATTTTCACCATAAAAGCTAACCCAGGCGATACGCTGCTATTTGAAAAGAAGGGCTTTACAAATTACCGCCAGGTAGTCGGCAATAACAAGGAGATTGCCGTTTACATGGAAGTGATGAGCAGCCATGAGCTGGACGAGGTAAGGATTAAAGGCGTAACCAAACGACAGGAATTGAGCGAGGTAATGCGCGACTACCGCGGGCAGGGCTCCTTTTTCAATGGCAGTCCGCCGGCGCTGTTCTTTCTGGTGTCGCCGATAACCGGTTTGTATGAACTTTTTGGCAAGACGCCGGGAAGGGCAAAACGCTTTGCCAAATTTTCAAAAGCCGAGCTGGAGCAGGATGAAATAAACCGGCGCTATAATATATCTTTTATCAAACGCACCCTGGAAATCGGCGATGAAGAAGCCGAAAAATTTATCAATTACTACATGCCCTCATACGAAGATATACACGTATGGAACGATTATGAACTCATCAAGCGTGTTAAACGCCAGTACGAATATTACAAGAGCAATAAAGATCCGCTTAAAGTAAATCCATTTTTGGTTAAACCTGCTGATACCGCGCGGAGAAGTGATTGAGTAATCAACTCCAGCTTAAATACCCAAAGCCTCGCAGGCTTTTTCAGCTGATAGCTTTTCGGCGTTTTTCTTGCTGAACTCCTTACCCAGTCCAAGTGGTTCGCCATCTACAATAGTTTGTACAGTAAAAAGCTTAGTACTCTCTCCTTCCTGGTTGCTGATGAGGTCAAAACTAATATCCTTACCATGCCGCTGGCACCACTCAATAAGCTTGCTCTTAAAGTTGGTTTCGGTCATCTCCAGCGTGTGGATATCAATGTGCGATTTGATGATGTGGTTGATCAGGAAATCCTTAGTGAACTCGTAACCCTTGTCCAGGTAAACAGCGCCGATAAGCGCCTCAAAGGCATCACCAAGTAATGATCCTTGCCTGCCGGTGCTCAGTATACGAGTATCATACTCAACCAGTTGCTCAAAGCCCAGCTTACGGCCAAGTTGATTAAGGTTTACCCGACTAACAATTTTTGAACGTAGCTCGGTTAAAAAACCCTCATCCTTATAGGGGTATAATTTGAAAAGCACCTCGGCTACAACGCTACCCAATACAGCATCACCCAGAAACTCCAAACGCTCGTTGCTGTTCTTTACGCCGTTCTTTACGTTTTGCGCTACCGACTTATGGCGAAATGCCATGCGGTATAAAGACAAATTGCCCGGCACGAAGCCGAGCAAGTTCTTTAATGTTTTAACGTATTTTCTGTTAGGCGATAGATAAAGCTTGTAAAACCGATTTATAGGCATTCAAAATACTTAATCTTCGTACTTTTTAAATATTACAGATGCATTGTGGCCACCAAAACCAAAACCATTACTTTGTACAGCCCGCATGCCTTCGCGTTTTTGAGCTGTGTTAAAAGTAAAGTTAATGCGAGGGTCAAACGCCGGATCATCAGTAAAGTGATTGATGGTTGGCGGGATGATGCCGTGTTTAAGCGCCAAAATTGAAGCAATTGCCTCAACAGCGCCGGCAGCACCCAGTAAGTGCCCTGTCATTGATTTGGTTGAGCTGATGTTGATACGGTAAACATCTTCGCCATACACATCATGTATCGCTTTAATTTCCTGTGGGTCACCAATCGGGGTTGATGTACCGTGCACGTTTACGTAATCAATATCAGCAGGGGTCATGCCTGCATCTTCAAGCGCGGCTTTCATTACGCGCGCAGCACCTAAACCTTCAGGGTGTGGGGCTGTCATGTGGTAAGCATCGGCACTCATGCCGCCGCCAACCATTTCGGCGTAAATCTTTGCTCCGCGTGCCAGTGCATGTTCAAGCTCTTCCAGTATAATGGTACCTGCACCCTCGCCGGCCACAAAGCCATCGCGGTCAAGATCAAACGGCCTTGATGCGGTTGCAGGATCATCATTACGGGTTGAAAGGGCATGCATGGCGTTAAAACCGCCAATACCGGCTTCATTAATAATCGCTTCCGATCCACCAGTTATAAACATATCGGCTTTACCAAGGCGAATGTAATTAAAGGCATCAATAAGCGAGTTGTTTGATGAAGCACAAGCTGATACGGTTGAAAAATTTGGCCCGCGCAAACCATATTTTATTGAAATATGGCCCGGCGCTATGTCCGCAATCATTTTAGGAATAAAGAACGGATTGAAACGCGGCGTACCATCACCTTTTGCAAAATTGGTTACCTCATCCAAAAACGTTTTAAGGCCGCCTATGCCCGAACCCCATATAACACCGATACGGTTAGTATCAAGCGCTTCAAAGTTCAGTTCAGCATCCTTAATCGCCTCTTCGGTTGAAAATAACGCGTATTGTACAAACGGATCGAGTTTACGTGCGTCTTTACGGCCCAGAAAAGCATCCGCATCAAAGCCTTTTACTTCGCAGGCAAACTGGGTTTTGAAGTTCGTTGCATCAAAACCCTTTATCAAGGCAGCACCACTTACCCCATTGATCAACCCGTTCCAGTATTCTGCAACATTGTTACCAATCGGAGTAAGTGCTCCAAGCCCCGTTACTACTACTCTTTTAAACTCCATTTAGTGTTATTGGGAGTTCTTATTTAACGTTTTTCTCAAGGTAAGCAATTGCCTGACCTACAGTGCCGATAGTTTCTGCCTGATCATCAGGAATAGCTACGTTAAATTCTTTTTCAAACTCCATGATCAGTTCTACGGTATCTAAAGAGTCGGCACCAAGATCGTTGGTGAAGCTTGCTTCAGGTGTTACTTCACTTTCATCAACACCTAATTTTTCTACAATAATAGCCTTTACTCTTGATGCGATATCAGACATAGTCTTAATAATTTAATGATTAATAATTTTTTCGATGCAAAGAAAAATAAATTCTGTTAAATATCAAATGTAAAACTTTTGCATAATTATGAGTAACAAAATTTTATCTCAACGGTTTCAATTACTAATTTTACAACGCAAAAATAATGATTTTGAACAGGAAAGTACTAAAGTTTGAGATCGATCTGGATTTTGTACTGATAGCAATAACCACTTCGTTAAAGGATTATCGCATCTGCTACCTTATTAATAAGCACCTTAATTTTAATTTTATTAAAGGTAACGACCTTGAAATTGATATAAATGCTGGCAAAGAACCCGCCTACTTCTCTATATATAACGATAGTTGGGAAGCCAGTGAAACCGACTTTTATTTTATAGCCAATAAAGGTACCGACGGCTACCTTGTGCCCGAAATGCGCAGCACCGATTATTTTATAATGATAAAAAATTATATTGACAGTGATGACCTCGATACGCTTATAACCTCGTTAAATAGGATCCCCGAAATAGTTGCCGCCGTAAAGATTGACCCTAAAAAGTTAAAATCCCGTGAAAATCTACTATTTTAGCGCCGGATTTTTTGAGTGTTCAACTAACACCATAACCTATATTAATATACAATAAATCAACCCATATATGAAATTAAACTACAACCGAACAAAGATTGTTGCCACGATGGGCCCCGCATCGGCACAAAAGGACGTACTGTTGTCAATGATAAAGGCAGGCGTTAACGTTTGCCGGCTTAACTTTTCGCACGGTAAAACCGAAGACCACAAAAAAACGATTGACCTGATCCGCGAGATCAACGAGCAATATAAAACCAATGTGGCCATCCTTGCCGACTTACAGGGGCCAAAAATTCGTATAGGATTGGTAAAAGATGGCGGTGTACACCTGATTAATGGTTCAAAAATTAAAATGACCACTCATGAGTGTATTGGCGACGACGAGCAGATTTACATCACTTACGAAACCTTTCCGCAGGATGTAAAGGTTGATGAGATCATTTTGCTGGACGACGGTAAACTGCAACTGCGCGTACTTGAAACCAACCGCATTGACACTGTGATTTGCGAAGTTGTACACGGTGGTATACTTACATCACGCAAAGGTGTTAACCTGCCAAACACCAAAGTATCTATCCCAAGCTTAACTGAAGAAGACCTTTCAAACCTGCACTTCGCGCTTGATAATGATGCCGAGTGGATCGCGCTGTCATTTGTTCGCGAGGCTGAGGATATTGTACATGCACGCCGTGTAATTAACTCACGCAACAGCCCGGCGCGCATCATCGCTAAAATTGAGAAGCCTGAGGCTATTGATAATATAGACGAGATTATTGCCGTTACCGATGGTGTAATGGTTGCCCGTGGTGACCTGGGTGTTGAAATGCCGATGGAGCAAGTGCCATTGCTGCAAAAAATGATAGCCAGCAAATGCCGTGCGGCCTCAAAACCGGTTATTGTAGCTACGCAGATGCTGGAATCAATGATCACTACCCCGCGCCCAACCCGCGCCGAGGTAAACGACGTGGCTAACTCTGTACTTGACGGTGCTGACGCGGTTATGCTTAGCGGTGAAACATCAGTAGGTGAATTCCCGGTTATTGTTATTGAAACAATGGCCAAAATAGCCCGCAATGTTGAAGAGTTAGGTTATCCGTTCTACAACAAGAAAGGTAAGCTTGACAACCAGGCCCCAACCTTTTTAAGCAACGCCATTTGCGGATCGGCTGTTTACCTTGCCGAGCAAACTGATGCTGCAGGTATCGTAGCCATGACTACTTCAGGTTATACCGCCTTTGAAATATCAAGCCACCGCCCTAAAGCGCCAACCTTTATATTTACATCTAACAAGCAGCTTTTAAACTCACTAAGCCTTGTATGGGGTGTTAAAGCATTTTATTATGACAAGCTGGACAGCACTGACCAAACCATCAGCGATGTAAATAACGCCCTTAAATTAGAAAACCTGATCCAAACCGGCGACATCGTGATCAATACGGCATCAGTGCCAATTGTAACGCAGGGCAAAACCAATATGTTAAAAGTAAGCGTTGTTGAATAAGCAACCGCAAAGCATAAAAACAAAAAAAGAGCTGTAAGTAATTGCAGCTCTTTTTGTTTTCAGTAAATCCTGGCAGCACAAACCTTTTCAAACAGTTTATCGAGGCTGCCAAAATAGTAATCGTAGTAAGTTCTCACTATTTTCATGGCATTTTAAATTTCAAGTTTATCGTAAATGCAATATAACAAAAACGTTACGATAACAACAAAATTTTATTAATTGTTTTAATTGATAAGCAGCTTATAACCACGGCCATGCACGTTAATAATCTCAACATTGGGGTCGTCTTTCAGGTACTTGCGTATTTTACTTAAAAACACGTCCATACTGCGGCCGTTAAAGTAATTATCGTCATGCCATATGTTCAGCAAGGCCTCTTCGCGGGTTAGCACCTCGTTTTTGCGCATGCATAGCAACCTCAGTAATTCAGCCTCTTTGGTTGATAGCTTTTGCACCTGCTCGCCAATGGCAATGATCTGCCCTTTATAATCAAAATTATAGCGGCCTATCTTGAACTGGGTCTGCTGTTCTTCGGTCTTTTTCTCACTGTTCTCTGATCGTTTTAAAAGCGCATTTATACGTAACAACAATTCCTCAATGCGGAATGGTTTGGTTATGTAATCATCGCCACCCAGGTTAAACGCCTCCGTTTTATCCTCTATCATGCCCTTTGCCGTAGCAAAAATGATCGGGATGTGCTGGTTTATCTTCCTGATGTCCTTACCCAGCGTAAAGCCGTCCTTTTTAGGCATCATTACGTCAAGTATCAGCAGGTCATACGTGCTTTTAGTAAATGCCTTGAGGCCTTCGTCGCCATCTTTACATAGTACAACATCAAACTTGCCCTTAAGTTGCAGGTAATCCTGTAACAGCAAGCCCAGGTTCGGGTCATCTTCAACAAGCAGTATCTTCTTCATTTGTGGGGGTAAGGTAATTATGCCAGCGGAAATTTCAATTCAAATTCCGAGCCTTTTTCTTTTTCTGATCGTACGCTGATGGTGCCGTTAAGCTTTTTAACTATGGAGTTTACGTAGCTTAAGCCTAAACCAAAGCCTTTAACATCGTGCAGGTTACCGGTAGGTATGCGGTAAAACTGTTCGAATATTTTGGCTTGCTGATCGCGGCTCATGCCGATGCCCTTATCGGCTACTTTAATTACAATGCTGCCATTTTTGTTCAGGGTGCTGATGTTGATCACCGGCGCATCCTTACTATACTTAATGGCATTATCAATCAGGTTATATAACACGTTCGAAAAATGCAGCTCATCGGCTATAATCACCGGCTTTTCAGCTTCCAGACCGGTAGTTACTTCAGCGTCGCATTTTTGCAGCTTAAGCGACATGCTGTCCAGCACCAGGCACACCATTTCGTTCACGTCAACCGGTTTAGTATCCAGTTTAAAGTCGTCCTTCTCCAAACGGGCAATGTTCAACACCCGCTCAATATGGCTGCCCAGGCGTACATTTTCTTCGTAAATAATGTTAGCCAGGCGCGATACCCTGGCTTTATCACCGGTCATCTCATCATCCTTCAGCGCCTCGCTGGCTATCATGATGGTTGATACAGGGGTTTTAAACTCATGCGTCATGTTGTTGATGAAGTCGATCTTCATCTCCGATATCTTCTTTTGTCTGATGATAGAGAATATGGTATAACCAAAGCAAAACACCAGTACCAGCAAAAGACCGGCGGTTGTTGCCATGCTTGCCCCCATCCTGCCCAATATAAGCGAACTTTTTTGCGGAAAGGCAATCCTGATCTTACCCGGATCATTCACCATCTCGTTGCTGAAAATAGGCGTTTGATAGGTGTTCGCCGCTACAAATACCGGCTTGGTACCTTTGTTGGTATCCATAGCGTTTGCAAATATCAGCGAATCATTAGTAGCGGTAAGCACCTCGTAGCTAAAGGGCAGGTAAATACCTTTATTATGCAGCTCAAACCTCAGCAGCGAGTCAATCCAGAATTTGCTTACACGCTTGGTAAGCGGCTCGTTTGTTTTGCTATATTCTTCGGCCAGGTTTTCGATCACCGTGGTTTTCGCCGTACTCTTAACCTCGGGCATTTTTGTGGCGGCCAGGTTTTGCAGCGAATCCACCTCGAGCAGGCGTTTAATTTTATTAAGTTGCTCCTCTTTACGGATGCGGTCCTGCTCCTGCTGCCAAAGCGGATTTATACGAGGCACGGAAATAATTTGCTTACCAAACTGCGGATCGAGGTAAACGTACCGCAGGGTATCATATTTCTTGATCTTGATCTTTTTTGAACGCTTTTCGGGCTTAAGATCGCGGCGAACCACTTCAGGTATCATACGGCCATATACATCGCCATACTCATCAGTATATTCCTCAACCCGTATCCTGAAGTTATATACATCCTGCAAAAGCTCTTCCTGCGTTTTACGCAGGCTCATGCGGTTAAGGCTGTCGCGCAGTAGTGCCCGTTTTCTTTGATCGAGCTTTTTATTGTTTTTCTTTAGAGTGGGAGTCGCATCAGCGCTTTGCGTAATGGTTACCTGTTTTTGTTTTATCCTTACAATGCGGTCGTTATCATTCGCCTTGGCATTCAAAAACTTCATGGCATCCTGTTTGGCCACCTTGTCTGCCACGTTATTCAGCGCCTCGTTAACGGTTTGATCAAACAGTTCGGACTGCATAAGGTATGATTGCCGCAAAAAATAAAATTGCATGGCCATCACCCCCAACAGTGCAAAACCCATCAGGCCAATTATTAATCCTATAGTCCTCTTCTTCATCCTTAGCTACAAATGTAGGGCAATTACCTTTTTTGTTAAGCCATTTAACAATATTTAACAATTGAACTCAACCATTTAACATCTTGGTATTTAACTGATTGATAGCTTTGTAAAAACCAAACACATACTTAATTCCCATATCATGAAAAAGCTGCTATCAAACCCCGGCTTCGAGAGCATATTTGCTTTGAGCCTTGTTGCCATTATTGGCCTGCCACCGCTGGTACTTGCGCAGGACAAAAATAAAGATCCCGAAAAAATTGTAAGCAAGCGCATAGAGGTGCGTATTAAGGATGGCGATACAACCATTAACGGCAAAAACATTAAGGACCTTAAAGGTAAAGACCGCGACGAGGCACTTAGCTACCTGCCGGATACTGATGGCGCACATTTTGGTTTTGTTGACGGAGATAATAAACGTCATGTGATTATAAAACGCAAAGGCAAAGGCGATGATAAGGATGTCATTATAGAGCGCCATGAACTGAATAATGGCGACATTCGCTTTTTTAGCGATAATGGTGTTTTAGTGAATGATAGCCTTGCCAAGAATATTGATGTTAAAATTAAAAGACTGGGCGACCCTGCGATTGCATTTAATTACCGTGGAAATTGGATGAACGGCTCTCCTGAACACACATTGCTTAGTTCGGAAAGGTTACCTGTTAATTATCGTCGCCGAAATACGCAAAGCTTTAATTACAGCAATGTAGACAATGAAGGCATAAGCACCAATATCAGCTACAGAGTAATTGATGCCCCGAACGCGGCAAGTGCGAAAACCGGTAAACCGGATGCAAACATTCTTGATTTGGAAAGCATTTACCTCACGCCGAACTTTTCTACAGGCAACACCATTCTTAGTTTCACACTTGATAGTAAAGCAACCGCCGAAGTAACCTTTAAAAACAGCGACAATAAAGTGTTATGGACTGATAAAGCACCCAACGGCAAGTTTACCAAAGCATTCGCCCTGCCGTTAAACGGCGCTTATTATTTGACCGTAAAGCAAGGGTCGAAATCTATCACAAAAAGAATTGTTAAGGAAGATTAAGCTTAAAACGATACATTATTAAAAGCCATTTTGACCTGTGCAGGTTTGCCGGGGCATGATGGCTTTTTTGTTTATATTAATTTCAAAACAAACTCCTGAAAGCGACGATAGTTTAAATGACATTAGCCTACATGAAATGATTTGCTTTTTGCTAAACATTTTAGGATTTTTGCACTTTCTTACTTTAGTCGATAGCTGATAGACCATAGACCATAGTTTATGCCATATCTTCACCATTGACTATGGACCATTGACCATAAGCTGCTAATGATAAACGAAGCCGAAAAAGACGCTCAACAAAATATCATCATAAAAGGTGCCCGCGTGCACAATCTCAAAAACATCGACGTTGCCATCCCCAAAAACAAACTGGTAGTAGTTACGGGTATGTCGGGGTCGGGCAAATCGTCGCTCGCGTTTGATACGCTGTATGCCGAAGGGCAGCGCCGGTATGTAGAAAGCCTTTCATCATACGCCCGCCAGTTTTTGGGCCGCATGAACAAGCCCGATGTGGACTATATTAAAGGCATAGCCCCGGCTATCGCCATTGAGCAGAAGGTGATCACCTCCAACCCACGCTCAACCGTGGGTACATCAACCGAGATATACGATTACCTGAAACTGCTATTTTCGCGCATCGGCAAAACCTATTCGCCGGTATCAGGGCAGATTGTTAAGAAAGATAGCGTTACCGATGTGATCAATTTTATTATGGCATTGGCCGATGATACACAGGTAACCATTTTAGCCCCGCTGCATCCTCATAATAACCGCAGCCTTAAAGAAGAACTTGCCGTACTGCTGCAAAAGGGTTTTGTACGGGTGGAGTATAACGGCAAATTAGCCCGCATTGAGGCCTTGCTTGAAGATGAATCTATCGCGGCTGATAAAGAAATTGATGCCAAGCCCAAGAAGAGCAAAGCCAAAAAGGAAGAACCGGAACCGGCAACCTTTGAGGTACGCATTGTAATTGACCGCGTAACCAAAAATGCCGAAGAAGAAACGGTAAGCCGTTTGGGCGACAGCATACAAACCGCATTTTTCGAGGGCAAGGGCGATTGTTTTGTACGCTGGCAACAGCCGGATGAAGATGCCGAGCAGGAACGCTTTTTTTGCGACCGCTTTGAGCTGGACGGAATGCGCTTTGAGGAGCCCTCGCCAAACTTTTTCAGCTTTAACAACCCGTACGGCGCCTGCAAAAAATGCGAAGGCTACGGCAAGGTGATCGGTATTGACGAGGATCTGGTTATCCCCGATAAAAGCAAGACCGTTTACGAAGGCGCCATTGCCCCATGGCGCGGCGAAAAGATGCGCGAGTGGAACGACCGTTTGGTGAAGAGTGCAATTAAATTTGATTTCCCAATACATCGACAATATAACCAGTTAACACCCGAGCAGCAGCAACTGCTTTGGAAAGGCAACAGCTATTTCCAGGGGCTTGACGCCTTTTTTAAGGAACTGGAAGAGCAAACGTATAAGATACAATACCGCGTGCTGCTATCGCGCTACCGTGGCAAAACAACATGCCCCGAGTGTAAGGGCAGCCGTTTACGCCAGGATGCCTCGTATGTTAAGATTGATGGTAAATCTATCACTGATATTGTACTAATGCCATTGGATACGGCTTATGATTTCTTTAAAAATCTGAAGCTATCTGAGCACGACGAAACCATTGGCCGTCGTTTGCTTACCGAGATCACCAACCGCTTGAATTTTTTGAACGATGTAGGCCTGAGCTATCTAACCCTTAACCGTTTGTCTAACACGCTTTCGGGCGGCGAGTCGCAGCGTATAAACCTGGCTACCTCGCTGGGTAGCAGCTTGGTGGGTTCAGTTTATGTACTGGATGAACCAAGCATTGGCCTGCACCCGCGTGATACTAACCGGCTGATCGGCGTACTCAAATCTCTGCGCGATGTGGGCAACACCGTATTGGTTGTTGAGCACGAGGAGGAGGTAATGAAAGCCGCCGACCATATCATTGATATTGGCCCTGAAGCAGGAACACATGGCGGCAACCTGGTTTTTAGCGGCAATTACGGCGAAATAATTAAGGATGAAAAAAGCCTCACCGGCAAATACCTGAGCGGCCGTGAAGAAATTGCCATACCTGCCCATCGCCGTAAATGGAACGACTATATTACCATTAAAGGCGCAAGAGAGAATAACCTGAAGCACGTTACGGCCAAATTCCCGTTGGGGGTATTAACAGTGGTTACCGGTGTATCGGGCTCGGGTAAAACCAGTTTGGTAAAACGCATATTGCACCCTGCCCTGCAAAAAACTTTAGGTAACTACAGCGGCGAACAAACCGGTGCCTATGATGCCATTGAGGGCGATTACAACAAAATTGAGCAGATTGAATTGGTTGACCAAAACCCGATAGGTCGCTCGTCACGCTCAAATCCGGTTACCTACGTTAAGGCCTGGGATGAGATACGTAACCTTTACGCGGCACAACCAGCAGCTAAAGCGGGTGGTTTAAAACCTTCGGCATTTTCCTTTAACGTTGAGGGTGGCCGCTGCGATGTTTGCCAGGGCGAAGGCGAGGTAAAGATTGAGATGCAGTTTATGGCCGACATATTTCTGACCTGCGAAGCCTGCAATGGCAACCGCTTTAAGCAACATATACTGGACGTTACCTATAACGAAAAGAATGTAGCCGAAGTACTCAACCTGACCATTGATGAGGCGCTGGAATTCTTTGCCAAGGAAACCAAGATCATTAACAAAATAAAACCGCTGGTTGATGTTGGTTTGGGTTATGTACAGTTAGGACAATCATCCAACACGTTGTCAGGCGGCGAAGCACAGCGTATCAAGCTGGCATCGTTCCTGGTTAAGGGTAACAATACCAATAAAACTCTGTTTATATTTGATGAGCCAACTACAGGTCTGCACTTTGCTGACATCAAAAAGCTGTTAAAATCATTCGACGCACTATTGGAGCATGGTAATACCATCATCGTGATAGAACACAATATGGACGTGATCAAATGTGCCGACTGGGTGATAGATATTGGCCCTGAAGGCGGCAACCGTGGCGGCAATGTGGTATTTGAAGGGCTGCCCGAAGATCTGGTTAAGGAGAAAAACTCTTACACCGGGGAATATTTAAAGGAGCGGTTTTAATAATTATTTAGCCCTATCTTCCTAATTTTACATCGGGGATGTGTTGTTTATTTTAACGCAGCATCCCTTAGCTATTTTAAACTATGTCTATTACAACCGAAGAAGAATTAGCCGGAATGAAAGCCATCAGCGAGGTATGTGCCATCACGCTAAAGAAAATACGCGAAGCTGCTGTACCTGGTATCACCACTAAAGAGTTGGATGAGTTAGGCAATCAAATACTGGAAAGCTACGGCGCACGTTCAGCACCTTATTTAACTTATAAGTTTCCGGGCTATACCTGCATCAGCTTAAATGGTGAGGTAGCGCACGGCATCCCCGGCGAAAAGGTTATTCTAAGCGGCGACTTGATCAACATCGATGTTTCAGCAGAGATGAATGGTTTTTGGGCTGATAATGGCTGTTCATTTGTGGTTGGTGAAGATATTCACGGTCATCAAAAACTGGTGGATGCCTCAAAGGCGATCCTGAAAAAAGCCATATCACAAATAAAGGGCGGTGTTAAAATAGCCGACATTGGTTTACTGATAGAAACCGAAGCTAAAAAAGCGGGCTACACCGTTATAAAAAACCTGACCGGCCACGGCGTAGGCCGGAGCCTGCACGAAGAACCACACGAGATAGCCAACTACCGCGACCGTTTTAACATAACCCGTTTTAAGAAGAACTCAACAGTTGCCATTGAAACTTTTATATCAACCGCATCAACCATAGCCGAAACCCAAAGCGACGGCTGGACATTGATAGGCAATAAGGGTGGTTTTGTAGCCCAGCATGAACACACTATCCTGGTAACCGGCGGCGAACCGGTTATACTTACCGCCAACAACAGCGTTTGGGATTAGAAATCAGCATTGCATCCCCATAAAAAGGAGGAGAGATATCTATCACGTTAAATAAAAGCTGACATAAATCCGACAGCTATTAACTATAGCTCCTTCCGCATAACATAGTCATTCATAAAATATGGCCCGATGGGTATATCTTCCTCGTATATCACCTCAAATCCCATCTTTTCGTACATGCCTTTGGCTTTGTTATAGCGGTTAACGTTGAGGTCGAGTTTGTCAGCTCCGGTGGCTTTAACCTGCGTAACTACTTCGTTTATCAGCGCCTTGCCATAGCCTTTGCCCTGCATGGCAGGCAAGCAGTATAGTTTATGCAACTTGTATACTTCGTAGTTATCTTCCCGCTGCGAGTAAGCGGCAAATCCCACCGGCTGATCATCCTCCAGTAAAAGCAAAAAGGTTTGTTCGCCTGTTTCAACCTGCCGTTCAATTACCTCCGGCGCATAAATAACCCCCAACATGTATTCAATCTGCTCTTTTGCTAAAATAGGCGAATAAGTTGGCCACCAGGTGTCATTAGCCAATTGAACAATGGTAGCCGCATCATCTACGTTAGCTTTGCGTATTGTGTACATCGTTTATAAACTTTGGCCCACCGCGAAATAGTCTTCCAGTTCAGCCAGGGTTGACGAACTGGTGGCGATGTCTTTTATAACAACGCCCTTTTCCATCAAAATAATACGGTCGCTTACGTCCGTAATGTGGTTTAGGTCATGGCTTGATACAATGGTGGTAACCCCACGCTGGCTGCCCAGTTCTTTCAAAATATTTTTCAGCCTGATTTGTGTAGATGGGTCAATATTCGCAAAGGGTTCGTCCAGCATCAGCAACTCCGGTTTTTGCAGCAGGCAAGCGGCAATACCTACTTTTGCCTGGTTACCTTTGGATAGATCGCGGATGTATTTACCGCGTTTCAGTATCTCGCCGTTAAAAAACTCCGCAAGCGTGGTCAAAAAATCGTCAACGTGCGCCTTGGTCTGCCCGTGCAGGCCGCCAATAAAGTATAGGTATTCTTCAGGCGTCAGGTAATCAATCAAAAAGCCTTCATCAAGGTAAGCGGCGGTATAGTTCTTCCAGTTTTCGTGCCCCGCAACAGGCTCTCCTTTTGATAGGATCTCACCCTTATCTGCACGGATCAGATCAAGCACCATGCGGAACAGCGTGGTTTTGCCAGCGCCGTTATTGCCTACCAGGCCAATGCTCTCGCCTGCCTTAATTTCAAGATGAGGTACATTTACAACGGCCTTGCCGGCATATACCTTTACAATATCTTTTACTTCAATCATGATTTATTTTGCTCTGAAGCCTTCGGCTATTTGGAATTTCTTTTCTATAAAGTCCTGTTCCAGTTTTTTAATCCAGAACGGGCGTAATGCGATACATATAACACCAACGGCAGCAAGCACTGCCAATGCTACATCGCTATTCACAAAGTATTTTAGCGGTGCATAAAGTACAAACGGCGTTACCAGTAACGGAATAGATACCAGCAGTTGCGTAGCGCCAACGCCTTCCCAGTTAAAGGACGCACCCTTACTCAGGTCAATACGCCTGTGGTTGCGGTTGGCAAAGTATAATATAATGGTGGTATTTACACCAAGGTTCCACAGGTACATTACAAAGTGGATCAACACAACACGCCAGCCAAAATATATGTATGGTATGGTAAGGATAAATGCCACGGTAGATACTCCTGTAAACAGCAGGTATTTAGCCTTTAAAAAATCGGTAAATTTAACCTTGCTCACCAGTATACCATCAAAGTGCGAGGCCTGCCAGCTGAACATGAACTGGCCGTAGTTAATGATGAAAATACCCGTCATGAACATGCCAACGAATACCTTGAACGATTCATTGTTTTTGAACGCCGGGTTAGGATAGAAGAACAAGCCATACAGCATGAAGAACAAACCCATAATGAGCGCCGAACGAGGGCGTTTATTGCGAAAGATCAACTTAACTTCATTAGCTACCAGGTCGCCTACGCTGCCAAAGCGGTTAAGTATCGGGTAGTCTGTGCTGTTTTTATAGGATGATGCCTTGTTGGAGTTTAAATCCTCAAGGTAAAGGTTAGCTTTTAGGAACAAAAAGTTGATATAAAACATCGCCGCCGCCAAAGCAACCGGTATCAGCGCCAGCGCCGGTGTTGTCATCAACCTGCCAAAAAAGCTGTATGAAATATCTTTAATGGAATAAATATGCCACAGAAAATCACCCAGGTTAATGAGGATAAGCACTGCCGATACGGCCAGAAATATCCAGCCGTTTAAGTTGGATTTGCGTTTGATATAAAGTGCCAGGTAATTATTAAATACCATGAATCCGGTTATGGCTACAAAAAAAGCCAAGGCGGCAACCCCACTATCAGGCGCGATAACCTTGAATATAAAAAATGAAAACAGCAGGTATGGCCAAAGGTTAAAAAACGATAGCATGGATACCGCCGATAAATACTTAACCACGGTATTGCGCTTTACCGGCAGATGCAGATAAGGTTGGACTTTTAGGGTGGGTAGCTCCTGCAGTTGCAGCCTCAACAATAAATCAAATAAGTAATAGAGTAGCAGGATGCCGCAAAAGGGTGCCAATACATCCTGATTTTTGTAAATCTCCTCAAGTACTTTGTCGAGTGCGAAGCCTATGAGCAGGATACATACTAACAAATAAAGTATTAACAGGCCCATTACTACCCTTACCGCGATATTTTTACCGGTATTCTTGGCCCGCCAAAACGATTTTAATTCGTGGCTGATGAAAGTTGAGGTCATTGCGTTAACAGAGGTTTTGATTAAGATTATAAAACTACCCCATTGTTACAACGGCATCAGTTTTTGCCATGCAAGGCAAGGCCGTGCAGCAATAGGGGAATTGGCTGTAAAATAGTAAAAATTACGTAATGGTTAATATTTGTAGCGATCGCCCCAAAGTTTTTTCAGTTTTTCCCTAATCTCGTTTTCCTTAGCATTTACGCCCGGCTGGTAAATTTTGCGCCCCTTGATAGCTTCCGGCAAAAAGTCCAGATCGGCAAAATTTCCCTCGTAGTTATGCGCGTACTTGTAGTTTTTGCCATAGCCGATGTTCTTCATCAGCTTGGTAGGCGCATTGCGCAGGTGCAAGGGCACAGGCAGGTCGCCGGTTTGCTTAACCAGGGCTATGGCCTCGCCAATGGCTGTAGTGGCCGAGTTACTTTTTGGTGACGTAGCCAGGTAAATGGCCGTTTGCGAGAGAATCAGTTGCGACTCAGGCATGCCGATCTTATTTACCGCCTCAAAGCAGCTTTGCGCCAGCAGCAGGGCGTTGGGGTTGGCATTGCCAATATCCTCTGATGCCAGGATGAGCATACGCCGGGCGATGAATAGCGGGTCCTCACCCCCAACAATCATGCGGGCCAGCCAGTACACGGCGCCATTGGGGTCGCTGCCACGCATGGATTTAATGAATGCCGAAATGATATCATAATGTTGCTCACCGGCCTTATCATACAACGCCATGTTTTGCTGCACGTGTTCAAGCACTACGTCATTATCCAGCTCGATATGGTCACCGTCAAACGCATTAATCAGCAGCTCAAAAATGTTCAGCAGTTTGCGGGCATCACCACCGCTCAGGCGCAGCAGTGCTTCATGTTCCTTTATGGTGATGTGTTTTTCTTTCAGCACCACATCTTCTTGCATGGCTTTTTCAAGCAGGTTCACCAGGTCGGCCTCGGCCAGATGCTGCAAAATATATACCTGGCATCGTGATAGCAACGCCGAGATTACCTCGAATGAGGGATTTTCGGTAGTCGCGCCTATCAGCGTAACTATTCCACGCTCCACGGCGCCCAGCAGTGAGTCCTGCTGCGATTTAGAGAAACGGTGTATCTCATCAATAAACAGTACCGGCAGTATTTCGCCCTGCTCTTTTAATAATGATGCCTTTTCGATCACCTCGCGCACATCCTTAACGCCGGAATTAATGGCGCTCAAGGAAAAGAACGGGCGGTACAGCGATTGCGAAATGATGTAAGCCAGCGTGGTTTTACCCACCCCCGGCGGCCCCCAGAATATCATGGATGGCAGCGAACCGCTCTCGATAGCCTTGCGCAGCACAGCACCGGGACCAACCAAATGTTTTTGGCCCACATAATCATCCAAAGTTGCCGGGCGCATACGCTCGGCCAGCGGCGGCAGATTGTTCATACCGTAAAAATCAGAAAACTATGGAGTATATCCTAAAAAAGTTAGTAATATTACATTGATCCTTCGACAGGCTCAGGATGACAGGATAGTTGGATAGGTATAAACTGTTTTGTCATGGTGAGCTTGTCGAACCATTAAGAAAGCGAATTTAGAAAGTTATAATATGTATCGAATTAGCTGTTTGGTTGTATTTGTTATGTTGCTAATGGCATGCAAAAGCAAACGTGATATTACAGGTTTATATAATTTAAAAGGATCAAGCTACGACATCATTAAATTAAACTCTGATTCTACTTTTCAGTTTGAAAAATTCAATCTGAATAATTTTGACCTTGAAACATTTCAACCTAAAAAAGAACGAGAACCACATCGTTTTGCAGCTTCCGGAGTTTGGAGTAGAATAGGTACGGATTCAATACTACTAAATAGTGTAAATACTATAACTGACACTTCGTATTATTGGACTGTAATTAAGCAGCCAAATAGCACCGGTAATTTTAAGTTTACTTTTAAATCATTGAGTGGTGTTAATGTTGGCATTTTTCAAATTTCAAGAGATCCGGACTTCAAAAACTTTATCGCTACACGATTTCACGGAGGCTTTGAATCTTTTGAAATGGAGCCGGAAAGATTTGATACATTGTATTTTAATGATGGTAATCAAAGTTTATTATATCCTATTTGGCGTTTTGTTAAAGGGAGTAATTTACCGGCTCATTATGTCATGACGCTGAAACCGCCTCATGTTAATAGCTATTTTAAAAGTAAGGTTGTTCCTATTAAAAACAATAAAATAGAATTCAGCAAGGACTCAGTTTACAAGAAATTTACCCCATCCCGATGAACACCTTCGACCGATCAAACTTTCATGCCCTTTGCGATGAGCTTGCCGGTAAGGATGCTGACCTGAAAATGGTGATCGATACATACGGTTATCCGCCCATGTGGAGCCGGCCAAACACGTTTGAAACGCTGGTGCATATCATCCTGGAACAGCAGGTGTCGTTAGCCTCGGCTTTGTCTGCCTTAAATAAATTGCGTGAGCGTATTCAGGAAATCACGCCGTCGCGGTTATTGCTGTTAACAGATGAAGAGCTGAAAGCCTGTTATTTTAGTCGCCAAAAAACCATATATGTACGTTATCTGGCCGAAGCCATGTTAACCGGCGAGATCAACCTGAAGCATATTGCCACAATGCCCGATGATGCCGTGCGCAACTGCCTTACCACGCTTAAAGGTATCGGCAACTGGACGGTGGATGTTTACCTGATGTTTGTTTTGCACCGCGCGGATGTATTTCCATCCGGCGACCTGGCCGCGGTAAACGCCCTGAAGCGTATTAAGCAACTCCCGCCGGAAACTACAAAAGAGGCTGTTGCCCTGATAGCCGAACAATGGAAGCCCTATCGCACTGTTGCCACCATGATGCTATGGCATTGGTATCTGTCGTGCCCAAAGAAAGCAAGAGGATAACCACCAAACTACTTGCAAGGAAGGTTGATAAAGCATCTTCACTACCTGTCCTAAATTTCTTTTGAGCGATCAAAAGAAACAAAAATCGCCGGCTACGTCCTGCCCGGTGAAAGGTTTTGCTTTGGCGCAGCTTGTGCTACTCCGGGCATTCCTGATGCCGGTTGCTAAGGTTATCGCGAGACTGTGCTTTTGCATAGGTAAGATATTTTAAAAAACGCGTAGTCCTGCCGGAAAACCGGGCAGGGAGTATGGCCTGTGCGGCTGAAGGTTTTTTCCGGCTTGACTTTTGGTTACTTTGTGTCTAAGACAAAGTAACTGGACCCTGCGCCCAAGAGCAGACTAACGATAATAATTGCATTGGCTTTATCTCAGTGTAAAGCTCGTAAAAGCACAGTTCACTACTGCCAACTATTTAATTATTTGAAAAGCATTGCAATCACCTGCTACCCGAAAATTAAGAGGCCGGACGGTGTGATTATATCAGTTACTTCAATGACCGTCGGCTACCGGGGGATTAGTGTA
The DNA here is from genome assembly GCF_021215455.1 of Mucilaginibacter roseus. Lineage (GTDB taxonomy): Bacteria > Bacteroidota > Bacteroidia > Sphingobacteriales > Sphingobacteriaceae > Mucilaginibacter > Mucilaginibacter roseus. The sequence goes on along the minus strand of NZ_JAJPWV010000006.1, from coordinate 244,142 downwards.
AACAGGGTGTGCTTTTGCTTTCTAAACAAATTTGTCATTCCGAACGAGGTACGGGGAGTAATCTGCCGCCTTGCTATGAACGCGGTTAGATTTCTCGCTATCGCCCGAAATGACAAACAAACTAAAACCCGTCATAGCGAATCATAATGAAGCAATGACTCGTTTACTAACGGAGATATCACCCGTTGATCGATTGATCCCTCTCCTTTTCCTGGAAGCGCTGAACGATACCTATCGCTCCTTCAACTGCATCGCTTAGCACGGTGATGAACGAGCCGGGTTGGGCAAGGCTTATCACATGCTCAATCGATTCAACCGGTTTGTGGGTAATGATCTCGTATGTTATTTCAGGTTTTACTTCCAGCATACCCTCAATCATCAGCCCGGTGATGTTCTCTTTGGTTCGGCCACGTAGGTGATGTTCCTGTCTTAGCACTATATGGTCAAACATGGAGGCGGCAATGCGGCCAAGTTCACGCATATCTTCATCGCGACGGTCACCGGTACCGGCAATCAGGCCAATTTTATGCGGAGAGTCTATTTGTGATAAAAACTCGCGCACGCCGTTGTACCCGTCAGGATTGTGCGCGAAGTCAACCATAAAGCGGAAATCCTTAAAATCGAAAATATTCATCCGCCCCGGTGTTTGTATGGCTGATGGTATAAAGGTACTTAGCGATATGCGTATGTCCTCCGTTTTAAAGCCCCATAAAAACGTAGCTAAAGTGGCCGCCATCACGTTATCAATCATAAACGGCACAGTGCCGCCAAAGGTTAGCGGGATGGCAATGGTGCGTTCAACCCGTATCTTCCAGTCGCCTTTTATTATGGTGATAAAGCCATTCTCGTGTACGCAGGCAATTCCGCCGCGTTTACAATGCTCTTTAATTACCGGATTATGCTCGCTGCGGCTAAAGTAGGCGATGTTGCAGTCAGCCCTTTTACCAATGCGTACACAATAAGGGTTATCGGCATTTAATACACCCCAGCCATCCTTTTTAACCGAATTGATCACCACGCTTTTAACGCGGGTCAAATCGTCCAGGTCGTGAATGTCTGATATACCGAGGTGGTCTTCCTGTATGTTGGTAATTACACCGATATCACACCGTGTAAAGCCCAGGCCCGACCTTAGTATACCGCCACGCGCGGTTTCCAGCACAGCAAAGTCGACCGTAGGGTCTTTCAATATAAATTCGGTGCTCACCGGGCCGGTGGTATCGCCTTTTACCAAAAGGGTATTTTGTACATAGATACCGTCGCTGGTGGTGTAACCAACACGCCGGCGGTTATTTTTAACAATGTGGGCAATCAGGCGTGTAGTAGTTGTTTTACCGTTGGTGCCGGTAACCGCTATAATAGGTATACGTGCTGATTTTCCCTGCGGATAAAGCATGTCCAGCACATGCCCTGCAACATTACGCGGCAAGCCCTCGCTTGGGGCGACGTGCATCCTGAAACCAGGCGCGGCATTAACTTCCAATACCACGCCGCCGGTGTTAGGCAGCGGCTCGGTGAGGTTTTCGGCCATTATATCTATACCGCAAATATCCAGGCCGATGATCTTGCTGATGCGCTCGGCATAAAAAACGTTTTGCGGGTGTACATGGTCGGTAACATCAATGGATGTGCCGCCGGTGCTCAAATTGGCGGTCGATTTCAGGAAAACCTGTTCGCCATCAGCAGGTACAGTATCTAAGGTATAGTTCTTTTTCTCGAGCAGGTCGAGCGTGTCGCGGTCAACGGTAATTTCGGTGAGAACATTTTCGTGCCCGTAGCCTCGGCGCGGGTCGCTGTTTTCCTTATCAATAAGTTGTTGTATGGTTAATGTGCCATCCCCTTTAACATGAGCCGGTACACGCAGCGCGGCAGCTACCATTTTATTATCAATAACCAGCACCCGGAAATCGTACCCGGTTACATAACGCTCCACAATTACCCTGCGCGATATCTTTGCCGCGTGCTCATAAGCCGCAATAGCATCCTCACGTGTTTTAATATTGGTGCTGATGCCCCGGCCATGATTGCCATTCAGCGGTTTAAACACCAGCGGAAAACCCACCTGGCTGATCACTTTATCCACCTCATCTGCCGAGGCAATGGTCATGCCCTTTGCAACGGGAATGGCCTGTTCCTGCAACAAGCGCTTGGTTTCCTCTTTATTGCTGGCAATATCAACGGCGATGCTGCTGGTATGCTCGGTCATGGTAGCGCGTATTCGTACCTGGTTTTTGCCATAGCCCAACTGCACCAACGATTGGTTGTTGAGCCTGATCCACGGTATATCCCGGCTTATGGCTTCCTCAACAATGGAGCCAGTGCTTGGCCCCAGGCGGGTTTGCTCGCGTATTTCGCGCATTTTCTGAATGTCGGTTTCCAGGTTGTATTCCCGGCTTTCAATCAATGCCTCGGCAATACGCACGGCGGCTTCGGCGGCGTAGATGCCAACCTTTTCTTCAACATAATTAAATACTACATTATAAACACCGGCGGTTTTAGTTTGCCGGGTGCGGCCAAACCCGGTATACATACCGGCCAAAGTTTGTATCTCCAGGGCGATGTGCTCAATTACATGGCCCATCCAGGTGCCGGCAATTACGCGCTCAAAAAAACCACCCGGTACGCCGGGCGAGCAGCGGTGATTATACATAGAGGGTAAAAGCGCTTTTATGCGCTCATAAAAGCCATCTATGGCGTTGGTAGGGCGGTGTTCCATGTCTTCCAGATCGAGCCGCATTTGTATAAGTTTTTTTCGGCTGATGCTCCAGATGTTCGGACCGCGTAACACCTGTATATTTTCTATTTTCATGGATGATTTTCGAGGCTGATTGTTTTGTGCTAAATCTACTGAAACGTATCAACGCTGTAAAGTTTTTAATGTTTATCAGTGTATTAATTTTAATTTAAAGCGTTGATTTAGGGCTATTTTATCTTACTTTGTGTAAAAACGGAGGTAAAAGGCATGGATGTCCCGAAAGGAAAGTTAATCATAATAGGCGGAGCAGTTGATATGGGCAGTAACGTTAGCGCCCAGGAACATATTTTGCAACCTGATTATATCAAGTTTTTTGAAAAGGGCATTCTGCGCAGAATTATTACCGAGTCGGCCAAACACGAGGGCTCAAGGGTAGAGGTAATCACCACGGCCTCACAAATACCGGAACTGGTTGGCGAGGAGTATATCAAATCATTCAACCAGCTTAATGTGGAGCATGTAAATGTACTGCACATTAAAAGTCGTGAAGATGCGGCGAACGAGGAGTATCTCGACCGTATACGCAAGGCCGATGTAGTGATGTTTAGCGGTGGCGACCAGCTTAGGCTTACCGCTATTTTTGGCGGCACCCAGTTTTTGCAAATATTAAAGCAACGCTACCAAAAGGAGCACTTTGTTATAGCCGGAACGTCCGCCGGTGCCGCAGCGGCATCTACACACATGATCTACCGTGGGCAAAGTAATGAGGCCCTGGTAAAGGGTGAGGTGCAGATAACCGCGGGTTTAGGTTTTATTGACGGGGTTATTGTTGATACGCACTTTGTGCAGCGTGGCCGCATCGGGCGTTTATTTTACGCGGTAGCCAGCAACCCCGGCATACTGGGTATAGGTTTGGGTGAAGACGCAGGCCTGCTGATAACAGAAGGCAATGTTATGGAAGCCATCGGCTCCGGACTGATTATACTGGTGGACGGCAAAAGTATTGTAGAGACAAATATTTACGATGTGGAGATAGGAAGCCCGGTATCTATCGAAAACCTGAAGGTGCACGTAATGTCTATTTTTGATAAATACGAGTTACACCAGCACCGAATGGTGATTAAAAAAGCAGTAAAGTTAGAGGAAGGTGTATTTTTAACAGTGCCTGATACTAATGACTTGCAATAGAATGGTGAGGGGTGAATGGTGAGAGTGAGTAAGTAGGGATGAGAAATGACATCCTGAGCTTGTCGAAGGATTGAACGTGAGGCTTGTCACTTTTTGGTGGTTCGACAGGCCCACCATGACAGGCTGGATGTGCAGATGCGAAAACACGCAGATGTGCAAATAAATACGTGAATTATGCGTGTCATCCTGAGCTTGTCGAAGGATTGAACGTGAAGCCTGTCACTTTTTTAGTGGTTCGACAGGCTCACCATGGCAAGCGGTGTCATACCAATCATAAACCATATATTTTTGCGTTAATACCTGAATGAAATGTGAGCAATTCATTCAATTAGTAAACCTCAGTTAACAACAAATGAAATTGATCGTTCACGGTGGGTTCTTCAGCGAATCACAAACTAACCAGGAGGTTAAGCAGGCCAAACAGGCTGCCTTGCGGGATATTGTACAGGCTGGTTACAAATACCTGGAAACCCATAACGCTTTAGAAACTGCTGTGTATACCGTGCGTTTGTTAGAAGATTGTGAGCTTTTTAACGCGGGCACGGGCTCACAGATCCAAAGCGATGGTAAGATACGCCTCAGTGCTTCGCTGATGGATGGCAAAACGCAGCGTTTTTCAGGTGTTATTAATATTGAGGATGTTAAAAACCCGATTTGTATAGCCGAGAAACTGATGGCGTATGACGACCGCGTGCTCAGCGGCAAAGGCGCGCTTGATTTTGCCCGCGAAAACGGTTTTAAATACCATAACCCCGAAATACCCCAACGCCGTAAGGAATACGAGAAGAAACTGAGCGACTCTATTCGTCTGGGTACCGTAGGCTGCGTGGCACTTGATATTTACGGCGACATCGCGGCAGCAACATCCACCGGAGGTAAGGGTTTTGAAATACCCGGCCGGGTGAGTGATTCGGCCACGGCAGCGGGCAATTATGCCAATGCTTTTGCAGGGGTATCGTGCACCGGTGTGGGCGAGGATATTGTGAGCGGCGCCATTGCGGCTAAAATTGTTACCCGCGTTACCGATGGGTTTACGCTCCATGCAGCGTCAGACAAAACCCTGGACGAGTTAAAGCCGTATAACGGGTTCGCAGGTATAATAGCCATTGCTGCCAATGGCGATATTTACCACGATGATACCCACCCCTATATGGTTTGGGCCCTGCATGATGGTGAAGTTGAAGTGTTTGAGTAACAGGCGCAAGCTATTGTTTATCTGCTAATTAGTTTTATATTTGATAGTTTAAACCATTGTAAATCCGCTACAAAGCAGTACATGAAGTATTTTTTATTTCTTTTTTTATGTTTTACCGGTCTTTCTGCCTCGGCGCAGTGGTGGCGTATCGGCCCGTTAAAACATAAACGCTACCCGCAGATAGCACCTGTTAAAAATTATGTTTTCAATAAAAACTATATACTCGGTTCGTCGCAGGTAAAACCGGTGCCCATTAAGCCGGTTAAATTGCGCAGCTATTACGACCTTACCCAGGCCGAAAACCGCTTTATGAAAAGCGCTCAGCATAATATGCGCTTTCGCGAGTATAATATCGCCAGCTATAACTTCAGCGATCTGGCGAAGGTTTATATGGAGCTCAACCGCCTGTCAGAAGCCAAATGGTTTCTCTTACAAAGCAACCGAATATCCCGTTTACAGAATGACGACCGGCACACTTTTTTAAACCTGATTTCGCTGGCATCAGTGAAGATTGACATGGGCGATGTTAGCCTGGCCCGCGAAGACCTGATTGAGGCGCGTGGCATAGCCAACGCACGTGGCTGGCGCAATGAGTCGGCAGAAGTTGACAAAAAGATACAATCCATAAAAAATGTAAGTAACTCGGCACCCAAAGCCGAACTTAAATATGCCGATATGCCCGCGGCAGAAACCAAATCAAAATAAATTAAGCTTTTTGTAACAAAAGGGTAATTTCAGGCATCAATTACAATAGAAATCAAACAATATCGTATTATTGTTATTCAATAGTTTACGAGACAGGACAGCCCGGATGGCTGTCTTTTTTTACATTATTAATTTACAAAGGCACAAGTATTGATGTTGGTTATAAACCCCGACCTAAAAACGGTAAAAGATATGTTTAAGAAATTATATGCTGTGTTGGTTATCGGCGCTGCGCTCTCTTGCCAGGCTTCTCCATCAAAACCTACAAAAGTACCCGGCTCAAATGATCTGCAGCCTGATGAGCAGCAATCCATTGTGTTACAAAACGTAACCGAGATGGTTACCAAATACAACTATAAAAAGATCGATCTGAACGATTCAATCTCCGGGGTGATATTTGACCGTTACATAAAAGCGCTTGACGGTAACCACAATTACCTGCTGGAGTCGGATGTTAAGGAATTTGAAAAATTCAGGCTGATGCTTGATGATGATATGAAAGCCGGTAACCTGGCTAACGTGTTTTATATATTCAACGTTTACCAAAAGCGTTATAACGACCGCATTAACTACTCAATCAAAAAGATCAACGATAATTTTGATTACACTACCAACGAAACTTTTACTTACGACCGTGAAAAACTACCGTGGGTTAGCTCGGCACAGGAACTGGATAAGTTATGGACAGGCCGTGTAAAGTATGATCTGCTTAACCTTAAACTGGCCAATAAGGATATGGCCAAAAACAAGGAGACGCTTCGCAAGCGCTACCAAAACCTGCTTTCACAGTCGAACAAGCTGTCAAATGCGGATGTATTCCAGATATTTATGGATTCATTCACGGAGTCGGTAGACCCGCACACCAATTACTTTACGCCATCAAACGCTGCTAATTTTAATATTGAAATGTCGCGTTCGGTACAGGGTATAGGTGCTTCACTGCAGTCAGAAAATGAGTATGTAACTATAAAAACCATTGTTCCGGGCGGCCCGGCTGATAAAAGCAAGCAAATAAGCGTTGACGACCGTATTGTTGGCATAGCTCAAGGCAAAACAGGCGAGTTTCAAAATATTATCGGCTGGCGGATAGAGAATGCCATAGCTATCATCCGTGGCACGAAAGGTACTGTTGTACGTTTGGAGATTTTACCTGCAGGCGCAACCGCGGGCAGCAAACCTAAGGTGGTTGAAATGGTGCGCGAAAAGATCATCCTGAAAGATCAGTCGGCTAAAAAAGAGATTAAAACATATAATCAAAACGGTAAAAACTTCAAGATCGGTATCATCTCCATCCCGGCATTTTACCTTGATTTTGATGACTACCGTTCAGGCAACCCGAACTACAAAAGTACAACCCGTGATGTTAAGCTGATACTGGACAGCCTGAAGCAAGCCAAGGTTGACGGTGTGGTTATTGACCTTCGCCAAAATGGCGGCGGCTCGTTAACCGAAGCTATTGAGCTTACCGGTTTGTTTATTAAAGATGGTCCGGTAGTACAGGTTAAAGATGCCCGTAACCAGATTGAGGTTGATAAAGACGAAGATCCGGATATTGCTTATAGCGGCCCGCTACTGGTAGCTGTTGACCGCTTCAGCGCCTCAGCTTCTGAGATTTTTGCCGGCGCCATTCAGGATTACGGCCGTGGTATTATTGCGGGTACGCAAACCTACGGTAAGGGTACTGTACAAAGCGCTATCAACCTGGATAAAGTGATCACTACCACCTTGAGCGAAAAAATATCATCACTTGTAGGTAAAACAAAAACGGTAGGTACCGGCAGCCAGAATAAATTCGGTCAGCTAAACCTTACCGTAGCTAAGTTTTACCGTATAAGCGGCGGCTCAACCCAGCATAAAGGTGTAATGCCTGATATCAGCTTCCCTTCTATCATTCCGTTAGATAAATATGGCGAGGATACTGAGCCTTCAGCATTGCCCTATGACGTAATTGCGAAAAGCCAGTACAGCAAGGTTGGCGACTTTGCTACGGTATTACCTCAGCTAAAAAAACAACATGAGCAACGCATGGCACAAAGCGCAAGCTATAAGTACCTGCTTGAAGATATTGCTGAGTTTAAAAAGACAGAAGCTGAAACCAGCGTTACCCTGAACGAGCAAAAGCTTAAAAAGGAACGCGATGCCGACGAGCAACGCAACTTTGAACGCGCCAACCAGCGCCGTGTAGCTATGGGCTTACCGGCACTTAAAAAGGGACAAACCAAGCCGCGTAATGAAGACCTGGACTTTGTAAAAGTGGAAGCCGGCCAGATATTGATTGACTATATCAATACAGATAATAAGCTTACTACTGTTTTTAAATAAAATGTAGCTAAATTACTGGTTAACAGCCCGCACCATAAACAAGTGCGGGCTGTTTGCGTTTGTATTAAACATGAAAGAGAAAGTGGTTATATGGAAGCGCCTTGCAGACTACAAATCGGTGGAGCATTGTTTGGTTACGGCATCAGCTACAGATATTACCGTATCATCAGCCATTGCCGGTACGGTAGATGAGCGGGCTTTTGAAATCAACTACTCTTTACTGCTTGATAGCAGCTGGATTGCCAAAGAAGTTTATATCGAATATATCATCGACGGGAGTCCGCAAAGCTGGCACTATGTCAATATTGCCGGCGGCTGGCTCGGCGGTAATGATGCTCAGCCCCTGCATTGCGATTGTATTGACGTTGATATAAGCGTTACGCCTTTTACCAATAGCCTGCCTGTTAATCGTCTTAATATAAAACCCGGCCAATCTGCGCAAATTGAAGTGCTGTATTTTGATGTAATGGCGCGGAACGTATTTACAACTAAGCAAGCTTATACGTGCATTGATGAGCAGACCTATAAATTTGAGGTAGCAGATGGTAGTTTTACAGCTGAGCTTACCGTTGATAGTGATGGTATGGTAACCAATTATCCCGGCCTGTTTGAACGTATGTATAGCTATACTCAATAAGGAAAGCTGAATTTTCCCATCAAAACCGCCGGGTTATTACCGATAGCAATAGGTTCTCCGCCCAAGGCTTCGTTACCTAAAAGCGCGAATAATATAGCTTCCTTTGCATCCGGATTAATACCCAGCACGTTTGTATTTGATATTTTTGACTCAGGAAGACGTTTTTTCAAATAGTTAATAACGGCCGGATTACTTGCTCCTCCGCCACTTACGTAAATGTTTACGTAAGTACTTACGTATTTACTTACGAATTGTGCGATGCTTTCCGCAGTGTAGGCTGTTAGGGTGGCAATCAGGTCAGCCGGTTTTATTTCATGAGCTTTTAAGGTGGATATTACCTGTTCAACAAACGCAAGGTTAAACACCTCTGGTCCTGTGGTTTTAGGTAACCCTTGTTCAAAGAAAGCATGCTGTAACAGCGCATTTAATAAGGTCTCATCTACGATTCCGGACAGGGCAATCGCGCCGTCCTTATCATACGGTTGATCAAAGTGTTTTTTGCAAGCGGCATCAATCAACGTGTTACCGGGGCCAATATCGGTACTAAACACTTCGCTCAAATTTTGCGAAGCAGGTAGCCAGGTAGCGTTGGCTATGCCACCTATGTTCAGTAACAACCGGCCTTCACCTGCTTTGCTGCCTAATAACACATCGCCGTATAAAGCAAGTGGCGCGCCCTCGCCGCCGCCTGCAATATGCTTTTGCCTAAAATCACTGATGGTAATGATGCCTGTCTTTACTGCTATATGGTCGCCGTCGCCTATCTGCAAGGTGGCGTCCGGGTAACCGGTTCTATTATGTTGCCTTGCAGGTGCGTGATAGATGGTTTGGCCGTGGCTGGCAATGTAATCAACTTCGGCAGGGTTTATTTTCCATTCATCAAACGCTTGCAATATCAATTCAGCATGATAGCGGCCTATCCGGGCGTTCAATAGGGTGAGCAGCTCAAGATCGGCCTGCCTTTTAGCGAACACCTGTCTTATTTCGCTTTTAAATTTATCGTTATAGGGAATGGTTACAAAGTTCAACAATTCAAACTGCGTTTGCATACTATGCCCGGTAAATCGGCACAGGGCAATATCCAGTCCATCCAGCGACGTGCCCGACATCAGGCCTACGCCCACACGATTATCTTTTTGGGCGATGTTGAATAATTGCTGCAAGTTGCGATTAAGTGCCATGTTCAATCAAAGTTATTACAATCGGCGTTTTTAATTGCTATAATTTTTTATGTTTGAGAATAAACTATTTAGATGGACCAGCCTGTTTCAAAACGCCTTTTATCGCTTGATGTTTTTCGTGGCGCTACTGTTGCCGCCATGATACTGGTTAACAACCCCGGCACCTGGGAGCATATTTATGCTCCGCTTGAACATTCCAAATGGAATGGCTGCACACCAACCGATCTCATCTTCCCGTTTTTCCTGTTCATCGTAGGCGTATCTATCGTTTTTGCGATGGAAAGTAAAAAAGCGGATCCGGCCAATCATGGTAAAATGATACTGACGGCCTTTCGCCGCATGGCGGTGCTGATTATAATCAGCCTGGGCACACACTTGCTTTTCCATCCGGGCCTGGCTACCATGCGTATACCGGGAGTATTACAGCGCATTGCAGTGGTATTTTTCATCTGTACCATACTCTATATTAAAACCTCACAGCGTACGCGCGATTGGGTTTTCGCATTATCGCTGATCGGCTATTATATCATCATGTGCTTTGTGCCGGTTCCAGGCCATGGCCCGGCCAACCTGGAGCCCGAAACAAACATGGGTGCCTGGCTGGATCGTTTAGTATTTACCGAAAACCATTTATGGAGCCAGGCGCGCACCTGGGATCCGGAGGGCTTGCTGGGTACCTTACCTGCCATTGGCACAGGCTTATTCGGTATAAGGGTAGGCTCGTGGCTTAAGCAAAAAGGTGCCGAGGACAGTGTTAAGGTAACCTGGATGCTGACTTACGGCGTTGCTGCTGTAGTACTGGCGCTTGTTTGGGATATGTTCTTCCCAATTAATAAAGCCTTGTGGACAAGCTCATTCGTGTTATATACCGGCGGTCTGGCAACCATCGCCCTCGCAATTAGTTATTGGTTGATTGATGTAAACGGCCGTAAGCGTTTCACCGCCTTTTTTATTCCGTTTGGTGTGAACGCTATAACCGCCTATATACTTTCCATGTACATACCACATTATTTGGGCAAGCTCAATTTATACCAGTTATGGTTTGAGCCTTACCTATCACCATTAAACGCTTCGTTGGCAATGGCCTTGTTTTGGGTGCTGCTTATTTGGATTATTATGTGGGTGTTGTATAAGCGGAAGATTATTATTAAGGTATAATATACCCAATTCTTGTTGTAAATGAAAAGTGCTTAAAAATACTAATTCACAAATCGCCAACTATTGCTAAGTAATCTTTTTGGGAAAGATTAGAAAGGTAAAAAAGCCCTGCAAGCTTTACGCAGGCAGGGCTTTGGTGTATAATTAACTATTATAGAGGGCTGAAAGCTTTAGGCCAAGCCCTTTGCTTTCAGCGTTATCTATTGCTTTGTTAAGAGCAACCCATAGAGTTACCGCAGTTTAAACACTTGTAGCAGGTGCCCGAACGTACCGTGGTATGGCCGCAAACGTTACAGCTTGGCGCATCGCTTTGTACACCCATGCTCAGGTCAACTGATAGTTGCGGCTTAGCGCCGCCCTTGCTCTCGGTAGCGGTTACCGCTTTAGCCGGCTCAGGTGTGTACACGTTGGTTTCGTCGGTATTGTAATCGCTGTCGTCAAAACCGTGGCCAACTACCGCTTTATCTTCGGTAATTACGTGCACCAGGTCGGTACGGTTAAGGTACTCGTAACCCAGCATCCTGAAGATGTAGTCGATTATAGAAGTAGCGCTCTTGATGTTAGCGTGGCCCATTACCATACCTGCCGGTTCAAAGCGGGTAAAGGTAAATTTCTCCACGTATTCCTCCAGCGGCACACCGTACTGCAAACCAACTGATACAGCAATGGCAAAACAGTTCATCAGCGAGCGGAAGGTTGCGCCCTCTTTGTGCATATCCACGAATATCTCCCCTAATGTACCATCCTCATATTCACCTGTGCGAACAAATACCGTTTGCCCGTCAACACTGGCTTTTTGCGTATAGCCGCGGCGTTTAAACGGCAGATTTTTCTTCTGCACCACGCGCGATAGCTGGCGCATAAAGCGGGTATCTTTTGATTTTTCGATGATGGCCATCGCGGCTTCCAAAACCTGGTCGGCAGTAAGGTCGCTCAGCTTCACGTTGGCAGCTTCGCCCAATACTTCCTCAACAGATTCAAGAGATTCTTCGGCCTCTTCCTTAACGTCAGATTTGGTGGAAAGCGGTTGCGATAATTTACAACCATCACGGTAAAGCGCATTAGCCTTTAGGCCCAGTTTCCATGATAGCTCGTAGCAATCTTTTATCTCATCAACCTTAGCCTCGTTTGGCAGGTTAATGGTTTTTGATATAGCACCTGATAAGAAAGGCTGAGCGGCAGCCATCATTTTGATGTGGCCATGCGCGTGGATGTAACGCTCGCCTTTAGCGCCGCATTTGTTAGCGCAATCAAATATCGGGTAGTGCTCCTCTTTAAGGTAAGGGGCGCCCTCAATGGTCATGGTACCGCAAACGTATTCGTTAGCCTCGGCAATTTGCTTTTTGTTAAAACCTAAAGCGCGCAGCAGGTTAAAATCAGGCGCGTTGTATTGTTCGGCGGTAAAACCAAGGCGCTTGATAGCTTCTTCACCCAATGTCCAGATGTTGAACGCGAATGATATTTCGAAAGCAGATACAACCGCTTTGTCCAGTTTCTCCAGTTCAGTATCGGTAAGGCCTTTTGCCTTCAGGCTCTCCAGGTTAATATGCGGTGCGCCTTTAAGCGTAGCGGCACCTTTGGCATAGTTTACAATAGCGGTAATTTCGTGCTCTTTGTAACCCAGGTTCTGCAAAGCCTCCGGCACGGCCTGGTTAATGATCTTAAAGTAACCACCACCTGATAGTTTTTTGAATTTAACCAGCGCGAAGTCGGGCTCGATACCGGTCGTATCACAATCCATCACCAAACCAATGGTACCTGTTGGCGCAATAACAGTAGTTTGCGCGTTGCGGTAACCGTATTTCTCGCCCATTTCAACGGCCTTATCCCAGGCGTTGCAAGCAGCAGAAAGCAGGTAATCCGGACAAACCTTCTGGTCAATTCCCGGAGGCAGTATCTCCAGGCCTTCGTAGTTCTCGGTTGAATTGTATGCCGCGTAGCGGTGGTTGCGCATTACACGCAACATGTGTTGTTTATTATCCTCGTAACGGCGGAAGGTACCCAGCTCACGGGCCAGCTCGGCCGATGTAGCGTATGCAGTACCCGTCATGATAGCGGTGATCGCGCCGCCAATAGCACGGGCTTTATCACTATCGTAAGGGATGCCATTCACCATTAAGGCCGAACCCAGGTTGGCATAACCTAAACCAAGCGTGCGGTAGTCGTATGATAATTCGGCAACTTCTTTTGACGGGAATTGCGCCATCAGTACGGAAATTTCCAATACTACTGTCCATATACGGCAGGCGTGCTCGTAGCCTTTTACATCAAACACACGGGTTTCCTTGTTAAAGAAATGCGCCAGGTTGATGGAGGCCAGGTTACATGCGGTGTTATCCAAAAACATGTACTCTGAACATGGATTTGACGCGTTGATGCGACCACCTTCAGGACAGGTATGCCACTCGTTGATGGTGGTATCATACTGTACACCCGGATCGGCACAGGCCCAGGCCGCGAAAGCGATATCATCCCATAATTTTTGTGAGGATATTGATTTTACGGTTTTACCATTCATACGGCCAACAAGATCCCAGTTTTTACCTTCGTTTAGCGCGTGGAAAAAACTGTTAGGGATACGTACCGAGTTGTTTGAGTTTTGGCCTGACACGGTGCGGTAAGCCTCGCCTTCGTAATCAGATGAATAACCGGCGGCAATAAGCGCGGCCACTTTTTTCTCTTCCTCAACCTTCCAGTTTACAAATCCTTCAATTTCAGGATGATCCAGGTCAAGGCAAACCATTTTGGCCGCGCGGCGTGTTGTACCGCCCGATTTGATGGCACCTGCCGCCCTATCGCCAATTTTAAGGAACGACATCAGGCCTGATGAATAACCACCGCCTGATAATTTTTCGTTCTCGCCACGAATTTTAGAAAAGTTAGTACCAACACCAGAGCCGTATTTGAAGATACGCGCCTCACGTACCCAAAGATCCATAATGCCGCCTTCGTTCACCAGGTCATCATCAACAGATAGAATGAAACAGGCGTGCGGCTGCGGGCGCTCATAAGCCGAGGTTGATTTGGTTAGCGTTTCGGTAACCGGGTCAATATAATAATGCCCCTGTGGTTTACCGGTAATGCCGTATGAGGTATGTAAACCTGTATTGAACCATTGCGGAGAGTTTGGCGCCGCCAGTTGCCCGGTAATGGTATAAACTATCTCGTCGTAAAATACCTGCGCATCCTGTGGGGTAGCGAAGTAGCCGTAGCGGCTACCCCATTCCTTCCAGCAGTTGGCCATACGGTGTGCAACCTGTTTAATGCTTTTTTCGGAACCTAAAGTACCGTCGACCTGCGGAACACCTGCTTTACGGAAATATTTTTGAGCCAAAATATCAGTTGCCACCTGCGACCACGATGCCGGCACTTCAACGTCATTCATCTCGAACACCGCATCGCCTGATGGATTGCGGATAACTGATGAACGCTTTTCATATTTAAACAAGTCGAACACAGGCGTACCTTCTGTGGTAAAATACCTGCTGAATTTCAACCCTTTGCCGCCTGATGCTGCTGATTTTTTTGGAATGTTTTTGCCCATAGCTAATAATATTATTGATCTGTCAGTTTTAACTTTATGATTTAGTGTGTCAGTAAGAAATCTATAAGAGTTTTTAATCAAATTTACCCTCGAGAGGAGTTGCACACAATTTGAGTTTTCCACATATCAACAAGGCAGTGCACTCCTTTTGATAAACCCTACCGTAGGAAATTAAAATATCGGCATTTCGCGATGTGGAAAACTAAAAATTCATCTCTTTTTAAGGTAGTATTAACAATTTTTACTATATAAAATTGATTACCTTTTGTTTTAAAAAACTACATTTATTTTTAAAAAACTAACACCATGAAAAAACTGCTTTTTATACTGCTTTTCGCGGTATCTGCTACTATAGTAAACGCGCAGGATACGGCCAAATTGTATAACCCCAATGCTGACGCCAAACAACAGATAAGCCTTGCTGTAAAACAAGCCGCCAAAGAACACAAAAATGTATTATTACAAATAGGTGGTAACTGGTGCATATGGTGCTTAAGGTTTAACGATTTGGTAACCAAGTATGCCGACCTGAATAAATATCTGAACGAGAACTACGTAACCGTGCATTTGAACTACAGCAAGGAAAACATGAATGAAGAAGCCCTTGCTTCGCTGGGTTATCCGCAACGTTTCGGCTTTCCGGTGTTTTTAATATTGGATGGTAAGGGCATCCGCCTGCACACGCAAAACTCAGGTTACCTGGAAGAAGGCAACGGGCATAGCAAAGCCAAGGTGATGGAATTTCTTCAGGGATGGTCGCCTGCCGCGCTTGACCCGAAGAGCTACGCCAAAAAAGCCAAGTAATAACATGCGCTTAACCTGTAACAACATTGTTAAAGCGCTTCAGCTTAAAAATAAATAGTTTTGGTATCAAACTGACTGACGTATAAAAATATGAAACGAAAACTACTTATTCCGGGCTTGTTATTAACAGCCCTTGCATCCGGCGCGTTTGCGCAGGAGAAAGTTGACGCTGCCATGGTGCAAAAAATCCGTGAGGAAGGCCTGCAGCGCTCAAAAGTAATGGAAACCGCTTTTTATCTTACAGATGTATCGGGTCCGCGTTTGGCTGCATCGCCGGGTTTAAAACGGGCACAAAACTGGGCGGTAAGCCAGCTTACTAAATGGGGACTGGTTAATGCCAAGCGTGAGCCATGGGGTAAATTTGGCAAAGGTTGGGAAGTGCAAAAAAACTATGCCGCCATTACCGTGCCTTACTATCATGCCATCATCGCCATACCAAAAGCCTGGACGCCCGGTACTAACGGACCTATTAAAAGCGAAGTAGTACTTATTAAAGCGGATACTACAACCGATCTGGATAAATACAAAGGCAAGCTGCAAGGCAAAGTGGTGATATTTGATGTAGCCACTACCCTTAAACCAGGCTTTACCGCCGATGCCGAGCGTTATGCCGACAGCACCTTAACCAAAATGGCTGATGCTAAACCGCAAGGCCCACGCCAGCAGCGCCCGGCTAACTTTGCCAACTCGCCGCAGTTTGCCGCTATGCGCCGTGCAAGAGCAATGCGTACCGCCATTAATGAGTTTTTAAAGACTGAAAATGTTGGCCTCATACTAAGTATGGCACGCGGCACCGATGGTACGGTATTTACCACCAACGGCGCATCATATGCTGATACTGCCAAAGCCGTTGCTCCTGAGCTGGAAACCAGCGGAGAGGATTACCTGCGCATTCTGCGTCTGATAAAAGGCGGACAGAAGGTAGAGCTTGAGGCTGATATCAAGACCCAGTTCTTTACTGAGGATATGCAGGAGTACAATGTAATTGCTGAAATTCCGGGTACGGACAAAAAATTGAAAGAGCAGGTAGTAATGCTTGGCGGTCACCTTGACTCATGGCATGCCGCTACCGGCGCTACAGATAACGCCGCAGGCAGCGCCGTAATGATGGAGGCTATGCGTATATTAAAAGCGGTTGGCTTTAAACCGAAACGTACCATTCGCATTGCCTTATGGAGTGCTGAGGAACAAGGCTTACATGGCTCACGTAACTACGTGCTTAACCACCTTGGCGATCCTAAAACGATGGAGCTGAAACCTGATCAGAAAAAAATATCAGCCTACTATAACCTGGATAATGGTACCGGTAAAATACGCGGCATTTACCTGCAGGGTGATAGTGCCGCCGGACCGATTTTCAAGGCATGGCTTGATCCGTTTAAAGATTTGGGCGCAGGCACAGTTACCGTTGGCAATACCGGTGGTACCGACCACCTGGCGTTTGACGCGGTAGGCATCCCGGGCTTCCAGTTTATTCAGGACCCATTGGATTATGGCACACGTACCCACCATACCAACCAGGACACTTACGACCGCCTGGTTGAGGACGACCTGAAACAAGCCGCTACCATCGTAGCATCGTTTGTTTACCATACCGCCCAGCGTGCCGATATGATTCCGCGCAAAGAGCAACCCAAACCACAGGGAACGAACTAATTCTTCTTTATATAAACAGGAAGAGCCGCGTAATTGCGGCTCTTCCTGTTTTATCAGCTTTCTTTTGAGAAGTTCTTGTCCTAAACTTCTTTTGAGCGATCAAAAGAAGCAAAACTCGCCGGCTGTTTAATTTTCTTTTAAAGGCAGTGCATCAACCTGCTACCCGAAAATTAAGAGGCCGGAGAAATAGGTTATGATTGGTTTGTGCTTATTAACCGTTTGTAATGTAACCATAAAAAGCACAAACCTTAAATAACCAATCCGACCGGTATCAGTAATGCCCGGAGCAGCACAAGCCTTGCCAAGGTAGAACCTTTCACCGGGCAGGACGTAGCCGGCAGGTTATTCGCTGCTGTTTGTTTTTCTATGGTGCTCATGAGATCGCTACGCTAAGTCTTCTTTGGTTACTTTCTTTTGTCTGCACAAACGAAAGTGACAACCACTAACAATAAGTAAAGCACATCCTGGTGCTCATTAGCACAGGTAAAAGTAAAACCCAATCGCCCTGTTAATGAACACAGGCAGATCTCTCACTATCGTTCCGGAGGACAAAATGCATTATATATCTTTAAAGAATATTCTCCGCCGTATTAAGCCCCTCTCCTTCAGGAGAGGGGTTGGGGTGAGGCTTACAAATCTACCCTACTATGCTGATACGGTATTTCCACATACTTAAACCCTTTTTCTTTTAGCCTTTCAGCAAATTTTTTCTGCACATCATACTCACCATGCACCAGGAAAAGTTTTTTAACCTGTGCGGGATCCTGGCAGGATATAAAGTGTAGCAGGTCTTCATAATCGCCGTGGGCGCTCATTGATTTTATTACTTCTACATCGGCATTCACCTGGTACTGGTCGCCAAAAATGTACACGTCGCGGTCGCCGCGCATCAGGTGTCCACCTAAAGAATTGGGTTCGCAATAACCTACGATCAGTATGGTGTTTTTTTGGTTATTGATGTTGTTTTTAATATGATGCTTTACCCGTCCGGCTTCGGCCATGCCAGATGAAGAGATAATAACACACGGGCGCGGATCATCATTCAGCGCTACCGACTCCTCTGTTGATTCAATAAACCGTAAGCCTTTGAACGCGAACGGATCGGCATCCACCTTCATCACCTCTTTAACTTCCTTATTATATACCTCGGGGTGATCCTTTAGCACCTGCGTAGCCTGCAGCGATAGCGGACTATCTACATAATAAGGCACATCAGGCAATACGCCACGTAGCTCCAGCGCATTTAAGGCATATAATAACTCCTGCGTACGGCCCACGCTGAATGCTGGAATAATTACCTTACCCTTTTTGCGTTCGCAGGTGTTGCGTATCACCTCCAGCAGGGCATCCTCAATCGGGCCGATATCCTTATGCAGCGAATCGCCATAGGTTGATTCCAGCAAAATATAATCTGCCTGCGGGAAAGTTTGCGGGCTTTTAAGCAACAGGTCGCCGTAACGCCCAACATCGCCGCTAAAGCTTATGCGGGTTTCCTTTCCGTCTTCCAGTATAGTTAAATGTACGGCGGCGCTGCCCACTACGTGACCGGCATCAGTCAGGGTAAATTTTATCCGGGGCGATATCTCGCATTCTTCATTATACTCAACCACTTTAAACTGCCGCATGGCGGCCATGGCGTCATCTTCGGTATATAGCGGCTCTATAGGTTTTTGCCCTTTGCGCGTACGCTGGCGGTTACTGTATTCGGCATCCTGCGTTTGTATGCGTGCCGAATCCATCAGCAATATGCGGGCGAGGTTCATGGTTGGCGGGGTACAGTATATCGGGCCGCTAAAACCCTCGGCAATAAGGCGCGGTATTAATCCGCAATGGTCAATATGCGCGTGCGAAAGGATCATGTAATCCAGCTTTTGGGGGTTAAAGCCAAAATGTTCGTTCATATCGTCAGTATGTTCGCCCAAACCCTGAAACATGCCACAATCAAGTAATAACGATGTACCGTCGTTAAGTTCAATATAATGTTTGCTGCCCGTAACGTTACGTGCAGCGCCGTGAAAAACTATATGCATTGGTGTTATAAATAGATTTGCGATTACAACCATTAACAACGAGAAAAAGTTTAATTATAAAAATAACTAAATTTTTAGTTGCAAATTTCAAAAACAACTAATACCTTAGTTTTAAATTATAGGCCGATGAAATTTATTGCTTTAATAACAGTGCTCCTGCTGCCGTTTGCGGCACTGGCCCAATCAAAGGCCTTAACCTTTGAAGATGCCGCCGCGCAAGGGCTTACTGTTGCACGGTTAGACGAACAATACAATAGCGCGCTGCATACCGATACTACCAAAGCGACTTTCAGCGGCACCCGTCAGCAGGATTTTTATAAAGCATACGTAGCCATGCTTACCGAGCTTGCCGCATATTTAAAAGATAACGGCTTTACCTGGGGCCAACCTACCCGCATTGTTCACCGTATATATTTTGAACCGGATGGTAAAATAGATTACTACCTTGTAAACCTGAAAGCGCTTGAGAACGATCAGCCTAAAAAAGAAAAGTTTGTAGCTTTATTAAATTCATTTATACAATACCACAAAATAAATATAACCGCTGATAAAAAGTTTGCGCAATGCGGACCGGCTATTTATCAGGATAAGAAATAGAAAAATATGGAAATTAAAGAGTTAACACGAGCCGAAGAGCAAATAATGCAGGTATTATGGCAATTGAAAAAAGGATATGTGAAGGATGTAATTGAGCTGTTACCAGAGCCTAAACCTGCTTACAACACCGTATCAACCATCATCAGGATATTAGAGACTAAGGGCTTTGTAGGACATACCGCCTTCGGTAAAAGCCACGAATATCACCCGGTGATCAGTAAGGAGCAATACCAGGACTTCGCATCCGACAAGTTGTTGAGTGGTTATTTCAACAACTCGGTTAACAGCATGCTCTCATTTTTTGTAAAAAAGGAAAAAATAAACCTCAAAGAGGCCGACGAGATAATGAAACTGATTGAAAAACTAAAAAAATAAAAGTTATGACCTGGTGGCAATATTTAATCCTGGCAAACCTGTATTTAGGCTTATTTTACGGGTTTTATGCGCTGTTGCTTCGTAAAGAAACATTTTTTCAGCTTAATCGTGTGTACCTGGTAGCATCGGCAATACTGTCGTTTTTACTACCGCTTATACAAGCAAACTGGGTACAAAACCTGTTTATAACACAGCAGGTAAAAATGGTTATTTACAACGCGCCGGTAATTGCACTGCAATATACAGGTACCGAGAATGAGATCATCAGCATCGGGCATGTTATTGCTTACACTTACCTGGCGGGGTTGCTGGCATTCGCCATCAGGTTTACCTGGCAGCTGGCCAGTTTGCAAAGGCTCATCAGTAAACATACGGCGGGCGCCTACTCCTTCTTTAAAAAAGTACAGGTAAGCGGCGAACTGTCAGAACATGAAGTTGTATCGGCACATGAGCATGTACACGCCCGCCAGTGGCACTCGGCAGATGTTATGCTGATCGAGCTCATCAGTATTATCAACTGGTTTAACCCGGTGGTGTACCTCTACCGCAAAGCCGTTAAACATACCCATGAATTTATAGCCGACCGCCAGGTTATTGATGCTGGCGCAGATAAAGCAGGTTACGCCATGCTCCTGCTTAACCAAACATTTAATGCACCGGTACACAATTTGGTTAATCCATTTTTTAATCACAGCCTATTAAAACAACGAATTATGATGTTACAAAAAAACAGGTCGCAGCGCGTTAAGCTGCTTAAATACGGCCTGTCAGCTCCGCTATTTGTGTTGATGCTTATCCTGTCATCAGCCACAATAAACGATAATAAAACCGTAAAGGCTATCAACAAAACTGCCGAGACGGTGCTCGAAACTTCAGTTACTGAAGTAGTTCCGAAAGAATATATCAGCATTGAAGAGCCTGCCAAGCAACAGCCTGAACAAACAGTAAAGGAAATTGAAATTGTAGAGCCAGCATTACCTAAAGCGCAATCAAAAATAACAGAGATCCAGATTGACACTGTGCCAAAAGGTAACAATGAAGTTTTTACTGCGGTTGAAACACATCCGCAGTTTCCGGGTGGCTTAAAAGCTTTTGGAACTTATCTGCAAACCAATATTAAATATCCGGCTGAGGATGTAAAAAATAAAGCTTCGGGAAGAGTGTTTGTGCAATTTATAGTTGAAAAAGACGGATCGTTAAGTAACCTGAACGTTCTGCGGGGTGTTTCAGCAACTATAAATGCTGAAGCGTTAAGAGTTTTAAAGGCTTCGCCTAAATGGAGCCCGGGCATGCAAAATGGCAAGCCGGTAAGAGTACAGTATACCGTGCCTATTGCCTTTAATTTACCTGCCGCTGATAACGCGGTTAAGGAAAGCGAAAAACAGGGCACTCTTATACCCGGCAATGGGGATGATGATGACAAACCACAGTTTAGCGGCCAAAAAATAAAAGGCAAGATTAATGACGTGGTTGTAATAGGCTACGGAAAAAGAGACACTTCAAAATTTGGGAATGTACTCAAGTTGAGGGGGACAGGTACAGACCTTAAAGGCGTAACCTATTATTTAAACGGAAAAGAAATGACCGAAAAAGAGATAAAAGAACTTGATCCGAACACTATAAAAAGTATTGATGTAGTTAAGGATGCATTAAAAAAAGAAGGTGGAAAAATTATGGTGACCACCAAATAAGTCAGTTAATAGTTTGCACTAAACCTAAATTCGCATTAAAGGCCACCTATTTACCAATGGGTGGCTTTTTGTTTCCGGCGCATTTGGTAGCTTTGTGTTACCTATGGAAAAGCAACTGCATATACTTAACGGCGACGCCATGCTGCATGGCTTTAACGGTACCGGGCTTGATGGCGACGTGCTGGTTTGGCGCGAAATTTTATCAGAAGGTCCGGTTATCGAAGACATATCATCCGCCAGATTTTGGGAGTTGCGGTCGGCATGGATATATACCCAGTTTAATGCACCATCAGAGGAATATCAAACCAAAATTATTGACGAAGTTGCCAAGCTCAGCTTTCCGTACGCCGAGATAACGCTTTGGTTTGAGTATGACCTGCATTGCCAGGTAAACCTGCTCGGCATCTTAAATTTACTGCGTCTGCACGCTGATTTAAATGAGCAAAACATTTACCTGGTTTGCCCTTCGGAGTATCCCGGTAAACCTGACTTTAAAGGATTGGGAGAACTCAACGGTACCGAGTTGGATTATTTATATGACAACACAAGGTTACAGCTCACCGAGTATGACATGACCTTAGCCGCCGAAGCCTGGACAGCCTATTGCACCAGCGATGCCCCAAAAATTGAAGTTTTCATCGAAAACACTCCGTTTTGGGCTAACATGAGCTTATTAAAACCCGCGTTTGAAGCACACCTCAAGCGCTTACAAACCAATGAGCAGGGCCTGAACTATATTGAACAGCAACTATTGCGGATTTATAACAGCGGCATTACTGATAACGCAGGCATATACAAAGCGTTTTGGGCAAATAACGATATTTACGGCATGGGCGATTCCGCCATTGACTTATACTTGAAAAACCTGCAGCATAAAGGATTGATCAGCTTTAATTGCTAACCGCAACGGCCGGCGACCGCTCGCTTTCATTTTTTATGCGGTCAATAGCCGTTATAATGTATAGGTAATGCCGACCCTTCTGTGCATTGTTATCGTCGTAAAAAAGGTCGGTGTTATATTTTATGCTGATGATGTTTTTGGGGTCGTTGATATCGGTACGCTCACCTTCTTCAAACCGATAGATCACGTAGCCGTATATCGGCTCATTATCGCGTGCGGTTGTAGGTTCCTGCCAGCTTAAGCGCACGCCCCTGCCTGTTTCTTTAACCATCAGATTTCGCGGCACATTAGGCGCAACAGAATCCAGCCAAAGCATAGGTGGCGGCAATGCCGGATAACGGTAATACGTATTACGCAGCGAATCGGCAATGCCAAGCGGGTTACTGATGAGTGAATTCGAACTGAAATAAACACTGCCCTGCACCCTCGGATTATTACGCAGGTAATTGATCTGGTTAGGCAATTCAGACGGGTTGCGGAAAGCGGCCGTCTTTCTTTCCAGCAAACGGTAGGGCGCCTGTCCGATATATAGATGCCGGTTATTCGTGTTATTGCTCCACCAGTCAGCCAGCTTATCAAAAGCTGCCGCTCGGTTACCTATAGGCCAGTATAATTGCGGGTTAATATAATCCAGCCAGCCTTCGCGTATCCATTTACGGCTATCAGCATATTGCTCGTAATAGGATGAACCGCCATTAGTTTCAGATCCCTCTGGATTCTGGTATTTATTAGCCCATATACCAAACGGACTGATGCCGAATTTCATGGATGGTTTATGCGCGTGTATGCTATCGCTCAGCATCTTTATCAATACGTCCACATTGTTGCGGCGCCAATCTTTTATATCCGTAAATCCGGTACCGTACTTTTCAAAGGCTTCCTGGTCATTTATGCGCTGGCCGGCGATAGGGTAAGGGTAAAAATAATCGTCGAGGTGAATGCCATCAACGTCATAATTATCTACCACGTTGAGCACTACGCGCACAATATATTCCCTAACCTCAGGTATGCCGGGGTTAAACAGCTTGATGCCGCCATAAGTAAAAAACCATTCAGGTTTTAATCGGGTAATATGGTCGCTGGCAACAGCATTAAAGTTCTTATCAAAAGTTGCCCGGTATGGGTTAAACCAGGCGTGTAGTTCCATACCACGCTTATGCGCCTCGGTTACGGCAAACTCCAGCGGGTCGTAATTAGGCGAGGGGGCCTTACCCTGCTGCCCGGTAAGATATTTTGACCATGGCTCAAAGCTTTTGGCATAAAGCGCATCGGCGGCCGGGCGCACCTGTAGCATTACCGCGTTAATACCTGTAGCATGATGCTCATCAAGCAGGTTAAGAAGCTCCGTTTTTTGTTTCTCCGGTAAAGCGCGCGAACTGCTTGGCCAGTCAATATTAACAACAGTGGCTATCCAAACGCCCCTAAACTCGCGTTTGGGTTCGGGTTTGTAGTTATCGGTTATCTCAAGCTCCTGCACAGGCTGTGCATACACACGTAAACCCGACAGCACCAGCAAAATATATAATACAGCAACGGAGTAGATACGCATCAAAAAACGGTTTATCAATTAATCTGCAAAGATATAAACTGCATAGGTAGAGTTTTATTATTATACATAATAAATCGGCCAATTTTGTGTTTTAAGCTTATTGTACTTAATTTAGCGGATAAGCAATACCCGTAAAAACGGGTATTGAACGTCGTAATGTTACAATAAGACACTAAGTAATAGTTACATGCCAAGCTACAGGCCTGCGCGGCGGGCCAAGCCTTAAACTAACTTAATTTATGGAGAACCCTTCTGAAAAACCAGTAAAAAAGAATTCGAACGTTATTTATTTTTTGATCATAGTTGTGATTGCATTGCTGGGTACTGATGTGTACCTGTACCTGCAAAAAAACAAGTCGGACACGAGGGTGGTGTACATCAATGATGAAAAGACAAGATTAAAAACTGAACTGGACAGCCTTGAGGCGCAAATTGAGCTGGTGAACAGCGCTAAAACGAAAATGTCGGCAGAGTTGCAGGCTAAAAATGATTCGCTGCAATCCAAAATCCGCGTTTTAAGGGCCGAACTTGCCAAAGGCAAACTATCAGCCGCTGAACTGGCAAAGGCACGCGAAGATGTTAAACAACTTCGTTATTTTGTCACCAAATACACTGCGGATATCGAGGAGCTTAAAAAACAGAACTCCTCATTACTAACCGAGCGCGATACGCTTAAATCAAACCTGGCCGTTGCTACCGAAAAGGCATCAACGCTGGAGAAACAAAACCAGGAGCTAAACACCAAAGTACAACAAGCCGCCGCGTTAAAATTATCAGCTGCTGAAATTGTAGCTTACAAAGTAAAAGATAACGGCAAAGAGTCAGACGTTAGCAAGGCAAAATCGGCCAAAAAGTTCAAGATTAACTTTACGCTGGTACCTAACGGCGTTGCGGCCAAAGCATTGCACGATGTTTACGTACGTGTATTGGACCCTACCGGCAACCTGATCACTTCAGCCGATGCAGGCAGCTTTACCGCTGATGACCAGGAGATGCAATACAGCTACAAAACCGCTATTGATTTCAGGGATGATGGCAGCGCTTACACCATTGATTGGGTAAACCCTTCGCCATTCCAAAAAGGCACCTATACGGTTATGCTTTATTCAGATGGATTCAGCATGGGCAAAAGCAGCATTACACTGAAATAACTTATAAGCAATACTATAAAAAGGGAAGGCCTCGTCAACTAACGAGGCCTTCCCTTTTTATAGTATAATTTGTCATCCCGACTATTCGTTTGCATCTGCCGCAGGCAGGCTGAAGTAAAACGTTGTGCCTACGTTAAGTTCAGTTTCAAACCAAACCTTTCCACCGGCATTTTCTATGGAGTTTTTGATGAATGCCAGGCCTAAACCGGTACCCGAGCTCTTGGTTGTAAAGTTAGGCTCAAATATCTTTTCGCGCATGTTTTCGGGTATGCCATTACCGTTGTCCTTAATGCTCAGCAAAATATTTTTACTGGTGATCAAATAGTTCAGGTCTATCACGCCATTCCTATCGGGCGGGGTGGCTTCAATAGCATTTTTAAGCAGATTGTTAAAGCAGCGCAGTAGCTGGTCGCGGTCAGCATTTATCATGAACGGCTCCTCCGGCGGTTGATAGTTTATGGTCAGATTATCCATCTGCTTAAAAATGATTACAGCCTGGTTAAGCACTTCAAAAAGGTTCAGCTTTACCATTTTAGTATCAGGCATTTTTGCAAAGGCCGAGAACTCCGAGGCGATGGACGACAAACTCTCTATCTGCTCCACAAACGACTTACTGAAGCGCTCAAATTTCTGATCAAACTTAGGGTCCTTATCTTTCCATGATTTATCCAGCAATTGCAAACCCAGCTTTAATGGGGTTAGCGGGTTTTTGATCTCATGAGCAACCTGCTTGGCCATTTCGCGCCAGGCGCTTTCCCTTTCAGATTGTGCCAGCTTTTGCGCGCTGTTCTCTAAAGCGGCTATCATTTTATTATATTCTTTTACCAGTGCGCCTATCTCATCATCACGATCCCATTTAATAGGCTCGTTCTTTTTGCCATAAATTATACGGCTCAGGCTAGTCTGAATAAAGTTAAGCGGTGCGGTAATTTGCCTTGCAATGATAACCGCCAGCAAACCTATAGCTATGAAAACAAGGGCGTAAACGTTAATCATGGCGTTTAGCAGGGCACCAACCTGGGTTTTGTAATCAACCTCGTTTGAAAAATAAGGCAATTGCAAATAGGCCACCGTTTGTTGCTTGTTGTTTTTAAGCGGCGCGTAAACTGATTTATAATTTAAGTCGCCTATCTGTTCATCATTCACATACTCCGACTTCTGGAACCTGCTCATGTAAATAAACGCCCTGGCATTCATGCGCCTTACATGCAGCCCATATTCATATATTTTAGGCTGCGTGCTTATAAGTGGTATGCCTTGCAGGTTAAACAAGGTCAGGTCGGCAGAATAGGTATTGGCCAGTTCATCAAAATCGCTAAGCTTTTCTTTGTTGATGTTATCAATGTACTTATTAAACTGCCCTTCTTCAAACGCTTCGGTTATACGGGCTATCTTGCCGCGAATCATTTCTTCCTGCTGCGAATTGTACTGGGTGCTAATGAACAGGAAGGTTATGAAGCCCACGATGATCAGCGTAAATACAACCGCCAGAATCATGGAAAACTGAATACGGGTTTTGTATAATATCTTATCAAAATTAATGCGGAAGCCCCATTTGATCCGGTTATCGCTGATATATAAAATGCGTATACGCAACCATAACCAGCGTATAAGTACAACCAGCAGGCTAAACAGCAATAACAACACAAAAAAGAAGGTAAGCGCTGTTACGCCGAAAAACAACGCGTTCTCGCTGCGGCTCACAACAATAACGTTGCGTTTAGATTGCTTAAATACCAAATGATTATGCCGCGAGAATGTGCGGTACCACTCCGGGTAAATGCTGTTGGTAGTTACAAACCGGTAAGTATTAACCGGCGTATCAAAGGTTTTGTTAACTACATCATACACATAGTTGCCGCTTTGTGCTACCAGGCGGGCATCGGTGTAAAAAGCATATGAATAGTTTTTAAAATCATCACTTTCACTCTTCACTCCTTCAACCAGCAGCTCAGGGAAAGCTCTTGGGTTATTTAATTTTTTTGACCGTAATTCAATAACGATACAACCTTTACGGACGCCCCCGTTACTTACCGGCATTACCGCAAAATAGTTTTGCGAGCCAAACGACTCGTTTTCCCGGTAAAAGTAGCGTGACACCTTGAAGGAGCTGTACATAACCAGATCCTTAAAAACGCTCAGCGAATAATTGGTATCTGTTGCCAGCGGCTTTTCGTTATTATCAAACTGATGTATACTGAGCTCATAACGCGAAAGCGTCCCGTCAAAATACAGCTTTTGCAAACGTGTTTTCAGTGCAGCCGCCTGCCCCGGCTGACCAAAAGCCTGTACTATTTGTGCATCTTTTAAAATCCGCTTTTCCAGCTTGCTCAATGATTCATTTACATTGGCATCATCAGGCACGAGCAGCTTTTTGATCAGCAGCTTGCGCTGGCCTATTTCTTTAATAGACTGAAAAGTATTCAATTCCAACGACGAAATAATGGCACCCACAAAAACCATTATAAGCAAAGGCACGGCAGACAAACGGCCATCAGCAAAGCGGTAATCATAAGCCCTGATGAATACCATAACACCCATTAGTAAAAAGAAGGCGTTAAAGTTATTCACCCAGGCATAAATAGCCGTAGCCGCAACAATCACCATTAAAAAAACAAAAGCTTTATGCGCGTTTGATATAGGCAGCTTTATGCAGATAGCCGCAAAGGCATCATTAATTAAATAAAATATCAGGAAGGCGAAACACAATACACCCAAACCTACTACACTCAAGCCGGTAAGGTTGAGTACGTTAGTTACATCAAAATTGATGTTTGAATTGATGACCAGCCCCCTAAAAAGCACCAGCAGCCAAGCTGATATGCCAACGATAAATGCAGAACAGCCCAGCAAAACCGCATAACTGCCGGCTCTGCTGCGAACGTTGTTTAGCAGATAATTACGGTTTACATAAATAAAGGCGGCCAGCCAGGTGGTGAACAGTATGTTGATACAAAAATCGCCAAGCGAGGGGAACAGGCTACTGGAAGCATAGTGCGCCGGATTGAACAGGTCCAGCTTAAACGTAAAATCGGGCCAGCAATAATACAGGTTAATAAACCGCAACGCGCTGATAAAGCAAGTGAGCAACACAATGGCAAGCAAAGCCCTGCCCTTGCGCGCAAGCTGCAGGCAAAAGTCATTCACCAGCAGGCAAAGCACTAAAAAGGCGAAGAACCATACCGTAAGTTCGGAATAGAAATATCGGCTGTTTACCGCATTGTCCTTTAGCTTAACACCAAAAAGATATTGTCCGCTTATGCTATGTACCGGGTAAAACTGCCGGTCGGTAAAATCGGCCAGATCTACAATATCATCATCATCTGTAAGCAGATCCTTGGTAAAACCATTACGCAGGTAATTATTCTGGAAGGCATAATTTATTTTTATCGGGAACAGGAAAATGGCCGAGAAAGCACCATCATCCTTACGTACAGCCTCGTAATATCCATTCGGTTGCTTAATAAATGACCGGCCGGGTTTTATACGCCCCGGGTTAGCAGGCAATACCTTAACGCCACTCCAAAATGACAGGCGGCTGCTATCAAGCGTTATAAACCATACGTGGTTTTTAACAGTATAATCTTTTATCAGCTTAAGTGAAAGCTGATCGTTTTTGCGGAGTTGCTTTAGCTCATTAAACTTTACCGAATCGTGCAGGATATCCTCAATAAAACTTTCCTTTTCGTGAATGTTATCCTCAAGTATACGGGCGGTTTGTTCAAGCGTGCGGCCCGGTGTATATGAATTAGGTAGTATAACGGCCGTTATAAATAAGCTTACGGTAAGCAAGGCCAGCAGCAAACGTATTTTAAACCTGTAACTCAATTCAGTATGTTTTTTGGCAGATAAATTTAAATAAAAATAAAGCCACTTGTGAGGTGGCTTTATTCTGTTTTAGGCTATGGTGGCACTTGCCGTGGCAACGCCCCTGTCAACCTTTTTAACAAGGCCCTGCAATACGTTACCCGGCCCTACTTCTGTAAACGACGTAGCTCCATCCTCAAGCATATGCTTAACCGTTTGCGTCCAGCGTACGGCGCCGGTAAGCTGGGCTATCAGGTTAGCTTTTATCTTTTCGGGATCGGTATACGGTTTGGCATCAATGTTTTGGTAGATTGGGCAAACCGGCGCCTGTATATTGGTAGCAACAATGGCGGCTTCCAGCTCAACACGGGCTGATTCCATTAGCGGTGAGTGGAAAGCGCCACCCACATTCAGTTTAAGCGCGCGTTTTGCACCGGCGGCGGTAAGTTTTTCGCAAGCGGCATCAACACCGGCTATGGTGCCTGATATTACCAGCTGGCCAGGGCAGTTATAATTTGCTGGCACAACCACATCGCTCACCTGCTGGCAAATGTCCTCAACTGTAAAATCATCCAGCCCCAGAATAGCGGCCATAGTTGATGGCTGCAGTTCGCAGGCTTTTTGCATAGCATTGGCACGAGCGGCAACTAATCGTAAACCATCATCAAAACTCAAAGCCCCGGCTGATACCAGCGCAGAGAACTCACCCAGTGAGTGACCGGCAACCATATCGGGCTTAAAGCTATCGCCTAAAACCTTGGCTAAAATTACTGAGTGTAAAAATATGGCGGGCTGCGTTACGCGGGTTTGTTTCAGATCCTCATCGGTACCGCTGAACATGATGTCGGTAATGCTGAAGCCTAAAATATCGTTAGCTTTTTCAAAAAGCGCGCGTGCTTCGTCTGATGTTTCGTAGAGGTCTTTACCCATACCTACAAACTGTGCGCCTTGTCCTGGAAAAATGTATGCGTTCATGATGTATTATATTAGTGAGTGGTGAATTGTGAGTTGTGAATCATGGGTGGTATAAAACTATTTTTACTCATTGCTCACTACTCACAACTTCCCAAATTAACTCAATCTCGATGAAATAAGATTTAAAAATTCGGTACGTGTTTTATCCTGCAAAAAGGCCCCTGTAAATGCTGATGTTGTGGTTACCGAGTTTTGCTTTTGTACGCCGCGCATGCTCATGCACATGTGGCGGCACTCAATTACCACGCCTACGCCAATTGGGTTAAGGGTTTGCTGTATGCAATCGCGTATCTCGTTTGTTAAACGCTCCTGCACCTGCAGGCGACGAGCGAATACATCTACTATGCGCGGTATCTTGCTCAGGCCAACTACATACCCATTAGGTATATAGGCAACATGCGCCTTGCCTAAAAACGGTAGCATATGGTGTTCGCACATCGAGTATACCTCAATATCCTTTACCACCACCATCTGGCTGTAATCTTCCTTAAACATGGCCGATTTCAGAATCTCCTCGGCGTTAAGGTCATAACCATGTGTTAGGTAAAGCATGGCTTTGGCCATACGTTCGGGGGTTTTCAGCAAGCCTTCGCGACCAGGATGCTCGCCTATCAGCTTTAGCACTTCATGGTAATGGCCTTTAAGGCTGTCTATCAAATCCGGGTTGTAGCGGTCAATTTTTTCGTAACCGTCAATGTCATCATCGCGGTCGGGTATGTGGCGGGTATTATCCATCAGTATATATTATTCGCCAAAGTACTCGGCGGAATTATTTTCAGTTTCGTGCAGGCGTACCGAGTGCAGAAATACACCCTCGTGTGCCTCAATAGGTGCCTTTAGCTGCTTAAATATTTCGATACACAGCAACTCGGTTGATGCCATTTTGCCCTGCATAAAGTCAACATCCTTGTTCAGGTTCTTGTGGTCAAGCTTTTCAACAACATATTCTTGAATAATGGCTTTCAGATCCTTCAGATCCATTAAATAACCGGTTGCGTAGCTTATTTCGCCTTTTATGGTTACAAAAAGGTTGTAGTTGTGGCCATGCCAGTTAGGGTTAGCGCACTTGCCAAATACCTCGGCATTTTTTTCTTCGCTCCACTCATCCCTGTACATGCGGTGAGCCGCGTTAAAATGTTCTCTGCGCGTTATATAAATCATCATAATAATTGTGGGTGCAAATATACAAAACAAAAACAGGCGAGTTGTTTTATATTAGCCATGATAATTATGCCATTATGCAGGTACTTATTGTAGCAGCCACACAGCCCGAAGTTGAGGGATTGATCTCTGATTTCGGATTTTCAATTTCGGACTCAGATAACAATCAACTGCTAACCGCAAACCGCCGACTACCAGCCGGAAGCAACTGCAACCTGCTTATCACGGGGGCGGGTATGGTGGCTACGGCATTCGCGCTGGGCAGGCATCTGGCAACAAATAAATATGATCTGATTATTAACCTCGGCATTGCCGGTAGTTTTAACCGTGACATTGCACTTGGCGCAGTATGCGAGATTACCGAAGATACTTTGGTGGAACTTGGGGCAGAGGATGATGGAACCTTTATAACCATTGATGATTTGGGTTTTGGCGAGAGCAGGTTTATAGCCAGTTATTCTTTACCGGCATCAATTAACATAAAAAAGGTGACTGCCGTTACCGTGAATACGGTGCATGGCAACGAGGCATCTATACAAAAATTAAGCAGCCGTGTAAATGCCGACCTTGAAAGCATGGAGGGGGCGGCTTTTTTTTACGCTTGTAAACAGGCAGGTGTGCCTTGCTTGCAGATCAGGTCAGTGTCAAATTACGTGGAGAAACGCAACCGGGCGGCATGGCAGATAGGGCCTGCCATTAAAAATCTGAATACATTTGCTGCCGAGTTGCTGGATGATCTGTTGAAAGATTAAAAATGTACTGACTATGAAACTAACCCTCGGATTTTCGCCCTGCCCTAATGATACCTTTATTTTTGATGCCCTTATTCACCATAAAATTGATACCGAAGGATTGGAGTTCGAGGTGTTTTATGATGACGTGGAAACACTCAACCAAAAGGCCTTTCGCGGCGAGTTGGATATTACCAAACTAAGCTACCATGCCTTTGCTTACGTGGCCGATAAATATGTATTGCTTGACAGTGGCAGCGCCCTTGGCTTTGGCGTTGGCCCGATGCTGATCTCGAAAAAGGACTATACCGCGGGTAACGATGTAGACGAGATCATTTTAAACCTCAAATCTCAAATCCCAAATCTCAAAATAGGTATTCCCGGGAAATACACTACCGCTAACTTTTTGTTAGGACTGGCTTTTCCGGAGGCTACTAACAAGCATGAGTTGGTTTTTAATGAAATTGAAGATGCTTTGTTGACCGAGAAGATAGACATTGGCCTCATTATCCACGAAAACCGCTTTACTTACCAGGATAAGGGCCTGAAAAAAATAATTGACCTCGGCGATTACTGGGAGAAAAAAACCGGCTGCCCTATACCGCTTGGCGGCATTGTGGCCAACCGTAACCTGCCTGCCGAGGTGCAGCATAAGGTAAACCGGGTGTTGCGCAAATCAGTAGAGTATGCTTTTGCCAATCCAAAGTCAGGACTGGAATTTATCCGCCAGCACGCGCAGGAAATGAGCGAGGAGGTAATGTACAAACACATTGAGCTGTACGTAAACAAATACTCAATTGAGTTGGGTGCGGAAGGTAAAAAAGCAATAAAGCTGATGTTCGATACCGCTAACGAAAAAAAGATTATCCCCGCTATTGAGGGCGGATTGTTCCTTAATCCATAAAACAAGAATGGCGGATTAGTTTAATCCGCCATTCTTGTTTATTTTTCCGCTAACAGATCATCCGTCAGCTTTTCAAATTCATTTATAAACTCGGTATAATGTTCGCCGGTGGCAGGCCCGCTAAAGCCCGTGTGTATTTTGCGCACATTTCCGTTTTTATCAATAATGATGGTTGTAGGGAAGCCGACTACCTTGCTCAAACCGGGCAAGCTTTTGGCTGCCTCGCCTTTGTCGGGCGTATAACCGGTTATCAATAACGGGTAAGTAACATTAAAGCGCTCCTTTAACCTTACTAAAGCCTTTACAGATTGAGCAAAATTCTTGGTCCGCTCGTATGCCAAACCGATAATTTCAACACCTTTCGGCTGATATTTTTTGTAGTAGTTAACCAGGTAAGCGGTTTCATCCATACAATTAGGGCACCATGATCCTAATATCTGCACCATCACTACCTTTCCTTTAAAACGATCATCGTTAATAGACACTTCTTTTCCATCCAGGTCAGGGAAAGTAAAATCGAGCTTTTTGTAACCAGGTTTTAAGGCCGTAAGCGAGTAGGCATCGGGCAACCTGGCTTTTTCATTTCTTGCGGCTCGCCAAACATCCGTGCCGGACAGGCCGGCGTAAAACTTACCGCCCTCAATTTTATTTGCCCCTGCAACTTTGGCTTTGAACAGGTAAGCATGCCCACCGTCAAAGCACGACAAATAAAGACTATCGCCGGCAACGGTACCTTCCAGAAAGCGATAATCGCCGGTGGTGGTTAAAAAGGTGCCGGTTAGCTTGGCGCCAACATGTTTAAATTCGCCTACGGTGGTATCGGCCTTTTCACCCTTGCCAAATGTAGCCGACCAGCGCCCTCCTATGTTGGCGGTAGCCGGTTTCTCTTCCTTAAAGAAACGCCATTTGGTATCAGGGGTAGCAGTAAAATCCATTGCCACATCTTCGGTGGCCAAGTGTTTTACCCATTTACCTTGCAGGCCACCATCGCCGGTTTTAGCTAAGGCGAACTCCGAATCAAACAAAGGCATCTTTATGAATACCGAGTCGCCGTTGATGCTAACATCATTAACCGCAAACCGCTCGTTGCCGTTTATTATATTCAGTTTGTATTTATTTGCGCTATCGGCAAGTTCAAAGTTAAAGGGGATACCCTCACCTGTTGATGTTTTTAACACACCACGCCAAGTGCCGGTTTTTAATTTGGCTGATGGGCTGCTGCATGAAGCCAGCAAGGCGGCCGATAATATGAATAGTCCGTTACGGATATAATTTATCATTTTAAAAAGTCTACTAAATTAATATACTTTTCAAATGTAAATAATTTTGAGTTATTAGCGAATGCTGTTAGCGGGCAAACCAAAAATGTATAAACAAAAAAAGAGAGCATTTTTAAGTGCTCCCTTTCCCCTAATTAATTTAAACTATTGATTAAACCCAAAACAAAGAACATAACATCTCAGCCTGGGCGTCTGAGAATTCGATAAAAGATGTTTTTCACAGGTAGACGTTGTTTCTATTCTCTTTTCACAGATATAAACGCAAGGTCATCCAGTAATTAACAAACACGAAGCCATGAAACGAAAGAAAGCGTAACTAAGCTGTTACAATAGCCTACTTATAGCGCATAGCGCATGAATAAAGGTTAAAAAAAATTATCCTGAATTTAATAAACAGCACTTGTTTTAAACTTTTGGGTAATTAAAGGACAAAGTGTATGTATTAAGAAACACACGTGTGTAGGTTATTAAATACAAAGTGTACGGTTTGTATACAAATACCAACACTTTTACAAAACACTATATTTGACGTAATGAATATCAGCGCCGAATTGCAGCAATGGTGGCATCACCAAACGTGGTATGAGGTTATTGCCGTACTTACCGGTTTGGGCTGCGTTTACCTGGCGGCGCGCAATAGTATTTTGAATTGGCCATTGGCTATCATCAGCGTAAGCATCTATCTCTATATATTTTATGAGGCAAACCTGTTTGCCGATATGGGGCTGCAGGTTTACTTTTTAGCCATGAATATTTATGGCTGGTATTACTGGCTGCGCAAACCTGACGGCACAGGCCTGGCACCGGTAGCTGTTATTACTAAAAAACAAACGGCTATTGCGGTAGCAAGTGTTACGGGCGTAACCATAATATTAGGCAGCGGCCTCAAATACACATCGGCATCATTCCCTTACCTTGATAGCTTTTGCGCGGCATGCAGCGTGGTAGCACAAATACTGATGGCACGCCGGGTGGTACAAAACTGGCTGCTTTGGGTTTTCGTGGATGTAATTTATGTGGGCATCTATTATTTTAAAGATTTACACCTTACCGCAGTTATGTACGCGGTTTATATAATTATGGCGGCCATGGGTTACATTGAATGGCGGCGGCAATACCTTAAGCAGCAACAAAGCAAGGCAAATGGATAAAAATATCATCAAGATAGCAGTTGTAGGGCCTGAGTCAACGGGCAAGTCAACCATGGCGGCGTACCTGGCCGAGCACTATCATACTATTTGGGTGCCTGAGTATGCGCGCGAATACTGCGAAAGCCTGAACCGTGAGTATACTTGGGACGATGAGCTGAATATGTTTTACGGCCAATTAGCGTTGGAAGAAAAATTGATACCCCGGGCCAACAAGCTGCTTATTTGCGATACCACCTTTATCACCATAAAAATATGGAGCGACCATCTGTTTGGCCGCTCGCCGCAGGAGGTGCTGGATAAACTGGCCTCCCACCCCTATGATCTTTACCTGCTGCTGGATATTGATATGCCCTGGCAGGATGACCCGCTGCGCGATTTCCCTGACCTGCGCGAACACTTTATGGCCATATGGCACAGCGAACTGCAAGCGCTGAATGCCGACTACAAAGTTATATCGGGACTTGGCGCCGAGCGCTATGCCAACGCGGTAAACGCCGTTGACAGCTGGCTGAAAAGTTCCTCCAAAAAATAAATTTAACATTCTGATAATATTTTGTGCGGATGATGCAACACGCGGATATATCTGCTGTCTAATAGACTGAAAGCTGAATATCACAATTGGAAGCCATATACATCGACAAACATTACAACCTGGTGGTTGAATGCAAGCAGGGCAGTAAAAAGGCCTGCTATGAGCTCTATCGCCTGTACTCAAAAGCAATGCTGAACATTGCCTACCGCATAGTGGGCAACATTGGCGAGGCCGAAGATGTGCTGCAGGAAGCTTTTTTGCATGCCTTTAATAAAGTGCACGATTTTAGGCAGGAAACCACCTTTGGCCTGTGGCTCAAACAAATTGTTGTATCGCGATCCATCAACCTGCTCCGTAAGCGCAAACTGGAGTGGACTGAGCTGGAAGACGAGAAGATGATGAACATACCTGAAGAGGAGAAAGATGATGACGAGGAAAAGAATTACAAGGTAGCCGCTATAAAAGAGGCGATGAAGGAGCTCCCCGAAGGCTACCGCGTAGTGATCTCGCTTTACCTGCTTGAGGGGTATGACCATGAGGAAATAGGACAGATTTTAAATATTACAGAAAACACATCGCGTACACAGTTTTTACGCGCTAAACGAAAACTGGGCGAAATTTTAAGCAGAAAAGGAATAACATCATGAGCAAGCGATTAGAAGATTTCATGAAAGCTAACAAGGACGAGTTTAACGACCTTGAGCCACGTATGGAATTGTGGGACAGCATTGAACAAAAACTCAACCTGGCCCCCGAGCCGGAAAAAACAAAAAAAAGAGAGGCCAAAACATTCTCGTTAGGCTTTGTGCTAAGGGTGGCGGCCAGTGTTATTGTGGTAATGGGTGTTTGCTTTGTGCTATACCTGCGCAAAAGCAGGAACCAGGGCATTGAACTGGCCGATATTAACCCGGCGTATGCCAAACAGCAAATGCATTATGCATCATTAGTGCAAACCAAACGCAACGAGTTAAAAACGGTTGCCAAAATAGACCCTCAACTGTATCATGAATTCAGTAAGGAGATAGCCAAGATGGATTCGGCCTATACCCGCCTTAAAGGCGACCTGGCAACAAGCCCTAACCAGGAGCGTACCCTGCGCGCCATGATACGCAACCTGCAGATACAAACCGAGGTGCTTAACCAGCAACTGAACGTGATAGAACAATTTAAAGAATTGAAAAAAGAACAAAAAAATGAAATCAAGAATATATAAAGTATTCCGTTTGCTGCTGGCTTTTGTTTTGGCAACCGGCATCGCTTCGGCACAAAAAAAACCGGCTACTCCCGCAAAAACGGTGAAGCCCAATACCAAAGTTATGCTTAATGGCAGCGTATCATTAAGTGATGATGTTAACGCTACCCTTAACGATGTAAAGGTGCAGCTAAAAGATCTGCATGTAAACCTAAATGGCAAAGAGCTTAAAAAGCTTAACCAGGAGTTGGCGGTGAGCCTTAAAAACATGAATAAGGATTTAAACCTTAGCCTGGCTAACCTGGACAAAAGCCTTGCAGCAGTAGGCGACATTGATATTGACCTGGACGATATTGACGTTAACCTTAACCGTGTACATTTAAATGGGAATACAGTTAACGTTGCCGAGGATGATGATGACCTGGAAGAAAAGGTAAAAAACTACAGTAAAATATACCCTGCCGACCGGAATGATCTGCTAAGTATTGATAACCGCTATGGCAAAGTAACCATTAACACCTGGAACAAAAATGAATTTAAAGTTGATGTACAGGTAAAAGTCGCCACCAATAAAGAGGGGCAGGCTCAGAAAATGCTGGATGAAGTTACCATTGCCGATGGGCGCGACGGGCAAACCGTATGGTTTAAAACAAACATGGGTAATAGTAATAACAGCGGTTCGTGGTCATTTATCAGCGGCAGCCGTCGCAGCATTCGCCGTATCGAAATAAACTACACTGTTTATATGCCGGCCAAAAATAGCCTGGCTGTAACCAACCGCTATGGCAGCACCGTATTGCCGGATTTA
This sequence comes from Mucilaginibacter roseus, assembly GCF_021215455.1. Taxonomy (GTDB): domain Bacteria; phylum Bacteroidota; class Bacteroidia; order Sphingobacteriales; family Sphingobacteriaceae; genus Mucilaginibacter; species Mucilaginibacter roseus. Next base: position 206,222 of record NZ_JAJPWV010000006.1, on the reverse strand, counting down.
TACGGTAAAGTTACCATCAATCACTCATACGGTAACTTCGTGGCCAAAACGCTCAGCAATCCGGCTAATGATATTAATGTAAAATATGGCAGCGCCACCATTGAAGGCCTTACCGGCAGCGACTTAAATGTTGCTTATGGCAACCTTAACTTAAACGAATGTGAAAAGCTTACCGCTAAAGTAAGTTACGGTTCAGCAAAGATTGGCAGCATAAAAACTTCAGGCAATATCAATGTTAGATATAGCGGAGGGTTAAACATTGCCTCGCTTGATAAAAGCCTGAAAAACCTGGTGGTAAATTCATCATACTCGGGCGTAAAAGTTGGCGTAGGCGAACCTTTGAATGTTGATTTTGATGTAACCGTACATTATGGCAGCTTTAATTATAATAACGATGTAGTTAACGTGGTAAACAAAAACCCGTCTGACGAGGAACGCGGTTTTAGCCCAACCAAAACCTTTAAAGGCAAGCTGGGTAAAGGCAGCAACGGTACCATCGTTATCAACTCCAACTATGGTAGTGTAAAGTTCGAATAATTCAATACCCTGTTAAATACTAATTATTAAAACCCTTGCCCTATGGCAGGGGTTTTGTATTTTAGCATCACTTACACATAGCATGGAAATTTTCTCGAACCCGGAAACCTGGATATCCCTCATTACCCTTACCGTACTGGAAATTGTATTGGGTATTGATAACATTATATTTATTTCGATACTGGCTGATAAGCTACCCAAAGATCAGCAGGCCAAAGGCAGGCGTGTGGGTTTGGGCATGGCGCTTATCACCCGCATTTTGCTGTTGTTATCCATAAGCTGGGTCATGCGCCTCACATCGCCATTGTTTAACCTTTCGGGCATATTTGGCATAACCGACCCGGAATGGGTGGAAAAACTGGCCATCTCAGGCCGCGACCTTATTTTGCTGATTGGCGGTTTATTCCTGATCTACAAAAGCACGCACGAAATACATGGCAAAATTGAGGGTGATGATGACGATACAGGCAATGTAAAAGGCCATTCGTTTTGGGGCACTATATTCCAGATCATGATACTGGACATTGTTTTCTCGCTCGATTCGGTGATCACAGCGGTGGGCATGGCCGACCATGTGGAGATTATGATAGCCGCAGTGGTTATTGCCGTGTGTATTATGATGTGGGCATCGGGCAGCGTGGCTAACTTTGTAAATAAGCACCCTACGGTTAAAATGCTAGCCCTGTCGTTCTTATTACTCATCGGCGTATCATTACTGGCCGAAGCGCTTGAACAGCATATCCCGAAAGGCTATATTTATTTCGCTATGGCTTTTTCGGTAATGGTTGAAATGCTAAACCTCAAAATTAAAAGCAAAAGCACCAGTAAGGAAATCGTAAAAAAGTAAATAGCGCCTTGTCAAAAGCGTTCATGGGTGAGCTTGCCGAAGGACCTACAACTATTCTAAAACTCCTGCCTGCCACTTGCTTTTGCCCGTGCAGCAGCGGCTTTATCAACGCTCTGGCTTATATGATCGGCAAATTCGGCCATACGGTCGGCTTGCGCCAGCTGGTAATATCCGGTAACTAAACTGTTTAAAAATGGCTCGGCCTGCTTTTCGAGTAATGGACCGAGCGCTTTAAATACCGCGCTTAACTGTTTAGCCAGCAGTGGTGCCGTTGCCCCGCCCTTCTTTATACTACCAACTGCCGAAGTAATAGCCTGATTCAACTTCTTATTCAATGCATCTACCACCAGCGCCTTTTCGCCTGGCGCAAGTTTAAGGGACCCGCCTTTTAAAATGCTTTGCAGGTTTCCGTAAGCTTCGGCACTACTGGCCCCGTTAGGGTCGAGCGCTAAAAAGCGGCAAAGTGCCAGCAGGGCCGGTGCCCGCTTGTTTTGATGAAATGTAACCAGCGCGTATAGGCGCAAGCTCGCCGTGTGTTTCGGATCGGCAGCCAGCACAGTAAGGGCGCTTTTCTCAGCTTCAGCGTACAGCCTCGCCCTGAAATACGCAAGGGCGATATTGTAATGCAGTGTATAATCTTCAGGGGCTAACTTTATAGCCTGTAAATAGCTTTCAATTGCCTGCCTGGCTTGTCCTCTCTTATCATATATACTACCCATCAGGCTGTACGCCGAGGCAGTAATTGTGGATGATGAGCCAGCGGCTACAACCTTTTGCAAATACGGGATAGCATCCGCCCCTTTACCCATAGCGTTCAGGCTGAAAGCCATTTGATAATTGGCGGCGCTGTTATCGGGCGCCAATTTTAAAGCGGCTTTATATTTTTCGATCGCGTTAGTATAGTCATGTTTAGCGGCGAGTTCGCTACCTTCCTGTACCAGAGTACGGGCATCCTGCGCATTGCTGTTCAGCCGGATGATAAACATTAAAAGGGTTAATAGATATTTCAAAGCTCGTTTATGTTTATGTAATGATAACGTTTGTGGTATCGCTTTTCACCTAATCACCTAAATAAAAAAATCAAACCACCGCCTTTAACTTTTGATAACTAGTAAGCCTAAACGCCTTTGGGCTTACGCCTTTATTATTACGGAAAAATTTATTGAGATGGCTTTCGTCTGTAAAACCAAATTCGTTAACAATCTCACCCAGGCGCTTGTCGCTGTGTATCAGCCGGTGTTCAATCAACGTTTGCCGGTATTGCGTAATATACTTTTGCAGGGTGCTGCCTGTATGCTGCTTAAAATATTTGCCCAGGTAATTAACAGAAACATTAAAATGCCTGCACAGGTAATCGGCGCGTAGTTTTTCCGGGTAATAAATATTGGCTTGTATAAAGTTAAGGATGTTAACGGCCCGTTTATCCGCATTTTCAGATAGCTCAAGGTGCAAAAACTTAGCGATATTGCGCGCTACCAAAACAATCAGGGTATTTACATACTGCTGTATCAACTCCTGGTTATATATATCCCGGCTCTCGTATTCCCTGATAATGGCATCCACCAAAGGTTTAACCACCTGCTTATCAACAATATTTTTCAAGATACAACCCGGTTTATGATTGGCATTCTGTAATATAAACTCCAGCTTTTGAACATTGCCGGTTAAAATACCCGACTCGCGGATATAGATATCATTAAAGCGCAGATAGAAAAAAGTGGTTGTGTTTTTAACCTGGAACGAATGGCAATCCTCCGGCGTAATTAAAAACATATGTCCGGGCTGATAAGCAAACTGGCTTTGATTGATACACTGTGTGCCCGTACCTTCAACAATATAAACCAGTTCAAAAAAACTATGCTTATGTCCATTGCGGATACCTTCATCCAATGTTATATACTCGATAGAAAAAGGCTCATGCAAATCTTCACATTTCATAATTATACCAGTTTTTAGCAAATTTATACCAAATAAAGTGTTACTAACAAGTATATTTTTGCTTTATAAAAATACAGATGATTATGAAAGCATTTATTTTAAACAACCCGGGCGAAGTTAGCGAACTGCAGCTTCGTGATATCGAAACTCCAACCATCTTATCTGGCGAAGTGCTGGTAAAAGTAAAAGCCATCAGCATTAACCCGGTTGATACAAAAAGTCGCGCCGGCAAGGGCGTTTATGGCCGCATTAAGGATCAAAGTCCGCTCATATTAGGCTGGGACATATCCGGCACGGTTACCGAATCAAACTCAGAAAAATTCAAGGTGGGCGACGAGGTTTTCGGGATGGTTAACTTTCCGGGCCATGGCAAAGCTTATGCCGAATATGTAGCCGCCCCAGCAGCACAGCTTGCGTTAAAACCGGCCAATATTTCGCACCAGGAAGCAGCTGCTGCAACGCTTGCAGCATTAACCGCCTACCAGGCCATGGTGCACAACGCGCATGTACAGGCAGGGCAAAAGGTATTGATACATGCTGCTGCCGGAGGTGTGGGTCATTTTGCCGTACAGTTAGCCAGGCATTTAGGTGCCCGGGTTACCGGAACATCATCGGCACGAAATAAAGATTTTATTTTGAGCTTAGGTGCTGACGCGCATATTGATTATACCAACTACGATTGGGCTAATCATCCCGAAGAATTTGATTTTGTTTTGGACGGTGTAGGCGGCGATACTATCGACAAATCGTTACTGGTCACAAAACGCGGCGGCACGGTGATCAGTATACCAACCGGCCTTAACGAGGCTGTTACTGAAAAAGCCAAAGCGAAAGGTGTTAACGGTTACTTCATCCTGGTAAAGTCTGACGGTGATGATATGGAGCAGATTGCTGCCCTGCTCGAAAGAGGCGTTCTGAAAGCGCATGTATCACAAACTTTTCCGTTTGCCGAGATATCCAAAGCACACCTGCAGGTTGAGAGCGGGCGTACAGTTGGCAAAGTGGTCGTGACTTTATGATATAACCAGCTAACGGCAAACGAAAGCAGCCTGATGTACATAACCATACCTCAGGCTGCTTTTTGCTTTTAAGGTGACGATTTACATAGCGATGGCTTAAACCCATAAGAAAATTACTTTCAAATAGATAAGCACTATGTTAATGCATGTGAACTTTCCTGAACTTTGAAAAATATTGCTTTTCGAACTTTCAAAACCGAAGGTTTTAAAATATAAAGAAATGGAAAAACAGAAAATAGCATATTCTATACTGGAACTTGCACTTGTTGCACAGGGCAATACCATCAAGCAAACATTAAACAATTCGCTCGAACTGGCTAAAGCAGCCGAGGCGACGGGTTATAAACGTTTCTGGTTTGCCGAGCATCATAATTCGGCATATATAGGCAGTAGCGCCCCTACGTTACTTATCGGCTATATTGCTGATAACACGAAAGAGATACGCGTAGGCTCGGGCGGTGTAATGCTGCCTAACCACTCGCCGCTTGTAGTTGCCGAGCAATTTGGCACACTGGCGCATCTTTATCCCGGCCGCATTGACCTGGGCTTGGGGCGTGCTCCGGGTACCGACACCGATACCGCGCTTGCCATACGGTCAGATTTTATACGGGCGGCCCAATCTTTCCCGCAGGAAGTTGCCAAAATACAGCACTATTTTGACGAAGCCAATCAAACTTCAAAAGTAAGGGCTGCTATTGCCGAAGGCACGAATGTACCGGTATATATTTTAGGCTCAAGTACCGACAGTGCGCATCTGGCTGCTAAAGAAGGATTACCTTACGCTTTCGCCAGCCACTTCGCATCGACACATTTGCTTGAGGCGCTTGAAATTTATCGCTCGGAGTTTAAGCCATCCGCGTTTTTAGATAAACCCTATACCATGGCGGGCGTTAATGTTTTTGTAGCCGACACCGAAGAGAAGGCGGAAGGGCTGCTGACTACGCTGATCAAAATGTTTGTAGGTGTGTTGACCGGAAAATCCAACGCGCTACAGCCACCTGCGGAATTGACCAATGATATGAGAGACATTTTGAGGCACCCGGCAGTACATCAAATGCTCAAATACTCATTTGCCGGAACCAAGGCGACAGTGAAAGAGCAGATCACAGACTTTTTGAAACAAACCAAGGTTGATGAACTGATCACCACCTCGCCTACATTTTCAATTGAGGACCGCCTGCAATCAACAAGGCTTTTTGCAGAAGTGATGAATGAAATAAACCAAGGCAGTTATGTTGCACCCGGCAAGCCAGCAATTTATCAGATTAATAAAATGTGAGGGCATAAAAAAAAGCAAGCGACCGTTTTACCGTGCTTGCTTTTTTGCTCCTGAGGCTGGGCTCGAACCAGCGACCCTCTGATTAACAGTCAGATGCTCTAACCGGCTGAGCTACTCAGGAATGCTTTTTACCGATTGGGTGTGCAAAAGTATATTTTCTGCTTTAATTTCACAATATTTGCACAAAAAAAATTTAAAATATTTTCACATGAGTTTGGTTGTTATTGGCACCGTGGCGTTTGACGCTATCGAAACCCCCTTTGGTAAAACTGATAAAATTGTCGGTGGTTCAGCATCTTACGCGGGTTTATCGGCTTCATATTTATATGATAAAGTTAAAATTGTAGCCGTTGTTGGCGATGATTTTCACCAAACCGAAATAGACGATTTTAATGCGCACGGCATCAATACCGAAGGCTTGCAGATTAAAAAAGGCGAAAAATCCTTTTTTTGGGCAGGCAAATACCATAACGACATGAACACCCGCGATACGCTGGTGACCGACCTGAACGTATTGGCCGACTTTGACCCCATCATTCCAGACAGTTACCAGGATTGCGAATATCTGATGCTGGGCAACCTTACCCCGCAGGTGCAACAAACGGTTATTAAACGCTTAACCAAACGTCCGAAGCTGATTGTGATGGACACCATGAACTTCTGGATGAACATTGCCCTGGATGACCTGCTGGATACGCTGAAAATGGTGGACGTTTTAACCATTAACGATGAAGAGGCACGCCAGCTATCCGGCGAATATTCACTGGTAAAGGCTGCTGCCAAAATATTAACCATGGGGCCTAAATACCTTGTAATTAAAAAGGGCGAACATGGTGCTTTGTTGTTTGATAAGGATTCTGTTTTCGCTACACCTGCCTTACCCCTTGCCGAGGTGTTTGATCCAACCGGCGCAGGCGATACTTTCGCGGGTGGCTTTATTGGTTATCTGGCTAAGGTTGGCAGCATCAACTTTAATAACATGAAAAATGCTTTGATATACGGCTCAGCGCTGGCATCATTCTGCGTAGAGAAATTTGGCCCGGAAAGAATTAAAAACCTTACACAGGAAGAAATAACGGAACGTGTACAGCAATTTGTAAAGCTGTCGAAGTTTGAGCTGTAGGCTCCCTTTCTAACTCGCCCCCTAACCCCCTAAAGGGGGAACTAATATTCAAAATTCCGAGTTTGAGCTCCCCCTTTAGGGGCTGGGGGGCTTAGCTTGAAGCTGTTAATCTCCCTACCTTCTCAAATTTCTCAAAAACGGTTTCTGTGTGCGGGGCATCAGCTAGTTCTTGAGTTAAATCCTGCCCGGCCCAATGTTCGTAGTGTTTGCCGTTGCGCCACAGGCGGCTTTCGGTTACATCATAAATAATTCCCTGGTAAGCTACCCATATCTGCGGTTTATCCTGCCCGTTACGGAGCGCTAATTGTGAGCGGGTATATTGCGGCAAATTATCCATTAGCGTTGCGATTCTTGAAGTATTCAAAAAATCCAACATTCATCACCAGTAAGGCTAATGAGTAAAAATGATCCTCGAATGGTATAGTGCCCACACGGAAGCCTAAATTCTCGGCATCGTTGTATAAAACCACTGGTATGGACGTAAGCAAACCGTTAACAATGTAAAACGGCAGTAACGATACTATGTAAGCCATGTAAAATCTCGATAACCACTCCGCCCTTGCTATAAATTGCAGGTAAACAATCACTACGAACAGTAGCCCAAAGGTCACTGCCGTATATAACCTGTCGTAATGAAGTATCAGTAAAACGGCAGAGAGAATTAGCAACAGGTTTGATATGATTCGCGTAAGCCTGATGTTAAGCGACCATTTCACATAATAATTAAGGCAGGCGTAGATAAATATACAGGCGAAGGGCACGGTTAAAAAAAATAAAATCTCCTCCAACGGCAGCCCGTAAAATTTTACGCCGATTATACGTTCCTGGCTAAACCACCATACGCCTTTTATGGTAAACAGCACATCCCAAAACAAAAATACCAAACCTGTAATAGCCATGCCCGGCCAAATGTGCCGCCAGTTTTTGGCAAATTGTACCCGCCTGTCAAACGAGAGTACAACCGGAAAAAAAATGGTCAGAAAATTAATAATAAGGTAAGTGTACTTCACTTTAAGGCGGCTAATTGCTTATGTAAATACTCATTCTCGGCAGTGGTACACCTTTTAGAGTCGATCAGGAACTTTACCGCGGTACGTATCAGGTCTGTATCTTCTTCCTTGTAGTTTTTCTTTTTTATTTGCTCGATGATCGTCTTGCGGTCGTTCTCAAGGTTTTTATGATAACCTAAAAAACCGGGCACATTATGCTCAACAGAAAAACGCATAAACCTTATCTCAATATTATGCGGATCGGCAGCTACGGCTTCGGCATAAGTTTTTTCAGAAGCGTTTAGATATTTCAATTTGGAGATGGGGTTCCAGGCATGTATGGCTTTAAGTGCCTGCAAGGTGGCCATGTAGCCGGTAATTAAAGCGTTTTTATGCTTGGTGGCATCAAGCGCGTTGTATAGCGAGTCGGTAGTTTTGCTGCTTTTAAGCGCCGTTAATAGCTGCTTGCGTATCACTTCGGGGTCATGCTCGTTTGCCCGCGCTCCGTTAATGCCGATGCTAAAAAAAAGTAAACAACTTAATACAAATAACTTCATTAAATAGCTTTGAGTTTCTGCTGCATCACAGCCTGAGCAAATAACGCTATTTTTCTGGTATCTGATACACGCACCCGGTTTTGAAGTATATGATCGACAGATGTAGTACTTATCTTCTTAAACAATTGCTTGTAGTAAGTATAGGCTATGTATACCCCAAGCTTACAGCCAACCGGCAGCATTTTAATACCCTCGTAGGCCATATCAAAGTCACGCTGTATATCCTGCTCAATTTCCTGCTTATCGCGCTCTGTAAATTTATCAAAATTCACGTTAGGGAAATAGGTTCGCCCGCGTTCTTCTTTATCGGCCTTAACATCCCGCAAAAAGTTTACCTTTTGGAATGCTGAGCCGAGGGCGCAAGCATTAGGCACCAAGGCGCGGTACTGCGCATCATTACCCTCACAAAATACACGCAGGCACATTAAACCCACTACCTCTGCCGAGCCATAGATGTACGCTTTATAACTTTCTTCATCGTAAGTATTGGCATACAGATCCATCTCCATTGATGTTAAAAAAGCATCGATCAGCTCAGCTTCGATTCCATAATGATTAACTATTACCTGAAAGGCATGTAATACGGGATTCAGGCTGATGCGCTCTTCAATAGCTCTGAAGGTATCGGCTCGGAAAGCGGCGATCAGTTTGGCTTTATCAAATTCATGAAAGGTATCTACAATCTCGTCGGCATAGCGCACAAAGCCATAAATAGCATAAATAGGATCTCTGAATTTGGGTGCGAAAGCTTTAATACCCAGGCTGAAAGAGGTACTGTAATTATTGGTGATCAGTCGGCTACAATCAAAACAGGTACTGTCGTAAAGCTGCATCATAATTTGAGGGTTACCGTAAATGTACAAATTGAAGTTGATTTTGTTTGTTACCGCTCAAACAATTTGCCTACTTTGGGTTATTAGAGTGAACATGCTTAAAAGTAAAATTGCCGTTATCGGGTCGGGCTTCGCGGGCTTAAGCGCGGCCTGCGTTTTAGCCAAACAGGGGTATGATGTAACCATATACGAAAAGAACAGCCAGCCGGGCGGCCGGGCGCAGGTTTGGGAAACGCATGGCTTCCGTTTTGATATGGGCCCGAGCTGGTATTGGATGCCTGATGTATTTGAAGACTTTTTTGCGCAATTTGGCAAAAAGCCTTCTGATTACTATCATCTCAAGAGGCTCGACCCTGGCTATCGCGTATATTTTGGTAAGGATGACCTGCTGGATGTACCGGCAGCTATGGCAGAACTTGAAACCATGTTTGAGGCGATAGAACCGGGCAGCGGTGAAAAGCTGCGTGAGTTTTTAAAACAGGCAGAGTATAAGTACAAGGTAGGCATGGGTGAGTATGTGTTTAAGCCCTCGCATTCTATAACCGAATATTTTGATCTCAACCTGATCAAAAAAAGCCTGGGCATACAATTACTTACCAGCATGAGTAAGCACTTACGTAAGTACTTTCATAATTCCAAACTGATAAAACTACTGGAATTTCCGGTGCTGTTTTTAGGCGCCACGCCACAAAATACCCCGGCCATGTACAGCATGATGAACTATGCCGACCTGGCTTTAGGCACCTGGTACCCAATGGGCGGCATGAACGAAATTGTTAAAGCGATGGTAAGCCTGGCGCAGGAACTTGGTGTAACCATTAAATTAAATACTGAAGTAAAACACCTGCAGGTAACCGCAGGTAAGGTTACCGCTATTGAAACTGATAAAGGTAATTTTACCGCAGATATAGTTGTAGCCGGCGCTGATTACGAACATGTAGACCAAAAACTGATAGAAAAACCCTTCAGGAATTACACGGAAAAATATTGGGACAGCCGCACCATGTCGCCATCGAGCCTGCTGTTTTATATCGGACTGAATAAAAAAATTGGCGATGTAAAGCATCATAACCTGTTCTTTGATGAGGACTTTGATCAGCATGCGCACGAAATTTATACCGAGCCGCAATGGCCGTCAAAGCCGTTGTTTTATGCCTCTTGCCCGTCAAAAACGGATAACAGCGTAGCACCCGAAGGCTGCGAGAACCTATTCTTCCTAATGCCTCTGGCGCCGGGACTGCAAGATAGCGAAGCCATGCGCGAAAAATATTTCGACATTATGGTGAAACGTTTTGAGGCCGTAACCGGCGAAAGCATCCGCAATGCCATTATGGTAAAGCGCAGCTACGCAATGAATGATTTTAAGGCAGATTATCACTCCTACAAAGGCAATGCTTATGGTCTGGCCAACACCTTACACCAAACCGCCTTTTTAAAGCCGGCTATGCGGGCAAAACACATCAGTAACCTGTTATATACCGGGCAGCTTACCGTACCGGGACCGGGAGTTCCACCAGCCATTATATCGGGCAGGGTGGTTGCCGCCGAAGTTCAAAAGCTGATAAAGCCCGAGGTTAAGCAGCCATAACACATTGTAATTGCTACCTTTGCGCTTATGGTTGACGTTATATTAAAAAAGGGCAAAGAAAAAGCGGTATTGCAACGCCACCCCTGGGTTTTCTCGGGCGCGGTGGAACGGGTTAAAGGTAAACCTGCCAATGGCGACGTAGTACGGCTGGTATCTGCCCAGGGCTTATTTATGGCCTATGGTTTTTATAACGATAAATCACGCGTGGCACTCAGGCTACTGGAGTGGAACGAAGAAGTACAGATTGATCAGGCCTGGTTTCGCACAAAGGTTGCTGATGCTGTTAGCGCCCGCCGCCATGTACTTGCCGATGGCGAAACCAACACCTGCCGGCTAATTTTTAGCGAAGCTGACTATTTGCCGGGACTCATCGTAGACAAATACGCCGATCATCTGGCTGTACAGGTACTCACATCCGGCATTGATAATAACCTACCGGTGATTATTGATGAATTGCAAAAGTTGCTCAATCCTAAAAGTATATTCGACAAGAGCGACGCTTCATCGCGCCAGCACGAGGGTTTGGCCACCGAAAACAAACTGCTTTGGGGTACCCAGCCGCCCGAGCTGGTTGAAGTGCAAGAAAATGGCATAACCTATGGCATTAACATCGCCGAAGGACAAAAATCAGGATTTTATTGCGACCAGCGCGATAACCGCCGCATACTGGCATCGTACGCCAAAGGCAAAAAGGTGCTGGATTGCTTTTCGTACACCGGTGGCTTTACCCTAAACAGCCTGAAAAATGAAGCCGCCTCTGTTACCAGTGTAGACAGCTCGGCCTTAGCTGTTGAAACCCTGAATGAAAACATCCGCCTGAATAATTTTGACACTACAAAGCACCAGGCTATCAAAGCTGATGTAAACAGTCAGCTACGCCGTTTTAAGGATGATGGTGAGAAGTTTGATGTTATCGTGCTTGATCCGCCAAAGTATGCCCCATCGCGCTCCGCGTTAGACCGGGCATCTCGCGCTTATAAGGATTTGAACCGCATAGCTATGCTGCTACTTAATGATGGCGGCTTGCTGGCTACCTACTCCTGCTCGGGGGCAATGGATTTGGAAACTTTTAAACAGGTACTGGCCTGGGCAGCCCTTGATGCTGGCAAGCAGGTACAATTCATCCATCAGTTTTGCCAGCCTGAAGATCACCCGGTACGCTCGTCATTCCCTGAAGGCGAGTATTTAAAAGGATTGCTTTGCCGGGTGTTTTAATTAGATAACTATCAACATACCTAAATACAAAAGCGGGCGTAGCAAAATAACTACGCCCGCTTTGCATTATCAGTGGCAGCTGTTAAAACTTGTAAGTAACGTTGGCTACTACAGCGCGTGGCATTTGCGGCTCCACGGTAGTCCAACCTTTAAAGTATTCCTTATTGGTAAGGTTATCCACTTTTAAACCAATGCGGTATTTTGCCGTATTGTAAAAAATGGTAGCGTTGAGTACGGTATACGACGGCAAAGTAAATTCGCCTGTACGTAAATCATTTGTGATGACGTTCTTACCGGCATAGTTACCACCAAAACCGGCACCCCAACCTTTTAATACTCCGGTCGGCTGTGTATAGCTGATCCAGGCATTAACCAGGTCGGCAGGACCTGCGCTCACCGGCCTTCTGTTAACCACATTCTGGTCGGCTTTAGTAAACTTGCTGTTGTTATGGCTGTAACCGGCCACAATGTTTAAGCCGGCTACCGGATTAGCAATCAGGTCAAGCTCAAAGCCTTTGCTTTTTTGGGTACCATCCTGTATAGTAACGTTGTACGTTTGGCCATCGCGAACAATAGCCTCGGTACGGGTAGTATTATTTACCGATATATCGTAGTAACTTGCTGTCATGCTTAATTTCCCTTTGAAAGCATCGAGCTTAACACCACCCTCAATTTGGTTAGCTTGCTGAGGCTTAAATACGCCCGATACGTCAGGTAATGGCTGGGTTACCGGCGCTACGTTTCTGAAAGCATTCATGTAGTTACCAAAAACCGATACCTGATCTTTAACTACCTGATAAACTAAACCGAACTTTGGCGATACGGCGGTTTGTTTGTACTCACCGGTTACCGCGTTTGTTAATTTATTATAAGTACCGCGGCTATCAAAACGATCCACACGTACACTCGCCATAGCTAATAAACGGTCGGTTACATTAAACACGTCCGACAGGTAAGCGCTATATACATTTACATTAGTACGGTTTTTTGTAAAGCCTGTTGTGGCTGCACCCAGGCGGGTAATTAAAGCCTGTTTGTTCAGGCCAACATAACGCGGATCATTAATTGATGAGTTTACCTGATCGAACAGGATATAAGGCGAGTTATCATTATCAGTAATTTGGTTCAGGTAATCAAGCCCTACCACTACACGGTTACGTTTACCGGCAATATTGAAGTCGCCAATAAAGTTTTGCTGCACATCAATAGCTGTACTTGTTGAGTTAAGTATGCTGGCATAACGGTTAAGCAGGGTATCGCTGGCACCGATGTACATGATATACTGGTTCACCCCGTCAGACTTACGGATGCTGCGTGAAAAGCTGGTTTGCGATGTCCACTCATTGCTCAACTTGTAAGTGGCCAAGCCCCGAACATTAACTGTTGGGTTTTTGTAAGTGATATCGTTAGCGGTGTACGAGCGTTTGAAATCAAAATTCAACTCTTCCGGTGTGCGAGCAATAAGCTGCCTGCCCCTGTTCAGGAAAACCATAAGGGCGTTAGTACCTTCGTAGTTGTAAAATTCTGCATCCAGATTCAAGGTCAGTTTATCCGAAGCGCGGTATTCAAATGAAGGCGCGGCAAAAAACGACCTGCGGAAGCCTGCATCCTGAAAGCTGCTTTGATAATGGTAAGCCGCGTTAACACGGGCCAGCAGTTTCTTGTCAGATGATACCGGTCCGTATATATCCGCATTAATGCGGCTCAAACCAAAGTTACCGGTTGAATAACCAACCGATCCGCCTAAGGTATCAATAGGGCGTTTGGTTACAATGTTTATTAAACCACCAAAGTTGGTTAAGGCGCCACCATATAAAGTACCCGAAGGGCCTTTTATAACCTCAATACGCTCTATGTTGGATGGATCCAGATCGCCGTTAGTTAAACCGGCAATACCATTTATAATGCTTGGCTGGGTAGCAAAACCACGCAGGGTGTAATAAGCAGCACCGTCAGACGCTCGGCCTGTTGACGACCACAATTTATCAAGACCTGAGGTGTTCTTTAAAGCATCATTAAAGTTAGTGTTGATTTGCTGCACCATCAACTCCTTGGTAATGCTGGTGTAAACCTGCGGATTTTCAAGGTTATTTAAAGGCAGCTTTGAAACATAAGGGCTTTTTTTAACCACCAGGCGGTTAGTTCTGCCCGCGGTTATATTTACTGCTTCCAGCTCTGATACACTGGCGCTAATTGTTATGGGTGATAACTTTTGCGTTTTGGAAGCCTCTATGGTAATATCCTGCTCCTGGCTGGTGCTACCTACCTGCGATATAACCAGTGTGTAGCTTGCGGCAGGTGCCTTAATGCTGAATTCGCCTTTATCGTCTGTTACGGCACCATAACGTGTGCCTTTCAAATTAACGGAAACGCCTTCGGCGGGTTGCTCGTCAGAGGTAAGTATGCTACCTTTTATAGTTCCGTTTGATTGCGCCTGAACGTCAATAATCAGAAACATTAAACCTGTGATGAGTAAAAGCTGATAAAAATATTTCATTTATTTAGACTTAGTTTAAATTATGCGGCGAAAGTAGGATTTTTACCGCACCGAACCAAGTCTAATTTTGAATTATTCTAAATAGAGCTATTAAACATAAACAAAAAAACCCGCGTTTGCGGGTTTAGCTATATATGTTGAGTTTAAAATGTGCCTTTATTCAGCTTCTGCATAAACGGGTTTTGCAACGCCGTTATCATAGGCTTTCAGGTTTTTCTTTAACAGCTTACGTGCTACGTGTATACGGGTTTTAACGGTACCGATAGGAATGTCCAGATGATCGGCAATCTCATGATATTTATGGCCTTCAAAATACATGGTGAAAGGCACATAGTATTCTTCAGGCAATTTCTCTAATGCACGCTTGATATCGTCCATTACAAATTTTGACTCACCATCATTTTTAGTTGAGCTGAATACCAGGTTTGGTGATGATATCTCGTCGCTTTTAGTTACGAAGGTGCTCATCTTAACAAAACGGCGGTAGTTATTGATGAAAGTATTTTTCATGATTGTGTATAACCACCCTTTTAAATTGGTACCTTCTTTAAACTTGTTATAATAAGTTATCGCTTTTAACATGGTGTCTTGCACCAGGTCGTTGGCATCGTCAGCATCATGCGTAAAATGTAAAGCGTATGAACGCAGTGAACTTGCTTGACGTAGTACCAGGGTGTTAAACTCAATCTTAGTCATAGTAGTAGTTGTTAATGTGATTGAGTAAAGACAATTATGATACCACTTTGCAAAACTTATAACAAAAGGCCGTTTTAAGCAGGGAGAGCGCAACTAAAACGTTAAAACACGTATGTTGCTTTAATAAATTCTTAATATTGAGCTATGCGAGAGTACTATTAAGTGTACACATATATAGCATGCAGTGTAGTTTATAGCAGAATATATAAACAAGAACACCGATTAACCGGCATATATTGCGGCTTTAGAGCCGGAAGTAAAGAATTCGGGTGATAATTAGGCCGGATTACCTATAATATTTACCTCGCGCTCCAGCTTAACGCCAAATTTAGCGTACACACTGTCTATTATCGCCGACGACAGATCATACACCTCCTGGCCGGTAGCCCTGCCATGATTAACCAATACCAGCGCCTGGTTTTTCCAGGTGCCGGTATTTCCAACTACTTTCCCTCTCCAACCGCACTGCTCAATCAACCACCCTGCCGCTAATTTTATAAACCCTTCGCCAGCCGGATAGTTTACCACATCAGGGTGAATTTTTATTAACAAACGGAACTTATCAACATCAATAACCGGATTTTTGAAAAAGCTGCCGGCATTGCCGATAGTTGAAGGATCGGGCAGTTTAGAAACACGGATATGCGCTACTACATCAGATACATCCTTAATGGTTGGGCTGTTTATACCACGGGCAGCAAGTTCCTGCTCAATGGCGCCATATTTTAAATTAAGGTTCGGAATTGATGATAGCTTATATTTTACTGACGTAATAATATACTGACCTTTCAGCTCGCTTTTAAATATGCTTTCGCGATAGCCGAACTTGCAATCGGCATGGGTAAAGGTTTTAATCTGGCCGGTGGCTATCTCGAAGGCGCGGCAGCTTTCAAACACATCCTTTATCTCTACGCCATAAGCACCTATGTTTTGTATGGGCGATGCACCTACAGAGCCGGGAATCAGGCTCAGGTTTTCCATACCGGCAAAACCACGGTCGACACAAAAGTTTACCAGGTCATTCCAAACCTCGCCAGCGCCGGCCTCAACCATAACTTCATCCTGGCTGATACGGTGCTCAATACCGCGAATGTTAACGCGGATAACCAAACCATCAAAATTTGAAACCATAAGCATATTGCTGCCGCCACCTAACACCAGGCGGGGTATGCTGTGCCATTTTGCGTCTGCAAATAATTCGGTTAATTCATCTTCATGGCTAATTTCAACGAAGTATCTGGCTTGTGCCTCTATACCGAATGTATTAAGATGTTTAAGCGAAGTATTTTCCTGTATTTGCAGCATGGGTACGAATGTCGGGATTTTTTTATATTAGCTATACATAATCTTATTGCATGAAACTTAATACCCTTTGGCTTATCATAATTAAATGCTTCGGGCTTTATTTACTTTACAGCGCCTTAATTTCGCTACCACAAACATTTGCTATCTTTTTGACAATGCGGCAGTTTACCACAGGCGTGCCGCTTAACATAGTCTTTGTTTTTATTAACATCGCATCGGCTGTAGTGATACCTTGGGTGCTGATATATTTTTTACTATTTAAAACTAATAGGATCGCTGAAATTTTAAAACTTGATAAAAGTTTTGAAGATGACTCAATTAATATAAATCTAGCATCCGAACCTTTGTTTAGGGTAGTAGCAATAGTTTTGGGGTGGTTAACTATAATAAAAAGCGCGCCTATAGCAATTAAAGGCATAATAACCATTATGGATAACAATCCTTACCTAACTGCTGATTTTACAAAACAACAGAAGCAGGAAGTTATAATCAATGTTTGCTTTATAGTAATCGGTTATCTGCTTATAAACTTTAATGCAAAGGCTGCCCAATACATGAACGCACAATCAGATCAAGTTAGCACTACTTCCTCAACGCATCCTTAAAAGCTTTCAACACTCTTTCGCGCGCTTCCTTATGGTCAACGATTGGTTTAGGGTATTTGGTAAAGTCGGCATATTCCGGCACCCACTTTTTTACGTATTCCAGCTTGGGGTCAAACTTTTTTTGCTGCGACTCGGGATTGAATATCCTGAAGTATGGTGCGGCATCCGTACCCGAGCCTGCAGCCCATTGCCAGCCACCAACGTTGCTGGCCATTTCATAATCCAGCAGTTTTTCGGCAAAGTAGTGTTCGCCCCGCCGCCAGTCGATCAGCAGATCCTTGCTTAAAAAGCTGGCTGTAACCATGCGGATTCGATTGTGCATGTAGCCGGTTTCGTTCATCTCGCGCATACCGGCATCCACCAATGGGTAACCTGTGCGGCCTTCGCACCAGGCCTTGAAGTGTTCTTCGTTATTTTGCCACTTTATACGATCGTACTCCGGCCTGAAGGCATGATCCATCGTATGTGGAAAATGGTGTAACACCATCATGTAAAATTCCCGCCATATCAGCTCATTCAGCCACGTTTTTTCATGGCACTCGTTTGCATCAGCGGCCAGTTGGCGTATACTCACCGTACCAAAGCGCAGGTGTATACCTATTCGCGATGTACCCTGGATAGCCGGATAATCGCGGGTTTTGGCATAATCATCCATTACATCCTTGTACTTTTTATCCGGAAATTTTTGGTCACTTTTTTCGAAGCCCATTTCCTTTAAGGTCGGCATAGCCGGAGCCTGAAACGTATGCAGGTTTTTAATATACTTTTTGTTGGGATAGGGTTTTAAATAGAACGGCTTCAGCGTTTGCAGCCAACGCTTTTTATAAGGCGTGAATACGGTATAAGGCTTGCCATCATCCTTAAGTACTTCATCCCGCTCAAATATCACCTGGTCTTTGTAGGTCTTGAGTTCTACCTCGTGCTTTTTAAGCAGTTTAGCAATATCGCCATCGCGCTTAGCGGCGTAGGGCTCATAATCATGATTGGTATAAACCTCGGCTACCTCGTACTCCTTAAGCAAATGCTTAAAAGCGTTTTCGGGCTTATCATAAAACACCCGCAGATCTGAATGATGCTTTTTTAAAGCAGCCTTGAGTTCTTCAATTACCTGATATATAAAGGTCACGCGTGCGTCCTTCTTGTCTCTCAGGTCGTCGAGAATTTCCTTGTCAAAAATAAAGATAGGCAGCACCGGATTTTTACTCTTAAGCGCGCGGTAAAAGCCGGCATTATCATCCAAACGCAAATCGCGGCGGAACCAAAATACAGAAACAGGTTTTTTATCGGCCATAAATATCGGTCAATGCTTTATCAATACTATCAAACTTAAAATGGAAGCCAGCTTGCTCAATTTTATCGGCCGATGCTTTGGTGCTGCCTAAAACCAGCGTACTCATTTCGCCCAAAGCCAGTTTGAGCGCGAAGGCAGGCACATTAGGTAGCCATAACGGCTTTTTAAGATGCCTGGCTACAGCCTTGGTGAGCTGCGCGTTGGTAACCGGGTTAGGGGCTGCCATGTTATATACACCGTTTAACTCTTGTTCAATCGCAAAAAGATACATGCCGGCAACGTCCTGCCAGTGTATCCAGGGCATCCATTGCCTGCCGCTGCCCCACGGGGCACCAAAGCCGAATTTTACAGGTGCGGATAGCTTAGGCAAGGCTCCGGCATGTTTATCCAGCACCACTCCTGTACGGAATTTGGCTATGCGTAGGCCCAGTTCTTCCCCTTTATCAACGGCCTGCTCCCATAATACGCAGCATTGGCCTAAAAAATCATTTGCCGGCGGATGCTCCTCGGTCAATAACTCATCCCCACGATCGCTGTAGTAACCGATACCCGATGCCGAAATTACGAACCGAACCTTATTTGACTTACGTTTAAGCAGATCATATACCAAAGCGATGGATTTGGTACGGCTTTCAATAATTACCTTTTTGCGTTCATCCGTCCAACGTTCATCTGCAATACCAGCTCCCGCCAGGTGGATAATGGTATTAACTCCGTCAATACTGGTTTCGTCTATAATACCTTTGTTCACATCCCAGTGGTAGGTTTTCACGCGTTTATCTTTACCCTCGCCACGGCTCAGGTGGGCTACCGTGTAACCTTTGGTCAATAGCAGATCGGTAAGTTGCCTGCCCAAGCCACCGGAGCCGCCGGTAATTAATATTTTTTTACTGATCATGTATGATTATTTGCCTTGATGGATGTTGCGTGTATCTTCAAACTGCACTATTTGTTTAGCCATGCCGTTAAATATAAATAAGTGGAAAGGCCACATCATATACCAGTATGCCCTACCCCAAACGCCGTTGGGTCTGAAGGTAGCTATCTGGCTTAAAAACTTTTTGCCCTTTCTTTCTATGATCTTAAACTCCAGCCAGGCCTCACCGGGCAGTTTCATCTCGGCATATAATAGCAGGCGTTTATTCAACTTATCGGCAAGCAGTACGCGCCAAAAATCAATAACATCGCCCGGTTCAATGTTGTTACCGCTGGTACGCCCCCGGCGCGAACCCACCCCGCCGAATAACTTATCCAGAAATCCGCGTATGCTCCATATCCAGTCCCAGTAGTACCAGCCACGGTCGCCGCCAATAGCCCAGATGTTCTTCTCCACCTTTTCACTATCTTCCTCAAAAGGTAGCTTCACCTTATATTCTAAGGTTCCGTTTTGCGGAACCTTGATCTGATCCATAAATTCAGATTTGAGGTAGCCGCCATTCAGCGCGTCCTTCCAGCTCGATACAATGGAGTTTTGCTCAATCTTTTCAAAGGCCAGCTCCAGGCTTTCCTCATATGTGAGGCAATCGCGGGGCACAGCTTCGTCAATAGCATGATCGCGCATGATGGTCTCGTTCTTCATGCTCTCCACTAAACTATTGGCCAGTGAGTAGTTTACCGACGTAACGAAATACAGCCAGTATGACGACAGCTTAGGCGATAAAAACGGAATGGTTACAATATGCCGCTTCAAGCCTCTTACTTTGGCATAGCGCAGCATCATCTCCTTAAAGCTAAGTACATCGGGGCCACCAATGTCAAATGTTTTACCGATTGCTCGCTCGTTAAGGGCAACACCTTCCAGGTAGCCCAAAACATCACGTATACCGATGGGCTGGCAACGGGTTTTAACCCATTTGGGTACCGTCATCAGCGGAAGCTTTTCTGTGAGATCGCGAATAATTTCGAAAGATGAACTACCGGACCCGATGATGATGGATGCCCTTAGTACGGTGACCGGCGCCTTACCCTCGCGCAACACATCTTCAACATGCTTGCGCGACAGCAGGTGTTTGGACAGGTTGCTATCGTTAACAATGCCGCTTAAAAATATAACCTGCTTACAGTTAGTATTATTAAGTTTTTGAATGAAGTTATGTGCTGATAGCGCCTCGAGTTCGGCAAAGTCAGGCGCCTGCGACATGGAGTGTACCAGGTAATAAGCTGCATCAATATCCTTCGGGAAATCCTCAATATCTTTTTCGCGCAGCAGATCGCCTTTTATGAGCGACACGCGGTCGCTAAAATCGCTTTGCTCATGAAAGCGCCGCTTATCGCGCACCAGGCATACCACATTGTGCCCCTTCTCCAGCAGCACCGGGATCAGCCTCGTTCCTATATATCCGTTAGCACCGGCAAGTAACACCTTCATGCTTTATTGAACAACGTAAAAGCGAAAAAGTGTTTGCTGCCACTTATAACCAACAGGAATAAAAAAAGCGCCTATGCAATGCACGGCGCTCTTTAAATATTTTAAATATTATTGCTTACTGTTTACCCAAAATGGCAAATACACCTTTTAACGCGATGATTGTACCCACTACAATGGCGATGTTTGATACCCAAGAGTATACTGCAGCATCACCGGCGAAACGGAAGAAACAGCCGAACAGACCGATTACAATTGCTACAACCAGTAATTTGTAGTGCCCTTCGGCATTTGCATTCTCCATTGAATTCATAACAGAAATAATTTTTTATCCGGCACAAAAATAAAAATTTTCGGTACAATACGTACACCGGGTTAAACATTTTTAACGGGCAGAAAAATCGTACAGCGTAACGTCAACATCGGTTGATGCTTTCGCACCGTCCGGACGGTAGCTCATCACTGGTTTAGCCATACGCTCCAGATGCTGATGAAACAGCTGAGGCCCGTTGTTATCCTTATAATACCAGGCCGGGTCGCCAATAAAGTCGCCTATCGGGATATCCATGTGGTTGTGCTGTACAATCCAAACGCGCTTTTTGCCTTTAAATGGCGACAGGTCGCGATCTACCAGTGTGAAGTAATCATTAAAATTTGATACCCGGTGACGGTAATCCACCCCTTCAATCGCCTTAAACTTTAATGGATATACCTGCCTGTAAAAATTATACCCGGGCAAGTTGTTCCAGTAAACGTAAACCTCATCTCCGGGTTGATAATTATTGTTAAGATAGGTAAGCGCCTCGCGTTGGAATGATTTCTTATAATCGCCAAACAAATAAGTGTGCGCGGTTTGCGCGATAGTATTTTTTACCGGACCAAACACCAGCATAAGGCCAAGCACCGTCAACGCAACCGGCGAGCGGTAAGGCCGCTGACTAAAAAAATCAACTCCAGATGCCAAAAGCAACATGAAAAGCGGCGCCAGGAACAGGGTTAACCGCTCATGAAACGGATAAAGCTTCAACGCCGATGCGGCAAATACAATGAGAAACGAAAAGGCTACAATAAGCACCAGTTGTTTTTTGTTACGGTAAAGCTGCCATGTACCCAAAGCTACAAGCAGCAAGGGCACAAATATCATGCGGAGCAGGGCTTGTTGCAGCACACCGGCATTGTAAACACTCATCCAGCTTAGCCCCATTGGATAGTTTAAAAACGAAACCATGCGCTTAACTATCCAAGGCAAGGCGTGGCCGGATATCGGCATAAAAGAATCATGATAAACAAAAAAGTAAACCAGCCAGCCGGTATCGCTATCCTTATGCGTAAACAAAACGTAGTTAATAATAAAGCTGCCAAACCACAGGGCGAATACCGGCAATACCCCGATCAGTTGGTTGTACTGCTTTTTGAGCAGGTAGGTTAACCCGATAGCTGCAGCCATAGCGGCCATCACAAATATTGATGCGAACGAAAACCAAACAATTACCGCTCCCCATGCGCCCCAAAACAAGCGCTCTTTAAGCGTTGGTTTACCATGGTATTTAATATAGAGGTAGAGCAATAAAATTACCGAGAAAAGCTCGACTGAATACTGTTTGGCTTCTACCGAATGGTATAAGGTAATTGGCCCAAAAGCCAGTAAGACCATTGCAACTAATCTGCCCGCCGGTTTCAGCAATTTGGTTACCACCGGCACAAATACTAACAATGACAGTACACCGCAAATAAAAGGGAACAAACGCAGCGGCAATTCATGCGCACCCAATACTGTTGTAATGCTCTTTACCACCAACAAATAACCTAACGGTGCCTTTTGCTGAAAGGGCAATGGCTTGGTGAGCACATCGCCCAAATTGTATTCGGCAAAACCGGTTGAGAGGTATACCTCATCTTCCCAAAGCGACCGGTTATCAACCAGGTGATAAACACGCAAGGCTATACCCAGCGCGATAATGATCCACAATAAATTTCTGCTGCTAAAATAGTTTTGGCGCGAGGCACTTTGGGGCATAAAGCTTAAAAATAAGGGTGGCTATAAAAATAAGGCATTCAGCGTTCACTACATGCAAAAAGCGCCTCAAATCAGGCGCTTTTTCGTACAACTAAAAATTGTATTAACTATTATTTACACTACACGTTTTACCGGGCCTTTATCGGCAAACAGGGCAGGGTGTTTTCGCCTGTAATACTTGTATATCATCCACATAGCAACAGCCATAAGTACAAAAACCCATAGGTTGGCAAGGGCTATAAATACCTCTGCAAAAAGGTGCATCCCGTTAACAACAGCTTGTTTAAACCGCAAGCCAAAACCTGTGTTGTAAACCGCGGGGTTGGTATTGGGTATGCGCTCTTTTAGTATGGTATTGTTCTCAAAAAAGCTGAGGCTTACGGTGCTGTATTTTACTGCGGCATCAATGCGCTTTGTATTAATCTGCTCGTCAACCAGGGCGTCTTTAAAAATCAATACATCCTGAGGGTTCTTTAGCTTGATGGTGCCTTGCTTTTGCTGTTTAACCAACTCCTTGCGGCTATCCATACGCAGTTGCGATTCAAGGTAGCTAAGTGTGTTGTCCTCAATATCCATATCGCTAAGCGTAGTATACACGCCTAAATGGTTAACAGCAGCTACAAACGCCGTCAAATGCTCGGCGGGCACCTTAACGGTCATATCGGCGTGGGTGTTAAAAAGAGACACCCGCATCACCGAATCGTTATCCAGCTCCACATCCTTCAACCGTTCCACCTCCGACCGTAAGTGATGGTTCATTACCATGCCCTTATAGTGTCGCGTAAGTCCGGTTACTTCCTCGCCCACTTTACGTACATCTTTTACCTTGAAGTTCAGGTCTGCAGTTTTAATCAGCTTTTGATTTGCTGAATAAACGCTGTCAGCAGCAACCAGCGCGGTATCGCTGCTTGTATTGTCCAAGGTATTGTATTCTCCATTGTTACGGCATGAGTAGAGCGTCACCGCTGCGCACAGCAGTGCAAATAAAATCTTGATTTTCATAATGTTATAGGTTTTTTATGTTAATACCAGCTGACGCAAAAAGGTAACCTGCCCGTACGAATAATTACCTGAATGTTACAGATTATCAGGCCGTAATATTTACCGGCAAAACATGCTATAACAAAAAAAGACCACCCTGATGGGTAGTCTTTTGTATCATGATAAAATGAAATTATTATCCGTTTGATAATGCTGCCGCGCCGCTCACAATCTCCGTAAGCTCGGTAGTGATGGCCGCCTGGCGTGCCTGGTTGTATGATAGTTTTAGGCTTCGTAATAACTCGCCCGCATTATCAGTAGCTTTATCCATAGCCGTCATACGCGCGCCATGTTCTGATGCATGCGAATCAAGCACGGCACGGTAAAGCTGTAGTTTGATATTTTTAGGGATCAATTCAGCTACTATCTCTTCCTTTGATGGCTCCAGAATATAGTCAACCTGCTGTGACGCGGATTTATCATCCACTTTAACTTCCTGCTTTGGCACCGGCAATAACTGCTCGGTAGTCAGTATTTGTACCGCCGCGTTACGGAAGTGGTTATAAACAACCTCTACACGGTCATAATCGCCGTTAACAAAACCTTGCATAATGGCCTCGGTAATTACCGAAGTGTTAGCAAAGTTAAGGTTTTGGTAAAGCTCATTATTGTTGCCAATAACGTTGTACTTACGGCGGCTAAAAAAGTCGTGGCCTTTTTTACCGATAGCTACTATAGAAACGTTACCGTTTCTTAATTGCTCGCTGTACTTTTCGGCAATTAAATTGTTAGCTGCTTTAATGGCGTTAGCGTTGAATGCACCGGCCAAACCACGGTTTGATGATACCACTACCACCAGCACACGTACCGGCTCGCGCTCTTGCAGGTATGGTGATGCGCCATCCTCAAGGCTTGCCGACAGGTTTGCCAAAAGCTCCTTCAGCTTGGTAGCATACGGACGTAACTGTACAATAGCATTGGTAGCCCGCTTTAACTTGGC
This sequence comes from Mucilaginibacter roseus, assembly GCF_021215455.1. Lineage (GTDB taxonomy): Bacteria > Bacteroidota > Bacteroidia > Sphingobacteriales > Sphingobacteriaceae > Mucilaginibacter > Mucilaginibacter roseus. Next base: position 181,540 of record NZ_JAJPWV010000006.1, on the reverse strand, counting down.
AGCCGAGACCATTTTCATGGCCTTGGTGATTTGCTGCGTTGAGCTTACCGACGATATCCTGTTTCTTACTTCTTTTAAGTTAGCCATTCTTTTTGAGATGTGAGATGTGAGATGTGAGATGTGAGATTAACTCACTCCCTTTGCCCTACCCCATTTCTTTAAGTATCATTTTTAGGATTTGAAATGTGAGTTTGTCTCGCATTTCAAATCTATTATCTCATATCTAAATTAGTACTTACCTGCTAATTCTTTAGCAACAGTTTCAAGCACGCCGGTTAGTTTATCATCAAACTTACCTGCTTTAAGTGCCGAAAGCACTTCAGGATGGCGCAATTCAAGTTGGCTCAGGTACTCAGCTTCAAACTCCCTGATTTTGTTTACAGGTACGCTACGCATCAGGTTTTTAGTACCGATGTAAATAATAGCTACTTGTTTTTCAACTGATACCGGTGAGTATTGGCCTTGCTTTAACACCTCAACGTTACGAGCGCCTTTATCTAACACGCTTTTAGTTGAAGCATCAAGGTCTGAACCGAATTTTGAGAATGCCTCAAGCTCGCGGTACTGTGCCTGGTCAAGCTTTAAAGTACCGGCAACTTTCTTCATTGATTTGATCTGCGCGTTACCGCCTACACGAGATACCGAGATACCTACGTTGATAGCCGGACGAACACCCGCGTTGAACAGGTTCGACTCCAGGAAGATCTGACCGTCAGTGATCGAGATCACGTTGGTTGGGATGTATGCTGATACGTCACCCGCTTGTGTTTCGATGATAGGCAGTGCGGTTAATGAACCACCACCTTTAACCACATCTTTCAATGATTCAGGTAGGTCGTTCATCGCTTTTGCGATCGAATCATTCGAGTTGATCTTAGCGGCACGCTCCAGTAAGCGGCTGTGCAGGTAAAACACGTCACCCGGGTAAGCCTCACGGCCCGGTGGGCGACGAAGTAATAAGGATACCTCACGGTAAGCAACAGCCTGTTTTGAAAGATCATCATAGATGATCAAAGCAGGGCGGCCTGTATCACGGAAGTACTCGCCGATAGCTGCACCAGCAAATGGCGCAAAGAATTGCATCGGCGCAGAGTCAGAAGCGTTAGCAGCTACTACTATTGAGTAAGCCATAGCGCCGTTCTCTTCTAAAGTACGCACAATGTTAGCTACGGTTGAAGCTTTCTGACCGCAGGCAACATATATACAGATAACCGGTTGGCCGGCATCATAAAATTCTTTTTGGTTGATGATGGTATCGATACAAACCGCAGTTTTACCGGTTTGGCGGTCACCAATAACCAACTCACGCTGGCCGCGGCCGATTGGGATCATCGCGTCAATAGCTTTGATACCGGTTTGCAATGGCTCAGTTACCGGCTGGCGGTAAATTACACCCGGTGCTTTACGCTCCAAAGGCATATCATAGGTTTGGCCGGTTATAGGGCCTTTACCATCGATAGGGTTACCCAGGGTATCAACCACACGGCCAAGCATGCCTTCGCCTACTTTAAGTGAAGCGATTTTGCTGGTACGCTTAACAGTATCACCTTCTTTAATACCTTCGTACGAACCAAGCAATACCACACCTACGTTATCTTCTTCAAGGTTAAGTACAATGCCTTGCAGGCCATTGTCAAACTCAACCAGCTCACCTGATTGTACTTTTGTTAATCCGTAAACACGGGCAATACCGTCGCCTATTTGCAATACGGTACCTACTTCTTCCAGTTCGGATTCTGACTTGAAGCCTGCCAGTTGCTGACGCAGGATGGCTGATACTTCGTCTGGTCTTACCTCTACCATTTTATTTCTTTTATTGGTGTTTTTGAGTAAATATTAAACTGTCTTTTGAGCAAAATCTTTTTTCAGGCGTTTCAGGTCAGCAGCAATGCTGGTGTCTATCTGCCTGTCGCCAACAGCAAGCACAAAGCCGCCAATCAGCGTAGGGTCAACCTTTTCAACCAATATCACTTTACTGCCGGTGGCCTGCTCTACCTCCAGGGTAAGCTGTTGCCTGTTGGCTGATGAAAGCGGGGTAGCCGAGGTTACCTTAGCCTTGATGATATTGCGTTTTACGTTGTACTGATTTATATATTCGTTAGCAGTAGCCTGTAAAACCTCACCGCGGCCCTTGTTAACCATAATGGTGAAAAAGCCTGTAGTTAACGCGTTTACCTTGCTACCAAAAAGACTGTTCAATATAGCGGTCTTTTTGCTGTGTGATATGATCGGGTTAGCTACAACGGCGCTCAGCTCCGGGTTCTGCTTCAATGTTTGCAGAAAGAAATCCATATCCGCTTTAACCGCATCAACCGCGTTTTGCTCCTCCGCAAGGTCAATGAGTGATTTGGCGTACCTGGATGCTACTGTTAGTTCTGACATATTTTATTTAGCGATGAGATCTGAGATTTGAGATTTGAGAAACATTTTTCGATCTCACATCTCTTATCTAACGTCTTATATCTATTTTAACTTAACTTCTTTCAATAAATCGGCAACCAATTCATCTTGCTTAGCCTGATCTTCAAATTGCTTACGCAACACTTTCTCCGCAATTTCAAGCGAAAGGCTTGCTACCTGGTTTTTAACATCGGCCAGGGCAATAGCTTTCTGGTTGTTGATCTCGATACGGGCAAGCTCCAGCATACGCGCGCCTTCTTTCTGGGCCAGGTCACGGGCATCATGAATCATTTGCTCTTTTACCTTACGGGCTTCGTGCAGGATCAAGTCGCGCTCGGCACGTGCTTTTTTAAGTAAAGCTTCGTTCTCGTCGGTAAGGCGGGCCATTTCTTCTTTTGCAGCCTCGGCTTTAAGCAGGGCGTCTTCAATTGAACGCTCACGGTCGGTAATGGCCTGCATAATTGGTTTCCAGGCAAACTTACCCAGTAATATCAATAACAGGATAAAGGCAACCGCTGCCCAAACTACAAATCCTAAATGGTCATTTAACAAACCTTCGAATAATTGTTCCATTATATATCTAAAAGAGAGATTTCGAGTACGTTTTAACTTTTAAATAAAGCCCGTTGCCAATCGCTCCGGGCTCTACTGTTTCTTTTTGCGGTAAATTATTTACCTAACAGGGCAACTACCACACCGAACAGAGCAACACCCTCGATAAGAGCTGCAGCAATGATCATGGCAGTTTGGATTTTTGAAGCAGCTTCTGGCTGACGAGCGATACCTTCCATGGCTTTGCCACCAACCTGACCGATACCTAAACCGGCACCGATAACTGCTAAACCTGCACCTAATGCAGCAATACTTCCAGTCATGTTTTTAAATTTTAAAAGTTAAATATAATTATATAATTGTTTGCAGATATTAATTAATGATGATCCTCAACCGCGGTACCGATGAACAGCGCTGTAAGCATGGTGAAAATAAATGCCTGCAGGAAAGCAACCAGTAACTCCAGCACGTCCATAAACAATACAAACACGATAGATATTGGCGCAACCGCGATTGATTTGAAGATGAATATCAATGATATTAAGCTCAACACAATAATGTGGCCCGCAGAGATGTTGGCGTATAAACGAATCATCAACGCGAACGGCCTTGATATAACACCGATCAACTCAACCGGGATCATGATCGGATACAGCCATACCGGTACATCAGGTAAAAAGATGTGCTTCCAGTAGTACTTGTTGGCGCTGAAGTTAACAACCAGCATAACTATGGCCGACATTACAAAGGTGAACATGATATTACCCGTAACGTTAGCGCCACCCGGAAACAATGGCACCAGGCCCAACAGGTTGTTCATCCATATAAAAAAGAATATGGTTAACAATACAGGCATATAGCGCTGGTAACCACGGCCGATATTTGGCCTGGCAATTTCGTCGCGCACGAACATGATGATCGGTTCAACCAGCGACTGTAAACCTTTAGGCGCTTTGCCTTCACGTTTTTTGTATGATGACGCAACGGACATGAAGATGATCAGGATAAGCAATCCCGCTATCCACATAGCAACTACGTTCTTGGTGATCGAAAAATCGTAAACATGAGATGAGGCCTCTTTGTCAACCTCGCCATTGGCATCAACCGCTTTAATTTTATCCTCTACTAATTTATAGGTATAAAACTGACCCTGGTGAGCCTCAGTACCATGATGAAAAGCAGCCGATGAAAAGAACTCCACACCCTTGTCAGTATATAATATAACCGGCAGCGGAATTGAGGTTTCACCTACCACATGCCAGTAGTGCGAATCGCTGATGTGTTCGAGGATGGCGGTGGTTGGATTAAAAGCTTCGGTTTCTGCGTTCTTTACCTCTTCTGCGTGTTCCTCGTGTTGTATCGCAAAAGTTTTACAAGCGCAAAAAGTCAAAAAAACGCCTAAAATCAAGCTCAGAGCGGTTTTTTTTGAGTTCAAAATGTGGCTAAAATTCATTAAATGAGTGTTTTTCACTTTTCAATTTGGTTGCGCAAGTTACGTAACAAAACCAAAACTTCAAAGATGGTATTTAAGAAATATACATAAAAGAAATTGAGCACAAAAACTACGCTGTCAACCTTGAATTTTATGGAAAAAAAAAGAGCCAGCGCCATGCTCAAAACCATTTTGGCAACCGTCATGATCAGGAAAGTTTGCGCATACATCTCCGGATGCCGTTTTTGTATGAGCGATACGGCTACAATCAGCATAAGCGTTAAGGCGGTTATCAGCACAAAGATGCCCCAAAATTGCGGCAACACCCACTTGGTATTACCCGTATACACCAATACGGCAGGCGGCAACGCCAGGCAAACGCTAAATATGATGAATGAGGTTAAGGTGCGCAGCATATCAGTTTTTTACAGCCCTGATGACAAGGTACAAAGAAATGAAAACCCCGGCCAGTGCCATTACAGCGGTAACCCACTGTACATTGTGTTTGTTTACTTCATCAATTTTATAGCCGGCGTAAGCCATACCACCAATGATGACGATCATTTGTACAGCAATGCCAGTGTATTTGGCATAGTTGCTCATGCCTTTGCCTGCCTGATCGGACTGGTTGGGTTCGTTTTGGGCCATGGTGCAAATTTATTTAATATTGGTGTATAGTATTTATTTATTTTAGCAAAGCATTCGTATATCTATTCTTCTGTGCATAAACCGGCATCAATAAAACATACCATACTGATACTTTTTGCGGTATTCCTGGCCGCGGCTTGTACGCTCGAGAAGAAAACTCCGCTTAACCGCCGGCTGCAAAACCTCACTGCACACTATAACATATTGTTTAACGCCCGCGAGCTGCTCAACCAAAAACAGGAGGCTTACGCCGCTGCGTTTATTGATGATTACAGCGAGCTGCTGCGCGTTTACCCTGATACTGCCGGCACTGCGGAGGGCGATAAGGAGCTTACCGCTGTAATAGAAAAAGGCAACTACATCATCAACTTTAAGGAGCAAAGCAATTACGTTGGAGATGCCTACCTGCTGCTTGGTAAGGCTAATTACCTCGGCAGGCAGTACTTTAACGCGCAGGAGTATTGTGATTATGTTTTAAGATCGCATCGCGAAAAGCCTGAATTGCTGCAGGAAGCCCGCGTATGGAAAGCCCGCAGTATGATGATGCTAAACCAGCATAAGGAAGCCAAACCCGAAATTGATACCGCCCTGCGCAGCATCAACCCTAAAAAGGATATTACAGCCGATGTTTATGCTACTGCGCTGCAATATTATATAGATACCCGCGATTATACCAATGCCGAAGCGATGGCTGTACAAGCAGTGGAATTTGCCAATAGTTCGCAGTACAGGGCACGCTGGCGTTTTATTTTAGCCCAGTTGCAGGAACTGAACAGCAAACCAGCCGAAGCTGTAAGCACTTACACCCGGATAGTAAACAGCAATGCGCCTTTTGAAATGGCCTTTAATGCTGACTTGAACCGCATACGTATTGAAGACATGCGCGATGGGGTAAAAATAAGTCGTATTGACAGGCTGCGGAGCCTGCTGCGCAATAGCAATAACCAGGAGTTTACTGATCAGATATATTACCACATTGGCCAGATATATTATACCGAAAAAAATATAGACAAAGCCGTTGAAAATTATCGCCTGGCAATAGCCGCCAGTGACCAAAACCAGCAGCAGAAAGGCTTAGCCTACCTGCGCCTGGCCGATATATATTTTAAGGATAAGACCAACTATCCGGATGCTAAAAATTACTACGACAGCACACTGGCCAACCTGTCGCCTACCTATCCGGGCTACGCGGCCATCCGTAAAAAGACGGATAACCTACAGCAGCTTACCGCAAACCTGAGCATTATTGCCCATGAGGACACTTTGCAAATGCTGGCCCGCCTGCCGGAGCCGGCCCGAACCAATATGGTTGACAGTATGGTTAATCGCTACCTGCTGCTACAGCAGCTAAGCACCCAGGTTACATCAGCCGATCCGAAATCGGCCACGGCACCTACCGCTGTTCCGCTGGAGATAAGTAACATGCAAAACCCCAGGGCAAGCACGCCAACCGGTGGTAACTTCTATTTTTATAATAACGCGGCGGTTGGTTCGGGCTTCGCCACCTTTAAACAACGCTGGGGCAACCGCAAACTGGAGGATAACTGGCGCCGCAGCCAGCGCAGTACCGCCAATTTAACGGTAAATAACTCGCAAACAGCCAACCCCAACGCGGTGCAAAACCAGTTGCAGCAAACACAAAACAATATGGCTACGGCTGATTACCGGCAGCAATTGCTGCAAACTATCCCGGTAAACCCGGCAATGGTTAACCAATCGAACATCCGTATTTATAATGCCTTGTTTGAGATAGCCAATTTTTACCGCGATGTTATTGAGGATCCTAAAGAAGCCATCGCTACCTATGAATTAATATTAAAACGTTTCCCTGATAACTCAAACCGGGCGGCCATTTATTACAGCCTGTACCGGTTGTATACCAGCACTAATCAGTTAACGCGAGCTGATGAATACAAGAACCGGTTGCTAAAGGATTTTGCCGATTCGCCATATGCGAAGGTGATCTTAGACCCGGATTATGCCAAACGCATTAACGATGCCGATGCAAGCTTTAACGCTTTATATAACGAGGTGTATGAACTGTATGCGCAACGTAAGTACCCCGAAGTTATGCAGCAGGTGGATGCCCTGATGCAACAATACCCTAACAATAAGCTATCGGCCCAACTACAATACCTGCGCGCGCTGGCCCGTGGCAGGCAGGTAAAGGTTGATCCGTTTAAGGCCGACCTGCAAAGCATTGTGAACACTTATCCTGCCGACAGGCTGATAACGCCACTGGTTGGGCAGCACCTTGCTTTTATCAATGCTAACAGCAATGAAATGGCCGCACGCCGGTTTGCCATACTGGATAGTGACCCTGATTATATACCATTCGCGCCCGAAGAAGTGGGCCCGCTGGTTACCGAGTTTGCTACGGTTGCGGATAAACGCGTAGAGAAACCCAAAGTGGAAAAGCCTGTTGCGGTTGCCAAGCCAGCAGATAGCCTTGCGGTTAAAAAGCCTGATCCGGTAATAGCCAAACAACCAGACGTAATTCAGCCTAAAACCGATAGCGTAAATACTCCGGTAACGCCTAAAAAAGCTTATCCGTTTAACGAGAGCGATAGCACCAATTACTATTTTGTGATAAGCGTAGGTTCGCGCACAACTAATTTAGCTTCATCACGTTTTGGTGTAGGGCAGTTTAACCGTACCCGGTACCAGGGCGTGCGTATAAGGCATCAGCTAAAACAATCCGGAGATAACCAGCTTATTTATGTCGGCCGGTTTTATACCGTAGGCGAGGCTAAGGAATATGCGCGCAACATTATACCTTTGATGCCGGAGATAATGAAGGTGCCAAAAGATAAATACACTTTCTTTATCATCACACAGCAAAATCTGGATAAATTAGCCGACGGAAAACTACTGGATACTTATAAGGAGTATTACCAGGATAATTTTTAGATAAGAAAATGATCGTAAAACTTTCACCACAGGATACCCTCAGGTATAACTGGTATATATGGCGCTTTGTAATTGCTTGTTTCTCATTCGTAGTTATTATGCTGCTGCTTACGGCATTCGGCATATTCGGGCAACTACCATCCTTTCGCGATCTGGAAAACCCGAAGAGCAACCTGGCATCGCAGGTCATATCATCAGATAAACAAATACTCGGTACCTACTTTGTGCAAAACCGTACCAACGTTACTTACAAAGAGATATCTCCTTACGTGATAAACGCGCTGGTAGCTACTGAAGACGCGCGCTTTTACGATCACTCCGGTATCGACTTTAACCGTACGTTCAGCATTATTTTTTATAACCTGATTGGCAAGAAACAAGGCGGCAGTACCATTACCCAGCAATTGGCGCTTAACCTTTTTTCGGAACGTGCGCATAATCCGTTCAAGCGGATCATCCAAAAACTACAGGAATGGATAACCGCAGTTAAAATAGAACGCCACTATACCAAGGAAGAGATCATCACCATGTATCTCAATACGGTTGACTTTGGCGCTTACAACGTATTCGGCATTAAATCGGCCGCTTTAACATATTTCAACACCACACCTGATAAATTAACGCCCGATCAGGCGGCATTACTGGTAGGTATGGTAAACGGGCCGGGCATCTACTCCCCTATCAATCACCCGGATAATGCCATTAACCGCCGTAACCTGGTGCTGCGCCGCATGGCACAGGTAGGTTACCTGAGCGATGGGCAGGTTGAAGAATTTAAGCAAAAACCGCTTGGCCTGAGCTTTCACCCCATTAACCATAACGAGGGTTCGGCACCGTATTTCAGGGCGATACTGAAAAGAGAAGTACAAAAGATATTAGTCGACAAATCAATATTTAAAGAGGGCGACGTTCCGTATGATCTGGATCGCGATGGTTTAAAAATTTACACCACTATTGATGCTACCATGCAGCGCTATGCCGAAGAGGCACAGAAGGAATACATGCGTAACCTGCAGGCCCAATTCAATAATCATTGGAAAGGCCGCAGCCTGTGGAAAGGTATCAATAATTTCCAGCTACTGCTAAAACAGGGCATGCAGCGCAGCGACAGATACAAAGCGCTTAAACTGGCCGGAAAATCAGACGAAGAGATAAAGGAAGATTTTAATACTCCTGCTAAAATGAGCCTGTTTACCTGGAAAGGTGATATCGATACCACGATGAAGCCTATTGACTCCATCGTTTACCATAAAATGATGCTGCGCAATGCCATGATGAGCATGGACCCAACAACCGGCTACATTAAGGCCTGGGTTGGTGGCACCAACTTTGAGCACTTTAAGTATGACCAGGTGCGTATGGGTACCCGCCAGGTGGGCTCTACGGCCAAACCATTTACTTATGCAGTTGCTGTTGATGCCGGCTTTTCACCTTGTATGGAGGTAGCCAACGTACCCGTAACCATCACCGGTTACGGCGAACCGTGGACACCGCGCTCAACAGGCACTATACCGGGAGTACTAACCCTGCGCAAGGCTTTGGCGAACTCTCAAAATTACATTACCGCATATGTAATGAACGAGGTTAAACCACAGCCGGTAATGGATCTGATCAAAAAAATGGGGGTAAATAGTCCGGATATAGGGCCTTACCCATCTATATGTTTGGGTACATTTAATGCCTCAGTATTTGATATGACCGGCGCCTATTCAGCCTTTGCCAACCATGGCGTATGGACGGAACCAACCTTCCTGTTGCGTATTGAAGACAAGAACGGTAACGTATTGTACGACCACCACGCTACCGTACGCCAGGCGCTTAACGAGCAAACCGCTTACGTAATGACCTATATGCTGAAGGGCGTGGTTGATGAAGGTACAGGCTGGCGCTTGCGTTCAAAATATAAACTAACCAACCCTATAGGCGGTAAAACCGGTACTACGCAATCAAACTCCGATGGCTGGTTCATCGGCATAACACCACAATTGGTAACCGGCGTTTGGACAGGTTGTGAGGACCGCGATATACACTTCCGCTCAACCAACCTGGGTGAAGGGGCAAATACCGCGCTGCCGATATTCGCATTATACATGCAAAAGGTTTATGCTAACCAGGCATTAGGCATCAAAAAGAATGTCGACTTTGATCCGCCGAAATCGGGAGTGAGTATAACGCTGGATTGTAAATCGTACCACCAGCAGCAGCAACCTGATAGCACCGGGGTAGAAGAGCGGCTGGAATTTTAGGCTCCGAATTTTATATTTTTGCATCAAACACCGCTTTTTTGCGTTAACAATATTATTTATCTGATTCCCCCTTTAGGGGGTTAGGGGGCTAATGGAGCGATTTGATTACAGAGCAGCACTAAAGAATATACCACACCGGCCGGGTGTATACCAGTTTTGGGATAGCGAGAACGAACTGATCTACATCGGCAAGGCTAAAGATTTGCGCAACCGCGTTACATCCTACTTTAATAAGGATTTGAACGTGAATGCCAAAACGCGGGTGCTGGTATCAAAAATACGCAACATCACCTTTACCATTGTTGATACCGAGGTGGATGCCTGGCTGCTGGAGAACAGCATGATCAAGAAGCATCAGCCGCGCTACAATGTGATGCTGAAGGATGATAAGACCTATCCCTGGATCATCATCAAGAACGAAAACTTTCCACGCATCTTTTGGACCCGCCGCATTGTGCGGGATGGCTCTAAATACCTTGGCCCTTACGCCTCGGTAAGCATGATGCACACCATACTGGATCTGATACGTGAAACTTATCCCCTGCGTACCTGCAACCTTGCGCTAACCCGCGAGAACATTGACAAAGGAAAATTCAAGGTTTGTCTGGAATACCAATTGGGTAACTGCAAAGGCCCTTGTCAGAATTTTCAGACGGAAGAGGACTACGATAACAGCATAGAGGAAATAAAGGACATTCTGAATGGCAAGATCAACAATGTAGTACGTGAAATGAAAGCCGAAATGGATGCCGCCGTTGCTGACATGAATTTTGAGCTGGCGCACAAGCTCAAACGCAAGTACGATCTGCTGGAGAAATACCAAAGTAAATCAACCGTAGTAAACTCGTCTATCACGGATGTGGATGTATTCAGCATCGCGTCCGAAGAGAAATATGCCTTTGTTAACTTTTTAAAGGTGATGAATGGCACCATTATCCAAACGCAAACCATTGAATTGAAAAAGCGCCTCGATGAAAGCGACGAGGAGCTGCTTACCCTGGCCATATTTGAGTTTAGAAGCCGATATAACAGCCATTCCAAAGAAATCATTGTTCCGTTTGATGTGCACCTGGAAGATGCCAGCATAAAATTCACTGTACCCAAGCTGGGAGAAAAGAAAAAGCTGCTTGACCTGTCGCAAAAGAATGTACAATTCTTTAAACGCGAAAAGATAGATCAATACGAAAAGCTGAACCCTGAAGTACGCACCGAGCGCCTGCTTACGCAGATGATGAAGGATTTACGGATGAACCAGCTACCACGCCATATTGAGTGCTTTGATAACTCTAACTTTCAGGGTAAGTACCCGGTTTCGGCCATTGTGGTATTTAAGGATGCAAAACCATCAAAAAAGGATTACCGCCACTTTAACGTAAAAACCGTTGAAGGTCCTAATGACTTTGCAACCATGGAAGAGGCCGTACACCGCCGTTACCGCCGTATGCTGGATGAGGGCACCGAACTACCACAGTTGATTATTATTGACGGTGGCAAGGGCCAGTTATCATCGGCCATGAAAAGCCTCAAGCTGCTGGGTATCGAAAAACAGGTAACGGTTATAGGCATTGCCAAACGACTGGAAGAACTCTATTATCCCGGCGATCAATACCCGTTATATCTCGACAAAAAATCGGAAACGCTGAAAGTAATTCAGCAACTGCGCGACGAAGCACACCGTTTCGGTATCACCTTTCACCGCAAAAAGCGGGATAAAGGTACCCTGGCCACCGAGTTGGAACTGATAGAAGGCATAGGCAAAACCACTGCCGAGAAACTGCTGAAATACTTTAAATCCGTTAAAAAGATACGTGAGGCCAAGCAAGAGGAATTAATGGAAGTGGTGAATCTGAAACAAGCTAAAGCTATACTTACCTACTTTGCACCGAGGTTACCGGAGCATGTGGAAAATGCGAATATGGAATAGACATACTACATTAAATAATATGGTTTTTGAGAGGGGCTTGATTCACCATTGATAATATGAAAGATTATATTCTGTTTATACCACCAGAGGAAGTTTCAGCGATTAAGGCCCGTCTGTGGACCACAAAACAAGCTAAGACTTATTTTGATTGGCTTATGTCTGTAAAAGATGATAGGGTAGATTATTTACTTACTTGTATCGATGAAAGTTTAACAGGCGATCATAAAAATGATATTGAAAGAGTATCTAAAAAAATAACTTATATCCTTAAGAAGCCCGTATTTTCAGAGTTAAAAGAGGGAGATGCCATTATTACAAATAGGGGATTGGCGATAGTTGCTGATTTATCGCTGCTTATTTCAAAATTAATAATCAACACGCACCCGCAACTAAAATGGAAAATTGTTAAGCAACCTAAAAGGGATATTTCTTACAACTTACCTGCACTATTTGAATTTCCAATAATTAGGCATATCGAGCTGATGGGAGGCTGTATAGCAGAAGCTAAGGCAATATTGAGAGGTGAAAAATCGGAATCGATATGGTTAGAAATATATGAGTACGCAACAGGCTTAATTAAATAATTGATTCACTATATTGAGGTGCTTTGATCAACGGATTTACTTTAATTATCGTTAGCCTGCTCTTGGCCGCATAGGCCAGTTACTTAGTTTTAGACACAAAGTAACCGAAGTCAACCTTCATCCGCACAGGCCATACTCCCGGCCCGGTTTTCCGGCAGGCCCACGCTTTTTTATTTGATTCTATGACTGAAGTTGAATGTATTAATCACAAACCGTAAATAAGCTCAATGTCCGGCATCAGGAATGCCCGGAGTAGCACAGGCGTAGCCAAAGCAGAAACTTTCACCGGGCAGGACGTAGCCGGCGATTTTTGTTTCTTTTGATCGCTCAAAAGAAATTCAGGACAGGTAACGAACTGTAGGAATACCTCAAGAGATTTCTCGCTGTCGCTCGAAATGACAGGATAATTAATTTTTTAAAAGCTTTTTATAAGCCCTTGTCAAAATAAAATCGCCGTAAAAAGTTGCACTTGCTATAGCGTTATATCCATGTAAGGCAAAAACCCTGCTCACGTCAGGCAACTTACTTACCGGTATCGGGCTGAACATTTTGAAAAATGTATACATGCTTTTCAGTAACAACGGCTGCCACCATTTGCCGGTAAGCTGAAAATCGGTATTGAGCCACAGGCCGCCGGGTTTTAAAGCGGAATTGATATGATCAAATGTTAAGGGCAGATCAGCATCGGGATAATTATCAAATAAAAAGCCGGTAATTATCACATCAAAATTGGCGGCTAACTGCACTTGCTCTATAGCGTCCACAATAAAAGTTACCCGGTTATTACCTGCATTACGTTTTTGCGCAAGGGCAGTCATGTTAGCGGATATTTCCACGAAAGTGATATCCAAACCTTCATATTGCAGGTTGGCCAGATCTTCGAGCGTTTGCCCGGTGCCGCCGCCTACAATTAATATCCGTGCGTTTTTAGGCACCAGCGGTAGCAAATGCTTTTGCGAACTTTTTAGCGTGCTGCCAAACACCAGCCGGGCAAGGCTATCATAAAACCAGGCCGTGTTGTTATAGTTAGCCGCCATAGGTTTTCAGCATGCTAAAAGCGAGCACCATTACATATTGCAATATGAGCACCCCATCGAGATAAAAGAAATAATAGTATTCGTTTTTCTCCCAGGTTGATTTAAATATAAGCCAGCCGGTGAGCAGGGCGGTTAGTGTGAGCCCGAAAAAGTCGGCATTGAAACCATTATGCCGGAACATGAACAGCAGCAATATGTAACCCGCCAGCAAAACCTGACAAAAGAGATAAGCCTTCCGTTCGCCCCAAACAACGGGGATGGTTTTAAGCCCGGTTTGCCTGTCCTGAAATAGATCGCGGATATCAAATGGTACGGTTAAAGCCCCGATGAACAAAAAACGCTTAGCAGCCAGGATCACCGTATCGCGCATGGAAATATCGGTAAGATGCCGACCCTGCGCTTCTAACACAGGCAGCAGCACACAACTGGCTACCCACACTACGGTTATCAATATGGCCTTTAAGCCGGGTATATTGCGTAAGCCAAACTTTTGCGAACCCAGTGTAAACAATGGCAGTCCATATAACACAGATAACGTTCCCATAAAAACCAATAACAATTTTGACGGCAGCGTTACCATAAAAAACAACGGAATAAGTGACAGCAGGCAGATAATGGTGAATGAAACCATTAACCTGTAATGACTAAAAAACCAGCGTACCCGCACATATGGCGATTGCATGGGCGCTTTAGGCCGGGTTATCAGGATACAGAAGTTATAAATGCCAAGTGTTGAAGTGAACAGCAGCGCCAGCACCGGGTAAACAGGTTTTGAGCCGATTAAATGAAACGTTACTAACGCCTGGGCCACGGCGCACAAGGCCATAAATACATTGCTGAAAAGCAAAAAGTTGAGCACCGGCTGGAGCAGTTTTTTCATTTGGTTGATACGGCCGGTGGCGGTTTTATATCCACGCAGGGTTTGGATCGTGCCCGGCTTTTAATTCAAATATCGTTATCTCGGGCAAAATACCAATACGCCCGGTATAACCAATAAAGCCGTAGCCCACATTTACATATAATTGCTGGTTATTTTCATGGTAGTGGCCGGCCCACTCGTTATACACATATTTTATCGGGCTCCACTGGTACTCCTCGGTACGTACGCCGAATTGCATCCCGTGGGTATGGCCTGAGAACATGGCATCAATCTGCGGATATTTTGGCAACACTTCGGCGCGCCAGTGCGAGGGGTCATGCGAGAGCAGTAGTTTTACCGGCAAGTCATCAGTATTTTTTGTAGCCAGATCCATACGGCCATAACGCGGAAAACGGCTGATAGCCGCCCAATTCTCGATCCCTAAAATGCCTATTTCCTCACCATCAACCTTCAGGCGGCGATGGGTATTCATCAGCAAATCCCAACCCATATTTTTGTGCGTGGCTTTCAGGTCGTCGAGGTTCTTCTTTTTCGCCGCGGCATCAGGCCACCAGGCATAATCACCATAATCATGATTACCCAGCGTGGAGAACACACCCAGCGGTGCTTTTACTTTGCTGAATATGTCCTGGTAATCGCGCATTTCGGGCGCTATGTCGTTCACCAGGTCTCCGGTAAAAAATATCAGGTCAGGTTTTTCGGCAAGCAGCATTTCTACACCGCCTAAAACAGCCTTCTTTTTATAAAAACTACCGGAGTGAATGTCTGATATCTGCCCTAACAGTAACCCGTCAAATTTTTTGGGCAAATTGGGCAGGTATAATTTGCGGCGGCGTACCTGGTAGTCGTACACGCTTGTCATGGATGAATAGCCCATGGCCGCCAGCGGTACCATACCGGCCAGCAAACCGGCTTTCAACAGAAATTCTGAGCGGGGTATAGCTGGCAGCTTATTCTCCGGCTCGTTAACCGGCGCGGGTACTTCCTCCGGTTGCTTTTTATCGCGAATGAACAAGCGTTTGATGAAACGCCTGATATCATCCATAAAAACAAACAGCACAAATACCGCCTTAACAATAGCCTGTAAAAAAAACACCAGCATCAGTGCGGCACGCACGCCAACGTTTATTTTTATATAAACCCCCACATACAGCGCAATAATGAGCAGTACCGAAAGGGTTAAAAAGATGGTAGTAAAACTCTTTTTTTGTACAAACCGCCATTTAGGGAATGCCCCCCTTATACCGCTTATTACGTATACATCGGCTACTAAAAGTACAATACTAATTAAGGTGACGGTCAGGATCTTTGCTTGCATGTTAATTGTTATACCTATCGTCGTCGAGGTCTAAATCATCGTCCTCGTCGTCGGGCTGCAAATTAAACAAACTGTTGAACATGTCCGAAAAGGCAAAGCCATTATCCAGAAAACCTTTGTTCAATTGCGAAAACTCGGCCAAACCATGCAGCACAAACTCCATCAGCAGCAATTGCTGGTTTTCGCTCAGTCGAGGATGGAACTGTTTCACAAATGCTTTCAATCCCGGCACTTGGTTGAGCAGTTTTTTGTATTCAGCAGCGGGCAAGTCATCAATCAATGCAATAGTGTTTCCGTTACCAAACCAATTCACTATTTCGGCATACGGGTTAGGCGATTTCGATTTTTTGGCTTTCTCCGGATCAGGGAAGAAGGTCAGCATTAAAGTTTTGATGGCTTTGCCGATCAGCAGGTTGGCCACTTTCGCCGGGCCTTCCAACTCGCCCTCGTAAACCAACTCTATTTTACCGGTAATCGCCGGGATAACCCCTAAAAAGTCGGTAATGCGTACAAAGGTACTGGCTTCGCGGTTGATAATCATGCGTCGCTCGGCATTACTGATCAGGTTTTCATAAGCCGATATAGTTAACCGTGCAGACACGCCCGATTTTTTATCGATATACTCGGAGTTACGTGCCTCAAAAGCGATCTGCTCTACCAGGTCTTTCACCAATCCGTCGGCTTCAATAGCTGTTTTTTGCTCCGAAGTCAGCAGCGCTTCCTGCTGGGTAATTTTACGTGAGATCTCAACAGAACGCGGATAGTGCGTCAGTATCTGGCTTTCAATACGGTCTTTCAGCGGCGTTACTATCGAACCACGGTTGGTATAATCCTCCGGGTTTGCGGTGAACACGAATTGCAAATCAAGCGGCAGGCGCAGTTTAAAACCACGGATCTGTATATCTTTTTCCTGCAGGATGTTGAACAGCGATACCTGGATGCGTGCCTGTAAATCGGGCAACTCGTTAATCACGAAGATGCCCCGGTGCGCACGCGGTATCAAACCGAAGTGGATCACCCGCTCGTCCGAATACGTGAGCTTCATGGTAGCGGCCTTGATAGGGTCAACATCACCAATTAAATCGGCAACCGTAACATCAGGTGTAGCCAGTTTCTCAGTATAACGCTCGGAGCGGTGCAGCCAGGCAATCGGGGTATCGTCGCCCTTTTCGGTAACAATGCTATGGCCGTACCAGGAGATCGGGTTCAGGGGATCATCGTATAATTCTGATCCCTCGATGTACGGCGTATACTCATCAAGCAAGTTAACCAGCAAACGTGCGATACGCGTTTTAGCCTGCCCGCGTAAACCTAATAGTAATATGTTATGGCGCGACAGAATAGCCGTCTGCAGGTCAGGAATAACGGTATCCTCAAAACCGATAATCCCTTCAAATCCATCCTCACTTTTTTGTAGCTGTGCTATCAGATTAGCCCTTAACTCATCCTTAACCGAGCGGCTGCGGTAATCTGTTTGCTTTAGCTGGCCAAGTGTTTTTATTTCCAGTAATTTACTCATTATTATTTTATGATTGCACCGATTGATTTTTGATTTCACCGATGCGCTTTTATAGGCAGTGTGATTCTATGATTATTATAAATTTTTTAAATCCTTCATTCAAACAAGGAGCTCAAAAATTCTGCCCATTCCAAAATTCTGTAAATTCAGGTTCAGACTATCTCACTGTCCTTCTTCTGTTCCTGATATAATCTTCAAATATATATTCGCCTAAACCATTCAGCGAGCTGTAGAACGCCTTGCCGCCGTTAGTTTCGGTAAACTGGCGAACGAATTGCTGCAGGTATGGGTCCTTAGCGATCATGAACGTAGTGATCGGTATTTTCAGGCGTTTGCACTGGGCGGCCATATTCAGCGTTTTGTTTACAACCTTTCGGTCAAGCCCGATGCTGTTTTTATAATACCGCGTACCTTCCTTTAAGCAGGTAGGCTTACCATCGGTTATCATAAAAATTTGCTTGTTGTGTGTTTTGCGGCGGCGCAGAATATCCGTTGCCAATTGCAAACCCGCGTAGGTATTGGTATGGTACGGGCCAACCTGCAAATACGGCAAATCCTGTAAATTGATTGGCCAGGCATCGTTGCCAAAAACCACAATATCCAATGTATCCTTAGGGTATTTTGTACGGATAAGTTCCGCCAAAGCCATGGCTACTTTCTTGGCGGGAGTTATCCTGTCCTCTCCATACAATATCATGGAGTGCGATATATCGATCATCAGCACGGTTGAGGTGAGGGTTTTGTAGTCCATCTCCTCCACTTCGAGGTCGCGCTCGGTCATCATAAAATCGCCAATGCCATGGTTAACCTGGGCATTGTGGATGCTCTGCGTCATATCGATCTGGTCGAGACTATCGCCAAACTCAAATTCACGGCGTTCGGCGTTCTTTTCATCGCCCTGCCCCGATTGGGGCGAGCGGTGATTACCCTTACCTGATTTTTTTAGCTTGCCGAATATTTCCTCTAATGCTGACTGGCGAATGCTCTGTTCTGTTTTAGCGGTAATGCTGAACTGCCCGCTGCGGCCGTCTTCGTTTAAGTAGCCGCGATCCTTGAGTTCGTCAATAAAATCACCCATGCCATATTTGTCATTGGTGATGTTGTATTGCTTATCCAGCTCGTTTAACCAGGCTAATGCTTCTTCGGCATCGCCCGAGGTATAATTGAGCAACTCAAGGAATAATTTCAGCAGTTCGTCAAAGCCGCCTTTGGGCACCTGCCGGGGTGTAAACTGTGAAAAACCATAACCACGCATAATTGTCCTTTCCTTGAACTTAAATTAACGGATATTTTTTCTGAAAAGTTTAAGCCCCCTGCTTTTGTTAAACAGGTATGACAATGCCGCGGTTATTTACCTTCAGACAGCGCCGCGCGTATTGCCCGTATCTGCTCTTTAGTATATTCCGGGTTAGCGCCACGCCTGGTGGTTACGTAAGCGCCTACTGCGCAGGCTTTTTCCAATACCTGATCCATCGGCTTTTCTTTTAACAATCCTTTTATAAAAGTTGCTAAAAAAGCGTCGCCTGCACCAACGGTATCTTCAACCTCTACCTTAAAGCCCGGGTGTTCATAAAACTTTTCATCGTGCAGCACCATTGCGCCTTTGCCGCCACGGGTTACACATATAGTTTTAACATGATATTTCTTTTTAAACTCGATGATGCGCTCCTGCAGGTTCTCGCTATCCTTAGCACCCACCAGTAAAATGGCTTCTTCCTCATTCATCTTCACCACATCGGCCTTGGCGGCCAGGTTCTCAATGGTAGCCAACTCAAAGTGCGGGGCACGCAGGTTAACATCAAATATTTTTAGTGCTTTTGAATCATCAAGCAAGGTGCGCAAGGTGTCGCGGGTGGTTTTGCCGCGCGATGCCAGGCTGCCATATACAATGGCCGATACCTTTTTAGCGTGCTTGCGAAGCCCTTTTTCAGCCTTGATATTATCCCACGATACTGGCTCGGGTATAATGTATGTTGCCTGATTATCGGCATCCAACTCAACGGTCACCTCGCAGGTTGGCAGTTCATTATCAAATTGTATGCTATCGCCAAAAAGCTCGTTCTCCTTTAAGAAATGCGCAAGTTCCTTTCCGGATTGATCGTTACCGATGCGGCTTGCAAACGAAACTTCAACTTTTTGCTGGGCCAGGTGGCGGGCCACGTTCATGGGTGCGCCACCGGCTTTTTTACCATCGGCAAAAGTGTCCCACAAAACCTCTCCAAAACAAAGTACATGTTTCTTCATACCATAAACCAATTTGGTACAAAGCTACAAGGTTAATGTGAATTAATTGTTTTATTTTAGGGCATGAAACGTTTTTTGACGCTATTTATACTTCTTCTAAGTGTAATTGTTACACACGCACAGGACAAGCAGGCCATCCTCAAAGTGATGGATAAACAGCGTGAAGCCTGGAACAACGGCGACATTGAGGCGTATATGCAAACCTACTGGAAATCAGATTCGTTGACCTTTGTTGGCAAAAGCGGCGTTACCTACGGCTGGCAAAACACCATGGATAACTATAAGCGCGGCTACCCCGATAAAGCAGCAATGGGTTTCCTGACCTTCAAAATATTAAAAGTTAACCTGATAGATAAAACCAACGCCTTTGTATTAGGCGGCTGGAACTTGAAACGCGAAAAGGATGCGCCCGGCGGCTACTTCACCTTATGGTTCCGCAAAATAAAGGGCGAGTGGCTAATCGTGTGCGATCATTCATCATAAAACAATGGGGCAATTTCTTACCGAGCTATTTTTCGGCCCTCTGATTATTAACATGCTGGTTGGCGCCGTGCGTTTTATCGGTATATGTGTCCTTTACTTTTGGGGGGTGATAAGGCAATTATTTCAGCCTGACAGAAAATTATACTCCGTTAAAGAACTATGGAACGCCGACTTCAATAAAAAAGACCCGGTTATGATGAGCGCTGAAAAATCAGGACAAATCATAACCGGGCTATATTTTTCAGGCATTTGCCTGTTTGTTATACTTTATTGATCCACGTTAAAGCGGCAAGCCGTCAGCAAGCGCGCGTTCGGCACGTTTAATGGCTACGCCCTCACGGTATCTGGCATATTTTTCTTTAAAGGCCATTTTCAACACACTATCCAATCCACCTTTTACGGCCAGGTTATAAACGCTGGCCGCTTTACGGGTTATAGAGGCATCCCAAGCGCGCAGACTGAGTGAGAATGATCCGTCCAGGTACTTCATCCAGTGCCAGTAACCGGTTGGCATAAACAGCGTATCGCCGTGTTCTAAAAATACTTCCTGCCCCTCAACCCCATCCAATGCCGGGAATTTGCTGATGTCGGGATTAGCTACATCATAGTCTTCCAGTGCATAAGTAGCGTTAGGTAAACAGTATAAACGATCTTTCCACTTATTCTCAAATAATATAATATGCTTGTGGCCACCAAAATGAGTGTGGAAGATGTGCGGAAGGTCGATATCGTAATGCAAAAAGGTAACCGAGTTTGATCCACCGAAGAACATGGCCGGCATACTTTCTATAAAACCACCCATCAAATCCTTCGGCAATACAATATCGTCCAGCAGTTGCGGGGCGTGCTTAAAAATGTTAAAAAAGAAGATGCGCAGCTCAGTTGGTTGCGATTTGATCAGATCGATATACTCATTAAAGGGCATTACCGCTGCCGAAGTATTGATTGGCTTTGCCGGATCAGCCTTCGAATTATCATAAAGCGGAACGGTTTTGCTGCCTACAATTTCTTTCATGTACCCAGCGGTCCACTTTTCGCGCGCAGGCCAGCTATTGGTAAGGCCTTTGATCACCAGCGGACGGCGAGCGTCAAGATAATGCTTCTTAAAATCGGGAGCGGATATATGCTCAACCGTATCAACACCTGAAAGTTTGAAACCCATACAAATAACCGGATAAAATGTTTTTCCGGATTGTATAAAATTAGGCTTTTTATATTATCAAATAGTTAATTCCGAAAATAAAATAGGGATATCACCTTTAAATGACATCCCTATTACAACTATTATGTTTAAACTTTTCAAACGGGTTTACCTTCAGCCAGTGCCTTGTTAGCGCGTTTAATCGCAAGCTCTTCCTTCCAGTCCATATAACGTTTTTTAAAACGGCCTTTCATAAAATCGTCAAACTTGCGCTGTACGGTGAGGTTATATAAGCTATGCGCTTTAATGGCCCATGATTTATCCCAGGCGCGCAACGAAATGGAAAACGAACCGTCCAGGTACTTCATCCAATGCCAAAAACCGGTAGGCATGAACAGCGTTTCGCCATGCTCCAGTATGGTTTCCTGCCCTTCAATTCCATCCAGCGCCGGGAACTTTTCAAAGTCAGGGTTCGAAATATCGTAGTCTTCCAATGCGTAGGTAGCAAACGGCATACAGTATAAACGCTCGCTCCACTTTTGCTCAAACAAAATAATGTGCTTGCGCCCGTGAAAATGCGTATGGAAAATATGCGCCAAGTCAATATCGTAATGCAAAAAAGTTATTGAACCTGCGCCGCCAAAAAACATATTGGGGTATTTATCCAAAAAGCCGCCCATCAGGTCAGACGGTGAACGGTAATCATCCAGCAATTTGGGCGCAAACTTTATCGGGTCGAACAAAAATATACGCAGGTCTGTAGGCTGCTGTTGTATCAGATCAATATAATCCGCAAACTTCATTTCAGCGGCCGAGGCGTTTATCGGTGCCGCCGGATCGGCCTTTGAGCTATCATAAAGCGGCACGGTACGGTCGCCTACCACTTCCTTCAAATACTCAAAAGTCCACTTTTGCAGGGCAGGCCAGGTTTGTGTGGCCTTGCGTATAACCAAAGGTTTACGCGGTATTAAATAGTTGTTAATAAAATCGTCTTTCGTGATCGTATCAACCTTATCAATTTGGGTAAGAATAATGCCCATGTTCACAAATAATTAACAAGCAAAAATAATTAATTTACATACAACACTTGTTAGCGAAGGTAGTTTTTGACTTATGCCCAACAAAAAAGGGCCGGCAAAATACCGACCCCTTACTACGCTTATATTTGGTTAATTAAGGCATTAAAACTGTGTTTATTACGTGGATAACGCCATTGCTTTGGTTAACGTCAGCAATCGTCACCCATGATTTTCCACCTTTGGCATCAACCAGGTAAACTTTACCGGCATCAACCTTAACTGTTAGCTTTTCGCCCTGCACGGTGGTTAAAGTCGGGTTGGCTGATTTAGCTTTAGCCATTAAATCCTTAGCGCTCATTTTACCGGCAACCACATGATAAGTTAATATTTTGGTAAGCGTTGCTTTGTTTTCAGGCTTTACCAGGTTATCAACCGTACCGGCAGGCAGTTTATTAAAAGCCTCGTTAGTTGGGGCGAACACGGTGAACGGGCCTTTGCCTTTCAACGTTTCAACCAGGCCGGCGGCTTTAACAGCGGCAACAAGCGTAGTATGGTCTTTTGAATTTACGGCATTGTCAATAATATCCTTTGTAGGATACATGGCCGCGCCGCCTACCATTTTTGTTTGAGCATAAGTTTTAGGCGCAATTGCAATAGCTGCTATTGCAAACGCCGCGATGATTAGTTTTTTCATTTTCATTATAGATGTTACTAATCAATGTACGCCAGTGACGGCCGAAATGGATTTAACGAAAGATCGACAATATCTCAAAATTCTGATTTACAGATATTTATTACAACTCCCAAATAGAATAGTCGCTAAAAGAATAATTCAGAAGCAATGTGGTCGGCATATAGCTTGCCTTGAGGTGTGAGGTATAATGTATGCTCTTTTCGGGTGAGCCATTCCCGTTCAAAAAATTCGGCGGCACGCGGCAGCAGTTCGTCGGTGGCACCCGGGGCTATCAGGTTTAAGCTATCTAAACTTAAACCCCACATGGTGCGCAGCGAGGTCATGATGTATTCATTCAACCGGTCCTTTTCAGTAAGCACCTCGGTTTCGGCAGGTATAGTACCTAACTCCAACGATTGTATGTATTTGGCGTTATTGGCTACGTTCCACTGCCTTGTTTCGCCATTAAAAGAGTGGGCTGAAGGGCCAACGCCCAAGTATTTTATGCCTTTCCAATAATTAGAGTTATGGCGCGAGTAATGCCCGGGTTTGCAAAAGTTTGATATTTCGTATTGCTCAAAACCCTGCTTCTCCATCGCCTCTATCAGATAAGTAAATTGGGCGGCGCTTTGCTGCTCGTTCATCGGCGGCTGTTTCTTTTTACTGATGAAGGACGCCAGGGCAGTTTGCGGCTCCACCGTCATGGAGTAGGCTGATACATGCGGAACATCCAGCCCGAAAACTTTTTCGATATTGTGCTTCCACTTGGTATCGGTAAGTAAAGGGTAGCCGTAGATCAGGTCGACCGTGATATTTTCGAACCCGGCATCCTGCGCCCGCATTACCGATGCTTCGGCTTCCGATGCCTGGTGCGCCCGGTTCATCCAAAGCAGGTCATCATCAAAAAAAGATTGTATGCCGATGCTGAAGCGATTAATGGCTGTTTGCCGCAGGTCGTTCACTTTTTGCCTGTCCAGGTCATCGGGGTTGGCTTCCAGCGTGATCTCGGCATTAGCAGCAACCGTATGCAGGCGGGTAACGGCATCCAGCAAGCGATTGATCTCCGCGGCGCTTAAAAGAGACGGAGTACCACCACCGAAGTATATGGTTTCAATAGTTTCGCCTTGCAGATACGCTTTTTGCAGCTCCAGTTCCTTAAGCATGGCCTGCAACAGATCATCCTTGTACTGCAGTGATGTACTGAAATGAAAATCGCAGTAATGACATGCTTTTTTGCAAAAAGGTATGTGTAGATAAATTCCGGCCATTTGAACCACAAAAGTACCGATTGGCTGCCAATTAAAAGTTAATACACCGTCATTTACAAATAGCAGCCTAAACGCTTACCTTTGTGCCGGTTTGACACGCATATTCACCATATTATTTTTCGTCATGACGCTGTGCGGCTCCGCCTTCGCGCAATCGGACAGCACCGAAACGGAATACACGCCGGAGCCTGACACTGTTTACTACCAGGCACCGCGGCAATATCACATGCTCGATTCTGTAGCTTATGCCGCAAAATTGCAGGAACAGGCCGTGTCAGATTCATTGGCTATGGTCTTTATCAAAACACCAGACCCTGACCGCCCAAACCAGTTCGTTGAGCAAATGCTGGATAAGTACCTGTATAAAGGCTATGGTTTTTATGACATCAAACCCACCTCAAAAGCAACCGCGGGAACCGGCATTGGCCGGGCGGTACGCGGCCGCTGGGTAATAGGCATTGTGGTGGCCCTGCTTTTGTACGCGGGTATACTAAGGCTTACCATAGGCCGTGATGTTGACAACATTTTGCGTTCCGCATTTAAAATGCAGCTTTTTTCGCAAACAGATGAAGGCACCCCCATCACCTTTTGGACGTTTACCGGCTTGGTTGTTTTATTGGGCTTTACGTTTGGCTTGTTCCTGTACCAGCTATCGGTTTATTACCAGGTGTATTATGAGCTGGCTGGCATGGCGCTGTACTTATCCATTTCTATTGCTGTTTTGCTGCTGTTTGCCTTTAAAATACTGCTGTTAAAGTTTATAGGCTGGGTGTTTGTTATAAAAGAGATTGTTGAGCGCTACATTACCATATTGTGCCTTACCTATTTTACGGTAGCCATTTTGTTTTTACCGGTAGTGGTTTGTTTAACATTAATTAATCCGCAGTTAACACAAATAGTATTATTAATTGCGTTAGTGATGGCAGGCATAATTTTAATTTGGTTGTACCTGCGTAACAGCGTTATTATTATTTCAAGCTTTAAGTTTCCGAAATTTTATTTATTTATCTATCTTTGTGCCCTCGAAATTTGCCCTGTTTTAATATTGATAAAGGCACTTAATATATAATATAATTAGTTAGTTATTACGGAGATTGACTTTGGAAGACAGAAAAAAAAGGGTTAAAAGCATTTTGGTGACGTTGCCAAAACCCGAAAATGATAAAAATCCATACGCGGAGCTGGCAAAAAAGCTAAACCTGAAAATAGATTTCAGATCTTTTATCCACGTGGAGGGTGTACCGGCGAAAGATTTTCGTAAGGAGAAAATTAATTTAGCAGACTTTACTGCCGTTATCTTTACAAGCCGAAATTCAGCCGATCACTTTTTCCGTATATGCGAAGAGATGCGTTTTGAGGTTCCGGTGGATATGAAATATTTCTGTTTATCTGAAACTATCGCGCTGTACCTTCAAAAATACATTCAGTACCGCAAACGCAAAATATTTTTCGGCAAGCAAACCGCGTCAGATCTGGCCGAGGTTTTGAAAAAACACGCCGGCGAGAAGTTTTTATACCCTTGCTCAGACGTTGCTGCCGAAGAAACGCAGAAATTTTTGCTGGAGAACGGTTACAACTTTACACCTGCCGTGCTCTTCCGTACCGTATGCAGCGACCTGTCTGACCTGGCAGAAGTGTTTTATGACGTTATCGCTTTCTTTAGCCCGTCAAGCATCCAGTCGCTTTACAAAAACTTCCCTGATTTTAAGCAGAATAACACCCGCATTGCGGCCTTTGGCGCTACTACACACAAGGCTGTGTTAGATGCCGGACTTATTTTAGATATACCTGCTCCAACTCCTGCAGCCCCGTCCATGACGATGGCTATCGAGCAATACTGTAAGCAAGTTAATAAATAACGGTTTTTCAACTGTTATTTATTAACTTTTTTGCAACCCTTTCCCCTTTTTTTACGTTAATATCGTACTTACAGGCCCCTATTTGTAAACGTTTGATTTTTAGCATTATAGCCGAAAGCTAAGCAAACCCGACCGTATGGCTTGGTGTTGATGGTAATTTTTCGCTTTTTTGTTAAAAAGTTAAAACTATATATTCGGGAGTTTGTAAGTGTATGTTACAGACACGATAATTACTATATGAGAAAAATATACTTTTATATATTCATTGCCGGCTCCCTCTTATCTGCCTGTAAAAGCAGCGACCGCGGAGAAGTGACGGGTGTACCACAACGATCGTTCCGTTCAGAGGTGCCTTATAACATGGTGTATATACCGGGAGGCTCGTTCCTGATGGGGCAAACAGACCAGGACGTTACCTTTGCCCAGATAGCCCAAACAAAACAGGTGACCGTATCACCTTTTTTTATGGACCAAACCGAGATATCAAACACTCAGTACAAACAATACGTTAACTGGGTGCGCGACTCCATTGCCATAACCAACTATCTCAACGATCCTAAATATTTTATACAGCCCAAAGGCGCTAATGCCAATGCTGCTGCCGGCGGACGTAAATTCATCAACTGGGAGTACGTTAAAAAGAACCCGATCTGGAACTTCAGAGGCAACAACGCCGGTAATGCCGCTAAACTCGATGGCATGTATTACCAGGGCGACGACCGCGTGTTTGACCGTAATGAGGTGGATGTACGCCTGCTTAAATACAACTATTCTATCATGGTGCTGCGCGATGCCGCAAACCATAAAAACGACCGGAACGCCAAACGTTCTGATTTCATCTTCCGTGATACGGTGAATGTTTACCCGGATACCCTGGTTTGGCTGAGCGATTTCTCATACGCTGCCAACGAGCCTATGGTTGAGGGTTATTTTTCGCACCCCGCCTTCCGTAACTATCCTGTTGTAGGTGTTACCTGGCGCCAGGCACGTGCCTTTACGGTATGGCGCACCCGTTACAATGATGCTTATAAAGATTCGCGCCGTTTACCGCACCGCCTGCCATACAGCTTGCCAACCGAGGCGGAGTTTGAGTATGCCGCACGTGGTGGCCGTATAGGTACTGATTATCCATGGGGCGGCCCTTACGTAAAAAACGCCAAAGGCTGCTTAATGGCCAACTTTAAGCCTGGCCGTGGTAACTATACCGACGACGGGGGCGCATATACGGTTAACGTCCGCTCTTACTTCCCTAACGATTACGGCTTGTACAACATGGCCGGTAACGTTGCCGAGTGGACCGCATCAGCTTATGACCCATCTGCCTCAACCTTTGTGCATGATATGGCTCCTACCTTTAACTACGAAGCCAAGTCAACCGATCCTGAATCGCTGAAACGCAAAGTTGTACGTGGCGGCTCATGGAAAGATGTGGGCTACTTTCTGCAAAATTCAACCCGCAGCTACGAGTATCAGGACACAGCGAAATCATACATCGGTTTCCGTTGCGTGAGCCATTTTGTAGGCCGCGACATCCGCGACAAGCGATAATTCACTATTACGCCAACCTTATCGTACTTGCTTTGTATTGTACTTTGATAAAACAACAATAAAAATTCACACTAACATCAACTTATGGCTCTCAAGAAAAAACCATTCGGCATTGATAACATCATTTCAATTGGTGCAACCGTTGTAATTATAGGTCTGTTATTTAAAATTCAGCACTGGCCTTATGCCAGCACATTTATTACGCTGGGTTTAGGTACCGAGGCTGTATTGTTCCTGATTTTAGGCTTACAGCGCGATACGCAGGAGGTTGACTGGACACGTGCTTATCCAGAACTTAGTGAAGATTACAGAGGCGACCTTCCGGTTGCTACCGCACGTGTTGCCGCACCTGCCCCCACCGGTTTTTCAAATACCGCCGCGCTCGACAAGATGCTGAGCGATGCCAAGATCGGCCCTGAACTGATCAGCAGCCTTGGTGATAACCTGAGAACTTTTGGCGATAAGGTTGCAGCTATCTCAACCGTTGGCGATGCAGGTACTGCTACCAACGAGTACATCAGCAAATTAAAAACAGCTACTGCAAGCTACGACAAATTGAGCGCTTCTTTTGAAAAAGCATCAGCCAACTTATCAGAAATGGCTAACTCAAACATCGATTCAAAAGCATACCACGATCAGGTGAACAACCTGGCCAAAAACCTGAGCGCGTTAAACGCAGTTTACGAACTGGAGCTACAGGATTCAACTGCTCATTTAAAATCAATGAACACGTTTTACCACAACCTGTCGCTCACCATGCAAAACTTCAATGAGTCTATCGATGATTCAAAGAACTTTAAAGAGGAAGTTGGCCGCTTAGCTAAAAATCTGGCATCGCTTAACGCGGTTTACGGTAACATGCTTACCGCCATGAGCCAGCCACGTGTTTAATTGGAGTAATTAACAGAGTACACACATCAACCTACTATAACACGACAAACACATGGCCGGAGGCAAACAAACCCCCAGACAACGAATGATAGGCATTCTGTACCTGGTACTTTTGGGACTTATTGCCCTGAACGTGCCGGACAGCTTACTGGATGCCTTTAAAAATATAACAGACAGCTTAGACCACTCGCGCGAAAACGTTACAACCAGCATTGGCAATACCTACAGCGCATTTGAACAAACCAAGTTAAAAGAGCAGCCCGAGCGCGCCAAACCGGTTTATGATAAAGCAAAACAAGCCAGTAAAATAGCCGAAGACCTGAACAAGTATGTAGAGAGCCTAAAGGCAAAACTTATTCAGGAAGGCGGCGGTATAAACCAGGAGACCGGCGACGTTGATGCACGCGATAATCTTGATATATCGCCACGCATCATGATCAACGAAAAAAATGCCGAGGCTCTGAAAAAGAAAATTGAAGATACCCGTGCCCAGCTTTTAGGATTACTTGATGCTAAAGATCGCGAGGGAATAAATTTTTCGCTTGACGCCACAGCACCAAAGGCTAAAGGCGGCAACAAACAAAAAGAGTGGGGCGAGGCTTACTTTGGCGATGGTATTCCGTTAGGTGCATCATTAACCACTTTAGCTAAAATTCAGGCAGACGCTAAGAATGCTGAGAATGAAGTAGTTAAAAAGCTATTAGGTAAAGTTGACCAGGCCGTAGTAAACCTTGATAAATTTGCTGCTGTTGCAGTCGCTCCGTCAAGCTACGTAGTAGCCGGCCAGCCATACACTGCAGAGATATTCTTAACTGCCTATGACTCAAAAAGCAACCCAACAATCACCGTAAACGGATCGAACATACAAGTTTCTGAAGGCCGCGGTAAATACACTGTAAATACCAGCAGAGAGGGTTTCTTTAAATATTCAGGTACTATAAAAGTTGTTGGTACTGATGGTCAAACAAAAACTTATCAATTACCGGTGCAAGAATACCAGGTGGCTAAACCTTCAGCAGTAGTATCGCCTGATAAAATGAACGTATTGTACATCGGTGTACCTAACCCTATTTCGGTGTCAGCGCCCGGCGTTCCGCTTGAAAAACTGCGTGTGAGCATGTCGGGCGGCTCGGTAAAAGGCAGCGGGGGCAAATACACTGCCAGTGTTAGCTCAATAGGTACGGCAAAGGTTACCGTATCTGGCGAGGTAGCCCCCGGAAAAACACAGGTTTTAGGTGTAACCGAATTCCGTGTAAAACGTATACCTGACCCTAAGGCCATGTTTGCAGGCAAAAGCGGTGGCAGCACCAGCGCGGCTAACATACGCGGGCAGGACAGGCTGTTTGCCCGTTTAGAGAACTTTGAATTTGATGCCAAGTTTAATGTTACCCGTTTCAGCCTGCTGTTGGCTAAACCACGCCAGGATGTGATTAAAGTTACATCGACAGGCGGCACGGTTAGTGCCCAAATGCGTGCGGCCTTGAACACCGTAACTCCGGGAACAAAGGTTATATTTACCGATATTGTTGCCGTTGGTCCGGATGGCTCGCAACGTGGTTTGGATGATATTGTAATATCAGCTAATTAATAGAAAGAGATAAATGAAGAGATTGTTGATCATAGCATTGAGTGTAGTTTGCACAACAACGTTTGCGCAAACCACGCCGCAACCTGCCACTAACCCTGCTACGGGCGCTAATGCAGCGCATGCCGCCGACAGCGTAGCGCAGGGCTATGAGCGCCCGCTTGATGGCTATTATGAAAAATCGAGCTTTGAGGCACGCAAGCCTACGCCCTACCCTGCCCTGCGCCAGGCTGATGTTATATTTGCCAAGCGCGTGTGGCGTGAGATTGACGTTCGTGAGAAAATGAACCAGTATCTGGCTTCGCCAAAATCAAGGCTTATTGATGTGTTGATGGCAGCTATTGATGCAGGCGAACTTACAGCCTATGATCCATCACCAAATCCTACCAAAAACGATCCGAGCGGCGATGCTTTTTCAACACCGTTAACAGGCGGACAGGCTAAAGCCCGTATGGCCGATAGCGCCGTGGTTGACCAGTTTGATGCCGATGGTAATAAAATTGGCTCTAAAATACAAGCTGGCGAGTTTAACCCGGATAGCGTGGTTAAATTCCGCATTAAAGAGGATTGGGTGTTTGACAGGCAACGCTCGGTATTTGAGCCGCGCATTATAGGTATAGCGCCGCTAATTAAATTCCAGGTTGAAGGTTTGGATATGGATTACCAGCCGGCATTCTGGGTTTACTTCCCGGAAGCACGCCAGGTGTTAGCCACTAAAGAAGCTGTTAGCCGCAATAATGATGCAACAGGTTTGAGTTTTGATGATGTATTTTTAAAGAGGCTTTTCAGCAGCTACATTGTCAAGGTATCAAATGATAAGGACGAACGTATAAAAGATTATGCCCAGGGGATAGACAGGCTTTACGAGTCGGAGCGGATCAAAAAATCGCTTATGGACTGGGAGCTTACGCTTTGGGAATATTAAGAGCTACTAACCATCCAGCTATATATGTTAAGTTTAAGGCCCGGCGATGTTCATCTCCGGGCCTTCTTTTTATTCGTGCGAAAACTTGTACCCTATGCCTCTTACTGTTTGTAAAAACTGCGGCGAATCGGGGTTGTCCTCAATCTTTTTGCGTAAACGCACAATGTGCATATCCAGCGTACGGGTATTAACATCGGCATTGTAGCCCCAAACTTCCATCATCAGTTCCTCGCGGTTAATTACCTTGTTCTTGTTTTTCAGGAAGTAAAGTAAGATGCGGTTTTCCAATATGGTCAATTCTACCTTGCGGCCATCCTTGATCAATAAATGGGTGTTAGGATGATGCTCCATTCCCGCAAACCGATATGATTCGGCCTTATCGCTGTTCAACGAAAATTTGATCTTGTTATCAATCATCGCTATCAGCACATCCATATTAAAAGGCTTGGTGATATAGTCAGACACGCCAAAGTTATAGGCCTCTATCTTATCCACATCCTGCGCTTTTGCAGTCATCATAATCACCAGCTTATCAAAGCCCTGCTCGCGTATACTGCTGCACACGTCTGACCCCTGTTTGCCGGGCAGCATCCAATCCAGTAACACAATATCAGGCTGCTCAGCAATAATCAGCTGCTCGGCATCCTCACCATTACTCGCTTCCAGCACCTTATACCCTTCTGATTCCAGGCGCTCAGCTACCAGAAAACGCAGGTTTTCATCATCCTCAACCAGCGCTATTTTAATTTCCTTACTCATGTATTACGTTTGATATGGGAGTATAACAATAAATTCCGATCCATGGTTCACTTTACTTTTAACCACAATATCGCCATCCATAAAATTAACCAGTTCCTTGCAAAACGCCAAGCCCAGTCCAACGCTGCCATTTTGGTTGTACTGATTTTCGAGGCGGTAAAATTTCTTAAATATGTTACCCAATTCAGCTTTAGGTATGCCAATACCCTGATCGGTAAATGTAAATATAACGTTCTTTTTGTCGCGATAGGCTTTTATTGCCAGCACCTTTTTTTGTGGGTGCGAATACTTGTAGGCATTCTCAATCAAATTCTGAAACACACTACCCAGCATCACCGGATCGGCATAAAAATGATCTACGTCAGGCTCAATCTCCAGGCTTATCTTAAAATCGTGATATTTGATGCTGAAGGTTTCGATGTAACGCTTAATAAAGCTTTCAATATCGATACCTTCCTTTTTGGTGGCGATAGACCGGTTCTCCAACTGTGTGAACGATAACAGGCGGTTCATCAGCTCATTTAGCTTATCAGCCTCTTCATCCAATATGCGCCCGTAATGTTTAAGCTGCCTTTCGCTAAGCGGGTTTTCGCCGCGCAGGTTAGAACCGGCAATCTTTATAACACTTACCGGCGTTTTAAACTCGTGGGTAAAGTTGTTTATAAAATCGTACTGCAGCTTAAACAGCTTCATGTTCACATTCAGGTTGCGATAAATTAGCCATGCGGTAAGTAACAGGAAGAAATAGATAAGCAACGCAATACCGCCAATAGGCATAAAGCGGCGGTTGATCTCGTTATTCAGGTGCGACCTGTCTGAAACGAAGTATAGCTTATAATTTGAAAAAGCACCGGGTAAGGCTACTTCCGTTACTATCTTGCCCTGCTCAATATATAGCGGATCATACACCACCGGCTCAACGGATATCTTCTGATAGAGCTCTCCGTGCGGATTTTTTACCCGTATAAAAGCCGGATCGAGCAGGAAGGTCATCATGTTTTGTTTGAAAAAGGATTGCTGGCTGTTCTTCTGCATCTCCTTATACATTTTGATGTCCTGCCGGCGAGGTACGTTCAGGTAGGATATCTTATCGGGCTTTACATCGTAAAACGTACGGAACACCTCATTTTGAGAGGGCACATTTACCGTATCGGCACGATTAATAAACTCATTTAATCGCCCTGCCATCGCTCTGAAATCAGCCTCGTTAGCCGGGCTGTAGCGTTCAACAACGTTTACCTTAGGCCAATTGGGTGTATACTCGTATACGGATTGCACAAATATACCCAAACGGTTGCGCCTGGCCGGGCGCTTACCTATGCGGATATCATAAAATATTACCCGGCGAACAAACGCGTAATTGGTAAATACTGATGCGGCATAATTTGCAGCCGATGACGAATCCAGAAAACCCTGGTAAGATGTTACCTCCGGAATCTTATTCTGAAAAAAATCATTGTATGGCGATATGGTTTGCTCGAGCACATCAATCTTTTTTGAGGCAAACTCGTTCTCCACATATTTACCGGTAAGGCTGTAGGCGGTAATAAAGGCGATCACCAGCAAAATGGTTATCAGCACCATGAATATGATGATGAGCGAAAAGTTTTTTCGGTACAGATTGCGTTGTGCCTTAACCATAGCCCGGCTTAGTTTTTAGCCGATAAATTAGTTTCGAGAAACTTCTCCATTTCGGTATACATCAATATACGGTTGGCCTCGTTACGGAAGAAAGACCGCTCATCATTTTTAAGGATGTAATTTACGGGCACCTTCTTTTTGCGGAGCTCAAGCACAAACTGGTTGAGCTCGGTAATATTAGCCCTGATATCCTTGCCCCCCTGTAAAATCATGATTGGTACCTTTATTTTATCGGTATGGAAAACCGGCGATATTGCCCTTAAATGCTCGGCATCCGTTTCCGGATTGCCAACCATTTCATAGGTCATTTTAAGGTACGGCTTAAAAAATGGCGGTGCATCCTTTATAAAGGTGAAAAAGTTTATCAGTCCGTTTTGTACGATGGCACAACGATACATACCCGGGTGAAATGACACCCCATAAAGCGCCGAAAAACCACCAAAGCCGCCGCCATAAATTGCAATACGTTTAGGGTCAGCAATCTTTTGATCGATCAGCCATTTAACGCCATCCGTTATATCATCCTGAATTTTGCCACCCACCTGTTTAAAACCCGCATTGCGAAAAGCCTTGCCATAGCCTGCCGAGCCCCGATAGTTCATTTGCAGCACTGCATAACCGCGGTTAGCCAAAAACTGTACTTCTGCATTGTAGCCCCAGTTGCTGCGAGCCCAGGGGCCTCCGTGCGGCATTACCACCACGGGCAGGTTTTTACCATTGCTACCCAAAGGCAAGGTTAGGTAACCGTTTATTTCTAAGCCATCCCCCGCTTTGTACGACACCGGCTTCATTTCTGACATTTGGTCTGCTCGTATGCTTGAATTGCTCTCGCCAATACGCGTCAGCTTAGCGCTTTTGTAATCATACAAGTAGTACGAGCCCGGGTCGCGGTCGGAATAAGTATAAACAATGAATTTCTTTTCGGCACTGTCGCGGTCAATTATCCGGGTTTCGTTGCCCGCAAAATTACTGCTAATGCGGTCGTACAGCGCTTTTACGCTGTCGCTAAAAAAATGCTTTTGCGGCTTTGCGCCATCCCAGGCGGCAAAATCCATGCGGTGTTTATCTTTAAAATATTCCACATACATAATATCCGCGTCGTCTCGCTTAAATATTACAGAAAGCTGCTTTCCAGTTTGAGCATCTATTTTTACCAAAGCCATTTTATCCTGCGAGAGGTTAGATAAGGCGTAAAAATTCTCACCGTTGCCGGTGAGTGCAACCGGCCTTATAGCATCCCTAAAATTACTTACAATAACCGGCTTAAATGGCGCCTGCTCGGTAGGGCGGTATAGTATAGTGGTATTTACCCCATCGGACGCTCGGGCTAATAAAATACGGCCGTCGGTATCAGTAATCCAATCCGTTATGTCGCCGGGATTTGTTATGTATAGATCCAGCGCCCCAGTACGAATATTTAAATGGTACACATCAAATATACCTTCATCGCGTTTGTTAAGGCTTACGGTGAGCACATCAGGACTCGTACGGCTCCGGTTAAGTAACCTGAACTTAACTTTATGGCCCGAAAATATGGGCCGCGTTTTAAACGTATTTACGTCGAGCGCGAACATCTTCAGGCTATCGGCAGCAACCATGTCACGGCTGTAGATAATCTGGTTATTATAGGTCCAGAAATAGTCGGTAACCGGGTAATCACTGAACTCGGTAACCATACGGCCCTTACCATCAACCAGCGATTGTACAAATAAATTCTGCTTGCTGTTATGTGATTTTAAATAAGATATGTATTTGCCATCAGGCGATATGCGGAAGAACGACCGGTCGGGCGTTTTAAAAAAGTCAAGTACAGGTATTTTCTCCGGCGATTTTTCGGTACATGAAATCCCCCCGGCAAGTATCAGCAAAAAAAACAATAAGCGCCAAACACGCAACATTACACTCATCAGGCCCAGTTATAAAATGTTAAATTAAAGTATTTTAAAATTATCTGCTTAAAATGTCACCATAATTTTACCCGGGGCAACATAAATCAATGATGCACTGCGTTTAATGTTTGAAAAAGGTATTTTTGAAAATGATGTTTAAGCTGCGCGCCCTCATATTTACTGCCTTAATAATGTGCTGCAGCAATATATTGTATGCACAAAACAGTGAGTTGCGCCTGGCCCAGCAATACAGCGCTAATGGCGAACTGCAAAAAGCCTCAGACATCTACCAAAAATTGTATAAGCAAGGAAATGAGGCCTACTACCCCTTTTACGTGACTAACCTAATTGCCCTCAAGAACTTCGATGAAGCAGAAAGCATCACTAAAAAGATGATTAAAAAGTTTCCGGATGAGAGCGAATATAACCTGAAACTCGCCACTATATACGCACTTAAAGGTGACAATGACAAAGCCAATAACATTTACAATTCGCTGATTGATAAACTACCTGCCGAACCGGGCGCTGTATCCATGCTGGGTATGCAACTGTACCAGGGCGGCAGTATGGAATATGCCATCAAGGCCTTTAAACAAGGGCGTAAGTTGCTTAATAACAACACCGCCTTCGCAAATGAGCTAATTGCATTATACCGGTACAACCGCGATAAGGCATCGCTTACCGAGGAATATCTTAATTATCTGCCGCAAAATCCGGGTTATATTAATCAGGCTAAAAATACGTTGTCGGCACTTTTTGAGGATGCAGATTATGATGTTTTAAAAGCCGCTTTATTTAAGCGCATACAGAAGTACCCTGGCGAGGCAGCCTACACGCAACTGTTAACCTGGTTATTACTACAGCAAAAGGAATATGATCAGGCCGTTAACCAGGCCATAGCCCTTAACCGGCGCAGCAACGCCGATGGTGAAGATATTATTGAGCTTTGCCGCGTACTGGTTGAAAATAAGGCTTATGATGAGGCGATAAGAGGATATGAATACGTAGCAGGAAAGGGGCAGAACGACCGTTGGTTCATTACAGCCAAAATTGAACTGACCGATGCCAAGAGCCAAAAGATAACATCGGGCGTGTATACGGCGGCCGATTTGACCAGCCTGGAGCAGGATTATAAGGACCTGCTTAAGCAATTCGGTCAATCGGCGGCAACTGTTTTCGCTATGAAGAAGCTGGCCAACCTGCAGGCTTTTAAGTTGCATAAATTGCAGGAGGCGCAACTGCTATTGCAGCAGGCCATAGCATTACCCGGTTTAAAACTCCAGGCATTGGCCGCGTGTAAGCTGGATTTGGGCGACCTATATTTGCTTAATGGTAAGCCCTGGGACGCTACGCTGCTTTACAGCCAGGTTGAAAAGGACAAGCCTGATAGTGATACCGAACAGGATGCCAAGTTACGCAACGCTAAACTGGCTTACTACACCGGCGACCTGGAATATGCTAAGGGGCAACTGGGTATATTAAAAGCAGCTACATCAAAACTAATAGCTAATGACGCGCTTAACCTGCAATTGCTCATCACTGATTATTTAACCAGCGACAGCACCGGTGCGGCGCTTAAGATGTATGCACGGGCGGATATGTACATCTTCGCTAATCAACCGGAAAAAGCCATGCGTACGCTGGATAGTATCGACACAAAATATCCGGGCAACTCGCTTACCGATGATATACTGATGGCTAAAGCCCGCATCATGATTGGCAAAAAGGATTACGCCGGCGCAAGCACTAACCTTAAAACCATTGCCGATACCCATTCAACCAGTCTTTGGGCTGACGATGCCGTTTTTATGCTGGGCGACCTTTATGATAACAATTTAAATAATAAAGAGCTGGCGAAAGCATATTACCAGAAAATTATAACCGACTACCCCGGTAGCCTGTGGCTGAACGAGGCCCGCAACCGTTTCCGGGTATTACGGGGCGATAATCAGGGCACCTGATATTTTTGTATTTTTGCCGTATGATAATTTATAACGAGACCGTAATAGTGGAAGAAGGTACGCATACCGCATGGCTTGCCTGGCTGCAGCAAACCCATTTGCCGGCTATTATGGCAACCGGCCACTTTAAGCATTATAACATATTAAACGTGATGGACTCGCCTAATGAAGGCATTACCTATTGCGTACAATACCACGCGGATAAACTTGAAGACGTAGAGGCGTATTTTAACAACCATCTTGATATCTTTCAGGCGCAGCAACAGCAACGTTTCGAGAATAAGTTTGTAACCTTCAGCACGCTTATGCAAACCGTACCGACTATTTATTAAGTGCTGTTTGTATAGATACAAGAAAGGGATCGCTTTTTCAAAAACGATCCCCTTTTTTTGCCTATTTGCCTGATGTTATTTATTGTTAATCAGGTTATATAGTTCATCCAGTTTAGGGCTGAGTACAATTTCAATACGCCTGTTTTTGGCCAGCGCTTCAGGTGTATTACCCGGATCAATTGGCTGGAACTCGCCTTTACCGGTGGCTGTTATACGTGCAGGATCGATATGCTGTTCCTCAGTCAAAAAACGGCTTACCGAGGTAGCGCGCAGCACGCTTAAATCCCAGTTATCCTTTATTTGGCCAAGGTTTTTAATGCGCTTGTTATCGGTATGCCCTTCAACGGATATATTGATATCTGCCTCTTTATTTAATACAGCAGCCAGTTGCGTAAGCGCCTGTTTACCTTTTTCATCAATCACAATACTGCCCGATGGAAATAAAAGCTTATCTGTTAATGATACGTATACTTTACCGTTACGGATATCAACGCTTAAGCCGCTTTGCTGAAAGCCCAGCAACGCTTTTTGTAGTTTATTTTTTAGGGCGTTGGTAGCCTCATCGCGCTTGCGTAAAATCTCTTCAACTTCTTTCAGCCTGGCTTCACGTTTTTGCAGATCGCTTGACAGTTGGTTTACTTTGCTCGAGCTTGCGGTGTAATTGTTATTAAGTGTTTTGTAATTGCTGTTCAAGTCGGCCAGCTCACGGCTCAACCGCATCGAATCGCCTTTGAGGCGCGACAGTTCTTCTTCCAGCGTTTCTGACCGGCGGGTGAGCGAATCAATCTGCGCCAGCATAGCTTTATGCTTTTTAGGGGATAACACCACGCACGACTGTATGGCCAGTGCACCAAATAATAGAGCGAAAAGGTACTTTATCTTCATAGTTTAAACAATTGCGTTGTTAAGGAACAGGTTAAGCGGATAAATGTGGTTGCACAATGATGCAACTTTTGCCACCAGGTCTTTCTTTACCACCTCGGCATCAGTAAGTTTACGCCATGCTACAAAGCTTTTGAGTTTCAACAGCTCGATATTCTCGTTATCGGCGGCGTAATCGCGCGGGTTGGTTTTCAGCTTTTCCTGCTCGCGGAAATGGCCAAAAAGCTTAACGAATTCCGGCGCGTCAACAATGTCTTTCAGTTCTTGTGCGTTGTAATCTATCTCTTGCCGTATGGCTTTTAAATGATTGCCTTCGGGCATCCAATAACCACCTGCAACAAATGAATTGCCGGGCTCAATCTGCACATAATACTCAGAGCCACGGCTACCGTTAGGGTGCTGGCGCGGAATGGTTATACCGAAATTCTTTTTGTAAGGTGTTTTATCAGGACTGAAACGGATATCGCGATATATCCTTAAGACACACTTTTTAGGGTCGGCCTCTGTATTGATATCCGGATCTGATTTGCCTATCTCCTTTATAATTAAAGCGGCAAATTCAATAACATTTTCGCGTGCCGCGTCGTGCCTGGCTTTGTTGGCCATAAACCAGTCGCGGTTATTGTTTTGGGCGAGTTCCTTTAAAAAATCAAGCGTTTCCTTTTTTATCATAGGTAATTTTAAGGGCTGACCGCTTGCAGTAAGAGGGCAGATTTTTTAATTAAGATGCAGCTTTTCGTTTCGCATGTTTAGCTCAACGTTTTCTTTACGGCGATACTTTTTGTACCATATGTAGCCACCTATCGCGGCTGCTATGTAAGGCATGGCCAATAGATAAAGTATACCATTGTTAAGGCCTGCGGTTTCGTTGCCGCCATTTTGCGCGTCAGACTCTACAGTGGCCGAACACATGGCACATTGCGCCATCACCACATCGGTGCTCAGCAGTACTAAACCGGCAGCCAGGGCAACAAAAAACAATTTAAAAGCCTTCATACAACAAAGTTAACTAAAAATGATAATACGGAGATATCATCAGGTAAACTACTACGCCGGTTATGGTAACATAAAGCCATATCGGGAAAGTCCATCGCACGAGTTTACGGTGTTTTTCAACCTGCATTTGCAGGCCGCGATAAAAACTCAACAGTATTAACGGTAATACCCCGGCCGCAAGTATGATGTGCGTAACTAAAATTATAAAGTATACATAACGTATTCCGCCTGCCTGGGCTTTTTCGGCTTCAGAAACCAAGTGATCGCCGTTAATATCGCCAAACTTGGTTTCGGGTGCCAGGTAATGAAACAATATGTATGATACCAGGAATAATGATGACAAGCAAAACGCGGCAATGTTAACCCGCTTGTGCATAGCAATATTGCCCTTTTTGATAAAGTACAGCGATACCAGCAACAGTACCGAACAAGTACCGTTGAATATGGCGTTCAGTTTCGGTAAAAAGTAAGTAAATGACGGCAACTCGGCCGGTGCCGGTATTATTTTACGGTTCAAAACAATAACCACCAGCAGCACAAATATGGATACAGCAGCTACAAAACGGAATATGAACTTATCACTCATGTCAATAAAATCAATTAGGGGCTTTAATCTTACGCAGTTCCTCGGCTATCTGCACCTTAATCTCATCATTGAGTTTATTTACTTCGGGGGCAGATGTGCCGGTATAATAACCGCGTATATGTTTATCGGCATCTATCAGTATCAGCTTATCGCTAAAAACAAATTCTTTATCGTTAACCTTAAGCGCGTTAACCAAAAAACCTTTACGGGCAAGGTTGTATATTGAAGCGGTATCGCCGGTTAAAAACAGCCATTTGCCCGGGGGCACATCCTTGTAACGCAATGCGTACTCCTTCAATACTTCCGGTTTGTCCTGTTCCGGGTTTACCGAGACAGATAAAAAGTAAACCATATCGTTCTTGCGGTAGTTAAGCGCAAGTTTACGAATGTTGTCATTAATGCTCTTACAAACTTCGGGGCAACCGGTGTAGAAAAAACTTGCCACAAATATCTTTTTCTCAAAGTCGGCTGTAGTGACCGCCTCGCCGTTCTGGTCGGTTAACGAGAAAGCCGGAAGCTGATGGTAGGTGGTATCCGCAATCTTTTTGCCGTGAAACTTATGGAACGTGCCCGACAACGTTTTAGGGCCAAAGTAATTAAGCCCTTTATAACGGTTTTTACCGCCAACGGTAAGTAAATAATATAAAAATCCCGGTACTGCAAGTATGAGTACCAGGATTATCAATTTTTTTCCTAAGCCGGAATTGCGCATTATCTGATTAGATCGATCCAGTGGTGGCTTTCGTTTGTAAGTACCAGTATTAAACCGATAATGAACAATATAGGTACTACCAGCGAGTAGATCAGGCCTACCTTTTCAAATTTAAGGTGCATAAAGTAAGCTACAATGTAGAATGCTTTAGCCAAAGTAAGTATGATGTAAATAGGATTAGCCCATTCAATCTTCATACCATGCGGAACAAGATACAATGCTATGATAAACTCGATAACCGTAATACCAAGCAGGATGAAAAACACCTGCCAGATTTTACCACGGCTCATTGAAGCATGCTCTTCGTGGCCATGCTCATTATGCGCATGAGCTTCAGTATGTTGTGCTGACATAATTTCTTTTTTTATTTATCAGTGGATAAAATCAAACTAAATAGAAGAAGGTAAATACGAATACCCAAACAAGGTCTACAAAGTGCCAGTATAAACCAACTTTCTCAACCATCAGGTAATGACCGCGACGCTCGTAAGTACCTGCCAATACGTTAATCAGGATAATGATGTTGATAATAACACCGCTGAATACGTGGAAGCCGTGGAAACCTGTAATGGTAAAGAACAGGTTAGCAAACTGCTGTGTATATGTTGGTGATGCTGTACCGGCTTCTTTAAAAAAATGGTCTAATTCTTTTGGAATACTGCCCCACCAAAAACCTTCGTGGTGCAGGTGGCTCCACTCTAAAGCCTGGCAACCCAGGAACATAAAGCCACCAATAACGGTAGCTACCATCCACCAGGCTACTTCCTTTTTGGCGTTACGATGACCGGCCTCAACAGCCAACACCATAGTAACCGAGCTCATGATGAGTATAAACGTCATGATACCTACGAAAACCAGCGGGGCGCCGTGATCTATCATACCTGGCACTGATTGAAAAACCAGCTCGGCTGATGGCCATGCATCCGCGCTGAAGCGCAAAGCACCATAAGCTATTAACAACGATGAAAAGGTGAATGCATCCGACAGGAGGAAGAACCACATCATCATTTTACCGTACTCTACCGAAAAAGGTTCACGACCTCCGGCCCACGGCGTAGTTTTAACTTGATCAATTTGTGATACTGTTGTACTCATTTGTACTCGTTTGTAGAATTAATTATTTCTGGTTCAAAAGTAAAAAAACATACAGATAAATCCATATAATATCGACAAAATGCCAAAATATAGCCGACATTTCCATCCAAAAAACACGTTTTACCTGTGGTATATTACGGTAGCTCCCTACCAGTGAATTTAGCAACAACAACAACCCGGCCACTATGTGCAGCAAGTGCATCCCGGTAAACACATACATAAACGATTGACTGGCGTTAGGGTTTACAAAATAAACACCCATACCTACCAATTGGCTCCATCCGTTTACCTGCAAAGCGAAAAAGGCTATACCTAAGGCTATGGTAACCCATAAAAACAGGCGTTGAGTACTAAACTGCAATCGCTTTGCCGCTCTCGAAGCTAAAAACATACTTACACTGCTTAAAGCTATAGTAATGGTGCTGTACAAAAATATTGGTGGAATAGCGATATCAAGGCCCTTGCCTTTACCGCCCACATAAACTATAAAACCACTTGTTAACGCGGCAAACATCATGAACGATGAGAACACGATAAGCCACATTACAAACTTTTTGGGCGTATAGTCAACTCTATCTTTTTGTTGTTGTATCTGAGCCATCATCATTACACTTTTCCTATAAAATCAAATAAAAACATCAACTGTACCACCGGCAGGTATAAAAACGAGCCATACATCAGGCTTTTGGCCGACTTAATGTCGCGGTTGCGCATCAGCATAAAGCCCTGGTACAAAAATACTAAACTTAAAATTAACGATACCACGCCCACATAAATGCCGCCATACCCATAATAAGTAGGTAGTAAACTCACCGGCAACATAATAATAGTAGAAGCAAAAGCAAATACAGCACTTACAGTATCGCGGTTGCCAGATGGTAATAACCTAAAACCGGCCAGCTTATAATCATCATCCAACACCCAGGCGATAGCCCAAAAGTGTGGAAACTGCCAAACAAACTGTATAGCGAACAGCACCAAAGCTATTTCGTCAATTTTTGGATGCGCGGCTACATAACCAATAAGCGGCGGCAACGCGCCCGGTATAGCGCCGACAAATACGGCTATCGGCGATTTACGCTTTAAAGGCGTATAAGCAAAGGCATACAATAAAAGGGAAAATACGGAAAGAAAACCTGCTGTAGGGTTCAAACTGCCTAACAGGTAAGTACCGAATATGCCCATAAATAAACTCAATACTAACGCTTGCCCCGTAGTCATACGTCCGGCCGGGATTGGCCTGTCGGACGTACGTTTCATCAGCTTATCCAGGTCTTTCTCGATGATCTCGTTGAAACCGTTGGCCGCCGATGTAACCAGGAAACCGCCGATAATCAGCATACCCCAGTTTTTCCAGTCGATAACGCCATTAACCTTACTGCCGATCAGGAAGGATATGGAAGCGGAAAAAGTTACCAGGAAGGTAAGCCGCAGTTTAATCAGTTTTGAAAAATCCCCGGCCTTCATATCCTCCCCCCCTGCACATCAACCGAACGGTATAAGTTTAAAAACAAATAAAACTGCGCGCCGAACATTAAACTGGCTAATAATATATGCGACGCCTGCGCAAACGGCGGCAATGCCCAGTACGATAACACCACGCCGGTAACAATCTGCAGCATAATCAGCAAAAAGGTTATACTCATAAACTGCTGCTGTATGGAATGACGGCTAAAGTTCTTTCTGAGCAAAGCGTAAAGTAACACGTTTACAATTAGTACCAGCATAGCAAGCGTGCGGTGACTATGGAAGATTTCACCGGCATTTTCAACCCATGTTTCACGATAACCACCTAATAAATGATCGGCAACCGAATCTATTTTCTCGCGCACCTCAGTACCTATTGCTATTTGAATTAATGACAGGGCCAAAGCCAAAACAGTAATTACATAAATGATGCCCTTTTTGTGGATACGCGGCCTCCCTAAAGTTTTGGCCATGTGGTAGGTCGCTATGCTGATAGCTAATATGGCTATAGCAAGCAACATATGTACAGTCACGATCCAGGCCACCAAATTGGTTGACACCACTATCGACCCCAGCCAAGCCTGGTATATCACTAAAAACAGGTTAAATACGCTCAAAACCACAATCCATTTATTACTGCGCCAGTAGCTGAACGAATAAACAGCGCTAAGCAACAAGAATATGCCACATACTGCACCAACAAGGCGGTTAATATATTCTGTCCAGGTTTTGGTAGCATTAAATTCCTCGGGAATTAATATAGACCGATCTTCACGAATACGGCGAGCCATATCATTATAACCAAAAAGATCGAGCGTTTTAGCAAAACGCTGGTTTTTTAATTCGCGCTTCTTAACGTATTGCTCTTTGTAATCCCTGGGTAATTGCGATACATCTGTAGGCGGGATGTACTGCCCAAAGCACTTAGGCCAATCCGGGCATCCCATGCCTGAGCCGCTGCTGCGTACTACACCACCGGCCAGTATCGTCAAAAAAAGCAAAACAACAGTGATAAGGGTTATCTTCTGAAATCTGTTTCCTGCTTTGTTACTCATTATAATTCCTAAAAATTTAGGGTATCTGCCAGGGAATTCATTCCGGTACAGATACCCTAAAAAGATCAGATCAATATTTTGGAGAAGACAATTACTTTACTTCTTCGTTAGATCTTTGTGT
This sequence comes from Mucilaginibacter roseus, assembly GCF_021215455.1. GTDB lineage: Bacteria > Bacteroidota > Bacteroidia > Sphingobacteriales > Sphingobacteriaceae > Mucilaginibacter > Mucilaginibacter roseus. Next base: position 136,958 of record NZ_JAJPWV010000006.1, on the reverse strand, counting down.
ATTTGTCCATTTGTTGTGCTCTTCCAAACCTATCGGGTTGTTCTCAAAGTCATGCGGAAGGTTTGAGCTCATAGTTTCAGAATAAGGCACTGTTTGTGGGATGAAATCCTCATCATGCCCAGGCTTACTGTAATCATAAGGCCAACGGTAAACAGTTGGTATTTCACCAGGCCAGTTACCGTGGATACGCTCAACCGGGGTTGTCCACTCAAGCGTATTTGAGTTCCATGGATTTTGCGGCGCTTTTTTACCGAAGAATATAGAGTAGAAAAAGTTGAACAGGAACGCAACCTGTGCCACAGCCGCCATAATAGCCGCCCAGGTGATAAAGGTATTTACTGACAACCAACGCTCAAAAGATTCAAACTCGGTGAAAGCATAGTAACGGCGTGGTACACCATCCAGACCCATAAAGTGCATTGGGAAGAATACCAGGTAAGCACCGATGAACGTAATCCAGAAGTGCAGGTAACCCAATTTCTCGTCCATTAAACGGCCGAACATTTTCGGGAACCAGTGGTAAACACCAGCAAGCATACCAAATATAGCTGCTGAACCCATTACAAGGTGGAAGTGAGCTACAACGAAGTAAGTATCGTGCAGGTTGATATCTAACGCGGCGTTACCCAGGTAAATACCTGTTAAACCACCGGAGATAAAGAATGATACCAGGCCGATAGCGAACATCATGGCCGGGGTAAAGCGAATGTTACCGCGCCACAAGGTTGCCAGATAGTTGAATGTTTTTACCGCTGATGGTACCGCGATGATCAACGTAGTGATCATGAACACACCGCCCAGGAACGGATTCATACCCGTAACAAACATATGGTGCCCCCATACGATGAACGAAAGTACGGTAATACCTACCAGTGAGTAAACCATTGCATGGTAACCAAATATCGGCTTACGTGAGTTAGTCGCGATGATTTCAGATGAGATACCCAGCGCAGGCATAATTACGATATAAACTTCCGGGTGACCCAAGAACCAGAACAAGTGCTGGAACAGGATAGGGCTACCACCTTCAAAAGGCTGAGGCACGCCACCCAATACAATGTCAGATAAATAGAAACTGGTACCCACGCTACGGTCAAATATCAACAACACCACACCGGCAACTAACACCGGGAAGGCCAGGATACCTAATATAGCGGTAAGGAAGAATGCCCAGATAGTTAACGGCATTTTCCAAAGGTCCATACCTTTTGTGCGCATATTCAATACTGTACTTACGTAGTTAATACCACCCATTAGTGATGAAGCGACGAAGAGCACCATACTTACCAGCCAGAAGGTCATACCCATATCTGAACCCGGCATTGCCTTTGGTAAAGCAGATAGCGGAGGGTAGATAGTCCAACCCGGACCGGCAGGGCCCTTTTCGATAAAGAATGATCCCAGCATGATAACGCTTGCGGTAAAGAACAGCCAGTAAGAAAGCATGTTCATGAAAGGCGAAGCCATATCGCGTGCACCAATCTGCAAAGGAATAAGCAAGTTACTGAAAGTACCGCTCAAACCCGCTGTTAGCACAAAGAATACCATGATAGTACCATGAATGGTAACTAATGAAAGGTAAAAGTTAGGATCCATACGTCCTTCCGGAGCAAAACGGCCTAATAAGGTTTCCATTAGAGGGAATGCCTTGTCAGGGTAAGCCAGCTGTATCCTGAATAATATTGACAATATCATCGCGATAACTGCCATTAAAATACCTGTAATAAGGAATTGCTTGGCAATCATTTTATGATCCTGGCTGAAAATATATTTAGTCAGGAAAGTATCATGATGATGTTCGTGACCGTGTTCGTCGTGATGTACTCCGTGATGATCCTGAACTGATAATGTTGACATAATCGCTAATTCTTTTATATTAATTGTTTAATGCTAACCTGTTTTCTGACTTCTCTTCTTTTTGCTCTGTTTCAGCAAATTTCAACTCTTTCTTCAATGCATCTGTCAGATAAGGTTTCTGCTGAGCAAGCCATGCCTGGTATTCGGCTTCGGTAACCACACGCACAACTTTTTGCATGTTGTAGTGGCCACCACCACAAATTTTGTTGCAGTAAAGCAAATACTCAAACTTGGCATTGTCTTCTTTAGCTTTCATTTGGCGGGTTGTAACCGTTGGCGTGAATTTAAAGAAGGTAGGCAAGCCAGGTACGGCATTTAACTGCACACGGAAATGTGGCATGTAAACACTGTGAATAACATCCTGAGCTTGTATATTTAAACGGATTGACTTGTTAACAGGAATCACCAAAGTATCGGCAACCAAGTCGTCCATTGAATGTGGATCTTTGAAGTTAACACCCACTTTGTTGGTGCCACTTACCAGCTTATAATTTATTTTACCAAGCTTTTGATCTTTACCAGGGTAACGTAGCTCCCAGGCAAACTGGTGGCCAACAACTTCTATATCTATTGAAGCTTTTTCACCCTCAGCATCAACGTGGTTAGTAATCTTTCTCCAGGTTGTGAAACCGAATACCACCAGTACGGTAAGTACAATGGCAGGAGCAATTGTCCATGCAGCCTCGATGGCGTTGTTATGTGGGTAGTAAGTAGCCTTACGTTTATCAGAACCACGGTATTGGAATACGAAACCGAAAAGCAATATCTGCGTAATGATAAATACAGTAACCGTAATACCAAAGGTTACATAGAACATGGTATCCAGTGATTCACCGTGTACTGATGCTGCGGATGGCAATATCATGGCACCCTGAGTGGTGAATGACCAGTATGAACCATATAAACCAAGTATCAGGAACAACAGGAATAATATACCTGTAATGTTGTTCCAGTTCATTGGCTTTTTGCCTTGTATCTGTTTGGTAAGATCATACACACGCAGGATCTTGCCTACTATAGCAACTGCAAAACATACTACTAAAAATAGCAGAACATAATACAACGGACCTGCCCACACGCTTGGCTTATCGGCAGCGTTGGCAGCAGCGGCTGGTGCACCTTCGGCGGCTTTGGTTGTTGATTCAACCTGTGCCATCAGCACCTGGGTGCCAAAAAGGGTCAGCATCGCAAATAGCGAAAGTAGTTTTTTAGAATTTATAAGTTTTTTGAATGCCATTTTACTGCTTTGTTTGGTATTCTGTAGTTTGAGTGCAAAGTTAACAATATTTATATGTGGTGGTGTAAGCTCTCCTCAATGAACGGATGTTTTTTAGGAAGCAACGATTTGAACTTGCTTAACGAGTTGAACGTGAAGAAAGTAAGCAAACCAACAAAACCTACAGCGATAAATATTTCCTGGATGCCGTACATATCCCATATGTGAACCTCATGGCCCGGATGACGGTGAATAGTACCCGGCATTACCATCAGGTAGAAATCTAACCAGTGGCCGATCAGGATAACAATAGCGGTTAGCTTTAACCTGCCGCCTAAACGCTTAGCATCACGAGACATTAACAATAATAACGGTGCTAAAAAGTTCAACACGATGTTTAACCAGAACCACCATTTGTATTCAGGCTCCCAACGTTTGTAAAAGTAAACAGTTTCTTCGGGCATATTGGCGTACCAGATCAGGAAGAACTGAGAGAACCAAACATATGTCCAGAAGATAGAGAAGGCGAACATCAGTTTACCTAAATCATGCAGGTGGTTTTCGGTAACCCATTGCATGTAACCTTTGTTACGCAGGTACAATACAATCAGGGTGATTACCGCTAAACCGCTTACGTGCATTGCAGCCAGGTTGTACCAGCCAAACATGGTTGAAAACCAGTGCGCCTCAAGAGACATCACCGCATCAAAAGCGAAGATCGGGAAGGTAAAACCGAATATCACCAAAAATATGCATGACATTTTGAAGCTTTTGTTGTAGTTGAACATACCACCCAACTCATCCTCATTGGTTGAATATTTAACCAGCAGGTGGCCAAACAATGAGTATAAAAAGGTTAAGCCTACTATTACGATAAAGAAGAACGGAACGTTGAGGAACGCTGACTTTCCGGCGATAAGCGCATCATAGTGCTCACTTTTAGGGTCGGTCAATCCGTGAGCTGCCCAGTGGCCATATAAATAAGGCATCACTTCTTCGTGGCCTTCTTCATTTATTACCTTATGTGTAGTGAACAAGCCTGCTGCAGCTACTATAATTAATATTACTGCCGCAATTGGTAATACTTTGGCAATAGCCTGTGGTACACGCAGTATTGATGCTGACCAGCCGGCCTGAGCCACATACTGGTAAGCTAAAAAGAACACAGCGGCTGTACATACACACGCAAAGTAATAGCTCATAAGCAATAGGTTACTGAACGTGCGCTGTACTGAATCGCCACCGGCCAGAAAACCGTAGGCAACTCCCACCACACCAATAACTATGGCTATTAAACTCCAGGTTCTTATTTTACCTGAAAATTCGTATCGTTCGTCAATACTTGTATGAGTACCCATTAATATAAAGTATTATAAAGTTTGTAAATGGTGAACATAGGCTACTACTTTCCAGCGCTCCTGCGGCGACAGTTGCGAAGCGTAAGAACCCATTGCGTTTACACCGTAAGTGATTGTATGATAAATTTTACCATCGGTAAGGTCTTTCATGGCACCACCACGTGATGACTGGCCTTTTGAGTACGATGGCGGCGCCGGATAACCGTGCGATACCACTAAACCATCACCCTGGCCTGTTTTGCCGTGGCATGGCGAGCAAAAGTGCTCATATAGTACTTTACCATCTTCAAAATTCTTTTTGTTAGCCGGTAACGGGTTTTTAGCCACAACACTCGCGCTATCGTAACCACCCCTGTCATTAGGGAAATCAAAACGGGTAAAACCTACTGGGATAGTACCCTTTGGCGGTACCTGTGCTGTTTTACCATCAGCAAAGTTAGGGTTAGCCTGATCAGGATCATAGGCTATGTGCCTGTACATATTGGGAGCATATTCCCAACCGGTACTTCTCTTATCTCTGCATGAGGTAACTAATATAGATGCAGCGATAGAAATGGCGGTTATACCCAATATCTTAATTTTATTCATAGCTAACATACTTCCTTTCGTTATGCTTAATTTCAACAGCTCCAGCTTCTTTTAATAAATTGGTGATATCCTCATGCGGAATGTTACCCTTAGCGTCAACGGCGATGATAAAACGGTCGTCAGTAGCGCGGAAGTCCATTACACGCGGAGCGCGGCCCGGGAACAGGTGTGTAGCAGCAAAAAAAGTAAACACCATACCAAACGCTGTCCAAAGAATAGTCCACTCAAAAGTGAACGGTACAAACACCGGCATTGGGAAGTTTGGCTTACCACCGATGTTCATCGGCCAGTCATGCACCAAAGTATAATAAACAATGCTGAATATTACAGAGGCACCCAGGCAGCCAAAGCAAAATGCGGCATAACCCAAACGTGACTCTTTTACACCCAACTTAGCTTCAATACCGTGTATAGGCATAGGCGTATACACATCATAAATAGGGATGCTGTTTTTTTGTAGCTTCTCGATCCCGTGCATCATATCATCCGGATCGTCAAAATGACCTAATATAAATTTAGTGCTGCTCATTATTTTATTGTTTGGTAGTCTGCCAGGTCAACACTGTCATACTTCTTTAACGCATCTGTATAATCTTTCACTTGCTCCGGATCAAGGTGTCCTTCTGCAATCAGTTTCTTTTTAGCCTGCTCGCTTGATGATTTCAGCAACAGCTTCACCTCGGCCATAGCCACTGAAGGCAGGAAGCGGATGAATAACAGGAACAAGGTGAAGAATAAACCGATTGAACCAATGAACACGCCCACGTCAACCCAGCTTGGATAGAACATTACCCAGCTTGACGGGATGTAGTCGCGGTGCAATGAGGTTACGATGATCACAAAACGCTCAAACCACATACCGATGTTCACTACGATTGACAATGCCCATGAGAATGGAATGCTGGTACGTAGTTTTTTGAACCAGAACAGCTGCGGAGAGATCACGTTACATGACATCATGCTCCAGTAAGCCCACCAGTACGGACCGGTTGCACGGTTAATGAAAGCGTATTGCTCATATTCAACACCTGAATACCAGGCGATGAAGAACTCAGTTAAATAAGCCACACCTACGATAGAACCTGTAAGCGTGATGATCTTGTTCATTGACTCGATGTGGAACATCGTGATATAATTTTCAAGACCCAATACCTTACGGGTTACCAGCAACAGGGTTTGTACCATGGCGAAACCAGAGAAGATCGCACCCGCAACGAAGTACGGCGGGAAGATGGTAGTGTGCCATCCTGGTTCAAGCGAGGTAGCAAAGTCAAATGATACGATGGTGTGTACCGAAAGTACCAGTGGTGTAGATATACCTGCAAGAATAAGCGATACGGTTTCAAAACGTTGCCAGGTTTTTACTGAGCCTGTCCAGCCGAACGATAATATCGAGTAGATACGACGGCGAAGGCCGGGTACCGCACGGTCGCGGATTGAAGCGATATCAGGTAATAAACCGGTGTACCAGAATACTAATGATACCGAGAAATAAGTTGAGATCGCGAATACGTCCATCATCAGTGCCGAGTTCCAGTTTACCCAAAGTACATACTGGTTTGGCAGTGGTAATGTAAAGTAAGCTAACCAAGGGCGGCCCATGTGCGCTACGATGTAGGTAGCGGCACAAACTACCGCGAAGATGGTCATCGCCTCAGCAGAACGGTTAATGGAGTTACGCCAGTTTTGACGGAACAATAACAATACCGCCGAGATCAGCGTACCGGCGTGACCGATACCTACCCACCATACGAAGCCGGTAATATCCCATGCCCAACCTACAGTTTTGTTAAGGCCCCACTCGCCCAAACCGTACCAAAATGTAAGGCTTATACTAACCACCCAAAGCAAAGCACCTAATACCGATACCACGAAACCTATCCACCAGGCTTTGTTTGGCTTATTTTCTACAGGGAGTAAAACCTCATTAGTTATCTGGGCGTAGGTAATGTTCTTGCCCGTAATTAATGGTTCCCTGATTATTGATTCACTGTGAGATGCCATATATATTTATATCTCTTTTGTAATAATTAAGCTAATTCGTTTTCAATAGTGTTCCTAACTTTAACCTGGTAACCAATACCCGGCTGTACGTTAAGCTCCTGTAACACGTAGTAAGTTCTTTCGCTCTTAAGTGCTTTTGAAAGCTCTGAGTTAGGATCATTAGCATTACCGAATATGATGGCGTTTGCTGTACAGGTTTGCTGGCAAGCCACTTTGATTTCGCCGTCAGTAAGCGGGCGTTTTTCAATTTTAGCTTTCAGTTTACCAGCTTGTATACGTTGTACGCACATTGAGCATTTCTCCATTACACCGCGGAAACGGGTAGTAACGTCAGGGTTTAACACCAGTTGAGTATGCTCATTTTGCAGGTAGTTATCAAAACGTGAATCGTTCCAGTAGTTAAACCAGTTAAAGCGGCGAACTTTATAAGGGCAGTTGTTAGCGCAGTAACGTGTACCTACGCAACGGTTGTAAGCCATCTGGTTTAAACCTTCTGATGAGTGTACGGTAGCCAATACCGGGCACACCGTTTCGCACGGAGCGTGATCGCAATGCTGGCAAAGCATTGGCTGGTGTACCACGGTTACGTAATCCAAGTTATCCAGCTCGGCAATCTGCTTTTCTTTGGTAACCATACCGGTTTCCTCGTCAGCTTCAGCCTTACCGTTTTTCTCGTAGCTGTAGTAACGGTCAATACGGATCCAGTGCATCTCACGGCGGCGGCGAACTTCATCTTTACCTACAACCGGAATGTTGTTCTCGGCGCTGCAGGCAACAATACAAGCACCGCAACCGGTACATGCGTTAAGATCGATGGCCATTTTCCAGTCGTAAACCGGGCGCTCATGCGCTTCCCACAGATCGTATGTTTTATGCTCCTTACCGTGGTCGGTACCTGCGGCAGGGTCTTTCAGATATTCCTTTAATGATACCTCGCGGATAACATCACGGCCTTCGTATGAATGGTGTGTTTGTGTTTGCGCAAGTGGTGATACGTCACCTGTTTTTGAAATAGTAGCTACCAGTGTTTTACCAACAGTACCGTTGCTGAAGCTGGCGAAAGGATAAGCGTTTTTACCTACGCTGTTACCTACAAGGCCTGAGTGTGTACGGCCATAACCAACGGCTATTGACACTGTGCCCTGAGCCTGGCCTGGTTGTAATAGTACCGGTAACTCAACCGAGTAGCCGTTTGCTTCAATTTTAACTACATCACCTTCTTCAACACCAAGCTTTTCAGCATGTTTTGGCGCAAGGGCGGCATAGTTATCCCAGGTAACTTTTGATACCGGATCAGGCAACTCCTGTAACCATGGGTTATTGGCATAGCTGCCATCACCTATAGCAGTATTCAGGTAAAGCTGAACTTCCACTTTATCATCACCGCTGGCCGCAAGTTTTGCACTGTTTGCAGCTACTAACTGGGCAGCAGCACCAACGTTTGCAGCGTTAGCAACCGGCGCGGCAGCTTTTGGAGCTACTTTAACAAAACCGGTTTGTAACAAAGTTTCCCAACCACTTTGGCCTGACAGACCGCCTAAAGTAAGCAGGTTGCTGATCCAGTTATTACGAACGTAAGCGTAATAATCAGTAGTAGCATTCTCGCTCCAGATAAGCAAGCTTTGCTCAGCCTGGCGTGTGTTATATACCGGGTTGATAGTTGGCTGCATGATGGTGTAGTAACCTGATACAGCGCTATCATCACCCCACGACTCCAGGTAGTGGTGGTTTGGCGCTATAACAGTACACAGATCAGCAGTTTCATCCTTCTGTCCGGCGAAAGAAACTTTGAGCTTTATTTTGCTTAATGCTTCTTTTACTTCTTTAGTATTGAAATAATCATAAGCAGGGTTAGCGTTCAGGAAGATGGCTGCACCAACTTCGCCGCGTTTTGCTTCATTTAAAAAGGCTACGAATTGTGCATCGTTACCTTTGTATTGGTTTGATGGATTATCCAGATCAATAGTAGCACCATAGCTGCCTAACAAAGTGTTGATAGCATTTGCAACAACCTGATTAGCTACCTCGTTTGAACCTGCCACCACAAGCGCTTTACCTTTAGCGGCAAGCAACTCTTTAGCGGCAAGTGTAACTGCTGTAGCAGCTTTAGCATTCTCCAGTTTTTTGGTACCCGGCAGTGTAGTGCCTGAAATTGCATTGTATAAAGCTATCAGTACTAAACCTTCTTCAGATACTTTTACAGGGATACGGGCATCGGCGTTAGTACCGGTGATACTCATGCCGCTTTCAAACTGGATGTGGCGCGACATTTTTTTAGACTCAAGCGCCTTGCTGCCACGGTTAGATACGTATTGTTTGGTGAACTCCTCGCCTGATATCCATGAACCCAGGAAGTCGGCACCAACGCTAACAATTACGTCAGCTTTGTCAAAGTTATAGTGTGGCAATACCGCTTTACCAAAGCTTTGCTGGTTAGCCTGTATAATACCTGTGTATGAAAAAGCGTCGTAGTTAATATGTGCCGCAGCCGGATATTTAGCTACGAAATCATTGATAACCGCTTGCGTTGATGGGCTGTGTACAGTTGAACTGATAATGCGGATTTTTTTGCCGCCAGCCTGCGCTGCCGCAAGCTGTTGTTTTACAAAACTATCAATGGCATCCCAGCCTGCATCGCCACCGTCCATTTGCGGATCTTTAAGGCGATTGGTATCATACAGGTCAAGTACTGATGCCTGCGCCTGCGCGCTCAAACCACCGCCGGCTAAAAGGTCGCCAGGGTTACCTTCAACTTTAATAGGGCGGCCTTCACGGGTTTTAACCAGGATGGCGTGGCCATTGTAAGTTGATGTATAGTAGTTAGCCACACCCGGAGTTACCTCCTCTGGTTTTATAAGGTATGGTATTGATTTATGAACAGGAACTTTTTGGCAGGCAGCCAGTGTTACGGCACCCACACCAAAGCCCAGCGCTTTAAGGAAATCACGGCGCGGAGTTCTTGAGGCAAGGCCTGCACCGCTCAACACTTCCTCAATCGGAAGCGGCTCAGCAAACTCATGCTTGTTTTTCTCAACAAATTCCGGCGTTCTGTTTAGCTCTTCTAAACCTTTCCAGTATTTTTTATTGCTATCCATTTAAGCTATATAAACTGTAATTGCTAAGTTTTAAATCTCTGATATTAATAGTGGCACTTAGAGCACTCTAAACCACCCATTACGGCTGCAGATACTTTCTGACCTTTTTTGATCATGTCATGCACCTGAGTCATCTTATCATAATACGCGTTGCCTTTAAAGTTAACCTCGGTACGTTTGTGGCACTGTATACACCATTTCATGGTTAGTGGCGAGTACTGGTAAACTTCAGACATGGTTTCGATAGGGCCGTGGCATTGCTGACATTTAACACCGCCAACTACTACGTGTTGTGAGTGGTTGAAGTAAGCAAAGTCAGGCAGGTTGTGTATGCGCACCCACTGGATAGGCTTAGCCTTAGTGGTATCGTAAGTACCTTTATCCGGATCGTAACCCAGGGCATCGTAAATTTTGTGTATTTCCGGCGATTCCGTCTTAACCACCTTGTGGCAGTTCATACAAACGTTAAGCGACGGAATTGATGCATTTTTTGATTTGTACGCTCCTGAGTGGCAGTACTGGCAATCAATCTTCATGGCGCCGGCGTGCAGCTCGTGCGAGTATTTAATAGGCTGAACCGGTTGGTAACCCTGGTGCATGTTGGTATTCCACATGGTTACCCAGCTCCAGCTACCCATCGCGATAGCGCCGCAAAGCACTACGAAGAATACCAGCTTTTTATTTTTTGCCAGTTTTTTGATGCCGGCTAAGCGGTCAACAGGCTCGCCTTCAACTTCAGGCTCTTCATCAATTACCAGGTTTTTGTTTTTAAGTAACAGGCGCTCTAAAGTGCCGATTACCTTGTTCAATACCAGGATAACGATAAATGCGATAACGATAACGCCAATCAAACCCCAAATCAGCAGGCTGCTTGGGCCGGTTTCGGCAGGCGCTTCGGTCTTTTTATCACCACCGCCTTCAGTAAGTTTCTTCTGTTCTGCACGGGCGTAAGCGATAATGTCAGTAACATCAGCGTCAGACAGCTCGGGGAAAGCCGTCATCGGGATCTGATTGTACTCATTGTAGATCTTAACCGCTTTAGGATTTTTAGCAGCAACCAGCGCCTGGCTGTTCTGTATCCACTTGATCAGGTACGCATCGTCAGTTTCCGAAGTGATCTGTGGACCCAAAGCCGGACCTACCAGCTTCGACTCGATCTTGTGACAGGCAGTACACTTGGCTTTAAAAATAGTTTCACCCTTTGCCGGATCGCCCTGAGCGTTGGCCGCAGTGGTCAGCGCTGTAAGGCCCGCAAGCAGTAAAACCGTTCTCGAAAATTGTTTAAATAGTAATGAGATATTTCTCATAAAGCGTGTTTATGCTGAATTATATTTATTAATATTTTAAAAACCGGCGGCGTTTAGTGCCGTTTATCCAATTTTTACAGCCACAAAAGTAAAATTTATTACAGTATGGCTGACAAAGAAATGACAGTTATCAACAATTTATAATCGTTCTAAACAAGATAAAAAACGGCTTTTTGAAGCCGTTTTAACGTTTTTTTATTATGAGTATTAATAAACACCCCTCGGGTTGATAAAAATCATTTTTGATTTTTTGTTTATTGTTTTAATATCCACGCAAAAATCAATGGCGCAACAATCGTCGCGTCAGACTCTACAATGAATTTCGGCGTGTTGATATCCAGCTTACCCCAGGTGATCTTCTCGTTAGGTACTGCGCCTGAGTATGAACCGTATGAAGTGGTTGAGTCAGATATCTGGCAGAAGTAGCTCCAGAATGGTATGTTTTCCATTTCCATATCCTGGTAAAGCATCGGCACTACACATATCGGGAAATCGCCCGCTATACCGCCACCAATCTGAAAAAAGCCAATGCCTTTACCTTCGGAGTTCTTTACATACCAATCAGCCAGCCAGGCCATATACTCAATACCACTCTTCATGGTAGTGGCCTTAATTTCATTCTTGATTACGTATGAGGCAAAGATGTTACCCATGGTTGAGTCTTCCCATCCAGGTACGACAATCGGCAGGTTCTTTTCAGCAGCTGCCAGCATCCATGAGTTTTTAGGGTCGATCTCGTAATATTGTTCCAGCTCGCCGCTCAGCAATATCTTATACATGTACTCATGTGGAAAGTAGCGCTCGCCGGCGGTATCAGCATCTTTCCATATTTTGTGGATGTGCTTTTGCAAACGGCGGAAAGCTTCTTCTTCGGGTATGCAGGTATCGGTAACGCGGTTATAATGGTTCTCTAACAAGTCCCACTCATCCTGCGGACTCAGATCGCGGTAATTAGGTACACGCTTGTAGTGCGAGTGCGCTACCAGGTTCATGATATCCTCTTCAAGGTTGGCTCCTGTGCATGATATTATATCTATTTTATTCTGACGGATCATTTCAGCCAGCGAAATACCCAGCTCGGCAGTACTCATGGCGCCGGCAAGGGTAACCATCATTTTACCGCCTTCGGTTAAATGGGTTTCATATCCTTTAGCGGCATCAACTAATGCCGCAGCATTAAAATGCAGGTAATTCTTCTCGATAAACTGAGATATCGGGCCTCTTGCTTCTGTACTCATGATGGTTACTTGTTAATTTTTTGCAAAAGTAGCTATTTTGTTGAGATGCGTATTTTAAAATTCTGAATTCCGCCCAAAGCAGTTTCGTATTATAATGATAACATCATTTTAAGCAACCCTTAAAACAAAACAAGGTTTTGCTGTTATAATAAATTTGCATCTTAGCGGCGTCTTTATCTTTACTGATGAAAAGAGTTTTTATAGCGCTCATGCTGATCATGGGCCTGCAACCTGCCTTTGCGCAAATGCGTTTTTTGCCAAAGTTTGTACGTAAAATGCTGTTTGAGCAGGACAGCAGTAAACACAGCAGCTTTTTTATTTTACCCGTACTCAGCTCCGCGCCCGAAACAGGCTTTGAGGGCGGCGGCTCCGCACTGTACTCTTTTTATACCGATACGCTGAACGAGGGTACGCGCGTATCCAACATATTTGGCTATGCTACTGTAACCACCAAAGGGCAAAGCCGTTTTAGCCTGAGCACTAACTATTGGACACCGCAAAACAAATATCACTACACCGCCACCATCAGCTATATTAACTTTCCGTTTGATTATTTTGGAACCGGCAACGAAACCAATAAGGCCAACCTTGACCGCCTTGGCCAAAAGCGGTTGCGCATAAACCTTACTGCCGAGAAGCGGGTAAGCAAGAATATTTATTTAGGCTTATCGGCAGGCGGGCTTGATTATAAGTTTACCGATAAGGAACCCGGCGGCATTTATCAAAACCTGCAACGCTCTGAACAACCGGGTGGCGGCAGCATATTATTTGCCGGCCCAAGTTTCGTTTTTGACGACCGCAACAACAATACCTACACCACCAAGGGCGCCGTAGTTACCGCTTACTTTAACTTTATGAAAGGCATGTTCAGTAATAACGATTACCGCGGCGGCCTGTTCAATATTGAGTATGCGCAATTTTTTCCGCTCAGTAAAAAACTGGTTTTGGGCTTCAACGCGCAGGAACAAAGTTTGGTTGGCTCGCGCGAGCCGTTTTACCTGCTGCCGGCTTTAGGCAATGATGAAATTATGCGCGGGTATTACAATGGCCGCTTTCGCGACAGAAACCTGATTGCCGCACAAACCGAGTTGCGTTACCGTATAAGTAACCGTTTTGGCATTGTAGGCTTTGGCGGTGCAGGCAAAGTATTTAACAACTCCTTTAATTTTGACGGGCTAAAGCCAAGCTACGGCCTTGGCGGCCGTTACTTTTTTGATGTGGAAAAGGGCCTGAGCATGCGTGTTGACTACGCTCTCGGCGAAAAACGTCCGGGCGAAAGCAGACAAAGCGGCTTATACCTCAGCCTGGCCGAAGCTTTTTAATAAAAAATATTTTATGAAGTCCTCCCCCTCGGGGAGGATTTAGAAGGGGTAAAACCTTCTCATGATTGTAATGTTTTTGTTGCATGTTGCACTTTGCGTGCAATCTCCGTCTATAGCTATAAATATATATACACGACCATGAAGAGATTAATGATGATGGTGGCCTTTGTTGCCGCAACATATGGAGCCTTTGCCCAAACAGCCGATCTGCGCCGTAAAATTGAAGTAACCGGAATAGCCGAAAAGGAAGTAACACCGGATATTATCAACGTATCTGTCTCGCTCCGCGAGTATATGGACGGTAAAAAGAAGATCAACATAAGCGAACTGGAAAAGCAACTGGAGAAAGCAGTATCTGCCGCTGGCATCGCTAAAGAAGATTTTACCGTTAACAACGTTTCCAGCTGGAATATGGCTACCGAAAAGAAGAAAAACCCCGACTTTTTAGTAAGCAAACAATACAGCATTAAGTTTCGTGAGCTGAATAAATATAACCAGATATTGAGCAAGATTGACCCTAAGGGCATCCAATCCACCAATATCGACAGCTACGACTACTCCAAAATAAACGAGCTAAAAAAGGAATTGAAAGTACAGGCGCTTTTATCGGCCAAAGAGAAAGCTACTTACCTGGTAACTGCTTTAGGTGATAAGCTGGGCAGCGTTATCAATATATCAGAAACTGATAACAGCAGCTTTCCGCAGGCGCGCATGTATGCCAATATGAGCATGAGGGGCGCCGCTGAAGCCGCTGACGTAGCCGAGTCTGACATCGACTTTAAAAAAATAAAGCTGAGCTTTCAGATCAACGCGGTATTTGAGATCAAGTAATTTAAAGCCAACACAGATAGCGCAAAGGCGGCTTCCTTATACGGGAGCCGCCTTTGTTTTTTGTTAAACGCTTAACGGATAAAATAAATATATTTGATCATTAACCTTTATTATGAAACTACTTGCTTTACCCATATTTGTATTACTGGCCGTGAATGTATTTGCGCAAAAACAAAACCCGATAAAGCTATATCCTGACGGAGCGCCGGGCGCAAAACCCACACCTAAAACCTATCAGGAAAAAACAGAGAATGGCAGCTGGATTTTAAAGGTTAGCATTCCAACACTTACCCCTTACTTACCTGCTGCTGGTACAGCCAATGGCACAGCTGTAATTGTATTACCCGGCGGTGGTTACGCCGGCCTGGCATCGGCACATGAGGGCGATGCCATAGCCCGCGAGTTTAACAAGATAGGCGTTACCGCGTTTTTGCTTAAATACCGCTTGCCCAGTGATTCTATCATGACCGATAAAAAGATAGGGCCACTACAGGATGTGCAGCGAGCCATACAAATGGTACGTGAACGCGCCGCCGAGTGGAAGATAAACCCCGACCGGATAGGCATTGTTGGCTTTTCGGCAGGCGGGCATTTGGCGTCTACCGCTATTACGCATTTTCAAAAAGCGGTCATCCCCAATAAAAACAATACTAACCTTCGCCCTGATTTCGGAATGTTGATTTACCCGGTGATCAGCTTTGGCGAGTTTACACATCAGGGCTCAAAGGAAAACCTGATCGGCAAAAACCCATCACCTGAGCTGGTTAATAAGTTCAGTAACGAGTTACAGGTTACAGCCCAAACACCACCTACATTTTTAATTCATGCTGAGGATGACACTGTAGTGCCTGTTCAAAACAGCCTGCTGTTTTACAACGCGCTGCTTGCTAACAAAATAAAAGCTGAAATGCACCTTTACCCGGCAGGTGGCCACGGCTTTGGGTTGATAAACCCCACAACCAAAGAGCTTTGGTTTAGCAGCCTTACCAACTGGATGGCCGCTAACGGCTGGCTCACCCGATAAGTTCACTTAGCAGCGGGCAGTTGGCAGTTTACAGTAAACATGATAACTAATACCAACTGCACACTGGCAACTGAAAACTGCCTACTGTTCAACAATGTCCAGCAGCTCATTCAATTCATCTACCTTATCGACGGAACCTAACTGCTCATACGCGCTGATAAGGTTGCGTATTACGCGCTTAACAATCTCGGTGTTTGAGCAAGGCTCGTAAAATTGCTTATCGGGCGTTAGTTTTAACTGCTTCAAAAACATATCTACATCGCGCCTGCCAAATATAAAACCCTTGTTAAAAGCGTTTATGTAGAACAGGATGCCGCTTTCAAACTCGCTTTGCATACCTTCATCCAGGTAGGCCAAAATAAAATGCTGCGGCAGGTTAACGCCATACACCGGTATATCCAGCTTTTGCGCTACGATAGAGTAAATAATGGCCAGCGATATCTGGTTGCCCTTTTTTGTTTCGAGCACCTGGCTGATGTAACTATTTTGCGGATCCTGGTGATTGGCGGTATTGCCGCTAAAGCCGTAAATATTGTAAAACACATGATTGATCAGCTTTACCTGTTCAACCGGGCTGCCTTCATTCATCATCTGCAACCATATATCGCGCTTAATGGCCTCTATCTGGTTAATTACCTTTTGCTCATCAAGGTCAGGATATTGATATCGGTTTATGATGAGTGCGCCCTGCAATAAGTCAAACGCGCCGCTGTGTATCCACAATTTCAAATCGTTTTTTAACTGGCCGAACTGTATTTCGTGCACCAGGTTGGCAATACGCTCCTGCAACAGCGGATCAAAAGCCTCGGTAAAAGCCGCCTCAAGCGGCTCTATGGCGCTGCCTCCTAATGACAGCAGCTTACCATGCACATGCTCAAATACCTCTGCGTCCGGGTCGTCGAGCAATTTTATCAATGAGTTTATTTCGGATGTATTTAACATGCTTATCAGTAAAGTATTACTATTTATCTATTTTTACAACCATGTTTAACATAAGGTTTGCTGCCGACTACCTGCGGCATCGTTTTAACGCTAAAACCCGCCATGGTATCCACTCCCCTTTTGTATACAATTTGGTTGATAAGGTAATATACGATTTTGAGCCCAAAAAAGTGTACGCCGGCATAGAGGAGGTTCGTAAACATTTACTCGCCGATGACCGGACCATCACGGTGACCGACCTGGGCGCCGGTTCGCACGTAAATAATAATAAGCAGAAACGCGTTAGCCAAATTGCCAAAAACGCGCTTAAACCACCTAAGCTGGCTCAGCTTCTGTATCGCCTGGCTGCCTATACCAACCCGGATAGCATTATTGAATTGGGTACCTGCCTTGGCGTTACTACATTGTACCTGCAACAGGCCGCCCCTAAGGCAAAAGTATACACGCTTGAGGGCTGCCCACAAACGGCTGCTGTAGCCGGGCAACAATTTTTAGGTCAACAGCTCAATGATATCGCGTTAACTGTGGGCAACTTTGATGATACACTTTACAGCGTGATCAACAGCTTACCCAAACTTGATTTTGTGTTTGTAGATGGCAATCACCAAAAGGATGCTACGCTGCGCTATTTTGAATGGTGCCTGCCGCATGTGCATGAAGATACGTTGTTGATTTTTGACGATATTTACTGGAGCGAAGGCATGAAAGAAGCCTGGGTACAAATAAAAGCACACCCGCAGGTAACCGCTACGGTCGACCTGTTTTGGATTGGACTGGTTTACTTCAAAAAAGGGCAGGCCAAGGAAGATTTTCTGGTGAAGTTTTAAATGACGCTTCACCCCTGCCTGGTTTTACGTCAGGCCAACGTTTCTTTATATTTAGCTGATCCTATGTTTGCATAAGATTCGACCGAGGGATGAAAAGAAATCTGTCGCCGGACTATTGAACGCCGACAGATTTGTCGCTATCGCTCGATACGATATAGCATGTAGAACTTTAAATACTACTTAATCCACTCAAACTTAGTATAAGGCACTAATGCCTCCGGTATTTTGATACCTTCTTCTGTTTGATTATTTTCTAATAGCGTAGCCACAATACGCGGCAAGGCCAGTGCGCTACCATTTAGCGTGTGAGCCAGCTGTGTTTTGCCCTCGGCGTTACGGAAACGTAGTTTAAGGCGGTTACTCTGGAAAGTTTCAAAATTTGATACGGATGATACTTCCAGCCAGCGTTGCTGCGCAGCGCTCCAGGTTTCCATATCGTAAGTTAAGGCTGATGCAAAACCCATATCACCACCACAAAGGCGCAGCACCCGGTAAGGGAGGCCAAGTTTTTGCAGCAGGCCTTGCACATGCAGGCTCATATCCTCTAACACATCATATGAATTATCCGGATGTACTACCTGTACTATTTCCACCTTATCAAACTGGTGCAGGCGGTTAAGGCCACGTACATGGGCACCGTACGAACCCGCTTCGCGACGGAAACATGGTGTATAGCCGCAGTTTTTAACCGGCAGTTCTTCGCCCTTTAATATTACGTCGCGGTACAGGTTGGTAACCGGTACTTCGGCGGTAGGTATTAGGTACAGGTTATCAACACCAACGTGGTACATCTGCCCTTCCTTGTCAGGCAACTGCCCGGTGCCAAAACCTGATGCCTCGTTAACCAGTAACGGAACAATCATCTCGCTGTAACCGGCCTTTTCAGCCTCATCTAAAAAGAAACTGATAAGCGCGCGTTGTAACTTAGCGCCTTTACTTTTGTATACCGGGAAACCGGCACCGGTTATTTTAACACCCAGTTCAAAGTCGATCAAGTTATATTTTGCGGCCAGTTCCCAATGTGGCAAAGCGTTGCCCGGCAACTCCGGCTTGGAGCCATGCTCAAGCACGATCTCGTTCTCCTCCGGCGTTAAGCCTTTAGGTACTGAGCTGTGCGGCAGGTTGGGCAGCAATACCAGCTTTTGCTGCAATTCAGCTTCAAGGGCGGTAAGCTGCTCGCCGTATTGTTTAATTTCTTCCTTCCATTTACCGGTGTTGGCTTTTATAGCTTGGGCCTCTTCTTTTTGGCCGGTGCGCATCAGTTCACCAATTTTTTTGGCAGCGGCATTTGCTTCGGCGGATACACTGTCGGACAGGTTTTGAGTTTGCCTGCGTTTTTCGTCAAGCTCAATAATGTTGTCAACCAGTTCGGGCTGCTTAAAATTTTTAACAGCCAGGCGTTCCAGCACTTGTTCCCTGTTCTCGCGGATGTAATTTACCTGAAGCATTTTTTTATAGTATGATTTTGGGCAAAGATATAAACTTAAAGTGTTTGCACGGGCAGCAACTCAAATGTATAGCCCTGGCTTTTCCAAAAACCCAAAGCCCGCGGCAATACATACTCCAAACGGTTAAAAGCCTTTAAACTATCATGAAACACCACAATTGATCCCGGGCGGGTATACTTTAACGTTTTTTTCAGGCAGCGCTCGGGCTTAAGCGTCATATCAAAATCGCCGCTTAGTACATCCCACATCACAATATCAAGTTCCGGGTTTAATGCTTTTAGCTTTTCAGCCTGCGAGCGCTTGATGCGCCCGTATGGCGGCCTGAACAGGTTGGTATGCAGCATTTCATCTGCCTGTTTAAAGTTTTCGATGTAGGTGTCGTCATCCGTTTTCCATCCTTTTAAATGATTAAAGGTATGGTTGCCTATAGCATGCCCCTCGCGTTTTACCTGTTCAAAAATATCCGGATGCTTGCGTACATTGTCGCCAATGCAAAAAAAGGTAGCCTTTGCGCCGTACTCTTTTAAAATTTTTAACACATAAGGTGTAACAATAGGTATAGGCCCATCGTCAAAGGTCAAAAAAATGCTTCGGCTACTCGTTTTAATATCCCATATTAGTTTTGGATAGAGCCATTTTAGCAAACGAGGAGTTTTAAACAGGTACATAAGTACAAATTAAGCTAATTGTTTCATTTTTAACAGAAGTTGAGTACAGGTATATTTAAATGCCTTATTACAAAATATTTATGAACCGATATATACTCAAACGTTCCGGGCTTAAACTTTTGATGTTGGCGCTCTTTATGCCGGCGGCAAGTGTTTTTGCGCAGGAGAAGATAACCCTGCAACGGGCTGTAGAACTCGCGCTTGAGCGTAACCTTACCATTAAGCAAGCACAGCTCAGCGAAGCGCTTACAGGCGAAGACCTGAAGCAATCAAAATATAACCGTTTGCCTGACCTGAATGTAAACACACAGGGCTCATTCAACTGGGGCCGAAGCTTGGACCAGTCCACCTACTCCTTCACCAACCAGCGTATATTTACCGCGTTTGGCTCGTTAACATCACAAATTGTGCTGTTTCAGGGCGGGCAGTTGCGTAACCAGATCATCCAGAACAAAATACAGCTGGAGGCCGACCGTACCAATACTACCAAGGTTAAAAATGATTTGATACTGAACGTGGTTACTACTTATCTGACCGTGTTGACCAACCAGGACTTGGTAAAGGCGGCAGGCCAGCAAATAGATATTTCAAAGCAAACGCTTGATCGTGCCAACATCAGCTTTAAAGCCGGTAACCAAACCGTGGCTGACCTTTCGCAAGCTAAATCACAACTTTCAACTGCTGAACTTAACCGTACCGACGCGCAAAACCAGCTGGAGCTTTCTATACTTACGCTGAAGCAGTACATGGAGATGCCGCCGGAGACACCTATAGAGGTGGTAAGGCCCGATGTGAGCCAGCTTTCAGTACAATCCATTTTTAACGCGCAGGAAGTATTGAACACCGCCCTAAACGTTAACCCGGATGTTCGCCTGGCGGAATTACAGCGCGATGTATTAAAGCAAGCTGTTAAAGTAGCGCAAGGCGCTTACTATCCAAGTTTGGTACTATTCGCTACTTTAGGTTCAAACTACTCCAGCATTTACCAGCGGGCAGGCCGCCCGTATGCTACAGGCGAATTTAACCCGATAGGTGTGGTTAACAACGCAACGCGCGATACGGTGGTTACACCGGCTTTCGCAACGCCGTTCAACAAGCCTTCAGTATTCGGGCAGTTGAGCGATAACTTTTACCAGTCGATAGGTTTAAATTTATCTATACCTATCTTCCGTCGCTTTGCTACACGCACTGCGGTACGTAAGGCTAAAATTCAATACCAGAATGCCGAAGTTCAAGCACAATTATCGCGGAACAATTTAAGCAAGATCATCTACCAGGCTGTGTGGGATGCCCAGGCTGCGCAAAAGCGCTATATATCGGCACAGCAAACCTACCAAGCCAATAAGGATGCATACAATGCCATTTTGCAACGCTTTAACGTAGGTTTAGTAAATTCGCTTGATCTGAATACATCGCTAACCAATTTTAACAAAGCCGAATTTGATATGATACAGGCGCGCTACCAAATGGTATTCAGAAGCAAAGTGATTGACTATTATCTGGGAAAACCTATTTCGCTATAACTATTAATTTAAATCATGGGAAAGACTACAAAATATATTCTGATCATCGCCGGGGTGCTTGCACTGCTGCTGATTATAGGTAAAGTGACCGGCTTTTTAGGCGGACCAAAGAAAACACAGGTGGCTACTGAAAAGGCTGCCGAACGTACCATAACCGAATCGGTATCGGCAAGCGGAAAGGTTAAACCGCACGTTGAGGTGAAAATAAGTGCCGAGGTATCAGGCGAGGTGGTTGACCTGCCGATTAAGGAAGGCGACGTGGTAAAAAAAGGCCAGCTGCTATGCCGCATCCGTCCGGATATATTGCAATCGGGTTATGAGCGCGCCGTGGCATCTTACAACACTCAAAAAGCTACCGTTGGCAATTCGGCACAGATGCTGAAACAAGCCGAGGCAAACTTTAATAACCAGGCATCTATCTATAAACGTAATAAGGAGCTTTATGATAGCAAAGTAGTTACAGCTGCTGAGTTTGAAACAGCAAAAGCGAATTATGAAAGCGCCAAAGCCAACCTGGAAGCCGCTAAGCAAAGCGTTATAGGCGCTAAGTTCGGGCTTGATCAATCACAGGCATCTGTAAAAGAAGCGCAGGATAACCTGGCCAAAACATCTATCTACTCTCCGGTGGATGGTGTAGTATCAAAACTATCTATTGAAAAAGGCGAGCGCGTATTGGGTACCATTCAGATGGCGGGTACAGATATCATGACCATATCTGACGTAAACGCGATGGACGTGAACGTTGATGTGAACGAGAACGATATTAACCGCGTAGCCGTTGGCAATGAGTCGGACATTGAGGTGGATGCCTTTTTAGGCAAAAAATTCAAAGGCAAAGTGATCGAGATCGGCAGCTCGGCTAATGTAGTGGGTACCAATGCCGACCAGGTAACTAACTTCACGGTTAAGGTACGCATAAACCCGGAATCATATAAAGCGTTAATGGCTGACAAAGCGGGTACGCCATCTCCTTTCCGTCCGGGACTAACCGCTACGGTCGAGATTAAGACAAACAACGTTAAGGGTCTGTCAGTGCCTATCCAATCGGTTACTACCCGTGAGGATGAAAAGAAAAACGCGGCAGCCGTCAAAAAGGATGATGACGATGACGACAAAAAACAATTAACCGAGCCGGTTAAAGAGTATGTATTTGTGTACAGTGCCGGTAAGGTAAAGCAGGTACAGGTAAAAACCGGTATTCAGGATGATGCTTATATCCAAATACTATCCGGCGTTAAAGCAGGTGACGAAGTGGTTTCTGCACCGTACTCGGCTATATCGAAAACATTAAAGGACAACGAAGAGGTTGAAAAGGTTGATAAATCAAAACTTTTCGGTACCGAAGAAAAGAAGTAGTAGTTTAGTTTTATAGTGTTAATATGGAAAAGGGCTTGCTAATGCAGGCCCTTTTTTGTAACCATCATTTTTATTAAGAAACAGTTCGTTACCTGTCCTGAATTTCTTTTGAACGATCAAAAGAAACAAAACTCGCCGGCTGCGTCCTGCCCGGTGATAGTTTCTGCTTTGGCTGGGTGTGTGCTGTTCCGGGCATTACTGATGCCGGTAGATCAGGTTATTTAAGGCTTATGCTTTTATAAAAAAAGCACTTTCGAAGCGTCAGCGAGAAATCTGCCTGCATATAATCAAGCGACAGATTTCTCCTGGTACCTCGTTCGAAAGGACAAATAATTTATTAAAGTCCTCCCCTTGGGGAGGATTTAGGAGGGGTTACAGCGGCAACTCCGACGTCTTTACAAACTTTACCTGGAAAAGCTTGTCCCAGTTTTTGCCGGTAACAAATATACGTTTGCCTTTGACATCGTAAGCAATACCATTTAGTACGTCGGCATTGGCATTACGCTTATCTTTAGGGTATAAGCTGCTCATATCAATCTTGGCCAGCACCGCACCTGTTTTAGGGTCGATCACTAATATATCGTCGCTTAAGTAAACGTTAGCGTATAGCTTGCCATCAATATATTCCAATTCATTAACCTGGTCTATCTGTTTTTCGTTGTCGTAAACGTTAATGGCGCCAATCTGGTGGTAGTCGTTCTTATCTAAAAACAAAATACTGTTGCTGCCATCGGTATTATAGATCTTTTCGCCATCAAAGCATAAACCCCAGCCTTCGGTACCGGCGGTGTAGCTAAATGTTTTCAACTGTTTGAACGATTTTTTATCGTACACGTAGCCAATTTTCTCCTTATAGGTAAGCTGTACAATCTTATCCCCAACAATAGTTATACCTTCAGCAAAAACCTTTGGGTCAACCATAGCTTGCTGTACTACTTTGCCGGTATTCAGGTCAACTCTGCGCAGGCTTGATTGCCCGGTTACATCTTCGCCCTCGGGTGGCGTAAGGTAACCACCATCACTTTCAAATAAAAAGCCATCGTGGTACTCCAATCCCTCTGTGTACGATGTAGTATCATGAGGGAATACCTTTTCAACTTTGAAAGTATAAACATCGGGCGCTTTGGCAGCTAATAAAACCACGTTGCTTGTCACTTCCTGGCTTTTGCCGCCGGTAAATACATTAGCAGTTATAACCTTGTTACCTAAGGGCATACCGTCAGTTTTAATCATAACGGCAGTGGTATCTTTACGTGAGCCTATACGCAATGTATCCAGCATGTACACTACCGAGTCAATGCTCAACCCATCAGGCAAGTTCACTTTAACGGCAAGTTCTTTACCACTGTTAATGCTTGTACCGGCTTCCGGACTTAAGGTAATGTCAGCAGTTTTCTTTTTATCGTCGCCGCAACTTGCTACGGCCAGTAGCGATGCTCCGGCTAAAAAAAGTTTAAGTTGTTTGTTCATAAGTATCAATCAGCAGATGGCCAAAAGGCATCTTCAATATGTTTTAACGTATAATTCCCGCTTTTATTAAACAGTACCGAAATTATATCAAAACGCGCATCGCCCTGGTGATTTGTTATGTAGATGTATTCGTCGGCCGCTTGTGCCATCAGGCGCTGTTTGCGGCTGTCAACAAAATCTTCGGGCGCTCCAAAACCGGTTCCGGTACGGGTTTTAACCTCCGCAAATATAATCACCCTGTCCTTATAAGCTATCAGGTCAATTTCGGCCTTGCCATAGGTCCAGTTCTCATCCAATATTTCATAACCCAGATTTTCCAGATAAGTTTTAGCTAAAGCTTCGCCCCGGCGACCTAATTCGAGGTGTTGCGCCATTATTTAAGGATTACCGAACCTAAATAATCAGATATATGCTTTTCAACCTTTTTCATGCGCATATACTGGTTAAGCAATATTTCCTGATCCTGCTCGCCCGGGGTGTTCTGCAATTCCTTACGCAGGTTTTCCAGTATTTGGGCTACCTTATGTTTTTTAAGATGAAATATAGCGCCGAGTATAGTAGCTTTCATATTGGCCTGTTCATCAGGTACGCTGATGTGGTGCATCTCGTACCAGTTTTCGCTCAGCGTATAGCGTGAGGCCAGCATCGTTACGGTTAGGTCAACAATATCTTTCTCTTTGTGATGAATGTAATGCTGTTCATCAGGCAATACGCCGTTTTCAACATTGGCGCGGTAGTCTTCCACAAAAGCCTTGCAGGCGGTATTATCAAAAGTAACATCGCTTAGCTCGGCTATCATGAATGGCCCTATGTAGGTGTTGGCAATGCCATCCCAGTCAATCATACGACTACCGTACAATAACAGCAGCCGGATAATTTCCCGCTCCTGGTTATAAGCTTCCTCTCTTTTTTCAGTAACAGGAGAAGTAGTTTCGCCCGGCTCATCAAAAAACAGGTCTTCGGGTGGCATATCCGGATGCTGCGTTGCGCGCTGATTTTGATTGTATTGCTGCTGCGAATCTTTTTTAGCCTTGGTAAGGCGCATTTTATTCAATTCAGACAACAGTGCACGCTCATCAATCTGCATAATGTGGCTGCACTCCTTAACAAACACCGATGCTTTGATTGAATCAGGTATTTTAGCGATGCTCTCCACTATTTCCCGGATAACCCCCGCCTTGCGGATAGGATCATTACCTGCTTCTTTTAACAGGATACCGGTTTTATAAAGTATAAAGTCTTTTTTATTTTGGTCGATGTAGGTTTTGAAGGCGTTGGTGCCCACATTGCGCACATATGAGTCGGGGTCGTGCCCATCCGGAAAGGACACTACTTTTACGTTTAGCCCTTCTTCCAATATCATATCCAGTCCGCGTAACGAAGCTTTGATGCCCGCCGCATCGCCATCATATAATATGGTTACGTTTTTGGTAAAACGACCTATCAGCCTGATCTGCTCAACAGTTAATGAGGTTCCTGATGACGCTACAACGTTCTCGATACCGGCCTGATGTACCGATAGTACATCCGCATAACCCTCAACCAAGTAACAATTGTCCTCATCACGAATGGCCTTTTTCGCAAAATAAAGCCCGTAAAGCACACTCGATTTATGATATATCTCCGACTCCGGAGAGTTTACATATTTGGGTACGCTTTTGTCGCTCTTAAGGGTTCGTCCGCCAAAGGCTATTACCCGGCCGGTAAAGCCATGTATCGGGAACATTACGCGCCCGCGATAGCGGTCGTACATGCTGCCATTGTCGCGTTTTACCGATAGGCCCGTTTCTTCCAGGAATTGTGCCTGGTAGCCTTCTTTTATCGCTGCCGAGGTAAAGGCCTCCCACTGATCGGGCGAGTAGCCCAACTCAAACTTACGGATAGTTTCAGGTGTAAAGCCTCGCTCTTTAAAATAACTCAAGCCAATGCTTTGCCCCTCGTCGGTTTCCCACATGCTGTCCTGGAAAAACTTAGCAGCAAAGCCCGAAACGATCATCAAGCTTTCGCGATGGTTGGCTTCTTCGCGGTTTTCATTGGTATCAACCGTTTCCTCAACCTCGATGCCGTACTTCTTGGCCAGCCATTTAAGCGCTTCCGGATAGCTGAACTTTTCATGCTCCATTAAAAAGGTAATGGCCGAGCCACCCTTTGACGATGAAAAGTCTTTAAAAATACCCTTGGCAGGCGATACGGTGAATGATGGCGTGCGCTCGTTACTGAAAGGCGACAAACCAATGAAGTTGGCGCCCCGCTTTTTTAATTGCACAAAATCACCTATCACCTCCACAATGTCGGTGGCTTCCATTATTCGGTCAACGGTAGCTTTGGTAATCATAGTAACGAGATGCAAAGGTAGGGCAATTGTACCAATGCCTTAACGTATTGCAAACGTTAAATTAAGAAATTTTTGATTGTGAGGGCTTTAAAAAAGTTACCGCGATGCCGCCAAGTACAATCAGGCTGCCCATAATCTCGGTAAGGCCAAGCTTTTCGTGCAGCATAATAGCCGCTAACACACCTGCAACCACGGTTTGGCTTAAAAGGGTGATTGATACTTTGGTGGGCGGTAAAAATTTGATTGCATAGTTAATGGTGATCCAACCGGCAAGCTGGCATATAACGCCGGTAGCTAAAAAGTATAGCCAGGTAATTGCCGGAAAGTTAATCAGGTTATGCCCGCCACCTATACCCAACGCCAGCAAAAACACCATTGAAGCCAGCATATTATAAAACATAAAGGTTAGCGTATTTACACGCTGTAACACACCTTTGCTGGTAACAATATATAAAGAATAAAAAAAACTCGCCAGCACGGCGAGCAATACGCCGGCGTTTACCTGCAGGGCGATTATGTTACGGTAGCCCACCAGCACAAACATGCCAATAATCGCAATAATAGTACCCGCCCAAAATAGTTTGCCGGTTTGCTTGCGCAGTATAAAAAAGCTTATAAGCCCCACCCATACCGGCGCCAGGTTAGCCAGCAGGGTTGATACAGTTGCGCTTATTTTTAATAAAGAGATATTCCATACAGCAATATCAGCAGCGAAGATGATACCGCAGATCAGCGTAATCAGCAAATCTTTACGCCCGATCTTTAGCATCCCTTTTATAACACAGTATGGCAGCAGAAATATCCAGGCCATAAAAATACGGTAAAAAGCGGCGGTAATGGCGGGCTCGGCGGCAAGCTTTACAAATATGGGCGAGAATGATATGAATATGATGCCTAACGCCAGGCTTACCTTCGGGTTCATAATACGGATGCGTAACGGCGGCAAACTTAACAAAATTAAACCGCTGTCATGGCATACCTGATAAACAGGGTTATGCATCGGTTTAACCTGTACGCATTAGTAACCGTCGCCTTAAGGGTTTATAATTAACCCATTAGCAGCTGTGCGGGTTTGCAAAATGTAAAATACAGGCCGTCAAATCTCAAATCAAATTCATAAGTTTGCGCCTCAAATATTTTTTTATGGCTAAGGCATCTGATATAAAAAACGGCAATATATTACGCTTTAACGGTGAGTTATTGCAGGTTGAAGAGTTTATACACCGTACACCAGGCAACTTACGCGCTTTTTACCAGGCCCGTATGCGCAACGTAAAAACCGGTAAACTGGTTGAATACCGTTTCCGTACTGACGAAGAGGTTACCATAGCCCGCGTTGAAACCAACGATTACCAATACCTGTATGAGGATGGCGAATTTTTAGTAGTGATGGACAATACATCATACGAACAGTTCAATATACCAAAATCGCTTTTCGGCCCTGCGGTGCGTTTCCTTAAAGAAGGTGTTAACGTAATTGTTGCCTTTGAAAGCGATGAGCCGATTATGGCACAATTACCATCATCAGCCGAACTTGAAATTACTTATACTGAGCCTGCTGTTAAAGGAGATACTTCAACCAACGCTTTAAAAAGCGCTACCGTTGAAACCGGCGCTGAAATACGCGTACCCCTGTTTATCAACATTGGCGATAAGGTAAAGGTTGATACCGCCAGCGGATCGTACGTTGAGCGTGTTAAAAGCTAATTATCAATTCAATAATATTATAAATATGCCTTCATTATCATGAGGGCATTTTTTATTTTGGAGCCTTAAACAAATCACATAAATAAATAACAATGGGACTTTTCTCGAGCCTTTTGGGTAATGCCGGTGTGGCTAACCCTGACGAATTAAATAAAGAATACGCTAACCTGCTTACCGAGGGTGAACATATTGAAATTGGCTTTAAGCTGATTCGCGACGTATTCATCTTTACCAATAAACGCCTTATTTTGGTTGATAAGCAAGGCATAACCGGAAGTAAGGTAGAGTACCTGTCTATCGCTTACAAAAGTATATCACGGTTCAGCGTGCAAACTTCAGGGCATTTTGATCTGGATGCCGAGCTGCGTATATGGATCTCAGGCGAGGTACAACCCAGCCTTACCAAAAAATTCAATAAGCAGGTGAACGTTTACGATCTGCAACGCATATTAGCGCAGCACGTACTATAAAACATTATAAATATCGGGCTTACTCAAGCTCGATATTTATATCTTCTTTTTGCCGTTTAACATACAGCTCATCAATCAGCACAATTACTACAGCCAGTATTGGTGTAGCTAACAATATGCCTAACACACCTGATAATGTACCCATCAGCACTTGACTGATAATGGTAAGCGCAGGTGGCAGGTCGATCATCTTCTTCTGCACCATCGGGGTAATAATGTTACTCTCCAGGGTTTGTATCAAAATGTACATAATGGCGATGATGATAGCCGTATTGGTGCTATCCATAAAACCCAGCAACACGGCTGGTACCATAGCCATAAGCGGACCAAAGTTGGGTATAAAGTTGAGCAAGCCTGCCAGTAATGCCAATGTAAGCGCCATAGGTATGCCTATCACCGTTAAGCCCGTAACCGTAAGTACCGCTATAAGGCACATGGCCAGCAGCATACCCTTCATCCAACCTTTCAACACAAAACTTAACCTGTCCATTACTACGTGGGCTTGAGCTTTAGCCGGTGGCGGCACCAATTTTATGATACCGTTTTTGTATAATGACGGAGCCGAGGTAAAGAATATACCCAAGAATAAAATGATATACAGATCACCCAATACACCAAAACTGGTGCTGAAAAAGCTTTGCGCGGTGGTCATCAGTTTAGATGAGTCGTAGGTTGATGCCTTTTCAACAATTTTAGCGCCCCATGTAGTTTGCTGTAGCTTAGCCTGTGCGGTTTTAACCACTTTCGGAAAATCATCGCTTAATGAGGCTATTTGATGCTGGATGGTATTACCCATAAACCAAAACAGTGTACCCAATAACGCGAAGGTTCCTAAAACGGATATAATTACACAGGGGGCGCGTTTCCAGTGCGTCCAACGCTGTATCATATCAGCGAAGCCATGAAAAAAAACCGCTATAAGCGAACCGGCAAACACCATCAGTAACACATTAAAGGCTACACGTAATATCAGTATCAGGCAAACGGAAAGTGCAAGTATACCTACCACTATCCATACCTTATGTGCAAATGAAAGTTCTTGATCCGTTTTACCTATCGGCCTGTGTCGCGGTTCTGCCATGATGTATATCTATATCCTATCAAATACTTTTTAAATTGTATTTGTTTTCGGTCCATACGCTTTTTATTCCTTAGCAGAATAATGGATAACAAAAGGGCAGCCATGTGGCTGCCCTGTGTTTATGATAAAGCCTCGTTAAGGCTCTCAGCCTGCTGTACCGCAGGTGGCGCGGTGGTTTTGTTTTTAACCATTACGCTTACCCGGTAAACCATGTATAAACAAAGCACTATGGCAATACATACCACGTAGCCTAAAACATCGTAATGCTGCAAAGGGCCATGTTTATGCGGCTGGGTAACTATTAAACCGGCGCACAGGGCGGCAATACCGCCGGCCATTTGTTGTAATGATGAGTTTACGCTCATGAATGCGCCACGGTCAACCATTTCGGGTATAGCCGTTGTAAGCGCGGTTGATGGGATGATACGCCCCATAATGCCGATGAACATAACCATGTTTAACACTACCACTTCCCATAACGGTACACGTGGCAATTGTGTATAGATCAATATCATTACGATTGCCAAAGCGGAGCCTGCGGCGAAAAGCTTAAATTTGTCGTACCTGTCGCTTAACTTACCGATCATGGGCATAATAATGATGGATGCCAGGCCACTGCATAAAAATACCGTTGGCAATTGTGCCTGCGAAATGCCGATGTTGTTAATCAGATAAGCGCTTCCGAATGGCATCATCATAAACCCGCCTATTGAAAGGAAGGCGGTAGCTAAAAAGCCCGTTTGATATTTCCGGTTGGCAATAGCATGCCATAGATGTAAGAACGGGTTGGTATCTTTCTGTAAGCCAATATGTGTAGTTACCGGGTGCATACGCAACAACACCGCCAGGCCTATAGCTATCGCTAAAAACACGATCATAATGAACGGCGCATGCCATCCCCATTTATTGGCAAAGTACAGTCCTACGGGTATACCCAGCACCTGACTAGCGGCAAAACCCATTTGTACCACACCCATTACCCGGCCACGTTGGTTAATCTCGAAAACATCGGTAACTACGGCTAATGATATGGCTCCTATAACGCCGCCAAACAACCCGGTGAATATACGCGCACCAAGCAGCATCCAATAACTGTTGGCCAGGCCGCAACACAGCGTACCTATAATAAAGCCGGTGTAAAAGAAGATCAGCAGCTTTTTTCGGTCGAATTTATCAGCAAAGCCCGCAGCCAGCAAGCCCGATGCCCCGGCGCTGAAAGCGTATGATGATACCACCATGCCGAACATGGACGGCGTCATATCCAATGATTTCATCAGGATATCGCCCAGCGGGGAGAGCACCATAAAATCAAGCACTACGGTAAATTGTAATAATGCAAGTAGCGCTATAAGTAATTTTTGATAAGCGGTAAAGGTTACCGCTGTTTTATCAGGTTTCATTTGTTTATCAGTTTAAATCAGTTCAATACACAAGTAACCCCGGCGGTTTACCAGCTCAATAATATCTGCCGGACAAAGGCAGCCGGTGGTTACCCGCAACAACTTGTCGCAATGGTCAAGGTCAATATGCCAATTGCTGACGGCCTTATCGGCATCAAGCAAAGGACTTACATTAGCCAAATCTGTTATGGTGTTAATATTGGTTTTAAATACCAGCACCCCGGCAGGGTTTATTGACGAATGATCCATAAAAAGATTTTTCGGCGTGCTTATTTTTTCAGCGCTTTCAATACCAGTTCAAAGGTTTGCCAAATCATATCATCGGTTAATACGAAAATTGCCCCGCCAATGCTACGCCCTTCGTTATTAAAACGCACCAGGTTATACAGCGGCGCAAACGCAACCGACCAATAAACCTCAATCGGCATGGGGTTTATTTCGCCCCTTGCTACAGCATTTTGCATAAAGCGGCTCATTTTTATCTTAAACTCCTCAAAGTAGCTTTCATAAATCACCTTTTGATAGGTTGAACTACGCAGTTGCTCAAAAAACTGTACTGTATGCCGGTTCTCCATCATGTGTTGCGCCCGGTTTTTCCATTGCTGCTTCAGTCCATCGGCAAAACTTGCTTCCGGGTCAAAGCCCTCCAGCATCATACCGCTCATACGTTTGGATTCTTCTTCTGCTATCTGTACAATAAGGTCATCCTTATCTTTATAGTAGATGTAGAGCGTTCCGACTGAAATGCGGCAAGCTTTCGCAAGCTTGTTCATGCTAAAACCTTCAAAACCTTCGTGCACCAGCAATTCAATCGCCTTCTGTTTTACAAGCAATTCTTTATCAATATCCCTGCTTCGCATTAATCTATTTGGTCATGCTGTGAAGATAAATGAACATTCATTCATTTACAATTTAAATTTCATCAAGCGCTTTTAATCAGCAGTTCTTTTACTGGAATGTGCTATCTCTGCGCGTTGGCTGGTTAGCTGGCGGGCGGGCAACTGTGGTAGTATCTTTTTGCGGAACAACGGCAGGCATAATTACCGGCGCGGTATTTAGCGTACCATCCTGAACACGGTTACGGTTAACATTCTTCAGGTTACCCGGACCAAGGTTAATGCTCGAATCGCGCGAGGCGCTATCCCTAGGGTTTACCTTTTGCATTACCGCAGTCTTTTTACCACTGCCTGATGATGGCTGCTCTTTTGCACCTCCCGGCGCTTTAGACGAGCCTTTTGTAGCCGCTGCTTTTTTTGCTGCGGCGGCGGCCTCTGCCCTTTCGGCCGCACGTTTGGCAGCCTTACGCTTTGCAGAATTTATCACCGCCTCTTTTGAGGCCGGGCGTTCTTTAGGCTTCCAGATAAAGCCTTTCAATATACGGTCGTCCTCGGTAAACTTACCCAATGGCCCGTACCTGATATCGGGTTTTGACAGGAAGGCCATCTTAAGCGGTTTGTTAGCAGCAAACCTGATGCGCATGCGACTGCTTAGTGAACGCCCCATACCATTAACCGTTTTGGTAGTACTGTCACGGTCAAAATATATGCTTTCGGCGTTGCCATCAACAAACATCACATTGAGCTTATTGTCCTTAAAAAAGCCACGCATTTTTTTACCCCCCACCTGGTTAAAGTGGGTCGAGTCGTCCTTCTCCACGTTCACTACAAACGAGTTATAGAAGATGTCCATGTTGTCCAGCTTCTTGTTCTTCATCTGCAGGTTAATGGTATCGCCTGACAGTTGGGAGCCCTGCGTCCACATAAGCGGTTTTATATAGCAGCGTATGGTAGAGTCGGCATAGCTATAAAACATAGAGTCGGCTTTGGCCTGTAAGTCCGATTTATAGATCCGGGCATCATGGTAAGCAAAAATAACACGTACACGGCTGGTATCACTCAACTTAACCTTGGTGGTCATATAAACTGAATCGACCTTACCCGGCACATTACCCAGCTTGGCAGCAGTGTCGGCTTTCCCTTTTGATGCGCTATCCGTTTTCAGCGTGCTATCCTTTTTGGTGTTACCACCTTTTTGAGCCGTATCCTTGCGTACCGGCTGAGGTTTCGGCTTGCCAAACAGCAGCGGGTTGCGGTACCCGGTATCAAACCGCATAACAGGCGGGTTAAGCGTAAGCACTTTTGGCGAAGTTTTATAAACAATGGGCTTAGGCTTTGCCGGGCCTGCGGCAGGTTTTGCCGATGTATCCCTGAAGTTGGCTAATCGCCGCTGCTCCTGCAATGCCTTTAAATTTTTGTAGGTAAACATCTGCGTTTCCAGCGTATCAGCGCTCATATAAACCGAGTCGACCTTGATTCGTTCACCTTTAGCGTTTATAATAATAGTTGATGTTGATGTGGTTACCGGAGTTTTGTTTTTGCCTGCTGGTTTTGCAGCAGGCTTTTTCACCGTTGCAGAGGGTGCTGCTTTAACATCGAGCGGTTTTGTTGCCTTTTTGGGGATAACCTTGGTTGCACTATCCGTTTTTATTTTATCGAGCTTTTTAGTGGTGTCCGTTTTGATAGTGTCTTTTTCTTCGGTAACTAATATAATATAGGCATTCTCGGTAACCAGGGTACGTTCCTCTTTACGGTTAAATATACCCAAGTCGCCCTTCATGGTGATCTTCTGCTCCCTGTCGTTAAACGTGATGCGCTTTATAGCGCGGCCCAGGCCCAGCAAACGGTCATAAAATAAAGTATCTCCCTTTAAGGATTTAGTTCCCTGCTTATACAGGTTGTTCTTGGTAAAAAAAGCCTGCTCATTTACCGTATTGTACGTACCAAACTCTGTATACAAAGTGTCCTTATCTTTAGCCTTACCGTAAATATTGGTTGGCCCGTAAAAATAAGCTATACGGCTGCCGCTGTTATAGCGCATGGTATCTGTCTTAATCAGCGCGTCAACGGTATTCAGCACCACATCGTACCTGAAATAAGCATCGCGCGAGCCCGCAAAATAATAGCCGTTTTTGCTGGTCAGGGTGTTATCCTTGTTAATGAGTTTACCACCGCCTGTATAGGTACCGATGCGTGTGGCCGTATTGTAGGTCAGGTAATCGGTAGTGAGGATGGCATCCTTATCAATCATCCGCACATTGTTGGTCAGGATGGCAGTTTTGGTGTTGCCGTTATAGTTCAACTTATCGCCATAGATGTTGAGCGTATCTCCCTGCGTAATATGCACGTTGCCAAAGGCATCGAAAGCGTTATCCTGCGGGTAGAAGTACGCACTGTCTGACTGTAGCACAGAAAAATCCTGCTGAAAGGTGCCGTTAAAAACCTTTAATACATCTTTACCATTGCGCTTAATGCCCTCGCTCCGGTCAGACCGCGTAAGCCGCACCTGCGATTTTTTTTGCTGGCCGAACGCCGCGCCTGCGAGCAGCAGCAACAGTATACTTAAAAGGCATTTATTCACGTTGGCAAAATTAGTTTTTTGCGGGGCTTATTAAATTAATAATTTTGATGTATGCTCCCTGTCAAGCGCTTTACCGAATTTATTGAGCAAAATAATCTTTTTACGCAGCAAAACAGCATTTTGGTTGCTGTTAGCGGTGGTATTGATTCTGTTTTGCTTGCCCGGTTATTCAGCGTGGCAGGTTACAGTTTTGGCATAGCGCATTGCAACTTCGGCCTTCGCGGCAGTGAAGCCGATGCCGACCAGCACTTTTGCTGCAGCCTGGCCGTACAGCTTGGCGTACCTTTTCATACCATCAATTTTGATACCACTACATATGCCGATAGCCATAAAATATCCATACAAATGGCAGCAAGGGAGCTGAGGTACAACTGGTTTGAGCAGATAAGACAGCAACATAATTACCACCTTATCGCGCTTGGCCACCACAAGAACGACACTATTGAAACAATATTGTTAAATCTTACACGCGGCACCGGCATTGCAGGCCTGCACGGCATCCTGCCTAAAAACGGGTTATTGATAAGGCCATTGCTTTTTATGACTCGCGAAGAGATAGCGGCTGTTGTTGCAACAGAGAATATACCTTATGTTGAAGATAGCTCGAACGCATCAACCAAATACGCGCGTAACAAGATAAGGCATGAGGTAATACCCAAACTACGGGAACTAAACCGCAACCTTGAACATACTTTTGATAATAACCTGCGCCACTTTCGCCAGTTGGAAGAACTATTGGCGTTAAAGGTTGAGGAGGCAAAAAAGCACTTGTTTATTCAGCACGATGATGAAATTCATTTAGCAATCGATGCTATAAAAGCCCTGCAACCGCAACAGCTACTCCTATATAAACTGCTGCAATCTTTTGGCTTTGCCGAACCTGTGGTTGATGATGTGATCGCATCCCTGGATGCGCAAAGTGGTAAATGGTTTGCCTCCGCAACACACCGGCTGACTATTGACCGGGGTAAACTAATATTGGTTGAGAACAATCCGGAATCAATTGAAAGCGTATCAATAAATGAGCATGACCACGAAGTGCTTTTTAACGGGCAGCGGATTGGGATTTTGCATGATGATTCGCCGTTGATCATTAAAGATAATCCTTATGCGGTGTCAGTTGATTGCGATAAACTGATTTATCCGCTCAGCATCCGCCACTGGCAGCAAAGCGATTATTTTTATCCCCTGGGGATGAAGTCTCGCAAAAAACTGAGCGATTTTTTCATCAACCAGAAAATACCGATGCACAAAAAGCAGTTGATCCCGTTATTAGTGAACGGCAACGGCGATATTATGTGGGTAGCAGGTTACCGGCCCGACGAACGCTACAAGGTTGATCCTAACACTAAAAAAGTTACTATATTCGAACTGTTTAAATAGAGCATGAGCGACAAACCGGTTTACATCGAGAAACAATACCTTGGCAGGGAGTTTATACCGCTAACCATCAGGCTGGTGTTGGCCATGTCGTGTTTCGCGGCTTACTTTTTTACTGAGGGTAACGCCCGCAACGGCGATCTGCTGATTGTGGTAGGTTTCGCAATCATCATCATCTCTATCATTATGGGCTTTTTACTGCACTTTCGTACCCGGGTGCAAAACAAAAGCATTATGCTGGATGGTTTGTGGACCACCCGCCTGGTAAAAATCGACCTGAATAGCATTGTAAAAGCCGAAAAGGGCACTTACAGCCGCTATCTGTTCAATAACCCGGTTTATAACCTGCATACGCGAGGTACCATCCGTTTTTACGCGGGCGGCAAGGATGCCATACACCTTACCGACCGCGACGGCCTGCTGTACATTATCGGTTCGCAGCACGCCAATGAATTGCTTAGGGCTATCCTGAGCGAAATGAGGCGATAATTCATCTTCGCTTACTGTACTTTAAATTTTTCCGCATGTCATCATCACCCCTTCGTATTATATCGCTTTTACCATCGGCTACCGAGATTATCTGCGCACTTGGCCTCGAACAAAATCTGGTCGGCCGCTCTCACGAATGCGACTATCCCGAAAGCGTAAAAGCCCTGCCCATTTGTACAGAAGCTAATATACCTGACGGATTAAGCAGCGCCGAGATCGATAATAAGGTAAAAGAGATACTGAACGATGCGCTATCCTTGTACACTGTAAAAAAAGAAGTTATAAGGAATTTACAGCCTGATGTGGTGATCACGCAAGATCAATGCGATGTTTGCGCCGTATCACTACCCGAGGTACAACAGGCCTTGCAGGAATATCTGGATAAACCGGCGCAGATTATATCATTGCAACCTAACAGCATTGATGAAATGCTTGCTGATATAAAAAATGTAGCATCGGCGCTGAATGTTTCTGAAGCCGGTAATGTGCTGATAGAAGATCTGGAAGACCGCATCAACATCATCCGCCACAAACTTAAATTTATTGATGCTAAGCCAACTGTAGCTTGTATTGAATGGTTGGAGCCGCTGATGACATCGGGCAACTGGATACCGGAGCTGGTAAACATTGCCGGCGGCACACCTGTATTGGCTGAAGCCGGTAAACATTCGCCTTATGTGGATTGGGAGGCTATCCGCCTGGCCAACCCGGATGTTATTGTGCTGATGCCATGCGGTTTTAGCATTGACCGCACCATGCGCGAGATTAATTTACTGTTGGATAAACCCGGCTTTGCTGAACTAAAGGCCATTAAGAATAACCGGCTATATATTGCCGACGGCAACCAATACTTTAACCGCCCCGGCCCGCGGCTGGTGGATTCGCTGGAGATCATGGCCGAGATCATCAACCCAAAACAGTTTATCTTCGGGTTTGAGGGCAATGGCTGGATAAAGTTCAGCGTGTAAAAAACGGCCTTTAGCGCAATGCTAAAGGCCGTTTTACTTTTGTATTTCTGTTATTAAAACTCTGCGTTTTTAGGAAACCTTGGGAAAGGTATTACATCCCTGATGTTGCCCATACCGGTAACAAACAGTACCAAACGCTCAAAGCCCAAACCGAAACCAGCGTGCGGGCAGGCACCAAAGCGGCGGGTATCCAAATACCACCAAAGCTCCTCTTTAGGGATGCCCATTTCGTCCATGCGTTTTTCAAGTCTGTCTAAACGCTCCTCGCGCTGCGAACCGCCTACAATTTCACCGATGCCCGGGAACAGGATATCCATTGCCCGTACAGTTTCGCGGCCATTGGCATCCGGCTCGTTCTGGCGCATGTAGAAGGCCTTGATCTCTTTAGGATAATCCGTCAGGATAACCGGTTTTTTAAAGTGTTTCTCTACCAGGTAACGCTCATGCTCTGATTGCAGATCGGTACCCCAACCTTCAACCAGATACTGGAATTTCTTTTTCTTATTTGGGGTCGAATCCTTCAGTATGTCGATGGCCTCGGTGTAAGTAAGACGTACAAAATCATTCTCCAGGCAAAACTCCAGTTTTTCAAGCAGCGTCATTTCCGAGCGCTCGTTCTGTGGTTTTTGCTTGTCCTCATCCTGCAAACGCTGGCTCAGAAACTCGATATCCTCACGGTTCTTATCCAGTGCGTATTTTATCACGTACTTCAGCAGCGCCTCAGCCAGATCCATGTTATCATCCAGATCATAAAAAGCCATTTCGGGCTCTATCATCCAAAACTCGGCAAGGTGGCGGGTAGTGTTCGAGTTTTCAGCACGAAAAGTTGGGCCGAAGGTATAAATATCGCTCAGCGCCATGGCACCCAGCTCGCCCTCTAACTGGCCTGACACGGTAAGGTTGGTAGCTTTACCAAAAAAATCCTGCTTGTAATCGATCTCTCCGCTATCCGTACGCGGCAGATTATCCAGGTCAAGGTTGGTTACTTTAAAAGCTTCGCCCGCACCTTCAGCATCCGAGGCGGTAATTACAGGCGTGTGCAGGTACACAAAACCACGCTCTTGGAAAAACTGGTGTACCGCGAATGATAAACTGTTACGCACCCTGAAAATAGCGCCAAAAGTGTTGGTACGAAAACGCAGGTGTGCGATCTCGCGCAAAAACTCGAGGCTGTGTTTTTTAGGCTGCAGCGGGTATTTCTCCGGGTCGCTATCGCCCAGTATCTCTATCTCTTTAGCTTTTATGTCGATTTTTTGGCCTTTACCCAACGATGGAACCACAGTACCGGTAACGCTTAAGGCTGCACCCGTGGTGATGCGTTTTAATAAGGCGGCATCGGTATTCTCAAAATCAACAACTATCTGAACGTTATTATTGGTTGAGCCATCGTTTAAAGCTATGAACTGGTTGTTGCGGAAGGTACGCACCCACCCTTTTACGGTTACATCAATGTTGGTTTCATCGCTCTCCAACAAGGCTTTAATTTTAATTCTCTGGCCCATATAATTTATATTATTGAGCGCCAAAAATACAATTATTTAGATAAAGCCAATCTGAATCGGCCTTTTGAAAAATAAATTTCCGGAACGGCATTTCCGGCAGTGGCCGGCATCCTTAATTTCATATTTACCGTTAAAACGCCACTCAAAACACCCGTAGTATCATCGTACTCCTCCACTTCAAACGCATTAACAGGCGAGAAATCCGCAAGGTATTCTACACCATTTATATCAGTGTATCTGCAATTACCACCTGCAATATTGTATTTACCCTTGCCTTTAAATTCTTCGACAGATATATTAAGTGTCTCCGCAGATGACTTTACTTCAAGATAAATACGGTTACGGAACAGATAACATGTATTAGGTTCAGCTACCCATGAAGTATCATTCTTGTAACCGTAAACATAAAATTCAGGTAGTTGCGGTTGAACTATCGGGTCGCAGCAAACTTTTTCGCCTTTACTGCATGATGATAAAAATGAAATAAACAATACGATGTAACAAAGGTAGGTTTTCATACTGCCTAAAACAGCATCATTAAACATTTATTGCAAACTTGCTTAATTAATTTTTTCCCAACTGTACATCACAAACACTTAACGGGCGATGGACTATTTGGGCAGCGCTGCTGAGAATTTACCTCTCACAAAGCTTACCTCGTTACCCAGTGCCGGATTAGTGTAACGAGCGCTTTTGGTAAGTTTTATTTTAAACTGTCCTTCTATCCACCCGGTGTTTTTGCTATAGGTTAAAACTTTTATATAATTAGCAGTGTCGGTAGTGGCCCTATACTCACCAACCAATGCATCTCCGCCAACTAATATATTATAAACCCCACTTTTAGGGTTGATAAAATATTTGCCGGTATCAACTACCTTCATACTTAACCGCAGGGTTTCATTTTTATTTATTCCGAGTAAGATAAGCGAGTCTTTATTATAGCTCAATTCCAATTTGTCTGTTCGCCATGTAGTATCAGCTTTTACAGCACTCATAAAATTGTCCCGAATGTGGCAGCAGTAGTATACTTCCTTTTTTTCATTTTTTTTGCACGCTGTTAATGCGGTTGCGACAGCAAGTAAAGCGATAAACAGTTTGGTTTTCATAATTGATTGTTATTTAGGTTATTTATTGCAAATACGGCTACAAACCCTTAAACGTAACAGCTTCAAATACTTTTATTTATTTGGCAATTCCGCCCGGAACCTGCCTCTCAAAAAACTCACTTCGTTTTGGTAATCTGTGCCGGTATAACGCGAGCCCTTTATAAAGCGGATATCGAATTCACCCCGTATGATGTTCTTCTTTAAATCATAGCTCGTGATTATGACCTGGTTTGAGGTATCAGCCGCTGCCGGATATTCAGCACCCATTACGTCGCCGCCAACCGTAATATAGTACATGCCATTTCGAGGTGTAATGTAATACTTACCTGTAGCGGTTGGCTTTATAATTATCCGGATATGCTCATCGCCTTTGTTGCCAAATATGTATAGCGAATCATTTAATATCCTTGTCTCCACAAAATTTGCCCGCCATACCGAGTCGGCTCGGGTAGCAGTCATGTAAATAGTATTTTCCTCAGGCAAATCGCAGCAAACCCTTCTTCCTTTTGAGCATCCGGAAAATATAAAAGCAACGATAATGGCAAACAGAATTTTTTTCATAGTGATAATAATTTGGTCGGTATAACTTTATTACGCACCGGAAATAGATTATGCTACAGGCCCAGCACATCAAATAATTGTAAACTCAGCATGAAGCGTTAACTACTTATAATCAACTATATTAAGAGAGTGGCTGCAAAAGCTATACTCATGCTCCTGGTTAGAGCAAATAATAGTTAACCGGCCGGCTGCAAAACGCTCAACCAGGCTGAGGTACCAGTCAACGCCCTGGGCATCGAGGTTAGAGGTAGGTTCATCAAGCATCAGTATAGGCGTATCCGAGCAAAAAGCAAGCGCCAGCTTTAGCCGCTGTTTCATACCTGACGAAAAGTATTTTACCAGCTTGTTTTTGCTGCTCTGCATATTAAGCAGTGTAATCAACTCCCTGTTGTCAATACCGGGCTTGTACGATTTGAATTTAAAATGGAAGTCAATTACTTCAGCTAAAGTGAACTCCTCGATCAGTTCGAGGTAAGGCGCGGCTAAACTAAGGTGCTTAAACACCTGCTCCACTTCTATATCGACACCATCGAGGGAAAAGGAAATCTTGCCTTTGGATGGCGACAAGCTACCGTTAAGCACCTGTAATAAGGTAGACTTTCCGGAACCGTTAGGCCCCAACACCGCGTAACTCCCGCCTGTGGTAAAAGTATAGTTCACCCCCTTGAATATCCAATCGCGGTTAAACCGCCGGCCTATATCGGTGAGGGTGATGTTCATTGATCTGAACTGGAATTTGCAGAATTAGAGAATTTACAGAATTAGTTTTGACCCGGAATTTGTGAATTTACAGTATTAGAAAGATGAATAAATTCTGCCCATTCTCTAATTCCACAAATTCAGGTTCGAAATTTATATCCCAAACCCTTTCATAATACCGCGCTGCGAGTTTTGCACAAAATTGATAATCTCGTCGCGCTCAACTGTGGGGTTAAATTCAGCCTCTATAATATCAAGCGCTTTAGTAACATTGTATTTTTTGAGGAAGATAATCCGGTAAATCTCCTGAATCTCGTTAATGGTTTCGGCTGAAAAGCCACGGCGGCGCAGGCCTACCGAGTTGATGCCAATGTATGACAATGGCTCACGGCCGGCCTTGGTGTACGGCGGCACGTCCTTACGTACCAGTGATCCGCCCGAGATCATGCTGTGTGCGCCTATTTCTACAAATTGGTGCACGGCTGATGTGCCGCCAATAAAAGCATGGTCATACACGTTGATGTGACCT
Source organism: Mucilaginibacter roseus (assembly GCF_021215455.1). Classification (GTDB taxonomy): domain Bacteria; phylum Bacteroidota; class Bacteroidia; order Sphingobacteriales; family Sphingobacteriaceae; genus Mucilaginibacter; species Mucilaginibacter roseus. The sequence goes on along the minus strand of NZ_JAJPWV010000006.1, from coordinate 95,240 downwards.
GCCAGTTGTACCGAGTTGGCTATAATAACATTATTGCCCACCACACAATCATGCGCTACGTGTACATAGGCCATCAGCAAGCAGTTGCTGCCAATGGTAGTGGTATTCTTGTCAAGCGCGGTGCCACGGTTCAAGGTTACGCATTCGCGGATAACGGTATTATCGCCAATGGTAACGGTGCTTGGCTCGCCTTTGTATTTCAGATCCTGCGGCGGAGCTGACACAACAGCCCCCGGAAATATGCGGCAGTTTTTACCTATACGGGCACCATCCATAATTACACTGTTTGAGCCTACCCAGGTACCCTCGCCAATCTCTACGTCTTTATGTATGGTAACAAACGGTTCAATCACCACGTTATCAGCAATGCGTGCCTGCGGGTGTATATATGCCAAAGGCTGTATCATGTATTACTCTTTGTTTTTTGTTTTTACTATCTGGGCCATCAATTCGGCCTCAACTACCACACGCTCGCCAACCATGCCTACGCCCTTCATTTGCGCTATGCCGCGGCGTATGGGGGCAATCAGGTCGCACCGGAATATAACGGTGTCACCCGGCGTAACCTTATCTTTAAAACGGGCATTTTCTATTTTAAGGAACAGGGTAATGTAATTCTCCGGATCGGGCACGGTATTGAGCACCAATATGCCACCAGTTTGGGCCATGGCTTCAATTTGCAACACTCCCGGAAAAAGCGGCGCATCCGGGAAGTGGCCCATAAACAAATCCTCGTTCATGGTAACGTTCTTCAAGCCTACCACGTGGGTTTTGGTCAGCTCCAAAATTTTATCAACCATTAAAAACGGTTGGCGGTGCGGCAATATATTCATAATCTGCACGGTATCATAAACCGGCTTCATGTTCGGGTCATACACCTTAAGGTGCTTTTTGCTGCGCTCTTTTTTAATAAGCGCCTTTATTTTTTTACCAAAGGCGATGTTTGCCGCATGGCCAGGTCTCGCAGCCATAATGTGGCCTTTAAGCGGAACACCAACCAAGGCAAGGTCGCCAATCATGTCCAGCAATTTATGTCTCGCAGGCTCATTCTGATGGCGAAGTTCAATATTATTGAGAATACCTTGCGGGGCAACCTTGATATCCTTACGGTTGAACAACTTGGCCAGGTGTGCCAGCTCTTCTTCGTCAACCTGTTTGTCAACAACTACAATGGCGTTGTTAAGGTCGCCTCCTTTAATCAGGTTATGTTTTAACAGCATCTCCAGCTCGTGCAAAAAGCAAAAGGTGCGGCATGAGGCTATCTCCTTGGTAAATTCGTTAATGGTTGATATACTGGCATGCTGGCTGCCCAATACATCCGAATTATAGTCGACCATGCAGGTAAAGCGGTAATCGTCAAGCGGCATGGCCACCATCTCTACCTTACGGTCAGCTTCGGTGTAGTGTATGTTATGGGTAATATGATAATACTCACGGTCAGCCTCCTGCTCAACAAATCCACCGCCGGTTAAGGCGTTCACAAACTCAATGGCGCTGCCATCCATAATAGGTGTCTCCGGACCGTCCAGATCGATCAATACATTATCAATCTCTAAACCAACCAGCGCTGCCAATACGTGTTCAACGGTACTTACGCTTGCGCCGTTTTGTGATATGGTTGTTCCGCGCGAAGTGTCGGTAACATTATCTACATCGGCATCAATTACCGGCTGCCCTTCAACATCTACCCGGCGAAATTTGTAGCCGTGGTTTTCGGGGGCTGGGTTAAAGGTCATGGTAACCTTTTCGCCGGTGTGCAAACCGGTGCCTGAAACAGATACAGGCGATTTAATAGTTCGTTGTTTTACGTTCATATAGTTAACATTAACTGCACTCATTACTTGTTGTTATGCAGTTCAGCAATCATTTTTTCTAATTCGGCCACGCGCTTTTCAAGTTCAGGTAAACGCCTGATATTTACATGCGCCCTAAGATAATCTTTTAAAGGCAGGTACGGCGAACCGCCCCATTGTTTGCCTTCTTCGCGGGTTGAGCTGTTTACACCGGTTTGCGCAGAAAATTGCGAACCTTTTGAGATGGTTAAATGCCCCGCAATACCTACCTGCCCACCAATAACCGCCTGCTCGCCAATTTTGGTACTGCCTGATATACCCGCCTGCCCGGCAATAACCGTGTTTTGGCCAACTTCAACATTATGAGCAATTTGCACCAGGTTATCAATTTTAACACCTTTACGAATGATGGTAGAACCCATGGTGGCACGATCTACCGTGCTATTCGCGCCTATTTCAACATTTTCCTCTATCACTACATTACCTATCTGGCTGATCTTATTATATGAACCATCAGGATTTGGCGCAAAACCGAAGCCATCGCTGCCGATAACCGCACCGGAGTGTATAATCACATTGTCGCCCAACACACAATCAAAATATACTTTTACGCCTGAAAATAAGGTAACATTGTTACCAATGGTTACATTGTCGGCAATGTATGTGTTAGGATATATCTTGCTGTTGTCGCCTATGGTTGCGTTCGGGCCTACATAGGCAAAGGCACCGATGAATACATTACTACCAACCTTGGCAGTAGGATGTATAAAGCTTGGCTGCTCAATACCCGTCTTATTTAGTTTGATGGTATTGTATTGCTCAAGCAGCACCGAAAATGCGCTGTAAGCATTATCAACCCGTATAAGCGTAGCGCTTACCGGACCGTTTAAAACATAATCCTTATTTATAATAACAATCGAGGCGCCTGTGGTATAAAGGTGCTGTTCATATTTAGGGTTAGCCAAAAATGAAAGCGATCCGGGTGTACCCTCCTCTATTTTAGCCAGTTTATCAACCGCTACCAAAGCATCACCTTCAACAGTTCCGTTCAATAATAAGCTAATCTGCTGGGCGGTAAATTGCATCGCACAAAGTTATATGTTAATATTAAAGCAACAAATAATACAAACGTTCATAATTTATATCAATTGTTTGGGGTAGCAGAGTATGTGCTTGGTAACTGTTTTAGCCAAGGCGGTAAGGTTGGCGTTATCGCTGGCGGCGGTTATATCCTTTACGCTTCCGTCCTTCATCAGTATGCGGATGTTGGTATCATCTACCTTGTAAGCATCATTCAGCACCGTATCAGTAAACACAAAAAAACCGGCCTCATCCTCGTTAATATTATAATATACGGATGCTTTTTGTGTGAGGTTTTTTACTGTAAGTTCATCCGGTTTGCTATTAGTAATGTCAACATGCAGCAGGTCGCGGTAAACCAGGTTGCGGCAAAGGGTGGCCAAAATAATATCATCGCAATTAATCCAAACCTTTACAGCCGACATGATGTCGGTATCATCCATCTGCGCAAATATTTCCAGGTGCTCCGGGTTATTAACAAAATCATCCCTGCTGATCTCATCGTACAGGAAATGGCATAACGCGGGCGTACAAAACAGCTTTTTGCCGCTAAGCGCCAGTTGGCGTGCACGTACCAGTATTTTATTTAAACCTTGCTCTGCCGCTATAACCGTTTTGTGCAGGTATACCTGCCAGTACATCAGGCGGCGGGCTATCAAAAACTTTTCGATGGAATAAATGCCTTTCTCTTCAACCACAATTTGTCCGCTGTGCAGGTTAAGCATCTTTATAATGCGGTCGCTGCCCACCATTCCCTCTATTACGCCGGTAAAAAAGCTGTCGCGGTTAAGGTAGTCCAGCCTGTCCATATCCAGCTGGCCGGATACCAGCTGATGCAGAAAGCGGCGCGGATAGGTATCATTAAATAAGTTGATGGCCATATTCAACCGGCCATCAAACTCCACATTCAGGCGGCTCATTAATAAGGCTGATATATCCTCATGGCTTATGCCTTGTACAATAGTGCTTTCGAGCGCGTGCGAGAACGGGCCGTGGCCTACATCGTGCAGTAATATGGCTATGGTAACCGCTTCTTCTTCGGCTTCGCTTATCTCGTGGCCTTTGTTGCGCAGCGTTTCAATGGCCAGCCCCATCAGGTGCATGGCGCCAAGCGCATGATGAAAACGGGTATGTATAGAACCAGGGTACACCATATGCGTCATCCCCGATTGCTTGATGTAACGTAACCGCTGAAAGTACCGGTGCTCAATTAACTTAAACACCAAACCCTCCGGTATGCTGATAAATCCGTATACCGGATCGTTAATAATCTTCTTTTTATTCAATGCCTTAAAAAACTGTGCAAATGTGTTAAATATGCTTAACTAAAGTATCTTATATTTGTTATTTTTTGTTAACACGCCTATTTACAAACAACAAAACCCCGAAAATGAGGTTATAACCCAACTAAATAATATTACGATGCAGGATACCACCATATTATGGGCCGATGACGAAATCGACCTGTTAAAACCTCATATACTTTTTTTGAATGAGAAGGGCTATAAAGTAACCACCGTAACCAGCGGTAACGATGCCGTTGAGGCTTTTAAGAACGGTTACTTTGACCTGGTTTTTTTGGATGAGAACATGCCCGGACTTACCGGACTGGAAACACTTTCGCAGATCAAGAACCTGAACAATGACGTGCCAATTGTGCTGATCACCAAAAGCGAAGAAGAGTATTTGATGGAGGATGCTATCGGCTCAAAAATTGATGACTACCTGATTAAACCGGTACATCCCAAGCAAATATTGCTTACCATAAAGAAGCTTACCGAGAACAAACGCCTGGTGACCGAAAAAACCACCATGGCCTATCAGCAGGACTTCCGTACACTGGGCATGACGCTGAACGATAATCTGGACTACCAGGAATGGATTGACGTATATAAAAAACTCATATACTGGGAGCTTGAGTTGGAGCAGCTTGAAGATGCCGGTATGCACGAGATTTTGACTTTACAAAAAGCCGAAGCCAACGCCCAGTTTTGTAAATACATTGAAAAAAACTACCTCAACTGGGTAAAAAACCCCGAAAGCGGCCCGATCAGCTCACCGCAGTTGTTCAAGAAAAAAGTGTTCCCCAGGCTGGACAACGACGGCAAACCATTATTTTTTATTTTGATTGATAACCTGCGCTACGATCAGTTTCGCATCATCAACCCGTTGATATCTGAATATTTCAGGTTAGAGGAAGAGGATATTTACTTCAGTATATTACCTACCGCTACACAATATGCCCGCAACGCCATATTCTCGGGCCTGATGCCGCTGGAAATGGAGCGCCGTTTTCCTGACAAATGGCAGAACGACGAGGACGAGGGTGGCAAAAATCTGTTTGAGGAAGATTTTTTAGGCGATAACATAAAACGCAACCTGCGTAAGGAATGCAAATTCTCATACCATAAAATACTGAACCTCGACGAGGGCAGATCGTTAAATGAGTCGGTTAACAACCTGATGAATAATGATTTGAACGTAGTAGTGTACAACTTTGTGGATATGCTCTCGCACGCCCGTACCGATATGCAGATGATACGTGAACTGGCCAGCGATGACGCCGCTTATCGATCGTTAACGCTATCATGGTTTGAGCATTCGCCGCTGTTTGAATTGTTAAAATACCTGGCACAAAAACAGGTTAGGGTGATTATCACAACTGACCATGGCACCATCAAGGTAAAAAATCCGAGCAAAATCATAGGCGACCGCAATACCAACACCAACCTGCGCTACAAACAAGGGCGAAACCTGAATTTTAACGCAAAGGATGTGCTGCATATACGCAACCCGCACGATGCCATGCTGCCTAAGCTGCATGTAAGCTCAAGCTTTGTATTCGCTAAAAATGATGGTTATTTTGTTTACCCGAACAACTACAACCATTTTGTAAATTTTTATAACGAAACTTTCCAGCATGGGGGAATTTCATTAGAAGAAATGATTATCCCGATAGCTACTTACGGGCCTAAATAATTATTTTTGACTTAAATACACAAGGTTCGTCATAATCGTTATTCGCTGCTTATGGCGAACCTTGTTGATCAAAAACTGAATAAGTGCAACTAAACGTTACATCGCTAAGCGGATTACCCGATGCTGCCCGACAAATAATTACCTATGCCGGCGAGAATAAGATCTTTGTTTTTTATGGCGATATGGGCGCTGGAAAAACTACACTAATAAAGGAACTGGCAGCGGCGCTTGGCGTAACAGAAGCAGTTACCAGCCCAACATTCTCTATAGTAAACGAATACGTCATTCCGGCAGGTAAGGCATACCATTTTGATTTCTACCGCTTGAAGAAACAAAGCGAGGCACTGGATATGGGCTATGAGGAGTACTTTTATTCGGGCAATTACTGTTTTATTGAATGGCCTGAAAAGATCCCTGACCTGTTGCCTGAGCACTACACCCGCATAGCCATAACCGCTTTAAATGATAACCACCGCCAGCTTGAGGTTGAAAATATTTAGGTCCGGTTATTGATTAAATCTGTATCTTCAACATCCGTAAATTTATTGACAGCCAAATGAGTTCAGGTAAATACAGCGGTTTTAGCGATGTGGCACGGCAGGCATTGATGCAAACACAGGAATCAATGCTGGAAGTTAAAACCCGCAAGAACAAGCTCTACATAGGTATACCTAAAGAAGTTTCATTTCAGGAGAACCGCATACCACTTACGCCGCTTTCGGTAGCGTTACTGGTAAATAACGGCCACGATGTAATGCTGGAAAGCAATGCCGGCAAGGCCGCCAATTTTTTAGACAAGGATTACAGCGAACAGGGCGGCCGCATAGTTTACGATACCAAAAGTGTTTACGAGGCCGATATCATCATTAAGATAGCCCCGCCTACCCTGGCCGAAATTGAATTGATGAAGCCGGGGCAATTGCTGATATCAACCCTGCAGCCTGCTACCATGAAGGCCGAAGTACTGCAGGCGCTGCTCAATAAAAAAATAACCGCGCTTTGCTTTGAGCACCTGCTCGACGAAGGCGGCACCCTGACCGTAGTGCGTGCAATGAGCGAGATAGTAGGCGCTACATCCATACTTATAGCCGCCGAATACCTGAGCAACGTTTTTGAAGGCAAAGGCTTAATGCTTGGCGGTATTACAGGCGTTCCCCCTACCGAAATTGTAATTTTAGGCGCAGGTACCGTAGGTGAATATGCAGCGCGTACAGCCATATCATTAGGCGCCGAGGTAAAGGTTTTTGATCCATCGATATACAAACTGCGCCGTTTGCAGAATAACATAGGCAGCCGGGTATTTACCTCGGTGGTGCAGCCTATTGTGCTCGAAAAAGCCATTACTACCTGCGATGTAGCCATCGGTGCGTTACGCGCGCAGGCCGGCCGTAGTCCGTGTATTATAAGCGAGGAAACGGTTAGCCGCATGAAACGTGATTCGGTTATTATTGATGTAAGTATTGACCAAGGCGGCTGCTTTGAGACATCCGAGGTAACCAACCATACCAACCCGGTTTTCCGAAAGTACGATGTAACGCATTATTGTGTACCCAATATAGCCTCACGTGTAGCGCGCACCGCTACTTACGCGCTCACCAATATATTTGCCCCAATTCTGGTTGATATTGGCGATCAGGGCGGTATCAAAAACGTGATCTGGCAAAAAACAGGCGTGCGCAACGCAGTATATATTTACCAGGGGCACCTTACCAACAAGCATTTGGGCGACCGTTTCAATATCCCTTGTAAGGATCTGGACTTGCTTATCGTATCCAACATCTGATACTTATGCGGCTGCTTTTAACAATCAGCTTTGCTTGTTTATTGGTTACAAATGCCTGCGCGCAGGTTTATAAATATATCGACAGTAGAAAGATAACCAGCTATAATGCTTACAAAAAGCAAATCGCCTTGCATCCGCAAAAGCGGCTGGTAAAACTTAAGGAATTGGTACCTGGATTAGTGCTCGATATCCGTTATGCAACTACTAACAATTTCACCAAACAAAAAGTATACAAAAAAGCCGAAGCATATGCCAGGCAGCCTGTGGCCGATGCCTTAAAAGCCATACAGGCGAAACTCAATAAAAAAGGGCTCGGCTTAAAGGTTTATGACGCCTACCGCCCGTATGCCGTTACTGTTAAGTTTTACGAAATAGCTACTGATACTACTTATGTAGCCAATCCGCGCAAAGGCTCGCGGCATAACCGCGGCTGCGCGGTCGATGTTACTCTTATCAATCTTAAAACCGGGCGTGAGCTGGACATGCCTACCGGCTACGACAGCTTTACACCTCAGGCCTCGGCAAACTACAGCCATTTGCCATTTAACAAGCTTAACAATCGCAAATTGCTTCGCGATGTAATGGAGCGCCACGGCTTTAAAGTATACAGCAGCGAGTGGTGGCATTTTGATTATACCGGCTGGGAAAAATTTGAATTGCTCGATATCCCTTTTGAGCAATTGTAACAGCATTATAACATAATTTCAGGCTATTAGCGGCCTCTAATTACGATTTACCAAAACATTAACATTTACGGTGCTGTTAGCTTAAGAGTTTAACAATACACATTTTGCCTGCCTATGAAAATGTTTAGCAAAGAATACTTTAAGCAGTTATGGAAAGTACTCATGGCCACTTTCAGTAGTTTTGGTAATGATAATGGCTTAAAACTAAGCGCCTCGCTTGCTTACTACACCATATTTTCTTTAGCTCCGTTGCTTATCCTTGTATTGGCATTAACAGGCATATTTTTAAAGGATGCGGAAAACCGTAACGAGCTATATGAGCAATTGCAGCAATATGTAGGCGCGCAGGCTACTGAACAAATAAAAGCTACTATAAAAACGCAGGATATAGCAGGCAAAAGTGGCATAGGCCTGGTAATCGGTATTGCTACATTATTGCTCGGTGCAAGTAGTATTTTTCTGGAGATACAGGATTCGCTTAACCTGATATGGCGTGTGAAGGCCAAGCCTAAAAAGGGTTGGGTACGCTTGCTGAAAAACAGGTTTTTATCCTTTTCACTTATTGTCAGCCTGGGCTTCTTGTTACTGGCTTCCCTTGTAGTGAGTATCGTCATCAGCGCCATTAGCGATAAAATCGAAGCCTGGCTACCAAAGGTGTTAGGTAATGATATCTCGGCTGTGGTAGGTACTACGCTCATATTCGCCATTAACTTTGGCGTTACACTGCTGGTTATTTCGGTGCTTTTTGGCATTATATTCAAGGTACTGCCCGATGTTAAAATTAAGTGGAAAGATGTGCGCGCAGGCGCCATATTTACCGCCATACTTTTCATCATTGGCCAGTACATCATCAGCCTGTACATACAATACACCGCGCAGGGATCAGCTTACGGAACCGCGGGCTCCATCATCGTGATACTGGTTTGGATTTATTATACCGCGGCGATACTGTATATCGGCGCCGAATTTACGCAGGTGTATGCCGAAGCAAGGGGCAGCCGTATTGAACCGGCACCTTACGCGGTAGTAATCAGGCAAACTGAATACGAAAGTAAAACCAGCGAATTACCGTTGCAAAACCCGGAACTGGAAGGTGTACTTAAGTGTGATACCGACGACAAGGATAATCCTGAATGCAAAGATGAAACTAAATCCTGATAATTAATTTGTTTAATGGCCGGTACATTGTGTAAATTTAAGTACCGGTTATAAACACATTGATTACGGCTTTACTTAAACGGCGCTTCTTTGTCGTCGCACTATGTATCATTACTTTTTGGTGCGGGCTGCTGCATGTTGCCTATGCCCAGCATTTCGATTTTGATGCATCCCGTAAAAAAATCTCGATTCCGTTTCGCTTTGTGCGTAACTCAATCATAATTCCTGTTAGTATAAACAGCAAAGGCCCTTATAACTTTATACTCGACTCAGGGGTCGGCTTGATGCTGATTACGCAACCCAACCTGGTAGACTCACTCAATATTGACTATAAACGGCTGGTAAAAATTCCGGGGCTTGGCGACGGCGATGATGCACAAGCGTACATCACAGGCCCCCTTGATGTAAAGATTGCGGGCACACAGAGCTACGGCATTTCGGCAGCGATTTTAAAAACAGACAACCTCAACCTGTCCGGCTTTGTGGGCATGCCTATCCACGGCATAATCGGCTACGAATTTTTCAACAACCTGATCGTACAGATCAACCTGGCAGATATCGTTTTAAATGTTTATCGCCCGAAAGACATTCACCGTATTAGAAAGAAAGGCGATAAAATACCGATGGTAGTCGAGGAAAAGAAACCTTACATCTTCTCCAAAGTAACTTTGCCCGACGGATCATCATCCCTAAATAAACTACTCGTTGATCTGGGTGCAGGCCATGCGCTATCCTTAGATTACCTGATACAGAAAAAAGGAATGCCTGATAAATTCATTGCCGCCAATCTCGGCGTTGGGCTTAACGGGCCAATCACCGGTTTCATCAGCCGGGCTAAACAGCTTGATTTGGGCGGTTACAAAATACTTAATCCGCTTACCTCTTTTCCGGATGGTAACAATACCAACATCAAGCCTTCCATACCGCGGGATGGCAACGTTGGCATGGAAATATTAAAGCGCTTTAAGATCACCTTTGATTATAGCGGCAATGCGATCTATCTCAAAAAGGCAGCTAAATTCAGGGAACCGTTTGAGCATGACATGACAGGCATTGAATACTACGCGTCAGGGCCGGGATTGCAGCATGTAATTATCAGCAGAGTAGAGCCAGGCTCATCCGGTTTTGATATCGGACTTGAACGGGGGGATGAGATTATATCAGTTAATTTTAAACCTGTTTACAGGATGAGCCTGGAGGAGATCGACAATGTTTTTAAATCGAAGCATGAACGCACCGTTTTGCTTGAAATATACCATAGCGGTAAAGCCGAAATGGTTGTGCTCACCTTAAGGAGACGAATTTGAGGTGGCTGCTATTTAAGCCGGCTCAAATTATCAAAAAAGGCAGACTGCAGATCGAGCAGCGAACGTACCGGTATTTTTTCGCCATAAACATCAAAACACAGGTACTTTGATTTTGCGGGATCATCCTGCTTTTCTTTTTCTATTAGGTTAAATGTTTCAAAGAAATAATGCTTGGTAGTCACATTATCTTTACTGGTTTGGGAGTTGAGACTGAAACCGACCTTGTCGATCCATTTGTGAACACGCGAGTGTAAGGATGCTCTTAATTTTGCCATAGGATTGATATTTAACCTATTAACGGATTTTAAAACGGAATTGTTGCCGGTTATTCACAATTAGTTTATGAACAGTTGTTATAAATTTAAACTAACACCTGCTGTTTGAAGCTAAATCGATAATTTTACCATTGGTTAAATTTGTTTATTTACAACCCATGTGCGTAAACATTGTAATATTGTAGAATGAGAGCAGTATTACAAAGAGTAAGCGAGGCCGCCTGCCGGGTTAACGGCGAAGTAACCGGACAGATCCAAACCGGCTTTTTAGTACTATTAGGCGTAGAGGATGCCGATACCATTGAAGACCTGCAATGGCTTGCCCAAAAAATTGCCAATATGCGTGTATTCGGTGATGAGAATGGCATGATGAACAAAGCGCTTGCCGATGTTGATGGCAGCATCTTACTTATATCCCAATTCACGCTGTTCGCTCAAACCAAAAAGGGCAATCGCCCTTCATTTATCAGGGCGGCACGCCCGGATAAGGCTATTCCACTTTATGAGCAAATGATAACGGAACTCGGTAAACTGACCGGCAAACCCGTTGCTACCGGCATTTTTGGTGCCGATATGAAGATCAGCCTGGTGAATGACGGTCCTGTTACCATCACCATCGATACAAAAGTGAAGGAATAAGCATTCCTTTAAAAAATTTTAAATTCATTTATGGAAATCAAGGAAGCGCAGCATCTTGTTGATAGCTGGATAAAAACTACAGGCGTGCGGTATTTTAACGAGTTAACCAATACCGCCATTTTAATGGAAGAAGTCGGCGAGGTGGCCCGCATAATGGCCCGGCAATACGGTGAGCAATCGTTCAAGAAATCGGATACGGAAGTTAACCTGGCTGATGAAATGGCCGATGTGCTGTTTGTACTGATTTGTTTGGCTAACCAAACAGGAATCGACCTTACCGACGCGCTGTTAAAAAACCTGGACAAAAAAAATATCCGCGATGCCGAAAGGCATAAGAATAATGAGAAATTGAAATAACAGTATATGAAAAAGTTTGCGCTTGCTGCCGTTGCGGCATTAGTTATTGCCGGGTGTCAGGATAAAAAAGGTGTTTCATACGGTTTTGCCGATAAGGCTGAAAATTTGACGGTTAGCGATGTTGTTTTAACTGAGCCGCCGGTAGCTAATGAGTCATTAAAGACTATGCCGGCGCCGGCGCCGTCCGTACAAAAAAAGATCATTAAAGAAGGGGACATCAGCTTTGAAACCAACGATATTGCCAAGGCGCGCAAACGGGTAACGGATGCCTTGAAAGTTGTTGGCGGTTATGTAAGTGAAGAACGACAGGCCAACAACAGTTACGAAAAACGTATTGAATATACGTTGGATGTGCGCATCCCAGCCGCTAAGTTTGAGGGCTTTTTAAAAGAAATTACCGCCGCGGGCGACAGGATAGAATCAAAGAACATACGCACCCGAGATGTTACTGCCGAATATATTGATGTAACCACCCGCCTCAACAACAAAAAGGCCTTAGAGAAACGCTACCTCGAACTGCTTGCCAAAGCCGGCAAAATGGCCGATGTGCTGGAAATAGAGAGTAAGTTGAACGATGTACGCACGGATATTGAAAGCAACCAGGGCCAACTGAATTACCTGAGCAAGCAGATAGATTATAGTTCGCTCAGCATCACCTTTTACACGCAGCAGTCAGCAAAAGATAATGGGCAGGGTTTTGGTTACCGTTGGCAAAAGTCAATAGGGGATAGCTGGGGTATCGCAGTAAACCTTTTCTTCGGCATTATAACCTTGTGGCCGGTATGGTTGTTAGCTGCGATTATTATTTACATTATACGGCGGTTGATAAAACGCCGTAAAGCCAAACGTACACAACAACAATAGTTAAACGCTTAGCTTAACCAGCTTTTCGCCCAGTAATACAGGTATGGCAGTGGTAAGGTCAACATTAAGGCAAAAAGCAATGTCTTTTTCAATACCCAATTGTTTTAAACGTTCGCTGTGCGATGTTTTGCTGAGGTAACCGGCAAGATCATTCTTGGCTAACTGGTATAGGTCATTAGCGGCAATGGCCGGGTCATCCGTGCGGTGTACCGAACCTTTAAGCTGTTCAACTATCGCACCGGCAAACAGGGTGTCCTCCAGGTTAAAATTGTTTTTCCAGCCCGAGCATACCAGCAAAATGTTTTCATGCTGATCTTTCAGCCAGTTGCATAACGCGGTCAGGTTTAAAAATGAACCTAAAACAATTTGTTTAGCACTGCGCGACAAATGCAGCGCATGCGTGCCGTTGGTGGTGGTAAGCACTACCGTTTTCCCGGCAACCTTATCGGCGGTGTAGGAGAATGGCGAATTACCAAAATCGAAACCCGCAACCACCTGCCCGTCGCGCTCGGCGGCAAGCAAATAGCTTAAACCTTTTTCGCGGTAAGCTGCGCATTCTTCCACCTGTGATACGGGGATGATGGCCTCCGCACCGTTTTCAATACCGTAGCAAATAGATGTTGTGGCGCGAAAAATATCGATCACCACAACAACATAGTCTTCCACTTTGTAAAGCGGCAGCAGGGCCGGGGTAAGGCACACTGCCAATCCCGGCTGGCTTTGCGTTAAGCTGTTCGTTTGATCAACCAATTTTGGATGGTTTTATTTGTAAAACGGCGGTTTGGCAACCTTTGCCTTTACTTTGTTATCACGAATTTTGATGTAAATCTCGGTACCCTCTTTAGCAAAGGCATTAGCCACATAACCCAGACCAATAGCTTTTTGCAGCGATGGCGATTGCGTGCCTGATGTTACCCGGCCTATATTATTACCTTCTGCGTCAACAATTTCATAATCGTGGCGGGGAATGCCGCGCTCGATCATTTCAAAGCCAACCAGCTTTTTGTTGATGCCGGCTTGTTTTTGCTCGGCAAGTTTTGCCGAGTTGGTAAACTCCTTGCTGAATTTAGTTACCCAACCCAAGCCGGCTTCAAGCGGCGAGGTGGTATCATCTATATCGTTACCATACAGGCAAAAGCCCATTTCCAGGCGCAGGGTATCACGCGCGCCCAAACCTATCGGCTTAATACCAAATGGTTCGCCTGCTTTAAAAATAGCATCCCAAATGGCCTCAGCATTCGCGTTGTCAAAGTAAATTTCAAAACCACCTGCGCCGGTATACCCCGTTGCTGATACCAGCACATTTTCAATACCGGCAAAAGTTCCTTTTTTAAAGGTGTAGTATTCCATTGAGGCCAGGTCGATATCGGTCAGGCTTTGCAGGGCTTCGGCAGCTTTGGGGCCCTGCACAGCCAGCAGTGATGTACGGTCTGATATATCTTTCATATCAACACCTTCTGTATTGAATTTAGATATCCAGTTCCAGTCCTTTTCAATGTTCGAGGCATTAACTACCAGCATATAGGTTTTCTCGTCAATACGGTAAACCAGCAGATCGTCAACAATACCGCCATCCTCGTTAGGCAGGCATGAGTATTGCACCTTTCCGTCATACAATTTTGAGGCATCGTTGCTGGTTACACGCTGTATCAGGTCGAGCGCCTTTTCGCCTTTCAGGATGAATTCGCCCATGTGGCTTACATCAAACACACCAACGGCTTTACGCACAGTTTCGTGTTCGGCGTTAATGCCGGCATATTGCACAGGCATGTTGTAACCGGCAAAAGGCACCATTTTAGCGCCCGCCTTAATATGTATATCGGTTAATGCGGTATTTTTCATTTCAGTTAATATGCCGCAAAAGTAGTAAAAATACGCTGATTTTTATGGCTTGATCAGTTGGCTGTAATAGCCGGTAAGGCGGTTGGTAACGGCCGTAACATTATGTCTTTCCTCAACCAGTTTGCGGGCGTTTTGGCCAATGCGGCGGCAGTAGTGCTCATCGGCAATACAGCGCTTAATAGCGTTAAAAAACTCGGCACGCGTATTAGCGATAATGATATTTTGGCCATGAGTATATTCAATCCCCTCGGCACCCAGTGAGGTAGAGATGATACACTTCTGCATCGCCATACCTTCCACTATCTTCACCCTCATACCACCACCTGAAAGCAGCGGAACAATCATGATGGCTTTGCTGTTTACAAACTCCAGGGCATCATCAACTTCGCCCTGAATGTATATTTTTCCCGGCACTTCGTAATCGTCGAACGTCTCAGGAATATCATTACCGGCCAGGTAGAAGCGTACACGCAGATCACCCTCAGTAAGGTCGGCATGAAAATTATCAATAAACCACTCGATCCCTTCCAGATTGGGCATCCAACCCAACGAACCTAAAAAGAAAAGGCTTGGAAATTCTGTTTTGTCCGTGGAGGGATGGTATTTATTCAGCTCAATGCTGATCGGCAATATCTCTACCGGGGCTTTAGCGCCGTACTCAATAATGCAATTCTTATCCTGATCGGTAAACGCGATGATGCCGTCAAACCGGCTTAGCTGACTGATCTCATAGTCCTTTATCCGCTTGGCCAGCAACATCAGGTATATCCGTTTAAACGGATCCGCCTTGCGCTGAGCTATGCGGTGCCATACCTGATGCTCAATGTTATGCGCGCGGTAAATTATTTTAGCTTTTGAATGTTTTTTTACCGCGTTGAGGTATGGTGTAACAAACAAGCCCTCAAATTGTACAACATCGTAAGTGTTGCTGCGCAATTCATTGATAAGTATCTTCTCGGCACGCTCATCAAAATATTTATCAATAAAAGGCACAGCAGCGGTAAACAAGCTTGTGAATCCTTTAAAAATGCTGATATCCGTGTTTACGCTGCAATGGCGATAAGTTATACTATCCAGTATATCGTCTGATTTGTAATGCCTGTCGGTTACCTGTTTCTCGTCTAACGATATTAACGTTACCTGATGGCCTTGCGCAAGCAATCCCCTTATGGTATTATATACCACAATAGGGTAACCGCCGTTTTGCGGAAACAAAGCCCGGTGAGTCAGTATCAATATATTCAAAACAGAAGAAGAAGGTTTACAGGGATAAAAATATTGTTATTGAACCAAACAGGCAAGTAACTTGCTCATAGTATGACACTCAATCTACATAAAAAATACAAAAAAGGGCGGCATTACAAGGTATCTTCAAACTTTAGTTTGAGTTGTGGCTCGGTCACCTTAAAGCTTAACCGGTGATAAGGCGTGTGCCCGTTTTGCAAAACCATATTACGGTGTTTTATGGTAGGATAACCTTTGTTGCTGTGCCAATCGTATTCAGGATGTTCGGCGGCAATAAGTTTCATATAATCATCCCGGTAAGTTTTAGCTAATACTGACGCGGCCGCAATGCTGTAATACTTAGCATCGCCCTCCACTATACAAAAGTGCGGTGTGGTGCCATATTTATTAAAGCGATTACCGTCAATAATCAAAAAACCGGGTGTAACGCTTAACTGCTCAATTGCCCGGTGCATGGCTAAAAATGAGGCATTCAGTATATTGATGCTGTCAATCTCCTTGTTACAGCACGATGCTACTGCCCAGGCTAAAGCGGTTTGCTGTATTTCGTCGCGCAGTATATAACGGGCATCTTCCGAAAGCTGCTTGGAATCGTTAAGCAGCGGATGTTCAAAATCGGGTGGTAAAATTACCGCCGCCGCGAAAACCGGCCCCGCTAAACAACCACGGCCCGCCTCATCACACCCCGCCTCAACTAAATCATACTGATACCGCGCTAATAACATACAATCAATTTTATTCAAATATCGGCTTAATTGCCCGTTTTTTAACAACACTGTTTTAATAAAGCCAACACCCTTACAACTTTATTTTATTGTTGTTAAAACATTTATTGGCATAGTAATATTATACTTGTGCAAAAATTAAAACTGCGCGTATCCCCAAATGAGCGACCCGGCGAAAACGATTATAATTTTCGATGACGATAACGATATACTTTCAATCTGTTCGTATATTTTAGAAGAACACGGATGGAACGTGCATACGTTTGAGGATTGCAATGATATTGTTAACCGCGTTTCAGTTATTATGCCGGATGTTATATTGATGGATAACTGGATACCCGACACCGGTGGTATTAAAGCCACCCGTACCCTTAAAGAAAACGAGGACCTGAAAGATATTCCGGTAGTTTATTTTTCCGCCAACAGCGATATCGAGTCGCTTGCCGGTGCCGCCGGTGCCGAAACCTACCTGGCAAAACCGTTTGATCTGGACGATCTGGTATCTACCATAGCAAACGTGGCGCACAAATAATACCTGCACGCCACGTTATTTTTTCCACTACTATTTATCCGACCGTTACATCGGACCGCCACCCGGCGGCGGACCACCTGCACCGGGACCTCCACCCTCGCCTCTTCTATAATCGCGCTGCCCGCCTTGTGATGGCGCGCCACCTGCAAATTTGCGCAACCTTAACGAGAAGGTAAGCAACACATAACGGCTCAGCCTGTTTACGTTGCTTTGTGTGGTTATGGTACCGTTATCTGTTGAAGTAAAGCCTCTGTTCTGGTTCAAAAGGTCAAGCCCTGAGAGGCGGATGGTTGCTACATTATCCTTCAGGAAGCGGCGCTCTACGTAAACATTCAATATATTGGGGTTGGTAACCGCTACGTTGTAACCATAATTGATAGAGCGCGTAAAATCATAGCTCAGCGTCCAGTCTTTCCAAAAATAGTTTTTACCGTTTACACCCAGGTTTAAAGTACGGGCGTTTGTGTTTAGCAATGGGTTGTTACCAATAGCGCTAACCGTGCGGTTTATGGCGTAACTGCTGTTCACCTCAGCATCCATTACATCATCAATGTTAACCCTGAAGCGTACGCCAGGAGTTAAAACCAGGTTTTTCGAAATGTTTTTTTCAAATTCAGATGCGCGGTTCAAGCTATCCACACTGTTTGAGTAACCTATATTGTTGCTGTA
Source organism: Mucilaginibacter roseus (assembly GCF_021215455.1). Lineage (GTDB taxonomy): Bacteria > Bacteroidota > Bacteroidia > Sphingobacteriales > Sphingobacteriaceae > Mucilaginibacter > Mucilaginibacter roseus. The sequence continues at coordinate 77,306 of NZ_JAJPWV010000006.1, read as the reverse complement.
GGTTACATTACCATTCAGGAACAAGGTGTATTTACGCTCGGCAAACGGTTTTGAAAATACACTGAAACCGCTTAACTGGTAATAACCATCGGCATTTCGGTAAGTAGTTAAGTTAGTATTCTGCAGATTTTTTAATGATGGATCTGCCGCCAGCGTAGCCTCGCTGAAGCGACCGTAAGTGGTGGTTTGCGATACCACCTGATCCATAGTAGTAGTATAAGCAAAACGGGTGAAGAATACGTTGCCTGTTTCAAAGCTAAAGTTGTTGTAACGGGCTTCGAGCGTGTTGGTAAACGACGGTTTCAAGTCAGGATTACCTAATACCGGGTACAAAGCATTTGACAGGTCGAGCACCGGCTGTAACTGGTTGAACGATGGCTGATTGGCTTGTCCGTTGTAATTAAAGTTGATTGATTTACTGCGCGAAAAGTTATATACAAAACGTGCGGTAGGTATAAAGTTAAAGGTGTTTTTAACGGTTTGCGGCGCATTTACAGAGTTGCCTTTTAACGAGGCCGGCTGCACACCAAAACCAGCTGTCAGGTTATATTTACTTTCAACCAAACGGTAGTTTAGCCCTACCCTATTAGTAGTAAAGGTATAATCGTAGCTATTGCTTAACAGCGCGTAACGGTTAAAGTCGCCATCGCTATATTCGGTTGGCGGCGTAGTACCGGTGTAGCTTAAAGTATCTGTCAATTTATCACTGCTGGTGTTAGAGTGATTGTAAGCGTAGTTAAGCTCCAGGAACGATACTTTGCTCAAGGGCTCCATGTAAGCAAAGTTGGCACCCCACGTGGTAGTACGGCTGTTAGTATTAATGCGCTGGTTTAGAGGTGTAGTTGGTGTACCCGCGGTGTAGTTATATATCGGGTTATCAAACTGATCGTTCTTGGCCGTGTTCCAGCTTAAATTCAAACTAAAGTTGCGGCCGCGTTTACCAAACTTATGGTTATATAAAGCATTGATACCATAGTTTGGCGATGTAGTATTGGTTAACGAGTTAACTGAATAAGCCTGGTTTGCACTTGCGCGGCTACTATCGGCAAGGGTATAAATTACATTTTCAGAACCTACCGTATTAGTACGGGAGTAAGAGAACGATGGTGTTATTTTAAAGTAGTTTATGGTATCAGGTTTCCACTCCACATTAAAGTTGAAACGGTGGTTTAAAGGGTTATTAGTTTCCTGACTGCTAGAGCTGCTGGTGCTCGGGTTTTGAAACCGGTTTATTTGCAAAGAGTTGGTGGTGGTGTAGGTACTATTATCGTTAAAGCTATAGCTACCATAAACCGATACATTTTTACCCCATTGATCCCTGAAGTTTAAACCCAGCGACTTGGCATCCGTAATACCATTTGCATTGGTAGTAGTACTACCACCGCCACCACGAAGCGCGTTGCCACGGCCACCACCGCCGCCTCTGCCCCCACCGTTAAAGTTACCGCCAAAGCCGCCGCCGGTAGCGCCGCTAAAACTAAAGGTATTCAGGTTGGTGTTATTTAAATTACCTAACACCGCTATCTGCTGATCGCCTTTGAATTTAAAGTAGTTTACATTACCCAGGTAACGGTTAGCATTATTTGCCTCATTGCTTGGTAGTGCATCGGTACCTTCACCTGCAGTTGCCTGTAACGAGTAGCCATAGTTCTTATCCTTACGGATGTTAATGTTCAATATCTTGTTAGGCTCGCCGGTTTTAACGCCGGTAAGGTTAGCCTGATCGCCATAATCGTCAATTATCTGCACACTCTCCACAATATCGGCAGGGAGGTTTTGGGTAGCTGTTTTCAAGTCGCCGGCAAAAAAGTCTTTGCCGTTAACACGCACCCTGGTAACTGATTTACCCTGGGCGGTAACATTACCGTCCTTGTCTACGTCAACGCCGGGCATTTTGCGTATGGCATCTTCAACCGGGGCGTTATCACGCACTTTATAGGTGCTTATTTTATACTCAACCGTATCTTCTTTAAGAGTTACCGGATTCGGCGCGCCTACAATATTTACCTGGTTAAGCTGGTTGTTTTGCACCTGAATTACAATGTTACCTAAAGACACCGGCTCAGTACCTGCCTCAAGCGAGTAGTGCTTTAGCAGTACCTGGTAACCAATAGAAGTAACCGTAACATTAATTTTAGTACCTTTTACTGATGGAAAGGTGAATTTGCCGTTCATATCAGCAGCAATAACGGAGCTGTCACCCTCGGCCGAGGTAAGTTTAACACTTGCGCCGGGTACCGAGAGTTTTGTAGAATCTATTACCGTACCGCTAACCGACCGGCCTGTTTGTGCATAAGTGGTTAGCGTTGCCGCAAACATCAAAGCCAGGATCAGTAAATATCGTTTCATCATTTTGGGGGTGTGTATTGTTTTTGTACTTATTAGAATTTAATTAACCTGAATTTCACAATACAAATGTTTAGCTAAAAAGTGTTAAAAAGTGTTATCATACATTATTGTTACACAAGCTATAAACACCATTACCTCAACAAAAAACAGGCTATTTGCCATTGTTTTAACTAAACAGCCGCATAAGCGTCCGTTTAATTAACTTTAAACAACTGCAACTAAACCAAAAATTAAAATTGCGATGATTTTAACAATGTTGTTACCTATTACAACGGCAATGCAAATTCATAAATACACTGTACAAAAAAATGGAAAGCGCCGCATGCTTTAACGGTCATTAGGGTAGCGCTTTAGCTACGCGTATCATTACCATTATAAATACTCAGGTAACTATCGTAGCGCGATGGTTCTATCTCGCCATCCTCTAAAGCATCAAGCACGGCGCAGCCGGGCTCATTAATATGGCGGCAATTATTAAAGCGGCAATTATGCATACGCTCCCGCATTTCAGGGAAGAAGTGGCTAAGCTCTTGTTTCTCGATATCGATGATACCCAGCTCGCGTATACCGGGCGTATCGATGATGAAACCGCCTTGCGGCAGCTCAAACATTTCGGCAAAGGTGGTGGTGTGCATACCCTTATCGCTCCACTCGGATATCTGGTGCGTACGCAGGTCAAGGTTGGGCAACAGGCGGTTGATCAAACTTGATTTGCCTACGCCTGAGTGGCCGGAGAAGAGCGTGATATTATCTTTCAGCAAAGCCTGTACACCATCAATGTTGGTACCCTCAAGCGCCGAAACCTCGTAACAGGGATAACCTATATTTTCGTAAACGGCTTTATAGGCCTGCAGTATTTCCAAACCCTCGTCGCTAAAAAGGTCGAGCTTATTGAATATCAGCTTTGCCGGAATATCATAAGCTTCGGCAGTAACCAAAAAACGGTCGATAAAGCCCAGCGAGGTTCGCGGCGAAGCCAGGGTTACCACCAGCAGGGCCTGATCCAGATTAGCGGCAATAATCTGCGCTTGTTTTGACAGGTTGATGGATTTGCGAATGATATAATTTTTACGCGGATGCAGGTTGGTGATCACCGCGGTGCCTTGCTCAGGTTCAAGCTCAAAATCAACAATATCGCCCACGGCAATAGGGTTGGTAGTGGTAATACCCTTTATACGGAACTTACCCTTTATACGGCAATCATAACGTTGCCCATCGGGCGTTTGCGCCTGGTACCAGCTCCCGGTTGATTTTGTAATTAATCCCTGCATTGTAAGGGTGTAAAGTTAGGCATTTGCATCCGACCGAAATAAAAATTAATAAGGCTTTGTGAGGGATGGCTAAATTGGCTATTTTTAATAGCTTTAAAAGTAAAGCAAAACATGAAGATCGCCTTAGCTTCGCCGCCCTTTCCGGGCAGTATTGATCAAGCCCTGATAAATCTCGAACAACTTACTGAACACGCAGCCGCGCAACATGCTGTTATTATATGTTTCCCCGAAACATATATCCCGGGTTACCCGATGCCGGGTTTTGAGCCCGAGCAAGGCTCGCCCGAAAAGATGGAAGCCGCGTTGAAAAAAGTTTGTGAGGTAGCTGCCAAAAACAACATCGCCATTATTATACCGATGGACTTGTATCGATCAGAAGGCATGTATAATGTAGCTTACGTCATATCGGCACAGGGCGAGGTGCTGGGCTATCAAACCAAAAACCAGCTCGACCCTTCCGAAGACGATATATGGATTCCCGGCACGGAACGCAGGCTGTTTGAAGTAAACGGATTAAAATTCGGCATCACAATTTGCCACGAGGGTTTCCGATACCCGGAGTCAGTACGCTGGGCGGCTCGCAAGGGGGCGCACGTTGTTTTTCACCCACATTTTGGTGGCAGCGAAACAGAAGGTACCACCCCAACTGAATGGGGTAGCATGAGCAATGCTTACTACGAAAAGGCTATGATGATGCGCGCCCTGGAGAACACCATTTACTTTGCCAGCGTGAACAACGCTACACGTTATCCCGATTCGGCATCGTCCGTAATAGCGCCTGATGGTACTTGTTTGGCGCATCAGCCTTATGGCGTTCAGGGTGTGTTGGTGGTTGATATTGACCCGGCGCTGGCTACCGGCTATCTTGCAAAAAGATTTAAGCCAGCACTTTATGTTGATGGATTTTAAAAAATAAAAAAGCTGTTGTGCTTGCTATTTTAAAAATTAACTACTTTATTTGCCATGACCTTAGTACGATAAGTAATTATATGTTTAACAGCAACACCATTATTATTACCATTATTACCACCGGTATAAACCTCGGAGGAAAGTAATCGTATGGTGTAAAATAAGATAAAACAAACCAACTGACCGCCTTCCTCCGACAAAGAGGAAGGCGGTTTTTTTTAATAGCTATACCAACATGAAAGTCTTAAAATTCGGGGGCACCTCCGTAGGCTCAGTAAGCAGCATAACAACCCTGCTGCAAATTGTAAAAAACGAAGTTGAGGAGGGCGAGCGCCCGGTAGTGGTGCTATCGGCCATGAGCGGTGTTACCAACCTGCTGATCAATATGGCCGAGCAGGCCGCCAAAGGCAATGAGTTTACCGCGCAGCTTGCCGAGCTGGAACGCCGCCACTTTGATGTGGTAAAAAGTCTGCTGGATATTCAAAACCAAAACCCGGCTTTCACACGCCTGAAAATTCACTTTAATCAGTTGGAGGAGTTATTACAGGGCGTACTGACCCTGCGCGAGCTTACCGCAAAAACACGCGACTTGATTGTTAGTTTCGGTGAGCGCTGCTCTACTTTAATGATTAGCAAAATTGCGGCGCAACATTTTGGTAATGCCTTTTTTGTGGATGCATCCGAAGTATTAAAAACCGACAGCGCCTTTGGTAATGCCAGGGTTGATACTGCATTGAGTGAGCTATTGATTCGCGATCTGTATGCTTCCAATACCGATAAAGTGCTGTTTATTACCGGTTTTATAGCCAGTAACGAGGCGGGGCAAATCACCACGCTTGGCCGTGGCGGCAGTGATTATACCGCGGCTATCTTCGGCGCGGCATTGAACGCGCAGGAGATACAGATATGGACCGACGTGAACGGCATGATGACCGCCGACCCGCGCATGGTGAAAAAAGCCTTCCCGCTAAGCGAATTAACCTATACCGAGGCTATGGAACTATCCTACTTCGGCGCCAAGGTAATCTACCCGCCAACCATGATCCCGGCCTTCCTGAAAAAAATCCCTATCGTTATAAAAAATACGTTTGAGCCTGAGTTTGCCGGTACGGTTATTCAGCACCAAAGTAAGGCATCTAATCAGCCTATAAAGGGTATATCATCCATCAATAACATCAGCATACTCAACCTGATGGGTAGCGGCATGGTGGGCAAATCGGGCTTTAGCGGGCGCTTGTTCTCGCTGCTGGCCCGCGAGCAGATCAACGTGATCCTGATCACCCAGTCATCATCAGAGCATAGCATCACCTTTGCCATACAACCCGGTGATGCCAAACGCGCCAAGGCGATTATTGAGCAGGAGTTTGAGCTGGAGATACTGGCTAACAAACTGGAACCTATCACGGTAGAAGAAAACCTGGCCATTTTAGCTGTGGTTGGCGAAAACATGAAACAAACACCGGGCGTATCGGGCAAGTTGTTCCATGCGCTTGGCCGTAACGGTGTAAATGTAAGGGCAATAGCGCAGGGCTCATCCGAGTATAACATTTCGGTGATCATCAGCGAACATGACCTGGCCAAAGCGCTGAATGCCGTACACGATGCCTTTTTTGTGGACCTCTATAAAACCTTACACGCCTTTTGCCTGGGTACCGGCAACATCGGCAAAACATTGTTCAGTCAGCTCAATGCACATGCTGATTTTCTGCGTAACGAAAATGGCATACAGGTTAAGGTTGTCGGCATAAGCAACACCCGTAAAATGACATTTGATGCTGACGGCATTGAGCTGAATAACTGGCAGGCATCACTTGACGAAAGCAATGACAAGGCCGATCTGCGTTTGTTTATCGATACCATGAAGAGCATGAACCTGCCTAACTGCGTGTTTATTGATAACACGGCAAGCCCGGTTCCGGTTGAGTTTTACGAGGAAGTGTTGAATTCGGCAATATCGGTAGTAACCTGTAATAAGATAGGCAACTCGGGCTCATACAGCCGCTACAAAGCATTTAAGGATGCTGCCCGCACACATGGCGTCGACTTTTTCTATGAAACCAACGTGGGCGCAGGTCTGCCGATCATCCGTACGCTTAGAGATCTGATGAATAGCGGCGACCGCGTGCAACGTATCGAGGCTATCCTGTCCGGCACCATATCATTCATCTTTAACCAGTTTAAAGGCGATGCCAATTTTCACGATGTGGTTAAACTGGCGCAGGAGAAAGGTTACACCGAACCCGACCCACGCGACGACCTGCGCGGCACCGACTTTATGCGCAAGATACTGATACTGGCACGTGATGCAGGGCATACCTTAGAAGCCGCCGACGTGCAAATAGAGAGCATACTGCCGACAGCCTGTCTTGATGCCGCTACCGTTGATGATTTTTACGCCGCCCTAAAAGCCGAGGATGCTTATTTCACCAACCTGAAACAACAGGCCGAAAGCGGTGGCAAGGTATTGCGTTACATCGGCAAACTGGAGGATGGCAAGGCATCCATCACCCTGCAAATGGTTGATGAAAATCACCCGTTCTACATGCTGTCGGGTAGTGATAACATCATATCATTCACTACCGACAGGTATAAGGAGCGCCCGCTGGTAGTAAAAGGCCCGGGCGCCGGTGCCGAGGTAACCGCCGCGGGTGTATTTGCTGATTTAGTAAACGTGGGTGCGAATTAAGAGCCCCCTAACCCCCTGAAGGGGGAACTTAAATATAACAAGATAATGAGTAACAAATTACAGGAAATAGATACAAAAAGCGCTTTCACTCCCTTTAGGGGGGCGGGGGGCTTAGTGGGAGATGCAGTACACGTTTTTGCCCCGGCAACGGTGGCTAACGTGGTTTGTGGGTTTGATGTGTTAGGCTTTGCCGTTAACGAGCCCGGCGATGAGGTAATTATGCGGGTTACGGATAAGCCCGGCATCACCATCAGCAAAATTACGGGTGATGATGGCCGCCTGCCGCTTGACCCGGCTAAGAATACCGTGAGCGTGAGCGTACAGCACTACCTGGACAGTATCGGTCGTGCTGATATTGGTTTGGATATTGAGTTGCATAAAAAAATGCCTATTGGCAGTGGTTTGGGCTCAAGCTCGGCCAGTACCGTGGCGGGTTTATATGCTATTAAAACCCTGATGCGTGATGACCGCGACCCGATAAACCTGCTGCCCTTCGCCATGAAAGGCGAGGAGATGGCCTGCGGACATGGCCATGCCGATAACGTTGCGCCTGCCCTGTTAGGCGGTTTTGTGCTGATACGCAGCTACGAGCCACTTGATGTGGTGCGCCTGCCGCATCCAAAGGATCTGTGGTGTGCCGTGGTTTTTCCGGATGTGGATGTGCCAACCCGCGAGGCCAGGCAGATCATCCGTAATAAAATCAATATGAAGGATGCGGTAACGCAGTGGGGTAATATTGCCGGTTTGGTGAGTGGTTTATTTATGCAGGACATTGACCTGATTGGCCGCAGTATGCAGGATGTACTGGTTGAGCCGGTACGCTCCATGCTGATACCCGATTTTTACAAGATGCGGGAAATTGCCATGAGTAACGGCGCTGTGAGTTTTGGTATATCAGGATCAGGTCCATCGGTATTCGCCTTTACCCGGGATGAGCAAACTGCAAAAGCTATTACTGAAAAACTACAACAACATTTAACCGGATTAAAAATCGGCTCAAATACCTATGTATCGACCATAAACGATGCCGGACCGAGGGTAATACCCACTTAACCCTCCCGAAGGGAGGGCTAATAATGCCGGATTGAAATACAATTAAGATCACAATAAATAAGATAACAAAGCCCTCTCCTTGGGAGGGGGTTGGGAGAGGCCATGAAACTATACAGCACCAACAATACATCAGCAAGCGTATCATTTAAAGAGGCGGTTTTTAACAGTATGCCGCAGGATAAGGGTTTATATATGCCTGTGAGCATTCCGCGTTTAAGCGATGAGTTTATCAGCAAGCTCGGCGAATTGACCTTGCCCGAGATCGCTTTCGGCGTAGCCAAAAATATATTGGGCAACACCATCCCGGAGGCTGACCTGAAAGCGCTGATTGACGACGCCATCAACTTTGATGCCCCGGTGGTTGAATTGGAGGATGATGTATATGTGCTGGAATTGTTCCATGGCCCGTCATTAGCATTTAAGGATTTTGGCGCCCGCTTTATGAGCCGGGTAATGAGCTACTTTTTACAAGCAGGAGAAAAGCAGCTCGATGTGCTGGTTGCCACATCGGGCGATACCGGTGGTGCCGTAGCCCTGGGCTTTTTAGGTGTGCCGAACACCCGTGTTACCATCCTTTACCCTAAAGGCAAAGTAAGCGGCGTGCAGGAGCAGCAGCTAACCACCAACGGCCAAAACATCCGCGCGCTGGAAGTTGCCGGCACTTTTGATGATTGCCAGGCGCTGGTTAAGCAAGCCTTTACGGATGCAGAGCTGAATAGTGTTTACCGCTTAACATCGGCCAACTCTATCAATATTGCCCGACTGATACCGCAAACCTTTTATTATTTTAATGCCTGGGCGCAGTTGCTGCGCAAGGGCAAAAGCAAGGTCGCCTTTGCGGTACCGAGCGGTAACTTTGGTAACATCGGCGCGGGTTTGTTAGCCTGGAAAATGGGTTTGCCGGTTGAGCAGTTTATTGCCGCTACCAATGCTAACGATACCGTACCTGCGTTTTTAAAGACCGGTGTTTATGAGCCCAAGCCATCCGTGCAAACCATATCAAACGCTATGGACGTAGGCAACCCGAGCAATTGGGTGCGCATTGCCGATCTTTTTAAAGGCGACGAAGCAGCCTTGAAGCAGCTCATCACCGGGTATAGCTATAATGATGAGCAAACTGTTGAAGCCATTGAAAAGGTATATGCTGATCACCAGTATGTGGTTTGCCCGCATACGGCTATTGCCTGGAAGGCTTTAAAAGAATGGCAGTCAGAACATGCCGAAGTAACCGGTGTTTTCCTCTCAACCGCACATCCGTGCAAGTTTCCGGATGTAATACCGGCTAAGGTGGCTGCGAACATTTCGGTGCCAGAAAGCGTTAAAGAGCTTGAAGGCCGTGAAAAGCAGGCGGTACAAATGCCGGCCAGTTTTGACGCTTTCAAAACATACCTGTTAAACAATATTTAATGAAGCTCTTACTCCACTGCGTTTTTGTTGGTTTATTACTACTGGGCTTCGGCTGCAAGCAAAAATTCGACAAGGAAAAGTGGAGTCAAAAAAAGGAATGGGATTATCCGCACCGCAACAAAATGGTGAAGGATCTGCTCAAAAACCATGAACTAAAAGGTAAACCGTTTAGTGAGGTGAGAGCAATGTTGGGCGAGCCCGACGATATGGATGGCAAACAGGCTTACTATGATATTGTAATGAAGTACGGGAGCGATATGGAGCCAAAATACTCTAAGGAGCTTGCCGTAACCTTTAATGCCGACTCGGTGGTTACAGCGGTTGATGTGCAGGAGCACAAAAATTAAGTATCTTTGCGCTATAACTATCAGCCATGTTAAATAAGGCCTTTACTATCGGTTTATCTTTTATTGTACTCGTGCTCTCTGCCTGTACCAGAGATCAACCTTTTAACCGCAAATTGTGGAATGATGCCGAGGGCCTGGATTTTAAATACCGCGACGGTATGCTGAACGACCTACTGAAAAACCGCAAGATAAAAGGCATGAGGTTTTACCAGGTAACCGATAGCCTGGGGTGGCCGCAGGGTAAAAAGGATAATTATATTTATTACGATATAGATGTAAAGTACGATGGCTACCCCCCCAGCTACATAAAGCGCCTGTACGTTTACTTTAAGGATTCAGTAGCGGTAAGCACCAGGATTTACGAGCATACGGAAAAGAAAAAGAAGAAATAGACTTTCCGTTAAACACGCAGAGGAGATTCCGTCACTCCGAGCGGCAGCGAGAAACCTGCCGGCCTTCATATTCAATTGAGAGATTTCTCCTCGTACCTTGTTTAAATTGACATCAAAAAAAGGACAAATCTACGTTGTTTTAGCCAGCACCCGCATCAGCGATGCATCCAGTATCGCGGTAAAAATGCTTACCTTTTCGGTCGTGTCCGAAAGTAAATCCTCAGGGTAAATAAAATTATTTACGCCGATAGCTTTCAGCAATTCATCCGTTTCGGTATGCGGCTTAAGCTTGTAACAGCAAATTTTGGTTTTTTTATAGAAGGCGTTCATGCGCAGGCGGCGAACTATTCTTTCAATATCAGCCTTAATGTATTCGTAATCAAATAATATTAAATCGGGCTTCATTTCAAATATAACCGGGAATATACGCGTGGAGTCGGCAATATGCTTTACATAATCGTATTCGGCTGCTAAACGACGGGGGCAATTATCGGGGGCTACAAGTAGTACGTTTTTAAAACGTTGTCGTGTCATGCTCAGTTAATTAGGGGTGATAAAATTAAACTGTATTAATCACAATATCAAGCATTTATTATTTAAAAGATTGTTAGATCTTTATTCACCTCATAAATGCCGAAACTTATTAAACTAAAAAAGCCCTTAATTTATTGTTAAGGGCTAAGTTTTTATTTAATTCAAGTTAAAAACAACGTTTATTTATCGCCGCCAAATTCCATTAAATAGGCCTTTAGAAAGTCGTTGATGTCGCCATCAAGCACTGCCTGCGCGTTTGATGTTTCGTGGTCGGTACGTAAATCCTTCACCAGCTTGTACGGGTGTAAAACGTAGTTACGTATTTGCGATCCCCATTCAATCTTCTTTTTGTTACCCTCAATGGCATTGGTGGTTTCCATACGCTTGCGCATCTCAATCTCGTATAACTGAGATTTCAGCAGGCGGATAGCGTTCTCCTTATTCTGCAACTGCGAGCGAGATTCCTGGTTTTTAATGATAATGCCAGATGGTTTGTGATATAAACGCACGGCAGTTTCCACCTTGTTCACGTTTTGCCCACCGGCTCCACCCGAGCGGAAGGTTTCAAACTCAATATCGGCAGGGTTCACTTCAATCTCAATGGTATCATCAACCAATGGATATACATATACCGATGCGAATGAGGTATGGCGCTTGGCATTGGCATCAAACGGCGATACGCGCACCAAACGGTGCACACCGTTTTCTCCTTTAAGATAACCGTAAGCGAAATCTCCTTCAAACTGCAGGGTAACGGTTTTTATACCGGCCACGTCACCTTCCTGCGAATCCTGTTCGGTAACCTTGTAGCCGTTTTTCTCACCCCACATAATATACATACGCATCAGCATGCTGGCCCAATCGCAGCTTTCGGTACCACCGGCACCTGCGGTTATCTGCAAAACGGCATTCAGCTGATCTTCCTCGGCCGAGAGCATGTTCTTAAATTCCAGCTCTTCAATGGCGACAGTCGCGGTATCAAACTGCTCCTTCATTTCAGCCTCGGTTGCATCGCCGGCCTGATAAAACTCATACAGCACCTGTGTATCATCAACTATGGATGCTACGCGCTGGTAAGCGTCTGTCCATATTTTTTTGGCTTTGATAGATGCCAGTACCTTTTCGGCCTCTTTGGGAGCGTCCCAAAAATTAGGCCCTATGGTGATCTCCTGTTCTTCGTTCAGTTTTTCAAGCTTCGCATCAATGTCAAAGATGCCTCCTCAGGGAAGCTGTTCTATCCCTCAAGTCTTGTATCTGTTCCTTGGTCATATAAAGGCAAATATAAACAATTGTAAACGCCGGGGCTTACAAATCGTTTTAATACGGCTGGTAAAAATGACCGCTTTAAACATTAGTGTAAAAACGTGACGCGCTATTTACTTTAATCGCTTTTATAAGAAGCTCAAAAAGTTAATTTTGTCAAAAAACATTAAGTCATATGCTACCTTCAACTGATTTTACCACAACCAACGCGTTCAAATATCTTACCGACCATTACATTGATTTAGCGCCTAAAAGCCTGCGAGAACTTTTTTCCGCTGACCCGAATCGATTCAGCAAGTTCTCAATTCAATTTGAAGACATACTGCTCGATTATTCAAAGAACCGTATAGACGATGAAACCATCGCCCTGCTAATACAACTGGCCAAAGAATGCGGTGTTAAGGATGCTGTTGAAGCCATGTTTAACGGTGAAAAGATAAACGCTACTGAAGGCCGTGAGGTTTTGCATACAGCCCTGCGTAACCGCAGCAACACCCCCGTTTTGGCTGGCGGCAAAGATGTAATGCCCGATGTGAACGCGGTATTACAGCATATGAAGGAGTTTAGCAATGCCGTTATAAGCGGAGAGTGGAAAGGCTACACCGGCAAGCCGATTACAGATGTGGTGAACATCGGCATCGGCGGATCAGACCTTGGCCCGGTAATGGTCACCGAGGCTTTAAAAGCCTATAAGAACCACCTGAACCTGCACTTTGTATCAAACGTTGACGGTACGCATATTGCCGAAACATTGAAAACGGTTAATCCGGAAACTACCTTGTTCCTGATCGCCTCGAAAACCTTTACCACGCAGGAAACCATGGCTAATGCTCATACTGCGCGTAACTGGTTTTTAGAGAGCGGCGCGGTGGAGGCTGATGTTGCCAAACACTTCGCGGCACTATCAACCAATGCCGAAGCGGTTAGCAAGTTTGGTATCGATACCGCTAACATGTTTGGTTTTTGGGATTGGGTAGGCGGCCGTTATTCGCTGTGGAGCGCTATCGGCTTGTCAATTGCCCTGAGCATTGGCTTTGATAACTTTGAGGAACTGCTTGGCGGTGCCCATGCGATGGATAACCACTTTCGCAATACGGAATTTGAACAGAATATCCCGGTGATACTGGCGCTGATCGGCATTTGGTACAATAACTTCTTTGAATCAGAAACCGAGGCTATTTTACCGTACGACCAATACATGCACCGCTTTGCCGCATACTTTCAGCAAGGCGATATGGAAAGTAACGGCAAATACGTTGACCGCAACGGCAAGGTGGTTGATTATTCAACCGGTCCGGTTATATGGGGCGAACCGGGTACAAACGGGCAGCATGCTTTTTATCAGCTGATTCATCAGGGTACTAAACTGATCCCTTGCGATTTCATCGCACCTGCACAAACCCATAATCCGGTAGGCGAGCATCATACTTTATTACTTTCAAATTTCTTCGCCCAAACCGAAGCTTTAATGAACGGCAAAACCGAAGAAGAGGTGGTGGCCGAATTAAAGGCACAAGGTAAAACTGACGATGAGATTAAGATACTGGCACCATTCAAGGTGTTTGAAGGTAACCGCCCGACCAACTCTATACTTGTTAAAAAGATAACCCCACATACCTTAGGCGCACTGATAGCCATGTACGAGCATAAAATATTTGTACAAGGCATTATATGGAATATTTACAGCTTTGACCAATGGGGTGTTGAGTTGGGCAAACAGCTGGCCGGTAAAATTCTGCCTGAGTTACGCACAGCAGAAGACGTTACCACGCACGATGCTTCAACCAATGGCTTGATCAATCAATACAAAGCCTGGAGATAGACCCCACCAAAATCCTCCCCCTTGGGGAAGGATTTTGAATAAAGTTTTGTCATTTTGAACCATGTAGAAGGAGAAATCGGTCCGTTTTAAAAAAAACGCAGACAGATCTCTCCTTCCTCGAGATGACAAGAAATTTTAATTAAAAACCAAAGCACAAACTATAAATAACCAATCCCTCCGGCCTCTTAGTTTTCGGATAGCACTAAGGAAACACTGCCTTTCAAAGAAAATTAAACAGCCGGCGATTTTTCTTTCTTTTGATCGCTTTAGGTCTTGTAGCACCTCATAATAAAAGTCCTTTCTACCTCTCAATTATATTTCATTAATTTGTCCCTCCGCTTTTTTGTGGTAAAACATTTTTACCGGCGGCACATTTTAATTGTAATGCAAAAGCAACCTAAAAAAATAGCGGTTATTGGCGGTGGCAGCTGGGCTACAGCAAACATCAAAATGCTGAGTGATAACGCCACTCCCAAAGAGATATACTGGTGGATGCGTAACCCCGAAGCGGTTGAGCACATCCACAAATTCAGGCATAACCCTAACTATTTAAGCTCGGTTGAAATAAAGGTACCGGCCGAAAATATATCTACTGATATAAAATATATCATCAGCGAAGCCGATATGGTGCTGCTAAATGTACCGGCGGCATTTTTGAAGGAAGCATTGAAAGGTATAACGCCTGATGACCTAAGGGGTAAAAAGATCATCTCGGCCATCAAAGGCATCGTTCCGGATGAGAACCAAATCATCGGCGAATTTTTGCAGCAGCACTGCATGATACCCGCCCGTGATATCATCGTGATCAGCGGGCCATGCCACGCTGAAGAAGTGGCACTGGAAAAGCTCTCCTACTTAACCATAGCATCCCAGGATACAGAACTGGCCGCCGAATTTGCTGGTATGATCAGCAACCGATACCTGAAAACCATCGTGTCCGACGATATATACGGTACCGAATACGCCGCCGTATTGAAAAACATATATGCCATTGCCAGCGGTATTTGCCACGGCGTGGGTTATGGCGATAACTTTCAGGCAGTGTTGATATCAAACGCCATAAAAGAGCTTAAAAACTTTTTGGACGCGGTACATCCTATTGACCGCGACATTAAAGAGAGCGCCTACCTGGGCGATCTGTTGGTAACCGCTTACTCACAATTTAGCCGCAACCGCACCTTTGGTAATATGATAGGCAAGGGCTACACCGTAACATCAGCCCAGCTAGAGATGAACATGGTTGCCGAGGGGTATTATGCCATAAATTGCCTGCACCAGGTAAACAAGCAGCATAAGGTAGCTATGCCTATTTGCGATGCGGTTTACAGCATCCTGTACCAAAAAAAATCGCCGGTATTGGAGATGAAAAATTTAGCCGAAAAGTTAAGTTGATCCGCATAAAGCAAACAAACGTCAGCTTATCACACTTTTTACTCTGAACACCAGCTTAAATTGTCATGGCAAGCCTTATTAACATTTTCGTACCGATAGCGATCTTACTTAAAGATGCAGAGCTACTAATAAAATCTAACAGGTTATATGTTTACGCTAAACCAGTTGGTGCTAACCAAAAAGTTCCAGTGCTTTTGGACACTGCTGACGAAAAATTATTTAAAGCGCAAAACCGCGTAAATGTATTTATCACCGCTGAGCCTTTTGATAAAAAACAGCATCAGAGCTTTTACAACGACAATTTTTTTACGTATGCGATTGAGGTAAAGGGCGGCAGGTCAACAAACGAAGAACTGGAAATGCTCAGTTTAAGAGTAATAGCAAAAGAACCGGACAAAAGGATAAAGGCGTTCATAAATAAACTACAAAAGTCACTAAAGCAAAACGATGCATATGGTATGGGTATTGGCCCAGGCAATTATCATAGCAAGATATTCTATCATCGGCAGGAGGTTAAGGGTAAAACCTTGTGGAATGATTTTGAAAGAAAGATTACTCCCGTAGTTATACCTGATTAACACAGCTCAGTAATCGCGGTAAGTAAAAAGTAATTTGGCAGAGAAATTGAGCTGATTAATCAACTTAATTATCTGATACCATGAAAAATATAGTAAAAGCCGCTATAGTAGCGGTAGGCTTATTTGCCGCCTCATACAGCCATGCGCAAAGTGTAGGTCAGGACGTTAAAAAAACGGCCAAAAAAGTAGGCAACAAAACGGCAGAGGTAGCTTCTAAAGGCGCCTCATCGGTAGTCGACAAAAAATACGATGGCAAAGCCGGCCCAAATAACGAAACCATCTTTATCGATAAAAACTCGGCCTATTACTACATCAACAAAAAAGGTAAACGCGTATATGTGCCAAAAGAGCAATTACGCGATAAAGTAGAATAAACAAAAACGCCCGCTATTGAAGCGGGCGTTTTTTGTAAGTGCTTATTCGTAAATTATGATTTACGTTGCGAATTGTTCAGATCAAGCTTTTCGATTATACCGCTTACTACTTTTGGCAAATCGTTAATGGCTTTTTGCGGGTTGCGCACCTCACCTACCCCATAACCGCGCCACACCATTTTACCGGTTTTGCGGTCAATCAGGTCAATAATAACGGTGCCTTCACGGTAAGGAACGCGTTCGGCGAAACCGCCGCCGCCCCAGCCGCCCCAACCCCAGCCGCCGCCATAAAACGGACGGTAGCCCCAGCCACCCCATCCGCCCCAGCCCCAGCCAAAGCCCGGATAACCCCAGCCGCCCCAACCACCACCATAGTAGTTGGTTTTGTAGCCACGGCCGGTCATGGTTGTATAATTAACCAACAGGTCAGGCTGCGCAGGTTGCTCAACAAGCCCTTTCGCTTTTAACGCCTCAATGGCGGCATCTTTAATATTGGCATCGGCAATGTCGTTAGCGTAAATCTTACGTGGATTATTGCTTGGTTTTGGTGCTTCCACAAAAGCAAAACTGCGGTATGCGCTTAAGTTAGTTTTGTTTTTGGCAGCGGTATAGTAGCGGTAATTTGAGCAGGCACTCAACCCTGCAAGCAGGAACAACACCAGCCCTGCATATATTAATTTTCTCATAACCTTATATCTCCCTTTTCTTGATTAGACCATATACGCTGTAAATGGTTTAATATATGTTTAAATATTTTTACGACAGATACTTACCTACTATCGGCATGCGCCTACCCATACCAAATGCCTTTGGCGATACCCTTAAAATAGGTGGCGTTTGGTAACGCTTATGTTCGGCTGTATTTACCAGTTTTATCACCCTGCGAACGGTAGCTTCATCAAATCCCATTTGTATAATCTCTGATGACGAACGACGGTTTTCCAGATATTCCACCAATATCTTATCCAACACATCATATTCAGGCAACGAGTCGGTATCCTTTTGATCGGGCCTTAACTCTGCCGAAGGCGGTTTGATGATCGTATTTTCCGGAATGATCTCCCGCTCGCGGTTTATGTATCGGGCTAACTGAAACACCTGCGATTTATAAACGTCACCTATTACCGAAATACCGCCGCACATGTCGCCATATAAAGTACCATAGCCTACCGCAGCCTCGCTTTTGTTGGATGTGTTAAGTAATATATAGCCAAACTTGTTACACATGGCCATCAACAACACGGCACGGCTGCGCGATTGTATATTCTCCTCTGCTATGTTAAACGGCAGGTTTTTAAATTGCGGTGATAAAGCGGTTTCAAAAGCGTCGGTAACATCTTTTATGGCGATTGTTTCAGATTTACAGCCAAGCGCATTTACCAGGTCTTCCGCATCTTTAAGGGAGTGGTCTGTTGAATATTTCGAGGGCAGCAGCACGGCCATTACATTTTCGGGCCCAAGCGCCTCAGCAGCCAGGGCACATACCACGGCCGAGTCGATACCGCCTGACAAGCCCAGGGTAGCACGCGTAAAGCCTGACTTGTAAAAGTAATCGCGAATGCCCAAAAGCAAGCCCTGGTGAATTTGGGCTATATCGCTTTCACGTTCTGCCCTGATGCCCGATTGATGGGTAAAAGTTATTGAGGCATCATCGTTCAATGTATAATAAGCAATACTTTCTTCAAAGTATGGCATCTCGTCAATCAGGTTACCTGCGTTATCAAACACCATTGATCCACCATCAAAAATCAATTCCGTTTGCGCGCCTACCTGGTTTACGTAAAACAAGGGCAGGTTATAACGGGCGGCGTTATCTTTCAGGATAGCTATGCGTTCCTCGTCGTGGTTATACGCAAACGGCGATGCCGCAATGTTGATCATTACCGTTGGCTGCTGTTTAATCAGCGTATCCATCGGGCGGGTAATATACAGCGGATTTTCGATGGTGTTCCACAAGTCCTCGCAAATAGTCAGCGCTATACGGTGCCCTTTAAAATCAATACAGTTAAATTCTGTCGACGGTTCAAAATACCGGTATTCATCAAACACGTCATAGTTGGGCAGCAATGCCTTATCAACGCGTTGCTGTACTTTGCCATTGCTGATGAAATAGGCGGAGTTATTTAAATCCTTCCCTTCCGGCTTATTGTTCTCTGTCGGTAGGCCTATGATACAGGCAATATCGGTACACTCCTGTGCTATTTTTTGTGCAGCTTCCTCACACAGCCCGATGAATTCCTTAAACTCCAGGAAATCCCGGGCCGGGTAGCCACATACGCTCAGCTCGGCAAATACTACCAGGTCGGCGCCTTCGGTGCGGGCCTTTTTAATAGCATCAATGGCCTTAGCCGTGTTTGATTCAAAGTTACCGATATGATAGTTGAGCTGCGCTAAAGCGATCTTCATAAGAATGTATGGTTATTTTATAAATTTGTACAGGATGAGCATGATTTACACCTGTAACAAAGCAAAACAAATTTATTTATTTTTCAGCATCATGCTACTGTTTTGCGCCTGCGGCGACAGTAAAAAGGTTGATGTAAGTAATATTGATATTAATGTTTCCATCAGCCGTTTTGACCGCGACTTTAATGCTTTGGGTACAAAACCCATGCCGCAGCAGGCCGCTTTACTGCAACAAAAGTATGGCAGCTTTTACCGCGATTATGTTGAGCGCGTTTTGCAAGCCGGCTCTACCACCGATACCGCGTACTTCGGCACACTTAAACAGGTATTCGCAGGGAAAGCGTACCAGGATTTGAAACACGAGGTCGACTCGGTATACCCTACGCTTGATTTACAAGAAGCTGAACTTACGGATGCTTTCAGGCGCGTTAAATATTATTTCCCGGCATTTAAGCCAATGAAGGTATATGCTTACTTCTCGGGCTTCCAGGCGCAAACATCCATAGGTGATGGCTACGTTGCCGTTGGGCTGGATATGTTTTTGGGAGCCAATTCCAAATTCTACCCGGCATTGGTACAGCAATATCCGCACTACCTATCGCGCCGGTTTACCCCTGATAACATAACGCCGCGCGTAGTGGAAGCTGTTTTGCGCGAAGACATGTTTCCCGAAAACGATGCAGACAAAAACCTGCTGGCGCGCATGATCTATAACGGCAAAATAATGTATGCTATGGACAAGGTACTGCCAGAGGTACCGGATAGTACCAAAATTGGATATACAGGAAAGCAGCTACAATGGTGTAACACTTTTAAGGGTGATATATGGGCTTACTTTCTGGATGAGAACCTGCTTTATAATGCCGACTATCTGCAAATACAAAAGTATTTAACGGAGGCGCCTTTCACGCCGGGGCTGGGAGAACAAAATGAGTCGGCACCTAAACTGGCTGTTTGGACGGGCTGGCAGATTGTACGCCAGTATATGGACAAACACACTGACCTAAGCCTGCAACAACTCATGGCCGAGCGCGACGCTCAGAAAATATTGAACGAGTCGAAATACCGCCCGTAAAATATCGGAAAACAAAAGCGGCTGCCCGATGATCGAGCAGCCGCTTTGTTTTCAATCTTTTAAATGATTATTTCTTGTTCGGTATTAGCTTTAACAAAGCGCCGGGACCTTCGGTAACGGCATAAATGTAACCGTCAGGGCTTTCAGTAACGTAACGGAAACGGCCTTTGTTCTGCAACAGGCGCTGCTCTGATTTATACTCGGTACCGTTAAGCGTAACGCGGTTAATATGCATCAAAGCAAGTGCACCTACCAACAGGTTGCCCTTCCAGCCCGGATATCTATCGCCCGTTACGATGCTCAAACCACAGGTAGCAATTGAAGGTACCCAATAATGTTTGGGGTTCTCTATACCAGGTAACTCTTTATTAGGTGTTAAAACGGTGCCATCGTAATTAATACCGTATGAAGTTTTTGGCCAGCCATAGTTTTTACCTTTTTCTATCAGGTTAAGCTCATCGCCACCTTTAGGGCCATGTTCAACTTCCCATATACGATTGTTAACCGCGTCGTAAACCATACCTTGCGGGTTACGGTGCCCAAGCGTCCAGATGGAGCCATGTGCACCTGGTTGCCCCACAAAAGGGTTATCCTGCGGTATGCGGCCATCATCAAACAAGCGGTGAATTTTACCATGGTCGTTATCCAATTCCTGAACTTTTGGCTGGGTGCCTCGTTCGCCGGAGCTTACATACAGGTAACCATCCTTATCAAACACCACGCGGCTGCCAAAGTGAAAATCGGCTGATATGTATGGCTTTGCTGTATAAATATCGGTCAGGTCCGTAATGGTATTGCCGTTTAATTTGAAACGTGCAAGCGCTGTTGTTGCGCCCCCCTCAACCGGCTTGGCATAGGTAATGTATATCCAACCATTCTTTTTATAATCGGGATGCAGCTTAATGTCCATTAAACCGCCCTGACCTTTGTTGAATACCGCCGGAACGCCTTTAAGCTTTTCGCCGGTAAATTTATCATTCTTAAAAACTAATATCTCGCCAGCGCGCTCGGTAACCAGCAGGCGGCCGTCCGGCAGCCACACCATCCCCCATGGGTTGCTTAGTTCACTGTAAATGGTTTTTACGGTAAAACCGGTGCTGTCGGCCACAACAGGCTTTTCTTTCGCTACGCTATCAGCAGGATTGGTGCTGCATGATAGTAATATGATTGCCGACGCAATCAATGCCGGCAAAAAGGCTCTTTTCATAACTGATTTTAAAAGGTGATGATTCATGACTATAAAGCTACAGCATATATTTATACTTAGTATGTACTTTTTTGGCAAAAGCACAAATTGTATCAACCAAATTACCTGTTATACAATCTATTTGTTTATTGCCGCTTTAAGAATTCATTCATTATAGTTGAGATTACTTTAGGTGCATTGCAAAAACATTTTGAATTTATTTCGCTTTATTGTTTCAGTTATTTTTTCATATTTGTTATAATACTTTACTTATAAATAATTCCCTATGCCGTTTAACGTTGATCTGACCAATTGTGATAGAGAACCTATTCACATTCCCGGCCAAATTCAGCCATATGGTTTTCTGATCGCAATTGATAATGACTTCATTATACGTTATCATAGCGAAAATGTGAGCGACCTGATACCAGGCTTACCTTCGCTTTTATTAGGTAAAGAATTAAGTGAAGTAGAGTATGCCTTAAGCCCTAACGAGCCGATGGGCTTCATCAGCCAGCTAATAACATTTGGCAAAACAACCAAAAGCTTTGAGCAGATCAACCCTTTTCAACTGGAGCTGGATGGTAAAAGCTATTACATGATCATTCATCATAGCGACGGTTTATTTGTGCTGGAGTTTGAGCCCGCTACTGCCGAAACTACCACCGACATGCAAAGGATGATCGGGCGGTCGATCTCTGAAATGCTGGCCGACAAAAACCTGCAAAACCTGTTGAATAATTCAGCCGAGCAGGTAAAAAAGGTGATTGGATATGATCGTGTAATGGTTTACCGCTTTGCTGCCGACGGACACGGCGAGGTGGTAGCCGAAGCCAGGAACGAGGATCTGGAATCGTGGTTGGGTTTGCACTATCCCGCGTCAGATATTCCTAAGCAGGCACGTGAGCTTTACAAAATTAACCGTACACGTATTATAGCGGACGTAAACAGTAACCCGTCAAAAATAGTAACCCTGGCCAGCGGCGAACCGCAACCATTGGATCTTACCTGCTCACAGTTACGCGCTGTATCGCCCATACATATACAATACCTTAAAAACATGGGTGTTGCATCAAGCTTTAGTATATCGCTGATGTATAAAAATGAGCTTTGGGGACTGATTGCCTGCCATAATTACACCCCACGATACATTGACTACAAAGCACGTGAATCATCAAAACTGATCGGCCAGATACTGTCGTCGGCACTTGAATTCAGGCAGGATGAAGAAAACCAGCAGCTACAGGACCAACTGTTTGCCAGCGTTGAAAAACTATCCAAACAGATGCAGCGCAGCAACAGCCTGGAAGATGCGCTTACCGGCGACGAGGTGAGCATACTTGATGTTACTTATGCCGATGGCGCTATACTAACATACGAGGGCAATACCTTTAAATTTGGCAAAGTACCAAATGACGACCAGTTGGCCGGACTGCTGCAATGGATAAAAACCGATGTTACAGATACTTTTTTTTGCACCGATCACCTTTCAGACAAATATGCGCCGGCGCTAACCTATAAGGATGTAGCGAGCGGCATTATCGTGTCGGCTATATCAAAGGAAATGGGCGAATACATGATCTGGTTTAAGCCCGAGCAACTAAAGCAGATTACCTGGGCCGGCAACCCCGACAAACCGGCTGAGATTGATAATAATGGACTGTTGACCTTATCGCCACGTACATCATTTGAAGCATGGGCCGAAACAGTTACCGGGCGTTCGGCCACATGGAGTAATGAGGAAATTAAAGCCGTTATTCGTTTAAAGGAAGAGCTTACTTACGCCATCAACCAAAAGGCGAGTGCCATCCGCCAGCTTAACGAAAAGCTTAAACAAGCATACGAGGAACTGGATACCTTTAGCTTCACGATATCGCACGACTTGAAAAATCCGATATCGGTGATCAAAAGCTACGCCCAGTTACTTACCCGCGATGCATCCATCCGCCCCGAAGCATTACGTGTAATTGACCGTATTGTGGACCGCGCCGACAAGATGAATCACATGATAAATGAGGTGTTAGATTACTCACGCATCGGCCGTTCAGAGATCGACTTTATGGACGTGAAAATAGGGCCGATGGTGAATGATATTATCAAGGACCTATCATTAGTGTATGATACCACTAAATTGAATGTAACAATAGGCGAAACTCCCGTGGTAAAAGGCGACCCAGTTATGCTGCTGCAGGTTTTTGCTAACCTGTTGAGTAACGCTATAAAATATTCTCAACGCGCCGATCCGCAACAGATAAGCATTGAGGGTAAGGCTACCGAAACCGGCATACTTTACCAGATAAAGGATAACGGGTTGGGTATCGATATTAAGCAACTACCCCGCATTTTTGAGCTGTTTAACCGCACCGATAATGTAAAGGACATTGAAGGCAGCGGTGTTGGCCTCGCTATAGTAAAGCGCATAGTTGAGAAACACCGCGGCAAAATATGGGTGGACAGCGAGTTGGGCAAAGGCTCAACCTTTTACGTAGAATTTAGCAATCCGGCTTAATTGTAGCGTGCAATCCAATCTGCAAAGTGCCTGAAGGTGTTGTTGGCTGATTCGGTTACCGTAGCTTTTTCAGCTTCGGTTTGTGCCTGGTTATTCATTTTTTCTTTAAAGCTGTTCCACATCTTCATGGTATCATCACCATAACTATTGAAAAACGAAAGAGCTTCGCCGTGCAATGGATCAAGCTTCTGCGCGATCATCTTACTGATAATTTTACCGCCAAGGGTTGAGCCTTCAATAACATACAAAGCGCCTAAAGCCTGTAAATGGCTGGTTATTTCAGGCAGATCACCGCCCTCAGCAACAGCCGGCACATCGGCGTTTAACGCTTCCAGGTCTTCAGCTATAGCTGAAGTTTTGCGGCGTTGGTGATAATCGTCCATCAGCGAGGTGTCAATAGCGTTATCGATATGCTTTTCAAGCCCGCCGAAATAGCCGTAAAACATCTTTAATAATGAGGCATAATCCTCTTTATCGCTTATAGCCTTTATACGGCCAATTAAGGCCACTTCTGTTTGGTGGTGGTATGTTTTGGTTTCTTCTTTTAGTTTTTCCGACAGCATCTTTTCTTTTTGGGGGATATTTGTTTAATAACAACTGTAAAAGCAAAAGTTTATTTCAACAGGCCAGAAAATACAATAACCTGCAGAACGATGTTAGCATAAACACCCGCAAGCACGTCGTCCATCATTACGCCCAGGCCACCTTTCAGGTTTTCCATGCGGCGCACGCCCAGGGGTTTTACCATATCAAAAAAACGAAACAGGATCAATCCAGCTATGAGTAATTTGATGTTGTTGATAGGCACAAACAACATGGTTATCCACATGCCGGCTACTTCGTCAATCACTACACGGTAGCTGTCCTTGCCCCAAAATGGTTCCACCTTATTACCGGTGTATATGCCAATAAGCAGTATGGCCAAACCAATCAGTACGTTGGGTAAAGGCATCAACACTGCCGGAACCTGCCATAAAAAATAAAGCACAACACAAGTAACTATAGAGGCATAAGTACCGCCCCCTTTAAGGTAACCTATGCCGAATATGGATGCTATCAGTTTATTCATCAGCTTTTTTTAAGCACATCTTCGGCATTCTCAGCCACCTCAGGCTCAATGGTGTGCCTTTTAGGAAAATTGAATAATATGGACGTAACTACCGGTATAACAAATATGGCCACGGTGAATATGGATACGAACAGATCAGTTTGCTCGCCTTCAATGGCGTGCGCCAATGGCGTTTCCGGGTAAAAATGGGTGTATAATGATGATGACAATTTAATACCCAAAACACCGATCACGATAAAGGCGATGGTTTCCAGAAAGGTGAACTTTTCCATCAGCTTAACAAACGCCTGTGCCACAAAACGCATAGCCAGTATACCGATGAATACACCGGTGTAGATTAAAAAAACATGATCAGTAAAGGCCACAGCCGCGAATACGTTATCTATAGAAAAAGCAAGGTCCATCACCTCAACCAGCGCTACAGTTGCCCAAAAGTTACCTATTAAACCAACGGTTGATTTATATATCCAGCTTTCGCTTTTATTTACAGATTCGTCTTCATCCTTATCTCCGCCGGCTTTTCCTTTAAAATAATTAAAAGCCAGGTATAGCAGGTATAAACCGCCAAGTGGTTTTAACCACCATATTTTAACCAGCCAGGCCGCTAAAAACAAGCATATGCCTCTGAATACGTAAGCGCCGATGATGCCGTAGCGCAGGGCTTTATTACGCTGCTCTTTCGGCAGATCGAGCACCATGGTGGCCAGTACGGCAGCATTATCTACAGATAATAAGCTTTCAATAACAATCAGGTTTAAAATAATGAGTAAACCTGCTTTAATATCTTCACCCAAAAGGGTATGTAAAAAATCCATTTATTTATGCCGGTAAATCCGGTGCGTAAAGGTCGTAAATATTTACTTAACTTTTTGGCATTAGCCGGGTTAAGGCTAATATTACATTCGTAATACTATAAACGTAAAAGTTTTAAAAACCAAACCGTTTTTGCTATGTTTGCATAGTAAATACAGTCATCTGATAAATGAGAGTAAGCCTGTTAAGATATCTGATCACCTTTGTGCTCGTTTTTTCTGTAATGGAAAAAACAGGTATCTCCCTGCTCTCTTTGATTAGCCAAACCGGTACCGAGCTTTCTGAAAAAATTTACGCTGATGATGAAGAAAACTCATCGTCGCGCACTGAAAGCAAAGAAACCGTTATGAACGAATTTTGGCTGCACCACCCTGAATGGCTGTTGCCTGCACCGCATTTTAACGCGCGTGCAAATACCTATTTACGTGCCGGTAGCGACGAACTACCTACTTATTTTCCGTCGGTACCTACTCCCCCGCCTAACGGTCGTATTACAGCGTAACCGCTTTTTTAATTTTTACCCCTTGAACTAAACGCGTGCGGCAGCGGTTGTCGCCAACGTTTATTTAACCTTTAATTTTCAATATATCATGACTATCAATAAAATTGGTGTTGCCCTGGCAACCATTGCAAGTGCTTTTGTATTAAATACTGCTTCGGCGCAAACCGTAAGCGATAAACAATTGAAAAAGAATAGCGAACCCATACGCAATTCGCTTAGCTACGTAAATCAGCTTGAACCGCTAAAGTTTGAGTTCGACAAAGACAAATACAAACAACTAAACCTGCCATCAGGTACACAATACGGTTTCTCGGCAGACGATGTAAAGCTGGTACTGCCTGAACTGGTAAAGCAGGATAACAAATGGTACAGTGCCGGTAAAAACAACCAACGCACCGTAACTACCGGCACCGTTGATTACGAAAAGCTGATACCTATACTGGTAGGCGCCATTAAAGAGCAGCAAGCCGAAATAAACGAGCTGCGCAGCCATATACAGCAGTTAAAAAGCAAGTAAACAGTTGAGTTTAGTTATATAGTGCGAGCGCCTTCGGCTAAAGCCGGGGCGCTTTTTTATGCAAAAAAGCCGCTCCCTTACGGAGTGGCTTTTTAACTAATTAAACCAAAGCATTTATCCAAATGCTTATGCTTTATTGCAGCTTGGCTGAGCTGTATATGTGGTACTCGCCCGGTTGCAGGGTGAGGCTCATGCTTGTGCTGGTTACGTTAAGGGTGTTGCCGGTAACATAATCATACCAGGTGCCGGTTTTGGTAAACGCTATTGTAGCGGTTTGGGCCGTTACATCATAGTTACCTACCACCTGTACATCAACACCACTGCCGCTGAGTGCCATATTTTTTACCGCGCCGGTAAGTGTATAGGTAGCGGTATTAGCGCCGAATACCGGGTTTTTTAACTTCATTTTTATGTATTTGGCGTAGGCATTGTACAGCGCTTTGCGCTCGGGCACGTTTTGGTAAGTCCATAGGATAGGCTTGTTGCCGGTACGGCCGTTTTGGTCAATGCTGATATCATAACCCAGCTCGCCAAACTGCCAAATCATTTTAGGCCCCTGTGCAGCCATCAGGAAGGCGGCTGTCATGGCGCCACGTTTAAGTCCGTTGTTCAACAGGCGGGCGTTGTAGCCATCCTGATTGCCATAAGTAACGTTTTTAAACATTACGCGCTCCTCGTCATGGCTTTCGGCATAACCAACCAATGCATCAGATACGGTAAAGGTATGTGCAGCAGGCATCAACCACGAAAGGTCTGACGAATTCATCCATCCCATATTAGCTTCCTGGAAACCATAGGCCACATTATTCCACAGCATCATGCCATCAGCGGCCAGTTCCTTTTCTTCCTGCGCGGCGGCAAAATGCTCCAGTATTACATAAGCATTCGGATCAACGGTTTTAATGAAATTGTTGTAATCCTTCCAGATGGCGATACGGCTGGCATCATAAGCTGACCACGCGTTTACATCATTCGGGTTATTTGTTTGCGTAAACCCTTTCGAAAGGTCAAAACGGTAACCATCTATCTTGTACTCCTTAAGCCAATGGCGCATTACATTTTTTGAGAAATACCTGGTGGCCGCGCTTTCGTGGTTAAAATCGTACCCAACGTTAAAAGGGTGCTTGGCATCCACATTAAACCAGGGATTGCTTGCGGTTGGTTTGCCGGTTGATTGGTCAAAGTACATACGTACCATGGGCGATGAGCCGAAAGCATGGTTAAGCACAATATCCATAATAACGGCTATACCACGCTGGTGGCAGGCATCAACCAGGGCTTTCAGATCGTTCTTGGTACCGTAATATTTATCGGGCGCGAAGAAGAACGAATCATTATATCCCCATGATTCATTGCCTTCAAACTCGGCAACCGGCATCAGCTCAATGGCGTTAACGCCTAAACGACTAATATAATCCAGCGTATCAATAATGGTTTTGTAGCTATGATCGCTCACAAAATCGCGCACCAGTAATTCATATACCACGAGGTCCTTTTTAGCCGGACGGGTAAAGTTGTTCACCTTCCAGGAGTATGCTGGCTGGTTGGCTTGCATAACACTTACTATCGAAGTGGTTTTTCCGGTTGGATACGCTTTCAAATTAGGATATACCGAAGACGGAATATACTTGTCGTTATCCGGGTCAAGTATCTTTTCGGTGTACGGATCAGCTACGCGCAGATTTCCGTTGATGAGGTACTGATAAGCATATTCAGTATTGGCATCCAGGCCATCCACTTGTATCCACCAGCGGGTTCCATCAGTAGTGGTTTTCATTTTGGCAGGTTGCCAATCATTAAAATCGCCGATAACGGATACTGAGATTTTACCAGGCGCGTACAGGTTAAATATTGCCGATTTGCCATCGTTAATAAAGGTAACGCCATCGCCCGCGTTGGCCGGAATTTCCGTATTATTTGGTGTAGGTTCCGGTTTGTTCGTCACCGGGTCACTCTTTTTACACGCCACCCCGGCAAGTAAAAAAGCAACCAGAAATATTTTATATACAGCTTTCATATTCATAGTTGGTTTTAATAGTTTATGATGAACTCACTGCTTTTATTGGGCAATGTTATAGTTTGCGTATTGCTGCCTTCGGCCACGTTAGCCACCCCCTGCGGATCAAACTTTGATACCGGGTTGATAAATGATATGAATTCCGTTTTGGATTGTACCTTTTGTCCGCCCGCCTTTATTTCTGCATTGCCAAACCCGTGCATATACAGGCGCACATATTTGAATTTTGATGCTAACGAGCCATCGGCCTTACCAAAGGTGACTGTTTTTTTAGCGGAGTTATAGCTTATGTTACGTTTGTAAAAGCTGCCTTTTTCGTAATCGTATGTTTCGCCGTCATCCTCGTAATAAACAAAACTGTTGTTTACATCGCCTTTGTAAATGTGTACGTTAAGGGTATCGGTAGGCTTTTCGGTAGTGTTTTGTATCAGCGATTGCATTGGTATGATAGCGCTTTCCTTTACAAAAACCGGTATCGAGGTGTTAACAAGTTTTACAATGGTTTCGCTATTACCGTTGCTTACCGCATCAGAGTATAAGTAATACCATTTGCCTTTGGGCAGATAAATTGTTCCGTAAGCATCGGTACCGGCAAAGGGTGCCACCAAAAACGCATTACCAAACAGGTACTGATTTTGATATTGGTAAACCTTCGCATCATGCGTATAATTAATAGCCAGGGAACGTACTACCGGCAAACCATCCTGCGTGGCCTCATAAAATGTGGAGTACAGGTATGGCAACAATTTATAGCGCAGGTTAATGTAGTTACGGGCAATCTCTAACGCTTCTTCGCCAAACGCCCACGGTTCGGCCGATTTGGTATTTACGCCGGTATGGTTACGAAAGTAAGGACTGAAAGCCCCTATCTGCACCCATTTGGTATAGAGCGCTACGCTGGCATTGCCGGTAAAACCACCAATATCCATACCGGTAAACGGCACGCCACTTAGGCCTAAACTGCTTATTAAACGCACGCCCTGTAACATATGGTCATCTTCGGCACGGTTATCGCCTGTCCATAGCGCAGCGTAACGCTGCAAACCCGCATACCCTGAACGGCTTAAAATAAACGGGCGTTTATTCAAAGCCTTGCGAAAGCCCTCGTAGCTGGCACGCGCCATTTGCATACCATATGCATTACGTGCTTCGGGGTGAGCAGCCTTACGGCCTTCCCAATTAAAGATCACGTTATCGGGCATTTTTTGTCCCCAAGTAGCAATCTCGTTCATATCATTCCATATACCGCTAACGCCGTCGGCAGCGTACTGCTTTATTTCGCCCTGCCACCAATCGCGCCCTTTGGCACTGGTAAAATCCGGGAAATGGCACCAGCCCGGCCATACTTCGCCGGTATAGTTGGTGTTATCGGCATATTTTATAAAGATGTCGTCCTTCAGTCCGCGTTCGTAAACGCCGTAACCAGCCTCGGTTTTTACACCCGGATCAACAATAACCGTGGTTTTAAAACCCATTTCTTTCAGGCGGTTGTTCATTTTTACCGGATCAGGAAAACGGTTCTTATCCCAGGTAAACACTTTGTATTTATCCATATAATGGATGTCGAGCGTAATCCCATCCGCCGGAATTTTCTTTTCACGCAGCGTTTGGGCAATACGGTATACCTCGGTATCAGGGTAATAACTGTAGCGATTTTGCTGGTAGCCCAGGCTCCACAGCGGCGGCAAATTCATGCGACCGGTAAGCGCTGTGTACGAGGAGATGATATCCGCCAGATTTTTATGGTAGATGAAATAATAGTTCATCTCGCCACCACGTGCACCGAATGATGAAAAGCGGTTGTTGCTGGCGCCAAAGTTAAAATCGCTTTGCCAGGTATTATCTAAAAATATACCGTAATTAAGACCGTGGTGTATGCCGATATAGAACGGAATAGTAGAGTACAATGGATCCTGATCAACACGGTAGCCAAATACGTCCGAGTTCCAGTGTGTATAGCCCGAACCGCGGCGATCAAGCCCGCCGGTTTTTTCGCCTAAACCCACAAAACGTTCGCCATCCTGCATTTTTTTGTAGGTGGTTACGTTTTCGTTTACCCATGAAGTGGTTAAACCACTTTCGTCCTGACTGATGATTTTTCCATCAGGCGTATAAAAAGTTACTGCGAATGGTTTTTTACTGATTACAAGTTTAAGCGAATCGGTAATTATACTTACCTCATTATCATTTTGAGTAATGGCCGCCTTTACCTGTTGCGGCCTGGCAACTACCGCGTACGAAAAATCGGGCGCGAGTTCTTTTTTATCAATACGCACCCGTACAACCGATGGCGTATAAACCGTTACCTCGGCGTGGGCATTTTGGGTGGTAAAGTTTACCTGCTGCCCGTTAATCTCAGCCCCGGTAACATCGCCAATGTTTTTTACCGGTGAATTTTGAGCTACCGAGGCAAAATTCAGGGCAAAGCATAGCCCTAAAGTACCAAGTACCTTAAACTGCATCTTCATAAATACGTTAGATTACGATGTTTGAATTGCCCGGATTGATCCGGAAAAAAACAGGGCGAGGCAGTAAGCCACGCCCTGTTTAATCTTTTTATTTTTTGATGAAGACGTATTCAGCGGTCATATCGTTAAAGATGATTGTGTATGAACCAGCTTTAACTTTAAAGTTACCACCGCCGTTACCGCCAACGCCGTAAACATCGCTTGCGGTACCATCGTTAGCTGGCCCCCAGTTTACACTCCAACCTTCGGCTATCCTGAATTTCATTTCGGTGTCACTGTCAAAGGTATGGTCAATAGTCCAAATGTGCGGGTTAAGCGTAGTATTAGTCATTGGTATTATACTACCCCAATCTGTAAACGGACCAATTATACCTATTGAAGCATAAGTTGTTTTTCCGCTGGCATCATAAGGTACATCGGTGTATGTATTGCTGCGCAGGTTCAGCGTCACTTTATGATAACCTGAAGTTATCGGGAAGTTTGCCGGATCAGGATCTGCATCCTTTTCGCGGAACATTACACCGCCACTGCCGTTGCTGCCCCATGATGGATACCACTGCCCAAGTTTGCCCAAAAACTTGAAGGCTCCGTTTGAAAAATTACCGGTGAAGGTAAACACAAAGGCATTTGCCGGATCACGGAAAACAGGGGTAGCTTTATTGTTGTCCCATTGGCCAAATGTGCCGTCGCCTACCAGGTAAAGTGTTTGATAGGCAGGTTTGTCCAGGTATGGGCTAACTACCAGCGGTATACTTTTTGAGTAAACCGGGGCTACACCGCCGCCAATTTCAGATTTTACCCTTACCTCTACATCATTTTGAGCAAAGCCCACCAGGTTAAGCTGGTTAAGCAGGCTATTAAATGCACCTACAGTTAATACCAGCTGAGAATTAGCGCCTGCCGAAACGCTTTTGGCATTAACAAAATTGCTGTCCTTTTTAGCAACCTCAACCGTGTAGCTAATGGCCGCGCTATAACCGTAATCCGCTTTGCTCCATTTAAACATAATGGCTTCAGCGGCAGCGTCCGCTTCATTAAGCACCAAATTTTCGTAAGTAGCGGTGAGTGCCGGCGCTGTAGCGTCGCTCTTAGCTACAACCCGTGTTTCGTCCTTTTTACAGGCTGCAAGCATCAGTACAACCGAGCCAAGCAGTAATATATTTTTTATTAAATTTTTCATGATGAAAATCTATAATTGGTAATGATCAATAGCCTGGGTTTTGTTTCAAGTTAGGGTTAGCTATCACATCTGTTGATGGCAGCGGGAACAGGTTGCGGTACGATTCAACACCACGGCCTGCTTTAACACCGCCTTTATATGGCCATAGGTATGATGCATCAGTATATTTACCAAAACGCACCAAATCAGTACGGCGATGGCCTTCCCAGTAAAACTCACGGCTATACTCATCTAACAGGTCATTTAATACCAAAGAGCTAACGTTACCGGATGAATTGCCATAAGCGCGTGTACGCAGGTTATTTAGGTAGGTAATAGCCGTTGCCTGATTACCTCCGTTACCACCACGTGCGGTAGCTTCAGCATAAATCATATACATCTCAGCCAAACGGAATAATGGAATATCCATCGAGCAAAAAGTACCGCCTACAGATGGGGCTGCAGCACCGGCCTGGGTAATGTTTTTGAATTTAGTTACCGCTAATCCGTCAGTAAACGTAGCGAGATCATCCACCTCGCGCTTCTCACCAAAAAACATGGAGCGCTTATCATTAGCGTTAGTAAACTTGTTAGGCAGGTTTTGGCGGGTACGGTTACCACCCCAGCCACCGTTTGGCACGCCAAACTCGGCCGGTTTCATATCAGCGTTGATAGCGGCATTGATCAGGTAAGTTGAGCCGCCGTAATTTTGTGTTTTAACACCATCGTACGCAATAGCAAATATGGTTTCGGGATTGTTTAAATCGTTATCAGCCAAGAACAGGTTTTTATATTGGCTGTGCAGTGTATAACCCGCTCCAATAACTTTGTTGGCGTAAGTAATAGCATCGCCGTTATGCTCTGTACCGGTATAAACCTGCGCGTTAAGGTACAAGCGTGCAAGTAATGCCCAGGCAGCGGCTTTATCAGCACGGCCATACTCATTGGTACGCGGGTCCTTAAGCAATGTTTCAACCGCTTTCAGTTCTGACTCTACGTAGCTAAACAGCGCAGCCCTTGTTGTTTGCTTCGGTAAATCTTTACCAATGTTATCAGCTTCGGTTATAAACGGTGGATTGCCGTAAAGGTCTAACAACACCCAGTATTGAAAAGCACGTAAAAAACGGGCTTCGGCAACATAATATTTAATCTCGGTGGCGTCATTACCGCTAATGTTACGGCTGGCTAATTTAGCATCGGTACTTTCGCGGATAAACTCGTTAGCCAGGGTTATTTGGTAGATAGAACGGGTATAAAGCCCCTGCAGCATCAGGTTGGTTGATGACCAGGTCATTTGGTCAATTTCGGATACGCCCGGGTCACCCAACCAGGCGCATACGGCCTCGTCTGTCGACAATTCCTGCGCGCCAAAATAGAGACGGAAAAAATCCGACGTACCGGCATCGATACCGCCCAAATCGCCGCTACCGGCACCGCTGTTACCGGTTTGCGCAAAGCTGCCATATACCTTGGCTAAAGCGCCCTTATAGCCTGCCGGCGTGGCGTAAACCACATCGGCGGTTACGTCATTAGTCGGCTTCAGGTTCAGATCTTTAGCACATGATGTTACAGCCACAGCAATTACCATCAGGGCTGCATATATTTTTAGTCTATTTTTCATAAAATAATCTCTTTATAAAAGGTTAAAAACCTACGTTTAAGCCCAATGTGTAAATACGCGGCCTTGGGTAAAGGTTGTAATCTATACCGGTAAACACTTCCGGATCAAGCCCTTTGTACTTGCTTACTACAAATACATTTTGAACGTTGGCTGATACGCTAAGGTTAAATGAATTAGCTACGCGGCCCGCATTGTAGCTTAGGCTCAGGTTATCCATTTTCAGGAACGATGCATTTTTAACATAGTAATCACTGTTATACTGGTTTACTGTAAAGCCCGTATTTAAGAAGTCAACCGGCGCGTTGTTAATGCTTCCGCCTGAATTAAGGATATTTGAACGTGTTGCCAGGTTTGATGAAATATTATCATACATATAGTTGCCTATGCTGGCACGTAACACAGTAGCCACAGTCCATTTTTGATAATTTACCGAGGTAGTAAAACCCATCAAGAACTTAGGTGCCGGGTTTTTGTAGAAGTACCTGTCACTTGCCGTAATGCTGCCATCGCCATCCAGATCTTCATAAACACCTTCTAACGGTTTACCATTATCGCCATATACCTGTTTGTAAACATAAAAGCTGTTTGGTGCCCTGTTAATGGTATGATATTGTATATAGTTACCCGTTGCACCGGTTATAGTTGTTGCCGGAACAAAGTAATCATCATCAGGTACAAGGGTAAGGTTAGTCACCTTATTTTCAAGATAAGTGAAGTTAAAGCCTAAATCCCAGTTAAATGATTTTGATTTAATGGCTGCGCCGTTAATACTGAACTCCACACCCTTGTTTTCCATATTACCCACGTTGGTGAGTAACTGGTTGCTAAAGTTTGAGCCTACCGGAATGTTAACCACCGCTAACAGATCTTTAGTTTTTTTATAAAAAACATCTACAGCACCTGATATACGTCCGTTCAGGAAACCGTAATCAATACCGATGTTTGTAGTTGCTGTGCTTTCCCATCTCAAATCCTTGTCATAAGCGGTTGGGGCATACATGTAGTAAAACTGATTACCAAATTGGTATTGCGATTCATTGGCGCTCAAGCCATATATAGGCTGGTAAGTGTAATTGCCTATTCCATCCTGCTGACCGGTTACACCGTAGCTTACACGCAGTTTAAGATCAGACAAGGTATTGCTGCTTTTCAGCATGGGCTCTTCGCTGATTCTCCAGGTAAACGCGCCTGAAGGGAACACGCCCCAACGATGCCTGTCTTCCGGACTGAACCTTGATGAACCATCGGTACGGATAGTACCAGAAAGGATGTATTTACCGGCGTAAGTATAAATAGCACGGCCGTAGTACGAAAGCAACCTGCTTTGTTGTATATCAAACGGAAATACCGGGTTAGATATGGCCGTAGTACCATCAAAGCGATAACTTGAATAATTATTGGTAGTACGTTTGTTATCATAATAACCGTAACCGGCAATCGCGTCCAGGTTACTGTTTATTGATTTGAAATCCTTTTTATACGCCAGGTAAAACTCAAGCACTTTGTTGGATACATCGTTCATATAACGAGATCTTAAACCCTGGGTTGAGTAGTTTTGTGCAGCAAAATCAGGTACAACGGTTGTACCCTGGCCACGCGAAACATCATAACCAACGTTTAAGTTAGCACGCATTTCGGGTAAAAAGTGGAAGGTATAATCTAACTGCAGGTTACCAAAACTACGGGCGGCACGGCCTTTATCATCTTTTAAATTAATTAAAGCAACCGGGTTACGCGGGGTATTTGGATTTGGGTTTGCGCCGCTTTGCCACTCAAAATAATCGCCATACTTGCTTGAGGTATCGCGCACGGTTTGAGTTGGATCAAACATAATGGCCGAGCCAATAGCGCCTTGGTTAGCAAAGGTTGATTTTGAATAGGTACCCTTTATGTTCAGATCAACTTTTAGGTGCTTATCAAAAAACTTAGGTGATATGCCAATAGCGCCTGATACGCGGTTCATGTTGTCACGCATCAGTATACCATCCTGGTTGAGGTAGCCAATATTTACACGGTAAGGTGTATTTTTAGCAGAGCCTGAAACGCTGAGGTTATTATCAGTAGTATAAGCATTACGAAATATCTCGTTCTGCCAGTTGGTACTTGCATCACCCAGCAAACCTTTTTGCGTTGCATTGCCGTTAGTATTTACATAATCGCGAAGCTGATTTGTTGAAAGTACATTAACTTTGCGGTTAGCTGTAGATAGTGAATTATTGGTGCTGAAGTTGATTTGCGGTTTGCCGCTGGCGCCTTTTTTAGTAGTGATCAAAATTACACCGTTTGATGCACGCGAGCCATATATGGCTGTAGCGTTAGCATCTTTTAAAACAGTGAAAGTTTCAATATCATTCGGGTTAATGAGTGTTAAAGGGTTAGCCACACCTGATATTAAATCAGCATTTAAAGGCACATTATCAACTACGATTAACGGAGATTTACTCGCGTTAAGCGATGCACCCGCACGGATGCGGATTTCGCTGCCTGCGCCCGGCTGTCCGCCGCCTGACACGATCTGTACGCCTGCCACTTTACCGTTAATTAATTGCTCCGGTGAGGTAATAGTACCTTTCTGAAAATCCTTTGAGCTTACGGTGGCAATTGAACCGGTAAGTTCCTTTTTTTGTTGTGTACCGTAGCCAATAACCACCACCTCATTCAGTGATTGTGATTCGGCAGTTAGCAGAAATTCAACGTTTGTGGTTTGGCCTGCTGTAACGGTAACCGTTTTGGTAAGCGTTGTATAGCCAATATACTTGGCTGTAATGGTGTGTGTACCGGCACTTACGCTGTTCAGCTTAAAAGCGCCGTTCATATCAGTAGCCGTGCCAACGGTTGTACCGTCAACAGTAACTGATACGCCAGGCAGGCTCTCGCGCTTGGTATCAAGCACAGTACCGCTTATACTGCCTGATTGCGCAAATGCAAAGCCTGATACAAGCATCAGGGCCAGCAAGAGCACATAGTTTTTTAGATAAAATCTTCTCATACAAATTAAGGTTTTAATGCGTAAAGCTTTATTCAATGGTTACTTAGTTGGTTATAATTGTGTGGTTGAAAAAGTGCCTGAAATTATGAGCCCGTCAGGCGGGGGCGCCTTTTGCTGTTGTCCTCATCATGTTTATTTGGTTTATTTAGTCAGTTAATTAAGCTCGAGTATATATTGGCCCCGGGCGGGTACCGTAAAATTTTTGCTGATGCTGATTACCTTACCCGTTATTACATCGGTACCGCTTGCATGTTTTCCGGCAACATCTGTAAAGCGTGCCATATCCAGCGTTTGATCCTTACCTGAGGCGTTGAGCATTACCAGCACGGTTTTATCGCCATAAATGCGGGCATATACATACACATTGTCATAAGGAGCATAATGTATCAGCTTGCCAACCGTAACCGGTTTATTAGTTTTGCGCCAGTTGAGTAGCTTGCGCAGGTAATTAAATGCTTCATTCTGCTTATCGCTACGGCCTTCAGCGCTAAAGGCATCGGTTTTGTCGCCAGGCCAACCGCCCGGGAAATCCTTACGGATTTGTCCATCGCCCTCGCTTTTGGCGCCTTCCATTAAAATTTCGGTACCATAATATATTTGCGGTATGCCGCGCGTGGTTAGCAGGAAAGCGAAGGCCTGTTTAAAGCGGTCAAGGCTTTTGTCATCCTTACGGGTAAAGCGGCCCAGGTCGTGGTTATCCAAAAACGTGAGGATGTTATTGGGGTCGGGATATAAAAAGTCCTGAGCTATAACTTCAAAAACCTGGTATATGCCTGATTGCTCGCCGCCGTTCTTGTTGGCATCTTCATTAAAGCCCCAGTCAGCCGTAAAGGTCAACGGGAAATCCATCACCGTTTTTAGGTAAGTGTTATTAGGATTGATGGCTGAATTACGCTGCCACCAGGCAATCTCACCCGGTTTACCATACCATGATTCGCCTACAATGTTAAAGTTAGGGTACTCGGCAATCACTTCTTTGCACCAGCGCGCCATAAAGGCATAATCCGGGTAAGGGTAAGTATCCTGGCGGATGCCATCAATACGGGCATACTCTATCCACCAGATGCTGTTTTGTATTAGGTAGGTAGCCAGGTGGCGGTTACGCTGGTTCAAATCGGGCATATCGGGCACAAACCAGCCGTCAAGCAAAATATCTTTTTCAGTTTTTGCTGCATGCGGATCCATAGCCGTAAGCTTGGCGTGGTTGGTTTGAACATATTTTTTCTGATTGTTTATCCAATCAGCAGCAGGTTTGTCCTTCATCCAGGGATGCGCCAGGCCGCAATGATTAAAAATCATATCCATCACTACCTTCATGCCTTTGCTGTGCATGTCGGCGGTAAGTTGTTTAAACTCGGCATTTGAGCCAAAGCGGGGATCGATCTTGTAAAAATCGGTTATAGCGTACCCATGGTACGAGCCATTAGGCATACGGTTTTCCTGAACAGGGTTAAACCAAACGGTAGTAAAGCCTAAATCCTTAATGTAATTCAGGTGATCGGCTACGCCCTTCAGGTCGCCGCCGTGGCGGGCATCCGGGTTTTTGCGGTCAATGCCTACGGCCTCAAGCGCGTCATTCTCCGTACTGCCGTTAGCAAAGCGATCGGGAGTAAGCAGGTAGAGCACATCAGCGCTGTTAAAGCCTTGGGCGCCGCTACGGTCGGTACGGGCTTTAAGCTCGTAGTTAATGGACTTTGCCTCGCCATTAGCGCCTGTGAATTTTATACGCATCAATCCCGGCTTTGCAGATGCAGCAATATCCAGGTAAATAAATAAATAGTTTGGATTATCAGTTTTAGCAACCTCGGTAATCTTAACACCCGGATAGGTAATTACCGGTTTAGCCTTGGCTACACCCGGGCCGTTAACCATAAGCTGTAGCTGCTTATTTTTCATACCGGCCCACCAAAAAGCAGGCTCAACACGGTTTATGCTTACCTGGCCAAATACATTGCCCAATGCGGTAAAGCATAACAGTACTACGAATACAAAACTTTTAGTATAGGTTTTATACATGTGCAGCTCGTTTCAAAAAAATGTTATCGGTTACTCGGATTAAATTGGTTTACACTATTTGCCACAGTGTTTCGATAGATTAATTTTTACGAAACAAGGGCGCTTAGTGTTTTAACTGATACAAATTTGATGAGCTTGCAAGCGTTTAGCTATTTGTTTAGTTAAAATTTAAGCAAAAATCAGAATATTTAAAAATAAAATACTGATTTTCAATGTTTTAATTTTTAATAGAATTTGAAAAATTTAAACAAATTTAGGCTTGTTTATACTGGTAAGGATGTGGAATAATTGCCAAACGGGATATAAATTACACAGTTTCGGTAATTTTTTTACCGCCCCGTGTGTTCTCAACCGCTTTAATGTCCATTATACGTTTATCAAATTCATCCCCCGGAAAAAGCGACTTTGCCTTTAAACGCATCTTGTAAACGTATATGGTTTTTTCGGAATACTCCAGGATTTTTGAGATGGTTTCCGTGTCATTTATGCCCAGCCTGATCAAAGCGAATATACGCAGGTCGGTAGTTAAAACCTCATCGCTCTTTGGCCAAATCTGGTCTTCTTTTTTAAACAGGGCATTAAAGGATGACACGAAATTCGGGAAGATCTTGATGAACACATGATCAAACGTATGGAACAAAGTCTCCCGTTCCTTTTTGATCTGGATATTATCTACAATGAGCTGGATATGGTCATAGCGTTTTTGCGAGAGCTTAAGGTCGACAGAGCGCTTGAGCTTTTCGAGCTTGAGGATATAGCCCGATATCACGTTAAAAAAGTAGCCGATATATTCTTCCTTAATGTGCGTATCTTCCTCAAGTTTATCGTTTATAGCTTCAAGCTCGGCATTGGTTTCCTCGATTATCTTTTCTTTAGCCTTAAGGTTTTTTAGTTGCCTGAACAGCATTACCGATATTACTATAACCAGGGCGGCGAGCACGGATAACGATACAATGAATATCAGGAAACGCGTTTTCTCACGCTCGCTGTACTTCAGCTTTTCAGCGGCGATGATGGGTAATATTGAACTGATCTGCGCGCGACGCTGGCGTGCGCCATAAAAATCAGCGTCGGCCATAGCCTGCTGTATATACTTATATGCGTTCTTGATATCGCCCTGCTTATAAAATATCTCTGCAAGCCAAAAAATGGCCAGCGTTTCTTTGGTTGATGACCGTATGTCGCTGGTAACTGCCTGTATGAGCAGCTCAATTCCTTTTTCCCGCTGCTTGTTTTTTAAGTAAATATCACCAAGTGTTGAGGCCACTATGGCGTGTTGGTGCGCGGTAAGCTTTTGCGTATTTAGCAGGGTCAAAAAATCAGCCTCGGCGGCGGTCGGGTCTCCCTGCTTCAGCTTTTTATAACCAATAAGGTATATATTGTTGTATGAATTGGGTACGCTGATTGCTATGGCCGAATCAATATACTGATTGGCCTTCTCTACGTACTGCGGCGAATACTGATTATCGTTATCGTAATTGGCCAAATCGAAGTTAGCGCGCATCATCAGCCGGTAATACTCGTATCGCATGGTATCGGGCAACTTGCGCGCGTCAATTCCGGAGAGGTTATCAAATGCCTCTTTAAACATGCCCGATGACAGCAGGATAAAGCCAACTTTTACCTTGCTGGTATATTCCCGGCCAACATCGTTAAGCTTTTGGCTTAGCTGCAGCAGTTTGTGCGCGTAAACGTAAGCCGAATCGTATTTGTATGATTTATATTCCTCGTAAAGCTGCGTACAAACATCAAAACTCCGCGCAGGATTGTTGCGTACACGGGCAAATTGTGTTTTAAGCTGTTTCAGCCGTTGCTCCTTTAGGTTATCGTACTCACTCTTGCGGTTAAGTTCGGCATCGAGCTTGTTCAGCAATTCGTCGGTTTTGCCCGGCGCAGCAAAAACAGCATTACCAATTAAAAGCAGCAGAATTAGCAAGGCAGCGCGCATAAACAGGTTTAATTGTTCGCAAAGTAAGCAATAAAAAAGCAAATTGCCTTATTGCTGTTTATGCTATTAATGCTGCCAACTACTATTAATTCAGTTGCTTCAGAAATTAATTTCTTGCCGATATATTTAAGCCGGCGAGGGCCCCTGAGCGCTAACCTCAGTATTAGCTTCAGGTAGATGCACTGCCTTATAACCACCTTTTGACCGGAAGTACAATAACAGCAAAGTATAACAAACCATCAGCCCAAGCGGAAATAAAGCCACCGTTTTCAGCGCTTCTTTTTTAGCGGTCTCCTGCACACCGGTTACGGTAGCTTTTTCAGCTACTGGCGCGGCAGCGAGCTTATCAGCGTCGATAGCCTGGTAGGTGCCAAACATGCTCGACCGTGGTGTTGTAGCGTATGTGCTGTGCAACTCTGTTTTATTTTGGTTGTCGTAAGCCTGTAGTTTATTATCGATGGTTTTATCCTGCACAAATCCTAAAATTACCGCCCCAAGTACACCGGCGCCAATCATACCCACACCGCCGGTAACATTCATGGTAAGTGCGCCGCCTTTAGGGAAACGCTCGGCAACAACACCGAGCATTGTTGGCCAGAAAAAACTTTTGCCGATACCGAAGATCGTAGCGGCCACCAATATCATTACACCGTCTGCTCCGGACAAGAAAAACAAACCCAAAGCCGCTACGCCCGAACATACCGCCAGCAAACCCAATGGTGATATACGATGGATAATGTTTCCTGCGCAAAAACGTAGTATCACCATTATTGCCGAAGTGTAAATAAGTATCCAGCCGCCCTGCAAGCCTATTTTTGACATGGCAGGCGCCATCAAATCTGAGATCCAGCTATCGGTACCTAATTCGGTTATCGCCATCGGCAACATAATCAGCAACATCAGCACAAACAATGGCTTGCCGAAACTGCGTACAAACAAGCCAAACAAACCCACAATGGCTAAAGTGACAATTACGTTTACGGTGGTAGCCCATCCGAATACCGAACCTATCTGGAAAACGATCAAACCTACAATGATAAGTGCACCGCCAATGCCCACTTCTTTCAGCATATCCAGGTAAGATATACCGGCCTTTACCCGCTCATTGATCGGGAATTTATGCGGCAACATTAACAGGCCATAACCAAGGGCTGGGATCAGTACCAGTAATATCTTGAGCTTCCAGTTTGTTTCAGGGCCCATCAACAAGGCCATTACACCACCTAATATTAAACCGGTTGGCCAGCCCGCATGTAAAAAGTTGAGCCATTTGGTTTTTTCCTTAGGGAACATACTCGCTACCGCCGGATTGGTAACCGCCTCAACGGTACCATTACCAAGCGCCATAATAAAGGTACCTATATACAGCATGGTGTACCCTGTAGCAAACCACGTAATAGCTGCTGATAGAATATGACAGATAAAAGCGAAGATCATGGAGTTTTTATAACCTACCTTATCAATTATCAAACTGAACAAAACAATACTGATAGCAAATGGCCAAAGCCCCACGCCTGCAATTTCACCGGTTTGGGTGTTACTGAGGTTAAACTCGGCACTCCATTGCGGCAGTGTTAACGCCCGTAAAATAAACCCGAACGAGGTGGTTACAATAGCCACAAAACAGGCCAGGAACAGCATTTTGTTAGGCGCTTCGGCCGTTTGAGTTGTTGTGCTCATAATTGGTATTTAAGGTTTGTATAATCTGTAGCAATAGCAGGCATAAGCAGCGTAATAAATAAGTCCGCCTGTTAAGCCAAAAATTAATAAGAATGCTAAAATGTTATAATTGGTAAGCCATTCGTTTATGGCTTTGATTGTTTGACTATAACAATCGATTGCATATTTAATACAAAATATTTGTATTTGCAAACAGATCAGTATATAACATAAAACGCCCGGCCAAAATATCAGCCGGGCGTTTTATGTTATATTCATTTGTAATTACTGCACCATAAATACCGCATTACCGAACAGCAGTTTGCCATTTTCCCAAAAGCTGCGGAATAGCGGATCATCAGCCAGGAAAACAACACTGCCCCGGCCAACTGATTGTACGCCGATCAGCATACCGTCAACCAGTTTGGCTTTGCTGTTCTGGCCCACAAAGCCAGAGGTATAACCGTCTTTTTTTAATACGCCTACATTCCAGCCACTGCCCGAGTCCAGGTAATCGTAAACCTCGTCGTTCATTTTAAGGGTATAATAATCAGCAGGCATGCCAAAACCTAAGGGATGCGTATTATCCAGGTGCAGGCGGTAAACCGCGCCGGGTACATTACTCTTTAAAGCCTCTTTGTCACGGTCGGCATAAGCAATTACTTTATCTGCGACTTTGCTTTTATCATCCTTTTTATCTGCTGCAGCCTCTTTTTCGCGTATGCCAAAAAGCTTTTTATCCGCCAGCTGTGCCACAGCATTTTGCATAGCTATCAATTTACCGCCGCTACTAAGCCAACCCTGCATTTTGTCGGTCGGGAAATCGCCGCCGTAATTACCGTCTGCAAATATCATTGCGTCCACATCATTCCAGCGCATACGGCTCAAATCGCTGTAGTTTACCAGCGTAACCGGATAATTTATTTGCTGCTCAAAGTAATGCCAAACCTCGCCAATAGCTTCTGATGAGGTTACATTACCGGCTACTAAAACCACTTTTAACGGACGGATATATTTGATATAGTCCGACCCCATATCGGCGCCTTTATCCACAAAGCCCGAATTTAGCTGCACCAGCGGATGGCTGGTTTCGGCAGCGATGGCTTGTATGGTTTTATCAAAATCCTTTTCCTTATTACCTGACCGGGTGATGAGCAGCGAGCCGGCCGAAAACTTTTTTCCACCGGCTTCAAAAGGCTTTTCTGAATAACGCACCTTTATATTTTTTTGGAGCAAAGCAGCCAAAAACTTAACATCATTTACGGATTGCCATGCCGACACATAAGCATAAGCTGGATTACTACTGTAGGTAGGTGTAGCTACAGCGGGGGCCGACTGCCGTTGCGGTTTGTACGATTCCTTAACCGCCCAGGCTTTTAAGCCGTATGCGTAGGGTAGCGCCCAGCCTGTAATATCATAGGTATTGCTGTCGGCAATAAAGGTTTTGGGCTCGAGCAGCACATTAAGTAACACCGCTTTAGGCTGGTAGGCATTAATCACCAGGTCATTTGCCGCTGGCTTGTAATCTTCAACTTTGCCGGAAACATAGTTCAATCCACGTACCGATCGGTCGAGCCCGTAGCCATACTCAATACCGTTACGTTTAAGCAGGGCGGCGAGGGCGGTTATTTTATCGTTGTTGCTGTTCTGTATCACAAAGGTTTTATACGTTCCCGGCGGATTAGTACGGCCGGCATCGAAATACTTTTTGTATTCTGTTAAAGCCTTTTGCGCATTGGCTGATGCCGCCTCGATAGTACTTAAGCTGTTGGAGTGATGGTGCGCTATACGATCAGCCAGGGTAAGGGTGTCACCGGTGCGGGTTTGCACGGCTAAACCAGCCGCTATACCCCCCTGCTCATACGTCATGCCGATGGAGCCATTGTATAGCGGGTAGGTATCACCATAGGATGGATATAGCAAATCAAAAATCTCCTTGGTAAAATAAGCCCAACCATTTTGGTCAAAATACTTTGCGTTGTTTTTACCGATAATGACCTGGAACTCCCGTTGCCATGGCGTAATGTCCTGATGCACCGGCTCGGCAGCGGGCGCAAAATAGTAAGGCGCGTTATATCCCTGCTCATGGAAATCGACATGTATTTGTGGCAGCCACTGGTTGTACAATGCTACCCTGCCCTGCGTTTCTTTTTGTACCTGCCATGCCCAATCACGGTTCAAATCAAAAAAATAATGGTTGGTACGCCCGGCAGGCCAGGGCTCAAAGTGCTCGCGGGCTGATGGGTTGGCATCCGGCTTTTCACCTTTGGCCGAATTGTAAAAGTTAACGTACCGCTCCCGCCCGTCCGGGTTAAGACATGGGTCAATCACTACGACTGTATTTTTCAGCCAGGCTTTAGTTCGGGTGTTCGCCGGGT
Source organism: Mucilaginibacter roseus (assembly GCF_021215455.1). Taxonomy (GTDB): domain Bacteria; phylum Bacteroidota; class Bacteroidia; order Sphingobacteriales; family Sphingobacteriaceae; genus Mucilaginibacter; species Mucilaginibacter roseus. The sequence goes on along the minus strand of NZ_JAJPWV010000006.1, from coordinate 32,597 downwards.
CGACCAGATCATACAACGTTTGCATAGATACTTCGCTCGAACTGGGCTCGTTACCGTGTACGTTAAAGCTTAACCATACAATTACCGGTGTATTAGTATTGATGCTGCCTGCGGATTTTTCTATCCCTGCCAAACCCATATTGTTTTGACGAATCTCCTCTAACCGGCCTATGTTATCTGCCGAAGCGATGAACATGGCCATCAGCGGACGCCCTTCATTGGTGGTACCATAAGGCACCAGCTTTACGTTGGTCGCTGTTTTAGCGATGTAATCAAAATATTCGGCAATGCGGGAGTGATGTGTAAACTGTGAACCCAGGCTATATCCCAGAAACTCGTCGGGAGATTGTATTTTTTGTGCCCGGACGTTTATGAATAGACTAAGGCTTAATAACAGAACAAATATTTTTTTCAGCATATAACCGTGTAGAAAATTTTTACGCAATGTGCAGATGTTAAATGTCGATAAATTACAGGTAAAATAGACAAATTTTTGTGTAATTATCCTGAAACAGGTATCGCCACGCAAGCAATAATCCGCACATTTGCACATCAGCATATCCGCACATCTTTATACTTATGACCCCAATCCAGGCCCTGCAAAAATATTTTGGTTACAGCGCGTTCCGGCACCAACAGGAAGCTATTATAGGGCAGGTACTTTCCGGGCATGATGTTATGGCGCTAATGCCCACCGGCGGCGGTAAATCTCTTTGCTACCAATTGCCGGCCGTGCTGTTGCCGGGCTTAACTATTGTTATCTCGCCCCTCATCGCGCTGATGAAGGACCAGGTAGATAGCCTGAACCTTAACGGTATCCCGGCGGCCTATTTAAATTCGGCGCAAACACCCGACGAGCAGCGCGACATCATATCCCGCTTAACAAATAATCAAATAAAGCTGCTTTATATAGCACCGGAACGCTTATTCGGTATAGAAAACAAGCTGATTGATTTTTTAAAATCGTTGCCGGTATCGCTGTTCGCTATTGATGAGGCACATTGTATATCGCACTGGGGACATGATTTTAGGCCCGAATACCTGATGCTGGCCCACCTGAAAGGTCATTTCAACAACATTCCCGTTATAGCCCTTACCGCTACAGCAGATAAACTGACGCAAAAGGACATACTGGAAAAGCTTGCGCTGCACGAGCCTGCCGTTTATGTTTCATCATTTAACCGGGCCAACATCACTTACAGGGTGTTACCTAAAAATAAAAGCTTTAACCAACTGCTTAGCTTTTTGGTCGACAGGAACGATGATTCAGGCATCATCTATTGCTTGTCACGCAAATCAACCGAAGCCCTGGCTGCCGATCTGAAAGATGAGGGTTACAGCGCCGAAGCCTATCATGCCGGACTTGACCACGCGACCAAGGCCCGTAACCAAGAAGCTTTTTTACGCGACGAGGTGAAGATCATGGTGGCAACCATCGCCTTTGGTATGGGCATCAATAAATCAAACGTACGCTATGTGGTGCACATGGATATGCCTAAAAACATTGAGGGCTACTACCAGGAAACCGGTCGTGCCGGGCGCGACGGCTTACCATCAGATGCCATGCTATATTACTCGCCTGGAGATGTTATCAAGCTAAAGAACTTTGTAACACTTGAAAATAACCCAGAGCAAAGCCAGATATTGTTAGAAAAGCTGAATGATATGGCGGCCTATTCCGAACTGCATACCTGTCGCCGCAAATACCTGCTCAACTATTTTGATGAAGAAGCGGCCGACAACTGCGGCTCATGCGATATATGCCTCAGCGAGTTTAAAAAGTTTGACGGTACGCTCATCGCCCAAAAGGCACTATCGGCAGTATACAGGCTGAACCAGCGCTTTGGGTTAGGTTATGTAGTTGATTTTTTACGCGGATCAAAAAGCGAGAAGATCCGCGATGAGCATAAACAGCTAAAAACATACGGCGTAGGTGCCGACATCAGCAAGGCGCAGTGGCAACGTTACCTGCGCGAACTGAATGCCCACGGCTACCTGCAAATAACAGATGATGCCTACCCCACTATTAAGCTGACCCATAAAAGCGAGGCGGTACTTAAAGGCCTTGAAAAAGTTGAGCTGACCGAAGCGCAGATCATTGAAGAAAAAGTTGAAGAGGCTTTACCATTTGAAGCTGTATTGCTGGAACAGCTTAAAACGGTGCGGTTGCACTTCGCAACGCTCGAAAATGTGCCGGCATACATCATCCTGTCTGACGCAACCTTACTGGAAATGGCCACCTACCTGCCACAAAGTATGGATGAACTGCGCCATATCTCCGGTTTTGGCGATGTTAAACTGGCCAAGTATGGCCGCGAGTTCCTGGAAGTGATCAAGCCTTATTGCATTGCCAACGGGCTGTCGTCAAAAGTAAAGCAGCGTGCGCCAAAGCGTCAGTCAAAGCCACGCAGCGAAAAGGTGAACAACACCCAAAAGGAAAGCCTTAACCTTTTTAAGGCGGGTAAAAGCATAACCGAAATAGCTACCGAACGCGGCCTCTCGCCGATGACGGTTGAGGGCCACCTTACCCAATTTATACAAACCGGCGATCTTGAAGTTACTGAATTTGTGAACGAGGATAAAATACCGGCCATACAAAACGCCATTGAGAGTTACGGCGCTGAACGCCTTGCACCGCTAAAGGAAGTTTTAGGCGATGAGTACAGTTACACGGAGATTAAAGCGGTTGTAAGCTGGCTCAAGCGCGAAATCGCATCGAGCTGATGTATTGCTAAACAGTTTTTAATGCTTGGTCAGCAAAGCGTATTTTTTAAAAAATATCACACATTTTTGTGCTTACCGGGTTTGTTTGTTACGGCTTAATGTTAGTAACTTGAAGCCCATTTATAACCTGTGATGAGAATATACCATTTAAGCGCCGAGTGCTTTCCGGTTGCCAAAGTTGGCGGCCTTGCCGATGTTGTAGGCGCGTTGCCTAAATACCAGGTAGCAGCCGGCTTGAAAGCCGCCGTTGTACTGCCTTATTACGACCGCAAGTTTACCCGTGAGCATGAGTTCGATATTGTTTTCCAAGGACTTACCTTACTTGGTACAAGGCGCTTATATTTTGAAATACTGAAAGAAAAAACAAACGCCCTCGGCTTTGAGCTTTATTTGGTAAAGATACCCGGACTGATAGACCGCCAGGAAGTTTATTGTTACCCGGATGAAACCGACCAGTTCATCGCTTACCAGATCGCTTTTCTGGATTGGATAAACTGGAGCGGCCAAACGCCTGACGTTATTCATTGCCATGATCATCATTCAGGGTTGGTGCCTTTTCTGCTGCAGCACTCCAACGCTTACAAGCGGTTGGCGAATATCCCCACAGTATTTACCATACATAATGGCCAATACCATGGCGCTACCGGCTGGGAAAAACTAAGTTACCTGCCCGATATAGACATGACCAAAACCGGCTTGTTAGACTGGGCCGGAGCTTTAAACCCTTTGGCTACCGCGGTTAAATGCTGCTCGGCTTATACCACGGTTTCGCCGAGTTATCTGCACGAGCTTACCATCAACTCCAACGGGTTAGAATACCTGTTTTACATCGAAGGCTACAAAGGCCAGGGTATATTAAATGGTATTGACACCGATGTTTGGAATCCGGCTGTCGATAAGCTGATCGCCTCTAAATATTCAACAACCCGCATTACCCAGGGAAAAAATAAAAACAAGGCCACCCTTTGCCAGCGCTTTGGTTTAAGCACCGAATTACCACTGGTAGTTTTTATAGGCCGCCTGGTGGGCGAAAAAGGTGCCGACTTGCTGGCTCCGGCCATTGAACGCAGCCTGCAGGAAAACTATGGCCACGTTAATTTTTTAATGCTGGGCGCAGGCGATAAAAACACCGAGGCCGAACTGCTTTCCTTAAAAGAAAAATATACCGAACATTACAACGTATTTATTGGTTACGATGAAGCGCTGGCTCATTTATTTTATGCCGGGGCCGACTTTTTGCTGATGCCATCGCGGGTAGAGCCTTGTGGCCTTAACCAAATGTACTCGTTACGGTATGGCACTTTGCCAATTGTACGCAGCACAGGTGGATTAAAAGATACCGTAATTGATTTTGGCGAGCAGGGCGGTTACGGCATCCGCTTTAACCAAGCCAATGTTGATGATATATGTTACTCTGTAAACCGCGCTATTGTACTGTATAATGATATGCCGCGTTTACAAAAATTACGCAAAACAATGATGGCGCTCGATCACTCTTGGGATCGTTCGGCCGCTGAATATGTAACCCTTTATAACCGAATAATAACAGCATCATGAGTTCAAATGTAATAGCAATTGTGCTTGGAGGCGGCCAGGGCAGCCGTTTATCGCCGCTTACAGCTACGCGCTCTAAACCGGCAGTGCCTATAGCGGGTAAATACCGTTTGGTTGATATACCCATCTCCAACTGCTTACACTCAGGCATTGAGCGTATGTATGTGCTTACCCAGTTTAACTCGGCATCGCTAAACAAGCACATTAAAAACACCTACCACTTCAGCAGCTTCAGCGAGGCATTTGTTGACATACTGGCGGCGGAGCAAACCCCGTCGAGCGTATCATGGTTTCAAGGTACGGCTGACGCAGTGAGGCAAAGCTTACACCACCTGATTGTACACGAGTTTGATTATGTGCTTATCCTATCGGGCGACCAGCTTTACCAGATGGATTTTCAGGATATGATCAATAAACATATTGAGCAGGAAGCCGAAATATCCATTGCTACCATACCCGTACACGCCAATGATGTACCAGGCTTTGGCATCCTTAAAACTGATGAGAACAGTATGATCACTTCCTTTATCGAGAAACCGAAGAAGGACTTTGAGAGCTGGGCGGCAGAAGTAAGCGAGGAAATGCAGGCCCAAGGCCGTGTGTATCTGGCCTCAATGGGTATATACCTGTTTAACCGCAAGTTGCTGTTTGATCTGCTGCAATCAAATGATCACCCGGACTTTGGTAAGGAGATCATTCCGCAGGCTATCACAGAACACCGTGTGGCCAGCTACCAGTACGAAGGCTACTGGACCGATATTGGTACCATCCCATCATTTTTTGATGCCAACCTGGGTTTAACGGACGACATACCGCAGTTTAACCTTTTTGATAAGAACCATATATTTACCCGTGCACGCATGTTGCCGCCATCAAAAATATCAGGCACGCTGATGGAAAAGGCTATCGTGGCTGATGGTTGCATCATCAATGCTAAACACATCAAGCGCTCTATTATTGGCATACGTACCCGAGTTGGTTTTGATACCACTATTGAGAACTGCTATGTAATGGGCAGCGATATGTATCAAACCCTTGAGCAGATCGAAGACTCGCGCGTGAACGATCGCCCGATAATGGGCATTGGCGACCGGTGCTGCATTAAAAATGCTATCATCGACAAGAACTGTTATATTGGTAATGACGTGACCATCAACTGCGAAGCCAGCAAACCAGACGGCGATTATGGCACCTACACCATTCAGGATGGCATTGTAGTAGTAAAAAAGCTATCCGTTATACCTAACGGAACTGTAATTCAATAAATTATATTTTTTATAATACTGATGCCGAAGTGGTTAACACTTCGGCATTTTTGTTTCACCTTCGCGCTAACATGTTATTAAATTAATAATTTTAACCACAAGTAAAACTAATTGCTTTCCGAATTGCTGTTTTTATAAATAAAACAACAAAAGAACTACCACCATGAAAAAAGTAATTACAATGGTAGCCTTAGCGGCTATCTCATTCGGAAGCGTTTACGCTGCAGATGTTAACGTAAAATCAGCTACTATGCAGCAGGACAGCACTAAGAAAATGAAAAAGAAAATGAAGAAGATGAAAAAAGACAGCACCAAAGCTGCTCAAGACACCATGAAAATGAGATAAGCTACTGCTTTTTAACAAACAAAACGGCCGACTGAAAATCCAGTCGGCCGTTTTGTTTTGTTATTTTTTGAGATCGATGCCGGTAAATTCTTTTATTATATCGCGACAGCCTTGCTCAACCATATCATAAACGGTTTCAAATTTGGAGTCGTCGTAATACGGGTCGGGCACTTCGGCGTTACCAAGCAGCAGGCGTACCTTGTCGCGGTCCGACTGGTTGCGGGCCTTAGCCAGTACATCACGCAGGTTGAATTTATCCATCACCATGATGAGGTCAAATTCATCAAAATCGTGCACGGTAAATTGTTTGCATACCTGTTTGCTGATGTCAACCCCGCGGTTAAGGGCCGTGCGGATGGAGCGATGATCGGGTGCTTCGCCCACATGCCAATTACCTGTACCGGCTGAATCAACCGTCCAGTCTAATCCATTCTTATCGGCCAGGTGTTGCATTACGCCCTCCGCCAGCGGCGAACGGCAGATGTTACCCAGGCATACCATGAGTATCTTCATATTAAATGCGGATTGCGGAAGGTGATTTCGGAATACAACCACTAAAAGAAAGAGATTCCAAAATCGGAATTCCGAATTTCAAAATGCTATTATCCAAATATCTGGTTTAACAAACCCGCCAGGCGAACGCCACCTTTTACCAGTTGCTGGTTCAGCGTGTCAATGTATTTAAAGTTGTAACGATAGCCCAGCTTTTCATCCGGCTTAACATCGGCATATAATTTTTGCGCTATCTGGTTAGACTCAAATACCCATTGCGACACAGATGCCTGCTGCCATTTAGTGCGTTGAGCGGCTGTGGTATGATTGATTGCTGCAACATATTCAGTATAGCTCAATTGCTGAAAATCTATCAGCTGCGAATCCCATACCGAATGCAGGTTACTTGGGTTATTCATCCAAAGCACCTTGATATCGTTACCACCCTTATCGCTCAAGTGGCCGGTATGCATGGGCTGATGAATATCTTCAACAATATGGATCAGCATACGCAGATACAAGAGCTTATTATTAGCGCTTAGGTTCTTCTTTTTCAGCTCAATAGTCAAAAAATTGATTTTGGTATATGCGTCAGCAATGGTGTCAACCTTAAGGTAAGCTTCCATTTCAGGCTGAGTTAAAGCCTTGTCGAAGTTTACAAAATGCCAGTTGTATAGGTAATTGTAGGTCGAGTCCGACTTAATAAAATCAGCCCAGTTACTTGCCATAGCAATGCTTTCGTTCCCCAAGATAGCTTTTATGGCTTTGCGCGCTTTGGGATTAAGGTAGCTGTCGGCAATCTGTCCGCTAATGCGGTGGCCCTGCTGCCCCCAGGCCATTACCTGCGCCGGAATATAAATTACCGCTACCAGCGCGATAATCATTTTCATAACTCTATTTCTCATGCAATTATTTTTTGGCAAAGATAGTAGCCTTATCAGCTAACTAATTGTTAATTTTTTGTTACGATGCTTAGTATTGCAGCGGCTTGGGTGTGCAGGTAATGCGTTTGGTAAGCCTTGCTTCAATGGGCAATACGGTTGTCGAGCTGTTCAGCATAATCAGGGAATCGCCATGCGCTTTTACTTTGTAATACGTTTCGTAAGGCCCGAAACGAAAACAGGTTTTATTGTCCTTCAGCGATCCATCGGCATTAACAAAAACACCGCGCAGGTGCAGGGTATCGCCGGTTTGCTCATACCGACCTTTAATATATTCTGTCCAGCGGCCTTTGTTCATGCAGCTATCAGCACCGCTGTTAACGCGGCTTATAGTGTTAATGGCGATGTAGAACGAATCGCAAGTGAACTTAAATTTCGACAGCGAGTAATTGAGCAGCTTTTTTTCGCCGGGAATGCTGTTCTGCTGCCACTCACCCTGCAAATAGGCCTGCCCCCTACCCTGTATCGGTGGGTTCATGGTGCAACCGGCCGCCAATAATGCAACAAACGGATAAATAACCAGCAGCGTTTTTTTATTCAACATCACAAACATCGGGGTATAAACAAAAATCCTCTCGTGCTGTGCGCAGGAGAGGATTGATACTTGCGGCAGCTTATTTTAAACTGCCGATCATATTTTCGGGGCGAACCCATTGGTCAAACTGTTCGCTGGTTAACAGCTCCAGTTCAATGGCCGCTTCGCGCAACGATTTGTTTTCTTTCAATGCTTTCTTGGCAATTTTAGCCGCGTTCTCATAACCAATATGCGGGTTAAGCGCGGTTACAAGCATCAGTGAATTTTCCAGGTGTTTTTTGATGCCATCGTAATTAGGCTCAATACCCACCGCGCAATGATCGTTAAATGATACGCAGGCATCACCAATTAAACGGGCCGATTGCAGGAAGTTGGCTGCCATAACCGGCTTAAATACATTCAGTTCGTAATGGCCGTTTGATCCACCAACCGCGATGGCCACATCATTACCCATTACCTGTGCCGCAACCATGGTTACCGCCTCGTTTTGGGTAGGGTTAACCTTGCCCGGCATGATTGATGAGCCCGGCTCATTATCAGGAATGTGAATTTCGCCTATACCTGAACGCGGACCCGAAGCCAGCATACGGATGTCGTTCGCGATTTTCATCAATGCAACAGCGATTTGCTTTAAGGCGCCGTGGCTTTCCACAATAGCGTCATGCGCTGCCAATGCTTCAAATTTATTTTCGGCCGTAATAAATGGCAGGTTAGTGAACTGCGCGATATAATCGGCCACCTTAACATCATAACCTTGCGGAGTGTTTATACCAGTACCTACGGCAGTACCGCCCAGGGCAAGTTCGCTCAGGTGAGCAAGGGTATTGCGCAACGCACGCAAACCATGATCCAATTGCGATACATAGCCCGAAAATTCCTGACCGAGTGTAATCGGCGTAGCATCCATCAGGTGGGTACGGCCAATCTTAACCACATTCATAAAAGCCTGCGATTTGGCTTTCAGCGTGTCCCGAAGCTTTTCAATACCCGGAATGGTAACGTCGATCAGTATTTTGTATGCAGCAATGTGCATGGCGGTAGGGTAAGTATCGTTTGAGGATTGCGATTTGTTTACATCATCATTCGGATGGATAAACGTTTTGCCCTCGCCCAGCTTGTTGCCCTGCAACACGTGCGCGCGGTTGGCCACCACCTCGTTAACATTCATGTTTGATTGCGTGCCCGAACCCGTTTGCCAGATCACCAGCGGAAACTCGCTGTCCAGCTTGCCTTCCAGTATCTCATCGCATACCTGTGCTATCAGGTCGCGCTTTTCGGCAGGCAGCACGTTCAGGTCGGTATTGGTATAGGCGGCGGCCTTTTTCAGGTAAGCGAACGCCTCAATAATTTCCTTCGGCATTGATGCTTCCGGACCAATTTTAAAGTTATTGCGTGAGCGTTCGGTTTGCGCTCCCCAGTATTTATCGGCAGGCACCTTTACCTCGCCCATGGTATCATGTTCAATTCTGAAACTCATAAGGATGTATTTTTTGCTGGGCAAAGTTAACCCTTATACAAACTAAGCGGCAATATATTTTCAGAATTTTCGGGGAGTTTTGCGCATCCAGTTATAAAAGGCTTCTGTTTTTGTTTTGTTAGCGCCCGCCCATTTTGTTAGTTGTTCCGGAGTATTGGCTAATGCCATGAGCCTACTAAACACCGGCATCTGGTTTGATTTTGAAAGGTTATAGAAATAATCGACATAATAATTACGAAAAAAATCATTGGGATCGGGCTTAACCTTTTTAAAATCATCATATATTTCCGTAAATATTTGTTTGAGTTGAACTTCGGCATTCTCCGGGCTTAGGGCAGCGTAATGTAAATCAACCATCAGCTTGCGCATTTCAGCCGAAACCTCAACTGACCTTTCCGTATTAGGCTCAAGCAGCAAAAAATTACACGCCGCATAAAAACCCTTCTCATCTTCAGCCTGCATATTTGCTATTCGCATGTAAAGCATATAAATGTTCGGATCATAGTTATTTCTTTTAAGCGCTTCAATGGCCCATTTTTCAGCCTCTTCATCATTGTACTTTGCTAAGTACAATAACGAGATATTGTAGTAGTTTCGCTCGTAGTCAGGGTTAGCTTTTACACCTGCCCTGTAACATTCGTTTGCCTTATCAACCTGTTTATCCTGTTCATATAATTCTCCCAAAAACGCATATTTTTGGCTCAGGTTAACTTTGTAGGTATTTATAAAATACTCTAATAATGTTATCGCCTTTTTAGTATTACCGGCATTAATGTAATTAAGGCAGATTTGATATTGCGCGGCGTCATTTTTGGGGTCCAATTTTAGCGCGGCCTCAAATTTTGCAATGGCATTAATATATTGACCTGATTTGCTGAGCTTAGCCCCCTCTTCAATTAATGCGCTTACAGAGGATGCTGTGCGTTACTTAGATATGGTATTATTAATAAGCCTACAAATAATAACGGATAGAATAATCTCTTCATTTATAATGTATTGTGGTTAAAGTTTTCGGGGATTGTTACGTACCCATGTCCTAAATGCTTGTACCTTGGCCGTATTATCACTGGCCCACTGCTCAGCGGCTTGAGGATTGATGGACATTAAAACTATTTTGCAAACAACCGGCAAATGCCCGGATTGATACATGCTATAGAAATAATCAACATAAAATTTCTTGAAAAAATCGTTTGGTGGTGCTGATTTGTTAACCTGGCTGTTTATAGCGGTAATTATGTATTTGAACTGCTCTTCAGCCTTTTGAACATCCGGATCAGCCTTATCCTTGTTAAGTTGTTTCATAGCAGCGGCTAATATTTCCAATACCTCCTTGGATGTTTCTGTATCTGGTTCAATCAGCAAAAAGTTGCAAGCCGCCAAAAAAGCGTTGCTAAATTTATTTTGGCTATAAACGGCGTGCATATAGATCAGGCTTGCATCCGCGTTATTACTGGCTCTTTTAATACTTTCTTTAGCCCACTTTTCCGCATTCGCATATTCACCTTTACTTTGGCAAAGCATGGCAAGGTTATAATAATTAAGGTCATAATCAGGTTCGGCTTTTATCCCGGCCATGTAACTTTCATCCGCCTTTTTAGGCTGGCCTTCGTCTTCATACATCGTTCCGAGTAAAGCGTACTTTTTGCCAAGATAATTTTTTGATGACCGCAGATTATTTTCCATTATATCGATCGCTTTTTTCCGGCTGCCTGCTTTAAAATAGTTATATGACAACTGATACTGCCATATATCATTTTTAGGATCTATTTTAAGCGCGGCCTCAAACTTGGCAATAGCATCGAGATATTGACCTGATTTGCTGAGCTTGGCCCCCTCTTCAATTATAGCGTTTACATCCTTTTGCTGCGCCTTGCTAAAAAGCGTTATAAAAACCAAGGCAATCAATATAAGTATACTTTTATTCATCTTATGTAAGTGTTTAGATTTAATACTTTCTGGCTGTGCTGATATACCAGGTGTTAAAAGCCTTTACCTTGTCCTGATTATCTTTAAACCAACTTAGTTCTTTCGCCGTTAGGTTACGCTGACTAATGTATTGTATAAAAACCGGGAGATGGCCTGCCTGCTCAAGCGAATAAAAATAATCCGCATAAAAACTCCAGAAGAAATCCTTTGGCGCTTTAATGCTCTGAGAGATAGCGCCCACCCCTTTAAAAATCTCGCCGAGGCGAAGTTCAAAAACAAAAGCCTTACTCACATTTTCACTATAATTAGATGTGTTTACCACCGTCTTTTTTAAAAACTGTTCCGCCTGCGCATATTTCCCACTTTGATAGGTGGTTTGCGCAGCCGCCGCATCTGCGAATCCTGTGTTAATATGGTTCAAAACGTATTTCGCGTTTTCTGAATTAGGCTCAAGTAATAATACGTTGCACGATGCCATAATACCCTGAACATACTTATGCTGACCGTACATAATGGTAGCGTACATACGGTGCAGGCCAACATCCTTATAATCCTTTTTTAAACCCTCAGCAGCATATTTTTCTGCTTCTGCATTGTTGCTCTCGTTATAATATAGTGATGCCAAACTTAAATACAGCGCAGCGTTGCCCGGATCGTTTTTTATACCTGCCTTATACGTTTCTATAGCTTTTTGCGATTGTTTATTCCTCACATATAGTAAAGCCCGTAAGTTATAAGCATCTCCTATTGGTTGCTTTGCGCTAATAATAAGCTTATCTAAAATAGAGGCCGCTTGGGTATAATCGCCTGAACTGATATAGCTATTAGCCAACTCTATCGGGGCATCTGTATTGCCCGGTTCAATTTTTAACGCTTCGGTATATTTTTGGATCGCCTGTTTGTACTGGCCTTTGTCATGAAGGTCCATCCCCTCATCAATTAACGCCTTGGCTGTTACATTTTGAGCATTAGCAGTAAGGTTAAATACCAATAAAACCGCAAATGCGGCCACAATGTGAGAAAGCTTAGTCATGCTACTAACGTATATATCATTCAATATATTTACAATAGTGCTTAAACTTATTTTTAAAATACTATCATAAGCTTTGCAACCTTTTCTAATCAGCTATCATCTTCACTCTAAAATACTTTATCATGAAAAAGCCAGCCGTATTATTAGCCGTATTATCATTTATTATCCTAAGTGGCTTTACACCACAAACGGGTATTAAGCCATGCTACCTTTCCCTTAAAAAAGCCGGCGACCTGAAAGCCGGAACGGCAGACCGTTTACTGGCGGACGCTGACAAAACCCGCATGCTGGTTACTGAAGCAGGCGAAGTGCCGATTACTGTGACTGAAGGTTACCGCATCATCTACAACAATAAAAAGAAAGCGCCCTTTGTAAACCTGATAGTTGAGCTGAGCAAGCCAGAAAATTATGAGCAGGATAAAAAGAATGTGCTGGCCAACCTGAGTTACCTCAACGCGCAAACAACCGGCATGGAAACCACCGGAAAATTATTGGAGCTTGACTATAACGGCTACAAGGCGTACGGCCTGAGTCGTGCCGGTATTAGTGAGGGCGAAACGTTAGGTACGTTCGTCATCTTCCCGGGCGATAACATGATTATCTATATTTACTTTAACAACATTGAACCCGCAAAAGGCCACTTTAAAAACGCAGCCGAGTATCAGGGCTATCGTAATGATTTTATTGGCCAGTACACCGCCCACCTTGCTAAATGCAAATAAGTAATTAACCTTTTATACCCTTTACCCTCAGGGTTACACGGCTGGTATGAGGTATGCCTAACGTGGTACCGGGCAGGGTGGTGAGGTATAGTTTAAGGTAGCCATCCATTACACCCTTCATTACCTTCACCTTTTGCTCGTAATCATCGGGCATAATGGCGATTAAGGGCTTATCAAAATGAAGTCCGCCGCTGGCGTCGACAAAGGCGGCAAAGGTAAATTTAAAGTCGCTGTAAGCCTTTTTTATGGTGATATTGTATTCTGGATACATATAGGCATCCTCGGGGTCAACATTATCATACCGGATGGCCTGGGCATGTACCTCAACTTTTTCGACGGTTATATTGGGAGATTTACTGATGAACTGTACCGGCTCACGGGCCGCAAAGGCGGTATCCGGGTGGGTGTTTACATATTCCGCGCGTTTCATAATGAAAGCTGTATCTGCTTTTGAAGGCCGCATCAGCGTTTTGGCATCGGTTTTTAATACATTTTTGATGTAATCATTTGCATAAAGGGTCATAAATACCTTCGATTCCTCCAGGTAAATGGTTGTTCCCTCGACTTTTAATATCTGAAATACGAGGCTATCCTTAGTAACCTTTTTTACCCGCAGCCAGGCACGCGCCATGTTCACAATTGAATCATGATCATAAGTAACCGGGAAATTATAGAAAACCTTACGCTCAGGGCTGAAGATGTTGGCAGAATCATCAGAAGGAAATGAAAGCTTCCACTCCGGCTCCAACTGGTAACCGCTTTTGTCAAAAGTTAATCCGTTTTCAAGCCAGCGCTTAATTTCGGTGTATTTTATGCCCAAAACATTTTTAAAGGATGGTTTTACGTCAACCTTCTTTTTCGGCTTTTTATTACACCCGCTAAAGGCGATCAATATGGCCAGTAAATAAAAGTATACCGTTCGGGGGCGCGTAAGCTTCATAGTGCAATTGTACAAAAAACAGTTTTAACTTGGTTTTACGGGCATTCATTTAACAAACAATATTTTAAATCGCGGCGCAAAACATCAGGCAGAACCAGCCGCAGTTTACCTTAATGTTAATAATATTTAAAAACAATTATTATTTAGGTGCTGTATAATTTCTATTTTTCGCCCTCGTTTTATCGACTGGATATATTGTATATGAGATCTGTGATCAAGTGTGTTTCAACCTCTGCCCTGTGCTTAATATTATTTGCTTCGTGCTCATCCGACAAAAAGAAAGCCACCACCCGCGACGGTGAAAAGGTGAACTTTGATACCGTGGCGCTTTTAAAATACGACCCCAAGAAAGAGGATAAAAAAATAGACGAATTTATGCAGGCTCTGCATAAAAAACGTGGTTTTAACGGCAATGTGCTGGTAGCAAAAAAAGGGAAGATCATCTACGAAAAATCATTCGGCTGGGCTAATTACCTGATACGAGACAGCCTGAAGCTGGGCTCAAAATTTGAGTTGGCATCAGTCACCAAAACCATGACGGGAACCGCCATTATGATGCTGGTTGAGCAGGGCAAATTAAAGCTCGACCAGAATGTTAAAGAGTTTTTTCCCAACTTTCCGTACGATGGCATTACGGTTAAACTGCTGCTTACGCACCGCTCCGGTATGATGAACTATGTTTATTTTACCGACGACCTTTACCGCAAGGAGCACCGCGACCAGCGCAAGGGCATGACGAACATGGACGTAATGAACCTCATAGCGCAATACAAGCCCAACCCGTTTACCAAACCCGATAAGCATTTTCATTACAACAACTCCAACTACATGGTGCTGGGCGCTATTATTGAAAAGGTGAGCGGTAAAAGCTATGCCGAGTTTATGAAAGAAAATGTTTTTGGCCCTGCCGGGATGCACCATACCGCCGTGTACTCAAAAGCCGTATATGAAAAAATCCCGGTTGATGTTGTTGGCCACGATCGCGGCCAGTGGCGATACTCGGTGGCACAAAACTTTTTGGACGGCCCAGTGGGCGATAAAGGCATTTATAGTACCGTGGGCGACCTGTTTTTGTTTGACCGCGCCCTGCGCGCCGGCATCCTGCTGAAAAAGCAAACGCAGGATTCGGCATACACAGCCCACAACCCATTGCTACGCGGGCATTTTAGCTACGGCTATGGCTGGCGCATATTTGATGGCCCGAACCAAAAGGTGGTGTACCATACCGGCTGGTGGCATGGTTTCAGGCATATTTATTTGCGCGACCTAAAAAACGATGTTACCATTGTATTGTTATCTAATTTAGCCAACGGTAGCCTGCTACAGTTGGATGATCTGTTTAAAATAACAGGCATGCCTATTGTACGTAAAAATGCCTACACCGGACAGGGCGACGCGGCTGAAGATTAGGAGCCCCACACCCCCTAAAGGGGTATATTAACGAAAACAACCACGTCATTGCGAGGTACGAAGCAATCTCTGAAGCGACATATGCGCTGTAAAATATTCTTAAAGAGATTGCTTCGTACCTCGCAATGACGGCATAAAACTGAGGACATATGTTTGATAAATTATTTGAAGCACAGCAAAAAGCTGGCGAAGTAAAAAAGAGGTTAGACGGCATCACCGTAACCGGCACTGCCGAGGGTGGTAAAATAACCGTAACAGCCAACGGCAATAAGGTGATACAATCCGTTACCATTGACGAAGCCTTTTATGCTGATGCCGACAGGGAAGAAATTGAGGAATTGCTGGTTGTAGCCCTCAACAAAGCCCTTGAGCAGGCAGATAACGTAAGCCAGGCCGAAACCGCAGCCATCGCCAAAGATATGTTCGGCGGTCTGGGCGGTATGTTCGGGCAGTAGCTATTTTTGAATTGCATTATTTTTAAAGTGGCAATAGCAGTTGCAGTATATATTTAGTGCATACTAAACTGCTACTGCAACCGCCACTGCTACTAAAGCACGTGCGCTTTAATCGCTTTTTCAACTTCCTGCTTATTTTTGGCTGACTCCCATTTTTCTTTTACGGATTGATCGCCCAGCTCAAACAGCTTTTCAAACAGCAACTTTCCGCCGGCTTTCTGATTTATCTTAACTACGCTATTCTTGGCGTATAAGTCATCCCATACTTTGCGTACATCAGCCCAGTAGCTTTTTTGGCTGGCCCACCATTTTTTGGCATAGGCAAACTCTTTTTCATCAGCCTTGGTAAATTCTTCGTAGCCTTTCTCCTGCGCCAATAATTTATTGCCCGCGGCCGAGCGGATGATTTTCTGATTGTCCTGCTCAAACATCCAGCCCTCCGGTGTCAGGTAAACGCGGTTGCCGCGGCGCAATACATTATAATCGCTGCGCTTGGTAAACTCCCGGCGTGGCAATGGTGAGTCCGTTTCACTTTGCCATTGGTGGCGCCCGTCAACATGCACCCAGGTACCAATACTCTCGTATCGCGGACTGTCATCAACCTGGAAAACTTTTTGCACCCAACGTCCTTTTACCTCAGCTGGTTTTAATTTAACCTTCTTCCAGGTATTATCCTTGTCAAACGCCAGCATAGTTGGCTCCTCATATTGCCAATCCTCACGCCAGTGTTTTATTACCGTGCTATCGCCTACAACCAGCAAATGCTGTATCACTATTTTCTTTGGTGAGTCTTCTTCAATAACCGCCCATTCGTAACCCCACGAATTATAGCGTGGATGAAATTTGTATGCCGTATCGGGCGCAAATGTTTCGGCGTAGTTGAAGGTAACTTTATAAAAACCCTCTAATGCGCGGATGGCCTGCCTGTCTTGCTCGAGCTTAGATTGTCCAAAGGTTACAGAGCCGGTCAATTGGATGAATAAAAGTAAAAAAAGCTTTTTCATTTACATTTATTTAGATTGAATAAACAAAGTAAACAAAAAATTGACCTTCGGCGCAAAAAGATTTAGCTATTGTGTGAGTGATAATAAAAGTTATTTTTACACTTAACATCATAAGTTCGCACTATAACCGTTAAAAGCTATCTTGCGTATTATTTTTATAACCAGCAGACCCAACGATTACAGTTTTTAAACAAGATGGCCGATAATAAAAAGAAGATATCCATTAAGGATATTGCCAAGCTCACCAATACGTCAATAACAACGGTTTCTTTTGTAATAAACGGCAAGGGCCGTATCAGTAACGAAATAAAGAAAAAGGTACTTGACGTGGCCACCAAAAACGGGTACGAGCCCAACCGTATGGCGGTAGGCTTGCGCACCGGGGTATCAAAAGTTATCGGGCTTATTGTAGAAACCATAGGTGGGCCTTTTTTTGGCGCCATGGCCAAGGTGATTGAGGAAGAAGCGGAAAAGGCCGGATATGGTGTTATTTATTGCAGCACAAACAACAACGTGCAAACCGGCAAAAACGTGATCAAAATGCTATCGAACCAATTGGTTGACGGTTACATTGTAACACCAATGAAGGGACTGGAAAGCGACATTGAAAACATTGTTAATAACGGCAAACCGGTGGTGCTGATTGATGGTTATTTTCCGGATCTTAACATTCCGCATGTTTTGGTTGATAACTATAACAGCGTTTTTAACGCGATTAAATCACTCATTACATCGGGTTATAAAAGCATTGCCTACGTTACCCCCGATCTGGACCTTGTGCAACTGGAGGAGCGTATTACCGGTTACCGCGACGCCGTTAAGGCCGGCGGACTAAAAGAAGACAACAAGCTTATATTTAAAGTACCGTTTGGTAGCGACAAAGAGAACGCCATTGCATCGATAAAAGACTTTTTAAAGAAAAATAAAAAAGTTGAAGCGGTATTTTTCAGCACTAACTATCTCGGATCAATGGGTTTGCAGGCCATTAACGAGTTAAAGCTTGGCATACCTGATGACATAGCCATGGTGAGCTTTGATGATAACGAGTTGTTTGAGCTATATCCGCCGGGTATTACGGCTGTTAAACAGCCAACTTATCAAATAGCCAAATCGGCTATTGACCTTTTGTTATCCCGCCTGCATGATGATAAGCTGGATATATCCGAGATCAAAATGCAAATACCGGCCGACCTGGTTGTGCGCGGCTCCACAAAAAATTAAGGGGCTAATAACACAAAAGCCCGATAACGCACAACAAGCGTGCTATCGGGACTATTTTTTTACATACCTGCGTATGCCTTAATTGAGCAAAAGTTTAATTTAACGGTTACCCGCTTGTAGTAATGGTTATTTCAAAGATGGGCAAATAACGCTTTGATGGCCTATCGCTTTTGTATCAATAATTCTGCAAATCGTCTCAATCTCAAACCTATTCTGCGCGCTCATCATTCTTCTAAATAAGCGTGTTTAACTATATTTGGTACAGCCATCCATTTAATTGCCATTGAAAGTTAAACTATTAATGCTCTTCGTGTTACTAATGTCCGGTTTCAACGGCATTGCACAATCGTACTATTTTACGCATTACCAGGTTGAGCAGGGCCTATCAAACAACGCTGTTATTTGCAGCATAATGGATAGCCGCGGCTTTATGTGGTTTGGCACAAAGGATGGGCTTAACCGCTTTGATGGCTACACCTTTAAAACCTTCCGCAACGACCCAAACGACAAGAATACGCTGGGGAGCAACTTTATTTCGACACTTTACGAAGATGATCAAGGCATCTTATGGGTCGGCACTGAAAACGGCTTGTATCGTTACGATGGAGAAAGCGAACATTTTATTTTTATAAACGGTATTCAGCAGCAGGCTATTGAAAGTGTAATAAAACAAGGCAGCTATTTATGGATCGTGTCGGGGCAATCATTATTTCGTTACAATATTGCTGACCATTCCGTAGCATCCTATCGTGAAAACTTTGCCGCGACATACGTATGTAAATCTTACGAGGGTGATATATGGGTGTCAACCGCCGATGGTTATTTACAAAGATATAACCCTGGCAACAATACTTTCACTCCTTTTAAAGCATTATCCAACCTTAACAACAGGTCTGTTTCAAACTGGATAGAGAATATAACCAGCGATGGCCCGGGCCGGTTGCTAATAGGTGCGTCTAACCAGGGGGTCAAAATATTTAATACCATTACGCATAAATCTGCAGACCTTGTTACCCGGAATGAAAACGGCACTGACATCTTCGCACGAAATTTTCTCCGCGTTTCATCTGATGAGCTTTGGATAGCTACCGAATCGGGTATATTTATTTATCACGATAAAACCAATAAACTGGTAAACCTGCGCAAGCAGTATAACAACCCCTACTCACTGGCCGACAATGCTGTTTATACCTTGTTTAAGGATACTGAAGGCGGCATTTGGGCGGGCACCTATTTTGGAGGTGTAAACTATTATCAGCCACGGTATACTTTTTTTGAAAAGTTTTTTCCACGTATCGGCGAAAATTCCATTAGCGGAAATGCGGTACGTGAAATTTGCCGTGATTACGACGGAAATCTTTGGATTGGTACCGAGGATGCCGGGCTGAATAAGTTTAACTTAAAAACCAAGCAGTTTAGCAACTATCGCCCTGGCGATGGCCGGTCGGGCATTGCTAATACCAACCTGCACGGTTTGCTTATTAACGGTAATGAATTATGGGTGGGCACCTTTGAGCATGGCCTTGATGTTATGGATTTACATACAGCAAAGGTAATCAGGCATTACAACGCCGGACCGGGACAACACCAGCTCAAAAGCAATTTTATTTTTTGTATGCTCAAAACCCGTGCGGGCGATATATTGGTGGGAACACCTGTAGGCTTATACAAATACAACCGGCAGACGGACGATTTTACGTTACTTCCACATTTGCCGGCATCAGCTTTTATAACCGCTATAACGCAGGATAGCAAAGGCACACTATGGACGGGCACGTTCAGGCATGGCATATTTTACCTGAATGCCGATGGGAGTAGCGGTACCCTTAACCATTTGCTGAATGTCGACATGTCAAAAGTGCGGATAACCGACATATTTGAAGACTCAGAAAACCAAATGTGGTTTGCAACTGAGTCGGGGTTATTTAAGTACAACAGACAGACAAAAAAAGCCGAGCAATATACGGTTAACTGGGGCCTGCCAAGCAACCTTATATACAGCATTTTAGAGGATGCCCGGAAACAACTCTGGATAAGCACTTCAAAGGGACTGGTAAGCTTTGATCTGGCTACCGAAAAAATACGGGTGTTTACGAAAGCCAATGGCTTACTTACTGATCAGTTTAATTATAACTCCGCTTACCGGGATGAAACCGGGCACATGTTTTTTGGCAGTGTAAAAGGCATGGTATGCTTTAACCCCGATGAATTTATAACCAATACCGTTGCGCCGCCCATATATATAACAGGTTTCCAGGTAAACAACCGCGAGCTTGCCGTAGCGCAAAAAGGCTCGCCGCTTAAACGCTCCATATTGGTTACCCGCAAAATTGTGCTCGATTATAAAAGCTCATCTTTCAGTATCGATTTCTCCGCCTTGAGCTACAACTCTCCCGGCACGCTTGAATACGCTTACCGGATGGACGGGCTGGATAACCAATGGACCTATATAAAAACTAACCGAAAAGTTTATTTTACAGAGTTACCTGCCGGAGTTTATACATTCAGGGTTAAAGCGGCCAACAGCAGCGGCATCTGGAATAACAAGGAAGCGCGCCTTGTTATTAAAATACTACCGCCTTTTTGGAAGAGCAATACCGCTTATTTAATTTATACCCTGCTACTGATGACTGCAGTTATTGTGCTGATAAACCGTTATAACCGGAAATTACAAGCCAAGCACCGCAGGCAGATGGAGATTTTTGAAAACGAAAAGGAGCGCGAGATATACGAAGCCAAAATAGAATTTTTTACTAACGTAGCCCACGAGATACGCACCCCGCTAACGCTTATTAAAGGGCCGATGGAAAAGGTGATGAAAAAAGCGGGTGAAGTGCCTGATATTGAAAAAAACTTGAGGATAATTGACCGTAATACCGGCCGGCTGCTCACACTTACCAACCAACTGCTTGATTTCCGTAAGACGGAAGCGAAGGGCTTTTCGCTCAACTTTGTGAACGTTGATATACCGGAACTGCTTACTGATATTCATAGCCGCTTTCAACTGGCTGCCGAGCATCGTAACCTGGCTTATAAACTACTGTTGCCTGAAGCGCAGCTGCAAGCTTACGTTGATGCGGAAGGGTTCACTAAAATAATCAGCAACCTGCTGGATAACGCCATTAAATATAGTGACAACCACGTTGAGGTTGAGCTGATGCCATTAGCCGGTAGCGATGAAAACTTTACTATTGAAGTGCGTAACGACGGTAAACCCATGCCGACCGAGCTTAGCGCTAAAATATTTGAGCCCTTTTTCCGCATAAATGAACAAGGACCGCAGCCCGGCACGGGCATAGGCTTATCTATCTCAAAATCATTGGCTGAGCTACACAAGGGAAGGTTAGAATTAGTTGGATATGTAAATCGATTTACTATATTTGCTTTAACACTGCCTGTACACCAATTAATAGAATTTAACCTAAGCGGTAAATGGAAAAAGTATTAAGCTTGGCTGCTTATCAAGCCGGCGATGCCGATCTTGATAAACCGGTTGTTTTACTCGTGGATGATAACGAGGAAATTCTGGAATTCGTTTCTGAAGATCTGAGTGATAAATACCGGGTTATAACAGCGCCTGATGGTATTGCGGCACTTAACATTTTGCGCGAGCAGATAGTTCACCTGATTATAAGTGATGTGATGATGCCGGGGATGGACGGTTTTGCCCTTTGTGAAGCTGTGAAGGCCGACTTTGAACTTGGACATATACCTGTGCTACTGCTTACGGCAAAAAACACCCTGCAATCAAAAATTGAGGGGCTTGAACTGGGGGCTGATGCCTACATAGAAAAACCTTTTTCGCCTGAATATTTGCAGGTACAGGTGGCCTGCCTGCTGCGTAACCGCAATAAAGTAAAGCAGTATTTTGCTAAATCACCATTGGCGCATATTAAAACCATTGCCCATAACCGTGCCGACGAAGTTTTTCTGGAAAAGCTGAATGAGCTTATCCTTAAAAACCTGGACAATAAGGAGCTTGATGTGGAACACCTGGCGGATATGATGAACATGAGCCGCCCGACTTTATACCGTAAAATCAAATCAATATCTGACCTTACGCCTAACGAGCTGATCAATCTTGGCCGGTTAAAACGTGCCGCTGAATTGCTGAGCGAGGGAGAGTTTAAAATCTACGAGATATCAGACATGGTGGGCTACAGCTCACAAACCCAGTTCGGGCGTAACTTTTTAAAACAGTTTGGTATGTCGCCCTCTGATTATCTTTATAGTCTCAACGGCGATAAATAATATTGATCCCGGCAGTTTATTGCTGCCGGGATAACAAAATCTTTATACAGCTACCAACATAGCATCTACAAACCAGTGCTTACTGTCGAATATATGATCGGCAGGAGTAAATCCGGCGCGTTGAGCCATTTCATCCACCTGGTCAATCGTATATTTTTGTGATATCTCCATCCAGATGTATTCATCCTTTTCGAAACGAATACTTTTGCCTTGTATTTTTACCACCTGCTCGCTCAGGCTGATCAGGTAACTTTTACAAGCACCGTTCTCCGGGTCATAACTGCAAAAGTGATCAAACTGCGACAGGTCAAAATCCGCACCCAGTTCACGGTTAATGCGGGTAAGCAGGTTTAAGTTAAAAGCTTTGGTAATACCACCCTTGTCATCATAAGCGGCGCGGATGGTATTCGGGTTTTTCTTAAGGTCTACGCCCATCAGCAGCATATCGCCTGCTGAAAGGTGTTGCCTCAAACTATTGCAGAACTCCTGCGCATCTTCAACCGGCATATTGCCAATATTGGAGCCTAAAAACATAACCACCTTACGGCGATCAGATATAGCCGAGGCTTTGGCCAGCATCTCAAAGTATTCGCCTTTGAGGCCGGTAAGCTTTAGCCCGGGTACGCTTATTGGCAGTGTTGCCTCTAATTCGCTGATAACATGGCCTGAAATATCAATCGGCATGTACTCAAAATGCGCGCCCATTTCCACCAGTTTACGCAACAGGTGGATGGATTTTGTAGCATCGCCCGCGCCCAGTTCGATCAGGTCAAACGGCTCGCCACCTTTGCGGATGGTGTGTGCCAGCAAATCAGTTTGTTGGGTAAATATTTCCATCTCGAGGCCGGTGAGGTAGTATTCAGGACAATTCATAATATCCTGAAACAGCTTGTCGCCCTGCTCATCATAAAAATATTTTGATTGCAGGTGCTTCGGTGTGGCGCTCAGTCCATCCAATACATCATGCAAAAACTGGCTATAATGGTTTTCGGGTTGTTTTTCTGGTGCAGTAGGTGTGAGTATCATGGTGGTTGATATTTTATAGGTTATTTTGCAAGGCGTATGCCGGTAAATTGCCAGCGTAAACCGGTTTGGAAAAAATTACGGTAGGTGGCGCGGCTATGCCCCGGCGGCGTTACTTCTGATGCGCCGCGCAAAACTTTCTGGTTTACCATAAACTTACCGTTGTATTCGCCTATGGCTCCGGGTGCTTTTGAAAATCCGGGATAAGGCAGGTACGCGCTTTCGGTCCACTCCCAGCGCTGGCCCCAATTAAACTTAGATGCCGCCGCTTCCCATTCAAACTCGGTAGGCAAACGCATGCCTTTCCAGGCGGCGTAAGCATAAGCCTCGTAATAGCTTATGTGCGTAACCGGGCCATGAATATCCAGCGGTTGTAGACCATGGTAGGTGTAGTGGTGCCAATGGCCATCTATCAGGTACCAATACAATGGCGACTCTATCTTATTCGCGTTTACCCAGGCCCAACCCTCAGAGTGCCAGTGCCTGAAATCGTGATAACCGCCGCTGTTTATAAACTCCAGGTATTCGGCATTGGTTACCAGGCTTGGGCTTATCTGGTATGCATTCAGGTAAACCTTATGGCGATTCAGTTCATTGTCAAAACAAAAGCCTTCGCCTTCAAAGCCTATCTCGTAAATACTTTCGGGCATTTGTATAAACTCTGCGCCAACAGCTCTCTCAAAATGCGTCGCCTTATACTCGTGCGAATAGGCCGGAAACAAGGGGTTATGGCCAAGTATATATTTAATATCCGTATACAACAACTCCTGGTGCTGCTCTTCGTGATTAAACCCGAGGATCACTAACTCCTGAATTTCCGCCGGTATATCCCCACATAAAAAATGATACATGGCTTCGTCAACATATTTGCGGTAACTGTAAATATCAATCACTGTAGGGCGGCTTAAATTACCGCGGTCTGTACGAATAACCCTGCTGCCTACGCTCTCGTAGTAGCTGTTAAAAACGTAATTATATTCGGTATTATATTCTTTGTAGGCAGATACGTAGGGCTTGAGTATAAAGGTTTCGAAAAACCAGGTGGTATGCCCCAGGTGCCACTTAGGCGGGCTTACATCCTCAATAGGCTGAACAACGTAATCCTCAGTTTGTAGCGGACTGCAAATATGTTCGGAGCGTTGCCGCACCTGTTGGTAACGTTCTGCTAAATTCATTTATTTAATTGGTATTAGTGTGGTTCTTCAGCTCGGATATGGTTCTAACGTTTAACTCCTGAGCTTGTTTTCGGCGCATCATTAATGCGTAGGCATTGTTAAAACCTATGGGGGTAAGCCATTTAATGTTGTATCGCTTGTTAAATTCCGCCTTTACAAAGTTATAAGTTCGTTCTTTATCACTCATCAGTTTATTTACCGTTTGCGGTTGCGCTTGCAAAATTGCCAGCAAGCCGGTACCCGTATATTCCGGGTAAAAATCAATCTGGTTGTTGGTAAGGGCGTCAAAGCAAATTTTTGTTCCGCCCAATCCGGTTTTTGTGGACACATCATAATTTGTGTAACCCCGTATCAGCATCGCATACATATTGGCTAAAATGTACTGCTCGCCAAATATTTTTGAGCCGATGCGTACAATACCGGCCTTACCGTTACGTGCGGGCTTATATAGGTTTTTTGATTCCAAAAACTCCTTTGCCACCCTTTCCGGACTTTGGTGTAGATAATCGGTACGGTAGTTTAACTCCGTCATGATAGAATCTGTAATAGTGCCCGACAACATATTAAGCGTACGCTCCAGTTCAGGGAATTTCTTCAAGGCCACCTCACTCACAATAGGCGCTGCATAATATGGCGGAAAAATATGCTTATCATCATCCAGCACCACCAGATCGTAAGCTTTTAATCGCCCATCGGTAGAGTAACCGCTGATCACGTCCAGCTCTTTTTCATAGGCTGCCTTATACATCACCGCATCGCTGATTACGATGGTGTGAATTTTTAAACCATACCTATCACGCAGGCCCAAGTTGCCATCCTGCCGTCCCATAAACTCGGGGGTAAAGCCGGCGGTAAGTTTGCCGCCATAGGCCGATGGAATGAAGTAAAAGGAAGCCAGCAGCAGGGTAATTACGGGCAGCGCATACACGCCCAAACGCACTTTCCGGAAATTCATTTTCTGAATTAACGATAATAAGAAATCAAACACGATGGCCAGCAGCGCTGCCGGTATAGCGCCGGCCAGTATCATATTGGTGTTATTAAGCGATATGCCGCCAAAAATAAACTCGCCCAGGCCACCAGCTGCTATGTACGATGCCAATGTGGCAACGCCAACATTAATTACCGTTGCCGTACGTATACCGGCTAAAATAACCGGCATGGCCAGCGGCAGCTCAACCTGCTTCAGTATTTGCCACTTGCTCATGCCCATGGCAACGGCGGCTTCCTTTATCGATACGTCAACCCCGGTTATTCCGGTGTATGTATTGCGGATGATGGGCAGCAAGGCGTATAGCAGCAAAGCCACGATAGCCGGTTTAGGGCCAATACCCAAAAGCGGAATCATGAAACCGAGCAAAGCAATGCTGGGAATGGTTTGCAACACCCCGGCAAAACCCAGCACACTGCCGGATAATTGCTTTTTGCGCGCGATCAATATCCCGAGCGGTAGCCCGATCATCACCGCGAGAAGCAGCGAAATAAAGGTAAGGCCAATATGTTCAAGCGTTTGAGAGAGTAATTTATCTGATTGCTGGCGCATGAAATCCAGCAGCGACTGTTGCTGTTCATTCATGGTGCGGTTGCTTTTTATATTGATAATAGGCGCTCATCAAGGCCTCAAAGCCAACGCTTTTTATCTCGCGTGTGTGTTGGTTAATGATGTTGATATTATCGTGCTGCGTAAATTTAAAACCCTCTAAGGCTGTCCACATGTTTTCATCGGCTGATAGCAGATCAGTATGTGTTTTACGGCCGGTATCTGTAAGCCCCGGCCAGATATCCGTTAGCTTAACAGAGCGTAGCTCTAATTGCAGATGCTGCTCTTTCAAAAAGTCTTTTACAAAATCATTCGCCGGAGTAAAAAGCAACTCTTGCGGAGTGCCCTGCTGCACAATGCGCCCCTTGTCCATAATTACAATGCGGTCGCCAAGGGCAAAAGCTTCCTGAACATCATGGGTAACCATAATAATGGTTTTGCGCTTCAATTCATCAAGCGCTTTAAATTCGGCATGTATTTTAGTGCGCGTAACATTATCCAGCGCGCCGAATGGCTCATCCATTAACAACACCGGCGCATCGGCAACCAAGGCACGGGCCAACCCCACGCGCTGCTGCTGCCCGCCGCTTAACTCGTTAGGATAGGCATTAAGGTATTGTACCGACAGATGCAGTTTTTCCATCAACTCCGTAGTGCGCTTCTGGGTTTTCGCTCTATCCCATTTGAGCAGGTTGGGCACTACGGCAATATTCTGAGCCACGGTGTAATGCGGAAACAAACCATTATTTTGTAACACATAGCCTATACCCCGCCGAAGCTCTTCGGGTTGCCGGCTTGCCACATCCCTGCCGTTTATACTGATGGTGCCGCTTGTAGGCTCAATAAGCCGGTTAAGCATTTTAAGCGTGGTGGTTTTTCCGCAGCCGCTGGTACCCAGTAAAACCATGGTTTCGCCCTCAGTAACCTCAAAAGATACCTTATCAACCGCCTTTATAGCGCCAAAATGTTTGCTCAGGTTATCGGCCTTTATCATGCAGTTTACTTCTCTAACGACATGAAGAGGTTATTCAGCGATTCTGAATACGTAGGGTGCGCGAACACACAATAACGTATCCGGTCATACGTAATGCCGCCTTCCATAGCCATTTGCAGTACCGACATAATTTCGCCGCCCTGCTCGCCTAAAATGGCGGCACCCAAAATCTTTTTACTTTCCGGGTCGACAATGGCCTTCATCATACCGCGTGTATCGCCCACCTCAATAGCACGGGCAACGTGCTCCATAGGCAGCGTAGCCACCTGGTAGTTGATGCCCTGCTTTTTCGCCTCCATCTCGCTCAAACCAATGCGGCCAAGCTGCGGATCAGTAAACATGCAGTACGGTACCGGCCTGTCGTCTGTAGTAAAACTCTCTCCCTCAAAAAGGTTGCGGTATACAATAGTATAATCGTTATAGGAAATATGGGTAAATGCGGGGCCGGGTTTTACATCACCTAAGGCATAAATGCCTTCCACGTTAGTCTCCAATTTATTATTTACCTTGATAAAGCCTTTATCATCCAGCTCTACCCCGGTTTTATCAAGCGAAAGCCTTTCGGTTTGCGGCTTACGGCCTGCCGCCACCAATACATGTGTGCAACTGATGCTTTCGGTTTCGCCCCCTCGCTCAACAGCAGCGGTTATTTCGTACCCGGTTTTATCAAAGCTTTTGGCCTGTGCGTTGCATAATATGGTGATGTTTTCTTTTTGCAGAATTTTAGTCAGCTCCTGCGCGACGTCCTCATCCTCGCGGGGTAATAACCGTTCTGACCGTTCCAGGATGGTAACCTTACTGCCAAACCGGCTGAACATTTGCCCAAACTCCAGCCCGATGTAATTACCGCCGATAATCAGCAGATGCTGTGGCACCTCTTCCAGGTCAAGTATGGTAGTTGACGTAAGGTACCCCACATCATGCAACCCGTCAATGACCGGTATCATGGGTGACGCGCCCGTGTTAACAAAAAACAGCTCAGCACTTAATTGCTCCTCTCCCCCCTCGTTGAGTTTTACGATCACGGATTTATCACCGATAAAGCTGGCCTCTCCAAAAATGAGATCGAGCCCTTCAGTTTTCTCCACAGCGCTTTGGCCGCCCGTGCGCGATTTCATCACGATCTTATCCTTACGCTCCTTTATCGCTTTCAGGTCAACCGAGTAACCATTAACCGTAACACCCACTTCGGCAGCATGTATCGCGTTATACGCCGCCTTTGCCGAGGCAATCATGGCTTTGGTAGGCGTACAGCCGTCATTAACACACGTACCGCCAACAAAACGTTTTTCAATTAGTGCCGTCTTCTTTCCGGCCTTAGCCAGTTTTTTAGCCAGGGGAACACCGGCCTGCCCGGCGCCTATAACTATCGCATCATATTGCTTCATTCGCTTACCTTAACCCCTTTCCAAAAAGCTATATAGCCTTTAATTTCGGCGGCGGCATCCTTGGGTTCCGGGTAGTACCAGGCAGCATCTTTATTCTCCTTACCATCAACGGTAAGGGTATAATATGATGCCAGCCCTTTCCAGGGGCAAGTGGTATGTGTTTCGCTGCTTTGCAGGTACTCCTGCTTTACACTCGCCGGCGGAAAATAATGGTTATTCTCTATTACGATGGTGTCGTCGCTCTCAGCAATCACCGTGTTGTTCCAGGTAGCTTTCATTGGATATAAATTTACTAAAGAGTTCCGTTTTTTACCTCACTTTTTTCAGCCTCGCTCAGCTCCACCCACTGCTCAAAACTGCGTATGGCATCACTCGCCCCAATGCGCTTAAATTGTACGCTACGCTCGTTGAGCGGCTTAACTAACTCTGCCGATATTTGCGTATCGCCAAAGCCAGCCCATTCAGCATCGGTTTTGGTATTGCCATAATAAACCACACCAATGCGAGCCCAGTAAATTGCGCTGGTACACATAGGGCAGGGCTCGCAACTGGTATACATAATGCAGCCTTCAAGGTCGGGCGTTTTAAGTTTTTTGCAAGCTTCGCGAATGGCATTTACCTCGGCATGAGCTGTAGGGTCATTAGTAGCGGTTACCGAGTTAGGCGTGCAGGCCACCACTTCACCATTTTTTACTATAACGGCGCCGAAAGGCCCGCCGTTGCCTGTGTGTATGTTATCGTCGGCACATTTAACGGCCATCCGCATAAAGCCGAGGTGACTGTCGTCAATCTTTTTTTTGTTCATAAGCTGATGTAGGTATACAATACGTTGGTGCAGCTTTTTGTTTTTTTGATAACGCGCCGATTACCACACCGTTTAAGAATTTTAAAATGTTGCAAATAATATTTTAATTTTATTTGGAAAGATATATCTTTGCAGACCCAAAATAAGGGGATTTGTTCTTTTACAAATAATGGTCCATTCGTCTAGGGGTTAGGACGCCAGATTTTCATTCTGGAAACAGGGGTTCGATTCCCCTATGGACTACCGCGTTGAAATTGAGAATTGTGAATGATCATTTTCAGCTTTATTTTTTACGTATTCACTAACCCGGTCCATTCGTCTAGGGGTTAGGACGCCAGATTTTCATTCTGGAAACAGGGGTTCGATTCCCCTATGGACTACCAAAGCCGCTTTACGAAAGTTTAGTGGCTTTTTTTTTGTTAATAAAGGCATTTTTAGACTAATTAGCTGCAAAACTTTAAATTTATAATTAGCCAATTATGTTAAGTTTTATTTAATCAAAAAATTAAATTTGTTCAGGTAAAAACATCATGGATACTGTTTCAATAGAGCCGAGATATAGAAATTCAGTTATTAATAAAATCAATAGCTCAGATAAGGAAATTCATGACTGGTACAGGTTCGTTTTATCTTATCCACCGCATATAGTTCGAAAATATATAAAAGAATTTAATCTAAATTCTGAAGATATATTATTGGACCCTTTTTGTGGCACTGGGACAACAATCGTTGAAGCCAAATTAAACAACATACCATCCATCGGTATCGAAGCAAATGGTTTTGCCCATTTTGCAAGCTCTGTTAAAACCAGCTGGGATGTTGATGTTGACCAAATGAAATGCTACGTTGACAAAATAAAAAATTCTGCAAACAAAGAAATAAGCAAAGTTGATGTTGACACTTCGGGCAAACAAGTACTTAAATCGTTAAAACCGGATCAGGAAAAAATAATCTTAAAAAATTCAATAAGTGCTATTCCTCTACATAAATCTATTATATTGTTAGAGGAAATAGAAAAGTACAAGCATACTAAATTTTATATATATTTTAAACTTGCTTACGGAACAGCTTTAGTTTATAAAAACAGCAATTTACGTTTTGGGCCTGAAGTGGGAATTGGCAAAATCAAGACAGATGCAGATGTGGTAAACAATTGGTATCAGCAAATAACTAACATTTGTAATGATTTGAAGATACTGGGTAAACACAATTATCCTTCCGCCGAAGTTATCTTATCTGATGCTCGAGATATTAAAAGGGTTTTAAACGGACGAAAGGTTACCGCAGTCATAACTTCTCCACCATATCCTAATGAAAAAGATTATACTAGGACAACCCGCTTAGAATCTGTATTACTCGGATTTATAAATAATCGCGAAGAGCTAAGATCTATGAAAAAGACCTTACTAAGATCTAATACAAAAGGCGTATACAAAGATGATTCTGACGACCAATTCGTAGCTGATTTTTCAGAAATTCAAAACATAGCCGAGGAGATTGAAAGCAAAAGAATTGAACTTGGTAAAACCTCCGGCTTTGAAAAGCTATACGCTAAAGTAACCAAACTTTACTTTGGAGGCATTGCCAGGCATTTAAAAGAATTACGTGGTGTTTTGGCACCAAATGCTTATTTAGCTTATGTGGTAGGAGACCAAGCCTCTTTTCTTAGAGTGATGATTCCAACGGGGAAGATATTGGCAGATATCGCCCAGTCTTTAGGCTATGAGTTAATAAGAATTGATTTATTTAGAACGAGATTCTCTACAACAACAAAATCGGTTTTAAATGAAGAAGTAGTTATATTAAAATGGAATGGTTTTAATCAATAATCATGTCAAAAGCCAACCGATATTCCCAGATTATTGAAGCTGTCTTCTTCAATTCCTATAAAGAAGGATTAACAGAAATTGATTTTACTAGAATTGACATCGAAAATATTGCGGCCCTTTTAAAAGTAAAATTACCAAAAAACATAGGTGATATATTATACTCTTTCCGTTATCGCAATTCGCTACCTAAAAATATTATTGATATTACACCTAAGGGGTTTGAATGGATAATAAGGCCTGCAGGAAGAGGCATGTACAAATTAGCGTTAACTAAAACAACCTTTTTTAAACCAACAGACCATTTTTCTATAACAAAAATTCCGAATGCTACTCCGGGTATAATTGCTAAATATGCAATGAGTGATGAGCAAGCTCTTTTAGCTATTATAAGATATAATAGACTGCTTGATATATTTACTGGTTTAACGTGTTATTCTCTACAAAATCATCTGAGAACCACTGTTCCTAGTATGGGGCAAGTTGAAACAGACGAAATTTATATCGGCATTGATAAGCGCGGAATTCATTATGTAATCCCGGTTCAGGCAAAAGGCAAATCAGATAAGCTTGGTGTTGTACAAATTGAACAGGACTTTGCCATTGGTGCTTCAAAATTCCCTAATTTAATCTGCAAACCTATAGCAGCACAATTTATGGTGAATGGGGATATTGCTCTGTTTGAATTTGAACGAATAGAAGAGGAAATATTGGTATCTTCTGAAAAACACTATAGATTGGTTGATCATAAAGAATTAAGCTTTGACGAATTAAATGTATATAAGACAAGAAACATTTAATATAAGATTTTCTTATATTTTATTAAATAAAGCGTTTAAATAATTCAATTAGTATCGGTCATTCTACGTCTAAATGAATCTTAAAAATCACCTCCGCCCCAATGATCAAATCGAATTGCTCAAAACCTTAAAAGCCCGTTTTGAAAAGAACAAAAATCGCCACCCGGGTATTGCCTGGGCTGATGTTGAAGAAAAGCTACTTATTAATACCTCAAAACTATGGTCGTTAAACGAAATGGAACGCACCGGCGGCGAGCCTGATGTGGTGGGTTTTGATATTGAAACCGGCAAATACATTTTTTACGATTGCGCACCCGAAAGTCCCAAAGGCAGGCGCAGCCTGTGTTATGATAGCCAGGCATTAGAAGCCCGCAAGGAATTTAAACCGGAAAGCACCGCAATGGATATGGCTGCTGAAATGGGTATTGAAATGCTTACCAAAGCACAATACCGTGAGCTGCAACAACTGGGTAAATTTGATTTAAAGACATCCAGCTGGATACAAACCCCGGCCAGCATCCGCAAACTCGGTGGCGCCATTTTTTGCGACCGTCGATACGATACTGTTTTTACTTACCATAACGGTGCTTCATCCTACTACGCTGCTCGTGGTTTCAGGGGCATGATTAAAGTTTAATACTTAGCGCTTAAACCATTAACACAATAACAGGCAGCAAAGCCGGTCAACTACAATTGACCGGCTTTTTTGTTTTGGGGGCCATTTGCCTTTACTACTTATTTACACCCCAA
>NZ_JAJPWV010000005.1 GCF_021215455.1 Mucilaginibacter roseus | reverse complement strand
TTTGCGTTTATAACATTCGGGTTATTTAGGTTCGTTTTATAATTTAGCGATGACATCATATCTGAAGTCCCATTACTCAACGATTATTAATTTAAGCCCATCAGAAACTTTAAATTCAAGCAATAATTATCTACATCTAAATTATTGCACATAGAATTAATTGCAAAAATCAATCTAGTATTACAGGCTTATATTTAGGCACTAAAGTTTTAATTACACTCCAGGCTATCAAATAAGCCACTGCCGATGCCGTAAATACGATAGTATACCCCGTTTCTATATGCCCTAATGCTTTATAATGGTCAAATAGGGCGCCGCTGATTTTCGATACTACTACACCACCCAAACCGCCTGCCATACCGCCCATCCCTACCACTGAACCGATGGCCCTTTTGGGGAACATATCGCTCACCGTTGTGAAAATATTCGCGCTCCAGGCTTGATGTGCTGCTGCACCGACACCAATCAGTACGATAGGTATCCAGTAAGATATGTGGCCTAACGGCTGGGCTGCAAGAATGGCAAGCGGGAATATCGCAATAACAAGCATAGCCTTTACCCGGCCTTCAAAAACATTGTGCCCTTTCTTTATAAAGTGCATAGGTAACCATCCACCTGCAACACTGCCTACCATACTCAGCGTGTAAACCGCTGCTAAAGGTATCATCACGCCTTCGCCAACAATGTTATATTGCGCTTTTAGATAAGCGGGGAGCCAAAATAAAAAGAACCAGAATACGCCATCGGTAAGCAACTTACCTGAAATGAAAGCCCATGTTTGCCTGTATCCCAGCAATTTGAACCACGATATTTTACTTTCCAACACATCGGTAAGTTGTTTTTCGGATTGTGCTACGTTTTCCCGGTCAGTTGTAATGTAAAGAAGTTCTTCGTTCGTTAGCCGTTTTTGCTTCTCCGGTTTTTCGTAAAAAATAAGCCAGAATATCAGCCATAAAAAGCCAAACGCGCCTACCAAAATAAATGCTGATTCCCATCCCCAGTTAGCATATATCCATGGAATAGTGAGCGGTGCAAGTACAGCACCAATGTTAGCTCCTGAATTAAATATACCCGTCGCGAATGACCGTTCTTTTTTAGGGAAATACTCTGCCACAGCCTTAATTGCTGCCGGAAAGTTACCCGCCTCGCCAAAAGCAAGCAGCGTGCGGCTCACAATAAATCCGGCAACGGAGACTGAAAAAATAGATATACCTGCCAGTCCAAGCAATGAATTAAATGCTTCTCCGATAGGGATAGAAAACGCATGTATCATGGCTGCTACCGACCAGATGATAATAGCCCAACCATAACCCCATTTCGTATCCAGCCAATCAACAATACGGCCGGCAAATAACATACTGAGCGCATAAGCAAATTGGAAAACTGCGGTGATGTTGGCGTAATCGCTGTTTGTCCAACCAAATTTTTCTTCCAGATAAGGTTGCAACAGGCTGAGCACCTGCCGGTCGAGGTAGTTAATGGTTGTTGCTACAAATAGCAGTGCGCATATCGTCCAGCGGTAATTGCCGGCCGGCTTTATATCTTTTTGGTACATAGGTTTATTGGCGGTTTTTGGTTAGTTGGTTGTTTGTTTACATTAAGGCGTAGCTCATTCGTTAGCGGGTTTTCCTATGGTGGCTAATAGTCCGCCGTCAACATAAATAATTTGTCCGTTTATAAAATTACTTGCTTCGGATGCTAAAAAGATCGCCGTTCCGGCCAGATCCTGCGGGTCTCCCCAACGGCCTGCCGGTGTCCGGCTGATGATAAATTCATTAAAAGGGTTACCGTCAACACGTATTGGTGCGGTTTGGCTTGTAGCATAATAGCCCGGCCCTATGCCGTTAACCTGTATGTTGTAAGGCGCCCATTCCGTTGCCAGGTTCCGGGTAAGCATTTTTAGGCCGCCCTTTGCCGCTGCATACGCAGTAACGTTAGTGCGCCCAAGCTCGCTCATCATCGAGCATATGTTAATGATTTTCCCATTGCGGCGATTGATCATACCCTTAGCTACTAATCGGCTCATAATAAATGCGCCAACCAGATCCACGTCTATCACCCGCCTAAAATCCTCAACCG
Source organism: Mucilaginibacter roseus (assembly GCF_021215455.1). GTDB lineage: Bacteria > Bacteroidota > Bacteroidia > Sphingobacteriales > Sphingobacteriaceae > Mucilaginibacter > Mucilaginibacter roseus. Next base: position 334,417 of record NZ_JAJPWV010000005.1, on the reverse strand, counting down.
GCATATCAACAGCCAACACACGCTTTATAATACCTGCATTGTTCACCAGTATGTCAATGGCTCCATGCTCAGCTTCCATCTTAGTCACATTTTCAATAGCTGCGGCTTCATCTGTCACATCAAATAAATAGCCCGATGCTTCAAAACCCTGTGCTTCATAGTGTGCCAGGGCATCAGCAAGTTTAGCCGGGGTTGTGCTGGTGATAATCAATTTTGCGCCTGCTTGTGCGAGCCCTTCTGCCATAGCCATACCCAAGCCATGTGTGCCGCCGGTTATCAGTGCTGTTTTACCTCGTAAGCTGAATAATTCCATGTCTGCGTTATTATTTGAGTTCATTTGGTGCCACGCCATCCATATCGCCATAATCCAGGTTTTCGCCGGCCATACCCCATATAAAGGAGTAATTGCTGGTGCCACAACCCGAGTGAATACTCCACTCCGGACTAATTACCGCCTGTTGATTCTGCATAAAAATATGGCGTGTTTCCTGCGGTTGTCCCATAAAGTGGCTCACGGTTTGCCCATCAGCAAGGTCAAAATAAAAATACGCTTCCATGCGGCGGGTGTGGGTGTGCGATGGCATGGTATTCCAAACGTTGCCCTCGTGCAGTTCGGTTAGCCCCATCTGTAACTGGCATGTTTTTACTATACTGTTTACTATCAGTTTATTTAAGGTGCGACGGTTAGCTGTTCTTTGCTCGCCTAATTCAATAACCTCGGCATTATCCTTATTTACTTTTTGAGTTGGATAGGCATGATGTGCCGGTGCCGAGTTGATATAAAAATAAGGTTGTTCGTCTCCCGGCCTTTCAAATATCACTTCTTTAACGCCCTTGCCAACATATAAGGCTTCTTTTTTTGATAATTCATAAACGGTACCATCCACTTTTACAATACCTTTGCCTCCAACATTGATGATGCCCAGCTCCCGGCGCTCTAAAAAGTAGTCGGCCTTAAGTTCATCAATTGTTTCAAGAGCTACAGCTTTGGTAACCGGAAAAGCACCTCCAACTATATATCTGTCATACATGGTGTACACCAGGCGTATGGTGTCATCTTCAAAAAGGGTCGGAATCAAAAAGTGTTCGCGCAGTTTTTCGGTAGTATATGTTTTCACATCTTCCGGATGATGCGCGTATCTGAATTCTGATTTAGTCATTATGCTGTTTTTATATGTTGATGTATTTAAATTATTTGATTGTTACGATTAGCGGATGCGACAATATTTCAGCCTGTTTTTTAAGCATAGCCTCCCAGTCTGATCGATTTTGTATCTGCCCGCTTTTTTGCCAGGCAAAGCCGGAGTAGTAGGTTATTTTGCCCGATGGTTTGGTTAGCACCAGTAGATTACTTTGATCCGGCGTTTTACTTTTATTAGCGAATGCTTTTTGAACAAATTCAGGGTCTATTACTAATCCCTCGCCAATATAAATACCGTCTATTTGCTCGTGATGACTGAAGATACCTGCTTTTTCATCGATACCGGTTTGACCTTCATTTTTGTGCAGGCTTATACCGACGGTATAATTAGGCAGTGGCTTTTGCGACCGATAAGTTATAACGAACTTGCTGAAATTGCTGCCCACATCAAGAGAGATACGCTTTGTTTCGACGACCAAATACGGACCGTACGGTGCATACTTGAGTTCAAATATTGTGCGCAACGGGCCTTCAGCTATAGTTTTATGTGTGACAAAGTTTTTCGACACCAGCAGACTGTCATTATACCAAACACCGGTTCCGCCGGTTCCGCGGCTCGCACCTACATGATAAGGGTCATATCCCTCGCCATGATCGGTATGGTAAAAGCCGGGATCAGTAAGGTAACCTTTATACCATTTGTTGATCACCGGTTCGGTGGTTCGTTTCAGCCAAAGGTCAATACCGCTGCTCAAGGTGCCGTTTTCCAGGTGCTGTTCGGTACGTCGCTGTGCATCAGGCCCGTAAGTTCTGAAGGCCACCCGGTCGTTTTCCCAGGCATAATCATCCGTACGTTCGGGTACAAAACGCGAGTAGGCAATTAATTGGCTTTGCGGTAGCGCTAAGTTTTTATCTGAGCATAAAGTGAAATCTGCCTTGCTGTTAGCGCCAACTTTAGCTAAAAACAATAATTCATCAGGCTTGCCGTCTGAGTCATTGTCTACCCATTGTATAGCTTCAGATTTTCCGGTTTGCTTACTTTTAATGCGGATATCCTGTAGTTGATTTTTCTTTAACAAGGTGGCAACTTTTTTTACTTCGATGCCAACCACTTCATGCCTTTCAAAGCCCTGTGTATTGCTAACGGATACGTTGAGTACTTGCTGAGCGCAGGCAGATGTACAGGAAAAAATTGTGGCGGCAACCAGCAGGCACTTGGTTAATCTCATACGCTTATTTTAGTTTTTTTAAACGCATAAGCGCTTCAATAAAATAATAATCGCCATAGCTAAGCGGCACATCAATCTCTGTTTTGTTAGGCATGTTGCCTACGCCGTGCTTCAATAAAAAGCCACCGTTAGTACCTACCTCGGCAAAATATTCTTTACCGGAAAGAGCGGTTAAAATAGTTTTTGCTGCCGCGATATATTTCTCTGCCAGCTTCTTATCTACGTAGCCGCTCAGCTCCAGAAGTGCCGAAGCGGTTATTGCGCCTGCCGAAGAATCATGCAACGCATCAGGAATGCCCGGTGCCTGGTAATCCCAATAGGGTATCAGGTTTTTAGGCATGGTAGGGTAGGTGAGAATATAGTTGGCAATACGGTTGGCTTGTTGCAGATATATTTTGTCTTTTGTATCGCGATATGTAGCGGTATAACCATAAAGTCCCCAAGCTTGCCCGCGCGCCCATGAGGAATTGTCGGCAGCGCCCTGGTTGGTAATACGCTTGGTTACCTTGCCTGTTTTAGTATTGTAAACTACCTCGTGGTACGAGCTGTAATCAGGCCTGAAGTGATTAGCCATGGTTGTATTCGCATGGTTAATGGCAATGTTTTTATAAGTATCATCACCACTAAACCTACTTGCCCAAAAAAGCAGTTCCAGGTTCATCATGTTATCTATAATCACCGGCATCTCGTCCGCACTGGCATGGTTCCACGGAGAGCTATCCCATGAGCGTATGCACTTCGCTGCCGGATTATAGCGTGTTATCAAAGATTTTGCGCTTTGCATCAATACGTCTTCATACTCCTTTTGGGGGTTCAACCGTTCGGCATTGCCAAAGCTGCAATACATCATAAAACCAAGGTCGTGGGTTGATTTATTGTATTGTTCTTTCTTCAGATCTTCCAAAAAAGCCAGCGCTTCAGCTTTAAGCGCAGGTGCACCGGCAGCCTCATCCAGGTAAAGTAAAGTACCCGGGTAGAAACCACTGCACCACCAGTCAGATCCGCTCGTTTCAAGCTTATCATTATCGGCGTGATAGGTTTTGGGGTACTGCCCGGGTTTCACCTTTTCGCTCAAAAACTGGTATTGCTTTACCGAAGCGTTAAAAATAGCGTCGGCATTTTTAACCGGGTTGTATTGCGCCTGGGCTGCTATGGTAGTTGTAGCTAACAGCGCGGTAACGTACAGGTTTTTTATCATTGCAGAAGATTGCTTATTTCGATAACATTCACGGGCTGCGCTGCCACGTCGGCCTTACCTTCACCATCAACCTGAATGTTATTTTGCACAAATAGATGTAGTTGTTTTTCAGTTTTCCATAGTTCCGTATCGTAAGTAGGTTCCCACGAGCCAACAGTTGCCGCGGTAATATCCTTCACATGCCACTTGTTACCGGCAATGTTATCAGTTACCGCGATGGATGCTTTGCTACCTCGTTCTTCATCCCTGAATATAAGCGCTGCCGAAAGTTTGCCTTTTGCGTTCCAGGCAACAATCTGCGGGCGTGATATCGGGATGCTTTTTGTACCGAATCCGTTGAGGCTAAAAGCCGTTTTTCTGAAGCCGAGGTTTTTAACCAACCACCGGCCTTTGTTCAAGTAAATAATATGGTATTGCGGTACAGGATCGCCTTTTTTACAATAATAGGTGGCAATGTACGGATTGCTTTTATAATCAGCAAACATGCTGGTTTGATTTATAAGCTGGCTTTGCTGCGGAATGTGGCAGGCATATTCGGCGGCCGGGGCGGTAATAGGTAAGTTATATTTTTCGCCCGTGGAGCGTTGCCAGGTTAATCCGCCATCTCCAGACCGTGCATAACACATATCGTGGTTACTGGCAACATCCGGGCTTTCACGCCATACCCATGATACGTGATAACGCCTTTCTCGTCAACAAAGGTTTGCCAGTAAGCGCTGCGTTTCCCCTCACCGTCAATCAGGTTGTTTTGCATACGGATCCAGTTTTTGTTCTTCATATCATACCGGTTGATAACCAAGCTGCCATTACCCGAATGGCCGTTGCGAAAAAAGAATAAAAGATCGCCATTCGGCAAGCGGTAAAATTCAGGATAGCTTACCAAATTTTCAGTAACGCCGGTCATTTGTGTTTTTTCTCCAAGTTTAAGGCTGCCCGGTCGTATACTTTTACAGTAATTCAAAGGCGCGTCATGATGTCCCCAGGCCACATGGAGGTAACCTTCACCATCAACCATTATACTGATGCTTTTATGTGCGTCGGCCGCGTCACCGGTGTATGGTGTACGCAAAGCTTGCCATTTTGCAGATCCAAGCTTACGCTTTGCCAATACTACATGCTGGCTGGTATCATAATATGCGGCAAACTGTTCGCCCTTAAAGCTAACCAGTGAATTTTTACGGAAGATTACGGTATTAATAGAGTTATTCGCCCAGCCATCACTAGCTATAGTACTTGTTTGCGCTTGGCATAAAACGCATATCAAGCTAAATATTAAGGTTATAAAAAGATATTTAAGCTTAGTGGAAGACTTGTTCATATATTATTTTTTAAGATCAAGCGCATGGTCGGCTTCAGTATTTTGGCCTGTCCATATTTTAACTGCCGTCCAGGGTTGGGCGGGTGATGTCCAGAACTCGTCATTAGCGGATAAGCCCAGCGGTAAAAAGATGGTAGAAGCTATGTAAAGGCTGCCGGTGGTAATGTAAAAGTCGGCAAGGCTTGGTTGTTGGCCATATAAGCCTATGTTGAGCCAGCCCTTTTTATTGAAACTTCTTTCTGTAAGCGTTTTCTTAATAACAGCTGTAAGCGCGCACCTTACCTGCGCCGCTTTTAAATTATCAGGCAATTGTTTTGTAAGCGAAATATTCGCCAGGTGATGAAACACGCCGCTCCGGTACACAATTGAACGGCCTAAGGCAGGGTAGGTGCCGTCAGTATTAATCAGGCGTTCCTGTATCTGCGCGTAACGCTGTCCGGCTGCGAGCTCAAATTGCTTTTCTTTTTGATAGCGTTTATCCTTAGTGTTTAAAACCTCTAAAATTGTACTTAAAAACGGATGGATTACGATGCTGTTGTAATAATCCATATTGAATTGCATACCGTCGGAATACATACCGTCGCCAACATACCAGTGTTGTGTAAACTCGCGAATGGCATACTCAAGCCGCACGGCATCGTAATCCAAATCGTACTTACAAAAGAATGCCTCGATCATGCCGCTAAATAAAATCCAATTGCTGTAAACGGGGATGGTTTCGCGGGTCAGGATAAATGCTTCTCTAATTTGTTGCTTTACCTGTTCGCTGCTATTTTGCCAGAGCCAGGGGCAGCGTATTAGCGCATATGCCACAAAAGATGCATCAACCAGCGGTTGCCCGCCGCGCCATTGCATATAATCCTTAGTTTGCGGATTAACCGCATTCTCCACCGCTTTAAGCGCCCAGCTACGGTATTGGCTACGTAGCGTTTGTTCAGTAATGCTACCACCTTCGGTTTGTAGCCAGGGCGCTATGCCGCACAGCGTACGGCCAAAGGCTTCCAGGTAAGCCACTTTTTGCCTTGATTCCCGGCTATCGATCTTGTCAGCAAACTCAACCGGCATAGTTTCTTTTAAGCGATCGGCAGCAAGGTTTTCCATGACCGGCCGAGCGACTTTATCCATATACCGGAGCCATAACTCGCGATCAGCAACCCCGTTTTTTGATTGTGTTAGGGCAGTTTGGCATAGTGCATATAAGAAGATTAACGTATATAAAACGCCACGCATAAATTATTAGATTTAAATATCAGGCTTAAGCAAAGCTTATCTATTGGTTAAAATGCAAAGGCAAGTTAAAATTAAATCTGAATAATTATTGTTGAAACAACACTTTAATTTGGAACGTGTAGATCAGGTTTGTCAAAAGGTTTAAATCACTTTGCCATCGCATTGTCTGTTTTGCGTCAGCCCGGTATCAGGCTTTATAAATAGTGTGTTTTGTTTAAAATGTTTTGCTGAGGTTTGCGTCATCACAGGTATACAGCAAACAAAACGGTTATGAAAAACGATCTGAACTTAGCGCTGCAAGGCTGCTGCCCGGCAATTATCCCTACCTTAACTGATGTAGCGGACACAGAGCAAGAATTGGCCATCCTATTTCTGGATGTTCGCAACTTCACGGGTTTAATGGAGTCGCAAAGTGCACAGTCTGTTATACAGGTGGTGCGCAGGTTGTTCACCGGTTTTAATCAGATCATCAAAAATTTTAGCGGTAAAGTGGTTGAAGTTGCAGGCGATAACCTGTATGCTGTATTTGGCTTGCAAACCAACTTACGTGAAGCGGTTAACAACGCCTATCAGGCGGCGCGTACCATGTTTCAAACCATTGAGTTATTTAACGATGCCTACGCAGTGCCTTATTATGGCAACCCACTAGAGGTAGGAGTAGGCATACACTCAGGCAAAGTTTACGTAGGTGAATTTGGCCTTGATGCGCCTGCACAGTTATCAGTAATGGGCTTGCCTGTAAACATAGCCGCCCGGTTACAAGCTAAGACCAAAGAGTTGAACAATGACCTGCTGATATCAGAAGATGCCTTTGTTCATCTGGAAACCGCCGGTACACAGTTTAACCAGCAAACCGTTCGTTTACAGGGCATAGCCCATGGCCAGCAAGTACGTTTGGCAGGTAAACCTTATGCCGCTCAAAACATTTTGCCGGCATCCGATATAGATATGGATTACCTGCTGGCTATCGCCGGGTAATAATTAGCTAAAGTTTATTGACAAGTAGATGTATTAATGCTTTATTTGTACTTAATTTTTAATAAGTCTAAATAACGTTAATCTCCTTGTCATCTAAATGAGCGATAATAAATCTTCCTGGGCGTCACATCAAAAGCGTTGGTTTGGTAAGTGGCATGTTTATTTAGGCATTATTGCCGGTTTTATCATAGCGTTTGTTGGCGTTACCGGCAGCATATTGGTTTTTAGGGAAGAGATAGACGCTGCGCTCAATCCGCAATTGTTTGTAGTAAAACCAAGCGGGCATAAAATTCCGCCTGCCATTTTGCTGCCGCGCTTTCAGCAAGAGCACCCCGCTTATAAAATAAGTTACTTAGCAGCAGACGATACCAAGGCTACAGCTACTTACGAAGCGTATAACGCCGCTACAGAACAAGAAATATTTATCAACCCATATACCGGCAGTATCTGCGGCATCAGAAAACATGATTCGGGCTTTGTTGGTATAGTTACCGAACTGCACCGTACGTTGCTTATACCCGTAGCAGGCCGCTATATTGTGGGTTTGGCAGCCATTTGTTTACTGATACTTACAGCCAGCGGTTTAAGGTTATGGGTGCCTCAAAAGTTAAAGCAACTCAAAGTGGCGCTTTTAATTAAACGGCGCGCAAGCCTTAAACGCCAAAATTACGACCTGCACCGGGTGGTAGGGCTATATAGCTCGCCGGTGGTGTTTGTGTTGGCGCTCACCGGGGTTTGTATCACCTTTTCGGTTGTTGTTATCCCGATGTTGTTTCTGTGCTCGGGCGAGAGCCCACAGGGTGTGCAGCAGTTGCTTGGTGCAAAATCGCACTACCAGGCAGGCGTTAAACCCATGCCACTCACTGAGCTGGTAAAAAATGCTGAAGCAGCAATGCCCGGCGCTAAAGTTTTGGGCTATGCCGTACCTAAGGATACCACTGCCAGTTACCGCTTTGATATGTTGAGTGAAGGTTTGCCCCGAAGTGGTAAACGCGAAATGGCTCTGCTCGACCAATATACCGGTAAACTCCTGCTAAACAGCCGCACCGATTTTCCGGAAGTTGGCAACGCATATCTTAGCTGGCTGGCCCCGCTGCATTATGGCACCTTTGGCGGTTTGCCCACGCAGATACTCGCTTTATTGGGTGGGCTGATGCCTGCGGTATTGTTTATAAGCGGCATCGCCATCTGGTGGCCACGTTTTAAAAAACAACGGAATAAACCTGTACAAAAATCTGATTTGCGTGTGGCTGTTTTAGCGGGTAAGTCGACAGATGGTGTAACAGGGGTGCACACACCGTTTATTTTGCGCTTAAAAAAGGGATTCAAATATGCCCTGCTCTTTATAGGGTTCACCGTGTTAATGGGTACACTTTACGGGTTAATTAGCGGGCTACCCATACGGCCCGGATTGGCGGCTATGGCCTTTTTAACAACCTTGATACAGGTAAACCTGGTGCTTTCAGTAGTGTGTTTTATAATTTATGCCTTGTTGTTTTACCCTTTTGGTAAGCGCAGCCGCATTTGGCCGGGTTACCTGGCCTGGTCGTTACCGTTTGCGTTGGTTTACGGTTTGTTTTACCATCTATGTTTTAACATGGGACTGAGCATATTTTAATATGGCAATACACTTATTAATGTTTAATTAAATCATAACGCTGGTATAAAAAGCGGTATCAATATAAAGCGTATCTTTCCGGGAAGTATAATTAATAAGACTTCCCTGATATGTGTGCTGCAACCCGTCGATCATTTTTAAAAAGTGCCGCTCTATTGGGAGCTGCGGCCGGACTGCCAACTATTATAAAAGCTGAGGATAAGCCTGCCGATAAGAAGGCGCCTACAGACCTGAACATATTGTTTCAGGGTGACTCCATAACCGATGGAAACCGCACCCGCGATAACGATTGGAACCACGTAATGGGGCATGGCTATGCCTACCTGATCAGCAGCCGTTTGTGGTTTGATCACCCTGAACGCAAATTCCATTTTTTTAATCGTGGCGTGAGCGGTAACAAGGTGGTCGACCTGGCTAAACGCTGGCAAACGGATACGCTGGACATTAAACCCAATGTACTGAGCATACTGGTAGGCGTGAACGACGTGCTGGCCATGCTGCGCGGGCAGGAGGGCTTCACCGCCGACAACTTTGAAACCGACTACCGCAACCTGCTGAAACAAACTACCGAAGCCCTGCCCAACGTAAAGCTGGTAATAGGCGAACCCTTTGTACTGCATGTGGCCAAGGTGAACAAGATGTGGGATCAATGGCGTACCGAGACCGGCAAGCGCGCCGAAGTTGCCAGACAATTAGCCCGTGAGTTCAATGCCATATTCGTGCCCTACCAGCAAGCCTTTAACGATGCCCTGAAAAAAGCCCCAGCCGATTACTGGATATGGGACGGCGTACACCCCATGCCCGCCGGACATGAACTAATGGCGAGGGAATGGTTGAAAGCGACTAAGGGGTTGGGGTTGGTGTGATTGAAGTATGTTAGATGCAATAAAAAAAGATATTAATAAAGAATACGTGGCGGCAGTTAAAGAGTATGTCTATTTTGATTCTACTAAATATAAATTACCTAAGATCTTATAAAGTAGTTTTAAAGTAACTAAATATTCATTCAATAATATAAGCCAAGCATCCTCATAGCTTTGAATAGGATAGTTGATTTTGAAGTAAGCTAACCCTGCAATTACTCCAGTAATATCAGTATGAACAGGATAACCTTGTCTTATCCTACCAATTTGTTTAAGTGTTTCGACTATTTTGTTTCCGTTAATACTATTCTGTTCAAAAAATAAATTTAGTAATTGTATTGATTTCTGTTGAGAGTCGGTTACTCCGGTTATTTTTCTTAATATATCAATATTAAGATTTCTGGAAACTTCACCGAAAGAAGCAATTCTATGTGAAAACTCTTCTTCTGTATTGGCAGGTTTAAAAAAATCCAATAAATTTCTTTCTTCGTTTAACATCAAAAGCTTTGCTTTATGTTTGTTATAGAACACGGCGTTAACAACATCTCTTGTTTCAATTATTGAAGCGGCCAATTTATTTTCTTTAATTTCCTGACTGATACTTTTTTGACCGATTTCGATTTCATATTCAGCTTGTTCAGTAGTAACTAAATTTTCGGGGTTATAAGGGGGGGAGTGTGGATATCCAGTCGATAACATTAGTAATTCTTCGAACTCCTCCAACGTGCCTTCTTTCAGCTTTTCAATAATTCTATCTTTTGCATATTGCAACAAAATTTTAATCAGATTGGGATAATCTCTATCAGGGTTTTGACTCCAAAAAGGATAACCCCAATTTATACATAATACATCGGAAATTATGACCATTATCTTATAATATTTGACATTATCACTTTCGTCTATAATATTATAATAGTATAAAAACTGCGCTGCTGCTCTGCCTCCAGACGGAACATGAACAACGTTATAAAACCTAATTATATTAAGGATTTTATTCTCTTTCAGTTTAAGAAGATGGTCAATACCATCAGAAGTGATATAAATGTTAAAATCGTTTTTATATTTCCCAAGTTCTATTAAATGTTTGGAATTTAAATAGGTTTGTACATTCTTTGATTCAGTTTGGTTGATACCGGTGAGTTGATTAATTTGAGTTGCATCGTAACCCTCTGAGTAATTATTTTTGCTTTTTAAATAAAGATTATTTAAGAAGTCATTACTTAGTTTCTGTAAATTCATAGATAATTAGTATGATTTCTGTCATGCAGCTTTAGGTTGTAATAAAGGCCATACAGTAGCAATTTCCTTATAAGCGGCTATTAATTTCGGTCGGTCTTTTTCCCAAGTAATATCTTCGGGAGCAATAATTACTTTTTTAGAAAATACATCGATAACGATACATAGTCTCCTATTTAATGTTGTTTCAAATTGTTCTTGTAAATGCTCTTTAATTAAGCCTGTAATGAGTTGTCCCTGCCCATAGGTTAATCGTTCTCGTTTATCTTTTGAAAACTGAAGTTTTATAAACCCACTTAATTCGTTAGTTGTTGTATTATATATAGCAAAATCTGGCGAAAGCGATACATCAACCCCTTCAGCAAAAATATGAGTAAATTGCTTTTTTAAACGCCATTTTGAATAGTGTTCATTATAAGGAGAAAAGAATTGTACACCATAGTTTTTTAGTATCTGTAACGATTCGATGCAGCATTTTTGATCACTAACTTTATATGCTCCTTCAACTACTTTAGATTGCTCCTTTCTTAACCAATCCTCAAAAATTTCTATATTTCTTTCTTTATCTTTCAGATACTGATGAATAGCAGATTTTGGGCTTGCATATCTTGCGAAATTGGGCGTTTGGGAAAACTTTAGTTTTTTGAGGATAGACTCTTTTTTTCTACTATCGGAAGTGATGTATTTACTAAGCGATATTATCGTGATCACTGGATTTTCTTTAATAATCATCTTATCTACTATAACCAATTGTCTTTTAATCTATTAGGATACCACAAATATAAATAGATTAAATCCTAATTTTTTTAGTATATGATTGGATTTTTTTCCACAGTATAACGCGAATTGTTGAAAATCAACATATTGGTTACCGGTAAAGCAATGTAGGGTTAAATATTATAGGATAATATTAAAATGAATTTTAATAAAAAACGCCTCTAATGTCATCAGAAGCGTTTTTGAATTTCAGTGACCCCGCTGAGGCTCGAACTCAGGACCCACAGATTAAGAGTCTGTTGCTCTACCAACTGAGCTACGGAGTCGTTATAAATGTTTATAAGGGTGCCCGATTTTTTGGGCACCGCAAATAAACGATTTATTTCTTAAAATTTAAGGCAATGTTAAAAACCATCCGCCTTAATTTGCTTTTCGGTGACTTTGCCGTATTTCTCCGCCACCTTCTTTATATCGGCCGATTTGCCTACCAGCACAAACTGTAGCTTATCTTTTGGGAAGTATTTGGCAATTATCTCCTTTGAGCGGGCCAGGTCGAGCTTATCAACATTGGCCTGAAAATCATTAATGTATGATTCTGTGAAGCCGTACCAATACATCTGCGTCAGCAAATCAGCCAACTGTCCGGAGGTTTCATATTTCGGCGGAAATAGTCCCTTTACATAATTTTTTGCCGAGGTGAGCGATTTTTCATCCAGCCCTTTTTCATGCAGACGGTTTAATACTTCAAGCGCCTTATCAATTGCGGCTTCGGTGGTCTTGGTAGCCGTAAATGTCGAAATATAAAAGGTACCCGAATTTTTCAACGGGTTAAAGCTGCTGCGTGCGCCGTAAGTCAGTCCGGAATTTACCCGCAGTTCGTCATTCAGCATCGAGGTAAAGCGTGCGCCAAAAAGGGTGTTTACCACGTCGATAGCTACGTAATCCGGGTTGTCGCGCTTAATGCCCAGGCCTCCGATTAAAAAGGTGGTTTCGCGGGCATCATCCTTGTTAACCAGTAAAACACGGGCTTCGGTTGGAGCTGTTACCGTTGCAGGTACGCCGATCTGCGCAGCGCCTTTGTTGTTCCACTTGCCGAAGTATTTGGTCAGCTTTTGCTTCATATCAGCAGCCTTAAAATCGCCCACCACAGCAATGGCTGAGCGTTGCGGAATGTAGTTATTAGCATAAAAGGTTTTCAAATCGGCAGTGGTAAGTTTTCCCACCGTTACCGGGCTGCCGCTGGTGCTGTTGCTGTACACATGGTTGCCATAAATAAAGTTATCCCAATAAGCGTTGATCACTTGTCGCGGACTTTGTTTAGCCTGATCCAATCGGGCCAGTACGCGTTCCTTCTCCTTGTCAAATTCAACAGCCGGGAAGGTTGGCGCAGTTAGTACCTCGCTCACAATCGCCAAAACCTTGTCAGTATTTTTAGCGGCGAATTTAGCACTCAGTGAGGCATACTCTTTAGTGGCGTATGAGCCTAAGTCGGCACCAACAAAATCCAATTCTTCTTCTATCTGGTTCTTGGTGAAACTTTTGGTGCCGTATTGCAAACCGGCAGCGGTTAATGATGCCAAGCCATGCTTATCGCCATCGTAAATGGCACCGGCAGGCAACACGGCTGATACGCTGATCAGCGGTATTTCGTGCTGTTCCATCAGGTAAACGGTAAGACCGTTAGGCAGTGTAAATTTTTGGTAAGGCGGCACCTTAAATGCCGATTGCGCCTGGGCGGTAATAGTTACTGCCAGAAAAAGCAGCGCATATATAGTATGTTTAAATATCGCTCTCATGGTTTATTTTACGGTTGATTTGGCTACACCGACGGTACGGTTGGTTTGTTTAAGATACTTGGCTGCCACGCGTTTAATATCGGCGGCAGTAACCTTGTTAAATTCGGCAGGGGCATCAAACAGCTTTTTATAATCGCCGAAAAATAATTCATAAGTACCAAGCGAGTTGGCCTTACCGTTAATGGTTTCCAGTTGCCTGTAAAGTTGTACCAGCTTTTGGTTTTTCACCTTTTGCAACTCACGTTCTGTTACGCCTTGTTCAATTACCTTACTTAACTCCTCGTCAATAGCTTTTTCAACCGCTGTTTCATTGGATGTTTTCGCAACTACGCCGTAGATCATAAACAAGCCCGGGTCAAAGCTCTCGTCAAAGCTGGATGATATGCTGGTAGCCAGTTGTTTTTTATCAACTATGGCCGAGTATAATCTGGATGAATTACCGCTTGATAAGATATCGCTCAAAATGCTCAGGGCATAGTAATCACTATCGCGCGCGGCAGGGGTATGGTAACCCATCAGCAGGTAAGGTACCGGCAGGTCTTTTTTGAATTCCACACGACGTTCTCCAAGCTGTTCCGGCTCTTTCAGGTGAACTACCGGTGGTGCTGGTTGTGCCGGGATAGGAGCCATATATTTATCAGCCAGTTTTTTTACATCGGCTGTTTTAACATTGCCGCATATTACCACCACGCAGTTATTAGGGGCGTAATAGGTGCGGAAATAACGTTCCAAATCTTCCTTGGTCCAGTTGTCAATATCGGTTTGGTAGCCAATAACCGGCCAGTGGTACGAGTGTTCGGTAAAGGCAGTTGAGTAGATCAGTTCGCTCAATTGTTCCCACGGACTATTCTCCAACCCAGTACTTTTTTCTGACGATACCACGCCGCGCTCACTCTGCACCATTTTAGGGTCGATGGTAAGGTTGGCAATGCGGTCGCTCTCCAGGTCAAACATGGTTTCCATGGCCGATGCGGGAAACCAGTCGGTATATACCGTCACATTTTGCGTAGTGTAAGCATTGTTGGCACCCCCGTTAAACTCCATGGTGTTATCAAACTGTTTAGGGCCGAATTTTTTGGAGCCGTTAAACATCATGTGTTCAAAAAAGTGGGAGAGGCCGGTAATGCCCGGGTACTCGTTGCGCGAGCCTACGCGGTAAAACAGGTACATGTTGGCGTTGGGAATGGAGCTGTCTTCCATCACCAAAAATTTCATGCCGTTGGCAAGGGTAAAGGTGTTCACGTCGGCCGGTTTGCTTTGCCCAAAAGCAAATGAACTGATGGCCATCAGAACAGCGGGTAAAAATCGTTTCATGAAGTGGGTTAATAATAGTTGTGCAATATAACCTGTTGACCGATGATTTTATAGATGTGTTAACAAATACCATATAAATGCTGCGGATATGTTAAAAACAGAGCCACATTTGTCATGCGTTTATAATAACTGTACCTTGGCCGTTGCAAACTCTTGCATAATCAATTAAAACAATGTTACCTTTGCTAACACTGTTAGGTTGTACATTATAACACAATGGGAATATTAGAGCGCAGGCAGCGGCAGAAGGAAGAGGTGAAGCATGATATTATTTGTGCTGCATGGCAAATGGTTGAAAAAGACGGATGGGGTGCATTATCTATTCGCAAAATAGCCGATGCCATTGAATACAGCGTGCCTGTTATTTATGACCATTTTGAAAATAAAGAAGCCATATATCTTGAATTTGCAAAAAAGGGTTTTCGTAAACTCTCCAAAAAGATGATCGAGGCGAAAGACGCCCACGATGATCCGGCAGAACAGATCAGGGCGATGGCTGATGCTTACTGGGACTTTGGCATCAACAACATACAGCTCTACCAGTTAATGTTTGGCATAGGAATGCAGTGTTGCGAAATAAGCAAGGCCATGCCCGAGCAGGAAAAATTCAGGGCTTTGGTGATGGAGCCGATAGAGGCGCTTATCAAAAAAAGCAAACGCACTGATATTAATTCCTGCCTGAAGTACCACACATTCTGGTCAGTAATGCACGGCTTAATTTCGATCAAGATCACCGGCAATTCCTCCATTGACGATGAACTTAATAAAATGGTTTTGGATGACGCCATAGCAGGCTTCACAAAAAATTTGCAGTAGCGGTTCCAAAATTTTTTCGAGCTATACCTAACACTGTTAGGAAATATAACAATGTTTAAACATTTAATAATAAGACTTCATATACAAGTATTCATACACGCTAAACATATAAATTACATGAAAACGCTAAGCAAATCTATTCTTTCAATAAGGCAAAATGTGCCACTTTTTGTGTCCATTGCCGCCTTGGTTTTATATAGCAGTTGCAGTTCATCAACGCCGGGCGCGGGTGCGCCGCCACCACAGGAGCTTCCGGTAGTAGCTGTTGAAAGCAAGCCGGTTACCACTTATAGCGAATACACCGCATCGCTTGAAGGTAGCCGTGATATTGAGATCCGTCCGCAGGTTGATGGCTACCTTGAAGCTATTTATGTTGACGAGGGCGCACAGGTACACAAAGGTCAAACACTTTTTAAAATTGATGCACGCCCGTTCCGCGAGCAACTGAACACGGCTAAAGCCATGTTGCTTTCAGCCCAGGCATCGCTTGAAACAGCATCCATCAATGTAAGCAAACTAACGCCGCTGGTTGAAAATAATGTGGTGTCTGATGTGCAGCTACGTTCGGCAAAAGCAGCTTACAATGCCGCTAAAGCGAATGTTGCCCAGGCCCAGGCTCAGGTTGAATCAGCCAAAATCAATTTAGACTACACCAGCGTTACCGCGCCCGCCGATGGCTATGTAGGCAGTATTCCTTTTAAAACCGGTAGCTTGGTAGGCAAGGTGCAAACCGAGCCATTAACTGTACTATCAGAAAATAAAGCGGTTCACGCTTACTTTACCATGAGCGAGGTTGACTTTATCAACTTTAAGGAACACTATGCCGGTAACACTATTGAAGACAAGATCAAACACCTGCCTGAAGTAGAATTATTATTAGCCGATAACAACATCTATCCGCAAAAAGGTAAGGTGGAACTGGCTAAAGGTCAGTTTGATAAAACAAACGGTACCATCAGCTTCAGGGCCACTTTTGCCAACAATAGTGGCCTGTTACGTTCTGGTAATACCGGTAAAATACGCATACCGAGCGTAACCAGCAACTCTTTGCTGGTACCGCAGGAGGCTACCTTTGAATTGCAGGATAAAGTGTTTGTTTACGCGCTTACCGATAGCAATAAAGTAGTAGGTACGCCACTAACGGTTACCGGCACAAGCGGTCACTTTTACCTGGTATCAAAAGGCCTTAAAGCCGGTGATAAAATTGTTTACAAGGGTATTGACAGGTTGCGCGATGGCGTACAGATCAAACCACAGGTATTGCCTGCAGATAGTGTGCTGAAAACAGCAGCGCTGTAAGCTAAATAGTTCATTCTAAATACATAATACCTTATTAACTGTATTCCCGGTAAGCGCCGGGAGGTACTTAATACCACTATCATGCTTAAAAAGTTTATAGAAAGGCCCGTCCTTTCAACAGTGATCTCCATACTTCTGCTCTTGCTGGGGATCGTATCGCTGTTAGGTTTACCTATCACACAGTTTCCTGATATCGCGCCACCAACGGTACAGGTAACCGCATCCTATCCGGGTGCAAACGCCGAGGTGGTTGCACGTTCGGTTGCCACGCCTATTGAGGAAGCCGTGAACGGTGTGGAGAACATGACCTACATGACCTCAAACTCCAGTAACGACGGCTCCATGACCCTGAACGTTTATTTTAAACAGGGTACCGATCCGGATATTGCCGCCGTTAACGTACAAAACCGCGTATCGAAAGCCTTGAGCCAGATACCGCAGGAAGCCGTACAAACCGGTGTATCAACCCAAAAGGTGCAAAATAGTATCATTATGTTCGTGGCGCTGGCCAGTAAGGATACATCGTACAACGAAACCTTTTTGCAGAACTATATCAAAATCAACCTGATACCGCAGTTGCAACGTATTCCCGGTGTGGGCCAGGCGCAGCCTTTCGGTACGCACGATTACTCAATGCGTATCTGGCTAAAACCTGATCGTTTAACCGCTTACAATCTTGCTCCTGCCGATGTAACTAATGCTATCCAGGATCAAAGCTTAGAAGCCGCTCCGGGCCGTATGGGCGAGAGCAGTAAGGAAGTTTTTGAATACGTGTTAAAATACAAAGGCAAGCTGAACAAGGTGAAAGATTACGAGAACATCGTGATCAAAGCCAATGCCGATGGATCAACCATCCGCTTACAGGACGTTGCCCGTGTGGAGTTCGGCTCTTACACTTACTCATCAAACAGTGTGCTTAATGGTAGCGCTACATCAGGTGTGGCTATCTTCCAAACAGCAGGCTCAAACGCTAACGACATCTTAACAGAAGCAAAACGTTTGCTGGATGAATTCTCAACCACGTTACCAAAAGGCATTGAGCCGGTGGTAATGTACAATACCAAGGAATTTTTGGATGCCTCTATTGAGCAGGTACAACATACGCTTATTGAAGCATTCGTGCTGGTATTTATTGTGGTGTTCATCTTCTTGCAGGATTTCCGCTCTACCTTAATTCCGGCTATTGCTGTTCCGGTGGCTATTGTGGGTACTTTCTTCT
This sequence comes from Mucilaginibacter roseus, assembly GCF_021215455.1. Lineage (GTDB taxonomy): Bacteria > Bacteroidota > Bacteroidia > Sphingobacteriales > Sphingobacteriaceae > Mucilaginibacter > Mucilaginibacter roseus. The sequence goes on along the minus strand of NZ_JAJPWV010000005.1, from coordinate 316,445 downwards.
TCATGGGGCTGTTTGGTTTCAGTATCAACCTGCTCACCTTATTCGCATTGGTACTCGCCATAGGTATTGTGGTGGATGACGCCATTGTGGTGGTTGAGGCGGTCCACGCCAAAATGGAACATACGGGGCAGGACGCTAAAACGGCGACCATCGAATCCATGAGCGAAATCTCAGGCGCTATCGTATCCATAACATTGGTAATGGCGGCGGTATTCGTACCGGTAGGCTTTATGCAGGGCCCGGCGGGTGTGTTTTATCGCCAGTTCGCTTTTACCCTGGCTATCGCGATCCTGATCTCGGCATTGAACGCTTTAACGCTTAGTCCGGCACTTACTGCCTTATTCCTAAAAAACCCGCATGCCGAAGGCGAACATGGTCATACAGAGCGTAAAGGCTTTGTTGGTCGTTTCTTTGCCGCATTCAATACAGGCTTTAACGCGCTTACAGGCAAGTATATCAAATCGATTCAGTTCCTGATCAAACGCAAATGGGTAGCAGTATCAGGTTTGGCATTAGTGGCCGCGGTTACTTTTGTCATGATCAAACGTACGCCATCCGGCTTCATTCCTACAGAGGATCAAGGCTTCTTGCTTTATGCTGTAAATACCCCTCCGGGTAACTCATTGGAGCAAACCCGTAAAGCGATGAAGGAGATTGATGATATTGTAAAGAAAGATCCGATCACGCAGAACCATTACCAGGTAGAAGGTTTGAACTTTATCACCAACGCCAACGCTTCATCTTACGGTGCCGGTTTCATCCGCATGAAGGCTGAAGATGATCGTGGTGAAGTGAAAGATTTGAACCAGATCACCGCCATGATGACTCAAAAAGTTGCCGCGCAGGTTAAAGGCGCAAGCGCGTTCTTCTTCACTTTCCCAACGGTACAGGGTTTTGGTAACGTAAACGGTTTTGAAATGATGTTGCAGGACAGAACCAACGGTACCATGGGTAAGTTGGATTCAACCACCAAGGCATTTTTAGGTGCCTTGATGCAACGTAAAGAGATTGCCTACGCCTTCACCACGTTTGCTGCCGGTAATCCGCAATATCAACTGGATGTTGACAATGCCAAGGCCCGCCAGTTAGGTGTGCAGGTCAAGGACTTATTGCAAACGCTGCAAGTGTACTACGGTAGTAGCTTTGTAAGCGATTTTAACCGCTTTGGTAAATACTACCGTGTAATGGTGCAGGCTGATGCCGCTTATCGTACCAACCCGCAATCGCTCAACAACATATTTGTAAAAAACAATCAAGGCGAAATGGTGCCGGTTAACTCGGTGGTTAAATTAAAACGCGTTTATGGCCCCGAAACGGTAACACGTAATAACCTGTTTAACGCCGTAACTATTAACGGTGTGCCTAAGCCCGGCTACAGTACAGGCGACGCTATTAAAGCCGTTGAAGAAACAGCTAAACAAGCATTGCCACGCGGTTTTGGTTACGAGTGGACAGGCATGACCCGTGAGGAGATCAACGCCGGCTCGCAAATACTGCTCATTTTCGTCATGAGTATGATATTCGTGTACTTCCTGCTGGCTGCGCAGTACGAAAGTTATATACTGCCGCTGGCGGTTATACTGACCATACCGCTGGGTATATTCGGTGTAATGCTCTTCATCAACATGCTGGGCATTGATAATAACATCTACGTACAGGTGTGTTTGATCATGCTCATCGGTTTATTAGCTAAAAACGCCATCCTGATTGTAGAGTACGCTGTTCAACGCCGTAAAGCAGGCATGGGTTTAGTTGAGGCTGCTCTTGAAGCATCTCAATTAAGGCTTCGCCCGATATTGATGACCTCGTTCGCATTCATCGTAGGTTTGATCCCGCTGATGAGGGCCAAAGGTGCATCAGCCCTGGGTAACCACAGTATTGGCGCAGGTGCCGTAGGAGGGATGCTTACCGGTGTTATACTGGGTGTATTTGTTATCCCGGTGTTGTTCGTCATCTTCCAGGCCTTGCAGGAAAAACTGAGCGGTGGTAAAAAGAAAACTGAAGTAAAAGCCAATCAACAAGTTCAACTTGAAAACGCCTGATCCATCATATATCATCATGAAAAAGAATAGTTTAATTATATATGCCGCAATGCTGATAGCGTTAACCCTGAACGCTTGTAAGGCAGGTAAAAACTACCAGCGCCCAACGGTGCAGCTTCCCGAAAAATTTGCCGGTGTAAGCTATGCCGATACCAGTAGCATTGCTAACATACAGTGGAAGCAGTTTTTTACTGATACTACTTTGCAGGGCTTAATTGATAAGGGTATTAAATACAATTATAACCTGCAAATAGCGGTTAAACGTATTGATATTGCCCAACAACAGGTAAAACAGGCCAAGCTATCGTTATTACCCCAATTGAATTTGCAGGTAACCGGGCAGTACAACCGCCCGTCAGACAATAGCTTGAACGGCCTTAGTGCGAGCAGCTTTTTAGGAAGCAAGCACATTGAAGATTATAACGCCAGCCTGTTGCTATCATGGGAGCTGGATACCTGGGGCAAGATCCGCAGGCAAAAGGAATCCATCATGGCGCAATACCTGCAAACGTACGAAGCTACAAAGGCGGTACAAACACAACTGGTTGCCGATATAGCACAAGGTTATTACAACCTGCTGATGCTGGACAAACAGTTGACCATCGCCAAACAAAACCTAAGTCTTAGCGACAGTACGGTTAACTTAACTCGCCTGCTGAAGAATGCAGGCGAGGTTAACCTGCTGGCTGTTCAGCAGGCTGATGCGCAACGTCAAACAACGGCGCTGCTAATTCCGCAGCTTGAACAAAGCATCACTATACAAGAAAATGCGTTACAGATATTGACCGGCCAGTTACCCGGCGCGATAGCACGTAACAAAGGCATTGAAACCGCAGAGCTGCCAACCTCGCTTAACGCTGGTTTACCAGCCGCCTTACTAAGTCGCAGGCCCGATGTGCGCTCGAGCGAGATGGCGTTGGTATCATCAAACGCGCAGGTTGGGGTGGCGCAGGCTAATATGTACCCGTCGCTTACCATTACGGCACAGGGCGGCTTGCAGTCATTTAAATCAAGCAATTGGTTTAATATCCCGGGTTCATTATTTGGTTTGGCTACAGGTACGGTATTACAGCCTATCTTCAGAAACCGTACCTTGAAAACACAATACGAGGTCGCTAAAATTCAACGCGAGCAAGCGGTATTGCAGTTCAGGCAATCGGTGTTGAACGCAGTAGGCGAGGTAAGCAATGCCCTGGTGCAAAATCAAAAATTGCAGCAGCAAAGGCAAATTGCTACCGGCCAGGTTGATACCCTGAACCAGGCGGTAAAAAACGCGCGCTTATTATTTAAAAGCGACATGGCCAATTACCTGGAAGTAATTACCGCGCAAACCAACGCTTTACAAGCCCAGCTTAACCTGGCATCCATACAGCGCCAGCAGTTAGGCGCCGTTGTTGAGCTTTACCGCTCATTAGGCGGAGGCTGGCAATAATAAAAAAACTTAGTATTTAGTGAAAGCCGGTTTGCACTTAATTGTGCAGCCGGTTTTTTGTTTTGAAAAAACGTGTAAGTAAACTATGAACATAATTTACTTACACGTAAGGGGTTAATTAATCGTTCGGCTGAATGAGTTGCGCGTAGTCAACCCCGAGCGCGTCAGCGATCAGAAAAAATCGTTCAAGGCTGATCTTTGAATAGCCAAGCTCAATTTTACTGTAGGCATTTTGTGATATCCTGGCCTTCATGGCTACATAATCCTGCGAAAAATTACGCGCTTTACGTACCTTCCGGATGTTGGCCGATATCATTTGGTTTACTGAAAACATAAAATAGGTTTTATTGGATATTAACAATTACGTAATATTCAGGCTAACAGTTTGAACGTTTGCATAATAATTAATACAGCCGGCTTGTTACACGCCCATTCTTCAAAAAGGCCTATCTTTGCCGCCGACGATGAATGATGATACGGAAACGGTAAACGCCGAAACCCAGCCCGCTAAAAGTATTTACACCTTACAATTTTGTTTGCTTTGCCTGAGCTCCCTGCTTTTTTCGGCAAGTTTTAACATGCTGATACCTGAATTGCCTGCGTATCTGAGCAGCTTGGGTGGGGCGGAATATAAGGGACTGATCATCGCATTGTTTACTTTAACCGCTGGCATATCGCGCCCGTTTAGCGGTAAGTTTACTGACACCATAGGCCGTGTACCCATAATGGCAGTGGGTTCCATCGTATGTTTTGTTTGCGGGTTTTTGTACCCTGTGTTAGGCAGCGTAAGTGGTTTTTTGTTTTTGCGGTTGATCCACGGGTTTTCAACCGGGTTTAAGCCTACGGCTACCGCAGCCTATGTGGCTGATGTAATACCGCAAAGCCGATGGGGCGAGGCGCTGGGCATACATGGGTTATGCTTTAGTACCGGCATGGCTATTGGGCCTGCAATCGGCAGCGCTATAACGTTACATTTTTCGATAGACGTTTTGTTTTACTCTTCATCTGCCCTGGCGCTGATGTCAATCATCATACTGATGAATATGAAAGAAACGCTTAAGGATAAAAAGCCATTCAGCTTTTCGCTTTTCCGTATCTCTAAGAATGACATTATTGACCGCCGGGTGATTCCGGCAGGCGTAGTGACGCTAATATCCTATATGCCATACGGCGCAATATTAACCGTAATTCCAGATTGGTCTCAACATATCGGTATCGCTAATAAGGGGATGTTCTTTATGGTGTTTACCATAGCCTCTCTGCTGATCCGTTTCGTAGCCGGCAAAGTGTCTGACAGGCATGGCCGCGTTAATGTTATCCGCGCGGGTATTGCTATCATAGCGGTTTCATTACTGGTTTCAGGATTTGGCAGTACACCATTTATGCTATTAACAGGCGCGGTTTTATTCGGCATTGGTTCGGGCATTGCCTCGCCGGCTATTAACGCCTGGACGGTTGACCTTAGCGACCCGCAATACCGGGGCAAGGCCGTTGCAACAATGTACATCTCACTGGAAGCTGGTATCGGCTTAGGCGCTTTGCTGGCTGGCACCTATTATCAGGACGTACTGGCGCGCATCCCGATTAGCTTATTCATCTGCGCGGCAATTGCTTTATTGGCACTGCTGTATATGATAGTTTGGAAACGCACGCCATTTTATACGCCGCACAATGGCTGATAGGTGTTAATTTAATTATTACTCAAAACATTTTTGCCCGGTGAGGTTTTTGTTTAAAACATCAACCGAAAAAAATATGGGCATTTTACAATCAAAAGTAGCTTTTATAACGGGTGCCGATTCAGGCATTGGTCGTGCAACCGCCATAGCTTTTGCAAAGGAAGGCGCATCAGTAGCTATTTGTTACCGCTCTGACGAAGAGGGTGCAAAGGAAACCAAAACACGCATTGAGGAACATGGCGTTAAAGCGCTATCCTTAAAACTCGACGTAACAGAGGAAGAAAAGGTAAACGAGGCCATCGATCAAATTATTACCGAGCTTGGCGGGCTTGATATATTGGTGAATAACGCCGCGGTAAACGGCTCAAACACAAAGGTTGCCGAAATGGATACCAAGACGTTTGATACCTGCATTCGCACCAATGTTTATGGTCCGTTTTTTACCAGCCGTAAGTTCGTTCAGCATCTGCAAAAAAGCAATATTAAGGGCAAGATCATCAATATATCATCCATTCACGAGGAAATAGCGACCCCAGGCAATGCCGATTACAATGCCTCGAAAGGCGCCCTGCGTAACTTTACCCGTTCGCTTGCGCTCGAACTTGCCGAAAGCGGTACCACGGTTAACAATATCGCCCCGGGCATGATACTTACGCCGATGAACCAAAAGGCGATGGATGACCCGGAGCAACTGAAAGAAGCTACATCGCATATACCCGCTAAGCGCGCCGGTAAGCCTGAAGAGATTGCGCAGGTAGCTCTGTTCCTGGCATCGCCGGCGGCAAATTACGTAACCGGCTCAACCTACGCTATGGATGGCGGCCTGATGATAAATTTAGGGCAGGGTGCGTAACTTATAACAGTTTATAATAATTATATTGGCTGTGTAATGGCCAATATAATTATTGAGACTGAACGCCTGATTTTGCGCGAACTTACCTTAGCTGATGCCGAATTTATACTGGTATTAGTAAACACACCCGAATGGCTAACCAATGTAGGCGACCGCGATGTGCACAACCTTGCTGATGCTGAAAGGTATCTGCAAGGGCCAATACACAGCTACGCCCAATATGGCCTTGGTTTGTGGGCTGTTACCTTAAAATCTGATAATACGCCCATCGGTTTGTGCGGGCTGATCAAGCGTAATGAGCTTGAGGATCTAGACATCGGCTACGCTTTGTTTAAAGAATATACGGGCAAAGGTTACGCGCTTGAAGCCGCCGGAGCCGTATTAAATAAAGGTTGGAACGATTTTAATTTGAGACGGATCGTTGCTATTACCATTCCTGAAAATATCCGTTCGGGAGCGTTATTGCTGAAGCTGGGCTTTACATTAGAAAAAGAATTTTACATGGATGGCGATACGCAATTGCTGCAGCTTTACGGTATAGCCAGATAGCCTGCTAATAAGCGTTATCCTGAGCAATAAAAAAACATTACTTTTGCTGCTATTCTATACATGAACGAACCGACATTTAACTATCATGACGAGGCTTTTGGGCTTGATGCTGCTGCTGATTATACCTTACTGGTGCAATTACACAGCAATAGTTTTACGTACGCGGTAACCGCGGGCAACAAACTTTTAGTTTGCGAAAGCGGGCATCCGCTTGAAGAGTTATCAGCTCCGGAGGAACTTGCCGACCTGTTTGAAGCTGATTACAAGCAATTGATTATCGGTTTACCTGCAACAGGTTTTACCTTGTTGCCCAACTCTGTTTACAGCGAAGATAATGTTGCTGATTATGCCCGTTTGCTTAACGTACAATCAACAGATAGATTATTCGCGCAGCAGCTTGATGGGGAAAATATGGTGATATACAAAGTACCGGTAAAGCACGCCGACCTGGCAGAGCGGCGTTTCGGGCTTGAAAATACAGTTTTTAGTACTAAGGGTTGGGTAGCCGCTATCGGAGCCAATCACCCGGCGGACGACACGCTTTATTTGAATTTAATGGACGGTCGTATTGATCTGCTTTACTTCAGGTATGGTAAAATACGCTACTACAACAACTTTGAATGCACTAATGCGGATGACGTTTTGTATTTCTCGGCATTAGCGGCTAAAGCCATTAACATGGAGCCTGCTGATCTGCATCTGAGTATAAGCGGGGCAATTGAAAGCAATGATGAGTTGCTGATCAAAGCCACGGAATTTTTTAAATCGGCTCAGCTAAATACCTTGAGCTTATTTGCATTGCCGAGAGAGATAGAGATTCAACAAATACTCTCACTTACTGCGTTATCATTATGCGCGTTATAGGGGGGAAGCTACGTGGGTTAAGGCTTAATCCGCCAAACAATCTCCCGGCCCGGCCAACTACTGATCTGGCTAAGGAGGCATTGTTCAACATTCTTCAAAATCAGATTGACCTTGAAGAAATCAGGGTGCTCGATCTGTTTAGTGGTACAGGCAATTTATCATTAGAATTTTCATCGCGAGGGGCAAGCTTGGTTACGGCGATTGACCGTAATATAAATGGTCTGAATTTTTTAAAAGATATGGCCAAAAAGCACGGACTCGAAGGTATTAAAACATACCGTGCCGATGTATTTAAATTTCTGGAGATGGAAACGGAGCAATATGGTGTGATTTTTGCTGACCCGCCGTATGATTTGAACCGCATACCTGAAATTGCTAAAGTGGTTTTTGAAAAGGATTTGTTATTACCTGATGGACTGCTGATCATCGAGCATCAATCTATGCAAAATTTAAGCAATCATCCTGCTTTTGTGGAGCAACGCAAATACGGCCACTCTTCATTCTCATTCTTCAAAAAAGGACTCGCTGCGGCTGAATAAACTTTTGATTTTTTGCCAAAAGGAGCTCACACCAACAAACACTTCACCCTTTGCTATTTTAATCGGATAGGTGCGCACATAATCATTTTGTCCGCTACTTCCCCGGCCATTTTCGAGTGAGTAGGAGAAACGGTGTACCGGGCATACCAGCTTGCCTTCCTTACACCAGCCGCGGCTCAGGTCTTCACCGGCATGCGGGCAACGCGCTGATAGTGCATAGATATTTCCCTCATAGCCAACTACGCATATGCTTTTGCCATCAGCTTTCACTTTCTTTATAAAGGTATCGTCGGGCTGCACATCATCAATCTTAAACCACTTCATTTAAAAATCTACCTGCAGGTTCATTACAGCCGGGTTACGTGTAATTTCGTCCATATCGGTGGTTAGTGTAACGCTGCGCCTGTCGGCAGATAGTACGGCCTTTGGGTTATTTACTTTTTTTACCGGCTTGGCAAAGTTAAGCACCACTTTGTACGGCATATCAATTAGCATAGCCTTGGCCATAATCAACGTTGATTGCGTGCGTTTTAAAAACGCGTTAAACTTTATTTTATCCACTATGCGCCTGAAACGGGTAGGGGTTATCTCATAAGTATAATAATCCTGGCTGCCTATTAACGATTTCGAGTCGGCCTCCGTGCTACCGCCTTGTCCCTTTGTGAGTGCGCTGAGTTGGCTGTTTCGCGATATTTTTGAGATGTTTTTCAAATAGTATTCCAGGTCGGCAGTGTTTTTGGCATAATGGCTTACTTTCACGTTCATCAGGCTTTTTTGCAGGTCCATCTTAACCGCCAGGTCGCTGGTTTGTGCCAGATTAATATCTTCCGCCGTCATGGAACGCTGGATGCTGTCAGGTATGGCGCTGTAAAAGTTAAGCACCGTATCCTTTTTCATCGCGAATTGCGGCGTGGTGCGCAACGAGTCGGTCATGAGGTTTTGCAGTACGGATATAGCACGGCTCATATCAAAGCCGTAAACCACTTTGCACGATCCATCTGCAGCGAAGCTGTAACGCTCTTCAACATCAACACATGATGAAAGCAAAAGCATGACGATGAGGGTGATAGGTAGGTAGATTTTTTTCATCAAGGTAAATTTAAAGTAAAATAACTAATATTCAATAAAATAAAAAAGCCTTAAAAAATTGGCTAAGCCGCTAATGTGTATATTTGCCGACTATTAGTATGGCACATCAAATACCGGACGACGGCACATTGCTTCCTTTAATGGAAGAGTTTTACACGATACAGGGCGAGGGATACAATACCGGCAAGGCGGCCTATTTTATTCGGCTGGGCGGATGCGATGTGGGCTGCCATTGGTGTGATGTTAAGGAAAGCTGGGATGCTGAACTACATGCGCTTACATCGGCAGATACTATTGTTGAACACGCTGCCCAACATCCTGCAAAAAATGTGGTGGTTACAGGTGGTGAGCCGCTGATATATAATCTAGACTATCTTACTACACAACTAAAAGTAAACGGAATCCGCACGTTTATCGAAACATCCGGTGCTTATCCTTTATCCGGTAATTGGGACTGGATTTGCCTTTCTCCTAAAAAATTCAAGTCGCCGTCGCCGGATGTAGCGGTAATGGCGAACGAGCTTAAGGTTATTATATTCAACAAGTCGGATTTTGAGTTTGCCGAACAGCATGCCAAAACCGTATCGCCTGATTGTAAGCTGTTTTTACAGCCGGAATGGTCGCGCGCTAAGGAGATGACCCCGCTGATCGTGGATTATGTAATGAACAATCCGCAGTGGGAAATTTCGCTGCAAACGCACAAGTTTTTAAATATCCCTTGATTTATTGTAACTTGGGTTACTAACCATCGTTATTGTAACCTATGCGATACGTTTTTTTTCTGCTGTATTTCACATTAACGGCTTCGGTTGCTTTTTGCCAAAACGGCCAATACACCAGTAGCAACAAGCAGGCTATAAAGCATTTTGTAGCTGCCAATCATCTAATGGACGACAGGATGTTTGATGAGGCCATTGCCGAATTAACCAAAGCCGTTGCTGAGGATGACAAGTTTGTTGAGGCGCATATTCAGTTAGGCGATCTATGGCGAAGAAAGCGTGAATTTGGTAAAGCGGTTATTTATTATCGAAAAGCGATAGCGGCGAATCCGGAGTTTAACCGGGCAGTTTATCTGAAGGCAGGAGAGGCTGAAATAACAGAAGCACAATACCCGGAGGCAAAATCACACTTACAAAAATATCTAACATTCGGCAACATCACGCTCCAAAATATGGCTTACGCGCAAAAGCTGATTGCCGATTGCGACTTCTCCATACAAGCTGTAAAAAATCCGGTAGCTTTTAAGCCAATAAATTTAGGTACGGGCGTAAATTCTGCTGATGATGAGTATATGCCGGTTGCGACTGCCGACGAAAGCATGCTGATTTTTACCCGTAAGATAAACAATAATGAGGATTTTTATAAAAGCGAACAGAAGGATGGTAACTGGCAGCCTGCGGTTTATTTAAGCGCAAACATCAATACGGCGCAATACAATGAGGGTTCGCAATCTATATCGCAGGATGGGCGCTACTTGTTTTTTACCGGTTGCAACCGGCCTGATGGCAGGGGTAAATGCGATATCTATATAGCTCAAAAGCATGGCGAGGGTTGGGGTAAACCGGTAGGCATTAATCCGCCGGTTAATACGGGAGCTTGGGAATCGCAGCCTTCTATAAGTGCCGACGGGCGAACTTTGTATTTTGTGAGCAACAAAGCCGGAGGCCTGGGTGGCTACGATATTTGGAAAACAACTCTTACTGATAAAGGCTGGAGTCAGCCTGAAAACTTGGGGCCGAGTGTAAACACGCCTTATGATGAGCAATCGCCGTTTATCCACCCGGATGATAATACGCTTTATTTTAGCTCAAATGGTTGGCCGGGTTTAGGCAACAAGGACTTGTTTGTGAGCAGGCTCGATGCCAATGGCAAATGGCAGAAGCCCGAAAATCTTGGTTATCCCATTAATTCAAGCGGGGATGAGAACGGGCTTACCCTTACCGCGCAGGGCGATTACGCTTTCTTTTCGTCAAACAAATTACAGGGCAGCGGCGGTTTTGATATTTATAAGTTTGAAATGCCGGTTAAAGCCCGGCCAAAGCTGGTTACCTATGTAAAAGGCAAGGTAACTGATGCTAAAACCAAAAAGCCTATTGAAGCGGATGTGGAGATTGTTGACCTTGAGCGAAACCATATTGTTTACCAGGACTATAGCGGTGAAGAAGATGGTGGCTTTTTGGCGACGCTTACTTCCGGTAAAAATTACGGGTTGAATATATCCAAAAGTGGGTATCTGTTTTGTTCGGAGAATTTCTCGCTGGCAGACCGTGAGCCCAAATCACCGTTTATTATAAATGTAGAACTGTCGCCGATTGAAATAGGGAAGAAGGTGGTGCTGCGCAATATATTTTTTGATACTAACAAGTTTGATCTTCGTCCCGAATCAAAAGCTGAACTTGCTAAGCTGGTACAGTTTTTAAACGAAAACGCTAATGTTAAGGTTGAAATTTCAGGCCACACCGATAATGTTGGTAATGACGACTTGAACCTGACATTATCCCAAAACAGGGCGAAGGAGGTATATAATTATTTAATAGCCGCTAAAATACCAGCAGCTCGGTTAATATTTAAAGGTTATGGCGAAACACAGCCCATTGCCGACAATAATACCGAAAACGGCCGCCAGCTAAACCGGCGTACCGAATTCAAAATTGTTGCGCAGTAGTCGCAGTTCTATAATGCATCATCTGCTTCGGCAGCGTACAGGTCTTCAATCGCCTCGGCATATTTCTTTTCAATAACGCGGCGTTTGGTTTTCATGGTCGGCGTGATTTCGCCATCGTCCATGCTAAAGGGTTTGCGTTTAACCTTAAAGTTTTTAATGCGCTCAAACTTGGCTAATTCGTTTGAGTATTTCCGAATATCCTCAGCAATCCATTTAACAATCTCAGTATCATCAATAAAAGTTTCTTCCTGCTCAAAAAAGCTCTCAGGCAAGCCGAACTTCGTTTGCAACGCATCCTTTGACGGGATGATGATCGCCGTTATGTATTCGCGCCTGTCGCCGATTAAAAATACACCCTCGATACGCGGGCTTTTGAGGTAAGTGTTTTCAACCGGGGTAGGATAAACGTTTTTACCATAAGCGTTTACCAGCATGTTTTTTAGCCGGTCGGTTATCTGTATGTTCCCTTTAAAGAAGCGGCCAATATCTCCCGTATGAAACCAGCCATCCTTATCAATGGCGGCGGCGGTATCTTCGGGTTTGTTCCAATAGCCCTTCATTACACAATGGCCGCGCACGATAATTTCGCCTTCTTCCGATTCAAAATCAGGCTTAAAACTTTTATGTGTTTGGATAGTGTATATCTGTTTGGTATCAATGTTTTGTATGGCCACTTCAATGCCCGGTATTACGCGGCCTGCTGTGCCATAAACCTGCCGGTCCTGCTCGTTAACACTCATTACCGGCGATGTTTCCGTCAATCCATACCCCTCTAATACTTTAATCCCCAAATCGCCAAAAAACTCACCGACGTTTTTAGGCAACGCACCGCCGCCCGATATCATGAACTTGAGGCGGCCACCTGTTTTCTCTTTTATTTTGCTGAATACCAATTTATCAGCAAGTTTATTTTGAGTGTTTAATATCAATCCTGGTGATTTGCCGGCCTCCAACGCATAGCGATATTTACGGCCAATACTTAATGCCCATAAAAATATTTTTGCTTTAAAGCCGCCTGCTTCGGTGCCGGTTTTCATTGCGCGGTCCTGTATACGCTCCAGCAGTCGTGGTACACAGTTCATAATGGTCGGCCTTACTTCGCCCATGTTTTTTGCCAGCAACTCAAGGCTTTGAGCAAAAGCTATCTTACAGCCCATTGCCAGGCAAATGTGATAGGTGGCTGTCCGTTCAAATACATGGGACAGGGGCAGGAATGATAAAAACACATCTGTTTTTTCAACTACAGTGATCTGCTCCAGGCTGGCCCAAACATTAGAAGTTAGGTTTTGATGGGTAAGCATAGCACCCTTTGGCGTGCCGGTAGTGCCCGATGTATATATAAGGCATGAAATATCTGTCGGCAGTATTGCTTCGCGGGCAATGTTTATGTCGCCCTGGTATTGGCTTAGGAGCGACGTGCCTTCAGCGATAACCTGCTTAAAGCCTATAATGCCTGCGTTTAATGCCTGGACTGAAATATGCTTTTCAAATTCATCAAACGCCGGTATAATGCGTATGAGCGCCGGGCAATTATTAGCCACCTTTTGTATCTTACGGAAGAGAAAAGGGTTACCTACCAGTATAATGCGCGACTGTGAATCATTCAAAATGTACTCCACATCTGCCTCGCTCAACGTAGGGTAGATGGACGTATTGACCGCGCCTATTTGTTGTAATGCCTGGTCGTAATATATATAGTCCGGTCCATTTTCGATCATCAGTGCAAGGTGATCGCCTTTTTTAATGCCGATGTGCAGCATCCAGGCTGATAAGGCATTAATTTTTTCAAGCGCCTGTTTATAGGTTATATCAATCCACTCATTTTTTACTTTATGGCTCAAGAAAGGTTGATCCTCAGGGTGAATGTTTTTGACTATGTTTTGTATAAGGGCCGGTACGGTAGCAGGGTTATTGGCTAAATTCATTCAGGTACAATTGATTGTTGTAAAAAAAGCAAAGCTAATTTTATTTTACAAGAGGTAAACCATTTTAGCTAAACCTTTAATTAGTCAGCATAATTGTTATAAATTTTTCAATGTTGTAACGATTTATCTTACAAAAATCATAAATGGGTTATTGTTGTTAAATTTAACTGTCAAACAGTCAATTAAAAAATTCAAATCGAGGCTTTTTTAAATGAAATAATAAACTATATATTCGTGAATAATTAAAATATTTAAAAAGTATTGTCAAGATTACAGTTTTTTAATATTTGGAATTGTGTTTATAAAAAAAAATTAAAAATTGTTTTGCATTTGTAACATTAATGTTAAATTGCCAATACATTTAAAATTAATTGCAGCTGGTATTATATGTATAAAATTTTTACCTGTTATATTAATCATAAATCAAAAGGAGCCCTTCGCGACTTAATGTCGATTAAGCTTTTAATAAATTCTGCAATCGATATTGCAAAAAAAATCTCGTCATTAAATTTCCAATATAAATCAAGGTTTGCGGTGCTCAATATAAACATGGGTTCTATTGCCGTACAGCCGGGTTACAGCGCTAAAAAAAACATGTATGTTATTAATTGATTATTAACCTTAAAACAAGATATATAATATGAGATAAACGGTACTCCGCAAAAAAAAACAGGAATTATGATCAATAATTCCTGCAAGAAACTAATTAACTAAGGGCAATGCCAGTGGCAGCTGTTATTGCCTGATAATCAAGTCACTTTAACCGAGTAAAATTATGAAATATTTTGAACATCCATCGGGTGTAAGGGATAAGTATTGGCTAAAAAAAGCCTCATTAATTTTTAAGTTCTCTATGTTAGCCGTGGCCGCAACCAATTTTAACAACACTGTTGTAGCGGCCCCGGTATCAGTTAAAAAAACAATAGCCCCTGTAGCCGTAACCGGTAGAGTAGTGGATGAAAAGGGAGCTCCGCTTCCGGGTGTATCGGTAGCCGTTAAAGGCTCAACCGCGGGCACCGTTACCGATGCTTCAGGTAAATTTTCTATCAACGCGCCCGATAATGGTACGTTGGTATTCTCATTTATAGGTTACACCACTCAAGAGGTAGCCGTGGCCGGTAAAACGGTTATTAATGTAACCTTACAGCCTGCACAAAACGACCTTAAAGAGGTTGTTGTAACAGCCTTAGGTATCACTAAAGAACAAAAGAAACTGGGCTACTCAGTGACAACTGTAAATGGTGATGCTTTAAACAAGGCGAAAGAAACCAACGTGGCGTTATCACTACAAGGCCGCGTTGCCGGTTTAAGTGTTGGCGGTTCAAACGGCGGTCCCGGTTCATCAGCAAGGGTATTATTGCGGGGTTTAACCAGCTTTACAGCAGGCGGTCCGCTTTACGTTATCAACGGTGTGCCGATGGATAACACCCAGAGAGGCCAGTCAGGCGAGTGGGGCGGTGCCGATTATGGTGATGGTATCTCAAACATCAACCCTGACGATATTGAAAGCATGACCGTACTTAAAGGCCAAACTGCATCTGCGCTTTACGGTACACGTGCATCTAATGGTGTAATTTTAATTACTACTAAGTCAGGTAAAAAGAACTCTCAATTTGGTATTGAATTTAACACAAACGTTCAGTTTGATAAAGCGGTTGATAATACCGATTTCCAGCAAGTGTATGGCCAAGGTATACAAGGTGTAAAACCTACTACGCTTGATGCTGCCCGTTTATCAGGCAGCCTTGCCTGGGGTACCAAAATGGATGGGTCTGATGTAATGCAGATTGACGGTAAAATGCATCCGTATTCTCCGGTATCTAATTACATTGATTTTTATCGTACCGCGCCAAGCTTTACCAATACCGCGTCATTTACGGGTGGTAATGAAACAGGTGCTTTCCGTTTATCACTGTCTGACCTTCGTGCCAATTCAATTGTACCCAACAGCTATTTAGATAGAAAAACTTTTAACTTTAATGGTAGCCAGCAAGTTACCAAAAAGTTAAATATTAATGTGGTAGCTAACTATGTGCTTGAAAATTCAAAGAACAGATCAGGCTTAAGCGATGGTCCGGGTAACCCGAACAACGGTCTTTTCCTGGCCCCAAACCAGGATATCAAGACCCTTTCTCCGGGTACTACGCCTGACGGTAAAGAGTTAACATTTACGGATGATACATATGTGACCAACCCATATTTTGCAGCTAACTTTTTCCAGAAAAATGTGAAACGTAATCGTTTAATTTCTTCACTTTCTGCAAAATACGATTTAACCAACTGGTTATATGTTCAAGGCCGTTTAGGTTATGACAACAGTAATGATTTAAGGGTTGATATTGAGCCGACAGGTACTGCTTACCGTAACGATAACGGTACTATGAACCAAACCAACACCCAGACAACTGAATTTAATGCTGACGTTTTGATAAACGCTAAGCGTAATTTGGTGAAAGATTTGTTGGATTTGGATTTGAGTGTTGGTGGTAACATTCGTAAGTCAAACTACACTGGTACCTTTATCAATGGTCAAAACGGATTTATCATTCCATACTTCTACAGCTTAAAAAACTTTAAAACGAGAGATTCCGGACCTATAGGTGATTTATTAGCGAATCAGGTAAATTCAGCATATTACTCAGCCGATTTTTCGTTCAAGAATTTCTTAGTATTAAGTACTACAGGCCGTTATGACTATTATAGCTCGATTTCTAAAACAGTTGGTCCTGGTATATTCTCGCCATCTGTTGCAGGTAGCTTTATCTTCTCAGAGTTATATCATATAAATGGGCTTGATTTAGGTAAAGTACGTTTATCATATGCGCAAACAAGCGCTGACGCTCGTCCATTTTCAAATAGGGTGTATTATGATCTGAATAACTCAATTAACGGTGTACCTGCTGCAGGTTTTAGCAGTCAGTTGCCTAACTTGTTTTTAAAACCATACAAGTTGCAAGAGCTTGAGGCTGGTTTGGAGATGAAATTCTGGGGCGACAGGTTCGGTTTTGATGTTACTTATTTCTCACGTAAAACCAAGGACGAGATCATCAATGCTCAAACTGACTGGACCGCGGGCTATACTAACCGTTACATCGCTACAGGCTCAACTCAAAACCGTGGTTTAGAGGTTGAAATTCATGGTACACCGGTAAGAAAATCAGGTTTCAGCTGGACACCATCTTTCAACTTTACCTTCGTTAAGAACAAGATTCTGTCAACTGATGATTTGGAAAACAACGTAAACTTTGGTACTTATCGCCCTGCGGCAAGTTCAGGTACTGCTATCACAGCGCTTGTAGTGGGTATGGCCGGTCCGCAAATTCTGGCCAGCGATTACAAACGTGATGCTGCCGGTAACATCGTTTATGATGCTGACGGGTTGCCACAACGCGGTGAGTTGAAAGCCATGGGCTCAACCATCCCTAAAATTTACGGTGGTTTTAACAACACATTCAACTACAAGCAATTTAATCTGAGCTTCCTGGTTGATTACCGCTTTGGTAACAAAGTGTTATCAGCTACCGAAAACGGAAGTATCTTCAGAGGTTTAAATAAGCTTACACTGGAAGGCCGTGAAGGCGGTGTAGTTGGTCAGGGTGTTACCGAGTCAGGTGCTACAAACACTACTGCTGCTCCTGCGCAAACTTACTACCAGGCTTTATCTCGTAACGTAGGCGCTGTATCTGTGTTAGATGGCAGTTTCATCAAATTACGCCAGATAACTTTGGGTTATACCTTTAACGCTGCATTCCTGAGAGGTACTCCATTCAGCAGCATTGGTGTTTCTGCAGTAGGCCGTAACCTTTGGACGATCATGAGAAAGACCAAAAACATCGATCCTGAGTCAGGTTTCTCTGCCGATCCAAGATATGCCGGTATTGAAGGTACCAGCTTACCTTTCACCAGAACTTATGGTTTAAACGTAAACTTTAAATTCAAAAACTAAAGAGATGAAAAAACGATATATTATTGGGTTTTTGTTAGCGGGAGCTTCGCTTGTAACAAGCTGTACCAAAAACTTTGAAGAGGTAAATACGCAGCCCGACAAATTAACCGATGAACTGATCAACCCGAACTACCTGATGTCGCAGGCGCAAATGACGTTTTCACAAACGGGATATGATCAGTTGCTGTTTCAAAGTATGTGGATGCAGTCATTAGCGTCAACATTCAGCTACTACAGCAATGGCGACAAATATGTTTACGGTGGTGGTGGTACCGGTTACTTTAACCGTACCTGGAACCGTAGCTACCAGGCATTGTCATTGGTTTATGAGATGAAAAATCTTATTAAAGACAAACCTGAGTATGCTAATCTTGACGCTTGCGCTACAATTTTACAAGCGATGTTTATACAGCGTGTAACTGATTTACATGGTGACGCGCCATATTCACAGGCTTCACAAGCTAAAAATGGTATTTTTGAGCCGGTATTTGACAAACAACAGGATATCTACAAAGCCATCCTGTCACAATTAGAGCAAGCTACTGCTGCACTTGATGCATCAAAAGCAACTCCTACGGCAGACCTTTTCTACGGCGGCAACATCGCGCAGTGGAAACGTTTAGGCTACTCTTTAATGCTGAAGGCTGCAATGCGTTTAACCAAGGTTGACGCTGCCACAGCTAAAACATATGCTGAGAAAGCCTATGCCGGCGGCACTATGAGCTCTATTTCTGATAACGCGAAGGTAATGACCGATGCTAACGGTAACACCAGCAGTAACTCTGACGCGTTACTGGTTACTGATGACTTTAGGGAAGTACGTTGGGGTAAAACATTGATTGATTTCATGAAATCAACCAATGACCCTCGTGTATCCGCTATCGCAGAGATTACCGATGGTAACGGTAAGGCTGCTAATGAGGATCGTACTAAACCGGGTGTCACTACTTACAGCCTGCAAATAGGTATGCCAAATGGTTATGTAACTACCGGTGGTTCAAGAGATATTTCTAACGCTCCTAACTATCCAGGCGCAACTCCGGCCGCTTCTGCTACCGATGCACCTGCACCTCTGGGTAAATATTCTCGCCCACGTTTACAGGTTTATGCTGAAAGAACAAGTGCGAACTTTATTTATACCTATGGCGAATCTGAGCTATTGTTAGCTGAGGCCGCTACAAGAGGATGGAGTACAGGATCTGCCGCTACACATTATGCTAATGCATTAACTGCCGACATGGCTTCACTTGCTCAGTATAACACTTCAGGAGCTGCTGCTGTTAACAGCACTGCCATTGCAACGTATGTTGCTGCGCATCCATTAGTTTCGGCAACTGCTTTAGAGCAAATTAACATGGAATATTATGTGGCTACTTCAACTACATTCAATTTCAATGAAACGTTTGCTAATTGGAGAAGATCTGGTTTCCCTGTGTTAACGCCAATAACCTACCCAGGTCAGTTTATCACAGGTCAGGTTCCACGCAGAATGCCTTACCCAACTACGTTATTACAAACCAACGGTGCTAATTACCAGGCGGCTGTTCAAAGCCAGGGTCCTGATAACTTTGCAACCCGTGTTTGGTGGGATAAACAATAACAATTTCCTTATAAGTATTAATTACGGCCCTGCAAGGGGCCGTAATTAATACTTATTCTTTCTCCGCTTATTTTCCATTTTTTCTTCCGATGCAGTTTACTATGGCCGGTTTGAGATCGTTCGCTTTGTGTGTTACGGCGGCATTTGCTGTACCTTTTACTGCGTTTGCGCAGCAGCCTTTGTTTAGGCAGCTTGATGCCAAACAAACAGGCATTACCTTTTCAAATGCCATAAATGAAACGGAATCGCTTAACGTACTTTCGTACGAATACTTCTATAACGGTGGTGGTGTGGCCGCGGGAGATATTAACAATGACGGTTTAATGGACCTGATGTTTACCGCCAACATGCAGCCCAATAAGTTATACCTCAATTTAGGCGGATTAAAATTTAAGGACATCACCAAAGATGCATGCAAAGACTTACCCGGACGCTCCGGCTCCTGGAAAACAGGCGTTACCATGGCCGATGTTAACGGCGATGGGCTTTTAGATATTTACGTTTGCTATTCAGGCAAGGTTGAGAACGACAAGCGCCGAAATCAGCTCTTCATCAACCAGGGTAATAACAAATTTAACGAAGAGGCAGCAGCCTACGGACTTGACGACCCGGGTTACAGTACACAAGCCGCGTTTTTTGATTACGATAACGACGGCGACCTTGACATGTTCCTGCTTAACCATAACATCAAAAAAATTGATAACATGGAGCTGGCCCGTTACAAAAACGAAACGGATATGCTGGCAGGCAACAAACTGTTTGAGAATGATAATAATAAATTTACCGATATATCTACCAAGGCGGGTATCATTCAAAATCCGTTAACATTTGGTTTGGGCATTGCCATTTCAGATATAAATAAGGACGGTTGGCAGGATATCTACGTGACAAATGATTACAACGAGCCCGATTACATTTACATCAACAATCACAACAAGACTTTTACTGATGCGTCAAAGAAAATGCTGAGGCATTTGTCGCATTTCTCAATGGGGGTCGATATTGCCGATTATAACAACGACGGCCTGCCCGACATCCTAACCCTTGATATGTTGCCGGAGGATAACCACAGGCAAAAATCATTACAACTCGAAGAAAACTATGAGTCGTTTGAGCTGATGCTTAAACAGGATCTCTACAAACAATATATGCGAAACATGCTGCAGCTAAACAATGGCGACGGCACGTTCAGCGAAATAGCGAACATGGCCGGTGTTGCCGCTACAGACTGGAGCTGGTGCCCGCTGATAGCTGATTTTGACAATGATGGTTATAAGGACATCTTCATCAGCAATGGCTACCTGCGCGATTATACCAACAAGGACTTTTTACGTTACTGGGGCGATTACAAAATAAAAAAGGCTATGAATAAGGAGCCTTTCCTGCTGATGGATCTGATCAAAGCGATGACATCAACCAAATTGCCCAATTACATCTTCAGCAACAACCATAACCTGACATTTAGCAATAAGCAAACTGAATGGGGGTTAACGGAAGCGAGCATATCAAGCGGCGCCGTTTACGCTGACCTGGATAATGATGGTGATCTGGACTTGGTGGTGAACAACATCAATCAGCCGGCCTCAATTTATGAGAATACCCGTAGCGCTGCCAATAATAATTATCTTGCTATTAAGCTAAACGGCAAAAAACCGAACTCTAACGCAGTAGGGGCAAAGGTTTATTTATACGCCTCGACAGGTACACAATACCAGGAGGTAAACCCTAACCGCGGCTATTTAAGCAGTACATCAACCACACTGAATTTTGGTTTGGGTGACAGCAAAAAAGTGGATTCGCTTAAAGTTGTCTGGCCCGATCAAAGCGTACAGCTTATAAACGCTCCCGCCATAAATCAACGTTTGCAGGTGGAGCAAAATTCCGGTACACCGTTCAAAGAACCTGCGCTCTTAACAAAAATGGTATTTAAAAAAGAAAAGCCGCTGATTGACTTTACCCAACAGGCCCTTGCTATAAATGATTTTAAGCGCCAGTTGTTGATGATGTTCATGTATTCCAAAACATCGCCGGTTATGGTTACTGCCGATGTTAATGGCGATGGCCTGCAGGATATTTACATCAGCAGTGCTGATAATACAACGGTAGGGAAAGTTTACCTGCAACAGCAAACTGGTACGTTTAAGGAAACTGATCTCAAACGAGGGAATGATCAAAACATAGGTACAGTGGCCGCCGCTGCGTTTTTTGACGCCAACGGCGATAAATTCCCTGATTTGTACCTGGCAAAAGGTGGTTACGCAACCTATGAGGCCAACACCGGTAACCTTGAAGACGAGCTTTATATTAACGATGGTAAAGGCAACTTCACTTGGGCGCCAACGGCACTACCTTCAGCAATAGGGGCAAGCAGTAAATCATGCGTTCGTCCGTTTGATTTTGATAACGATGGCGACCTTGACCTATTTGTAGGCGGCAGGGTGATACCCGGTAAATACCCAACAGCGCCGGATAGCTTTTGGCTGTTGAATGATGGCAAGGGCAAATTCACCATAACCTCAACCGCCAAACCGGGCATGGTTACGGATGCCCGATGGATTGACCTGAATAATGATAAACGCGCCGATCTTGTTGTTTGTGGTGAGTTTATGCCAATAATGGTTTATCTGAACACGCCGGGCGGTTTCGTTGATAAAACAGCCGAATATTTTACAACACCTCAAAAAGGTGTATGGATGGCATTGGCTGTAACTGATGTAAACAGCGATGGTAAACCTGATATCATCGCCGGCAATATGGGCTTGAACACCGTATTGCGCGCTACCGAAAAGCAACCGGCTGAATTATACTATGCGGATTTCGATGGCAACGGCTCTATCGACCCCTTCCTTAATTTTTATGTGCAGGGCAAAAGCTATCCGTTTGTTAGTCGAGATGAGCTAAACGAACAAATTTACCCGATGCGCCGTAGGTTTGCATCCTACAGCGCTTACGCTGATGCTACCATGAAAGAGATATTTACGCCCGAGGAATTACAAAAGGCTAATATGCTAAGCGTCAATACAACTGAAACTACCTGTTTTATTAATAATGGTGGAAAGTTTCAAGCTGTTCCTTTACCCGTACAAGCACAGTTTACCGTTACAACGCAAATTTTGACCGGCGATTTTGATAACGATAAAAATATCGATCTGCTGCTGCTGGGTAATCACTCAGACAACCGACTGAAATTTAGCAGCATTGACGCGGGTTACGGCGCCTTATTGAAAGGTGACGGCAAAGGTAAATTTACCTATGTGCCTCAGCCGGTTTCAGGTTTATCAGCAACCGGCGATGTTAAATCGGCTGTTCAATTGAAAGCCGGCAAGGATAAATATTTAGTGGTGGGTACAGCTGAGGGACCATTGCAATTTTATAAATACTGATGAAAAGAATTTTACAAAGGTTAGTATTTGTTACAGCATTGTTTACTGCCGCAACCGGCAAGGCCCAGCAACGCGGCAATGATTTCCCGGATTATATGTGGCCTGGCCATGCGCTGCATAACGTGAGCATGGTTATGGTGCACGATGTGGTTAGTCCGCCTGTCGCCGCGCGGTATTACGCTTACTGTATGCTCGGGGCATACAATATTGTAAGCGTGCATAACAAGAGTAATCCACAACTCAATAAACTTATTAAAAGCTATTCGCCTACGCACCGTATTGATACGGTGAAAGCTGTGTACGATTACCGTATTGCCAGCTATTATAGCATTCTGGAAACAGCAAAGCTTATGTTGCCATCGGGTTTTTTAATTAAGGATGATCAGGACGCTTTCATCACTCAGGTTAAAAAAACAGGCATCAAGCAGGATATAATCAACAATTCAATTAAGGTAGGTCAGCAGGCCGCCGTTGATGCTGTTAACTTTTCAAAAGGCGACAGATATAATAAACTCAGCGCTTTAAAACGCTATACTCCACTACAGGGCGAAGGCTACTGGTACCCCACGCCGCCGGGTTATTTTGAAGCGGTTGAACCAAATTGGCGTACTATACGCACCATGGTGCTTGATACCGCTACGCAATGTAAACCGGCACCGCTTACACCCTTTAGTAAAGATTCAACCTCGGCCTTTTACAAACAGGTTAAAGAGGTTTACCAGGCTTCAAAAAAACTGACCGACGAGCAGATTAACCAGGCCTTATTTTGGGATTGTAACCCCTTTGCCATAACCACCTCAGGCCATATGTCTATCGGGTATAAAAAGATCAGCCCGGGCGGGCATTGGATGCATATCACCGCGCTGGTATCAAAACAGGCAAAGCTTACTTTTGACGAAACAATCTCCTTGCTGACTTTAGAAGGCCTGACCCTGATGGATTCGTTTATAGCTTGCTGGGAAGAAAAATTCGCCACTAACCGCATTCGCCCCGAAACATTTATTAACCGTTATATGGATGTAAAATGGCAGCCAATTTTACAAACGCCGCCTTTCCCGGAATATACCAGCGGGCATTCGGTAGTATCGGCAGCGTCGGCGGAGGTACTTACCTATATGCTGGGCGATAATTTTAAATACGATGATGATACCGAAATACCTTTCGGCAGTGGAAAGCGATCATTCAACTCATTCCGTCAGGCAGCTGACGAAGCCGGAATGTCGAGATTTTACGGAGGAATACACTATATAGAAAGCATAGAAACAGGCAATACACAAGGGAAAAATGTAGCCGGCTATATCATAGCCAGAATGAAGGAAGCAGGCGTTAAGCCATGTATTAAACAAGGTAAATAATAAGTAAGCGAGGGAATATGTTACAACCTGATCTGTCTGTATTGAATGATAATGCCAACATTATACAATGTTTGTGCTATCATAGCGCGTTATCGGGCACCGAAATAAGTAATTACATCAATAAAAGTATACCTTACACCGTTAAGGTAATAAACGGGCTGATAAAGGCAGGTGTTATTGAGAAAAAGGGGTATGCCGACTCAAACGGTGGCCGCAAGCCGCTAAAGTATTCTCTGGTGCCTGATACATTTTTTATTGTATCGGTTGCCATGAGCCAGTATGATATTGAATATGCCGTGCTCAATCTTAACAACCGGTTTGTAAAAGATATTGTAAAGGAAAAAATTGTAATTTACGATATGCAGGCTGATGAGCTTGTAGCGCGTATTGACCAGTATATTAAGGGTGCCGGTATAAGTGTCGACAGTATTTTGAGCGTGGGCGTTACCATGCCTGGATTTATAGCTACTGAACGGGGAATAAATCTCAGCTATCTGCATGTTGATACTAATACCACGCTGGCCGAAAAGCTACAACAGGGTTTAGGATTGCCGGTTTTTATTGAGAACGACTCGACCGCGATAGCCTTGGGCGAGCAGAAATTTGGCGCCGCCGTTGATCAGAATGATGCCATGATACTTAACCTCGGCTGGGGCATAGGCCTGGGCATGATACTCGACAATAAGGTGTTTCGCGGGCATAGCGGCCTGGCCGGAGAGTTTAGCCATATATCATTGGTAAACAATGGTAAAATATGTAAGTGCGGCAAACGGGGATGCCTGGAAACAGATTCGTCGTTAATAGCGATCACCGAAAATGCCGTACTCGAAATGCAGAATGGGCAGAAAAGCAGTTTGAAAAACTATGATGTGGTTGATGCGAACGCCATCATTAATGAAGCGATAAAGGGCGACATGCTCTCGGTAAAACTGATATCAGAAGCCGCTTACAACATAGGGCGGGGGCTGGCTATGCTGATACATATCATGAATCCATCAACTATTGTGTTGAGCGGCAAGGGTAGTGTTATTGGCAAGTTGTGGTTATCGCCTATACAGCAGGCTATTTACGAGCACTGCATACCGCAATTAGCTAATGAAACAGATTTGGTTATATCCAAACTGAATGTTAAAGCCCAGTTACTGGGTGGCTCGGTATTGGTAATCGAGCATCTTGGTCAGTCGTTAATAAATAAAATAAACGCCCTTCAAAACAAGGCGGTTACAATTGATGATAAGTAAATCTACTATATGTAAAGTCTTTGCTGCGGCAGCAATGCTGTACAGCACAGGCGTTTTGGGTCAGGCACACAACCTGTCTAAAAAGTATGAAAAACCAACTGATCCGTTGGTGGTGGCTAAACTGGCGCAATGGCAGGACCTTAAGTTCGGCTTGTTTATGCACTGGGGTACTTATAGCCAGTGGGGCGTGGTGGAAAGCTGGAGCATTTGCCCCGAGGATGAAGGTTGGACGCAAAGAAAAGGCCCGTACTCAGATACCTACAATAATTACCTGAAGGCCTACGAAAATTTACAAACCACCTTTAACCCGGTAAAGTTCAATCCTGAAAAATGGGTAAAGGCAGCTAACGAAGCCGGCATGAAATACGTAGTATTTACTACTAAACATCATGACGGCTTTAGTATGTTTGATACCAAGCAGACAGATTATAAGATCACGGATAAGAAAACGCCTTTCTCAACAAACCCAAGGGCAAACGTTACTAAGGAAATATTCAACGCTTTCAGGAAGCAAAACTTCATGATAGGCGCGTATTTTTCCAAGCCCGACTGGCACTCAAAGGATTACTGGTGGCCATATTTTCCGCCAAAGGATCGTAATGTGAACTATGACCCGGCTAAATATCCGGAACGCTGGGATGCATTTAAAAAGTTTACCTACAATCAGATAGAGGAGTTAATGACGGGCTACGGCAAGGTGGATATTTTATGGCTTGATGGCGGCTGGGTTAGGCCGAAGGAAACCATTGATACCGCTGTTGACTGGCAGCGCGGCATCAAGTTTAACCAGGATATTGATATGCCTAAGATAGCCGCTATGGCAAGGCAGCATCAGCCGGGACTGATGGTGGTTGACCGTACCGTTGCCGGGCAATATGAAAATTATACCACGCCTGAGCAGGAAGTGCCCGAAAAACCGTTAAGCTATCCGTGGGAGAGCTGTATAACCATGGGTAACTCATGGAGTTATGTACCGGGCGATAAATACAAATCAGCACATGATGTTATCGACCTTTTGGTTAAAATTGTGTCGCGCGGTGGGAATCTGCTGATGAATATTGGTCCGGGCCCTGATGGCGATTGGGATCCTGTCGCTTACGATCGACTGAAATCGATTGGCGAATGGATCAAGATCAATGGTGAAGGTATTTATAACTCACGCGCCGTAGCGCCGTATTCAAATGGCAATGTATTCTATACCAAATCAAAAGATCAAAAAATAGCCTACGCTTACGTTTTACCCGAAGGTGAACAAGGTGATAACATAACCATAAACATTGAGGGTATGGGCAAGCCTAAGCAAGTAACGTTAATGGGCAGCAAACAAAAGGTTAAATGGAAAGCCGGTGCCGATGGTGTAGTGGTGAGCAATTACAAAGCGCTATATCAAAAAGCCGGTTTAAAAGAGGCCGCTGGGTTCAAAATCATCTACTAATAAAAACTTATAAAAATTATTTATTGTTTTGAAGATCAACAGGAAAAGTATTTTAAAAGCACAGATTAGTTTAGGTTCGGGTTTACTCATGGCCCTTAGCCTGCCTGCCGCAAAGGCACAAACCACGTATGAGTTAAATGAGGGTTGGTTATGCAAAAAAGCATCAACCGTACAGGCTGATGGCGTAAAAATGTCGCAAGCATCATTTGCAACGTCGGGCTGGGAGAAGGCTACCGTACCGGGAACCGTATTAACTACCCAACTCAATAACAAGCAGGTGCCCGATCCGTTTTACGGCATGAATAACCAGCGCATACCTGACATTTACAAGGTTGGCCGCGATTACTATACCTACTGGTTTGTAAAAGATTTTAAAGAAGCTGCCCCACAAGGCAATAACCAGGTTTATTTAAACCTGCGCGGTGTTAATTACAGTTCAGATATTTATCTGAATGGGCATAAACTGAATGCCAGGCTGCATAAAGGCATGTTTCTGCGTCAGCGCTACAACATAACCAAATGGCTGGCCAAAAATGGCAGCAACCGTTTGGCTATCATAGTTCACCCGCCTGATGTAGTGGGCAATCCTAACGGCGGCCAGGGTGGCGACGGTACCATTGCCAAAGGTGTAGGCCTGCAATACACCGCCGGTTGGGACTGGATACAACCCATGCGCGACCGCAATACCGGTATTTGGGATAAGGTGATCATTGAAAAAACAGGTGCTGTAGCGGTAATCAGTCCACATGTAATTACTTTAGTTCCGGGCGTGCGCCAGCCGGAAGGCCCGCAGGCTCCGGCTATTATAAAAGTGGCTGCTACGGTGCAAAACCCAACGGCCCAGGCGGTAACAGGTACACTGCGTTATACCATTGCAGACGGTACGGTTTCAAAAAAGATCACCCTTAAGCCGTCATCGTCACTTGATGTTCAGTTGGATGATTACGTGCTTAAAAATCCAAAACTATGGTGGCCAAATGGTTATGGTGAGCAAAACCTATACAATCTGCGGGTTGAGTTTTTAACTGCCGATAACAAGGTATCATCAAAAGAAGATATTGAGGTAGGCGTAAGGCAGATCACCACCAACTGGAACGAAAAGACTGAAAGCCGCCAGGTGAATGTTAACGGTCAAAAAATATTTATCAAAGGTGGTAACTGGATCATATCCGACGCGATGCTGCGCTTCTCAGATATGCGTTACGATGCCGAGGTTCGCTATCACCACGATATGAACCTGAACCTGATCCGCATTTGGGGTGGCGCTATCGTGGAGCGCCCGGAGTTTTACAAGGCTTGCGATAAATATGGCTTGCTGGTATTCCAGGATCTCTGGGGATCAGGTGATTGTAACGGTCGTTGGGTTGATCCGATGAAGGCCGAGGATCAGTGGACCCGCCGTAAATACCCTGATGACCATGACCTGTACATGCGTTCGGTGTCTGACCAGGTAAAGATGGTACGTAACTATCCGTCGCTGGCCCTATGGTGTGGCGGTAACGAGATCACGCCTCCACAGGATATTCTGGCTGCTTTGCAGGATACCGTTTTTCCTAAACTTGATCCGACTCGCTGGTTCGTGTCGTACTCTAATTCAGAGCTCATGTCGCGCAACGTATTGGGTGGTAACGGCGATGGCCCTTACGGCATCCAACCATTATCTGTTTTCTGGGATTTTAAAACATTCCCTTTTAACTCCGAGGTTGGCTCGGTAGGGGTAAGCGATTATACGTCCTTAAAAAGATTCATCCCTAAAGAGAACATGGTCGCGCCGGAATTTGATGCCTCGACCGGTAAATCAAAAGTTGATTCGGTTTGGGATTATCATAAATATATCGGGTACGATGGTTTTATAGATAAGTACGGCAAAGTTAAAGATGCCGAGGATTTTGCCAACAAAGCGCAATTAGTGAATTACGATCAGTACCGTGCTTTAATGGAAGGCTTTAGTTCGCACATGTGGGATTGGTATACCGGTGTCATCATCTGGAAAACACAAAACCCGTGGACTGCTATGCGCGGCCAGATGTATGATTATTACCTCGACCCGAACGCTTGCTTGTATGGCTTGACTAATGGCAGCCAACCGCTGCACATTATGTACAACCCTGGCGATGGTATGGTAATGGTAGCCAATAATACCTTTAAAACGCATACTAACCTGATGATCGTTGCTAAAATACTTGATCTGGAAGGTAAGGAAACGCCGATTACGCAAGTATTCGCTGATGTCACGCCGACTACCACCAAACGGTATCTTTCAGTTAAAAAACAATTGGATGAGGTAGCAAAAGATAAAGGCGCATTCCTGGTGTTGCAACTGCAGGATCATACACAAAAAATAGTCAGCGAAAATATTTATTGGGTGGCTGATGCTAAAGGTGAATACTCCGGTTTAAAAAGCATGGCTGCCTCAAAAGTAACCGCTACCGCTAAAAAGGTAGCTAATGGCAAGGTCGAGGTAACATTAACCAACCCGGCTAACGCGCCGCTGGCATTCTTTAACCGTGTATCATTAGTAAACAGCAATACTAAAGAGCGTATGTTGCCGGTTTTTTATAATGATAACTATATATCGGTATTGCCAGGCACCAGCAAAACTGTAACTATTAATTACGACCCAAAACTGCATACCGCCACACCGGCTGTAACCGTTAGCGGTTGGAACTTGAAGGAAACAAGCATCGCCGTTAATTAAATTAGAGTTAAATTGGCGGGCTATTCAATAGTCTACAAAACATAACAAATGAAAAAAAGTATTTTCTCGCTGTTAGCACTGGCGGCATTGTGCGGAGGGGCATTCGGGCAGGGCAAACCAACGGGCCTTTCAAAATATGTTGATCCGTATATTGGTACGGGTTTTCATGGTCACGTGTTTATGGGGGCGAACGTGCCTTTTGGCGCGGTACAATTAGGTCCGGTAAACGTATCTGAGGGTTGGGATTGGTGTTCTGGCTATCATATTAGCGATACCACCATTGTTGGCTTTAGCCACACCCGCCTGAGTGGTACCGGTATCGGCGATCTAGGTGACATTGCCCTGATGCCTACAACAGGGCCCATCAAGGTGGCCAAAGGCAGTATTAAGGATCAGGAATCAGGATTTATATCAACATTCAACCGCTCGTCAGAAACCGCTAACGCCGGTTTTTATGCTGTAAAGCTAAATCGATATAATATTGGCGTTAAATTAACTACCACGCCACGGGTTGGTTTCCATGAGTATACTTTCCCTAAAAACGATCAATCGCACATCGTGATCGACTTGCAGCAGGGCATAGGTTGGGACAGGCCGATGAAAACATCGCTTACCCTGGTGAACGACACCACCATTACCGGCTACCGTTACTCGGAGGGCTGGGCAGTTGATCAGCGTATCTATTTCACCATGATCCTTTCGAAACCTGTTAAAACCTTAACCGTTTATGATAGCACCACGGTTAAAACCGGTACCTCTATCGAGGCTGTTAAGGCTAAAGGTGTAGTTACCTTTGCTACTAAGGATGGTGAAAAGGTTTATGTTAAAGTGGGTATCTCGCCGGTAAGTGTAGAGAACGCGGCGCTTAACATGAAAACTGAATTACCGGGGTGGGATTTTGCAGGCACTGTAACCAAAGCACAAGCCGCCTGGGATAAGGCGCTGAACAAAGTTGCCATTACCACGCCCGATGAGGATAAGAAAAAGGTTTTCTATACGGCCATGTACCACACCATGATAGCGCCATCAACCTTTAATGATGTTAACGGTGATTATTGGGGAACTGATAAAAAAGTACACAAAAACGAAGGTTTCAATAATCTGACTACCTTCTCGTTGTGGGATACCTACCGTGCTGCCGACCCGATGTACACGCTGCTTCATCCTGAGCGAGTGAGCGATATGATCAATACCATGCTGGCCATTTACAAGCAACAAGGCAAACTGCCTGTATGGCACCTGATGGCTAATGAAACCAATTGCATGGTGGGTTACAGCGCTATACCTGTTGTGGTTGATGCTTACCTGAAAGGCTACAAGGGCTTTGATGAAAAGCTGGCCTGGGAAGCTGTAAAAGCTACCGCCATGGGCGATGAGCGTGGTATCAAGTTCGTAAAATCATTAGGTTATGTACCTGCTGATAGCACTGCCGAGTCGGTATCAATGGGCTTGGAATATGCTTTAGCTGATTGGAGCGCCGCGCAGATGGCCAAAAAAATGGGCAACACTGCCGATTACGAATACTTCACTAAACGCGGTAATTACTACAAAAACTATTTCGATAGCAAAACAGGTTTCTTCCGTGCTAAACTGGCTGATGGCAAGTTTAAGGAGCCTTTCGATCCGTTCCGTTCTATACACGAGCGTGGCGATTATACCGAGGGTAACGCATGGCAATACCAATGGCTGGTGCCGCAGGATGTGGAAGGGCTGATTAAACTGTTAGGTGGCGATAAAAAATTCGCGGCCAAGCTGGATACTTTTTTTGTTGCCGAAGGTGATATGGGCGATAAGGCGTCAGATGACATTTCAGGTTTAATAGGCCAGTATGCGCATGGTAATGAGCCGAGCCACCACATTACTTACCTGTACGCCTACGCCGGTAAGCCATGGAAAACGGCTGAAAAGGTACGCTACATTATGAAGGAGTTTTACACTACCAAACCTGATGGCATCATCGGTAATGAAGATGTTGGCCAGATGTCGGCTTGGTACGTACTATCATCATTGGGCTTTTACCCGGTTAACCCGGC
The DNA here is from genome assembly GCF_021215455.1 of Mucilaginibacter roseus. Taxonomy (GTDB): domain Bacteria; phylum Bacteroidota; class Bacteroidia; order Sphingobacteriales; family Sphingobacteriaceae; genus Mucilaginibacter; species Mucilaginibacter roseus. The sequence continues at coordinate 285,117 of NZ_JAJPWV010000005.1, read as the reverse complement.
TAACGGTAATTATGTGTTTGGTAGTCCGCTGTTTAACGAGGCGGTGATCAACTTGCCGGAGGGCAAAAAGTTCAAACTTACCGCACGTAATAACAGCGATGAAAATAAATACATACAGAGCGTTACTTTAAATGGAAAACCATACACAAAAGCTTATATTAGCCATACCGAATTAATGAAGGGCGGCGAGCTGGTTTTTGTAATGGGTAACAAACCCAACCTTAAATGGGGTACAAAAGCGGCGGATCGCCCGTATTCCATGAAGTAAACTGATTGATGTAATGATGCCGCTGAAGGCAACCATATTTAAACCTGCTTTAAATACTGATGCTGTAAAGCCGGTATATGTTATACTGCAATGCGCCGTAGCCATGTGTTTTATTGGCCACGGCGCATTTGGCATTATAACCAAACCCATCTGGTGCAATTATTTTGCCGTTGCCGGGATAGGCAAGGCGATGGCCTACAAACTAATGCCTGTGGTTGGTATGGTTGATATTTTAATGGGTATCAGCATCCTGATCTATCCAACACGTGCGGTTACGCTATGGCTGGTTATCTGGGGTTTAATTACCGCATCCATGCGCCCATTATCAGGAGAGCCCTTTGCCGAGATGATTGAACGTGCCGGGAACTATGGCGCGCCTTTAGCTTTATTGCTCTTGTGTGGATTTGAGCCGTCTTTTAAATCTTTATTTACCAAGATGAAGCAGTCTGCATCTGTATCGGTTGATCGCCTTAAATTGGTACAGCTGGCTTTACGTATAGCGGCGTTTTTACTGCTTACAGGACATGGCTGGTTAAACTTGCTCCACAAAAAGGGATTGATGGGTCAATACAATTCCCTGGGTTTTCGTCAGGCTGAAAATGTAGCTTTGGTGAACGGCATTGTCGAAATTGCCGCGGCCGTGTTTATTTTGGTTAAACCGAACCGTACTTTGCTACTGGTGTTTTTTATCTGGAAAGTAGCAACCGAACTTTTGTACCCGCAATACGCCGCTTTTGAGTGGATAGAGAGGGGAGGGAGTTACGGCGTTTTATTAGCCTTATGGTTTATTTGCGCGCCGCATACCAAAACTGTACACGGCGCACAAAAAAGTGTGATCACATCCTGATCTATTTTGAGCGAACGCCGATCTCGGCAATCGCTACACCATTCCCGCTGATCACGTGATCGGCCCGGAATTTAAAATACCTTGCTTTTATTGGTGCATTCAGTTTGATCTCCTGCTCAACAGGGTTAGCTTTGATGTTTGAGAATTCACCTTTTGCGGCTTCCTTCCAATCAGTACCATTATCACTTACGTAAAAAGTATAGCGGTCAACAATGCCTTCAGTTTTCTTATCCTGACGAGGTAGGTAAGTGAATGTGCTGATGGTTTGCTCACCGGCCATATCTACAGCCAGTTCAGTTGGTTTAAATGCTGCCGAAGTATCCTTTTGCAAGGTGATCCAAACCGAACGATAGTTCTCGTCAATAGCTTGCGCAGCACCGTTATTAGCGGTGTTCAGCAATTCCCAATTCTCTTTATTCAGGCCGAATTTTACGTTAGCGGCCTCGCTGGTTACATCGCCATCCACGGCAATAGCCTTAACGATGCCACCATCGGTCAATACAAATGGTTTGCTATATGGGGTTGATACCTTGGATGGTGTGCTGCCATCCAGCGTGTAGTAAATGTTTGATACAGGCGCATCGGTACTGATGGTAACCTCGCCGCTGCGGCTTTTGCTGATGGCGGGAGCAGTAACGTGTACAGGCTCTTTATACAAGCCGAAATCGCTCAATGCAATGCTAACCGGCGATTTTACAATACGCAGCCTCACCTTGCTTGCCGTAATATTTTGCGGTAAACGTATTAGTCGTTTTGAACCGATGCTTGTTGCGGTAGCTACCTGTTTCCACTTTCCGTTTTGATAAGCATCCACAGCTACTTCCTCAATACGCTGCCCTAATTTAATATTCTCACGCAGTTGGATCACGTTAAAGCTAACCGGCTTTTTAAAGCTCAGGGTAAGCGTTGGGGTGTTAATCTTATCATCCGTTGCCCAGTACGAGAAAGGGTCAGTATCCGTCAGGAATTTAGTGCCATATAGCTTGCTGTTCTTACCACGTACATTACTGGCTGTGATTTCGGCATCCTTAGCCAGATTAGTAGTAAAGGTTTGCTTCAATAATTCACCAAAGGCTTTCAGCTTGGCCACATCATCGGCATCTATCACACCATCACGATTTGGTGATAAACCAAGATCCAGCGCCGCGCCACGGCCAACGCTTTTGTAATACAGATCGAGCAGGGTATAAGGCGATTTAGCCATTCCGTCCTGACTGGCATGATAAAACCACCCCGGTCGAAAAGGTACATCGCACTCCGCAGGCATCCAGTACTTGCCGTTGCGCGTGCCTTCAATGCCTAACTCATACAGTACCTCGCCATTAGCCGGTTGTTTGCCGGATTGCGATGCTTTAGGCGTATAGGTTGCCCAGCTTGTTTCGCCCGCGTGGCCTTCCTCATTACCTACCCAACGCACATCCGGACCAACATCGCCAAATATGGTTGCACCGGGCTGCATTTTACGGGTAATGGCCCAGGTGTTTGCCCAATCGTAATAAGTGGTGCGATCTATTTTGCGTGTCTCGTTGGCTCCGCCGTAGTAGCCGTCGCCGCCATTGGCGCCATCATGCCAGGAGATGAACAGCTTGCCGTAATTGCTGTATAATTCGCGCAGTTGCTGCTGGTATATTTTCAGGTATTCAGGTTTGCCGTAAAAGGCATTGTTCCTGTCCCAAGGCGAACAATATAAGCCTAACTGCATACCCAGTTTTTCGCAGGCCAATTGGTATTCCTTAACCATATCGCCCTTGCCATTTTTCCATTTGGCTTTGCTGATGTTATGGTCGGTAGTTTTGGTTGGCCACAGGCATAGTCCGTCATGGTGTTTGGCTACCATAACTATGCCCTTAAAGCCGCCATCCTTAGCCGCCTGAACTATCTGCACGGCATCAAATTTTGCCGGGTCAATCAGTTTCGGGTCTTCATCGCCAAAACCCCATTCCTTATCGGTATAAGTATCAACGCCGTAGTGTATGATGCAATACATCTCCAGCTTATGCCAGTTAAGCTGCGCTGCAGATGGCGTTACACCATAAGGCTTAGGTGCAGGCTGTGCAAAAGCCAAGGCGCTTTGCAACAGGAGAGAGGCAAGGGCTATTTTTTTCATTTAACGTCGATTAATGTTTTAACCAGGATGCCGGTATTTCGGCAGGTGCCGAGCCGTCTTTACTATAAAGTAGTTTGAGCGAGTAACCGCCGCCACCTTCTATAAAGTTAAGCTCAAACGGTTGCAAACCTTTTTTCAAAGCTACCTGTCCGCTTTTTTCAATGGCCGAGTGCATGGCTTCGTTGTCAACCACTAAACGGTCAGCAATTTTTAATACGCCGCCATCATCACAGGTTAAGTAAAATGTATAGACGCCATCGCTTGGCACGTAAATGTAGCCCCGGTATTTCAGGCCAAAACTCGGTGCGGTGGCCTCTTTGGGCACTGTAGCCGTACTCACGGTTAAAGCTTGATTTTTAGCAGTGTCAGGTATTAATGTTGTTTTTTTGTAGAATGCCGGGAAGTAACGTACCGCCAAGCCTTCCTGTAAACCGGTTTTATTAACCGGCTCGGCAAGTGGTTGCTTTACATATTTCAGGTTATACAGATCGCCGCGAACACCTGACGCGGTATAAGCCACCAAACGAATATTTTTTGATTCAGTGATCTTTAACGGGCCGGTGAACTCCTTCGACTGCTGTGTTGGCAAAGAACCGTCGGTAGTATAAAATATTTTTAAGCCCGGTAGTGGTTTGCTTATATTAAGCGTGGCTTCATCGGTAAATACATTGCTCTCAACCAGCTCCGTAAAATCAGGTAAGCGGTAGTGGATCTTCAATGCATCAAAGCGCGGATACTGTTTCAGCAAGCGTTGCTGATAGCTTTTGTAGTCCTTTTTGTTTGTCCATAAAACTTCCGCAAGTGCCGTCATGCGTGGGAACACCATATAATCCGCACGGTTTTCTGTCGGGATGCGTTCGCTCCACAGGTTGGCCTGCGCCCCGATCACGTTGGCGGCTTCCTGCTTGTTCAGTTTTTCGGGTATCGGGTTAAAGTGATAAACATTGTAAACCGAGTTCTGATCCGGGTCATTATCAAAATACAAAGGGTTTCCCGGCGTCATGATCACCTTATTGCCATTCTTGGCCGCCTTTATTGGCGCGTTAGGCACCCAGCTACGCCAATACATCACCACAGCGGTCGAGCTGATGCCATCTTCCAGTATCTCGTCCCAACCGATCAGCTTTTTGCCATTCTTATTAAAGAATTTCTCCATCCGGTTAATGAAGTAGCTTTGCAGCTCAGCTGATGTTTTAAGCCCTTCTTTTGCCATCATGGCTTTACAAGCTTCAGATTCGCCCCAGCTTGTACGGTCAACCTCGTCGCCGCCAATATGAATATACTTGCTCGGGAACAGCGCGAATATCTCTTTGTAAACGTTCTCGGCAAATTCATAAGTGCTTTCATTACATGGGCATATCGGGGTAGTAAAAAGTTCGCCCCATTTGCTGCCGCCTGTGCACGACAGGAATGGATAGTTGTTGATAGCCGCCATCATGTGGCCCGGCATATCAATTTCCGGAATGATGTCAATATGCCTTTTCATGGCGTAGGCTATTACATCCCTCATTTGCGCCTGGGTGTAAAAACCTCCATAAAGCGTCTTGCCATCACGTTTGATGATGTGTTTCGGGTCGATAGCGAAATCAGGGTTATCCTTTGATTTTTCGATACAAGCCGAATCTTGGTTATTAAAGGTGCGCCATGCGCCAAATTCGGTGAGCTTAGGGTATTTCTTTATCTCGATGCGCCAGCCCTGGTCGTCTGTTAAGTGCAAATGCAGTTTGTTAAATTTGTACAAAGCCAGCCGGTCGATATATTTTTTAAGATACTCGATTGAAAAGAAGTGGCGTGAAACATCCAGGTGCATGCCGCGCCAGGCATATGCAGGCTGATCGGTAATTTGAACAGCAGGCAAAGTAAGTGATGTTTTACTATTCGCCTGTTCAATACCTGCCGGTAACAACTGGCGGATGGTTTCAATACCTCTGAATATACCTGATGCAGTTTTGGCAGATAGCACTACCTTTGCAGGCGTAATGTTCAGTTTGTAACCTTCATCAGCGGTAATGCTTTTATCTGTAACCAGTTGTATAACGTTTGACGACGCAGGGCCGTAAGCCAGTGGCTTGCCATTACTATTTGTTATTAGAGCATTAAGCATTTGCGCTTCGCCTAAATATTTTTTACCGGCAGGCAAAGTAATCTTAGTTTGGCTATTGATTTTAAATACGCCATTACCCTTAACCACCGATTGCGGGTAAGGTATAAGGTTAACTTGCGGTTCGGTTGTTTGAGCATTAAGGGTTGATCTACTCGCCATTATGCCCAGCATCGCGATACAGAGGGTAACAATAAATTTTGACGGTTTATTTATCATCATTTCAGATTATTTGATTATCGGTTATTTAGACGAGCTCTTTAAACTTACTTACATCGATCTTACTATGCTGATCGGTACGCAATCGCCAAATTAGCAAAACACTAGTTAAAACAAATTAAAATATTTATAAAAACGCAAAAACTTTTATGAAAATTTTAAAATGTATTTGATTTTCGAAATTTATTAATAATCTTGTAATTCTCAATGCAACCGATTGCAGTATTTTCAAATTATGATAATTAAGCCAAACATTAAGTACATTTTATTAGCTGCGGCGTGTACCTGTAGTTTCATAAGTAAAGCGCAAAACAAACCTAAATTCAGGGATGAAAAGTTGCCAGTTAACGCCAGGGTTAATGCGCTGATCTCAGAATTAACCTTGCCCGAAAAGGCATCTTTAATGGGGTACCGAAGTGCAGAAGTTAAGCGTTTGGGCATACCTGCATACAATTGGTGGAACGAAAGCTTGCATGGTGTGGCAAGGGCAGGCGAGGCTACGGTATTTCCGCAGGCTATTGCTATGGCCGCAACATTTAATGATGATTTGGTGAACGAAATTGCAGGTGCCATATCCACCGAGGCAAGAGCTAAGTACAACCTTTCGACCGCACAAAACAGGCGTTTAATGTATATGGGTTTAACCTTTTGGTCGCCCAATATTAACATATTTCGCGACCCACGCTGGGGCCGCGGACAGGAAACCTATGGAGAGGATCCGTTTTTGACCGGTACCATCGGCAGCGCCTATATTAAAGGTATGCAAGGTAATGATCCGTCACACCTTAAAACCGCGGCAACTGCTAAACACTTTGCCGTACACAGCGGCCCCGAGGCGCAACGCGATTACTTTGATGCCAAGGTAGATGAAAAAGATCTGCGCGAAACTTACTTATATGCCTTCCATAAACTGGTTGATGCAGGCGTTGAATCGGTTATGACAGCCTATAACCGGGTTAACGGCGTACCTACATCAACCAATAAGAAATTGATAACCCAGATTTTGCGCGGCGAATGGGGCTTTAAGGGCCACGTAGTTACTGATTGCGGTGCACTGGACGATATTTATTTAACGCACAAGGTATTGCCCGACAAAGTATCGGTTGCGGCGGCAGCTATAAAGGCAGGTACTAACCTCGATTGCTCAAGCATTTTCCAGAGTGATATTGTAAATGCGATTAACAAAAAACTGATTACTGAGAAAGAAGTAAACGAATCGCTTTCGCAGATTTTGCGTACGCAATTCAAACTTGGTTTTTATGATGACGCCAAAAGTTCACCTTATGCAGGTTATGGTGCAGACAGCGTACACAACGATTACCACGTAGCATTAGCCCGCAAGGCCGCTTTGCAAAGCATGGTTTTGCTTAAGAATGATAAAAACATTTTGCCCTTAAACAAGCAAGATTACTCCAGCATCATGGTGGTAGGTTCGAGCGCGGCCAATTTAGATGCGCTGGTAGCCAACTATCATGGTGTAAGCAGCCGCATGGTAAACTTTGTTGAGGGCATTACAGCAGCCGTTGGCCCGGCTACGCGTGTGGAATATGATTTAGGCTCAGGTAATAAAGATACCACCCATTTTGGCGGGATATGGGCTGCCGGTAATGCCGACGTTACCGTTGCCGTAGTAGGTTTAACCCCGGTTTTAGAGGGTGAGGCCGGTGACGCCTTTCTTTCTGAAAGTGGTGGCGATAAAAAAACTTTAAGCATCCCGGCGGATAACATCGCGTTTTTAAGGGAACTGCGTAAAAAAGTGACCAAGCCTATAATTGCCGTGGTTACATCGGGCAGTGATGTTGATATTGCTGAGATTGCCCCTTATGCCGATGCTATTATACTGGCCTGGTATCCGGGTGAGCAGGGTGGTAATGCGTTGGCAGATATCCTGTTCGGTAAATATTCACCATCAGGCCATTTACCGTTAACCTTCTACAAGTCGGTTAACGATCTACCTGCTTACGATAACTATAATATGAAGGGCCGTACCTATCGCTACTTCACCGGCCCGGTGCAATATCCGTTTGGATTCGGCATGAGCTATACGTCATTCAAGTTTGATTGGAACAATCAACCGCAAAAAAGTTATAGCGCTAAGGATTCTGTTACAGTATCGGTGAACGTAATCAATACCGGCGCGATGGATGGCGATGAAGTGGTGCAAGCCTACCTCAAATATCCGCAAGGAGAGCGTATGCCATTGAAAGAGCTGAAAGGCTTTAAGCGTGTAACCGTTGCTAAAGGCGGACAGCAAACAGCAACTATAAAAATTCCGGTTAACGATTTGCAAAAGTGGGATTTGAAAGCTAACAAATGGAAGTTGTACCCCGGTACTTACACGCTGAACATCGGCAACAATTCGGCTGATGAAAGATTAACAGCAACGTTCACTATTAGGTAGTAACATCATAAAATAACAAAGGGAATATCAACCGATATTCCCTTTGTTGTTTTATAATGTTTTAAACAGCCCGCAAATCATGCACCAGGCCAAGCTTTACGGCTAACCGGCCCGCAACTTCGCTGCGGCTTTTGCCTTCAACGGCCATCAAAAACTCGATAGGGCCGCCTTCTTTACCGCAGCCAAAGCATTTAAACGTATTTTTATCCTGCGATACCATCAGCGATGCGCCTGAATCCGGGTGAAACGGGCAGCGGCCTTTTAAGGCTTTACGGCTATCCTGCAAAGGCAGGTAGGCTGAAACTATATTTACAATGGGCGCTTTGGTTTGAATGTGCGATATCAGTTCGTCAGAAGGCATGGTCAACAGTAATTATTAGAGGCTCAAACTTAACAAAAAAGACGATATTAATGCCTGTTAAAAGCGCTGATCCGGGCGATAAAGCTATCTTATTGTGTTGCAATAGCAAAAAATCGAGAGTGTATTTATTGTTCTTCCTTAAAAAACACTTTATAATAGTTCATGGCCTTATCATCATCAAAACCTTTCTCAATCAAATCCTTATCACCATGAATGTAAATATGGAAATTGCGGTCGAGCTTTAAGACACTTTTATACACGCGCGCCTGTTTTTTTACCGCGTTTGATGATATTTCGAAGCTATCGGCAATGGGCGTTTCAAACTCGTCTTCGTATTGCTGCTTATAGTTTTTGAACGATTCTATAGCTTGCTCGTTACCAATCACTTCTCCTGCAAATTCGTCCAGGTCAAACGTTTCCTTCTCCTTAAAATACTTCATGCTGCGGTTCAGCAAGTCTATCTTATCAGCTTTGCTCATATCAAACTCATCATCCAGCTTTTGGGTTACAAAGTTTTTGTATACACTAAGGGTATTGGCGGTTTGATTAAAGGCGTCGTTACGTATCTTGAGCTTTAAAAAATCGTCTTTCCAATAAACGGCTGCATCCTGGTTGTTGCCGGTTTTGTCAATCACTACCACCTTGTAGCCATCCTCTTTAGCGGTATTGAAAATAAGGCAGCCTTTGTCAAGTTTATTAATGTTGATGCCGTTTTCCTCGTAATCCATTTTAAAGCCGCCCTTGTCCGGATAAACTTTTAGGTAAGTTTCCTTCGTTTCTGATTTGAATACGCCTATCGCATCTAATAGCTCACCTTCGATCTGCACGTTGTTAAACAGGCCGATGTAAAGCTCGCCTGCCTTTATTTTGGGGTGAGTGGTAACCGCGTAAAGGTGCTTGGCAATTTGCTGCGATACGTCATGAAAACGCTCGTTATCCCCGAAAATCTGGGTGGCAAAACTATATATCTCATTGAGGTTGATATCGCTGTGGTGCATAAGGTGGTAAACCTCGTTTGTCTTTTCAAATGGTGCTAAAAAATACTGCATCAACAGACGGGGAATCATCTCGTCCTTCAGGTCGAGCGGTTCGTCAGACAGGGAGTACATTTCGTCCTGCGCCTGGTTGCCAACATGGTGAACGGAGAGTATATCTAAAAAAGCTTCGAATGAGGTTACCATAATCGGGTTCAAAGATGAGGTTTTTTTCGGGATGACCATTGCCTGACGCGTGAATGTTGAAAGTTGGCGATTTATGCCGACCTTTGCGCCGATTATGATACTGAATGACGATACCATTGTTGCGCTTGCCACACCAAATGGCGTTGGTGCCATAGGCGTGATCCGCTTGTCTGGGCCGCAAGCTATTACTATTGCCAATATTGTTTTTAAAGGTAAGGATCTGACTAAACAAGCATCGCACACTATACATTTTGGCCATATAGCTGATGGTGATGTAATGTTGGATGAGGTGCTGGTATCATTATTCGTGGCTCCGCGATCATACACCCGCGAAAATGTGGTGGAGATATCATGCCATGGGTCAAATTATATTTTGGAGAGTATCATCAGGCTTTTAATTAAAAGTGGGGCAAGGGCCGCCAAACCCGGGGAATTTACCTTGCGGGCTTTTTTAAATGGCCAGCTCGACCTGTCTCAGGCTGAAGCGGTTGCCGACCTGATTGCTGCCAACTCAAAAGCGTCGCAACAAGTAGCCTTACAACAATTGCGGGGCGGTTTCAGCAATCAGCTAACTTCACTACGCGAGCAACTGGTACAGTTTGCATCACTGGTTGAACTGGAGCTCGATTTTTCGGAAGAAGATGTTGAGTTTGCCAACCGCGATCAGCTCAAACAACTGGTGGTTGATACCATGAAAGTTATTGGCGGTTTAATACGTTCATTTGAGCTTGGTAATGCCATAAAACAAGGCGTGAACACTGTTATAGCCGGGCGACCAAACGCGGGCAAGTCAACCTTATTGAATGCGCTTTTAAACGAAGAGCGTGCTATTGTTAGCCATATTGCCGGCACTACGCGCGATACGATTGAAGAAGTATTGAATATAAATGGCATTAACTTCAGGCTGATTGACACCGCCGGAATACGTGAGGCCACAGACGCTATTGAGCAAATAGGGGTGGAGCGCACCATGGAAAAGATAAGCCAATCCGCCTTGATTATTTATGTTTATGATGCTGCGCAAATAACAGTCGAAGAACTTGACGCAGACATTGCAAAACTTCAACGCCCCGGCATGAATCTGCTATTGGTAGCGAATAAGATCGACTTGCTGAAAGAATCGCAATTTAATGCGTTACCTGTCGAAGCCATAGGGGTATCAGCACAGCAAAAACAGCATATCGACTCGCTGAAAGACAAAATATACCATGCCGCCGTTAAAGAACAGCTTACCGGTAACGAAACTCTGGTAACCAATATCCGCCACCTGGAGGCCCTCCAGAAAACAGAAGAAGCGCTGAACCGCGTTCTCAATGGCGTTGACGGCTATATCACATCTGACTTTTTAGCCATGGATATTAAACAAGCACTACATTACCTTGGTGAAATAACCGGAACAGTAACCACAGATGACTTGCTGGATAATATATTTAGTAAGTTTTGTATCGGCAAGTAGGGCAGTGAAGTAAGGCAAAGAGTTAACAAAGCAATACAAACAAGCGCCTCACCGACCGAAGTACAGCAGATGGCCTATTTTGTAAATATCTTTGAAGTCTCTTGTTTCCAATGCAGCTGATCCCCTCGGGTTATTCATTATAGCTGATCTGCCTTTGAGCGTTGATTTGGCATCAGGAGCATACAGCGCTTCGCCACCGTTATCAAAACGCATGTAAACGTCTTGTTCTTTTGGCTGACATAAGTAATTATGCTTACCTGGCCCTGTTTTCTCAGAGGATCATGTTGTAGGTTGGGGTGTACCAGGCCAACCGTGCCTAATAGCTCATTTGTATTCATTTTGGCATTGTTAAGTTTTAGATGTTATTGCCCGGGCCGGCGCGAATCCTTGATGCCCAGGGCTTCGTTAAAATTTTCAAGGCTTAGTTCCAGGACAACGGGACTTTATATAGCCAGTTCCAACGCGATGCGTATTTGCATCATAACGGCCATGTCAATCCCGCTAATGATCATACACAATGCGTATAACCTTGAGATATGAAAACGCCTTAGCAAATAACCATTCATTATAAATGTTATCGGAATACCGGTGCCCTGCACTAACTGGTAAACCATAACAAGGCTTACATCATTTGATTTACGAATGATGTAAGCCCCAATGAAAAGTTCAATTACAGGCAAAGCCAGTGCATCTACCATGCTGGTAAGCAACAGCATATGCATTGGCCTCTGCTGCTCTTTAAAAAATGTATCCTTTAATATTTAAGACATTAAATTATTTGCAGATGCGGCTTTACTTTTATATCAACAATGTCGCAGCGTTCCGGCTGGCTTAGGGCAAAAAGTATAACATTAGCAATATCCTCTGCCTTGAGCATTTCCAGGTTTTCTTGTTGCTTCTGCTGGTCGGGTACCGAAACCGGTTGCATGTCTGTACCAACTGCGCCGGGCTCAATAAGCGTTACCTTAATACCTTGTTCATTTACCTCCTTACGCAGGCTTTCTGTAAAGCCTTGTATGGCCGATTTTGTGGCCACATACACAGAGCTGTCTTTTTCGCGCACATCGGCGCTCATGGAACCTACATTGATAATATGGCCGCGTTTTTTTTCCTTCATTTGCGCTAAGGCAATGTGGGTGCAGGCTATATAACCGGTAAGATTGGTGTTAACTACTTTATGCCATTCGCTGTAGTTGCCGTCAGATACACCCTGATACGCCAGGGCAGCGTTATTAATAAATACATCGATGCCATTTAAGTGCGCATTAGCTTCTTTAAAAAGCTGTTTAATTCCTTCTTCGGTAGCCAGATCGGCAATAATGCCATTAACGCTGCCGGTAAAACCGGCGGAGGCCACATCTTTCAATACATCGTCAAGATGTTGCTGATCAGTACCATTTATAAAAACATTAGCGCCATGCGAGGCCAGGAGCAGTGCTGTGGCCCTACCTATGCCGGTTGTCCCGCCCGTAATTATTATTGATAAACCGTTTACAACTGTCGGAGCGTAAACCTGATTGTTTTCATTTAATGCCATAATTAATTTTTATGTTTATTTCCAGGATATGATAATTTTTTGATCTCCGTGAATCAGGTATTCAAACCCGCTTTTTTTCTTTGATAAACTGTCAACCTCCGTCTGGTCTTTATCGTTACCCGTCAATACCGTAAATTCCGGCAGCTTGCCCTTTTCTTTGGGTACTATACATATCCGGCATGTAAGCTGCCTGTCGCCAAGTACTTTAAAGCTTAGTGAATTGTTCTTCACGGATTTGCCGGAGATGGGATAATCAATAAAAACTAAAAAGTTTTCGTCTTCAACATTAATGTATTGACGAGGTACTATGCCAAACGCTAACCCGGCTCCGTACACTTCCTGCCCTACAGCGCCTGATTGCTCCCAGCCATCATGTATATCTTCCAAAGCAACCCATAGGTTTGGGTCCAGCTCGCCGGTTTTAACCTCGGTTGACAGCATTTCTTTAGGCAGCATAGGCGGATAGTAATACGCCGCGCGGTTAACCATATACTTTACAAATTCGGCTAACAGTAACGATACTGATGGTAAAATTTCCACCCCCTCGGCATAGCTCAGGTACTCATGCACACCCGAATAAGCCTCCTGCTCTTCATATACCGCCACATAAGGTGCATCGCTAAGCGGGTACAACTTAAAGAAGCTTGGAAAGTGTTGCCCGAAGCCATAATTACACTCCCAAAGCGCTACGTTTTTAAATACATTGGCGAGGAATAAATAGCTCAGGTCACGATAAATATCTTTTTTCGTTTCACGATATAGCAACATCATGGCCTTAGCGCCAAACATGGTGTTGTTGGCCTGATAAAATACATTGAACCCATGCTGTAACATGGATTCGGCAGCTTTTTCGGCTTCGCGGAAATACTTTTTATCACCGGTAACCTCCCATATCTGTAACATCACATGCGCATAAATGCCCGCAACGTCTTTTTCACCGCCTTCGCCTTCCTTTGCTTCAGCTTTTATAACCTCAAGCGTATCCATTTTATAGAACACCGGCCATACATAATTAAAATGATGTGCAACCTTTATGGCATAGTCAACAGATTTTAATAATAGGTCTTTCCCCAAATCATCCCCCGCCGCAGCCATACGGGCCAGGTTGAGCAAAGGATGGTGCAGATACCAGGAGTCCATCACTAATGGCACTTTTTGCTCTTCCGACTCATCCAGCATATCTTCTTCCGAAGGCAGCCAACGCATCACAGTGCCTAGTTTTTCGTTATAAAATGCAGGCAAGGCTTCTTTAATGTCAGTTTCCATCTGGCTTTTTTCACCGCTCCAGCCTGTATATTCTTTTACGGGTAACAGTACGGCTAACTGTACCATTATTTCAGGTGGCGTATTGTAATCACACACATATGCGTTTAAATACGGGTGTCCGCTGCGGTGCGACCAGCAACCCTTGTTATTCTGCAAATCATTAATGGCATGTTGCAGCATGTCCGGGTAATTATGGTATTTTGTATCAGGCTTAGGTAATAACAGGTAGATACTCGCGATCGCATCTAAAAACCCCTTGGACATTTCAAACTGATCGGCCGGTGCCTTATCGCTCAATAATACAAGTGCGTCTGATATCGTATATTTTTTGCCGGCTTGCAAAGGTTTTTCAATGGCAGGTGGTAAGCTCAAACCTAATTCCGGCCATTGCCCGCCTACAACGTCGGTAGCCGGTGTTTCCGTATCCACATTGTAGGTTTCAAGAGCGGTTAGGTTTTGCAGGTATAAAAATGACCCGGCTTTAGGTTTTTTGAAGGATGCATAGATCAACCCGGATCGGCCTCCGGTTTGTGATACATGTATCTCACCTGATGTTTGATCTTCCTTGCCTTTAGCACCCACTATAACAATATCTCTTGGCCAAAATGGTACCATCATCTCATTTGATGGTGTGAGGTCAACCGTGTAATGTAATATCGCCTCGTTTTTTTTGGGCCAGTTGATAGCTACATTATATCTCCCTGTTAAAGCCCTTAAAGCGACAGTTAAACCATCCTGATTTTCGGTTACTTTAACATCCAAAAAACCATCAGGCGAATAAGCGGTCCTGAAAGTCATTTTTAAATTCTTCCCGACATTGGCTATTACCCATAACGAGTCATTAAGCTCTACAACCTCAAAGTTAAAGCCTTGTACTGTGTACTGATATAATGGCTCTTTTTGAATATCAGCCAGTCGGTTGGCAGCAGCTACTGCCCATATAGATGTTCCGGTTGACATGTTTTTATTTATTTTAGGTATTAATGATTTTGTAGCACAGCCGGTGTCCAAACTTTATGTCCGCAACTTGGGCACTCGGTATCTGCCGGCTCAAAGGGTTTTTCTTTAGTAAAGCCACAATTTTCGCAGGACAGCAAGCGGTCTGATCTTTTAAATCGATCATATAATGCTGTGTCAGTTCTGGGTATAATAAATAAGCCCGGTTGTGGTTCTTCTTCTTCTATAATGGTAAAATCTCCATTCGCTTCCATATATAGCCGTTTTACCTGACCCAACTGTTTAATGCCCGAATAACGCAATTGTGCCACCAAACGTTCGCGTGTGAGGCGTGCTTTCTTCATTTCGGTCAAATCCATCACCGCGTTTTTTACAAGTACTGATATATTGCCTTGTGATATTTTTTCAAATGGTTCGCTATAAAAGGTTTTACTGGATATCCAGCGGCCTGTTAACACAACAATGATCGCGATAACAACGGCCGGTAGTAAACCACGGTCCGGCGCTTGCAGCGGAATACCGATTGTAGCGGCAAGCGTAACCATGGCGACCAGGTCATTACGGCCAAGTTGTGATGACATACGTTTACCAAGTAAACGCATACATATCATTAATAAAAGATAAATAAAAGCGGCACGAATCAGCAGTTCAATATAAAATGAGGGTGGAACTTCGCCAACAAGCCAGCGCATCCAATCAGTCAGTTTTATTTCGTCGGGCTTCATAATATATTATATAGCGGCATGTGTAAATGTGTTTTTACCACACATCGGGCAGGATGAGACTTGAGTTTCGGGTATTACATTGCCACAATTAATACAAGCCTTGTAGCCTTGAGCTTTATCCGCCGCGGATGATTCGCCGTTGTATAGCGGCGAATCATCCGGAGGATAAATGGGTAAGCCTCGCTGCGGGGCTGAACTGGTATAAACGCTCATTAACCCGCAGGCTTCCAGGTACACACGTTCAACAGATCCAAGGTTGAAAATTTTTTGACCACGTAATACAGCAAACAGCTGTTGCCTTGATATTCTGTTCAAGGCCATTTGTTCAACATCAAGTAAACCGTCTTTTACCAGTGTGCTGGGTTTGCCTTGGGTAATATTTTCTATTTTATGACTCCGAAATCCTAAATAACTGATTCCGCGTTGAAAACCCACCGCGCACAGCAACAGGATTAACCCTTGCAGAATGCCCCTGTCCGGTGTTTGCATTGGTACCGATACAATAGCACCCAGTGTAAACATAACCGCCATTTCCATTATGGTTAGTTGCCCGCTCATGCGCTTGCCTAACCAGCTTACAATAACCAGCAGTAATACGTAAGTAATCAGCGATCTGATCAGTACTTCCAATAAAAATACCGGGGGGGCTTCGCCAAATAATATCCGAGCCCAGTCATCAAGATGAATTTCTTCCTTTTTCATTTTGTTGAACGCTTAATACTTACCCGAAATAGTGATTAGTAGTATGAGTATCAATAAAAAGGCTGCCAACAGGTATCTTACGGTACGTTTATTTTCGCGTACTAAACATTGCTGCCATTGCCTTTTTCTTTTGAATGAATGCATGGTATTATTGCCGGTTTTCGTCACCCTTTATTTTACGTTCGTATTGGTAAGCCTTCGGCTCTGTACCATGCTATTTACCTTCATCTTCATCAGGCGCATTCTCTTCCAGTTTATCTAACTGATCATTCTGTTTTGCGCCTTGCACAATCTCGTCCGGCGTTTGCCGGTTCGGGTTACCCTGCGGTTGCTCTTCCGATGGGTAATTTTGCTGGCCAGGGGCCACGTTTCCTTTTTGCTGTTCCATAATTACTTATTTGTTTTCACGGAGTATTAATTATTCTTATTGCTATCGTTGGTAATGCCTGATGCAGGCCCTTGGGCGGCACCTTCACCTCCTTTAGCTGGTGTGGTCAGGCTGTCCTGGCCGGTTGTATCCGCATGCGTTTGTGTCTGCTCGGTAGTGTCGGCATTGGGGTCGGCATGATGTGTTGTTCCTTGTTCATGGCTGCCGCCACACGATGCCCACACCATAGCGGCGCATAAGCATCCGGTTATATAATACTTTCTCATAATAATATAATTTCAGTTTATTACAGAAGGAATTAGTAACCCCGCTCGTCATATACCTGCACTTTGTATAGCAAGGAGCCGTAGGTTAATAACCCTGCTGATAATGACACTACCCCTAATAATACATGTGGCCATACTACCAATTGTGCAAAGCCATATAAAAACGGGCTTGCTATCAATACACATCCTGCAAGCATATCAATAGTTAAATGCAGTTGCATGGGTATTGCTTTAAAAAGCCCTAACTGATGTTTGCTGAATACTGCCATAACAAGTTGCATTGAACCTATAAATACAGGTATGAGCAACGGCGCGCCGCCAAGATTAGCGAAACCAAATATCCATGGTGAAAATGTTATTAATGCCCCTGCTACATAGTCGAGCACGGCATGGGTTTTTGTTGAAATAATTGCTTTCATAATATGGATTCTATTAGATAAATAGATATTAATCGGATAGTTATCTCCATTCAGAACCGGCATATATGGGTAGAAGCACCTGCAAGTGACTATATAACTTTCAACATTTAGTTATTGTTTCAATATATTTCTTATTTATTAAAATAGTGCTTTGATTTAATTGTTTACAGGGTTGTTTGTATTTAAATTTAATTAAAAATAAAATATTAAAAACAATCAGTTATAAAATTAGGTATCTATCAGTGTTTAGCCAATCAACGCTGGAATAATTGCCGATCTGTCGACAGCACTTTAATTGATCCGATTCACATATTTTAATAAATAACCTATGTTAGCGATGAACTATAGAGGGCCATACCGTGTGCGAACCGAGCAAAGGCCAATGCCGGAGATATTACACCCTGAGGATGCGATTGTAAGGGTAACCCGTACTTGTATCTGCGGATCAGATTTGCACCTTTACCATGGTATGGTGCCCGATACCAGGGTAGGTTCAACATTCGGTCATGAGTTTACCGGGATTGTTGAAGAGATAGGACCCATGGTACAAAACCTCAAAGTGGGCGATCATGTGTTAGTGCCTTTTAATATAGCCTGCGGCAAATGTAATTTTTGTAAACAGGGCCTTTACGGTAACTGTCACGAATCTAACCCGATGGCAACAGCCGTAGGCGGTATATTTGGTTACTCGCACACAGCAGGGGGGTATGATGGGGGGCAGGCAGAGTATGTGCGTGTGCCGTATGCTGATGTTGGTCCAACCGTAATTCCGCCTGATATGGATCCGGATGATGCGGTACTGCTAACAGATGTGGTACCAACCGGTTACCAGGCGGCTGAAATGGGCGGTATAAAAGAGGGTGATACAGTAGTGATATTTGGTGCCGGACCCATTGGTATTATGGCTGCGCGCTGCGCCTGGTTCTTCGGCCCTTCGCGCGTTATCGTGATTGACCATGTTGATTATCGCTTGGAATTTGCAAAGAACTATGCCAAATGCGAGGTGTATAATTTTAAATCACTGGAAGATCCGGTGTTGTTCCTGAAAAAAACTACTGACTGGTATGGTGCTGATGTTTGTATTGATTGCGTTGGCTGCGAAGCCGAAGGTAACGGACTACAGACGTTTACCGGCAGAAAAGCCTTGTTGCAGGCCGGTGCTGGTACAGCGCTGCAATGGGCAATAAATTCAGTTAAAAAAGGCGGTATTGTTTCTATAGTAGGCGTTTATGGGCCACCATTTAACCTGATACCCATAGGTAATGTAGTTAATAAAGGCATTACTATCCGGGCTAACCAGGCTTCCGTTAAAAGGTTGTTGCCTAAGTTAATTGATCATGTACAGTCAGGCCGTTTAAACCCTAAAGGTTTGATCACTCACCGCATACCGCTTGAGGAAATTTCAGAAGCCTACAACATCTTTTCATCCAAATTAGATAACTGCATAAAAACGGTGCTTATACCATCTGCCAAAGCTTAAAGATTATGAAAAAAGAAGTGATTGATTATAAGGCGATACCGGGATGGGGCATGGATGCTGATCCCGATAACGAACCAACATATCCCATTAAAAATTATACCGGAGATGACCATAATCGTATAAACTATGAGCGTTCGCCGCAGCAACCGGTAACGGTTGAAATATTGCAATCAAACGAGCGACCTAAACCTTCCGTAGTTTTCGGTACTTCGGTACCTCCATCGGGGTTAAGCGGAATCATCCGCCGCTATGCCTTTACACATAGCGAGGACAGGTACCGCCACTGGCTCCCTTTAATACTGGCTGACCGTATCAATGTGTTTGAAGGCATCATCGATGATGTAAGGAAAGGTCATATCCCTAACATTTTTGCAGAAAAGGGCTTTAAAGCTACATGGAAGTATAACCGGCAAAAAATTGTGAGCCAGGTATTGGTTACTTCGGTAGTGGTATTAACGCTGTTTAGTGTGCTTAAAAAGAAAAAATAATCGCAAATAAAATCATCTGATCATGAAAAAATACTTTTTTATAACCATGCTTTCTGCCGGGATGCTGGCGTCATGCGGCTCAGAAAATGATAAAAATGGTACCGATACCAATCAAATTGATACCGCTAATGGCGGTGTAGGTACCGGAAACGATACTACAATGAATGGTGGTGCGGGTACGGATACGCTATTCAATTCATCACCGGCTAAGGATACCGGAGATAATGAAGCAAACCACTAATCAATGGGGTAAATGTTAATTTAATTACTTGACTTATGGATGGTATAACAAACCCTGAAGTTTCGCAAAATGGTGATGATCAGGATGAAAATGTAACAGATCAACAGGGATTAACAAATGCTGAGAATGCTGGTAAAGCCACAGGTACCCATCAAAATAATGGGTATGGCAACACGCCCGATGAAGTTGAACCGGCTGATTCTGATGTTACTAAATCAGAGGGTAATTAATGATAGATTGCTTTAACGTATAAATTATGATAGACGAAGATGCGCTTGATTATCAGGAGAGTTTAACACCACAGGAAGCTTTTCATATTGAGGTTGACCTGTACGATTCCGGCGATTATGTTAACATTTTGGTTATACCATGTGATGATACCTTTATTGTGGTAGCAGGCGACGAGCATTTATGCACCATGACTAAAACCTGCGACGAGCCAGAATGCTGGGAACAGCAGGATGGCGCGCTGGATGAAGAGGCAGCGGAAAAGATAGGCCGGGGTATCAGCGATTATATTGACAGCATTAACTAAGTATCATAAGTACACTCATAATATTTAATGAAAGCAGCCTTAAAAAATAGAGAAGGAAAATTTGACGTAGAAGAAATAAATACGCCTGAAATTCCTCACCCTGAATGGGTTTTGGTTAAAATAAAGGTGACAGGCATTTGTGGTACCGATTTGCGGCATTGGAAAAAGGATGAGCCCGAGTTTCGCCACGAAGTAATGGGGCATGAACTTGCCGGAGAAGTGGTTGAAGTAGGCAGCAAAGTTACGAGTGTGAAGCCCGGCGACCGTGTAGTTGTTGAAACTTTATTGGGTGACGGTACCTGCGATTGGTGCAGGGTGCAGCAATATAACGTGTGCCCAAACTTGTACGCCGTAAGAACCAAGACGTTATCACGATCCTTTGCTGAATACCTGATAGGGCCGGCAGAAAAGATGCATTTACTACCCGACCATGTAAGTTTTGAGGAGGCAGCGGTGTTGGATACCTTTTCGGTATCCATGCACGCTATACAGTTAAGCGGCATTAAGGTAAATGATACGGTGGTTATAATAGGAGCGGGCCCTATAGGGCTTGCGCAACTGCAACTTGCCAAACTAAGCGGTGCTGATGTTGCCATTGTGGATGTGGTTGACTCGTCACTCAAAATAGCGCAGGAGTTGGGAGCAGATTTGGTGATCAATTCTAAAACAGGAGACGCGCACAAAAAAATAATGGGTTTTACTGATGGTAAAGGGGCTGACATTGTTTTTGAGTGTGCAGGTGGCCCATCAATGCCTCAAACATTACCGCAGGCAATTTCCTATGTACGGGTAAGTGGCAAGGTGGTAGTAGTTGGTGGATTTGATGCGGGCGATATAGCTATACCATTGCCCTGGCAACATATCCAAATGGCCGAAATAAAAATTATACCAAGCGCCAGCTATGCTTTTTGGGATATACACTCAGAAATGAAGCTATGCCTTGATTTGCTGGCTAAGGGCAAAATCAACGTCAAAAAAATGATAACGCACACATTTAAGCTTGATGATATTAACCAGGCTTTTGAAACAGCGCAGGATAAAGAAAACAGCGGTGCCGTGTTTGTGGCCTTGCAGGTTTAATAATCTATACAATACGTAATATTAGGATTAATAAATATTGAAGATATGCAAATTCTAAAAGAACCTTTTAGCAGAGATGGTTACCAAGCGAGTCCATGGCAAAAGTTAAATGCTGCCCCTACCGATAATATAAATTTAAGTGAGGCGGTTATATATGATTGCCTTATAATTGGCGCAGGCATTACCGGGTTAACAGCTGCGTTAAAGTTGCAGCAGGCAGGCAAAAAAACACTAATAGCCGAAGCATATAACATAGGTTACGGTACAACCGGCGGTACCAGCGCGCACATTAACACGTTCGCTGATACCACTTATACTGAAGCGAAACAAGCATTTGGTGAAAGCGGTGCCCAATTATTTGCTGATGCGGTGAATGGTGGTTTTCAAATTATTAAAACCAACGTATCCAACTATAATATTGACTGTGATTATGAAGAAAAGCCAGGGTATTTATATGCCGAAGATGAACAACAGATAAAAGCACTGGATGATGTTGTCGATGGCGCGCAGCAAGTACGCGTACCAGTTAGATACACACAAAATGTGCCTATCCCTGTATCTTATTTAAAAGCCGCTGAGTTTCCCGGGCAGGCGCAATTTCATCCGCTTAAATATCTAACTGCCCTGGCAAATGAATATGTTAAGGCAGGCGGTGTAATACTCACCAATACCTTTATAGATAATATTGAAAGCAAAGATGGCTTGCATACCGTTAAGTTAAACGAGGCAACTGTTCAGACTGAAAATGTTATATATGCTACGCACATGCCACCGGGAATTAATGTGTTCAACATGCGCTGCGCGCCATACCGTAGCTATGTTATAGCCGCGAAGCTTGAGAGCGATCAGGATTGTCCGGATGCTTTAGTTTATGATTTACAGGAGCCATATCACTACTTCAGGTCGCATATTATAGATGGTGAAAAATTATTGTTAGTTGGTGGTAATGATCATAAAACCGGTCATGAAGATCCGGAGGCTGTGTTAGCTGATCTCGAAGATTATGTAAATAAATATTTTAAGATACAGGAAGTCAAATACAGATGGTCATCACAATACTATGTACCGGCCGACGGATTGCCGTATGTAGGGCAAGTACCTATGCAACCCGATGGTATTTGGTGCGCTACAGGTTACAACGGTAACGGTATGATGCTGGGTAGTATCAGCGGAGATATACTGGCTGATTTGGTGTTAGGTAAAGAAAACCAGTTGGCTGACTTAATGAGCACTAAACGCTTAAAGCCGGTGGATGGATTTACCGAGTTTGTGAAAGAAAACGCAGATGTGGCTTACCACTTTGTAGCTGACCGGTTTGGATTAGAAGAAATAGAATCGTTAAGCGAATTGCAGCCGGGTACCGGCCAGGTTATAGAATATAATGATGAAAAAATTGCCGCTTATAAAGATGAACAAGGTATAGTGCATGCACTGAGTCCGGTATGCACACATATGAAATGCTTTGTAAACTGGAATGCCGCTGAAAAAAGTTGGGATTGCCCTTGCCACGGTGCCCGTTATGATATTAATGGTGCGGTAATTACCGGTCCTGCCCGGCAACCACTTCAATCATTTTTTAATAAGCAATAATTACTACTAATAACAGATTAATCACACCGCTATTAAATGATTTTTTTCGATGAAAGCTGTTTAACCTTAGTGGATACCGGTACTGAAGAAATATCGCACATTGAAATGCTGAGCACAGCCGTGGCACTTAATCTTGAAGGGGCTACTCAAGAGCTGAAAGATAAAGTTGCGGGCGAAAGTCAGATAGTAAGCAGCATATTGGGTGGCGTCGATCCGCGGCATGTGTTGTCATCTGGCTTAGCCGCCAGGCTTAAGTTTACACATTCCAGTTACAATGATATGCGATCAAAATACGCATATGATTTAGCCTCGAAAGTTTTTTCAATTACGGACATATTGGCCCATAGGCCAATCAATTACCATCGCATTTTTTAGTTACACCTGAGCAGATTGCAGATAAATTCTAACTATGGTTTGAGGTATGAACTGAAAAAGATTCAGCGTAGTGCCTGATTCTGGACTGGAGCTCTTAACTGTCTTTGTAGAACAGGTGGTTCCTATTCTTTAAAAGAGAGGCTTACTGAGAAAGGGGTATGTTGGAAACACACTCAGGGAACACTCGTAGCCGTTCGTAAAAAATGTGGGGTCAAGAGCACATTTTATTTTGCATAAGGTTTCATAATATATTAATCAATTTCTTGAAAAGTATGATACCATATACTATTCCTCATTTTATGCTGGTCGTTTTGCTACAAAACGTACGTTAAAACTGCTTATTTCACGAAACACCGGCGGCCTTCATACCGCCGGTGTAGATCCTATTAACTAATCAGAACGAATGAAGTTACTTTGGGCTTTGGGTGAACAGTATTTCATTTTTACGTGAAAGACATTCAGTCGCGGCAGACCGGCTTTCGCTTATATTTAGCTTTTGCAGGTCTTCTTTATAATTTAAAAGGTCAGTAACCGGCTCATCATCCATGAGCTGTTGCTGTATGTACTGTTGCCAATAGGCGTTATTTTTTATATTTAACTCGTACGAGCGTGTTTCTTCGGCAATGAATTTCTGCAATTCGTCAGCCGTTACGCCCGACTTAGCGAGATTATCAATTTCCTCGCGAGTAGCTTGAATCAGGCCTTCCATACGTTCAGGGTCACACTCAAATGCAATGGTGAAAGCATAAAAATTTACCGGTCGTTTTACCGGGCTAACCATTACCCTAGGCGAGTATATTCCACCCTCTTTCTCACGTAACCTGCCAAGTAAACGGAATTCCAAAGCAGCACGCAATAAATCAAGGTAAAGTACATTTTTGGCGTTATAGGTAAATTTGTTGCTGATAACCAATTGTACCGAAGCTTTCTTGTCGTTTCCGCCTTTCAGGTCTTTACGTATAAGCCCTTCAGGTACCCGTATATTCAGGTCGGCCGCCGGTGCCAGTGGTTTATTTGCAGGCAAACTGCCAATGTAGGTGGTAACTAATTTCCTGAGCGTGTCCGCATTTAAGTTGCCGGTAAAAATGAATTTAAATTCGGCAGCGTTTGAAAACCGCTCCCTGAATGATGCAAGTATCTTAGCCGAATCAATCTTATCAAAATCAGCAAGTGCCATAGGTTTACGGCGCGGATGATAATTGGATAACACATACGTTATTGTATCTGTTAAATCGCGCGACGGATCAGCCACCCGGTTGCGGAAGGCTGCCCTTGATTGCTCTATGATCCGCGAAAAAGTGGCGGTGTCTAACCGTGGCCGAGTCATGTAAAGATGGGTAAGTGACAGCGCTGCCGAAAGATCCTTCTGTGAACTTATGCCCCTGAATCCCTCATAACGATCAGATATATAAGGCCTCACTTGCATATCCTTATCGTTGAGTAATTGTGCCAACTGGCTTGCGCTGAATTTGTCAACACCACTGCTTGTTATAAAAGCCGTAGCGTTCTTAACGGAATAGCTATCGTCAAGGCTGAATGCCGCGGAACCGCCGCTGCGGAATGCTGAAAATAATATTTCGTCGTTTTTAAATTTTGTGGGTTTGAAGTACACAACGGCACCGTTGGACAGCGTCCATTTAGTTACACCGGCATTATCAGGCCCGCTTTCCGCAATGATTTTGCCTGGCGACGGTAACGCCGTCATCAGGCTTTTTGCAATGGCCGCGGATTGATAGGGTTTAATATCTGCCGCCGTTGCTGCTTCTTTTTCCCATGCCTGTAATTGTTGCTCGCCGGGTAATTTATTTAAGCCGGATGTTGGGCCTAATACAATAACAGCGCGGTCTTTTGAAGCAAACAAACTGTTTAGCTGTTTATTAATATCCCTTGCGGTAATTTTTTTTAGCGAACTTATTGTTAAGGCATGTTGCAACTCGAGGGATGGATAATTGTCGCCTTTGGTAAAATGATCAAGATAATCATCGGCCAGTTCTGTTGAGTTTATTTTGTCTTGCTCAGTTAAGCGGTTATTTGCCGCTAATATTACCTGGTCTTTTATGCGTTCAAGTTCTTCGTTTGTAAAACCAAAGCGGCGAATGCGTTCAACTTCCAGCAGAAATGATCTTATTCCGGCATCAATTCTTTCCGGGTTAAGCACTAATTGTAGTTGCAGCGCATTTAAATTTTCAACAACGCTACCAATGCCCCCGGTACCACTCAGATAGGCAGGTTTTTCGCGATCGGCAATCTCTCTGAAACGGGCTGATATAAGCCTGCTTGCAAGGCTTTGTATAAGCCTATTCTTGAACTGCGTTTCGGTTTTTACAGGCCAGCGCAAAAATTTGTAATACCACTCAACAGTATAACGCCCATATTCCGGGTCACTAAGTTTTATAAATGTCGATGAGTCCTGTAGCTTGATCGCATAGTTGCCGCGTGTTGCCATTGGCTTGGGGTTACGCAGATCAGCAAACAAAGTCTTTATCTCCCTTTCAACCTGTTTGGGGTCAATGTCGCCCGCCACAACCAGCGCCTGCAGATCGGGCCGGTACCAGCGTTTGTAAAAATTGCGGGCGATGGTTACGTTGGCATTACGGATCACATTTTCCGTACCGATAGGGGCGCGGTCAGCATAGTGCGAATGATTAAACAGCCGACTGTTATATTTATCCTGAAGCTTTTGGTTAACGCTGTTCCGCATTCTCTTTTCTTCCAGTATAATACCCCGCTCACTATTAAAATCCTGCTCGCTAATAGTGGCGCCATTGGCCCAATCGTGCATAATCAGCAAGCCATTTTTCCAAAGCTGTTTATCATCCGTCGGTATTGGTAGCTGGTAAACGGTTTCGTTATAAGCGGTATAGGCATTCAGGTCGGCGCCAAAACGTACACCGGCGCGTTCCAGGTAGCTAATGAGCTCATTCTTCGGAAAATGTTTTGTTCCGTTAAAATTCATGTGCTCAATAAAGTGAGCAAGGCCACGTTCGTTTTCTTTTTCCAGGATGGAACCGGCCTTGGTTACCAGGTATAACGTAGCGCGACCGGCAGGCTGCAGGTTACGTTTGATATAATAACGAAATCCATTGCTTAGCGTTCCCTGAATAACACTCGGGTCATTGGGTATTAATTTGTCCTGTGCGAACAATTGAGTTGATGGCAGCATAGCAATGCCCATCAACAAGCTTTTGATATATGTTTTCATCGTTATCTTCTTTTTCTGATAATAAGCAGGCTTGAAACGGAGATGATGATCAGCACCGGTAAAAGACCTATCCAGCACCAGCGTATGATGGTAAGCTGCTTACTATCTGTCATGATAACCGTGTCAGTTGATTGCGGGCGCGAGACGTCTATCGGGAACACCCCGTTGCTAAACCATCCGAACAGCTCTGTTACAAAAGAAAAGTTAACCGAGCGTGGCGATTGACGCATCAATTCGGCATTGCTCATAAAATCTGCATCGCCTACTACCAAAATGCGCTGCTCGCGGCCGTTTTGGCGCCTTTTTAAAGCATACGATACCGGGAATGATCTTTTCTGATCGTTGCTTCGGGTGTCTTTTATTTCAGTGGTTTTGTCGGGTGCTATCTGCGCTATCTGCCAGGTGTTAGACGCCTGAGTTACCAGCACCGGCTCCGCATCGAAGTCTCCTCCCGGAACAAGGCTTAATGCTGCTGCACCAGGCGTAGTAACAAACGGACTATCCAGCTTTGTAAAGCTGCTGCGCCCAACCAAACTCGTCCAGTTTTTTAAGGCTACCCCGCTTAGCACAAACGAGGGTTCAAAATTGCTGCTTTCCTGAACAAGCGATCCATCTTCCAATTTAATATTTACCAAATTCAGAACAGGATTAGTGCTCGAACCTGATCCGGGTTCCGCGGCTATCATCAAATTGCCGCCTGCGTCAATAAACGCTTTCAGGTTTGCAAGTTCGCCAGCGCTGTACGCCGAAACCGGATCGGCTATAACCAATATGTCTGCTTTGGTATTCAAGGCAGGCTCGGTAAGTGAAATCTGTTTTACATCAAAGCCTTGATTGATGAGGGAGTAGCGAAACGTTATTTCATTGGTTGATACCTTGTAATCCTTGTCTCCGGATTTAAGAATACTGCGTTCTTTGTGTGCCTGCGCAAATCCTACAATTGGAGGCTTCACAACAAGGCGTTTTAAAGCAGCTGTTATCTCTTTTTCTGATGGCTGGCGAAAAAAATCGTCATATATCCGGAGGTGTGAGGTTTTGTTTAAATACTTGATCACTCTTACCGAACGGTATCGTTCCGGCTTTAGGTCAATTATTTTGTTAATCTGCTCCGGCCTTAAAATGGTATTAAAGTCAAGCTCATTTATTTTAGACAGCTTACGTGCAATCTGTTCGTGGCTAAGCCCCGGATTCTCTTTATACAGACGCTCGTTTCCTGCATCTGCCCAAAATAGAACATATTTAAGGCGCGTGTAAGGCATAAACCGCGAATACAGATCAAACACCTTTTTATCCTGATTTTGAAACATTGGCATCCCGAAATAATTATTTTCATCAAGCAGGTTTACGTAAGTGGTGATCTCTATCGGTTCTTTAAATGCATCAACAACTTTCCTGCTCGGCTCAGTAAGCGTACGCCGATTATTGGCCGTCATGTCCTTATAAACGGTGAACTGCGGCAGCGAACTCAAATAGCCCAGAAGCAACATTACGGCGATAAAGCCCGTGTAACTAAAAATTTTGGTAGACAATGCCAGGGTACGCCTTTCAAACTGAAGCTTTAGCAAGGTAAGCCCCAGGAAAACCGAAATAACGATGATGAAGTAAAGTATGTCATTAGAAGCCAGCAGCCCGTTTATCGCTTCTTCGGTACGGCCGGAGATGGACAGGAAGTAGGTGATATCCCTTACAAAGTTCACATTTTGCCATAAGCCACCTATAAAGTTAAGTATAGCCAACACAACCAGCGTACTGATAGCCGCTACTACCTGGTAAGAGGTGAGGCTCGACATAAAGAGTCCAATTGCAGCGTAAGCACATACCAACAGATATAAGCCAATAAGCCCGGAAAGTATAAACGTAAAGTCAACATTCTGAATAGTGAATAGCGATATTACACCCAAACCCAGCAGTACACTCATCAGCAGCAGACAGTAAGTGGCTATAGCCATATACTTGCCCAATACAATATCGAGCACGCGGATTGGTGAAGAGTAAAGTAATTTGATGGAGCCGCTATGTGTTTCACGACTGATGAGGCCCATGGTAAGCAGAGGGATGTACAGATACAGATAATCCTTCATACTTGGATACAGGCTCCTGAAGCCTGCGAAAACGACGTTAGTAATATCGTCCATCGACTGGCCCATCTGCTGGCCCTGCTCGAACCGCTCGAGCGTGGACATGTACTCCCATCCTGATTGTACCAGGAACACCAGCAGAACGATCCATGCCACGGGCGAAAGAAATAGCTGGCTTAATTCAATACGGGCAATTCTTAAAATATTTTTCATGCGGTAGCGCTTGTAGGTTTTTGAGATAGTTGTGCGAAAATTTGGTCGAGCGAGCTTTTTTCAAAGCTGATCTCCTGCATGCGCCAATTGTGTGTAACACTCATGGCAATCAATCTTTCAGCGAGTTCCTGCCCGTTTGAAAAATGAATGCGGAAGCGGTCGTCGCTCAATGCCTCTACTTTGGTAACTCCTTCAATACGTTCAAGCAGTTCAATACCAGGCGCGTTTTTCAGGTTTACGATCAGGCTGTCGGGCACAATGTAATTGTTGAAGGCATCCATACTGTCGGCAAAAACCATACGGCCGTTCTCAATCATCTTGATATGACTGCAGGTGGCTTGCACTTCGGGCAGTATGTGCGATGAAAAGATGACGGCTTTTTCCTCACCAATTTCCTTAATCAGTTTGCGTACTTCTAAAATCTGGTTAGGGTCGAGGCCATTGGTTGGTTCATCAAGGACCACCAACCGCGGCTCATGTATAATGGCTTGTGCAATACCTACGCGCTGGCGATAGCCGCCTGATAGATTAGCTATCAGGCGGTTCGCAAAATGGGTAACACCGCATTTACTCATTGCTTTGTAAACTGCGGATGTTACCTGGCGTGGGGGTATCAGGCGCAGATGTGCGCAGTGCGTCAGGTATTCTTTAACGGTTAGGTCAAGATATAGGGGGGCGTTCTGCGGCAAAAAGCCGATCAGCTTTTTGGCGGCTATGGAGTCAGTTTGCATGGAGTGCCCGCCAACTTCAACAACACCTTCCGTCTGGTTCAGTACACCACACATAATGTTCATGGTGGTTGATTTGCCAGCCCCGTTTGAGCCCAGCAATCCCAGAACGCCATGCTGGCTGATCTCAAAGTTGATGTCGCGGATAGCCCATGAGGCCCCGTACCGGTGCGAGAGCCCGGTAATTTTCATAATATTTTCTGTCATTATTTCGATAGTTTTCTACTTGGATATGGGTCTATCTGTAACCCGGGTTTTGAACAAGATTAGGGTTAGCGTCAATAGCTGATTGTGGAAGCGGAAACACTTGCGCTGTATTTTTCCAGGTAGGTTTTAACGCGCCAATTACCTGGTTTACGGTACCGGTGCGTTTAAGTGTAAACCAGCGGTCGCCTCGCTCGCAAAACATTTCCACCCGGCGTTCCTGCGCAACAGCGTTCAATAAATTAACGGTTGTTGGCAGCGGGTTCAACCCGGCACGGGTGCGCAATGCATTCAGATCGGCCACAGTTTGCCCGGCGTTTGATAAACGCGCATTGGCTTCGGCACGCACCAGGTAAATCTCAGCCAGCCTGATGGCCATTGTTGATTCAACCCTGCCTGATGCAGTTGAAGCATCCTGGTCAACATTCTGATATTTAAATGGCTGATTAGTAGTCACATTATTTAGTGTATATGATCTCACCCATGCCGTACGGCGCCTGTCATTATCTTCAAAAGCATTCAACAAGCCGTCCGCAAGAGAAAAGTTCATGGCGAAAGTGAAAGAACTGGGTATAAAAAGCCCACCTTCGCCGGCGTAACCTGTGGTTTCATCAAACGCGGACCCGAATTGAAGTATCGCCTCACGCGAATTGGCCAGGAAAATATCGCCCAATTGCGTGCCCGGTAGTAAACCGTAAAGCGTGGTATTGCCGATCACTTCGCTCGCGTTGCTAACGGCCAGTTCATACTGTCCGGTTGCCAGGTATGCTTTTGCCAGCAATGCAGCCGCGCCGCTTTTGTTCACCTGCATACGTTGTGCCGAGCCGTTATTAGTGACATAAGCGTCAGCTAATGCTGCTTTTGCTTCCGTCAGATCGGTGATAATCTGTTGCCAAACCTGAGCTGCCGGCGTTCTGGGTAAGTTTGCTGTTTCCTGTACGTTAGTTGTCAGTATCAGGGGCACATCACCGTACAACTCCACTAAATGCATTAAAATATAAGCGCGCATGGCTTTAGCTTCCCCCAGCATTTGCTGAGCAGTGGCGGGCGTTACACCATTTGCACCGCTCAGGCCTGCAATAATTGCGTTGAAGCGGTACAGGCTTGAATACGATTCATCCCAGGCGTCGCGAATGTAACCGTTGTTTATTGCATCGTAGGTGTTATTTTGTAATTGTACAAATCTAACAGCAGGAGAGGAGGTTGTAAGTTCATCCGCCGCCAATCCGGTAATGAGCGTTAAGTTAGTACCGTAGGTTTGCGTAGCACCCAGCCGACTGTATGCGCCTGAAAGTGCTGCTTTTGCGTTTTCGTCGCTGCTAAACACCACGCCTGATGGACGCTCGTTTACAGGTGCGTCAATATCCAGCACTTTTTGGCAGGATGTTAACGATAGCAACGCAACTATGATTGATGTTTTTATGTTATTCGTTAGTGTCATAAATACCGTTATTAAAAAGTGAATTGAATTGCACCTACGATGGTACGTAGCGGAGGTACACTTACGCCCTGTGATTCGGGATCGAACCCCACATAGTTGGTTATGGTGAACAGGTTTTGTGCCTGTACCTGTATTCGGAGATTTTGCAGCTTTGCCTTCTTAATCCATTCACTTTTAAAATCGTATGATAAGCTCACGTTCTTAAAGCGGATGAACGAAGCGTCCTGTAAAATAGCATCAGAGGCTGTGTAATTGGAGTAGGCATCATAAGCATCGTCATAAGTGCTGGTAACCTGCGGTTGCGATGGCTGTCCGGCGTTTACATAAGCCAGCATAGGGCCTGCTGCTGAGTTATACATAAAGCCGGGAGGATAGAACGATTGTGACAGGATTGAATAGCCTCTTTGTTTTACAAACTGCACCAAAAAGTCGAGTGTAAAGCCTTTGTATGATACCGTGTTTGTTAAACCGCCGTAGTAAGTAGGTTGTGAAGAACCCGCGTAGTAACGGTCGCCACGACCGGTTTCAGCCAACCCGAAGTTAATACTGCCATTGCCATTGATGTCTTCAAAACCGGGAAGGCCGGTTTGCGCATTAAAGCCGGTGTAACGGAACAGGTAGAAACTGGTAAGCGGGCGGCCGACAACGTACCTTGAATAGTAAGCTGTTTTCTCAATATCAGGGAACGACAGTAATTTGTTACGGTTAACAGAAAGGTTGAAACCGGTATTCCATTGAAACGCTTTTGTTTTGATATTTTGCGTTGATAAGGTGAACTCCCAGCCTTTATTTTCAACCCTGGCAGGCATATTGGCCTGGTAGCTGTAAAAGCCGGTTTGTATAGAAAGCGGGAAAGCTACTAACTGGTTACCGGTTACATTGCGGTAGTACGCAGCGCTTACTGATATCCTGTCTTTCAGAAAACCTAAGTCAATTGCAGCTTCGAATTTGCGCGTTTGCTCCCAACGGTAATCATTGTTGGCAATACGGGTAGGCACCAATCCGGGTACACCATTGTAAATGTATGATGTTGAGGCGTAGGAATCCAGGTACTGGTAGTCGCCAATCTGATCGCTACCCAATATACCGTAGCTGCCACGTAGTTTACCAAAGCTTAAGACGGACAAACCTTTGGTGAAATTTTCTTCGCTGAATACCCACGCAGCACCTACTGAGCCAAAGTTTCCGTAGCGGTTATTCAAACCAAACCTGGATGATCCGTCACGCCTGAAATTCAGGTTAATAATGTATTTCTTTTCCCAATCGTAATTTATACGGCCGAATATAGAAGCGTATTTATACTGGCTTGATCCGCTGCTGGTACTAACTGTAGCCGCGGATGACAGATCCTCCAAGAAAGCGTCTGAAGCAAAGTCATTGGCCATGGTATAAAAAGGCTGCCTCGAGTTTTGAAATTGCCAGGTAGCTCCTAGCAGCACATTCAACTGTCCTTTACTGATAGTTGTATTATAAGTTAACTGCGGTTCTATAATATAATTGTCGGTAAGGTTGTAAGCAAATATGCTCCTTGAATTGTTCCAGGGCACCCCCGGATCCATTGACGACATAGGTGTTAACCTTTTTTGGTTCATATCTGAACGGCTGTAGCCCAGTGATGTCTTGAAAGTGATATTCTTTGGGAAGTGATAGCTTAATGACATGTTGCTGATCAGGTTGCTCGATTTGTTATCCTGCAGCTCGTTTAACTGACCTAATGGGTTAGCCGGTATACCAAAGCTTACACCACTCCAGTATAAAGATCCGTCAGGATTGTATAGCGGGTAGTTAGGAGGGAGGTTGTAAGCGGCATTAGTTTGGTCTAATACCGAAACGTTGTTCCTGTCCGTACTGTAAATTGCCGAAAGGTTGAATTCAAATTTATCCTCGAAGCTTTTGTGCCCCAGGTTAAAGTTAGCCGCGCTCCTTACAAATCCCTGGTCGCCTATAAATACGTTGCCCTCACGATGATGAGTACCGCTGAACCTGAAATTGGTGGATGCGTCGCCACCGCTCAATGCAAGTGTAGCATCTGTCATTTGCGCTTTGTTGCCAATTAGTAATTTCTGAAAATTGGTATTAGCGTTCTGATCCCATTGGGTAAGGTCAAAAGCCTGGTCATCGGCCGGATCTATCCCGGTGTTTTCATAACCGCGGCGCCTTAGCGCGAGATACTCTGGTGTACTAAGCGTTTTAACAAAATGCGTTACTTCGGATACGCCATGCTTTACCAACCCATCAACCCGTGTTTGGCCGGCTTTGCCTTTTTTGGTGGTAATCAGTACAACACCGTTTGCACCCCTTGAACCATAGATGGCCGTGGCATCGGCATCTTTTAATATCGAAATGGTTTCTATATCAGCAGGGTTAATACTGTTTAGCGGACTTGTTGATCCATTGGCCGCATTAAGCTGTGTGCCTGCCTGTGCATTTATTGCGTCAGCAAGATAAGGCACACCGTCTACTATAAACAGTGGGTTGTTACGGCCCGCAATAGAGTTGGTGCCCCGGATAGTAAACGTCATGGGGCTGCCGGGTAAACCATTGGCCTGCGTTATATATACGCCCGGTACACGGCCTTGTAAAGCTGCAGCAGGGTTAGTGGCCGGCGTATTCATCAATTCCTTTGCGCCAATCTCCACTTGCGAGCCGGTGCTGGTTCTGCGGGTTGCAGTACCGTAACCAATAATTTTTACCTCGTCCAGTTTGCCCGGATCGGGTTCCATGGCAATAGTCAGCTCCTGGTCCCGGGCAGGTGCTTTTTCTATTTTCTTGTACCCGATGTAAGTTAAGATCAGTATTTGGTTGCCGCTTGGTATGCCGATATTAAAATAACCATTTCTGTCTGTTTGTGCTGTGTTTGAAGCATTGCTTAAACGGATTGACACACCTGGCAGCGGAGCGCCAGTTTCGTCGATAACTTTGCCTCCTTGTACGTAGCCGGGAGCGATGTTTTTTGCATTGTCGGTTTCAATCGCCTCCGGTTGAGTATTAGGGCGGAGTATGATATATTGGTCATCAACTATTTGATAAGTGAGTTTAGCCCGGGCACATAATCCGTTTAGTACTATTGAAAGTGGCTGGCTGTCATAACGCTGATTAACGATTATCTTTTTATCTATAAGATTGTCATTATAAACAAACTTAAGTTTAGCGCGCTCTTCAATAAGTTTTATCGCTTGCTCAACGCTAACGTTATTAAATGAAACAGAAATTTCTTTTGCCGCAACAGATTGGGCGGACACATTGAAATGCGAAAGCAGAATAAATACCGTGAAACAAATCTGTAAAAGCCTTGTTGTTTTCAAATTGCTGGTCACAAATGCTGATTTTAACGCATTTGTTACAGTTTTGCGAGGTCGTCCGCTTGGGACATGAAAAATGCAAGTCAAATATTTTTTATACATTTGATAGGTTTAATTTTTGAGTAATAAGAAATTTAAAACCACTGGGCGAAGGTGTTGCGAGCATCTTCGCTTTTTTATTTAATAGGGAAAAATCAATTCATTAAAAACAGCCTCCTCCTGTTAGTTTGATTTTATTTCCGGTTATTTTATAAGTTGCATTAATTGACAGGCAAAGAATTTTTAGGGCTTTCTCCATCGGTAGTCCGGTTAAGTCGGCCGTTATAGTGCAGGCTTTATATTCGCCGGTGTAACCCTCAAACTCCATGTCAAATTTTGAAGCGAATTGGTGCATAA
The DNA here is from genome assembly GCF_021215455.1 of Mucilaginibacter roseus. Lineage (GTDB taxonomy): Bacteria > Bacteroidota > Bacteroidia > Sphingobacteriales > Sphingobacteriaceae > Mucilaginibacter > Mucilaginibacter roseus. Next base: position 250,563 of record NZ_JAJPWV010000005.1, on the reverse strand, counting down.
TGGCTTCAAATGGAACCTTGTCGAAGTCCATATCGTAAGTCGTTCCGGCTGTCAGCAGCGCCCGCTGTATTTTTTTTTCTTCAGTAGGTACCGTTTCAACTTTCATTTCAGCGGCTTTAAAAACTTCGTTGGCTTTAACATAATAAATGTCATCATCCTTACCTTGCCTGGATCGTACCACTTGTACGCGGCCGGTCAATACATCTATATTGTAGTCATCATCATTTTCACCAGTACGTATATTAAAACTGGTACCCAACACGGTGGTAGTAAAATTACCTGATCTGATTTTGAACGGCCATTTGCTGTGATGACTTACTTCAAATAAGGCCTCACCATGAAGCGTAACCAGCCTATTTCTTCTATCAAATTTTTGTGGAAAGGAGATCGTACTATTACCTTTTAACCAAATTATGCTGCTATCCGGTAATACCAATCTTTTGACCAAGGTGGTATTCCCATTCACTGTGAGCAATGGCATGCTGTGATTGGTAACACCACTATATCTGAATATTATAAGAACTGCGGAAGCAGCAAGAAGCAGTATAGCTGCCGCACGTAACCAAATTTTAGAGTAGCTTTTTGATGAAATATTGCGCTCTCCGATCTGTGCATGGATTTTAGTAAGTAAAGCTTGACGATATGAGTCTTCTGTAGTGTTTTCGTCAATTAGTAAGTTTTCAGGTAAATCACGGTCATACCAGCTGTCTAACTCCTTTCTTTCTTCGGGAGTTAGTTGACCCTTGCGCCATCTTAAAATTAAAAGCCTTATTCGTTCAGTAACTGCCATTATTGATTAACCTTTACCTAATAGCGGGTTAAAACGGCCTTAATACGTACGTGCATGTAAAATAATTTCTACATTTTTGATTTATCCTTGGAAAATTGCAAAGAACACGAGAATTATAGGAAGAAAATATAGGAGCTTAGGGACTTTCGTAAGATTTTTAAGGCTCTGCCTATTTGAGTTTCGACAGTTCTGGCAGAAATATCTAATTTATCAGCAATGTCTTTCGCTGTCATGCCATCGTTTCGGCTCATTTTGAATATTAGTCGGCATTTTTCCGGCAATTTATTGATTTCAGTATCTATCTGAAGTTGCAATTCTTTTATTTCTATCGAAAAAAAATTTTCGTCAGCAATTAAGAAGCGGGAAAAATCAGGGTCTTCTATCGCCAAGTCGCTTTTTAATATATTTCTTTTTGTAAGATGATTCAGAATTTCATATTTGAGAGCTGCATGAATATAGGTTCGAAAGGTAAATCGTAATTGCAGGCGTGCTCGCCTGCGCCATAAGTTTACGAACAACTCCTGGATAACCTCTTCAGCGTCTTCTTTGCTTTTTAAACGATTGACAGACTTGGCCAGTAAAATCTTCCAATAGCGATTGTAGATTTCATTAAAAGCCTCTAAATTCTCGTTCCTAATGAGATCAACTAATTCTTCGTCAGTCTTATGGGTAATCAAATTCATTTAGAGCGGCAAAAAACTAATTTAATAAAAAAACTCATTATGGCTTATAAAAGGAGATATGTTTCCCGAAAAAATAATTGTTATATATACCAATTCTCACTTAGTGACGGAAATAATGAGCTTTTTCTTGGGCAAATAGTCACGCAAAGTAATACAAAGAGTTAACAAATTAATCGATTTATAAAAGGTATTGGAAAAGGGGGGATATATCGGATTGGAATAAATTGAGTTATTTGACAGGTAGTTCGAGTGGGATAGATGTACATTTCTACTATAGTAAATACGTTGAATAATATTTTTTATGATTGGGATTATAAGTCGAAATTTAGCTCAATATATTATGAGCCTGAAAAACTTCAAAAGCTAAGGAATAAAGTACGGTAGTAAAGTATGCAGGAGAAGATGTAAATTATTCTGGTTTGAAAAAGCTGAATGTTATACATTGATAAGTATCGATTGTATATTAAATCAGAATCCATTATTTTATAGTATTAGACTCCGAATTTTAGATACTAATGGAATAGCAGGGCTATACGACCAAAACCTGTTTGAGGTGTTTATGCAAGTGATTTCGTTTTTAGACCTTATAATGACGGTAGTTTTGAGTTAGTACCGGAATTGATGAGTTATTCGGGTTATTGGGAGGATTTCTTTAATGAAGAATCTAATGCTGGAACTATTTAAAAAAAAGATTTCCAGAATAAAATGATAAGGTCTTTTGACTATACACTATCCAAATGTCCTCGCTTTAGTAAATGTGCAAATCAAAATATGTAATAATCTTGTTTATAGTAAGATTGGCATACACAGTACCATCCTCATTAAACTCTGAACGCACTGATTTGTTATTTAAAGCATAATAAAACCCATTCCAGAGAATGGGTTTTATGCGTTTTGTGAGTTACTTTACCACTGTTGCTTCAAGCTCGACTTTTAAGGTTTCAAACAGGCTTTTGACTTCCAGTAAGGTAAGCGCCTGCTTTACATGATTTCTGGCCGCCCAATCCTGAAAGATATTGAAATTAGGCCAAAGTTCTGCAGTGGATGTGGTATAGATGTTCAGGCGTACGATGCCTTCCGGTTTGTAACCAGCCTTGCTGATTACCGTTTCCAAGTTCTGCAGGGCTTTGGTCAGCTGTGTTGCCATACCCTCGTCACTCGATATTCCATCGTCGCTAATGGCCGTTTGGCCGGAAATATATAGCGTGCTTTCTGCATTTTTTGCTTCAACGGCTTGTGCGTAACTGCGTTTATCCTGCCATTCCCAGGGATTGATGATTCTCTTTTCCATTTTCGTGTTTTATATTTTGCGCCCTTATTGCTCCTAAAAATGCAGCCATCAGGTTGATCATTAATGTTATCTTGTTCATTTATGCATCATGTTGATAATACAAAATTCAGTATAACCCTCTGAATCAGGCGGTGATGTAAGTCACGAATATGCAGTGAGGTATATCACACCGGTTAAAACCGGCTCAGGGTCTCCCGCGATACGCCGAGGTAGGCGGCAAGCTGGCTTTTAGGCACTCGCTGCATAAGCACAGGATAAAGTTTGAGCAATTGCTCATAACGATCCTTAGCGCTGGAGGTCAGCAAGGAAATGATGCGTCGCTGCGCACCTAGAAAGCCGAAGTTTGCTTTCTCCAGAAAGAACCTTTGCATTTTAGGTGAACTGTCGCAAAGCTTTCGGTAATTCTCGAGGGTAAGACAGAGAACCTCGGTGTCTTCCAGGCAGATTAGGGACATGGTCGAAGGCGATTGTGTATAATACGCCATAAAATCGCTTTCCCACCAGTCTTCCATGGCGAAAGAGACTATATGCTCTCTGGCATTTTCGTCCATATAAACCAATTTCAGCAGGCCGGACATTATAAAATAGTGATATTTGACAGGATCGCCTTCCTGTATCAAAAATTGATGCTTCTTGTATTGCTTTTCAATAAAATGACTGAATATAAATTCAAATTCATCATCTTCAAGCTTTACTATTTTTTCTAAATGAACTCTTAGTTTTTGATGCATGGTTCTCACAGGTTCTGTGAGGCTAATATAAACTATTCACTTTAAAGCCCTGCGGCAATAAATGCTGCCAGCGGTTCACAGTTAAGAGATAGGAAAGTAAAAGTTCCAGGTTTCATCACGGTTGCTAACTTTACAAGAGGCTGGTAATCATTCCTAAGTAAGACGTTGGGCATAAATCCTAAATTGAACTAAGGAAGCGTTCGTCAGTTGCATTTTGGAGTTCGGCGATCTGAACAAACAGCAGGTTGATCTGATCCCGGAAATGAAGCTCGATAGAGAGACGTATTTTTCTTTTATCAGACTGCCCTTCTCGCTAAGAATGTTGGGTTTCTGAAGATGATACCTCTCAACTCAGCCTAAATATATCATTATCGTGTTCTAACAGGAGGAACTTTTAACTGTTGAATTTGATGTGCCGGTCGGCACTGAAGTGATTTTTATCGTTTGTAATAAATCATCAACTGCTTTAACTATATCATCCGCTTCCGGCATTTGTATCGGTTTGCCGTAAACAGTTTGGTTTACGTAAGCAATTATCTCATTTTTGCTTCGCTGATGTAAAGGTACTGCATACGGTAAAACTATATTTAGAACATTCCATGGTGTATGCTGAGGATTGGTCTGCGCGTATAATACAACCAAGGGCGTTTGGCAGGCCGCGGCAATATGCGCTGCTCCGGTGTTAACACTTATCATTAGCCGGGTATGTTTAACCAGGCAAATAAACTCGTCTATATTAAATAAACCGGCAATTGAAAAGCTACCTGCTCCGGTCATCTCTTGTAATTTATCTGTTAGGCTCAGTTCGCTTGAGGAGCCTGTAAAAAGTACCTGATACTTATTTTTTTTTAGAATAAATTTTGCCGCGGTGGCCCATTTTTTTTCGGGATACCGGCGTTTTGTTTCGCTTACACCCGCGTGCATAATTAACCATGGCTGGTTTATATCTACTCCTATGGCTGTAAGTTTGGCCTCAACAATAGGCCAAAGGTTATCGTTGGTTTTCAACTGCATATCCTCACTGCCTACAGTGGCGCCAACGTTAGCCACCAGATCGAGATCACGTTTTACCTGGTGCTTGATCAACTCATAGGGCTCTTTATCCGGCACCCAGTCACTAATTAGCCCATATGGGTTTTCACGGCAATAAGCCAATATGCGCGGAATGCCGGCCAGGTAAGCCAGCATAGCAGTAGGTAGTGGGTTTTGGCTGTAAACCGTAAACAGCACCGCAGCGTCGAAATGTCCTTGTTTAATAACATCTATTATCGCCTGAAATTGATCAGGATCCGTTTTTTTCGCTGTTTTTACCCATGGTAGGTCATAAATGATAGCCTCATCTATCTCCGGCATGTTTTTAACAATTGGTTTAGCCAATGAAGAGGTGAGTATTGTTATTCGCGCCCCGAAAGTTTCCTTCAGCGCTCGGATGGCAGGTCCAGACATAATCAGGTCGCCCATATTATCGGGCCGCATACAAAGTATGTTTTTACAGTTTTGCCAATCGTTCGTCACCATTATAGCTTAGTATTTTTTGTGCCGCTTCGTCAATATTTGGGCAGCTAAAATCCGGGTGTCTCATTGACCCGGTTAGCCATTCTGTTTCGTTGCCGTTATCAATCAATACAGCTTTACAACCTGCCCTTTTTCCTGCCTCTACATCATTCAATATGTCGCCTATCATCCATGATTGCTTGATGTCGATATTATGGTCAATCGCCGCGGCTAATAGCATGCCGGGCGCTGGTTTGCGGCAGTCGCAATCTAAGTTGTAACCGTTTAATGTACCATCCGGATGGTGAGGGCAATAGTAAAAGCCGTTAAGATTAATAAGGTGAGCTGACAGGAGATCTTTTAATCGTTGTTCAACACCCGTAAGTTTATCTTCCTCAAATAATCCCCTGGCAACGCCTGATTGATTGGAAATAATGATAAGCAGATACCCGGCATCCTGCAATTTTTTTAGACCGGCAACGCTATCCGCTTGTAGCGTGATTAGTTGAGGGTCCACATTGTAGGGGATGTCGGGTATCAGTGTACCGTCCTTATCTAAAAAAACAGCTTTATTCATTTGCTTTAGGCTGCCCTGTGTTTGCTTTCTGTTACCACCATAGCTTGCTTTTTAAGGCGAGGCATCAGTTTGCTATAAAGCTGATGCATCTGACCGGCTACTTCAGCCCAGGTAAATTGCTCGTTAACCCTACGGATGGCTTTGTCGCCAGCGTCATTTAATAAAGCTTCGTTGCTTATAAGTTGGTTGACTTTGTTGGCGAGTTCTACCGGGTTTTGCGGAGCCACAAGCCAACCGGTTTCGCCGTTAGCCACGCTATATTTAATGCCGCCAACATTTGCGCCAATCACCGGTGTTCCGCAGGCCATTGCCTCAAGCGGGGTGATGCCAAAAGGCTCGTACCAGGGCGTGGTAATAAAAACATCTGCAGCCGAATAGTAGTATTTCAGTTGATCACGGTTTTTGCGGCCGGTAAATATCACCGAGGCTTCAACGCCATTCTCACGGCACAGGTTTAACAGCCGGGCAAACTCAGGGCAATGTTCCTCATCAAGTACATCGGCTTCGCCACCTACAACAACCAGTTTAACAGGTTTTTGAGATGAGCGGATATGCGGCAGTGCCTGAATTACATTATCAATGCCTTTGCGTGGCACCATACGGCCTAACTGCAGCAATAAAAATTCCTGCTGAGGCAAGCCGACTATGCGCCGTGCGCATTCTTTATCAATTGGGTAAAACTCCTTGGAGCTGAATCCACAAGGCACAATACTGATCTTATCGGCAGGGGCATGGTAATAGTTGATCAGGTCGTCCATATCCTGCGGGCATTCCGCGATAATCCGGTCTGCTTCCATAACCGCGCGTTCCTCAATAATTAAACGCTCCACCGGAAATTTGTCCTTTTCGGCTTGATGAATTCTGCGCACATGGCCCAGCGCATGAAAAGTAACTACAAAAGGTATGTTCAGTTCTTTTTTTATGCCCATAGCTACCAGGGCCGACATGAAAAAGTTAGCATGGACAAAATTATAATCTACCTGCTGGTTGATAATAAAGGCAATCATGTTGTCCTTAAATTCATCCATAAAAGGTAGAATATTCTCCTTTATAATAACCTTAGCCGGACCAGCGGTTACATGAATTACTCTAACTCCGCGGGTTAGTTCAACCACTTCGGGGATTAGAGCGTTTTCTCTGCGTGTAAAAACATCGACGAGGTAACCCATTGATGCCAGGTGCCTGGCGAGCTGAGCAACGTAAACATTTTGTCCGCCTGTATCAACACCGCCTAATGATGCAAGCGGCGATGCGTGCTCACTAATAAACGCTATTTTTTTCTGCTGAAATTCCATAGGCTGTGGTGTTGTTCACCGCATTGCGGTGGGTGTGTTTATTGGTAACCTCGGCAAATAGTAATTCCCAGTAGTTAGCAAAACGGGTTATGTTAAAGCGCTTGCGGGCAACTTCCTGTCCGTTTTTACCTATCTCGCGGGCGTGTTCAGCATCGGCAATTAATAAATTCATTTTATCGATCAGGTAACCGATATCGGTATGTATGTATCCTGAGTGGCCGTTTTCAATTACGGCCGATAGCTCTGTAGTAGCTAACCCAACAACGGGTATACCCATCATCATGGCTTCGCAAATGGCGAGGCCAAGACTGGTGTAGCGTATAGGGTTAAAAAAGAAACGGTATTGGCTTTGAAAAGCTGGCAATTGCGGATGCAGTACCTCGCCTAAGCCGTACTCGCCGGTGCCCATTCCTACCAGGTCGAGCGGTATGTGTTGCTTTACTTCCTTAAAAATATCAAAACCCAGCAAACGGCCACGGGCAGGCAGGTTATTGATAACAACTATGCCCTTGGCTATATCACCAGCGTAATTTACGTTGGGTGCGGTAACACCATGTTCAATAACACGGGTGGGGGTGTTATTGCTATCCCACATCAGTTTATTGAAATGAGTAACGTGAACCAGCGTTACATCCGGATCGTCAACAACATGCTTCGTGTCTGTAGGGTGCTTACGCGGCGGATCATGCTCTATGTATATTTTGGGCAGGTTGCGTTGCTCCTCGCTCAATATCTCGTACTGGTCAACCAGGTAATTATTATTGGTTTGATAAACAATGCAATCAAACTCATGCTGCTTAACGTCTTCGGCTGGTATTTCAATTACATTATCACCAAACGGAAACGTCTCGCCACGGCCGTAATAGCCCTCTGTTTTCTCGGCTTTTGTAGGTATATAGATGGTATAGTTACCCTGTGAAAGGTAAAAGAGGTAACTACCGTGTATATGCCACGTGAATATTTTCATCAGTAGTGTGGTGTGTTATTAGAAAATTTTTTATTTATCGGCAGGCTTTTGCTGCTCATTCATCATATGCGCCAGCGTGGTGTCAGGTGTTACGTTGCTCATGGCCATCATCGCTTTATTTTTGAAGCCCGATACAACTTTATCTTTACCGGCCATCAGCGCTTCGTAACCGTCTTTAGCTACATCAGCAGGATTGGATAGTGAGCTTTTATCTTGCACAATCCGGCTATCCAGCATTTCGGCTTTATTAAAAAAGTCGGTATCGGTTGCTCCCGGCTGTAAAGCGGTAACCGTAATGTTGGTGTCTTTTAACTCCTCCCTCATGGCTTCGCTGAATGATAGCACAAAAGCTTTAGTGCCATGATAAACCGCCTGCCATGGGCCTGGTGTTTGGCTTGCTATTGAGGCTAATTGCAATATACGACCTTCGTTACGCGCAACCATATCCTGCAAAAATAGCTTGGTTATAATAACCAGCGAAGCAATGTTAAGGTCAATAATGCCCAATTCGCGCTGTATATCATTATCCTTGAATAAGCCGTAAGCGCCTTGTCCGGCATCATTAACCAGAATATCTATGTTAATGCCCTTAGCTTTTACTTCGTCATATAGATCAAAAGCGGCCTGGCGTTCAAACAAATCTTTGGCGATGGTAATCACTTCAATGTTGTGCTGTCTTAGTTCGGCGGCTACGTTGGCCAGTTGTTGCTGGTCGCGCGATACGATAACCAGGTTAAATTCATCTGCGGCAAAAAGCTTGGCCAGTTCATAACCAATACCTGCAGAGGCACCGGTTATTAATGCATATTTTCCTTTGTTCGACATGTTTTTTCTATTTAATTGGTTTATTGATACTTGATTACAGGCCGGGTTTAAGCACCACTTTGGTACAGTCGTCCTGCTTTTTCTGGAAGATTTCGTAGCCTTTTGCTGCCTCGGTCAACGGAAGGGTGTGGCTGATAATGTCGTCAAGCACCACTTTGCCATCGCGCACCAGTTCTATCAGGTGATCGATATAATTTAAAACAGGTGCCTGACCTTGCTTTACGGTAATCCCCTTATCGAACATGCGGAAAAGCGGGAAATTATCATAAGGCGAACCATAAACACCAACAATGCTTACCGTACCGGCACGGCGCACAGCCTCAAAGCACATATCAAGCACTTTCATGCTACCCACTTCAAAATTCACGGCTGATTTTACCCTGTCCATAAAGCTGCGGTCGGGCTCAAAGCCAACAGCGTCAACGCAAACATCGGCACCGCGGCCGCCGGTTTTTTGGCGGATGGCCTCCACTACGTCAACATTCTTAGGGTTCAACGTTTCTACATTGTTTACCGCTTTGGCTTTTTCGAGGCGGTAATCAACTACGTCAATAGCTATTACCCGGCTTGCGCCGTTTAACCATGCGGCTTTTTGTGCCATTAAGCCTACCGGACCCGAACCAAAAATGGCAACTACTTCGCCGCCTTTGAGCTGCGCCCAGTCAATAGCCGACCATCCGGTAGGGAATATATCTGTTAAGAAGAGCGCCTGCTCATCAGTCAGATTATCCGGAACCACACGCGGACTTATATCAGCATAAGGCACGCGTACGTATTCGGCTTGCCCGCCTGAATAACCTCCATACAGATCGGTATAGCCATACAAGGCGCCGCCTTTTTTATCGGTCAAATCCCCTTCAGGGCCATAGTGCTCATAGTTTGAATTTTCGCAATGTGGCGATGCGCCGTGTGTGCAAAAGAAGCAACTGCCGCAGGCGATAGGGAAAGGTACAACCACGCGGTCACCTCTCTTTAATTTGGTTACGCCCGAACCTACTTCCTCAACAATGCCCATAAACTCATGGCCCATTATTAAATCTGTGGTTTGCGGTACGCCACCGCTTAGTATGTGCAGGTCTGATCCACAAATGGCTGTTGAGGTAACTTTAAGAATGACATCTCCAGGATGTAATATGCGCGGGTCATCAACGGTATCAACGCTGATGTCGCCCGGTTTGTGGAACACTGCTGCTTTCATAGGTATTTAGTTATAGGTAACTTCTTTTACTGAACAGCGCTTCTGTGTATTATGTTTTAAATTATTTAATTAGTATGAAATTTTATATTATTAAAATTTAAGTAGCTTCAAAAGCTCGTATTTTGATCTATGAGCGGGTATGCGCTTTTTATTATTCTAAATCTCGCGTTTAAACAATTGTAGAAGCAATTTCCACATAGGCTTCCTCAAAACGGGGAAATAAATGCACTATCGTTTAGCGTTTGAATCCGGCAGTCTTAATTAACCTTTGATTAAGTTCTATTTTAAGTTGGAGTAAGAAAATTTGTCTTAAAAATATACTGCGGCAAGCTGTTTGCAGTTATGCTGATGCAAGCTTATTAGTTTGTTCCCTATTTAAACTATTGATTAAACAAGCGGGCATCCATTTGGATGCATGACAATGAATTTACGTCCGTCAAAAAACATTTCGCCCGGGCAGTTAAAGCAAGGTTTAAACCTTGTTATTGCCGACGGCCTTTCGGCCGAAGCCATGGTAGTTTTTACCAGTGGCACATTTTTAACAGCCATGGCTTTGCACATGGGCGCTACTAACTTCCAGTTGGGCGTATTGGCTGCATTGCCTACGTTTACCACTATGTTTCAACTCGTAGCCATTTGGATGGTACAGCGTTTTAACAACCGCAAGGTGGTAACCGCCCTTTTTAACTTTTTAGCGCGTTTACCTATATTGGCTATTGGCGTTATTCCGTTTATTTTTAGCGGGGGTACTACCGTGCAGGTGCTCATATTGCTGCTCTTCTTTCAGCATATATTTGGCGATATAGGCGGCGCCGCATGGAATTCCTGGATGAAGGATTTGATCCCGGGTGAGCGTTTAGGTGCCTTTTTCTCGCATCGTAGCCGTATGGCGCAAACGCTGAACGTTACGCTGAGCTTGGCTACTGCTATCGGTATTGATTATGTTAAAAGCCATTACCCCGATCAGGAAATTATGGCGTACAACCTGCTGTTTATGCTGGGGGGTATATTGGGTATGGTCAGCGTAGGTTTATTACTGCGTACTCCCGAGCCTAAGGGTGAGGTGATTAACGATAAGCTGTTCACGCTTTTCGGGAAACCTTTAAAAAATAAAAACTTCAGGAATTTGCTTGTTTTTAACTCATTGTGGGCATTTGCGCTTAACCTGGCTACACCTTTCTTTGCAGTTTACATGATGAAAACGCTTGGCCTGCCGGTTGCCTATATCATTGCTTTAGGTATTGCCGGGCAGTTAAGCAGTATTTTTTCTATTAAGCTTTGGGGTAAGTATTCCGATCGCTTTAGTAATAAGAATATTATCGCAATTTGCGGGCCGCTGTATGTGGCTTGTATTATGGCTTATGCATTTACCGGCATGGCCGCAGGCGGTAACATGTTACTGGTTATGCTGGCTGTTATACATATTTTAAGTGGCGTTGCCACAGCGGGTATCAATCTCGCGCTGTCAAACATCGGTATAAAACTCGCGCCTAATAACGAAGCAATCGCTTACATCTCTACAAAGAATATGCTGGTAGCATTTTCATCTACCATTGCGCCAATGATTGCCGGTTTGCTTGCCGACTTTTTTGCCACGCACGAATTGGTGTGGATGATAGACCTAAAAAGTGCCGCCGGTATAAACCAAATACAACTGTTGCACCTGCAGGGTTGGAGCTACTTTTTTGTAATGGGCGGCTTGCTGGCCCTGGCATCTTTAAAAATGCTGAGCCGTGTTAAGGAGCAGGGTGAGATAGCGGGCAGACGAATGACAGTACACATGCGTATCGGTTTCCGTAACAGGTTGCGCGCAAACCTTGGTCGCAGAATGGCAGACAGGATATATAATCCATCGGCGATGGTGAAAAGAAAGGTAAGCAAATTGTTAAGTGAGCGCCGAAGGCTTACCGCAGCTTAAAATATAATTAGTTTAGTGTTGATAGCTTAGCCCGCATTGTATAATGCTGGCTTTTGCTTTTAATGTATTTTATAAAAAATTAATAATAATTAAAAATTTTAAATTAAAATATAAACAAGGCGTGCGGTTTATTGTAATAGTATAACATCTAACAAAATGTTAAACATCAATTATACTTTATCGCAATGTATGTATTAGGCATCAATGCCGTGTTTCACGATTCGGCCGCGTGTATCATAAAAGACGGAATTTTATTGGCCGCTACCGAAGAGGAGCGCTTTACACACTTTAAGCATGGCAAAAGGCCGGTTCCGTTCTCAACCTGGGAGCTGCCTTTTCATGCGATAGATTATTGCCTTAAAATAGCAGGCATCCACATAAATGATGTCGACCATATTGCTTATTCGTTTGATCCTTATTTGCTGATCGGCGAAAAATACCGTGGTAAGTCAACTATCGAAATACCTTTTGAAGAGGGCGCCTCAGCATTAGGGGATGATTTTCGTAATGTTTGGGATCCATTATTCCTGTCGTCTATCATCAATGCGCCGGGCCAGTTGCGCGACGGTTATCCGCATCATTTGCAAAAGCGCTTTATCGGTTGCAACATTCAGCGCGATAAATGGCATTTCATTGAGCACCATATATCGCATGCTGCAAGCGCATTTAACTGCTCACCATACGCCAATGCCGCTGTAATGACGGTTGATGGCCGTGGCGAGCTGGCTACCACAACTTACAACGTTGGCGCCGGGCAGCAGCTTAACCGAATCGGTCAGGTAAATATGCCACACTCATTAGGTTTATTGTATGAGGATGTAACTACGCATTTGGGTTTCCTGCACTCGTCTGACGAGTATAAGGTAATGGCCCTTGCATCATACGGTAAACCGGAATTTGTGAAAGATTTCAGGGAAATTGTGCAGATAGGAGAGAATGGGCAGTACACCATCAACAACCAAAACCTGGAAGAACGCTTTGGCCCTAAACGTTTACGGCATGAGGAGTTTACCTCGTTCCATTTCAATATCGCGCACTCGCTGCAACTGGTTATTGAGGAGAGCATGCTCGAACTTACCGGCTGGCTGCAAAAGGAAACTCAGGAAGAAAACCTTTGCCTGGCAGGTGGCGTGGCGCTTAACTGCGTGGCTAATGCCCGCATTCGTGACAGGGGAGCATTTAAAAATGTTTGGGTACAGCCCGCCTCGGGCGACGATGGTACCGCATTAGGCGCAGCCCTCTATGTAGATGCGCAACAGCGCAATACCAACGCGCGTAGCTTTGAAATGACACACTGCTATTGGGGCCCTGAATATACTGATGAAGAGATTGAAAAATCGATGAAACTATGGAAGGTGCCGTACCGCAAACTGAATAATATTGCTGAAGAAACTGCCGATATATTAGCGCAGGACAAAATAATTGGCTGGTACCAGGGGCGTATGGAATTTGGTCCGCGTGCTTTGGGGAGCCGTTCTATTTTGGCATCGCCTATCAACCCGCAAATGCAGGCAAGGCTTAACGAGGTGAAAGACCGTGAAGATTTCAGGCCGGTAGCCCCGGTTGTGCTGGAAGAAAAGGCAGCCGAATGGTTTGAAAATGCACGTTACTCGCCATTTATGTTATTTATCTACGACGTTAAGCCCCATAAAGCCGATAAAATACCGGCTGTAAGGCATACTGATGGCACGGCACGTATACAAACTATCAATGAAAAGCAGCATAAAAACTATTACGATTTACTAAAGGCTTTTGAGCGAAAAACCGGTGTACCGGTATTGGTAAATACCTCGTTCAATACACTCGGCAAACCTATCGTTTGTACCCCGCGAGACGCTATTGAATGTTTCTGGACATCGCCTTTTGACGCATTGATTATCGGATCATTTGTTATTGAGAAATGAGCATAGCCATATCTGTAGTTGTCCCCACTTACAAGCGCACCCAATTATTGGTACGCTGCCTTAAAGCGTTATTACAACAACGCTTTGAAAAAGACAGGTATGAGATTATTGTGGTAAGCGATGGCCCTGATGATGATACGCAACGCATATTTAACGGATTTGCAGGTTACGAGTACCCAGCCTTGCGATACCTACAGCTTCCTTCAAAGAAAGGTCCGGCGGTCGCGCGCAACTACGGTTGGTTGAATGCTAAAGGAGCAATCATTGCTTTTACGGATGATGATTGTGTGCCCGATATACATTGGCTTGAGCAGGTTTATAAGCATCTGAAAGATCAAGAATATGCTGCCATTACCGGTAAGGTGATCGTCCCGGTGAATAAGCGCCCTACGGATTTTGAAAAAAATACTGCAGGCTTGCAGTTTGCCGATTTTATAACCGCTAATTGCGCCTGCACCAAAGCCGCACTGGTTAAAACAGGTGGCTTTGATGAGAATTTCAGCATGGCCTGGCGTGAGGATAGCGATTTGGAATTTAAACTCATTGCCAACAACATACCGGTAACGCGTGTAGATACGGCTATAGTAACCCACCCGGTACGACACGCAACCTGGGGGGTAAGCATCCGCGAGCAAAAAAAGACAATGTTTAATGCCTTGCTTTACAAAAAATACCCGAGGCTGTATCGCCAAAAAATACAATCAGCACCACCGGTGTTGTATTATGGCATCATAACCGCTGCTGTGATGATGCTGGTGGGGGCTTTGCTAACCAATACGCCAATGGTGCTGGCAGGCGCGGCTATATGGCTGGGGCTAACGCTGTATTTTATTTGCAAGCGATTACAAACTACCAGTTTGGCACCTGCCCATATTGCCGAAATGGTGATTACCTCCGTTGTAATTCCGTTTGCATCCATATACTGGCAATGGTATGGCGCCGTTAAATACCGTGTACTATTTATTTAAGCCATGAAGTTACCAGCAACCGAAATAAAAAGTATCGCCATATTCAGGGCACTTCAACTGGGTGACATGTTATGTGCCGTGCCCTCGTTCAGGGCTTTGCGCGAGGCTTATCCGCAGGCCAGCATCACTTTAGTAGGTTTGCCCTGGGGTAAATCATTCACCCAACGGTTCAACAAATATTTTGATGATTTTATACATTTTCCGGGCTATCCGGGTTTACCTGAACAAAAGTTTGAACCGGCCGATTTCACCCGTTTTTTAACTGAGGTACAAAGCCGGGAGTTTGATTTGGTCATTCAATTGCAAGGTAACGGCTCGGTTGTTAACCCGATGGTAGAGTTGTTTGGAGCAAAATACACTGCCGGTTATACAATCGACGGGCATTACGCGCCGGACAATGGTTTATTTATGACCTACCCGGGCGAAGGCCACGAGATTGAACGCCATGTCAAGCTAATGGAGTTTTTAGGAATCCCATCGCAAGGTACCTCGCTTGAATTTCCGTTAACGGCCGATGATGAAAGTGCTTTTGCTCAGTTAAACCTGAATATCGAACCACAAAAATACATTTGCGTGCATCCCGGTTCGCGTGGCTCTTGGCGGCAGTGGCCTGTACAATACTTTGCCGCCCTGGCTGACTATTGTGCTGAGCAGGGTTATAAAGTAGTGATCACTGGTACAGCCGAGGAGCAGGAAATAATTGACCAGGTTAAAGAGCATATGCGTACCGAAGCTATTGACTTAGCGGGTAAAACCAGCATGGGCGCTGTGGCGGTTTTAATTAAGGATTCCGCGATGCTTATCTCTAATTGTACCGGCGTATCGCACATCGCGTCAGCTTTTAAAACGCCCAGTATCGTGATCAGTATGGATGGCGAACCGGAACGATGGGGTCCACTGGATGGTCGGCGGCACCGTACCATCAACTGGCTTGAAGCGCCCGATTTTCATTCGGTAGTTCGCGAAACGATTGAACTGGTTGAACATACGAGTTACTAAATATTTGCCTATGAATACTGACGAAAAAATGACACGCCGCAACTTGATAAGCGGCTTGGGAGCGGGTTTGTCGGCTGTAGCAATTGCGCCGGCATTGTCTACAACGGCCACGGCGGCGGCTGTTAACTTGGAAGATCCGGTGACGAAATACCCCAAACCACCTTTTAAGCCGCAGTCGCAACCATGGCCGGGTCTGGTAAGCCAAATGGATCCGAAGCCTGATCATGGCGAAAAATCCTATAAGGGCAGCGGCCGCCTGCAAGGCCGAAAAGCGCTGATTACCGGTGGTGACTCCGGAATGGGGCGTGCTGCGGCAATCGCCTATGCACGTGAGGGCGCCGATGTGGCCATCAATTATTTTCCTACTGAAGAGCCTGATGCTAAAGAAGTGGTTGCGTTGATAAGGGCAGCGGGTCGTAAAGCGGTGGCTATTCCCGGAGATCTTAGGGATGAAGCATTTTGCAAACGGATGGTTGAAGAGGCTGCGAAACAACTGGGCGGGTTGGATATATTGGTTAACAATGCCGGCCGTCAGCAGGCTCACGACTCTATACTTGATATTACGACTGAGCAATTCGACTGGACGATGAAAACTAATATCTATGCGCCGTTCTGGACTATAAAAGCCGCGCTAAACTACCTAAAACCAGGTTCGGTGATCATTGGAACCACGTCTGAGCAGGCTTATGACCCGACGCCTGATCTGTATGATTATGCGCAAACCAAGGCAGCTACAATGAATTATATAAAATCGCTTGCCAAACAGCTGGGGCCTAAAGGTATACGTGTTAATGGTGTTGCTCCTGGGCCCATATGGACACCACTACAGGTAAGCGGCGGCGCCAGCCAGGAAAAGCTCAAAAATTTTGGTAGCCAAACCGTGTTCGGTCGCCCCGGCCAACCTGCAGAACTGGCATCCATTTATGTGCAACTGGCCGCTGATGACGGAAGTTTTACTACAGGCGCTATTTATGGCTTATCGGGCGGAGCCGGGCAACCATAATCTAAACAACCAGCAGATCGAGTAATTAGCCCAGTATTCACAGCGCTATTATTTCCGGCCTTAGTGCTCGCATGCGTTAGATTAGCGCAGTTATTTTAGTGTACATTTCAGGTGGTTTTAATACAAACGCCCTAAGGAAACAATTGAGGGCGTTTGTGTGATTTATTGCGTGATGCTTTTTTAAAAGTTCGGTATTTTATATATTGCTTAAAGTAAATTCAGGCAAATTTATCTTTTCACCGCCAGTCATGGCCGATTCATGTGCAAGTATGCCGACGCATGTAATGTTAGCCGACTGGCGCGCATTGGGGAAAGGCTGACGTTTATCGATCAACGCTGATATAAACTCATGTACCAGATGCGGGTGCGAGCCACCATGCCCCGAGCCTTGTAAAAACGACAGGTGCTGGTTATCGTCGGCATCATAAACGCCACCGGTGGTAAAGCCTTGTATTTCTTGCGGAAGCAAGTGGGCATAATCCGGAATTGTAACCTTCTTGGGTACTTCCCCAGTATGAATTACCGAAGGCTCATGCTCTATCAATGTCCACTCAAAGCTTTTCTTGGAACCGTAAACGTCAAAACTTTCGCGGTACTGCCTTGCCGTATTGAAAAGCGAACGGGTAACCTCGGCAGATAGATCAGAGTTTTTAAATTTGATATGACAACTCTCGATAGCGAAAGGAGAGCCGTACTTGCTGATCAAATTTTCGTCAATACGGCCGGAACCGAAGCAGGATACATATTCAGCATACGCTTTTGCAATTGCCAGAACCGGCCCTACACAATGAGTGGCATAGTGCATTGGCGGTAAACCTTCCCAATAACCCGGCCAGCCAGCCATTTCTTGCTGGTGTGAGGCGCGCAAAAACTGCAGTTTACCCAGCTCGCCATTTTCATATAACTCCTTTACAAACAAAAATTCCCGGCTATAGATGACGGTCTCCATCATCATATAGGTGAGGCCGGTTTCGTTAACAGCCTCAACAATCTGCCTGCATTCTTCTACTGTGGTTGCCATTGGCACAGTACAAGCCACATGCTTACCCGCACGTAACGCCTTAATTGATTGATCAGCGTGATTTTGTATAGGGGTATTGATATGCACAGCATCAATCTCCGGGTCACGCAATAATTCTTTATAATCCGTATAACGCTTTTCAATTCCAAAAGCATCGCCCACCTGGTGCAGCTTGGTATGATCGCGCTGGCAAATGGCGTACATATTAGCGTCCGGATGACGTTGGTAGATCGGTATAAATTCGGCGCCGAATCCTAGTCCGACGATTGCTACATTTATTTGCTTGTTTTTCATTTTATTGTGCCCATTGTTTTAAAAATGCAAGTCCTTCTTTTGCGAATTTATCCTGGCTTTCGGCCAGCGGATGCCATATACAAACTGCTTGTGCCAGTTCCTTATTATCGGGGGTAAAGCTTTCTATAGATATTGTTCCCTGATATTTTATAGCGTCGAGCCCCCTACGGTAAGCATCCCAGTTTACCTGCCCGGTACCTGGTGTGCCACGATAATTTTCGGCCACCTGCAGGTGTATTAATTTTTCGCCTGCCGTTTTAATGGCATTTTCTATACTGGCTTCCTCGATATTCATATGGAACCCGTCGAGCAATATTTTTGCGGCCGGATGGTCAATATCGTTCACCATCCTGACAGCATCCGCAGCGGTATTGACCAGGTCCGACTCAAAACGGTTAAGGGGCTCAATGGCGACATCCAAACCACGATTAGCCGCCATAATACATACCCTTCGCAAGTTTGTTACGGCGAGCTCCCATTCCCGCTTCCGTTGTTCGGGCGGTAACATGCGGGCTTTGCCCACGGTTGAATACATCGGCCCGGCAAAGAATTTGGTATCCCAAAGCGCGCATAGATCCAGGCATTGTTCAATGTACTCAAAGCAGTCTTCATGTACTGCAGGATCATCATGCGTTAAGTCGCGGCCCGGCCCAAATGCGCCACAAACTATGGCCTCAAGGTGATGTTCGGCTAAAGCCGCTTTTACAATCGGTCCGTCAATCAGCAATGGATCTTCAACAGCAATCTCTATCTTGTCGAATCCCATTGCGGCTATTTTAGGGAACAATTCCGCAACAGATGAAGTTTGAAACGGAGAGGTAAACAACCAGGTGCTTACACCGAATTTTACAGGTAATGGCATTTATATGTTATCAGTAAGTTACTTTGTTACTTTCATTACCCCGTTCATAATCCGCCAGTGCCCCGGGAAAGAACAGATAAACGGATAGTCTCCGGCTTCATTAGGCACGCGAAACTTCAGTTTCACGCTGCCCTGCGGATCAATAAGTTTAGTAGCGAACAGTACCTCGGTCATTTTTGGTACATAATTTTGCGTTATGCCATTTGCATCCTGCGCGAGTTTATCGGCAGCGGCGCCAACCTTTTCCATCGTTCCTTTCTGCAGAATCAGGAGGTTATGTTGCATAAAGTCAGGGTTCTTAAACTCGATTTCCAGGATGGTGCCTGCTTTTGCTTCAAATTGTTTAATGTCGTATTTCATGGCGTTTTTCACCACTTCGATCTTAATTGTTTTATCGGCAGGCTTGTTCTCCAGGTCACGACGTGTTTCGTTAGCCTCATTTTCCGCTTTTATTGCTGTTAAGACACCCTTTACATGAGTAGCAATAGCTATTTTCAGCGCCCGGCTAATCCAGTAATCGTTAGCATTCTCGGGTAATTTCTGCGCAGTCAGTAAAGCGTTTCCCATTTCTGCCGAAACCGGCATGTCGGCAATCTTGAGAATGCCTGCCAAACGGGTATTCAAATTTTTGTCCTGCAACAACTCTGATGTTAAATCCCTTGCCGGTAATACTTGTATAGCGGCTTTACGTACACCCGCAGAAGGGTGGCGCAGTGCGGCCTCCGCTACAGCTATAGCTTCTTTATCAGAACCGTCCAGCAGGCCAAGGCCGTGCAAGGTCCAAAGCGCATGTATAGCGGGAGTGTTCAGTCCAACCTGATCTACATCTATATTTTGAATAAGCTTGAGTAATTGCGGCGCTAATTGTTTATAACTTCCTTCAACAATCAGGCGCTGCGCGGTCATCCGCCAAAACAGGTTATCGCTTTGCAGGGCTTTTAGCAACTGTTCAGGATTGTTTCTATCAAGCTTATTTATTGCTGATGGCTTTGCTTGTTTATATACAATACGATATATCCGCCCACGCGTATGGTCGCGAAGTGGATTTATGTAAGCATTGCCTTTACCATTCTCGAAACCTTTAGGGGTAGGGTTGTGCTGGATGATAAAGTTATACCAATCGCTCACCCAAACGGCGCCATCCGGCCCCACGTCACTTTGTACCGGCCCCATCCATTCATCAGCGCTGGCCAGCAAATTCCAGCCATCTTCTTCTTTAAAACCGGATCCATCGGGCTGTAGTATGGCTTGGTGGATTACACGCCCGGTAGGTTCGTTTACAAACGCTACACGGTTCCAGTATTTTTGGGGGAAGTTGCGCGCGGTGTATAAACTGTGCCCGGCGGCCGCGGTAAAGCCGTTGTATACATCTACCTGTCGCAGATTTTTGGTTACCACGTGCATATTATAGTGTCCGTCTATCTTGCGCACAGATTCCATCGGCGGCGCACTTACTCGGTTTAGATAGGGTAGTGGTATGCCCAGGTAATCGCTATGGGAATTGTTCGCGGTAGAAACAAATACGTCGTTGTTTTCAGAAAAGCCAAGGCCCCAGGTGTTATTACTTGCAGTGCCCAGGTGCTCCATTTTTTTACCGTCAGACGTAAACCGGTATACCGACTGGTTAAAATCAAATTGCTTACCACCAACTGTTCCTTCAAAGCCAGCGTAGCCTACCGTTCCCCATATATGGTTATCAAAGCCATATTTTAGGTTAGATGGCCCGGCATGCGTATCAAAGGTGCCCCAGCCGGTTATCAGTTTTTCACGTACATCTGCTTTGTCATCGCCATTCGTATCTTTAAGAAACAAAAAATCAGGAGCCTGCGCTACAATTACGCCGCCCCGGGCAAATGTAATGCTGGTTGGAATGTTCAGCTTATCTGCAAAAACAGTGAACTTGTCGGCCTTGCCGTCGCCATCGGTATCTTCACATATCTTTATCCTGTCGCGGCCTTCCGTTTTGTTTTCGCGTACTGTGTTGGGGTAGTCAATAGTTTCTACTACCCATAAGCGCCCTCGTTCATCCCAAGCCATAGCTATTGGCTTTTCAATATCAGGTTCAGAAGCAAAAAGTTCTAATTTAAAGTCTACCGGTACTTGTGTTAACAATTGCGATTCCGCAGCGCTTAACGGCGCCTGTAACTTTGGTGCCGGATTGCGGTGCTCGTAATTAGGGATATCGGCTGCAGTATATTCTGGGTTAGGCTTTGTGAGCTTTGCAAGGTCTTTACCGGCATTTTTTCCTACTGCCCATATAAGTCCGTTCTCCAGTAGCTTTAAAAATCCGGGGTTTTTCCAGGTCTGTTCGTCATGGCCGTAAGCCGTGTAAAATACACGCCCTTTGCCATACTGGTTTGTCCAGGTGTAGGGTTCATGATGTGAGCCTTCCACTCTCTCGGTAAGTACATGAATGTCTTTATTAATTTTGCTGTGAACGTAGGTTTCATCGAAAGTATTAAATGGTGTAAAGCCCTTTAATATTTCATGCTTTTTATCTACGATCACCGTGCTGAAAGTATCGGTTTTATGGGTACTGAACTGGCCGCCTACCATTTTTACATATTCAGCAGAATTACGGAAACACCAGGAAGCACAGTGGATGGGAATAAAGCCCTTACCGCTTTTTACGAAATCCAGTAAAGCTTTTTCCTGCGCTGCTGAAATGGTATCATAGTTGGCATAGATCATCAGCCCATCGTATTTCGAAAGCGTTTGCTCATTCAAGTCATCAGGATCCGTTGTATAGCTAATATTGATACCGTCTTTAAAAAAAGCCTGCTGTAAGATTTCGGTAAGCTTTTCAGATTGATGATGTGCTGATTTATGTCCCAGCATGAGTATTTCAAGTCGGCGTGCCGGGGATGTTTTACTTAAGGTAGCACTAAGACCAAGTAACGCTGCGAGGGCAACGGCCAGGAGTGGATAGTATCTTCTCATTGGATTGTTATAAACTGGTAAAGCAAATATGGCGATCAACGCTTTTTCTTTTTTATCAATTTTTGACTGAATTTTGTCTTTAATTATCTAATTTGATTCTTCCTTAAGTCAATAATTGCTCATGAAGCCAGCTGTCCATAAGTCATCAATACCCGAGTCGCAGATTTTTATGATCGAATATCTCGACGACAAGCACTTCGATCCGGTATGGCACTCTCATTCCGAATACCAGTTATTTGTACCGTTGGGAGGTACCGGCACCCGGTTTATAGGCGATAGCATCCAAAGCTTTGCTCCGAATGAATTAATACTTACCGGAAGTAACCTGCCACATTTATGGCGTAGCGATGAAGCCTACTTTGATAAAAGCAGCAGACTTAAAGTGAGGGGTATTGTTATCTATCTGCAGGAAAGCTTGCTGGGCAACCACCTTATGGGCAAGGATGAAATGTTGCAGTTAAATAAACTATTTGAACGCTCGGCCAAAGGCCTTTTCTTTTACGGGCCGGTTAAAGAGGAGGTGGTCCGCCGAATGCATGAATTGCTTGAGCTGAAAGGGTTGCCGGCTTTTATCAGTCTTTTGCAGATTTTGGAGGCGCTGGCAAAAACTAAGGATTTTAAAACCATATCGCATGAAGCATATAACGAGCCTATTCATAAAGCGGAGGCCGACCGGATAGGGAAGGTTTATGAATATATCCTGAGGAATTACCGCAAAAAAATTAACCAGAATGAGTTGGCTGATCTGCTGTGTATGACGCCAACATCCTTCAGCCGTTATTTTGCCAGGGTAAGCAATAAGGGTTTTTCACAATTTGTTACCGAGTTACGTGTTAAACACGCATGCCAGTTATTAACTGAGACAGGCCTGCCCATTTCTGAAGTTGCCAAACGTTCCGGCTTTAAAACCTTATCTAATTTTAATAAGCTCTTTAAAGATGAGATGCAGAAGAAGCCATCTGATTACAAAAGGGAATTTCTGAATATCTAAAAACTTGTTTCCGCCGAGGACAGTCAGGGTTGCATCATTTGATAACGCCTGATATATTGTAAAACCAATTATTAACTTTTATTAGTTGAAGGTTTACTACCTGAACTTTTATCCCAATGCCTTTATGATATATTATTTAAGACTGTGCTTTACAATTATCCTGCTATGGATGTCGTCACAGGTTATTATTGCGCAGCCCTACGGCGCAACAAAGCCTGCCGGTAAGCAACCTTTAAGGTTGAAAGCTCTTAAGTGTGATCAGCTGGTGAACCCCTTGACTATAGAGTCGCCAACACCAGTTTTAAGCTGGCAGATGATTTCTTCCGGATTGGGTAAGTCACAAATCGCCTACCGTGTAATCGTGTCTGACGATTCTCGCTCACTGGTCCAAAACAAAGGTGGTTTTTGGGATAGCGGTAAGGTGTTATCTTCAAATTCTACTCAGGTAATTTATAAAGGCAAGGTTTTAAACTCAAGGCAAAAGGTGTATTGGAAGGTGATGGTTTGGGATGAAAAAGGACGTCCATCTGCGTGGAGCGAAATTGCCTGCTGGCAAATGGGTTTGCTACAACCCGGCGACTGGCAAGCCAAATGGATAGGTGCAACGGCTGACCCAACGCCTGACTCACCCATAACTTACCCGGCACCGTATTTTCGTAAAGATATTAAAGTTAATAAAACAGTTAAACAGGCTACTGTATATGTAAGTGGCTTGGGCTTTTATGAGTTATACATAAACGGTAAAAAAATTGGCGATCAGGTTTTGGCTCCTGCCGTAACCAATTACGATAAACGGCCGCTGACAAATTTGCTTTATCCTTATGATGATCAATCTGCGCAACGGGTTTTGTATAATAGCTTTAATGTAACTGAAAATGTTGATCAGCAAGAAAATACCATCGGAATATTGCTGGGCAATGGCTGGTATAACCAGCGCGACCGCACGGTAGAAGGAAACATGTGGTATGGTTTGCCAAAATTGATCTTTCAGTTAGAGATTGTTTATACCGACGGAACTACACAAACGGTTGTTTCTGATGATACTTGGAAAACAACAACCGGCCCGTTGTTAAAGGACGGTATTTTTAGCGGTGAGCAGTATGATGCCCGCCTGTCATTAGGCAAATGGAGTAACCCTGGATATGATGATGCAGACTGGAAACCCGCTAAGCTGGTTGCACCGCCTTCAGGTACTTTACATGTGCAAACAGCTCCGTTTGACAAAATAACCCGCGTATTAACACCTACATTTGAGGGCAAGGTTAATGATTCCGTTTACCGTTATCATCTGGATGAAACTGTTTCTGGCTGGGCAAGTATCAATGTAACGGGTAAAGCAGGCGATATTGTTAAAGTAAGGTACATCAGTGAAGAGGGAGAAGACTATGGACAACGCGACATGTACATATTAAAAGGGGGAATAACCGAAAACTGGGAACCACGATTTACGTGGCACGCGTTCCGGTTTATCGAGATAACGAGCAAAGATGTGATCCTAAACACGCAAAGCATCGAGGTGAAAGATGTGCACGCTGCAGTGGAGCCAAATGGTATTTTTGAATGCTCTAATCCGTTATTTAATAAAATTAATACTGCTTACATAAAAACCCAACTGGTAAATATGCACGGTAGTATCAGCAGCGATTGCCCGCACCGCGAACGCCTCGGTTATACCGGCGATGGCCAGGTAACTGTAGAAAGTGCAATGCTATCACTTCATCTGCCACAGTTTTATCAAAAATGGTTTAATGATATGGAAGATGCCCGCAATCATAAAACCGGCTTTGTTACCCACAGCGCACCTTTTGGCGGTGGTGGTGGCGGCCCGGCGTGGGGATCAGCTTACGTAATTATGCCATGGTTATACTATCAATATTATGGTGATAGCCATGTTTTGAGCCAGCATTATTCAGGTATGAAACAATGGGTGGAATATTTAAATACGCGTACGGATGATAAAGGGCTCATCGTTACGGAAGAGCCTAACGGCTGGTGCCTGGGCGACTGGTGTACACCAACGCAAGTTGAACTCCCAGAACCGTTAGTGAATACGACATACTTTTACCATGTTACAACCGTTATGGCCAAAGTGGCTGCATTGCTAAACTATAAAGCGGACAAGGTTAAGTTTGAACGACTGGCTATTCAAATCAAGGCAAACTTTAACAAAGCTTATTATAACGCGGCTAAAAAAACTTACTGGCAAGGCAGGCAGGGCGCTGATGTTTTTGCGCTAGCCTTTGATTTAGTACCAGTTGCGTTACAGAAGGATGTTTTAAGTTCACTGTTGAGCCGTCTGGAAAAAATCGGTTATCATTTTGATACAGGTATACTTGCTACACCGCTGCTGTTAAAAGTATTGTCACAATACAATCGAGATGATATTGCTTATAGGATTATGAATCAGCAAACCGGCGTAGGATTTGGATATTTGTCGGATGATAAGAACAGCACATTGTGGGAAACTTGGGATGGTTCCGGCTCCAGATGCCACCCGATGTTTGGTAGTGTAGTAGGGTGGTTTTATACTGTATTGGGCGGCATAAATCCCGGTCCTGATGGATTCCAAAATTTCATTATCGAACCAAAAACTTTAGGAGAACTTAATTACTGCAAATCCGCTCACAACAGTTTTTACGGAAGAATTAGAAGCGAATGGCGAAGAGGTAAAAACGGAAATTTAGAAATACTTGTAGAAATTCCTGTAAATACGTCAGCTACTTTTGTAATTCCCGGCAATAAAAAGATTTTGAAAAACAGGTATGGAAAAACCATTAAAACAAAACTTGTAAATGGGCAGCACATCGTTGCTCTTGGGTCCGGTGCTTATAATTTAACAGCTTTTTAATGCGTTTTGACATATAAAGAAGTATAAAGTGGATTAGTTGTATTTAGACAAAGCGATGATTATACATCAATGGCTGATTCGTATTTTTAAATTGTAAATCGTCACGTATGAAAAAAATAGGTTTTCTATCATTCGGTCACTGGTCTCATCATCCTGCTTATCAAACACAAACCGCGGGCGACACCTTGCTACAATCTATTGATCTGGCTGTTGCTGCCGAAGAAATTGGATTAGATGGCGCATATTTCAGGGTTCACCATTTTGCGCGGCAACTGGCCTCGCCATTTCCGTT
Organism: Mucilaginibacter roseus; assembly: GCF_021215455.1. Taxonomy (GTDB): domain Bacteria; phylum Bacteroidota; class Bacteroidia; order Sphingobacteriales; family Sphingobacteriaceae; genus Mucilaginibacter; species Mucilaginibacter roseus. The sequence continues at coordinate 224,672 of NZ_JAJPWV010000005.1, read as the reverse complement.
ACTGTCTGCCATAGGGGCAAAAACCAGCAAAATTGAGATCGGCACCGGTGTAATAGATATGCGATATGAAAACCCGATGTATATGGTAGAAGACGCCGGCGCCGCCGATCTGATCTCGGGAGGAAGGTTGCAACTGGGTATCAGCAGGGGATCGCCCGAACAAGTGATTGACGGCTGGAAATATTTTGGTTATCAACCTAATGAAGGTGAAAGCGATGCTGATATGGGGCGCCGTAAAGCGCTTGATTTTCTAAAAAAACTGGATGGTGTTGGGTTTGCTCAGCCTAATCCGTATCCTATGTTTCCTAATCCACCCGGATTGTTGCGGCTCGAGCCGCACGCTGCAGGTCTTCGTGAGCGTATCTGGTGGGGAGCAGCTTCAAACGCTACAGCCGTATGGGCAGCTGAAAATGGTATGTATCTGCAAAGTTCTACCTTAAAGTTTGACGAAAGCGGAAAGCCTTTCCACGTTCAACAAGCAGATCAAATACGTTTATATAAAGAAGCCTGGAATAAAGCCGGACACCAACGCGAGCCAAGAGTTTCGGTAAGCCGTTCAATTTTTGCACTGGTAACTGACCAGGACCGGTATTACTTCGGGCAGCAAGGCAAAGCAACTGACAGTTTTGGTTATATTGAAAGCGACAAGCGCGCAGTTTTTGGTAAAAGTTATGCGGCCGAACCGGATAAACTTATTCAGGAATTAGCCAAGGACGAGGCCATTCAGGAAGCAGATACTTTACTTTTAACAATACCCAATACGCTCGGCGTTGAATACAACGTCCATATATTATCTGCAATTCTGGAGCATGTTGCGCCTGCATTGGGCTGGAGGTAATATTATCTTTTTAAGTAAGCGACACCGTTAATATCAATTAAGGATAATAAAATGGGGGTATAGGTTAAATTGTGATTGCTTTGATTGCAATTTTCTGATTTACTTTGGCTATATCCGCATTTTTAAATCTATGAGATTATTATCAGGTATACTGCTTATTCTAACATACGTATTAAACATCAGTACCGCGTCGGCGCAAAACGGAGATCAGATACTGGATGGCTTAGGTGAAACCGACATGATTGCGCGTTATATTTTTAACGGTGACGTTAAAGATTGGTCGCGCAATAATTTGCATGGTAAATTACAAGGAAGAGCAGAGTTTGTTAATGACAACCGTTTTGGCAAAGTGCTATCGTTATCTGGCAGCCAATCCTATGTTTCCTTGCCGCCGGAGGCATTGACTGATTTAGAATCCATCAGTATTACAGGCTGGATATTTTTACGTTCCGACCAACCGGGGCAGTATCTTTTTGATTTTGGTAAAACTGCCGATAATCATTTTTTTGTGGCTCCCGCCGGTGTGGCGGCTCAGAGTGGTTTCACTGCGATTATTACATCAGGTAAAACTAAAACCAAACCTGTATCACGGGCTATTAAAACTAATAATTGGGTGCACGTGGCTGTAGTGGTTGATATTCCTTCGCAAATGATTACCACTTACGCCGACGGAAAGCTGATAGGCGAGAGCCGTAATGTACCTAAAGAACTTGAATCTGTTTTTGGGACGCAGCAAGTAAAAAAAACGCTTTTTATCGGTAGATCATTGTCTGCAGGTAATATTTATTTAAACGCATTGTTGCACGATCTCCGTATTTACCGTGTGCCACTTAGCATGAGGCAGGTAACACGCATCTATAACGGTGTAAAAAGTAATGGTGCGGTAAATGTAACTGATAGGGCTGATGATGAAATGCCGGGTTTTACTCAAACCAATGCGCAATTATATAATGCCTACTTAGCCAAAGTTAGCAATGTGAAGGTTGAAACAGAAGTAGGCTCGCTGCCCCGTTTGCCGGCTTATGTTGATGGAGTTTATCAAAACGGATTACCGGGGCCTAAGGTGCGTGTACTTTGGCCGGTTGCTGCCAATAATAATGATGTGCAAGAGCCGCGTACTTACAAGGTAAAAGGGCGTGTACCGGGTACAGCATTTGAGCCGGAGGCGGAAGTGAATGTAAAAAAAGCGGAAAAAGCGGTTACTCCGGCCTTGAAGCTTGAAACGTTTAAATTGAGCGAAGTTTCACTTAAAAATGATGAATACGGACATACAACCAAGTTTACCCAAAACCGGGATAAATTTGTGCAGACACTTGCCGAGACCGATCCAAATTCATTTTTATACATGTTTCGCGAAGCATTCGGGCAAAAACAACCGGCAGGAGCCAAGCCATTAGGCGTTTGGGATAGCCAGGATACCAAATTGCGCGGGCATGCCACCGGGCATTATTTAACAGCTATAGCGCAAGCATATGCGGGTACTGGTTACGATAAGGTGTTGCAGGCGAAGTTTGCCAGCAAGATGGATTATATGGTGAACGTGCTTTACAGCTTATCGCAGTTGTCAGGTAAACCCGTGAGGGCAGGCGGGGCCCATGTAGCGGATCCTACCATGGTGCCTTTTGGTCCGGGAAAATCGGCCTACGATTCTGATCTTACTACAGAAGGCTTGCGTACAGATTACTGGAACTGGGGTACGGGCTTTATCAGCGCTTACCCGCCCGATCAGTTTATTATGCTGGAGCTTGGTGCCAAATATGGTGGGCAGAAAACCCAGATATGGGCGCCATATTACACCCTGCATAAAATAATGGCCGGCCTTTTAGATGTTTATGAGGTAAGCGGCAATAAAAAGGCGCTATCAATAGCAACCGGTATGGGCAATTGGGTACATGCACGTCTAAGCAAGTTACCGCAGGACACCCTGATTAAAATGTGGAATACATATATTGCCGGTGAGTTTGGTGGTATGAACGAGGTGATGGCCCGCCTTTATCGCGTTACCGGCAACGACGATTATTTGAAAACAGCCCAGCTATTTGATAACATCCGGGTGTTTTTTGGTGATAAGCAGCATTCAAGCGGATTGGCTAAGAATGTCGATCTGTTTCGCGGGTTGCATGCCAACCAGCACATTCCGCAAATTATAGGCAGTATCGAGACTTACCGGGCATCCAACAATTCGGAATATTACAAAATAGCTGATAACTTTTGGCATAAAGCCGTTACTGATTACATGTATAGTATTGGCGGTGTAGCAGGCGCCCGAAATCCTGCCAATGCCGAATGTTTTATAGCTCAACCCGGCACCTTATATCAGAATGGCTTTTCTGCAGGCGGCCAAAATGAAACCTGTGCTACCTACAATATGCTTAAACTAACCAGCGATCTGTTTCGCTACGATCAGCAGGCGGAATATATGGATTATTACGAGCGAGCGTTGTACAACCATATTTTGGCTTCAGTAGCAGAAAATAGTCCGGCAAATACTTACCACGTGCCGCTACGCCCCGGTTCGGTAAAGCAATTCAGCAATGGAGACATGACCGGTTTTACCTGCTGTAACGGTACTGCACTCGAGAGCAGCACCAAGCTTCAGAATACGATATACTTTAAAAGTAAAGACAACAAGGCGCTATATGTTAACCTGTATGTACCTTCAACTTTAAAGTGGACGGAGCGTAAACTGGTGATAGAACAGGAAACAAGCTTCCCCGAAGAAGATCATACACGTTTGACTGTTAAGGGTAATGGTAAATTTGACTTATACGTTCGCATACCCGGCTGGGCAACAAAAGGCTTTTTTGTAAAAATTAACGGGCAGCAGCAAAATATTTCGGCTACGCAGGGAAGCTACCTGAAACTAACCCGGAACTGGAAAAGTGGCGATGTTGTAGAACTTAAAATGCCTTTCCAATTTCACCTTGACCCTGTAATGGATCAGCAGAATATAGCAAGTTTATTTTACGGGCCGATATTGCTTGCCGCTCAGGAACCTGCCGCAAGAAAAGACTGGCGTACCATAACGCTATCCGCTGATGATTTAGGTAAATCAATCAAAGGCGATCCTAAGCAGTTAGAGTTTACTATTGATAGCGTGATGTTTAAGCCTTTTTATAATTCTTATGGTCGCCACTCGGTGTATCTGGATGTTCAATTGAAGAAATAATCATTAAAATATAATGGATTTTTGAATGATCGGATACAGCAATATTGAATAAAGAAATAATCCCACCTGCCATTTAAGGCAGATGGGATTATTATTAGTATTAAGGGGCGTTATTTTAAAAGTTTCTCCATACCAAATGCTGTTAACACCTTTTCAAATTCAATCTGAACGGCGTCATTAGCTCTTTTTGTAATTTCGCCGGTCGATGGGTCGACTACGGTTCTCAAAGGACGCTGGCCTTTCGGTAAATTAATTAAATGTACTATTGCGTTTGCTACATCCTGCGGATCTGGTTTTGCTGTTTCAATTATTTGCCCGATAGCGCCAATCAGCTTACCCGGAATTTCAGCAATTACTTGGTATTCTTCTGCAACCAAGGAATCGGAACCGGCCCAAACCTTTTGCGACATTTCGGTAGGGAAAGTTCCGGGCTGTATGATGGCTACATCCACGCCCAGTAGTTTTACTTCGTAATGCAAACCCTCACTTAAACCTTCCAATGCAAATTTTGATGCGGCGTAGGCAACCGTAAACGGAGCCGCGAATCTGCCCCAGCCGCTTGAAACGTTAATGATCAAACCTTCAGCTTGCTTGCGCATATAGGGTAACGCCAGCTTCATCAGTCGCCATGGCGCGGTTACATTAATATCAAGCATTCGCTGTAAATCTCCGGTAGTGGCGCCTTCTAATACACCAAACATCACGGCACCTGCGTTATTTACCAGTACATCAATAGTTCCTTCCCTTGCAATTATCGTGTCAAAGGCTTTCCGCACGCTTGTATCATCAGTAAGTGATACATCCAGTACAGTGATGTTATCTATAGCGGCTAAAGCTTTCGCCTGCGCGGCGTTCCTGCCTTCAGTGTCTCTGATGGTGGCATAAACTTTATGTCCTAAAGCGGCCACCGCTTTGGCGGTTAGCCATCCAAAGCCACTGTTTGTTCCGGTTATCAAAACTACTTTTTTGCTCATTTTCTTGTTATTTAATTAATGATACAAAGTTTGCATTTGATGAAATGAATGCATTTACCATTTGGTAAAAAGCAGCGTTACCGTATGTTTTTTCTGATCCTGCTTAACGACTGCTGCGTGATACCCAGGTAGGAGGCAATGTGTGAAAGCGGCACCCGGCTGAGGAGGCCGGGAAACTGATGTATAAATGATAGATAACGCGTAGTGGCATCTTCAGACACCAACGGGCTGCGCCTTTCAATGGTCTTCAATAAACAATTCTTCAAAATCAGGCCGGTTATGGTATCCCATCCTACAATTGTATTGCTTATTTCGTCCCAATCCTTTTTAGAGAAGATGATGAACTCGCAATCGGTAACAGCTTGAATATACTCTGAAGCTACTACCTGTGCCTCAAACCGCTGCTGATCTGAAACAAAATTATTTTCATCAATAAATGAATGGGTAATTTCCTCACCTTTATTATTGTAGTAGCAAAACCGAACCACGCCTTTCAGGATGAACCCTACATAACGCGGAATTTTTCCGGCTTCAGAAAAATACTCTTCTTTTTTTAGTACAAGTTTTTTTGTTTTGCCAACGATAAAATCTATTTGTTGCGTGTTTAAGTTGCCGAACTGTAAAATATAGTTAACGAACTCTTTCATGCAATGAATTTCGTTATAAATCTGTTAAATCTATTTACCATTTGGTAAAAAGTAAGGTTATATAATAGCGGCTTTCAGAATACTAAATAGTTAAATATCTCAGCATAAACAATAAAAAATACTACCATTCCTATAGATTTAATTGTATTTTTAAATTAAGTGTTTATATTTGCGCTGTATTAAGTTACAAACAGCAGTATTTAACCACAAATAATCACATCATGAAGACACGCTACTACAACTACAGCATTCACCGCATCGCATCCGCTGCGCGATGTTGTTGTTGCTGTGAGCTGTGCGTGTAATCTGCACAATCAGGCCCGGCACAGCTACCTAACTATCCATATCATCCGGGTACCGTCTTTTTACATACATCCAAATATCCCTATTTGTTAATGATGGGTAGGGCATGCTTTGCCGTGTCTGAACCACAAAATTCATCCATACATAAAAATGCAACAACGTTACTTAGCAATTAGTAATCAAACTGAACGTGAATATTGGTCGGGTAGCACCCGATATCTACAATATGCGTTAAACATACTTTTCGCTTTAATTATTTTTATTCCATTGTTGGGCGTTGCTCAAAACCAGCCGCCAACCATTAATTCAAAACTTAACGGACAAGTCCTGGACTCTAAAACCCGAGAACCACTACCCGGAGCATCGGTACAGATAAAAGGAACTACTCACCAGGTGGTTACCGACGGTAATGGTAAATTTACCTTCACTACCGGCCAAAAATTCCCGTACACCTTAATCATCACCTACATAGGTTATGAAAAACAGGAGCTGGATGCGACCGGCGAAAACATAACCATCAATTTAAAAGCGCTTACCAATGAGCTTAACGAAGTTATGGTGGTGGCCTATGGCACGCAAGAGAAACGTAACCTGATCGGCTCGGTAACTAAAGCCAAGCTGGATGACGTAAAGGCTTTACCGGGCGGTAGCTTTGAATCGCAACTCCAGGGTAAAGTAGCCGGTGTGCAGATAAGCACCAATACCGGCGTCCCCGGCGAAACTATTAATGTGAGGCTGCGTGGCGCCACCAGTATTTATGGCAACAATAACCCATTGTATGTAATTGACGGGGTGTTTATTGAGAATAGCAGCTTGCAAACTTACAGTACCGGCGGTAAAGCTACCTCGCCGATTGCTGATATAAACCCCAACGATATTGAGAGCATATCGGTATTGAAAGATGCCGAAGCTACCGTATTATATGGCGTTCGCGGAGCAAATGGCGCTATCATTGTTACTACCAAACGTGGTAAGTTCAATCAGAAGCCAAAGGTTGATTTAAATGTAACGCAGGGATGGTCAAAAGCGGCGAAGCTTTGGGAGCTTGCTACCGGGCAGCAACATGCAGAGCTGGTGAATGAAAACTTTATAAACACGGGCGGCGATCCGGCTAAAGTACCGTTTCAACCGGCTACGGCCGCGTTTCCTAATGGCCGTGGCAACCCGCAGGATCAGCAAACTTACGACCGCCTGAGCCAGGTGTTCCGCACGGCGAGGCTGCAAAATTATGATGTGTCGGTAAGCGGTGGTAACAACGGATCACGCTATTATTTTGGTGCCGGATACAACAAGCAGGAATCCATATTGCGCCCGATAGATTTTGACCGTGCCAGCTTTAAAGCCAATTTCGATCAAAAATTAAGTGATAAAGTCACCATTGGTACGAGCAATACCTTTGCCCGCACTTTTCGTAATGAAGGCAGGGCAGGCGACGGCCCGGCAGGAGGTATATTGCAGGCCGCGTTACATACACCAACCTACTTATCCCCCTATAATGAGCAGGGCGTGTTGGTTGGCCGTGCCGGTTTTGATAACGTACAGCTATTGTTAGATAATTATGATGTAAACTCAACCAGTTTACGTTATATAGGCAATGTATATGGCGAGTGGGATATATTACCTAACCTGAAATTTCGCTCAAGTTTTGGGGCCGACTACAACAACTACGATGAATCAGAATACTGGAACACGTTTTTATTGGCCGGTTCACCAAGCGGATTGGCAACTTCGTCATTAGGGCGTCGCAGTTCGTTACTGAACGAGCAAACGCTTACCTATCGTAAAAAGATAAATGATAAGCACTCGTTCGGCGTGTTAATAGGTAATACGCTGCAAAGCACCGTTTACAGCCGCACTTTTGCGCAAGGAACAGGCTTCGCCAATAACTCTTATAAGCTGATCTCATCAGCGGCGGTTAGGATAGGTACTGAAGATTGGTCTAAACGTAACCTGGCATCTTTTTTTGCAAAGGTTGATTATAATTTTGCCGGTAAGTATTTGTTTGATGCCAGCATCCGTGCGGACGGTTCATCTGCTTTTGGCGATAATAAAAAATGGGGCTACTTCCCCGGCGTAGGCGCGGCGTGGAACGTTAAGGAAGAGGATTTTCTGAAGGATGTAAGCTTTCTTACCGATTTGAAGATCCGTACCAGCTATGGTATCACCGGTAATCAAAACGGTGCGGGCGATTTTGCCTCATTGGGCCTATGGGCAAGTAACTCACCATACCAGGGCACTCCGGGTACTGCGCCTCTGCAAATCGCTAATCCGGATTTACACTGGGAGCGCACATCGCAGTTTAATGTAGGTCTCGACGCGGCGTTCTTTAACAACCGCTTAGCCGTTGAGTTCAACTATTATCGTAAGTATACTTCTGACGGTATTATACTCACACCTCTTGCTGCAACACAGGGCTTGCCGAGCTATTATACCAATGGCCTGGAGGTGAGTAACAAAGGTTTTGAGCTGGCCATTACGTCAACCAACATCAAAACAAAGGATTTTACCTGGACAACCAGCCTGAACGTGTCTCGCAACATAAACAAAATTGAAAAGCTTGATCGCCCCATACGTTTTGGTAGCCGCGACCTGATATTGCAACAAGAAGGCAGTCCGCTATATTCATTTTGGGTGTATAAAGAGTTAGGCGTTGACCCGCAAACAGGCAACGTAATTTATGAAGATTATAACGGCGATGGCAAAATAACCGCTGATGACCGCCAGATATTAGGTAGCATCTGGCCTAAATTCTTTGGAGGGTTTACTACAAACCTCAACTACAAATCCTTTGATTTGGGTGCATTACTGGCATTTTCATACGGTAACAAAGTATATAATCATAACCGCTTTTTTGGCGAAGCCGGTGGCGCGCGTGATGCTGCCCGTGTAATATTTGCCAGCAATGTTGACCGTTGGCAAAAGCCCGGCGACATAACCGATACACCTCGCCCGGATGGAATCAATAACAATAATTATAAAGATGGCGGCGGCCGCTGGTTAGAGAACGGTTCGTTTCTGCGCCTGCGTTCATTAACCTTAGGTTATACCTTACCCAAGGCTTTAACTGAAAAAGCAGGTATACAAAACCTGCGTATTTATGCCATTGGCGCTAACCTGTTTACAGTTACCAAGTATACCGGACTCGATCCGGAATCAAGCGCAAGCAGCGGGCAAAACGAGCAGGGCATCGATCTGGGTACCCCACCGCAACCGCGTTCTTTCCAATTAGGCGTAAACGTAACATTCTAAGCAATCATCATGAAAATCAAAACATATATTACTCTTTTTATCATATCGCTTTCGGCAGTCTCATGCCAGAAATACCTGGACGTTGAACCTCAGGCTTCTGTGCCTGACGATCAAACGATATTTGACAGGGCATCATCTCAAAGCGCGCTTAATGGCGTGTATTCGTCACTGGCTTCGGGCGGCTATTACAGTACTACGTTCCAATCCATTGGCTACCTTTCAGGTGATAATATTCAATGGACGGGTTCGCAATCGCAGGTTCAGGAACTGATCAATCATAATGTAAGCACGGGCAACGCTACTATAAGCGGCGCATGGGTTGCCATTTATCAAACTATTAACAGAGCAAATAATTTAATAGCCAAGGTACCCGAAGTACAGGATGCTGCATTTACCGAGACGGAGAGGAACCGTATTTTAGGGGAGGCGTACTTTATCCGTGGATTGGCCTATTTTGATTTGGCACGTACATGGGGTGGTGCACCTATTGTTACCAAACCAACTGTATTGGCAAGTGATAATATCGGCCTCGGCCGCAGGCCGGCCACTGAAGTTTACGCCCAGGCCCTAAACGACTTAAACACTGCCGAGCCATTGCTTACCGAAACAACCGACCGTTTTAAGGCAACACGCAAAACGGTATGGGCGTTAAAAGCCAGGTTTTATCTGTACCAAAAAGATTGGGCAAAAGCTGAAGAGTACGCTACCAAAGTTATAAGCGATACCAAAAACTACACTTTAGTTAGGCCTTACAGTGCGTTTTTCGCCAATGATGCCCGTGGTACACAGGAATCTGTTTTTGAAATATTTTATAGCGCTACCGAGTTAAATAGTCACCGCAATCAATGGCAGCCACAAACCAACGGCGGTACCCGCCAGTGGGCGCCTAATGATGCTTTTGTAGCATTGGTAAATAAAGCCGACTCGGGCGGTAACCGTAGCGTGCTGGTTGTTAAGGATAATCAAAACCGGTGGTATGGCAATCTTTATTATCGCAATCCGGCTACCGATCCAAGCTTTGTAATCCGGATTGCTGAATTGTACCTGATACGTGCCGAAGCACGGGCGCATCGGGGCTCGGCGGCTGATCTTGACGGCGCAAGAGCAGATCTGGATGCGGTTCGTGATCGTGCAGGCCTTGCCGCTACCACATCAACAACACAGGGTGCTATCTTATTATCTATAGAACAGGAGCGCCGCATTGAATTCGCGCTGGAGCCGCACCGTTGGTTTGATTTGGTACGTACGGGCCGCGCGCAGGCTGTGCTAAAAATTGCTGATCCAAGTAAATTATTGCTGCCGGTACCACAGGAGCAGATACAGATTGATCCATCATTACTGCCTAATAATCCTGGCTATTAACTAATTAATTGATACGTAGAAATGAGTACAGGTAATTTAAACAACGAACGTCATTGGACGTTAACCGAGCGGAATGTTTTTCGCTTTGTGTTGATCTACTTTCTGCTGCAGGCGCTGCCCATAAGTATTGGCTATTGGGCCAGGTTATTCTCTATAAATTGGTTTAGTCCGGATTACCAAGATATCTTTAACCTGACCCGCTTTTATCCGTCATTTTTTGGTGAAGACTCATTTGTAAACTGGTTGGTCATCGCCATAATCGCCTTAGCGGGCGCATTTGCATTAAAAAAACGCTTTGAAAAATTTACCGATGCGGACTACGATCGGTTGTATTACTGGTTGCGTGTAATTGTGCGCTACCGCCTGGCCATTGCTGTTATTGGGTACGGAATCATCAAGGTTTGGCCGTTGCAGGCACCGTTTCCATCTATCAGCAACCTCAACACCAGTTATGGAGATTTTAATAATTGGAAAGTATTTTCCCTGAGCCTTGGCGTAGTGCCATCGTACGAAACTTTTTTGGGCTTGTTTGAAGTGCTGGCCGGTTTGCTGTTATTCTTCAGGCGAACTGCCTCAATCGGCGCCATTATTATATTGGTATTTACGGGTAACGTTTTTATATCAAACCTGGCTTACGAAGGTGGGGAATACGTTTACAGCTTTTATATCCTCTCATTTGCCTTATTTGTATTGGCGCAGGATGCCTTGCGCATACACCGTTTAATAGCGCTTGAGCAACCTACAAGCCCGGTGCATTTTAAACCGCATTTTGCAGGCAAGCTGGCCACTGTAAGGGTGGTTTCAAAAATACTGGTTGTGCTGCTTTTTGTGGTAATCTATGGTTTTAAGGCGTCGGACGGCTATAAAAACGATCCCTATCAATTTCCGAAATCAACAGGCCTGAGCAATAGCGCCGGGTTTTATAACGTACGTGAGTTTAGGCTTAACCAAAAGGAGCATCCATATTCAGCAACCGACCCGGTACGCTGGCGTGATGTGGTTTTTGAAAAGTGGGCTACTATCAGTATACGCTCAAACAGGCCGGTGGTGCTGCAAACGTCCAACTACGAGCGTACCAGCCGGAATGATGACGAGCGGGACTACGAGCTGGCGGGCTCCGGCGGTAGGCATTATTACAGTTATACAGTAGATACGGTTCAGCACCTGTTGCACTTGCAAAACAAAAACCGCCATTATGCAGGGGAGAAGCTGACGTTAAATTATAGCTGGTTGAGTGATAGCACACTCGCATTATCAGGCCGCGCAACAAATCAGGACTCAATTTATGTAGTGCTGGACAGGGTATCCAAAAAGTACCTGTTATTGCAGGACCGGAGAGAAAAAATTAAACTTTAAACACACAAACCGATGTCTGTTTTAGAAGAACAAGTCGCCGTTGCCGAGCAGCCGGCCAAACCTAAAGTAACTGCCGGGGTACGCAAACCCTGGTCGCCGTTAAAAAGATTCGCTTTTCGTATAGCCTTCATATTTTTCGTACTGCTGTCAATCCCTACGGATGGCCGCTGGTATGTAAATGCGCTCACTATCGACTGGCTGCATCCACACTATCGTGATATTTATGACATAGCCCGGTTTTCGCCCAATTACAGTCAGTTTTTTGGAGAGAAACGTGGGTATGAAAACATCACACAGTCACAGTCGGACACGGTGAATACCAAGGCGTTCAGTGCCAAAAAGGCGCAAGCGAAATCCGCCGAAACTGAAGATCGCACCTTTTTATCTGATTACAAAGAGTGGGGCTATGCCTTATTAATAGCCGTAGCCGGTTCCCTCATTTGGACAGCGCTAGACCGTAAGCGTAAAGAGTATCACATTCTTTACTATTGGTTGCGCGTTATTGTGCGCTACCGTGCAGGTATAGGTATAATAGGGTTCGGGTTTACCAAGCTTTTCCCTACACAAATGCCATACCCTTCATTGGGCTTATTAAATACCGATTTCGGCGACTTTACTACACAGAAGATCTATTGGTTATCGGTTGGTATTGTACCCTGGTACCAGGTATTTGGCGGCATAGTAGAGGTAGCAGCCGGCGCTATGCTTTTCTTCAGAAAAACAACTACTTACGGCGCATTATTGCTTGCAGCCGCGTTATTTGATATCACTTTTGTGAATTATGCATACGATGGCGGTGTACACGTTTACGCGTTTTACTTTGTTTTATTAGCCGGGTTCATTTTTGCGGATGACGTGCCCAACCTATATCGCCTGCTGATCAAAGAAAAAACCACGGTACCGGTCAGGTATTATCCTGATCTTTCAAGAGGTTTTGGCAGATATGCGCGCATTGGCTTAAAGACTTTAACATTCGTTATCTTTTTTGGTGTTCTTACTTATACCGAGGTTATCAATTTTAAATATGATCCGTACAAGCAGCCATCAACAGCGGGCGTAAAAACTTTGCGGGGTAATTACCACGTAACCGAATTCAGGATCAACAATAAAGTAATTCCATACTCACCGCTTGATACCCTGCGCTGGCAGCAAGCCACTTTTGAGAACTGGACAACTTTAACCTACAAGGTAAATAAACCGGCCTGGCTTGATCTGTCAAACGGTGGCGGAAGCCCGATGAGAGACATTCAACGCACATTTGAAATTACCGGCACCGCCGGTGGACAGCGTGCCTTCCATTATTATGCCGATACGGTTGATCATGTGCTATATCTGCAAAACAAGAACACCGCCGGTAACCGCCGTCGCCGTCAAGGTGGTGCGCAGGCTGAAAAGGAAAAACACTCAGCTAAAAAGGAAAAAGCGGATAACTGGATCAGTAACGCTGCACTGGCACGTATTGGTAACGAGCGCGATATGATTGATAAAAAAGCGTGGTCAACACGCCGCGACCGGGAATTTGCCGAGAAAGTAAAAGAGCCAAAACGCGAACGCATGGTGCTGCGCTATCAAACCAAGGACGGCTCACGTGTAATATTGCAGGGCATAAATGAAAACCGCGATTCTATTTATGTAGTGCTTGATAGGTATGACCGTAAATACGCGCTGTCAAAAAGTACATTATCAGCAGGGAAATATTAAGTTGAAAGCGGATGCATAGTTGTATTGCAGGTATAAAAATGACATGGTTGCCGGTAGTAGCGGGTTTACTTTGGGTGTTTGTAACCGGTTTTATTGAGGATACTTATAGCACAGAGCCGGTTGCAACGCCATTAACCGATACAGTGCCATGGCCGACAACTTTTAACTTAGGCAGAGCTGCGACAGCAGCGGAAATAAAATCCTGGGATATTGATGTAAGTCCGAATGGGCGAGGGTTGCCTGCCGGGCAGGGAACAGCGATAACCGGTAAAATAGTTTATCAAACCAAGTGCGCTGCCTGCCACGGTAAAACCGGCGAAGCGGAAGCAGGTGTTAAATTACCTGCGCCCGTTTTAGTAAGTGATACCGTTTTTGTTGGCCGTAAGACTAACACCATCGGCAACTATTGGCCTTACGCCACTACAATTTTTGATTACGTACGCAGGGCGATGCCTTACCACGCGCCGCAGTCGTTAACCAACAACGAGGTTTACGCGGTAACCGCTTATTTGCTCAACGCAAACAGAATTGTAAAGGCAGATGCAGTTATTAATGCCAATACGCTACCACGAGTAGTAATGCCTGCACGCAAGTACTATGTTGATGACGACCGCAAAGGCGGCGCAGAGGTAAAATAATTTGTACCTGGATATTGATGAAACAGAACCACCAGCAAAACAGTAATACACCCACAAAGCTATCGCGGCGCAAAGTTTTAGGCGGGATGGCTGCGGCGGGTATATTGTATATTCAAACATCGCTGGGTAAAACCATACAACCGGTATTGCCTGCAAGTTGGCGAAAAAGCGATACCCCTGCTGATGACCTAATAACACCGGGACCGGGTCCGAGCAAGCTGGGTGGACGTTCACCTTATGAAAAACCGGTGCGCTTGCCATCTGACATATCATCGCGTACGCCGCTGCAGGATCTTTTAGGTACTATAACGCCATCCGATTTGCACTATGAACGGCATCATGCTGGTGTGCCTAATATCGACCCGGAAAAACATGAACTGCTGATACATGGTATGGTAAACAAACCGATGAAGTTTACCCTGCGCGACTTGAAACGTTTTCCATCGGTAACGCGAACTTGTTTTTTAGAGTGCTCAGGTAATTTCAGATCCGGCAAAGAAACCATGACCGCGCAGGAAATTTGCGGCCTTACCAGCCAAAGCGAGTGGACGGGGGTAATGCTATCAACGCTTTTTCGCGAGGTAGGCATCAAGCCTAAAGCAAATTGGTTTTTAGCAGAGGGTGCCGATGCTGCGTATTTAACCCGTAGTATACCTACCAGCAAGGGTTGGGATGATGCCATGATAGTGTATGGCCAAAACGGTGAAGCGATACGCCCCGAACAAGGATATCCAATAAGGTTACTGCTACCCGGTTGGGAAGGTAACATGAACGTGAAATGGCTGCGGCGTATCGAACTGTCAGACCAGCCTTTTATGACACGCGAGGAAACCAGCAAATACACTTATGCTGTAAAAGATAAGATACGCCAGTTCAGTTTTGAAATGGATGCGCGTTCTATCATCACTTCGCCCTCATACCCGGCAAAAGTTGAACCCGGATGGAACGAGATACGGGGCTTGGCCTGGACAGGTAGGGGGAAGGTAACGAAAGTTGAAGTTACCATCGATGCAGGCCGTACGTGGCAGCTTGCGCAATTACAGGAGCCGGTGCTATCAAAAGCGCATACGTATTTCAGGCTATTGTGGTATTGGGATGGTAGCGTTACTGAAATTGCCAGCCGCGTAACTGACGAAACCGGTTATACCCAGCCAACGTTAAAGCAACTGGTTGACTATCGCGGCGCCGACATGGGCGGCTATCATTTAAATCCTATAACTTCATGGCTTATAAAAAGGGACGGATCTGTACTTTTTAAGCCCGAAAGCCGGAAATAACAATATATTGAAATCTGAAAATTATAACCACCAAAATTACTATGAATAAAAGCATTTTAACTGAAGACTGGACCGTTGTATTACTTGGTTTTATTATTATCATACTCTCTTTATCAGGTATCCTGCTCTCAACTCCGGAATTTAGCTGGGCAACTGCCGAGGATTTGACGGGCAAAGTTTTAAGCGGTACTAATCTTTTAAATATATTAATTCAGTTAGTGTATGTGCTTGCTATAGCTGTCATCGGCGCCGGGCTTACCGGTAAATCTGTAGTTGGGGTGCTTAAAGTTTTTCCGGTTGTTTATTTACTCACTATAGTAGCATTGGTTATAGCGGGAAGCAGCCAGGCAAAAGCGCTTAACCTGGAGGCTGTTATCTTCAGCCTCATTATTGGTTTGCTGATAGGCAACCTGTTCAAACTGCCGCAATGGTTCAGGGAAGCTTTGGCTTCGGAGTTTTATGTAAAGGTTGGCCTGGTTTTGCTGGGTACCAGCATTATTTTTTCGGATATATTAAAAGCCGGTTCATTAGGTTTGATACAAGCTTTAATGGTTGTAGTGTCGGTATGGTATTTCTCCTACTGGGTATGTAAAAAGCTAAAGATAGATTCGGAATTAACCATGATGCTGTCCAGTGCAGTATCTATTTGCGGGGTATCGGCGGCCATTGCCACGTCGGGTGCCATAAAAGGCGATTCAAAGAAGTTGTCGCTTGTTATATCATTAGTATTGATAACGGCCGTACCCATGATGGTATTTATGCCATACCTGGCCAAAGTGATGGGTTTATCGCAGGAAGTTACGGGCGCATGGCTTGGTGGTAGTATTGATACCACAGGTGCGGTGGTAGCATCAGGCAGTTTGGTTGGTGAAACGGCGCTCAAAATAAGCTCTATAGTAAAGTTCTCTCAAAACGTGCTGTTAGGCATAGCGGCATTCGCCATCTCGGTTTACTGGACATACACTAAACATCCGTCGGCAGCTGACGGCGAGAGCAAGCCTACGCTTAAAGTTATATGGGAGCGCTTCCCTAAATTTGTTATTGGCTTCATTGCAGCATCGTTATTATTTTCTTTCGTTATCTCGCCGGAGCTGGCTACTGCGGTTAAAGCACCTTTAAAAAATCTGCAAGGGTTTTGGTTTGCATTGGCGTTTACCAGTATCGGCCTTGAAACCAACTTCCGCGACCTGCTTCATCGCGACAGTAAGAAACCCATTTATGCTTTTTTGATAGCCCAAAGTTTTAACGTGGTAATCACGTTGGTTATCGCTTACCTGTTATTTTAAAACGCTGTTTATGCTGTTGAGGCAGATGGCGAGTAATCCAGGCTTTATTTATTATTACTCCGAAACGTCGATAAACTTAATATCCATTATGCTTTTCTCAAAATCAGGCCCTTGGATAAGTGCTTTAGCCTTTACTCTGATCTTATAGGTATATATGGTGCTCTCGCTATAACCTAAAATTTTTGCGACTGTAGGCAATTCATGTATTCCCAGCCTCATCAACGCAAATATCCGCAGGGTGGGGTTGAGTGCCTCGCCCCGTTTTGGCCATATCTGGTCTTCCGGGCTTAGCAATAAATTAAAGGAACTGATAAAATTGGGAAATATCTTTAAAAATGCGTTATCGAGCGTTTCGTACAAGTGTTCTTTTTCGCGGTCAATATGCACATCATCCAACAGTGGCTTTATTTCATTAAATTTACCAAGCTTAACGCTATGCAGAATTTTACGCTTGGCTCTATCCAGTGTGTCTATGTAAGTAGAACATGTTTTTAAGAACAGTCCAATGAGTTCTTCCTTAATGCGTGATGATTCCCACAACTTTTCATTAACCTGTTTTAGTTCGATGTTTTGATCGGTTATAGTTTTTTCGTTAGCCTTGATGCGCAATAATTGCGTGCGGTAAATAACAAGTGTGAAAAATAATACCAGCGCTATTATAAAAATCACTAACAATACAATTACAAAGCGGTCTTTCTCGTACTGTTTTTCAGCCAGCAGTTTGTTGGCAACAGCCGGTAGTAGCGATTCTATCTGTACTTCACGATTACGCGCGCCGTAAAACTTAGCATTCTTTACAGCCTCTTGCATAAACAGGTAAGCCTCACTGGTGCGGTTTTGCCGGTATAGTTCTTTGCCGAGTAAAAATATAGCCAATGTTTCCTTCGTGGCCGATCGCAAATCATTAATGGCAGCGAGCGCTAAAAAGAAAACCTTATTGTTGCCATGATACGCAAAACTCAAACGTGTTGAGGACATAGCAATACCGTGCTCGCTTAGTTTGTGGCTTGTTAAATATTGATAGTAAAACTGAGGGGTAAGCTTTTTATCGCGTTTTGAATCAGGTAAATAGGCATCTGTTATGGTTTGTTCAAATTCTGTAGAAGCCACCGTTATTTCAGCATGTTTTAAATCCTGTTTTGATTGTTTTTGATACAGCCGGGTAAAATAACCGTCGTTATTATATTCGGCAATGCCTGAATAAAGCCTGCCACGTAGTATTAAATAATCAGATCTCAAGGCAACGGATAATTTTTCCGGATCGAGTTTTTCTACTACATCAAAAGCCTCTTTGTAAAGCCCCGAATTCAATAATATGGTTCCAAGTAAAATCCTGCTTTTCGTTTCCTTAGTATAGTTGTTCGATTCGCGGGCAATGTCAATCATCTTGTTGGCATATACAAACGCCGAGTCGAATTTATAAGCCCTGTAACAATCAAAAATTTGGTTACATAAGTTGTAACGAATAGCAGCATTGTGATTTTGCTTTTTCTCTAATCTGCTTTTTAATTGCTTGATGGTATTTTCTTTTTTTGCATCATAAATACTTTTTCGCGTAAGTTCTTTTTTCAAAACGGTAAGCATACTATCCGCATTAATATTCTGCGCTATGCAGTTGGAAGTAAATACTACCAACGTTATAAATAAGAGGTAATGGTGTTTAGTCATAACTGGTTATTCAAATCTATAAAAGCAAGCGATAGTCTTTATATGATTTTTGTCACAAATTAATTTTCAGTTAAGTTGCTTTTCGGCGCTAAAAAGTAAAATCGATTTATCGTTTTACAAAGTGTTTTTTGTAGAAATGACTTAGATTTTTAGGGGTTTACCTAAAGTTAAATTTCTGATTATTAAATCCTTAAAATTTTTTAACTCTGGATTTTTTAATTGCGTAGCACTTCGCATATACAAACCGCCTGCAATACCTACTTAATTTGTCGTGACGTAAAGAGTGTTCCACTCCGTTACATCAACTACCAGTTAATGCCGACTGCAGCGGTGTTAGCCAGCCTATAAAACCAATTTAAAAAACTATTTATGCGAGGAAAACTTTTACGATTTCTGGGCGTCTGCTTTTTGATGCTCATCGTCGGTTCGTCCGCCTTTGCCCAAAACAAGGTAGTTAGCGGAAAGGTAACCGATGCAACCACCGGCTCACCATTGCCCGGTGTAAGTATTTCAGCAACCGGTACAACGGTAGGTACTACCTCTGATGTTGAGGGCAATTACAAACTGAACGTGCCCGAAACGGCCAAAAGCCTCACCTTTAGCTTTATTGGCTATCAGTCAAAAAAGGTTGACCTGGCCGGGGCAACAACTATTAACGCCACGCTTTCACAATCAAACAGTACGCTTGAAGAAGTGGTGGTAGTTAGCGTTGGCTATGGTACGCTTGATAAAAAGGAAGTTTCAAGCGCTATAACGCATGTTTCAGGTAAGGATTTGTTGCCGGTTTCAGCTAATAACCCACTGATGTCATTACAAGGCAAAGTTGCTGGCTTAACCATAACTAACACTGCTAGCGGCGATCCTAACTCCTCACCAAATGTCCAATTGCGGGGTGCATCATCACGCAGCGCCGGGCTTGGGCCGTTGTATGTGATTAACGGTGTGCCGGGGGGCAATATTGATAACATCAACCAAAATGATATTGAAAGCATTGATGTGCTGAAAGGCGGTGCTGCTGCAGCCATATACGGTACGCGTGGCGGTAACGGTGTAATTATTATCACCACAAAAAAAGGCAGTTCGCAATCGCGTTTGTTTTACGATGGTTATGCCAGCTTTGATTATGTAACCAATCGTCTCGAAAACCTTTCGCCTGAGGAATTTGTGGAGAAGCGGGTAAAAGGTAATCAAGGCCAGGATTACGGTGCCCGTACCAATTGGCTTGATGAGGTAACCAACTCTCCGGCATTCAGCCAGAAGCATACGGTGCAGTTGTCGGGTGGTAGTTCACGCACCAGCTATTTTGCATCGGCCGATTACCGTAACGCGGATGGTATTGACCTTCGTGCTCACAAAAAAGAGTATGGTGCGCGTATCAACATCAGCCATGCTACTGAAGATAATACATTTGTTGCTACGCTAAGTGTAGCGCCACGTTATATGAACGTGAGCAATTCAGACCAAGGGAACTTCAACAACGCCCTTACGCTGAACCCGACCTACCCGATTTTTGACTCGACCGGCAGATACAATTACATCAATACCGGTTTCTTTTCAAACAATCCGGTTGAGAATGGTAAGATGATCAAATCTGACGCGGATATAAAAGAAATGGATATCAACGGCTCGTTAAAGTTCAATATCCTTAAAAATTTGAGTACGATGGTCACTATTTCTCAGATTAGCCGCTCGGCAAGGAATATGAATTTCAGGCCCTCAACTTTGTCAACTATCATTCATAACGGTAATACAACACAAACCAATTTTGCATCGCAGGAGCAGCAGGAGAATGATCAGAAGAACGTGGAGTGGACAGGTAATTATTCGCTCGACTTTAACAAACATCATTTAAAAGCTTTGGGTGGTTACGGGTACACGCTATACAATTACAAGCAATTTTACGCACAGAATTATGATTTTCCGTTCGATGTGTTTTTGTGGAACAATTTAGGTTCGGGCTTATATAACGGCGGCGCAGCGGGGCAAGGGCAATCGGCTGTTGGCTCTACTCAAAACGGGTCTACGCTGATCGCGTTCTTTGGCAGGGTGAATTATGATTTTGATAATCGTTACATACTTACGGCAAGCTTAAGGCATGAAGGTTCATCAAAATTTGGAGCTAACAACAAGTGGGGTAATTTCCCTGCGGTATCCGGTGCCTGGAGAATATCGGAGGAAGGCTTTTTTAAGGACGCATTGCCATGGGTTGACGAACTGAAGATACGTGCAGATTACGGTATAACCGGTAACCAGGATTTCGGTAATTACATCTCACTAATCTTATACGGCGGCGCGGGTTATTTCCCTTTTAACGGTACGCAATACCAGGTTTACGGCCCCTCTCAAAACGTTAATCGCGACTTAAAGTGGGAAAAAGCGATGAACTTTAACGCAGGTATTGATTTTTCCATACTGCAAGATAGGTTAAGTGGCTCGGTTGACTATTACATACGCAGGAACGTTGACCTGTTGGGTAGCTACAATGTACCACTGCCGCCAAATTCGCAAACGCAAACCTTTGCTAACGTTGGCACCATGAAAAATTATGGTATAGAAGCAACGCTGAACGGCGCAGTTATTAAACAAAAGGATTTCAGCTATAACGCTACACTGGCAATTGCTTACAACCGAAATAAATTTATATCATTCTCTAACAACCTGTATCAGGGTGGAACTTTTCAGGATGTGGCCGGTTTACCGGCTCCGGGCTCGCCGGGCACTATTCAACGGTTAGAGGAAGGCCGTACTATAGGCGAATTCTATATGTTGAAATCGGCCGGTGTTAATGACCAGGGTGCGTTGCTTGTTTATAAAAAGGATGGCTCCGTCATCCCGGCTAACCAGGCTTCTGAAGATGATAAACAATATGTAGGTAACGGCTTGCCTAAATTAACCGCTTCAATGAATCACGGCGTGCGTTACAAGCGCTTTGATTTGAATGTGTTTTTACGCGGCGCCTTTGGTTATAAAATTTTTAATACGCCGGCATTCTATCTGGGTACCGCAGCCAGCCAAACCGATGCCAATGTGTTGAAATCGGCCTATGACCCAAGCAGCAAGTATTCTAAGTTAACAAGTCCGACAACGCAGTACAGAACTGCCGACTATTTCCTTGAATCGGGTTCGTTCGTTAAGATAGACAACGTATCAATGGGGTACACACAGCCCCTTAAAACCAAATACCTGAAATCAGTAAGGTTTTATGCGGCCGGGCGCAACCTCAAAACGTTTACCGGCTACACAGGCGGTGATCCGGACCTGGTACAGATCAACGGACTTACCCCGGGGGTAAATACATCGCTTAATTATTATCCATCAACATTACAGGTAATATTGGGCTTACAGGCTACTTTTTAATCTTGACAACATGAAAAATTATAAACTATATATAACCGGCATATTGCTCGGGGCAACCATCACCAATGGTTGTACCAAGCTTGATGAAACTGTATATGACCGCGTGGATGCTGACGGTTTCCTGACGCGTAGAGATGACGTTATCAGAGACTTTTTAAGGCCGTTTGAGCATGGCTACTGGAGCATTCAGGGTAATGATTACTATGCAGTAATTGAAAATAGCACGGATGAAATAGGAACCTATAACCGACAGGGCGACTGGCAGGATGGCGGCTACTACCAGCGTATGCATTACCATACCTGGACGCCGCAGGATGGATTTACAAACGGGGTGTGGAATAGTCTTTTCCAGGGTGTGGTACTTTCTACCAATTCATTGCAGGATATGGAAGGGATAACTGATCCGGGTAAGTTGAGTATTACGGCTGAGGAATTAGCTGACTTTAAATCAGAACTACGCACCTTGCGCGCATGGTTTAACCTGCGGGCGTTTGATTTTTACCGCAACATACCCATAGTTACCGATGTGAAAAGCGGAACGCAAGGCCTCTCGCAGTCAACGCCGCAGGAGACTTTTAATTTTATTGAGAAAGAACTGCTTGAGGCTATACCTGGCTTGCCAACCCGCGACCAATTGGGCGCAAAAGGAATTGGCCGGTGGACAAAAGCCGGTGCAGCGTCATTACTGGTAAGGCTTTACCTGAATGCCAAGGTATATATTGGCGTTGATAAATTTGCCGAGTGCGAAGCCGTTTGCAGGGATATTATCTCAGGCAAGTATGGCAGCTACCAGTTAGATACCCGCTGGGATGCACCTTTCGATTATACCAACACTTCACTTAATTCAGAAGTAATATACGGCTTCCCGGGCACCTTGGCCCGTACACATTGGCAGTATGATGGCGGCATGTTTTGGTGGGGGGTAACCTACGATGCGTCGTTATATTTTGGCTTTACCGATTTTGGGCAGGCTAACCCGCGGTTTGCACTGCAGCCCGGGCGCGATGTTGACAGCGTTGAGTACACCCATCAACTGGGAAAACCATTCATTAAATTCCAAAGGTACGCGGATGATGTGAGATTGAAAAAATATAAAAATTTGGGAGACAGTAAGCGCGAAGGTATGTTCCTGTATGGCTATCTTCCGTTTACCCGTACAGTTAATGGTAACCCGGTTGCTGATACTGTAAGGGGTAATAAAGGGCCATACGCCCTTTACATACGCGATCAGGTGGGCATGTTTTTGGGGGCAAAACCCGGCACCAAGATCGCCGACAAAGAGTCGAACATGAACCATGCCGACCATAACTCAGGTATTTTTATGGTGAAATACCCGATGTACCCAACGCCTGATCCGAATCGTATCACATCGGCCTATGCAGAAGTGCGTTTGTCAGAAATTTATTATTCGTTAGCCGAATGCCTGTACCGTAAGGGCGATAAAGCCGGGGCAGCATTACAGCTTAACCAGGTGAGGAAGCGTAATTTCCCTGACAACTCACCGAGCTTGTATACACTTGACGGAAGTAAGCTAACCGATCAGGAAATGCTGGACGAATGGGGAAGGGAATTTTTGGGCGAGAACCGCCGCCGTACCGACCTGATACGCTGGGGTGTTTTCAACACCGGTACATGGTGGGATAAAAAGCCAGATGGCGATGATCATACCATGATCTTCCCGATAGGGCAGCAGGTGCTGAACGTTAACCCGCAGATGAAACAAAACCCCGGATATTAACAAACCTAAACCAATAACAAAAGCCCGATCGGTTAAGATCGGGCTTTTGTTATTTAATGCATTTAAATCTAATTTAAATGCAGCCGTTTAAACTCCAGCGGTTTCATACCCGTTTGTTTTTTAAATAGTCGGGTGAAGTAAGAACTATTTTCAAAGCCGAGCTGGTAAGCTATCTCAGCCACGCCTTGTTGCCCCTGGCGTAACAGGTTTTTAGCTTCACCGATAAGCGAGATGTGTATCAGATCCATAGCTGTTTTACCCGTTTCCTGTTTCAGCAGATCGCTCAAATACCTTGATGACACGTGCAGGCTATCCGCTATTTGGTTTACTGATGGCAAGCCTTGTGTTTGTAGCAAGCCTTTACGATAGTAATCCTGCAGCACCTCGTGGAAACGCGTTGCTGTTTTGCCTGAAACCTCGGTGCGGTTAACAAACTGGCGTTTGTAATAACGCTGGGCGTACATGAGCATTGAAGCTACATGCCCGAGTATGATTTCCCGGCTATATTCATCGGGGTTGTTTTCATATTCCAGCCTGATCTTGTCATACAGCTCCCACATCATTGATTCTTCACGCGGAGAAAGGTGCAGGGCTTCATTAACTTCATAATCAAAATAACCATACTTTGGCATGGCCTTATGCAGTTCGTGCCCGTTCAGGTAATCTTCATGAATAAGCAGCATAAAGCCCCTTTCCTCAAACTCCAGGTTTTTCATCTCGATGATCTGCCTTGGCTTGGCAAACATCATTGATCCGTTGGAGTGATCGTACTCGGTACGGCCGTAAAGAATCACACCTGATTTAAGCTTTTTAAAGCCGATCATGTAGCAATCACTGGTAAACTCGCGGTCGCCCAGCGGGCAACCACCCTGGCAGCCTAACACGCTAATCATTGGGTGCTCAGGCGGTGCCCAGCCGTTTGCTTTATGGAGTTCTGCCAGTGTGCTGTAATGTTTCATTGTAAGTTAATGGTATAGTAATTAAAGTTACCAATTATTAGTGGCCATGTGCCTCTATGCTTACATCTTTCCATTCTTTTATTTCAGCAAGCCTTTTGTTATACAGTTGTTCAACGCCATGGTAAGCTATCTTGCCTAATAATAACCTTAATGGCGTGTTAGGGTTATCTACTACTTTAAGTATGGCGTCTACCGTAGCTTCAGGTTTACCCCATGCGTCAGGGTTATCGCCGCCTTTGGCAAATGCCTCGCGTACAGAGTTATAGTCTTCAATATCGGCAGTGGTTTGTGTTGCAGAGTTACCGGCCCATTCAGTGGCGTAGCCATTAGGCTCAATCAATGTAAACTTAATACCCAGGTGCGCTACCTCGCTGGCAATAGTTTCGCTCAATCCTTCAACCGCGAATTTAGAGGCATTGTACAAGCCCAGCATCGGCAGGGTAGCTATCCCCAGGAAGCTCGATACCTGGATCACGTGTCCGCTTTTTTGTTTACGCATAACCGGCAACACCGCCTGCGTTACCCAAAGTAAACCAAAAAAGTTGGTTTCCATTTGTGCCCTGGCCTGCTCTTCAGTTGTTTCTTCAACGGTGCCGAAAAGGCCGTAACCGGCGTTGTTTATCAGTATATCAATGCCTCCAAAATGTTCGGTTACCTGCGTAACTGCATCGTTAACAGCGGTGCGGTTGGTTACATCTAACTGAACAGGAAGTATGTTTTCGCCATATTTTTCTACCAGGTCATCTAATGCTGATAGGTTACGGGCTGTGGCGGCTACTTTATCGCCGCGTTCTAAAAAGGCTTCTGCCCAAAGTTTACCAAAACCTCTTGAGGCGCCTGTTATTAAAATTGTTTTTGACATGGTCTTATATTTTAAGTTGACTTATTTGATTCAACAATTCAAAATTGAGGAATTAACGGAAGCATAAATAATCCTTTTGTATGTAAAAATAGCACAGATTTACGTAAGGCATGTTTTTAGACGACTTGCTTTCACGCGTTCAAGGTTTTTATGTATGTGCTATTATAAATATGTTTATTGGTGTTGATAATTAGTATTTTACAAATATGTATGTTTATTATATTTAGCATAAAATCCTTAAAACCATGAAACCAATATTTACCCGCGCTTTGCCGGTTTTGTTTTGTATCACGATTACCGGTGTAACGGCTTTCGCGCAGGATGAGCCCGACACAGCCATTTTCAACAAGATCAGGAACGCGGAACTCAACAGCTCGCAAATACCACAAATTGCCCATTATTTAACTGATGTATCCGGATCACGACTGGCTGGCTCCAAAGGTTATAAGCGCGCTGCCAACTGGGCTGTAAGTAAACTAAAAAGCTGGGGCTTGGCAAACGCCGGGTTAGAGGAATGGGGAAATTTTGGAAAGCAATGGGATATTGAAGATTTCAGCATCACCTTGCGAGTGCCTTATGTTACGCCATTAAGGGCGTATCCAACCCCCTGGTCGGCAGGTACTAAAGGTAATCAACAAGGAATAGTTTGTTTGCTTACTCCGCAGCAGTACCAGGATAGCAGCTATCTGATACAGCACGCCGCCGACTTGAAAGGCAAGTGGGTGTTGTTGACCGGCAATGCAAACAAAGGCGAAGCGAAATTTAAACCGGCTGCTGAACGACTTGCCGATACCGCTTTAGCTAATTTAAAGGATAATTACATGGCAAGCCGGGCCGACATAGAGCGGGAAATAAAAGGTGTGGCGAGATACAAAAATCTTGACGGGCTGATAGAGAAAGCCGGTGCCTTAGGCCTCATCATTGCAAGCCGTACAAATAGTGATGGCGCCGTGTTTGTGCAGGCGTATACCGGTTTCCGTACATCTGACCGTGTAGGTATACCGCAACTCAGTATGGCTATAGAAGATGGACAGCGCATTAAACGTATGGTAGCATCGGGCCAGCAGGTTGAGATTGCCGTTAATATTAAAACACAAACTTCAACAGCGGACACCAAAGGTTATAATGTTGTGGCCGAAATACCGGGTACCGATCCTAAACTTAAAGCTGAAGTGGTGATGCTTGGCGGGCACCTCGACTCATGGACGGCCGCCACCGGCGCTACCGATAACGCGGCCGGATGCATAGTGATGATGGAAGCGGTGAGGTTACTTGATTCACTCGGCCTAAAGCCAAAACGCACCATAAGGATTGCCTTATGGGATGGTGAAGAGGAAGGGCTTTTCGGATCATACGGTTATGTGAAAAAGCACTTTATGGATCCAAAGACTTTTAAAACTACCAAAGAACAAAGTAAAATATCCGCCTATTTTAACCTGGATAACGGTACGGGTAAAATCCGTGGCATATATACGCAGAATAATGAAGCTGTGGCACCGCTTTTTTCCAGGTGGTTAAAGCCTTTTGCAGATTTGGGTGCAACAACCGTAACCAACAGTAACACCGGTTCAACAGACCACGTCTCGTTTGATTGGGCTGGTATTCCCGCCTTCCAGTTTATACAGGACCCGCTGGATTACGAAACCCGCACGCACCACAGCAACCTGGATGACTACGATCACCTCCAAATGGACGATTTGAAACAGGCTGCTATTATAGTAGCATCATTTGTTTACCAAACAAGTGTGCGCGCACAGCTATTGCCACGTAAACCAATCAAAAAGGAAGTTTTCGTGTTTGAAGGTTTATAGGTTGATCAGGTGATTTACCAACTGCTCCCACTCTTCGTTAAGCGAAAAGTGGGGGCGGGTTTTGCCAGCTTTGCTATACCAGTAATCTGCATTCCAAATGTCGCCTTCCTTGCGGTGCAGATAAGCATGTACCCAAGCCGACGTGCGATCAGTTAAATGGTCTACATGGTCGTGCGCTTTATGCCAGTCGCCTTTGCCATCAAACCAAAGGCTTTTTAGCTGTGGCGAAAGTGCCGTGCCCGGCGCTGTATTGTTTAATGATGCTTTAAATTCATTCAGAGTTTTCATGGCCGATTTTTCGGCTAAAATAAGTGTTTTGGAATTACTGCTTCTTGTTCAATGTATCGCCATCAGTAATTACAGCCTCATTAATTTCTTTAACGCGGTTAACCTGCATCTTCTCCACATCACGATCATAAGTAAGCATGCCATTTACCTCATGCTCCACATCAGTAGTTTGCGTGTAAATAGCTACGCTGAGGCCTTTATATTTCATGAGTTGCGTTACCTGTTGCATCAGCAGCACATACCTGTCGGTTAGGGCTGTGGTAGTAGCGGCATAATCGTACGCGTTATTCTCAACAGGCCACATATGGCCGCGGGTGAATAATCCTATGCCGCCGAATTCACCTAATGATGCCGCCCGTTTATCATCGGGTACCGATGCATCGTAAGGGCCCACATAAATATGGGTGTCAACAAAATCGCCATTGCCCGGGTCGCCGTAAGCTTTTTGGTAGCCCGGGTTATTATTGAAGCCGGAGTTGCCATTTACCAGGCGCGACGGATCATACTGTTTTGTCCAGTTAGTAATACTTTTTACATCAAACGCACCCCAGTTTTCGTTAAACGGTACCCAGGTAATTATTGACGGAGAGTTAAAGTGATCATCGATGATTGCTTTCCACTCCTTGCGGAAGGTTTTGCGGGTAACCGTAGTATCTTCATGTTGGTACCAAATGGCCGGCATATCCTGCCAAACCAATAGCCCCAATTTGTCAGCCCAATAATAAAACCGTTGCGGTTCGGTTTTCATGTGTTTGCGTATCAGATTAAAGCCAGCCTTTTTAGTAAACTCAACATCAAATTTAAGGGCTTCATCAGTAGGTGCGGTCAGTATGCCATCGGGCCAGTACCCTTGATCAAGCAGGCCTACCTGCATTACAAACTTGTTGTTAAGCAATGGCCTTACTGCGCCATTAACCTTAGCCAGTTTTACATCGCGCATACCGAAATAGCTTTTTACCTCGTCGGCAACCGTTCCGTTAGCATTGTAAAGCGTAAGTTCAAGATCATAAAGAAAAGGCTTTTCAGGCGACCAGGTAAGCGGGTTTTCAATCGGTAAATCAAAGTAGGCGCCTGTAGTACCATTAACCTGGCTAACTGCTTTTTTACCGTTAAGTGCAACTGCTTTTACTTTACTGCCAACCTGACTGTTAACCAATACGCGTAACTTTTTACCTGCCAAATCAGGAATTAGCTTGATTGAGGAAATATGCGTTTTGTTAACCGGCTCCAGCCAAACGGTTTGCCATATACCTGAAGTAAAAGTATAATCGCCACGCGGGCCGTTTTTACCTGATGGAGTACGGCCGTCGTTTGGGTCATGTGCTGCAACTATAATGGTGTTTTGCCCTTTTTTCAGAAAGGCCGTTATGTCAAACGTAAATGCATCGTACCCACCTGAGTGTTCGCCTGCTTTTTTGCCGTTTACAAATACAGTCGCGTCATGGTCTACCGCGTCAAAATGTATCAGTACCTGTTTACCTTTCCACGTAGCCGGAATCTCAACTGAGCGGCGGTACCACATGTTTATCTCTTGTTTCCGGTTTATGCCTGATAGGTAAGCTTCGGGGCAATAGGGTACCTTTATTTGCTCCTTTACATTTTCAAAGGATGCTATTTGTTTAGGGTGCAGCGCCAAAGGTGCATCCTTGCCGCCAACGTAATCCCATTTGCCATTGAGGCACATCCAATCTTCACGTTGTAATTGTGGCCGCGGATATTCCTGGAATGGAATTTCGGCCTGCATAGCCATGTTTGTCCAACGGGTGGGCAATGGCGCCTGCTGCGCAAATACACAATGGTGCACAAACAGTGCCGATACCAAAAAGTAAAGGCTTTTCAGGTTATTCATAAAAATATAGTTCAATACTGGTTACGAAGCCTAATATACGCTTAAATACATTAAAAGCGGATGTTTGTAGGGTTGAAGATTAGCCGGTTTAGCAAGTTAGATAGATTGCATGCGTTAGTGTAAGGAAAGTTGTGCATGATGATGTATTAATTGCTGTACAAAGAATGTTAATAACAGCCATGTAATATGTTTGATGGCAGCAAAACATTTACATAGCACGATTATTGTTGCTTATACTTTACTTTGAGGGAAGCACAGTGACGACAACTACTATGAATACTACAGGGCATAAACATTTGCTCATAATAGAGGACGATCTCGATATAACTGACATATTAACATCCTTATTTACTGACGAAGGTTATCAGGTTACTGCCATTAACCAAACGAATGATATTATACGTACGGTTGACGAAGTAAAGCCTGACCTGATTATAACTGATTACATTTTGGAGGGTATTAATGGCGGCGAATACTGCAGCCAGGTAAAAAACAACCCCGAAACAGCACATATCCCCGTTGTGCTACTGTCAGGCTATGCTAAAGTTTTAGAGTCGTTAGGGAATTATGGTGCTGACGCGGTAATTTACAAACCGTTTGATAACGATGAACTGATAGATACGGTGGGCGCAATGTTATCTTAGCGTTTAATAACTATTAGTGCATTTTATGAAAATCCGATGTCTTATTATTGCCCTCAGTTTCTTAATTATCTCTGCCTGCGGTAACCCGTATAAGCCGGGCAACATTGCGCTATCAAAAGATAATTCATCTAAAACAGCGCAAAATGCTGCTACAATCCCTAAAAGCAAAACTCCATCCGGATTTGAAGGAACTTATGAACGCGTACCTATGGGTGACGAAACAGGTGCTTGCCCCATGACTGTTATTATCGATCGTGACGGATCGGGTTATAATTACCGGCTTACACTTAACACACAACGTTATAATGGGAAAGCAACTCTATCAAAGGAAGGTGACGAGACACTTATAACGCTTGAAGATATTCGCTGGTCAGAATACGAGGGTGACATATCCCGCGATGACAGTGATAACGCACAAAATAACGCCGACACCCTTGAAGTTCCCGTTGGAGTAGGGGCTTTAGTAACTGACTCAGGCCTGGTGATACAAAATACCGGTAACTCCATGAATTATTATGTAAAGTTTGCAGGCTGCGATTGCAAGTATATTAACCTTGTAAAGCGAAAAAAACGATAAACGGATAATCAATGAAAGCAGTCGAATAATCCATTGCGCCCCTTTTTGTTATACGTGAACTTAGTGTGAATATCAATAATCACCTAAAGTATCACCAAAGTCATGAAAAAAACCGACCTGTTATTGTTGCTACTTATTTTTACATTAATAGCCACTGCTGTATGGGCAAAAATCAACCATGTTGATTACGCGAACAACATGATTGATTTTTCCATGATCGGCTCGTTACTCATTTTGCTTACTTTCATTGTACGTGCCGTATCCCATATGCTTAAAGCAAAGTAATGTTTGTATCAAGATTTTAGCGTATACACACCGCCCTTTTTTACCTTGATGGTTGTAATATAACCGTTTGAGGTTTTAGCTGATTTTACGTTTTCCCCCGTCACTTTAACAGGTGCAGGTGTGCGTATAGTGCAAGTGCCGTTAATTGTAGATTTTATAATTGCACTGCTTAATTTATGCTTAGCCCAACTAATATCAACAGTATAACCGCCGCGTGCTTTTAAGCCTGTAACTGATCCGTTTTGCCACTCATCAGGCAAGGCAGGCAGCAGGTTGATTTCACCATATATGCTTTGTAGTAACATTTCAGCTATACCCGCTGTGCCGCCAAAGTTACCATCAATCTGGAAAGGTGGATGAGCATCAAACATGTTTGGGTAAGTGCCGCCACCACCGCTATAATTGGTGTCATTCTCTTTGGTAAGACGCAATAAATCCCGAACCAATGTGTATGCATGATTACCGTCCCAAAGCCGTGCCCAAAAATTAATTTTCCAGGCTTTGCTCCATCCGGTACCTTCGTCGCCCCTGATGTTAAGCGTTTTGCGGGCGGCTTCTGCAAGTTCGGGCGTTTTAGCTGGTGAAATCTGGTCTGCGGGATACAACCCGTACAGGTGCGATACGTGGCGGTGATGCACCTCTACATCGTCCCAATCTTTATACCATTCTACTATATTTCCCTTTTTGCCAATATGGAAAGGATAAAGCTTTTTCTGTTTTTCCATTACCTGGCGTTGCAGATCAGCGTCGATACCTAATACTTTTGCCGCTGATAGATAATTGATAAAAAGCTCCCGGATGATTGACATATCCATAGTTGATGCCAAAGCGATTGCGCCCTCCTTGCCGCTTTCATCCCTGAAGGAGTTTTCAGGCGATCCGGATGGTGCAGTTACCCAGTAACCATCCTTATCCTTAATAAGGTAACCCAAGGTAAATATCACAGCCTCTTTCATGAGCGGGTAGGCGGTATTTTTTAAGAATACCTTGTCGTTGGTAAACTCGTAATGCTGCCAAAGGTGTTCTGATAACCAATTGGCACCCATTGACCAATTGGCCCATTTAGGGTCACCGGTGCCTTCGCCTACAGGGTTAGCCATCGCCCAAATATCGCTGTTATGATGCGCCACCCAGCCATTTAGGCCATAGTACTCTTTTGCCACATTTTTTCCGTTGGCAGCCATATTTTTAATAAGTTGCATCAGCGGTTGGTGCAGTTCAGACAGGTTGGTGATCTCCGCAGGCCAGTAGTTCATCTGCACGTTAATATTGGTAGTGTAATTTGAGCTCCATGCCGGGCGCAAATCCTTGTTCCATATACCCTGAAGGTTTGCCGCGGCACTTCCCGGCCTTGAACTGGATATCAGCAAATAACGGCCATATTGAAAATACAGCGCTTCCAAACCGGTGTCGTGGCCGCCTTTTGTATACAGTTCAAGGCGTTTATCGGTAGGAGTAGCCTGCATTTTAGCATCGGTGCTCCCCAAATTCAGCTTCACCCGGTTAAAATATTTTTGATAATCAGCAATATGCGCGCTTAATAAACTTTCGTATGATTTAAGGGCCGCTTTACTTAAATAGCCCATGGATATTTTTTGCTCGTCCTTACCATCGGTATCGGGGCATTTATCAAATCCGTTAAAGCTTGTTGCTGCCGATAGCAGGAACACAACTTCGTTAGCGTCTTTTACTTGTATGCCATTTTCTGTTGCGTTTACCTCGCCGCCTTTGTTAATGGCCTTAACCAGTAAACGGAAACGCATGCCGCTGCAATTCCCATCTTCCGAATAGCTTATTGCGTTTGCTGAATTGATGTAGTTGGGCTCTACGTTTGATGGCGCCTGACCACTCAACACGTATGTTTTATCCCCGGTTACAGAGTTGGTTGCCTTGAGCTTGCTTTTGGTATTTACGGTTAAATTCAGTTTACCCGGCTTATCTGCCTTGATGCGGACAACAATAACCTGATCGGCGGCGGATGAAAACACCTGGCGCATATAGTTAACGTTATTAACCGAAAATTTTGTAGTTGATATAGCCTTCGATATGTCCAGATCACGGTAGTAACCATTAACCGCTCCTGAGCCTAAATCCTGTTTAATATTTAAGTCGCCAAGTGGCAAATAGCTTTGCGAATATGGCCCCTGCATTTTTTTGCATAGCTCCAGCGCCTTTTGGTACTCGCCATTCAATATAGCCTCACGTACAATGGGCAGGTATTTAGATGCTTCTGGGTTAAGGCTTGGTTTAACCGGCCCGCCCGACCATAATGTGCCTTCGTTAAGCTGCAATAACTCATTTTCAGGGTTGCCGAAAACCATGGCACCCAGTCGCCCGTTGCCTACCGGTATAGCTTCTGTCCATACTGTTGCTGGTTTATCATACCATAACTTTAAATCCTGGGTAAAGCCAATAAAAGGTAGTAATACGCAAACAACCAATAATTTGATCTTCATAGTTTGTGACTAAAAACAGGTTTATAATATTATGCCGGTTCTGCAGGTGTAACGGCAGTTTCAAATATAGTGTTACACATTAATCATGGCGAAAAAATCACTGGCTTAATAGTATCTGATATTGGTAAAAAGTTAAGCGAAAATGGCACTTATATATTCATGGTTTACAAATTTAGATTGTGTTTATTTGGTTAATTGATTGATCTTTAATAGTTTATAAATTATGGTTTATTATAGCATATTTGCATCAACTTCGGGCGGTTCAATTGCTTCACAAGGAATCCATTCATAATATTGTTACAATTGTGTTGATTTAACAATTAATTCTGCTTGTTAAACTTTGTTGTATCTTACTAAGCATGCAAACCGAAATTGACATACATGAAAATATTAACCTGTGAAGAGCCGGGTAAGTTAGCCTATAGCGAGGGCGCTTACCCCGAAAGCATTGAAGGAAATGCGATCGTCCGTATTAAACGGATAGGTGTTTGTGGTACCGATTTGCATGCATTTGAAGGTACGCAGCCATATTTTTGTTATCCACGCGTACTTGGGCACGAACTTGCCGGCGAATTGATTAATGCCGGAGGAGCCGAAGGCTTCAAAGAGGGTGACGCCGTTACCTTTATTCCCTATAATAATTGTGGTACTTGTATAGCATGCCGTTCGGGCAAACCCAATTGTTGCGTAAACATTAAAGTTTTTGGCGTACATGCAGATGGCGGTATGGCAGAATACTTAAGCGTGCCAGCGCGCCTGCTTGTTAACGGACAAGGTTTAAGTTACGATGAGCTTGCCTTGATCGAGCCCTTGGCTATCGGTGCGCATGGGGTAAAACGTGCTAATGTTCAACCGGGTGAATTTGTCCTCGTTATAGGAGCAGGGCCTATCGGGCTGGGTATTATGGAATTCGCGCGTATTGCCGGCGGAAACGTTATCGCGGTAGACTTCAACGAGAACAGGCTGACTTTTTGTAAGGACAGGCTTGGTGTTTCTTATATCATAAATCCGCAGGTTGATGATGTTAAAGCCCGGCTCGAAGAAATTACAAATGGTGATATGCCTACCGTGATAATTGACGCAACCGGAAGCCAAAAGGCTATTAACGGTGGCTTTTATTACATGGCGCACGGCGCCCGTTATGTATTGGTAGGCTTGCAAAAGGACGAAATAATAGTTAGCCATCCAGAATTTCATAAACGTGAAGCTACGCTGATGAGCAGCCGCAACGCAACGCGGGATGATTTTGAATATGTTGTTTCGTGCATGAAAAGCGGTAAAGTAAATCCGGAAACTTATATTACACACCGTGTTGATTTTGACGATGTGGCTGATTGCTTTGCCGGTTGGCTGGATCCGAAAAATGGTGTTATCAAGGCCATGATCAGTGTTTAACTACAAACCTTAAATTAATTTATGAAGCTCAGCAATAAAACATTGCAGCAAATTGGCGGAGGCATTGAATTGCCGACGGATCACTACACGGAATTACCGGTAAAAGTTTTACAATTTGGTACAGGCGTGCTATTAAGAGGGCTGCCCGATTACTTTATTGATAAGGCCAACAAAAAGGGCATTTTTAACGGCAGGGTAGTGGTAATAAAATCAACCGTTGCCAATAAAACCGATGCATTTGCTGAGCAGGATAATTTATACACTGTTTGGGTAAAAGGTATTAAAGATCAACATCCTGTGGACGAATTAAGCGTTAATTCGTCTATCAGCAATGTGCTGGCGGCTAATGGGCAATGGCAGAATATACTTAAGGAAGCCGATAATACTGAGCTAAAAGTGGTGATATCAAACACTACAGAAGTAGGTATACAGCTTGTTAACGAAGACATCCATCAAAACCCTCCGGCATCATTTCCGGCTAAATTGCTTGCTGTTTTGTATCGGCGCTACCAAACTTTTAATGGAAGCAGCGACAGTGGTTTGGTTATTATTCCTACCGAGCTGCTGCCGGACAATGCTACCATTCTTAAATCAATTTTATTAGAACTGAGCCGGTATAACAAGCTTGAAACCGAATTTGAAAGATGGGTGAATGAACATAACTCATTTTGTAATTCATTAGTTGACAGGATTGTTCCAGGCAAGCCGGACGATGCAGAGGTGCAGCGCTTTGAGGAAGTAAATGGTTATACGGATGATCTGCTCATTGTTGCCGAACCCTATACTTTATGGGCTATTGAGGGAGATGAGCGTGTAAAAGCGATTTTGAGTTTTGCGCAGGCTGACGAAGGCGTTGTGGTTGTACCTGATATTGAAATTTATCGAGAACTCAAGCTAAGGCTGCTCAACGGTACGCATACGCTTACCTGCGCAATGGCTATCTTGCTCAACTTTGACTATGTTAACCAGGCAACAGGCAATGAGGTGTTCACAAATTTTATGAACAACGTGCTTGCTGATATCCGCTTTGCTATGCCTTACAAAACAGATGATGCAACGGCGCAAGCATTCTCGGCTAAGGTAGTGGACAGGTTCAGGAATCCATACATTAAACATTTATGGATGAATATTGCCCAGCAATATACCACTAAGATTAGCACCCGTGTAATACCGGTAATGCACCAGCATTTTAAGCAGACTCAGGAAGTACCGCAAAATATCGCCAAAGGGTTAGCGGCATACCTGTACTTAATGAGCAAAATTGTTGAGCAGGACAGTAAGTATTACCTGGCAATAAACGGTTTGAATCACTTGTATAGTGATGAAAAAGCAGGTGTGCTTTTATCTATCTATAACAGTGTACCGCTCCATAAAATTGCAGAAGATGTGTTTACCAGCGATGAACTTTGGGGGGGAGGCAAGCCCAATTATCCGGCGCTAATAAACGAAGTGCAAAAATACTTTGATGAAATCATCGCAGGGAAAGTAATCATTTAATAAAAATGACTACCGTCATAGTAAAACCGGTGATCGATAAGTTAGATCACCGGTTTTTAAATGATATTCCCGGATTTGAAAACCCTACTGCCGAGATATTAATGGTCAGCAATAATTATAAGGCTATTACTGATTTTTGAGGTTGTTTAGTATAAAGTTATATATAACCTGTGCAGGTAAAACCAAAGATGTAGTACGGCTGAAACGTGCTATGTTTATCCCCACAAACTTCCCGTCTATATTAAAAACCGGGCCGCCGCATTGGGTGGGCAGCAAGGCCGCATCGTGCGTAATCACCTTTTCAAATCCATCTCTTCGTACGCTTTTCCCGCCTTTAAACAATTCAGCCGGATGTTTACCTGCCGTTTGGCGTTTGTTGCCAAGCGTAACTGTTTTACTTTCTTGTTTGCCGCTTCTTAAAATCTTAAAATTTACGGTATCGCCCGGCCAGTATTGCTGCGTCACTTCGCCAAAGTCTTCAATTTTTTTCATTGCCACGTTGTTTACAGACAGTACTTCATCATCAACAAGCAACCCCGCTTTTGCCGCCGGCGAATTTGGCTGTACAAAGGTAAATGTTGGCGGAACGGCGCTGTAACCCACCGCCGCACCCAAATAACCAAGGCTCCAGAAACGGGTAAGCGAAACGTCCAGGCCGCTGGTTATACTGATCAAACCTTCTTTATCAGACACTGGATTAATTAACAGTGATCCTAAATTGGCACCTGATTGATCATTTTGGGCGATGGTTATCGCATCTTTAAAATTTGTTGACGTTTTTAATAATACAAGGTCGGTTTGGCGATCCCTTGCAATTACCCTGGCATCGGATGTTTTGTTTCCTGACGTAATAATCTTCGGATCATTGCCCACGATAGAGCTTTTGCTAACAATATATGTAGTGCTGCCATTCGCCTTAACAATTGTACCAAGCACAGGGGTATTAGCTGAGTCGGCAGTACTGGTTATGTTTACTACTAAACGGTCGAGCTTATATTTCTTAATCAGCACTGCTGAAGTAGGCTGTATGTTGGCCATTCCAGGTTCGGTTAACAGGTTTTTGATATTGTCATGCGCAATGGCCTGCGTATCGGTTGGAAACTCGGTGTATACCTGCTGTTTTTGGAGCGCATTCCAATATTTATGGTAAAGATCAACAGGTATCTCGTAATTGGTGTCTTCATCAGTATTTATAGCGCTGTGTATACCGATCACTCTGCCCATATAATCAAACAATGGCCCGCCTGAATCACCCGGCTCCATCTTACAGGTTGACTCGATAAATCCGCGGTCGTTTTTTATCGCCCTGATCCGCCCGTACCTTATAGTCGGTTTGGATTGATTAAGGCTTTCCGGGTAAGCGATGCTCAGGCATGGCTCATTTATTTTGATAGTGGACGAGTTAGCCATCGGAGCAAAGGGCCAGCTACCACGTGTTACTATCTTCATCAATGCTACGTCGGGTATGGTGCGGTCGGCTGCCAGCTCAATTTTTCCTAACGCTACCGCTATAGCTTCCTTGCCATCGGCAAACATCACTTTATAAGTTTTGCCGGGGATGGTAACGTGGGCAGCGGTTAAAATGTAGCCATCAGCTGTAACCACAACGCCGCTGAATTGCGCGCTCATTTGCTGGCGGGCTGTGGTGTCATAACCCCACATGCGTACGCTCGGAAAATAGGCGCTTTTAATGCCCTTTTGCAGTGTTGCCTGCAATTGGGGCAGCTTAACTTTTTGAGCCTTTACCACGCCCAAAAACAGCGTAATAGAAAGGCAGGTGACTATAAATTTTTTCATTTGTAAAAAAACACCACCCGTACGCGGCGGCGTTACCGGGTGGTGTAGTATAGCATATTCTAATTGGTGACTAATTCATCAGCTCGGCCAGCTTTTGGTTAAGCGTTTCGCCGCGCAGGGTGTTGCCTATAACTTTGCCGTCGCGGTCAACTAAAAAGCTTTGCGGCACCGCTCTAACCCCGTATAAACGGCCAACGGCATTGTTCCAACCTTTCAAGTCAGATACTTGCGCCCAGGGCAGCCCGTCTTTCTCAATAGCAGCAAGCCATGCAGCCTTGTTGTTGTCAAGCGATACCGATAGTATTTCAAAGCCCTTATCCTTATATTTTTTATATTGTTCAACCAGGTTCGGGTTTTCCGCACGGCACGGTACGCACCAACTTGCCCAAAACTCCACTAATACCACTTTGCCCTTAAAGTCAGCCAATGATATCGGTTTGCCATTTACATCGTTTTGCGTAAAAGACGGAGCTGTTGAGCCTATCGAGGTTAAACCCGCCGCTTCAATGCGTTGCTGCAGTTCTTTTCCCATGTCCAGTTGCTTCAGTTTTGGGTCGAGGGCTGCGAATACCGGCTGTATCTTTTTTACGTCCACTTTGCTTCCGGCGGCTTCTGACAGGCCAACCAGCGCGAAATATGATTTAGGATTGCTTTTTGCAAACAGGTACTGTTTTTCAGACCGTGCATCAATACTTTTTTTGAAGCTCGCATTTAATCCTGCCATAAAAATACTGTCCTTTTGCTGCTCAGGTGTGGCTTTTGAATAGGCGTTGTTAGCTGCTTTGGTCAAATCCATTATGGTACCACCAATCTGTTTGTTATAAGCCTGGAAATCGTCGTATACCTTTGAACCAGTGAACTTGGCGTTGCTCAACGAGTCTTTAGAATTGATAACAATATTTTCTTTACCAAAGTAAAAGTAGATAACGTCAGCACCCGGTGCGTAAATAGAATGTGGCTTACCCTCGCCTGTATGGTCCAGCGACATACGGGTGTTGCCTGTACCGGTAAGTGTACCGGTAAATTTAAAAGTGCCGTTTACAACTACGGCAGAATCCTCTTTACCGGCGCCATTGCTGTCCATGTAATCAAAGTAAACTTTAGCGGGTTTATCTAGGTTGCCAATTTTGCCGGTGATGGTAAACTTACCGGTTTGTGCCGATGCTACTGCGGGTAACAGTGCGGCTATCATTAAAAATTTTTTCATGTTTAAGTTTGTTTATTTATTGGTTTGATGATCAGTATGGGTATTTAACTTCAGGGAAATCCTTTTGTGCTTTGCGGAATTGCTGCTCCCATTCATCGGGCCAGCCAAAGGCGATGGTCGCCTGCTCTTTCAGGTTAACGCCTGCCGCGCCGCTCCAAAAGTGTATGAATTCACCCCAGTTTATGTCCCGGTTTTGTTTTTCGTACTTGCCTTTTAATTCAAAATATTTGCTCAGCACCCGGCCTTTTCCATATTTGCTGTAGATAGGGTAGAACCAGTTTTTAAACCATTGTGTGCCCGTCCGCGGAAAGTTGTCTGTTTTGGTTTGCAGTTCGTAATACACTCGCAAAGCTTCGTCCTGCCTGCCAATATTGAGCAGCACGTCATAAACAAATATCTCCGCGAATTTACTATCGCCCCATAAATTGCCGTCCTCATGGCTGCGGCCATGCGATGCGTTGGCTACAATGTGGCCAATCTCATGTATGGGCAATCCAATCTGTTCGCCGGTGGGGTAGGTCCAGCTACCGAGACCGTTATCAATCACGTTGCGGTTATCGTGGGTAGCATCGCGCCATGATGCCGGGTGCCCGCCGCCAAGGTTGTTAGTAGTATCAACAGTGCGATGGCATATTACAAACAAACGCTGGTCGGGCCCAAACTCGCCATAAGTCTTTTTTACATAAGCCCATGAGTCTGACATGGCTTTGTTAAGCCAGGTAACAGACGGATCCATCAGGTTGTCATAATAAACAGCTACGTGTTCATCATAATACACCCGGTTAAGCAACTGGTGGTGATAACCCCAGTGCTCCTTCCAGGTTTTTGGAGGAGCACCTTCGGGGTCAGGTTTAGGTTCACTATCAACTGCAGACTTTTTACACGATGCAGCTCCAAGTGCCATTATCAAGGCAAAAGCTGCAACTTTATATTTCAATAATTTCATGATCGGTCAGGTTTTAAAGGTTTTTGGATACAAAATCAACCGGGGCACCAGGTATGCCTTTAATGGTTTTAACAAGTTTGCCATTAGCGCCAACGCTAACATCCAGAAAAACAAGTTCGCCATCAACACCGGCGGTCAGCGTATTTCCGCTAAGCTTTAACATGCTGATTTTTTTGCCAGACAGATTGGCGTCCAGCAGTCTTAAATCCTCGTTGATCGGGTTATACCGGTAGATTTTATCGTTTGAGCTAAAGTAAAACACATCAGTACCCGAGCGCTGCCACTTAGTATCACCATTTACCATTGCCGAGCCTTTAAAGATTTTTTTAGCGTACGGCTTAATAACGCGCGTAGAAAAATAATTATCCATTTCTATCCCGAACGAGATTTCGTAAACGCTGCCGGCATCATCCTTGAAAAAGGCATAATTAGTGCCGGGCACCGGCTGCATAAATAGCAGGTTACTCATTCCTATGTTTTTAGGATTAAAGGCATCGCCGTTAACCTGGTATTCGGTACCTGAATAGCCGCCTGTGCTACTGAATGATACGAAAGCCTTGGTTTTAATATCAAATCCAAAATAATAATTATTGGTATTACCAAAGTATGGCGACAATTCATAATCCCCCGCCTGCGGATTAGAAAACTTACCCCAGTCAGGTGCAAATGGAGCAGTAGTAGTAACGCTTAGGTAAAGCTTGCCGTTAATTATCCCAGTAGCAAAACCTTTTGACGCTTCAAACCTTTCGGTAACAATGCTTGCCGGCGGACTAAAAAACTGATCAGCGAAGAACCTTTTACGCAACATGGTATTGCCATCAATAATTACGCTGTTTTTTTGCGGGTCCTTGGCTATTACCCAATAATCCTCGGCAGTACCTGGCTGATAGGCATAGGGCTTTGCAAATAACTGAACGGGATTATCCGGCAAATTCTCGTTGTGTAAAGAAAAATACAGGTTGCTTAAAATGCTCGCGCTATCCGGTTTGATGAAGGATAGCTTGGTAACACCAGCATCAACACTCAGCACAGTAAAACCTTTGGTAAACTGCGTGTTCCCCGCAATTTTAAAAGGGAAAAAGTATTTCATTTGGTTCCGCTTATCGGTTACGGTAAGCTTGGCTGTGCGCGTTTTAGGGCTTAAGTTATAAACTATTTTAAGCGGATAGCCCGTGTATTTATCTGTACGCGCGGCCTCGTCCACAAATATCTC
Source organism: Mucilaginibacter roseus (assembly GCF_021215455.1). Classification (GTDB taxonomy): domain Bacteria; phylum Bacteroidota; class Bacteroidia; order Sphingobacteriales; family Sphingobacteriaceae; genus Mucilaginibacter; species Mucilaginibacter roseus. The sequence goes on along the minus strand of NZ_JAJPWV010000005.1, from coordinate 183,323 downwards.
CCAGTCAAAGGTTAAGTCTTTATACGGATCGGCGCCGTCAAGTTCAACATAAGGCTGTAAAATGAGGGAATCACCAACCAGCGCATCAAAAGTTCGGTCGGTAAAATTTACGATTACCGGTTCTGATGGCGGCGTGTAAATGTAATTACCCAAATCCTTTTTACAGGCTGCCAGCACAGTTAGTAACAGTAAGTATGCTATGTATTTAAATTTCATTGTTTATTTAGCTAAGGGTACAATTACATGTTGATTTCTTTGTTGTTCTCGTCAATAAAACGGTACTGGTCAACACTGCTGAAGTATTTTAGCAAGAACTTTTTGTCGGGCGCATTTACGCTGTAAAAGTCATAATCGCCGCTGTTGTCAGTTCGTTTGGTCAACACATAGCCAGAATCAGGATGTTGCCTAATCCAGTCAAACGGATACTTCAAAAATGTGCGTGTGTTTTCAATGTAGTAGAGAGAACGGGGAATATACAGGTAATAATCAGGCGTTGACAGGTCAATTAAATCACGAGTGCCGGATGTTATCAAAAACAATTGATGTTTGGTACGACTGTAAGTTTTAAGCTCGCCTTCCCAAAAATTCCACCATTGCGGGCGTTCAAGCCTGTTAGAGAACATGATGGTTTTTTTACGGATGGTATCAGGCAGATTAGTGCCAAAATCCTGTCCGCCCGATACGCGTACTGTAAGCGTAACCGATTTGTTTTCCAATTCCTTATCGGTATTTTTTATGATAACCGGTACATTCACCCTACCGGAGTTGGCCGGCATGGTATACGTTTCTTTTAACGGCTCGTAATGGAGATCTTTAACCGCGCTGGTAGCTGTGTCTACTACTTGTAATATAAAGCTGCGATCACGATTCACGCGGTTGCCTGATATAATTACCGGCACCCAAATAGTATCACGATCTACACCTTGCACATAAGCGAAGGAGTAGGTTATAGTATCTGCACTGCCGCCACTGTAATTGAGATAGATGTTTTCAGGAGAATCATAAGTTAGCTTCTCGCTTTTTTTACAAGCCGCAAATGCAACGCAGGCTAATAATATCAAGATCAAATTCTTTTTCATCATCTTTTAATTAATTATTGCGGTAAGCTTCTTCATCATTTGGTAGTGGCAGCACAAATATCCTGTCGGATGGCGGCATGCTTATCGTAGCCGATACTTTAACTGCTTTGTTAAGGCGCTTGTACATGTAAAAAATCTGGCTTTCACCGTAAAATTCCTTGCGCGCGTCAAGCACCAGCATGTTTATAAAATCATCTTTCGCAATTTGAGCACTAACGGCTGTGCCTATACCGCGTTGCCTACGCAGCGTATTAAAATATGCTACAGCTTGCGCGGGGTCGCTGTCAAAACTCGCTTCGGCGGCTATGTAATACATTTCGCTCAGGCGCAGGGTTGGCATCACCAGCGGGTGCCTGTTAGGCGTAGGGGTGGTGTTTGAAACATATTTTTGCAATAGCGCACGAACGCCGGTGCCCGACTGTATGGTGGTACGGAAAAACCACTGTTTAAGTCGCCAGTCGTCAGCGCCGGAGCGGGCGCTTTCATAAATATCATCAATTAACGAGGTTGAAGGTGCGAAAGTTGGACTTACAGCTGTGTACAGACTAATCAGTTTTTCCCTTATCGCATTGTTATCGTTAACGTACCATGCGCTTATTAACTCTTTGTATAATATACGGTCGCGTTTGGTGAGATCCTGCTGAAAAAAGTCAGCTTCCTCAGTCCACGGAAAACGGTTGGCGTTAATGATAATACGCGCGTTAAGCAGGCTGTTGGCCATATCGTTCTTATAAAGATAAGCCCGCGCCAATTCGCCGCAAGCGGTAAAATAATTCATGCGGTGGCGTCGGTTTTGCATAAACAGGTCGGGCGTATTTACCTCCGGGTTACCCACATCCCCCGGATATCCTACCTGGTAGCCTGATACAATAGGGTCGGTATCTTTAAGTATCGCCTTAGCTTCGTTCAGGTCAGCAATGATTTTATCCAGCGATTCACTTACGGTAGAAAAAGGTGTGCTTTGTGTTGATACCTTTATCACATAAGGTATGCCCTTAGCCGCAGGGTTGCTTTTAAACGACGGCGCAAACAAACGCAGCATGTCAAAATGCAGGTAAGCGCGCAGTATAAGCGTTTCACCTTTAATAATTTGATAATTATTTCCTTGGAAAAGGGACTTACGCGAGTCGATATTCTCCAGTATGTTATTACAGTTCGCTATAGCGCGATAGGCATTGGCCCAAACAGTGTTACGGAAACCTACCATGGCCGGCGACTCATATTCAAAATTAGCTACGCGGCGTAGTATCAGGTCGGTAAACTCGTAGTTTTGAGCCATGATATCTAAATTGCCATAGGTAAGGTTTTCACCATACAGCGATTGCGATGAGCAAAGGGTATAAACACCGTTCAATGCTTCTTTATAGCCTTCCTCGGTTTTAAAAAGCTCTTCCTTATCAATCTCCGATTCCGGTTTTACATCCAGAAACTTGTTGCACGAAGTAAGCACTAGCAGGGTTAGTATATAGATCAGTTTTTTCATTTACGCATTAATTAAAATGTGGCCAGTAAAGCAAAAGTGATATTGCGGGCAAAAGGGTAGCTTATACCTCTTTCGATCTCGATAGATGAAGCCCTGAAAACATCGTTCATAGTTATAGAAGGACGTAAAGTTTGCAAGCCTATTTTGCGAGCAACCTCTCTCTTCATATCGTATGACAAGTAGAGCGACTGCAACTCAATACGGTTTTCCTTTTGTATAAAGCGGGATGAGGCTTGCGTTACATTCTGGTCGGCGATGTTTTTATAAAAAGTAACATCACCCGGTTTTACCCAACGTTGCTCCAATGCGCGGCGGTCAACATTAAAACGAGGGTCGGCGTTTTCTACACGATCAACAAGCGTTTGGTTATACAGGTTACCGCCAAAAGTGTAATAAAAGCTCAGGCTCATCTGAAATTGCTTGTAAGTAACGGTGCTGCCAAAGTTGCCTGCTGCTTTAGGTGCTGCGTCAATGATCGGCTGGGTATCCTTTACATCATATATATAGGTGAGCGATCCGTCTTTTTTTACATAGATCTCTTTGCCATTCTCCGGATCAATACCTAATGATTTTACAGCGTATATAGTGGTTAACGACTGTCCCTCATTATAACGCAGTAGCGGCACTCCCTGCAATTTATTGTCGGGGTCCTGCTGATAATCGTCTATCGCTTCGTTATACGCTTTTAACGAATTGGCTATCTTAACTATCTTGTTTTTATTATGGGCCAGGTTACCTATCAGGTTTACGTTCCAGTCCTTATTCTTGTAAACGTTTGCGGTTAAATAAAGCTCATAACCCTGATTTTTCATATCGCCCAGATTTTCCTTGTAAGTGGTAAAACCGGTTGATGGTGCCAGGTTAATATCAGTAAGTACGCCCTTGGTAAGTTTGTAATAATAGATAGGGGTTATCACTATCTTATCATTAAATAAGCCTACCTCCAAACGTGCCTGGTACTCATTAGTGCGCTGCCACTCCAGGTTTTCATTGCCATAACCATTTACTAAGGCACCTACACCGGTTGAATACCAGTTAGAGCTTTGGTAGCTGTACAATGATTTAGATAAATAAGGCGGAAAGTCAACTGAACCGGTCATACCAGCAGTTCCGGTAATTCTTAAACGGGATATTTTGCTGCCCTCCATAAAGCTTTCTTTATGTACGTTCCAGCCAATACCTGTGCTCCAGAAAGGAGCGAAGCGGCGTTCGCTGCCAAAGGCCGATGATCCATCAAGGCGGTAACTGGCATCCAGTAAGTACTTGTTTTTGTAAGAGTAGTTTAACGAAGCAAATGAGCCTACCAACCTGCTGGTTGATACAAAACCGTAAGGCGCTGAATTTGGCGTGTAGGTACGCGCGAAACCGATATTGGTAAATCGGTCATTAGTAAAACCGCGTGCTTCAAAGCTTTTGTTATCGTAATCTTTTGAAGTTACGTTTACACCCAAATTAAAGTTTAACGAGTGATCGCCAATAAGTTTATTGTATAATAACCTGACGTTACCATCAATACCAAGCAGATCGTCGCTTGAGTAATTGTAACGGCCACGATTTTTTATCTCGCTTAATGGGCCGAGATAAAACTCGTTATTCAACGGAGAAGCGAATTTATCAGCTGTGCTCTTTGTTTTATTTAAACTAACAAGGCCCTTTAACCGTAAAGCTTTGTTGATGAACCAATCAACCGATAGTGCGTCAATAATTTCGAGGTAAGACGATTTATCAAAATTGCCCAAAGTAGACTCATATAGCGGGTTAAAAACAGGCAGATTTTTAAATTGATCTTCACCTTGCAAACCGGTGTTTACGTTCCAGTTGGCTACCTCGCGAATAATTTTTCCATCGGGTCCGTAGATAGGATAGTACGGGTTCATGTAAACGTAGTCTGCAAAATTACCATACTTGGAGTTTTGCGCATTTACCTGCGTAACCGTTAGGTCATTACGGAAAATAAGTTTTTTAGAAGGATTATAAGTAAAGCTCATACCTCCGCTATAACGGTTACGGTCTGAGCCTTTCATTACACCCGGATTAGCCTGGTAACGTAAGTCTACTCCGTATCTGAACGTTGAATCGCCACCTTGGGCGTACAAGCCATGCTTCTGTCCGTAGGTGTTACGCAGCGGTTGCGATAACCAATAGGTGTCAACACCGCTTACTACATTCTTCAGTTTACTATAGTACTGGTTGGTCAGTTCATCCTGGCTGCCGCCCGACAGGCCGCCACTTACATACAAACCTGCAAGCTCTTCGTAACGTAGCTTTTCTTTCGCGTTAAGTAAATGGTAGCCGCTCAAATCAGGAGCAGTTGCGTTAAGCTCGTAATTATACGTTAACTGAAGCTGGCCGGCTACGGGCGCTTTGGTAGTGATTACCATAACGCCATTGGCGGCACGAGAGCCGTATATGGCCGTGGCGGCAGCATCCTTAAGTATGGTAACCGTTTCTATACGGTTAATATCCAAATCGATCACCTTTTGCAGCGATACCTCGAAACCATCCAGTATAAATGTTGGCAGGTTATAGGTGCTCGAGAGGTTGTTTCGGTCAATCTGATCAGTTATTGAGGGTAGCGCTGTTGCGCCACGAATGTTGATTCTGGGCAGGTTATTCGGGTTTGATCCCGCCAGGTTGTTCTCCAGTATGCGAAATGAAGGATCGGACGCGGCAACGCCTTTAAGCACATTTTGCGAGTTGAATTTTCGCAGGTCGTCGCCCGTGATGGTAACGGCATTACCCGTATAAGTATCTTTCTTTAATGTTTGATAGCCCGTAACAACTACATCGCTCATGGCATTTACCTGCGTTTCAAGCATAACTGTAATTGCCTTGGCATCGGTAACCTTTACCTCTTTGGTTTTAAAACCGATGTAAGTAAATACAAGTACATCGCCGGCATCAACCATCAGTTTAAATTCGCCTTTGTTGTTACTTTGCGCCCAGGCTGCATTATTGCTTTTAACTACAATGTTAACCCCCGGTAATGGCTCTTTGCTGTCTGCGGCAATCACCCTACCGCTCAGCTGGAATTTTACCGGCATTGATACAACGTCGCTGGCCGGGGCTTCGGGTGCTTTGTTACGTACTACTATGGTTTTATCAACAATGGTGTAGGTGAGGTTATAGCGGGACAGGCAATAGCCCAAAGCCTCGTCAAGCGTTACATTTTTAAGGTCGACATCAAGGCGCTGTCCCTTGGTATTTATTTTTCCGTTATAGAAAAACAAATAGCCCGTTTGTTTCTTTATGTCCTTAAATACGGTTTCAAGCGTGGCGTTTTGCCTCGATATAGTTACCGTTTGTGAAAAAGTAGCTGCCGACAGGTGTAAACTGGCCACAAGCAGCAATATGCCAGTGAGTTTCATCACTAATAACAGTTTATACTTTACCTGCCGTATGGGCAATACGGCGTTGTAAAGAAATTTTAATTTCATACTTTTGAATAGAATAGGGTTAATAAAAGCAGCTTGTTGTAAACCATTGCTGCTGACCTTTTTATAGCCGGGGGCGGTGAGAGGCTTCCGGCTTTTTATGTCATGTACCTGTAGTTAATGTGGCTTTTGTAGCAGTATCTCCATCTTTTAGTTTTTAGGGGTTAATTAATTGTTTTAGTTAATTAGTGATAGTGAGGGTTTTGGTTACAATGCTTTAGGGGCGTATGATACGGTTACTGTTTTGCCCTTTAAAGTGAATTTAAAATTGTTAAGTTCCAGTATTTTGAATACTTCTGATAGTTTGCTGTTGCGTGATATCTCTCCGTAAAATTTATCATCGGGCAGGTTGTCATCATAAACAACATCTACATCATACCAGCGTGATACCTGGCGCATAACCGAGCGCAGGTCAGCATCTTCAAAAGCGAATACCCCATTTTTCCAGGCGATTTCTTCATCAAGGTCTACCTGTTTGCTGCTTATACTGCTGCCGTTTACCACAGCTTGCTGACCAGGTTTAATGGTTATTGCTGATGCACCGCTTATTACTTTTACCGATCCTTCAAGTAGCGTAGTCTTAATTACGCCCTCATCGGTATATGCGTTAATGTTGAAATGCGTGCCCAATACTTCAACCACCTGGTTGTTTGATGATACCCGAAACGGCATTGCCTTATTTTTGGTTACTTCAAAATAGGCCTCGCCGTTAAGTTTGACCAGGCGCTCATTGCCGGCAAAGTAAGATGGATAAGTAATTGTGGATGCTGCGTTTAAAAACACGCTTGTTCCATCCGGCAGTATCACGGTGTACTGCCCGCCTTTTGGCGTGCTTACGGTATTTTGTACCGCAGGCTGATCCGCATTATCGGTGTTGCCGGCTGTTTTGTAGATGATTTGACCATCGGCTGTTTTGGTAATGCTGATACCGGCTTGCCGGGCAATTTCGCCCTTACCCGAGTCATCAAGTACTATACGCTGCCCGTTACCCAATGTCAGCACTGCTTTATTACCACCCGGAGCTACATCAGTAACCGTTGCCAGTTGTTGCGTTTTATGTTTGCGGCTGAAAAAGGTGTAGCCGCCGGCCATTATGCCGATTAAAATAACAGCCGCGGCGGCATACCTTAACCATACCGATTTATAATGGTTCGTATTGTTAAATCCTATCTGCTCATCAATGCGTGATTTTAGCCTGTGTTTAACCGACTCTGAATGGGTGTTGTCGGTTTCATCAATAGCATCTTCATTAATATCAAAAACGTTATAGTAAGCAACCAGGAAGTTTATTTCTTCTTCGGTAGCTTTACCGTTACGGTATCTTTTAAGCAGATCGGCAAAATATTTTTTATCCAGATCGTTCATTAATGTAGGTTATATATACATGAGTGAAAAAAAGCAAATTAGCCCACGCCGATTTAGAATTTTTTTACAAAAATTTTAATAAATGATAACAATGATTGTCTTTTTTAAGAAAAGAGCGCCAAATCTTGTTTATCCTATCGCTGATTGCAACAATAAATTAAAATTTGCATAATAAGCAACGATGATCGAACGGTGGTAAGTGCTTTGCCTATTTGGTTGCGTACGGTTTTAGGAGCTATCTGCAATTTTTCAGCAATTTCATTGGTGGAGAGGTCATCCTCAAAGCGCATTTTGAAAATTAAACGCTGCTGGGCAGGTAAGGAGTCAATCAACTTATAAAAAGCTGTGCAAAACTCAGCGAATAATAATTTTTCGTCGGCTTTATCAATTCCTTCCAAATGTACCGGCGCTTCAGGTAGATCGGCAAAACGGCTTTGCTTTTCCATGTGCTTAAATACACCGTTACGCGCGGCCACGTTTAGGTAAGCGGGCAGGTTATCAATGGGGGCAGTAGTGGCGCGTGTCCATAATTGTACAAATACGTCCTGCGCTATATCCTGCGCGTATTCGGTATCGTTTAGCCTTTTGTATGCCGCGTTGTATACTTTTTTCCAGTATTTATCATACAGTGCGTCAAAGGCGGCCTTGCTTCCTTGCGTAAGCAAAAAAAGCAATTCCTGATCGTTTGCGTGCTGTAAGCTCCTGGTGTGCATATTTAATTTACCAATATATGTTATAAAAATCAGTTTTAAAACATTGGCTTAAGTTTATGTACCATTTTTAAATCCGGTATATATTCAGGTTGTGTTTGTGATTATTACCTAAAACCGTATGGTTCCCTACGGGCTCAAAAAAAATTATTGTAACTTTTTGCAAATCATTAGTCTGCCGGCCATTTTCAGGTGTCATTAAAGTAACTCGTTTTCCATTCTGCCTTTGAATTGATGTTGATGAAAGCGTTTGCAAGAAAGCTCCCGTTTTAAGGCAGTGCTGTAACACAATATATTAACCAATAGATGAACCGCACCAAAACAACCTTAATGGCATTCGCGTGCCTCAATTTTTTTAAAAGTCGTTACTTAAAAGTAATTGGCACCGGTAGTTTATTTATACTGAGCGCGTTTACCTGGTATAATAACGACGGCAAATTACCCAAGCCAGACGCTAACAATGGAGGTTTATACCTGCCCGGAGGCTTCAGGGCGTTAGTAGTTGTGGACAGCCTGAAAGGCCGCGCAAGGCAAATTGCTGTAAGCAGCACGGGCGATATTTATGTGAAGGCACGTTTCCCTAATTACAATGAAGGGTTTGGCAATATCGCCCTGCGCGATACCAATAACGATGGCAGGATGGATGTTATCCGGCCTTTCGGAAAATATGAGGGGCGGTCGTACGGAACTGCTATGCGTATTTATAATGGTTATCTCTATTTCAGTTCGGAATTATCAGTATACCGCATGAAGCTTAAGGGCAATGAGTTACTGCCTGATGAGCAAGTAGAAACCGTTGTTGCCGATGTGCCCCCCTATCACGAGCATCAAACAAAACCTATCGCCTTTGATAACGATGGCCATATCTATGTCGGTTGGGGAGCAGGCTCAAATGCCGGACAGGAGAAAAACCGGGTGCCGGGTTCAAAGGGTATCGGCGATCCGTTCTCACCCGATCAGGGTAACCCGCTGTTGAAAGATCACGGTGGCATATGGCGATTTGATGCCAATAAATTAAACCAGAAACAAACAGACGGCACCCGCTTCGCAACCGGCTTAAGAAGCATTGTCGCGCTTGACTGGGACCAGAAAAGCAAAGCCTTATACACCGTTAACCATGGGCGCGATGACTTCAGGCTGTTGTGGCCCGATATTTATTCGCCATGGGAAAGCGCCATGCTACCTGCCGAAGAGTTTTTCAAAGTGAATGAAGGGCTTGACGGTGGCTGGCCATATTATTATTACGATCAGATTAAAGGCAAAAAGCTGCTCAATCCAGAGTTTGGCGGCGATAAGGTAAAAGAAGGCAATGGCGCAAAACTGCAAAAACCACTCATTGGCTTCCCTGCGCATTTTGCCCCTAATGACCTGCTGTTTTACAAAGGCAAGCAATTTCCGGAACGATATAAAAATGGCGCTTTCATAGCATTTCATGGCGCTACCAACCGGGCGCCGTATCCGCAGGCGGGTTATATTGTAGCGTTCGTTCCGTTTAAAAACGGTATGCCTTCGGGAGATTGGGAAGTGTTTGCCGATGGTTTTGCCGGAGTTGACCCTATTATCAGCGTTCGTGATGCCAAATACAGGCCGATGGGACTGGCTGAAGGTGCGGACGGCTCATTATATATAGCCGACACCGAGATGGGGCGTATATGGCGGGTAATTTATACCGGTGATAAAAAGCAATTTGGTACAACTCAATTGGTAGGCATGCTTAAGCGTAAGCAAACGGCATCTAACATAAAAACACCGGATGAGATAAAGGATAATCTTTTTAAGAATCTACCCCAAAATTCCCAGATATACAACACCTATTGCGTGGCCTGCCACCAGCGCGACGGTAAGGGAGATGGCAACAGGTTTCCACCATTAGAGCAGTCGGAGTGGGTGAATGTCGATAAGTTCAGGCTGATCAACGTGGTATTGAACGGATTGAAAGGCCCTATCACAGTAAAGGGCTTGCCTTATAACGAAGTAATGCCTGCGCATGGCAGCTTTTTGAATGATGCACAGATAGCAGAAGTGCTTAACTATGTCAAATCAAACTTCAATAATACGCCCGAAATAGTTACAGCGGCAGATGTGGCTTTCGTCCGTAAAATGAGCGCAGAAAAAAACAATCAGCAAAACGGCCAGAAAGCAAATTAAAAAAGACAGGACGCTCGCACAGGGTGGCATGGCATAAGTTCATCTGTTAAACGTTAGGCTTCAAACGGCTTTTATGCTATTTTTGGCTTTAGGTTAAGATGAATATATCGCTTTCTACGTTTTCACACATTATTGAAATACTGGGTACAGTCGCTTTCGCCATATCGGGTGTGTTTGCCGCTATGGATAAAAAGCTGGATGTATTTGGTGTTACCATTATAGCTTTTGTTACAGCTATAGGCGGCGGTACCGTGCGGGATGTATTAATCGGCGCTACGCCGGTTGCCTGGATGAAGGACATTAATACGCTGCTCATTATATTAGGTACAGCTGTTGTAACCATGCTCTTCCGCAACCGTATTGTTAACCAACAAAACACATTGCTGTTGTTTGATGCCCTTGGGTTAGGTTTATTCACAATAATTGGCATAAAAAAGGGTTTGGCAATTGATCTTAAACCCGGCATATGTATAACGCTTGGCACTATAACTGGTTGCTTTGGCGGCGTCATCCGTGATTTACTGCTTAACCGTATACCTGCTCTTTTTCATGCCGATTTATATGCCACGCCCTGTATTGTAGGCGGCTTATTCTATATTTTGATGATAGGTTATATCAATGAAGAGTGGGCGCAGGTGATAGCGATCATGATAATTTGTGTGGTACGTATCGTAGCTTATCGTAAAAACTGGCGGTTGCCCACATTATCAGATAAATAAGTATATACTAACTGCTTATTTACCTTCAATAGCAACATGGTAAGCAGGGTCTTCCATAATATTAACTTCAATTACATCTTCGGCGTTTTTTAATAAGATGCGGCAGTCATCGCTTAAATGTTTTAGGTGAAGCATTTTGCCTGCTTTTTTGTAACGATCGGTAAGTTTGTTTAACGCTTCGATGCCAGACATATCAGCCACGCGGCTGTCCTTAAAATCAATAATGACCTCGGTGGGATCGCTATCTACATCAAACTTTTCCGTAAACGCCATTGCCGAACCAAAAAACAGCGGGCCATATAGTTCATAATGCTTAACACCCTTTTCGTCAACATATTTGCGGGCGCGTATGCGTTTGGCGCTTTCCCATGCAAATACCAGCGCCGATATAATTACGCCAATTAAAACGGCCAGGGCCAGGTTATGCAACCATACCGTGATCACCGCCACCAGTATACCCACAAAAATATCCTGCCGGGGCATTTTGTTGATGATACGCAGGCTTACCCATTCAAAAGTGCCAATTGCAACCATAATCATCACCCCGGTAAGCGCGGCCATCGGCAGCTTTTCAATAACCGGCGCGCCAAATAAAATTATAACCAGTATGGTTAACGAGGCGATAATACCAGACAGTCGCGCCCTTGCTCCGGCCGTAAGGTTCACCAGCGTTTGCGCGATCATGGGGCAGCCGCCCATTCCAAAGAAAAAGCCGTTCAGTATGTTGGCGCTGCCTTGCGCAATACACTCGCGGTTGCTGTTGCCCCGGGTAGCTGTAATTTCGTCAACCAAGTTAAGGGTAAGCAAACCCTCGGTTAAGCCAACACCAGCCATAATTAGCGCGTATGGAAAAATGATTTCCAGCGTACCCCAGTTTAATGGCACCACCGGAATATGAAACGGTGGAAAACCACCACTTACGGATGCAATATCTTTAACCGTTTTGGTTTCGATGCCAAAGCCAATAACTATGGCAAATACCACAATGATGGCAACCAAACTTGGCGGAAACGCTTTAGTTATACGCGGAAAAATGAATACAATGGCAATAGTAAGCGCTACCAAAGCGCTCATTATCAATAGTGGAGTTCCGCTTAGCCAGGTCTCCTGGCCATTAACTATGGTTTTAAATTGGTTAAGTTGAGCCATAAAAATGATAACTGCCAGGCCGTTAACAAAACCATACATTACGGGTTGGGGTACAAGCCGCACAAATTTGCCCAACTTAAATACGCCAACCAATATCTGGATGGTGCCGGCCAATGCTACAGCCGCGAATACATACTCAATGCCATGGCTTTTCATCAACGCTATCAAAACTACCACCGTAGCGCCCGCGCCGCCTGAGATTAAACCCGGTCGCCCACCAAATATGGAGGTAACCAAGCCCATAATAAATGCCGCATATAAACCAACCAGCGGCGGAAAGCCCGCCAGTATAGCGAATGACAAAGATTCGGGCATCATCGTCATGGCGACGGTTAGCCCGGCAAATATTTCATTTTTGTAGTTTACCTTTTGCGAGAAATCAAATAAGCGATTGTATGTTTTGCTCATCGTTTAGTAAGTGCTTTATAAAATGTGAATGCCGGATTAATTTGTATGGCAGACAGAATTGATGTAACGGAATAAATGAGAATCAGGCCGGACCATTACGATTTAAACCTCAAGCCAAAGTGACAAGTGGTTGAAACAAAATGTTGCGTAATATGCTTATGCCGATCCGGGCAAAAGTATGGATCAAGGCGGTGTAACAGGGCTGCTAAAAAAATTCCTTTTCATTTAATGCAATGCAAAAATAACAAAGTTTAGCTCAAATCTGCTTTACGAATACGTAATTTGCTGTCCTTTTAAGAAAAATTAATATGACGTCTGCATATCTTCATAACTCCCGGTTTTCATGGCTTAAACATCTGCGTTGCCCCGAATGCGGACTTGTACACGATGTAACTAAAATAAACACCGTATGTGAGAACCCCGATTGCAGGTCGACATTATTTGCGGAGTATGATTTGCCCACGAACTTAAAACCTGAACAATTTTTGGCAGGCCGCCCTGCAAGCATGTGGCGTTATAACGAGTTTTTGCCGGTTATCCATCCTGATAATGTTGTAACGCTGGGCGAGGGTTTTACACCATTGCCACCCCTTGCCGGGTTAAGTGTTGAAGCGCCTGATAACCAAGTTTTTTGGAAGGATGAATCAGGCAACCCCACCGGCTCATTCAAAGCCCGTGGTATAGGCATGGCCGTTTCAAAAGCAAAGGAATTGGGTATTGGGCACATTGTTACGCCTACAGCCGGTAATGCAGGCGGTGCACTTGCGGCTTATTGTGCCAGGGCGGGTATAAGAGCATCGGTGTATATGCCGCAGCTAACGCCTAAGGTATTTAAAGACGAATGCCGCCTTTACGGTGCCGACCTGGTTGAGGTGGACGGCAACATCGCCGACTGCGGCAAGCTTGCCAACGAGCACGCCTTGCAAAACGGTTGGTTCCAGGTATCAACCTTAAAAGAGCCTTATCGCCTGGAGGGTAAAAAAACAATGGGCTATGAAATAGCCGAGCAATTTAACTGGCAGCTGCCTGATGTAATTTTTTATCCAACTGGAGGCGGTACAGGTTTAATCGGTATCTGGAAAGCGTTTAAGGAACTTGAGCAGTTAGGCTGGATAGGCAAGGAGCGCCCGAGAATGGTAGCGGTACAATCAGTTAGTTGCGATGGTATTGTGTCGGCTTTTCATGCCGGAAGATCAACGTCAGAATTTAAAGACGCCGGTTTCACCGTAGCCAACGGATTGCGCGTACCCAAACCCTATGCCGATAAGCAGATACTAAAGGCTTTGTATGAGAGTAATGGTAACGCCATAGCGATAGACGATAGGGAGATGAACACCGCCGTTAAACACATAGCCGCTAAAGAGGGTATGCTGATTGCACCCGAAGGCGCTGCTTTGTGGGTGGCATTTAAAAAACTAAGTGCATCAGGCTGGGTTAAACCGGGAGAGCGGGTGCTGTTGCTCAATACAGGCAGCGGATATAAATATTTAGAAAACATTATTTAAGCTTTTCCTTCGACTGATAATGTTCGATGTAAAAATTTTGTTTGTTTGATGTAAAACTTACACCGTCAATCAGCTTTGTAACGGTAGTTTCTGTAAATATTTTTAATAAAAAGTCTGGATCGTTAAAAATATTATAATTATAATTGAGTTATAGTTAGAGTATTTGAACTATGCGGCGTTGCTTTGTCCGCAACCTATACTTGCGTTTCACTTTTTTATTTACATTTGGCCCCGGCAATGAGGTGGTTATTTAGGTTATTTCTGTCGCTTACGTTCATGGTGTCCTTTGGGCACGATGCTGTTCATGCGGGTGCAGTAAATAACCATCATGACGATGATCTTATTGCCAGCAAGTATCACCACCATCAAACGGCGCTTGCCGACCGAACGCGAAATGCCGTCCAGGCTAAACTGGCAAACCGGCATAAACAAAGTGATAATCATAAAATTTATATTGTTGAAGCCGACGAAGAGATTGATGAGTCGTTAACGCATAGCCGGCTTGCCGATCATGTTGATTTCTTTTCAGCCGTTTCTCAACTCTACATCTACGGCAACTATTTCAGGTATGTAAATAAGTACTTATATACCAACGTTTCTCCGTCAATATCTGCTATCCACAAAATATACCTTAGCCTTAAGGTATTCCGTATCTGATTTTTCTTCCTGCAGGCATTTTTTTCTGTGCCGATTTACTTAAAAAAGTATTGCGCTTTGCTGCTTTTAGGCGCTGTGTGTGTCGTCCTGTGCAGTTTATGCGCGTCCCTGGTTGCTATTATTTAACTCCCAATTCAACATAAAAAATCACACCCGTTTAACAACGAACTATCATGAAGATGAAACTCATGCTTATGGGTTTGTGCGCCTTGTTATGCTATACAAGCTGCAAATCCCACAATGAAAAAAAAGAAACAGAAGAAAAATTACTGGTTACCAGTCCGCTAAAAATGGATACCACCGTGGTTAACGACTATGTAGGCCAGGTGCGCTCTATCCGCCACATTGAACTGCGTGCCCAGGAAAAGGGCTATCTCGAAGGTAGCTATGTTGACGAAGGTCAGCATGTAAAAAAAGGCCAGCTACTGTTTAAAATAATGCCTAAAATTTACGGTGCCGAGCAGGATAAAGCTGCTGCCGAAGTAAATTTTACCGAAATAGAATACCGCAATACCAAAAGGCTTGCCGACAGTAACGTAGTTGCGCCCAATGAACTGGCCATGGCCAAAGCCAAACTGCGCAAAGCCAAAGCCGAACTGGCTTTAAGCAAAGCCCACTTACAGTTTACCGAGATACGCGCCCCGTTTGATGGCATTATTGACCGCCTGCAGGCAAGGTTGGGTAGCCTGATTGACGAGGGTGATTTAATTACCACCCTTGCCGATAACAGCCAGATGTGGGTGTACTTTAACGTGCCCGAG
Organism: Mucilaginibacter roseus; assembly: GCF_021215455.1. Lineage (GTDB taxonomy): Bacteria > Bacteroidota > Bacteroidia > Sphingobacteriales > Sphingobacteriaceae > Mucilaginibacter > Mucilaginibacter roseus. The sequence goes on along the minus strand of NZ_JAJPWV010000005.1, from coordinate 167,905 downwards.
GCTGAATACTTGGATTACCAAACTCAAACCAATAAAGATAACTCGAAGGTAACCCTGCTTATGGCTAACCACAAGGTATTTAACTACCCGGGCAAGGTTGAAACCATCGAGGCTGATTTTGATAATGAAACAGGAAACATCCCTTTCCGGGCTACATTCCCTAACCCGCAGGGCTTATTAAGGCATGGCGAAACTGGTAACGTGCAGATCGAGGTTCCGCTTAAAGGTGCGCTGATCATTCCGCAAAAGGCAACTTTTGAGGTGCTTGATAAAAAATACGTGTACGTGGTTGATAAAGATAACCGTGTGCAAGCCCGCGAAATTGAGATAGGTGCCGAGATGAACGATCTGTATGAGGTTAGGGCAGGGCTTACCGCTAATGATAAGATATTACTTGAAGGCTTACGTAAAGTAAAAAACAACGATAAAATAGCTTATAACTATCAAAATCTCAAGTCGATCATTCCTCAGTTAAGATTACCGTCAGAATAGTTCACAATCTAAAACTAAGAGAGAAAGATGTTTAATAAATTCATTCAAAGACCGGTGCTGGCCATCGTGCTGTCGCTGGTCATCATGTTCATGGGGGCGATCGCTATCGAAACGCTGCCCGTGTCGCAGTTCCCGTCCATTGCGCCGCCAATGGTTGTGGTAAACGTAGCCTATCCGGGCGCCAGTGCCGATGTACTCGTTAACTCCGTACTTATCCCGATGGAAAAAGCCATCAACGGCGCGCCGGGCATGAAGTACATGACGTCTGACGCTACCAGCGCAGGTGAGGCAACCATACAGGTAGTGTTTGACTTAGGTGTTGACCCCAACCAGGCCGTTGTAAACGTAAAAAACCGTATTGAGCAGGTAACCAATAGGCTGCCCGAGCTGGTACAACGCGAAGGCTTGGTGGTGAGCTATACCTCGCCAAATATGCTGATGTACGTTAACTTATATAGTAAGGACCCAAAGGCGAACGAGAACTTTTTGTACAACTTCGCCGGGGTAAATATTATTAACGAGCTGAGCCGTTTAAAGGGCGTAGGTAGTGCCAAAATATTAGGTAGCCGCCAGTATGCCATGCGTATCTGGTTAAAGCCTGACAGGATGCGGGCCTACAATATTTCAACCGATGAGGTGATGGAAGCCCTTGCGCAACAAAGTGTTATTGGTTCGCCGGGCAGGCTGGGGCAAAGTACGGGCAAGCGTTCGCAATCGCTTGAGTATGTACTTACTTACAAAGGCCGTTACAATCAGCCCGAAGAATATAAAAATGTAATTATCCGTGCCAATAAAGAAGGGGAATTGCTTTACCTGAAAGATGTGGCCGACGTAGAGCTGGGTAGTGAGTTTTACGATATCTATTCTAACATGGATGGCCACCCCTCGGCGGCTATTACACTTAAGCAAACGTATGGTAGTAACGCCAGCGATGTAATTAAAGAAGTTAAGGAGAAGCTCGAAGAGATCAAGAGAACATCATTCCCTCCTGGGATGGACTACCAGATCAGTTATGACGTTTCCAGCTTCCTTGATGCTTCGATGGAAAAGGTAATTCACACACTGGTTGAGGCATTTGTGCTGGTGGCCATTGTGGTATTCATCTTTTTGGGCGACTGGCGTTCAACGCTTATACCTACGCTGGCGGTGCCGGTGTCGCTCATTGGGGCTTTCTTCTTTATGCAGATGTTCGGGCTTACTATCAACCTGATAACGCTCTTTGCGTTGGTGTTAGCCATTGGTATTGTGGTGGATAACGCCATTGTGGTGGTTGAGGCGGTACACACCAAGATGCACGAAGAACACCTCTCGCCATTTAAAGCTACCAAACAGGTATTGCAGGAGATTAGCGGTGCTATAATCGCTATTACCTTTTTGATGACGGCGGTGTTCGTTCCGGTTGCTTTTATGACAGGGCCTGTAGGTATTTTCTACCGTCAGTTCTCCATCACCATGGCAACGTCAATTGTTATTTCGGGTTTGGTGGCTTTAACGCTTACGCCGGTTTTATGTGCTATTATATTGAGGAATACGCACGGCCAGCCCCGCAAGCGTACGCCAATAAACAGGATGATTGATGCCTTCAATGCCTGGTTTGACAGAGTTACCGGTAGTTACACCAATTTATTGCGCCGCATAGTTGGCCGCGGGGTAGTAACCTTTGGCTTGCTGATCGCCTTTTGCGCCGGAACCTGGCTGCTTTCAACAAGCTTACCTTCAGGCTTTATACCAAATGAGGATCAGGGCCAGATATACGCTATTATTCAAACGCCTCCGGGCTCAACCTTAGAGCGTACCAATGATGTATCGCGCCAGCTTCAAAAGATCGCGGAGCATGTCGAAGGAGTACAATCAGTATCGGCGCTGGCCGGTTACGAAGTACTTACCGAGGGTCGTGGTTCAAACGCGGGTACCTGTTTGATTAACCTGAAAGATTGGTCAGACCGTGAACATAATGCTAAGGAGATCATCGAGGAGCTGGAAGAAAAGGCAAGGGTAATTCCGGGTGCTACCATCGAGTTTTTTGAACCGCCGGCAGTACCGGGCTATGGCGCGGCAGGTGGTTTCTCACTCCGTTTGCTCGATCAAACCAACTCGTCAGATTACAAAGCCTTTGGTAAAGTGAACGACGAGTTTATGGCAGCCCTGCGCAAACGTAAGGAGCTCACCGGATTGTTCACGTTCTTCGCTGCTAATTACCCGCAATATGAGCTGGAGATAGACAACAAGGCCGCCATGCAAAAAGGCGTAAGTATTGAAAAGGCGATGAATAACCTGTCCATCCTGATAGGTAGTACTTACGAGCAAGGCTTTGTGCGTTTTGGTAACTTCTTTAAGGTTTATGTGCAGGCGCTACCTGAGTACCGCGCATTGCCTGAAGATGTGCTGAAGCTGTATGTAAAGAACGACCGGGATGAAATGGTGCCTTATTCGGCCTTTATGCGCATTGTTAAAAAGCAGGGTCTGAATGAGATTACGCGATTTAACATGTACACGGCATCGGCTATTAATGGTGCTCCGGCTGCGGGTTATAGTAGTGGCGAGGCCATTAAAGCAATTCAGGAAGTAGCACAAACGCTGCCACGCGGTTACGGTATTGATTGGATCGGCCTCTCTAAAGATGAGGTTGGCCGTGGTAATGAGGCGCTATATATCTTCCTGGTAGTATTGATATTCGTGTATTTTGTATTGGCTGCTCAGTACGAGAGTTTCATTATTCCGTTTTCGGTTATCCTTTCGTTGCCGGTGGGTGTGTTTGGAGCATTTATGCTGCTTAAGATCATGGGCTTATCAAACGATATATATGCCCAGGTAGGTTTGGTGATGCTGGTTGGTTTGCTGGGTAAAAATGCGGTACTGATCGTAGAGTTTGCCGCGCAGAAACATGAGCAGGGTGCCACTGTGCTTGAGGCAGCCATTGAGGGCGCCAAGGTTCGTTTCCGCCCGATATTGATGACATCCTTCGCGTTTATTGCCGGTTTGATACCGCTTTTGTTCGCTACCGGTCCGGGTGCCTTGGGTAACCGTACCATCGGCGCTTCATCAGCAGGGGGTATGTTGTTGGGTACCGTGTTCGGGGTAATACTGGTGCCGGGCTTGTATTACGTTTTCGGCAGCATAGCCGAGGGGCGTAAGCTCATAAGGGACGAGGACGAGTTGCCGCTGACCGAGGACTTTACCCATAAACGCAGGAAGAAGAAAAAAGGATGGTTTTTAAAATTTAAGAAAGATCAGTCAACATTAGTAAATAATGATCAACATGAGTAGCAGACGCAGAATATACAGATATATAGGTATAGCGGGCCTGTCGTTAATATACGCGGCCTGCCGCATACCACCCCTTGCCGAACGTACGGCGAATAAAAACGTGCCTACAGCTTTTGGCGCTGATAGCGTTACCGATACTACAAATACGGCAAAGGTGGTATGGCGTAATTTTTTCCAGGATCAGTACCTGAAAAACCTGATAGATACAGCGCTTAAAAACAACCAGGAGCTGAATATTACCATGCAGGAGATAGAGATGAGCCGCAACGAGATCAAAGCCCGTAAAGGTGAATACCTGCCATTTGTTGGTGTTAAAGCCGGTGCGGGGTTAGACAAGGTAGCGCGGTACACCAGCCGCGGCGCATCTGAAGCTACGACAGAAATAATGCCCGGAAAGGAAATGCCCGATCCGCTGCCTGATTACCTTGTAGCAGCTTACGCGACCTGGGAAGTTGACATTTGGCACAAACTGCGCAACGCTAAAAAAGCTGCCGTGTCACGGTACCTCGCATCGGTTGAAGGGCGTAATTTTATGGTAACCCATTTGATTACCGAAATAGCTGATTCATATTACGAATTACTTGCGCTTGATAATCAGTTAAGTATAGTAAAACAAAACATCGCCATACAGCAAAATGCGCTTAAAATAGTGCGGTTGCAAAAGGAGGCGGCACGTGTAACTGAACTGGCAGTTCGCCGCTTTGAGGCGCAGGTGCTTAGTACGCAGAGTTTGCAGTATGATATTCAGCAGCAGATTGTTGAAACGCAAAACAAGATCAATTTTTTGCTGGGACGCTACCCGCAGCCAATAGCGCGTAGCAGCGAAGGGTTTGAAAACCTGCCGCCACTATCTGTACAGGCCGGGTTACCATCGCAATTGCTGGTTAACCGGCCGGATATACGCCAGGCAGAGCTGAACATTGCCGCCGCAAAGCTTGACGTAAAATCGGCCAAGGCAAGGTTTTATCCGTCATTGGGTATATCGGCATCTATAGGTTACCAGGCGTTTAATCCATCATTCCTGCTAAATACGCCGGAATCATTACTATACTCAATAGGCGGCGATATTATGGCACCATTGGTTAACAGAAATGCTATAAAGGCAGAGTATGTTAATGCCAACGCCAAGCAAATACAGGCGGTGTTTGACTATGAGCGTACGGTGTTAAACGCCTACATCGAGGTAGCTAATCAAATGTCGAAGATGGACAACCTGGAGAAAAGCTATGCGCTAAAATCCAAGCAGGTGCTGGCATTGTCGCAATCGGTAAAAATTTCTAATGATCTGTTCACATCAACCCGAGCTGATTATATGGAAGTTTTGCTAACCCAGCGTGAAGCACTCGAAGCTAAGTTTGAACTTATTGAAACCAAAAAGCAGCAAATAAATGCCCGTATAAATATATACCAGGCTTTAGGCGGCGGTTGGGAGTAACCATCAGTTAAATAGTTTAGTTGACAAGGGGAGGCCGCAAGCCTCCCCTTGTTTTTTGCTATTAATGCGTTTAATAGTGCAGGTTAATGCTATTTTTGGTGAATACAAAAAGCATTTAACCAATTTGCTGATGAACTATACTTTCTTAAAAAAAGCATTTTTAATGCTTTGTGCTCCGCTATGCGCGGCCATCTCGTTAATGGCACAGATACCTGCTGCCATTCCTGGTGATTATGCCGATCCATCCGTTTTACGAGTAGGCAATAACTATTTTTCGGTTGCCACGTCATCTGAATGGGCACCGCACTATCCTATCTATCAATCGCAGAATCTTAAAGACTGGAAGCTAACGGGCTACGTGTTTGATAAAACACCTGATTGGATATCCGGGTCGTTCTGGGCACCTGAGTATTATAAGATAAATGATACCTATTACATTTATTATACAGCCCGCCGCAAAGCTGACGGTATATCATGCATCGGCGTAGCCACCTCAAAATATCCTGATCGCGGTTTTACAGATAAAGGCGTTATTATAGCTTACGGGAAAGAGGCTATTGATGCCTTTTTATATCGCGAAAAGGGTCAGCTTTACATCACTTTTAAAGCCTATGGTTTAGATGACAGGCCGATTGAAATATTAGGAAGCAAATTATCAGCAGATGGATTACGGCTTGAGGGCGAACCATTCTCGATGCTGAAGGATACCGAGCGCATCGGCCTTGAAGGGCAAAGCATCCTCAAGAGGGGTAAATATTATTACCTGTTTTATTCTGCAGGAAACTGCTGTGGGGTTGATTGCAGCTATAACGTGCGCGTGGCGCGCTCCACTAACTTTAAGGGGCCTTATGAGTTGTATAGCAATAACCCGGTACTGTTTCAAAACGATAAATGGAAATGTATGGGCCACGGTACGCTCGTTAATGATGTTGCCGGTAAGTACTACTATATACATCACGGCTACAGTAAAGAAAATACGGTTTTCGCGGGCCGCGAAGGATTGGTATCGCAAGTTCAATGGGACAGCAAATCAGGCTGGCCTGCGTTCAAGAGCTTGCCCGATGTGCCGCCGGTTCCAACTTTGGTAACTGATAATTTTTCAGGATCAACTCCTGCTAAAAACTGGCAGTGGGATTTTAGAAATAGCGCCCCCCAATTCAGTCAAGCCAACGGTAAGCTAAAATTGAGCGGTACCACTACCGCCGATAATAAAACAGGCATCGTGCTGGCACTGCGCCCGTATTCGGCAATTTTGGAGGCATCTGTAAAGGTAGCTAACAGCAATAACGAATTAAAGGGTCTGGCATACTATGGCGATGCCAACGCCGCTTTAGGTATCGGCGTTAAAGGCGATAGTGTAATATGCTGGGCCGTGCGCGACGGCAAATGGGAGAAAGCCGGTGGTGTGAAGGTTGCACAGCCGCAAAATGTTGGTGTGCAAATTAAGGTAGATGCTAATCATAACTGCACATTTTACTATAACGCTGATGGCAAAGGCTGGCTGGCCGTACCGTTAACGCAAACTTTATCGGCAAGTTATTTACCGCAATGGGATAGAAGCCCGCGAATCGGTTTACATTATAAAGGCACCTCAATAAGTAGTGCTGAATTTATAGAATTCAAAATAGACTTTAAGTGACCCCGTTGAGTTGTGACAACAGGCGTAGTCAGCGTCAACATTTTAGTTTAACAGTTGTTTTTATACCATTGTTAAAACTAATACTATGAAAAAGGTAATTTTATTTTTTGCCACAGGATTATTGTTATTAGGAGCCTCCTGTAAAAAGAATAACTCTGATGGCAATGGTAACACCTCACGGGTTACGGTAAAACTAACTGATGCTCCGGGTTTGTTTGATGCATTGATTTTAAATGTTAAGCAAGTGGTTATAATTTCGTCGGGCGGACGCGCTACTGTAGATCTTAACGAGAGGCCGATAGACATATTGCGTTTCAGAGCTGGGCGAGACACGGTTTTAGCGGGCGTAGTTGTTCCCGCAGGACGTTTACAGGAAGTAAGCTGGTGTTATATAATACCGGCAACAGAGTGGTTGTCAACGGAGTATCCTATGAATTAAAAACCCCAAGCGGGCAATCATCCGGTGTGAAATTAAAGGTACAGGATAATCTTACCGCAGGCATAGCCTACACATTATTGTTGGATTTTGATGCTGCTAAATCTATTGTAGTTACAGGTAATGGCAAGTATAATTTAAAACCGGTGATAAGGGCTATCCCAATGGCCGTTTCGGGCGCCATTAAAGGTGTGGTTCAGCCGGTTTCTGCTTATCCAAGGGTTTACGCTATAAACGGTACTGATACTGTAGGCGCTATTGCAGATAACAACGGTAATTTCTTTTTACCTGGTTTACAAGCCGGAAACTACAGGGTAGAGGTTGTGCCCTTGTCGCCTTACAATGGTATAATTATCGATAACGTTTCCGTACAAAACAATTCCGTAAAAGATTTAGGAACCGTTAATTTGAATAATTAATAATAAAGCGCTAAAGCTAACCGCAAAGTAGCTTTAGCGCTTTATAACTTATCTCAGGTATACATAGGTAATGCCATCTCCGCCGCGGTCGGCGTGTTCATCTTCCATACGGTCCACCTGGTCATACTTTTTCAAATAGTCACGTATCAGTTTGCGCAATATACCGTCGCCTTTGCCATGTAATATCTTGATGTTGTTAAAACTCATCATCAAGGCTCTGTCCAGCATACGCTCGATAACATAAAGGGCTTCTTCGCCGCGCATACCGCGCACATCTATCTCGGGGCTAAAACTTGAATAATCGCCAACACTTGATGCTGACCTTCGTCTTACTTCTTTCGGAACTGATGAACTGGATACTTTTTGTACCCGCTTACGTTTGGCAACCGTACGCAGGTCGCCAATGGCTATTACTACGTTATCCTTATTGATTTCTATAACCTGCCCGGTAGTGTCGGAGTCGGTAAGCTTCACCCAATCGCCCTTTTGTATTTCTTCAGTATTTGCGGCGGGTTTAGGCTGCTCGGTTTTAACGGTGTTCTTTTTAAGTTCAACGTTCAGGTTATCGCGCAGGGCTTTGGTTTTTTCCTTGTCGGCATTGCTGCTTTTAATCTCAGCAATGGTGTTTTCAACCAACTTGTTAGCATTGAGAATAATACTTTGTGCCTGTTGCTTAGCCTCACGGATCAGGTTCTTTTTATTCTCTTCCAGATAATCCTTCAGCTTGGCATTTTCTGCAAGCAAGGTGTTTACCTTTTGCTGCTGACTGTTTAGTTTTATACGGGTGTCGTAAATCTCTTTCTTTTCACGTTCAAGGTCAACCAATAGGGTATCTACCTTTTTTTGACCCGCGCTGATTTTGTTCTTGGCCAGGTTGAGTACATGTTGGGGCAACCCGATTTTTTGCGCTATTTCGAATGCGTACGAACTACCAGGCTTGCCCACTTCCAAAATATAAAGCGGCTTCATCTCCACATTGTTAAATAGCATGGAGGCATTTTCCAGGCCCTCGGTGTTGCTGGCAAATATCTTGAGGTTTGAGTAGTGCGTAGTGACCATACCCTTCACCTTTTTTTGATTAAGTGATTCGAGCACAGCTTCGGCTATCGGCCCGCCAAATTGCGGATCGGTACCTGTTCCAAATTCATCAATCAGTATCATGGTTTTGCCGTTGGCATGCTCAGCAAAATATTTCATTTTTGATAAGTGGGCGCTGTAGGTACTCAAATCACTTTCAATGGATTGATCATCGCCAATATCAACAAATAATTGCTTGAAAACACCCATGCGGCTGGTATCATCTGCCGGAATAAGCAATCCTGCCTGCACCATCATCATTAATAAGCCAACGGTTTTCATACATACTGATTTACCACCGGCATTGGGACCCGATACGACAATTACCCTCGATGATTCATCAATGCTAACGTTAAGCGGAACAACAGTGCGCTGCTCTTTTTTAAAGCTGAGGTAAAGCAAGGGGTGCCGCGCGTTAACTAATTTTAATGATGCATCGTTGGTAACCTCAGGTAATGATCCGTCAATATCAATAGCGAACAGCGCTTTTGCACGTACAAAATCGAGTTTGGTTAACAGGCCGTGGTATGATAGCAAAAGCGGTACATATGGGCGCAGCTCATCCGTTAATTGTGTCAGGATTTTCACTATCTCCCGGCGGCGTTCAAACTCCAGGTCGCGCACGCGGTTGTTTAGTGTGAACACTTCTTCAGGTTCTATATAAACCGTTTGGCCGGATGCTGATTCATCATGCACAAAGCCTTTAAGTTTGCGCTTATTTTCGGCTAACAGCGGTATGCACAAGCGGCCGTCACGCACGGTGAGCGATCCGTCCGCAGTCCAGTTGTTAGCAGCGGCGCTTTTAAAAATCTGGTCAATTTTCCGGCGGGCTTCCTGTTCAGCTTTCGCAATTGAACTGGTAATATCCAAAAGTTCGCGCGAGGCATTTGGCCTTATTTTGCCCTTTTCGTCAATTACCTGCCCGATCTTTTTTAAAATCGACTTCTCAATTGGCAAGTGTTCAAACAGTGCTTCCAGGTTAGGGTACTGGCCTTCACGCTCGTTAAAGTAAGCAATAACCGCAAACACGGTTGAAAGCGATGCCTGTACCTGGTAAAACTCTTCCTCGCTTAAAAAAGCGCCTTCAATACGGGCTTTATTAGCCAGCGTTTTTATATCAAAAAAATGTTGTATAGGCAGTGCCGCGTCATTAGTCAAAATATTTTTGAACTCAGCGGCCTGGCTCAAAAATTTACGGATATTATCGTAATTGTTCATTACCTGTATCTTGTCCACCATTTGGCGGCCCATGGTACTTAGGCAATGGGCTTTTATCAGTTCCTTAACCTCGTTAAATCCGAGTTTGTCAGCACTGTTATCAGGGTATAGCATTCCTCTTATATTCTGTTTAGGGTATCTTTTGCCAACTTTCTTTTTATCTTATTGGCGGTGTCGGTACTTTGTGCCGGCTTAGGGTTTTGGGGCTTTATTTTTTGCGGTTGCTGTTGTTGTTTTATGTAGATCTTATTGAGCGAGTCTGATTTCTTTTGCAGCTTTTTATTTACAACATCGTAAATCGCAACCAGTTTTTCAACGTCGCGCGTGTAATACTTATAGCTGCGGGTAAACTGTGCCGAATCGGTACCGTGCTGCTTAAATACCAGCATATACCGGCCAAGGCCATATTTGTATAAACTATCCGATATGGCTGGTACGCTGAACATAGTGCCATTGGTTATGTGTACGTCAGTAAGCACATCGGCCATTTGATTTTCATCCAATATACCATCCGGTTTATCATCACCGCATGAACATAAAACAGTCAAAGCTGAAAAAAACAGGATTATATATTTACGCATTATTTAATTTAGCGGCTTAATTGAGCAAAATTACGGATAAAAATGAGCATTGCAGATAACATACGCGCTTTAAAAAACGAAACAGATGCCATAAATGTTGCGTTGCTGGCCGTATCAAAAACAAAACCTGTAGAAGATATTATGGAGGCCTACGATGCCGGGCAGCGGTTGTTTGGCGAAAATAACGTGCAGGAGTTGGTAGAAAAGTATGAGCAATTGCCAAAGGATATAGAGTGGCACCTCATCGGTCATTTACAAACTAACAAGGTTAAATACATCGCACCTTTCATCAGCATGATTGAAGGGGTTGACAGCCTGAAGCTTTTGCAGGAAATTAACAAGCACGCAATAAAGAACGATCGTGTGATAGATTGCCTGCTGCAGGTTTACATTGCCGACGAAGAAACCAAGTTTGGCTTGCAGTATGATGAGTTGATAGAACTGTTGCGTTCAGATGAGTTTAGCGAATTAAATAACATCCGCATACGCGGCCTGATGGGTATTGCCACCAATACCGACAGCGAGAAGCAGATAAAAGAAGAGTTTTATGAACTGCGTACTTTGTTTGATGGTATTAAGGTAAGTTACTTCCGTAAAGAGGAAAGCTTCAACGTATTGTCGATGGGTATGTCGTCAGACTATAAGATAGCTATTGAGCAGGGTAGCAACCTGGTGAGGCTGGGTAGCAATATTTTTGGTTTGCGGGTAGTTAAACACTGGAAAAATAATTAAGGGTATGAAATTGCATTTACGTGTTGCCATTAAGGATGACTGCCGCCGCATTTTAGAACTGGTGAACGAATTAGCTTTGTATGAAAAGGCGCCGCAAGAGGTAACCATAACCTTGCAGGAACTGGAGGAAGCCGGCTTTGGCAACAAACCGGTATGGAAAGCCTTTGTTGCCGAGGTTGACGGACTTATAGTTGGTTTTGCACTTTATTATGTGCGTTTTTCAACCTGGAAGGGCTGCCGGCTATACCTCGAGGATTTTTACGTTACTGAAACTATGCGTGGCCGCGGGCTGGGCAAATTGTTGTTTGACCGTATAGTGCAGGAAGCGCAGGAACTTGGCTTTAACGGCATGAGCTGGCAGGTGCTTGACTGGAACGAGCCTGCCATCAATTTCTATAACAAATATAACGCAGCCATTGAAGCCGGTTGGTTGAACGCATCGCTCAGTAAAGAACAATTACTTAGCTTTTAAGGTTATTATCAGCATGAGAACAATATATTATCTTGCCGCTGTTTTTATATTTTTTAGCGTATCGCTGGCCTCATGCGTTTGGAGCGATCAGCATATTGAACAAAAGGACGCTATTTACAAAGATACCCTAAATTACGAGTACAAAACTTTTTCTGAACGTGCTGCCGATTGTGGCGATAAAGGTGACAGTACCTGCACGCATTTTACTGTTAAATATCCTGAATTTAAAGATCAGCCAAAGCTTAATGATAGCGTTGAACGTAAGTTGCTTTTGCTATTTGCTTATGATGGAAAGGCGGACAGCAGTATTAGCGCTTATGCCAAACGCTTTTTAAACGACTACGAAACGTTTAAAAAGGAAAACCCGGATACCAAGATGTATTTTGAGATGGACAGCCATGCCACCGTTGTACATCAGGATACTAATCTGGTAGCCATAGAGGTTTCGGGTTATATTTTTCAGGGTGGGGCGCATGGGGGCACTACTACCGCCTTTATTAACTGGGATACCAAAACCAATAAAGATCTGACGCTTGATGATCTGCTGGTTGACGGATATAACACCAGGTTAAACGCAGTTGCAGAAAAAATATTCAGAACCAATGAGAAATTAAGCGATACGGCATCATTAGCTACCAATTATTTTTTTGATAACAATAAATTTGCGCTGAATAAAAATTTCCTGGTTACACCTATAGGCTTAAGATTTTTATATAATCAGTATGAAATAAAGCCTTACGCAGCCGGGCAAACCGAGCTGGTTGTACCATACGCTCAAATTAAAAAACTGTTACGGCCTAATACCGTAATAACACAATACCTTAAACAATAAATGCTTGTATTTAAATTCGGAGGCGCTTCGGTAAAGGATGCTGAAGGTGTTAAAAACCTTGGCCATATAGTTAAACAGTACCAGGCGCAACAAATGCTTATTGTTGTTTCGGCAATGGGCAAAACCACCAACGCGCTCGAAAACTTAACGCGTGCCTATGTTGAACAACGCAATGATATGCATGATGTTTATGAAGATATTAAAAGCTATCATTTCAACATCATGCATAACTTGTTTGAGGACGGGCACCCGGTTTTTGACGAGGTACAAAATACCTTTGTTGAAATAGACTGGATGATAGAAGATGAGCCGCATGACAACTTTGATTTCATTTACGATCAGATTGTATCCATCGGCGAACTAGTATCAACCCGTATTGTAAATGCCTACCTGAATACTATCGGCTTAACCAGTAAATGGCTGGACGTACGCAGTTTTATACATACCGATAATACTTATCGGGAGGGCGTGGTTGACTGGCAAAAAACCCGCGAAGCTATTCGGCAGGATATCCCTATGCTTTTACAAAATAGTATAGTTGTTACGCAGGGTTTTTTAGGCGGCACATCTGAAAATTTTACGACTACTTTAGGGCGCGAAGGTTCTGATTATACGGCTTCGATATTCGCATCCTGCCTCAATGCTGAATCAGTAACTACCTGGAAAGACGTACCCGGCATCCTGAATGCCGATCCTAAATTGTTTACGGATACGGTTAAATTTGATGAGTTGAGCTATAACGAGGCTATTGAAATGACCTATTATGGCGCAAGTGTTATACACCCGAAAACTATTAAGCCGCTGCAAAATGCCGATATACCGCTGTTAGTAAAATCTTTCAATCAGCCGGATGCGCGCGGAACGGTGATCAAAGAAGGAGTGGTGCCGGTGTTTGAGAAGCCGGTGATTATTGTTAAGCAAAACCAGGTGCTGATATCCATCTCCGCTAAGGATTATTCTTTCATAACCGAAGATCATTTGAGCAGCATATTCGCCGTCTTTGCGCGTCATCATGTAAAAGCCAATGTGCTGCAAACATCGGCGTTAAGCTTCTCCATATGCATAGATATGAAGCCGGAGCGTTTTGATGATTTGCTTATCAGCATAAAACAAGCATTTAAAGTAAAATACAATGACGGGCTAAGCCTGATTACTTTACGGCATTATCAGGCAGACTCAGTAGACCAGTATATTAATGGTAGAGAGGTGCTGCTTGAACAGCAGAGCCGCAATACGATACAGATAGTGTTTAAATAGGCCACAAATTCCAATCAACCTCAATTACAACCTTATGCAGTACGATCTATCTTTAAACGAAGAGGATTTTTTGATTTATTCATTATATAAAGCATCAAAGAGTAAAATAGCTATAAAGCAAATGAATAGTAATTGGGCATGGTTATCGATAGCGTTTTTTGGGCTTGCAATAGGCATGTATTTGTTAGAGAATTTATCGTTTGCTATTTGTTTTGGTGTATTAGGGATAGTTTCTTTGTTGTTTTACCCGAGTTATCAAAAGAAGCATTATATCAATCATTATAAAAAATATATTAATGATCAATATAATAAGGACATAGCAATCAGAAAGATAGATATCTTTACCGACCATCTGAAGATTGCAAACTCCTATTCTGAAACCAATTTAACATTTGCTGGATTAACTCATATAAGTGAAACAGGTAAGCATATATTTATTAATATAAAAGGTGGAAATGCGATAATAGTTCCTAAAACTACACATGGATTTGATGCTTTGAAAAACGAATTAATAGATATTTGTAACAAGCAGGGCTTAAAATATATTACTGAACTTAACTGGAAATGGTGATAATAAAAATGCCCGGTGTTGAATAACACCGGGCATTTTTATTATGTATGATTTAAAATCAATCCATCACCAGCACGCCGTTAGCCATAATCTGAACGTCCTTTTTGGGTTTGGTTATTTTTGCAATTTCTTCTTTGCTTTTACCGGCGTCGGCAGCAAAATGCTGCAGGCGGTCAACTGATATGGTTTTAACAGTAGCAGTACCTTCAACTACCACGGTTTTGCCTACTATGTTTTGCGGCATAAAAAAAGCGTAATCAGTAAAGCGAACCATAATCGGCGATCCGCTTGGTTGTGTAAGCGTCATGAAACAGCCTTTCTTTTTACATACCTCAACCACCTTACCGGTAATCTTTCCTTTATAAACTGAATCCTTACCAAGTTTGGTATTTAATTCATTTAGCTGGATAGCGTTGTTGGCGGTAACTTTATCGCCGTAGGTAACACCTGGCGCGGCAGGTATAATTTCGTCCTGTGCAAAGCTTGTGGCAGCTATAAATAAGCTGGCTACAAGTAAAAACAATCTTTTCATAAGTGCTTAGCAAATAGTTTAATACAAAGGTAGCAAAATTTAAGAATGGCTTTTAGGCTCAAAAAAGTTATATTTGGGAATGAAGAAAATGTCAACCTTCTCCAAAAGGACCATTATCAACAATACTATCCTGATTTTACTTGGTATTATTTCAGCAACCTTCGGCCTTAAAGGATTTCTACTTTCCAGCCATTTTATTGATGGCGGCGTAACCGGTATATCCATGCTGATCTCTAATATATTCGGCATACCAATCGCTATACTTATTTTTGTTATAAACGTACCGTTTTTGTGGTTAGGGTATAATAAGCTGGGCACACTATTCGCCGTAAAAAGCACAGCCGCTATTGCCGGGCTTTCGTTAGCGCTGGCTTTTATTAACGTACCTGATGTTACTTCAGATAAATTACTTACCGCCGTATTTGGTGGCTTGTTTATTGGCGTGGGTATAGCATTGGCTATCAGGGGCGGCGCGGTGTTGGATGGTACCGAGATAGCCGCTTTGTTAGTCAGCAAAAAGGCGCAGGTAGTTAAGGTTAACGACGTTATCCTGATTTTTAATGTAATCATATTCCTTACTGCGGCTAAGTTTCTGGGTGTTGAGTCGGCACTTTATTCTATTCTGACTTATCTTGCTGCCTCAAAAATGATTGATGTTATATTGAATGGTTTGGAACAATACACCGGCATAACTGTAATCTCAACCAAGAGCGAATTAATACGCCGCATCATTACCAACCAACTTGGCCGTGGCGTTACCATTTATCAGGGTAAAAGCGGCTATGGCAAGGATGGTGAGATTAACGATACCCGTGATATCGTGTTCACCGTAGCCACCCGGCTTGAGGTACCATCCATCAAACAAGTTATATTAGAGATAGACCCTAAGGCTTTCATCGTGCAGCAAAGTATTGAAGATACTACTGGCGGCTTATTAAAACGCAAGGGTTTACACTAATCAATTCTTTTTAATGAAAAAAATCCTGGCCTTATTATTTACACTGTTTTGTTACAGTGTTTCTTATGCCCAATTGGTTGAAGGTGTTGTGACCGATGCCGGTAGCGGGCAGCCATTGGCCTACGTTAACGTTGGTATAGTAGGTAAATCCATTGGTACTGTTACCGACGATAAGGGGCGTTATAAGCTCGATTTAAAAGGCAGTGTAAGCGATACGGTTAAAATATCTATGATAGGTTACAAGCCTTTTGTTTTGCTTTCATCTGCTTTCGCATCAGGCTATCAGGGTAAAACCGTGAAGCTCGAGGCTGATAACATCAAACTGAAAGAAGTAACGGTCAAGCCTAAAAAGTGGAAAACAGCTGTTTTGGGTAATACCACCAAATCTAAATCATCAAATTCAGGGTTTTCCAGCAGCAGGTTGGGGCATGAGCTTGGTCGCATCATCAAGATAAAGCGCTCGCCAACTTATCTTAAACGTTTCAACGCTTCCATATCATCCGGACCAGCAGACTCTGTTAAAATGCGCCTTAACTTTTACAGCGTGAAAAACGGTTTGCCCGATCAGATATTGCAGCACCAAAATATTTTTGTTACCCTGCACAATGGTGACGATGAGATAAGCGTAAACCTTGAACCTTATAATATTTACGTGGAAGACGACTTCTTTGTAAGCCTGGAGTGGATACAGTCGGCCAGGGGTGGCGTAATGTTTTCATCGAGCTTTTTAAGCGGTGCATTGGTATGGCGCGAAACAAGCCAGGCGCGCTGGGAGAGGGTTGGTGTTGGCGGTTTAGGTTTTAACGTAACGGTTGAATACTAAAATAGCCGCTTATCGCGGCTATCTGTCATGTCTTAAAATTGCTTACGTGGCCTTCTCGGTTTTGAGCCATCTTGTGATGGTGAACCACCGTAAGATGGCGATGGGCCTCGGCGCTCAACCTTAGCATAAGTAGGTGCCCTGAACCCCCCCGGCCTTTGTGGTTTCTTTGCCGGCTCAGCATCAGGTGGTACAATGTTTATCTTTAATTCTTTATCGCCGTAAGCTTTCCCTTGTAACGCCTCCATTATGCGTTCCGCACCTTCAATATCTGTAATTTCTAAAAATGAGTATCCCTTTGATTTTCTTGTTTGCCTGTCGCGTACCATTTTTATAGTAGCAACCTGCCCGTATGGACTTACAAGCTGAACGAGTTGCAGCTCATCCATAGTTAGCGGATGCCCGCCAATGAATAATTTGACCATTTGCCTTTTTTGTAATTAGTAGATGTAAACTCAAATATATAGTTTTTATTGCCAATAATCTTACTTAAGCTAAGGCTTTTTAGCGCCGGATTACTTTTTGATGGATTAGCGATGGCATGCTCAATTTCTACCTTGCCAATCCTGTTAAAATAACACTATCAAAGGTTAAAATGATACAATTCGCTTTAAATAAAATAGGCCAACTTTAGGATGTATCAAATTTACATGCATCTTTAAGCAATCGATTGCAAATAACCTTTATAACCCAAAATGAATAAATTAAAACGCATGTTGTGCAACGTGCCTGTTTTTTTGTGGATTTGCTTCCCGCTGGCAGTAATTGCACAATCAAATGGTCAGCAAAATAAGCTGCCGCTTACTGATCTATCTGCATTTAAGCTTGCCAAAAGCTGGCAAATAGCCGGCGATGTAATCATGAATCCCGAAAAAGCAGGCGCCTTAAGTATAGTTAAAGGCACAGGTGTGCTTGTTAATGTTTTTGATGAGAAAAAGAAGGGTGAAGACTTGCTAACCCAAATGCAGCATGGCGACATGGATATGGAAATGGATTACATGATGGCACGTGGTTCAAACTCCGGAATTTACCTGCAGGGATTATATGAAATTCAACTGGCAGATAGCTGGGGAGCAACTGACGCGAAAGCCAGTGATAACGGAGGGATTTATGAACGCTGGGATGATGCCCGTCCGGAAGGGCAGCGAGGTTACGACGGCCATGCGCCGAGGCAAAATGTAACACGAGCTCCAGGCGTTTGGCAGCATATTAAAATATCTTTTCAGGCGCCGAAGTTTGATGGTGCAGGTAAGAAAACTGAAAATGCACGTATTTTACTTGTTGAGCTAAATGGTATCAGGATTCAGGATAACGTTGAGCTGTCGGGCCCGACGCGGGGTGCGCTTAGTCAGCAGGAAACAGCCAACGGGCCGTTGCGGTTGCAGGGTGATCATGGTTCCGTAGCGTTTCGCAATATAAGCTACACACTATACAATAAGCCTCGCCCCGAACTGCTTAACCTTAACTATGCGGTTTATAAAGGTAAGTTTGATGGCGAGCCCGATTATAAAACAGCCGCTCCTGAAGCTAAGGGTACCTCTGTACTATTGTCATCAAACGTAAATACCCTGCAAAACGATTTCCTGATACATTATACCGGCGATATAAAAGTAGCGGAGCCGGGCGAATATTCTTTTAACCTAAGCGTTCCCGGTGGCAGCGGCATTATGCGTGTGGCAGGCAATCCCGTGGTAACCGTAAAAGAGAATGGCGGAACAGGTAAGGTAACGCTTAAAGCAGGTACAACACCGTTTGATCTGTATTACTCAAAGGTGGTAGACTGGGCCAGACCTGCTTTAGGTTTAGTAGTGGCCGGACCAGGCGTGCGCGAGTATTTGATAAGCGACGGCAATGTACCCTCATCAGACATGGTTGATCCGATACTGATCAACGTGACGGGCAAGAATTCGTTGCTGCGCTGTTTTATCGACCTCAGGGATGGAAAGCGTGTAACGCATGCCATCAATGTAGGCAGCAGTGCCCAGGTGCACTACACCTACGATGCCGATAATGGTATGCTGGTACAATTATGGCGCGGAGGCTTTTTAGATGCCACCCCAATGTGGCACGACCGCGGCGACGGATCATCGCGCGCTACCGGTTTTGCGCTGCAGTTCGGTAGTGCCAAACCGGCTATTAACAAGTTAAGTGATGCAACTGCTGCGTGGGGAAGTGATACTACAGGTACCGGTTTTAAAACCATTGGTTATAAGTTAGATAAGGATAAAAAACCAGCATTTAGCTACAGTATTTATGGTACTGTAGTAACCGACGCAACTACGGTTTTAGATGGCGGGCAAGGCATTGAACGCGTTATTGAATTGCAACAACCGGCTGATAAGCTTTATTATCGGGTTGTGGCTGCTGACAAGATCGAGGAAATAGGTAAAGGTTTGTATATCATCAACGACAAAAGCTATTATTTGCACTTGAGTGATGACAGCGGCAAACCAATTATACGCAACAGCGGGCTGCAAGAAGAGCTCATTGTACCTATCAGCAAAAAGTTAACTTATTCCATTCTTTTTTAATTATCAGCATGAACAATATTATTAAATATATAAAGGTTGGTTTGTTAAGCCTGTTGCTACCCGGTACATGTTTAGCACAAGCCGAATCACCAAAAGAGGACGACTATTTTAAGATAATGCGCGTGCCTGCTCCCGAAGGTAACATACTGGAGGTAGGTGGCTTATGCGTTATGCCTAACGGCAACCTGGCGGTATCAACTCGTCGTGGGGATATTTTCATTGTGGAGAATCCATCAAGCCAGCGGCCTTTTTTTCGCAAGTTTGCTTCGGGTTTGCATGAGGTTTTAGGTGTGGCTTACAAAAATGGCTCATTGTATTGCGTTCAGCGCGGCGAGTTAACTAAAATGACCGATACCGATATGGACGGTGTGGCCGATGAATTTAAAACTATTTATGCCTGGCCATTATCAGGTAACTATCACGAGTACAGCTTTGGCCCGAAGCTGGCTGCCGATGGATCTTTCTTTGTTACCCTCAATCTGGGTTTCCCGCCAATTTGGTGGATACCTAAAAGCATGGTGCCGTGGCGTGGCTGGGCGCTGCATATTTATGAAGATGGCCGGGTTGAACCATGGGCGGCAGGTATGCGCTCTCCCTGCGGTATCAGTATGATCGACAATGAATTATTTTATACGGATAATCAAGGCGATTGGGTAGGTTCAGGCAGTATCATGCAGGTTAAAAAGGGCTCATTTATGGGGCATCCGGCCAGTTTGGTTTGGTCAGGTTTGCCGGGCTCTCCGGTACAAATAACGTCTGAGCAGTTTTTTGCTAAAAACAAAATGCGCGAAGAGTTCGACAAAAATGGCAACCCGGTTAAACCGCAAAACATCGTGAATGAAAAGTTTAACACGGAATTCGAAATAAAGAAAGACTTCCCCCAGTTGCAATTGCCGGCTGTATGGTTGCCACACGGTATTTTAGGTATTTCAAATTCTGAGATCGTTAAGATTCCGGAAGGCGTATTTGGCCCGTTCCAGGGCCAGCTACTTGTAGGCGATCAGGGCCAGAGTATGGTAAGCCGCGTATTTATGGAAAAAGTAAACGGTGAGTATCAAGGCGTTGCCTGGCCGTTCCGCAGTGGCTTTCAGTCGGGAGTGGTAAGGTTGGCCTGGGGTAAGGACGGTTCTCTTTTCGCGGGCGAAACTAACCGCGGTTGGGGGTCGGCAGGCGAGGCTACTGAGGGCTTACAGCGTTTGGTATGGAATAACAAAGTGCCGTTTGAAATGCGTGCTATCCGCGCCATGCCTGATGGTTTTGAGATTGAGTTTACAAAACCAGTTGATCAAAAGACGGCCAGCGACATTGCCTCATACAACATTGAAAGTTACATCTATAAATACCATAGCGTTTACGGCAGCCCGCCGGTTAACGAGCAAAAATGCCCGATACTGGGTGTTAAGGTATCGGCAGACGGATTTAAAGCCCGCTTAATTGTAAGCAAGCTGCGCCGATATTATATTCATACAATCACGGTAGATGGCGTACGCGATGCTGAAAACTCTTATTCTTTGGTACATCCAACGGGTTATTATACGCTTAACAATATCCCGGAAGGGCCGAAGTTAAGTATGACAGGTGTAAGCACAAAGAATACTGCCGCCAAAAATGTTGTGGTAGCACCTAAAAAGGAGAGCAAGGGTACCGCCACCAAAACAGCTGCACCCGCTAAAGCACCCACTTATGCTGAAGTAAAAACGTTACTTACCAAAAACACTTGCCTGGCTTGCCATAATGCTAATACTCGCCAGGTTGGCCCGGCTTATGTTGAAGTGGCTAAGCGCAAGTATAGCGTTGAAGAAATTATGGAATTGATACGCGAGCCCAAACCAGAGCATTGGCCTGATTATTCAACGCCTATGCCACCTATGCCACAGGTACCTAAGGCTGAAGCCCGCAAAATTGCTCAATGGATAAAGTCGCTTGAAAAATAGATTTACAGTAATGAAAAGTCTCTATACAATTGGAATAGCCGGTTTATTTGCGCTGAACGCGCATGCGCAGAATGCAAAGCCCGAAGATACGGAGGTTTGGTCACCCGAACCAAAGATGGTAACACCCGCCAAAACGTTGGGCGGAGCACCTTCGGATGCTATTGTGCTATTTGACGGAAAAAACCTTGACGAATGGGTGTTACTAAATGATAGCACATCAACCCAAAAATGGAAACTTGCCAATGGCGCTATGACTGTTGATAAAACCAAAGGTGACCTGCGCACAAAACGAAACTTTACCGATTACCAGCTCCACATTGAGTACCAGATACCCATGGTTATACATGGCACCGGGCAGGGCAGGGGCAACAGCGGTATATTTTTAGCGGCGTTGCCCTGGGGTGCTGGTGGTTACGAACTGCAAGTGCTGGACAACTATCAGAATAAAACTTATGTAAATGGGCAGGTAGGTAGTATCTACAAGCAATCCATCCCGCTGGCTAACGCTGCGCGCAAACCGGGCGAGTGGCAAACCTATGATGTTATCTGGACCGCGCCACGTTTTAACGAGGATGGCAGCCTGAAATCGCCTGCGCGTGTTACCGCTATACATAACGGGGTGCTGGTGCAAAATAATTATATTTTAAAAGGAGATACGCCATACATCGGCCAACCGGCTTATAAAGCGCATGGGCCTGCGCCAATAAAGCTACAATCGCACGGCGACCCAAGCGAGCCTATCAGTTATCGAAATATCTGGGTGAGAGAGCTATAGTATATGCCAACTAAAATAAACGGCCGCTTTTTGTAAAGGCGGCCGTTTTTGTTTTAGCAAAATATAGCCTCTACTCTTTTTGTACATCGTGATGTAACCAAACGGTTGGCTTGTCCGTTTGAATAAACTATAACCAATTAAATTTCTTTCGGTGCCCGGCACCCTTGCTGTCAACGTGTTTGCATTATCGTATCTACCGGTTTAGGTAAACACACCTATTAAGCTAAATCAATTTGCCTATGGATAAACTAAGTTCTGCTCTTTACTAACCAAACCAATTAATCCAAAAAAACCAATTTATGAAAACAAACTTAGTATTTAAAAATGCTGTCGTTATGACGGCCGGAGCGCTTATGCTCTCAATTTCAGCCTGTAAAAAAGACGCGGCACCTGTTGTTGACGTGAATAAACAAGCACCTGTAAAAAGGTCGGATGCACTTGGTGCAAGCGGCCCCAAAAGCGTATGTTACGTTGAAGTGAATTACAATGATATACGTAATGTAGGCAACTACAAGCTCACAACAGGCGAGCAATTGTTTGATATCGGTATCATCTTCGCGGCTAACATCAATTACAATACATCAACTCAAACGGCTCAGCTTTATTTTAATCAGCAGGTTACCAATGTGCTAACTAATCGTAACACTTATATCCAACCATTGCAGGATAGGGGGATAAAAGTTTTACTGTCTATATTAGGTAATCACCAGGGAGCGGGTATTTGTAATTTTCCAAATCAGGCTGCCGCGCAGGCCTTCGCGCAGCAGTTAGCTAATGCCGTAAATACCTATAATCTGGATGGTATCGACTTTGACGATGAGTATGCCAATTATGGTGCTAATGGAACCGGGCAGCCTAATTCCAGCTCGTTTGTTTACTTGGTAACTGCCTTGCGTCAGTTGTTGCCTAACAAAATAATCTCATTTTATTATTATGGTCCTGCGGCTTCCCGATTATCCTATAACGGAGTAACAGTCGGTTCAAAAATTAATTATAGCTGGAATGCCATTTATGGCACGTACTCCGTACCCACAGTTCCAGGTTTAAGCGCGGCCAATCTTGGTCCGGCTGCGATTGACATTCAGGCAACCAGCTCAGCTACCGCGGCCAGCCTGGCTACGCAAACGGTGAATAACGGTTACGGCATTTACCTTACTTATAATTTGCCAAATACCGATGTGCATACCTATCTCTCCAGTTTTTCAAATGTTTTGTATGGCAAGGCCACGGTATACGATACCAGCCTGGGTACTGGCGTGCGCTTTTTTGCTGATGCTAATTATGGTGGCTATGGTACCGGCATTATCCCGAAAGGTACTTACACGCTTACCCAGCTCGAAAAATTTGGCTTTGTGAACGATTGGGCATCATCCATTAAAATACCAAGCGGTTGGACCGTGACGATGTATGCCGATAATAACTCGACCGGACAATCGTGGACGCTGACATCCAACAATTCAAACTTTACTACACTGTCACCTAACGCTAATGATGTAATTACATCAGTTAAAATTCAATAATACAAACGGTTAAAGCTTTTATATCACATAAAGGCTTTAACCGTTTTTTATCATCAACCAATTAAATTCAACTTACTTATGAAAAAGCAAACGCTTGTTTTGTGCTTATTATCTATTGTAATAACCGCGTTTTCAATAATGGGGTGCAAAAAGAATGAACCGCTAACAAAAGTCGGCGGGGCAGTGTCCAACGGTAATAAACGGACCGCGGCTATACCTACTCGAAGCGAAGCATTGTTAGCTATGCAGGTTTATAATAACAATTTTTACAATCAATATGGAACCTACGGGCCATCGTTCAAAGCTTATTATTGGAAAGACCTGAACCATAATGGCCGCATGGACTTCTGGACGCAGGCCGAAGCCATTGAGATGTTTATTGATGCTTACGATGCCAACCCCAGCCAGGATTTTAAGAACAAGATACATTACCTGTACAACGGCATGCGCGATGGTTACGGAACCAATTGGGCCAATAACGAATTTAATGATGACGTCATCTGGGGGGCGTTGATGTGCATCCGTGCTTATACTATTACCAATGATGGCGGTATGCTGGATATGGCTAAAGCCAACTTCGACTTGGTTTGGAACCGTGCCTGGGATACGCAACTGGGTGGAGGCCTATGGTGGAAAACGGATAAGCAATCCAAAAACGTTTGCGTAAACGCGCCCGCTGTTATTTGTGCCATGAAGATATACCAGGCAACCGGTAATGCCGACTATAAAACCAAAGCCAAAATGATTATGGATTGGATGGTGGGTATGTTCTATGTCTCAAACGGCGAGGTTAAGGGGGCTGTTAACGCAGCTAATGTGATCACCGAAGGTACACGTACTTATACCCAAGGAACCTTTATAGGTGCCTGCGATATTTTGCGCAGCTACTATCCGGCGGTAAATTATACAACCATGGCAAACAATGTAATGAATTATACCAAAAACAATATGTGTAACTCGGCGGGCATACTACCTGATGAATATGATACAGGCGACACGCAAGGATTTAAAGGAATATTCGCACGCTGGGCTTGTATTTACGTAGCATCGGCCGGACTGCAGGGTACCTACGGGCAATGGCTCGACAATAATGCTACAGCCGCCTGGGCAGCACGCAATTCAAACGGTTTGATGTGGGGTAAATGGGGAATCCGTACGCCTGACACCGGTGTGCTTAACTCCTTCGAAACGCATAACGGCGTCTCTATGCTGAATAATGTATACCGATATCACTAATGTCATATAAACACTGAGGCGCTTATTAAAAGCGCTTCAGTGTTTATATGTATCGGTTTGCACCTGATTTGTATTTACTTATTTTGATTGTTTAACCCGTTTTATAGTTGCCAACAATTCACTATACGCTAAATAACAGCTTAGCAACCACCTTTGCGAGGTGCGCGTTCATAAATTACTTTACCGTCATATTTCACGTAGTCGCCTGATATAATTGGATAGGAATATTTAGGTGCGTGTGATACGCTATGACTCCTGATAATTATCCTGTCGTTAATTTTCAGGTTGTACAATTGTTTAAATTCGCCATTAAATGTTAAAAAATTTACGAAAGTCTTTTCAGTTCCAAAACTAAGTATATAATCTTCATTATTGATCTTTACCATCAGTCCGAAACCTAATGATGAATTTGGTGGAAGCGATAGTGAGGTTATAACTGCATCCATATCGCTGTAATCCTTAATATCCGCTCTTACTTTCTCAGAGGCGTCAAATACCTTTCTACCTTCGGCAGAGGCTTTCCATTCTTTGTACTTTATGCCATCAGGTGTAGCCTCCCATCTTTTTAGTGCAGCTTCCTTTTCGGTAGCGGTTAGCGGCTTCGAGGTTGTTTTTTTTAAAGGCTCGTCTTTTACCTCATCATTAGCAAATACAAGCCCGCTTACCACCACCAGCGGTAAAACGAGCGCATAAATGATTTTTTTCATATTTTTATATTTTATCGATTTGATACAACGAAACTACGCTGATAGCTGCCCATCTGAATTATCCGTATTGTAAATAAAAATGTAAACTTTGTAAATAAAATATTGACACTATGGTTGATAGCCGAAATCTGATTTCCGGAAAGCGTAAGTATTTGTTAGTATCGATAACGCTTTTGTTTATCGCCGTGATAAGCGTTGCTTTCTGTTTGGCAGATGTTAGCGACTTCGACCTCGCACGGAGAGAGGTTTTGCTCCGCAGGGTAGGGCACGAAGTGCTATTACAGTCGGGCGACAGTACATCAAGGGTTTTACCGGTAAAAAAAATTTCGGCAGATGAATACCAGATCAGTTTCGAAAATAAACTTACTTTTCAACCGGCCCTTATGGTAAATACTGCCAGTCGTTTGCTGGCCAATGACCCGATCTCC
This sequence comes from Mucilaginibacter roseus, assembly GCF_021215455.1. Classification (GTDB taxonomy): domain Bacteria; phylum Bacteroidota; class Bacteroidia; order Sphingobacteriales; family Sphingobacteriaceae; genus Mucilaginibacter; species Mucilaginibacter roseus. The sequence continues at coordinate 142,036 of NZ_JAJPWV010000005.1, read as the reverse complement.
AAAGATTTTGTTGTTAATGTTTTTAATCAGGGTACTAACGATGTAGTTTATGGATTTGCGATATCAAAAAATAAACAAGATGATATTGTGTCCTGTAAAGGGAGAAATCAGCCCCGGGCAAATTACGTGATCGATGTTAAATTTAAGCCTACGGGGATAACTGTGATAAAAAACGGATATGTTTTGGCCGGTTTCCCATTTTTAGCATTTGTTGGGTTTGTATTATTCAGATCTGTAAAACTTAAAAACACAATTACCAACGCCCCGGCCGACGAAATATTAACTTTGGGAGCGGTAGCGTTTGACACCCGCAACCGTAAACTTATAATAGACGGACAGGCTACAGACCTCACCGGGACCGAAACACGCCTGCTCCGCATTTTCGCGATATCTCCCAACTGTACCATTGAGCGCAACCGCCTTCAAAAAGAGATATGGGAGGATGAGGGTGTTATTGTTGGCCGAAGTTTAGACATGTTTATATCTAAACTCAGAAAAAAATTGGATCCCGATCCCAATATCAATATTGTGGTTGTAAGGGGTAAAGGTTATAAGCTTGAGGTTAGCGTTTAAAAGGGATAATAACCCAGGTTTTAAAAGCAAGCATTTACCCTGTTCAGAATTAAAGGTACCTCTTCCGATATTTGTATGGACGATGTCAAGATTAGGTCACCTCATCTCAACTCATGAAAAAATGCCGCCTGACATATCTCTCAATAATTGAAAATCGTGCGAATATGCTGGTTTTTAGTTGTTTATATTGAATTACACACAAATGATGTGTTGTGAATTGAGTTCACATGATTCTCAAATATAATAAATCACAACATTGTGAATTAAAAATCGTTATAATGACATGTTTGTTTTATTAATCGAAGGTTAATATTTAATATTATTTGCTTCGGTTAGCATAGGAAACTTAATGTTTAACATAAATTAATTTACAAATCATGAAAAAGATCATTCTTTCAGCAATGTTTGCTTTGGCGACTGTAGCCTTCATGCCATCGTCATCTAAAGCTCAAACTAAACCAACCGCGCAATCCGGCACTAACAGGGCAATGATTGCACCGGAACCGACCAACGCTTTAGCCGCATGGTCAATGGCGTATCAATATGCTATGACACATGGCTGGGGGCAAGAGGACTCCCTATGGTGGGCAAATGCTCAGATGAAGATTTGGATCAGCAAGCATAGTTAACACTAAAAAGCGGTGACGGGTTAATGACCGCCACCGCTTTTTTGATTGATTTACATGCCGAACTCAACATATAATCGATAGACAAGACATGAGTCATAACTTCCAAAGAAAACAAACGATTGATTAATCGCCCAACGTTTATTTAGCCATAATACTGAACTAAAGCTGAACATTTCTGCTTAGATTTTGCATCTTGGAGTGTCCTCGCGTGTAAACTTAATTAGCCGGCAGGGAATTTCTCGTAAGAGATTGGTTTTAAAAATAAAAAGCACGAAGTAAAAATACTCCGTGCTTTTGTACCTGGGGCGGGAATCGAACCCGCACTCGCTTTAAGGCGAACAGGATTTTAAGTCCTGCGTGTCTACCAGTTCCACCACCCAGGCAGGTGATTAACCTTTTAAAAATAAATCCCTTCTGGTTAAAAGAAGGGATTGGAGCGAAAGACGAGATTCGAACTCGCGACCCCGACCTTGGCAAGGTCGTGCTCTACCAACTGAGCTACTTTCGCAATTTGTTTTGCTCACAATCTGCCGCCGTATTCCGTTTGCTGATTGTGGTTGCAAAGATAGAGAGAAAACCGTTTCCTGCAAGTAAAAAGTATAAAAAGTTTAAAGTTTTTTATAACTCGCTGTTTTTCAAAATATCTAAAATTAAATCGCTTTCAAAACCCCGGCTCATGGCGTATTGCTGCAGCTTATACCGGCGTTTTAACGGGTGCTTTTCTTTTACCAATGCAGCCTTTTTTTGTAATAACTGCTGCAACGTGGTCATGTAATCATCCAGATCAATCCCGGCAAGGGCTTTTTTAATGAGCACATCAGGTACGCGCTTTAACTTGAGGCCTTGCTTTATTTTAATTTTACCCCAGTGTTTTTGGTTGAATTTGCTTTTGGCATAAACACGTGCGAAGCGCTCCTCATTCAAAAAATTTTCTGTGATCAGTCTGCTGATCACTATCTCGATAATACGACCGGCAACACCCCATTCGTACATTTTGTCGCGAACTTCCTGCTGTGAGCGTTCCTGGTAGGCGCAATAACGCATAGCCTTGGTAAGGGCAGTATTTTCGTCGGTAATTTTAATTGGATTATCGCGTTCCATTTCAAAAGCAAAATTCGCTAAATTTTCTTCTATTAAGCAGAAATATAAGCAACTTAGCATTGTGATGTACAAAAGCCGATATACTACCAGCCAGGTTAAACAAATATTAAATGCCACAGGTGATGTGGTTAATAATAACAACATCAGTCTTTTAATAACGGATAGCCGCCGCATCAGCAACCCGTCCGGGGGCTTGTTCTTCGCGCTAAGCGGCAGGCGCAACGGTCATGAGTTTGTTGCTGAGGCCTATAATGCAGGCGTGCGTGATTTTGTATTGAGTGCAACTCCGCAAGGTTATTTTCCCGAAGCTAATTTACTGATAGTTGATGATGTGTTGGCAGCACTGCAACATTTGGCCGCTCAGCACCGTGCTGAATTTAACTTGCCGGTAATTGGCGTGACTGGCAGTAACGGTAAAACCATTGTAAAGGAGTGGTTATACCAGTTAATGTCACCCGATAAAAACATTGTACGCAACCCTAAAAGCTATAACTCCCAAATAGGGGTACCGCTATCGGTATGGCAGATCAACGAAAAGAATGATCTGGGAATATTTGAGGCCGGCGTATCAACCACAGGCGAGATGGATAAGCTTGAAGCAATCATTCATCCGGAAATAGGCGTGCTCACGCATATTGGGTCGGCGCATGACGAGGGCTTTGCTGATCGTGATGAAAAGGTAGCCGAAAAACTCAGGTTGTTTAAACACAGCCGCTTGCTGGTTTACAACTACGAACAAATGCTCGATTATAAAAAGCTTATTACCACGCCCGAAACGTTTGTATGGAGCCGCAAATTCAACCAGGCTGACCTATATGTTTTTAGTGAGGCGCTAATCGCTAAAAACTATTACATGCGGGCAATTTATAAGGGTAAGGAGATAGAGTGCATTATTCCTTTCAGGGATGAAGCATCTATTGAAAATGCAGTTATCTGCTGGGCAACAATGCTGGCTATGGGATATGATCCGGCGGTAGCCGATGATCGCCTGGAGCGGCTGGCACCGGTAAGCATGCGCTTGGAATTGAAGAATGGTATTAACGATTGCTCAGTTATTGATGATACGTATAATTCTGATATACAGTCGCTTGAAATTGCGCTTAACTTTCTGAGTCAACAAAATCAGCATCAGAAAAAGACCGTGATCCTGTCGGATATTTACCAGTCGGGTTTGCAGCAAGATGTGCTGTACAAACAGGTAGCCGAACTGGTAAAAGCCCGTAAGGTGGATAAGTTTATCGGCATCGGTCCATCAATTTCAGGCTATCGCGATAATTTTGAAGTGGCCGAAAAACATTTTTATCCTGATACCACCAGCTTTTTAACGCACCTGCAAACCCAGCAATACCGTAACGAAACTATTTTGGTAAAAGGCTCGCGCAGTTTTGAGTTTGAGCGCATAAGCCGGGTATTAGTGCAAAAGGCGCATGAAACGGTGATGGAAATAAACCTGAACGCCATGCTGAATAACCTTAACCATTACCGCTCAAAGTTAAAGCCCGGCGTAAAGGTTATGGCTATGGTTAAGGCGTTCTCATACGGCAGCGGTACTTACGAGCTGGCCAATGTGCTGCAATACAATAAGGTTGATTACCTGGCCGTGGCTTACGTCGATGAAGGCGTGGCCTTGCGCCAGGCGGGTATAACTTTGCCGATAGTTGTTTTAAACACTGAGGTTGGAGCTTTTGAAAAGCTGACTAGCTTTAAACTTGAACCGGTTATTTACAGTTTTGGCTTGTTTGATGAATTTATAAAATTTGTGCAGGATAGCAATATCTTCAACTACCCGGTGCACATCAAGATAGATACGGGCATGCACCGACTTGGTTTTGAAAATTTTGAAGTGGAAACGCTGTGCGATATGCTCGAGGAAAATCAATACATACGGGTGCAGTCGGTATTCTCACATCTGGTAGCCAGCGATACGGCAGAACATGACTTGTTTACCCTGAAACAGATCAATTCATTTGAGAAAGCCTACACCGATATTGAAGACGCTTTAGGTTATAAAGTGATCAAGCACATCTGCAATACCTCGGGCATTACACGCTGGCCGCAGGCACAGTACGATATGGTGAGGCTGGGCATTGGCCTTTATGGTGTTGATGGCGCCATACCTGCCGATGATGGTGTGCTTCAACCCATAGCCACGTTAAAGACAAGTATCTCGCAGGTGAAAAAAATTATTGCCGGCGAAACGGTGAGCTACATGCGGAATGGTAGTTTGGCTAAAGACGGCCGAATAGCTACTGTGCGCATTGGCTATGCCGATGGTTACCTGCGGGCTTTTGGCAATGGAGTAGGGTGTATGCTGGTTAATGGTGTGTTGGCTCCGACCGTAGGCAACATCACGATGGATATGTGTATGATCGACGTAAGCCAGGTAGAAGTGAAGGAGGGCGACGAAGTGATCGTTTTTAACGACAAGCTGCGCATCGAAGAGTTAGCCAAACAGATAGGCACCATTCCTTATGAAATACTCACCAATATTTCGCAAAGGGTAAAAAGGGTGTATTTTTACGAGTGATTTTGTTACTTAGCTCTGCATTATGAAAAAATTAGCCGGTGCCATATTAAACTACTTCATCAAAGGCTTGCTCGTGGTAGTACCTTTGGGCGCGGCTTTCTTTTTAATATTCTGGGCTGTATCAAGCATTGATAATGCGCTTAACCTGAGCGACGTATTCTGGACGGATAAACATGGCAAACCTGTTTACATACCGGGATTGGGCATTTTAAACGTCTTGGTTATCATCCTGATAGCAGGCATATTGGTTACCAACGTAATTACCGACCCTATTAAACGCTGGATGAGCCGCTGGCTCAACCGCTTACCTCTTTTCAAGTTTCTGTATTCATCCATCAAAGATTTAACAGAGGCTTTTGTGGGCGAAGAAAAGAAATTCAGCGAACCGGTTTTAGTTGAGGTAAATGAATTTGGCCTGAAAAAGATAGGTTTTTTAGTTAAGAAGGACTTAAGCTCCATCGATCTGCCGGGCGAAGTTGCCGTTTATTTCCCGCTATCCTATTCATTTGCGGGGCAGGTGGTTATCATCCCGAACGACAAAGTTAAACCCATCAACAAAAACGCTGCCGAAGTGATGAAGTTCGTAGTATCGGGCGGTGTGAGCGGGCTGGATGATCATCACAAAACGCATTAAACTTTACTCGTCTTGTTAAAGTAACCGAAAAATTTATACATTCGGATGTAACTAAAACAACATCTGCATGTCACCAGCTATACTGCTTTCGTTCATCATCGGGTACTTTTTGGTGCTTATTGTAATTTCATGGCTAACCTCGCGCAACTCAGCCGATAATGATACCTTTTTTGTGGCCAACCGCAACTCTAAATGGTACCTGGTAGCTTTCGGTATGATCGGTACGGCGCTGAGCGGTGTTACCTTTATATCTGTACCGGGCAAAGTAGGGGCACCCTCGGGCGATGAGTTTGCATACTTTCAGTTTGTGCTGGGTAACGCAGCCGGTTTTGTTATTATCGCCACGGTATTGCTGCCTTTATATTATCGGCTTAAGCTTACATCAATTTACAGTTATATAGAAGGCGCATTAGGTACCTGGAGTTACAAAACAGCCGCAGGTATATTCTTAATCAGTCGCACTATTGGCTCGGCATTTCGCCTGTACCTGGTGGTAATTGTATTACAACGCTTTATTTTTGATGCGTACCATGTGCCTTTTGCCGCTACAGTGCTCATCTGTCTTTTGCTTATATGGTCGTACACCTTTAAGGGGGGGCTAAAAACCATCATCATAACGGATAGCTTACAAACCTTGTTCCTGGTGTCATCCGTTTTTTTGTCCATTTACTTTATTTGCGATAGCCTGGATATGTCTGTTTTTCAGGCTGCTGATGAAATTGCCAAGAGCAGTTACTCAAAAATATTCTTCTTTGATGATTTTGTAACCAGCAAATTTCACTTCAGTAAGCAGTTTTTAGGCGGACTGTTTATTACAGTGGCCATGACGGGCCTTGATCAGGATCTGATGCAAAAAAATCTAAGCCTCAAAAATATCCACGAAGCGCAGAAGAATATGTTTAGCTTCACCAGCATATTTGTGGTGATCAATATCTTCTTCCTGAGTGTTGGCGCTTTGCTTTATATCTATGCTAATAAATACGGCATCACGGTAGAAAAAACAGATTACCTATATCCAACCATAGCATTAAATTACCTGGGTTTGGTACCGGCCATTGTATTTATGCTCGGCTTAACCGCGGCAACTTTCGCCACTACCGATTCGGCGCTTACGGCGCTAACTACTTCCTTCTGCGTGGATTTCCTGAATTTTAATAAGAAGCAGGATGTAAACAGCAAGCGGAATGTAGCCATCAGGCATTACGTGCATATTGCTTTTTCGGGCTTGATGTTTTTAACTATTCTTGTTTTTAATTCGATAAACAATGATGCGGTAGTAAGTGCCATATTTACGGTAGCATCATATACATACGGGCCTTTGTTGGGTTTGTATTCCTTTGGTTTGTTTATGAGCGGCAGGCAGGTTAGTGATAAGCTGGTACCTTTTATTTGCCTTATTTCCCCGGCTATTTGCTTCTACCTAAAAACATATTCTGCCGAACTATTTAGCGGCTACGTGTTCGATAACGAACTGATCATTGTTAACGGATTAATAACCTTTGCCGGGTTATTGTTAACGTCAAAAGCCAAAACAAAAGTGGCCGCTTTATAATTATATTTTCCTAACTATATATGTGATTTATGACTGGTGATGAAAAAATAAGAAACGCCTTTGAGAATAAGAACTGGCCTGAGGTAAAGGTAACCGACTCGTGGCAAATTTTTAAAATAATGGCCGAGTTTGTGGATGGGTTTGAAAAGCTGGCGCGTATTGGCCCATGTGTATCTATATTCGGCTCTGCCCGAACCAAAACAGATCATCCTTTTTATGGATTGGCCGAAGACATTGCCAGCAGGTTAACAGAACGTGGCTATGGCGTAATAACCGGCGGTGGTCCCGGTATTATGGAGGCCGGTAATAAAGGTGCTTACGAAGCAGGTGGTAAATCAGTAGGCTTAAATATCGAACTGCCTTTTGAGCAGTTCCATAATAAATACATTGACCGGGATAAATTGCTGGAGTTTGATTACTTTTTTGTGCGCAAGGTTATGTTCATGAAATACTCGCAGGGCTTTATTATTTTACCCGGCGGTTTTGGTACAATGGACGAATCATTTGAGGCGATTACCCTGATACAAACCGGTAAGATAGCCCGTTTCCCAATCGTTTTCGTTGGGCGTGATTACTGGAAGGGGTTGTTTGAATGGGTAGAGGAAAAGATGCTTAACCAGGAAAACAACATCAGTCCGGATGACTTAAATCTGTACCGCGTGGTTGACACAGCTGAGGAAGCTACGGAACACATCTTCAGGTTTTACGATAAGTACATGCTTAAGCCAAACTTTTAATCATATCCTTCACCTTATCACAAATGAAAAAACTATTTATTATCCTGGCATCGCTGGGTGCGCTCTTGGTATTCCTGGTTGTAATAGCCAGGGTAACCAACATTTACGCGGTTTATCGTCTTCCAACGGAGTCAAATCTGCCGACTTTTAAAGTAGGGCAAAACGTGCTTGGCACGAGTTTGAAAAAGCCGAAACAAGGCGATTTCATTGCTTATAAATATGATAACGGCATTTGGATGCACCGTTGCGTGGCGCTGGCTGGCGATATAATTGAACTTAAAAATGCCGAGTTATATATAAATGGTAAAGAGGTACATGAGCCATACGTATATAACGAATATAAGATGCTGAGAAAAGACTTTGCCAGAATAGGGGTTTTGTTGAGCGGAATGAAAATCCTGTAATAGATGAGGGTAATGATATATTGGTGAGTCTTACTGACGCGGAATTAAAAAAGTATAACATCACACCTGAAAAGAATATTCTTGACAGATCGAACGTGATTTATGAAGCTTTCCAAAAGCAGGGTTTTAGCCCGGATAATTTCGGACCGCTAAAGGTTCCTGAAAATAAAGTATTTGTGCTTGGTGATAACCGCCATAACAGCGCAGATAGCAGATATACAGGTTTTGTAGATAAAGAAGATATCATAACCACCATCATAAACAATTAAAAAAAAAGCGATAGGCAACTATCGCTTTTTTTATACGCGTCGCTTAGCGTTATTTACCCGTTGAGATGGCTTTTGTCTTGATGTCGGCTTTTGCAGCTGTAGGGCTGGCCAGCATGTCAATCATGTTGCTTACCTCGTTCAATACACCTTCATCGGTACCTGAAAAACCTACGTGCTTAAAGCGGATATTACCGGTTTGGTCGATCACGAATTTGGTTGGAATACCATCAACTTTGTATGATGAAACAACTTTTGACTGGCGACCATCGCTGCCTTTCTCGTCAATAAGCACGTGGAAAGTATATTTATTATCGGCAATGAATTTTTTTACGCCGGGTACGTAGTTGTCGCCACTTTCCCAGGTATCGATAAACAGGAATTTAACGTTTGGGTTATCCTTGTATTTATTAACCGCCAGTTGCATTCCAGGGAATGATGCTTTACAAGGGCCGCACCAGGTAGCCCAAAAGTCAAGGATCACCACTTTGCCTTTAAGGCTTGCTAATGATACTTCCTTGCCGTCAAAATCCTTCAAGGCAAATGTAGGCGCGGTTTCGCTGATCATGCTTTTGGCCAGTTCTTCACGGGCTTTTTCTTTCGCGGCTTTATCAAATGCGCCGGCATAAGCGTCAAATCCGGCTTCGCTGCCTTTTTGCTTAACATAGATTTTTTTCAGTTCTTCACGTAAAGCGGTTGAGCCTTTACCTTCCTGTAGCGCTTTTTCTATGATCTGCTTCGCTTTATCTGTTTGTCCGGCACCTGAAAGTATCAGCGCGTAATGTTCTGTGATCTCGGCATCCGGAGTAGGGGTGCTTTCGTAAACTTTTTGCTGATATTTTAAAGCTTCGTTATAATCACCTTGTTTGTATTTGATAAAGGCATAGGTATCGGCAAACATGTTATACATTGACCGGTTATTGCCTTTAGCCTGTTTTACCGACTGAAACATAGCTGGTTTCGGATTGGCGTAAGCAGCATCCAAAATATCCAATGATTGCTTGGAGTATGCGGCTGCTTTTTCGAGATTTTCACCTTTTTCAGCCATTGGCCATGCAACGCTGTTTAGTACGCTTGCTAAATTTGACTTATCCTTAATCTGCGCGGCATATTTCTGGTAGCCCGCATCATTGCCCGCTTTTAAGTATGCTGAAGCCAATTGCATCCTGAAGTTATCAACCAGGCTGGTGTTATCTTTATTTTCAGGATATTTGGCCAGGTAGTCATTCAATAATGCTTCTTTTTTTGCCGGGTCAGCTTCTTTATTAAAAGCCATCCCTGCTTCGTTTTTAGCAAACTCACCTTTCGGGAATTTAGCTTTAACTATAGCATTTACCGAGTCAGCCTGTGCTGTTTTGCGCTGGCGTGCATACCAGTTGCTTAAGGTCATCAGGTCTTTTTCGTCTTTACTGGTACCAAGAGCAGCAATCTTTTTATTTATCAGTTCCTGGTTGCCAGGTTCTTTTACAGATGACAAATACGTCAGGTAGTTTATCAGATACTCCTTCTCGCTTTTCGGGTAAGCAGCAAATTCTTTTTTGTAAAGTTCTCCGGCGCGCGCAATGTCAGCAGGTATTTGCGCAAAATAGTTACCCATGCCTGATTGTATCAGGTAAGCCTCGTTTGCATAAGCGCCCTCAACAGGTTTCTTGCCATTGTAAACTTCATATATATAACCCTTACCACTGTTATTGTCAATGTTTTTACCGTTTGCCAGGCGTACGAAAAAGGCAGTGGCTGAAGCCGGTACAGTGAATTCGCCTTTAAATAGTTTGCCATCCTGGCTAAGCTCTACATCGCTTACCGGGTAAGTTTTTTCAAGAAAGTGTACCGTAGCTTCGGGCTTGCCGCCCAGGTTTGATCCGGTTGTATCGTAAGTGAATGTTACTTTTTGGTTTACTGCCGGGTTAGCGGTTGAAAGCTTGAGCCTTTCAGTTGACTGGCCAAAAGCACTTTGTGCCAATAGGGGGAGCAACAAAGCGGATAAGAGTTTAAAGTTTTTCATTGTAACTATAATTTTAGTCAATGTAAAAATTAAATTATTAATAACCAAAAATTTAATTGATACTTATTTACTTTGCAAAATGGAAAAATCTGCAACGCAAAATCAACAGCGTGGTTTAGTATTTATATTTATAACACTATTGATTGATGTTATTGGTTTGGCGATAGTTATCCCGGTTTTTCCGAAGCTTATTGAGAAGCTGATACATGGCAATGTAAGCCAGGCTTCGAGCTATGCCGGCTGGTTGCTGGTAGCTTATTCGGTAATGCAGTTCCTGTTTTCGCCCTTAATTGGTAACTTAAGTGATAAATACGGCCGCAGGCCGGTATTGCTTATCTCATTGTTAGGGTTTGGTATTGATTACTTGTTTTGCGCTTTCGCGCCAACCATCGGTTGGTTGTTTTTAGGCCGGGTGATTGCAGGTATTACCGGTGCCAGTTTTACCACAGCTTCAGCCTACATAGCTGACGTTAGCGCGCCGGAAAAGCGTGCACAAAATTTCGGTATGATCGGTGTGGCATTCGGACTTGGCTTTATCATTGGGCCGGTCTTAGGTGGTATTCTTGGTAAAATCGACACCCATTATCCGTTTTACGCGGCAGCTGGTTTGGCTTTGCTTAATGCGCTATATGGCTATTTTGTATTGCCGGAATCACTCAGCTTAGAGAATCGCCGGGAATTTGATATAAAACGAGCTAACCCTATGGGTTCGTTATTGCAATTGCAAAAATATCCGTCGGTTATTGGCTTAGCCTTGTGCCTGTTCATTGTATACTTTGCCGGCCATGCCGTGCAAAGCGTGTGGACATATTATACTATAGAGAAATTTAAATGGAGTGAAGATGTGATTGGCTACTCTTTAGGTTTTATTGGTTTGATGATCGCCATAGTTCAGGGCGGGTTGATCCGCATCACCATACCTAAATTAGGGCAGGAGCGAAGCATATGGATTGGTTTATTGCTATATGCCATTGGTATGCTGCTGTTTGGCCTCGCCAATAAAAGCTGGATGATGTTCGCCTTTATGATACCTTACGCCCTTGGCGGTATTGCCGGGCCGGCGTTACAGGGTATCATGACCAGCGAAGTGCCGCCTAATGAACAAGGTGAATTACAAGGTGGGCTTACCAGCTTAATGAGTTTAAGCTCCATCTTTGGCCCGCTGTTTATGACGCAAATTTTTTCATACTTCACCAGCCCTAAAGCACCGGTACATTTACCCGGCGCACCATATTATGTAGCATCGGCTTTAATGCTGCTTAGCGTGTGGCTGGCAGTTCGCAGTTTTAAAAAGGTGCAACACCATTATGATAAGCCTGTCGAAGCTTTCGTATCTCATTGAAAATTTAAATTAGACCCATCGTAGGTAGTTAGCGGTAATTAAAAAGCCTGATAAATTAGCTAATTTTGCAACATGAATTTTTCTTCAAAATTACTGGAAGATGCCGTTGCAGAGTTTTCAAAATTACCGGGTGTAGGCCAAAAAACCGCCTTACGCCTGGTGTTGCATCTGCTTAACCAGGATAAACCCGAGGTTGAAAAATTCAGTCGTTCCATTAGCAAGTTGCGCAACGAGATACAGTTTTGCCAGGTATGCCATAATATATCTGATACGAACATTTGCGAGATATGCGCTTCACATAAACGCGATAAAGGCCTGATTTGCATTGTAGAAGATACCCGCGATGTGATGGCTATTGAAAACACGAACCAGTACAATGGCGTGTACCATGTATTAGGCGGATTAATTTCGCCGATGGATGGTGTTGGCCCGTCTGACCTGCAGGTTGACTCGCTGATACAACGATTGGAAACCGGCGAGGTTAAGGAGATTATATTCGCACTGAGCGCTACCATGGAAGGTGACACTACCATCTTCTATCTTAATAAACGTGTAAAACATTTTACTATAACTATCTCAACCATTGCCCGTGGCATAGCTTTTGGTGGTGAATTGGAGTATGTGGATGAAGTTACGCTTGGCCGTTCGATTGCCACGCGCGTTCCGTACGAGAATTCGCTAACCCGGTAGTTATGAAGTTATCTGTTATTATAGTTAACCACAACTTATGTATGTGGCTAAGGCAATGCATTAGCGCTTTACAAGCGGCGCGTTATGGTGTTGATTGTGAAGTTGTTGTGGTTGATAACGGATCAGATGACAAATCTGTTGAAATGCTGAAAAGTCAGTTTACAGATGTAAAGGTTATAGAGAATGGTAGTAATGTAGGTATTGCAAAAGCATACAATCAGGCTATGGGTTTAACATCAGGAGAGTATGTTTTTCTGGTCAGCCCGGACACAATTGTTACAAAAGATACGCTTACAAAAGCGATCGATTTTATGGACACCCATATCGAGGCTGCCGGTTCAAGCATACGTATGGTAACCCCGCAGGGGCATTTTATTCGCTCATCAAAATACGGCCTTACCAAAAAATGGAACCTGCTGATCAAGTGGACCGGTTTATCAAAGTATTTTACAAAATCCCGTATCACATCACTAAATCAAATGCAGCCCGACGAATTTGAAACCGCGGAAATTGACGTGCTCAATCGCTCCGCGATGATATTGCGCAGGTCAGTACTAAATAAGGTAGGTTTGTTCGATGAGCGCTTCACCATGTTTGGTTATGACGTTGATCTGTCGTTCCGGTTAAAGATTGAAGGTTTCCGTAATTTTTACTTCCATAAAACCTATGTAATAAATTTTAACATTAAGCCGGTACAGAAATATACTTTCAGCTACCTTAGATATTATTACGGAGCTATGTTGGCATTTATATCAAAGTACCTTTTTGAGTTGCCTAAATTATCAATTGGTACGCCTGTTAAAACACTTTACACACCTCAATATGAGATTGAGCGATAACAAAAAAGCAGCTACACAGATAGCTGCTTTTTTGTTACATATGTAATTTAACCGTTAATTACTTCACCACCGTTAATGTGTAGTATTTGCCCTGTAATGTATGAGGCATCATCAGACGCCAGGAAAACATAAGCAGGACCAACTTCTGAGGGTTGTCCGGCACGGCCAAGTGGCACATCCTGTCCAAATTGTGAGATTTTTTCTTCATCAAAGGTTGATACGATCAGCGGTGTCCAGATCGGGCCGGGAGCTATACCATTTACGCGTATCTTTTTTTCGGCCAGGCTTGTAGCTAATGAGCGTGTAAAGGTGGTTATGGCACCTTTGGTTGATGAATAATCAATCAAACCCGGTGATGAGCGGTATGCAGTTACGGATGTTGTGTTAATAATGGTATCGCCTTCTTTTAGATATTCCAGCGCTGCCTTTGCAAAGTAAAAGTAAGCGAATATGTTGGTGCGAAAAGTGGTTTCCAACTGCTCGTCGCTAATGTCCTTAACATCCTCCTGCGGAAATTGCACGGCGGCATTATTTACCATAATATTCAGCTTGCCCAATTCGTTAACAGTTTGTTTTACCGCGTTCGCGCAAAACGAGCTATCCTTTACATCTCCCTTAATCAATAGGCATTTACGGCCTTCAGCTTCCACAAGTTGCTGGGTTTCTTTAGCGTCGGCATCCTCATCAAAGTAAACAATGGCCACATCCGCGCCTTCTTTGGCATAATGTACGCTAACGGCACGGCCAATGCCGCTATCGCCGCCGGTTATCAGTGCTACTTTGCCATTCAGCTTATTGGCAGGTTTGTAGTTGCTGCTGATGTATTCTGGCTTTGGGTCCATTTGTTGCTCGTTACCCGGTTGATGTTGTTGCTTTTCATCAGGTGAAAATGATGTTGGTTTGTTTTCCATAGTGTAATAGTTTGTTTTATCATGAACACCCGGATATAGAATAGGTTTCTTTTAAATAAATTATATTAATTATAAGTATTTGTGATTCTGAAAAGGAAATAAATATTGGTCACATTCACACCTCTAATAAATGGCTTATATTTAAACATGATAAAAATATCATCTGATAGCCGTTTTTACAGAGGTTTTTTTGGCTTGATTATAGGTCCAATTTTGATCGTTTTATTTGTTGAAAATATAATGTCTGATAATGTATCTAACTACTTTAAAAATTCTGTGTACTGCTTATTTTTAATTTTGATCATGACTCAAATAAGATTAGTGTTTAAATCCAGGCGAATTTTTTATGATAATAAGACATTGTTTCTGGAAAATTACTTCACTAAGAAAACTGAAAAAGTGCTTGCAACAAATGTCATTAGCTTAAAAAAAGCATTTAGTCTGCATAAAAAGAGAAATAGAAAATTGCTTAAGATTATCTATCTAAAGGATAATAAAAAGCAAACAATATATTTCTATAGGTCATCAGAATTTGTTACTATTAATGACCTTGAGGTTTTGATTGGTAGTAAATTATAAAATAAACTAATTAAAATGCTTAAAAATTGCATTTCAAAAAAATATTTACATATTTGTGCCGTAATGAAATCGATAGTATTAAACAATAACTGGTGGTGGCTTAACGAGTAATCGTAAGGCAATTCCGTTTTTGTTTTTTTAATAATATTCAGGAAGGGTTGCCACAAGGCAACCCTTTTTTGTTGGCACATGAAACAGATATTAAATCATTTATTTGAGCACAAAACCTTTACCCGCGAGCAGTCGAAAGAAATACTGACCGATATTGCGCAGGGTAAATACAATACATCGCAAATGGCCGCGTTCATGACGGCTTATTGTATGCGCAGCATCACCGTGAGCGAGTTAGAGGGCTTTCGCGATGCCATGCTTGAACTTTGCCTGCCGGTTGATATTGAGCACGATACATTGATTGACCTTTGCGGTACCGGAGGAGATGGTAAAGACACCTTCAACATATCAACCCTGGCCTCATTTGTAGTAGCAGGGGCGGGGTATAAGGTGGCCAAGCATGGTAATTACGGTGTATCGTCTGGTTGCGGATCGTCAAACGTGATGGAATATTTAGGCTATCAGTTTACCAATGATAAGGATACCCTGAAACGTAATACAGACGAAGCCAACATCTGCTTTTTACATGCTCCACTGTTTCACCCGGCCATGAAAACCGTTGCGCCGATCCGCCGCGAACTGGGAGTAAAAACATTTTTTAACATGCTGGGCCCATTGGTGAATCCGGCAAAGCCGAAAAATCAGTTGGTAGGTGTTTTTAACCTGGAACTGGCAAGGGTCTATGCTTATTTGTACCAGCAATCAAAAGCAAAATACACCATTGTAAACGCATTGGATGGTTATGACGAGGTATCATTAACAGGCGATTTTAAAACCTTTTCTGCTGATGGCGAAAAGATCAATAATATTGAAAGCCTGGGCTTTGAACGTTTGAACGCGGCGGAAATTGCAGGCGGGCATACCGTTGCCGAATCGGCAGGCATATTTAGCGCCGTATTGAAAGGTGAGGGTACATCGGCACAAAATAATGTGGTGCTGTGTAACGCGGCATTAGCGATCCGCACCATCGAACCGGAAAAAAGCTTTGCCGATTGTTACTATGAAGCGGAGGAAACGCTGATGAACAAAAAGGCACTTGTAAGTTTTAAACGCCTAATTGAAAATTAAAGGTGAAAATAAAGGTTTGCGGTTTAAAGGAACCCGATAATATTAGTGAGGTGGTAGCATTGCAACCTGATTATGTGGGTTTTATATGTTATAATAAATCGCCAAGATATATCGATGTACTTGTGGCAGGGGCTTTGGAACAATTGCCTAAAAATATTACTAAAACCGGCGTATTTGTTAATGAAAGCGCTGAGCAGATCAATGCGCTGATCGAAAAATATAATTTTAAAGCCATCCAGTTACATGGCAGTGAAACACCTGAATTTTGCGCCCTGTTTAAGGGTAGAATACAGGTAATAAAGGCTTTTGGGGTTGATGCTGATTTTGATTTTGACACGTTGAAACCTTACGAAAATGTGGTGGATATATTTTTATTCGATACCAAAACCGCAGCACATGGAGGCTCGGGCAAAACGTTTGATTGGCAGGTGTTGACAAACTATACATTAAATGTACCTTTCTTCCTTTCCGGGGGTATTGGTTTAGGGAATTTAGAAGAAGTAAAAACAGTCAAACATCCACAGTTAGCTGGACTTGACCTGAACAGCCGGTTTGAACTATCGCCGGGAAATAAAGACATAAATAAGCTAAAACAGGCTTTTGAAATAATTAAGCAACTATAATGCACATGAAATACGGAGTTGATGAACATGGTTATTACGGCGATTTTGGCGGAGCTTATATTCCCGAAATGCTGTACCCTAATATAGAGGCGTTGCGTGCTCAATATTTAAAAGTATTGAATGATAACGACTTTAAAGCGGAGTACGATCAGTTACTGAAGGATTACGTTGGCCGCCCTTCGCCGCTGTACCATGCCAAACGCTATTCAGAAAAGTACGGTGCCAACATTTTTTTCAAGCGTGAGGATTTGAACCATACCGGTTCACACAAAATAAACAATGCTATTGGGCAGATATTATTGGCTGAACGCCTGGGCAAAAAGCGAATCATAGCCGAAACCGGTGCCGGGCAGCATGGCGTGGCAACTGCTACGGTGTGTGCCCTGAAAGGGCTGGAGTGCGTGGTATATATGGGTGAGATAGATATGGAGCGCCAGGCACCAAATGTTGCCCGCATGAAGATGCTGGGCGCTAAGGTGGTACCGGCTACATCAGGCAGTAAAACCCTGAAAGATGCCACCAACGAAGCTCTGCGCGACTGGATAGGCAACCCGGAGGACACACATTATATCATCGGTTCAGCAGTGGGGCCGTACCCGTATCCGGAGATGGTGGCCAAGTTCCAGTCGATCATATCATTCGAAGCAAAAAAACAATTGCTTGAACAGACCGGCAGTGAGTTACCGCAATATGTGTTGGCCTGCGTGGGTGGCGGCAGCAATGCTATTGGCATGTTCTATAACTTTTTGGATGATGAATCTGTTAAGTTAATAGCTGTTGAGGCGGCAGGTAAGGGAGTTGAAACAGGTCATTCAGCAGCTACCACATCATTAGGTAAAGAGGGGGTATTGCATGGTACCCGTACAATCTTAATGCAAACGGAGGACGGGCAGGTGGTTGAACCATACTCTATCTCGGCCGGACTGGATTATCCGGGCATTGGACCGCAGCACGCACATTTGTATAAAGTAAACCGTGCGGAATATGTAAGTGCTACGGATGATGAGGCATTGAATGCCGGATTATTAGCCTGTCAGTTAGAAGGCATCATCCCGGCAATTGAAAGTGCCCACGCATTGGCTCACCTTGAAAAAATGACTTTTAAACTCGGCGATAATGTAGTAATCTGCCTGTCAGGTCGGGGTGATAAGGATCTGGATACATACATAAAACACTTTGGATATTAATTAGTCTATAGTCCATGGTCGATAGTCGATAGTGGCTATGGACTATGGTCTATAGGCCATCGACTAAACACATGAACCGTTTACAAAATCTTTTCGCGAATAAAAAAAGCAACCTGCTATCCATCTATTTTACGGCGGGTTACCCTGAACTGAATACTACGCTTGATATTGCCGAGGCATTGGAAAAAGCCGGGGCTGATTTCCTGGAGATCGGTTTTCCTTACTCTGACCCGGTGGCGGATGGGCCTACCATTCAGCAAAGTTCAGAAAAGGCTCTGGAGAACGGCATGACGCTGAATGTGTTATTTGAGCAATTAAAGCAACTGCGCGAACGTGTTACCATCCCGGTTTTACTGATGGGCTATATCAACCCGATAGTTCAGTATGGTATAGAGCGTTTTTGTAAAAAAGCCGCTGAAGTAGGGGTGGATGGCGTGATCGTTCCCGACCTGCCTATTTACGAATACGAAAAGCTTTATGCCGATACCTTTAAGCAGAACAACCTGAGCAATATATTCCTGGTAACACCCAACACCAGCGAGGAGCGCATCAGCAAGATTGACGGGTTGAGCAACAGCTTTATTTATCTGCTGTCATCATCGTCTATTACCGGCAGTACGTTAAATGTATCCACTTCTATTGAGGATTACTACAAGCGCATAAAAGGTATGGAGCTTGCTAACCCAACCATTATTGGCTTTGGTATATCGAACAATGCATCTTATAACAAAGCTTGCGAGTATGCCAACGGCGCTATTGTAGGTAGCGCGTTCGTTAAACATCTGGCTAAGGATAATTACCTTCAAACCATTCCTGATTTTATAGATAACATTCGCCCAAAATCATAAATAAAGTTCAAGATCGCCCTTGCCTTCACGGAGTACTTCAAAATCTCCGGAGGTACAGTCGACCACGGTAGAGGCGAGGTTGCCACCATAGCCGCCATCGATCACCAGGTCAACCAAATCCTCGTATTTCTCGTGGATCAATTCAGGGTCGGTTGAATATTCCATGATCTCATCCTCATCCTTAATGGATGTGGAAAGGATAGGGTTGCCCAGCGTGCGTACAATGTCACGGGCTATATTGTTATCAGGCACCCGGATACCTACTGTTTTTTTGTTTGAGCTTAACAGTTTAGGTACTGCATGGCTCGCGTTAAAAATAAAGGTGAATGGCCCCGGCAGGGCTTTCTTCAAAACCCTGAAAGTAGTATTATCAATAGGCTTGATATAATCTGATATATGGCTCAGATCGTAGCAGATGAAGGAAAAGTTGGCCTTCTCCGGTTTGATATTACGCAATCGGGCGATGCGTTCAATAGCTTTTTGATTGGTGATATCGCAACCCAGGCCGTAAACGGTATCAGTAGGGTAGATGATGATGCCCCCTTTACGCAGCACCTGCACCACCTGTTCAATGGCCTTTTCGTTCGGATTTTCGGGGTATATTTTGATTAACATTTTACTATTAATAATGAGCGTATTGAAACTCCTGAGCTTGCGCTAAAAAAAATCGCTCACTAATTAAACTATCAATTTCATCTACTGTTTGAAAAAGCTCTTTTTTTAACACAGGTTTTTCATTTTGAGTAAACTCCATATCGTTATCAAGTTCATCGCTAATGTATTGTTTTAAAGCATCGGTGTAGAGCTTTTTCTGTTTATCAATATTGTAAACTTTATCTGGAAACTCTTTCTTGTAATCATATACGGTCAAAGAATACATAACGTAAGCGGGTATCCGTGCATAGGTATGCCCAAAATAAGTGCCGCCCTGTTGCAGTTTTTGATAGATATAATTTATGTCTTGATAAATTTTAGATAGGTTCCTCTTTTGAGTATGATATTGCCTGAGCTTCGGTTGGAGATTTAAAATGTAAGCGTAAATTTCGTAATACGAATCCTGTCCAACTTCACTTTCAAATGAAAATCCTTTATCATATGCTAACTTCGATGGATGGCGTTTCGCGTATGTAATATCCGGATTATCTAAAAAATCTTCCGCAAGTTCAGGGTAAAAGGTTATCATGCTATCTAATGATTTTTTGGAATATAGGATAGTGTCTTGATCGTCGATACTTAGGTTTACGCTATCGTTGTGTTTATCGTAAGTATGACCATTTAATATTGCCCGCTTTACACTATCCAAATCTTTTACGTTGTTGATGTTAGCTTGATTACATGAAAATGAAAAAGTAGTAAGTGTAAGAAGAAGGAGGAGAGATATGATTTTCATTTAATTTGCCGTAGCAATATACACTAAATAACAACGGCACGTAAACAAAAAAGCCACCTGCTCAGCAGATGGCTCTCAAATATATCGGTACTAAAAAATTACTTCTGCTTTGCGAACTGTACGTTGGCTATTAGTTTAATGTCGTCGCCAACAACAATTGAACCGGCTTCGGTTACGCCATCCCAGGTTAAACCAAACTCTTTACGGTTAATTTTGCCGGTTACTTCAAAACCTGCCTTAGTATTGCCATAGAAGTCATCAGCCGAGCCACCGAACTCTACGTTCAAAGTTACCGGTTTGGTGATGCCTTTAATAGTCAAGTCGCCTTCAGCAACGTATTCGTCATCGCCTTTAGCGGTCAGGCTGGTTGATTTGAAAGTGATTTTCGGATGGTTATCCGCATCAAAAAAATCCGGACCTTTCAGGTGGCCGTCACGTTGTTCCTGGTTAGTATCAATTGAATTAACATCAAGTGAAAATTCAACCTTACCGTTTGTAATGTCATCACCTTCTGTTTCAAGCTTGCCTTCAAAACTTTTGAATGAACCTGTTACAGTTGAAATTACAAGGTGTTTAACTTTAAACTGTACTTCTGAGTGGGTTGGGTCTAATACCCATGTTGTAGTTGCCATGATAGTATGTGATTTAAATTTTTATTTACTTGTTGATTAACAGTACAAATATAAAAATAGATGTTTAAACATTTAATTGTATTTTATCTTCTGACAATCAGCAGACAATGAATGTTTAAACGCACAATTGGCTTACTTAGTTTAAATATCGTGTAAATAAAAAAGGGGACAAGCGTCCCCTTTGTATTCAGATGTAAACGGGTTATTAGTTCGCTAAAACTTCTTTAACACGTTCAGCAGCTTCTTTAAGCAAGATGGCCGAGAAAACTTTTAAGCCGGAGTTATCAATCAGTTCTTTCGCTTCAGCAGCGTTGGTGCCTTGCAAACGAACGATGATCGGCACCGGAATGTTACCAATCTCCTGGTAAGCATCAATTACGCCTTGTGCAACGCGGTCGCAACGTACAATACCACCAAAGATGTTGATCAGGATAGCACGCACATTAGGGTCTTGTAATATGATGTTAAAACCAGCCTTAACCGTTTGCGCATTAGCGGTACCACCTACGTCCAAAAAGTTAGCAGGTTCGCCACCGGCAATTTTAATAATATCCATGGTAGCCATAGCTAAGCCGGCGCCGTTAACCATACAGCCTACATTACCATCAAGCTTAACATAATTAAGGTTTGATTTGCTGGCCTCAACTTCAGTAGGGTCTTCCTCTGATGTATCGCGCAGGGCGGCGTAATCCGGGTGGCGGTACAGCGCGTTGTCATCAAGGTTTACCTTGGCGTCAACGGCTAATATTTTATTGTCAGATGTTTTTAAAACCGGGTTGATCTCAAACATTGACGAATCGGTAGCAATGTATGCTTTGTATAAAGCGGTGATAAATTTGGTCATGTCCTTAAAGGCATCGCCTGAAAGGCCCAGGTTAAAGGCAATTTTACGTGCCTGAAAACCTTGTAAACCAACTTTAGGATCAATTTCTTCTTTAAATATCTTATCAGGTGTGTGTTCAGCCACTTCTTCAATGTCCATACCACCTTCGGTAGAGTACATGATGATGTTACGGCCTTTAGCACGGTCAAGCAAAACACTCACATAAAACTCTTTGGTTTCGCTTTCACCAGGATAATAAACGTCCTGCGCAATTAATACCTTGTTAACCTTTTTACCTTCAGGACCGGTTTGCGGGGTAACAAGTTGCATACCGATGATAGCGCCCGCTTTCTCCTTAACCTCGTCAAGATTTTTAGCCAGCTTAACACCACCGCCCTTACCGCGGCCACCTGCATGTATTTGTGCTTTTACCACAACCCAGTCTGAGTTGTACTCATCCTTAAGCTTTTGCGCCGCCTCAACAGCCTGATCAACAGTGTCGGCAACAATGCCTTCCTGAACTCTTACACCAAAGCTTTTTAAGATAGCTTTACCTTGATATTCGTGAATGTTCATGTTCTAAATAGTATTTGCGGTAAATCTACACTTTTTTGCTTTAAATGGTAGTTTGATGATCTATTAAGTTGCTTTTGTGTATTTGTTGTGATAAAATGTCGGCACGGCTGAGTGTAGTCTCTTCTTTTGAATACAGGATGCCAATGAGCATGGTGGTGCAAATCAGCAGCCATAAGCTTACCATCCCGTATAGCTGCATGTTTACGCTGTAAGGCAAAAACACAATTCCTATTTTTTCGAAGGTTAGTATACTTACAACACGTACGTAAGCGGCATAAATAATGATACCCGCAACAGCTGCCTTAAACCATGGTGTAGCTATTAATCTCCGTACAGTAGCGTAGATGGTGGTATAGTCTATAAAAGCAAGGTATACTATACCGTTAACAATGAAGTTTATATTGAAAAACAGCAAGTTAACCAGGTGGAAGCCCGCTGCGAGCAAAAGCCAGCTTTGCCATAGTTTGCGTGAATACAGCAGCGCCGCAAACGGCAGCAACTCAAAAATAACGCCTGTAATATCCATTGCTTTAAAAACCCAGAATGGCGACATTTTAAGCAGCGGCGCAAGGAGAGGCTCACGCTGATAGTTATATAAGGAGTTATAAAACCAGCGTGCTGATCCGGTCGTGTTCATGTCAAAGTTAAGCCAGAAAATAGCCTTTTCAAAAGCCGCGCTGAAATAGCCAAAGCAAATTAAAACGGCAAGCAGGGCAAGGCTCTTTGTGGTGGAATCAAACCGGGAGGCTTTATCGGGCCATATCGCCAATCTTTGTCCCCAGCCTGAAAACGCCAAGCACACCAGCATGGTTGCCAATAATATTTCATGATCAATTTTTCCAAAGGCATATTGATAGTTGAGCACAAGTAGGCGTGTAAGGGCGAACAGAAGCGTAGCCATCCGGGGCTTTATACCTAAAATAATTGCGATAGGTGTGAGTAGTAATGTAAAATCTGCTATTAGCAACCATGCCTTGTGCGGAAAGCCTGTTGCAAATAAATTTATCGGACTTAATACGGGTGGTGTAAATAGCGCCAAAGGTAAATCAGCCATCCAGGCATAATTAATAGTAAGCACTAATAGCAAAAAAGTACCGGTTAGTATTCTGAAAATGGCTAACGAGAAAACGTTTGTTGCGGTTGATCTGACCACCGCGCTCCAGAATTTATAGGTGATCTTATCAATCGAGGTCATAATATTTTTCTTCTTTAAGTTCTTTCTTTGTTATTTCTCCGTTAGCTGTTGATATGGTATTCACATAAGTGCTCACCCTTATCTTTGATGTTTGGTAACCACTTTTGGCCAGCCGACCCTTAAGCCAATCGCGTAGGTCCTCGGTATTTGAGTTTGTCGCACCGCCTCGGTGGAAGCGAAAAAAGTGATTCACCAGAGCATATCTGCCATTAAACAAGTGGGGCTTAAGCTCCTTAAAACCCATATTTTTTAAAGTAAGGTTGGTGAGGTACGCCGCTGGCGCGGGATGCATAAATTCTTTCGGCTCAATGCGCTTCCAATTATTGTTAGGGTTGAGGCCGAATACTTGTTTAAACTCCATCCGGATGCTTCCCTGAGTTTTTTTTACAGTTTGCGGCCCGGATGGCAAAAGTACTGCAGGATAGGGTTCATACTTCATCAGCCTTAAGCTGAAAGGAATAATCAGGCAAAGCAACAACAGAAAGGTGAATCTTGTAGAGTACATGGCATAAGATTAGGTTTTAATAAATTTAAAAATGAATCCGGTTAGTCGCAATATTGTGATCACGAATAGCTCGGCGTAACCATGAATTTACCATACCCTAAAATCAGCACAAGTAACATAGAATTTAGATAGGGGATGGGATATAGCTTATTTTTCTGGTTATAAAGAACTTATATCATAAACATACAACGTGTAGTTGAGTAATGCAAATTGTTTTTAATATTATAGCAAGCAAGTGCTATAAGGAAATATTTTGTAATCAAGTCAATTGCGGAGAGACAACCTCTAAATCGTCATGCACGGGTTGTTTTCCAGTTTTGAAGATTGTTATGAAGAGAGCGGCACAAATCAGCGCCCATATTATCAGCATGCAATATAAATTAGCATTACCATTATCAGGGATGAAGATGATGCCAACGTTCTGAGATGTCAGAATACTTATTCCCCTTATTACCGCCGCATAGCCAACGGCAGCCAGGATAAGTGCTTTGGCTATGTATGACTTGGTCAGGTTGGCCACATACCTGTAAACAGGCTTGTAGTTAATAAATGCAATATAAACTAATCCGTTACCAATAAAATTAATGTTAAACAGCAGATAATTAACCAGGTGAAACGCTGCCGCAAAAAACAACCAGATTCGCCACGCCTTGCGGGATATAAGGACAGCTATAATAGGAGTCAGCTCAAATATTACGCCCACAACATCCATAATTTTAAAAAACCAAAATGGTGCGTTTTTCAAGGCGGGAGCAAGTATTGGCTGACGTTGCAGGTTATAAAGGCCAAGATAAAACCAGCGTGCCGTGCCGTTTGAGTTAAGATCGAAATTTAACCAATGTATAGCTTTCTCTATGCCCGCACTAAAATATCCAAAACCTATTAATACCGCTATAACCGAAAGGCTTTTCGAGGGAGAGTCCCATTTTGATCTTTTATCCGGAACTAAAGCCAGAGTTTGTCCCCAACCTGAAAAGGCCATACACGCTAATGTTGCCGGTAGCATGATGTCATGGTCTATTTTACCAAAAGAATACTGGAAACTCAATACTGAAACTTTTAATATCACAAAGGCCAACGTAGCAAAGCGTGAATAAATGCCCAGCACAATACCCACAATAGAAGCCACCATTAAAAAATCAACGGTAACCAGGAAATTTCTACCAGGGAAATCGCTCGCTAACAAGTTAACAAAGCTGATTATTGGCGGTGTATATAAGGCCTTTGGCAAATCAGCAATCCAGGTATAGGTAGGGGTGGTTACAAACAACAGGTAAATGCCCATTATTATCCTGAAAACAGCAACAGATTCTACCCCGGTAGCGGTGGAGTTAACGATGGTGCGCCAAAACCGGTTGTTGATTGAATTAATCCAGGTTGTAGTACTTTTCATCCTTTAGTTCTTTTTTTAGAATATTGCCGTTTGTAGTTGAAATAATATTGGAGTAGGTTGCCACCTTAACTTCAGATGTTTGATAATTGCCACGCTTTAAGCGCTTTTTTATCCAGTTACGTAGTTCCGCTTCTTCTGCTGCGCTTGATGAACTGTTTTGCGAGCGGTAAAGGTAGTTTACAATACCGATTTTTCCTTTCAACGGAAAAGGCTTCTGTTTTTTAAAGCCCATGTTTTTTGATACCAGCTTAGCCAATTGAATAGCCGATACAGGGTACATAAATGCCTTTGGTTCAACCAACGCCCATTGCCCATTTTGCTTTTTGGCAAAAAGTTGTTTAGTCTCAATTTCGGTTTTGCCGTTTACCTGTTTTACCGTTTCTGGTCCGGATGGGAAAAGAATTGCCGGGTATGGCTCAAGGCCGAATAAGCGTAAAACAAACGGAATAAGAAATATTGCAAATAAGATGCCCGTAAATTTTAGCGAATGCATAGCGTATGTTTTGTTGAATGGTTAGTGCTAACAGAATATAACACAGCAGATAAGTTTAAATGTGCCAAGGTTGTTTATGATATAGATTGTCTATAATTATAATTATTTCAAATTTATGAATTAAAATGTATAAATCAAGGCTATATTTTATGTTTATGTTAACAAAAATGAAATTTTAGAATTGGCGATTTTGTGTTTTTAAATAATTATAAAAATTACCTTTGCTTTATGCTTAAAGCGCAGTCCATACATAAAAAATACGGTTCTCTCCAGATATTAAAAGGGGTGGATATTGAGGTAAATACAGGCGAAATTGTAAGTATACTCGGCGCTTCCGGCGCGGGTAAAAGTACATTGCTTAATATATTGGGCACTTTAGACAGGCCCGACTCTGGTACTATTCATATAAATAACACCGAGGTGAGCCGCTTAAAAAGTAAACATTTAAGCGCGTTCCGTAACCGGCATATAGGCTTTATATTTCAGTTTCACCACTTGCTTGCGGAGTTTTCTGCTTTAGAAAACGTTTGTATACCCGCCTTTATAGCCGGCACCTCAAAACATGAGGCTGAAGCGCGCGCTACCGAGTTACTGGAACGGCTTGGCCTTGCCGACAGGCTGCAGCATAAACCCAATCAACTGTCGGGGGGGGAGCAGCAGCGTGTAGCGGTAGCAAGGGCGCTGGTAAATAATCCGGCCTTGATATTTGCCGACGAACCATCGGGGAACCTTGACTCTACCAACGCACGTGAATTGCATGAGCTTTTTGTAAGATTGCGTAACGAGTTTAACCAAACCTTTATCATTGTAACGCATAATGAGGACCTTGCCGCACTGTCAGACCGTAAGGTTATCATGAAGGACGGTTTGATACAACAATCATAAAATGCCTTTTACTTTAATAACCGGGGCGACCAACGCCCGTGCCCATCAACTGAAACAGACACTTGGCGATAAAATATTGCTTGGCGATTACCGGGAGTTACCTGCGTTTATGATAGAAGCAGGGAAGATGCTGCAACTGCCGCATCCGTCATCTGCAAGCTACGCGCATCAAATGCTTACCCTGTGTTTGGATAAGGGTGTCGTGGCTGTTTTCCCGTTGGAGCAACAGGAAGCCGTTTTGCTTGCTGAAGCTGCGCAATTGTTTAACGAGTTTAATATTGTATTGCACCTGCCTGATGACCTATAACGATATAGACCCCAAAAAGCAAGCCTTTATATTTGAACTGGATAACGTGCTTTATCCAGAAAAAGATTACCTGTTCCAGGTATACTATCTTTTTGCCGGTATGATAGAATATACCGAGTTATGGGATGCTAAGGCCATGACATCGTTGATGACGCAAACCTATCAGGAACACGGCCACGAAGCGGTTTTTGATGCGCTGAAGCAAAAATTTGGAATTGACGAAAAGTACCGCTGCAACTTTGATGATATGCTGATCACATCAAAATTACCGTTGAAGTTGTTATTATTTCAGCGGATGCTGGAGTTATTACAGCAGATAGTAGTTGACCGGAAAAAGATTTTCGTTGTAACTAATGGTAACCCGCAGCAGCAGCTAAATAAAATAAAGCAAACCGAATGGAACGGACTCGAGCCGTATTTAACCTGCTACTTTGCTGATGAAATAAGCGCCAAACCCGAGCCTGACGCGGTTAACCAATTGCTTGCCGATCATAACATAGAGCGCCGGCAAGCGGTAATGATTGGTGTAACAGAAGCCGACGAACAATGCGCACAGGCTGCGTGCATTGACTTTGTAATTTCGCAACGGTTTTTGTAACATATTTGTGTATATAACGTTCAGATACTTATATTTAGAACAATGAAAAAATATATCTACGCCGCCGCGTTTTCTTTTGCTGTATTAGCTACAGCATGTAAAAAGGAGAAAAACACAAATTCAGAAGGGGAGGATGATAAAAACACCCCGCCTACAACCGGATCAACAATAGAAAAAGTTAAAGACTCTGTATTGCTATATGCACAGGAAGATTACCTGTGGAACAATCAGTTGCCTACTTACTCCGAATTTAAACCTCGTTCGTTCACCGGATCAAACGAATTGGAAGCATTACAGAATGAGGTTGACGCGTTGTCGCAATACGCTAAAAACCCCTCTACAGCTCGAGCGTATGAATATAATCGATCAAATCCGGGCACATCAAAATACTCTTTTATTGATGATGGCACCACATCGGGCGAATTGGGCGGCCAGGCCAGCGGCGACTTCGGCTTCGAGCCACGTTTTGATGCCGAAGGTAGTTTATATATTAAATATGTTTATGCTAACTCACCTGCCGGTAACGCTGGTGTTAAGCGCGGTTACAAAGTTACGAGGATAAACAACCGCACATCCTGGAACCCGGAATCAAACTCAGATATACAGTTTATTGTTAATTCATTTTACTCGAGCAACAACATTAAATTAGGCTTGCAAAAGCCTGATGGCTCAACAATTAATATTGATATTAATACGGCAAGCTATACCATTAACCCGGTACTTGCTTACAAGGTATTTGCCGTTGGCAACAAAAAAATTGGGTACATGGTATTTAACACCTTTACCTCACCGGCAAATGCACAGCCTAAAATTGACCAGGCGTTTACACTATTCAATAGCGAAAACATAACCGACTTAATAGTAGACTTCCGTTATAACGGTGGTGGTTATGTAGCAACAGCCGATTACTTATGTAATCTGATTGTGCCGCCGGCCAAGAATAACCAGGTCATGTATACTTACTACTTTAATCAGGGCTTGCAGGACAATAAATATACCTTGATTAATAAAAGCGTTTTTGATGGTAAACTAACCGCCGGATCTTTCAAACCTGAAAACAATCAGGAAAAATTCAGCAAAAAAGGATCATTGAATTTGGGTAAAGTAGTATTTATAGTATCCGGCTCAACTGCATCAGCGAGTGAATTAACTATTAACACCTTGCTACCGCACATGGATGTAAAAATTGTGGGTGAAACCAGTTACGGCAAACCGGTAGGCTTTTTCGCTATACCTATTACCAAGTACGAATTATATATTCCGGAGTTTGAAACCCGTAATTCAGCCGGTAAAGCTGATTACTATGCAGGTATGGCACCAGGCTCAACCGCATTTCCTGGTGTTGTGGCAGAGGATGACGTAGCGCACGATTTTGGCGACGCTGATGAGCAGTGCACGCAAAGGGCCATTAACTATATTACAACGGGCAACTACTTGTCATTAGCTAACCAGCAAACCAAACGTGTAAATGCCGTACGTGTTTTATCAGCAGATCAAACCCGGGATTTAGGCTTGAAGCTGGAAAGGCCACACTTTAAAGGTATGGTTACTGAAAGATTGAAATAATTAACCAAATAGACACTAAAATGCGAAAGCGGTGCTGAAAAGTGCCGCTTTTTTTTAATCTACAAGCTCCCGTAAATCTACCGGAACTACGCGCGAGATGCCCTGCTCAACCATGGTTACACCATATATAACATCGGTGCTGGCAATAGTGCGTTTGTTATGCGACACGATGATAAACTGCGAATCTTTAGAGAAAGTGCGGATGATGTTATTGAACTTATCGATGTTCGTATCATCCAAAGGAGCATCCACCTCATCAAAAATACAAAAAGGCGCAGGCTTGAGCAGGTAAAGGGAAAATAGTATCGCTGTAGCTGTCAGCGTTTTTTCGCCACCGGATAATTGGTTGATGGACAGGGGGCGTTTGCCTTTCGGGCGCGCGATGATATCAATGTCTGATTCCAACGGTTTTTCCGGGTCGGTCAGGATCAGGTCGCATGAATCCTGCTCGTTAAACAGCGAACGGAAAACCTTTATGAAATTTTCGCGCACCATAGTAAATGCCGACATGAATTTTTCTCTCGCGGTATCATCAATCTCCTGAATGGTAGCTAACAATGAAGCCTTAGCTTCAGCCAGATCACGTTTTTGCGATTGGATAAACTCGTAACGCTCGTTCATCTCGTTATAAGCGTCAACTGCCATCGGGTTAATGGCGCCGAAATCATCCAGTTGTTTTTTTAGTTTATCCGTTCTTTCACGAAGATCGTCCTCATTCTCACCTTCAGGTATTTCGGTTTCGAGTAAATCCTCAATTTCTACATTAAACTCCACCGAGAGGCGCTCTTTTAAGCTGTTCAATTCTATTTTAAGGCTGTTTCGTTTGTCACGAAGCTCATTCTCAATGATTTCGGCGTTATCCTTTTTACGGCGCAGGGTGGCAATCTCATTTTCAGTTTCGGCAATTTTACCACGCCAGGTATAATGTTCCTGTTCCGCTTGCTGGGTAGCTTTTTCAAGCAGTTCTTTTTGCTCATACATCTCCAGCAGGTCATCGTCAGAGTGGCCGGTTTGCTGCAAGTTTTCGTGTATAGCCGCCTTAACCTTTTCTAATTCCGAGCTGTTTTGCCTTATGCGGGTATCAAGGCTTTCCTGTTGCGACTCGCGGTACTCAATATCCTTAAACAAGCCCGATACCTTATTTTGCTGCTGATGAAAACGGATGTTCTCTTGGTTATAAGCGTTTGACCGTACCGTTACCAACTCGTTCAGCTCAGCAAAGTCCGCTTGCTTCTCCAGCATTTGCTCGTTCTGTATCTGCTTTTGCGTTTTCAGCTCTTCCAGTTCGGGCTTCAGCTTTAAAATATTCTGCGTGATACTTTCAATCTTATTGGCAATATCTTGCTTGCGGTTAAGACTGTTCTCAATAAAAGCCTGGTATTGTTCCTGCCGGGTTTTTATGGTAATAAGTTCCGTATTCAGCTTGCTGAGTTCCTGCTGTTGTTGGCGTATCTCATTTGCTTTTCCGGCAGCTTTCAGGGCTACCAGCTTATCCTGCTGGTTTTGTAACTCAGCACGGCCGGCGTTTACCTGCGCGTCAATACCCTTAATCTCCTTCAGCAAGTTCTCCAGGTTCTTGACCCGCCCTATACGTTTACCCTCAAACAAACCCACTGAACCACCGGCCATGGTGTATTTTGATTTATTAAACTTGCCGCTCTTACCCAGCAATACCACATCGGCGGGCAAGCTTGCATTGTCAATGTCCTGTCCATTATCATCATTTACCAGGTACACATTTTTGAGTAGGTGATTGCACAGCGGCTGATAACGTTTTTCAACTTCAATAACCGATAGGGCAGGTACCCGGCTATCTATTGGATTTGGAGTTGAGGCCGCTTCATTACCAAAATTGCTTAGTATAAAAAACTGCGCCCGCCCGCGCGACGCGTTGCTGAGCATGTTGATGGCTTTGATGGCTTCGTCATAATTCTCAACCACATAGTGATTCATCAACGGCTCCAGGTAATTTTCAATGGCTACCCGGTACTCTTCACGACAAAACAGCACGTCGCTGAAAAGTGGCGCGTTTTTAGCCCAGTCCGTATTCTTTTTCAGGAACCGGATAGACTCCGGAAAACCTTCTAGGTTATCAACCAGGCTCTTGGTAAGGTTATATTCATTTTGCTTGGCATCCAAACGTCGCCCCTCAGCGGTAATGGTGTCTTTAAGGGTTGATATATTGGTTTCCGTTTGCGCTATTTGCTCTTGTAGTTTGTTCTCAAAATCAACAGCGGCCTGGTATTCACCTTCGAGGGTTTCCACCCGTGTTTGCAAATTGGCCACGGCCTCGTTAAAATGCGATAGCTCGGCTTCTTTATTGGTCGTATCCTCAATGTTGCGCTGGCCTTCCTGCTCAAGCGCCTGTTGTTGTATGCTGAGTATTTCTAAATCCTTTTCGGTTTTGTAAACCTGATTTTGCAGGCGATTGTTAATGCTCGTCAACTCGTTTAACTCATTGCGCGCTTCGGTTTGTTGCTCACGCAATTCATCAACAGCGTCTTTTAAATCAGCAACGCGGCTTTGTATGGTTTGCAGGTTTTCATCTTCCTGCATTTTTTCTTCGGCCAGGCGCTTCAGGTTATACAGCACATGATTAAGCTGATTACGGTCGCGTTCCAATTCATCATTGAGCCGTGCTTCTTTATCTTGTTGAAATTTAAGCTGCTCGTTCTTTATTTTTTTTTCGCTTTCGTATGCGCGTATTTTGGCTACAAACTCATTGGTGGTTTTTTGCTGAACCGAAAGATTTTTTTCCTTGGTGATGCTCTCGAGTTTCTGCCGTTGTACAACTGCTTCTAAAGTATCTATCTGCGTTACAATGCCTGATTTTTCCGCACGATGTTTTTGCTCCTCATCCTCAATACGCGCGAGCGACTCGCTGAAAGAGGCTATGCGGAATGATGCCAGTGTAATGCTTAACGCTTTATACTGATCGCGCAGGCGATAATAGCGCTCGGTTTTTTTCGCTTGATTTTCGAGTGTTTTCAGGTTCTTTTCAATTTCGAAAAGCAAATCATCAACTCGCGCCAAATCAGCTTCAGTGTCTCTTAACTTATTAAAAGTCTGTTTTTTACGGAGCTTATATTTTGATATGCCCGATGCTTCTTCGAACAAATTGCGGCGCGAGCCTTCTTTATTGGTGATGATCTCGTCGATCATCTTCAATTCGATGATAGAGTAGGAGTCAGACCCAATGCCGGTATCTAAAAAAAGGTCTGTGATATCCTTCAGGCGGCACTGTACATCATTCAGGCGGTACTCGCTGTCGCCGGTGCGGTAAAGTTTGCGGGTGAGCGTAACCTGCGAAAATTCAGTAGGCAATACATTCTTTGTGTTGTCGAATGTGAGCGATACCTCTGCCAGGTTAGCTGCCTTGCGGTTTTTGGTGCCGTTAAAAATGATGTTTTCCATTTTCTCCGACCGCAGGGCACGCGTACTTTGCTCGCCCAATACCCAGCGTATCGAGTCAACCACGTTTGATTTGCCGCAACCATTAGGGCCAACAATCCCGGTAACGCCATCATTAAAATTGATGGTGATCTTATCTCCGAAACTTTTAAAACCCTTAATTTCTAACCGTGTAAGCTGCATGCACCTTTTATTCCCCCTCAGGGGATGATATAAAGGTGAAATATACTAAACATCCGTATCTGTGGCAATAGGGATATAAAACGGTGTTGAAGTTCGAATTGACTATAAATAAATCTCGCCTTTTAAAAACGTTACCGCCTTGCCGGCCATCAGCACGCGGTCGCCGTTTAGCTTACACCAAAGTTCGCCTTTACGTGCCGACAACTGATAAGCATGCAGATCATCCTTGCCTAACTTGTCAGCCCAATAAGGTATCAGGTTACAATGTGCCGAGCCCGTTACAGGATCTTCGTTTATACTGGCGGCGGGGGCAAAAAAGCGCGACACAAAGTCAACCTCGATACCCGGCGCGGTTATGATAACGCCAACTGTTGGCACCTTGGCTAACTTGGCAAAATCAGGCGATGCGGCGCGGATATCGTACTCACTTTCGTATACCAGCATATAATCGCGGCCACGAAATACATCAAGCGGCGCATTCATACCAAGCGCTTCAATCAATCCATCCGGTAACTCGGCCGGTTCAGCCGGTCGCGATGGGAAGTCCATACTATACTTGTCGCCGTCTTTCTTGACTACAAGCGTGCCTGCTTTTACGGTTTCAAAATAAATAGTATCATTAGTATAACCCAGCTCTGTGAAAATAATATGCGCGCTGGCCAGGGTAGCGTGCCCACATAAATCAATTTCATATTCGGGCGTAAACCAACGTAATTTATAACCAAAGTCGGTTCTTACAAAAAAGGCGGTTTCCGCCAGATTATTCTCAACGGCAATTTTTTGCATTAGTTCATCGGGCAGCCACTCGTCAAGCGGACAAATTGCGGCCGGGTTGCCGCCGAACAACTGATCGGTAAAGGCATCAACCTGGTAAATCAATAGTTTCATTATTTTATCTTGTTTTGGTTAAGGTTTCAGGGTCAATCCATATCACCGAATTACCGGTATCAAACTCGTTTGCTTCCCACTGTTTATTAGCCGGGTCGAGCAGCCAGTTACCATCTACAATAAACTTATACCGGGTTTTACCAATAGGTAGTTTGATGCTCAGCACCCACTCATCGCCTTTGCGGCCCATAGTATACTCATCCATATTCCAGTTGTTAAAGCTGCCTGCCACCCGCACGGTTTGCGCGTTGGGGTAACCACGGAGTTTAAAGGTATGGTTAGGGCTAACGGATATAAAGGAATTGGTTTCCCCGCCGTCTTCTACATAGCAAGTATTAGCCGGGTCGGTTATCCACCTGCCATCAACTGTAAATTTATAGCCGTAGTTCCCTTCGGGCATAATTACCGGCAACTGCCACACATTATTTATTTTTTTTAGAAAGATGCGGTCTGCCTGCCAGTTATTAAAACTCCCAGCTACGGACACCTTGCCGGCATTGGCGTAGCCTTTAAGTTTAAAGTTTACGGTTTCGCCCAAATTGATTGCGGAGGCTATCAGTCCTTTTTCATCCAAACCTTTAACTTTATTCGCCGGATCGGTAATCCATTTATTATCCACCATAAAGCGGTATAAATGCATGCCGTCGTGCAGGTACATTGACGCCTGCCAACTGTTCCCTTTACGCATCAGGAGTATCTCATTCACTTTCCAGCGGTTAAAACTGCCCGCTACAATTACCCGGGCTGACTTTTGAAAGCCATTTAGTTTAAAAGTGTAATTGTAGCGGTAATAAATGGAATTTACGCTATGAAAGCCATCATCTTCGGTTAGCTTGTTATTTGCATCGTGGGTCCAACGGCCATTAATAATAAACTTGTAAGCATAAACTCCGGGCTTAAGCTTTATATCCGTTATCCAACCGCTATCTGTTTTCAGCATAACACCTTTTGAAAGGCTCCACATATTGAAATTGCCGGATAGCATTACCCGCTTTGCGGTAAGATTACCAGGAACAAAAAAGCGTGTTGCGCCATTGGGGAGTTCATACACCGTTTGCCTGTTAAACTTGTTTACACCATAAAGTACATCCGCCGGGTAACCGGGACTGCCTTCGCTGTTTACGTTATTTGTGGTGATGATGAATGGCTGCTGAGGTTGAATATTAACGCTGATGTTTAGCGGACGGTTGAATTTTACCTTAAACCTATCCTTTTCAGTGATTTGCCAACCCTGCCTGGTAAGCGGACTGTAATCACCCTTTAATATTTTTGCGCTGATACCAGCGCCGTTCACACCCGCGCGGGTAAGTAAGGTGTCGAGGTAATTTGGGGTTGAGCGTTTGTCAATTTGCAATATCAATTTATCGTTCGCAATAGTAAGGCTGTTACGTTGCTGCGCGAGCACAGGCAAACCATCTGCCAACAGCAGCAATAAGATAAACCAACACCCTAAAAACTTCATACCTTATAAGTATACATCGCAAACTCCTTTTTTACAAAGTTTATTGTGAAAACCCCGCGCATAAAGAAGTCGTAACCCAAAATTCCGTCAACCGAGTGGCCATAGGCTTTGCCCATATTGTCAAGGCTGGTTAGCACTACCTGGTTTTTTGTAAACAGTTTGTCGCCCACGGTAAGTTGATCTAATTTAGCATAAATTATTTCAAACTTGGAGCCACCCACGCCGGTTAATTTCGAGGTGCTTAGTACTTCAAAGTTTTGTATTATTTTTTTTGAACGCCTGTAATCAAGCAAGTTAGTTTCGGCCCCGGTATCAAAGGCCATCCAAAGAATATTGTTGTTCACGGTTGTTTTGAGGAAGATAACATCGTTCATCAATTTGAAACCTGTTGTCATAAACGGTTTGCTGAACGGTAATTCGGCCTGGTCAAAGTTGCCCTCACTATCCAGTTTATGGATATATAGCATGTTGTTAAATATATCAACCGTTATGGCCAGTTTGGCAAATAAACGCGTACCTAACAGGCCAAGTACCTTGATATTGCGCCCGTTCTCAATAGCCGATAAATCGGTAACGTCAGCTTTTAAGCGCTTATAAAACAAATCAAGTATCGCGAAATTTTGTACCTCAGTAACGAAAGAGTTGGCTACTTCGCCGTTCACCCCGCCTGATTCCTGGTTGGCTATCCTCGGCATATCCCTGAAGTAAGTGGCGTTTAATACAAGGTGAGGAGCGCCTGTGTCTAACACAAAATTGCCAATAATGCTATCAACCTGTGCTTCAACAATAATAAGGTTGCCTGCTCTTTTTATCGGAACGGTAAGCGTGCTGAAATTGCCATAAGGGTCTGGCTCCGGATCGTCGAAACTGCTGATGTAAATACCCCCTATGCTGATATGGCCTGCATGGGCGTTCGCCTGAACGCCCATTGCCAGCAAAATCATAATAAGGTATGTTAAAAGTTTGCGCATCAGTAAGGTTGTGATATCTATAAGACGGCACAACACATCACTGTGTTACATGCTATAACGTTCAAATAGTTACTTTTTGTTTAAATAATTATAAGTTACTAAATCGGCGTCATCTTTTATCGGTCGGGTACATCCATTGTCGAGCAAAATGATGCGGTCGCTCACACCAAGCACATTGTAGTATTGGTGATCGGTAACTATAATGCCTTTTGTTTTGGCACATGTTTTTACTAAAGTTTTTAAGGTATCGGCCTGCACGGGCGAAATATGGGTAAACGGTTCATCAAGTAAAATAAAGTCGGCGCGACTATATACGATCATCAATGTTTCCAGCTGCCTTAACTCACCACCCGAAAGCTCGCCGACTGTTTTATATCGATGCTGTTGATAGGCGGGGTGATCGCTAAAATTACTCCATAACAAAGGATCAACAAACGGCTTGGCCAATTTGCATATTTTGATGCCCGAGGGCAGATAGTTATGCTGGGGCAGGTAAGCTATACGGTTTTTATGATAACCTTTGCTTATATGCTGCCCGTCAACACTTACATGCTTGTAGCCGCAGTTTAAACTTCCGAAGATTATTCGTAATAACGATGATTTGCCACAACCGTTACGGCCGAGCAAGCCAACAACCTCGCCGGTTGAGCACGACAAAAATACATCCTGCAATATTTTGCGGTCGTCAAACTCGAGCTGCACGCTATCAACCTTTAACGTGTGCGAATGCATAGGTAGGGATTAAGATTATGGTTGATAAAAGGATAAATATCAGCGCATCTAAAATGAAAATGTAAGTATACATCTGCTTGGCACTGAAGCCGGCATTGCGATAGTAAAAGTAGCTTTTTGCTGAAAAGAAATATTGGTAGCCTACGCACATCAAATAGCCGAAAATTTTAATTACTAATACGATAGGCATAGCCACTAAACCAAGCTTTATCAAATTAAAAATTGCGCATAAACTAAAAATCAGGTTAACAAAAAAGACAGGGCGGTAAAAATGAAAGATGAGCGTTGTCAGTCGTTTCATTTTTTTTAATAGTAAAAATTAGCTGAAAAGGTCATGTTGATTGTTAGGAGCGCTGCCGTTGGCTATCCGTATCTTGTTTACCAACAGGTGGGCCTGCCGTGTAGGTTCGGGCATACGGTAACCGCGAATGCATTGCTTTATCACCTCAACGCTTTGTGGTATATCAATATTGTTACCCGGTGAAA
Organism: Mucilaginibacter roseus; assembly: GCF_021215455.1. Taxonomy (GTDB): domain Bacteria; phylum Bacteroidota; class Bacteroidia; order Sphingobacteriales; family Sphingobacteriaceae; genus Mucilaginibacter; species Mucilaginibacter roseus. The sequence continues at coordinate 104,914 of NZ_JAJPWV010000005.1, read as the reverse complement.
TAAATAGCGGGTTACAATTTCGCTTGCTGCGTAGGGCAACACCAACCTGCTCGCCTTTGTGGTACAGCGGACTTTCGACCATAGGTTCATTCGCTGGTTCCTGAAAAATACCGGCTAATCGGCTTTTGGCGCAGCCCAGGGTGGTTGCTCCGGTAACCAAACCAAAATGCGTTGCGATGCCTAAGCGCCGTTCGTGCGCTATGCCCTGCCCGTCGAGCACCAGCAAATCGGGTTTGCTCTCTAATTTATTCCAGGCCTCCAGTAAGGCAGGTACTTCACGGAATGCCAATAGCCCTGAAATGTAAGGAAACGATGTGCGGCTGATTGCTGTGGCGTTGCCTATTATCTTGAGCTCCGGATAGCTAAAAACCACGATGCCCGCGTAAACTGTTTCCTCGTGTTTATTGAATGATATATCAGCCCCGGCAATGGTTTGGATAGGCTTATCGAGCGGCTTTATTTGAATTTGCTTACGCAACTCGTGCTGGTAAGCTATGGCTTGGGCAGGGGTGAGGTGTTCGTAATCGGCGGGTAGCATAAATCAAATCAACAAGCATATAAAATTTGTGTTTGCTTTAGATTTATAGATAAATTCTAAATTTGATTCTACTGATTTTATGATATTGGAAGAGGATTTATATTTTGAGATAGTGGATCATGGAGATAGCGTGTTTGTTACTCCTTTAAAACTATCGCATCCCACTGCAGATGAAGAATGGGACAGATATTGGATAGATTGCTTAGTTAGAGTAAAAGCGTCTTGCTTTTATGGAGAGTATCATACCCAATTGATGATACATGATTTTATCAATTTAAGAAAGCAGATTGACGCATTGTATGATAACCTGGCGGGCACTGCGAATTTTGAACCGCTTGAAAGAGGTTTATGTTTATTTATTCAAGGGGACGGTGTAGGGCATTTTGAATTGACAGTGACGGCTCGGGAAAATTTTGACGCAAAATTAGTATTTACCCTATCCTTTGATCAAACAATAATTAAAACTTTACTTAGACAATTAAATAACATTATTGCTAGATATCAAAGCTGATGGATAAAAAAAAGACGGTCAGCCCAAATAAAAAAGCCTTCTCAATTTAAGAAGGCTTCTTTATGTTAACCTAAATATGATTTCAGGATCTTGCTCCTGGAGGTGTGCCGCAATCTTTGCAACGCCTTATCTTTTATCTGCCTCACACGTTCTCGTGTAAGGTTAAATTTCTCGCCTATCTCTTCAAGCGATAGCGGGTGGTTTGTACCCAGGCCGAAGAACAATACAATGATCTCGCGTTCACGTTCTGTTAATGTAGATAATGAACGTTTGATCTCTTCTGATAATGACTCATTGATCAGTATCGAGTCGGTATTAGGCTCGTGGTTTTCCAGTACGTCTAACAGCGTATTTTCTTCACCCTGAACAAACGGTGCATCCATAGATACATGGCGGCCAGAGTTGCTCAACGTATCTGATATCTTGTCAACTGTAGTTTCCAATATATCGGCAAGCTCTTCAGGTGATGGCTCGCGCTCATACTCCTGCTCCAGTTTGGAAAAAGCCTTGCTGATTTTACTTAATGAACCTACCTGGTTCAACGGTAAACGCACAATACGCGATTGCTCGGCAATAGCCTGCAATATCGACTGGCGGATCCACCATACAGCGTATGAAATGAATTTAAAACCTTTGGTTTCGTCAAAACGCTTGGCTGCTTTGATCAGGCCAAGGTTACCTTCGTTTATAAGGTCGCCCAGGGTTAAGCCCTGGTTTTGATATTGTTTAGCTACAGAAACAACAAAGCGAAGGTTGGTCTTAGTTAAACGTTCAAGAGCGGCTTGGTCGCCTTCGCGTATCTTTTGGGCTAAAATTACTTCTTCTTCGGCAGTTATCAGGTCAACTTTACCAATCTCGTGAAGATATTTATCAAGTGATTGCGATTCACGATTGGTAATGGATTGTGTTATTTTGAGTTGTCTCATCTATTTTTATAACCTCGATTCTTTGTTTGGAATTGAACGTGCAAAGGTACAAATTTGTTCGCTATTTAGCACTGTAATATAGCATATTTACACAAATATTATATAGCATTAAATAAATTCATGCAAATTAAACGTCTCTTTTAAACGGATGCCTTTTTCTGTTTGTTGCAGGGCGCAGCACTCATTTTCCGCGTCGTGCTCTAAAAATAAAATATATTCGCTTTCTAAAGCTTCCGTTAAAAAGGCTTTCTTTTCGCTCAGCGTCGTCAGCGGGAACATATCATAAGCCATAACATAAGGAAGGGGCAAATGCCCAACCGTAGGCAGCAAATCTGCCATGTACAATAGCTTTTTACCTTTGTAATTAATTAACGGCAGCATTTGCGCATCAGTATGTCCGTTAACAAATCTTACGTCAAATCCTGGTAAAAAGCTAATGCCATCTTTGTCCTCAACAAACTGCAACTGTCCGCTTTCCTGCAAGGGCAATATATTCTCTGTTAAAAAAGATGCTTTTTCTCTTTCGTTTGGGTTTACCGCCCAATCCCAATGGCGTGCGTTGCTCCAGTAGGTCGCATTTTTAAAGGCAGGCAACAGCTTGTCTCCATCACGAATAATGGCACCGCCTACGTGGTCAAAATGCAGGTGCGTTAAAAATACGTCCGTAATATCATCCCGGTGAAAGCCATGTTTAGCCAATGACTTGTCCAGCGTAGCATCGCCATGCAGGTAATAATGACTAAAAAACTTTTCGCTTTGCTTATTGCCTATACCTGTATCTATCAGTATCAACCGTTCACCTTCTTCAACCAGCAGGCAGCGCATAGCCAGGTTGCACAGATTATTGCCGTCTGCCGGATTGGTTTTGTTCCAAATAGTTTTAGGTACCACGCCGAACATGGCACCACCGTCGAGCTTGAAAAAACCGGTATCAATACTGTATAAATTCATAGTGAAAACTTAAAACCTATAGCTTAAAAGCAAATAAATGATCTTTGGTTTTGCATTATAAAAATCATAAAGATCAAATCCGCTTGTTACTTCATAACGGGCCTCTAATCCGTAGTTTTTATAATTTAAACCGGCGCCGCCTAAGAAGCCCATCTCATATACGCCCGGTTTTTCATCTTTAAGATAAGTATCATCCACAGCAATCGGACCTTCCTGAACGTGCGAATAATCGCTTTTGGCGTTTATTACAAAACTGTTGGTTATACCTGCAATAACAAATGGCTTTATATTACTCTGGGTAAATGTGTATTTAGCTGCCGCATTGGCTTTTATGTATTTAAAATCAAATGCGTATTGTTTTATCGATGTATTGCTCAATCCGCTTTCTATAATTCCTATGCGGCTTTTTAAACGATAATATTGTGCCTCAAACAATAATCCAAAATTTGATCGTGGTAGTATATAATCAACACCAAGGCCAATTACCGGCTGCGTGTTATTGGCTGATTTTATGTTATTGTTAGGATCATCGCTGCTTTGGCTCCGGGTTAAACTAAGTTTTGTAAACGACGTTCCGGCAAGTAGCTTAAATAACAGCTGCGGTTTTCCTTTTTCAAACGTGTTGTTTGATGTTTTGCTTCCGGCAGATGAATTGCAATCGTTATACAAAGCCACAGCGTTTGATAATGCAGAAGCGCTATAAGCCAACGTGCGCACCTTTTTGATGTCTACCTTTTCGCAATCGTTCATCGCATCGTACAATTGCGATTTGTATTGCTGATTGTTTACAACGTTTTTGGTATTTGCATCTATATACTTATTGCTTACGAGCTCAATGGCCTCATTGCTTCCTTTTTTTAAGATAAAATGGTCTCGTTTGTCTTTATAATTGTATAGCTGCATAGTACCGTCAGCTAATACCAATGCGAATATTTGTTTCTTTTCAAAAACTGTTTCTGGAGTACGGCGGTAATTCTGAATATTGTCAGACGATTTGTCGATATTTATGTTAAATGACCGGTATTTTTCAATGCCGTTTTTTAAGTAGACGCCAAATTCGTTTACATCAGCGGGGACAATTTTGCTGAATGACGTACCGTTGGATGTCGAAAATTCAACCGATTCCGGGCTTCTGTCCCAATTTCGGTATTTTACATAACCTTTTGTAGTGTCTGATCCGTTGATGATGTAACCCTGAAGTTGATTGTTTTGAGCAAATGATTCAGCCGAACAGATAAGGCCGGAAATAAGTACTAGTGCTTGTAAAGGTTTTAACATATAAAATTAAGCTTAGGTTGATAGCAAAAAAAGCTCCTGCAAGACTACAGGAGCTTTAGTTTTAGATTTTTTTATTTTAAATATGGATCACTTCGCCGTAAGCGGCAGCAGCGGCTTCCATAATAGCCTCACTCATGGTAGGGTGAGGGTGTACTGATTTAATCATCTCATGCCCGGTTGTCTCCAGCTTACGCGCAGTTACTACCTCGGCAATCATTTCGGTAACGTTGTTACCAATTAAATGCGCGCCCAAAAACTCGCCGTATTTAGCGTCAAATATCACTTTAACAAAACCATCTTTTGCGCCGGCAGCACTTGCTTTACCAGATGCGGAGAATGGAAATTTGCCTACTTTAACCTCGTAACCAGCTTCTTTAGCCGCTTTTTCGGTATAACCAACCGAAGCAACTTCAGGAGAGCAGTATGTACAGCCCGGAATGTTGTTATAATTGATCGGCTCAGGATTTAAACCCGCTATTTTTTCAACGCAGGTAATACCTTCGGCAGATGCTACGTGAGCAAGGGCCTGGCCTTTAACAATATCACCAATGGCATAAATGCCGTCAACGTTGGTTTTATAGTAGTCATCAACCAATACCTTGCCTTTATCGGTTTTTACGCCTGCTTCTTCCAGGCCAATACCTTCAAGGTTGGTGGTTACGCCCACTGCTGATAATACGATCTCTGCTTCAAGCACCTCGTTGCCTTTAGCGGTTTTAACATTGATTTTGCAAAGGTCGCCAGCTGTATCAACTGATTCAACAGTTGAGTTAGTCATGATGTTGATACCTTGCTTTTTAAGCGAGCGCTCTAATTGTTTAGATACTTCCTCATCTTCTAAAGGCACAACGTTTGGTAAAAATTCAACAACGGTAACCTTAGTGCCGATTGAATTATAGAAATAAGCGAACTCGATACCGATAGCGCCTGAACCTACAACCACCATTGATTTTGGTTGTTGCGGCAATACCATTGCCTGGCGGTAGCCGATGATCTTTTTACCATCCTGTTTAAGGTTAGGTAATTCGCGCGAGCGGCCACCGGTGGCAACTATAATATGCTTAGCTGTATAATCCTTAGTAGCGCCGTTAGCATCCTTCACCTCAACGGTGCCTTTGCCTTTCAGTTTACCAAAGCCCATGATCACGTCGATCTTGTTCTTTTTCATCAGGAACTGTACACCTTTGCTCATGCCTTCGGCCACGTCGCGGCTGCGTTTTACAACAGCCTTAAAGTCAACCTCGCCGGCGCCGTTAACTTTTATACCATAATCGGCGGCGTGATTTATATATTCAAACACCTGGGCGCTTTTTAATAAAGCTTTGGTTGGTATACAACCCCAGTTAAGGCATATACCCCCAAGCGATTCTTTTTCGATAATCGCGGTTTTTAAACCTAACTGAGAGGCACGTATAGCTGCAACGTAACCTCCGGGACCTGAACCAATAACAATTAGATCGTAGTTCATATTTACTTGTTATATGTTTTTATTGTTGCCAAAGCTAAGTAAATAGCCCGAAATGCCGAAATAGCCAATTTCACCCTTGTGTAACTTTAACACACGGCATAACATCAGTTTTTGAGGTTTAAAGCTTTTTAATATGATATAAGCAATAAAATTAACAGCGCATTATAACTTTTTGATTAATTGCATATTAATGTTGATAAATTTTTTAGAATAGTTAATGTTAAATTAACATAGAGCGCGAAACTTTTATATATTTTTGCGGAAATATTAATTAACTGATCTATTAACAAATTTTCACCACATGAGAAAGTTTTTACTTTTTTTATTTTTCTCCATGTTGACTTTGGGTGTAGCGTATTCGCAGGTAACTACGAGTAGCTTAACCGGGGTTATCAAAGACGCTAAAGGCGAAACTTTAATTGGCGCAACAGTTAAAGCTACTCACCAACCAAGCGGAACCAATTACTACACATCTACAAACGCCGATGGTCGTTATACCATTCCCAACATGCGCGTTGGAGGGCCTTATTTGATCGAAGCATCATATATAGGTTACGAAAAAAGCGTTACTGATAACATCAACCTTAGGTTAGGAGAGCAGTTTGTGCTTAATTTTACTTTATCGCAAAACGGTGTAAGTCTGTCTGAAGTTCAAATCACTGGCCGCAAGGATGCTGTGATGAATAGTAAGCGTACGGGTGCTTCAACAAATATTAGCAAAGCTCAACTGGAGAGTTTGCCAACTTTATCTCGTTCTTTGCAGGATTTTACCCGTTTAACACCTCAAGCCAATGGTAACTCATTTGGCGGTGTAAGCAACAGGTTTAACAATATCACCATTGATGGCGCGGTAAATAACGATGTATTTGGCCTTTCAGGTTCAGGTACACCAGGCGGACAGGCGAGCACTCAGCCAATTTCGCTTGATGCGATTCAAGAAATTCAAGTTGTATTAGCGCCTTATGATGTATCCTATGGTAATTTTACTGGTGGTGGCGTAAATGCTGTTACCCGTTCAGGTACTAATGACGTACAGGGATCAGCTTATTTTTATGGTAAGAGCCAGGGATTAGTTGGTAAAAACCCGCTAACTGATGCAAAATATCAAAGCTTTACTGATAATCAATACGGTTTCAGGGTAGGCGGCCCTATTTTAAAAAATAAATTATTCTTTTTTGTAAGTGGCGAAATGGGTAGGAGATCTGCTCCTCTTGCAAATAATGCAGGCGAAACAGGCGCTGCTATTAGCGCTGCAACGGCAAAACAAATAGCCGATTACACATTACAAACTTACGGCTATGATGTAGGTAGTTATGGTCCTATTGATCTGAAAAGAGAAAATGATAAAGCTTTTGTACGTTTAGATTGGAATATTAATGACAAACATCAGTTAACACTTCGTCATAACTACGTTAGTGCTTTCGATGATAATTTATCACGTTCTGGTTCATCTTTCTCTTTTGGCAACAATGCTTATAAATTTAATAACAAGCAAAACATTACCGTTGCTGAATTGAGGTCAAACTTTTCAAGCAGATTTTCGAACAATTTGATATTAGGTTATTCAGCTATTAGGGATAACCGCGATGTGGCTGGATCTATATTTCCTCAAATACAGATTAATAACATTGATAATATATCGTCAAACTCAGCATATTTAGGTTCAGAAAGAAGCTCTGTGGCCAATAAACTTAACCAAGACATATTTGAAGTAACTGATAACTTTAAATATTACGCAGGTAAGCACACTTTTACCTTTGGTACACATAACGAGTTCTTTAAGTTCGAAAATTTATTTATCAACAATCTTAACGGTCGTTGGGATTTTAATAGCGTAGCCGACTATTTGGCAAATAACCCTTTCAGAGCAAGGGCAACTTATTCTTTAATTCCCGGTAATAACACTCCCGCCGCAAAATTCAACGCTGCTCAGTTAGGGTTTTATGTTCAGGATGAGTTTGATGCGTTTGAGGGTTTCAGGTTAACGTTAGGCTTGCGCGCTGATGTTCCAATTATTGGTGATAAGCCATTATTTAACGAAGGTGTTAGCAATAATTTCCCTGGCGTACGTACAGATGAAACTCCAAGCGGAAAGTTCCTTTGGGCGCCCCGTGTAGGTTTCAACTATGACGTAAACGGAGACCGTTCATTGCAAATTCGTGGCGGTGCAGGTATTTTTACCGGCCGCGTGCCATTTGTTTGGTTATCAAACCAGTTTGTTAACAGCGGTTTATTATTAGGTACAGTGGATATAACTGATGCTACTGCAACTCCTGGTAATGAAGTAAATGGAGGTAACGGATTTCAGCCTGATATTAATCAGCAAAAGAATGTTGGTGGCGCAGCTACAACAACTGAGATCAACGCCGTTAGTAAGGATTTTAAAATTCCTCAACTGGCTCGATTCAATTTAGCAGCTGATGTTAAGTTACCTTATGGTATTATTGGTACAATAGAAGGTATTTATTCAAAAACAATGAATAATATCAACTATCAGGATATTAACTTAAAACCATCAACAGCAACTATAAACGCTGCATACAGTAATGGTGCTGATACAAGGCCACTTTACAGCACTTCGGCAACCGGGAAGGTTAGCACAGCATATACTAACGTTATATTGCTTGACAATACAAATAGGGGTTATAACTATAGCGTCACTGGTCAATTACAAAAAAACTTTGATTTTGGTTTTGGCGCTATGTTTGCCTATACCTACGGAAGGGCTACTGATGTAAACTCAGGTACAAGCAGTACAGCTTTATCAAACTGGGAGTTTGTTCAAAATGTTAATGGTCCAAACAATGTGCCATTGGCTACATCTTATTACGAAACCCGTCACAGGTTAGTGGGTAGTGCTACTTACAGTATCAGCTACGGTAAAAACAAAAATTATTCAACTGGCATTTCGTTATTTTACTCAGGTTTTTCAGGAACTCCATATACCTACCTGTATAATGGCGATTTAAATGGTGATGGCCGTACCGGTAATGACCTGTTGTTTGTACCAAAGGATAGAAGCCAGATAAACTTGCAGGATATTAAAAATTCGGCAGGGGCTGTTACTTTGAGCGCAGATGCGCAATGGGCTAATCTTGATAAGTTCATAAATGAAGATCCATACTTAAGCAAAAAACGTGGACAGTACACTGAACGTAATGGTGCAAGAACTCCTTGGGAACATCACTTTGATGTTCGTATAACTCAAGACATTGGTGCTATAATAGGTGGTAAGAAAAACAGGTTACAATTAACATTTGATGTTTTCAACGTAGGTAACTTGTTGAATAAAGATTGGGGACGATCATATTTTAATTCCAACCAAGCTGTATCTCTTATATCAACTACAAGAACCAACGGGTTCACATTCAATAGAACTAATCCCCTTGGTTATGATACTTCCGACTTAGCGTCGAGATGGCAAGGCCAATTTGGTATCAGGTATTTATTTAACTAAATAATAGCAACTTCAATAAAGAAAACGCCTGCCAATTATTGGCAGGCGTTTTCTTTTAATACAAAAAAATGCCCGTTGAATCCAACGGGCATTTTTTATAGAAGTATCTTAATTATATACAAACTCCCCAAACTCCGACTGTATAGTTACCTGCTTTTTATCAGCGGCTTCAACGCGGCCGATGATCTGGGCATCTACATTAAAGCTTTTTGATATGGCGATAATATCAGCAGCTACGGTTTCGGGTACATAAAGTTCCATGCGGTGGCCCATGTTGAATACCTTGTACATCTCCTGCCATGAGGTGCCAGATTCTTCGTGGATCAGTTTAAACAATGGCGGCACCGGGAATAGGTTATCTTTTACAATATGTACATCATCTACAAAGTGCAGCACTTTGGTTTGCGCGCCGCCGCTGCAGTGCACCATACCATCAATTTGTGAGCGGTATTTCTCTAAGATAGCTTTTATGATAGGGGCGTAGGTACGTGTTGGCGATAGCACCAGCTTGCCTGCGGTTACAGTTTGGCCATTGCCAATGTCAATTTGATCGGTAAGGCTTTTTGAACCGGAGAAGATCAGGTCGTAAGGTATGCCGGCATCGTAACTCTCCGGATATTTGTCGGCAATGGTTTTGTTAAACACATCGTGCCTTGCCGAAGTAAGGCCGTTGCTGCCCATGCCGCCGTTATACTCGGTTTCGTAAGTGGCTTGCCCGTATGAGGCCAGGCCTACAATTACGTTGCCGGGTTGTATGCGGTGGTTTGAAATTACATCTTCGCGCTGCATACGGCAGGTAACGGTAGAGTCCACAATAATGGTACGCACCAGGTCGCCAACATCAGCAGTTTCGCCGCCGGTGGAGTAGATGCCGATTCCTGCATCGCGCAACTCACTCAGAATTTCTTCGGTGCCGTTAATAATGGCGGCAATCACTTCGCCCGGGATCAGGTTTTTATTACGGCCGATGGTTGACGATAGCAGAATATTATCAACAGCGCCCACGCAAAGCAGGTCATCAATATTCATGATAATTGCATCCTGCGCTATGCCGCGCCATACGGATATATCGCCGGTTTCTTTCCAATACGTATAAGCTAATGATGATTTTGTACCCGCGCCATCAGCATGCATAATATTGCAGTAATTCGGATCGTTTGTTAAAATATCAGGAATTATCTTACAAAAAGCTTTAGGATATATACCTTTGTCGATGTTTTTGATCGCGTTGTGCACATCATATTTTGATGCCGACACGCCGCGCTGATCATATCTTTGCGAAGAAGTCATGGGCAAATATACGGCTTAATCGCTTTTTTTAACTTCTAAAAATTTCACATTGCCAAAATTTGCTATGTATATACTTAAAACGCTTACCTCTAAACTTAATCACGTACGATCAACCCTCAACAGCCAACGCAACTTCCTGATATATTGCAGTGTTTTTGTAGGTCTTATGGGTGGATTGGCCGCCGTGGTATTAAAGTTTATGGTGCATTTTATGGAGGAATTAAGCCGTAATATATCCGCGCATTTACCTTACCATTTTATATATGTGTTTTTACCTGCGCTGGGTATATTGGGTACGGTAGCTTACCTGCACCTGATTAATCGCGATAAGATACAAAAGGGTATAGGTAACATATTGGTAAACATTAAGCGAAACCGGTCGAATATATTATTTAACAACGTTTACTCGCATTTAATAAGCAGCTCCTTAACCGTGGGTTTCGGTGGTTCATCCGGACTTGAAGCGCCAATTGTTTGCACCGGTGCCGCTATCGGCTCAAATACCGGGAGGTTTTTCAAACTGTCAGCTTACGAAAAAACGGTATTGCTTGCAGCAGGAACATCAGCAGGCATAGCGGCGGTGTTTAATAGTCCGATAGCAGGGGTGTTGTTTTCGCTTGAGCTGTTGATAGGAGAGATCACCATACCAACGTTTATTCCACTCCTGATAGCGTCGGCAACTGGTGTGGTAGTTTCAAAAACATTGTATTCAGGGCAACTATTTCACCTGGTTACCGAAGGTTGGGTAATGCATGCGCTTCCTTTCTATATATTATTAGGTATACTTTCAGGCTTAACATCGGTTTATATAACTACTGTGGCCGGAAAGCTGGAGAAAGGATTGTTTGTTAACCAAAACAGGTACGTACGTGCTATTTTAGGTGGCTTGTTATTGGGTGTATTAATTTTAATGCTTCCGCCATTGTTTGGTGAGGGTTACCATGAACTGCAACAAGCGCTTAACGGTAATATCGAAGCGATTAAAGATCAGTCAATATTCAGTGAATACCTTAACCATCCTTTAGCATTATTAGGCTTTATTGCGTTGCTGGTTTTTATGAAGATAGTGGCAGCCGGTATTACTATTGGCTCAGGCGGTAATGGCGGTACTTTTGCGCCTACCATGTTCACTGGCGCGTTCTTGGGTTTGTTTATCGCTTATGGTTGTAATCTTACCGGTTTGATACATCTTAACACCAGTAACTTTATAGCCGTTGGGATGGCGGGTGCGCTAAGCGGCGTGTTGCATGCCCCGTTAACAGCCATATTTTTGATTGCCGAGATCACAGGCGGCTATGTGTTGTTTATTCCATTAATGATCGTATCGGCCATATCGTACATCATATCCAGACACTTTAATCCGCACAATATGTACTGGCATGATTTGGTGCATGAGCGCAATATTCATCCCGACCATGATTATGAAATGCTCTCGTCTATCACTATTGATAGTGTGATTAACCGCAATTTTACAGCAGTTAGCAAAGAATTGCCGGTACGTGATTTTTACAAAGTGATTTCACAAAGCCCGGCTAATATTTTTCCGGTGCTTGGTACCAATAAGGATATTGAAGGTGTGGTTTTAGTTGATGAAATTCGCCGTCAATTATTTACCGACGAACTTGCTGGTAGTACAGTGGCAGAAATTATGATAACGCCACCCGCTGTGATAAAATACCATGAGTCAGTTAACATAGTAATGACCCAGTTTGACCGACTTGACGTATGGCAGTTGCCTGTTGAGCAGGACGGACGCTTTATCGGTTTTGTTTCCAAATCAGCGTTGCTGGCGCAGTATCGTGAGGTTTTTATTGCCCAACATAAGCAAACAGATTTATTTGCACACTAATACAAAAGGGGCATCGTTTTGATGCCCCTTTGCTGTTCTATTTAAAGAATAGTAATTCCCTGAATTTTGGCAAGGGCCAAAGCGAGTCGTCAACCAGCTGCTCCAACTTGTCAACATGGTAACGTATCGGCTGGAAGTAGGAGCGTACTTTCTCATCATAATCAATAGCTTTTTGGCGTACCTCTTCAACGTTGTTATTGATGTTTTTACGGGCCTGAACCATCTCCTCAACATTATTTTTTACAAAGTTGATATGTTCTGATAATTTAGTAATTATATCCAACTGCGCCTGGTAGGTACTTTTATCGAGGCCTATATCTTTAAGTCCTTTAACATTTTCAACCAACTTGCTTTGGTAAGCGATTGCCGCCGGAATAATTACGTTATTCGCCAGCTCGCCCATTACACGGGCTTCAATCTGTACCTTTTTATAGTAGCTCTCCAACAATATTTCATGGCGGGCATGTGCCTCACGTGGGGTAAATACTCCGGTATTGGCAAAAAGCTCGGCGGTTTTTTCTGTGATCATCACATCAAGTGCTTTTGGCGTAGTTTTGATGTTTGATAGCCCGCGTGTTTCAGCTTCTTTTTCCCAATCTTCACTGTAGCCGTTGCCCTCAAAGCGTATACTGCGCGATTCTTTAAGGTAACGCTTGATGGTAATCATCAGCGCAACGTCCTTTTTCTCGCCCTTCTTTAGCAACTTGTCGACGTCGGTCTTGAATTTTTTAAGTTGATCCGCAACAATTAGGTTCAATACGGTCATTGGGCTGGCTGAATTAGCTGATGAACCTACCGCACGTAACTCAAACTTATTGCCTGTAAACGCGAAGGGAGAGGTGCGGTTACGATCGGTATTGTCGGCCAAAATTTGCGGTATTTTAGGGATGCCCTGCCATAGCGTATTTTCCTCTTTTATTTTTTTACTAAGGCGAGATGTTTCTATTTCGTCCAATACCTCAGTTAATTGGCTGCCTAAAAATATGGAGATGATAGCTGGCGGTGCTTCGTTAGCCCCCAGGCGATGGTCGTTATTTACTGACGCGATAGAAGCACGTAACAGATCAGCATGCTCGTAAACAGCCTTGATGGTGTTCACGAAAAAGGTAAGGAACATCAGGTTGTTTTTGGGCGTTTTGCCAGGCGACAACAGGTTTTTACCGGTATTAGTAATCATGCTCCAGTTATTGTGCTTGCCCGATCCGTTAATACCCGCGTAAGGTTTTTCGTGCAACAATACCTTAAAGTTATGGCGTTTGGCAACACGGTCCATCAGGTCCATCAGCAGTTGATTATGGTCAATAGCCAAGTTGATCTCCTCGTATATAGGCGCGCACTCAAATTGAGATGGTGCTACCTCGTTATGGCGTGTTTTTAACGGAATTCCTAATAATAAGGCCTCGGTTTCCATATCCTGCATAAAAGCGAGTACGCGCTCCGGTATCGAGCCGAAGTAATGATCTTCAAGCTGCTGGTTTTTTGCTGATATATGGCCGAAAAGGGTACGTCCGGTCACATACAAATCAGGCCTGGCATTAAATAAGGCAATATCTACTAAAAAATATTCCTGCTCAATGCCCAACGAGGCATTTACCTTTTCAATGCTTTTATCAAAGTAGTGGCAAACATCAACAGCCGCTTTGTCAAGCGCGGTTAGGGCTTTTAATAACGGTACCTTATAATCCAGCGCCTCGCCGGTGTAGGATACAAATACGGTAGGGATACACAACGTACGTCCCATCAGGAATGCCGGTGATGACGGATCCCAGGCGGTATAGCCGCGTGCTTCAAAGGTGTTGCGTATGCCACCGCTCGGAAAGCTCGATGCGTCCGGCTCCTGCTGGGCGAGTGCATCGCCCGAGAAGCGTTCAATCGCGCCACCATCCGCTGTTGGTTCAAAAAACGAATCGTGCTTTTCGGCTGTGCTGCCTGTTAGTGGCTGAAACCAGTGTGTATAATGGGTAGCACCTTTGTTAATAGCCCAGGCGCGCATTGCTGATGCTACCTGTTCGGCCATATCGCGGTGTATGGGCTCGCCGTGCTCTATTGAGTTTATAACGCTTGCATACGCATCATCGGATAAATATTCCTTCATTTTCTTTTTATCGAAAACGTTGGCGCCGTAAAAATCAGAAATTTTTGTAGAAGGCGCTTTAATCTCGGGCACAGTACGATTGAGCACCGATTGCAGCGCTTGAAAACGGGTATTCGACATATTGGGTAATTTTTTAGGTCGGATCAAAAATAGAATAAAGTATTTAGCTATCCAACACGGAGGATTTTGATTTCAAAATTGATTTTTCAAGGCATTTTTAATTCAAAAGTAAATTTTGGTGATGATTTAGCCATAAAACTTATTAAAAAAATTAAAAACTACTAAATAATGATGGTTTGTATTGGTATTTGAGCAAAAATACACGTAATAAAGTATGAATTTTATAAAAAAATAGCTCAATAATTTTGTTTTTTAATTTTGCATATATATTTTAGTCAAAAATAACCAAATGATTGAATTGAAATCTGAATTATAATTATTAAAAGGAGTCATTTTGGAGGATTTTTTAGATAAATCAGAAAAATTTATAAATAATAGTGATATATATGTTTGAAAATTCATCTTAAATATAAAATTCATTTGAAATTCACTAATTAACCCCTTAACTATCCAGATCATTATCATGAAAAAAAGATTTTTACTATTGTCTTTCTTCGCTTTAAGTGCTTTTTCTATTGCAAAGGCGCAGGATTCAACGCAAACAGATCCGCCTTTAACCATTACAGGTTCGGTAGATACTTATTATAAGTATGATTTTGCCGACCGAAGTAACTTGCCAACCAGTTTCGCGTCTGACCATAATTCTATGTCGATAGGCATGGTGGACATCGCGCTAAAGAAAAAAGTGAACAAAGCCTCATTTGTAGGTGAAATCTCTTTTGGTCCTCGTGGTCAGTCGCAATCATTGCCGAATGCTGCAGGTGTTTATGACGAAACTACCAACAGCTACAACATCCAAAACCTTTACGTATCTTATGACGTAACTGATAAGCTTGCGCTTACCGCAGGTTATATGGCAACTTTTGTTGGTTATGAGGTTATAAGCCCGGTAGGCAACTTCAACTACTCTACATCTTACCTTTTCACTAACGGTCCGTTCCAAAATGCAGGCTTTAAGGCTTCGTATGCTTTTTCGAGCAAAGTAGGCTTGATGGCCGGTATCTTCAACGACTACTGGAACGTTTATAAATCAGTATCGAAACTAAATACCTTTGGCGCGCAGCTTTCGTTATCTCCGATTGAAGGTTGGTCTGCATATGTGAATTTATTAACCGGGCCATCATCCGGTACCGAAATTGATTTTACAACCGCCTATCAGATAACCCCGGCATTTAAATTGGGCCTTAATGCTGCCACTTTTTCAGCTGGTAACGATTATGAAGACGGTGGTTTCACAGGCGTTGCTCTGTATCCTCAATATGCGGTATCAAGCACAGTAACTTTAGGTTTGCGCGGCGAATATTTTAAAACTAAAGCTGGCGACTATGCTACATTCGGCCCTGCCCCGGGGGAATCGGTAACAGCTATTACCGCAACGGCTAATATCAAGGCTGGTCCGCTAAGCCTGATCCCTGAAGTTCGTTTTGATAATATGAGCAATGACGCTGTATTTGTTAAAAAGAATGGATCGCCATCAAAAAACGCCGGTCAGTTTGTGTTGGCGGCAGTGTACGCATTCTAGCAAAATATAATTTAGTTTAAGTTGATTTTTGTAAAGGCCGCTATCTGTTTATCAGGTGCGGCTTTTTTATATTTACAGGATGAAGAGATTGATATTAATATTGTTGGTAGCCCTGGCAGGTAATAAGCTTTATGCCCAGGCTTCGCCAAAAGATTCTTTGGGTTTTGATGAGAACAATAAATATATATACTACCAGGTAGTAACGCGGCCGGGGCTTAGTGCGGATACCATTTATCAGCGGGCATTATACTTTTTACAAACGGCCTATGCTAAGGATAAACTTAAGCTAAAAAAGCAGGAGCCTGCAAACGGCGTTTTAAAGGGTGAAGGCGGGTTTATGGTATCAAAAAAAGCACTGGTATCAAAACATGAGGATGGTAAGATTACCTATGATATTAATATTGAAGTAAAGGATGGTAAGTACCGTTACTGGCTCACTAACTTTGTAATTATTCCATACGAGCGTGACCGCTATGCTAATTTTGTACCTGTTAACGGAAAGAAGACACCATTAGAACACGCCTTGCGTTTACTGGGGCAAAAAGATCTGGACGACTACCTTGAAAAAGCGCTTGTGAACAGTCGTTCGATTGGTGAACGATTAAAGAATTTTATTCTGTCTCCGACTCCAACTGCTAAAAAAGAACGCAAGATTGCACCTGTTGTCAAGAAAGACTGGTAACAAATCAGAATTTAATTTTGTTAAGGCCGGAACGATCCGGCCTTTTTTATGCAAAAATTTTAATAGTAGAATAAAATATTGACGGCTTTGCAAAAGTTTGGCTGCTCTATTAAAATTATAGTAAAAATTCTGTTATATCAAAATAAACAAAATCTTATTCTGTATAATAGCGTTATAATTATAAACTAATTTTAATTATATGCTTGTCACCAAATTAAATTTGTACGACACCGAGTGGCTCGATGTTGTATTTAAAAACCGCAACAAAAGTTACGGCGCTTACGAATTGCGTAAAAGCAACGGCACAAATATGCTAAAATCTTTGCTGATAACATTCTCGTCGGTAGGAGTTAGCTTAGCCCTATATTCGTTTACACATAAAGCGCCATTTGTTGAACCGCCACTGATTTCAGCTAATGAGCGAGAGATACCTGTGGAAATGAAAAATATTCACCCTCCAAAGGAAGATGAAAAAGTATATGAAGCAACCCCTAAAACAGAATTGCCAAAAGCGGCGGCCAAGGCTGCGAAAGTAAAAACTAAAGCTATACCAAACAGGGTTGTGAGGGATGAGTTGGTAAAAACAGATCCTCCAAAAACAAGCGACGAAGGCGCTATCGGCCCGATAAATCAGGATGGTCCTGCAACCGAGATTAACATACCGGCGGGTACAACAACAGGCACTCCTGGCGGGACAGGTGCAGGTGAGGGTGATGCTACAGGTGACGAGGTGCATACTTCGATAGGTTTATCATCACTTCCTGAGCCTTATGACGGCATGGAAGGCTGGAACAAATATTTAAGCCGCAACCTGCGTTACCCTGTCATCGCGGCGGAGAATGGTTTGTCAGGTAAAGTTTTTATCAGCTTTATTATTGAAAAGGACGGTACCCTTACCGATATAAAAGTAGAACGAGGAGCCGGCAATGGTTTTGACGAGGAAGCACTGCGCGTACTTAAAAAAGCCAAAGCCTGGAAACCCGGTACACAAAACGGCAGACCTGTAAGAGTGCGGTATACCATACCCATTAGCTTTACCATTACCAACAACTAATATTACCTAAACCCGTAAATATGCCGGTGCCATACTGCTGTGTGGCCCGGCTGCTTTTTTTAATAATCTGCAGTGTAACTAAACTGCAAACTTATTACCTGCTTTCCGCTGATTTTCCTAATTTTGCCGCATCCTTTAAAATAAATATAAAGCATTGGAGAATCAGGAGCTAACTACCGTTGATACCGCCAAAGACCTTGGCCTGTTACCCGCAGAGTTTGATCGTATAAAAGAGATATTAGGCCGTGTACCTAACTTTACCGAATTGTCTATCTTCTCGGTAATGTGGAGCGAGCATTGCTCATACAAAAACTCAATCACATGGTTAAAAACCTTACCAAAGGATGGACCGCGCATGTTGGCCAAAGCCGGTGAAGAAAATGCCGGTTTGGTTGATCTGGGCGATGGTATAGGTTGCGCCTTTAAAATAGAATCACACAACCACCCATCGGCACTTGAGCCTTACCAGGGCGCGGCAACCGGTGTGGGCGGTATAAACCGCGATATTTTTACCATGGGTGCAAGGCCTATCGCGCAGCTTAACTCCCTGCGTTTTGGCGATATTAATTTGGATAAAACCAAATGGTTAATTAAAGGTGTGGTTAAAGGCATCAGTCATTATGGTAATGCCTTTGGTATTCCAACCGTAGGCGGCGAGCTGTTTTTTGACGAATGCTATAACATCAATCCGCTGGTAAACGCCATGTCGGCGGGTATAGTTAAGGCTGGCGAAACTGTTTCGGCTACATCTTATGGTGTGGGCAACCCGGTTTACATTGTTGGTTCGGCCACCGGTAAAGATGGCATACACGGCGCGGCTTTCGCGTCAAAAGATATTACTGAAGATTCTGTTAACGATCTGCCAGCCGTACAGGTAGGTGACCCGTTCCAGGAAAAACTGCTGTTGGAAGCTACGCTTGAGGTGATCAAAACCGGCGCCGTGGTAGGTATGCAGGATATGGGTGCCGCTGGCATCATATGCTCAAATTCCGAAATGTCGGCTAAGGGCGAACACGGTATGCGTATTAATCTTGATGCGGTGCCAACCCGTCAGGAAAATATGAAGCCTTTTGAGATATTGCTTTCAGAATCGCAGGAGCGTATGCTGATCGTGGTGCACAAGGGCCGCGAAAAAGAAGTTGAAGCCGTTTTTGATAAGTGGGATTTAAACTGCGCCATTATTGGTGAGGTTACCGATACCAAACGCCTGGAATATTTTATGAACGGCGAACTGGTGGCTGATGTACCCGCCGATGACCTGGTATTGGGTGGCGGCGCGCCGGTTTACGAGCGCGAATACCGTGAGCCTGCTTACTATGCCGAAAATCAAAAATTTAAAATAGAAGACGTTGCCGAGCCGGAAGATCTGGTTGCTGTAGCCGAGCACTTGCTTGGTCATCCTAACATCGCTTCTAAACGTTGGGTAACTGATCAGTATGATTCCATGGTAGGTGTATCAACCATGACCACCAACCGCCCCAGCGACGCGGCTGTTGTTGCCGTACGCGATACTGAAAAGGCAATTGTTTTAACGGTTGACTGTAACTCACGCTACGTATATGCCGATCCCCAAAAAGGCTGCGCTATTGCTGTTGCTGAGGCCGCGCGTAATATTACCTGCGCCGGCGGTGAGCCGGTAGCTATTACTAACTGTTTAAATTTTGGTAATCCTTACATTCCTGAAGTATATTGGCAGTTTGTGAGCGCCATTAAAGGTATGGGCGAAGCTTGTACCAAGTTTGAAACCCCGGTTACCGGTGGTAACGTAAGCTTTTACAACCAATCATCTGATGAAGGGCCGGTATTCCCAACGCCGACCATTGGTATGCTGGGTGTAATGGATAATATTGATAACATTATGACGCTTGACTTTAAACAGCCGGGCGACTTTATATACCTGATAGGCGAATCGGTTAACGATATCGCTTCATCACAATACCTGGCCTCATGGCACAAGGTATCGGCATCTCCGGCTCCACATTTTGATTTGGACAAGGAGTATGCTACACATCAGGTAATCAAAGAGCTGATCAAACACAAGCTGGTACAATCAGCGCATGACGTTGCCGATGGAGGTTTATATGTAACGCTTGCTGAAGCGGCTATGCCAAACGGTTTAGGTTTTGATATCAGTACTGATGCCGCCATCCGCAAGGATGCCTTCCTGTTTGGTGAAGCACAGGGCAGGATAGTGGTGAGCGTAGCTCCTGCAGATCAAGACAAATTTGTTGAACT
The DNA here is from genome assembly GCF_021215455.1 of Mucilaginibacter roseus. Taxonomy (GTDB): domain Bacteria; phylum Bacteroidota; class Bacteroidia; order Sphingobacteriales; family Sphingobacteriaceae; genus Mucilaginibacter; species Mucilaginibacter roseus. The sequence continues at coordinate 84,938 of NZ_JAJPWV010000005.1, read as the reverse complement.
GATGGCCACTAGCGAAACCGACTTTACCTTGCTGGGTACAGTAACCAACGGTTTCTTTAATGTAGATGAACAACTATTCGGCCACGTAACTGACGTGAAGCTATTATTTGACAATGTGCTGCATGTTGCTTTAGGCGAATAATTTTTAATTCGGATTTCGAAGTTTCAAATTCGAAATTTATATAGGAATTTGATAGATCCCGCTCTGTACACAGGGCGGGATTTTTAACTTGAAAATATGCTAAAACTTAATGGTGTACATCATATTGCGATCATCTGTAGCGACTATCAACGGTCAAAACAGTTTTATGCCGATGTGATGGGTTTAACCGTAGTGCGCGAGGTTTACCGTGAAGAAAGGCGATCGTACAAGCTCGATCTGGAAGTTTCAGGACTGTACCAGATTGAACTTTTCTCATTTCCTGACCCACCGGCAAGGCCATCACGCCCTGAAGCAGCCGGTTTACGTCACCTGGCTTTTGGGGTAGATGATGTTGAGGCGGCTATTGAACATGTAAACGCGCATGGTGTCGCCACAGAGCCTATCCGCACGGATGAATTTACAGGCAAGCGTTTTACCTTTCTTGCTGATCCTGATGGGTTGCCCATCGAATTTTACGAAAAGTAATGGCGGGTGTATTTCGCTTTAAGCAGTTCGGCGTTGATCAATCGGGATGTGCCATGAAGATCAATACCGACGGTGTGCTGTTAGGCGCACTTGCAGGGGAGGGACAGTCTCAAAGCATACTTGATATAGGCACCGGCACCGGCGTAATCGCGCTAATGCTGGCGCAACGTTTTGCATTGGCACAGATAGACGCGGTGGAAATAGATGATGATGCCGCCAAAACCGGGTTAAATAATTTTGAAGGTTCGCCCTACAGAGATCGCCTTAGTGTACATCATCAGGATTTCAATACATTTTTCGCTGAAAATCCCGAAAAGCGTTACGATATCATTATAACTAACCCTCCTTTTTATATTGATGCCTTAACATCGCCCACGGCAAAAATTAACCAGGCCAAACATGCAGACCGAAATTTTTTCGAGGACTTGATTAGAGGCATATCCAATCATCTTACCGAAACCGGAACCTGCTGGCTGGTGTTGCCGGTTAATACGGCAGCGTTTGTTGAAACTTTGCTTATTGGCCATCATCTGCATCTGCAAAAAACAATAATTATACGATCATACGCTGATAGTGAACCTCACCGGTATATTATAGCGATAGGCATAGCCGATACAGAGCCAACGAGCGAGCAATTTTTAATTTACGATGCGCCAAAGGTTTACAGCAGGCAGTATATCGATACCCTAAAAGAGTTTTTTATTGTATTTTAATTTGCTTTGTTTTGAGGCATGACAAGAATTGGCCTTATATCAGACACGCATAGTTATTTGGATGATGCCGTATTTAAGCATTTTGAACAATGCGATGAGATATGGCACGCAGGCGATATCGGTAACCTTGAACTGGCCGATAAGCTCGCCGCTTTTAAACCCTTTAAAGCCGTGTACGGGAATATTGATGGTGGCGACATCAGACGTGTTTACCCCGAAAATCTGCGTTTTAAATGCGAGGATGTTGATATTTGGATTACGCATATTGGCGGCTATCCGGGTAAATATAGTCTGCAGGTAAGGGGCGAAATATATACCAATCCGCCGCAGTTGTTCATTTGCGGGCATTCTCACATATTAAAAGTTATGTTTGATGAGCGTATAAAATGCCTGCACCTCAATCCCGGAGCCGCTGGCAAGCAAGGCTGGCACAAAGTACGTACACTAATGCGTTTTAATATAGATGGCCCTAAAATTCAGGATATGCAGATAATTGAGTTAAACGGCAGATAGGTATGAGGATAAAAATTTATATTATATTCTATGTGATAACTACCGTGTTGAGTTTGGTGTTGGGAATGAAACTTGGGTTTACAGATACACATACACCTCCGGTTCCATTTGCTGTATCATTACTTACTGTTATTGTGGGGTTAGTTTTATTAGCAATTGACCGGATATTTTTTAAGAAAAATAAGGATGTAATCAATACTCACATTATAGGCCTCATATTTAACGGTATCATAATTTTAGGTTGCATTATGGGAGCATTATAATTTTCTATAACAAATTTACCTTCGCGTTCTCCGCCTCAAATACGGTATCAATTTTTAAGTTAGGTTGCTTAGATGCCGCAACAGCCAGTTGATCGCAACGCTCATTCTCCGGGTGGCCGGCATGGCCTTTAACCCATACCAGTTTAATTTTATGTGGTTTGCTTACTTCCAGGTAGCGCAGCCAAAGGTCTTTGTTCTTTTTATCCTTAAAGCCCTTTTGCAGCCAGCCGTAAACCCAGCGTTTTTCTATGGCATCTATCACGTATTTTGAGTCGGAGTAGAGGATAACTTCCTGGTTGGGGTTTTTCAGTGCCTCTAATCCTTTGATAACGGCAAGCAGTTCCATGCGGTTATTGGTAGTTTTGCGGAACCCTTCTGAAAGTTCCTTATAGTGCTGACCAGCACGCAGTATAGTACCGTATCCGCCCGGCCCCGGGTTGCCGCTCGATGCGCCATCCGTAAACAATTCAATAACCATGCGGCAAATGTATCAGTAAAAATTAAAAAATCTTTGTAATTAATGCGGAGATTTCTATTTTTGCACACCAAACAAAAACACGGTAGGTATAGCTCAGTTGGTTAGAGCACCAGATTGTGGTTCTGGGGGTCGTCGGTTCGAGCCCGATTACTTACCCTTAAAGCCTCTTAGGAAACTAAGAGGCTTTTTTGTTAAGATTATTTGCTACTGCAGCGTAGTAACACGAACTTCAGATAAGTCTACCTGCATCTCTTCCTTTCGGATGGCTTCGTCAGAGTATAGCTTTCTTTTACGCAGGTGGTAAAGTTCTCTGCGTTGCGCTTTGTAAATGTCTTTTATTACCCGCCTGTATACAGCCAGTTCACGCTGGCCATTTTCGGCGCATTCCATACACACCAATTTTTCCTGCGTATGCATAAGGTTGTGTTCATACTCCGCTTGCACAGCTATCAATAAGCTGTTGCCCTCCAGGTCGTCTTTGTGTTTTTCTCTTAAGCGGTTCAATGCTACTTCTGTTAACCTGATCCTTATTTCGGCCTCTTGTTGCTCAAGCGGCGTAGCAACGTCCAGGTCTTCAACTTTCAGAGCTTTAATTATAAAGGGTAGGGTAAGTCCCTGAAAAACAAGTGTTACTAATATCACTACAAAGGTGATGAAAATGATCAGGTTACGCTCCGGCAATGGCTGCCCGTTTTCCATGGCAAGGGGTAATGACAGCGCCGCAGCCAATGAAACCACGCCGCGCATACCGGCCCAGCCAATTACAAACGGCCCTTTCCAACCCGGGTTGGGCTCATTATCCCGGATGCTTTTAAACAGCCAGCGGGGGACAAACGCCGCCGGGTAAATCCATGCCATACGGATTATAATTACCAGGGCGCTAATCAGTAAACCATAGGTACAAGCCTGCATGAGCGAATAACCCTCTAAACCGGCTACGATACCCGGCAAACCTAAGCCGATCATAATAAACACTAACCCATTGAGGATGATCGATATAGTTGACCATACATTAATGGTTTGCAGGTGGCTTTGTCCGTCGGTAAACACTTCGTGCGATCGGTATGATAAAAACAACCCGCCGCTTACAACGGCCATAACGCCCGAGTAATGAAAATGCTCAGCCGCGAGGTACATTAAATAAGGCGTTATCAGTGTAAATGCCGAATCAATACTGGCGGTGGTTGGTAAAAACCGATGTATAAGGTAGGCAACATGCGCTACCGCTAACCCGATGATTATACCCATTATCGTTACGTTAATAAAACTTACCGAAGCATCGCTAAGAGAAAACGTACCTGCCATTATGGTGGCTAACGCAAAACGAAATACTGTTAAGCTCGATGCATCGTTAACCAAACTTTCGCCCTCCAAAATAGTGATGATGCGTTTTGGCACCCGGACGGTCTTTAAAACAGAGGTAGCGGCGATAGCATCAGGGGGTGATATGATACCGCCAAGTAAGAATCCTGTAGCCAGCGTAAAGCCTGGTATAACAGCTGATGCCGTATAAGCAACGACGGTCGACGTCAGGAAGACCAAACCGAAAGCAAGCAGTGATATCGGCCGTTTCCATTTCCAGAATTCATTCCATGATGTCCACCAGGCAGCCTCATAAAGTAGCGGTGGTAAAAATATCAGGAATATCAAATCAGGCTCTATATTGATTTCGGGCATGCCCGGTATGTTACTTATGCCAAGCCCCGCCAGCACAAGGAATATAGGATAGGCGATTTTTAAACGCCGCGCCAACAAAATAAGCAGGAAGGAAGCAGATAATAAAAGCAGGTATTGTAGTAAGGTATTATGCATGAAATATTGTAATAGCTTTAGAATAACAAACACGCCGAAACGATCAATCAAAAATACGCTTTAAGTTTATTTATTGAAGCCGTATTAATTGGCGACCACCTAAAATGAAAAAGGACGGCTCATAAAGCCGTCCTTTTTACGCTAACCTCGAGTCAAAGGGATTATTCCTGTATAAAGGCCAAAATATCTGCGTTTATGGTAGGTGCCTCGGTTGTTGGCATGCCATGCGGAAAGCTTGGGTATGAAATCAATTTACCATTTTTTAGTAGCGTTACGGCCACTTTGCCGGTTGTTTCAAAAGGTACAATCTGGTCGTCCTCGCCATGCAATACTAACACAGGTACTTCGGCATTCTTCAGGTCGTTTGTAAAGTCGGTTTCAGAGAATGCCGCAACGCAATCATAATGCGCTTTAATGCCACCCATCATGCCCTGGCGCCACCAGTTATCCTTTACGCCTTGCGAAACTTTTGCGCCTTCGCGGTTATAGCCGAAGAACGGCGTTGTAAAATCCTGGAAATACTGGGTACGGTTGGTTGCAGTAAAATGGCGTATTTCGTCAAACACTTCCAGCGGAACACCATTCGGATTGTTCTCATTTTTAACCATGATAGGTGTTACAGCGCTGATAAGCACAGCCTTAGCAACACGGCCGTTACCTCCGTATTTCGCTACATACCTAATTACTTCGCCGCCCCCTGTTGAGTGCCCGATGTGGACGGCATTTTTAATATCAAGCGCATCCATCAGCTGTTTAACATCTTCAACATAGGTGTCCATATTGTTACCTTCGGACGTTTGCGTTGAACGGCCATGTCCGCGACGGTCATGCGCGATGACGCGATAGCCTTTTTGCACAAAAAACATCATTTGCAGGTCCCAGTCGTCGCTTGACAATGGCCAACCGTGGTGAAATACGATAGGTTGACCAGTGCCCCAGTCTTTGTAATAAATTTCAGTTCCGTCAGTTGTGGTGATTTTCATAATAAATTGTGAGATTAAGTGTGAAATAGATTGTATGTTAATAAACCAATGAATGCTTGTTAAGCATATTCCGAAATCGATTGTTTTACGGTATCCTTTGATTTAAGTTTGCTTGAATAAGAAATAATCGAATTCTGACAAACCCAATATGCATCACCAATACTGGTAAAAAGTACCTAAAAGATTATTGTTGTGTTAAGTTAAGTAAATCCTTTTGATATTAAAAGTTTCGCATAATTATGACGCTGAAAAACGAAACGGAAAGCAGTTATTAGCTTTCCGTTTAAATATTATTTGATATTTACAACGTCCAGTCTGGTCGCTCAAAGTGGCAGGTGTAACCAAACGGATGCTTTTGCAGGTAATCCTGATGCTCTTCTTCAGCATCCCAAAAATCGCCGGCAGGCACAATTTCGGTTATTATTTTGCCCGGCCATTTACCTGACGCTTCCATCTCCTCGATCAGCTTCAATGCTGTTTCTTTTTGCGTTTCATCGAGGTAAAAAATGGCTGAACGGTATGAGGTGCCAATATCATTGCCCTGGCGGTTACGTGTAGTAGGATCGTGGATCTGGAAAAAGTATTCCAGCAATTTACGGTATGATAATATTTCCGGATCAAAGGTTATGGCGATACCTTCCGCATGCGTACCATGATTACGATAAGTGGCGTTCGGTACGTCGCCGCCGGTGTAACCAACTATGGTACTTTTAACGCCGGGTAATTGCCTTATCAGTTCTTCAACACCCCAAAAGCAGCCTCCGGCTAAAATAGCTTTTTCAATGCTCATATATCTTTCATTTAGTACGAGGTGTAATTCAACAGTCGTGCCACATCCTTTATGTCAGTTATTAGCGCCATCTTGGCGGATAGGATTAATGTATTGTCATTCAAATATCAAATGCATATTTGGCGACATCTGTTTACTAAAGCTTATCGTTTATACAATTACAAAGTGTTCTACTTGTGCGTTTAATCAAACACGAAACTATTTTATGAAATTAACCATCATTTTATTCCTGCTTACCCTGGGCGTTGGTGCATCCGCCCAAAACATAAAAAGTGAAAAGGGACATGAAAACAACCCGTATTACTCAAATACAGATACTAAAAAGCTAAAGGTAAGTAATGCCCAATGGAAGAAAATTTTACCAACCGAGTTGTATAAGGTGGCGCGCGAAGCGGCAACGGAACGCGCATTCACCGGTAAATATTGGAATGCCACAGCAAAGGGAACCTACTACTGCGCGGTGTGCGGCAACAAGCTTTTCCGGTCCGACGCTAAATTTGCCAGCGAATGTGGCTGGCCCAGTTTTTTTGAACCGGTTAGGAAGAACAGCGTAACCTATGTTGAGGACAATTCCATAGGTATGGAGCGTATTGAAGTTAAATGCGCCCGTTGCGATTCGCACCTGGGGCATATTTTTGATGATGGCCCACCGCCGACACACAAACGCTATTGTATGAACTCGATTTCCCTGGATTTTCAGCCCGATAACGCTTTATAACATTTTTGTTAGCTTAGTTCAATTGGCTTGGGTTTGCGCAGAAAATTATATCTTGCCCCCAACCAATTGAATAACTATGCGAAAAGCACTACTACTTGTGTTGTGGCTATGCCCTGCGCTGCTTAATGCCCAAAACCCTGTAAACTTTAAAGAATTTAGTAAAACCGGACCGGTTAAGGCTACCGTTAAAAATGATGTATTAACGCTTAACTGGCCTGCCGGCAATAATCAAAAAGGGGTACTGCTACTTGATCTGAAAGTGGGTTCCCCTTTATTTAAAAGTATGCAGGTTGCACAGGGTAATACTTACAAAGAGGTGAGCAGTAATCTTGATCCGGCATTTGTTCTGACCGTTGGTAAACGCGACCTGATATCGCAAAATGGCTGGAACATATTTTTTGATAAGGTACCACAAAAGCCGCATCAATCATACGCGGTTAAATTTGAAAAGGGCGGTGCCAGTGTAAGCACCACCGGATCAAGAACCGTGGTGAGGCTTGGTAGGGTAAGTGCCGCATCCTTCAACGGAGCAATTGAAATTACGCTGTATAATGGCTCGCCGCTGGTAAATATAGCGGCCGTTATGTCAACTGCTGCCGACTCAACCGCTATTGTATATGATGCCGGGTTGGTAAGCCAATCACCTGCTTGGAAAAATGTTGCGTGGTCATCAACCGAAAATAAGCTACAAACTACCGCTGTTAATGCAGGTGATGCAAGCCGTAACCTCGCCGTAAAATACCGCACCATTATAGCTGAAGGCAAGGCCGGTAATATGGCCGTTTTTCCGGCACCGCACCAATATTTTTACCCGTTGGATGAAGCTTTTAACTTGAAATTTGTGTGGCACGGTAGTAACTATCGTAGCCTATTGCCCGGCTACGGTATAGGAATACGGCAGGAGTTAGAGGGCGATAAGCGTTTTGTGCCCTGGTTTAACGCTCCGCCCAACACACAGCAGCGGTTAAACTTTTTTATTCTGCTGAGTGCAGGCTCACCTGCTGCTACGCTTGCTGAAGTTAAGAAGTTTACGCACAACGATGTTTATCCCAAAGTGGCAGGATATAAGACCTTGTCGAGCCATTTTCATAATGAATTTATCATGAATGTGGTGCGGAAGGGCAAGCCGGTGCCTGATAGCCCGAACTTTGTTAAGGTGTTTAAAAATACCGGTATAGATATTATTCACCTGGCCGAATTTCATTACACGGCACATCCAAAAGGGCCCGATAGTCTTCGTTTGCCTGAGTTAAAGGCACTGCATGATATTTGTGCCCGTTTCTCCAACAATAAATTTTTATTACTGCCGGGCGAAGAGCCTAACGAATTTTTAGGCGGGCACTGGCTGTCGTTCTTCCCCAAACCGGTTTACTGGATAATGTCGCGCAACCCGGATCAGCCTTTTGTGAGCGAAGTGCCGGGCTACGGCAAGGTTTACCATATAGGCGATAAAGAAGACATGCTCAAGCTGATGGAAGCTGAAAATGGCCTGATGTGGACGGCTCACCCGCGTACCAAAGGTTCAACCGGATACCCGGATAAGTATAAGAACGAAAAGTTCTTTTTGTCTGACCATTTTATGGGCGGGGCTTGGAAGCATATTCCGGCTGATCTCTCAAAACCCCGCTTCGGCGACCGCGTATTCGAGTTACTGGATGACATGAATAACTGGGGACTAAAAAAACACATTATAGCCGAAGCTGATTTATTTACGGTTGAACCTGAGAATGAAATGTATGCCCACCTTAATGTGAATTACCTGAAGATGGATAAACTACCTGACTATAAAAATGGCTGGCAACCGGTTTTAAATACCATAAAGCAGGGTGAATTCTTTACTTCTACGGGGGAGATCATGCTGCCTCAATTCAGTGTAAACGGCACTCCATCCGGCGGAACGTTAAAGCTGCCCGCAAACGGCAAGGTAACTGTGGACGCGCAAATAAACTGGACCTTCCCGCTTAGCTTTGCGGAGATAATTTCGGGCGATGGCAGCAAGGTTTATCGTCATCGTATAGAGTTGAACAGCACACAGGCTTTCGGCAATAAAAAATTCAGCTGGCCGGTTGACTTGAAAGGCCGCAAGTGGATGAGGCTTGAGGTTTGGGACGCTGCCGTGAACGGTGCTTTTACGCAGACGGTTTACTTGCAGTAATACCGCGCAATTAGCGTATTTAACTATTTCATAACATGCATTATCTCGCAAACAGCTCATACGATTATAGCTTTGCCGTGCAGCTATACTCATATCTATCATGCAAAGAAGATCCGTATTAAAAACCCTCGGCGCTGCATTAGTAGCGCCATCCATAACGTCGGCTTCGCCAACCCAAGCACGTAGGCGTGTGCTGCGCGTTGCGCACTTAACTGATGTGCATTTAAAGAATGAGTTAAGTGCACCCGCAAAGTTTGCCAAATGCCTGCATCATGTACAGCAGCAAACGCCACGGGTGGATATGGTTCTTAATGGCGGCGACATCGTTTTTGATATGAACAAAGAAAACATGGACACCATTAACGCGCAATGGAAGCTTTACAAGGATATTCTGAAAAGTGATTGCAGCCTGCCGGTGACTTATTGCCTGGGTAACCATGATATATGGTGGGCCGAAAACAACAACGGGCAGGCGGTTTACGGCAAGCAATATGCTATGGATCAATTACAGCTGAGTAAGCCATACTACAGCATGATAAAAAACGGCTGGAAAATTATTGTGCTGGATAGTGTGAACCTGGATATTGATGGCACCTGGTACATCGGTAAATTGGGCGACGTGCAATTTAGCTGGCTGGAGCAGGAACTCAAAAATACCGACAGCAAAACACCTGTCCTTATCATGTCGCACATCCCCATATTAACGGCAACTAACCTCATTGAAGATGATATTGTAAATCGCTGGCAAATGTATGGCGGGGATATGCACACCGATGTATCAAAGATCATTAAGCTCTTTTATCAGCACCCAAACGTGAAGTTATGCCTTAGTGGACACATTCATCTGCGTGAGCGCCTGGAATATAATAACGTAACTTATATATGCGACGGCGCCGTAAGTGGTGCCTGGTGGAATGGCAACCGCCGCGAAACCGCGCCGGGTTATGGTTTAATAGATTTGTTTGATGATGGCACCTTTGAAGAGCACTACGTAAATTATAATTCATAATCAGCGGGGGAGCGTATTTAAACGCCCCCTGCTGTTTAATAGGGGCTCTTGAATTTTTTAGCCCGCCACCGTACGGCCAACGTAAACGTTTTTAGCTTTATAATAAGTATTAGTTGTAGGGCCGTTTGAGCCGGATGAACCCTCCATCTGCAGGTTGATGATGATCCACATAGGTTTACCCACAAAGTTGCCACGGTGAACGGCCTTCCAAACACCATCAAGGTAATAATGTATGTCCACCTCGGTGGCGTTTACTTTGGTTATCCAGGCGCGGTATGTATGCCAGTTACCGGGTGATGACACGTTAACTATGGTTGACGATACATCACTCGAAGTACGAAAAGTATTGAACCAATTTTGAGCGTTGCCTTTAAATTCCAGTATATCGCTCTCCGGTGGCCATGAATTTACGGCAGTCAGCCAAAATGCCGGCCACGTACCGGCCGATGATGGCGCCTGGAAATCACCCTTAATTTCGTAATTCGGATATTGGTCGTTAACCAATACCTGATGTTTGGCATGTACCGCACCTGAATGATAGCGAATGGGCAGATGTGGTACAGATGTGCTTGTGCCTTCATCCCAGTTAATGCGCGTTGCTAATAAGGTGAGTTCGCTATTAGCTAAGGAAATGTGGTTGTGATCGGTCGGGCTGCCATACATGCGTGCTGTGCCGTTATGGTCCGATCCCCAAGGGTAAAGGTAGTTCCACTGCGCTTCAAAAGCAGTGTAATCTGCAAAGCTTGATCCGTCGATAACCGTTTGCCAGGTATCAGCAGCGCGTTTTTCTTTTTCCTTAGCGTCAGGTCCTGATTGATCCCGTTTCTGGGCTACATCTGTCTTACACGAAAATAAAAACACAATTGCGGTTAACGCCAGACAAAGGCGAAGATTTGATTGTTTCATAGCACTGAAAGTTAGGTCTTAATAATTAGTTAAACCAAATTTACGCAGCGGTTTAAAATTAATGCGGGGGTAAATGCATAATTCATACGGGGTAAATTTAAATCAGAGCAAATGATACGTGTATGTTACCAAACGTGTTTGGAAGAATTACCCATACCAGCTTACCTTTACGGTCATGATATTTCCGCTTACAAAAATATATCTGACTGCCCTATATAGCATTGTGTTGTTGTTATTATCACTAACATCTTTTGCTCAGCTTACACCGTTTGAAAAAAGCAGCAATAAAAACTACACAGCCACCTATGCTGAAGTAATGGCTTATTATCAGGTTCTTGCAAAGCAATATCCTCAGCAAATGCGCTTATTTAATTATGGAAGTACTGATGTAGGTAAACCGCTAACCTTGGTGGTACTCTCCAAAGGCGGCGTTTTTGATCCGGCTGTTATAAAAAAGCAAAATAAGCGCGTGCTGCTTATCAACAACGGTATACACCCGGGCGAGCCTGAGGGTATTGACGCCAGCATGATGCTCGCCCGCGATCTGCTAAAGAATAAGAAATTGCCGGATGATGTTGTCTTGTGCTTTATTGCTTTGTACAATATCGATGGCAGCCTGAACAGGGGAGTATCTCGTATCAGTCAAAATGGGCCTGTCGCTTATGGTTTCAGGGGTAACTACCGTAACCTCGACTTAAACCGTGATTTTATTAAGGCCGATAGCCGCAATGCCTTGGCGTTCACGCAAATATTTAATACCTGGCAACCGGAAGTGCTGCTTGATAATCACGCAAGTAATGGTGCTGATTACCAGTATGTGATGACGCTTATTGAAACCCAAAAGGATAAGCAGAATCCGATTTTGGCAGATTATACATCTAAGACTTTGTCACCGGAATTATATAAACGCATGGCAGCGGGCGGGTACGAGATGACGCCATATGTAGAAAGCATGAAAGAAACACCCGACTCCGGAATTGTAGCTTTTTTAGAAACGCCACGGTTTTCAACAGGATACGGCGCGCAGCATAACGTTATCAGTTACATGACGGAGACACACATGCTTAAATCCTACGAAAAGAAAGTTTACGCCACATATACGTTTATGCAGAGCCTGATAACTATTTGCCAGCGTGACGCTAACAAGATAGGAGCATTGAAACGAGAGGCAGATTCAGCCGTTGTGAAACAGCAAAGCTTTGCGCTCAATTGGGCGCTCGACGTGGATAAATTTGAAATGATAACGTTTAAAGGTTTTGAGGCCGGGCATAAACCAAGCGATATCAGCGGTTTGCCAAGATTGTATTATGACAGGAGTAAGCCCTTTGCCAAGCAAATAAAATACTATAATACATATAAAGCCACCACTATAGTAAATAAGCCGGTTGCTTATGTAATCCCGCAAGCCTGGGGTAAAGTGATTGATCTTTTTAAGTTGAATAAGGTTGTAATGAAGCAGTTGCCGCATGACACAAATTTAACGGTGCAAACCTATTATATAGCCGATTATAAAACGCGCCCTAAACCTTATGAGGGTCATTATTTGCATTATGATGTCTCACTTAAAACAATTAATAACAACAGAGTGAAATTTTATAAAGGCGATTACCTGGTTTATACCAATCAGCCGGTTAACCGTTATATTGTTGAAACGCTGGAACCACAAGGTGTTGATTCATTTTTTGCATGGGGATTTTTTGATTCGATGTTGGGGCAAAAAGAACACTTCTCTGATTATGTTTTTGAGGACATTGCTGCCCAATACCTTAAAACACATCCTGATTTACAGAAAAAACTGGATTCGGCAAAGGTAGCTCAACCTAAAATAGCACAAAGTGCCGCCGCGCAGCTGGAATTTATTTATCAAAACTCACCTTTTTTCGAACAAACTTATTTACGTTACCCAATAGGCCGGCTGTTAGCGCGTTAAACACAGCGAAATACCGTTTGCTTATGTCAGCGTTGTATAATATTCACTGCAAATAGTGTATATTTTACACTGCTTGATTTATTTTCGCCTTTGATTGAATAATAAACGTAGCCAAAAAATTAAATGGCATACTTTTCGTTGTAAATTTTATTCAACACAGTGAACATGACGAAACTTTTTATCGTGGGTATTCCCCGCGACATGGACGAGGCAGAACTTGCTGAGATATGCCATCAGTATGGCCATGTAGTATCAGTAAAAATTATTACCGATATAGAGAGTGGCCAGAGCAAAGGCTACGGATTTATCAATATGGTTGACGAATTAAGTGCAGCCGCATTAATAAAAGCGCTTGATGGCGGTAGTATTGATGATCGTACTATTAGCGTTCGCCTTGCCGACAGGCAGCAGCCACAACAACAGCCGCAGGTAAGGCGTAAGCCGGTGCGCCCGGCAGGATATTCAATTGATGCAGTATCTGAACGTCGCGGTAAACGCCCAAGAAAAGCATCTTGATCAACTTTCGCAGATTGTATTTTTTGATGACATGAAACACTGTGCGCATTCATTTATTTTTGGCGCGTCGGGCTTAAGTCATCAAACATTTACGGGATAATTTGTTCTTACTTCAAAATTTTGATTGAACTATTTAACAATCTAATCAAAAAGTTTCCCAAGATTTTATTGCATGATAGTTCAATTGCGAGAATGCTTCATAATGCGAAATTCGCTCAAACAGCAAATTTACGGGATGACGCATGATATTGTTTTATTGAATTGGGTGCCTGCCGCCAAGCCACATTAAACCGTTTACTATCAAACGGTTTTCAACGTCGCCATCAAAGGTGTGCGATAGCGTTTCATTGGTGCCATGCTCGTAGTCCATATCATTATGGCCCATGTTAAAGTATAGCATTTTGTACTTGGTATTGGTCCATACTACAGGGTAATAACCGCTGTGCCATATTTCTTCGGGCTTTGGCCCGGTGCCGAGCGGGAAGCTACAGCTGTCTATAGAGCATAGTATGCGTATATCTTTATTCTGACGCAGATCTTTTTCCCAGCGATACCACTCATTAGGCGTTGCCCTGAATAATACAGGCATCCCTTTGGTAACCGGGTGGTTTCTGTCCTCAACCTTTATACTGGCAGATGTTGGCCGCCATGTATTGCTTATATAACTGCCCGAACCTAAAAATTCATTGTGATACCAATCCCAGTTTTGCGGATAATCAGAAGGGGTGAGCGCGAATGCCGAAAAATGAAAACCCATCCAACCGCCGCCGTTGCGCATATAATTTTCGAAAGCATCACGTTGCGCTTTAACTTCGGGGCGGCTGTCTAAAAATAAAATTACCTTGTATTTAGCAAGATTTTTAGCGTTGAGTTTAGTCCAGTCATTTGTGGCTTCGTAAGTAAAATGGTTTTGAGAGGCTACCTGTGTAAACCATTTATTAGCCTCATTTACAAAGCTGATGTGCGCGGCATCCTTTTTAGCACTGTAAAAAGCCAACACTTTAAAAGGTGATTGTATTTTTTGTGCAAAGCCCACAGTGCTGAAAATTAACAGCACCGATAATATGATCAACCTCAAATTCAACCTGTAAAATGTAATATTCATAAGTAAGTACCTGATGCCGGCGTTAAGCAGGCATTAAAATTAAACCGGTTACCCGTTGTGCCTAAGGTACGGTTTTTACAAACAAAAAAAGCATTCAGTTAAGGTGAATGCTTGTTGGGATGTTAGTATTTATAATCGTCGTCGTCGTCATCATAGCTGTTGCCTAACGAGTCATAATCAAGTTCGTCCAGCGGCGTATCAAACTCGTCATCATCGTCATCGTCAATAAACCTTTTCTGCGGCTTGTTACTATCAGCCAGTCCGCTTGATTTTTTAGCGCCGGTGCTTTTAGAGGCAGCAGGCTTTTTATTCACTGGTTTCTTTGGCGTTCCCATACAAACAATCGGTAATATTAATTCAAATAAGTTATTAGCTATCGGCTATTTAATCAGGGTTAAATTGCGTTCAGTAAAAATAACGAAAATCCATTTTTTTATAAAAAAAACCGAAAATTTATTCCGTAGCCTCTCCTATGGCTGAAGCTTCGCTGCTAAGTTCTTTTATCTGAGGTAATTCATCGGCCGAGTTTATTCCAAAGTAATCCATAAAAAGCGGGCTGGTGCCATACAATATTGGCCTACCTATAGCTTCAGACTTTCCTGCAATGGTGATTAATTCCTTTTCCAGTAACTTTTGTATGGAGTAGTCACAGTTTACGCCTCGTATTTGCTCCACCTCGGTTTTTGTAACAGGTTGTTTGTAGGCAATAATGGCAAGTGTTTCCATGGCTGCCTGGCTCAATTTTTTCTTGGCGCGCTGTGCCTGCAGTAGTCCTACAACCGCGTGGAATTGCTTTTTTGTTAAAAACTGGTATCCATTATTAAGTTTCACCAATTCGATAGCAAAGCTATCCTGACTATACTTTTTGTGTATGTTCTCAATATGGCTTAAAACGGTTTTTTCATCAAAATCCTGTTCAAAAGCACTTTGTAAGCAGTAAATTATCTCCTCAAACCGCAGGCTTTGTTCTGATGAAAATATCAACGCTTCTATATAAAGTTCAGTTTTATCCATCCTAAAAACTTGATGATACTCCTTTCAGTTGTGATTATATTTAGCGGCAAGCAAAACCGTTAACATCAAAAACAGGTATGTACAATTATAAACCAAATATTTTACAATCAGTATTATGAAAACAGAAACACAAAATCCTTATAATGCAAATATGGCAAGGCGGGCCTTTTTGCGTTATGCCGGGGCAAGTACTGCTGTTGCCGGAATTATGGCGATGCAGAGTTGCTCTAAAGACAACAGTGCCTACGAGGAAGACGGCAGCGGTGGCGGAAGCGGCACAGTTGACGTAGGATCGGGTGATACCGGTATATTGAATTATGCTTATGCACTTGAACAGCTTGAAGCTGCCTTTTACATCCAGGTAGTAAACTCTTTCGCGGCAGATTTCACATCAGACGAAAGAGCGTTGTTTACCGACATTCGCGACCATGAAGTATCTCACCGCGAATTTTTTAAAGCAGCACTTGGTTCAGGCGCTATAAAAGGCCTTACTCCTGATTTTAGCAAAATTGATTTTAGTAGCCGTACCAGCGTATTAAATGCAGCAAAAACTTTCGAAGATTTAGGTGTAGCAGCGTATGACGGTGTTGCAGCTAAGATTCAAAATCCGGATTACCTGGTTATAGCAGGTAAAATTGTTTCTGTCGAGGCGCGTCATGCGGCTGTTATTAGCAACATCCGTTCACAGGGCAGTTTTGTTGATACCGACCAGGTTGATGGCTCAACAGGTTTAAACATAACCTTAGGCCCAACAAAAGTAGTTGCCGCGGCTAACCTTTACCTGAAGACAAAGATCAGTGCAAAAAGCTTTAACTTTTAACAACAGCTACCATGAACTTATTTAACATTATTGAAGATATAGAAAAGATTGACCCAGAGCTGGGCGATCGTATCAATCCGCGCCGTAACGTAATCAAAAATATGGCGAGCTTCGGTTCAAAGGTGGCTGTTGCTGCCCTTCCGTTTGCTTTCAGCACTTTGCTTAAAAAAGCGTATGGCCAAACCTTGCCTACATCAGTTGTTGAGGTGTTAAATTATGCATTAACACTTGAGTACCTCGAGGCAGAGTTTTACAACCAGGGCAGGGCACAGGCCAATCTGATTCCCGCGGCCGATAAATCAGCTTACTTTGATAAAATATCACGTGATGAGAATAATCACGTTACGTTTTTACAGAAAGCTTTGGGTTCATCAGCAACGCCAAAAAGTGCTTTTACTTTTGACCTTACAGCAAACGGCACCTTTGCCGATGTATTAACTAATTACGATACCTTCCTGAAAGTATCTGTAGCGTTTGAAGATACCGGTGTGCGTGCTTACAAGGGACAAGTAACTGCTTTACAAAGCGTGCCAGATATTTTAACGGCAGCTGTATCTATACACGCTGTTGAGGCACGCCACGCAGCAATTGCGCGTTACGTATTAAACAAAAAATTAAACCTTGGCCTTAAACCGTGGATTGTAAGTACAACAACAGGTAATGACACGGGCATAGCCGCAGTAAACGGCAACTATGAAGGCGAGGACAATGTATCGCAAGGAGGGGTTGACCTGACTAAGTTACCAGCAACAGGTACCAGCACCAGCAAGGCATCAGTTACTGCCGCGTTTGATGAACCGCTTACCAAAAATGCTACGTTGGCATTATTAGTAGGGTCATTTATCAAACCAAAAAGCTAATACCAAGCTATATTAAGCAAAACGGGCCCGCTATATGCAGGCCCGTTTTGCTTTTATCTAAGTGATGACGTTAGTAGTCAATTACCTGTTCTTCTATTTGAACAGGCATTTCTCTCCACTCGTATTTTTGATTACGCAATTGCGGTTCAAACCCGGCTTCAATAATAGATTGCTGAATACCTTTCGCAGTAAAACGGTGCGGCGCACCCGCGGCTGATACAACGTTTTCTTCGATCATGATCGAGCCAAAATCGTTAGCGCCTGCATGCAGGCATAGTTGTGCAACCTGTTTACCCACCGTTAACCACGATGCCTGGATATTCTTAACATTAGGAAGCATTATACGGCTTAAGGCAATCATGCGGATGTATTCGTCGCCGCTAACATTGTTGGTTATGCCGCGCACTTTGCGCAGTAAGGTACCATCATCCTGAAAAGGCCATGGTATAAAGGCCGTGAAGCCGTAATGGCCTTCCGGTTTTTCAGACTGTACCTCGCGTATCCATACCAAGTGCTCAAAACGCTCCTCAATAGTTTCCACATGGCCAAACATCATGGTGGCTGAAGTTGGCAAATTTAACTTATGCGCTGCGCGCATTACATCCAGCCACTCTTTACCGCCGCATTTGCCTTTAGAAATCAGGCGGCGTACGCGGTCATTCAATATTTCGGCACCTGCGCCGGGTAATGAGTCTAAACCTGCTTCCTTCATCGCCTTCAAAACATCGTAATGGCTCATGCCCTCAAGTTTTGAAACGTGGGCAATTTCCGGCGGACCGAGTGAGTGTAACTTGAGCGTAGGGTAGAGCTCTTTTAACTGGCGAAACAATGTTGTATAAAATTCAAGGCCAAGATCAGGATGGTGACCGCCCTGTAACAGTAACTGATCGCCACCGTATTTAAATGTTTCCTCTATTTTGCGTTTGTAGGTTTCAATATCAGTTATGTAACTATCCTCGTGCCCGGGGCGACGGAAAAAATTACAGAACTTACAATTGGCAATACAAACGTTGGTAGTATTCACGTTACGGTCAATCTGCCAGGTAACTTTACCATGAGGCACCTGTATTTTGCGCAGTTGGTTAGCAACATGCATCAGCTCGGCAGTAGGGGCGTGGTGGTATAAGTAGACGCCTTCCTCCAAACTCAAAAAATCAAACTTCAGGGCGCGCTGTAACAGATCGGCTGTATTCATACAAGCAAATATACACACTAAATAATTTTAATATCTACAGAGTGCTAACATTGACAATGAGATGAAGTGGTTAAACCACTTGAATTGATCGTCGCTGATATTTATTGTTTTTGATTATCCAAATCACGAAGTATCCGCCGGCGCCGTCGCCATTTTCCATGATGATGTATAAGGTGCTTTTATTCGGCACGTAACAATTCAGACTTCTCAATGTTGGTTCGTATAAATCATTATAGGCACTTTTGGGGATGGCTATGTTTAAATGATTGATAAATACTTCCAACGACAGGATATGCCGTTTAGGGGCATTGCCGTCAGTTCCCCAAAAATGTTTATTATCAATCGTTACCAAAGCGTCGTTAATATATTCTGCTTTGTGTTTCTTCATATTAAATTTCGAGCTGTGAACTGAAACCGCAATACTATCATTGCCAATTATACGAGCATTGGGTTTAACTGATCTTATGCCTAATTTAGCAAGGTTACTAATCAACTTTACTCTACTTTTATGTATGTAGCCTCGTTTTGCTGTTACATCCGATTCGTCGCCTTTACTAAAATAAACCCCATACCAATCCTGTTTTAATTCTTCAATCCAAAATATTTCATCATCATTAATCCTTGCTATTATTTTAGCTTCTAATGATGGCTGTTTGCGGATATTTACAAAGCCATCTTTATCATTTATAATTGCAAAACTTTGCCCTAAACAAACAATTGTATTTAATAATAGTGAAAGGAGTAGAAACGCTTTTTTCATATAAAATTAATCAACTGACAACTTCACCCTTTTCCAACCGTAAAACCTTATCAACGCTATCCGGAATTTCATGCTGATAATGCGTAACATATATCAGGGTAACCGGTGTGTTGAGGCAAATTTGCTCAACTATACTTTTAAAGTTTTCCTGCTGATGGCTGTCAAGTCCCTGGCAAGGTTCGTCAAATATTAATAATGGCGGGTTTTTTACCAACGCGCGTGCCAGCAGGCAAAGCCGTTGTGCCGATGCAGGTATATTTTTAAGCAGGGTGCGGGCGTATTGATCTATCTCTAAAACTTTCATCCATTGCATGGCTTTTTGTTGGTATGCCGGGTTTGACGGCCGGAACAGGCCTAATGTATCATAATAACCCGATTCTACAACCTGCAAACAACTGTTATCCGCCGGAAAATACTGGTAAAACTCCGGGGATACATAACCGATAAGTTTTTTAATGTCCCAGATGCTTTCGCCGCTGCCGCGTTTCTTGTCAAATAATACGATATCGTTTGCGTAAGCCTGCGGATTATCCCCATTAATAAGGCTCAGCAATGTTGATTTGCCCGCCCCGTTTGGCCCCAGCAGCGCCCAGTGCTCACCGGGTTTAATTTGCCAGTTCACATTTTTTAGTACCTGGTTATTGCCGTACTTAATGTTGACATTGTGCATATTCACAATGTACTCGTACGGCGGAGCCTCCGTTTGCTTAGCAAGTGCAGCTATAGCGTTACCGTCAATAGCGGTTGATGTGTGAAAATTGTATTTACCGGCATCGAAGCTCTCGCGCGTACAGGTTTCAATTATAGCACCATCTTTAAGCACTGCCACGTGCGTTATAGCCGGCGGAATTTCATTCGGCGCAGCTGTGATGATAACCGATATGCCAGTTTCGGTGATTGTGCCTATAATATTATTGAACTCGTGCCGAGTATTTACATCGAGACCGGCCAGCGGGTTGTCCATCAGCATAAGTGCAGGGCTTTTAATTAGTGCCGATGCAATGCGCAGGCGCTTGGTTTCGCCGTTGGAGAGCATGATGAGCTTTTTATGGAGCAACGGTTGCAGGTTGAGCAAGCTGATAGCTTGATCTGTTGTGAAGCGCTCGCGGCCTTTTAGCGGCCGTATGTCTTGTAAGTATTCGGTTACGGTTGGAGCGTCCTCCGAGTCGGACGAATTAAAGCGCTGCTGATAATAAAAATCAGTGGTGTTTGAAAGGTTTTTGAAGTGATGCTTTGACTCGAGCAAGGTTATCAGCTGATGAAACGTGATATGGCTCTCTTCGGGATGCGACCGGATATACTTATCCCAAAAACCGTATCTAATAGTGCCATTGGTGATATTAAGCTTACCGGCAATGGTTTGCAGCAGGGCACTTTTTCCTGACCCGCTTGCGCCCACAAAAGCCCAGCTTTCGCCCTTTTGTATGGTTAGCGATAAGTTTTCAAATAACAGCTGGTTATATCCATGTACGCTTATATTATCAATCTTTAAAAAAATGTCTGTTACGTTCATCGGCGGCTAAAATAAACATATCGACCAATAAATAATACCGCTGAGCAAAAACATAGCGGGCAGCGCTTCTGTTAACAAATAAATAACATCGTAACTATAAACATATACCCATGAGAAAATTTAGTATGCTGGCCTTTATGCTGGCTATAATGAGCTTAAGCAGCTGCCAGGTTATTGGCGATATATTTAAAGCAGGCGTATACGTTGGTATTATAATTGTAATACTCGTAGTGGCCATCATCATCTGGATAATCAGGAAGATAAGCGGATAGGTGGCTGTTTTAAAACAACATCACCATGGAAAATACAAAAGCAACAGTTGAGATTTTGAACGACCTGGTTCAGATCAATAACGACCGGATCAACGGTTTCGAGAAAGCGTTGAAAGACTTGAAAGAGCAGGATGCAGACATTCGTTATCTGTTTACCAATTGCATTGGCCAAAGCCATGAATTTAAAATGGAACTGGCCACAGAAGTACAAGCGTTAAGCAATCCGAAGGATGTGCAGAACACTACTTCGTTTTCAGGTTCGCTGCACCGTACCTGGCTGGATTTGAAAGCCAAATTTACCGGCCACAATACACACAGTATATTGGAAGAATGTGAATTTGGCGAGGATGCAATATTGAAGGCTTACAATACAGCGCTCCAAGAAGAGTTTATACCTGCATATATTCGCGAAATGCTGACCAAGCAAAAAGCGATATTGCAAAAAGCGCATGACGAAGTAAAAGCAATGCGCGATGCTATAGCGCATTAATAGCAAAACACAGAAATATAAATCACCGGTTAATTAGCCGGTGATTTATATTTTTATGCCCACAGTGGCGGAAAAAGTCCGCCCGTCTGAAGGCCAGATACCCGGCCCCGGATAAAATTGTGGCCGTTTGGTGAAATATTGTTTATCGAACGCATTGTTCAGGTTAAGGCGCATGTTTAGGTTACGTGTAATATTTATCCTGGCATTCACATCAAAAATATGATATGATGGTACTAAACCTGCAGAGCCCGAAGCATTAGGTGTTACCGTGTTTAACGCATCAGCAAATGAGTTTGAAGTGTAGCTGTGTAAAACAGTAAAGCTATATCTATCAAATTTCAACGTTGCACCGTTGCGGCTTTGCCATTCGGGAGCGCTTTCTACCTTTTTGCCACTTACATCAACATTGGTTGTGCCGGATCGCACAAGGGCGTTCTGATAAACGGCATGTATGTAAGCGGTAGCGGTAAAGAGCGTCAGCGCGGTTTTACCGCTCAGCCTTATATCTGCTTGTGTGAAAAATTCAACGCCATTATTAACCGAGTTTCCGATATTGGTTCGATAAATAATATCTTCACCATTTGCGTTCTTCAAAGCTAATGTACCTAACCTGTTTTTGTACACCAGCCTGAAATAGGTTACGTCCCAGCTTAATATGCTCCACGTACCGCGAAAACCGCCTTCCAAGTTATAGCCCTTAGCATCTTTTAAATTTTTATCAGATACCTCGTATACCGAACCTGGAATAATATCCTTAAAGATTACCGGGCGATAAGCCTGCGACCATCCGGCATATAAATTCATTTGTTTATTAAGCTTGTACTGCGTACTTACGCCAAATAGCGGAAACTTATGTTTGATCGTGTTAGGAACATCCGCCGGATTTAGATAGCTGATAGTGCCGGTTAAATCGGTAGTGCCCTGTTCTATGCGGAAACCACTATTAATGCTGAGCTTTTGCGATAAAGTCCATTTGTTCTCCGCAAAAACAGCAATGTTATTCGTCTTATAATGCATATCTCTACCAAAGCCGGGTATTACCAGGGTCAAGTCATAATCGCTACCCGTGGTTCCTTTACCTAATTGCTGCCGGTGCAGGTTATTGTTCATGTACTGTACCCCGCCAGAAAGGGTGTTAGTATTCCCAAGGAACCGATAGTTGTGCAGAACACGTAACTCTGAAGTATAGCTATTGAAGTGGTCGATATCTACCTGGCGGTTATTGTATTGCAGCGTTTGTGCATTTATGGTATCTGCAACAGTAGCCAGCTTATCATACAGCACACTGTTCCTTGAGCCTATAATGGCTGAGGTAGTCAACAGAATACTGGTGTTTTTACCGGGCTGCCAGTCAAATGTTAATGATGGTATGTTAATTACAGGGTTGTAGTAGTTGCGTGAGCGCGTGGCCATTCTGGGATCTTCCCTAAACATTGCGTCAGTAAGCGGACCAGCCAGATGTATGGTATAGTCCGACCGTGTCCATTCAGCCTTCAATAAAAATTGGGGTGAGACCTGGTAGAGTAGGGTTACATTTTGCGCATTGTATTTTGAATCGCTGTTGTCACGATAACCATTATTACTTTTATTGTTGAACCATGCGTAATAGCTGAATTTACCCTTGGTTCCGCTAATGGAGTTAAAAGTACTCAGCAAACCGTATGAGCCGACTGAATTTATACTCTCAAACGAAAAAGGTTTTGCCACGGGCTGTTTGCTGATGTAATTTAGCATGCCTCCAAACTGTGCACCATATTGCAGTGAGCCGGTGCCGCGCACCAGTTCAATGCGCTCAACTGCTTCTAAGGGGATGTTATAGTGGCTGGCCGGATAGCCATACATATCCGAGTTGGTGATAACACCATCCTTACGCATATTGAATTCCCAGCCCCTGTGCGGATCGAGGCCGCGGGTAGCTATATTTACCTGATTGCCTGTGCCATCCATATCATACACAAAAACACCTGGTATTTTAGCAAATATCTGCCTGCCGTATTTTTCGGTGATAGCAGCATCAAGAGCGGGCACCCTGATTACCTCGGTTTTTTTGCCCGTGAAAATGTAGGTGCCCTTAATGCTGTCTAAGCGTTTAATATTACTGTTACGTTTTATTTCTGATATAGTAACTTCATTGAGTGCGGTCGATGTATCTGACTGAGTTTGTGCAAATGACAATTTGGCGAATAAAACTATTGCAACGGTGATTACCCTATATAACTTAACCATCAATTCGCTCCATCAATCTTAGCCCGCTCAACGGCATAATTACCTACCTTTTGGCCGGTAATTAACCCTTGCGAGCAATCAGACCGGTAATGAATACCACCATACATGCGGGACATGGATGCCTCGTTGGCCATGTCCTCAAAACTTTTTGCTTTTGATGGTACCAGGTAGGCCAGTACAGTGGCCGCCGCGCCGCTAAACGTGGAGTGTCCTGATATATATGCCGGGAAGTTAGGCACACCGGTAAATGTTTTTATACGCGCATCTAACTGGCAGGGGCGTGCGTTAAAGTAATAATACTTAGTATTCCAGCAAACAATGGCCGCATCCATAAGTGCAGCATTAAGCAAGGCGTAATTACGCGCCCAACGTACTTCGCTGTATTGATGCTTAACAAATTCGGTAGTAGCAATTGCATTCCAGTGACCTGGTGGCGTATAAGTGCCTACACCGTCTGCCCAGTTGTTAACAATACGCATGCGCTCGCGGGTTGCATTTTTAGTCAGGTCCAATACCTCAGCCACTTCTTTTTTCATTTCTTCAGAATTGGTCGCTGGCGGAGCCACAGGGCGCAGGTTGGGCACATCGTTAGCAGTAAACATCATTGGTCTTACGTTGCCGAATACCGGTAGCATAGGTGGCCTTTTAGGTATCTCCAGCGAATACCATGGGGTTTCGCCTTTGGCAACACAATCATCTTCCAGCTTTTTCCAAACAGTCGGGTTGCCGACAGCGGCGCCCATACCATCGGTTTTCGCGCGGGCTACAATTTTGCGCGCTACCCAGCGGCCCAGCGAGTCGCCGGCTATTATATCGCTTGCCACGTTAGCGCCGGCCAGCATACGGTATTGTTTTTCTTCATCTGCCTTTTGCTTGATGTAATCAATATCTGCAGGGAACAGCAATTTCATGATCTCAAAAGACGCGCCTGCAATAACGGCGTCTTCTGATGGATAGGCCGGCAAATCACTCTTTGGCACTGAAACGGTTATCCCGCCATCAGTTTTGTATGGCGCCTCGCGGTTGTACTTGTATTTAAAATGCCAGGCGGCAATCAAAGCATCATATTGCGCAGCGCTTACGTAAGCATAAGCACGCGCAGCATACGGCGGATTAGAGAACGGAAATTGTGGATAAGAGAACGGGTTAGCCGCACTTGGAATAGGGTAGGTGCCATCCGGATTTTGGTATGGTGGCAGGTTATGCTTGGCAACCAGCTCCCGCATAATTTCGTTCCAGCGTAGCACGCTGCCTACCTTCCAGTAGTCAACAATAGCACGCTGCTCAGCTGTAAGGTTAGCTGATAGTGATTTTAAGTTGTTAACCTCGCTTTTGTAAGCTGCTGATGTTGCAGCTTCGGGTGCCGGAAGGTTGAACTCCTCGGCAGAGGTAATTACAAGTGGTTTCCAATTGCCTGCTGCTTCATCAAGTTTGGCTGGTGTAAGCGCCGGGAAATCGTCGTTGTATTCTTTAATATCCTTATTACAGGCGCTAATTGATGCCGTTAACAGGATAAGGAATGCGTAAGTAAATAGTTTCTTCATAGACCAGGTATTTAATTTGATTTAGCCATGTTTAAAGTATAAAGCACACCGGCCATAAACCCGGTAGACTGGCCAACGTTGCGGCCTTCCAAGGTTCTCCATGCAGCCGCGTGTATGCCCAACGCACGGAGTTTAGGTAAGTAGTACTTGCCTTCAAAGCCTACGTTGGTACTGTTCATGGTGTTGCTAACAAACGGCATATCGTTACGGCGTATATCAAAACCTCCATAAGTACGCATATGGTCTACATAAGCTTCGGCTATAATAAAAGGTGTACGGTAGCCGGTTCTGAACTGGTACACGCCGGCATTTGGCATTTGCACCTGGTTAGAGTTAATTTGACGTGTAGTATAATAAGCCGTACGGTCAATCTGCACATTACTTCGGTACAAATATGAGCCAGATGCGGTCGCGAAGAATTTGCTCAGCTGGTAATCAACTATCAACCGGCCGGTTGTAACGTTGCTACCCATGCCTATAGATACCGGCATCAGGTCCACATTATAATTATGGCTCGGTGCGCTGTATCCACCTACAGCAAATACCGATAGCTTCTGACTATTATTGAATACCTTGCGCAGCGGCCTGTATTTCACATAAAAACTCAAATCCTGAAAGCCACTCAGGCCGCTCAATGTGCCCGCTGATGTTTTGGTTGATACATACGGTAATGAAACCATAATATTCAGATCATCACGAATACCATAGTTTAACATCGCCATAATGCTTGATGACGAAAACGTACCAATATTAGCGTTATCGCGATTGAGGCTGCCTTCCCAGTATTTATTCCAAGAGTTGTATGCGTATCCGGCGGCAATACACAAATTGTTTTTGCCCATCATCAGGGCATCCGTTTCGGTTTGGGCTCGGGCGGTTGATGCCATTAAAGCAGCACCCGCAATGGTAATTGCAAGAGGTTTAAAAAAGGTTTTCATTAAGCTTAATTAGGGTTAGCTTTTTAATTTTTGTGTAAGTTAAGTAATAAGATTATTACAAAGTAAAAACTTATTAAAAAATTAACAAAGTTTTTCTAAAGTATGTAAAGTGCTCATTTATAATTGATAAAATAACGCAGTGAATTTAAATTAGAAAATGCGTTTGTTGCAAAGCATGACCATTTTATATAACAGTTTGATAAAATAGTATTATCGGCAATTAAGCTGTCGACTTAGTTTTGAAGCATGCTGTAAATAATTATTAGATGATTAATCGCAGCATGAAATTTCTTGATATTTCAACAAATCATTAACCAGGCGAGGCTTTTGGAAAACATAAATGACTTACGCAAATATGGCTCAGAATTAAAATCGGAATTAAAAAGCATTCTCGAATACTGGATTACTTATACAGTTGATGAAGTGAACGGTGGGTTTATTGGTCAGATAGATCATGCCAATAACAGATATAATGAGGCCGCGAAAGGCGCGGTGTTAAACGCCCGGATATTATGGGCATTTTCGGCCGCTTATAATTTTGAAGCTGATGATGAGTATATTAAATATGCAAAACGTGCTTATCAATATATCAATCAATATTTTACAGACAAACAATACGGTGGTGTTTATTGGTCGGTTAATTGTTTGGGTGAGCCGTTAGATGCCAAGAAACAGGTATATGCCAATGCATTTGTAGTTTACGCTTTGGCCGAATATTACAAGGCTACCCTTGACGGTTCGGTAAAAGATCAGGCCATTACTTTATATAACCTACTGGTTGAAAAAAGTTATGATACCCAACATACAGGTTATTTTGAAGCTTATACCCGTGACTGGCAACCGATTAATGATTTGCGGCTAAGTGAGAAAGATGCGAATGAAAAAAAATCAATGAATACGCATTTACACGTGCTGGAGGGTTACGCGAATCTATATACTATTTGGCCTGACGACGGTTTGCGGCAGCAGATAATTACGCTGTTGCAAAATTTCAGTGAGCATATTATTGATGAAAAGTCCGGGCACTTGCACTTGTTTTTTGACGATGAGTGGAACCGGCGATCAACGCTTGTTTCCTACGGGCATGATATTGAGGCATCGTGGTTATTACTTGAGGCTGCAGAAATCATCAAAGATGAACAACTTATATCACGGTTTACAAATTACGCCTTAAAAATGGCTGATGCCGCCCTAGAAGGCATTGACACAACGGATGGCGGTTTATGGTATGAATACGATGCCACACATGGCGGTCTGGTACGCGAAAAGCATTGGTGGGTTCAGGCCGAGGCTATGGTGGGTTATCTGAATGCCTGGCAACTTACCGGTGAATGGAAGTATGCGGCTATATCTCTTAAACTATGGGAGTTTGTTAAATCAAATATAATTGATAAAGTAAACGGGGAGTGGTTGTGGGGTGTTTATGCTGATGGTAAATCAATGGAACATGAAGACAAAGTCGGGATATGGAAATGCCCTTATCATAACAGTCGCACTTGTATAGAGATATACCGACGAACAGCCCAATATGAACAGATGCTTAAACCTGCTTCATCTTTAAATGGCTAACTTGTACATATTATAGGCTAAAATAGGCACGCAGCAAAGCTTTTTGTTATACTATCTTGCCGGAGTTAAAATATAAGCCAAACAGTTATATCGTAATTAATAATGAAAAATATCTCCAAATTTAGCTTCGCCATGCTTGCAATGCTTAGTTGCCAGCAACTCATCGCGCAGCAAAAAAGCTACACCGTCACTTCTCCAGATAATAAAGTTAAAGTTACGCTTATTGCCGGTAAACAAATCAATTGGTCTTTAAGCTATAACGGCAACGAGGTTATTCAGCCCTCTGTGGCAGCTATCAGGCTTGACGGTGGTGAGATAATTGGTAATAATGTAAAGGTACTATCAAACAAAACGCTAACCGTAAATTCAAAATTCGAGGCTTACAATTACAAAAAGAAAATCGTTACCGAAAATTACCGGCAGCTAACACTCAATTGCAAGGGTGGCTACGATTTTATAGTTCGCACATATAATGATGGTATTGCATACCGCTTTGTGCTCAATAAAACTAAACCCGTAAAGGTGATGGCCGAGGACGCCAATTTTAAGTTCGCCGATGATTATAAGGTGTTCATCCCTTACGCGCATGACCCGCGTTTGAAAGGCGACTATTACCAAACCTCGTTTGAGGCTTTGTATAATGAGGTGCCGCTGTCAAAAGTAATTGCTGATTCACTGGCTTTTTTACCGATGCTGGTTGATCTGGGTAACGGCGCTAAGGCTGCGGTGTTAGAGGCCGGGCTGGAAGATTATCCGGGTATGTATGTGGTAAAAAACAAGGACGAACAGCACGCCTTAAAGGCAGACTTCGCCAAATATCCTGCTAAGGAAGAGCTCCGGAGGCTGAATACCTTAGTTACCGAAAGAACCGATTACATAGCAACCGTTAAAGGCAATGCCGCTTTGCCCTGGCGAGCGGTTATTGTAGCGCCGGATGATAAAACGTTGCTGAATAACGATATGGTGCAAAAGCTGGCAGGCCCGTCGCGCATAAAAGACGTAGCCTGGATAAAACCCGGCAAAGTGGCCTGGGACTGGTGGAACGACTGGAATATATCGCACGTTGATTTTAAAGCGGGCATCAATACAGCTACGTATAAACATTATGTTGATTTTGCATCAGAGAACAAACTGGAGTATGTAATACTGGACGAGGGCTGGAGTAACTCGGTTGACATGACCAAGCTCAACTCGGCTGTTGATTTAAAAGAGATCATTTCCTACGCTCAACAAAAAAATGTAGGTATAATCCTTTGGGCTACCTGGCATGGTGTAATGGCCAATATGAATGGCATATTTAAAAAATATGCAGATATGGGTGCCAAAGGCTTCAAGATAGATTTTTTTGACCGGGATGATCAAAAGGTAACTTCATCCGTTTATAAAATAGCCGAAACTGCCGCTAAGTATCATTTGCTGGTTGATCTGCATGGTATGTACAAACCTGATGGTATACAGCGAGTTTATCCTAATGTGTTCAATTTTGAAGGGGTTAAGGGCTTAGAAAATTCAAAATGGGCACTTAATGATGATGTGCCCCGTTATGATGTGTCAATCCCCTTTATCAGGATGCTGGCCGGGCCGATGGATTATACTCCGGGTGCCATGCGCAATGCCAACAAGGCATCATACCGCCCGATCAACTCAAACCCGATGAGCCAGGGCACTCGCAGCCACCAACTGGCCATGTATGTAATATTTGAGGCCCCGATACAAATGCTGGCCGATAACCCGACAGCTTACCGAAGGGAGCAGGAGTCGACCAATTTTATAAGCAAAGTACCTACTGTTTTTGATGAAACCGTGCCGTTGCTGGGCAAGGTAGGCGAGTATGTAGCTATTGCGCGTCGTAATGATGACACCTGGTACGTAGGTGCTATGACCAATTGGGACGCGCGTGACCTGGAGATCGACTTGTCATTCCTCTCCAAAGGGACTTACGAAGCCGAGATATTTAAGGATGGTGTGAATGCTGATCGTGATGCTACGGACTATGTGCGCGAATTGGTTAAGGTATCAGCAAGAGAGAAGATAAAAGTACATTTGAGTAGTGGCGGTGGCTGGGCGGCAAGAATCTATCCGGCAAAACAATAATTTTGATGATGCGGATTTTTAGCATATTCATAGCAATTATATTGCTAACAGCCTTGTGGGCATGGAAAGCTCCTGCAGATAATCTCCACACATATAAATCTACGGACAAGCGATTTCAATATGTGGGCCGCATTGATTTCACCAATCCGCAGTCGCCGCGTTTTTGGGCTGCAGGTGTTTATATCAAGGCAGCTTTTAAAGGCACATCATGCGAGTTGCTCATCAATGATGAGATGATGTGGGGCAAGGATCATAATTATATTTCGGTAGCTATAGATGATCTGCCCGTGCAACGTATTAAACTAATACAAAAAAGCAATAGTATTATCGTCGCCAATAACCTTGCAGACGCAAGGCACGAGATCACCATTTGTAAAAGCACCGAATCAGGCATTGGGTATCTGGAATTTGTTGGGTTACGGTGTAAACAGTTGCTTGCACCACCACCCTTGCCGGTACGTAAAATTGAATTTATAGGCAACTCCATCACCTGCGGTACAGGCAGCGATGAGAGCGCTTTTCCATGCAACACCGGCCAGTGGTACGATCAGCATAACGCTTATATGGCTTACGGGCCTGTAACCGCACGGGCTTTAAACGCGCAGTGGCACCTTACTGCTGTTGCAGGCATCGGTTTAACCCATAGCTGCTGCAATATGGATGTTACTATGCCCGATGTGTTTGACAAGATTAACCTGCGTGCCAATGCCATACAATGGGATTTTAAAAGATACCAGCCGGATGTGGTAACCATATGCCTCGGGCAAAACGATGGCCCCGTTGATTCTGTGAAGTTTTGCCCGCCTTATATATCGTTTATTAAAAGATTGCGGGCTCGTTATCCATCAGCAACTATTATTTGTTTAACCAGTCCAATGGCTGATAGTAGCCTGGTGCAAGTCCAAAAAAATTACCTGCGCGGTATTGTTAGCGAAGTAAATAATACAGGCGATAAAAACGTGTATAAATACTACTTTAGCAAACGCTACCATAAGGGTTGCGGTGATCATCCTGACCTGAGTGAACACCGCCTGATAGCTGATGAACTGATTACATTTATTGAAAAAACAAAACACTGGAGAAGAAACACACCATGAAAAAAATCTTCATTTTACCGGCGCTTTTTTCGGCGCTGCTGTTCTCAAATGCCTTTGCGCAAACAGCTGATACGGCACGTATGGCGAAAGAGTTGAAACAATTAAATTATTTAAGAGAAGACTGGGCGAACCTAAAGCGCTTCGAAAAAGAGAATGCCGCGGTGCAGCCACCGGCAAAGGGGGAAGACCGTGTGGTGTTTATGGGTAACTCTATTACGCAGGGCTGGAGCGATAAGGATCCTGCCTTTTTTAAAGGCAAGCCCTACATAAATCGTGGCATAGGCGGCCAAACTACCCCGCAAATGCTATTGCGCTTTCGTCCGGATGTGATTAACCTGAAGCCAAAGGTAGTAGTGATATTAGCCGGCACCAATGATATTGCAGGCAATACGGGGCCAACATCTGAAGAAACCATCGTAGGCAACATTCAATCGATGGCATTACTGGCACAGCATTATGGTATTAAGGTGGTAATATCCTCTATATTGCCGGTTTATGATTATCCATGGAGACGCGGACTTAACCCTGTGCCTAAAATAGCATCCATTAACAAAAGCCTGAAAGAGTTTGCCGCATCCAACAAAATGGTTTACCTGGATTATTTTACCCCGATGGCTGATGAGCAGCAAGGCCTTAAAAAGGAGTTGACCTATGATGGCGTACACCCTAACGAAACAGGTTACAAAGTGATGGAGCCACTTGCTGAGGCAGCCATTAAAGCAGCTTTAAAAAAGAAGTAACCAATTAAGCAGATAAAACAAAAGCGGCCTATATTACTACGGGCCGCTTTTTGTTTTAAGATATTCTGATCTATTTCTTATTCAATACATGATCTGCCGCCAGGGCCAGGAACAGGTAGTCGGTTGTGCCGCCACCTAAAACATATTCACCTTGTTGCCATAGAAATGGCCATTTCAACAACTCCGGGAAATCCGGGCGGATCAGTGCCGTGCCTGATGCGCTGCCGCCTGGTATGTACGACCAATCCGCACGGTTAAACCCATAGGCTGTGGTCATGGATTGTGAACCCACACCCGATACGAATGAAGAGGTATTCGAGCCCGGATGGCATCCCAATACAAAATTCAACGCATCCAGCATGTAATCAGTCGGTATAATATCAGGGAACGAGGCATGCAAAAAATACTGCCTGAAGCCAAAACCCTGTATTCCCCAGCCAGCCCCCCAAATGTCCGGTTCGTAAGGTACACCAAAAGGCGTTTTTTTACCGTCGGCCACAATGGAACTGTACATAGTTTTTACCGCAGCATTTACTGCTTGTTTATATTGCGGATTGTTAACCAGCTTTAATGTACGGCCAACGTACCAGCCTGTTTTGGTGATGTTTTTGGTGATGTCGTCGGTTTTACTTATCAGGTAATCGGCATATTCCTTATCGCCGGTAGTAATTAAAAGCTCGGCAGCTAATTGAATGCGTGGTAATATGTTGTTTGATGCCGTGTTTTTCCAAACCTCTTTGGCTATTTGCAGAGATTGCGTAGCCAAAGTATCATTATATCCCTTCATAACCCTGCTGGCAGCAGCCAGATCAGCGGCGGCTTCCAGCTCACGCGGCGAATTTTGCTCCGTAAACACCCAGCGGTCGTCGGCCCAGGTTTTAATACCAGTAGCATTAACAGGTGGCTGTTTGCTATTGTAGGGGATGTTATCGGTAAGGTTAGCAGCATCGCCTAATAACACATACTGCTGTAGGGTTGGCTCAATTATGCCACGGTAAAAGCGGCCTAAAGTGCGGTAACCGTTTGTAACGGATAATAAGCCGTGCTCAATTTGCTGCAGGAGGTCGGGCTTGTTATCAGGTTCGTGTATCTCGGTCACTAAGGTTGTTTGGTTAACAGCGGTGTTATCATGCTTTTCGCCAAATTCCTCATAAGCCAGGGTTAGTCCGTAAATAGTTTCCGCCTGCGATTCTACCCTAAGGTCAAAGTCGCCCGCATCATGCCAGGCACCACGGTTAAGCATGGGTACGTTATCACCGGGTTTGTATTTGGTAAGTGTTGAACCGCCCTGAATATAACCATCAAAGTGGTTTGAGTCGATAGGGGCCATGCGGGCATCATCCAGGTGGCACCAGCCATGCCAAACACGGTACTTCTCGTTTACGCGCATGTGGCACATTTGCGCGGGTAAAAAATAATCAAGCGTAGGCTGCCAAACGTTTTCTTTAAATACGCCAGCGTTAATAGCGAACGGGCGGCTTTGGTAATTGCCGTACTTTACCATGTACATGCCCGGTTTGGTTACCTTGGTAAAATCAAACTGCAGGTAATGGTACCGCAAAAAATCTCCCCATTCTTTAGGTGCTGATGTTAGCACAGGTTCCAATCCGCCCTTTTCGCCTATGCGCAGCAATGAGGCTTGTTTGCGGGTTTTATCCTTCCGATCCAACTCGATAACAGCTATTTTTGATTGTGCCGGATGATAGCCTACCTGTGATAGCTGTATCACCGGTTCGGACTGCCAGCCGCTGACCGCGTTAGGCGTAACCAGCCACTCAATAGCGTTTTTAGTTGCGCCTTTAGCTACCAGCGAACGTATAACGAACCAACCGTTGTTATGCTTGCCGCGGCCATCCAAAAGCTCCAGGTTACCGCCCGAAAGGTTTTGTATGGTCATGCGCTGGGCATCAAGCTCGGGCACTATGGTTAGTGATTTGCCGCTGGCCATCGGCTTAATCTGTAATTCGCCCGCGGCATCCTTATACATCTGCCCGTTTGGTTGCTGCGAAAATATGCCGAATTGCTGATCCATGTAGTATGACCGGCCAAACAGTATGCCCGGAAATAGCTCGAAGTTAAAACCTACCTTGCCAATCCATTCATCGGGCAGGGGTTTATCCAGGTCAACAATTATGCGGAACGAACGGCCTTCCGGCTTAACACGTATGTTGTAGGCAAAATTCAGGTCGGGGTAGATGATCGGGTTAAAGCCCTTGCGGTTCATATCCGGATTGGGGTACTCCATACGTACGCTAACCTCGTTCTTCTGGCGGTCAACCACCCGTTTGCCCACCTTGGGTATAGGCGACCATTGTCCCGGCGTAGGTTCAAGGCGTAAATCGCCGTTGGTAGCGGTACGCTGGCCGTTCTGTATAACGCCAACGCCACCCTGGTGCCCTTCCGGATAAAAATCATGCGCCAGCATCACGTTTACGCCCTCCAGTTCCAGGTAATCTTTACTATTGATCACCATCGCCTTTTTTTGCTGGCCGTAAACCGAGCAGGCAGTGGCTATGCCGACGAGAAGCGGAAGGGTTGATTTGTATAAAATTTGCATAGATATGTTAAGTTACATAGTTGGTAAGCTAAAAGTAGCATGGGCGCAAAAAGCCTTGTAATGTATTTTTACCAAATGCTTGTAATATATTGTCAAAATAGCGGTTTGGTGGCTTAAGCATCTATTTTTAATCTCGAAACCAATTGTTCAACCATGCATAAACTTGTACAAAATAGCCTCAAACTAATGCTTGCAGGCAGCCTGATAATGCCTCAAATGCTGTTAGCGCAAAAAGATAAGCAGGCAATCGCTAAACAGATGGAACGTTCTGCCAGGGTGCAACTGCTCGACAAATGGTATCCCCGTTCAGTTGATACCGCTTACGGCGGCTTTCTGAGCGCTTTTACCTATGATTTTAAAGTAGCGCCTGATCAGCATAAAATGATCGTGACGCAGGCAAGACACGTATGGTCAAACGCCAAGGCGGCGTTGTTTTATCCGAATGTGCCGTACTTCAAGGCTGATGCCAAACACGGTTTTTTGTTTTTGCGGGATAAAATGTGGGACAAGCAGAACGGCGGATTTTACACTTATACCGACCGACAGGGTAACGTGGCCGAAAATTCATTTGCGCCGAAAGAATCGTATGGTAACTCCTTTGCCATATACGGGCTCGCTGCCTACTACCAGGCCTCAGGTGATACAGCCGCCCTTAACCTGGCCAAGCAAACCTTTTGGTGGCTGGAGAAACATGCGCATGACCCGGTTAACAAAGGATACTTTCAGCACATGGAAATGGATGGCACCGTGATAAAGCGTACGGCTGATTTTCCGTCAACATCTGATAAGGGTTATAAAGATCAAAATACCTCTATCCACCTGCTCGAAGCCTTTACCGAACTTTATACCGTTTGGCCAGATAGCCTGCTACGCGAAAGGCTGAAGGAGATGTTGTTTTTAGTGCGCGATAAAATCACCACACCAAAGGGCTATCTTACCCTGTTCTTTCAGCCGGATTGGACTCCTGTTTCAACCCGCGATTCAACAACTACAAGCATCCTGAAACATCGTTATCTCGATCATGTATCCTTTGGGCACGATGTGGAAACCGCTTACCTGATGCTGGAAGCATCGCATGTACTGGGATTAGGGCATGACGAAGCTACCCTAAAAATAGCCAAACGCATGGTTGACCATTCCCTGAAAAACGGATGGGATAACAAGGTAGGCGGTTTTTATGATGAGGGCTATTATTTTAAAGATCAGCCCGGTATCAGTATTATAAAGGATGGTAAAAACTGGTGGGCACAGGCCGAGGGGCTGAATTCGTTGTTAATGATGTCCACGCTTTATCCAAAGGATGAGTTGAAATATTACGATAAATTCAAACAGCTCTGGACCTATGTACAAACCTATCTTATTGACCATCAGCACGGCGATTGGTACCCGGGCGGTATTGATAAGGAGCCTGAAATGAAAACTGCTTTAAAAGGCCAGATCTGGAAGGGTACTTACCACAACTTCCGCGCGCTGATGAACTGCATTAATCAGCTAAAGCCCGATAAGATGCCGCCATCAGTACCACAAAAAATCACACTGAAAAAACTCGCGACAGGGGCAAGGCTGCAATGGACTGCCTCAACGGATAATCGCCAGTTTATGGGCTACAATATTTACAGCAACGGCAAGCGTATAGGCTATACACCCCTTACCTGGTTTATGGTAAACACCGGTGATGCAAATACAAGATACACGGTTCGCGCTGTTGATTTGCAGGGAAACTTATCGAAGCCGAGCAATACGGTTTCTAAATAAATAAAAATGCCGGGTATATAGCCCGGCATTTTTGTTTAGTACAATTTATTATCTATTTGTAACTGATCTCATCAAGCGTTAAGGCTTGCGGGCGGGCATAGTTGCCTTTTACCAGTTCTTTGGTATTATGTGTCCATAGCCAATCGCCCCATACCATAAACCATACCCACTCCGGTTGTGCTTTAAGTATTTCGGGTTTAGGTAGTTCGCCAACTTCGGTTAAAGCAATGGGTTTACCTTTGGCTAACTGCAAAAGCTCGTTATAATCCTTCTGCTCATAATCGGCATTGTAAATATCGGTACCTAAAATATCTACATACTTCGCGCCCGGGTAATAATATTTGTATGAGTAAGCCTGGTCTTCCGGCAGGTCGCGCGGGCCGTTAGCACCCCATACCCATATCAGGTTATTCAATTTATGGTAGTTGGTGTAGCGGTCATACATCATCTTCCATAATTTGCTGATGCCGTCCGGGCCTTTTTTATCTCCCCACCAAAACCATACGCCATTCATCTCATGGTATGGTCGCCACAGCACGGGTACTTTGGCATCCTGTAGTTTTTTAAGCCACACGGCTACCTGGTCAACCTGCGCCAGCCAGCGTTTGTTCAATTCAGTGTTCGGTGTTGTTAGCTCTTTCCACTGGGCGGGGGTGAGCTTGGCCTGGATGCTTTCTTTCCATGCATAGGGCGGGTTGTCAATCGGGCGGCCCTGGTGCCACATCAGGCAGATGAGATAGCCTTGTTTGTAACGTTCAATAGCCTGGTCAACTATGGTTTGGCCAACATCGTTAGTGCCGCTCCAAATAAAATCGGCGCCCCAAAGGCCGGGCTGTTTGCCGGTAATCGCTTTTATACTGTCCAAATGTTTATCGGGTGTGTTGGGGTAATTGTGCTGCCCGGTTATGATGCTTTTGCCTTTGATGCTGTAAATGTAACTGAGCAGTTTGCGTGCTTCGGGTGTGGTGTTTGGATTTACCGGGGCAAACTGTTGCTGGGCAAAACAATGCAGTCCGACTAAGAGCGCAATCATTGTAAATTTCAATCTCATAAAAAAGGTTTTTAGCAAAACTACAGTTACACTTAAGGCTATGGTTAATATTTATTTATCCTTATAATATATTATTTAAGCCGTTTTTAAAGGTTGTTTAAACATTATTGTTGTTTCGCTGTAGTAAAGGTGTCTGGCAAGAAAATGATGCCGGGCGTTATAGCTGATGCCCGATTTATCTCTGCTGCCACAATAACAACATTTACAATCTATCTATGGAAATAATAACTTATCCGGGTAAACCGTACCCGCTGGGTGCAACGTGGGATGGCGAAGGCGTAAATTTTACCCTTTATGCTGATAATGCCACCGGTGTTGAACTGTGTTTATTTGATTCGACAGATGCTAAATCCGAATCACAAAAAATCAAGCTTTACGAACGCTCACACCAGGTTTGGCATGTATACCTGCCAGGTGTTAAGCCGGGGCAGTTATATGGTTACCGTGTGCATGGCCCTTATGAACCTCAGAACGGTCACCGCTTTAACCCGAACAAATTACTGTTAGACCCCTATGCCAAAGCTATTGCCGGTGTTATTGACTGGCACGACTCGCTTTTTGCCTATGAAGTAGGCAGTGAGCAGGAAGACCTCAGCTACAGTGAAGAAGATAGTGCGCCTTACATACCAAAATCGGTAGTAATTGATAATAATTTTGACTGGGGCAATGATGCGCCGCCACGTACGCCATATCACCAATCGGTGATCTATGAGGCACACGTTCGTGGCCTTACCATGCAGCACCCGGAGATACCGGAGGATATCCGTGGCTCTTACGCGGCTATTGCGCATCCGGCTATCATCAAGCACTTGCAGGATTTAGGGGTTACCGCCATAGAACTGATGCCAATCCATCAGTTTGTGAATGACCGTTACCTGGTTGAAAAAGGCTTGCGCAATTACTGGGGCTATAATACCATTGGCTTTTTTGCGCCCGACGTCCGCTACTCCTCAAGCGGCGTAACCGGTGGGCAGGTGAGCGAGTTTAAGAATATGGTTAAAGAGCTGCATAAAGCAGGCATAGAGGTTATACTCGATGTAGTTTACAACCATACCGGCGAGGGTAATCATATGGGGCCTACGCTATCATTTAAAGGGATAGATAATGCATCGTATTACCGCCTTGTTGATGAGGATAAGCGTTTCTTTATGGACTACACAGGTACAGGTAACACGCTTAATGCTATGTTGCCCAATGTGTTAAGGTATATAATGGATAGCCTGCGGTACTGGATAACTGAAATGCATGTCGATGGTTTCCGTTTTGATTTGGCATCAACCTTAGCGCGTGAGTTGCATGAGGTTAACCGCTTAAGTGCTTTTTTTGATATCATTCACCAGGATCCCATCATATCGCAGGTTAAGCTGATTGCCGAGCCTTGGGATGTGGGCGAAGGGGGTTACCAGGTAGGTAAGTTCCCGCCGGGATGGGCTGAATGGAACGGTAAGTACCGTGATTGCATCCGTGATTACTGGCGTGGTGCTGATAGTATGCTTGGCGAATTTGCACAGCGCTTTACCGGCAGCCCTGACCTGTACCAGGATGATTACCGCAGGCCAACTGCCAGCGTAAACTTTATAACCGCGCACGATGGTTTTACCATGCACGATTTGGTATCGTACAATGATAAACATAATGACGCCAATGGTGAGGGCAATAACGATGGCGAAAGCCATAACCGCTCATGGAACTGCGGTGCAGAGGGTGATACTGATGATAAAGCGGTTAATCAGCTTCGCGCGCAGCAAAAGCGTAATTTTATGTCGACGCTGTTTTTATCGCAGGGTGTACCGATGCTGGTTGCAGGTGATGAAATAGGTCGTACGCAGGGTGGTAACAACAATGCTTACTGCCAGGATAATGAAATTTCGTGGGTAAACTGGGAGAATGCTGATAAAGATTTGCTTGAGTTTACGCAAAAGCTCATACACTTCCGCAGAGAGCATCCAAACTTCAGGCGCAGGCGCTGGTTTCAGGGGCAACCGGCAAAGGGGCAAAAGCTCGAGGATATCGCTTGGTTTTTACCTGAAGGCGATGAAATGAGCGAGGAGAACTGGAGCCATGATTTTGCCAAGTCGTTAGCTGTATTTTTAAACGGTAAGGGTATTCACTCCTTAGGGCCAAAGGGAGAGCGTATAGTGGATGATAGTTACTACGTGATCTTTAACGCTTTTCATGAAGCTATTGATTACAAGTTGCCATCTGAAAAATTTGGCAAAAAGTGGAAAGCCGTTTTAAATACGGCTAATTACAAGGCAGATGGTTCTGTTTATAACGCCGGCGATACGGTTACCGTTGAAGGGCGTACAGTGGTATTATTAGAGCATCATAACAAGCATGAAGAAGCCGCAGATTAATAAACGCAGCCTCGGCGTAAATTTTGGTCACGATGGCTTTGCACATATTACTGTTTGGGCGCCGATTGCAAAAGAGGTTTCTGTAGTTGTTAATGAAAAAAAGCTGGATTTGCCGCTTAATGCCGACGACTTTGGTTACTGGACGCTTGTAACGGACGGGATAAAGCCTGGTGATAAGTACATTTTCATGTTGGATGGCGAAAAGAAACGCCCCGACCCGGCCTCGCTTTCGCAACCTGAAAGTGTGCACGGGCCGTCAATGGCTGTTGATTTATCTACGTTTAAATGGACGGACGCCTCATGGGTAAATCATAAGATGGATGCTTACATCATCTATGAGCTGCACATCGGGACTTTTACATCGGAAGGAACATTTGATGCTGCCATTGAAAAACTCGATCATCTGGTTGAGTTGGGTGTTACAGCTATTGAAATTATGCCGGTAGCGCAATTCCCCGGTGGGCGTAACTGGGGTTATGATGGTGTATTGCCCTATGCGGTGCAGGACACTTACGGCGGTGCGGAAGCATTGATGCGTTTAGTTGATGCCTGCCATGCAAAAGGTTTGGCTGTTGTGCTGGATGTGGTATATAACCACCTTGGCCCGGAAGGAAATTACTTTAATGACTTCGGTGTCTATTTTACCGATAAATATCATACCCCCTGGGGTAATGCCATTAATTTTGATGATGCCTGGTGCGATGCTGTGCGGCTATATTACATTGAAAACGCCTTGATGTGGTTCCGGGATTTTCATATTGACGCGCTGCGGATGGATGCTGTCCATGCGATTAAAGATCTTAGTCCGACACACATACTTAAGGAAATTAAACAGCATGTTAATCAGTTATTGACCTTAACTGGTAAAAAGCACCATCTGATTGCAGAGTTAGATTTAAATGATCCGGTTTATATAAACAGTTTAGATGAAAGTGGTTATGGCGTTGATGTACAATGGATTGATGAATTTCATCACGCCTTGCGCGTAACCGCGGGCGAGCCACAAACCGGTTATTATTCTGATTTTACCGGTATTAAACATCTGGCTAAGGCTTACTGCGATGCTTATGTTTATGATGGTATTTATTCGCCGCACCGGCTTAAAACATTTGGCGCAAGCGCGTCAAAAAATAAGGGCAATCAATTTGTAGTGTTTTCCCAAAATCACGATCAGGTGGGTAACCGGATGCTGGGCGAACGCAGCAGTACGCTGGTAAGTTTTGAAATGCAAAAGCTAATGGCTGCAGCCGTAATGGTTAGTCCGTACATACCAATGTTGTTTATGGGCGAAGAATGGGCCGAAACCAATCCCTTCCAATACTTTATAAGCCATACCGACGATGATCTGGTAAAAGCGGTGCGTAAAGGCCGCAAAGAGGAGTTTAAAGCCTTTCATGCTGAAGGAGAAACGCCCGATACGCAATCTGAAGATACATTTAACAGATCGAAACTACAATGGCAGCTAACCACGCAGCCTAAGCATCAGCAGATGTTGAAATACTACAGAGCATTGATTAACCTAAGAGTTAGTTACGACGCTTTGAGTGAATTAAACAGGGATAATCTAAGTGTTAGTTCTGATGCTGATAAAAATACACTTGTGCTTCAGCGTTGGCACGAAGATGAAAAGAT
Source organism: Mucilaginibacter roseus (assembly GCF_021215455.1). Classification (GTDB taxonomy): domain Bacteria; phylum Bacteroidota; class Bacteroidia; order Sphingobacteriales; family Sphingobacteriaceae; genus Mucilaginibacter; species Mucilaginibacter roseus. The sequence continues at coordinate 43,935 of NZ_JAJPWV010000005.1, read as the reverse complement.
ATGTTGTGTCATGAATTTTTCTGACAGTGTGCAACAAGTCGATCTGCCCGAAAATATTAATTGGACCGCGTTATTTAACAGCGCCGACGAAAAGTGGGGCGGCGCGGTAGTAAATCAGCCAATAGAAAATGTCCAAATCGCTTCGATACTACCTGAATCTGTAACCGTATACATCAATCGTCATGTTTAATCCAGTAGCAACTTATCGCATACAGTTCAATAAGGATTTCACCTTTGCAAATCTTGAGCGAATAATTCCATATCTGCAATCTCTTGGAGTAAAAACGCTTTACGCGTCCCCAATTTTCGAAGCGGTGCCAGGCAGTACACATGGTTATGATGTTACAAATCCGCATGCCGTCAATCCGGAAATCGGTACGCTAAAACAATTGCGGCAGGTAAGTAAGCAATTAAAAGAGGCTGGAATAAACTGGTTGCAGGATATTGTACCGAACCACATGGCTTTTGACACTAAAAACAAGTGGTTAATGGATGTGCTGGAAAAAGGAACATTATCCGCTTATTCATCTTTTTTCGATACGGCGTCCACAACTGAACTTTTTGAGGGCAAGATCATGTTGCCTTTTCTGGGAGCTTCACCTGAGGATGTAATCAACAATGATGAATTAAAGCTGACGTATGAGGATGGTGCCATTTATCTGAGTTATTATGATAATAACTATCCGGTAAACATAAACACATATGATGCTGTGTTATCCGTTTTGAAAGGAAAAGATAGCGCGCTGAAAAGACTACTGCAACAGGTTAAACAGCTACATCAAAATGATGATGTAAATGCTTATGCCATTGAGTTTAATGAGTTGAGGATGCAGCTAAAATCGCTGTTTTCTGACGAGGGTTACAAGGGTAAACTTGACCGCTCAGTTAAGGCAATAAATCAGGATAAGGCACAGCTTTCGCAGCTTGTTGATTTGCAGTATTACCGTTTATGCCATTGGCAGGAAACGGACAGCAAAATTAACTTCCGCCGGTTTTTCACCGTAAACGGGTTGATATGCCTGAACATGCAGAATCCGCACGTTTTTACGCATTACCACAAGTTCATAGCATCATTACTTAAGGAAGGAGTGTTTCAAGGTGTACGAGTTGACCATGTTGATGGCTTGTATGATCCAACCGGCTACCTGCAAAAGTTACGCGAGCTTGTTGGTAACGATACGTACATCGTGGTAGAAAAAATTCTCGAAAAGGATGAGCAGCTGCTGCAAAGTTGGCCTATTGAAGGTGCGACAGGTTACGAATTTCTTGCAGTAGTTAATAATTTACTCACGAATGCAGACAGCGAAAAACAGTTTACTTCGTTATACAACCGCTTAACTGGTAAGGGCAAATTAAGCGAGGCTGATATCCATGAAAAAAAGGCTTACATACTAAAGCACCATATGGCAGGTGAGCTCGCTAACCTGACCAGGTATTTTTGCGAACTTAATTTGATAGACGAGGACAAGCATCAACAAATAGATCACGAAAAGCTTAAAGAGGCTATAGCCCAATTGTTGATCTACTGCCCGGTTTACCGGTATTACGGTAATAGTATGCCGCTTGCAGTGGATGAAGCACAGCAGCTATCCACCATAATAAAAAAAATAAAAGACAGCGATTCAGATCTAAAGTCATCAGCCACGCTTTTAGAGCAGGCATTAATTATAAATCCCGCAGAAAATGGGCAGGAGCATGCCGACAATGCTTTAAAATTTTACCAACGGTGTATGCAATTAAGCGGCCCGCTGATGGCCAAAGGGGTTGAGGATACGTTAATGTACACTTATAACCGCTTTGCAGCACATAACGAAGTTGGCGACGCGCCAGACGCATTTGGCTTGAAGGTAGAAGATTTTCACGCCTACATGACGCACCGGCAGAGCCATTGGCCACTTGCATTAAATGGTACATCTACACATGATACCAAGCGCGGCGAAGATGTGCGGGCAAGGCTTAACGCGCAATCTTCCATGCCGGATACCTGGAGTAAGGTGATCGAGTTGTGGATTAAAGAAAATCCGCAACTGGATGGCGATAAGAAGCTTGACGTTAACGATATATACCTGATTTTTCAAACCATTGTTGGCGCTTACCCAATGCCAGGCCAGGGAGACGATGATTTTGAAAAACGCCTGCACGAATATCTTGAGAAAGCGCTTCGCGAAGGTAAGCAACACTCACAATGGGCCGAGCCGGACGAAGCTTATGAAACCGCGGCAAAAAATTTCGCGTCCGGATTACTCGATCAGGATTCGCCGTTTTGGAAAAGCTTTTCCGCTATTCGTACCCAAGTTGCTGACCATGGTATCATTAATTCGCTATCGCAGTTGCTACTTAAATTCACTTGCCCGGGCGTACCTGATATTTACCAGGGCTGCGAGCGTTGGGACTTAAGCTTGGTCGATCCGGATAATCGCCGACCGGTTGATTATGCTTTTAGTGATAGTTTATTAAGGGATATACAATCAACTGCAAAAGAGGATTTTGATAAGCTTTGGAACGAGAAATATGCCGCTTCAATAAAGCTGTGGCTTACTAAAAAACTACTCGATATCAGGAATAAATATGTTGAGATTTTTACCGCTGGTACTTACGTTCCCTTAAAAGTTAAGGGTAAGTATAAAAAGCATATCCTGGCTTATGCAAGACATTACCGGCAACAATGGATAGTGACCATAATACCGCTGCATCTTCCTGTTATACAACCGATTATTTCAGACGATGTCATAAATTGGGCATCAGCCCGGATAATAATGCCTGAAGGAATGCCCGAGAGCTACTGCAACGAATTAACAGGAACAGAAGGCCGTTCGCAAGAAGGAGAATTATTTATTAAAGACCTCTTTTTAGATAATTTGCCCTTGGCGTTGATCAGCTTTAAGCGGCAAGAAAATCCTCGTGGATCAGGCTTACTGCTGCATATTACGTCGTTACCGTCGGATTTTGGTGTTGGCGATCTGGGGCCTCAAGCCTTAGAGTTTGCAGATAGGTTGGCTTACAGTCAGCAAAAGTACTGGCAACTGCTGCCACTTACACCTACCGAGATGGTAAACAGCCATTCGCCTTACAGTTCTTTTTCAATTATGGCGGGCAATACCGTGTTGATTAGTCCGGAATTGCTTGCGAATGATGGACTGCTGACACCTGAGGATTTAAAAACGCATGTATTGCCGTCAAAAACCGAAGTAGATTATGTTGCCGCTGAACGTGTTAAACAACAATTACTCAATAAAGCCTGGAGCGCTTTTCAAGAGCAAGGCAAGACTTCGCAAAGTGATTTTGTAAGCTATTGCCGCGAAGAGGATGCCTGGCTTAATGATTTTGCGCTGTACGTGGTCATAAAACACCATCACGGCGGTAAGCCCTGGTATGAATGGCATTCGGATTATAGTCAACGTAAAGAGAAAGCGCTCAGAGCCTTTGGTCGTAAATATGCCGATGAAATACTTAAGGTTAAATGGATGCAGTATGTGTTTGCTAAGCAATGGCAAGGGTTGCGCGAGTATTGCAACAACCTGGGTATAAAGCTATTTGGCGACCTCCCATTTTACGTAAGCTACGATTCGGCAGATGTTTGGGCCAATCGGGAGCTGTTTAATCTGGATGAGCAGGGCAAAATGCTTGGTGTGGCAGGTGTGCCGCCTGATTATTTCAATGCCGACGGACAGCTTTGGGGTATGCCCGTTTTTTGCTGGGATAAGCTGAAGCAGCAAAACTATAAATGGTGGATACAGCGCGTGAAAAAGAACATGGAGCTGTTTGATGTGCTCCGTCTTGATCATTTCAGGGCATTCGCCGCATATTGGGAGGTGCCGGCCGGCGAGACTACCGCTATAAACGGTAAATGGCAGCAGGGGCCTGGCAACCATTTCTTTGAAACTTTAAAGGCAGAACTGGGGGAATTACCTTTGATTGCGGAAGATTTGGGTGATATTGATGATGCAGTATACAAGCTGCGTGATGATTTTGAATTGCCGGGCATGAAGGTGCTTCAGTTTGCATTTGGCGATAATATGCCCCAATCGCCTTATATCCCGCATAATTACTCCGAAAATTATGTTGTATACACGGGCACGCATGATAATAACACAACTTTAGGCTGGTTCAGGCAGGATGCAGGTAAGCAGGAGAAACGCCGTCTGGCTGACTACGCAGGCGTCAAAATAAAATCGGGCAATGTGAATGAAGTGATGATCAGGCTGGCTATGAATTCGGTGACGAAAACGTGTATCATACCGGTGCAGGATTTGCTTGGCCTTGACGAGCAGTCGCGCATGAATATCCCGGCGTCATCACAAAAAAATTGGTTGTGGCGGTTAAAACCTGGACAAATCAGCCGAAAGGATGTGCAGAAATTACTTAAATGGACATTGGCGAGCAATCGCGCTTGAATAAAATGTTTTACAACAATTTGGCATTTAACGTGTTGAATTTACACACCACCTGTTTAAGTAACCTATCGTACACATTTTATTAAACAAAAGGTATGCAAAATTTTGATGATTTCAGCCGCAGGAATTTTTTAAAAACCCTTTCCATCGGTGCCGGCGCATTAGTGTTGTCGCCAACTTTACAAGCATTCAGGCCTCAGGGTAAGAAGCTCGGTATAGCGCTTGTGGGTTTGGGTGGTTATAGCGGTGGTCAGTTGGCGCCTGCGTTACTGCAAACCAAACATTGTTACCTGGCAGGCATTGTTACCGGTACACCTTCAAAGGCTGACGAATGGTCAAAGAAGTACAGCATACCCGATAAAAATATTTACAATTACAGCAATTTTGATGAGATAGCTAAAAATCCGGATATAGATATTGTTTACGTGGTGCTGCCCGTATCTATGCATAAGGAGTTTACCATACGCGCGGCAAAAGCGGGTAAGCATGTTATTTGCGAAAAGCCTATGGCGCTTAACGCGGCCGATTGCTCGGAGATGATCGCCGCCTGTAAAAAAGCAAACCGTATGCTTTCCATCGGTTATCGTTTACATTTTGAGCCCCATAATATGGAGATGATGCGCCTGGGCCAAAAAAAGGTGTACGGCAAAGTAACCGCAATTGATACCGGCAATGGTTTTGTCTATCGTGGAGACCCCAACGCCTGGCGGTTAAAAAAAGCACTTGCCGGCGGAGGCGCATTAATGGATATGGGCGTTTACTCTATTCAGGGTACGCGCTACACGTTAGGGCAGGAGCCACTGTTTGTTACGGCTACTGAGCAAAAAACAAATAATGAGTTGTTTAAAGAAGTTGATGAAACGATAATGTGGCAATTTGAATTTCCGGGCGGATTAAAAACTACCGGGAAGTCGAGCTACAATAACAATTGGGGTTACTTGAACGCTACTGCCGAAAAAGGTAAGTTTTCATTAGAGCCTGCCTTTGGTTATGGTGGCATAAAGGGCGCAACACATGAGGGTATTATGAATTTTCCGCAGATAAACCAACAGGCCGCACAAATGGACGACTTTGCTTTGTGTGTTTTAAATAAAAAACAAACACGTGTGCCCGGTGAGGAAGGGTTAAAGGATATGAAAGTTATTGATGCCATCTACCGCAGCATAACATCCGGAAAAAGGGAGAAGATAGTGTAACATTTACATCACGTAAGATCTCTGATATTTTTCATTCCAAATAATATTTTTTCTTAGTCGTTAATGTTGGTATGAAATTTTACTTGTGCTTAATGTTTCAATATTATATTGTTATTATTAATAATAAATGGTAGCTCTTGTTATTGAAACAATTTAATAATTGTTGATTTTTTGCTAACTTCGCAATTAAAGGTTATGCAAAAAAAGTTTGCTTACATATTTGTATCCGTTATCTGTTGGTTTGCCATTGTGGTGGTATCTCCAATTTCGGGTGCCCTTGTACACAAACAATATGATGTTAATAGCCAAAACCTTAACGGGAAATACACGCATGCGCATATAAGTGCTGATGATGCCAACTTTTATAACGACGATGCGTCTGAGTCTACCAATCAAAAACGACTTGTAGCGCGGTTCAGGGTTCGTTTCCTTCTAAATCGTACTGTTCAGATTAATGCGCTTCTGCCATCCGGAAATTCCATCCCCGGGTTGTTACCGGCGCATGTAAAGCATTTATTTTCGCGCTTTGTTATCAGCAAAGCATTTTTGCCCGCTTACTACGGGTTTCTTTTCAGGCTTAGTCCTTTCTAATACGTTTTCTTTTTCTGCCATTTGCAGTTTCACTGCAGATATTTTTTGTTACACCCACGCCTCAGCGTGTAGTTTATTACAGCTTTAACAAACCAAACAATGAAAAAGATTAAAGTTTTAGGCTATGCTATAGCCGTTGCAGCCGCCTTTATGGTCACGGGTTGCTCTTCAGGCACTGCCACAGATAAGGCAGCTGAAAATACTGATACACTTCACTATCCTGTAATGACCTTGCAGGCTACAGATACCGTTCTGAAAAAACCTTACGTTGCCGACATTCAGGCACATAAGAATGTTGAAATCCGCGCCCGTGTTCAGGGTTTTCTCGAAAAAATATATGTTGATGAAGGTAAGCCCGTAAAAAAAGGGCAATTACTTTTCAAGATAAACGATCAGGAATTTAAAGTGCAGCTAACTAAAGCAAAAGCTGCATTAAGTAATGCCGTGGCTGATGCAAAGGCAACCGAACTTGAGGTAGACCGGGTTAAGATGCTGGTTGATAAGAAAGTTATCGCTAAATCTGAACTTGAAGTAGCACAATCTAAACTGAATGCCGACAGGGCTACTATTGAGGAGGCACGCTCAATGGTTCAAAGCGCGCAAAACCAATTGGCTTATACGCAGGTAATGGCGCCGTTTGATGGCATTGTTGACCGTATTCCGTTAAAAGCTGGCAGTTTGATTGATGAAGGCGCGTTATTAACCAGCCTGTCTGATGTAAGTTCGATGTATGCTTACTTCAGTTTCCCCGAAAATGAATACCTGCGCTATGTACGCACCATGAAAACTTCGCCTGATAAAACAAGCAGTGAGGTAAGCCTTGTGCTGGCTGATGGTTTGGAATTTCCGGAGAAAGGTAAGATAGAGACCATTGAAGGGGAAATTGAACAAACTACCGGTTCAATAAATTTTCGTGCCCGTTTTCCTAATCCGCAAGGGTTGTTGAGGCACGGTGCTACCGGCAAATTATATATTTCTACAAAAGCCGAAAAGGTGGTGATGGTGCCACAGCAGTCGGTGTTTGACATTCAGGATAAAAGCTACGTTTACGTGGTTGACGAGGGTAATAAGCTGCACATGCAGGCTTTTACCCCGCTTACCCGTTTCTCTCATTACTACATTGTAAAGGATGGCCTTGAAGCAGGCGATAAAATCCTGTACGAAGGTACCCAAAACGTACGCGACGGAATGGTAATTAAACCCAAACAAGTAGCAAAGGGCGCGTTTATCGCGATGCAATAAGCAAAGCGTCCGGAGTTTTAATTGTGTAGGCGATCCTTGTATAAAAGGTTGCGCCTGAGTTTATCATGTACTTTTTTCTGAAACTGATATGTTTGAAACCTTTATAAAGCGGCCTGTGCTGTCGCTTGTTATATCCCTCATTATTACTTTGCTGGGTGTGCTGGCCCTGGTTACGCTGCCGGTTACCCAGTTCCCGGATATTGTGCCACCCTCAGTAACCGTCACCGCTAATTATACTGGTGCGAATGCCGAGGTGTGCGCCAAAGCCGTTGCCACGCCGCTTGAACGGGCCATTAACGGCGTACCGGGCATGACGTACATGTCCAGCGTTTGCAGTAACGATGGTTTGACCGTTATCCAGATATATTTTAACGTGGGCATTGACCCTGACCAAGCCGCGGTGAACGTGCAAAACCGTGTATCAACCATTATAGATGAGTTGCCCGAAGAGGTAATCAAAGCTGGTGTCACCACCGAAAAAGAGGTGAACAGTATGCTTATGTACCTTAACATTATGAGCGACGACAAAAATATGGATGAAAAATTCATCTATAACTTTACCGACATTAACGTATTACAGGAGCTCAAACGTATTGATGGTGTTGGCCGTGCCGAGATTATGGGTGCTAAGGAATACTCCATGCGTGTATGGTTGAAGCCCGATAAAATGATGGCGTATAAAGTATCAACGGATGAGGTGATCGACGCTATCCGCGCACAAAATGTTGAGGCCGCGCCGGGTAAAACCGGGCAAAGCTCTGATAAATCGCCGCAAATGCTGCAATACGTATTGCGGTATCCGGGTAAATTTTTTGATCCTAAGCAATACGAAAACATTGTGATTCGTGCTGATGAAGGCGGGGCCGTGCTGATGCTGAAAGAGGTTGCGGATGTAGAGTTTGGTTCACTTACCTACAGCATGGTATCCAATACCGATGCCCGCCCTTCGGCTTCGATCATGATCAAACAAAGGCCGGGCTCGAACGCCCGGGATGTGATCAACAACATCAAAACCCGTATGGCGGAGTTAAAGGAAACATCCTTTCCAACGGGCATGAAGTATAATGTAAACTATGATGTATCCCGCTTTTTGGATGCATCGATACATGAGGTATTACGCACGTTGGTTGAGGCCTTCCTGCTGGTATTCATCGTGGTATATATCTTTTTGCAGGATTTCCGGTCGACATTGATACCTGCGTTGGCCGTGCCGGTTGCCTTGATAGGCTCGCTATTTTTTATGCAGATGCTGGGTTTCTCCATAAACCTGCTCACATTATTCGCGTTGGTATTGGCCATAGGTATTGTGGTGGATAACGCCATTGTAGTGGTCGAAGCCGTCCACGTAAAAATGACCGAAGAACATTTAAGCCCGATGGATGCCACTGTTAGCGCTATGCGAGAGATCAGCGGGGCTATTGTCGCGATAACTCTTGTAATGTCGGCGGTATTTGTACCGGTGGCCTTTATGTCGGGGCCGGTAGGGGTGTTTTACCGCCAGTTCTCGTTAACACTGGCTATTTCGATCGTGATTTCGGGCGTTAACGCGCTAACGCTTACACCGGCGCTTTGCGCATTGATGCTAAAGCATAATCACGCTCCGCAGAAAAAGAGCTTCATTCAAAAATTCTTCGCCGGGTTTAATAAACGGTATGATGGCTTGCAAAACCGGTATGCCGGGTGGATGAACTATCTTTCGCCTCGTAAAGGCCTAACACTTATTATCCTGGTTGGCTTCTTTATCCTTACCTGGGGCACTAACGCCTTATTGCCGACCGGATTTATTCCGACAGAGGATCAGGGGATGCTATATGTAAACGTAACTACCCCTGCGGGCGCAACGGTTGAACGTACCGAGCAGGTATTGAAACAGGTTGAAGCGCAAACCAAAAACATAAAATCCATCGAGTCGGTATCGACCCTTGCGGGCTACAGCTTGGTGAACGAAATAGCGGGCGCATCCTACGGTATGGCCATGATCAGCCTAAAACCCTGGGATGAACGGGAGGAGTCACTAACGGATGTGATCAAGCTATTGGAGGAGAAGACCCGAAATATCAGCGATGCTTCTATCCAATTTTTCCCACCGCCAACGGTGCCTGGCTTTGGTAATGCCAGCGGTTTCGAGATACGGATGCTTGACCGCAGCGGTCGAGGAGATCTGCAAAACGCGGCTGCCGTTACTCAAAAATTTGTAAAGGCGCTGAACGATGCGCCGGAGATCATGGGCTCGTTCACCAGTTTCGACCCTAACTTTCCGCAATACATGATCACGGTCGATCAGCAAACGGCGGCTAAGAAAGGCATTACGATAGATAAAGCTATGTCGACGCTGCAAACCCTAATGGGTAGCTACTACGCTTCTAACTTTATCCGTTTTGGGCAAATGTACAAGGTGATGGTACAGGCTTCGCCCGAGTATCGCTCCAAGCCCGAAGATGTACTTAACCTGCAGGTAAAAAATAATAAAGGCGAGATGGTGCCGTTTGCCACTTTCATCAAAATGGAAAAGGTATTCGGGCCAGAGCAGTTAACGCGCTATAACATGTACACCTCGGCCATGATAACCGGTGATGCTGCGCCGGGTTACAGTAGCGGCGATGCGTTGAAAGCCATCCAACGGGTAGCAGACGAAAACCTGCCAAAAGGATTTGAGTTTGAATGGTCGGGCATGACGCGTGAGCAGGTGCTCTCTGGCGATCAGGCGATATACATTTTCGCTATCTGCTTGGTGTTTGTATACCTGCTACTTGCCGCGCAGTATGAAAGCTTTTTGCTTCCGCTGCCGGTTATCCTTTCGCTGCCTACGGGTATTTTTGGTGCATTTTTCTTCCTGAAAATATGCGGATTAGAGAATAACATCTATGCACAGGTAGCCTTAGTTATGCTTATCGGTTTGTTAGGCAAAAACGCTATCCTGATAGTAGAGTTTGCTATCCAGCGCCAAAAAGAAGGTTTAACCGTAGTACAAGCCGCTATTGAAGGTGCTGTATCAAGGCTGCGCCCCATCCTGATGACGTCACTGGCATTTATAGCCGGTTTGATACCGTTGTGTATTGCCAGCGGGGCAGGAGCCATGGGTAACCGTTCCATCGGCACGGCATCAGCAGGGGGTATGTTGTTAGGTACCATATTCGGTTTGGTACTTATACCTGGCCTGTACGTAATATTTGCCTCAATGGCTAATCGCGGCAGCAAAAAGAACGACAAAGTTGTGCATGTAGAAGTGCTCGATCCAGTAAATAATTAATCATACAGATAAAATCAAAATGCTTAAAAAAGCAAATAAATATATAATACCGATGGTTTTTGCGGCGGCGTGCTTTGCCGGGTGTAAAAACTATAAGGCCACAACGGCTGAGGCCAATATAAAGTTGCCTGATACTTTCACGGGCAATACTGATACAGCAAGCATCGCCCGCTTGCCCGTAAAGCAGTTTTTTACCGATCAAAATCTGATCAACCTGATCGACTCTGCATTGGGCGCAAACCCTGATATTTTGACGGCCTTGCAACGAGTAGAAGTAGCCAAAGCCAACGTGCGTTTTAATGCCGCGAGGTTATTACCGCAGATAAGCGCTACGGCAAATGCCGGCGTTGAAAAATATGGCGATTATACGCAAAATGGCGTTGGTAATTACGATACCAACTTTTCGCCCAATATAGATGGTAAGCGCCGTATACCTGACCCGGTGCCTAATTATTTCTTGGGCTTTCAAAGCTCATGGGAGATTGACCTGTGGGGTAAGTTAAGCAGCCAGAAAAAAGCGGCTTACGCACGTTTTCTGGCCAGCCAGAGTGGCTTTAGATTGGTGATCACATCGTTAACGGCGCAAATAGCGCAGTCATATTATCAGCTTTTAGCGCTTGATACCGAGCTGAAGATCATCAAAAAGAACATCGGCTTACAGGAAAAGGCTTTAGAGATTATTAAAATACAAAAGCTGGGTGGCCGTGCTACCGAATTGGCCGTGCAGCAGTTTCAGGCGCAGTTGCTGCGTACCAAAAGTTTGGAGTACAGCACCCGCCAGCAGATCAAAGAGACGGAGAATCAGCTTAATTTTTTAACCGGCAATTTTGATAAGCCGATCAATCGTGATACGTCTATCAATTCAGCCACCTTACCGGGCGTGTTATCTGCGGGCGTACCAAGCCAGTTGTTATTGAACCGTCCGGATGTGCAGGCTGCGGAACTGGAACTCGCCGCGATGAATGCCGATATAAAAACCGCGCGACGAAGCTTTTTGCCATCATTAACGCTTACGCCTTATGTGGGTTACAATGCGTTCAAATCATCGCTGCTTTTTGATCCGGGAAGTTTGACCTGGGGCGTATTAGGTGGACTTACAGCGCCGATATTTAACCGCAAGGCGTTAAAAGCAGATCTGCAACGCACTATTGCCGAAAGCAAGGTGGCTGTTTATAATTATCAGAAAACCATATTAGCCGGTTTTCAGGAAGTAAGCAATGGTTTAAACGGCATTGAGAATTATAACAAGTTTTACCAGCTAAAGCAGGAAGAGTTGAAATCGCTGAATAACGCGCTTTCGGTTGCTAATGACCTGTACCTGGTTGGCCGTGCCAATTACCTTGAAATTATCACCGCCCAGCAAAGCGTGTTAGAAGCGGAGTTAGATTTGGCCAATACCAAACGTAACATATTTTTAAGCGCGGTGAATTTATACCAGGCGGTAGGAGGTGGCTGGCGCTAATTAAGAATTTTTTTCTGTGTGTTTTTAGATGAATGGTGCCGCTGAAAAGCGGCATTTGTTGTTTTAAAGAGACTTTCTGAGGATAATGGTTTCGTTAATTACACTATGTTTTTCAAATCCAAGTTCCTCCACAAGGCTTATGGCTGCGCTGTTGTCAATTGTGGTTACACCCAATAAATGTTTTACTTGTAGATTGTCTTTTGCATAGCACTCAACCAATCGAAAAGCCTCGGCCATGTAACCTTTACGTTGATGTATAGCCGATAAGGAACCGCCAATTTGTATTTCGCTTTTCTGCTGGTCAAAGTGGTGCAATGCACAGTCGCCTATAAAATTCTCGCTATTATCTATCAACCTTATGGTCCAAATGATATGGCAGGCTGATATAATTCTCTGGGTAAATGCTAACGGTGTTTCGTTACCCGTAATGGCGTCGTTATGCAGGTACAGGTTGTAAAAAGCCTCCTTTTCGCCAACCGTAAGTGGTTGTAATAATAAGCGCTCTGATTGAAGTGTCGTCATAATTATTCGCTTGCTACTTCAACTGCTTGTTTGGCTTTGCGATACTTAGCCAGGTTAATGAGCAGCACACTACCTAATATAATAACCAGTCCGCCAATTTGTAAAGCGGTTATGTGTTCATGCGCAAATAAAATGCCCAGCAAAACTGCTATAACCGGGTTAACGTAAGCATAAGTGCTCACCTGCGTAGCCGGGCGAACTTTTAACAGCCACACGTAAGCACTAAACGCCACTATAGAACCGAATATTACCAGATAAGTTACTGCCCACCATGAGGTAGCAGGTATAGCGCTCCATTGCAATCCGTCAAGTTCGCCATGCGCAATACTGCAAGGGATAAAAGCGATGCCTGCCGCCAGCATTTGCCAGGTGGTATTTACGGTTGTAGATGTACCGGAAGCTTTATACTTTGAGTATAATGAACCCGCCGCCCATATAACCGAGCCGAATACTGCAATTGCCATATAAGGTAATTTTGATGGTCCGCTTGAATGCATCGCCACATTTAATTGTTCCGCAAACAGCATAACAACTCCGCCAAAACCGATAAGTAAACCAAGAACAGTTGATGGGTTTTTCAGGTTCTCCTGCCAGTTAGCTTTATCAATTAGAACAAACCATATAGGCGCCGCCGATACCAATATGGCCGATACCGCGCTCGGTACTTCAAGTTCGCTTACTATTAATGCACCCGTACCGCCAAAGAGCAGGAGCAGGCCGCTTATCATGGCGTGTTTATTTTCCCTGAAATTCCAAACCCTTTCACCGGTTGCCATACACCAGATCAGCATAATTGTACCGGCTAATAAAAACCGGGCTGCACCTAAAAAAAAGGGCTGCATGCCTTGCAAAGCCATCTGAATAAAAAAGTATGTTGAGCCCCAAACAACATATACCAATGAGAAGGCAATAATTACCATCAGGGTTGAGGCTTGTTTTTGTGAGGTTGGCATGAGTGAGTTTTGTTTATGTTGGCAAATTAAGCTTCAGGTATAACCAGCCGCTGTTGTTCTTTCACCGTTTCGAGCACTATGGTTGTGCGGGTACTTATTATAGTGGGTATTTTGCTCAGATAGTTGCGCATAATATTGACAAGCGATGCCGAATCATACGTACGTACCTTAACCAGGTAACAGTCATCGCCTGCTACGTGATGCACTTCCTGCACTTCGGGTATTGCTGCCAGGTGCTTGGTGGTTTCGATATTTCCGGGCCCTTCGTTCGCTTTAATAGCGATAAAAGCAAGCATATTCTGTTTTAAAGCCGCCGGATTAATAGCGGCGGTATACTGCATAATTACTTTTTTCTGTTCAAGCTTTTTTACCCGCTCCAGTACACCAGATGGTGCCATGCCTACTTCGCGGGCAATATCTGCGTTTGATATTCGCGCATTAACCTGCATCAAGCGTAAAATTTGCAGGTCAGTTTTATCAAGAATTAATTCGCTATCTAACATAATTCTCAAATTTATGTATCTATAAGAATAAAATTCAAATTAAATAAATAATAAATGAATTATGTTCTATTTTGATCGGATTTGCAAATGTAACTTTCTTGTTAATAAAGTGTATATTCGACCAACCAATTATATTTCTTAACAATTATTTAAACCTGATGATTAAAAGTTTTACGCTATGTTTATTAGTGGCTGTAACGGTGTGGAGTTGCAAAACTACTAAGGAAACTGAACCTACACCCGAACCTGTTCCAGAGAAAGCGGATACCGTTATGCTGACATCGGTAGTGATTGAGGCTAAAAACAACCCCGATCTGTTAACCGCAGATATTAAGGCTACAATTAAGAACGACGAGATAACGGCGCTTATTCCATCCATAAAGAACAGTAAAAAACTGATAGTAACCTTTACGACGAAAACCAGCGGAACCGTTGTAAAAGGTAACGATACGGTATTAGTAAGCGGCACCACCAAAACCGATTTTACCAAGCCGGTTACCTATGCGCTAACTACGCCTAAAGGCTTAACTCGTAATTATACTTTCAAGGTTAAAAATTTTACGGGTATCCCCATTTTTTATCTGACAACCAGTGCGCCGGTCGACTCAAAAGATGTGTATGTTAATGGTACGTTAGTTATAAATACCAATGGCGAATTTGAGCAGGAGAAACTAACCATCCCGTTACAGATAAAGGGTAGGGGTAATTCAACCTGGATGCATCCTAAAAAGCCCTATCGGTTAAAGTTTACGGATAAGGCCGCTGTGCTGGGTATTGGCGCTGCTAAAAACTGGGTGCTGCTGGCTAATTACTCCGACAAAACTTTAATGCGCACCAGTATAGCCTTCAGCCTGGGTAAAAAGCTGGGTGTTGGCTTTACGCCTGATAGCCGTTTTGTTGAGGTGGTTATGAATGGCGAATACATTGGCAGCTATTTGCTTACCGAACAGGTAGAAGTGCATGAAAACCGTGTAAATATTCCGGAATTAAAAAAAGGCGATGTGTCTGATGATAAGATCAGCGGTGGCTATTTATTGGAATGGGATCAGCGGCTTGACGAAACCTTTTGGTTCCGTACCGCGCATGATATACCTTTCACATTGAAATCACCATCTGATCTTCCGGACGCGCAGTTTAACTACATTAAAAACTATGTACAACAAACCGAGGACGCCATCTTTGCTGATAATTTTGCAGATGTTAATAATGGCTACGCAAAATATATTGACGTTAACTCGTTCATAAATTATTTCATCGTTCAGGAATTAATGAAAAACCAGGATGCGAGGGATTTTAGCAGTATATATTTTTATAAAGATAGAGGCGGTAAACTCACCCTTGGGCCATTATGGGATTTTGATTTAGCCTTGGGCAATGTTGATTACTCAGACGCACGATACCCAACCGGTTGGTGGGTAAAAGATGGCCCTTGGTTTTCACGTTTGTTTGAGGATGCTGAATTCCGCAAAAAAGTTAAAGAACGCTGGAACCAGGTTAATGGCAACGATATTAAAGCGATCTATGCTGATATAGCTGCCAACAGCAATTATATCAACCTATCGCAACAGCAAAATTTTAAACGCTGGCCGATTTTAAATGAATACGTTTGGCCGAACCCGGTAATATTAGGAACCTATAATAACGAGGTAAACCAAATTAAAACCTGGCTCGATAGCCGCGTAGCTTGGCTTGATAGCGAGATAAACAAATGGTAGGTGATTAGGAGATTGTCGGCGATCTGCAATAAATGTTATCAATACATTAATAATATTTACAATAATTTGTGAAAGTGTTAAAACAAAGTGGTACTTTTATGTGTTACTATCCTTACACACTAAATTTTTCTGCTATGAACACCGCATTATTGTCAACCCCTATCATGTTTGTAACAACTTATTGGGGATCGCCTGCATTTGTTAAGGTAACTCCAACCGGAGATATGTACGATCTGCAAATCAATGATCAGCATATGGCTTTATTGTCATACAATAACCGTGTGCTTACTGACGTTGAGGAGCGTTTAAGTGATTCAGAAATGCTTAAGGAGATATCGCGCCGCATACAGGAACGTGCAGCAACTGCAGCTTAGGCGGCTTAAACTTTATCACATCAACGTTGTTGTGGTTTAATCATGGCTAAACTTCAACGCAGTGTTCTTATACTATTTCTTCTTTTCTTGCTGATTAGTGGGCTTTACTTTGCTAAGGAGTTCTTAGTACCTATTACTATATCCGGCTTATTTGCAATGCTTTTTATAGGGTTTAGCAACTACCTGGAAAACAAAGGCATGTCACGCGGATTTTCAGCTTTTTTATCAGTGCTTACCCTGGTATTGTCGGTAAGTTTAATCTTGTATTTGCTATCCATTCAGTTGAGTGAGTTTTCTACCAACGTAGATACTATGAAGCAGCGCCTTGCCGAAATTTTGCTCAATATTAAACGTTGGGTGAACCAAACGGTTGGCCTGTCAATGAAACAGCAGGATGATATGCTTAAACAGCAAACAGAGTCTGGAGCGGCGGGTAACCCCGGTACTATGGCGGCGGCGGTTGCAAGCTCGTTAATGAGTGTTGCCGTTAATATAGTACTTGGCCTGGTTTACATGTTTCTGTTGCTTTACTATCGCAGCCACATTAAAAAATTCATCCTAAAAATAGTGCCTGATGAGCAACTGAAGCGTACCGACGAAGTTGTACATGAGTCGGCACGGGTAGCGCAAAAGTATTTGAGCGGCCTAAGCCTGATGATCGTGATGCTGTGGGTATTGTACGGAATAGGCTTCAGCATTGTAGGCGTTGAAAATGCCATTTTCTTTGCTGTACTGTGTGGAATACTTGAAATTGTACCTTTTGTTGGTAATGTAACAGGTACTACGCTCACCGTTTTAGCGGTAATTGTGCAGGGCGGTGATGGCGGCATGATTGCTGGTGTGTTGGGCACATACTTTATTATCCAGTTTACGCAAACATATATAATTGAGCCTTTGGTAGTAGGCGAGCAGGTGAGCGTTAACCCGCTGTTTACTATAATGGCCATTGTATTGGGCGAGCTGATTTGGGGCGTGCCCGGAATGATACTTGCCATCCCCGGCATAGGTATTGTTAAAATTATTTGCGATAACGTGCCCGAACTCAAACCTTACGGTTTCCTGATCGGATCGCAAAGCAAAAAATCAAACACGGGCATTATAGATAAGATCAAATCAATTTTTAAAAAGGATTAACGGTATAGTTATTGTTTGATAGGTTTAAATGCGCATTGCTTTGATGTGTAATTATTAACTTAATACCAACGTTATGAAAAAGGGACAGGATTTGAGGAATAGCGGAAACTTTCAGGGTAATTCAATTGCCGACAGGGCGTTTACTAATAGCCGGGAAGTTACAAAGTCAAAAGGAATATCCAACGGGGGTGCCCAGCGGGCCGACCAAACATCTAACCGGGACAACATCCGGAAACAGGAAAATAAAAAGTAACCTTAAATTAAACAGGCCTCGAGCCTGTTTTTTTATGGCGTAATGTAACAAACATACTGCTTCAGATTTAACACAAAATTAATAGCACTTCTATCGGCATCGCGGATTTAGCGGGTTAATTTTGCACCCGGCATGCAAACGGAAAGTGAAGTTAAAATAAATACCCTCCATAGCCTTGAAACTATTTTCAGGGAACACTACTCATCCCTTTTCAGATATGTACATACCATGGTTAAGGACGACGACGAAGCCAAGGATGTATTATCAGATATGTTTTTGAACCTCTGGACACAAAAGGATAATCTGCAGATTACTAATATTAAAGCTTATCTGTTCCGCGCTGCACGGAACGGCGCACTTAAGACCCTGACAGCAAAGCAAACCGACGAATTGACCGAGCAATGCTGGAATATAACAGAGCAGGCATTTAGTCCGTTTGAACGTTTAGTGGCTAAAGAATCTGTTCAGATAGTTGAGCGCTTGATCAATAAACTGCCTGCTATGCGTAAGGAAATTATCCAGTTACGGTTAACCGGATTGAAAAATCACGAGATAGCGAAAGTGCTTGATGTTACTGAAAAGAAAATAGAATACCACATGCGCGAGGCCATTGAACAATTGGGCTACTACATGCGTCACGAAAATTACGACCGCGCTACCATAGCCGGCGGCCTATTGTTGGTTAATATAATGTTAACATTTATTTAACGATTTTTTTCAGGGAAAACCGGTCGGCCTTCGCTCTTTGCTAAAAGATATCTTGTAAACAAACATATGTCGAACAGAAGAGATTTTATTAAAGGCCTGGGCATAACCGGTGCCATGCTGAGTATCCCGGCAGTTATCAATGCTGAACCAGCCGTTGCCACTTCGGAGAAAATTGACATTGCCAATATTACCCTAAAAGGCCGGGTATTGAGCAATGGGCAGGGGGTAGCAAACGTTGCCGTTACCGACGGCATTAACATAGTGCTAACAGACAAAGGCGGTAACTATCAATTATTAAGTAATAAAACCGCACAGTTCGTTTACATCAGCTTACCGGCTGGATACGCGTTTCCCCATGAAAAAAGCGTGGCCAAATTTTTTAAACAGATAGATAATAAGCAATCGGTTTTTAAAGCAGATTTTGATTTAACCCGCTTGGAGAAAGAAGATACCAATCACGCTTTTGTGGTGTGGGCCGATCCGCAGATTATCTCTAAAAAAGATGCCGCTATTATGCTCGAAACTTCAGCGCCCGATCTGCGTGATCTGGTGGCGTCATACCCGGCAGGTACACTAATGCACGGAATAGGTTGTGGCGATTTGGTTTGGGATCACTTTGAACTTTACGAGGACTATAAACAGGCCATCGGCATGTCGGGCATACCATTTTTTAACCTGATTGGCAATCACGACATGGACTTGGACGCCCGTACGGATGATTACTCGGCGCAAACCTTCAAAAAGAATTTCGGTCCGACATATTATTCCTTTAATCGCGGGCAGGTGCACTATGTAGTGTTGGACGATGTGTTCTTCATAGGTACGGCTAAACGCTACATTGGTTATATTACCGAAACACAGTTGCAGTGGCTGGAGCAGGATCTGTCACACGTAAAACCGGGTACAACTGTTGTAGTATCAGTACACATCCCGACCAATACCGGCGTTAAACGTCGTTTAAACAATAAGGAAGACGAGTTGGGCGGTGTTGTATCTAATCGTGAACAATTGTATAAAATACTGGCTCCGTACAAAGTGCACATCATGTCTGGCCATACCCACATGAACGAAAAGTGGGAAGACCGCAATATGATAGAGCACGTACACGGTACTGTTTGCGGTGCCTGGTGGACAGGGCCGATATGCAGCGATGGTGCACCATCCGGTTACGCGGTGTACGAAGTTAACGGCGGAGATATCAGCTGGTATTATAAGTCAACAGGTAAGCCTAAGGATTATCAGTTGAAGATTTACAAAAAAGGTTACCTGCAAACCGCACCTGATGAAGTGGTAGCCAACGTTTGGAACTGGGATAGCAAATGGACGGTGCAATGGTATGAGGATGGCGTGTTAAAGGGTAACATGGAGCAACGCATAGATTACGACCCATGGACTATTGAACTTTACAAAGGCGATCAGTTGCCAAAAAAACATAAATGGGTCGATCCAACGCTGACCGATCACTTGTTCTTTGCCAAACCATCTGCGGGAGCAAAAAAAATAACCGTTACGGCTACAGATCGTTTCGGGAAAAAATACAGCCAGGATTTGGATTTGGTATAGTTAAAGATTTTTCACTTGATGGAGGGCTGTTCCTGCTTGGCAGGGCAGCTTTTCTTGTTTTTACTGGCTTTGTTAACAATTACTTCATAAACGCTTAACCATTTCTTTCAGTGGAAAGCGGCTTTAGCTCCCTCTTACTTTTAAAACGATCGCAGTGAACTGGGAGATACTTATAAGATACCTGAACAAAGAAACCACCGAGGCTGAGAACGCCGACGTAAAGGCGTGGCTTGGAGAAAGGCCCGAAAATAAAACACTGCTCCAATATTTAGAAGAACGCAGCCATAGGGTGAATGAACCTGTTAAAGGAGATGTTATACACAACGAATGGGTAAAACTGCTTGACCGGATGTATGCCCACCCAAAGCCGGTAAAGCAAACTAAAATTAAGAAGTTGTACACCTGGGCTGGCGTGGCGGCTTCGTTAGTATTGGTTTGCTGCGTAACCTGGTATGCCGTACATCGTGAAAAAGATGTTTATGAAAATAGCTATACACTCATAAAAAAGTCTTCGTCGAGAAAGAAAGTGGCACTGCCTGATGGCTCGGTGGTATATCTGGCTCCCGACGCTTCATTGGCGGTAAGTAACGCTTACGGTCAGTCAAAACGTGAAGTACGCTTGCTGGGCGAGGCATTTTTTGATGTGAAACACGATTTGAAGAAATCATTCATAGTACGTACGGCTAATAATTTACAGGTAAACGTATTAGGTACATCCTTCAATGTTTATTCGGCAAAAGGGGTATCAGAGCAAATTAAGGTAGCAACCGGCCTGGTTGGTTTTGTTGAAGGCAAACAAACGCACTTTATAAAAGCAGGTGAGCAATTAGATTATAATATCGGTGCAAAAACGGCTCAAAAACTTCAGGTTAATATTGATGATGCCCAAAGCCTGCTAAACGGTACCCTTTACTTCAGCAATAGCAATGCATCGCAAATAGCTTTAAAACTGTCGCAATATTACCATATTAAGATAGAGGTTGAGCCATCAGCCAATAAAAAGTATAACCTGTTTAGCGGTGAGATGAAAGACAATGGTCTGGATAAACTGCTTGAAGGCCTCAATTACGCTACCGGATTACATTATAAATATAAAAATCAACAAACGATTATTTTTTACTAATCATCATCATGTATCGAAAATTTTTACAAAAAAAAGTTCGGAATTACTTATGTGCCATACTTTGTTGTATGCTGGCTTTGCCGCTGCATGCACAAATGCGGCAGCTTAAATTTAACAGTACACAAGTAACCATTGCCAGTATTATTGACAGGTTGCAATCAGTGTACAATTACAAGGTATCTTATGATGCAAATGTAAATGCGGCCGGAAAGATTAATCTCTCATCAACTAATCTTACACTTGGCCAGCTCATTACCGAGATAGAGCAGCAGGCGGGCATAGGCATCCGTAATATTGACGGCAACCTGGTGTTTAAGAAGGTTGATACGTTTATGTTAAGTGGTACGGTTACCTCTGCTGATGATGGTTTGCCTTTGGCAGGAGTTACTATTACTAACGTTGCCAAAAAATCGTTGGGCAGCACCAATGCCGACGGCCGCTTCAATATCAGGGTAACATCGGGCGCTCCTATAAGCTTTGGTATGGTAGGCTTTGATACGTTTACAACGCGCTTTCAATCGGCAAATAACAGTATTAAAATTAAGCTGGTAACCGCCAATACTTCACTTAACGAGGTGGTGGTAACAGCTTTAGGTATCAAACGTGAGGAAAAAGCGCTTGGCTATTCAGCAACAGTAATTAAAGGCGAAGATATCGCCAACGCCCCATCTAATAACTGGACCGATGCATTGTCGGGCAAAGTAGCGGGTTTAAACTTATTACGCTCAAACGGTGGCCCAACCGGTTCAAATAAAATTATATTGCGCGGCGAAAATAACCTGAATGGCGAAAACGAAGCGCTGATTGTTGTTGATGGTGTGGTAATTAACAACGGTAGCGGCCGCTCAACAGCTTACGGTGGCAGCTCGTACCTGGCTGATGAAACACCGGTTGACTTTGGTTCCGGCTTAAATGATATTAACCCGGCAGACATTGAGAACATCACGGTACTTAAAGGCTCAAATGCATCTGCACTTTACGGCCAGCGCGGCGCAAATGGTGCTATCATTATTACTACCAAATCAGGGTCGGCAAGGAGCAAAGGCATTAATGTTACTATCAATTCAAATACCGCCATTGAAAGCATTAACCGCTGGCCCGACCTGCAATATCAATACGGTCAAGGTGTTGACGGCGCATTATATTACTCTTACAATGCCTCAGAAGATGGAGCGAGCACCCGTAGCACCAGCTCAGCCTGGGGGCCTAAGTTTGATGGGCAGATGTTTTATCAGTATGATCCGGTAACACATACAAAAAGTACAACACGTACACCATGGGTGCCTTACGTTAATGATAGCCGTAACTTTTTTGAAACCGGCAGAACTTACACCAACTCTGTAACTATTGATGGCGGTACTGATAAAACCACCGCAAGGTTCTCTGCAACCAACGTAAAAAACTCGTGGATAATACCGAATACCGGTTATGACCGTAACACGGTGGCCTTGTCACTTAACCAAAAAGTAAGCGATAAGTTACAGTTATCTACCAAAATAAATTATACTAACAAAAAGAGCGATAACCTGCCATCAGTAGGGTATAATAACCAATCTATCATGTACTGGTATATATTCTGGCAACCAAATGCAGATATTAACTGGTTAAAAGATTACTGGCTGCCGGGCAGAGAAAATATTCAGCAAAGCTTTCCATTCAGTAGCTTTCCGGATAATCCGTACCTGATCACCCAGGAGATGCTCAATACCATGAACCGCCATGGGGTTACCGGTAACATTCAGGCTACTTATAACTTCACTAAGGAGTTGAGCCTGATGGTACGCACTTCAATGGATTTTGGTTATGATCAGCGTACGCAGCAACGTCCTTGGGATACCGAGAAATTCAGAAAAGGTATGTTCCGTACTCAAAACATTTACTCGCAGGAGATAACCGCCGACTTCTTATTAAGATACAACAAAAAAATAACCAAGGATTTTGAAATTACGGCGACCGGTGGTGGTAGTACGTTAAAAAACACATATAATCAGGATGCGCTAAGCGCCGATTCGCTTGCCTATCCGGGTGTGTACAGCCTGGCCAACAAAGCGGGTATATTAGTGGCTACACCTTATAAATCAAAATACGAAATAAACAGCTTTTACGGCTTGCTTACTTTAGCATTTAAGGATTATTTATACGCTGATATAACATTTCGTAACGACTGGAACAGCGTGTTGGCAAACGAAAAAGGAAACGATAATGTTTCATTCTCATACCCAAGTTACAACCTGAGCTTTATACCAACCGAGGCATTTAAAATGCCCGCGTTTATTGATTATTTAAAACTACGTGGGTCGATTTCTAATACAGGTAGTGGCTCTCAGGTTCCTTATCAAACCACAAACGGTTACGTTGTGACACCAACTTTTCCGGGCGGCCTCCAAAACGACACACGTTTCGCCAACTTAAACCTAAGGCCACTTACAACCATAGCGCATGAGGTAGGTGTTGAAGCCAAATTTTTTAAAAATCGGGTTGGGTTTGATTTGACGCTATATAGTTCAGATACAAAAGATCAGCACTTGTGGACAAGTCCAGATCCGGCTGTAGGTGGCACCGGAGCTCTTTTCAATGCAGGGCGCTTACGTAATAAAGGTATTGAGCTGGCAGTAAACGGTATGCCTTTAAAGTCAAAAAATGGCTTAAACTGGACCATCAACGGTACCTTTACGGCTAACCGCAACAAAATTCTTGAGCTAACGGATACCCAAACAGAGTTGGTTTTACAGAACGGACCGGGTAGCCGTGGTTTAATTTCTGCAAGGGTAGGTGGTAGCATGGGCGATTTCTATGGTCGTGGTTATGAGCGTTCTCCAGATGGGCAGATCATTTACGAGGGTGGTTACCCGGTGTTGAGCCCGGATATTAAATACATCGGCAACACCATGCCCAAATTCAGGGGAAGCTTACAAAATAACTTTCGTTATGGCTCTTTCGGCTTCAGTTTCTTGTTTGATGCACAAACAGGCGCCGTGGGTTATTCACTTACCAGCGCCGTACTTACCGAGCAAGGTAAAACAAATGCTACGCTGCCGGGCCGTTACAACGGCATAGTGGGCAACGGGGTTGTACGCAATGCTGATGGATCATTCAGTCCGAATACCGTTATCGCCGAAAACATAGCTACTTATTACAACGCGCACTACGGGCGCGATAACGTAGAAGGTACAACCTATTCAACAGACTATATCAAACTAAGAGAAGCACGTATAGACTATTCGTTACCGGCTCGTTTTGCGCAACGCATCGGCATGAAAAAAGCAACCGTAGGCATTTACGGCCGCGATTTGCTGATCATTAGCGACTGGCCGGCATTCGACCCTGAGTTCGGAACACTTAACGGTTCGGAGATTAACCGTGGCTTTGAACTTGGTCAGCTACCATCAACACGTACCCTGGGCTTAAACGTAACATTAGGATTTTAATCATCATGAAAAAGAGATATATAATATGGGGATTGATCGCGTCACTGTCGCTATCCTCGGTATCATGCACAAAAAATTTTGAGGAACTGGCAAAAAACCCGAACGAAAGTTCTTTTGCTTTGCCACAATCATTGTTAGCGCCTGCTATTACAAGTATTGTAAGCGCTAACATGAGCCGCAGCCAGCGCATTACCAATGAACTGATGCAGGTAACCGTTAACATGGGCGATACGGATGGTAAAATATTCCGTTACGAAATTCGCAGTGCCGAGGCCGATTACCTATGGACAAACTGGTACGTACAGCTTACCAATCTGAAGGATATTTACACAGGTGGTGAGGATAACGATAGCAACACTTATATGGCTATATCGCTGATCCTGCAATCGTGGGTTTATTCTATGCTTACTGATACCTATGGTGATGTGCCTTATTTTGAGTCAAATAAAGCTAAGGAGGGTTTATTTCTGCCGAAGTACGATTCGCAGCAGGCTATCTACACAGATATATTCGCCCGTTTGGAAGAAGCTAATGAATTGCTAAAAACCGGAACAAACGTCATCTCCACAAGCGACCCTATTTACGGTGGTGTTGCGGCTAACTGGCGCAAGTTCGGTAACTCTTTATACCTGCGTTTGCTGATGCGGGTATCAGGTAAAGATCAGGCCGCTATCGAAAAAATAAAGGATATGGTTGATACAAGAGCGTCCAACTACCCAATCATGGCGAGCAACGCTGAATCAGCCATCTTGAAATGGACAGGCAGTGCACCCTATGTGTCTCCGTTTGCTACCTGGCGCCCTGCCGATTGGTACACCCCTAAACTGGCCAGTTTCTTTGTAGATAACCTGAATGAGTGGAGCGATCCGCGTATAGGTAAATGGGCAACGGTTTTTGAAGGTGAATACGCAGGGATACCAAGCGGTTACCCGGTAGGGCAGTCGCCACAAGCTAAATCAACCTTGCCAACGGCGTTACAGCGCGAACCTTTACTGGGTAATATTTTAAATTATGGCGAACTGCAATTTATCCTGGCTGAAGCCGCAGCTAAAGGATGGATAACGGCAAAACCCGCGCAGCAATATTACGAAGCGGGTATTACTGCAGGTATAACCCTGTGGGGCGCAAATGTTCCATCAAATTACATGAATTTTAACTTGATAAAGTGGGATGATAGCTACACGCTTGATCAGAAAATGGAGTTGATACACAAGCAAAAGTATTATTCATTATTTTTTACTGATCTGCAATCATGGTTTGAGTACCGCCGCACCGGGCATCCAAATTTACCTAAGGGATCGGGTTTGGATAACAATGGCATAATGCCGGCCCGCCTTAATTACCCGGTTTCGGTACAATCATCAAACCGCGAAAATTATAACGCGGCGGTGGCTGCTCAAGGGCCTGACGTTGTTACCACACAGGTTTGGTGGCAAAAGCAATAATTAAACAAATACCATAAAGTATTATATACAATGAAAGCTAAGATATTTCTTATAGTTTCAGTTTTATCGGCACTGTTTTTTAGCGCCTGCAAAAAGCACAATTTTGCCGAAGGGCAGCTCAGCCCGATAATCGCGCTTGTTGATTTGCGCGCGATCCATAAAGGCGCCGATGTTACTCTTAGTAAAGATAACATGCTGGGCGCCTATCAAATTACCGGTAAGGTGATTTCTATGCCCGATTCAGGGAACGTTCCGCAAGGGGTTTTGATCTTGCAAAATAACCGTCGTAAAGCGATACGTGGCATACAAATACCACTTGGCGAAGCCGCGGGCACTTTCAAATCAGGTGATAGTATAGTAGTTAACATAGAGGGCACGACGTTAAAACGAGTAAATGGTGCATTACAGTTAACAGGCGTAACTCAGGCTAACATTACAACCGTATCTACCGGTAACGAGGTGCAGGTGCAGCAGGTTTCAAGCTACTCTATTAAAACGAAGCCTGATGAATACGAGAGCACTTTGGTGAGCATTAAATCGGCTACGGTTTCGCCGGCGCCGGTTATGGGCCAAACGAAATACGTGGGCAATAAATATTTGGTTAATGGTGCCGATAGCATTATTATGCACACCGAGCCAACGGCGCAATTTGCGGATGAGTTTTTACCTGCAGGCGCTACTGTAGCCGGAATATTGATAGTTGATAATAGTGTAGATTCGGCTTCAGTTTACCAGGTATGGCCGCGTAAATTCGCGGACATAAGTGATATCACCAAACCTGCCGATCCAAATGCGCCGGACCTGGGCGAAATGCCGGTGGTAATTACAGGCTTTGTTAACGATGCAAAGGGTTCTGACGGAAATTATGAGTACATCCAGTTCCGGGCTACACAAAATATTGATTTCTCCGTTACGCCAATGGCTGTAGTAACCTGTACCAACGCAGGTGCAGCGCAACCAAATGCCGGTGACGCGCCGGGCGCCAGTTGGGCAACCGGTGGTGGCCGTACTTATAAATTCAATTTGACGAACGGCCAGGTTAAAAAAGGCGATTTCTTTTACGTAGGCGGTAGCAACAAGCGTGTCAACGGGCCAAACACAACCGACATTAGCGACGCAAAATGGATCAGCTCCATAGCTTATGTTACTAATGATGGTGATGGTTTTGGCAGCGCCAGCAGCGGTTTATTGCCAAACAGCGGTAACGCGGGTGGTATTGCTATATTCAAAGGTATTAACGTTACAGAGCAAACAGTACCGGTTGATGTGGTTTTCTTTGGCGGTACAGGCAAAACCACTATGTACAACCCAACAACCAATAAAGGGTACCGTGTTCCTAAAACCGATCACTATAATTTTGTTGATGAGACAGGCGCCGAGCAGCCATTCTTTTATCAAGGCACAAACCAGTATGTTATACCGCACGTAACTCCTGCCGATCAGGGTGTGTTTATGAAACTGGGTGGCGATTTTGATGCTGAAACTAAAACCTGGATAACGCCTCGGGGTATCAGTATCTTCATCATGTCAGGCAGTACAGCGCTTACTGAGATTGAAACAGGTAGCGATGTAACCGCTATTTCAAACTAAGTTTATAAATTAAAAGCGATGAAGCCGCCTCGAAAGGGCGGCTTTTTTGTGTTAGTTATACCCGAACTTAGGGCTGTTGAACGATCATTATTAATTGTACCAAAAGCAATTGTTATATTTTTTTACTATAATAGTGCTGTTAAACCAATTAAAGCAGTTGCTACCGAGATAACCACCCAAAGTATGCAAAGTAACAAGTTACCTACTATTAAGGAGATCGCTAAAAAGCTCAATGTATCCGTTTCAACGGTATCACGGGCATTGCACGATCATCCGAGTATAGGTTTGGTAACCACCATGCGGGTACACAAAGTAGCCAAGGAGCTGGGTTACGAGGTTAACAAATCAGCCATATATTTTAAGGAGCGTAAAACTTATACCATAGGTGTTATCATACCCAGTTTGGCGGAGCCGTTCTTCTCTTCGGCGCTCTGCGGGGTAGAGGATTTTGCCGGACAGTTTAATTATAACGTGATCATTGGCCAATCGCTGGATAGCTTTGAACGTGAGAAACGTATCGTTGACAACATGAAAGATCATCGTGTGGATGGTATTCTGGTGTCGTTAACTAAAGAAACTTCTACATATGAGCATTTTGATAATCTGAAAAAATACAACATCCCAATTGTTTTTTTCGATCGCGTACCGCAAAAAAAGGATATACACTTTGTGTCATGCAACCTGCACTCGGGTATGCTGCAGGCTATCAGCCGTTTTGTTGATGCAGGGCACAAAAAGATAGGCCTAATTAATGGTCCGGCAAAAATGGCGGCCACACTGCAACGGCTCGAAATATATTTTAAATGTCTTAAGGAAAATAACCTGCCCATTAATTATGACATTATCGCCTCAACCACTTTGAGTAAAGAGGATAATGTAAAGGCCATACGCAAACTTATTGATCAGGATAAGATGCCCACCGCGGTAATGGTTTTTAACGATTATGTATTGCTGGATTGCATAGCAACTGTTAAGGCGGCGGGATTGGAAGTAAATAAGGATATTAGTTTTATCAGTTTTGCTAATCTCCCGATCTGGGAGTATATGGACACCCGTCCGCTCGCCTCGATTGAACAATTCTCCTATAAACAGGCTTCAATAGCTACCGACTTTCTTTTTAAGCTGATAGAGGCTAATAATAAAGGTGAAAACACCGAAACCAACTATATGCAACAAATAATTGATTCAGAAATGGTGAATTATCCCCTCAAGTAGTCTGTTTAGGTTATAATAGCTCGTTTTAGCAACCTTTTCATAGTGTTTGTTTTACAATAAGCGAAGCTTGCGTCAGTGTAATCGCTTTCTTCTCGCACTTTTTTCAATTTTTATACTCTTTCTTGGTGTTTGGGCGCTATTGTCTGTGCAATTTAACTGTGATGTCGTGGCTAAACATTGCTAAAATTTCACAAAGTGCCCGTTGCTACAACTAATATTTTGCAATTCGCAAAAATTACACAAACGTTTGCGTAGTTAAAGCAAACGTTTGCGTAACGCAAATCTGGCCCCGGTAATAATGTATTGGTTTTTTTAATCCCTTTTTTGCTCCAACTTTAAGCTATTCCAATTAACGATGTACTAACTATTTATTTAACCCTACTTAACATTATATGAAAAAAGTTGTACTCCTGTTTTTTAGCCTGATGGTTTTTGCGAGAGCGTTTTCGCAAAGCCAGCCGGTGTCAGGAAGGATCACCTCCGGCACCGACCAGCAGCCGCTACCAGGCGCGGCAATCACCGTAAAGGGAACCACTGTTGGGGTATCTTCACAAGCCGACGGATCTTTCCGTATCAACATCCCTTCGCAAAAAGCTACACTGGTTATCACATCAATGGGTTTCCTGAGTAAAGAAGTTGAAGTTACCGGCGGACAAAAGGATTTGGTGATCTTCCTTTCAGAAAACATTACCCAATTAAACGACGTAGTGGTTGTAGGCTACAGTAGCAAAAAGCAAAGTGAGCTTACCAGCGCCGTAACCGTTGTATCGGCAGATAAGTTAAAAGACGTTACAGCTAACAACGTAGGTACCATGTTGCAAGGCAAGGTGGCCGGTTTGCAGGTGGTAAATAGCTCCGGTGCACCGGGTTCGCAACCGGAGATCAGACTGCGCGGTGTATCTTCTGTTAATGCCAACCAAAGTCCGTTGTATGTAGTCGATGGTATAATCGGCGGTAACTATGACCCTAACGATGTGGAATCAGTTACCGTATTAAAAGATGCTGCTTCAACAGCGCTTTATGGTTCGCAGGCTAATGCGGGTGTAATTATTGTTACCACAAAAAGCGCCAAATCTGGCAAAACCCGGTTTGAAGCTAAAATTAGTTCAGGTTTCCGCACGGCTGATTTCGGTAAGATGAACCTGATGAACAGCAACGAACTTTACGATTATCAAAAGGAATTTTATCGCGATTATATTGTAGGTGCTACCGATAACTCGTATAAGATAGACCTGATCAAATTTTACAGTGAGCGTCCGCTCGAACTGCGTAACCAGAATTATGATTGGGCGAAGGAATCATTCAAAGCTGCACCGATGTATAACGTGTACATAGCAGCCAGCGGTAAAACGGAAAAGAACGACTACTATGTAGGCGCATCATATTACAACGAGAAGGGCACGTTTATGAATACTAATTATCAGCGTATAAACTTACGTGGTAATTCAACTTATCATTTCTCTAAAAAACTTGATATCACCAACAATATCAACCTGAGCGCATCAACCGGCCGTAGTTATGATTATATGGATATGTACTATTCATTCCTGAATATGCCATGGGATAACCCTTACGATGCTAACGGTAACCCGGTTTATGTGGATGGTACGTCAACCTTTAAATGGTGGTCGCGCGATAAGATCAACCCGATACATACCGTTCAAAATTCTGATCATACCTACAAAGGCTTTGATGTGAATTACGATTTTATGCTGAACTACCGCATTACCGATTGGTTAACCTTCACCAGTACCAACCGGGTGTCAGCGGCATTTAATAAAGCTGTAAATTATGTATCGCCATTGGCCGCCGGTACTTACCATAACGATGGGTATATTGATGAGTTGAATACGCTTAACTATGGCGGTATATCAAACAACCTGTTAAAGTTCAACTTCGATATGGGCGACCACGCATTAAGCGGCTTAGCCGGTATTATCTTCGAAGGTGGTCGTACCGAGTTTTCGGGCGGATCAGGAAGGGGATTGCCCATCGGATTAAAGGTGCTTAACGTAGCATCAAACACACAATTGGTTAACGGTTACAACCTGACTACCGAATTACGCTCATTTCTGTCGCAGGTGAATTACACGTACAAAGGCCGTTACATCTTGTCGGGATCATTCAGGGTTGACGGTTCGTCAGCATTTCCGGAAAGCAAACAATACGGTTCATTCCCGTCTGTTTCAGGTGCATGGATCGTCAGCAACGAAGAGTTCCTGAAAAGTAACAACGTGATTAACAACCTGAAATTACGTGCCAGCTATGGTGTAACCGGTACGCAGGATATTGGCGCGACACGCTACCTTGGCTTGTTCTCGCTAACCACGCAATATAACTCTTTAACAGGCGCGGTGCCATACCAGTTGGCTAACCCGTTGTTAACCTGGGAAGCCAAGCATCAAACCAACATAGGTTTTGATTTAAGCCTTTTTAAAAGAATCAATTTGACTGTGGATGCTTACCGTAATGATACCAAAAACCTGTTGCTTCAGGTATCGCAGCCGCTTTCGGTAGGCTTTGAAACCCGCTGGGAAAATGCCGGTAATGTTATCAATAAAGGTATCGAGATTGGCCTGAACACCACCAATATCACCAATAAAAACTTTGAATGGGTAACTGATTTTAACATCAACTTTAACAACAATAAAATTTATGGACTGCCGGCTGATATCGTGAAAACCGGATCGTGGAGTATATCTCAGATATATCGTAATGGCGGTAACTTGTACGAGTTTTATATGCCTAAATGGTTAGGTGTCGATGCGCAAACCGGTGCACCTGTTTGGGAGAAGTTGGTTTACAATGATGCAGGAGAAGCGGTAGCCAGCGAAAAAACATCAAACTATGCCGAAGCCACCATTCAGGAAGTTGGTTCAGCGTTACCTAAGTTTCAAGGCGGCTTCAATAATAGCTTCCGTTATAAAAGCTTTGCATTACGGGTGAATACTTACTTTAATTATGGCAACAAGGTATTCAGCAACAACCTGCGCTTTATGATGAATGATGGCCACGAACCATATTACAACCAGATAAAGCTGCCTGATAATGCCAAAGTTTGGTCAGGTCCGGGCGATACCGAAGCAACCGAGCCAAGTCCGCAAAACTCCGCCAACTCAACCGAGACCTCAACTCGCTATTTGAGGAACGGCAGTTACTTCACTATACGTAACATAGCGTTCAATTACACCTTGCCATCGGCATTCGCTAAAAAATTAAACTTTGAAAACATCACCGTTGGTTTAACAGCCGATAATGTGGCTACGTTCTCTAACTTCCTGGGCCAGGATCCGCAAACTACCATTACACCGGGAGGATTTGCCACACCGGGCGTGTCCGACTTTAAGTATCCTAACAACAGGCAGTATTTGTTCACTGTTAACTTCAATTTTTAATAAGCAGCACCTAAAATACTCAGAACATGAAAAAGAAATTATCATCCATATGTGTGCTGTTGCTGCTGGCAGCAAGCAGTTGCAAGGATCTGACCGTTACACCAACTGATGCCATAAGCACCGAAACATTGGTAACCACAACGGCTGGCCTCACTAATGCCTTAAACGGCGCTTATGCATTATTTAAAGATCATATTACCTTTAATGGAATTGTTGATCAGAATAATATGTACTTGCGCCAGTACTACCACTTGTCTGATTTTGCGAGTGATGACATCGTATGCGGACAGGTAACCACCGACCCGTTGTTTTACAGCTTCAGCCTGGGGCATGCGCCATCACAGGGCAATACTCGCTATTTCTGGTACGTATCATACAAAATCATATCAGGCGTAAACACGGTTATTGATGCCGTTGAAAAATCCGGTGATCAGGATGCCGCTAAACAGCAGCTACTTGGCGAATGTTACTTTTTACGCGCGTTTTGCCATTTTAACCTGGTTCGCCTGTTTGGTAAACCTTACAGCGTTGACCCGAGCGCGCCGGGTATCGTGTTACGTACTTCGCTGACAGACGAAGCCAAAAAACCGCGCTCAACCGTAAGTGAAGTTTACGCTTCGGTTATAGCTGATGCAGAAAAAGCGGCATCGTTAATGACACAGAACCGTGGCGTGCAATATGCCTCAAAGGAAGCAGCCTGGGCATTATTATCCCGCGTGAATTTGTATAAGGAAGATAACCAGAAAGCGCTTGATTATGCTAACCAGGTAATCAATTCCAACAGGTTTAAACTCGAAACCAAAACTACTTATCCTAATTTATTCGC
Organism: Mucilaginibacter roseus; assembly: GCF_021215455.1. Taxonomy (GTDB): domain Bacteria; phylum Bacteroidota; class Bacteroidia; order Sphingobacteriales; family Sphingobacteriaceae; genus Mucilaginibacter; species Mucilaginibacter roseus. The sequence goes on along the minus strand of NZ_JAJPWV010000005.1, from coordinate 11,053 downwards.
CAATGCTACTACCGGTACCGAAACTATTTTTTGCGTAGCGTTTACCGCGGCTGATGATTACGGAAAATTTGGTTCAATCGCCTCGATGATCTACTCAGATGGCAACTCAGGCTGGGGCGAGGAGTATGCCTCATCATCATTACGTAACGTAATGTCAAAGCATACAGAGGATGTGCGCTGGAACTACATTGTGCCGGCTAAGGATGCAGGTGGTACTGTGCAAAAAAAGAACGGTATTGAGATGTATTACATCAGTAAGTTCTCATTTCAGGGCGGCTCACCAAATTTAAGCTCGCCAATAATGTTCCGTTTAGCTGAAATGTATCTGAACAAAGCGGAAGCTGAAGCAAAGCTGAACCAAACTTCGGCAGCGCTTAATGATCTGGACGAGATTCGTAAAAACCGTGGCTTGGAGGGATCGCTTTATGGCGGCAAACTACCCTCAGGCTATACTGTGCTTGATGCCGTGCTGGAAGAACGCCGTATAGAACTCGCCTTTGAAGGCCACCGTACTTATGACATTTTCCGTAACAAGCGTACGCTTAACAAAACTTATTGGGGCTATCATCTGGCTGGTTTAAAAGAAACGGATATTGACTTGAGCCGTGCGCCAAGTGGTTACCCTAACATGACGGTGCCTTACACCAGCAACCGCATCATCTATTTTATTCCGGTTGATGAAGTGTTGAGCAATCCGCAGGTAACACAAAATCCATAGTGTATTATCAATAAAGCTGTAATTAATTAAGCAGAACAAATGATATGAAAAATATTAAAACCTATATAAGTTTATTTGGCGTGCTGGCCTTAGGTATGGTAAGCTCGTGTAAAAAAGACAGTACCGAAATAAAAACAGATTTACTTTATGACGTAGCCGTTGAAGGTAACGAAGCTAAGTTTACTGTAAAAACTGATGGTGTAACCAACTACCGCTGGGATTTTGGCGATGGTGAAAGCTCAACCGATGCCAACCCAACACACAGCTATCCGGGCAAAGGTAAATATGTGCCGACATTATACGCCACCGTTAATGGCAAAGAGGCAGAAGCATCAACCGTTTTGCGCATAGCCAAAACCACGCCGGTGAAAATAAACGATAATACATTAAATGATTGGGCCAATGTAAATACAGCCATTACTCTTGGCGCACGCAAAGGCGTTTTTAACGAAGTTAAGATGGATTACGATGGTAACTATGTTTACGTTTATGTTGACATGGTTGGCAAAAAAGCCAATGGCGATATCTTCGATTTCTACATGGATTCAGATAATAATCCGTCGACAGGCTTGGCAACCGGTACCTTTACCGAAGGTGGATATGATATTTTGCTGGAAGGTCAGCTACTGACCAATGGTGTCGATATATTTTATCACAATAGCGCTAATCAGGCCGATTTCAGTTTCGCCCAACAAAGTATTGCCGAAGCTTACCAGGTGGGTACTATAGTTGAAAGCGGAGCTAACGTGAAATTCGAGATGCGCATAGCCCGTGGTAAGCTTAAAGGCCTTACCGGTAGCGGATTGCGCATCGCCATACAGGCTATAAAAAGTGATTGGTCGGTAGTGTTGGGCAGCGCGCCTGATGATGGCACCGCGAGCTTTCTGCTCGATATGAGCGAATAATTCTAAGCGATTTCGAAGATAATAACAAGCAAGTATCTATAAATGACTACCCACAGTAATCCGGTATTGACAGGGCGTGTTGTATCCTTAGATGTGATGCGCGGCATAATCATGCTGTTGCTTTGCGCCGAAAGCTGCCATGTGTACATCGCATTGAGTGAGATGCGTCCAACGGGGGTATTTGCAACTATTGTCGGTCAGTTTTTTCATCACCCATGGCATGGCTTGCGGTTTTGGGATTTGGTGCAGCCGGCGTTTATGTTTATGGCAGGGGCGGCTTTGTATATATCCTACAGCCGTAAACTGGCAAAGGGCGTAAGCTGGAATGATAACCTGAAACATGTGCTTTGGCGTAGCCTGAAACTGTTTATCTGCGGCACGGCACTGCATTGTGTTTACGCCGGTAAAATGGTTTGGGAACTGTGGAATGTACTTACACAGTTATCAATCACCAGCGTTATAGCATATTTGATCATTAACCGTTCGTTCGCTTTTCAGGTCGGCGTATCGTTGGCGCTGTTAATTGTAACTGAGATGCTATACCGCACGGTATTAATGCCGGGGTTTGATCAGCCCTTTGTACAGCATCACAATTTTGGCGCTTACATGGATACTATGCTGATGGGTAAAATAAACAGTGACGGCTGGGTAGCCATCAACATTATCCCAACAGCGGTACATACCATTTGGGGAGTGCTGGCAGGTAAGTTGTTAGTGACATCTGCAACATCTGGCTACAAAATAAGGGTGTTGGCTGTGTGCGGATTGATAGCCTTGGCCCTCGGTTTTGGCCTGGATTGGAGCGGCGTAACCCCCATTATTAAACGCATCAGCACAGCTTCATTCGCTTTGGCTTCGGCGGGGTGGGTGCTGCTTATGCTGGCGGCAATTTATTGGTTGGTTGATGTAAAGCAAAACACTAAACATGCCTGGATTTTTACTGTGATGGGCATGAACGCCATATTCATTTACCTCTTTTTTGAAACGGTGGGCATGCAATGGGTGAATGGCTTTGTCAACATTTTCACCGGTGGCATGCTGCAACAATTTTTTAATACGCCCGCGTATATAGCAGCCTTAATTTCTGCTTTGGCTACGTGGGCGGCCGAGTGGGGCCTGTGTTACTGGCTCTATAAGCGAAAAATATTTTTTAAACTCTGATTAATCCCAACAATAATGAAACTCAATTTCAATAGTTTTTGTCTTTACTTTTCCTTCGCGGCGTTATCACTAACGCAATCATGTAAGGATAGCGATAAAAAGCTGGTGCAAATAGAAAAGGTTAACGTAACCTATACCGAAAGTAATGATGATTTCCCGAACCCGGAACGTGGCTTTTACCGCTACTCAGAAACTCACGCCAGTAATTTCAGCCTGCTTAACGCGGATGAACTGAAAACGTACCGTAGCGAGCAGGCTATTCAGGGTGCTAATTACAAAGTGTATAGCACGCTGGTGTTCAGATATTATATTTTAGATAACGTTACCTCAACTCCAATACCTGCTTCATTTTTAACCAATATAGAAAAAGACATGGTTGCCGCGCGTACCGCGGGTGTAAAGTTGATACCAAGGTTTGTGTATACCGTGCGCCAAACAGCAGGCAACTGTCCGGAAGGATTTATTTGTCCGCCATATGGTGATGCGCCTAAGGCTATCATTTTAGGTCATATCGCGCAGCTAAAACCGGTGCTGCAAGCTAACGCAGATGTTATAGCCGCTGTGCAATTAGGCTTTATTGGTACCTGGGGCGAGCAATATTACAGCGACTTTTTTGGTGATGCCTCTACTAATGGCGGCCAGCAGAATAAATTGCTTGATAAAAACTGGCTCGACCGTGCCGAGATATTGCGCGCCATGCTTGACGCAGTGCCGGCCGACCGAATGGTTCAGGTGCGCTACCCGCAAATAAAACAGCGCTTTTTGTATGGTGTTAATGCGCCGATAACCTCTGCGGCGTTAGCTGATGGTACAGCATTTACCACTGCTGATATCGCCCGCATCGGTTTTCATAACGATTGCTTTTTAGCCAGCTCTAATGATTTTGGTACCTACGAGGATTATGGCAACAGTTCAACGCCGCGTGTATCAGGCGGCTCGGTAGTTAACGTTCTGCGTGATTATATGAAAACCGACAGCAAATACGTAGCAGTAGGCGGGGAAACATGTTCAGACGGTTACAGCCCATCAAATGATTGCGAACCGGCCGGTAAAGCGCAGGAGGAATTTGCTGCCATGCATTACAGCTATTTAAATGCCCATTACAACAACGATGTAAATAACGATTGGCAAACAGGCGGTTGTATGGATAATATCAAGAAAAACTTAGGCTATCGTTTTGTATTGCAAAGCGCCGTATTGCCCGACAATGTAGTACACGGCACAAGCATGAATATAGTGTTAAATTTAAAAAACGCCGGTTACGCATCGCCATTCAATAAACGTACAGCCGAACTGGTGCTGCGCAACAAGCAAACCAACGAGGTGAAATCGTTTGATCTGTCTTCAGATGTTCGTAAATGGTATTCCGGCGTAAATAAAATTGAAGAAAGTATTAAGATACCTGATGATATGCCTGCCGGCGAGTATGAGTTGCTGTTGAACCTACCCGATCAGTACGCAAGCTTGGCAAGCAAGCCGGAATATAGCATCCGTTTAGCCAATAACGATGTTTGGGAGGCTTCGACTGGCTATAATAAGCTCAATCACACTGTTAAAGTTAATTAAGGTCAATAGTTTACAGTTAGTGTTTTTTCAAATTAGTTGCCGTGCTGCTGTGTGTGGATTTGGAACACAGCAGGCACCGGCGGCTACTCACCAAAAGTTTTAAGTTAAATTTTACAGCGTGCAAAGCTTAGCGAATATATCAGAGATTGTTGCAAACTTTAACTGCAATGCGGACACGGCTTCACTGAAAAGCTTTGGCTCAGGCCATATAAACGATACTTATTTTTTAAAGAATAATGATGCTATAGGTGCAGATTACTTATTACAGCGAATTAATCATTACATATTTACCAATGTACCGGCGCTAACCGATAATATGTGCCTGGTAATTGATCATTTAAAAGTTAAAGTAAACGCAACAGATCCGGCTAAAGCCGATAAGGAGGTGATGACCCTGATACCCGGCCGGGATGGCAAATACTTTTATCAGGATAAAAATGGCGATTACTGGCGCTTATGTCACTTTTTAAGCGATACCAAAAGTTACGACGTGGTAGAAACCGAAAAGCAAGCTTTTGAGGGCGGTAAGGCATTTGGAAAATTTCAGTGCATGTTGGCCGATCTAAACCCCACATTATTATACGAGGTTATCCCCAACTTTCATAATATCAGTACCAGGCTCGCAGCGTTACAATCAGCAGTTGAAGAGGATATAAAAGGGCGTGTTAACGCAGTTAAAACACAACTTGACCTCATCAGTCAGTACGCTGAAGCCATGCAGTATTTTCAGCAACCTGAACAACAGGCCTTACTACCCAAGCGTGTAACGCATAACGACACCAAATTTAACAATGTATTGCTTGATAGCAATGATGAGGCACAGTGTGTTATCGATCTGGACACGGTGATGCCAGGCTATGTGGCATATGATTTCGGCGATGCAATTCGTACTATCATCAACACAACGGTTGAAGATGAGGCTGATATGGATAAGATACAGTTGAATTTTGCCCTTTTTAATGCATATACCCAAGGTTATTTGAAGGAGGCTGCCCGGTTTTTAACCGAAGTCGAGGTAAATTCCCTAATTATGGGCGTGTTATTACTGCCTTATATGCAAGCTGTTCGGTTTTTAACCGATTATATTAATGGCGATACCTATTTCAAGATAAAATTTGATGGACACAATCTGCAACGGGCTAAAGCGCAATTAAGGTTGTTTGAGTTATTGCAGGCTGACAAGGATCATTTGCATAATACCATTATCAAACAAACGGAAAGTATTAAAAAGGGAGCGAAGCTGGCGATATGAGCATAATGAATATTCCGTATATCCCTTCAGGTGTTTTAGGCAGGTATTCATTTATGGATGATGCCTCAGTAGTGCTTGACAGCTTTCCGGCAGCGCATTTACACCCTACAAGCTGGTGCACTGCGGCACAGCATGTGTCCGCGCGATTTGCACTGGCTTACGATCGAGAAAATATCTACATTAAATATTATGTAAATGAGCCCGTTGTAAAGGCATTTTATTTAAGCCCCAATGATCCGGTCTATAATGATAGTTGTGTGGAGCTATTTATAGCCTTTGATGATGATATCAATTATTACAATTTGGAGTTTAATTGCGCCGGTACTTGCCTGGGCCAATATGGATCCGACAGAGACAACCGCGAGTTTTTACCGGCCGCTATGCTTCACGAAATAAAGCACGTTACCACATTGCGGTCTGTTTCGGGTCGAGGTGTAGCCTGGGAAATGACTGTCGCTATTCCACTGCGGGTTTTCGCGTTTCATCCGCAATTAGCATTGTCTGGTACCAGCGCGCGTATTAATGCCTACAAATGCGGCGACGGACTGGATGAGCCACATTACCTGTGCTGGAACCAGGTAAAATCTGACGTTCCGGATTTCCATCGATATGATTCCTTTAATGGTGTAATGTTTACACTAAGCGAAGAATTTTCTGTAGATTAAGGGACAATAAAACATTTAAGCGATATGATTTCTCCAGAAAGTACTTCTAAAAAAACAGCAAAACTAAACCCCATTTTCCTGATCGGTATCCTGTTCTTTATTTTCGGATTCATCACCTGGCTAAATTCAGTTTTGATACCTTACCTCAAATTAGCCTGTGAGCTTAATAATTTAGAGGCTTACCTGGTAGCATTTTGCTTTTACATCGCCTACTTCTTGATGGCTACGCCCTCGGCTTATATTTTAAATATAACCGGTTACAAAAAGGGTATGGCAGCTGGTTTAGTTGTAATTGCTGTCGGTGCGTTATTGTTTATACCCGCAGCGCTTACCCGTCAGTACAGTTTGTTCTTGTTTGGTTTATTTGTGCAGGGGACAGGTTTGGCTTTGCTGCAAACGGCATCAAACCCTTACATCACTATATTAGGACCTCCTGAAAGTGCAGCGAAGCGCATCAGCATTATGGGTATTTGTAATAAGCTTGCCGGAGCAATTGCCCCTATAGTGTTAGGTGCTGTAGCATTGAAAGACGCCGACGGATTGAAAGAACGGTTAGACATAATGTCAATTGATGAAAAGGTGATCCAATTGAATGAGCTTGCATCAAGGGTGATTATGCCTTACATCATCATCGTTATCGTGTTAATAATTCTTGCCGGATTTATTTACTACTCAAGCCTGCCCGAAATTGACAGCGATAAAAAGGATGACGCGGATTTAGTTGAAGCACCATCTGTAACTAACAAAACAAGCGTATTTCAATTCCCGCATTTATTATTAGGCGCGTTCACTTTGTTTTTATATGTAGGTGCCGAAGTAATAGCCGGTGATACGGTTATAAATTACGGTGCCGCGCAGGGTATTGCCTTGACTTATGCCAAATTTTTTACTACTTGTACATTGGTTTGTATGATAGCCGGTTACCTGATCGGTATTGTCTGCATACCAAAATATTTCACACAGGAAACAGCCATGAAAGGTAGTGGTATTTTAGGCATAATCCTTTCAATATTAGCCTTGGTTACCAGTAGCTTTACCTCCGTTTTAATGATAGCTTTGTTGGGTTTGGCAAATGCGTTGGTATGGCCTGCTATTTGGCCAATGGCTTTGGCAGGCTTAGGCAAGTTTACTAAAACCGGTGCATCCATGCTGGTAATGGGTATCTCGGGCGGTGCCGTTATACCGCTGGTTTACGGAGCCTTATCTGATTCATTTAGCACGCAATACGCTTATATTATATTAGTACCCATATATTTATGTATATGGCTTTATGCCGTTAAAGGGCACAAAATAGGCTTGCCTCAAAACTTAAAATCAAATCAACTCAATAAAAACTAAAATTATGGATCGCAGAGATTTTGTTAAGAATACCGCTGTCGGATTAGCAGGGTTAACAATTTTGCCATCAGGTATGTTATTCGGTAAAGCTAAGGATAAAGTACGCCTTGGTTATATAGGTGTTGGCCTTCGTGGCCGTAACCACATCAGCGAGGGCTTGCTTCGCGATGATGTGGAGATTGTAGCCATTTGCGATACGCAGGAAAGCTCACTTAAATATTGCCGCGAACAGTTTGTGAAGGCCAAAAAGAAACTCCCGGCTGAATATACCGGCGGTGTGGATGCTTACAAAAAACTCATCGCCCGGAAAGATATTGACGCGGTGATCATCGCCACGCCATGGCAGTTTCATAAAGATCAGGCTATCGACTCCATGCGTGCCGGTAAATATGTGGGCTGCGAGGTTATTGCCGGTATTACTTTGCAGGATCACTGGGATATACTGAAAGTGTACGAAGAAACCAAGGTGCCTTACATGACGCTGGAAAATGTTTGCTACCGCCGGGATGTAATGGCCGCGTTGAATATGGTTCGCCAAAACCTGTTCGGAGAGATCGTGCATCTTGAGGGGGGCTACCAGCATGATCTCCGTCAGGTATTGTTTAATGATGGCAAGCAGTTTTATGGTGGTGGCGCCGAGTTCGGTCCACAAACGGTAGGCGAGGCGCAATGGCGTACGCAATATAATGTGGAGCGCAACGGCGATATCTACCCTACACATGGCGCTGGCCCGGTAATGAATTACATTGATATTAACCGTGGTAATCGCTTTACTAACCTGGTATCGTTCGCCTCAAAATCTCCGGGTCTACCCGCCTATATCAAAAAGATATCTCCGGGCAATAGAAACGCTGAAATTAAATTCAAAAACGGCGATATCATCACCACCACATTGAATTGCGCCAACGGCGAAACGGTGGTATTATCACACGATACGCATTTACCGCGCCCATATTCCTTAGGTTTCCGTGTGCAAGGCACCGAGGGTATCTGGATGGATGTAGCCGATGCGGTTTACATCGAGGGTAAATCAAAAAATTACGACCAGTGGGACAAGGCCAGCGAGTGGTTCACTAAATATGACCACCCGCTTTGGAAAAAATACGAACACCTTGCCGAAGGCGCAGGCCACGGCGGTATGGATTGGTTTGTATTTAATGCCTTTGTAGAGGCTGTTAAACAGAAAAAGCAAACTCCAATTGATATATACGACTCGCTTACCATGAGCGTAATCACCCCGTTATCTGAGAAATCAATAGCCGACGGCAATGCCCCGCAGGAATTCCCTGACTTTACCAAAGGCGCATGGAAGGATCGAAAAAACACCTTCGCCCTTGATGATAGTGGTTTTTAAACCATAATTGAAACCCTTGTTGCTGTAAGTGGCGGCGAGGGTTTTTAATAACAACCAATCTTAATAAAATACAGGCATAATATTACCGGCAGGCAAACAGGCTTGGCACCGGTGCGGGAGATGCTATGCCGTATTTAAAATAAAATAGATATATAATATGTTGAAATTAAACCTATTAGAAGAAACACGTTACGAAAAGGTACCGGTAAAAATTTATAGTGATGACACAAGTGCGAGTATTGAGGTAGCCCGCCGCGTAGCAGGGCTTATAAAAAGTAAGCAAGCTAATAATGAAACCGCTGTATTAGGTTTAGCTACGGGTGCTTCACCGGTAAAAGTGTACAAAGAATTGGTGCGCTTGCATAAAGAGGAAGGCCTGAGCTTTAAAAATGTGGTCACCTTTAACCTCGACGAATATTACCCCATACAACCTGATGCCGAGCAAAGTTATGTAAGGTTTATGAAAGAGCAGTTGTTCGATCATGTAGATATCGACATCTCTAACGTAAACATTCCCGACGGTACCTTAAAACAAGAAGATATTGCCGCTTACTGCCTCGCTTATGAGCAAAAGATAAACAACTACGGCGGTATCGATCTACAGGTGTTGGGAATCGGTCGTACCGGTCACATTGGTTTTAATGAACCGGGCTCTGCACCAAACTCCGGCACACGGCTGGTTACTTTGAATGATCTTACCCGCCGCGATGCCTCAAAGGATTTTGGCGGTAAAGAGAATGTACCTAAGAAAGCCATCACAATGGGCATTGGTACTATTTTCAAAGCTAAGGAGATAATTCTGCTCGCCTGGAACGGCAAAAAAGCGCCGATTATTAAAAAAGCGGTTGAAGGGCCAATATCCAACGAAGTACCGGCAACGTTTCTGCAAATGTCAAACAACGTAGAGTTTATTATTGATGAGGATGCCGCCGTTGAGCTTACCCGTTTTGATATCCCGTGGCTGGTTAAGGATTGTAAGTGGACGGATTCGCTTATTAAAAAGGCGGTGGTTTGGTTATCAAAAACGCTTGATAAACCTATTTTAAAATTGACCGAGGCTGACTATAACAATAACGGCATGGCACAGTTGGCTACCGATTTTGGACCCGTTTACAACATCAACATTAATGTATTTAACAAGCTGCAACACACCATAACCGGCTGGCCCGGCGGTAAATTTAATGCCGATGATAGTCAGCGGCCGGAGCGTGCATTGCCGCAGGTAAAGCGCTCCATCGTGTTTTCTCCGCACCCGGATGATGATGTGATCTCGATGGGGGGCACGTTCATTCGTCTGGCTGATCAGGGGCATGAGGTGCATGTAGCCTACCAAACGTCAGGCAATACGGCCGTTTGGGATGAAGATGCTTTGCGTTATGTGGAATTCGCTATGGATTTTGGGCAGGCACAAAGGCAGGATACTGCTTATCTGACCAACCTGTACGCCACCATGAACGAGTTTTTTAGAAACAAAAAACCTAACCAATCCGACCCGAAAGAAATACGTACCATAAAAGGTTTGATACGTAAAGGAGAGGCCATTGCCGGGGCGCGTTTATCAGGCTTGCGCGATGAAAATATCCATTTTATGGATCTGCCGTTTTATGATCGTGGTAAGTTTGAAAAAGTAGTTTCGTACGAGGATGATGTTACTCAAACGATGGATTTGTTACAGCAGGTAAAACCGCACCAGATATTTGCCGCAGGCGATTTTGCCGACCCGCATGGTACGCACAAGGTATGTTTTGAGATAATATTAGAGGCGCTTACCCGTTTACGCAAAACCGAGCAGTGGACAGCAGATTGCTGGCTATGGCTGTACCGTGGCGCATGGCACGAGTTTGAGATACACGAAATTGAGATGGCTGTACCGCTATCGCCGCAGGAGGTGGAGCGTAAAAGGCTGGCCATATTCAAACATCAGTCGCAAAAGGATCTGCCGGTATTCCCCGGTGATGACGCCCGTGAGTTTTGGGTTAGGGCAGAGGATAGAACCCGTGAAACCGCCCGCCTATACAACGCGCTTGGTTTAGCCGAATATGAAGCTATTGAGGCCTTTGTAAAATGGAAGTTTGAGGATTAACTAACAGTACA
>NZ_JAJPWV010000004.1 GCF_021215455.1 Mucilaginibacter roseus | reverse complement strand
TTCGGAATCATCTAAATAAGGAGTAATTCTTTCGACCTTTTTACCATCTAGAATGATGTCTCTATTCCAAGAACCTTTGTGTATGGTAACGAGGGAAACTTCCACTGCGGCTTGTCCTGGCCAGCGCATTGAACGTACTGCATGGTTGATAACACCTTCGTTCGAACAGATAACATCAAGGCCCCCTTCACGAGCAGAACCTTGAGCTATGGTGTTCGTCGATATGAGCGACTGAAAGCCTCCTAGCTTTATTAAAGAAAAAATACGCCTAAAAAAGTAAGTAACTATATCAACTGCACCTATGGGGCGGTAAGCGTATTTTAAATACTCAAGGAAGTTTAATCCAAAAGTTCCACTCAACTTTTGTCCTCCCAAAAACGGCGGATTTCCTAACACACAATCAAATCCACCATTCTGAAAAACCTCTGGAAATTCTAAAAACCAATGAAAAAAACGCTTTCCCGCACCTATAGCCATGCTTTTACCCATATCTTGTATTTGCATTCCAGTATGGAGGTAAGTTTTGAACTTACTTTGCGTTGTAAGAATTTCTTTATTTGCGGTAATTTTTGGGATAAAAAATTGTGCTACTTGCAGATCTGCTAGCTGATTCAGTCTAAACCATTTTTTGCCGTTGGTAAGTTCGCTATAAGCTTTTGCCTTGGCAGATATTTCTTCCGGGGTTTGCTCCGGTAATTTGTTAAACTGCATAAAAGTACGTTGCACATCGACTAAATCGTCATCTGTTCCTTTAAGATCATATAGCTCACTGACTTGTAACATTCGTTCTGCTTCATTACGCTTTTTAAAAGCTAATGCAATGCTTTTGTCATCATCCGGCAAGGCTTTGAAAGCTTCGGAGGCAATGCCGCTTTGTAGCTCTTCATAATGCGCAATTCCAACTATTGCATTTCCGTTTTTTATATGATGGTCTAAGAAATTAAGTGGTTCTCCTGGGTCATGTGCTTCAAGCCATAGCGCTACTTTACAAAGTTCCACAGCTAACGGATTGAAGTCGACTCCGTAGATACACCTTCTAATCACATCTCTTACTGCCAATCTTAATACAGGTGGGGTTGGCTGATCTTCATTGCTGCGGACTTTAGCTAATTCGAAACCTATACGTCGAGCAGCAGATAATAAAATATGTCCGCTTCCACATGCTACATCACATACTGTAATACTCAACAGCGCAGCCTCTTGATTCACCTCTTTTAGCTTGTCGGCGATTATGTAATCTAATGAATGATTTATCAATGGTTTTACTAATTCTTCTGGTGTATAATGTGAACCAGAAGAAGAGCGATCACTACCCTGTTTAAAACGAAAATATCCGTTCTCCACAATGGGTTCAAATTCTAACAAACCCTCATATATGGAGCCAAATTCTTCAACATCTAGGTCGGCATAATTAACACGGACAATCTGCTTATTGTTATTTTCAAAGGTGACCAAGTATTTAAAAACCTCAAGCACGATTTTGTTATTCAATTGTGTAGTATCGATACTGCCAATTGCACCAGGATTGAATATCCCAGAACCTAAAGCATGAATGCCTAGTTTCCTGCCATATTTATCATCTTCAAAAAGCCGAAAGGTGGTTAATAATGATTGCCATAAATCGATTTTTTTAGGATCGACATAGACTACCTTATTTACCAAATGTGTGAGACGTTGGATGCTGTAAAAACGATAATATATATATTTTAACCTCTTGTCATTATCATCCAAATCTTGTTTATAAATAAGATTTCGTTCTTCAATAACTAACAGGAAAAGTATGCGATATACACAACGCAGTATATGTAAGTAATATTCTTTTGCAGATAAACTGCCATTGGATAGCCTTTCCTCAAGATCTTTATTTTCGTTTTGCTGTAAAATACCGTTAGCCAAGCATAAAATAGAATGTTCTACCGCAAAACTTAATCGCTCCCTGATCCGCGATCCCGAAGCAAGGGCTTCATTATGGTAAAATTCAAGGACCGAGTCTTTGCCGTCTTCCTTTTTATCATTTATGCGTGTAGCATGTAGCAAACGATAAAATAGAGCAAACTCTGCGTAATGGCCTTCTTCCATCATTTGCTCCAGGTTAAACTCCAGGTAGCTTAGCCTAGAAAGCCTGGTAGCATCTCGTAAAATTCTGATATGCAATCCGTTAGTCAGAAAGCCATATATATGATCGGTACTATTAATATACTCTTGAACTAAAGCATGTGGTGAAAGGCGTACTCCAAAATCTGCTTTTTTATCTAAAGATAATTCACTTCCGATAATGTGTATGGGAAATCCGTCTTTGTTATTTGCACGATGTGAAATAGCATAGGACTTATTATTGATTATCTCAGCAGTTGATGATTGTAGTTCATAGCCCAGTAATCCTAACAAGGGCAGCATCCAGTATTTTCTGGTTTCCGAAGTTCCTGTATCTGTGGTTGAAAAACCAGAACGTTTTTGCTTGAAAATTTGCCAATGAGTATTTAGCAAACTCCAGGCATTGTTTATTTCGTCCCTTACTAATTCGTTGGGTTTAAGATTAAAATCTCTTGATGCTTGGTAACGAATATCGTCTTGACGAATTCTCTCTAAAATTTCGCTTGTAAATATATTACCATGTATATTAACAGTAGTTAGCTTCATGAGGTCAAAATAAGTCTTGAGGTTTAGGCAATAAAATATACACTCCCATTACGTCTGGGGGAAGTACCGGCACCGATTTTTCATAGCTTCTACCCCCTATAAGTTCTTTAAACCGTCCGTGTGCTTCAACTAGTTTGTCAGCTCGTTCTGTGGCCAGTTTAATAAATATATCTTTCTTATCAGCAAAGGACTTCAGTTCTTCGCCGATTTGTGTTTGTTGCATTTCTAACGACAAGTTACTCATAGGTACAGCATTCATTAGAAGATTTTTGGCGTCTGTAAAGGAGATTGTTTTTAATGAATTTTCATCTTTTGTATAACCCCATAAATACATCTCTTCAGCCACAGATTCATTACTAGAACGTACTTCTCTTACGACGTTTCGAACTCGAAACATTACCAATACAGTACGTTGCGTAACATTTGCCGTACGAATTAAACTTGTTCTCGCTAAATGATAGCTGTTACCATCATGTTCAAAAGCGTTGCTTATGATATAATGACAAAGTAACTCTACGAAATGATGATTACGGCCAACATATTTAAACCCCTTTGGTGTTGGAGACTCGAATGAAATCCGGGCCTCTAATTTATTCTTTTTTTCTTCCTCACTACTTAGCAGTGAGACCTGTAAATGTTTGGGTAAATTGGTGATTTGTATCCTAAAGCCGTTATTTTCTTTCGTAATATTAGCACCTAAAAGTTTTAAGGCATATAATACAAAGCTCTCTACAGTTTGTATGTCTCCGATAGCTTCATCTACTTCTTCAAGGTCTTTACGAATTGTCTCGGCATCAACTGTCTCATGAGCGAAAATTGAGCGTATATTTTCTCCCTTCCGGCGAGCTTGTTCCAACTCACTTTCAATTTTAATTTTATCTTCTTTAAATAACGTTAATTGCTCTGCAGAAGGCTCGGAATGCAAAATCTTGTTAGTCAAATCTGCCATTAAGGACTTGTTATTCTCCCCAATCGGTATAGTCACGCCAGTGCTCTTTTTTATCTCTCGAACTTTTCGAATTAACACTTCGAGAATAAAATTGTCCATCGGATTATTGTCTCCATAGAGCATATATGTTTTAATAATCGGCGAAGTTTGACCATAACGATCAACACGTCCTTCCCGTTGCTCAATCCTGTTGGGATTCCATGGTAAATCATAATGAAGAACAGCATTGAAATAATCTTGCAAGTTAATACCCTCACTAAGGCAATCCGTTGCTACCAAAACCCTTTTTTCAAACTCTGCCATTCTTTCTATTTCTTCTTTTCGCTGTTCATCGGCGAGTTCTGAAGTTATTGCCTGAATCAGAATGCTTTTACCTAATGCAGCTTTGAGTTTTTCCTCCACATATTTTGCTGAAGCTATGTAATGGCAGAAAATTATAGGTTGAAATCCTTCTTTTAGCCATTTTCTGATTAACTCGATTGTATGTTTAATCTTAAAATCAGTCTCTGAGTTTTCCAGTAAAACTCGCGCGTGGACAAGTAGTTGACTTATCCCTGTTAACTCAGATTGTTTGTAATCAATAGCATTCAGAAGATCAGATCTGGAATAATCGACTCCAAAGTCGTTTTCTTCAAACAATGTATTTTCGACCGCATCATTACTTATTTGTACATCATCTTGATCTCCAGTTAGCTTGATCTGGCGTTTCAGAAGCATTTCTACTGCCATAGCAGGGCTTGACATTGCACCTTTAATCAAGGCAATTGCCGCCCAGGAACGAAGCAACCGTGTTGTTTCGCTGTCGGTTTCTACATCTGAAATACCACGAGCAAATGCTACTAGTTTATTATAGAATTCCTTTGCTTGTTCAGACAACGTAAATCCTATTTCTTTAGAATCTCTTTCTGGAAAAATAGTAGTTTCATTAAGCCACCTTTTAATGTTCTCTCGCTTTCGTTGAATAAAGTACTTTGCAATTGTCGCACGGTCACTTGGCTGTAACTTATCAAAATTTAAGTTTTCAAATTGAGACTTTAGTAAACCCAACAACGACGCAAACTCTTCATCCTTTCCACTGTGGGGAGTAGCAGTAAGTAAGACTATATGACGTTTATCGTTTTTTGCAATATCGCTAATAAGATTATAACGCTGTTGTTGATTTTTAGATGACGAACCTTTCGGTAAGGTACACGTATGCGCTTCGTCAACTATCACCATCTCTGGACAATCATTCAAAAATATTCCTCGTCTTTTATCGGTTTTGATATAATCAACGGAAATTACCTGATATGGGATGTGATAAAACACTGAACGATCATCAGCGACCATCCTGTCAAGTCGGGCGGCTGTACTAGATCGAATGATTTCTGCATCAATATCCAATTTATCTTTTAGTTCCTGCTGCCACTGTTCACATAAATGAGGTGGGCAAATGACCGCGAAACGCTTGATTTCACCTCGCTCGATTAATTCTTTTATTATAATTAACGCTTCGACAGTTTTACCAATTCCGACATCATCTGCAACCAATAGGCGAGTAATTTCCTGTTTTAAAGCCATTACTAATGGCACGATCTGATATGATCTAGGTCTAAATGATAATCTTGCCATGCAACGAAAAGGCCCTGCTGCATTTCTCAACGATAGTCGGGAAGCGTCATATAATAATTTCGCAGTTTCAAAATTTCCAATATTCTTAGTGGTAGGATCTTCAAAAGATGCTTTTGCTACCTTTTCCTCTTGCGTTGCTAATGGAAGAAAGATTCCCGTAGTTTCTTCATCAGAACCTCCTAAAGGTTTTATTAATAGAATATCTTCTTCCGTTGAAGGTAATACCATCCAGTCACGATTTCGGTATTTTACTAAATTACCAGGGGTAAACTGACTCATGCTCTTATTTTACTTTTCTAAAAATATCTTTTCTTCTCTGCACCAACTCCTCAATGGATTCGCTATAATGCCATACAATGCAGTCATGACCAGCATCAGTTAAAATTTGCCTTTTAAGCTTATCTGTATTTTGTTGTTCAATAGAATCGTGTACACTTCCATCGCAAAAAATCAAAGAATAATGGTCACCACGTTTATATACAAAGTCAGCGCTGATGTAATAATCTTTTAAATTCACTTGCGCTCGATCTGGTAAGGCGTAGCCATTATCATATAAGTATTTAATCAGTGAATATTCCGTACTACTGCTTTTGTCATAAGCATTTAGTAAATATTGGTATTGCTCTTCTCTGTCTCGGTCGCTTCCTTGTACTAGTTCAATATCGCATTTTATAAGATATTCCAATATTTCCTTGATGCCATAACGATCTAATTGGTTGTGATAAATCTGATTGTAATAGCTTAGTAGATCTTGATAACTCGCGTGAGGCAACGTTCTGCCTAATTCTGTTTCCTCAAACGTCTCAGGGTTAAAGTGAATAGCTTCATACGACGCTTTAAACCATTCCTTCATTTTGATAGGATCCGAAATGAGTTGTGATAAAATTCCTAAAGAGCCTTCGGAAGCTTCATGTATTAAAATATTAGGTTTTTCCGGATTACCCATTAAGCTAACCGCTATTTCGCTTTCTTCAACAAGGAACAATCTTTCAATCCCTCTTTTTAAAGCGTAACTTAAAGAAATGATTTCGTTAGGCTTTGTACCTACGTTGCTCAAAGGCTGTATGTATAGAGCATCGGCAGTGTCTTTTGTGTATAAAACTACCTCCTTGGTATTGTTTGCCAAGTCTTTATTATTTAACAGTTGATTATCTCTAATCCAAACACCGTTCGTTCTATTAATTTTAAAACAATTATTTATGGATCTACGCGCTTTGGTATTTATCTTAATTAGATTAGTTGTGCTATTGAAGTATAATTGTAATAGCTTAGTACCATCACGTTTTAATACAACTGATCGAGCATTTTCAATTCCCTCTGGAAAATTAAAGAAGGAAGCAATCTCGTAACCAGAACGTGTTCTTTCTTCCTCTATGCACGTAATTTTTTCAATCGGGGTGCCTTCACATTCAGAAAATTCTAACGCGTTATTCCAAAGCAAAAGATTATCGCCAGAAATTTGGGATTGTGTTATAGGATCAACGTTTGCGATTTTTGTTTGACTAGAAAGAAAGGCATATCCTGTATTTTTCGAAATGATAATTTTTTCTAGGGAATTATCTAGATCAGTAACCATTGTCCTACTGATGCGATATTTATTTCCTGAATGATAAATAGTATTGTTAGGACCGAATTCTGACAACGCGAGTGCTCTTGGACGTGATATTACTTCAACGTCGTCACGGTAGCTTTTACCCAACATTGCTCTTACAGGAAGTCTTGTAAAATTATATCCCGGTAAAAAGCCTTCGGCAGCAAGGTATCTAAAAATATAAAATTCCGAATTGCTAGAATTTTGCTGGCTTTCATTTTTAAGGAGTGCAATTTGTTTTCTAGCAAATCGTTCTTGACGTTCTGCCTCTTTCCGTTCATCACTCTCAGATTTATAAGTGTGATTATCTAAGACTGCCTGGGCTTTGTTTCGAAGTTGACAAGCGCTGGTGAACATTAAAATCCACCGATGAAATGAAGTTTTGAAGTTAGTGGAGAATTTTTCTATCTTTCCGGAAACCCATTCATCTGAAAACCAATGTATTGTCTTTATATCTGGTAAGCTATTTTCTATTATCTTTTTAAAGGCAGCTATGTAAATAGATTTATTAATGGCGATTAAATGATCAATACGTTCAATAATCTCCGTCCTTACAAAAACATCTTGCTCATTATTAAGATCCAATATATCGGCAGCTGAAGTCTTGAGTTCAGATATTTCTAAATTCATTAATAGGAACGCATTCAAGTGCGAGGTGATTAATTCCTCATTAACGAGATCAATTCTCGGTGGTTGAACTGCTCCTGCAACCATGTCCGAAGAATTCTTGAAGTAATTTACATCATGTGGCGACATCGTTGAACAGTAGGTAAATACTAGAGCTGTTTGGCCACTCCGTCCGGCACGGCCGCTTCGCTGCGCATAGTTTGCCGCATTAGGCGGAACATTACGCATATGTACAATGTTTAAGTTGGCAATATCTATTCCCAACTCCATAGTCGGCGAACAGTACAATGTGGATATTTCGCCTTTTCGAAAAGCATCTTCCCGCTGTATGCGATCACTAGAATTTAGCTGCCCAGTATGCTCCCGTGCGATTAACTCTTTTCTATATTTATTGAAGTCAGTTTTATATAATTTTTGAAAGTAAGGGTTAGGTTGTATTTCCAGCATTTGATTCTGAAAATTGAACCGTGTTTGATCCAAAGTTATGGACTGCTCGTCGCCCTTACTCCATAAAATTGAGTCTACCCTTAGTCTATAGCTTTTGAGTTCAGGGTATCGTTTATCTTCTTCGATAGTTATGAAGTTTGTCCTATGTAATAACGCACATATTTCTTCTATAAAATTAATATAGTCGTCTTTTTTTAAACTATTAAAGTCGTTCTCATTCATTAAGCGATTCAAGTACTTTCCTAGATTTGACCGTTCACCTATTGAAATAGAATAAAACCCTCTTGGGGTGGGTTTAAGGACTTTAATAACTATGTTGCTAGGCTTATCAATCTTTTCGTTATAATTGAGTGACCATAATTTATCGGGATTAAGACGATCTCTCATTAAGGCTTCTATGTTTCCAATTTCTTTGAAGAACTTGTGATCTAGGGCATAATTGGTTCTGAAATAATCAAGAATATTTTTTAACACGATGTACCGTTCATCGGGCGAAAGCTTCTTCAAAAGTTGAATTTTTTCAAAGCGTTCTTCTAGGATTGCTAGTTTATTTAGATTTTTGTAATCTATCTTCAGCAAAGCAACTTGCTCTAAATTGGGTAATGTGTACCGCCATCCCCGCTTTAAGTCTTGAAGTATTCTGTACTTCAAAAATTCCTTAAATGCTTCAATGTTGCGGTCATCCGGAAATTCTTCATCTACGGAGGGGTAAAAGGCAAATTCAGATTCTTTAAGTTTAAGCATTTGAAAAAGCTTTTCTGCTATTTCGTGTATCTCCAAAGGTTTCTCTGCTGTTTTAATAGCATTATATAGGGCTGATCTTAAACGAATTGTAGTATAAAAATCATTAAAGTGCCCCGCCTGTAAAGAAGCGTCTTGCCGATTATCGGTAAAGCTCAATAATTTTTGGTCTTGAAGTACCTCATTCTGATCCACTAAGGTACTTATAACTGAATAAGACAGAATTGAAGTTGCCGTACTTCTTCCTTCAGATCCCAACCGTGCTAATTTGGTAAAGTCGTTTGTCTTACTATCCTCATATACAATAGATGCTGTCGGGTCAATCCTCAGTTTTGCCGATATAAAGTAGCCTTTAGTTGCAAATTTTGGCTCAAAAGAAAAATCGCCTTCTCCATTAAAATAAATTGCTATCGGCATTACCATTTGGTAATAAGGCATAAGGTCGGAGCCAGTTTTATTCCACCATTCTGAAGGGACAAGATTTCTAAAATCAGTTTTCCAAAACTCCTCACCTTCATCAAGAACAATGTAACCAAACTTGAAGCCTTCTGGATTAGGGTTTTTGCTATCTAACTCTTCTTTTTTTTGATTCTTAAACTCTTTGCTTGGGCTAGCTGGTAGTATTTTACTTTCCGAAAATGATAGCTCTACACAAAGAAAGTCGTATCCAGAATATCTTGAAAACAGTAACGGATAAAGCTTCTTTTCTTTACCATGTAACTTAACAAAAGGTTCATTAGAGGATGTAACAAAGCGTGTTGCTCGTGGTTCTAACGTAACTGATATAGAACCTGTTTGAGAAATAAATTGATGAAAACGAAACGGTAAAAAAGTTTTCCGAGTTCTTCTTTTTCTATTATCCTCATTGATACGTTCTGCCCATTTTAGTAAATCTTTAAGAGCATTTTTTATATCATCAAAGTCTAAAGAGGTTATTCCTTTGATTTGTCGAGTTATTTCGTTTAAACTTTTCGGTTTAGCACGTTCTAAAATACCTTCATTTAGTTTTAGCGCAACATTTATTTCCAACCAATTAGCTAAACTATTTTGAACAAAAGTCTCCTCATTTGCATCTGGATCAATCCCTTGTTTAATAGCCAAAGCAAGTTCATAAGCATTTATTTGTTTAGCAGCTGTACACGGTTCAAGATACTCGCTAATGATTTGGTCTTTCTGATATTTTTTGCCAAATATTAATGAAGCAACATTAGCTACTATTCCCTTCTTTTCTTCTGGAGTACCTTTTGACGCCATCGTTGCAGATGTACCTATAAAGATAAGATTTGTACTAGCGAGCGATTGAATTCTTCTATTTAATATAGAGACATCAGATCCTTGCCTTCCACGATAAGTGTGCAACTCATCGTATACAACATACTTCAAGTTGTTACCTAGCGATTTTCTCAACCATGATTCCGATTGTCGAGTCATAATTAACTCTAACATCATATAATTAGTAAGAAGAATATCAGGTTCCAACGTTTTGATACGTTCTCGTTCTTCAAAACTTTCCTGGCCGGTATATTGTCCAAAAGTCACTGGAAAACCTTCACCAAAATTTTCGGCGTATTTTTTTATTTCTTCATATTGAGAATTAATTAATGCGTTCATAGGATATACCAATATGGCTTTTACACCTTTTGGTTTTTCCTTTTGATTAGTAAATATATCATTGAAGATAGTGGCTAAAAAAGTAAGTGACTTTCCTGAACCCGTGCCTGACGTTACTACGAAGCCTTTGCCTTGTACACCGGCTTTTATCGCCTCAATCTGGTGCTTATACAAGAGGTAAGAACCAAGAGCCTTTGGTAACTCTCGATGTATTAAACCCTCAGTAATGAGATCGTTTAGCGAAATGCCCTTTTCAAAGGATGGATTGAACTGAATAAGAGGCTCCGGTAAAATTTGATTAACTAAAGTATTGCTATTAACATATTCAAGAATCCTAGGGTCCTTAATGTTTATAAAAGATTGTAGATAAGCTTTATAATCTGAAATTACTTGCTCATGAGTTTTAAATGCATCCATGATAAGGGTCGAGTGTCTTAAAAGTTATAAAAATATGTTTTTTGAAGATATATTATATTGTGCTTCACTTTATATTTCGGAGGACGACGTATAATTTGTTTGAACGCAACAAGTAACGTATCGATTTTTAGACCATCAAAACAATTAATAACTAAAGCGTTATTTAAAATAAAATCTTTCCGATGCCTAACAATAGCCTTTACTTCAAATTCCGCAACCCATTTGATTTCTCTCCTCACCGCTATGAGATAGGCAATGCCATTATTCAAAACAAGGAATTAGCTGATAATTTCTTTTTGAAAAAGCTTTACGACCTGGAAGAAGAAGAATACGGCCCATATTACTACTTTCACTTGGATTACTTTTCAATAAACCTTCCTGACCAGGAAGAACGGTATTTTAACCATGCGTCGGATATTGTCATCAACCGCATTGATCACTATAAAAAGAAAGACCCGTTTTCATCCAGCTATCCTACTCACATGGCGAGTGTCAAGAAGCTGGAAGCATTCTTAAGCTTTCTGAAATCTATTGACCGCTGGCATAAGCTTGAACCAATTGAATCAGTTGTAGCCGAGAAAAATCGGGAGATCGACCGGTTAAATGCCAGGATCGAAATACTGGAAGTACAATTGAAGGAAGCGACTAAATATGATGTCAGCGAGAAGATTGTATTGAGCAAAGGCAGCATAGCTGCATTTATGGATGTGGTACATCAAATACAGGATTTGAAACTACCTAACGGTAATAAATTGGCGCGATCGCAGGGTCAAAGCCCATGGTACAAAATGATAGCCAAGTATTTCAAGCACGGCGACAAGGATATCTCTATTGATACTGCACATAATTACTTTCCTGCTAATAAGGACGACAAACCAGCCAAGTATATCAATATCGACGAGGATGATAAGCTTTTCAAGATAGTGCCTAACGACAAGAAATAGCGTTTTACCCTCCAGATCTGACCAAACGCCGCCATTGGTCATTCATTTCGCCCTTTTGCCCTTGACATTTGGACCATTGCGTTCAAGGGAATCCAAATGATCGTTCCTGCGAACCGGTTTAATTATTAATCCAAAACACGGAGGGCAGCATGAATTTAGAGATCATCACTAAGGAAGATTTAAGGGAGTTTGAAAGCAGGCTTTTGACTGAGATCAAAAAGCTTGTGCAGCTTGATGGGCAGGGCGCATCTAAGAAATGGCTGAAAAGCAACGAGGTCAGGAAGCTACTGAAGATATCGCCGGGCACCTTACAGAACCTGCGCATTAACGGCACGCTCAGCTTTACACGCATCGGTAGCATCATTTATTACAAGCTGGACGACATCAACAAGTTGCTGGAAGGAGGTGTAAAATGAGTGCCGCTATTTCAACACCGGCACTTGCCGGGTATGCCAGATTACTACGGTGTATGAGTAATGACGAGCGGCTGAATGCAACGCATGTTAGCCTGTTTACGGGGCTCTTCGTCCACTGGCAGCGGAGCGGTTTTGTCAGTCCATTTGCTATCACCCGCAAGACCCTGATGGCTTACAGTAAAATTGTATCGATAGCGACTTACCATAAGTGTATCAGGGAACTGGATGCTTATGGCTATATCAGCTACCAACCGTCTTACCACCCGAAGCTGGGCAGCCAGGTGTACTGGCCTGCTGACTGGCAGATCTTAAGATCATGATGAAAAGAGGTATCTCTATATCGACTGAGCTATGGATCTACTTATCGGGATATCCCATGTCCTTACGCGAAAGCGGGGGGAGCGAGCGGAAGTCGGGCAAGCCCGACTTTTCCGCTCGCCCTGCGGGGCCGAGACGGTTTTTAGTATACCGATGGTATACTTTGCCCCCCGCTTTATGCAATAGAAAAGAAATCAGTATACCTGTTGGTATACCGTACGATGAAAAATGTGTGAATGATGGCGACTATTGAAAATAACAAGACGATACGTTTCTCGGAGAAAACGGATAGTAAGCTGCAAGCAGTCGCTAATAAATGCGGCTTGTCAAAGCTAGATTTATTTACCTACATGGTTGATTATTTTTATAAGACCAAGAAAGATCCAAGAGACCTGAACGATGATCTGCTGAAGAATGCGATCAATCGTAAGACCGATAATATCGTGGCATTTATTAAAACGCAGGAACAAGACTTATTGATACCAATCAAGAAAGAGGGTGAAAGGTTGGGCGCATCGCAACGGCAGATCGTTGAATATTTCAACAAACAGATTATTGCTCATAATAAACAGCAAAAGGAATCTTACGATGGTCAGGTGATAGCCATTGGTAAAGTTGTTGATTACCTGAGTAAGCTGGATACCGCGCAGCTTGATAAGAACAAATTAAAGAAACGTTTCAGCGGTATCCTGGAACATTACATGACTGCGCGCGAAAAGATGACCATGCTCAGTAAGCAAGCCGATAAGGATGAATTGATGCGCTTTACTCGGGAACAGGTAAATAACTTGTAGATGATACCATAAGAAGCAACAGATTTAAACGTAACGAGTATGCATATCAACATCACCAAGAGCGAGACGGGTAATAACAAGGGCAGCAGCAGCCAATTGGTCGCCTATCTAGAAAAAGAGAACCGGCTGGCTGAAAAGCTGGATCAGTATCATCAGCTGGAATATTGGTTTAGCCATGACCGGCATAACATTCAGCCTTATGAGGTCCGACAAGGCATCGACAACAATCTGGCTAAGCTTTCCAAAGACGATGCTAAGTTCTTCCTAATCAATATCAGTCCGAGCGAAAAGGAATTGTTATATCTGAAAGAACGATATGGAACAGAAGGCGCAAAAATCTACCTAAAAAATTATGCTAATTTGGTTATGGACGCTTATGCCAGGAACTTTAAGCGTAATGGTATCGATGGCAACAAAGACCTGGTTTATTACGGCAAGTTGGAGGAGAACCGCTACTATACTTATAAAGACCTGGAGGTAAGAAAAGGCAAAGCAATCAAAGGAGGCATTAAGCCTGGAGAACAAATGCACGTTCAGATCATTGTTAGTCGTAAGGATGCGAGTAACAGCATCAAGCTGAGCCCGCTCAATAATTCCAAAGGAAAAATGCTGCCCATAGTAAAAAGGTCGGGCAATTTGACCGAGTTGCATTTAAGCAGCTATCCGAAGCTTTATTTGACCAGGTATTTAATTATGACCGGGAGGTCAAAGAATCTTTTAAGTACGCTAATACGCTAAAGCATGGCACTTATGAGCAGAAAGAAGAAGTCAAAGAACTGCACCGCGTTCAGCAGGCTAACAAGGTTGTTGTTGGGCAGGGCCACAGCCATGGTGACAGTCTGATCGATACCTTGTTGAGAGGGGGGCAATCTATAGGCGGTGCACCCGTGCAGGATGACAGCAGCCAGCGAAAAAGAAAAAGAGGCCGTGGCTACGGTTATGATAATGATCAAAGCCAAGGATATTCTATGTGATACATTTTACACCATGCGGCTGCGGCAGGTCGCTTCATTGCACCACGCGCTTCGCGCCGGGCTCAATTCCGCAGCCAGCCTTGCCGCCGCACACAGGCAAGTATTCGTTCCTCATACACGCCTGCTTTCCAACACACATATAATAAGCATACGGTCACCGCACCGCCGCCACAAAGATACCCGCGCAGGGAAATCGTCAAGGATACATAAACAACGGCTATCGCCGTTGCCCTTAACAATTTCCCTGCTTCCGGCTCCGGTTGTTTAAGCGGTGCAATGACCTCGAGTGTGCAGCAAACGGCATTAGACAGACGATTCCCAATAGCACCATATTTACAAGTCAAGTACAATGCGGTTTGATGCGTCCTTCTTTGCCTTATCCATTACGCGTGTATAGCGTTGCGTTGTTTTTAAATGCCGATGGCCTAATAACTTTGATATGGTATAGATATCGGTGCCAAGGTCAAGTTGTAAAGTGGCATAGGTATGCCGTAAGCAGCTAAAGGTAAGATGCTTATTTATGCCTGCCAGACGCGGCCATTCTTTTAAAAAATCCCTGGCTGTGTTGTAATTAAGCTTAGGGTAGACCAAAACATCGGGATTCATTCGTTCTCCCAATAAATCAAACGCCTGGTTCGAGATGTATATATGCTGAGGCTTATATGTTTTACGCTGCCGGAATTGCAGATAGTAATTATCAAGTTCGCCTCTTACCTGGTCCCAGGTAAGGTTTTGGATGTCACAAAATCTAAGGCCCGTCAATATGCCAAGCAGTACTGTACGTTTATAAAGTTCATTATCTATCGGAGTACGCAGAAGCTGCTGCAATTCATGCATAGTTAGAAATTCTATCTCGGCTTCAATTTCCTTTAAGCCGGGACATAGGTCATGCAAATCTTCACTGATCAGCTTTTCCCGCCAAGCTTGTTTGAGGACTGTCCGGAATTTATTGAAATAGCTGAGGGCGCTGTTATGTCCGATACCGCGTCTTGATTCCCGAAGTTTAGGCTCATCACGCAAGAACCATTTAAAATTTTCACAAAGTGCGTGATCAAGGTCGGCGAAGGTTATATCATTTTCAGCAAATAGTTGAAAGTACCGCACGCTGCTGTCCCAATTATGGCGGTTCATGCCGCGCTGACGGTCAGCAAGTTTTCTGAAATAGGCGACGAAGCTTTGCTGCTTTCTAAAGTTAGGTGTGAGGCCATGAAGCTGTGCTTGAAGATCCAGCTGTCGTGTGGCGCATATCGTATTGGATAGTTCAATCGTCTTGCGATTATGAGTTCTTTCAGCCGGGCATGATGGCTGATCATAAACGAAAAGCTTTAGATTTTCCTGCCTTGTCTTTTTGTTTGTAGTTGGATTTACTATTGGAGGATAATAATCAAGTACTAGGCGATGGCGGCCTTTGGTTAGCGGTTTTTTTCTGATGGTTACTTTCATGACATTAAAGATTTAATGACGTGAAAGTAGGCTTTGCTTATTAATTGCTATTCTACGAAATACCTGCTGAAAATGGCTATGATATCTTTCTTTAAATCGATTGGTAGGTCAAGTTGTGTTGTCCAGATCAATCTACCTGTAATGGCCTCGTTGGGCGCGGCCTGCACAATGTCATATAACTTGGAAATTTCTTCAAGATCATGCAAGTCTAAATAGGGTTCATACTTTTTTTCAAGTTGAGCAAGTTCAGGGTCTTTTACAAACCTGAACATCCTTTCACGATACGGCAGTTCAATTTCAGAGGTTTTCATATTCAACTACTACATTTAATTTTTTAATCACTTTGCCAACAACCTCTCATAGAGCTTTTTTATTTCCTCGTGCAACTGCTTAATTTCTTCTAAAGACTCAATCCATTTCTCCATTGGATTGATATTGCATTTATAATATTGAGCATACGCAACAGCCTCATCGTTGAATGTGTTAGCTATAATTTGTACAGCCTTGTCTTCATCCAAGTTCTTAATTGCTTCAACAGGAACTTTTAATATAGTTGCAACCTGAGCAAGAATGTCTTCCTCAATAACCTCTTTTCCTTCCATTAACGAAACCCGTTTTTGGCTCCAATCATCACCTAACGCCAAAGCAAGTGCTTCTTGCTTCAGGCCAAGCATCTCACGAAAGCATTTCACATTGCGGCCCTGATGAATGTTTTTTGGTGTATCGGTAGTTGTGCTCTTGATAAAAACGGTTATTTAAGCAAATGTATGAAAAATTGAAATCTGAAATTACCTGTTTGTCCTGGCTTTAACAAGCATACTTTATCCTGATATTATTCTTCGTTAGAAAGGGTAGGAATAGGTTAGAAATAACTGCCTGCTGTCCTTTGTCTTACTGTCAACAATGGCAGTTTAAACATCATGGGCACATATATTGGCAACATCGCACCCTGGGAGCAATATCCCAAACATCTCCGCTTCAGCGAGGTAATGAATCCTTTAAAGGTAGTTATAAATTTCTTTAGCTCAGGCCGGCCTAAAGATCACCGTGAAGATTTGAAGGAATGGCGCTATTATGTATTGACTGATAAATATTATAAAGACCAACATGGCGCCGGTCACATTTTGTTTATCTACGATCAGAACGTACAACTAATAGAAGCTTTACACTTATTACTGTTAAAGAATAAGGATAGATGGCCGCGCCTGGAAGATATTATCGAGGAGCAAATCACACAAGAGAAAAGCGACTGGATTTATTTTCCAAAGAACTTATCAGTAAAGGAGCTGGCCAACCCATACAAGGCCATACAGAAATGCTTTAAAAAGATCAGTCCGCAGGAATACCGCGATTATTTGCACGAATGGCTGCATACTGCCCTGTATAACAACGCCGCTGACGAGACGATGATGGCAGGTGAGATCATAGAAGTGTATGACAATATTCGAAAGCTTTATTCTGCTGCGTGGCTGATCCACCAGCGCGAAACGAATGAAACGATTACCCATAAGTCTTGGGGACGAGGCAAAGAAAGTAATCAACCTAAGGAAGCGATTGATAGAGAGTCTACCATAGCGTTGAGAGAAATAGACCCACAATTATCCAATAAACAACAGTCTATCGTCGAAAAAATAAAGAACCTCATCGTTGAGCGGATACCTGGCGTGAGTATGATCTACCTTATTGGAAAAAGTAGCAAGCCTTCCATTTATTATTTGTTAATATTAATCAATGACAGCGAAAAGGTAGCCGAACATGAAGCTGCTAATAAGATTGAAGATAACTGCCGCTTCCTGGGAACATTATTCGCTATGGTTCATAAGATGGCTACCGCTACAGAGGGATTAAAAACGGAAAAGCGTTTTTGGCATAATACGCTTTACAAAAGTATTAATCTGTACAAGGCTTCCGAGGCGGAATCGTTAAGCGCACATGCTATTGATGATCAAATTTGGTTAGACAAAGCTGAAAAAGATTGGAACCGATGGGGCATACAAGGCAAGGAGTTCATGA
The DNA here is from genome assembly GCF_021215455.1 of Mucilaginibacter roseus. GTDB lineage: Bacteria > Bacteroidota > Bacteroidia > Sphingobacteriales > Sphingobacteriaceae > Mucilaginibacter > Mucilaginibacter roseus. Next base: position 427,693 of record NZ_JAJPWV010000004.1, on the reverse strand, counting down.
AAGGTGTGGTGAGGTATATTGAGGACAACAATTATACATTGGCGCTTTTCTCATTACATCAGGCTACCGAGAGTAGTTTGATAGGGATTATTCGCGCTGTATTGGGCTATCGCATAACCGTCCATAACCTTTCGAAGATGATCAAGATGACATTTGCTATTTACGGAAGAGATCAAAAAATCCCTGCAACTCAACACCACTGAAGGTGTGCACCTATTCAATCTGTTGCAATCAGGATATTCCGAAACCAGATATAAAAATGAGTTCAAGCCTGATGAAGAGTCAGTAAAGCTGTTAAAAGATAAAGTTGAAATGCTGATAGATAAGATTGAGCAAGTATATCTGCAATTCATTAAAGAAAAAACCGCTCCCTAAGCACCGCCAAGTAGCAGCGGCAGGCGGCACGAGTTTCTCAGGCCGCCTCGCTTGCTGCTATTAATAGTCAATAAAGGATATATTATTACCTGAACATCTCTAAGTATTCCTGAAATACGAATACCCTATAACGGGTTTGACCACTAACTTCTACCAAGATACCGCTGTCAATAAAACTACTTACCAAATCATTTGCGGCCTTGGTGCTTAAACCACAAACTTGCTCTACAGCTTTTACTCGAATTACAGGTTCTTGAAATAAATACTCCAGTAAAATTAACCCACTGGCGCTACGCCTTCCCCAACTGCTTTTAATTAGAGCTTCACGACGTTCCTTAATTTGAAGTATTTGAGATAAGGTTTGAACGGCTAACTCTGAAGTTTGAGCTATACCGACTAAAAAGTATTTTAACCAATGCAAAAGGTCATTTTTTTCTCGAACCCTGGTTAAATTATCGTAATAAAGTCCTTTATTTTTTTCAAAAAACATTGAAAGATATAACAACGGCTTTTCCAAAATCTTTTCACTCACTAAGTACAAAGGGATCAATAAACGACCGATACGACCGTTACCATCCAAAAATGGATGTATTGTTTCAAATTGGTAGTGAGCTATCGCTACCCGTATCAGGGCGGGGACATCTATATCTTTATTGTGGAGAAAATTTTCTAAATCTCCCATTAGTTCATCGACGTAATTGTGCGCTGGTGGAATGAATGCAGCGTCAGCAAGTGAATTTCCTCCAATCCAATTTTGACTTCTCCGAAACTCTCCCGGCATTTTGTGTTCACCTCTTACTCCTTGCAATAAGATATTATGTGTTTTTTTAAGTAGTCTTGAAGACAATGGTAGCTCTTTTAATTCTTTTATAGCATTATTTAGTGCTTGCGTATAATTATTAACTTCCACCCAGTCATTCCTTTTTTCAGGACTGATTTCCTCGATAGGTAGTAGCGCTTCGTCCATGTTTGTTTGAGTACCTTCTATTCGACTTGAAACTACTGCTTCTTTTGTTACATGCAGATGAATAAACAAATCGATATTGGGAACTAGCTTGGCAAATGAATTTAATTCGCCTAATTTAATAGAGGCTTTCTCCAATAATGTATTTAAAGATGCATCCGACCACTGCCATTGAAAATTGATTTTATGAGGAAGAAAGTATTTATATGCCATTCCTTTTTCTGAATTACCGGATAAAAATTTTTCGATTTGTATCTTTTCCATAATTTATAAAAGTAAACTTATTAAATTTTTAATTTACTTTCAATTGTAAAAGTAAACTTAACAAATTTTAAGTTTACTTAGAGAAGGGGGGTAAATGCTAAAATATACTCTGAAGAGAGGGGGGTATATGCATTCTTAAAGCTCTTCTAGATTGATATTGTTATTATATTTCAAAGGCCACAAATTGTGACCTTTAAAATATAATCTATTCCCCAAAATTAACCGTAGCCTACTGGAATTGACCAACTGTAAACTTTTCTCTTAACCGTTGCATGTCAGAACTTATCTTATGATCCATTACTTTGGCATATATCTGCGTGGTTTTAATACTCGTATGTCCCATCATTTTAGCGACACTTTCTATAGGAACGCCGTTGTTTAATGTGACAGTAGTTGCGAATGTGTGCCGTGCGATATGAAATGTGAGATTTTTTGTAATACCGCACAGACCGCTAATCTCTTTTAAATAAGCATTCATCTTTTGATTGCTCATTACAGGAAGCAGGAAATCGTCAGCTAAACATTGGGGATGCTCCTGATAAGCTTGTATAATCGCCAACGCGGGCGGAAGTAAAGGGATTCGTGATAATGTATCTGTTTTTTGGCGGTTAGTGTATATCCAATTTTCACCATCGATTCCTTTTATAATTTCGGATCTTTTTAGCTTTCTGACATCTACATAGGCAAGGCCGGTGTAACAACTAAAAAGAAAAATATCTTTGACTAATTTTAAACGTTCTATAGTTATTTGTTTTTCAGCCAAAGCATTAACTTCTTCTTTGGTTAGGGCAACGCGATGGACATTTTGCGTTTTCGGTTTATAGTTGATATAGGGATCGACAGTCAACCAGCCGTTACCTATGCAAATGCGAACTATTTTTCCAAAATTCTTGATATACTTGATAGCGGAGTTGTTACCACATTTACGCACGCTTCGCAGGTAATATTCAAAATCGTTAAGAAATGCAAAGTTGATTTTAATAATGGGTAAATCCGATATATTAAACTGCCATTCCATGAAATCTTTTACGTGCATCAGACAAGTAACATATCGTTGCAATGTACTTTTTTCAAATTCCTGCCCAACCAGACTTTTCATTTTTTGATTATGATCTTCAAATACGGTAACTATCGTTCTGGCTTTTTCTACTTTTCCTGTGAACCTGTTACGTAAAGATTCTGCGGTAATCATTTCGTCATGAATCGTCATCAAGCGATGATATTCTAATGCACGTGCTTGAAGCGTATCCAAATAATTGTTTAACGCACGGGTATCTTCCTTAGTGCCAATAGAGCGGCCTGATTTAGAATTCCAGCGCGCGGGATCGTATTCCCTACCGGTTGCGACTTCTGAACGTTGTCCGTCAACTGTAAAGCGTAAATAAATTGGCATTATGCCGGTTTTGTAATTCTTTGGCTTTTTTAAGTAAAAAAGCAGATTGACATTTGTTCTCATAACAATGAGGATTAATAGTGAAACAAAATTGATTATTCCATCATTTGCAATCAAGATGTTCACTCGCTGAACATCTTCTATATCAGTTACTATGGTGTTTCTGGTGAGCGCCGTTTTAGCTTTAAATATGCTCACCGAATTGCTCACCTTTTTTATGCTAAAACATGCATATTTTGGTGTTTTCGGGCAAACAAAAAAGCCTGTAAATCGATGATTTACAGGCTTTTAGTCAATTTTGACATTGTTTTCTGCGGAATGGACGGGACTCGAACCCGCGACCCCATGCGTGACAGGCATGTATTCTAACCAGCTGAACTACCACTCCGTTGTTCGTTTTGGTGGTGCAAATATACGCACAGTTTGATATTCTGCAAGAGGTTTTTTTAAAAAATCTTGAAGCATTTGTCTGTTTTAGCTCTCTATTTAATGTAAGTATTTCATTATCCATTTGTTAAGAGAATAAAAAAAGTTAAAAAAATTATCGTAACAGCAATTTGCTTACTGAATGGCTTGTGATGTTAAAACTTAGCATGCAAGTGAGCTTACTTGCATTATATTTTTCATAAGGGTTATTTAAACGCTTGCAAATAGCATTAAAAACAGCGTTATTTGAGATCAATGGGCCAGGGTTGTGCAGCGCGCCTAATTTGCTGAATTCCATGAAAAAAAATATTCTTTGCTTTGGCGAATTGCTGCTCCGTATAACGCCCGACGCCGCGGGAGTGTGGTTAACTAATAACAGCTTGCCTTTTTTTGTAGGTGGTGCCGAGCTTAATGTAGCTACTGCGCTCGCTTTATGGCAATTGCCGGTTGAGTATTGTACAGCTTTGCCTGATAACTATCTTTCGAAACAATTACTTAGTTATTTACAGCATAAACACATTAAAACGGATGCTGTATCGTTAAGCGGCAATCGAATTGGTTTGTATTACCTTGCCCAAGGGCAGGATCTTAAGCACGATGCGTTGATCTATGATCGTGCGCACTCTTCATTTGCAGAGTTGCAGCCTGGGATGATTAATTGGGATGATGTATTCAGCGACGTCAGCTGGTTTCATTTCAGTGCTATATCACCGGCGGTAAGTCAGCATGCGGCCGACGTTTGCCTGGAGGCTGTAAAGGCAGCATCTGAGAAAGGCATCACCGTGTCGGTTGATTTAAATTATAGGGCTAAGCTATGGAAGTACGGCAAAACCGCGCGCGAAGTTATGGAGCAGTTGCTGCCTTATTGTAATGTAGTTATGGGCAACATCTGGGCTGCCGAAGCCATGCTGGGTATCGAAGTACTGCCTGACATTCACGAGAGCGGACAGAAAAGCATTTACCTGAAAGAAGCGCTAAAAACTTCGGAAGAAATAGTTAAACGTTATTCCAAATGCCACACAGTAGCCAATACATTCAGATTTGGTAGTGATAAGCAGATCGAATATTACACGGCTCTTTATACCGGTTCGCAGTTCATTAGTTCAAAACAATACGCGTCAAACCAGATTGTTGATAAGGTGGGCAGTGGTGATTGCTATATGGCCGGTTTAATTTACGGGTTATATAATGATTGGACACCCGAACAGGTAATAGAATTCGCCACCGCCGCCGCTTTTACCAAACTTTTTGTAGCAAGCGATACTACCAACAAAACTGTTAACGATATACAAAATGCCATAAGTAATGAATAAAAAAGAACAGGTGCTCGACAGTATTATAGCGCAGGGCATGCTGCCGCTGTTTTTTTATGAAGATGCACAGGTAAGTATTGATATTACCCGAACACTTTATAAAGCCGGAGTGCGTGTGTTTGAATACACTAACCGCGGGCCTAAGGCGCTTGATAACTATATCGAACTCAAAAAGGCACAGAAGAAGGAATGGCCTGATCTTCATTTGGGTATAGGTACCATTAAATCTGTTGATGAGGCAGAGGCGTTCATTAGTGCAGGTGCCGATTTTATTGTATCGCCCATCGTTAACCCGGAAGTTAGCAAAGTTGCCAGTAAGCACAAGTTATTGTGGATACCCGGTTGTATGACGCCTACCGAAATATATACCGCCCAGCAGCATGGTGCCGCATTGATCAAACTTTTTCCGGCGGGTACGCTAAAACCTGATTTTTTGAGCGCCATTCGCGAGCTATTTCCCGGGCAGTTGTTTATACCTACCGGCGGCGTTGATACCACTAAGGAAAGCATACTGGCCTGGTTCAGGGCAGGGGTATGCGCAGTAGGCATGGGCAGCAAGCTCATCAGCAAAAAAGTGCTGGATGAAAATCTGTACGATCAATTGTATCATGACACGCTGCTTGTAAGCGAGATCATTCAAAGTTGTAAATAACACTGTCATTTTTGCGTAAATGTCGTCGGTTGGTGTTTCCGTAACTGATAATAGCTTTATATTTGTACTGTAATAAAAAATATTACAGTAATGAACAACGTAAGGTTTGCAACAGCGCTACACATTTTAACCCTTCATTATTATGTAAAGGATGAGATGCTTACGTCTGAATTTATTGCAGGTAGTATGAATGTTAATGCGGCTGTTGTTCGTAAGGAAATAAGCAACTTACGTAAAGTGGGATTGATTACGACTAAAGAAGGTAAGGGCGGCGGTACTTTGCTGGCTAAACCGGCAAAGGATATCCGACTGTCTGACGTTTATAATGCCGTGCGCCAAACATCGCCATTAGGTAAAAAAAACGTACCAAACCCTGATTGCCCCGTAGGTAAACAAATCAACGTAGAGCTGGATGTTTTATATAACAAGGCCGAAGATGCGATGGTGAGCCGTTTGGCCGCAGTTACGCTTGAAGCTTTTTGTAAACCGATAAAATAATTTTTTTAATCAATACTGTAATAAAATAAATTACAGTTATGTAGATAGCAACTTAAATAAAAATCAAAAACATGAAAGTAGCACTAATTGGCGCCACAGGTTTTGTAGGTACCGCCGTATTGAACGAACTGGAAAAAAGGGGACACGAAGTAATTGCCATTGCCCGTAATACCGACAAGGTAAACCAAAGTGCACAGGTTACAGCCGTTAAAGCCGATGTTTACAATGAAGAGGAAGTGACTGCCGCAGTAAAAGGTGCTGATGCCGTGGTAAATACCTTCAATTCAGGCTGGACTAACCCTAACATATATGATGATTTTTTGCGCGGATCGAAAGCTATACAGGAAGGTACTAAAAAAGCTGGCGTAAAAAGATTTTTCACTGTTGGCGGTGGTGGCAGTTTATATGTAGCGCCCGGCGTACAACTGGTGGATACTCCTCACTTCCCGGCGGAGTACAAGGCAGGAGCAACCGCCGCGCGTGATTACCTTAACCACATTAAAAATGAAACTGAACTTGATTGGACGTTTTTAAGCCCGGCTATTGAAATGCACCAAGGCACGGCCGGCATTATTAAAGGCACCTACCGCACAGGTTTGGATGAACCGGTTTATGATGAGAACCACCGCAGCATTATTTCAGTAGAAGATATGGCCACCGCTATTGTTGACGAGCTTGAAAATCCTAAACACATCCACCAGCGCTTTACGGTAGCCTATTAAGTCGCCGTGCCGAAATTGGACTAAATAAAACGGGCGTTACATCCATATGTAACGCCCGTTTTGATTATTTCTTAGGATCGCAAATGGTGGTAAGTTTTTTGGTGTAGTCAGGGTCTAACGGCTCGTTGGTTTGAGCCAGGCGTTGAGCGCCGACGTTCGCTGGGCAAGCTATGCCATACGGGGCATCGTAAATTATAGGGTCTTTACCCGCCTTTTCTATCACTTCTTTCGGGACAAATATCTGTACTTTAGTTATAGAATATCCCTGCGGAATGTAGCGGATATAATAACCATCCGGGTGTAATGACCATGTGCCCGATGGGTACTCGCTGTTGTTATTAGGGGCTATGCCTGCCAGCACCGCATATTTTTCCATTTCCTCATAACTCGCATTGCCTGAAGCAGCTAACCGCCTGATGTTATTCTCAGCCTCAAAAACAGCCTGTACCGGTTTGGGCAGTTTGCTTTTGGCGCTTTCCATAACGTTATTGGGTAAAATACCCAGCGCGCCGCCCTCAAGAGTTAACAATTGTTCAGGTGTGAGCAGTACGGCGGCAGTAGCTTTGATTTCGGTACTAAAGTCGGCCAGTTTTGTACGGGCAATTATAGCCCATAGCAAAACCTGTATACTGCGTTGTTTAACCTCCGGATGTTTTTCGGCGCTTTTTAAAATATTGATCACCACGTTTTTCTTGGGGCCTTCAACCGGGGCAAGCATGTAACCATCGCCGCTGCTTGGGCCGCGGGTGCCTGCGTGCAGGCAATAGCTTTTGTTGGTCATTTCGTACAGTCCGGCGCATAAAACATAACCGCCGCCAGTGGCTTTTGGCAGCAGGTACAAGGGCTGCGCTGTAACCCCTTCCTGAAAGGTTGGTGGTTGCGAGCCCTTGGTAATAGCATCATCCTTAAAATTGGTGGTTATAGCGGCCGGTTGTTTAACAATCTTGTTCAGGTTAAGGCCTGTACTGCTGAGCATGTCGCTACCTTTTTTTAGTAAACCGCCTAATTGCGCATAGCCGGGTTGGATAATGGCAATACAGGTAATTATTGCCAAAAATATTTTTTTCATGGTAAGGGTGTGTTTAGTGTTCCGAAAGATATTAATAGCTTTTTATAGCCGCAATAAAAAGTTTCCTGTAAATTAAATAATAGCAGGCGAAATGTACTTAACCGACTGTGAAGCTGCTATAGCAACCAAATATTCAACATCATTTAAATGTTAGATTGTAAAAAAACAATGCCTTTAATTGCTTATGGTACCTTAGTTAATAAAATAATTTTAGCTTTGCGTTGAATAAAAAATAAGCCAATGAGTGTTCTTGTAAATAAAGATTCCAAAGTAATAGTTCAGGGTTTTACCGGTAACGAGGGCACCTACCATGCCTCGCAAATGATTGAGTACGGTACGCAGGTTGTTGGTGGCGTAACACCGGGCAAAGGCGGCCAAACACATCTTGATCGTCCGGTTTTTAACACCGTTAAAGACGCGGTTGTAAGCACAGGTGCTGATGTATCTATCATATTTGTACCTCCGGCTTTTGCTGCTGACGCTATTATGGAAGCTGCCGAGGCAGGCATTAAAGTTATTGTTTGTATCACCGAGGGTATCCCTACAAAGGATATGATCCAGGTAAAAGAATATTTGACAGACAAGGATTCTCGTTTGATCGGTCCTAACTGTCCGGGTATCATCACTGCCGATGAGGCTAAAATTGGTATCATGCCGGGCTTCATCTTCAAAAAAGGTAATGTAGGGGTGGTTTCAAAATCAGGTACGTTAACTTACGAGGCGGTTGACCAGGTGGTTAAGGCTGGCTTAGGTATCACTACGGCTATCGGTATCGGTGGCGACCCGATTATTGGTACACCAACCAAAGAAGCGGTTGAACTGTTAATGAACGACCCGGAAACGCACGGTATCATCATGATTGGTGAAATTGGTGGTGGTATGGAAGCTGAAGCCGCCCGCTGGATAAAAGAGCATGGTACTAAACCTGTAGTGGGCTTTATTGCAGGCCAAACAGCGCCTCCGGGCCGCCGTATGGGCCACGCCGGCGCTATTGTTGGCGGTGCTGACGATACTGCTGCCGCTAAAATGAAGATCATGGCCGAGTGCGGTATCCGCGTGGTAGAGTCACCTGCCGAAATTGGTGCTGCTATGGCCGAAGAACTGGCTAAATTAGCGTAAGGCTGAAAGCATAAAGGCGAAAGCTAAAAGCTATATAATATTGAAAATCCCGGTTGAAAGACCGGGATTTTCTCGTTTTGAGCTGATGTCAGCGTCATGTAAACAACATGTCGGTTAAAACTATTCCATCTTAAATTAAGTATATTTATGTATAAATGAAATCGCCTAATTGATCGGTGGAATCATAACATAATTAGTGTAATCCTAATCAGAAAATGAAATACAATGAACTGACGCCCGAAGAAGAAAGGGTAATATTATACAAAGGAACCGAGCGCCCGTTTACTGGCGAACTACTGAATAACAAGGCTAAAGGCTTGTACGTTTGCAAACGCTGCGACGCGCCGCTCTACCGGTCTGACGATAAGTTTGAAAGCTTTTGCGGCTGGCCAAGTTTTGATGATGAAATACCAGGTGCTGTACATCGAGAAACGGATGCCGACGGCCGCCGTACCGAGATACTTTGTGCCAATTGCGGCGCGCACTTAGGCCACGTGTTTTTAGGCGAAGGCTTTACTGCCAAAAACACACGCCATTGTGTAAATTCCGTATCAATGAAGTTTGTTCCGCTGGAAGATTAATCAACGCGTTCTTCACGCAGGGCTTCCTTGATCTTTTCGGCGGTAGCCGCAAGCTGGTCCTGCGTAAAGCTTAATTTTGGGCGCGAAAAATTAATATCATCCACATGGTTGATCGGGATGAGGTGGATGTGGGCATGTGGCACCTCTAAACCAATAACCGCTACTCCTACACGCTGGCAGGGTACTGCCTTTTCAAGGCCCTTAGCCACTATCTTGGCAAAAATTTGCAGGCCGGTATAGGTTTCGTCGTCAAGGTCAAACAAGTAATCAACTTCTTTTTTCGGTATAACCAGCACGTGGCCTTCGGCCAGTGGAGATATATCTAAAAAAGCAAGAAACTCATTGCTTTCAGCTACAACGTGAGCCGGTATTTCGCCCGCTACTATTTTTGAGAATATGCTTGACATGAGTAGGGTATTTGTTGAGTTATTGAATTAGTGATTTGATTGTCGAACTATTGAAGGATTGAATTAGTGATTTGTTTTTAATCAATAATTCAATGCTTCAATAAATCAATAATTACTTATCTGCTTATCTCTAATATCTCAAATTCAATTTTACCTGCAGGAACAGTGATTTCGGTTTTGTCGCCAACTTTTTTACCCAGTAAACCCTGAGCAATAGGCGAGCTTACAGATATTTTACCGGCTTTCAAATCGGCCTCAGTTTCTGACACCAGCTGATAGCTCATCGTAGCGCCGTTTTTCAGGTTTTTTATTTTAACGACGGATAGGGCCAATACCTTTGATGTATCCAGTTTTGATTCATCCAGCAAACGTGCATTAGCTAACACCTCTTCAAGCTTTGCTATTTTGGTTTCGTGTAAGCCCTGTGCCTCTTTAGCGGCATCATATTCAGCATTCTCTGAAAGATCGCCTTTATCGCGTGCTTCAGCAATTGCCTTGGCAATATTAGCACGGCCTGTAGTTTTTAAATACTGTAATTCTTCCTTTAATTTTTCTAAACCTTCTTTGGTATAGTATGATACCTCTGCCATAACGCACTAATTAAATTTAAACTGTTAATGTTTTAGGTTAATGTAAAAAAAAACCGCCCTTCCTTTTCATCACAAAAGAAGGACGCGACTCTTTTAAAAAACAAACAAGACTATGAGTGGCCGTAGCCCGCATAGTCTTGCTTTGATATAAAACGAAGATAATGGAATTAAATTTTAATATCCAAATTTTTTATCAAGTAAAAACTTGATAGTCCATAGACCATTGTCGATAGTCCATAGCCAGCTTCGTTATTAAAACTTTAGTCCATCGTCTGTCGACTATGGCCTATGGTCTATTGACCATCGACCACCCTCGGCAGCTTTCCCGCCAGCACTTCGCTTATTTTGCGGTACGACTCAAAGGTCCAGCCGGCAACGTGTGGGGTAAGTATCACCTTGTTGGTTTTGCATAAATCAGCATACCATTCCTGTTCGCCCAGCGCTGGAAATTTCTCCACTTCCAATACATCAAGCGCGGCGCCTATTATTTTGCCCTGTTCAATAGCATTCAGTACCGAGCGAACTTTAGCCGTTTTACCGCGAGAAGTATTGATAAAAAATATCGGCTTTTTAAAGTGAAAGAAATATTCATCATTGGCCAGGTATTGCGTTTCGGCAGTAAGTGGCACATGCAGGCTCAGTATATCGCTGTGTTTAACAATTTCTTCCATACTTACTTCTCGGGCGTACTGGTCGCTAAAGCCGGTTTTGTATTTATCATAAGCAATCACATCAACCTCAAAGCCGGACAGCTTGCGGGCGAAGCTCTGCCCCATGTGGCCGTAACCAATAATGCCTACGGTACGGCCTTTTAGCTCGTAGCCGCGGTTTTCCTCACGCAGCCATTTGCCATCGCGTACCTCCAGGTTGCCAATGTTAAACTTGTTCATAAGCGCCAGCAGCATACCCACGGCATGTTCACCTACGGCATCTGAGTTGCCTTCCGGGGCATTATATATTTCGATACCTTTTTGGGCGGCGTAATCACCGTTAATATTATCAATGCCGGCACCAGCACGGGTAATAAAACGCAGGTTAGGGGCGGCATCCATAAAGGCCTTATCAACCTCGAATTTTGAGCGGATAGCCAAACCCTCGTAATCAGCGATAACGGCAAGTGCATCGGCCAGTTTAAAATCGGGGTGATAATCGCAGGTGTAGCCCTTTGCCGTAGCTATCTCGATGTACGACGGATGCAGGTCGTCAACTATTAAAATATTATTTTTCAAAGTCAAACTGTTATATTCGGCCGCCAAATTACAAATTATTATCGCTCATAAATCCGCACCGGTTACAGTTATGACAATCAATCAACCAGTGCCCGCCACTGATGCTCCCAAAACTAAGCTTAGCTACATCAACAATGTAAAAGTATTGCTTACTGCCCTTGTTATTATACACCACGTGCTGGTTACTTATGGCGCGCCGGGCGGCTGGTATTACTCCGAAAAAACAAGCCTCGCGGGCGCTGTCATACCCATGACGATAGTGGTAGCCATAAATCAATCGTTTTTTATGGGATATTTTTTCTTCCTGTCGGCTCTGTTTGTGCCATCATCTTATAACATTAAAAGTGCTGGCCGTTTTATTACCGATAGATTGCTGCGCCTGGGTATTCCGTTATTGTTTTACTCATTGATACTATCACCTTTTATGAATTACCTGGTATATTACTATGCGGGTGAACATCATATTCCCCTTGGCCAATATTTAAGCGGGTATGATGATTGGGTGAATTTTGGCGTAATGTGGTTTGTAGTAGCCTTGTTGTTGTTTACAATTGGCTACGCAGTTATCAGGCTTTTATTAAAAAGTGGCATAAATGTCAGAATGAATCTTCCATCTAATAAACGTATTTTGCTTTTAGCAGCAGGCGTGGGGCTAATAAGTTTTGCCGTACGGATAGTTTTTCCGGTTGGCTGGGTGCTTAAACCTTTGGGTTTTCAGTTGGGGCATTTTACGCATTACATAGCTTTATTTACGTTATAATAGCATCTAATAATAACTTGCTCGGTCAAATAAGTTTTGAGCAGGCATTGCGTATGCGGCGCGTAGCCGTCGCCGTCGGCGGTTTGGGGTTATTATCTATTTATGTCATTAAAGTTATATTTAATGTACCGATTGGATGGTTTAGCGGTGGTTTTAATTATATCTCCCTTTTATATTCTGTTTGGGAGCAGCTTACTGGTTTTGCTATATGTGTAGCTATAACAGGTGTAGCGAAATATCGTTGGGATAACAGTTCGGCCATGCTTAGTGCTTTGTCGCGGGCGGCATTTGCTACCTATATTTTCCATCCGCTGGTGCTTATAATATTATCTATACTTTTTAGATCTGTGGACATTGATCCGGCTGTAAAAGCGGTGCTGGTAGCTCCTCTTGGCGTTGTATTTAGTTTTGCTTTGGCACTGCTTTTGGTGCGTATACCATTGGTGAACAAGGTTGTTTAAAGCCTGCTTGCCGATAACACTCAATGAGATCATTCAAAGAAATTACGACCGGCCTTAAACAACAGGCTGATATGCTGGCACAACGCGGTTTCAGGCAAATATTTGACCGTATAGATCAGCTCAATATAAAAAAAGGCGTTGATAAACTTGGCCTGGAAGGATTTATTAATCAATGCGCATATCTGGCCGCCGGGACGGGCGCTCTGTCCGGCACGGGCGGTGTGTTTACCATGGCGCTGGGCATTCCTGTTGATGTAGTTAATTTAATTACCCAGCAGTTCCGCGTTACTATGGCCGTGAATTACGCCAGGCGGGGTACATACAAAATCAGCTTTGATGAATTTATCAAAATAGTGGCAGCATCCTTAAAGGTGGAAGCCAGCATTGCCTTATCTAAAAACGTATTAGAGGCCGTAGCCGAAAAACTGATGCTGAAGCTTGGTGCTCGGGCCGCTCAGCGTTTAGTGCCTGTGGTAGGTGCGGTTATAGGCGGCACAGCCAATTATTTATTTATAAAACGAATGGGCGAGTCGGTTAAGGAACTGCACGGTAAAGATGAGGTGATCAAGCTATGATTACCTCGTTTCGCTTATCCTGTTTGTCAACGACACGAAGTCGCTAACCGTTAGCCGTTCGGCGCGTAGTTCAAGCATAGGCTCATCAGTTAGTTTTTCTTTGTTAATAAGTGATGATAGTGCATTGCGCAATGTTTTTCGGCGCTGGTTAAACCCGGCTTTTACTACCTGCCAAAACAGTTTTTCGTCACAACTTAATTCCTGCACCTCGTTGCGCGTCAATCGTATTACGGCCGATAGTACTTTTGGTGGCGGATTGAATACTCCTGCTTTTACAGTAAACAAATATTCTACCTTATAATACGCTTGTAAAAACACACTGAGTATACCATATTCTTTGCTTCCTGCTTTGGCATTGCAGCGTTCGGCAACCTCCTTCTGAAACATGCCCACTACCTCAGGTACCTGTTGGCGGTTGTCCAGTATCTTAAAAAGTATTTGCGATGATATATTGTATGGAAAATTGCCGATAACAGCCAACGGACCGTTAAAAGTGGCGGCAAAATCCAGCTCCAAAAAATCGGCATTGATCAGCCTGTCGCCCAGCTGCGGATATTTTTTTCCTAAAAACTCGTACGATTCTGTGTCAATGTCGATCAGGTAAGTTTCGTAATCTGTTTTTTGTAACAAAAAATCAGACAGGATACCCATGCCTGGGCCAACCTCCAGCACTTGCTTGTAGCCTAACTGCGGCCTTAATGCTTCCACAATTTTTGAGGCGATATTTTTATCGGTAAGGAAATGCTGGCCGAGGTGTTTTTTAGCCCTGACTATTGACATGCTGAACAAATATTTGGCAAATTAAGGCATATTTGTGCTTTTATCAGGCAGCGTAATCCTAAAAATATTTAATTTGCGTGATTATTGCCTCATCCCGCAATAACTGTTTCGGCAGATATATCAGGTTTTGGCAATTAAAAAATCGGTGAAATCAATAATTATCACCGGTTAAAATCATAAACAGTATGAGCGGTAAAATAAAAGTTGGTATCAGCATAGGCGACGTAAATGGCATTGGTTTGGAGATCATTATCAAAACCTTATCAGAAAGCAAGGTTTATGATTATTGCACGCCTATTGTTTACGGGCACACTAAAGTAGCCTCATTCTACCGCCGCTTAAGCAATACCAGTGAATTTGTATTTAATGTGATTAGCGATGCATCGCAAGCGCAGCACCGCAAACCCAATATGATCAATTGCTGGGATGACGATGTAAAGCTGGAGCCGGGCGTTATCAACGCCACCGGCGGCAAATACGCGCTTATCTCGTTAGAGCGTGCAACAAATGATTTGTTAGCCGGGCATATCGATGCCCTGGTTACCGCACCAATAAATAAGGACAATATTCAAAGCGAAAGCTTTAATTTCCCGGGGCATACTGAGTACCTGCAGCAACGTGGCAATGCTGCCGATTCGCTGATGTTTCTGGTAAGCGAAAACATAAGAGTAGGGGTGGTAACGGGGCATATCCCTATTTCACAGGTGTCGAAAAACATTACGGCCGAAAAAATATTAGCCAAGCTAAAGTTAATGGACGGTAGCCTGCGCCACGACTTTTGGGTACGCAAACCCAAGATAGCCGTGCTGGGCCTTAACCCTCATGCAAGTGATAATGGTTTAATAGGCGATGAAGAGCAGCACATTATAAGCCCTGCTATTGAGGATGCACGCAACAACGGTATACTGGCTTTTGGGCCTTATTCGGCTGATGGTTTTTTTGCCAGCGGCGCTTATAAGCAGTTTGATGCCGTACTGGCCATGTATCATGATCAGGGTTTAATACCGTTTAAGCAGATAGCCTTTGAGGACGGAGTTAACTTTACCGCGGGTTTAAGTTTTGTACGCACCTCTCCGGATCATGGCACCGCTTATGACATTGCCGGCAAAAACCAGGCATCAGAACGTTCGTTCCGCGAGGCATTATTTACCGCGTTACACATCGTTCGTAACCGTAGGGAAAACGCCGAGCTTACCGAAAATCCGTTAACACATCATAAGCTGACAAGGGATAGGGATTGATTTGGTCATTGGTCAGTAGCCGTTGGTCATTATACATCTCATTTGGCAATTGTCATTTGTCATTGAGTTTTGTTGTTAGGTAATATTGATCAGTTAATAATTATCAGCCATAATTATTAATGCCTAATGTCCAATGACTAATTCCCAATGACTTTAAATAAAAAAACACTTTTCAGATTTAGGAAAAAACCCTACATTTGCGGGCTAATTGTTGCTCATTGAAATCACTAAGGAAATATACGATACCATTTTCCGGCTTAAAGCTGGGTAAGCATCGTTTTGACTTTGATGTTGATGACTCTTTTTTTGAAGAGTTTGAGTATTCATTGGTAAAAAAAGCGAAGTTGGTATGTAACGTCGAGCTTGATAAGCAGGAAACAATGCTAATCCTGAACTTCGAGATTGACGGATGGATCGGGCTTACCTGCGACAGGTGTTTGACTGATTACGAGCATCCTATCCATATTCGCGAGCAGCAGATAGCCAAGTTCAGCGCTGAGGAGGTTGATGAGGATGATGAGATCATTACCCTGGGAAAAAACGATCATGAGATTGATATTGCCGGGCTGATATATGAATATGTAACAGTTGCTGTGCCGTTCATTGCATCGTGCAGTGGTGACGGAAGCGCTGATAAGTGTAATAAAGAAATGCTTGATAAGCTGAACGCGCTATCGGGTAGTGATGATGATAAGAACGAGGCGACCGACCCGCGTTGGGACGCGCTCAAAAACATTAAGTAAATAATTATTTAGGAAGTTATGCCAAATCCAAAAAGAAAGTTCTCCAAATCAAGAAGAGATAAACGCAGAACGCATTACAAAGCTGAAGCACCTACTTTAACAACCTGCAAAACTACAGGTGCTGTTCACCTGCCACACAGAGCTTATACTGTTGATGGTAACGTTTACTATAACGGTAAATTACTGATCGAGAAAACAGCGGTAGCTTAAGTTTAATTTTCACATCTGATGAAGATTGGCTTAGATATTATGGGCGGCGACTACGCCCCTAAAGCAACTGTTTTAGGAGCTATTGAAGCCCGTAAATCCTTATCGCCCGACCAAACGCTGGTGCTTATCGGCGATGAAGGCGTGGCGAAGGAGATTTTGCAGCAAAGCAACGTCAGTGCCGACCTGTTTGAGTTTGTGCACACCACCGAGGTGATCGGTATGGGTGAGCATCCTACCAAAGCCATTGTACAAAAGCCTAACGCCAGTATAAGCGTTGGTTTTAAAATGCTTAAGGAAGGGCAAATAGCAGCTTTTGCATCAGCAGGTAATACTGGTGCCATGCTGGTAGGCGGTATGTTCAGCGTAAAAACTATTCCGGGTGTTGTACGCCCGGCCATGACAACCATTGTACCCAAACTGAAAGGCGGTTTGGGTATTTTGTTGGATGTAGGTGCCAATGCTGATTGCAAGCCCGATAACCTGCTGCAATTTGGCGTGCTGGGTAGTTTACTTGCCGAAAGTGTTTACGGTATCGAAAACCCGCGCGTTGCATTGATGAACATTGGTGAGGAAGAGGAAAAAGGTAACATGCTTTACCAGGCCACTTACCCGGTAATGAAGGACACCAACATGTTTAACTTTGTGGGTAACATTGAGGGGCGCGACCTGTTCGGCGATCAGTTTGACATTGCCGTATGCGATGGCTTTACCGGTAACGTAATTCTTAAACTGGCCGAATCCTTTTATGTTATCACCCTGAAAAAAGGACTTAAAGACGAATTTTTCGACCGCTTTAACTACGAGCAATATGGCGGCAGCCCGATATTAGGACTGAACGCGCCGGTTGTTGTAGGGCACGGCATCTCAAGCCCTGAGGCCATAAAAAATATGGTACTCCTTTCTAAAAATATGGTTGAGAGCAACCTGATTGATAAAATTAAGCAAGCATTTCATTAAATTTCCCAATAAAATGACCAAAATCCGTGCTGCGATCACTGCTGTTGGTGGATATGTGCCCGATTATGTGTTAACCAATAAGGAGCTTGAAACCATGGTTGATACTAATGACGAGTGGATAACCTCACGTACCGGTATCAAAGAGCGCAGAATACTAAAAGGCGAGGGCCTGGCTACGTCTGACCTTGCCGTGCCGGCCGTAAAGCAACTGCTCGAAAAACGCGGTATCGGCGCCGAAGAAATTGACCTGATTATATTTTGTACCACTACACCTGACTATCCTTTCCCGGCAACAGCTAACCTGTTTGCTGATAAAATCGGCGCTAAAAACGCCTGGGGCTGGGATTTACAGGCGGCCTGTTCAGGCTTTGTGTTTGGTTTAACCACCGGCGCTCAGTTCATTGAATCGGGCAAGCATACCAAAGTACTGGTTGTAGGTGCCGATAAAATGTCGGCCATGGTTGATTATACCGATCGCGCTACCTGTATTTTATTTGGCGATGGCTGCGGCGCTGCCCTGCTTGAGCCTGATTATGAAGGTTACGGGGTTATCGATTCGATATTAAAAAGCGACGGTGCCGGTATACCTTACCTGCATCAAAAAGCGGGCGGCTCATTACGCCCTGCTACACACGCAACCATTGATGCTCGCCAGCATTACGCTTACCAGGAAGGCCAGGCCGTATTTAAATTTGCGGTTACCAACATGGCTAACGTTGCTGCCGAGGTAATGGAGCGTAACAACCTAACGGCTGATGATATAGCATGGCTGGTACCTCACCAGGCCAACAAACGTATTATTGATGCTACTGCTAACCGTACCGGAGTACCTGCGGAAAAAGTAGTAATTAACATTGACCGTTACGGAAATACCACTAACGCCACCATCCCGCTATGTTTGTGGGAGTGGGAAAACAAGTTCAAAAAAGGCGACAATATTATATTGGCAGCCTTTGGCGGCGGCTTTACCTGGGGCTCGGCTTATTTAAAGTGGGCTTACTAAAATCAGTTTAAAATATACAGCGTTATTAACAACCGCAATGGTTGTTAATAACGCTGAACATTATTTTATATGATTTGTTAAAGAATAATTGCCTGCATATCTGCATATTTGCAAGTACGCAGCTATCGCGAAAAGATTTTAGATAATATAATTTTATTTAAAGAAAACCTATTAACACCCCGATATGGATATTAAACAAATACAGGATCTGATCCGCTTTGTTTCAAAAGCAGGCGTAAATGAAGTTGCAATTGAGCAGGAAAATTTCAAGATTACAATTAAAACTAACCAGGCGCCAACCATAGTTAACGCAACCATTCCAACCGCCCAGCCGGTTATTTCAGCTGCTCCGGCACCAGTACAGGTTGCTGCTGCCAACGTTGCCGAGCCTGTTGCTGCCGCAGCCGCAGCTGTTAGTGCCGCTGATACTTCAAACTACATCACTATCAAATCGCCAATGATCGGTACTTTCTACCGTTCAGCAGGACCGGATAAACCATTGTTTGTTAACGTGGGCGATGAGGTAAAAGCCGGAACAACGGTATGTATTATCGAAGCTATGAAATTATTTAACGAGATCGAGTCTGAAGTTTCAGGCCGCATTGTTAAAGTATTGGTTGATAATGCATCACCTGTAGAGTACGATCAGCCATTATTTTTGGTTGAACCTGCTTAGTGATTTTTGATTTCACAGATTCCAATTTGATTTCACTGACATCTGGCCGGTTTTTTTCGGGAGGTATTAGCTGTCAATAACAATTGATGAAATCATGATAGAATTAATCGGTGTCATCCTAAAAAAAAGATTATGTTTAAAAAAATATTGATAGCTAACCGTGGCGAAATCGCCCTGCGCATTATCCGCACTTGTAAGGAGATGGGTATAAAAACGGTAGCTGTATATTCAACTGCAGATCGTGAGAGCCTGCACGTACGTTTTGCCGATGAGGCAGTATGTATAGGTCCGCCTCCAAGCAGAGATTCATACTTAAATATACCAAACATCATTTCGGCTGCTGAATTAACCAACGCTGATGCTATTCACCCTGGTTACGGCTTTTTGTCAGAGAACGCTAAGTTCTCTGCTATCTGCGCCGAATATGGTATAAAATTCATTGGCGCTACGGCCGATCAGATCAACGCCATGGGCGATAAAGCGTCTGCCAAGGAAACCATGAAAAAAGCCGGTGTGCCAACTATACCCGGTTCAGATGGTTTGCTGAATAGCGTAAAGGATGGTATCGCCATTGCACGCAAAATAGGTTACCCTGTGATATTGAAAGCTACCGCCGGTGGTGGTGGCCGTGGTATGCGCTTGGTATGGAATGACGAGGAGTTTGAACCGGCCTGGGATTCAGCCCGTGCCGAGTCAGGTGCCGCTTTTGGTAATGATGGTATCTACCTCGAAAAATTTGTTGAAGATCCGCGCCACATCGAAATTCAAATAGTTGGTGATCAGTACGGCAAGGTATCTCACCTATCTGAACGTGACTGCTCAATACAGCGCCGTCACCAAAAGCTGGTTGAAGAATCGCCTTCGCCCTTCATGACCGACAAACTCCGTAAAAAAATGGGCGATGCTGCCGTTAAAGGTGCAAAGGCCGTTAAATATGAAGGTGCGGGTACCATAGAGTTTTTGGTTGACAAAAACCGCAACTTCTACTTTATGGAGATGAATACCCGTATACAGGTAGAACACCCGGTAACTGAAGAGGTTATCAACTTTGATTTAATTAAAGAACAAATTAAGGTTGCTGCCGGGATACCTATCTCAGGTAAAAACTACGAGCCAACTATGCATGCCATTGAGTGCCGTATCAATGCCGAGGATCCGTTTAACGGTTTCAGGCCGTCTCCGGGTCGTATTACCAATTTCCACTCTCCGGGTGGCCATGGTGTAAGGGTTGATACGCATGTATACTCAGGCTATACTATCCCGCCAAATTATGATTCCATGATTGCCAAGGTGATCTGCGTGGCGCAAACCCGCGATGAGGCCTTAAGCACCATGGAGCGCGCCCTGAGCGAATTTGTAATAGAGGGTATCAAGACAACTATACCATTCCATCTTAAATTAATGAAAGATCCAAACTTCCGGGCCGGTAACTTTACCACCAAGTTTATGGAGACTTTTGAAATAAACGAGAATTAAAACTATTCCGGTAAAATAAAACGTAAATACCCTTGTTAGTAACAGCAGGGGTATTTTATTTACATAGATGAGCGATAATAAACTTATAAAGGCTATTAAGGATAAAGGCAAGAATATTGAAGCCGAGATGTCATTTTTTGACCATTTGGAAGCGCTGCGCTGGCATTTGATCAGGGCATCAATAGCTATAGTTTTATTTACCATACTGGCTTTTGTATTTTACGACTTTGTGTTTGATAAGGTAATTATGGGGCCTATGGATCCGCAATTCTTTACCTATCGCATGCTATGTAAACTGGGCGACTATCTTAACCGCCCCGGCTTTTGTATAGATAAGATACCCGGCAAGATCATCAACACCGAAATGGCCGGGCAGTTCACCCTGCAAATCAATTCAGCGCTTATTATAGGTATCACGCTGGGTTTCCCTTACCTGCTGTTTGAAATATGGCGCTTTGTTAAGCCAGCGCTGCACGAGAACGAGCGTAAAGCTGCCAGCGGTTTTGTGTTCTATGCGTCAATGCTGTTTATCTTGGGTATATTATTCGGTTATTATGTGGTTACGCCTGAATCAATTTCCTTTTTGGCAGGTTACCAGGTAAGTAAGGTTATTGAAAATACTTTCACTATTGATTCCTATCTCTCATCCGTATCAACCCTTACCTTAGCCACGGGTATTGTATTTGAGTTGCCTATACTGGTTTACGTGCTATCTAACATCGGCATCCTGTCGGCTAAAACAATGCGCCAGGGGCGCAGATACGCCATTGTAGGCATATTGATAGTAGCGGCGGTAATTACTCCTACGCCTGATGTACTTACCATGATGGTAGTTACTATACCACTATTCTTGTTATATGAGGTTGGTATCGTAGTATCGGGTACTGTTGAAAAACGCCGGGCTAAACGTGAGCGCGAAGAGGCTGCAAAAGCATAACAACGTTACTTTCCTTTTAAAATATTATTGATATTTTAGAGCCCATGAAACAAGGGCTTAAAATAGCTATAGGCGCAGATCATGCCGGCTTTGAATTAAAAGAATTTTTATTGGAAGGTGTTGAAGGCATCGAGGTTAAAGACTTTGGTACCTACACTCCCGGATCTGTTGATTATCCCGACTTTGCCCACCTGGTGGCATCGGCAGTTGAAAAAGGCGAGGCCGATTACGGCATTCTTATTTGCGGATCAGCAAATGGCGTGGCCATGACAGCCAATAAACATCAGGGCATTCGCGCTGCACTGTGCTGGAAACCCGAAGTTGCTGAGCCTGCCCGCAGCCACAATAACGCTAACGTATTATGCATACCTGCAAGGCATGTAACCGTTGAGGAAGCACGCGAAATTGTAAACGTATTCTTCACTGTTGAGTTTGAAGGCGGCCGCCACGCTACACGTGTAGATAAGATATCCTGCTAAGCGAAATATATTATAAGTCCTGGCGATGCAGCCGGGATTTTTCTTATACGTTTTTTTAACTGACCATTTTTAATGAAAAGAGTTCCATTATTATTTCTGGCGATAGCGGCAGCCTCATGCAGCTACGCCCAAAAAGATCCGAACGCGGTAAAGTTCGCGAAATACATTACGGTTGAGGATGCTACAAAACACCTTTCTATACTTGCGTCTGACGAGTATGAAGGCCGTGAAACCGGCAAGCCGGGCGCTGATAAGGCTGCAAATTACATCGCCAACGAGTTTAAAAAATTAGGTTTGCAAGGCCCGGTTAAGGGTTCATACTTTTTAGATGTGCCGCTTACCGAAAGTTCATTCAAAGTAAATCCTATAGCGATAGGCGGCAGCACTTTTACCAATGGTAAAGATTTTTACTCGCTAACGGCCGCGCCTGCAAACACTGTTAAAGCCGCTGATATTGTATTTGTTGGTTATGGTATAACAGATGAAAAATATGACGACCTGAAAGGCGTTGATATTGCCGGTAAGGTAATATTGGTAGTAAATGATGGTGAGCCGATGAAAAGCGGGGTATCATTAATTACCGGTACGGCTACCCGTTCACAGTGGAGTATTAGTCGTGGTAAACGTATTCAAGCACTACAGGCTAAAAAACCTGCCTTAATTTTTGCCGTTAACCCGATTGTGGCAAGTAACCTGCAACGTTTTGGCTCAAGCATTTTAGCGCCACGTATGGGTATTAAAAAAGAAGGTGCTGCCCAGGCAGCCAATGGTTCTGTCGTAATTAATATTACGGCTGATATGGCCAACGCCCTGTTAAAAAGCACAGGAAAAACCTATACCCAATTAAAGGAGGAGATAGATGCAACCGGCGCACCTAAAACCCAGGTGGTAAAAACTCCTGTTGAGGTTAGCTATAGCACTGAAGAAAAAGCGGTGAAGGCGGTTGACGTATTAGGTTACCTGCCGGGTTCTGACGCTAAATTAAAAAATGAGGTATTGGTGATCTCAGCGCACTATGACCACATCGGTATTGAGCCCGAAGGCAGCACCAAAACTGACAAGATAAATAACGGTGCTGATGATGATGGTTCAGGAACTACCGGTATGCTTGAACTGGCGCGTGCGTTCAGCATGGCTAAAAAAGCCGGTAAGGGCCCTAAACGCAGTATCCTTTTCTTGGGTAACGTTGGCGAAGAAAAAGGTTTGTTAGGTTCTGAATATTATTCAGACCATCCTGTATTCCCGTTGGCGAATACCATTGCCGATTTGAACATTGATATGATTGGCCGCGTAGGTGAGGAGTATATCGGTAAGCCTGATTCTGCTAACTATGTATATTCAATCGGCTCAAACATGCTAAGCACTACCCTACACAAAATTGGGGAAGAGGCTAACAATACTTACACGCAGATGAAACTGGATTACAAGTATGACGATCCGAACGATCCTAATCGTTTCTACTACCGTTCAGATCATTATAACTTCGCGCGTTATAACGTGCCGATCATATTCTACTTTAATGGTGTACATGCCGATTACCACCAGCCTGGCGATGAAGTAAGCAAAATCAACTTCCCGCTGTTGGTTAAACGCAGTCATTTGGTGTACTACACCGCATGGGAGTTAGCCAACCGTGCCGAACGCCCTGCGGTTGATGTTAAAACAGAACAAGGCGTAAAATAGTTAATAGGGCTAAATCAGCCATTGTTAATAAATTGAAAAGGGATGATTAAAACTCATCCCTTTTCGTTTTTATAAAAAACACTACTTTAGCTTTTATGGGTAACACTGCCGATGAATTTTTGATTGCTGCTGAGGATAAGGCGTTTGATGCAGCCCATCGTAATATAATCAATTACAATATTGGTAAGTATGATGCCGCGGTTGACCGGGGTTTGTCGCGCTTAATAAATCTGGACACCGCGAAGAAGAAAGGCCATCTGATTAAATGGAAGGCTATGGAGAACCTGGACAAGTTATTGCCCGAGTTTGAGGCCAACTTTCAGCGCAGGGGTGGCAAAGTAATATGGGCTAATGATGCTGAAGAAGCTAACCGCGAGATATTGAACATACTGCGAAAGGCAGGTGCCAAAACCATTGTCAAATCAAAATCAATGGTTACGGAAGAGATCCACCTGAACGAGTTTCTGGAGCAAAATCAGATTGAGAGCCTGGAGACTGATCTGGGAGAATACATTGTACAATTGCTCGGTCAGCCACCTTATCATATTGTTACCCCGGCTATGCACCTATCCAAAGAGAATATTGCGCAGCTGTTTAATAAGCACTTTGGTACCCCCATAGATGCTACTCCCGAACAGCTTACCCAAAAAGCGCGCGAGTTGCTGCGCGACAAGTATTTACAGGCCGATGCCGGCATAACAGGCGGTAACTTTTTGATTGCCGATAGCGGGAGTATTGCCCTTAGCGAAAACGAAGGTAACGCCCGGCTAAGCACCTCATTCCCTAAAATACATATAGCGGTTGTAGGTATCGAAAAGATCATTCCGTCACTGGTTGATCTCGACCTGTTTTGGCCCATGCTGGCCACCCACGGCACCGGGCAAAACCTTACGGTATATAATACCATACTAAGCGGACCCCGCCAGCCT
The DNA here is from genome assembly GCF_021215455.1 of Mucilaginibacter roseus. Lineage (GTDB taxonomy): Bacteria > Bacteroidota > Bacteroidia > Sphingobacteriales > Sphingobacteriaceae > Mucilaginibacter > Mucilaginibacter roseus. Next base: position 403,181 of record NZ_JAJPWV010000004.1, on the reverse strand, counting down.
GATGAAACGGATGGCCCGGAAGAAATGTATGTTATTTTGTTAGATAACGGACGCACCAACCTGCTTGCGCAGAAGGATCAGCGCCAGGGCTTATACTGCATACGCTGCGGGGCGTGTCTCAATGCCTGCCCGGTTTATAAAAATATTGGCGGCCACAGTTATCAAACCACATACAGCGGGCCAATAGGCTCGGTGATTACGCCGCATACCAAGGGGATGGAAGATTTTAAGCACCTTAGCTATGCCTCAAGTCTTTGCGGCAAATGTACCGAGGTATGCCCGGTAAAGATCGATATCCACAAAATGCTGCTGCTTAACCGCCGCGACGCGGTAAAAGAGGATAAGGTAACCAAAGCTGAAAAATGGGGATGGATGATCTGGAAGAAAGGGATACTGAGCCGCAAACTGGTCGACTTTTTTGGCGGCGGGATGAAAAACCGTTTCATAAAATTGCTGTTCAAGAAAACCTGGGGTCACTATCGCGATCTACCAAACGTTGCCGAAAAATCATTCAGCAAGCAATGGCAGGAGCGGGGCAAAAATGATCTCAATTAAGAATTCATGCGTAAAATAATATTAAATGTAGCGGTTAGCCTCGACGGATTTATTGAAGGGCCAAACGGCGAGTATGATTGGTGCTTCACCGATCAGGACTATGGCATGGAAGCATTTACAGCTGATACTGACGCGGTGTTTATTGGGCGTAAAAGCTATGAGATTTTGCAGGAGTACGGCAATCCCTGGCCTGATAAATTGCTCTACATATTTTCGGATACGTTGACCGGTGCGGAAGGTAATGCCGAGATTATCCGCTCGGAAAATTTTATTGAACGTATTGATGCCATTCGCCACGCCGAAGGTAAAAACATCTGGCTGTTTGGCGGCGCCAACCTTTTGGCACAACTGCTCGCTAAAAATTATGTGAATGAACTACTACTCTCAGTACATCCCATAGTGCTTGGAGCGGGTACACCGCTATTTAAGGAGTTGACAGAACGCTTAGAGTTAAATCTCATAAACAGCCATGTTTATGATACCGGGCTGGTGCAGCTTACCTATTCTATCAAGCCTCGTTTTGATTTGGATATGTTACCCGAGTAAGACCGTTAGTGTTTATTGCCAAATCCAAACTCTTTATAAGTATTCGGTAACTCGTTAGCGCTGCTGAAGGCGAAGGTGTATGAGGTCCACCAGGTTTCAAAGTCGGCATCTTTTCCGCTGGCGGCAACATCGGTACGAGTTGCGCGCAGCATGTAAATACCCTCGCGGCTTAGCTTGAAAAATACCTGTCCTTTAGCGTCGGATATTAAATTTTCAGGATATATAGTGCCTTTAGGTGTTTTAACATAAAGTTTGATCGGTGCCGACTCTACAGGCTTATTTTGATAATAAATAATGGCAGTCACATCGTCGCCGTAGTTCATTTTATACGGATTGCCTTTCAGGGTAATCTCAAATTCATCGCCCACTAATTTTTCTTGTACGCTGCCTGATGGCTTATCAACCATTACCAATGTTTTCATTGACCGGTTATATTTTTCGCGCACGTTCATGGTATGAAAGCTCTTGGCTTTTTTAACCGATTCTTCATTGCCATCAGCCTCCAGGTGTTTCAGGAAGGTTTCGCGGTCAATCTCCTGTGTTGCTGATTGGCTGAGTTGCAGCAAAGCCAGGCCGCCATTCTCTACCTCGTAATCCTTAATAGTAACTACAGTATCGTTTGCAACGGTTGTTAGCGATATTTTTTTTGAACCCTCGTAAAGAGCGAATTTCGCATCTTTAGCTTCAGGCGTTTCGTAATCATCATCGGTTGATGATACATCGGCCTTAAACATGCGCACGCTCAGCTTATCGCCTTTGTGCAAAAAAAAGTTTTCGGCCAGTAAAAAGTCTTCATTAGTGGCAGCAGTTAGCAAAACTGCTATGGAAAGGGCGGCGGTAAATAAGCAAAAACGCTTCATGGGCAATAAGTAGTGATGGAATATCAAACATACAAAGTTTTAAAAACATGTACGGGCCGGGCAGGTAATTTTTGCGTTATCGTTACAAAACTTACATTCGCTTTATTTTACTTTGAGGCTTTACCGCCAGATAAACATTTTGTAATGGCTGCCGTTAGTTAAATTTGTAACTATTAAATAAAGCGATTTGAGTACTTATACCACCTTGATGATATTGTGCGGACTGGTTATCTTTTCATACCTGTTCGACCTTATTGCCGGCAAAACCAAATTGCCGTCGGTACTGCTGTTGCTTTTTTTAGGTATTGCCATCAGGCAGGTTGTTGATTACTTTAGCTGGACTGCGCCCGACTTTAGCCGCATATTACCTGCTTTAGGCACATTAGGTTTAATACTGATTGTATTTGAAGGAGCACTCGAACTTAAGTATACACCGGAAAAAAACATCGTTATTAAACGGTCATTCCTGTCGGCATTATGTATTTTGTTGGCTACAACAGCGGTGATTACCACCATATTTCATTACATCTCCGGCGCGAGCATATACCGTTGTATTGTGAATGCTATTCCTTTTTGCGTGGTAAGTTCGGCTATCGCGATACCTTCGGCAGCCGGCTTGCCAAAGGATAAAAAGGAGTTTATCATCTACGAATCATCGTTTTCTGATATACTCACTATCGTGTTCTTCAACTTCATGCTGGGTAACAAGTCGTTCAACTTTACGGCCTTTGGTAGTTTAGGGGTGGAGTTGCTGCTTATCCTGCTGTTTGCCGTGGCGTCGTGCTTATTATTGCTATACCTGATCAAAAATATCACCCATCACGTAAAGTTTTTCCTCATCATATCCATTATCATATTGGTTTACGCGGTTGGGCAATCCTATCATTTATCAGCACTTATTGTCGTGCTGGCGTTTGGCTTATTCCTGAACAACGCCAGCCAGATACACTTCCCCTGGTTTAGGCGTAACTTTTTATACCCTGCGTTGGGGCACGAATTGAAGCAACTACTTCAGCTATCAGCAGAGAGCGCGTTTTTAATGCGGACGTTCTTCTTTGTATTGTTCGGCTTTACCATGAATATCCACCAGTTTAATGATTTAGGATTGTTGATATTGGGTGTCCTGGTCATCATATCCATCTATCTTATCCGGTTTTTATACATCAAGCTGGCCCTAAAAACGGATATGATGCCCGAGCTGGTATTGGTGCCCCGCGGACTGATCAGTGTGCTGCTGTTTTATAACCTGCCCGAAAAATTGCAGCTACCGCAGATAGATACGGGTTTGTTGTTCATCGTTATCCTCTCAACAAGCGTTATTATGAGTCTGGGACTGTTAAGCAGCCGCAAGTATAAGATACCCGAAGGGCAGGAGTTTAATAATCGTTAGTTACGGTGTTGTGAGCGCTACTGGCAGTATCTTCCCGTTAAAAAACTTATGACCTGTAAGGGCAAAATCGGCAATATACTTACCCATCTCAAAAGCCATTACCGGCGATTGATAACCCGGAAAAGCCTTCTCCAGCATCTCGGTTTGTGCGGAGCCTAAGGCCAGGCAGTTAACGCTGATCTGCTGTTCGATAAGTTCCTGCGCAAGGCATTCGGTAAATACATGTAATGCCGCCTTGCTTGCCGAGTAAGCTGACAGGCCTGCAAACTTGGCGCTGCCTTGGTAGCCGCCCATGCTGCCTATATTTACAATGTGGCTTCCGGCAGGCATCACACCCAATAAAGCTTGAGAAATGCGTACATGGCTCAGGTAATTGCTTTGCAGCATATCCACAAAATCAATTTCTTCCAGTTCTTTAAAAGGTTTGTTGATGAGCACTCCTGCGTTATTGATCAGGGCATCCACACGGTTATCCATATGCGTGCCGATGAATTGCAGCAACGCAGCCGGATCATCGCTAACCAAATCAAACACGATGGGGTATAAAACGCAATCAGGATTTATGCTGCGCGATATTTCAAACAGGCGTTGTAACTTATCCTGCGAACGGGCAATGGCCATTACTTTGTGCTTGCCAGATGTAATAAGTTCAATTACGGCTTCAAAGCCTACGCCGCTGCTGGCACCGGTAATAATAATGTTCATGTGGCAGATCAGTTTGTTGCTGGTTTTGCTTCCTCTGGTTCGTCGTGTTCCTCAATGCTTGGCAAACCCTCTTCTAAGCGACTGGTGCGTATCACATAGTAAACGCCGGTAAGCGCAACTAACAACGATATTATATAGAATGATATACTTAAAAATACAGCCAGGCCAACATCCATATTGAAGATGCCGGATAGCTGGGTAAAAATGGTTTCGCGAGCGCCTGCGCCGCCAATGGTAATAGGTACCACGGCCGCTAATGCCGATACCAGAAACGATAACAGGTATGGTGCGAATTTGCCGTCAAAATCCTGGCCTAACAATACGAATATGATGCACAGCACCTGTAAGCCTTGTACTAATATAGCTTTGGCATGTGCCTGGAAAAAGTATTGGGTATACTCGCGGAAGAATTTGTAGGCCACAAAATAGTAAATGGCTGTACCAGCTAAAAATATACCGCCCGGTATAGCCAGGTGCACGTCAATCTGCGGAATAAAGATGATAAGCGTACATATAATAAAGCCTATAGCCCACAAACCGCTCAGCCTGTCGAACAATATGGCCCAAAACATTTTCTTAGCCGGTAATTTATAGCGCTTGTTCAGTAGCCATATTTTATAACCATCGCCGCCTATACCGCCCGGCAGCAAAAAATTATAGAATAAGCCCAGCATATACAGGCGCATATTAAAGCGTGGATCTAACCGCAGGTTTATCGACTTAAAAAAGCTTAACAGCCGCCACGCCGAAACCACCATCGAGGCAAAAAAGGTTAATAATGCCACCGCCATCCACCAGTAATTGGCGTGCAGCAAACGGTACTTCACTTTTTCGATAGGCACCTTGCTGAATACATAATATAACAACGCCGATGTTACGGCTATCTTGATGATCAGTTTAGTGGCATCCCACAGCTTTTGTTTTCCTGTTTTTGGCGCAGGAGCATCTGGCATATTTGTCATTACTGCAAAGCTAATAAAATCAGTGCATTTTGTTTTTAGTATTCCTGATAGGGGTGTAACATTTAGGCTTGGTTTTTGACACACAGGTTAATATTAAAAGCGTATTTTTGCGCAAAATTTAAAGGGATGAGCAAAGTTAAAGTTGGTATAGTACAAATGAGTTGTGTTGCCGATAAGCAGCAGAATCTTGACAAAGCTATTGTTAAAGTGCGTGAGGCCGCGGCCAAAGGCGCCCAGATAGTTTGTTTACAGGAGCTTTTTACATCGCTGTATTTTTGTGATGTAGAGGATTACGACAATTTTAAACTGGCCGAGGCTATTCCCGGCCCGTCAACCGAGGCTATTTCCGCTGTTGCTGCTGAATTGAATGTGGTGGTTATTGCCTCATTGTTTGAGAAGCGCGCGCAGGGTGTTTACCATAACACTACCGCTGTTATTGACGCTGATGGTGCTTATTTAGGTAAATACCGCAAAATGCATATTCCGGATGATCCGGGTTTTTACGAAAAATTTTACTTTACCCCAGGCGACCTGGGTTACAAAGTGTTCAATACAAAATATGCTAAAATAGGTGTGCTCATCTGTTGGGATCAATGGTATCCCGAAGCTGCCCGTATTACCGCATTAATGGGTGCCGAAATATTATTCTATCCAACCGCAATCGGCTGGGCATCAACGCAGGACGATATTACCAATACCGATCAATACAACGCCTGGCAAACCATCCAGCGCTCGCATTCGGTAGCCAACGGTGTGCACGTCGTAAGCGTAAACAGGGTTGGCGAAGAAGCCGGCCTGAAATTCTGGGGCGGCTCATTTGTATCAAATCCGTTTGGTGCACTGATATACCAGGCGTCACACCATGATGAAGAAGTGACCGTACACGAGCTTAATCTTGAACAATCAGATTACTACCGCAGCCACTGGCCGTTCCTGCGCGATAGAAGGATTGAAACCTATCAGCCGATAACGAAAAGGCTTATTGATGAGGATTAGTTAGTCCATAGACCATAGTCGATAGACCATAGTATGCCGTTTAAGTTTGAGAGTTTACAGGTTTGGCAAAGAGCGCTTGACCTTACTGTGGAAATTGATAAATTAACTAAGCTATTTTCTAAAGAAGAGCTTTTTATATTAACTGCACAGATTAAGCGAGCCGCCGATTCAGTAGTGCTTAATATTGCTGAAGGTTGTACAGGACAAACCAATGCTGTTTTTAAGAATTTTTTAAGTTATGCTTTGCGCTCGGCTATCGAAGTTGTGTCGTGTTTAGTTTATCGCTAAAAAGAGAAATTTGATATCAGAAGAGAGTTTTGATAGGTTATATGATGAATATCAGTCCTTATGCAAAATGATCACTACATTAAGAAATACTTTATAATACTACTATGGACTATCGACCATCGACTATCGACTTAAAAGCCTCCGGCTTTTCCTTCCCCGCCGAGTGGGCACCACATGTGGCTACATGGCTAAGCTGGCCGCATAAGGAAGCATCCTGGCCGGGTAAGATACAGATGATCTATCATCGTTACTGCGAGTTTATCAAGGAGATAGCGGTAGGGGAGATGGTGCGCATCAATGTGGTGAATAAAGAGATGGAAGCTTTTGCACAGCAGCAACTTACTTTGATAGGTGCTGATTTGAGCAAGATAGAATTTTTTGAATTCCCTACTAACGATGCCTGGTGCCGTGATCATGGTCCGGCTTTTTTGATCAATCCCGAAACTAAACAAAAGGTGGTAGTTGATTGGGGCTATAATGCCTGGGGCGATAAATATCCTCCGTATGATCTGGACGACGTGATACCTACCCGCATTGCCGAATATTACAATCTGCCGGTTTACCATCCGGGCATAGTAATGGAAGGTGGCTCGGTTGATTTTAACGGTAAGGGCACGGTGCTTACTACAAGGGCTTGCTTGTTAAACCAAAACCGTAACCCGCATTTAAACCAGCAGCAAATTGAAGGCTACCTGCAAAACTATTACGGTGTAGAGCAGGTGCTTTGGCTGGGCGATGGCATTATTGGTGATGATACCGATGGCCACATTGATGACATTACCCGTTTTGTAAATGAAGATACTGTAGTTACCGTTGTTGAAGAGAACAAAAGCGACGAGAACTACCATATTTTGCAGGAGAATCTGCAAGCCCTTAAAACCATGCGGTTGATCAATGGCAAGCAACTGAATATTGTAGAACTGCCAATGCCTGATCCGGTGATTTATGACGACCAGCGTTTGCCGGCATCATACGCTAATTTCTATATTGGCAACGCTGCCGTGGTGGTACCAACATACCGTTGCGCTAATGATGATAAGGCATTAGACATACTCACCCAGTGCTTCCCTGACCGTAAGGTAGTGGGTGTTGATTCTACCGACATTATCTGGGGTTTGGGCAGCTTCCATTGCCTCAGTCAGCAGGAGCCTGAAATAATATAACAGAATGAGGCTATTTAACCAAAATAGCCTCATTTCTAATAACTTTCTAACAAGTAAGGGTAAAAATCTGCGTTTTTAAAAATTCCTTACTCTGTCTGGCTCTAATCGAATTTCTTTAAAAACTGATGCTGTACACTGCACGTAATTGAAGCAACAATCTACCGGTTGTTAAACATTAACGTGAGAGCAGCATTAATCTATAGCAAATTATATTTACGTATAGCAGCAGGCTTACTTTTCGTCCTTTTAATAGGATTTAAGGTAACTGCGCCCGTATTTATTGCATCAGCTTCGGCTGATAAAGAGCTTGCCTCAAATGCTGATGATGACAGCGATAAAAAATCCGAAAACAACTCATCACCCGAAAAGGAATTTATCCGCCCCTTATACTATACCGCAAGTAGTACGCTTTTTAATAATTACATTGAACATTGTACTATTTATAAAGGCAATTACAAAGCTACTTATTACCAAAAAATAGCCATACCGCCTCCGGATGGCATTAGCATAAACAGCTAAACGTTTTAAACGCGGCAAGGTGCCGCACTTCATCTATTTCATAATCTATCTTTCAAAAAAAATGAAAACATTTAACCTTTATTTACAAAGGGTGGCCATGGTATGTGCTGCCGCGATTTTACTGATCACTTCATCGTGCTCCAAGGATAACGATATTGATAATTCTGTAGAGGGCTCGATAACCGGCCCCGACCTGGCAGCATATGCCTTAACGTCAAATAACACGTTGGTAAGTTTTAATGCAAAAAATCCATCAGCAGCCACAAAAACGACCAGTATTACCGGGCTGCAAAATAATGAAACGCTGTTGGGTATCGATTTCAGGCCCGCTACCGGCGAGCTTTATGGTGTGGGCAGCACCAGCCGCATTTATATAATTAATACGCAAAGCGGAGCGGCACGCGCTATCGGTACAGCCGCATTTACCCCAGCCATTAACGGCACAGCCGTTGGCTTTGATTTTAACCCGACCGTTGACAGGATTCGCCTGGTTACTTCAAGCGGCCAAAACTTGCGCCTGCACCCTGAAACCGGCGCGGTTGCTTTTACGGATGGTACGCTTAATGGGGCAGCCAACGCAAGCGTAACCGCCGCGGCGTATACGCAAAACAAAGCAGGCGCAACCACTACCGAACTTTTTGTGATAGACGTTGCTAATGATAAACTATACAAACAAGACCCACCAAACGACGGTAAACTGGTTGAAATTGGCAGCCTTGGTGTAAACGTTGAGCAAGCCGGCGGTTTTGATATTAGTCCGGATGGTAAGGCTGCGTTGGCTGCTTTAACCGTAGGAGGTAAAACCAGTTTGTACAGCATTAACATAACGACCGGCAGGGCTACTAAAATTCAAAACGATTTTACAGGAGCGGTTACCGGCCTGGCCATACCTACCGAGCCGGTTGCTTATGCTGTAAGCGAGGCCAACGAGTTGGTAATATTCAACCCGATGAGCCCAAGCCCGGTTGCTAAAGCCATTACAGGCATAGCAGGTGGCGAGAATATTCTGGGTATTGATTTTCGTCCGTTAAATGGACAGTTGTATGCCTTAGGAAGTTCAAACAGATTATATACCATCAATTTATCATCCGGAGCAGCGGCAGTGGTAGGCACTGCACCGTTTACTACCTTACTCTCAGGCACACAGTTCGGGTTTGATTTTAACCCTACGGTTGACAGAATACGCGTAGTAAGCAACACCGGCCAAAACCTGCGTTTGCACCCTGAAACTGGTGCTGTTGCATTTGCTGACGGGCAGCTATCGCCGGGCAGTCCGTCAGTTACGGCTGCGGCTTATACCAGCAACTTTGCAGGTGCAACATCAACTGTGCTGTTTGATATCGACACACAAAACAATACATTATATAAACAAGATCCACCTAACAATGGTACATTGGTTAGCGTTGGCACACTGGGTGTAACTGCAACTGCCAACAGCGGCTTTGATATAGGGAGCACCAGCGGCACGGCTTACGCATTGCTTAACGTTGGTGGTACTACCAAAGTTTATAGCATTAACCTTACAACCGGCGCTGCAACAGCAGGCGCAACGCTTGCAGGTAACTATAAAGCATTTAGCTTAGGTTTAGGCTTTTAAATAGAATAGCCTAAATAAAAAACGCCGGGTAGTGATTAACTATCCGGCGTTCTCTGTTTTATAACAACCTCGCAATGACGGAGGTTGTCTTAGCTCCCTCTCCTCCAGGAGAGGGCTGGAGTGAGGCTAACTATTTCAATACCGTTTTCCAGCTCACCATATCACCGATGATCTTTTCTAACTGATCGGTAGCTACGCGTTCCTGTTGCATGGTATCGCGGTAGCGTATGGTTACGGTGTTGTCTTCCAATGTCTGGTGGTCAACTGTGATACAGAACGGTGTACCAATGGCATCCTGACGGCGGTATCGTTTACCTATAGCATCCTTTTCCTCGTACTGAACATTGAAATCCAGTTTCAGCTTATCCATAATTTCGCGGGCTTTTTCAGGCAGGCCGTCTTTTTTGGTAAGCGGGAATATAGCGGCCTTAACCGGTGCCAGTACAGGCGGCAGGCGCAATACGGTGCGGCTATCCTGTTTCTCGTCGGTGCTCAGGTCTTCTTCCTCGTAAGCGTTGATTAGCGTAAGCAGAAACATCCTGTCTAAACCTATCGAAGTTTCAATAACGTAAGGGATGTAATTACCAAAAGGTTTGCCTGTTTCAGGGTCAACCTCCGGGTCAAAATATTGCATTTTTTTGCCTGAGTACTGTTGGTGCTGGCTGAGGTCAAAATCTGTGCGGCTGTGTATGCCTTCCACCTCTTTAAAGCCGAATGGGAAATTGTATTCAATATCATACGCGGCATCAGCATAATGCGCTAATTTGGTGTGCTCGTGATAGCGATATTTTTCAGGAGCGGTACCCAGGGCAAGGTGCCATTTAAGGCGGGCCTCTTTCCATTGGTTAAACCACTCTTTTTGTGTGCCCGGGCGAACAAAGAACTGCATCTCCATCTGCTCAAACTCACGCATACGGATGATGAACTGACGCGCGATCACCTCGTTACGGAAAGCTTTACCTATCTGAGCGATACCGAATGGGATCTTCATACGGCCTGATTTCTGCACGTTCAGGTAGTTCACAAAAATACCCTGTGCGGTTTCGGGGCGTAAGTATATCGTGTCCGACTCATCAGCAATAGCGCCAACCTGCGTGCTGAACATCAGGTTGAACTGACGAACGTCCGTCCAATTACGCGTACCGCTTACCGGGCAGGCAATTTCCTGCTCAATAATTAATTCTTTAAGGCGAGATAGATCTTCAGCTTTTAGGGCATCGTCCATCGCGGTTTGTAAAGCGGCGGCCTTGTCGGTTTTACCTTCATTTTCGTATTTAGCAATACGGTCTTCCAGTAACTGATCGGCACGGTAGCGTTTTTTCGAATCCTTGTTATCGATCATCGGGTCGCTAAAGCCGTCAACGTGTCCGCTGGCTTTCCAGGTGGTAGGGTGCATGAATATGGCGGCATCAATGCCTACAATATTTTCGTGCATTTGCACCATGGCTTTCCACCAGTAAGTTTTGATGTTGTTTTTTAACTCCGAGCCGTTTTGCCCATAGTCATAAACGGCGCTCAGGCCATCATATATTTCGCTCGACTGGAATACAAAACCGTACTCCTTAGCGTGTGATATTACGTTCTTAAAAAGTTCGTCGGTTGCTTTACTCATAACAGGGCAAAGATACAATTTAAGGCGAAAGGCAAAAGGTAAATGGTATAATGCTAAAAGTATTGCATTCAATAGTTTATTACCTGTCCTGAATTTCTTTTGAGCGATCAAAAGAAACAAAAATCGCCGGCTACGCCCTGCCCGGTTAAAGGGTGTGTGTTAGCAAGGCTTGTGCTACTCCGGGCATTTCTGATGCCGGAATTTCAGGTAATTAACGGTTTGTGCTTTGTTTTTAGCTCTGTTTTTTATAAGAGGAGCTGGGAAATTAAATTGAGTAATTTCATTGTGCCTTGTTCGAAATGAAAAGTGCTTTCGCCTTTCACCTTTCCCCTAAACCCGTATATTTACCGCCATCATGAGTATCCGCGTATCAGCACTTACCAAAGTTTATGGCAGCCAGAAGGCGGTTGATGGTATTTCATTTTCGGCTGATAAGGGCGTGCTGGGTTTTTTGGGGCCTAATGGCGCGGGCAAATCAACTACCATGAAGATACTTACCGGCTTTATACCCCAAACATCAGGCACGGCCGAGGTATGCGGGTTTGATGTGGCCAAACAATCGCTTGAAGTTAGGCGGCATATAGGCTACCTGCCCGAAAATAACCCACTGTATACCGATATGTATGTAAAGGAGTCGCTGAACTTTATTGCAGGCATTCACAAAATAGCCTTACCTCAAAAACGTATTGACGAGGTAATTGAGCAAACCGGCCTGAGCGTAGAGCAGCACAAAAAGATAGGCCAGCTATCCAAAGGTTACCGTCAGCGTGTTGGGTTGGCGCAAGCCATATTACACAACCCGGAAGTGCTGATACTGGATGAACCTACTACCGGCCTCGACCCCAATCAGCTCATTGGCATCAGGCAGTTGATCACCGAGCTTGGCAAAAGCAAAACTATTATCCTTTCAACGCATATTATGCAAGAGGTGGAAGCGGTATGTAATAAGGTTGTCATTATCAATAAAGGAAAAATTGTTGCTGATAATAACTTGCAATCCCTAAAGGAACAAAACGGCAATTCTTCGCTCGAAGATGTGTTTATAAAATTAACGAATAATAATTTTATTGCTGATTTTTAATAAGTTACATTTTTATTATATAGTTGGATGTAACCTTTCGCGCTAAGCAATGTCTATGTTGCTGAGTTAAAAATAAGGATTACCATAAAGTATCGGTTTGCCGGCCCGGGTTGCTTATTAAGAAACAGGCAGATTTGATATTCAAAAATAATTCTACTTTTGGCTCCGAAAAACAACTTAAATTTTAAACATTCAACTACAATGAAAAAAACATTACTTGCGTTAGTAGTACTAACAGGAGCTGCATTCAGCTCATTCGCACAAACCAGCAAACCGGTATCATTTGGTATTAAAGGCGGTTTAAACCTGGCAAAACTTTCAGCTTCAGGCGGTGAAGAAACTATTTCAAGCGGTACATTAACCTCGTTCCATGCAGGTTTATTTGCTGATGTTGCCGTATCAGAAACTTTTTCGGTTCAACCAGCTTTGTTATTCACTCAATTAGGTTCAAAAGAATCCGAAGGTGATGCATCTTATAAAACAACACTTAATTATTTACAATTACCTGTAAACGCTATCTACAGTGCTCCTACAGGTACCGGCAAATTTTTTATAGGTGCAGGTCCTTTTCTTGGCTACGGTTTATCCGGTAAAACTAAATTAAGCGGTGCCGGTGAAGCTAATATGAGCGAAGATATTGAGTTTGGCGATGGTGGCCTTAAAAGGCTCAACGTTGGTGTAGGTGCTTTGGCCGGCTACAAATTGGAAGATGGCTTCCTTTTGAATGTTGGTTATGATTTAGGTTTGAGCAGCATTATCGATGGAGATGGTGGTTCAATAAAAACGCGTGCTTTTACTATATCAGTTGGTTACGCCTTCTAACAAAACAATTTTTTAATAGTATAAAGCTTCGCAGACGAACTCTGCGGAGCTTTTTTGTTTGAGTTTTATCTAATCGGCATTAAAATAAATTAATTGTAATTTCGGCCATTAAGCAATTGCAGCGTGTACCCGGTTTTTAAAAAAGAAATATCATCCTATTTAAGTTCACTCGTAGCCTACATTACTATTGGCGTTTTTTTGCTGGTGATGGGCTTGTTTTTATGGGTATTCCCTGACTCAAGCATATTGGAATATGGTTATGCCAGTTTAGAGAGCTTGTTCAATACGGCACCCTTCCTGTTCATGTTCTTAATACCGGCCATCACCATGCGCTCACTGGCCGAAGAGCGCCGCGAAGGAACTTTTGAGCTGCTGCTCACCCGCCCGTTAACGCATTTGCAAATTGTACTGGGTAAGTACTTCGCGTGTTTACTGCTGGTGTTGTTTGCGCTGCTGCCAACACTGGTTTATTATTATTCGGTGTATACACTTGGTGCAACCGAGGGCAATATTGATACGGGCGCAGTAATCGGCTCTTATATAGGCCTGTTTTTACTGGGCGGTGTATTCGTCGCTATTGGCCTCTTTGCTTCATCTATTAGTAAAAACCAGATCATCGCTTTCACCATAGCTGTTTTTCTGAGTTATTTTTTCTTCAGCGGGTTTGATTCATTAAGCCGCTTATTATCATTGCAGAGCACCGATATACAAAGCCTGGGTATCGCGGAACATTACGAGTCGGTTAGCCGTGGCGTTTTAGATACCCGAGACCTGGCTTATTTTGTTGTTCTTACCGGTTTGTTTTTATGGCTTACCATGGTGATGCTTATAAAACAACAACAAAAAAGAATTACAGGCACTGCATTGCTGAGTGTTTTGGGCGTGCTGTTTGCCGTTGCTGTAATATCAACCAAAATGTTTACCCGGTTTGATTTTACTAAAGAGAAGCGCTTCACCCTGTCGCCGGTAAGCGAGAATTTAATGGATAGCCTGGCTGCGCCGGTAAAAGTTACCATATTTTTAGAGGGCGATAACTTTCCGGGCGGGTTTAAACGCCTGCAACGCGCCACAAAGGATATACTAAGCGACCTGCAATCATACAGCCATGGTAAGCTTGAATTTGATTTTGTTGATCCCTTAGCGGGCTTAAGTACCGAAGAGCAAAATACAGCTATTACAAGCTTTCAGGACAGGGGCATTGAGCCTACCAACCTGAGTGTAAAAACGGATGATGGCCTGTCGCAAAAAATGATATTTCCGGCGGCTATGGTTACTGCGGGCGGAAAGGAAATACCTGTTAAGCTGCTGCAAACACGTATCGGGCTATCGCCGGATGAAGTGTTAAACAACTCTATTCAGAATTTAGAGTACGCGTTTACATCAGCCATCAAAAAAGCGACAAGCGGTGGCAAACCGCGCGTAGGGTTTACAGAGGGGCATAATGAGTTAAATAATGTTCAACTAAATGACGCGCTGCGCTCCCTGTCCGATGGATTTTTAGTTGGCCGCGTTGACCTGAAAAGCATTCCGTTTGATAGCTTAAAGAAACTGAGCCTGCTGGTTATACCTAAACCCGACGCGCCGTTTACCGAGGCCGAAAAGTTTAAACTCGATCAGTACATCATGAATGGTGGCCGCGTGCTATGGACTATCGACCAAGTGAGCGCCGAGTTGGATAGCCTGCGCGGCAAAGGCGGCGAGCAACTGGCTTTCCCTAAAAAACTCAACCTGGACGATCAGCTTTTTCGTTATGGCATCCGCATAAATGCCGATCTGATAGCTGACATGAGTTGCTCGCAGATACCTGTAGCAGCGGGTAACGTTGGTGGGCAGGCGCAGATACAACTGGCGCCGTGGCTGTTTTACCCGGTTTTTATCCCGCAATCAAAACATCCGGTAGTAAAAAATGTGGATGGCATCAGCGGTCAGTTTGCCAGTAGCATTGATACCATTGCGGTAAAAAATATCAACAAAATCATATTGCTTACCACATCGCCATACGCCAAAAAGCTTACCGCGCCGCACATGCTATCATTACAGGCTTTGGAGCAGGAGCCTGACCCTAAGGCGTTCTATAGTGAACCGAAAATTACGGGTGTATTGCTCGAAGGCAAATTTGCCTCAAGCTTCCGTAACCGCCCGGTACCCGAGGGGGCGGAACATTTTACCGTGTTGCCTGAAAGCAAAGCAACCAAAATGATGGTTTTTAGCGATGGCGACCTGTTTAAAAACCAGGTGGCTACCGATGGCTCGCCCTATCCGCTGGGATATGATCATTATACCCGCCAAACCTATGGCAACAAAAACCTGCTGCTCAATGCGGTAGATTACCTGACGGATGATTCCGGTCTTATTGAACTGCGCGGTAAGGAGATACAACTGCGCCTGCTAAACCGCGCATTGGTAAGAGGGCAAAAAACCTACTGGCAAGTAATAAATTTGGGGCTGCCATTGGCAATAGTGTTGATATTTGCTATTTTTCAACATTATGCGCGCAGGCTTAAGTATACCCGCTAAATTTTATACTTTTGATTGACTAACTACTAAGTAAGATATATGCGATTTATCGTTTCTACATCAACATTGCTAAAGCAGCTACAGGCTGTTAGCGGTGCTTTGAGCAATAGCACGGTTTTGCCTATTCTGGAGAACTTTTTGTTCGAAATAAAGGATGGCAACTTAACCATATCGGCAACCGACCTACAAACCAGCATGACCACGTCGCTGGCGGTTGAAGCCAAAGAGAACGGCCGTATAGCCATTCCTTCGCGTATATTGCTTGATACCCTGAAATCATTACCTGAGCAACCTGTAGCCTTCTCGGTTGATGATACCACATTTGCTATTGAAATAAGCGCCGGCGACGGTAAATACAAGCTAAGCGGTGAGAACGGTGAGGATTTCCCGAAAATTCCGGTGGTTGAAAATGCATCGTCAGTTAACCTGCCCGCATCGGTATTGGCCGAAGCTATTAATAAAACTATTTTCGCGGTAAGTAACGATGAGTTGCGCCCGGCTATGACAGGCGTATTCTGCCAGTTATCGCCGCAGCACCTTACCTTTGTAGCTACCGATGCGCATAAGCTCGTACGCTACCGCCGTAAAGATGCACAGGCCGCCAGTGCGACATCGTTCATCTTACCTAAAAAGGCGTTAACGTTGCTAAAGTCTGCTTTACCTGCTGAGGATATCAACGTATCGGTTGAATATAACAACACCAGTGCCTTTTTTAAATTTGGCAGCATTAACCTGGTGTGTCGTTTAATTGACGAGCGTTACCCGGACTACGAAGCGGTTATTCCGTTAAACAATCCAAATAAATTGAATATTGACCGTTTGGCATTCCTGGGCTCACTTAACCGTGTGGCCATTTATGCCAACAAAACCACCCACCAGGTAAGGCTGAAGATAAATGGCAGCGAGCTGCATATCTCGTCAGAAGATATTGATTTTGCCAACGAAGCGCACGAGCGTTTAAGCTGCCAGTACGAGGGTGAGGATATTGAAATAGGTTTTAATGCACGCTTTTTAATAGAGATGCTTAAAAACCTGAGCAGCGAAGAGGTAGTGTTAGAGATGTCGACCCCTAACCGCGCCGGATTACTGTTACCACAAGGCGGAGATGAAAACGAAGATGTGCTGATGCTGGTAATGCCGGTTATGCTTAACAGTTATGCTTAAGTTGTAAACTTAAATTATAAATCCAACCAAAAGCCGTGCACACGTGACCGGCTTTTTTTAATATAAGGCCATGCGGAAAACATCGGGAGTTATTTTGATTGTGTTGAGCTGCTTGATGGTTGTATTCGTTATTGCGGACAGGTTATCTTACCAAAAATACAACGGAGAAACCGGTGGTGGTACATCACTGGGTTTTGCGATGGATTTAAAGGGTCTAATATTGTTTATTGCCCTATTAGCGTTGGCGATAGTTCTGTTTATTCGGGGTAGAAAATTGCTATCGCGAGCTCGTTAAACCTTCTCAAAAAAGTAATATCAATCTTTTTGCCGCTACATATAACAAACATCACAAACATCAGTTATATATTAGCGCCATGAAATTGAGGGTTTCTGTGATTGTTTTAGCTGTTGCTGCCTTGCTGGCCTCGTGCCAAAAGGAGGATGTCGCGCCTTCGGTGCCGCCATCAGCAGCTGTTAATGTGGTAAACGTTAGCGGCGGGGCGTTTAATTTTTTTATGAATGGAACCCGGCTCAACAATACCTCAACGATTTATCCCGATGGTGTGTCCGGTTATTTAGAGGTTTATTCGGGGCAACAGAATTACCAGTTTAAAAATGACAGGTCGCCTGATGTTGCATTTACTCTTCCGCTCTCGCTCGACTCTGCCGCAAGCTACACGCTTTTCGCCGCGGCACTTGATACGACAAACATCATCCTGGTAAACGATGATATAAGTATTGATACCGGTAACGTTGCTTTGATCCGCTTTGTAAATGCATCGCCGAAGGTAAATAACATTACCCTGTCTCTAAATGATACGGCGAGGGTGAGTAATGCTGCTTACCGCTCCGTGTCTGATTTAATTAGGATAGTGCCCGGAAGAAAGAAGCTGTCTGTAGGCAATACCAACATGGGTGACAGTGTTACATTTACTCGCGGCAACGCGTATACCATATACAGCAAGGGCGACCCGGCTATAAACGGCGATGGGGGTTTCGGCCTGGGTATCATTCAGAATTAATAAGCAGTACCATGAACAATCATAAAAGTAAATTTTTATTAACCCTTACGCTGCTTACAGGGGCTGTTATGCTTTTTTCGGCAATATCATCCTGCTCAAAAAATGGCAACATAAATCCGTCAGAAGCGAAAATTGAATACCAGGTAATTAACCTGAGTTACGATGCGTTGCCGGTTTATTTATACGTCAACCTGTTGCGGCAAAACGGGAATAACACCTATCGATACCCTACACCTTCCGGATACTTCGGGCTGAATACCATTGATACTCCTTTCCAGATACGTTCGGCATCTACCGGTAACGTGGTAAACTTGCTGAAGATAGACAGTACCAACCTTAAACGCCAAACCAAGTATTCGCTGTACATAACCGGCTCGCGTGCGCAAAATACCCTCGGCTATTTGTTTACGGTTGATACCAGTACTGCACCACGTGTAGGCCGTGGCAAAATACGCTTTGTAAATGCGGCACCTGAAGTAACCGGCGCAAGCCAGGGGCTGATCCTAACGGCAAACGAAACCGTTGCTTTTAACAACAGGCGATTTAATACAGTGAGCGAGTTTATAGAACTACCGGCCGGGATATATGATTTTAAAATAAAGCCCGTTGGCGCCGCTGACCGTACGCTTGAAGAAATAGAGAACACAACCATACAGGATGGCAGGCTGTACACCATATATGCCTACGGCCGAGCATTTGTTGCCGCCAGCGATTCAACGGCTTTTGGCGCGGGTATTTTAACCAACAGATAGTCGATTTTATTTATATTTTTACGGCAAAATTTACCGCTGTGGAAGTAATAAAAAGCATAATTGATTTTATACTGCATATTGATAAGCACCTTGCCCAGATAACGCATGATTACCAAGGCTGGACTTACCTGATACTCTTCCTGATCATTTTTGCTGAAACCGGTTTTGTGGTTACTCCATTTCTTCCAGGCGACTCGTTACTGTTTGCTGCAGGCGCATTAATAGCCGGTGAGCAAACGGGTTTAAATATCTACATATTGGCTTTGCTGCTTATTGTTGCCGCATTTGTGGGCAATACTGTAAACTATATGCTGGGTAATTATTTAGGCCCAAAAGTATTTAAAGAGAATAACAAGATACTCAAGCTGGATTACTACCTGCAAACCAAGGCTTTTTTTGATAAGCACGGTGGTAAAGCGGTTATATTCAGCAGGTTTTTGCCGATTATACGTACCATTGCGCCATTCGTAGCGGGCGTTGGAAGTATGCCTTTTGGCCGTTACAGTTTGTATAACATCACCGGCGGGTTTGCCTGGGTGATCAGCTTTTTATTCCTGGGTTTCTTTTTCGGCAATATACCGGTGGTAAAGCAGAACTTTACGCTGGTTGTTTTTGCCATCATTTTGTTCTCGATCATCCCACCAATATGGGCGGCTATTAAAAGCAGGTCGGGCAAAAAGAGCGTTTAGTTTTTTACTCCCGAAGGTTTCTTTATCAATTTATTCAAATCAGGCTGACCGGCATCAACCCAGGCCGAAAACCAGTAGCTGGCAGCCTCGTACATAGCCGAACGCATTTGCCGTTCAACCATACCTTTTAACAGGGTGTGATAGGCACGGCAATACTCAGGCGAATAAACCTTTACTTTCCGTTGCCCGCGTTTTTCCATCGTGTATTTTTTATCAGCCGGAAAACGCTTGTTGAGCAAACGCTCTAACCTGAGCACGCTATCGGCTTTGCCGAATGATCTCTGGCAGATAACAAATGCCTCAGTAAGCGGATTGTTGATATATTTAGCCTTTTTAACCGGATAATGGTATTTATCAGCAAATAACTCCGGCAGGCGGCTCTCCCAAAGTCCGTGTATACCATCTTGTCCGGTAAGTTGCCCATCATGGTTAAGCACGGTATGCAGCGGCACATGCGCGTCGGCTACGTAATGCGCCAGGTCGGCCGAGTTACGCAGGATGGAAGTGGTATCGTGCTCCTTAAACGCTTTAACCAACCAGTAATAGCGTTGCTGAATAGTCCAGGGCAGAATGCCGTGTTTGAGCATAGTATCGCGCGTGTAGCGCTTTTCAAAATCCTTCCACTTACGTGGGATAGTTTTAAACGGCGCTTTACCATAACGGTCTGCATTAAAAAAGTGGCGCGGTATCTCGGCCGAGTCAACATACCGGCGTTTATCAGCCGTAATAGCATGCTCTGTTATAAAATCAATATTGGCTTTGTAAAAAGTGGCCATGCCTTTTGGTAAGGCTAACACTGCCATGCGGTTGATGCGATGATGGGCATAATAGCCCCATGATGATAGTATTAAAAGGCTTAGAAGGGCAACCGCGCTTAGCGCCGCTTTTTTCATATCCAAATATGCTGATTAACTTTAACATGCAATGTAAAATGATTTTTAAAAAGGCTTTGTATAATTCAAAAAGTGATTGTATATTTGCACTCTTAAAATTTAGAAATACAGGATAACAAGCTATAAAAGATGGCAAATCATAAATCATCATTAAAAAGAATCAGAGCAAATGCTGCGAAGCGTCTGCGTAACAGGTATCAGGCAAAAACCACCCGTAATGCAATTAAAAAATTAAGAGGTGCAACTACTAAAGCTGAAGGAACAGAACTTTTAGGTAAAGTAATTTCTATGCTTGACCGTTTAGCTAAAAAGAACGTTATTCACAAAAACAAAGCATCAAACAATAAATCAAAGCTCACTAAATTCGTTAACGGTTTAGCATAAGTTTTACTTATTGAACAATATTGAAAGGGATAGTGCATTGCATTATCCCTTTTTTATTGACTCGAAGTTTTAGAATTTGCGGAATCGGTAGAATTTCAGAAGAAGGGTCATATTAAAATTTATCGATATACTGCTAATTCTTTAATTCCAAAAATTCAGGTTCAGACGAGATTCAGGTTCAAGCAAAATTCCATACATTCGGATCACTTATGAGCGATTACCAAAACCACATCAGTATCAAGGCTTGGGCCGAGGAAGACCGCCCGCGCGAAAAGTTGAGTGGGCAGGGCCGCCGGTCGCTTACCGATGCGGAGCTGATTGCCATTTTGATAGGTTCAGGCAGCCGCGATGAATCAGCTGTAGAGCTAAGTAAGCGCATATTACATCATTACGAGAATGACCTGAACAAATTGGGCAAAGCATCCATAACCGAATTGTGCCGCTTTAAGGGCGTAGGGGAGGCCAAGGCGATCTCTATTATAGCGGCCCTTGAGATTGGCCGCCGCCGTAACGAAACTGAGAGCAAGCCGCCAGAAGAGGTAAAAGGCAGCCATGATGTATTTAAGCTGATGCGCCGCCATCTGATGGATCTTAACCATGAGGAGTTTTGGATTGTGCTGCTTAGCCGTTCATCAAAAGTATTGTCGAAGGAGTTGGTGAGCCGCGGCGGCATTTCGGGCACAGTTGCCGACCCAAAGATTATTTTCTACATGGCGTTGCAGCAGCAGGCCAGCGCCATCATCCTGGTACATAATCACCCATCGGGCAACCTTAAGCCAAGTCAGCTGGATATTGAGCTTACCAAAAAGGTAGCCAACGCCGGTAAGATGCTTGACATTAATGTGCTCGATCACCTGATTATTACTGACAAAGGCTTTTTTAGCTTCGCTGATGAAGGGCTGTTGTAAAAACAGCAAACAACAGTAGGTGCATATCGTTGTTATAGTAACAAACTTTAACACCATGATAGAGCCAGAAGACGAATTACAACCAGAAGATCAATTACAGCAAGACGACCAGTTAAGCCAGAACGACGAGCAATCGAGCCAGCAGGATATACACTCAAACGGTTTTGATGATACCGTTGAAGACATTGGTGAGATTGATGAAACCAGCAATGCCCAGCAAGCTTATGATGCTTCAGAAAGCTCGTACACGCTTGATTTTGGCGACGATACAGATCAGGACGAAGATTAATCAGCTTTACTCGGCGTAAGCTATAGTGGCAATGCTTAGCTTAAGGCCGGGTATCTTAAGTAATTCTATACCGCAGGCTTCGAGCGTGGAGCCTGTGGTTACAATATCGTCAACAAGTAATACATGCTTGCCGGTTAACTTGTCCGCATTGGCCACAGTGAATACCTGCTGCATGTTTTCAAACCTCGCGAACCGCGATTTACGTGTTTGCGTTTCGGTAGCTACAACACGTATAAGGTTATTGATTTCAACCAACGTATTCAACTTCTCTGCCAAACCGTTGGCAAATAGCTTACTCTGATTGTAGCCCCGTTTACGCAGCTTACTTTTATGCAGCGGCACCGGAATAATGTAGTCTATCTTATCGGCCTGATCAACACCGTTTAACTGTTCTCCCGCTATTTTGCCTAAGGCGATGCCTATCTGTTTTTCGCCATCGTACTTAAAACGGTGTACCATGTTTTGTACCTTACCACCCTTGGTAAAATAAAGCAGCGCATAGGCATGCTCAACTTTAAGCTTACCCCAAAATTGGCGTGCAACAATATTCTCCTTTTGCTGATGAAAGTTGGTGTAGGGTAAGTCAAAACGGCAAGCGGTACAAATAACCCGCTCGCCTTTTACAAGCTGTGTATCGCAAGCCGCGCAAAGCTCCGGGAAAATCAGCGCAATCAAATCGGCCAGATAAGTATTACGCAGCCACATGTGTTACAGGGCGTTTTCTTTTTCTTTAATGGCGAGCTGGCCGCAGGCGGCGTCAATATCTTTACCGCGGCTGCGGCGCAGGTTAGTGATGATGCCTTGCTTACGCAGGTAGGCAGCAAAGGCTTCTACCTTATCTTCACCCGCATTTATGTAGCTGGCAAACGCAATAGGGTTATACTCAATGATGTTAACCTTGCAGGGCAGGTGCTTGCAAAAGCGGGCAAGCTCCATGGCATCCTGTATATTATCGTTCACACCATCAAAAATAATATACTCGTAAGTAACCGGATTTTTGGTTTTAGCGTAGTAATATTTAAGCGCATCGGCCAGTGCTTTAAGCGAGTTTTGCTCGTTAATAGGCATAATGGTATTGCGCTTTTCGTCATTAGCTGCATGGAGCGATAGCGCCAGGTTAAACTTAACCTGATCGTCGCCCAGTTTCTTGATCATTTTAGCAATACCCGCTGTTGATACGGTGATACGCTTGGCTGCCATGTTCAGTCCATCTTCAGATGTTATCTTCTCAATGGATTTCATCATGTTGGCATAATTAAGCAACGGCTCGCCCATGCCCATGTAAACGATATTGGTAAGTGGCTGGTTATAATTTTCGCGGGCTTGCTTGTCTATCAATACTACCTGGTCGTAAATTTCGTCGGGGTTAAGGTTACGCTTGCGCTCCATATAACCGGTAGCGCAAAACTTGCAGGTAAGGCTGCAACCTACTTGCGATGATACGCAAGCAGTCATACGCTCGGGAGTAGGTATTAAAACGCCCTCAATTAAGTGGTTATCGTGTAAAATAAAAGAATTTTTTATAGTTTTATCACCACTAAGTTGTGAGGTATGAATTTTAACATTATTGATGGTGAAATTCTGCTCGAGCTTGGTACGTAGTTCTTTTGAAATATTGCTCATTTCGTCAAATGAAACGCATGATTTTTTCCAGAGCCATTCATAAACCTGTTTGGCCCTGAAACCCTTTTCGCCCAAACGAACAAATTGTTCCTGTAAAGCGTTAAGCGTCAAGCTACGGATATCTGTTTTAACTGTTGCAGTGTTCACGGCACAAAAGTACTTAAATTTAAAAATTATTGTGTTTTTGTAAAATCATTTCTTTTTATTTGATTAAAAAACAACAACTAAAAGTTAATTGTATTAATTGAATGAGTAGGAGTTCAGGGGAAAGTTTTAGAAGATGCTAACAGATACCAATGAAAAGTTTTAGAGCCGATTACGTTTTTCCCGTTTATGCCGATCCGATAAAAAATGGAATTGTTACCGTTGATGATAACGGCAAAATCCTGGCCGTCACCAATGACCCCTCAACCATCCCCGGAGAGATAGAGCAGTTAAGCGGCGTACTATGCCCGGGATTTATTAATACCCACTGCCACCTGGAGCTTTCGCACATGAAAGACCGTATAGCGCCCGGTAACGGTTTGGTTAACTTTGTAAAAGAAGTGATCAGCATGCGCCGCAACGTTGTTGCCGATGAGCAGGAAGTGATAAACGGCGCCATTGCTGCTGACGAGATGATGTACAATAACGGTATAGTTGCCGTAGGAGATATTGCCAATACTGATGTAACCGCATCTGTAAAAAAACAAAGCAAAATTTACTATCATACCTTTGTTGAGGCTATGAGCTTTGTGCCCGAACGTGCGCAAGTAGTTTTTGACCAGGCCCTGCAAACGCTCGAAGCTTTTAAACCCTTGTCGGCATCAATCACGCCGCATGCGCCTTACTCGGTTTCTAAGGAATTATTCAGGCTGATAAAAAAGCATAGCGATACCGGAAAAAACCTGATCAGTATACACAACCAGGAGTGTGAAGACGAAAATAAGTTTTATCGCTACAAACTTGGTGCGTTTAATGATCTGTATAAATTTTTGGAAATAGATATTGAATATTTTAAGCCGCAGGCGCGAAACTCCATCCAATCTATTATTCCGCTATTGAGTAATAACCAGGATATATTGCTGGTACACAATACCTGCACCAACCTGAAAGATATTTACTTTGTTAAACGTTTTGATAAGATGGTGAACTGGTGCTTTTGCCCTAACGCCAATTTATATATCGAGAAGCGTTTACCTAAGATCAACCTGTTTATGGATCAGGGCTTCAATATTACTTTGGGCACGGATAGCATGGCCTCAAACCATACGCTGAGTATATTATCAGAAATGGCGACCATACAGCAGCACTTTCCGCAAATAAGCCTGGAACGCCTGGTACAATGGGCTACCATAAACGGTGCGGAGTTTTTAGGTGTTGATGATAACCTGGGCACACTCGAAAAAGGTAAAACACCCGGACTAAACCTGATAAGCGGATTGGATAACCTCAAAATTACGACCGATACAAAAGTGAGAAGGCTCATATAAAAACAAAGACCCGCTTAATTAAGCGGGTCTTTGTTTTTTATGCTATATTATCAATTTAAACTGCTACGGCCAGTTCAGCCTCAGCAACCAATGGATTAATACTTTCGTCATCCTTTTCAACCCGCAGGTTTTGCACAATGTGCTGCTGGCGTGCCGGCGTGTTTTTACCCATAAAGTATTCAAGCAAACCCTTAATGTTGGCGTCTTTCAGGATAACCGGGTCAAGGCGTATATCTTTACCAATGAATAAACCAAACTCCTCCGGTGATATTTCACCCAAACCCTTAAAGCGCGTGATCTCTGGCTTGTTACCCAATTTGGCAATGGCATTGCGGCGCTCTTCATCGCTATAGCAATAAATGGTTTCCTTTTTATTACGCACACGGAAAAGCGGTGTTTGTAGTATAGACACGTGGCCGGCCTTAACCAGGTCAGGGAAAAACTGCAAAAAGAAGGTCATGAGCAGCAGGCGAATGTGCATACCGTCCACATCGGCATCGGTAGCTATTACTATGTTGTTATAGCGCAGGTTGTCAATCCCATCCTCAATGTTTAAAGCGTGCTGAAGCAGATTGAATTCTTCGTTCTCATAAACCACTTTTTTAGTTAGGCCGAAGCAATTAAGTGGCTTACCTTTCAGGCTAAATACCGCCTGCGTCATCACATCGCGCGATTTGGTGATCGACCCGCTGGCAGAGTCACCCTCGGTGATGAATAAGGTAGTTTCCTGTTTGCGCTCGTGGTTGTCATCGAAATGCACTTTACAATCGCGAAGTTTACGGTTATGTAAAGATGCTTTTTTAGCACGCTCGTTAGCCAGCTTTTTAATGCCGGCAATATCCTTACGCTCACGCTCTGATTGTAAAATGCGTTTCAACAATTCATCATGAACAGCCGGATTTTTATGCAGGTAATCGTCCAGTTCCTTTTTAACAAAATCATTGATAAAGCCGCGCACCGTAGGCCCATCCGGACCAACATTTTGCGAGCCCAGCTTTGTTTTGGTTTGCGACTCGAATACCGGCTCCTGTACCTTAATGGCAATTGCCGCTACAATCGAAGCACGAACATCCGCCGCGTCAAATTCCTTTTTATAGTATTCACGGATGGTTTTTACCACCGCCTCGCGAAAGGCTGCCTGGTGTGTACCACCTTGGGTAGTGTGCTGTCCGTTAACAAACGAGTAATATTCTTCGCCATATTGCTGCCCGTGCGTCATGGCTATTTCGATGTCCTCGCCCTTAAGGTGAATTATCGGGTAGCGTATGGTATCCGGGTTTGTATGGCGGCTAAGCAGATCGTGCAGGCCACGTTCCGAGAAATATTTTTGACCGTTAAAGTTGATGGTAAGGCCCGAGTTTAGGTAAACATAGTTCCATATCATGTTCTCCACAAACTCCGGTATAAAGCGGTAATGCCTGAAAATAGTATCGTCGGGCGTAAAGTTAATGGCGGTACCATTGCGTTGAGTAGTTTCCTTTTCAGGCTCATCGCGAACGATTTCGCCCTTGGCAAACTCCGCTATCTTTGTGCGCCCATCGCGGTATGATTGTACCGTAAACGCGGTAGAGAGCGCATTAACTGCCTTGGTACCTACCCC
Organism: Mucilaginibacter roseus; assembly: GCF_021215455.1. Classification (GTDB taxonomy): domain Bacteria; phylum Bacteroidota; class Bacteroidia; order Sphingobacteriales; family Sphingobacteriaceae; genus Mucilaginibacter; species Mucilaginibacter roseus. The sequence goes on along the minus strand of NZ_JAJPWV010000004.1, from coordinate 376,772 downwards.
ATTCAAACCTACCGATTTCTGGAAGGCCTTGCTATCATACTTACCACCGGTATTTATTTTGGATACGCAATCAATCACCTTACCCAGCGGTATGCCGCGGCCATAATCGCGCACACTTACTTTATGGTCGCTCATGTTCACCTCAATGGTGCGGCCGCTGCCCATTACAAACTCGTCAATCGAGTTATCTACAATCTCCTTCAGCAATACGTATATACCGTCGTCATACGCCGAGCCATCGCCCAGCTTTCCAATGTACATGCCGGGGCGCAGGCGTATGTGCTCTTTCCAGTCGAGCGAGCGTATGCTATCTTCACTATAATTCGGTTCAGCCATATATAAACGTAGTTTATCAGGGTGCAAAAATACACCCGGTTACAACAAAAATAAAATTTCGGACGAGTTAGAGCGACCTTAATCTGCTAACTTATTAACATTTTGCGCTACCGCTTTGAATTTGAGACTACTGCCCGCGCGCTCCACATTCTTATAAAACTCCGGATCCTTTTGGTTGGTAAAACATACCATCAGTATGGTACCGGTATGATACTTCTGCAAGGCAATAAGCAAAGCATATTGATAGTGACGGGTTTCGGGCATATCTTCAAGCGTGAGTATGTACGAGCGCCCAGCATCGGCATTATAACGCTTAAGAGCAGCCGAAGGTAAAACCCGGACGAACGAATTGCGCTGCCCGGTAAACGCAATAGCATGCGCCTGGGCAATGTCTTTATATATTGAGTCGGGGTTAGCGAGTTTTAACTGTTCGTCGGTTTTAAAGCGGTCGTAACTGGCCCAATTCTGTTTTTGCGAGCGCACCTGGTACCAAACCTCAAAATCCTGGCCGGGTATATCCATAGCGTAATCAAAAGTAAAATCTTCGTTATCTAAAGCCGGTATTTCTCTAAAGCCTTTAGGTTGCGTAAACCTTACGTTGGCCGTATTTAAAATGCTATCAAAAACAGCATATTGATTACTTGCCTTTAGCTTAAGGTTGATTTTTTTAGCCGTGCGAACCTGGGCATTGACAGATGAGCATATCACAAATAACACAATTAAAAGCGCAAGCTGCGTTAGATGTTTTATTGATAGCCTCATTAATCTTAGGTGATGATCGAATTTATAATAAACAAACAGTAAATCAAAATAATATTCAGCTGTTGTTTAAATTGTAACACAAGCGTTGCCGGGTTTCTATATTTTCAACAAATATTCAATTACGCGCTGGCTTGCGTCGAACTCTCCCAACGCGCCCAGCATCAACTCTGTCACGGCCGTTTCTACCAGCACTGCTTCATTTAACTCATTACTTAAGCCATATTTAGCCTGGTAATATTTGCCTGCTTCAACAAGGCAAATAAGCGGTATCAGGCCGATCAGCTCGCTGCCGGTAACCTCAGCTCCCAGTTTTTGTGCCTGGCGGCGCACTTCCTCAAAAACGATGTGTACAGGTGTATGCTCAATATTAATCAGGTTCATAGATACCTGCGCGGCATTGTATTCATCCATATACCAGCCAATAGCCTTTACAAATTTAAGGCTGCCGGGCGCGCCTTTATAACCGCTTTCGCGCACAGCGTAAGCAATTTTTTTGGCGATATCTACTGATTTCGTATCAAGCGTAATATTATACGCCACAAGATAGTTGCGCGCCCCAATAACCGTGGCGCCACGGTTTGCATCCATTTCGGCGGGACCATAGTCGGGCTGCCAACCGGGTTGGTGTATCTTCTCAAAAAAGCCCTCATACTCACCAGAGCGGATGACAGACAAATTGTTGCGACGCTTATCGGGCTGTGAATTTTCGTACAGGTAAACGGGTATCTGTAACTCCTCACCAACACGGCGGGCTAACTGATCGGCATACTTAATCACTTCATCCATGCTGATGCCGCGCACCGGTACCAGCGGACAAACATCGGTAGCACCCATGCGGGGGTGCTCGCCCTTCTGGGTGCGCATATCAATCAGTTGGCCTGCCGTTTTAATGGCGGCAAAGGCGGCATCAACCAAGGCCTGCGGCTCACCCGCAAAGGTGATCACCGTGCGGTTGGCATCATGCCCAGGGTCAACATTCAACAGGCTTACACCTTCAACACTGCTGATAGCGTTGGCAATGGCGGCAATGGTATCGGCATTGACGCCCTCGCTAAAATTGGGTACACATTCTATAATTTGTTTCATGTAGATAATGAATGGATTACACCCTTTTCGAGCGCATAGCTTTCAATTGCTTAAGCGTCTTATCATGGCTGCACTGCACATATTCCTTGCTGCCCAAACCGTATATAGCCACCTTGCCATCAGCGTTGCTGTGAATGCCCCAGCCGTAACGCTTGGCCAGGGTCGACGAGCGCAGGCATGCTTGCCCCTTTAAAAAATATTGCTCACGTGCGGCCTGCTTCTCTGCCCCGCTGATATTATTCTTCCTAGCGTATGCCTCAAACACCACATCATCCGATGTAAACTCGTACGGGTGATATGCCATCATATTAAACTGAATGTTGGCTATGGTTTTATGATCACCCTTTACCGGCGGAACTTCGGCCACCGTAACCGGACAATCGTCAGCTACCTGGATGAAGGTGTTGTAATAGTTAGTGGTGTGCATGGTATTATTGTTTTACAAAACCAATTTTTCAAACAATATCCTCAACTTTTGCGCCGGGTCGCCATCGCATAAACCGGGATGGGTCTTTGATGACTGTACCACCGTGCTGCGGGTAGCGGTTAACCACCTGAACCGTGAGGCAACATCCAGCGTGCCTATCGGTCCCCCGGCTTTACTGCCCAGGCTGATCTGCTCAAAGGCGGCAAAGTGGTGCTTTAACTCGTCAATATCAAGTTCGCTGTAGAGTGCTTTCAGGCGGTCGGCATCCAGCTTGTACTCAAAACCCAGGTATTTTTGTTTAGGGCAGTATAGTATAACTCCTACGTTGATGAATTCCTCGCGCTCTACCCTGGGTACAACGCGCACTACAGCATACTCAAACAGTTGCGGCTCGGGCATGCTGTACCTCCTTTACAAAAACTTCCGACGCGGCAATGCGGCGGATCAAAAATTCATAATAAACATCTCTGCGGGCTTCGGGCTCCTCGTCGCCCAGCCAGCAAACCGGTATCAGGTCAACTATGCTGCGGATGCGCTCATTGGTCAAAATAGTCTTAAAGTCGGCATCGGCCTGCTCAATTTGCGTAGCTAATGGCAGCAATACATGATCCTTTATCTGCGCGAAGGGGCGCAGCGCCATTTCCTGCCAGTTATCCCACGAGTGGTGAAAATATAACGATGCGCCGTGATCTATCAGCCATAGTTCCTTATGCCAAACCAGCATATTGGTGTTGCGCGGTGTACGGTCAACATTGGTCAGCATGGCATCAAGCCATACAATACGCGAGGCCGTCTGCTCATCCAACCGGGTAACCACCGGGTCGAACGTGATAGCGCCCGAAAGGTAATGCAGCGCCAGGTTAAGGCCCACGCTGGCTTTCAGTAAATCCTGTATCTCCTCATCGGGTTCTGACCGGCCAAAGGCCGTATCCAGGTTGGCGAACACCAATTCAGGTACTCTAAAGCCAAGCAAACGAGCCACTTCGCAGCCGATCAGCTCGGCAATCAGCGCCTTAACACCCTGCCCGGCACCCCTAAATTTAAGCACATATAAAAAATCGTCGTCGGCCTCGGCAATGGCCGGCAGCGAGCCTCCCTCGCGCAGCGGCGTAACGTAACGGGTAACGTTTACGGTGCGCAGTTCGGGCTTATAATCTGCATTCTCCATCCGGCTAAAATAAGGCAATAATGTGAAATATACATTTTGCAAATGCTGCTTTGTAACAGCAATATAACAAAGCAGGATAGGATATTACCTGATGATTTTCGGATTTTAACCACTGCAACCGTAAGTTGGGTTTTACCGCGCCAGTGTTGTAATTTACTGCCAAAATTTCCCTAACAAGTATTTTAAACAGATGAAGATCCGCTCACTAATAACCTGTTTTGCCGCGACGCTCGCGTTTCAAACCACATGGGCACAGCAGAAAAAAAATGTGCCCTACATGCCTACGCAACAGCAGGTGCTGCAATCGTTCAAGCAAGCTAACGCGTTAGATACCGCGCTGAAAAGTATTGCCGTAGTATCTAACATAACCCCGAACTGGCAGTCATCCGGCGAAAGTTTCTGGTACAGGAAATCGCTTGATAACCGCGAAGCCGAATACTTTGTTGTAGAAGCTGTGACAGGTAAAAAACAAAAAGCTTTTGACCACGAACGCCTGGCCAAAGCCATTGAAAAGGTAACCGATAAAAAGGTTGACGGCAATAAGCTATGGATCAGCGACATGTTTTTTAGTGATGATAAAAGCAGCATCACCTTTAAAAGCGGTGCCGACTGGCTGATGTGTGACCTAAAAAACTACAAGGCAGAGAAAACTATCAAACCTGCAATTCAGGCTTATAACCCTAACCGCCCCCTGCAACGCCGCCGGTACCGCTGGAGCGGTTTTTTTACCGATTCTGTATCGCCCGACAAGCAATGGACGGCCATGCAAAAAAAGGGGAACCTGGTAATAAAGAATAAAGATTCCGGCAAAGAGATTGCTTTAAGTACTGATGGGACATCCGAAGCGCCATACGGCGAGTTTGCGTGGTCGCCGGACGGGAAATATATCATAGGCTATCGCATCACCTACAAGAAAATAAAGGATGTTTATTATGTGCTGAGTTCGGTTGACGGAACCACACGCGGGCAGTTGCGCAGTCATGATTATGCCCAGCCCGGTGATGATTTTACCAGCTATGAGCCTTTTATCTTCAACGTAAAAACAAAGAAACAACTGAAGGTGGAGGCCGATAAGATAGACTTTTTCGGCGCGCCCGAGTTACATTTTCGTGAAGGTAACAGCCGCTATTTTACATTTGAAAAGGTTGACCGCGGCCACCAGCGTTTCAGGCTAATAGAGGTGGATTGCCAAACCGGCAAAACGCGCAATATTATTGATGAGCGTACCAAAACTTTTATTTACGAGCAGCGGATTTTCACTTATTATCTGCCCAAAACCAACGAGGCGGTATGGGTAACCGAGCAGGATGGCTGGCGGCACGCTTACCTGGTAAATACACTTACCGGCAAGCAGCAACTGATAACCAAAGGGAACTGGGTGCTGCGTGATATTGATAGTGTTGACGTACAGAAAAGGCAATTATGGTTTAAGGGCAGCGGCATGAACGCCGGCGAGGATCCTTACTTTATCCATTACTACCGCATTGGCTTTAATGGTAAAGGGCTGATTGACCTGACCCCCGAAAAAGGCAACCACCAGGTAACTTACTCGCCGGATAGAAAGTACATGATAGATGCTTACTCGCAGGTTCACGTAGCCCCGGTAGTTAGTTTACGCAGCACCGTCACGGGTAAAAAGATAGCGGATTTGGAAACCGCAGATCTATCAAAATTATTAGCTACCGGCATAAAACTGCCCGAGGTTTTTGTGGCTAAAGCCCGCGATGGCAAAACAGACATTTGGGGTGTGGTTTACCGCCCGGCCAATATGGACCCGAACAAGGCATACCCGGTAATTGAAAACATATATGCCGGTCCGCAGGACTCATTTGTGCCTAAAAACTTCTCGGCTGTAAACGAGATGCAGAGCATAGCCCAGTTGGGCTTTATTGTAGTGCAGATTGATGGTATGGGTACGGCAAACCGCTCAAAGGCTTTTCATGATGTATGCTGGAAAAATCTGGCCGATGCAGGATTTGATGACCGTATTTTGTGGATGAAAGCGCTTGCCGCCAAGTACCCGCAGGTTGATGTAAGCCGTGTTGGGTTATACGGCACTTCAGCTGGCGGACAAAATGCCTCGGGCGGCCTGCTGTTTCACCCGGAATTTTATAAAGTAGGCGTGGCTGCCTGTGGCTGCCATGATAACCGTATTGATAAGCAATGGTGGAACGAGCAATGGATGGGTTACCCGGTTGGCCCGCATTATGGCGCGCAATCAAACATAACCAACGCTGCCAAGCTGCAAGGCAACTTAATGCTGATAGTTGGCGAGGCCGATGAGAATGTTCCGCCAGAATCAACCCTTCGTTTTGCTGATGAGCTTATAAAGGCTAATAAGGATTTTGAGCTGCTGGTTATACCCGGCATGGGCCATAGCGATGGCGGTGTTTACGGCCGTCGCAGCAAAAAGAATTTCTTTATTAAGCACCTGCTTAAAACTGAACCGCCGGTTAGGGGTGCCGAGGGTATTTAAACAACAATTATCAACAACTGCCGGGTATTACCTGGCAGTTGTTGTTTTAGGCTGCACCAATTTAAAATAACCGAATTTGCCGTAAGCGCTGCGCCCACCGTAAATGGCCTGGTACAAACCGATCTGGAGGGGTTTGCCATCTAAATCAGGGCGTAATACCGGGCTGCCGGGTAGGTTATTCCAATGCTTACCATCCTCGCTGCCGCGCAGGTAAAACAGGTTGCCGCTGCGCTGAATTTGCAAATGCGGGTAAAAATCAAATCCCGATTGGTTATTACTTTGCATCCGATTGCCGTTTTGCAGATTAGTAACCAGGTTGCCAACGCTCCATGCGGTAAAAATGCCATTTTGTACAAGCTCGTCTGTTTTGCCTGTGCTATTAGCCAACCTTACCATTATACCTGCTTCGTTTGATCCTGATACTTTTTTCTCACGCAGACCGCTCACATCAGTAATATGTGTTTCAGCTACGAAATCGCCGGCTATCGTTTTATACAGGAAAGGGCCCAACGGCTTATTACCATCCCATTTGGACTCCGTTGAGGCAAGCAGCAAGCCGCTGGTGTTTACCTCAATTTTATCGGCAGTTTGCAATGTATCTTTACCAATGATGCCATCCCAGATGATACCATTTGTGCCATCCTTCAAGTAGTTATGCGGCTTGTTAAAATTATCGCGCAGCGTAATAAAGTTTTTGGTGGACGTGTTCGCCTTGAAAGCTTTGGTACTTGCGGATATATTGCCCGATGCATCTCGCGTTTTCAATGTATAACTGTAACTGGTATTTGGCTGCAGGCCATCGTTCACAAAATAGGGTTCGTTCGTCCACCCGCTTGATCGCCCACCGGAATTGCCTGATGTTTCGGTAAAGTAAAATTGCCTGCCGTTGTTACCGGTGGTATCGGCCTGCATAGCAATCATGTCCGGACTTAGCGCTGTCGGAATTTGAGCCATCAATGGCGCTTTAAAGGGTGCTTTTAGTTTGTTTTGCCATGTTGCGCAGAGGGATTGAAGCTCGTTATCACCAAGTGTTTCGTTGAACATGATCATCTCAGCAATAATTTTAATAGCTACTGGCTTGCCGTTTATTTCGATAATGGATGGAATGGCATATCCGTATTCTCTTTTAATAAGTAGGGAACAGGCGGTAACCTCTTTACCATCCACAAATGATTTAGCATTGCTGCCATTTACCGCAGTGGTGAGGTAATGCCATCCATCAACACCGTTTATTGCTCCGTAATAGGCCATACCCAGCGTGTAGTTTGGTAACGGTTGCCCGGTTTTTAGGTAGATATTTTTAATGTTTGCAACTGCCATTCGCCCGGCTACATCCTTAACTTCAAGATTAGTGTTGCCGGAAAATTGTCCACCGGCAGCACCTTCATTTATCCAATTGTTTAATTTACCGTAGTTTAGCTTTGACGCATCAAAGTAGTAGTTGATATTTTCTGCACCGTTGGCCGAAGCCAGCACCCTCACGGCTGAATCGGTAAGTGCGTAATCATATACCTGTAAAGCTGATATTGCCCCACTTAATCCGGTACGGCTATCATCCAACCCGCCGAGCAGCATGTTTTTAGCCGGGCGCAAAAAAAGCATCTTGCCTTCGCTGTTATCCGGCTTGCCGTCAACAAATATCTTTTCAATACTGCCGTTAAAGGTAACGGCTATATGATGCCATTTAGCTGCTTCGGGCGTATGGGTATAAGCGATATCGCCCCAGCCCCAATGCTGCACCGCGCCAAAATCCTTACCGCTGCCGTAACCGAATACGGCGTTGCGCAGGTCGTAATCGCCGTTGGTCCAGGTAAGGTAAGGCTCTTCCGGCTGGATGGCAGGATTATAGATCCAGGCCGATACGGTATAGCTGCTGTTACCGGTTAATGATAAGGGTACTTCAAAATCAGATGCCAATCGTTCGCTCCCGGTAAACACCAGTGCTTTACGACCTGCCACCATTCCTGCTACCGGGGCATTGTTTGACGCCGTAAAGCTTCCACCCTGTTTGCCTTGGTTTGCCCACTGTTTAACAGCTTCGCCCGGCATTAGCTTATCGGCATTCACATCAACTAATAAACCTTGATGTTGAACATCGGGCTGCTTTGCTGATGCTATGATATCGCTTTCAGGCAGCGCGAGATCGGTGCCATAAACCTTGATATTCCACAATGCTTTGTATAGGCCGGGATATTCGGTATTGTTAATCGTTATTCGTATGTAACGTGCCTTAATATCGTTTTTATCAACCATTGGGCTGCCATGCAGTAGGTTCTTGGTTCTGTCGGCAAAGGGTTGCCATTTCTTGCCATCGGCCGAATATTCTATTAAATATTGGTAATACCATGTAGGATATTCAAACTGCGTGAGGATTGTTTTTACCGTTTGTGTTTTTCCCAGATCAACCTTTAGCCAGGCAGGAGATTGATTATCGCCCGATTTCCAAAGCGTGCCGTTGTTGTTGTCCGTGGCGAATTCCGGCTTAAAGTCATCGCTATAATATGAGGACGCTTTCACTGGTTTGCCATAGGCCAGATCAATTGACGGATTGGTATCTTTTGCGAACAGGCCAACACCCAAGTGGGTAGGGATCACTTTTTCAATGTTTCCATCCTTATCAAACACCAGCTTATCGGCACATACCTGCCGATGAAAGCCGCCGCCCGAATGCGGATTATTATGCCGGTGGTAAACAATATAATACTCACCATTAACCTCAATAACCGACTGATGACCAGGGCCGTGTACCGTTCCATCGGCGTTAGTAGTTAGTATCGGGTTGTTTTTACCGTAAGTGAAGGGTCCCATTGGTCCTTTAGTACTCGTAACGTATTGCACCCGGTAAGTTTCGTTTTCGCAATAGCCCGATGAATAAGTAAGGTAATAAATGCCCTTGCGTTTGAACATGAACGGGGCCTCAAAAAAGTCCTTCGCAATAGTGTTAGGGATTTTATCTAAAGCCGAAAAGCTCTTCATATCAGCATTAAGCCTGCCAACACCCGCGCCGCTGTTGGGGTATATGCCCCAGGTACCCCAGTGCATGTAAAATTGCCCGTCATCATCCCTAAAGGTTTGCCCGTCAAGCGTGATCACATTGGGTACCATTAAGTTGGTTACAATGGGTTTATTGTCTGCGTTCAATGGTGTCCAAGGGCCTACAGGGGTATCGCTCCATGCACCGAATATCTCAACCGGCTGGCAGTAGTACATGTAGTATTTGCCATCGTTGCCCAAAGTAACATCGGGCGCCCAGATGAACTTAGTGGTAGGCCAGTTCATGTCGTGCATGGTCCAGTTCACAAAATCCTTTGATGTCCATACCTGCGAAGGGCCATGGCCGCCGCCGTTGCCGTCGGTAGTAGCATAAATGTAATACATGTCGCCAAACTTTTTAACGGTAGGGTCGGCAAAGTAGCCTGGGATGATAGGGTTGCCGTTGCCGGGTTGCTGCGCGGCATTAGTTTGTGCAAATGATGAATAACCAAAAAACATCAGTATCAGCAACAGGCAGGTGCTACGCGGCATATATTTAATTAAGCTAAGTTTAAACCGACCAATGTAGTTAATGAGGTAGGTGGTTTTATTGCTTAAATTAGCTGTTAGTAGCCGTTAATTAACCTTAATACCTAATCCCGTCCCTCTCCGAAGGAGAGGGAGTCAAATAAAATGAGTAGTGTGCGGATCTCTCCCTGACCCTCCCGAGGAGTGAATTATTTTTGGCAAAAGCACAAGCAATTAATACCCTATCAACCGGCATCAGTAATGCCCGGAGTAGCACAAATCCTACCAAGGCACAACCTTTCACCGGGCAGGACGTAGCCGGCGATTCATTCGCTTTTGTATGTTTTTATTGCTGCTCATGAGATCGCTGACGCTAAGTCTTGTTTCTTTTGATCGCTCAAAAGAAATTCAGGACAGGTAATGAAGATGCTACTATTAACCGGTTGTGTTCTATTCATCGTCAGCCTGCTCTTGGCCGCAGAGGCCAGTTACTTTGTCTTAGACACAAAGTAACCAAAAGTCAAGGCAGAAAAAACCTTCAGCCGCACACGGCCATACTCCCGGCCCGGTTTTCTGCCAGCCCTACGCTCTTTTTTCTTTTAAAGATCTATAGGTAAAACACATTATTGGTAAAAGCAATCAAGTCCAGCTAACCATCCGAAAGGAGGTTGAAATAAGTCCTCCTCCTTAGGGAGGATTAGGAGGGGTTCACTATTCTATAAATCTTTTACATAATGATGTAAGAGATGAGCGCCTTGCTCTAAGTAAATTTGTAGTATAAATTCAAGATCATTATGGCGGCACACAGTTTAAAAACAGAAATTTTCCCGGTAACGGGCATGAGTTGTGCGGCCTGTGCAGGCAGTGTTGAAAGTATGGTAGCCGCGCAACAGGGGGTTAAGGAAGCCGCTGTGAACTATGCCGCCCAAACCCTCAAGGTTACTTATAACAATGCCGAGGTAAATCGCATCGCTATGCAAAAGGCTGTCCAATCCATTGGGTATGATTTGATAGTGGATACAGAAAACGCCACCGAGAAGCAGGCCGAAGCACAGCAGGATCATTATAAAAAGCTGAAAAATAATTTTATTTACGCGGCTATATTAACGCTGCCCGTGGTAGTGATCGGTATGTTTTTGATGGATATACCGTATGCCAATTACATTATGTTGGCGCTTAGCGGGCCGGTGTTGTTTGGGGCCGGTCGCGGATTTTTTGTGAGCGCGTTTAAGCAGGCATCGCACGGCAAGGCTAATATGGATACGCTGGTGGCCATGAGCACCGGCATCGCTTTTTTGTTCAGCCTGTTCAATACATTTTACCCTGAGTTTTGGCACAGGCAGGGTTTGCACCCGCATGTGTATTATGAGGCGGCTTCGGTGGTCATCGTATTTATTATGCTGGGAAAATTGCTGGAAGAAAAAGCCAAATCAAATACCTCATCAGCCATAAAAAAACTGATGGGTTTGCAACCCAATACGGTTTTAGTGTTAAAGAATGGGGCAGAGGTAACACAGCCGCTTGCCGAGGTGAACGTTGGCGACATCATCATGGTTAAACCCGGCGAAAAGGTAGCGGTGGATGGTATGGTGACCGATGGCAATTCTTTTGTTGATGAAAGCATGATCAGCGGGGAGCCGGTGCCGCTTGAAAAAAAAGCAGGAGATAGCGTGCTTGCAGGCACCATCAACCAAAAAGGCAGCTTCCGTTTCCGGGCCGAAAAGGTCGGGGCTGACACGATGCTGGCGCACATCATAAAAATGGTGCAGGATGCCCAGGGTTCAAAAGCGCCCGTGCAAAAACTGGCTGATAAGATTGCAAGCATATTTGTGCCCGTTGTAATGGGTATAGCCTTGTTGAGTTTTGCTGTTTGGCTGATAGCGGGTGGACAACATGCCTTAACGCATGGCTTAATGGCGATGGTTACCGTGCTGGTTATTGCTTGCCCCTGCGCGTTAGGTTTAGCCACGCCTACAGCCATTATGGTAGGCGTGGGCAAAGGTGCCGAAGAGGGTATTTTAATAAAAGACGCCGAGGCGCTTGAACTCGGCCACAAAGTAAACGCTATTGTATTTGATAAAACAGGCACCCTCACCGTAGGCAAACCCGATGTAAACGAGTTGTTATGGGGGGACTCCGTTTCCGATAATATATCAATGCTTAAAAGTATTTTTTTCAGTTTAGAGAAGCAATCTGAACATCCCTTAGCGGGAGCTATTGTAGCGTGTGATGATTTAAAAGATGCTTCAACTGTTAAACTCGATGCTTTTGAAAGCATAACCGGTCGTGGTGTAAAGGCCGGGTATAACGGCGTAACTTATTACGCAGGCAGCCATAAACTGATTGCCGAAAAACAGATAGCAATCCCGGCTGACCTGGCTGAGGCTCTAAGCCGTTTTCAGAATAAAGCAAAAACCGTTATCTATTTTGCTGATGACAGGCAGGTGCTCGCTGTCGCCGTTATCAGCGATGCTATAAAGGAGGGCTCGGCTGAGGCAATACGGCAATTAATCCGTCAGGTCATAGAAGTATATATGCTTACCGGAGATAACCAGCAAACCGCCGCCGCCATTGCCCGGCAGGCCGGTATAAAACATTACCAGGCTGATGTATTGCCATCAGATAAAGCCGGTTTTATAAAACAATTGCAGCAACAGGGCAAGGTAGTAGCCATGGCCGGCGATGGAATTAATGATAGCCAGGCGCTGGCACAGGCTGATGTAAGTATAGCCATGGGCAAGGGTACCGATATCGCCATGGATGTAGCCAAAATAACCCTGGTATCGTCTGATCTGCGACAGGTGCCAAAGGCACTGCGCTTATCCCGCTTAACGGTGAAAGCCATACGGCAAAACCTGTTTTGGGCGTTTATTTATAACCTGATCGGCATACCGATAGCGGCAGGCATATTATACCCGGTTAACGGTTTTTTGCTTAACCCGATGATAGCCGGGGCCGCGATGGCTTTAAGTTCGGTATCGGTAGTGAGCAATAGCCTGCGGTTAAAATTTTCAAAACTCTATATTTAATTTTGTTATTATCAACATATATGGAAACATTAAAATTCAAAACCAACATAAAATGTGGTGGCTGTATAGCCGCTGTAACCCCGGCATTAAACAGCCTTGAAGGTGTTATAGACTGGCAGGTAGATGTAGCCTCGCCCGAAAAGGTGTTGACGATAAACAGCGACGATGCGCTATCTGAACAAGCCGTTATAACCGCGCTTAAAGAAAAAGGCTACCAGGCCGAAAGCATTTAACTAAACATGGTGCTGCACATTAAAAATATGGTTTGTGATCGCTGCATCCTGGTGGTACGGCAGCAACTGGAAGGTTTGGGCTTTACGGTTACGGCTATTGATCTGGGCAGCGTTACCGTACAGCCGGAGCCGGATGCTATCGCGCTTGCAGCCATCGCTTCTTCATTAAAAGTATTAGGTTTTGAGCTGATGGACAACGAGAAAGACAAACTGGTTGAGCGCATCAAAAACCTCATCGTTGAAAAGGTACACCATAGTGACCTGGCCGAGCAACAGGTGAACTTTTCGGCTTACTTGGCTGATCATCTGCATAAGGATTACGGACAGCTTAGTCGCCAGTTTTCGGATAGTGAAGATACCACTATTGAGAAATTCATCATCCAGCAAAAAATAGAGAAAGTAAAAGAACTGCTTGAGTACGGCGAGCTAAATCTCAATGAGATTGCCTGGAAAATGGGTTACAGCAGCAGCGCGCACCTTTCGGCGCAGTTTAAAACGGTTACGGGTTTAACGCCAAGCCAGTTTAAAAATAACGGCAAAGGCAGGCGCAAGGCATTAGATAAGATATGAGTTGGCTTATTTAGCCATGCGGGTTAGTGCTTGCTGAATAAGCTCCAGGCCACCATCAGAGTAGGGGAGTTGCAAGGCAAAAGCGTGGCCATGCGCGTCCATCTTTAAAAGGGATTTGTACAGGATGTTCACCATTTTTTCCGGGTCGCCCTCATACTTTTTACGGAAATCCTCATACTGATATTCCAGGAAAACAAGGCAAAGTGCGTTCTCCATGGTTTGTACATCCGCGTCAACTTTAATACGTTTTTTCAGGATGATCTCGCTTACACGGTCAATCTGCTCATCGCTGTAACCGGCCTGCTGCATTAGCCGGGCGGTAACGGTAGCGTGATGCTGAGCGAGGTCTTTACGCCATTTCAGGTAAGGCTCACGTCCTTCAGGATAACTCTCCCGCGGCATTTCCCAGCGGCCAATGTGCTGGCTGCGCGATGCTAAAAGCAATTCTTCACAGGCACCAGGCTGTAGCTTTAAAACCCAGTCATACAATCGCAAAGCATAGGCATACTCAAACGGATACGTGGTGCCGTCCCATTCCAGTGTGCGCGGGTCCTGCATATTATATTCGTCAAATAACCTGAATGCTCCCTGTAACTTGCTCATAGCGCAAATTAACATTTTAAGCCGGATCAATCCAATACGGAGAGGGTGGTATTAATAATATCATCAAAAAAGGCTTTATCAGTACTTGATTTCGCCAGTACCTGTATGCCCTTTACGGCGTTATATAAAAAGCGGGCCAGCGCCCTTGCATCCTGTTTGCTGGTGATATCGCCTTTTTCCTGCCCTTTTTTTATGGCGATGTAAAAGCTCTCCTCAGTGCGCTGCTCGGTTTTACAAACAATATTGCGTACTTCGGTATCATGTGGGGCAACCTCTATTTCGGCATTTACCATAAAACAACCTTTTTGCTGTTCGTCGCTTAAAAGCGCGGTAGCAGTGTACTCCAGCATTTGGCGGATGGCCTGCCTGGCGGGGATGGGGCTGTTGGCCAAATCGCACATGTGGTTACTGCCCGAGTTTTGGTAATATTCAAGCGCCTTTATGTACAGCGTGTGCTTATCTCCATAGGTATCGTACAGGCTTGAGCGGCTTATACCAAGGGCATCTACCAAATCCTGCATAGATGTAGCATTGTACCCCTTATGCCAAAATGTGCATACAGCTTTTTTTAAAACCTCTTCTTCATCAAAATCTTTACTACGTGCCATAACCGAAAAAGCTTTGCCCTTTAGTGAGCAAAGCTAATTTATTTTATATTAAATGTTTAACAGCCGTTACATTAACCTGTTTTACGGCTGCCGATAATTAGCGTACACCGCCGCTTACCACCAGTATTTCACCGGTTAACCAGCGTGAATCATCTGATGCGAGGAATACCGCTACAGGTGCAATGTCATCCGGCTGACCAATACGGCCGAGCGGTGTGGTTTTGGTAACTTCGTGGTGCATGTCGCTACCGATCAAACCGGCAGTATGGGTGCCTTCGGTTTCAACCATACCCGGGTTAATGGAGTTAACGCGGATGTTTTTAGGGCCAAGCTCTTTTGAAAGCACTTTAGTAATGGCCTCAACAGCGCTTTTTGTAGCGGTGTAAATTACACTGCCCGGCATATTCAGGTTAGTAATGGTTGAGCCGATGTTGATGATGCTGCCACCATTCTCACCAAAGCTTTTAACCGCTGCCTGGCTGGCTTGCAATAAGCCCAATACGTTGATATTGAACTGGCGATGATACTCATTCGCATCAAAATCTTCAATTGAACCGAAGTTGTATACACCTGCATTGTTAACCAATATGTCAACCTGGCCAAATGATTGTTTGGTTTCGGCAAAAAGGCGGTCAACGTCTGCGGGATTAGCAACATCACCTTGTACAGCAATGGCTTTGCCACCTAAACTTTCAATTTCAGCAACTACTTTATCGGCACCTTCTTTTGATGATGCATAATTTACCACTACTGTGGCACCTGCTGCTGCCAGATCTTTAGCTATGCCTGCGCCTATACCTTTTGAAGCTCCGGTTACTACGGCTACCTTGTTTTCTAACTTTTTCATTGTGATTTAATTTCTATTTTGGAATAATCGTTCCGCAAATATATATTCAATTCGGAATGATTGTTCCATTAAAATGTCATAAGAGATCAAGATGGCAATAGCATGACTATTACAGTCTACGATGGTTGATGTTAGATTTAAATTTAAAAGCTATAATTACATTAGCATAGTAATCTAAAATGGATACAAGACGAGATTTTACTGTTAGTACAACTATTATAAGAGGTTAGTACTATGAAATTAACGGGCTAAATATCTGGGATCACGAGTGGAAATTAACGGGAGAGAGATTATTTGTTGAGGATGATGGGAGCGGAAGAAAATCTTCTCACTATATAATTGAAATTTCCGCAAACGGCAATTCAGCAAAGTTTGCAGCGGATGAGTATTCTAACGGTGTTTATAAAATTTATCATAAATATTGAATATCTGCCTTTTAGGTATGCCTTTAAGAGTAGTATTTTAAAATATGATAATGATTATTTACACGTTTTTTATAGATCTTAATCTTACATAGATGAATACCAAAGTAATATTATTTATCATCATTATGTTTACGCCGTGCCTGTTATTCAGCCAGGATAAAAGCGTTTGGATATCGTTTTGGAATGCTGATTCTACCTTGGTTGGTTTTAAGGATAAAGCAGGTAAAGTGATGATCAGGCCTAAGTTTTCAGGACTTACATTCGGAGGTAAATTCGTTAACATCAAGGCGGTAACTGAAAACACAAATGGCAAATGGTCATCTTATTATCTTACAAAATCAGGCAAAAAAGTGGGAGTGGAGCAACTATATATTTTTGATAACACTCCTGATTGTGAAAGTGAAGGTTTTATCCGTTTCAGAGATAGCGCCACATATAAGGTGGGCATGTTCAACGGAAAGGGTGACGTTGCCATCCCGGCCGAGTATAATAATTTAACGCCCGTTGCCAACGGGCTGATAGTAGCCTTAAAAGGCGGAACTTTTGACGCAGGCAAAATAGATGAACATAACCAATACCCTTGGGTGGGCGGTAAAGAGGTATTGATAGATACGAGGAACAAACTTTTAGTAAATGATTTTAAATATGATGATGATCTGAATTTATATTCGCTGTTGATTCTAAAAAAACCGAGCGATAACCCTTTGCGAGAAAGTTTTAAGGCTGTAAACGGTGAGTATTATTCTTTTATAAGTTTCGATAGGGAATTTAAAGCATGGTTGAAGGATTCACTATTGAAAAATTTAACCGCTGAAAACTTGCTTAAGCTATGCGATGATTCGATTTATAACTGGGGTAATAGCGAGCAATGGAAAAAAAGGAGCAAAGAAGAATTCATCGACCAGCAATTCAGTGTTATAAGGCCTCTTTTGCTCAATCTCAATAATCCGGCCTGCGAATACCACGTGTTTACTGATAGCCTTAACCCGTACATTTTTGATTATAACTCAATAGGATTTGAGAAATACTTTGATGACTGCGGAGCCGCGTTGTATAGAAAATACCCGGTAAAGCAAGTTGTTATCACTTACCATAAAGACGGCGATATCCAACAGGATCACTTTGATTTTTTGCGTACGGATGCCGGCTATAAACTAATATCCGTTAGTTTGCGGAGCGATAGCGCTAACCAATAACCAACTTAATCTTTTTTCTCAAGCTCCTGCAGGTACTGCGATGGTGTTTTACCGAATTCTTTTTTGAACGCCTTGGTAAAATAAGCCTGCGTTTGTATACCTACCCGCAATATTACTTCGGCAATTGATATTTCCTCGTGCGTAAGTATATGTTTAGCCTTATTAAGCCGCACGGTGCGGATAAATTCAATGATAGATTGCCCGGTAAGCTGCTTAATCAACTCGTAAAGCTTGGTGCGGCTCATGTTGAGCGCATCGCATAAGTATTGTACATCCAGCAGCGGGTCGGCAATACTTTCTTCAATTATACGGATCAGGTCATTGATAAACTGGCGGTTTTTTTCGGTACGGGCAGCATCTTTAGCCTCGAAAGCGTAATCTTCGGTATAACGGTTTTTTAGGCGGTTTTGCCGGTTAAAAATATTGTTGATGGTTAGCAGCAGCAGGTTAATGCTTACCGGCTTGGGTAAATAACTATCCGCGCCCGAGCCAATGCCTTCTAACTGCGCTTCCAGCGCGTTGCGGGCGGTGAGCATAATAAAGGGGATGTGCATGGTTTGCCAATCCTGTTTTACATGGCGGCAAAACTCCATGCCGTCCATTTCGGGCATCATCACATCGCTGATTATAAGGTCGGGCGTTTGCGCTTCCACCTTGGCCAGGCCTTCAACGCCGTTACCGGCTACTGTGAT
The DNA here is from genome assembly GCF_021215455.1 of Mucilaginibacter roseus. GTDB lineage: Bacteria > Bacteroidota > Bacteroidia > Sphingobacteriales > Sphingobacteriaceae > Mucilaginibacter > Mucilaginibacter roseus. The sequence continues at coordinate 358,813 of NZ_JAJPWV010000004.1, read as the reverse complement.
TCGGAAATGCTTTTGCAGCGAATCCTGCAAAAAGTTGCGTAGCTCCACATTATCATCAACAAGCAAAATATTTTTTAAGTGATGCTTGCCGCTGTGGTCATCTATCTGTTCGACAACGTTTTCCTCGGTATACTCAAAAAAATCATCGTTACTAAAAAGGTCGGCAGCAGTATCTGTATTGGCTTTCCAGCGCTCCGCAGCACTGTAATCTGTTTCAGTTATAGGCAGCGCTATCAAAATATCCGTGCCACCGTTGCGTTTGCTGTAAACCTTAATGTAGCCTTTATGCAACAGTGTAAGCGTTTTAACAAATGCCAGCCCGATGCCCGAACCAAGGTGCGCAGAGGCAATACGGTAGTAACGTTGAAAAAGGTTAGGCATTGATTCGGCTGAGATACCCACACCCGTATCGGCCACCACAATGTACATGTATTCCCTGCCGCTGTACGCATTATCAATTTTAAGCTCATGCGTAAAGCGCGACACATATTTTTCCGGATCAAACAATAGCTTAACCCATACTTCGCCGCCGTTGTTAGTGTATTTTAGGGCATTGTTGATCAGGTTCAGTAGTATTTTTTCGAGTACCTGCCTGTCAAATAAAACGGCGTCTCGCGCGTTGCTGATATCAATATTGAAAGTTATCCCTTTTTGCAGCGCCCAGTTGCTAAACTCGCCGGTAATTTCCTGTAAAAATAAGGCAATGTTACCTTGGGCTACCTTCAGGCGCAGTGATCCCGACTCCGCTTTACGGAAATCCATCAGCTCGCTAACCAAATGCATTAGTCTTTTGGCATTGCGGTAAATAGTGCTATGCGCCTGGGCGAGTTCGGTACCCGGTTTTTGCTGATCGCTGTTGATGAGGTTTTCAACCGGTCCGAGGATGAGGCTCAGCGGCGTTCTGAACTCGTGCGATATATTGGTAAAAAACTGCAGCTGGGTTTGATGTATCTCTTCCCGTTTTTGCTCCTCAAGCTTTTTGAGTTGTTGCTGATGCCTGTAGCGTAAAAAAATGTACACCGCTGCCCCGGCAAACAGCGCTACAATCACCTTAAACCACCAGGTTTGCCACCAGGGCGGCGTTATAATTATGGTGAGGCTTACGCCTTTGTTATTCCATAGCCCATCGTTGTTAGCAGCCTTTACATGGAATGTGTATGTACCCGGGTCAAGGTTGGTATAAACCGCCTTGTTGGCCTTGGTGTACACGTAATTTTTATCAATGCCCGAAAGTTTGTAGGCATACAGGTTGTTTTGCGGCGCTATATAATTTAGCGCAGCGAAGGCGAATGATATGCTCGATTGCTGATAATCGAGCCTTATAGTTTTGGTTATGCTGATATCTTGCTTAAGCGGCGAGCCCGGGCCTATAAAAACCTCCCTGTTAAATATCTGGAAACCGGTTATGTACACCGGCGGCATATAAGTGTTGGCATTTATCTTTTCCGGATAGAAAGTGTTAAAGCCGTTTATGCCGCCAAAATACATTTCACCGTCGCGGGCTTTCATAAACGCGTTTGCCTCAAACTCCATGGCCTGCAAACCATCCGAGGTGTTATAAGTGGTTACTTTGTTGGTTTCAGGATTAAAACGCAGCAACCCGTTCGAGGTAGAGATCCACAACTGCCCGCTATTATCTTCGGTTATACCCTTAATAAATACATGATCGAGTCCGGCATTGTTGGTAACAACACGAAAAGTGTCGGCTTTTCTGTCAAACACATACAAACCCGACTGCCCGATCCACAATCGTTTTTTACTATCCGAAAATATTACCCGGATATCAGGCATACGCGGCGCTTGTGTAAAATAGTGCTTAAATGCGCCGGTTTGCTTGTTGTAACGGTTCAGGCCGCCATCATCAGTGCCTATCCACAGGTCGTTGTAGGCATCTTCATTTATAGATAAAATATTGTTGCCACTTAAAACGGAGTTTCCGGAACCTCTGATTATACGGCGAAACTTGCCGCTTTCGGGTTGAAAAATATTTAAGCCACCAAAGTAGGTGCCTACCCATAATTTGCCTTCGTTATCCTGGTAAACCTTTTGTACAAAGTTTGATGATAGCGACGTAGCATCGTCCGCTTTATTGATGTACTTTGTAAAGCTTTGCGTTTGCGGATTGAATAAGTTTAACCCACCGCCCCAGGTGGCTATCCACATTCGTTTTTGCCTGTCTTCAGTCAGGTCGAGCACCGCGTCAGATCCAAGGCTGTTCCTGTCGTTAACTTTATTATTGTATACTTTAAAGGTATTGCCGGCTTTATCAAACAGGTTTAATCCGCCGCCATCGGTGCCAATCCATATGCGGCCTAAATGATCCTGCTCAAAACACTTTACATCGTTATAACTAAGCCCTTTTCCCGATGGTTGCTGCCGGTAAACCTTAAACTTACGGGCCTTTGGTGAGTATACATTTACGCCGCCGCGGTGGGTGCCTATCCAATAGTTGCCCTGCCTGTCCTCAAACAAGGCACTTATGGTACGCTGCGATAGCCCATCCTCAAACCCCACTCGGTATGTGTGTTTTTTGAAGCCGTTAGTTGCCGGGTTAAATATATTTAGGCCGCCGTTTATGGTACCCACCCAAATTTGTCCCCTTTTATCGGCGAGCAAAGCTAATATCAGGTCGCTGCCCAGGCTATTTGGGTCGGCATCGCTATGGCGGTAAAATGTAGGAGTATTTTTGGCTATGTTATAACTGATCAATCCGTTACTTTCCGTAGCTAACCATAAATTGCCGTTACTGTCCTGTTGTATGCTGCTAACAGCGGTATTAAAAATGGGTTCGCCTTTAGCAGTATAGTTTACAAGTCCGCGTTCGGTGCCGAGCCAAATATTTTTATCTCTATCCTGAAAAATACAATTTACAGCACCGCCGGAATGCATCAGTTTAAATGTCCCGCTTGATCGATCCATCAGGTTAAGCCCGCCGTTAGTACCAATCCAAAGGCGCTTTTGCGTGTCTTCAAATATGGCATTTACGCGGTTGCCGTGTAAGGCAACGCCCGGCTGATCTTTACCTACATAAGCCGTGAATGTGCGTAAGTGGTTATTGTATTGATTAAGGCCGTTGCTGGTACCAACCCAAAGGTTATTTTCGCGGTCGGTATATAAACAGGTAATAAAATTGTCGCTAAGGGAATTAAGAACGCCCGGCACGTTTCTGAAAACCGTGATCTGCCGCCCGTCATACAGGTTAAGGCCATCGCGCGTGCCTATCCACATAAAGCCCCGCTTATCCTGAATGATGGCTTGTATGGTGCTGTTTGATAACCCTTCGTTATTGCCGATGTGATCAAATACCATGTCCTGCGCTTTAACGGTAACCGCGGTAAGCGTTAAACACAGCCAGGTACACACAGCGTACAGGGTACCCGTAATTATTTTTCTACAAAGGATTGAGGGCATTTAGATTTTATAACGGCCTAATTTAGGTAACATTATTTAAATATGTCCGGCTGACGGTAATTGCTTTCAATATTATGCGCCTGTTAGGGCAATGTTATATAAAAAGCGCGTTTTGAGCTCAAATTAAGTTAAAACGAACAACTTTTATGATGATTTGAACAAACGTCAGGCATAATTATCAGCCTATTATTGTAGTCCGATTATAAACGTCGCGTTACCAATAAACCACTTTTAAATGAGAAATTTTTATTTACGAACAACTTTGTTGCTCTTGTTTGCTATGGCCGTAAATTTTGCGTTCGCGCAAACCGGCAGCATTAGCGGGCAGGTGCTTGATGAAAAAGGCCAGCCACTGCCGGGCGCTTCTGTTACGGCCGGTGCACGCTCAACCGCTACTGATGTAAACGGCAAGTTTAAACTTACAGGTTTGCCAGCCGGTGCGACCACCGTTACTGTTACATTTTTAGGATACCAGCAACTCTCGCAAAGCTTTAACGCCGGTAGCGAAGGCGTAACCTTTAACCTGAAACCCGCCGCTGCCTCGGCTTTAAATGAGGTTGTGATTATAGGTTACGGCAGCCAGCAAAAAAAGAGCGTAACCGGCGCTATCTCCACCGTTTCATCAAAAGATTTTCAGAAAGGTAGCATTACCACGCCCGAGCAGTTAATTGCAGGTAAGGTGCCCGGTGTTACCATTACGCCAAACGGCGGTGCGCCGGGGGCGGGTAGCACAATCCGTATAAGGGGTGGCGCTTCACTTACCGCGAGCAATGATCCGCTGATTGTTATTGATGGGGTGCCGTTGAGCAATAACGCCATATCAGGTGCTTCAAATCCGTTGAGTTTAATTAACCCGAATGATATAGAATCATTCACAGTTCTAAAAGATGCATCGGCAACGGCCATTTACGGTTCGCGTGCATCAAACGGTGTTATACTGATCACCACCAAAAAAGGTGCGTCGGGTGCGCCTAAAGTAAACTTTAGCTCGCAGCTATCAGCTTACAAAGTAGGCAAAAAGGTTGATGTACTTACCGCCGACCAGTTCAGGGCTTACGTAAACGAGAAAGGCAATGCCGACCAGAAAGCGTTGTTGGGTAAAGCCAACACCAACTGGCAGGATGAAATTTACCAAACCTCGTTGGGTACTGATAATAATATCAGCGTAGCAGGTTCATACAAAAATATACCGTACCGCGTGTCTGCAGGTTACCTTAAACAAGTAGGTATACTGGTTACCGATAATTTGCAGCGTACAACCGGTGCCTTAACCCTTAACCCTAAGTTTTTGGATAACCATTTAAAGGTTGATGTTAACGTAAAAGGCGCACTTACCGATACCCGCTTTGCCAACCAGGGCGCAATTGGTTCGGCAGTGTTTTTTGATCCGACCCAACCGGTATTCGCCAAAAATACATTCGGCAACTACTTTGAATGGACGAATTTTGACAATGTAGGCAATGCCATTCCGAACCCTAACGCGCCCCGCAACCCGGTAGCCTTGCTGGCACAAAATACGGGTAAAAGCCAGGTAAAAAGGAGCTATGGTAACGCGCAGTTTGATTACAGTATGCATTTTTTGCCTGAACTGCACGCCAACCTAAACCTGGGGTATGACATATCAAACGGCAAGGGAACTACTTATGTGCCCGCCAACGCGGCGCAAAGTTTTGCAGTGGGTGGCGTAGATAACCGCTATCAGCAGGATGTAACCAATAAGGTTGCGGAGTTTTACCTGAATTATACCAAGGACCTGAAATCAATAAACAGTAATATTAACGCTACTGCGGGTTACGGTTACTACGATTTTTTAACCAAGATATATTATTATCCAAGCTATAACGCAAACGGGCAGGTAGTAGCCGGCTCACAACCGTTATTTCCTTTTGATAAGCCGCAAAATACGTTGATATCATACTACGGCCGTTTAATTTATACCCTTGCCGATAAGTATATTTTAGCGGCATCGGTACGTACCGATGGTTCATCTAAATTCGCTCCCGAAAACCGCTGGGGTGTTTTCCCTTCGGTCGCCTTAACCTGGCGCATTAATCAGGAGTCGTTCCTGAAAGAGTCGAACACCTTAAGCGACCTGAAGTTACGCCTGAGCTACGGTATCACCGGCCAGCAGGATGGTATTCCGTATTACTCATACCTGCCAACTTACGCGCTTAGCGTTGCATCGGCTAAATATCAGTTAGGTGATACCTTTTACAACATGTATGCCCCGGCTGCTTATGACAGATCGTTAAAATGGGAGCAAACCGCAACCTATAACGCCGGTGTTGATTTCGGTTTCCTGAACGGGCGTATCAGTGGTGCGCTTGATGTATATTTTAAAAAGACCAAAGATCTTTTAAACCGCATCCCGTCTCCGCTTGGCTCAAACTTCAGCAATTTTATTACCACCAACGTGGGTAATATCGAAAACAAGGGCGTTGAGTTCAGCATCAATGCATCACCGGTAAAAAACAAGGTGTTTAGTTGGGATATGGGTTTCAACTTTACCTATAATAATACCCGTATTACTAACCTTACCGCGGTTAATAATCCAACCTACCCGGGCGACCAGGTGGGCGGTATTTCAGGCGGAACGGGTAATACCGTGCAAATCAACTCGGTTGGTTACAGGCCCCAAACATTTTACCTGTACCGCCAGGTGTATGATGCTAATGGCAAACCAAAAGAAGGTATTTATGAAGATCTCAACGGAGATAACATAATCAACGAGAAGGACCTGTACCGTGTAAAAGCCGCCATGCCGAACTTTATACTCGGCTTTAGCACGCAGCTTAATTATAAAAAATGGTCGCTTTCAACAGTGTTGCGTTCAAACTTAGGCAACTACGTGTATAACAACACCAAAGCCAATGTTGGTGTAACACGCGGTATACTTAACCCTGCGGGTTATTTGGGCAACGCCAGTACCGAGATTTTCAAGTCAGGCTTTGATAATAACCAGTACCTGAGCGATTATTACCTGGAGAATGCTTCCTTTCTGAGGATGGATAACCTTGGTTTAGGCTATAATGCCGGTAAAATTTTTGGCGATAAAGTTGGCTTGCGCGTTAACGTCAATTGCCAGAATGTTTTTGTGATAACCAATTATACCGGCCTCGACCCGGAGATTGCCAATGGCATCGATAACAACTTTTATCCGCGCCCGCGCACATTCGTTTTAGGTGTTAACCTTGATTTTTAATTACGAACATGAAAGCATTTAAATATATAGCAGGTGTAATTATGCTGGCGGCAACCATAAGCAGTTGCCAGAAAGACCTGGACCGTGTGCCAACAAACGCACTTACAGCCGATAAGGTGTACAGCACGCCCGAAGGCTACAAGCAATCGCTTGCGAAAATTTACGGAGCCTTTGCGCTTACCGGCAACGGCGGCCCGGATGCCGGTGAAGGCGATATTGCCGGTATTGACCAGGGCACGTCAGACTTTTTACGATTGTTCTGGAATTTACAGGAGCTTACTACTGATGAAGCCGCCATTGTATGGAATGACCCGGGATTACAGGATTTCCATGTGATGAACTGGACATCAACCAACGTCATGATCCGCGGATTATACAGCCGGTGTTTATATCATATCACAGCATGTAATGAGTTCATCCGCGAGTCAACCGACGAAAAGATCGCATCGCGCAACATCAGTGGTGCCGAAGCCGACAATATACGCCGTTACCGCGCCGAAGCGCGTTTTTTGCGCGCGTTTGAGTATTGGGTGCTGATGGATTTGTTTGGCAATCCGCCGTTTGTAACAGAGAATGACCCGATTGGTAAGTTCACCCCGCCGCAAACTACCCGTGCCAACCTGTTCAATTATATCGAAAGCGAATTAAAAGCTATTGAACCGGAACTGGTAGCCGCTAAACAAAATGAGTATGGCCGTGCAGATCAGGCTGCTGCGCAAGCGCTACTTGCCCGGATCTACCTGAATGCCGAAGTATACCTTGGATCAGGCAACAATAAGTATAACGAAGCGATAACTTATGCGGAAAAAGTAATTAACTCTGCTTATTCGCTTAATGCCTCATACCGTAGTTTATTTTTGGGCGATAATAACCTCAACAATACCGAAACCATTTTCGCTATTAATTATGATGGCGTAAACTCTCAAAATTATGGCGGTACCACTTACCTGATTAATGCAGCCGTAAGCGGCGCGATGGGGCCCGCTACTTTTGGTGTACCTAATGGCGGCTGGAGCGGTATGCGCAGCACACGTAACCTGCCCGAAACCTTTGGCGACTACAGCGGCAATACCGACAAACGCGCCATGTTCGCGGGTAATAAAATTGAGATGGATGACATCACCATTTTTACTGATGGTTTAGCGGTAGCTAAGTTTAGTAATATTACCTCAACCGGCGCTACGCCACCATCGCCAAATGGCGTGTATACTTCCACTGATTTTCCGCTGTTCCGCCTTGCCGAAATGTACCTGGTGTACGCCGAGGCGGTTAAACGTGGTGGTGCAGGCTCTGAGGCTACGGCAATCGGTTATATCAATTTGTTGCGCCAGCGTGCCTATGGTAACAATAGTGGCAACATAAGCAGTTACACGCTTAACGATGTGCTTAACGAGCGTACCCGCGAGCTTTACTGGGAGGGCTTCCGCCGGAGCGATTTAATCCGTTACGGCAGGTTTACCGGCAGCAGCTACCTGTGGCCATGGAAAGGTGGCGCACGCAACGGCCGCGCAGTTGAGGCGTTCCGTAATCTTTTCCCGCTACCATCATCTGATGTAAATGCTAACCCTAACCTTGTGCAAAACCAAGGCTATTAAACCTTAATTAAATGAGAACTTATATAATTAAAAGCTTATTTATAGCTATGGCCCTGCTGGTAATGCAGGCCTGCAAAAAGGATACGGTGACCGTAAGGTCAGCCGCAGAGGGCACCGCCTCAACCCTTAAATCAAGCGCTACCGATATACAGCTAAGCAGCGAAACTGCAAACGACAATGCCGTAACTTTTACCTGGAACAAGGCTGATTATGGCTACAACGCAGCTGTGCAGTACACCTTACAAATCGACAAAAAAGGCAATAAGTTTGCCGCTGCCCGCGAGTACGCACTTGATGGTACTGCCGCGCTTGAGCAAAAATTCACCGTTGGCGATCTTAACAATTCACTCGTATTAATGGGTTTTACACCGGGCGCAAGTGCCGAGCTGGAAGTAAGGGTAAAATCAGAACTGCGTACTAATGTGGATACCTTGTTCTCGAACGTAATTGAGGTTAAAGCTACACCTTACGCGGTTATTGTAAACTATCCATCGTTACACGTACCGGCGGCCTATCAGGGTTGGTCGCCTGCTACTGCCGAAAAGGTGGCATCGATATTAGATAACAAAGAGTACGAAGGCTATGTGAATTTTGCTGATGCCGCTAACCTGATATTTAAAATAACTACCGATGTAAACTGGACAACCACTTACGGCTGGGCAAGCAGTACTAATACCGATAGCTATGCCGGCGGTACCTTTGCAGCGGGAGCTGGTGGCAACCTTTTTGTACCTTCAACAGGATATTATTTATTAAAAGCCAATACCAAGAACAATACCTGGGAAGCGCAAAAAACCACCTTCGGTATTGTAGGCGATGCTACACCGGGCGGATGGGATAATGATACCAACATGAGCTTCAACGCAACCACCAAAGGGTGGACGGTAACGGCCAATTTATCGGTAGGTAAGCTTAAATTCAGGGCTAACGGCAACTGGACCATTAATTACGGAGATAACAATCCTGCAAATGGTTTTCTTAAATTGAACGGCGGAGATATCCCGATTACTTCGGCAGGCAGGTATGCCATTGTTTTAAACCTGAGCATAGCTGGTAACTACACCTATTCTATCACCAAACTTTAAAATTGAAATGAAAAAAAATTATATACTGACCGCGTTGGTATGTGCCGGTTTACTGGCAGGTTGCAACAAGGATATAAGTGCACCGCAGTTTCCGGATGAGCCGATAAACGCGGGTTTTGCCAAAGGTGCTGATGTGAGCTGGGTAAGTGAAATGGAAGATGACGGTATCAAGTTCTACAATAACGCTGGTGCCGCTCAGGATTTGTTTACCATTTTGAAAGGTAAAGGCATGAACTCGATCCGTTTGCGTGCCTGGGTAAACCCAACCAATGGTTACAATAACACCGCCGATATGGTTGAAAAAGCAGTGCGGGCTAAAAACGCGGGTTACCGCGTTATGCTCGATTTGCACTATAGCGATATCTGGGCCGACCCGGGTAATCAAAACAAACCTGCAGCCTGGGCCAACCTGAACTTTGCAGCCCTTAAAACCACCGTTGGTACTTACACCGTAGGCGTAATGAATGCGCTGAAAGATAAAGGCATTACGCCTGAATGGGTGCAGGTGGGCAACGAAACTAATGACGGTATGCTGTGGAATGACGGTAAGGCATCAGTAAATATGAAGAACTTTGCCGAGCTGGTAAATGCGGGGTACGAAGCGGTAAAATCAGTTAGCAGCAGCAGTAAGGTTATCGTCCACCTTTCAAACGGGTACGACAATAATTTATACCGCTGGATATTTGACGGCCTCAAAACCAATGGCGCTAAATGGGATGTTATCGGTATGTCGCTTTATCCAACGGCATCAACCTGGCAAAACCTGAACAAGCAGTGCCTTGCCAACATGAACGATATGGTTGCCCGCTACGGCAGTGAAGTTATGCTGTGCGAGGTGGGTATGCCGGCTACCGAAGCCGCAGCCTCAAAGGCATTTTTAACCGACATTATTTTGAAAACCAATAGCGTTGATGGCAAAAAAGGGCTGGGCGTGTTCTATTGGGAACCACAATCATACAATGATTGGGAAGGCTACAAGCTTGGTGCTTTTGACACCAGCGGAAAACCAACCATCGCTTTAGATGCATTTTTGATCGAAAAATTTTAATTGATGAGATTACTCCTGCTAACTGGCTTCATGCTGCTTTTTGCCTTGCCCGGATTTACCCAGCGCAATGCTGCCGCTGAAAGTGGTAACGAAATTTATATTGACAGCAAAGGCATAATGCGTTACGCCGCAAACGGTAAAGAAGCCGCCTTTTTTGGTGTTAATTATACTTTACCGTTTGCTTACGGTTATCGCTCGCACAAAATGCAGGGTATTAATATTGAGCAGGCTATTGACCGGGATGTGTATCACTTAGCCCGGCTGGGTGTTAATGCCTTCCGCGTGCATGTGTGGGATACCGAGATCAGCGACTCGTTAGGTAACCTGAAGCAAAATGAGCACTTGCGCCTGTTCGATTATTTGCTGGCCAAGTTAGAGGAGCGGGGCATACGCATTATTGTTACGCCAATAGCCTTTTGGGGTAATGGCTACCCGGAGCGGGATGAACGCACTGGGAGCTTTAGCGATGTTTACGGAAAAGACGGAGCACTTGTACAAGAAAAGGCCTACGTTGCCCAGGAGCGTTATCTGAAGCAGTTTTTTAGTCATGTAAACCCATACACGGGTAAAACTTATGTAAAGGATGTCTTTATAATTGCTACGGAGGTTAATAACGAGCCGCACCATAGCGGGCCTAAGGCGCGCGCAACCGAATATGTTAACCGTATGGCCGCGGCTATAAAAAGTACGGGCTGGACAAAGCCCGTGTTTTACAATATCAGCGAATCGCCATGGTATGCTGATGCGGTAGCTAAATCCGTTGCTGACGGTTTTAGTTTTCAGTGGTACCCTACGGGCTTAGTTGCCGGGCATCAGCATAAAGGGAATTTACTGCCGCAGGTTGATCAATACATTATTCCGTTTGATACCATCCCGGATTTTAAGAATAAAGCCCGGATGGTATACGAGTTTGATGCAGGCGATGTAATGCAGCCGTATATGTATCCGGCTATGGCACGCAGTTTTAAAAAAGCCGGTTTTCAATGGGCAACGCAATTCGCTTACGATCCGCTGGGTAACGCCTTCGCCAATACCGAGTATCAAACGCATTACCTTAACCTGGCCTATACACCATCTAAAGCAATAAGTTTGCTTATAGCCGGTAAGGTTTTTGGGTCAGTTCCTGTATTTAAATCATACGGTAAATTCCCTGCAGATACATTGTTCGGTCCGTTCAGGCTTAGCTATAAAAATCAATTAAGCGAGATGAACAGCGATACCGAATTTTACTACGCCAACTCAACCGACTCAAAACCGGTAAAGCCATCAGCTTTGGCGCATATTGCAGGTGTAGGTTCATCAGTGGTAGTTAACTATAACGGCACCGGCGCTTATTTTTTAGATAGGCTGCCCAACGGAAGCTGGCGTCTGGAAGTTATGCCTGATGTCGTTGCAGTGAGCGACCCGTTTACGAAAGCCTCTTTATCTAAACACGTCACCCGCATTTTCAGCAACGAAAGGCAGATGAGCGTTGACCTTCCTGGTATAAGTAAGGGTATAAGCGTTACGCCGATCAATGCTGGCAATTCATATACACCAAAGGTTACCGCAGGGGCTTTTAACATCAAGCCGGGCACATACATTGTCTCGGCATCCGGTAAATCTTACAAAAAAAGCGACGCCCCTGTCAACGGAAACATCAAGCTTAATGAGTTTGTGGCACCGCCGGATGATAGCTTGAAAATCGAAGTAAATCATCAGGCTTACCATAGCGTTGCAGCCGGTTCGCCGTTTAAAATAAAGGCTGTTGTAGCCGGAATTTCTGAAGGCGACAGTGTGCGGGTATTGGCTAACCGCTTAACCGGCGCATATCGTGTTATTCCGATGCAGCAAACAGGCGCTTATACTTTTGAGGGCATGGTGCCTGCCGATTTATTGAGCCCGGGTTTACTGCAATACCGCATAGCCGTTACGCCGAAAGGTAAGGAGCCGGTAGTGTACCCCGGCGGTCAGGCCGGTGATCCTTTCGCGTGGGATTATATAAACCAGCAATATTATCAAACCATCATATCGGCTCCGGGCAGCCCGGTTCAGCTTTACAATGCTGCGCGAGACAGGGATAATGTGATCGTCTATTCGCCCGAATGGAAAACTGACAGCTATGAGTATGTAACTAATACGGATGGCAATTTAGCCATCAGCCTGAACCATAAACCAAGCAAAAACGAGTTAGGCGGATTAGAACTGTTTGTTAAAGACGAAATTTTAACACACGCTGCTAACCTGGGCCAGTATAGCTTTATAACCGTAAATGCAGCAGGTAACACACCGGCAAAACTGGTGTTAATTGATGCTGATGCTAATGCGTGGAGCGCGGTCATTAACATTTCGGATGGGATAGTTAAGGTGCCGCTCAGCGCTTTCAAATCGGATTCGCTGGTATTGCTGCCTCGTCCGTACCCTGGTTTTCAAACGCTCAAATTTAAATCAGGAGCTACTGCTAACTTTTCTTTGAAGAACATGGAGCGTGTACAGCTTTTACTTACCGGCGATAATACCAAACCATTTAATGTAACTATAGAAGGCATAAGCCTCGAAACCAAATAATATTAAACTAATGAATTTTGTGTACCGCGGCCTGGGCTGCCTGTTTTTGCTTCTTGTTTCTGTACAACTTTTTGCGCAATCTCCACGCAAGCGGCAACTGTTAAATGACGGTTGGAAGTTTCACCTTGGGCATGCCGCCAATGCAGAGAAAGATTTTAATTATGGTCTGTCAAACATCTTTGCAAAAACCGGCAGGGCCGAAAAAACAGCCATAGCGGTTGATTTTAATGATACTGCCTGGCGAACCGTACAAATACCACATGATTGGGCTGTAGAACTTCCCTTTGTTTTCAAGGATAACGATGACCTGAAAGATCATGGTTACAAAGCCCTCGGTGGTTTATTTCCTGAAAACAGCATTGGCTGGTACCGCAAAAAATTCAATGTAACAGCAACCGACTCGGGTAAGCGTTTCAGTATTACGTTTGATGGTATTTTCAGGGATGCTAAAGTTTGGCTGAACGGATTTTACATTGCCGCAAACCAAAGCGGTTACGTGGGTTTTACTTTTGACGTTACCGATTACATCAACTTTAAAAAAGAAAACGTACTGGTTGTTCGCGCTGATGCCACACAGTCCGAAGGTTGGTTTTACGAAGGAGCGGGTATTTACCGCAAAGTTTGGCTGAACACTTACGATAATTTACATGTAACAGACGATACGTTTGTACATACCAATACTCAAGCGGATGGCAAGGCAATGATAACCGTTGAGGGCGATATTAAAAATGACGGATTGCAGGCTGCGGAAGCGACTTTTTACGCCTTGATTAAAGACCGTTCGGGTAAGGTCGTGGCTAAAACTGACGTGCAGCACCTAAGCGTTAATAGCAACGCAATAGCCCAGGTGAAACAGCAGGTTTTAGTGGATAAGCCAATCTTGTGGTCTATTGAGCAGCCTTACCTGTATCACGTGGAAACAATTGTTAGCCAAGGCGACAAAGTGGTTGATAAGCGCGATATACGATTCGGCATCCGCAGCATTGATATAAAGGCTGATGGTGTTTACCTCAATGGCAAGCACATTAAAATTAAAGGTACCAATAACCACCAGGATCATGCCGGATTAGGCAGTGCACTGCCTGACTATCTGCAATATTACCGCATCAGTTTGTTAAAGCAAATGGGATCTAACGCGTACAGGGCAAGCCATCATGCGCCTACGCCGGAGCTGCTCGACGCTTGCGACAGCCTGGGTATGCTGGTGCTTGATGAACAGCGTTTGCTGAACAGCAGCCCGGAATATATGGATCAGTTTGAGCGGCTTGTGAAACGCGACCGTAACCATCCGAGTGTTTTCCTATGGTCGATTGGAAATGAAGAGGGTTATGCGCAGGTAAACGGTATTGGTAAGCGTATTGCGCAAACCTTGCTTGCCAAACAAAAGCAGCTCGACCCGACCCGAACAAGCACTTACGCCGCGGACCTGGCGAACGTGTTTACCGGCGTGAACGAAGTGATACCCGTTCGTGGATTTAACTACAGGCAATTTGCCGTTGCCGATTATCACCGCGATCATCCGCAGCAGCCCATTATTGGTACAGAGATGGGGAGTACGGTAACCACACGCGGTATTTACGTTAAGGATACAGTTAGGGCTTACCTGCCCGATCAGGATATTACGGCCCCTTGGTGGGCCAGTACCGCTGAGCAGTGGTGGCCGCTTGCCGCCGAAAATGATTTTTGGCTGGGCGGTTTTATATGGACCGGCTTTGACTATCGCGGAGAGCCTACGCCATATAAATGGCCCAACATCAGCTCGCATTTTGGTGTGATGGATGTTTGCGGCTTTCCGAAAAATATTTACTACTACTACCAATCGTGGTGGAAGGATGAGGATGTGCTGCACATTTCTCCGCACTGGAACTGGCACGGAAAAGAGGGGCAGAATATTGATGTTTGGGTAAACTCAAACGCTGATAACGTGGAGCTGTTTCTGAACGGGAAAAGTTTGGGCAAAAAAGCTATGCCCCGTAACAAACACTTACAGTGGAAAGTTGCTTATCGACCGGGTATGTTAAAGGCGGTTGGCTATCGTAACAGTAAAAAACTGGTAAGCGAAGTTAAAACTACCGGGTCAGCTTATAAATTAAAGCTGACCCCATCCAAGCAAACATTACTGGCCGATGGGAGCGATGCCGTAGTGGTAAATGTTTCGGTGTTGGATAAAAACGGACTTGAGGTACCCGACGTTATGCAGGAGATTAGTTTTAACGTAACCGGCGGCGCAACCATAATAGGCGTTGGCAACGGCGACCCAAGCAGCCACGAAGATGATAAAATACTCACCGGCAAATGGAAACGCAAGCTATTCAACGGGCATTGCCAGGTTATCCTACAATCGGGCAGTAAAGCGGTCAATGCTACGCTCAACGCAACTGCGGATGGTGTTAAGGGTGCCGCGGTGCAGGTTGTTATTAAGTAGTGAAGATGCCATTATATGCGTTATATACTAACGCATATAATGGCTTGTTGACGGTTAAGATTGTTAATAATCGGATTTTGTATTTGCAAGGAATGGACTTTTCTTAGGCAGAAAATAATTGTCCTTTAGAATAGTTTTAAGCTTTTTTAACAAATTCAGATTTAAGGGCCATCGCTCCGAACCCGTCAATTTTGCAGTCAATGTTATGATCGCTATCTACCAGGCGAATGTTTTTAACTTTCGTTCCAGACTTAATTCCCTGTGGCGAACCTTTAACGGGAAGGTTTTTAATCACGACAACCGTATCTCCATTTTGTAATATATTGCCGTTGCTGTCCTTTACAATAAATGCCTCGTCATCGGTGGTAATTTCTTCCGGATTCCACTCGTGTCCACACTCTGGGCAATCCAGCAGGCCATTCATTTCATAAGTGAAAGTTGATTTACACAATGGGCAAGGGGGCAGCGCTGTCATATAAGGGTTTTTCGCAAAGTTAAATATTATCCGTAATTCTGAGTGCTATTGTATATAAGGCTGTTTGTGTGCGCAAAATCAAAAAGTATTTCAGGGGGGCAGGCGTATTATCTGGTATTTATATTTTGTAGCGTACTTACAGGCACTTTCTCTCAAAAATATTCTCCTCGTTTGTAGGTCGGTTCGTGATAACTATATTCAAATTACTAATTTAGAGCATGCATGTAAAAGTCGACTTAACCAGAGAACGGTTTGATTCTTATAATACCGTTAATTTTTATGACAGTAAGACGATCTTCTTTGAACCTACACATATCCTACCGACAACTGTTTCTTTTAAAGTCTGGGGCGCTGGTTTAATGCCTGGTTTTGTTTGGGACCATTACATAAACTTTGACGAAGCCCAGGGCTTGAAATTTAGTAAGTCACAAAGCAATGAGGTAACTATTCAAGGCTTCAGTAAAATAACCATATTCGATGTAGTTGCAGGTAAAGTAAGTATATGCCCTTACGACAGAGGAACCTTCTTAAAAAGAAAAGATGGTAAAGAGGTAGAGTTTAAACGAGAGTGGTCACTTGAAGCCGTTGACAGTGAGTGTTACGAATACTGGTTTGATACTACAATATTTTTTCCATATGGCGGTTGCGATTTGAAATTATATGCTAAGGGAAGTGTGGTGTTTGAATTCAATACGGATGATTGCGTAAATGGAATTGATTACATTACAAATCCAAACCGTCAGGATACTTTTTGGGGTTATCTTAAGGATTCTAAGTTGTGTACCAACTCTTATCAATATGAAGATCTTGATCCTTTAAAGCATTCCTCATAAGCGATCTTGAGGCTGTCGCCATGAGGGCGTTTTGGTCAGTTAGGACAGGAAGAGAAACAGGTAAACGAAAAAAGCCTCTCAGATTTCTCTAAGAGGCTTTCGTGGTATCAGCTGGAATCGAACCAGCGACACAAGGATTTTCAGTCCTTTGCTCTACCAACTGAGCTATGATACCGCTCCCGTTTTTGGGTCTGCAAATGTAGCTTCTTTTTTTATTTCTGGAAACTTTTTTCAAAAAAACATTCGCAATACGGGTTAACTGCCTGTAAGGCAGCTAAAATATTTTTAGGGAACGTAGCTCTCCAATATTTTAAAGCCGCCTTCAGTTGTAATTTCAACTTCATTGATGTTTTTCGGCAATAAAATGCTGTCGCCCATCTTAACGTCAAGGGTACCGCCATCGTACTTGATAGTATAAGCGCCCGCTACGCAAACATGTATCACAAAGGAATCTATGCTGCTATAATCGCGCGTGGTGCCTTGGGTAAAGTCAAGCACGCTGGTAGTGAAGTATTGGCAGCTAACAGCTTCTACGGGCTCGTTTTGCGTATGCTCGTATGCCGTTTTGTATTCCGGGTAAAACTTGTAGTCGATAGCGGCAAGGGCTTCCTCAACATGCAGTTCACGCTTGTTGCCTTTATCGTCAACACGGTCAAAATCGTAAATACGGTAAGTAATATCTGATGTTTGCTGAATTTCAGCGATCAGCAAACCCGCGCCAATGGTGTGTACCCGGCCGGCAGGTAAAAAATAAATGTCGCCGGCGGTAACGTCCTCACGGTTCAGAATATCGGTAAGGTGGCCGCTGTTAAATTTTTCCAGATAAACCTGCTCGTTCACTTCCTGGTTAAAGCCGGTGATCAGGGTAGCACCCGGATCGGCTTCAATTACGTACCACATCTCGGTTTTGCCGAACGAGTTATGGCGCTCCTTGGCCAGTTTATCGTCAGGGTGTACCTGGATAGACAGATCCTCATTGGCATCAATAAACTTCACCAGTAGCGGGAAGGTATTGCCAAAGCGCTCGTACACTTTTTCACCCACCAGTTCGCCCTTGTATTCTTCAAGTAAATCGGCCAATGAGCGACCTTCAAGCGCGCCATTGGCTACTACAGATACATCGCTTTTAACGCCCGATATTTCCCAGGTTTCGCCGCAGTTTGGCAGGCTGCCGAAATCTTTATTTAAGTAAGTCCTTATTTTCTGGCCACCCCAAATTTTGTCTTTATAGATGGTCTTGAATTTCAGAGGATATAATGCTGACATGATAGTTTATTTATATTAATTGTATTTATTTAATAATTCGGTGATTTGCTCGATGATACGGTTTAAAAACTCTTCTTTGATCGTCCAAATGATACTGTAGTCGATGCCGAAATAATCGTGTACTATCCGGTTTCTGAGGCCTCTTATCTTGTGCCAGTCAATTTCCGGATTTTCATCCCTGAAACTTTCAGGCAGCCGGTTTGCAGCTTCGCCTATTATTTCAAAGTTTCGCACAACGGCATCAATGGTTTTGCTATCATTTATAAAATCCTGATAATCTAAGTGCCTTGTGTAAGTGAGAATCTTGTTCGCGCTTTCCAGCATATCTTCCAATAAGAGGTTTGGCTGGCGTTTAGACATAGATAATTTCAGACTCGATTTGTTCGAGATACTTTGGTTTTATTCCGTTTTTTGATACGAGGTCAATTTTGCGTTTTAAGCGGGCCTCTAATTCATCCGCCAACGTAATAAATTCTATTCCAATTGGTTTGTTAAAGTCCACAATTATGTCAACGTCACTTGTCTCATTAAAATCATTACGTACTACCGAGCCAAATAATCCGATAGAGTTAATCGGATACTTAGATTTCAGCTCGGGTTTTAGGGCTGATAAAGTCGTTCTAATTATATTTAGATAAGACATAATAACAAAGATATGATTTATCTTAATATGCCTGCGTTACTAATTGCAAGTAACATTTAGCGTATTCAGTAACGCTTTATTATAACTTTTTAACCACTATAAAATAGCTACTCTTTAACGAGTCGGTATAGTTTTGCTGGTTGTATTTAAATGCTGTGGTTTCAAAGTAGGTGCAGCAATCTTTTTTAAGTTCTACATTGGCCGCAAAAATGGTGTCCTGATCAGTTGCGTTAAGTTTTACGATGAGATTGGTTTCACCGCCAAACGACGTGGTGAAGCCCAGCTTTATGCGATTAGGGTTTTTGCCTGATCCTTTAGGCACAATACCCACATTGCCGTTATTTAATTCCTTGATTTTTGTTGTATCGTAATAATTCGGTGTAGCAGGATTTAGCAGGTCACGGCCAAGTGTATCCCTGAGTTCAAATACTATTGCAGGCGCCGGGGTAAAGCACGCTATGTTGCCGCAGTCGTTACGCACACAGCCAGTGCCCATCAATACAACTGTAAATAAAACTAAGGTCAAATTTTTTAGGCATTCAGGTTTCATGGCTTTAAATATAACTATAAAACAAACAGGCCGCAGATTTTATATCTGCGGCCTGTTTAAATATAGTTTAACGCTAATTACTTACCCAACTTAGCTTTCAGGTTTTCGTCAATAGCTGAAAGGAACTCTTCAGTGTACAGGTAATCAACTCCATGCTCAACCTTGGCTTTGGCGGTAATAGCCAAATCCTTGGTCATTTTGCCGCTTTCAACGGTCTCAATACAAACCTGCTCGAGGGTGTGGCAAAAATCAACCAGCTCCTGGTTGCCATCCAGCTTGCCGCGGAACTCTAAACCGCGGGTCCATGCAAATATAGAAGCAATAGGGTTGGTTGAGGTTGGTTTACCGGCCTGGTGATCGCGATAGTGGCGGGTTACGGTACCATGTGCAGCCTCAGCCTCCATAGTTTGGCCATCAGGCGTAACCAGGGTTGAGGTCATCAAGCCTAATGAACCGAAACCTTGTGCTACGGTGTCGCTTTGTACGTCGCCATCATAGTTTTTACAAGCCCATACAAAATTACCGTTCCATTTAAGGGCGGCGGCAACCATGTCATCAATCAGACGGTGTTCGTAGGTAATACCGGCAGCGTCAAACTTCGCTTTGTAGTCGTTTTGGTATATCTCTTCAAAAATATCTTTAAAACGGCCATCATATTTTTTAAGGATGGTGTTTTTGGTTGACAGGTACAATGGCCAGCCTTTCATCAATGCCTGATTAAAACAAGCGTGCGCAAAGCCTTTAATTGATTCGTCGGTATTGTACATGGTCAGCGCCACGCCGTCACCTTTAAAGTTATATACTTCGTATGATTGCTCCGGGCTACCATCCTCAGGTGTAAAGGTTACGGTAAGCTTGCCTTTTCCTTTCGCTAAAAAGTCGGTAGCGCGGTACTGATCGCCAAACGCGTGGCGGCCAATGCAAATAGGGGCTGTCCAGTTAGGTACCAGGCGCGGTACATTGCTCATTACAATCGGCTCGCGAAATACGGTGCCATCCAAAATGTTACGGATAGTGCCGTTTGGAGATTTCCACATTTGTTTAAGGCCAAACTCCTTTACGCGGGCCTCATCAGGCGTAATGGTAGCACATTTAATACCTACGCCATATTGTTTAATAGCGTTTGCGGCATCAATAGTAACCTGGTCGTCGGTTTGGTCGCGGTACTCAATACCAAGGTCAAAGTATTTTATATCCAGATCCAGATACGGGAAAATCAATTTATCCTTAATGAATTTCCAGATAATGCGGGTCATTTCGTCACCATCCAGTTCAACTACCGGGTTTTCTACTTTAATTTTTGACATAACTATCTGTTATTAGGTTTTTTTAAAGGTTTCAAATATATAAAATACAGGTTACGATGCTCCATATAAATCCGTATAAAAAAAATAATACAATCGATTTACAAAGCAACCCGCAAGGCTTTTTAAGTATAGTGCAAACTATATGTATTGTTTTGCCGTTTATCGGTGGACACTTTATTACAACACGCTATCTTATGATTACAAAATTTACCAGAATAATAATGCTCACGGCGTTGTCGGCCCTGGCAACCTTATCGGCAAAAGCGCAGCTTGGGTTTAATTACAGCCAGCACGACCTGGGGCTTGGTGTAAGCACTAACCAGGTTTTTGGCGACGCCGAAAAAACCACCACTACACTGTCAGGAAATTTAAGCTATACCTACAATGCTACACCCTTTGTAAATTATATAGTTGAATTACAGGGCGGCACGCTTAAGGGTGGCGATTCGGTTGAATACCGGTCGGGCAGGCAATTTAAAAACAATTTCATCGCCGGTTCATTACGTGCGCAATTACAGGCGGGTGAGTTTATTGATTACTCACGCAGTACTTTGATGGATATACTTAAAAACGTATATGGCTCGGTAGGGGTAGGGCTGGTATCTAACCGTATAAAAGAGGTATCGCGTAATTCAAACACCATCCCAGGTTATTACACTCCCGGAAAAGACAAAAGCACAGAGCTTTTTGTGCCGGTTAAGTTAGGTTATGAGTATAAGATATTTAACAGCTATAATGAACCATCTGTAAAGATTGACCTTGGCTACCAGGTTAACATCATGGCGGGCGAAAATCTCGACGGTTTTGATGCCGGCGAACGTAAAGACATCTGGACACAGCTAACTTTGGCGGTAAAGTTTTCAGTAGGTGGTGTTACCTCGCACCGTAAGCCGTTAATGCGCGATTAATTTTTGTAGCGGGTTTACATCATAATCAAACTTTGGCAGGGTTTTTAGTGTTATTTAAGTAATTAAAAACTGAAACCTATGGACCCAAAAAATCAATACCCTGGCTTTAATGATGACGGCCTGGAAAACGATAACGACTTGAATAGCGAGATTGAATCGGACTCAAACCGCGATGCCGACGTAAATAATTCGACCGACGTTGAAGATTTAAAATTTAACGAGGATGCAGGCAGCTTTGAGCTGGATGTGGATAGTGAAGACCCGGACTATGATCATCCCGATCCGTATAACTCCGTTGCGAAAAACGGCGACGACTTCGATTCGACATATGATGAAGCTAACCCTTATGCCGTTGATGAGTATATACCAAATGAAAATCTGGAAACCGACGTGGAAAACCTGGGTATGCACATTGACAGCGGTAAAATAACCGAAGTTGACCCGGTTGATGAAGCTATATCACGCACACCTGAAGATGACAGAGATGACCTGGATGAAGAAGGCTATCCTAAAAACGACGGGGAATATTTGAAGTAGATCAAAATTAATATTATAGTTAATAGCCGGCAGTGCCGGCTATTTGTGTTATATAGCACGTAATTACACAATTCTTATAATACTGTCATTTAGATGCGATAGCGAGAAATCTATCCGTGTTCAATAATCAAGCGACAGATTTTTCCTCATACCTCATTCGAAATAACAATAATAGTGAAGAAGGTTAATCTATCTCCAGATTAAGCTTATTTTTCAACTCTACCAACTGTGGGTTTTTGGCGGCCATGTACTGAAAAATCTCTTTTGCGCCGTAAGGCTTGCGGTTGGCCTGTAATTCGTCAAAACGGGTGGTGATATCCAGGTCAAAATTTTTAAGATTACTGCGCAGGTAGTTCAATAAAAACGGTCGCTCATCCCGTAAAGAGGCTTCCTGAACTTTAGTTTCAATCACTACCTCATAAAGTACCGGGTTAAGCATTGTGGGTTTACCTGTAAATATGGTAGCCAGTATCTTTTTGCCTTCTGCCTTTATACGTTCGCCATACAAACTCCAGTAGTGTAAAAACTGTTCCTGGGTAAAGGCTTCCTTGTCATCGCCTTTCAGGTAAGGGTCTTCCTCTTCTACGGCCACGTCATCAAGTGCGCTCAAATTATTAAGCGATGGTATTTTGATGGACGTTGACGGTGAATGCAGATTAGGTATAAACACCTTTGGTTTTTCAGCAGGTGGCGGGGCTGCAGTTTGTGCCTGCGTAACTGCGCGTGCAGGCTCCGGTTTTGGCGCAACAACCGGTGGCGTAGCTACCGGCGGCGTTTTAATGGCATTGTAGCTTACCGGGTTTTCGCTTACAATATTTACCGGAGTACTTTCAGCAGGTTTGCTTACCGGCGCGTTAACGGTTATTGCTGGGGTATCAGGTTTTTTTTTTACCTCCCCTTCGGGCAGTGGCGCGTTGGCGGCGCTAAACATGGCGGGTAAATGGCACATTTTTAACAAGGCCAGTTCTACCTGCAAACGCTGGTTTTTGCTGAGCTTATAACTCAAGTCGCACTGGTTGGCGATATTTAAGGCTGATAGCAGGAACGATACCGGTGCCGCCTGCGATTGCTGCAAATAACGGTTACGAATATTCTCGCTCACCTCAAGCAGCTTTAAAGTTGATGTGTCTTTACCCACAAGCAGGTTGCGCAAATGTTCGGAAAGGCCTGATATAAAATGTGCACCGTCAAAACCCTTGCTTAGTATTTCGTCAAACAGCAGCAGCGTTTTTGCGCTGTCGCCTGCTAACAGGCTGTCGGTTACGTTAAAGTAGTAATCATAATCCAGTATATTCAGGTTATTGATCACCGATGAATAGGTTACATTGGCGCCCGAAAAACTTACAATCTGATCAAACATGGAAAGCGCGTCGCGCAAGCCGCCATCAGCTTTCTGGGCGATAATGTGCAGGCCATCCGGCTCATAATTTACCTTTTCTTTTTGCGCGATGGATGCCAGGTGGGCTGCCATATCCTCTACGCGAATGCGGTTAAAATCAAATATCTGGCAACGCGATAAAATGGTTGGCAGTATCTTGTGCTTTTCGGTAGTGGCTAATATAAAAATGGCATAATTAGGTGGTTCCTCCAACGTTTTCAGGAAGGCGTTGAACGCCGCCTGCGATAGCATGTGCACCTCATCAATAATATATACCTTGTAACGCGCGGCCTGTGGCGGTATGCGCACCTGGTCTATCAGGCTGCGGATGTCATCAACAGAGTTGTTTGATGCCGCGTCAAGCTCGTGGATGTTAAAAGAATTTCCGTTCATAAACGAGCGGCATGAGTCGCAGGTGCCGCAAGCTTCGCCATTAGGCTGCAAATTCTGGCAGTTTATGGTTTTGGCCAGTATACGCGCACAAGTGGTTTTACCCACACCACGCGGGCCGCAAAACAAAAATGCCTGCGCCAGTTGGTTGTTCTTGATAGCGTTTTTGAGGGTGTTGGTTATATGCTGCTGGCCAACAACGGTTTCAAAAGTAGCCGGGCGGTATTTACGTGCCGAAACTATAAAATTCTCCACAGCCATAAAGGTAGCTAAAAACTTTGGGAACGATAAACAGGTGTTGGTAAAATTAGGAGTGCTATAAACTTCACCCAGCCTTCTCCTTTAGGAGAGGAGGCTGAAAATTAATAAACATGGGATGACAGCATATATTGTTTTAAGCGATTGTTCTATCCTCTGTAGGATAGGAGCGGGAGAATGTTACTTCAACCTTTCTAGAACGCCCCGGCGTTTTACAATGTTTTTATAATCCCACTGTATATCGCGGGCCTTGCTGAGCCAGCGTTGCAGATCTTTAATGTTTATTTGTGATGCCGATGTGTACCGTGCCTCGGCGGCTTTGAATTTGCCCTCGTTTTGCAGGCCGGCTTCCTCAAACGTCTGTCCGCTCCAAAACAGCAGGCGAACATTGCCTTTAAGTTTGCTGTAACCGGCCACCGGGTTGCCATCCAAAAACCAAACAGGATGCGCGTGCCATATCCTGGATTCAGCTTCAGGCAAATTATCCGAAATGGCCTTAGCAAGCAGGCCGCAGATCTCCTGATCGGCAGGTGCCAGCTGGTTGTTATAATCCTGTATTTGTCGCGGAATAGCCATTTGCTTTTCAGGTTTAATGAGATAGTAAAGCTACTCACGCTTCCTGCAAAAAGCAAATGGCATGTTTTAAAAGTGTTTATTGCAGGTCATCATCCGGCAAGTGGTCGTCATCATCTTCGTCTATCCCGTCCCAATCGTTATCACGACGAATGCGGCTGATCTCGCTTTGCGACTCGATCAGGTCATCAAATTCCTCATCCTCTTCGTCATCCCAATCGCCTTCATAACCGTCGTCACCGCCCGGGGTGAGTATAATAGTGTTGATTATAATGCCGGTTGCCGGATGCTTAATATTGTTTACAGGTGTTTGTGTTTGCATGGTTTAAATACTATAACACAAACATGCAAAATTGGCTCAAGATTTTTTATAGTACTTCAATGCCTTTAATTTCTTTTACTTTATAATAACCTTTTGCTGCGGGCAAGTAAACTTCTAACTCTTTCCAGGTGATACTTAGCTTTTTGCCATTGGGTAACGAGCCGGCATTCATGAATTTTTCAGAATCAGGAAACTGCTCAAGCCAAATAAATGATTTTTCGCTGCCGTTCTCTGCTATTACAACATAATTAAAGCCTTTGTTATCTATCCTTTTAAATACACCCGTAGTTTTTTGCAGTTCAACTTCTTCCTCTTCATCGTCCATTAAAATAGCAAGCTTCATAAATGATCCGCATTTTTGCAACATTAAGTTTTTGCCTATCATTTCGCCTAAAGCGCTACTGTTGTCATCGCTGGTTAAATCAACGCCTTCTTCTTCGGCTACTTCAATCAATTGGTCAGCATGGCTCGCAAAACAATTCATAAAGGCTTTATTGGCGTCGTCGCTGTTGCTTATCTTACCAAAATCAAGTTTCGAAATACAATCGCACAACGAGTCGAGCATTTTTTGTTGTTTTGGTCCAATTTTTTTTTGAGCCCTTGCATCGCCGGCTATTATCAGCAATGCAAACACGGGTAGTAGTAATATATATCTCATAATTGTATTTTATTATTTGATTGAAATGCCGGTTATCTCTTTTACTTTGTAGTATCCCTTTGCGGCTGGCAGGTAAACTTCCACATCAACCCAATTTAGTGATATTTTTTTACCAACAAGCGCTGACGCGGGCTTCATTAACTCTTCAGAACCGGGAAATTGTTTATACCAGATAAAAGATTTTTCACTTCCGTTCTCACTTAAAACAACATAATTGAAGCCCTTTACGTCAAAACGTTTAAACGTGCCGGCTGTAATACCTCCCGATATTTCATTCTTGGCGGCTTTTTCAGCGAGCAAAAGAGATAATTTTAAAAAACTGCTGCATTTTTGCTTTGCCAGGATTTGGGCTATCTCGATACCAAGAGTTCGCATCTGCTCTATATTATTCATGTCATAACCCTTCTCTTGTGCCACATTTTGCAGCAACGGTAAGTTTTGCCCGATACAACCAGTATACTCCTGTAAGGCTTGTTGTTTGGTGTTGATCTTGCTCATATCGAGTTTTGAAACACAATTGCACAAACTATCAGTAAGTACCTGTTGCGCTGCGGTAAGATTAGTGGTTTGTGCTGAGGCGGTAAAGGTTAGGGCTGATAAAATCAGCAGCAGGGGTAAATTTTTTTTCATTTGATTAAAAGTTCAGGTTGTTAAATCCTTGTGTGCTGCAAATATATGATAAGCGCCTTAAACTAATTATTAACTTATTGAATATTTGACCAATTGAAAAAAACTTATTACTTTTGCAGCCCCGTTAATAGCGGGTAAAAACAAATTAATAAACAAATGCAACAGTACGAAACCGTAGTAATTCTTACCCCGTTGCTGTCAGAAGAAGTAGCGAAAGAGGCGATTGCCAAATTCACTAAGATCTTAACTGATGGCGGAGCCGAAATTGTCCAGGAGGATAATTGGGGTTTGAAAAAATTAGCGTACCCTATTCAAAAGAAAACAACAGGGTATTATCACTTAACTGAATACAAGGCTCCGGGTGATTTAATCAACAAATTGGAAATTGAATTCAGACGTGATGAGCGCGTTATGCGTTTCCTGACCATTGCATTGGACAAACACGCCATTGCTTATAACGAGAAGAAACGTAGCGGTGCTTTCAACCAAAAGAAAACTAAAACAGAGGAGGCAGCAGGCTAATGGCAAACGATCAGATTAAATACGTTACCGCTCCAAAAGTGGAGGATAACCGTAAAAAATACTGCCGTTTTAAAAAGAACGGTATCAAGTATATCGATTACAAGGATGCTAACTTCCTTTTAAAATTTGTTAATGATCAGGGTAAAGTATTACCTCGCCGTTTAACAGGTACTTCATTAAAGTTTCAGCGTAAAGTAGCGCAGGCTGTTAAGCGTGCACGCCACATCGGTTTGTTACCTTACGTTACAGATTCACTTAAATAATCAGGAGGTAAGAAGTAATGGAACTTATTTTAAAACAAGATGTAAAAAACCTTGGCGATAAAGACGACGTAGTGAGCGTTAAGCCGGGTTATGGCCGTAACTACCTTATCCCTAAGGGTTATGCTATATTAGCAACAGAGTCTGCACGTAAGGTTTTAGCTGAAAACCTGAAACAAGCTCAGTTCAAACAAGAAAAAATTCGTAAAGATGCTGACGCTATTGCGGCTAAACTGGAAAGTGTAAAACTTACCATTGGCGCAAAAGCCGGCGAAACCGGAAAAATCTTCGGTGCTATCAACACTATCCAAATTGCTGATGCATTGAAAAAAGAAGGCTTCGAGGTTGACCGTCGTCGCATCACTTTCGATCAGGAACCAAAAGTACTTGGCGAATATGTAGCCAACGTTAACCTGCACAAAGAGGTTAAAGTAAAGGTTCCTTTCGAGGTAGTAGCTGAGTAAGTACCCCACCCAACCTCCCCCTAAAGGAGAGGGCTTTTAAAGGGATACTGAATAAATTAATATACAAAGGGTGTTTGGTATTTACCGGGCACCCTTTGTTTTGTAATTTGCTTTTTTTATGAAGCGTAAGCGTATTGTTAAAAATAGTATTGTAAGGCTTTTATTACGAATAGTTAAGCTGGCCCTTATACTTTTTGTGGGTGCAAGCTTGTTTGGCGTGCTGCTGTTCAGATTCATCAACCCGCCTTTTACCTGGCTGATGATTGAGCGGGGGTTTGAACGTAAGGCCGCAGGCAAGGAGTGGAAAATAGACAATGACTGGAAGGACTTTGACGAAATATCTGACAATATGAAGCGTGCTGCCGTGGCCGCCGAGGATCAGTTATTCCTGGAGCATCACGGATTTGACTTTCATGCTATAGAGAAAGCCATCAATAAAAATATGCACAGCAAAAAGCTCATGGGTGGCAGTACCATTACCCAGCAAACTGCTAAAAATGTGTTTTTATGGCAAGGCCGGTCATTATTACGTAAAGGATTAGAGGCCTGGTTTACCATACTGATTGAGGCATTTTGGAGCAAAGAACGCATAATGGAAGTTTACCTCAATGTAATTGAAATGGGCGATGGTATATACGGTGCCGAAGCCGCGTCGCAGGCATAATTCCATAAACCGGCATCCAAATTAACGCAACGGCAAGCTGCGGCCATAGCATCTATATTTCCAAGTCCGTTAAAATGGTCGGCTACCAAACCAAGCAAGTATGTGAGGCACCGGCAGTTTCTGATACGCAAAAACATGCGCAGGCTGGGGCCTTTGAGTTTTTAAAGTATATATTAGTGGTATACTAAGCCCAATCTTATCATGATTATAATACTGACCTGAGCCTTAATCACGAAATACAAGCTGAAATATTACCTGGTGAAAAACAACTTTGGATAGGAAAACCAAAATCGGGCATTAAATTTCGTAAATCAGATATTTTACTTATTCCGTTTAGTATTTTTTGGGCCGGGTTTGCTGTTTTTTGGTTTGTGACAGCTATAATGTCAGAGGCTCCCTTTCCCTTTGCGCTATTTGGAATTCCGTTTATATGTATGGGAATTTATATCACCGTTGGGCGATTCTTTTATGATAGCTACAAACGTGGCAAAACGCTATATGCTGTAACGGATAAACGCATCATCATTAAAAAGGGTGGCATTAAAGGGCAAACAGTTACGCTGAATATAAAGAGCCTGCAAGATATAAGCATTAACGAGAAGCCGGACGGTAGCGGCACAATCACTTTTAATAATAATAATTCCTTCCCGTCATTCTTAGGCCAATCTAGCTGGCCTGGTGTTAAAAGAACTCAGGCGCCTGCGTTTGAATTTATTAACGATGTGCGTACAGTATATAACCTGGTAATTAAACAACAAATTTCCTGAGCTAAGCAGTGAGTATCTGCTTAAATTGGCCTATAGCCTTATTACGCGCCATAATATACAGGCCATGTATAAAAAGCCGAAAGGCTGCTGCCCCGAATATCAGAAGTAGAAAGGGTAGGGGCGAAAATACATAGGTTGACCTTAGCAGATCGGGCACAACAGCTACCGCTGATATTACTACCATCCAGATAATCACTAACCATAAAAACGCCCTTTGTGTGCGGGTTTCAATATCAATGTGGGTATTGTTTTTACCGTTGCCGCGGGTTAGCTTACCATGCAGGGTGCAGGCCACCCCAATGGCTGATGATGATATAATGTAAAACTCATCCAACTCAATATTACCAATAAATGCTTTGTCGGTTTTTTCGCGTATCAGGCTTTTTTTAATGAGTGTATTGCTGATGAGCCTTTGCCGTACATCAGCAACGGATAGGTTTGAAGTAAAGTGAAACGAGTTTCGTCCAAATGCCATGTATAAGATGTGTACTATTTTTGATACTTCCAATTGCGCTGTTTGCCTTCGCTTATCCATTCAATAGCCTGTTCCAGGCGCTTTTGCAGGGTAGCTTCGGTTTTGGCTTCGGTAAACCAGGTAATGTATTCTTTTTTGGCTGATGGGCTGAACTTCTCAAACACGGCCATAGCCTGCGGATTCTGAGTAAGCAGCTCCATAAAGTAGGCAGGTGTTTCTACTGTTACCGGCGCTTTAATTGCGGCTGGCTTTTTAACCGCTGGCTTCTTCTCTTCCTGCGCGTTAATGGCAATCATTTCGGCAATGTATCCCATCAGTATCTCATCGCTCGGAAGATCGGCCAAACTCGTGATCTTGCCAAAGCTACCTGCGCCGCTGCCCTCTTCCTCCTGCAATACCTTATGCGAGTCGCTCAACCGGCTGCTTTTCCAAAAGCCGAAAGCACAATGCTGCTTGAACGCGGCCATGTAGCAAACCGGGCCGTTGCATTCAAAAAACGGCATACTCCACTTGGTAGTTTCTGCAATTTCGGGTACCGTACGATGTACCAGATCGCGCAGATGCATCAATATGGGTTTTGCAAAATCGGCAGCCTTATCAATATAGGCATCTATGCGAGGATCGTAAGTTGACATGGAGGTATGGTGATTAGTCATTGATCAATAGTCATTGCTAATGGTGGTTGATCAATGATCATTAGTCATTTTAATTGATCAGTAACACTTATAAAGGTACTAAATAGATAGTAAAGCAAAATCTATAACCAATAAAAATGACTAATGACAACTGACCAATGCTTATTGACCAAACACCCTGGCATGCCAGCTGGCTTTAAAGGGCACTTCCCAATTTGTATTCAGCTCGGCGACATTTTTGGCGAGGTTGTTGAAAACTATCGTATCTGTATTAACAGTGCCTTGCTTTATCAACTCCTCAAATTCATTACGGTTGGCAGATAATATATCATCACCGTCGCGGTAAGCCAGGTTAAAGCGGTCGAAAAGATTGATATTATATTGCTGCTCTAATTGCTGCATAAAACGCACTGATTTATCTATCGAGCATCCGCTGGCGCCTGCCGCTTCTTCGTCAACAATCAGTATTAAAAAGCGGTTGTAACGCACTTCACCCGTTGCTTTGAGCTGGTTGTTATGCGCTGTCCATATGTTGGTAAATTCTATTAAACTTTTTTGTATATCAATCGTTTCAGCATCAGATAATTGCCTGTTCGACTGGTATATCCACACTCTTGAATGTTCAGGAAACTGCATATGCAAAGTTATTAATTTGTTAATTTAGATACCGGATTTTGTTGTCATGTTAAAACCACATCTGCACGGCGCGGTAAAGTATATTGTAACGGGCTTGTTGCTGCTGGCCAGCAATGTTAATTATGGCTTTGATCCTGACGTATCGGAGCTTAAGATGTTGGGCTGGGGAAACAAATGCCTTACCCAGTGCTTTGATGCTGATGCTACCGGAAAGCTGAAGAAATGGGAGCTAACCCTCAACGCTAATGCATTTATTCGCCTACGCAGAACTTATCAAAACGGTAAACTCGAGTATTTTTCCTTCCAACTGCAACGTTTGGATGATATTGATTACCTGGGTACTGTGAAAGCCGGAACAATAAAATTGCGCACAACCGATATGGACATAATCGTGCAAACTTATAACGACCGTAAGGGAGGAGATGTGGATAGCATGGCGTCGGTGCTATCTATCCCTGTTAAAAATATGGAGCCCGAGAAGCTGGACAGCCTGCGCAACGTTTTGCTTTATTTTAAGAATCGGAATATGTAAGTACTTACGTAAGCGGTAACTCAAAACTGAAGGTAGTGCCCTTGCTAATTTCGCTATCAACCCAAATGCGGCCTTTATGGTAGCGTAAAATCTCCGAACATAGGTATAGGCCGATACCAAAGCCCGCGATAGTTTTAGTGTGCGGACTGCTCACCCGGTAAAAGCGGTCGAACAGACGTTCCATATCCGCAGGTTTAATGCCTATGCCTTCGTCCTTAACGGAAACCAATACGCTACTTTGCTGATGTTGACAGGTAATTAAAATGTTGCTGCCCCGCGGAGAATATTTGGTAGCGTTGCTGATGAGGTTATTAAGCACCTGGCCGATCTTCTCACGGTCAGCGTTAATATTTACCGGGCAATCATCCTCTAATACGATGTTATGTGAGTCCAGTGTTATCTCTGCTTCCTCAATAGCTTCTTTAATCAGGTTATTGAGGTTAAATTCTTCAATATCAAGGTTTATTTTGCCCGACTCCAATCTGGCCACATCAAGAAAACCTTTTATAAGCGTGTTCATTTTATTTACCTGCAACAGCGATTTATCAAGCGCGGCGGCGGTAAAGTTATCATTGTTTTTGAGTGCCTTGGCTTGCAGCACCTGTGTATAGGCCTTTAGCGATGTGAGCGGAGTTTTAAGTTCGTGACTTACCATGGCGATGAAGTCGTTTTTGCGCTGTTCGTCTTCTTTTTTATCGGTAATGTCAAGCACAATACCTAAAAAGCGTTGCGGCTTGTCATTCTCGTCAAAAAACACCTTCCCTTTGGCGCTTACCCATCTTAACTTTCCATCCTCAAAGCCAACGGTGCGGTATTCAACATCGTAATTACCATCACTTGCGGCTTTGTTAAATGATAGGTTGATCACTTGGATAACCCTTTCCCTGTCATCCGGATGCAGGCCCATCACAAAATCATATTCGTAAGTAACCGGGTTACTATGCGATACGCCAAACAACGTACGGCATCTTTCATCCCAATCCAGTGTGCCCTTAACCAAATCCATATCAAATGTACCCAGTTGGGCGGCGTCGGCTGCCATGCGGCCACGCTCTTGTTCGTGCAGTATTTGCCGCCTTGAGTGAACCCTATCTGTAATATCATTAACGGTAGCTAATATGGCTTCCACGTTGCCGTCGGCATCGAATAGCGGGTCATAGCTAAAATCAAGGTGGTATTTCACAATGGATCCATCGGGCATCGCCACATCGGCTGTAGTTTCATCCATACCGAAAGGCTGGCCTGTATCAAATACGCGTTGCAACATATCCGGGAATGGCTGGCCTATCAACTCCGGGAATATTTCTAACAGGCGTTTACCTGTAACCTGGTCTACATCCCGGTTCCAGATGGTAAGCATGTTCTCGTTAGCTATCTCGATGATGAGTTCGCGGCCTTTCAAAATAGTCATGCCGATAGGTGAGGTCATTACCATGCGGTTAAGGCGGTGCTCACTTTTTTCAATTTCCCGGCGTGCGTTAATTTGCTCGGTAACTTCAGTAGCAATCACCATTACGCTCATGGTATTGCCGCTTCCATCTTTTAACGGGTGATATACAAAGTTAAAATAGGCGTGCTCCAGCTTGCCATTACGCACTAATGATGCCTTGGTTTCACTGCCGTAAAAAGGTATGCCGGTGGTGTATACGTCATCCAGCAGTTGTAAAAAAGGTTGTCCTTCGAGTTCAGGCAGCGCTACGCTCAATGGCTTGTCAATCACACTGGCATCCTTGCCCCAAATGTCAAGTATATACGAGTTGGCTGTATCAATTATTAAGTCGCGGCCATCAAGTACGGCGATGGCTACCGGCGCCTGTTGCACCATGCCCCTAAACCAGGCTTCGTTTTCAGCAAGCGACTGGTTAAGCAGCTGCAGGTTATCGTATGATTCCTTCAGCTCCTCGTTAGTAGCCAGCAATTCCTCGTTAGATGCGGAAAGTTCTTCATTTATAGCGGCCAGTTCATCCGTTAAGTCCTTTTCACGTTGCTGGGCATCACTCATTTGCTGCTGATGTAAAACTTCTTCGGTTACATCCACAGCGGTATGTAAAATACAATGCATTTCACCCGATGGGTGTTTGATGGCACGGTATTCAAAGTCAAAGTAAAACGTTTCCAGCTTGCCGTCAATAAGCAATTCGGCAGGAGTATTACTATCTGTATAAGTGGTGCCTGTAAGCCAAACGTTGCGTAGGATATCTAAAAATGGCTGCCCTTGTAGTTCCGGTACCGCCTCAGCAAGTGTTTTACCGATAACACTGCGGTCTTTACCCCAAAAATTTATCATTGCGTCGTTAGCGAACTCAATTACCGTATTTTCAGTAGTATAAATTGCTGTAGCGTTTCTTGATAAGCAGAGTATTTCCAGCAGCTGTTGGCTGTTCATTAGTAATTGGGATTGTTAGGCTAATATATAAAAATAGATCAGCTTGCTTCATGTTAAACTGAGCAAATTAATCAGGCGGTAAATTTGTTAACCAGGCTGATCAGTTCATTAACATCAAACGGTTTCATCAAAAAGGCGTCGGCCAATCCGGCCTCGGCAATTTCTTTAACATTACTCACTGCCGATATGATGATTACGGGTATGTGGCTTGTTGCAGGGTTGCTCTTAAGCTCTTTACTAAGCTGCTGTCCGTTGGCATCGCTCTTCCACTCAGTAAGCCAGTTATCA
This sequence comes from Mucilaginibacter roseus, assembly GCF_021215455.1. Taxonomy (GTDB): domain Bacteria; phylum Bacteroidota; class Bacteroidia; order Sphingobacteriales; family Sphingobacteriaceae; genus Mucilaginibacter; species Mucilaginibacter roseus. The sequence continues at coordinate 325,143 of NZ_JAJPWV010000004.1, read as the reverse complement.
AGCAGGATGATGTCCGGCTTTTCGGTATCTACTGATTTCAGTAGTTTTGAACTTTCAGACGAACGTACCTCGAAGCCTTCTTCTTCAAGTACATAAACAATAGTCTCGCGAATATCGCGGTCATCCTCAATCACAAATACCTTTTTAGCCATGGTTTAGAGCAGTAAATACCTCAATTAATTGGCAGACTCACGTAGCCTGCCATTGTTAATTACTGCTTATAACAATTGATGCAGGGCTTTTTGTTTGAGGTAACGGCATAAAAAAACCGCGTTTAGCTAAAATAGCAATTGCGGCAGCGTGGCTCGTAGTGGTCGGTTTCGCCCAGCATTATTTTTTCTTCGTTTGGAGCCAGCCTGTACGAGAATGATGCCGGGCTACCACATTTTACGCAAACGGCGTGTAGCTTGGTAACCGATTCGGCCACTGCCATAAGTGAAGGGATAGGGCCAAAGGGCCTGCCTTTAAAATCCATATCTAACCCGGCCACAATTACCCTTACGCCGCGGTTGGCTAAAGTATTGCAAACCTCAACCAGGTCGGCATCAAAAAACTGAGCCTCGTCAATAGCCACCACCTGCTCATTGTTGTAAAATAGCAGTATAGATGCTGAGTTATCGATAGAGACACAAGGGAAACTCTGCATGTTGTGCGATACTACGGCGTTCTCATCATAGCGGGTATCCGTTTTAGGTTTAAATATCTGCACGCTTAGTTTGGCAATACGTGCGCGGTTTAAACGGCGCATCAGCTCCTCGGTTTTACCCGAAAACATTGACCCGCAAATTACCTCAATACTTCCACCTTTTTCGTTATTCCGCTTGAAAATTTCCTCGTTAAACACGCTTTTTGACAGTTAATTCGGAAACTAATATCAGTATTTAATGTTATTTTTGATAGATAATATTATAACAAGCTATGAAGCAACAGGATGTATTTAACAAGATAGGCGCTATATTAAATGAACTTACTGAACAATACGATTACCTGAAAAAAGATACTTCGCAACTTAATGAGCTTGAACTGGAACTGTTTGTGGCCAACGCCCACTTTTTAATGGATCATGCCGACATACTCCGAAAAATAAATGCACAGGCAGCCACTATAACGCACAACCCGGCGTTACCGCAACCTGAACCTGTTAAGGTGAGGGTTGAGCATTTGGTTGAAGTACCAGCCCCTGATTTTACCAATTATAATACACCGGCGCGGCAGGAAGAAGAAAAGATAGAAACAAATTTAACGCCCGAGCCATCAGCTACAGAAACAGCTAACGAGGAAACAGACGAGGTAGTTGAGCCGGTTACTGAAGAAAAGCCAGAACCTGTTCAGCCTGTTTTTGAACAGCCGTTAGTTGAAAAACCGGCAGAAGTGCACGAGCAAAAGTTTTTTGAGCCTGTAGTGCAGCAACTGCGCCCGGTTGTAACTAACGAACTGAAGGATACGCCGAAAGCAATTGAATATACCGAGGATGAGGAAAGCACTCAACCAAACGACCATACGACAATTGATGCAGACGGTACCATACGCCACGAGCTGGTGATTGATGATGCCGATGGCTGGGAAGATGAAGAGCAGCCGATTGAAGAGCCTGAACTGTTCGAGGAAGACGAGGTGATTAAAGTGGAAGCAGAAGAGCCGGCCGCTGAACCTAAAGAACCTGTTTATCTAGCTGAGCCACCTGCTGAACCTGTTACTGTAGAACTGGCGCCTGTAAAAACTGCTAAAGAAGAATTGCCACCGGTAGTCATCGCGCAAACTATAGCCGTTGATGATAAAAAGGACGAGCAGGTGTTTACCATAAACCAGCGTATATCAGTACAGATGGCAGACAAGGGTACGCCGTCCGCACCGCCAATCAGCGATCTTAAATCAGCTATTACGCTGAACGACAAATTGCTTTATGTGCAGGACCTGTTTAATGGCTACAGCCTGGCCTATAGCGAGGCTATTGATATACTTAACCGCTTTACCAGCTTTGCCGAGGCGGAGCGCTTTTTAACAGCCAACTATGTAACCAAAAATAACTGGCAAAATAAACCCGCTACCGCCGAAAAATTTTATGCCTTGCTAAAAAGGCGGTACGCGTAAACAACAAACTAAACCTTACACTTAAAAAAATGAAAAAAATCACGCTATTCCTTTTTGGATTGATCGCTATTTTCCTTATGAGTTGCAGCGGCTCAGATGCCTACCGTGGCGAATGGAAGGGTATGACACCAAGCGGCGAAAAGGTAAAGATCACTTTTGAAGCCAAAAAATTCACCATTAAAGACAGTACACAGAAAGGTAAGACCTACGATTATACCCAAAATTCTGTGAGTATAAAGAACGGTGTTAAAACCTATGGCATAAAGCTTGGCGACGGCCGTGGTTACCGCGTTCACTTCCCGGTGGCAGGTAATGAAAGTATCGGGATTATCCTGGCTGAGAGCGGAACCATATTATATTCCATCAGCCGTAAGGATTATACTAAGATTGATGATATTTATAGCTTGAAGTAATTGAATAACTTTTTGACAAGGCAAATAAATAACATTTAAGATCAAGCGTATTGATTTTTATTTTAAGACTTGTTTTGTCAGAATTCGAGCCTCAGCGGGGTCACATCTATCTGACTTGTTTAATAAGTATACCCAGTTCTATTAGAATCCAGCTTAAGCAATATAAAAAGCAGGGCTGTAAAGCTGATTAAGGACGACCCACCATAACTGATGAAGGGTAGGGGGATGCCGATAACGGGCATTAAGCCAATAGTCATGGCGATATTAATAATGACGTGGAAGAATATGATCGATGCCACGCCGTAGCCATATATACGGGAGAATGCCATGTGCTGCCGCTCGGCAATATGGATAACCCGTAGCAGCAGGAAAAGGTATAGTCCGATTACAATTATTGAGCCCACAAAGCCCCATTCCTCGCCAACGGTGCAAAAGATGAAATCGGTACTTTGCTCGGGTACGAAAGAGTATTTAGTTTGTGTGCCCTTCAGATAGCCCTTACCCCATAGCTGACCCGAACCAATGGCAATTTTAGATTGATTAACGTTATACCCTGCTCCGCGTGGATCAAAGGTTATACCCAGCAACTCATCAATACGGGCGCGCTGGTGATCCTGCAATACATTGGTGTAAAGCGGTTTTACAGCCAGCACAAAACCTAACGAGCCTACTATCCATACCAGTAATCCGAAAATAAATTTACGGTTTCGCAGGTTGAAAAATACCAATAAAGCACCAATTACTGCAATGCCGGCTACCATTAACCATTGATTTACCAGGAGCGACAATATAAACAGCGCTGCCGTTAAAGCGATGATAATTAAAAAATACGGCGATAATCCTTCGCGATACAAAACGAATATCAATGAGCAAAATACCAGTGTTGAACCGGTATCCGGCTGCAGCATAATCAACGCCATGGGGAGCACAATGATGCCGGCAGTGATAAAAAAGGACTCGGTATCAGTTATCTTGATGTTAGTGCCGCTTAGGTATTTGGCTAACAATAGTACTGTAGCCAGTTTGGCGAACTCCGATGGCTGTAGCCTGAAGCCGCCGCCAAGCGGAATCCAGGCCTGGTTGCCGCCAACATTACGGCCTATAACCAATACAAGGATGAGCAGCAATACCGTAACGATATATATAGGCGGTGCCAGCGCGCTAAAAAAGCGGTAATCAAGCAACAGAATGATCATGGCCATTACCAGTGATACTATGATGAAGATAAATTGCTTGCCATAATTGGTAGTCAGGTCAACCATGCTACGGTGCTCTTCGTCATAAACAGCTGCATGTATATTAAACCAGCCGATGGTGCACAGGCATAAATAGATTAGTATAGTAACCCAATCAATGTTGCGGAAAAAGCCACGCTCGTTGCTACTCATCTTCTCTCCTTATCGCTTGATTGGCGTAATAAACGGCAGGCGCAGGTTTCTTTGCTTTACGCTTAGCTGCCTTTAAAACCGGTTGTGGTTTATCGGCGCTGTCGGCTTTGCCTTTCTTAAGGGTGTCAGCCTTTGCAGGCTTGGCCTCTTTTATCTTACTTCCTTTTGGTGGCGGCAACAGGTTGGCGTTTACAATATATTCAACCTGGGCTTTGGGCTTGGTAATGGTATCACGCAAATATTGCTCAACCATGTAACTGGCAATAGGCGCCGCCCATGATGATCCGTAACCTGCATTTTCAACCACCACCGCAATAGCTATCTTTGGTGTATCTCTTGGCGCGAAGGCCACAAATATAGAGTGATTTTTACCATGCGGGTTTTGTACGGTACCGGTTTTACCGCACATAATAATGCCCGGTATACGCGCGGCAGCAGCGGTACCATGGTCAACCACCTGTTGCATGCCATCTATAACGGGCTCAAAGTATTGCTCGTCAACACCAACGTAATTGCGTTCGGTGTATTCTTTTTTAATAACGTCCTTGTCGCCTATGGCCTTAATAAGATGCGGGCGGTAGTAAAAGCCCCGGTTAGCGATAGTACATTCAATGTTTGCCAGTTGCAGGGGAGTAGCCAGTAGTTCGCCCTGCCCGATAGCCAGTGATATAATGGAGCTTGAACGCCAGCGGTTCTCACCAAATATCTTGTCATAACGTTCAGGAGCCGGTACATTGCCTCTTTTTTCGTTAGGCAAATCAACATCAAGCTTAACGCCGAAGCCGAACTTATTCACCTTGGCTTTCCAATCTATAAACGTTTGACGGGTGCGTTTTGATCCATTACGGCTAATCAGCTTGTCAAATACATTACAGAAATAAGTATTGCATGACATGGCGATAGCTTTACGCAGATCCGTAACGCCGTCAAAGTGTTCGCAACCCACCCGGTGGTTACCGGCCATGTAATAATGCGGACAAAAGAAAGTAGTTTGCGGATTTATCATGCCCTCCTGCAAGGCAATCAACCCATCCAAAGGTTTAAATGACGATCCAGGAGGATAGTAAGCCTGTATTGGCCGTATAAGTAGCGGATTGTATGGATCCTGGTACATGCGCGCCATGTTGTTGCCGCGCTCGCGGCCTACCATCATGTTCGGGTCGTATGTAGGGCTGCTCACAAAAGCCAGTATCTCCCCGGTTGATGGCTCAATGGCTACTATACTGCCTACCTTGTTGCGCATCAGCTTTTCGCCCAGTTTCTGAATATTGATATCAAGCGATGATATAAGCCTTTCACCGGCCACGGCGGCGGTATCATAGGCGCCGTTAGCATATTTGCCTTTTGGCACATTGCGCGAGTCGACCATCTGGTTTTCTACACCGCGCTGGCCCCGCAGTACCTCTTCGTAAGCTTTTTCAACACCTGTTACACCTATGTAATCGCCCAAGCGGTAATAGCCACCTGATTTTTCAATATCCTTATCGCGCACCTCGCCGGTATAACCCAAAAATTGCGCGGCTACAGAATCAGGGTAACTGCGTACCGAGCGGAGCTGGCCGTAAAACCCGGGGAAGTCAGATAGTTTTTCCTGTAATGAGCGGTACAACGAAACCGACATCTGTTTTTCAAACGTCGATGCCAGATATTTTGAATGTTTTGTTGCCTTGTCAAACCGTTTATGAAAGCCTTCCATATCAATGCCTATCAGCTTACAAAACTCAAGCGTATCAAACGGTTTTACCTGCTTGGGTATCACCATTAAATCGTAAACCGGTTCGTTTTGTACCAATATGTGGCCGTTACGGTCGAGGATAGGTCCACGGGCGGGAAAAAGTATTTTTTTTCGGATTACGTTGTTGTTGGCAAAGTACAGGTAGCGGTCGTCAACAAGCTGAATATAAAATAAACGGCCAAGCAGTATAACCATAAAGGTTATAAATATTGCTGCTATAACATACCTGCGCTCAAAAAAACTATTGTTCATTTACGCCCTTTTCTTCCTGAAAAATAATAAACCCGTAATCAACATCAAAAATACTGTAAATACAGAACTCATTAAAAAGCGGGTTAGTGTGTATTCCATCTCCGACAGGCGAAATACTTCTAAGTTGAACAGCAAAAAATGATGTACCAGTGTAATTATTAATGAATAGGTAAAAAACCACCTGAAACCCATGCTGCTCAGCGTAGGTTCGGGCTCGTTATCAAATCCATCTTTTTGTACGGTTATGCTGATGAACAGCACGCGTACAAAGGCAATTAGTACAGTTGCGGCGGCATGCAGGCCCGGGGTATCGTAAAAAGCGTCAATGCTTAAACCCATCAAAAAGGCCAGCGGAAAAAGTATGATGTTTGGCGTTTCAAACGGCAGCAGCATTACAAACAGGATGTACGGGTAGGGTACAGACAGATCGTAAACCGTTACATTCTTCAATAAAAACGCCTGTATAAATACCAGCAATATAAAGCGCAAAAAATTGGCGAATAATACCCTACTCATCAGTTTTTTGTAGGGCCTCCAATCCCTGCTGTTCCTGTGCAAATTTGTTGTTGATAACGTACACGTATTCCAGCTTACTAAAGTCCACAGAGAGTTTAACTTCCATATTCAGGAAAAAACCCCCTGTTTTCGGTTTCAGGTTACTAACTCTACCCAACGGAATACCAATAGGGAATAGCGAATGCTGATCGGTGACTACCGTATCCCCTAAATGTGGTTGAGCACTGTTGGCTACATCATATAACAACCCCTTGTGCGGATCCATGTCTTCAGCCCACATAAACGAGCCTCCCTCTTTAGATTTGGCCAGCATGGCGCTGATGCGCGTATCTTTATGTAAAAGCGAACGTATCACCGAAAAGTGCGGCGACGCCTGCATTACAATACCTACCACGCCACCATCGGCAATTACGCCCATACCTTTGGCAATGCCATTAAGGCTGCCTTTATTTATGGTGATGTAGTTCATGCGTTTGTTTACCGAGTTGTTAATAACGCGTGCCTCAATGTAGGTATATTGTTGCTTGTAAACCGTATCGTTTATCTTTTTGCGGCCGGCGGTATCAACATATAATGATGACATCAACTGGTTGCGTAGCAACGCATTTTGCCGGGCAAGGCTATCATTTATCTCTTTTAGCTTCAAATAATCGTTCACGTTGCTGATGTTGCGGTACAGGTTGCCCGTAACCTCGTTGCTGGTGTTGATGAATGAAGCCCGCTGAAAGTTATTGTAATTGACGAAAATAAACAGGGCGATACCCTCAAATATCAGGAACAGGAAAAATGCGCTATACTTAGTGATAAATATCAGTAGGTTACGCATGTGGTGAGTAGTGAGTAGTGAATGGTGGGAAATAGAAGGCGAGTGGTAAACAACTAACTGCTCACCATTCGCCATTCACTAATTTATTGCATTAAAAACTTAAAGTTGCCTATGTTTTTAAGGGCAGTACCGGTACCGCGTACTACGGCGCGCAGCGGGTCTTCGGCAACGTGAACCGGCAGCTTGGTTTTAGCGGCCACACGTTTATCAAGTCCGCGCAGTAAGGCGCCACCACCTGTAAGATAGATACCGGTTTGATAAATATCGGCTGAAAGCTCAGGAGGTGTTATCTCCAGGGCTTTTAAAATAGCTTCCTCAATTTTAGAAATTGACTTATCAAGACAATGCGCTATCTCGGTATAAGATACCATGATCTGCTTAGGCACACCGGTCATCAAATCACGGCCTTGTACGGCGAAATCGCCTGGAGGATCGGTTAGTTCAGGTAATGCCGCGCCAACCTCTATCTTGATCTTTTCGGCAGTACGCTCACCAATCATGATATTGTGCTGACGACGGATGTACTGTACTATATCAGCATCAAAGTTATCGCCCGCTACACGGATAGACTGATCGCACACGATACCTGAAAGTGCGATAACAGCGATCTCGGTAGTACCACCACCTATATCGATGATCATGTTGCCCATCGGCTCCTCAACGTCAATACCGATACCTACAGCGGCTGCCATTGGCTCGTGTATCAGGTAAACCTCTTTGGCACCGGCACGCTCGGCCGACTGGTGTACCGCACGTTTCTCCACCTCGGTAATACCCGAAGGGATACAGATAACCATACGCAACGACGGGAAGAACCAGCCCTTGCCCGAGTTGATCATCTTGATCATGCCGCGTATCATGTACTCGGCAGCATCAAAGTCGGCAATTACACCGTCTTTCAGCGGGCGGATGGTACGTATATTATCGTGGGTTTTACCTTCCATTTGCATGGCCTGGCGCCCAATGGCTATCACCTTGTTGGTTTTGCGGTCAAACGCTACTATTGATGGTTCATCAACAACAACCTTATCATTATGTATGATCAGCGTATTCGCTGTGCCTAAATCTATCGCTATCTCTTGGGTAAAAAAGTTAAACAGGCCCATTTGCTCTTTTCTTCAAATAATTTGCTGATTATAAAACTACACTAATTTAGTTGTACTTTAAAGCGTCAAATTATGATGATTATTGTGTTGCGTTAATTAATGTTTAAAGTGGCGTACACCAGTGGTAACCATCGAAATGTTTTTCTGGTTAGCCATATCTATCGAGTCCTGATCTTTAATTGAGCCACCTGGTTGCAGTACTGCTGTAATGCCAGCCTCAGCCGCCAGTTCCACGCAATCCGGGAATGGGAAGAACGCATCTGATGCCATTACCGCGCCATTTAAATCAAAGCCAAAGCTATGGGCTTTAAGTACGGCTTGCCTCAATGAGTCAACCCTTGAAGTTTGGCCCACACCGCTTGCCATCAACTGGTTGTTTTTGGCGAAGACGATGGTGTTTGATTTTGTATGCTTAACAATTTTATTGGCAAAGTACAGGTCCTTCAACTCGTGCTCATTCGGTTTACGGTTGGTAACCGCGTTCATTTGCTCAGGGCCTTCAATAACGGCATCCTTATCCTGCTCAATTACACCGTTAAGCAGTGTTTTAAATTGTTTAACAGGTAGTTCGGTGCGCTGGCGAACCAGTATGATGCGGTTCTTTTTTGATTGCAAAATGCTCACCGCTTCGTCAGTATAAGCAGGTGCTATCAATACTTCGTAAAATATTTTGCTGATTTCTTCGGCAGTAGCGGCGTCAATCTCTTCGTTAGCTATAATAACACCACCAAAAGCTGATACCGGATCGCAGGCCAGGGCATCTATCCACGCTTCTTTAATAAATGAGCGGGTAGCCACGCCACAGGCGTTAGTATGTTTAAGTATAGCAATGGTAGGCTCGGTAAATTCATCTATCAAAGCAACGGCGGCATCAACATCAACCAGGTTGTTGTATGATAATTCCTTACCGTGCAATTTGGTAAACATAGCATCAAGATTACCATAAAAAGTGCCTTGCTGATGCGGGTTTTCGCCGTAGCGTAACACCTGGCTGGTTTGTATGCTTTGTTTAAATACCGGCAATGGGTCTTCCTCGTTAAAGTAATTGAAGATAGCGGTATCGTAATGTGATGATATGTTGAAAGCGTTACGGGCAAAAGCACGGCGCTGATCAATATTGGTTTGTCCGTCCTGGGTTTTCAAGATGTTCTCTAAGGTGCCGTAATCATCTTTTGAGGCTACGATAACCACATCCTTAAAGTTTTTGGCTGCGGCACGGATCAATGAGATACCACCGATGTCGATCTTCTCGATCACATCCTCTTGCCCGGCGCCTGATTGTACGGTTTCTTCAAACGGGTACAGGTCAACAATTACCAGGTCAATCTGCGGAATGTCGTACTGGGCAAGTTGTTGTTCGTCGCTTTCAAAGCTGCGGCGGGCTAAAATGCCACCAAATACTTTGGGGTGAAGCGTTTTTACACGGCCACCCAGGATGGATGGATAGGAGGTAAGGTCTTCAACAGCTACTACGTTAACACCGAGGTTACGAATAAAGCTTTCGGTACCACCGGTTGAATAAATGGTTACCCCAAGCCTGTTTAACTCGTGAATTATCGGCTCAAGATTATCCTTGTAATAGACTGAAATTAAAGCGTTTTTTATTTGAACGGAATTGCTCATGTACTACTGCGAATTTTAAGCCGCAAAGGTAGTGATTTTTAGTGATTAGAGGTTGGTGGTTAGAGATTAGTTTAAGAATTTTTAGTAATTTAGTGTCATGACCACTGTAATCATAAAATCTGACTCGGATAGCAAAACCGAGTTGCTGCTAAAGCTGGGAAAAGAACTGGGTTTAGAGGTTGAAAAGCAATCCGACTTTGTTGAACTTGATGCCCAGGCTTTAGCTTTTGGCATTGGTTAGCCTGCAACAAGAGCTGAGTTGGAGCATTATTTTGAGAAACATAAGGATGATAAATTCATTGATATTGATGAGGCTTTTCTAAATAGCTATTTATATTAGTTGGTCGTTTTTTTTGACGAAATTAAAATCTTATCTATTATCTCATCAACCTGTCCAGAATATTTATCGAGTTCTTCAGTCGCTGATAAAGTTTGTCCGTGTACGATTTTGTTCCTTAAATCTAAAGCTCTTTCAAGATTTATAAATTCTCTGTCTGAAATTATTTCTTCTTCAAAAAGTAAACGAATGTTTCTTTTTATTCCAAATTTACTAATATCAGGTTCATGTCTCTCGAGAATTGAATAAATGGTTCTCTCCAAAGTTGCCCAACTTAATATAAAACGTGAAATTTTGTTTAATTCGATTGTTCTCGCCTTCTGTTCCTTTTCTCTTTCTTCTATCAGATTTGTATAAAATTTTGACATTAATGAGAGTAATAGCCCTACACCGGCAGACATTAAAGCAATTCTTTGAGTATTTGTTATATTGAATTTATAATAAGAAATTACAAAATATATTATTGCTATAACAGCAGTTAAAATTCCAATAAAACTATACAATCTTAATATTAGCTTTATCTTATTTTTCTTCCGATATAAGTAAGTAAGTTCATGGCTAATGTCATCCAAATACTTCCTATACTCAATTTGGTTGTTATCTTCCATTTAATTTTCTTTTATAACGGTTAACGTTGTTAATAAAATCGCAAGGGCTATTACAATAATATACAAGACTAAATAAATTGTATTCTGTAAATTTTCTTTTTGATACATGGTTCCAGCAATCAAACTAAAGACACTGGCAGCGATTTTTAATATAATTGATCCAATATGCTTTTTGGGCTTACTGATTTTGTGCCTTATTAAAACTTTAGCATCTCTAACAATGCTACTTGTAATTTCTGGACCCTGCGAGGTGGAATTAACAGAAGATTCTATTCTATTTGCTTCCGCGATTAAATCATCTGAAAAAGTTTTTACACTTAATTCTAACTCCTGCTTCGCTTGGTCGTTAAACCCCGCCAAGTCAGAATCATTTATATTTATAATAATTGGCATCTCATAATCGGTTTGTTAGTGAGTATAACAAGAGTATTTTTGAAAATACTTAAAATTTCATTTTGTAATGTCAACGCCCATGTATAAACAGCTTTGGAAATATTCTATTTAACTCAACAGCGCGTAAACATGACTCACCAACCCCTCAGCTCTTCATCTTCTTCAATAAATTTTCAACTACGCGCGGAAAATGATGATGTTCCAGTTGCTGGCCTTTAAATTTTACTATTTCGAGGGTATCATCCGGCTCAATTTTAAATCGTGACTGGTGGATGATTTCGCCTTCGTCAAAATTCTCGTTTACAAAGTGGATGGTAATTCCTGATTCGTCTTCACCATCAGCCAGAATAGCTTTATGTACATTATCGCCATACATGCCTTTGCCGCCGTATTTAGGTAGCAGGGCAGGGTGCAGGTTGATGATCTTATTAGGGAATGCCTTTAACAGTGATTGCGGCACCAGCCATAAAAAACCGGCAAGTACTATAATATCAATATTAAGGTTTTTGAGCAGGCGTATCACTTCATCGGTTTCGTAAAACTCCTTACGGGTAAAAACGTGTGAGGGTATCTCGAAGTTGTCGGCACGTTGCAGCACATAAGCCTGCGGATTGTTGGTAAGTATAATGGCCACTTCGGCGTCGTTATGCCGTTTAAAATGCTCCATTATTTTTTGAGCATTTGAACCTGATCCGGAGGCGAAAATAGCTATACGTTTTTTCAAAGTGCAGAGTATTTTAGTGCTACAATATGTTCAAATATAAAATTTTGAACATATTGTTTGCTATAGTTAGTTATTTCTTTGGCGTATAAAGCTGTACTGCACCACCCTGCGTGCCCGGTTAGGCTGGTTGGTTTCCTGGAAATCGCCGGTTTGCAGTACCATGGAGTATTGCCCCAGGTTAACAATTTTAGTATTGGTAAAAGGGCGTAAACTACCGGAAGCTATCGAGCCGGTGTCAGTAGCGGCCGTGTCAACCAAAATGTCTGATAGCAGGTAAAGCCTGTCGCGCGATAATGACCATGTGCCGGTTGGCGCCTGGTCCAGGCAGTCGTAGTTACTGTAAGTACAGGTGTTATCGTCGTTAAAGCGGAATATCTGTTTTTTATCGCAGTCGGTATTCAATGTATCCGTTTCGTCCAGCGTTGTGCCTACGTAGTTAAACACCTGTAAAGAAGCCAGTTCCCATGGCCCGGCGGTAAACAGGTTGCGTATGTTGGTAGGATCATCTTTTTTGCATGAGTTATACAAGCAGATGGTGATGAATGCTGCAATAAATAATATGCCTGGTCGCTTCATTGGTGATTTATGCGTTCAAAAGTAACAAATTTATTGTGGTAAGCCGTTATTAAGGCTGGCCGCTTTGCAAGAACGTAAATATTACTTTTCCATTATCAATGCCAAAACATATGCACCTACTTTTGTTTTCTTTTATAAAATACCACCACTAATATGATTGCAACAAAAGCTTATGCTGCAAAGGCAGCAAGTGCCCCATTGGCTCCATTTCAATTGGAGCGCCAGGATGTAGGGCCAAATGATATCCAGATTGAGATACAATACTGCGGTGTTTGCCACTCCGATATTCACCAGGTACGTGATGAGTGGGGCGGATCAAAATTCCCGATGGTACCAGGCCATGAGATTGTAGGTAAAATTATCAAAGTAGGTGATGCCGTTACTAAGTTTAAAGTGGGCGAAACTGCCGGTATAGGTTGTTTTGTCGACTCGTGCCGCCACTGCCCGAGCTGCCTGGCCGGTGAAGAGCAGTACTGTGATTTTGGTATGGTAGGCACGTATAACAGTCGTTACAAAGATGGCACGCCAACCTACGGCGGGTATTCAGACCAGATCGTGGTTGACGAAAATTATGCCCTGCATATATCCGACAAGTTGCCGCTTGAAGGAGTAGCCCCTTTACTTTGTGCCGGCATTACTACCTACTCTCCGTTAATGACCTGGAAAATTGGCAAAGGCCACAAGATCGCCGTTGTAGGCTTAGGTGGATTAGGCCATATGGCGGTTAAGTTTGGCGTAGCCTTAGGCGCCGAAGTTACAGTTTTAAGTACATCGGCCTCGAAAAAGGAAGACGCTTTGAAACTGGGTGCTCACCACTTTGTAGTTACTAAAAACGAAGATGAAGTTAAGGAAGTTGCCAACACATTCGATTTTATATTGAACACCATCTCGGCACAGCACGAGTATGATTTTTACCTGCAAATGCTGAAACTTGATGGCACCATGGTACTGGTGGGTATTCCGCCGGAAGCGCCACAGGTATCGGCATTCAATCTGATAGGCAAACGCCGCAGATTAGCGGGCAGTATGATCGGCGGCATCAAAGAAACCCAGGAAATGCTGGACTATTGCGCTGAGAATGGCATAGTGTCAGACGTTGAAGTGATCAACATCGACTATATCAACGAAGCTTACGAACGTATGCTAAAAAATGACGTACGATATCGGTTTGTCATCGACATGTCAAGCTTGAAATAAGCGGTATGTTTAAATAGAAATGCCCCGTGGAAAAACGGGGCATTTTTATTTATTGGGAATCTCGTTTCCAGATTTTCGGATCTCGACTGGTATGAAATACAGCTATGATAATGATTACTTTTTCATTCTCGTTTAATAAATAGTGAATCATGAACGGAAAAGTGTCTAAAACCGCGGTTTTAACATTGTCATATCTTGTTGAGGCTATAAAAGGCTCTTGCTTAATAAGAGCTATTTTTTGCCGAACGTAGCTCGTAAACTTTACGCCTAATCCTTTTTGCTTTTTGTTATACCAAATCGTCGCTTCCTCAATATCATTTTTGGCGGATGGCAGAATGAGGGTTTTATACATTACAGATTTCGCTCAATATCGTCCATAGCTTCATCAAAATCTATTGGATTTTCTTTGTTAGCCAAACGTTCACGTACTACATCGATATGCCAACCCGGAATATTCGTTTCCTCATCATCAATTCCTTTGTATTTACTTTTTAGCTCATTCCATTCTTGTATTGGTATAAATACGCCGGTGGTTTGGCCTGTACTGTCTGATATATATTGTAAATTCATTTTTCAGAGGTATTAAGTAATTATCAAATTTAAATATTTATTATCAATACCTTACTCCATCAAATGTGCAAACTTGTCCCAAAAACCATCCTTTGGTAGCGGGGCTTTGATTTCTACTGGCTCATTTTTTACCGGGTGGATAAATTGCAGTTTGCGGGCATGCAAGCTTATGCTCCTGCGCAGACTGCCGCGTGGATAGCCGTATTTATTATCGCCAACTATAGGGCAATTTAGGGTAGATAGTTGTACCCTGATCTGATGCGGGCGGCCAGTTATGGGGTTAACCTCTATCAGGTAATAGCCATTGGCCTCGCCAGCCAGGCGGTAATGTAATTCTGAGCGCATACTGCCGGGTACTTCATGCCCGTGCGCTTTAGTAACATTCTTCTGCTGGTTTTTTACCAGCCAGTGTACCAGATCGCCATATTCAGGTTCGGGTTTATTGCGCACCACAGCGTAGTAGGTTTTGCGTATCTGGCGGGTTTTAAACAGTTGGTTCATCCTGTCTAAAGCTTTGCTGGTTTTGGCAAACAGGATAACGCCGCTCACCGGCCTGTCTAAACGATGAACAACACCTAAAAAAGCGCCGTTGGGTTTGTTGTATTTTTCGGCAATGTATTTTTTTACCTTTTCGTCAAGCGGCTCATCGCCCGTCTCATCCACCTGCACAATGTCACCCGCGCGCTTATTAACGGCAATCAGGTGATTATCCTCGTATAAAATATCGTAGTCGGTAATAGGTTCGCTCATATTATTTTAAACAGCATTTTATAAAATATGTTGGCGGAGCAAATAAGTTATTTGTAGCTTAATACACTGCTCACCAATCACTAATACTGTTCCTTTTCGTTCGGAAAGTCTGACGATTTTACGTCGCTAACATAGCTCTTTATGGCATCGTTCATTACATCATATAAACTGGCATACTGGCGTAAAAAGCGCGGCTTAAAACCCTTGTTAATGCCCAGCATATCATGTATAACCAACACCTGGCCGTCGCAATGCTGGCCTGCACCTATGCCAATAGTTGGTATGCTCAGGCTTTCGGTAACTTCTTTTGCTAACTGGGCCGGTATTTTTTCTAACACTACGCCAAAACAACCAAGCTCCTGCAGTTTGGCAGCATCCTCGCGCAGTTTTTGCGCTTCAGCTTCTTCCTTCGCCCTTACAGTGTAAGTGCCAAATTTATAAATCGATTGCGGCGTTAAGCCAAGATGTCCCATCACCGGTATACCGGCTGTGAGTATGCGGGTAACTGATTCGGCTATCTCAACGCCGCCTTCAATTTTTACTGCGTGCGCGCCTGCTTCTTTCATAATGCGGATGGCCGAGTTCAGTGCCTCTTTTGAGTTGCCCTGGTAAGAGCCAAAAGGCAGGTCCACCACAACCAAAGCGCGTTTGGCGGCACGTACTACCGACGCCGCATGATAGATCATCTGATCAAGCGTAATAGGCAGGGTGGTTTCGTGGCCAGCCATCACGTTCGATGCCGAGTCGCCAACAAGTATAATATCAACCCCGGCATCATCAACAATGGTGGCTAATGAGTAATCGTAAGCGGTAAGCATGGATACTTTTTCGCCCCTCAACTTCATCTCCTGTACGGTGCGCGTGGTTACGCGTTTTATCTCTTTATTAACAGACATGAGCTTGCTGATTTTGAGGCAAAGGTATATAAATGTACAGCGCTTTTTATATACCGATTGCAATGTTAAGGCAAACAGGTAATTGCATAGCAGTTCTTCATCATTAATACGTTGTTAACAAGCCATTATTCAAATATTAAAAAATGCAAAAACATACTTTAAAATTACACTGTTTTGCCCTATCTTTGCGGCGTGAAAATGGAAGTGCCTTACTTCAATGTTTCTTTAAGTTTCATCGGCGCGTCGCACCAGGCAAACCGGGTTTTTAAATCATTTAATTTATTTTATAATGACCAACTACACCAAATTACCGGCTGTATTATTACTGGCTGACGGTACAGTTTTTCATGGCAAAGCAGCCGGAAAGATCGGAACCACCACCGGCGAGATCTGTTTTAACACCGGTATGACCGGCTACCAGGAAATTTTTACCGATCCATCTTATTTCGGACAAATTATGGTAACCACCAACGCCCACATAGGTAACTATGGCATCAGCGGCGAGGAGGTTGAATCAGAAAAAATACAGATTGCAGGTTTGGTTTGTAAAAACTATAACATTGCCTACAGCCGTAAACAGGCCGATGAATCTATCCAGGATTATTTCCAGGAACAGAACATTGTAGGTATATCTGACATTGATACCCGCCAACTGGTGCGCCACATTCGTGATAAAGGTGCCATGAATGCCATCATTTCATCAGAAATTTTAAATGTTGACGAGCTGAAAGCTAAGTTAGCCGAAGTACCGTCAATGGACGGCCTGGAATTATCTTCACAGGTATCAACTACCGAAACTTATACATTTGGTAAAGAGGATGCGCCTTACCGCGTAGCCGTGCTTGACCTGGGTGTGAAAAAGAACATCCTGCGCAACTTCGCCGACCGCGATGTGTATGCCAAGGTATATCCTGCAAAAACATCATTTGAAGAAATGGAAAAGGATTTTGCGCCAACCGGTTACTTCATTTCAAATGGCCCCGGCGATCCGGCAGCTATGCCTTACGCGGTTGATACAGTAAAGGAAATTTTAGCTGCTGATAAACCAATGTTCGGCATCTGCCTTGGTCACCAATTATTGGCTTTGGCTAATGATATCCCGACCAAAAAAATGTTCAACGGTCACCGTGGCTTAAACCACCCGGTAAAAAATATTATTAAAGATCATTGCGAGGTTACTTCGCAAAACCACGGCTTTGGCGTGGTGCAGGAAGCTGTAAGGGCATCAGAGAAAGTGGAGATCACCCACGTTAACCTGAACGATCAATCTATCGAAGGCATTCGTGTAAAAGATAAAAAGGCGTTTTCGGTGCAGTATCACCCGGAATCATCACCTGGTCCGCACGATTCACGCTACCTTTTTGATGATTTTATTGAGCTGATGAAATAAGCAGATCGAGTTAAAATATACGGCGGCCGGTTAACTACCGGCCGCTTTTTTTGTGCCTTGAATTTTACTTTCCGGAATTTTCACCGCCAAAAGTACCGCGTTTACCGAGTTGTTACCTTACGCCACCCAATTGGGGTTTGCCCGTTATAAATGTTATAGTAGTTTTATACCATCAAATAATTGGAGAGATACTAACATGAGCAATAATATAGAATATAAAAAACAACCACGCAACGGCAAAGCCATCGCCGGCGTGATCTTGTTGATGCTGGGTGGTGTGCTGCTCATCCGTCAGTTGGATATAATGTTATTCCCGGGCTGGTTATTCAGCTGGCCGCTATGGTTAATTATACCGGGCTTGTACATTGGTGCCCGCAGCAACTTTCAAAAATCGAGCTGGTTCGTGCTGGTTGGTTTAGGTTTAGCCTTTATGGCAAATGAAGCACTGGATAGTTATAATATTGATGGTAGCGGTGTAATATGGCCGGTAATGTTTATTGCATTTGGTATTTGGATGATACTGCGCCGCAACAATAAGCACGATGCTGCCGAATGGGAAAAATTTAATCGCGGTAGCAAAAAACAACCGGTTGATTTTGGTGCGCCAACATCAACCCCGCCGCCTTTTACGCCTGAACCTGTAGTTGATTACCGCATAACCCCTGAGCCTGAACAACCGGTGATTGCCGAACAACCCAAGACGGAAACGCCAAATGAACCATTTACAGTAAAGGGCAAAGTTTATACTGATGATGTATTAGATGCTACCGCTTTATTTGGTGGTGTAGACAAAATTGTTTTCTCAAAGGATTTTCGCGGTGGCGAGATCGTGAACATTTTTGGCGGCAGCGAGATAGATATGAGCAGAGCCGACATAAAAGGCCATGTGATGATAGAGGTAACGCAGGTGTTTGGTGCTACCAAGCTTATTGTTCCGCCGCACTGGCATGTAATCTCTGATGTATCGGCTGTGTTTGCCGGGGTTGATGATAAGCGCATGCGCCATACTACTACCATTAGTAATGACAAAGTGCTGATCATCAAAGGGGTGAGTATTTTTGCCGGTATCGAGATACGCAGCTTCTAAACATTTTAAAACAAACCTCGCAATTATATACGCTTTAACTATTAACCGATATGAACTGGTACGTAACAAAACTCATCTTCAGAATAATTAGCGGCGATGGTAACCACCCCGCTCAGTTTGACGAGCAATTGCGCCTTATTAACGCCGATAACGAGCACGCGGCTTTTAAAAAAGCCAGCAGCATCGGCATTGATATCCAGGATAGCTTTACCAATGCCCAAAAGCAAATGGTACGCTGGCAGTTTGTTGATGTTACTGAAGTAAACCCGATTAACGGCCTTACCGATGGCGCCGAACTGCATTACCAGATACATGAGGCGCCCGATGCCGACCTGTACATTGCCTGGGCTCATCATAAATCGGCTTTGTTAGCTGTAAATAATTAACCTGATAACAGAGCAAAGTTTTGGCTATCTCTAAAGCAGAAATATCACGCGTATACATGGCTATTGCCATAGGAGGCGTTGCCTGGGCAGGGCTGCAAACCTATGTTATACATAGCTTTGGGTTCGATTGGTATATGGCCATTGTTGATGGCGTGGGCAGCTCGTTGCTGCTTTGCGGCGCTTGCTGGCTAATTAACAACAACCTGCGTTATTACCAGCCGGGCAGGGGTAGCTACATTAACCTCTTTATTTGGTGCGTGGCGCTGGCCGGTATTTGCGCCGCCGGCGCGCGTTACCTGCTGCCTTTATTAAAACCGGGCGAGGTGTACGTTAACTTCTTACAGCAATCGCTTATTATCCGCCTGTTCACTAACTTTTTAGCTATCGGCTGGATGGCTATGCTGAGTGCCATCTGGTTTTCGCAGCTCGATCAAAAGGAGACCGAAAAACGCCGTAACGAAGCCGAAAGCCTGGCCCGGGATGCCGAATTGTACAACCTGCGTCAGCAGTTGCAGCCGCACTTTTTATTTAATAGCCTTAACTCTATTAATGCGCTTATTGGCTTTAAGCCTGACCAGGCCCGGAAAATGATCCACCAGCTATCAGACTTTTTGCGAGGCACATTGCGAAAGGACGATCAGCAGCGCATAACTCTGAATGAAGAACTGGGGCACCTGAACCTGTATCTGGAAATAGAGAAAGTACGCTTTGGGCACCGCCTGCAAACCGAAATAAGCTGCGACCGTAACTGCGGCGAAGCCATTATGCCGGCCATGCTATTGCAGCCAATTGTAGAGAACGCCATTAAGTTTGGATTGTATGACACAACCGGAGAAGTAACCATCAGCATACGCGGCGAAATGGACAATAATTACCTGGTACTGATGGTGCAAAACCCTTACGACCCGCAAACATCGCGCCCTAAGCAGGGCACCGGTTTCGGGCTGCGTGGGGTACAGCGCCGGTTATATTTATTATTTGCACGTAACGATTTGATGGAAACTCATGCAAATGATAATATATTTACAACCATTATAAAGGTACCACAGGGATGAAACGCGCATTAATTATTGATGATGAGCCATTGGCACGGATGGTTGTAATGGAGTATTTGCTTGATTTTAAGGATAGGATAGAACTTATACAGGAGTGCGGCGATGGCTTTGAAGGTTTAAAGGCCATACAGCAGCACAAGCCCGACCTTATATTCCTGGATGTGCAGATGCCCAAAATTACCGGCTTTGAAATGCTCGAATTGGTTGATCAGCCACCATCGGTAATATTTACTACCGCGTTTGACGAATACGCCATCAAAGCTTTTGAAGCGCACGCGATAGATTATTTATTAAAACCCTTCAGCAAAGAGCGTTTCCATAAAGCCATCGAAAAATATCTCGCTCTTTCAGCCGCGGATAATAAGCCTGTTGCCAAAACTGAGAAATTACTTGAGGATGTTGCCCAGGCGCAGGCACAGCACGAGCGCATTGTGGTAAAGACAGGCACTAAGGTGAAGATCATCCCGGTGCGGGATATTTTATACCTGCAGGCTGATGACGATTACGTAAGCATCATAACCGAAGAAGGCGCTTACCTGAAAAACAAGACCATGAGCTTCTTTGAGCAAACGCTCGATGCTTCGCAGTTTGTACGTGTGCACCGTTCATATATATTAAGCGTTGCCGAGATAACCCGTATCGATCCATATGAAAAGGACTCGCACCTGGCCATTCTAAAATCAGGCGCCAAGATACCGGTAAGTAAAACCGGTTATGCTAAGTTAAAGCAAGTGTTGGGGATATGATTATTTCTATTTCGATGCGGTAGCGAGAAATCTGCACGCGTTCAATATTAAGGCGGATGGATTTTCCGTTGTACAACCCTTCCTAATCCTCCCCGAGATATAGGACTTCTAATAACTACGTCATTGCGAACGATAGTGAAGCAATCTCTTAAAGATATTTGGATTTATTGGTACACGGGGACACGGGTGATTATACTAACGTGATTTTGTGAAAAAGCGCGTAGGACTGGCAGAAAACCGGGCCAGGGAGTATGGCATGTGGGCAGAAGGTTTTTTCTGCCTTGACTTTTGGTTACTTTGTGTCTAAGACAAAGTAATTGGGCTCTGCGCCCAAGAGCAGACTAACTTTCATTAAAGTAAATCTTTCAAACCGAGCACAAACCTTAATAGTTCATTACCTGTCCTAAACTTCTTTTGTACGAACAAAAGAAAAAAAATCGCCGGCTGTTTAATTTTCTATGAAAGCCAGTGCTTCATTAGTGCTACCCGAGAATTAAAAGGCCGGAGTTACAGAATATGATTGGTTTATGCTTTTATTCCGTTAACGTTTTCTATAAAATCTGTACATGTTCATAATCATTCGACAGATTTCTCCTCGCACCTTGTTCGAAACGAAAAAAGTCAAAAAGTAAAAACTATTCCTCTTTAGCTTCCTTACTCACCATGTAAACATCCTCATTTTCTTTTTTCATGAGGTATTTTTCGCGGGCAAATTTTTCGAGGTGGCGGGGATCTGAGTTCAGTTCGTCAAGGTCTTTGGTAACCTTGTCGGTTTCAGTTTTATAAAAATCGCGTTCCTGCTCAAGCTTATTTAGTTGCTGATGATATTCGTAGCGGGATAATAAATCATTGGTGTCAAAAAAAGTCATCCACACCACAAAAGCAACCGTTACCAGGAAGAACTTGTTGCTAAACAAAGCAATAAGGCGTTTCATTTTTTCAGGCGCTATTATATTCATCTAAAGCTATCTATATTTTTTGAGGGATGCAAATATCATTATTAACTTATTAACATCAATGGTGTTTGTTAGTTATTATTTAGTATTTGCATTCCCGGTTTCATAAAATTTTTGCCAAAAAACTATTTACCGCCCTTTTTTAGTTCGCTTTCTGACTTAAGCGCCTTGCTGCCGTCCTTCTGCTTTACTTCGTAGGCAGGGTTGTCTTTAGTAGCGTTACGGGTTATCTTGCTGCCTTTAATGGTCTTTTCTACCTTGCCGGTGTGCTTCTTTTCAATTTTTCCTTCAGCTTCGCTGCTGCCCCAGTTCCAATGTACGGTATCTCCTTTTTTCATGGTATTTGTTTACAAAACAACAGGTTTGCGGTATATTAAGTTTTACCATATCACACTGAACAAAAAATGCCCGCTTTCGCAGGCATTTTCTTTTCGGATAGTGAGATGTATTAATGACTTACCGGGTTATCCGCCTTCTTAAGCGAACCGTTGATGAACAACGTTGGGGTAACCTTTTTTGGATCGCCCTGGTAAACCCAGATGGTGTTACCAATGTATTTACGGAAGGCGTTATTTACATCAGTAAGCGTTAGCTTCTTAATGTCAGCCATCATGGTTAATGATCGTTTCCAGTTGTTGAACAGAACTTCGTTTGAAACGATGGATGATGCCTGCGCGCTGTTGGTTTCGTTTTTATAGTAAAAACCGGTGAGGTAAGTAACCTTCATGTCTGCTACTTCATCCGGCTTAAAGCCTTCAGTTCTGATTTTGTCAACCAGTTTATCAAACACGGCTATGTATTTATCAGGCTGGGTGGTTGATACGGAGAATCTGGCTGCTGAAGTAGCACCGGCGCTAAACCAGGATTGCGGCGCGTATGACAAGCCGTTGTTGGTACGTACATCCAGAAAGTGGCGGTTGGCGAAAATACGCATGGCCACGCTAAATGCATCATAGTCGGGCGCGCCAGGCAGCGGGCCGCTGGTTACACCCTCAACATAATTGGTTGCCAGTTCGCGCGCCTCGGCATTAAACGTGTTTTTATAGGGGCGGAAAAACTCTTTTTTAAAGGCATAAGGAGCGCCTTGTTTTACACCACCCAGCATGGCTTTTACCTTACTTTCAATAACCGAACGCTCTACGTTACCAACAACCACAATCAGCAGGTGCGATTTGGTGAAAACCGACTCATAATAAGCCTTGGTTTCCTGCGGGCCAAGCTTGCTCAGCGTGGCCACACTACCCGAAGGATCTTTAGCGTAGTTACGGCCTTTAAAGGCTATGCTGTCGGCAAATTTGTCAATAGCCACATCAGGCTGCGATTGTTCTGATTTTAAACGTGTGATGGCCACTTTTTTAATGCGGTCAAATTCTGTCGCGTCAAACTTAGGCTCCGTCATGGCCTCAACGTAAAGCGGCCAAACGGTATCAAAATCGCCTTTTAAACAGTTCATGCGGATAACCGAATAGTTTTTGGCAGCATAACCATAAACCTGTGCGCTAACTTTATCCAGTTCATTTTTAAAACTGTTCTTGTCGCGCTTGTCGGTACCGCACTCGGTAAGCGCTGTCATGGCCAGCGACTCAATGCCTATGCGTTGAGGCGTGTAGTTTTGTACACCGCCCTTAATAACGGTTTGTACTTCCACTATTTCGTTCTTGGTAGGTTGTACTATTACTTTTACGCCACTCACCATCATCTCGTAGGCATCATCCTGTGCCGATGCCGGTTGTGTATATATTGCTGCCGAAGCAACCAGTATTGCAAATAGGTATTTCTTCATCGTAATAAAATTTAAGGTTTACTTAGCTACAAAAAACGAAGCTACATTATATTGTTTACTCGCTTCCGGTTGCAGTATAACGCCTGCTACCTTTGGCTTGCCGATGATGTATTTATCAATATAATTCTTGATATCCTGGCGGGTTACTTTCTGGTAGTTATCATCCAGATTAGTAAAGTAATTTAACGATGTACTACACCACTGGTAAGTTAACTGGCTGGCCAGCGACGATGGTTTTTCCTGACGGCGAAGATTGTTGCGCAGCATAATGGCTTTAGCATCTTTCAGTTGCTCGTCGGTAAAGTAATCAGCTTTGTCCCATTGGGCAATCTGTTTCATCAATACCTCGTGGCATTCCTTAATTTTTTCGGGACTGGTTGGTTCAATGCTCACGCTGATAGGGCCTACATAGCGGCAGGTGCTGTAGTTAACATCAACTGACGACGCCAAACCCTTATCAACCAATGCCTGCTGTAGTTTTGATGAGTTTAAACCTACAATGGTCGAGAATACATCGGCGGCAATAGTAGCGGCAGAATCAGTACGATATGATGGGCCATGCCATGAGTACATCATTGCCGGTGCTTTGGCTATGCTTGATTCTTTTACAAAAAACTCATCCTTAGTAAGTGGCTTAAACGCCGGGATAGGGTACTTGGTGTGCGGATCAAAACCACTTGATGCCCAGTCGCCAAAAATGCTTTCGGCCAGGCTGAAGGCTGCATCATGCTTAACATCGCCGCAAATTACCAGCAGGCTGTTATTTGGATGGTAGTATTTATCTTTAATGATCATCATTTTTGCCGGGGTGGCGGTGTTGATCACTTCGTGGTCGCCTATAGGGTTTTTGCGAGTTACCAGGTCACCCCAAAGCTTTTTCTGTTCTTCATACCAAAGCTGGAAATACGGGCTGCTCTCGGCTCGCTGAAACTCACCGTCAACAACGGGGCGCTCCTTGGTCATATCCTCCTCGCGATAAATAGGGAACCGGATGGCCGCGTTCATGAATTTTAAACCGGCTTTTAAACTATCACGGTCAAAAGTAAAAAAGTAGTTTACGCGCTCTACGTCGGTGGTGCCGTTCCATATTGCGCCAAGCTCCTGGGTACGTTTCAGGAATTTCTCTTGGTTTGGATAATCCTTATTGGCTTTAAAGAACATGTGCTCAAATAAATGAGATAGTCCGCTGTATTCCGGCCCTTCGGTATAGGCACCATTCTTTACAGCAATTTCAATAGTAGCCAACGGAACTTTGCTGTTCTCAATTACCACTACTTCGAGGCCGTTAGGAAGTTTTTTCCAGAAATAGCCTTCGGGCAGCTTGGGCTGCGCCACAGCGCACAAGGCAAAAAGCAGCCCTGTAACACTTAACGATAAATGTTTGATAAATTTCAAGGTCATAAACAGTTAATTAATTAGAATATAAATATATCGATATAATTAAAAAAGCAGGAGCGCTCAGCACAAAAAGCTTGCGCAATTACACAATAGACGCTGATTTGTAAAATACGTTACATCATCAGGCATAAAAACCAGCTGGCCGACAATAAAAGTTATGTTGAATAATTAATTGTATCTTTGCTGAAATTGAATACCCGCTCGTTTACAAGGCATATCGCCTACATCATGGCTTAAAATTAAAAACAGCCAGCAAATAATTTACAATACATGTCATTTCAGCAACTTAATTTAATTGATCCTATATTAAAGGCTTTACAAACCGAAGGTTACACCACACCTACACCTATACAGGCGCAATCAATACCCATCATCCTGCAAAAAAAGGATTTGCTGGGTTGTGCGCAAACCGGTACAGGTAAAACGGCCGCCTTTTCCATACCCACACTGCAACTGCTTTACCAGCAGCGCCAGCAGCACCGCGAACAAAAAACCATAAAGGCACTAATACTCACGCCAACCCGCGAGCTGGCCATACAAATTGGCGATAGCCTTGCCGCTTACGGCAAACATACCGGCCTAAAGCACCTGGTGATATTTGGTGGGGTATCGCAAAACCCGCAAACTGATGCTTTGAAAAAAGGCGTGGACATTTTGGTTGCAACGCCGGGCCGGTTGCTCGACCTGATGAACCAGCGCTTTGTGCACCTTGACCACATACAAATGCTCATATTGGATGAAGCCGACCGTATGCTGGATATGGGCTTCGTGCATGATGTTAAAAAGATCATTGCTAAAGTGCCGGCCAAAAGGCAAACGCTGTTCTTTTCAGCCACGATGCCTAAGGAAATACAGCAACTGGCCGATAGCATTTTGAACAAGCCAGAACGTGTTGAGGTTACCCCGGTATCATCAACCGCCGAAACTATACAGCAGGAAATGTACTTTGTTGCCAAAGGCGATAAAAAGAGCTTGCTGAATTTTGTTTTGCAGGATAAATCTATCGTTACCGCACTGGTGTTTACCCGTACCAAGCATGGCGCCGACAAGGTGGTAAAGGATTTGAATAAGGCAGGCATTACTGCCGAGGCTATCCACGGTAATAAATCACAGAACGCAAGGCAACGCGCGCTTAACAATTTTAAGGCACACACTACGCGTGTGCTGGTAGCTACCGATATTGCCGCCCGCGGTATTGATATTGACGAACTGGCCTTCGTAATTAACTACGAATTGCCAAACATACCCGAAACTTACGTGCACCGTATAGGCCGTACCGGGCGTGCGGGCGCAAGCGGTAAAGCCATCTCATTTTGCGATGAGGAAGAAAAGGAGTACCTGAAGGATATTGAAAAGCTGATCGGTGTAAAAGTGCCGGTTAATGATTCGCATCCTCACCCTTTGGCGCAGCTTACTTCGCAAGAACGTATTTTGCAGGACCTGAAGAAGCAGCCGCATCACAACAAACCATCATCAGCCGAAAAGCAACGCAACAACAGGCGCCGTAATAACAACACCCGCGGAGGCAACAACAAAGCCAAAGGCGGCAGCAGCGGCATGAGCGGTGCAAGGCCAAGCGGTAAAAGAGCATGATAAAATAAACTGTCATTTCGAGCGATAGCGAGAAATCTGCACGCGTTCATTGGCGAAGCGGACGATTTGTCCTCGTACCTCGTCGAAATGACAGTATAATAATTAGCAATATCCTCCGCTGTAAAAATTCCGTCAATTGAGTTAAAAAATTGTGAGAATATCAATAATCTGTGCCATTTTTACAGCATGGAAAAACAGCCTATTATCAGCGTAAAAAACCTGGTTAAAAACTACGGTGATTTTCAAGCTGTAAGGGATATAAGTTTTGAGGTTTACGAGGGAGAAATATTCGGTCTGCTTGGGCCAAATGGCGCGGGTAAAACCACCACGCTCGAAATCATTGAAACCCTACGCGATAAAACTTCGGGAGAGATCATTGTAGACGGTTTTTCGGTTGATACGGATGCCGAAAGCATTAAACAGCGCATTGGCGTACAATTACAGGCGGCAGGCTATTACCCTAACCTCAATCTCTCGGAACTGATCGAGCTTTTTTCCGGCTTATACGGCATCAGCAAAAAGCCTTTGGAGATGCTGGAGATGGTAGCACTTACGGACAAAGCCAAGGCCAAATACAAACAACTTTCGGGCGGACAAAAGCAGCGGTTTTCCATCGCTACTACGCTTATTAATAATCCACGCATCATATTTCTGGATGAGCCCACTACAGGGCTTGATCCGCAGGCGCGCCGTAATTTGTGGGACCTGATCATTAAGATTCGCGACAGCGGAACTACCGTTGTAATCACCACCCATTATATGGATGAGGCCGAAGTGCTTTGCGACCGTGTAGCGTTTGTTGACGGCGGCAAGATTGTAGGCATTGATACGCCCGACAATTTTGTCGACAAGCTGGTAGCATCCGGTTTTGAACGTAAAAAAGAAGTAAAAGCCGCCACGCTGGAAGATGTGTTCATCGATTTGACAGGCAAAGAGTGGAGAGGGTAGTTTAATAGTAGTAGTTGCAGTGGCGGTAGCAGTTTTTAGTTGATAGTTGACGGTTTGCAGTAATTAGTTATATAACAATATTAATCAAGATACATTAAAAAGCCCCTCTCCCCCGGAGAGGGGTTGGGGTGAGGTTTATGAGTAAATACAATCATGTTGGGGCCACGCTGGCCATTGCAAAGGCGAGTTTACGGTCAATCCTGCGCAGCCCGTCGTCGGTGGTTTTTACGCTGGCGTTCCCGCTGATATTTATTTTGGTATTCGGCTTTATTGGTGGCGGCGGTGTAAAGGTTGATGTTGGCGTAGCGCCGGGAACGGATACCGCTAACCCGATCTATAAAGCGCTTGAACAAACATCCATTATCAAACTCCACAAAGGGTTGGACACCCCATCGCTTAATCAAAACCTATCAAAAGGTAGTTTGGATGCGGTATTGCAAATCAGATCGAACAACTACGTTAAAACCGGCGATGGTAAAATGCGTCTCACATCCGGCAATGCTCCTTACACCGTTAATGTAAACTATACCACATCATCTGCCAAAGGCGAGATATTTAAATCGATAATCACCAATATAAAAAATGAGGTGAATATAAAATTTATGCAGCAAGTGCTGGCAGGTCGTTCTGGCGGTGATGCCGATGCTGCCGCCCGTGCCGCCGCTGGTTTTCAAATGGCTGAAGTTCGCGAAAGCACCATGACAGGCCGTGCGTACAAAACCATTGATTTTATTTTACCTGGCCAGTTGGGCTTTTCATTGCTAAGTACAGGGGTGTTTGGTACGGCATTCGTGTTCCTGAGCCTGCGCATCACCTTAGTTATCAAGCGCTTTTTTGCTACGCCGGTTAAAAGGGCAAGTATTGTATTGGGCGAGGCGCTGGCACGTATCTGCTTCTCGCTGATCGGGGCGCTGTTTATCATCCTTATCGGCCACTTTGCTTTTGGCTTTACGCTGGTGCATGGCGCGGTAACGGTAATCAACATGCTGATACTGTCGGTCATCGGGTTAATTGTGTTTATGGGTTTTGGCTTCACGGTATCCGGCATCGCCAAAAACGAAAGCTCTGTGCCGCCAATAGCCAACATAATCACGTTGCCGCAATTCCTGCTGTCGGGCACTTTTTTTTCTATTGATAATTTCCCGGCCTGGCTACAGCCTTTAAGCCGCATTTTACCTTTAACTTATCTTAATGATGCTATGCGCAAGGTAGCATTTGAAGGTGCCGGGCTGGGCGATGTTACTCACCAGTTGTTAGTATTGTTGATATGGGGTGTGGTTATCTATACAGTAGCCGTAAAAACTTTTAAATGGGAATAGTTAATTAACATTAAAATAATATTAGGAACTATCCTCTTAACATTCAGATAACATTCGCGAAATACTTTTGTGATGTAATGTTAATCTGATGTTAAAACACACCATTTTTTTCGCTTTATCAATCCTGATATTAATTTTTTGTTCGGTAAATGTTAAGGCCCAAAACAGCAAAACAGGCACCTGGGGCATCGTCACCGTGGTTTTACCCGGCGATAGCGCCCATAAGTGGGGCGGCTATATCGAGTTGCAAACCCGTACGAATACTTTATTATATAACCAGCCTTTTTATTACGAAGTAAAAGGTGGCATAAGCTACGATATCGCCAAAAACTACACGGCGCTTATTGGTAGCGGCCGTTACATTACTTATGATTACGACAACCTGGACGAGCCACCAACCGCGCTTGAAACCCGTTTGTGGGAGCAGTTGGTAGTTAACCAGTTTTTAGACAGGATAAAGATTGAGCACCGCTACCGCATCGAGCAGCGCTTTTTTGAAAAAACCGGCTACCGCAACCGCTTCCGTTACAGGCTGAATGTGGCTATTCCGTTAAATCACCCCAAAGTTGACCCCAAAACATGGTACATTGCTTTGTTTAATGAGGTGTTTTTAAACAACAAGGCACCACATTTTGAGCGTAACCGCTTTTCGGCCGCATTGGGTTACCAGTTTGATAAATCATTAAGCATACAAGCCGGTTGGATGAACCAGTATAATTATACGCTTACATCTGCAGGTGCCAAAAACAACCTGGCCATTTTATTGCAGTACCGCATTAACCGCAAAAAGAGCAAGCCGAGGGAGCACATACCGTCAATCCACGATTAAATAATCATTAAATACTAAATTGTAATTGCGTTTTAGCTAATTAGCTTTAACTTAGCGCAGTTTAAAGTTTTAATAAAAAACGCTGATAAATAACTATGAGTATAATAATTGATGTTCATGCACGCCAGATACTTGATTCGCGTGGTAACCCTACAGTTGAAGTAGATGTATTGACCGAAAATGGTGCACTTGGCCGCGCCGCAGTACCTTCAGGCGCATCAACCGGTGCACACGAAGCTGTTGAATTAAGAGACGGCGATAAAGCTGTTTACCTGGGTAAAGGTGTTTTAAAAGCAGTTGCCAACGTAAACGAAAAAATTGCCCCTGCTTTAAAAGGCGTAGATGTATTTGAGCAAAATACGATCGATGACATCATGATCAAATTAGATGGTACCGAAAACAAAGGTAACTTTGGTGCCAACGCTATATTAGGTGTATCATTAGCGGTAGCTAAAGCAGCAGCTCAGGAGAGCCGTCAGCCTTTATACCGCTACGTAGGTGGTGTTAACGCTAACACTTTACCTATCCCGATGATGAACATTGTTAACGGTGGTTCGCACTCTGATGCGCCTATCGCTTTCCAGGAGTTCATGATCATGCCTATCGGCGCTACTTCATTCTCTGAAGCTTTGCGTTGGGGTGCTGAGGTGTTCCATACACTGAAAAAGATATTGCACGATCGTGGCCTTTCAACCGCGGTAGGTGACGAAGGTGGTTTCGCGCCAACCTTTGGCGGTACTGAAGATGCTGTTGAAACCATCATCCAGGCTATCGAAAAAGCAGGCTACAAAGCAGGTGAGCAAATTTACCTGGCGTTTGATTGCGCTGCTTCTGAGTTCTACAAAGACGGTAAATACGACTATACTAAGTTTGAAGGCGAAAAAGGTGCTATCCGCACCAGCGCTGAGCAAGCTGAATACCTGGCATCATTAACTGAGAAATACCCAATCGTATCAATCGAGGACGGTATGGCTGAAGATGATTGGGATGGCTGGAAATTATTAACCGATCGTATCGGTAAGAAAGTACAGTTAGTAGGTGACGATTTATTTGTTACTAACGTTAAGCGTTTACAGGACGGTATTGATACTGATACAGCTAACTCTATCCTGGTAAAAGTAAACCAGATTGGTTCGTTAACTGAAACCATCAACGCGGTAACCTTAGCGCAAACTAACGGTTATACTTCAGTAATGAGCCACCGTTCGGGCGAAACTGAGGATGCTACCATTGCCGACCTTGCTGTTGCCCTTAACTGCGGTCAGATCAAGACCGGTTCAGCCTCACGTTCAGACAGGATCGCGAAATACAACCAGTTACTGCGTATCGAAGAAGAATTAGGCGAGAACGCCCGCTTCATCGGTAAAAACTTCAAGTTTTTGAAAAAGTAATTTGTTGATAGCCAAAAGCTAATCACAAAATTCTTAACTATATTAAGGCCGGTTAATTCCGGCCTTTTTTGTTTTAAACATGAACCGTATCCCGATTTTTTGACTCTCAATATTGTTTTTGCTTTTATGCGGATGTTGTCCTTCTGATGAAAAGCTACATTTGATCTCACCCTCAAAAAAGTACAGTTTGATTGTTGATATCAATAATACAGCGGACAACAAAGTGAAAAATGGATGCTTAAGGTTAAAGCTATACACCCAAAACAATACATGGTTAAGCACGCTGCAAACCGGCGCGTCTGACTATATGAAGTGGCAGGTATCATGGCATCCAACTGATGATACCATCATTGTAGATAGTAAGGATATTGGGTATACCGCATATCAAATAACAGCAGGTAAAAATATCAGCCCCGTTATATGGACAGAGGAATTAAAGGCTGTGGCCGACAGCGCCTTTAAAGTTAAGTACCATGATAATTAGATAAAACTATCTTCAAACTCATTTTTTACATTTCGCATCTAAATCCTATCTTTGCCCATGCAAGAAAAAATCCTCATTCTTGACTTCGGTTCGCAGTTCACCCAATTAATAGCGCGCCGTGTCAGGGAGCTTCGCATATACTGCGAGATCCATCCCTTCAATAATTTTCCTGAAGTTGACGGCGGCGTAAAGGGTATCATCCTTTCGGGTTCGCCTTATTCTGTTCGTCAGGACGATGCGCCTCACTTTGATTTCGCTAAGTTTCATGGCTCATTGCCGATACTTGGTGTATGTTACGGCGCGCAGTACCTGGCCCACTTTAACGGCGGCGAAGTATTGCCATCAAGCACGCGCGAGTATGGCCGTGCCAACCTGCAATATATAAACCATGAAAACCCGTTGTTGAAGATGATCCCGGCTGATTCGCAGGTGTGGATGTCGCATGGCGATACCATTGCCCGTTTGGCTGATAATTTTGAGGTAATTGCCAGTACCGATAGTGTACGTGTTGCCGCTTACCATGTAACCGGCTCGCAAACCTACGGCATCCAGTTTCACCCGGAGGTAACTCACAGTGTGGATGGCAAGCAACTGCTGCATAACTTTTTAGTAGATATTTGCGGATGCTCGCAGGACTGGACGCCGGATTCATTTGTTGAAACCACCATCGCGCAGCTTAAAGAAAAACTGGGCGACGATAAGGTAGTGCTTGGTCTTTCGGGGGGTGTTGATTCATCAGTGGCGGCGGTATTGCTGCACCATGCTATCGGCAAAAACCTGCACTGCATATTTGTTGATAACGGCCTGCTGCGTAAGGACGAATATGAGCTGGTGCTCGACTCGTACAAGCACATGGGCTTGAACATAAAAGGCATTGACGCCAAACAACGTTTTTACGATGCCCTGGCCGGTTTAACCGACCCTGAACTGAAACGTAAAGCCATCGGCCGCGTATTCATCGAAGTATTTGATGATGCCGCGCATGAGGTTCAGGATGTAAAATGGCTTGGCCAGGGCACTATCTATCCTGACGTAATCGAATCGGTATCGGTTAAAGGACCATCGGCTACCATCAAATCGCACCATAACGTAGGTGGCTTGCCTGATTTTATGAAGCTGAAGGTAGTTGAGCCGTTGAATACCCTGTTTAAGGATGAAGTGCGAAACGTTGGCAAGGCTTTGGGTATTGATCCTAATATTTTAGGCCGCCACCCATTCCCGGGTCCGGGTTTGGCTATCAGGATATTAGGTGAGGTAACCCCTGAGAAAGTACATATATTACAGGAAGCCGATGCAATTTACATCAACAATTTAAGGGCTGCCGGTGTTTATGATAAAGTTTGGCAGGCAGGCACCATCTTCTTACCGGTACAGTCGGTAGGCGTAATGGGCGATGAGCGCACTTACGAAAATGCGGTAGCGTTGCGCGCGGTTGAATCAGTTGACGGTATGACGGCCGATTGGTGCCATTTACCGTATGAACTGCTGGCTAAAATATCAAACGAAATTATCAATAACGTAAAAGGCATAAACCGGGTAGTATATGATATCAGTTCGAAACCACCGGCCACTATTGAGTGGGAATAAGTGGTTACTAATTTTAGTTGTTGCACTTGCTGCTGCGTGTTCGCCAAAAACACGCCCTGTTAGTAAGGGTACAACTAAGCCAACTGATAAAACAACCGGCACAACCGATAAGTCTGTTAAGGACAAAAAAGACGAGAAGAATAACAAGAAGGTATCAGATAAAAAAGTATCAAACATCGCTTTGATACTGCCTTTCGGCCTCGATCATTTGAACCCCGGCGCTAACTACAGCGCCGCGGGTTTAAAAAAAGCTTCCATCGCGTTAGATTATTACCGTGGCTTTAAGCTTGCGCTTGACTCACTTACCGGCGAAGGTGCTAATTATCGCGTGCAGTTGTTCGACTCAAAAGATGAGCCCTCACAATCGCATAGTCTGGCGTTAAACCCACAGATCAAGAATAGCGACCTGATTGTTGGCCCTGTTTTCCCTGACGGCATGAAGGCGTTTACCACTGTGCCGGGTAACAACAAAAAGCTGATCCTTTCGCCGCTTTCACCATCAGCGCCAACTACCTATAATGCCGAGAATCTGATAACGGTAATCCCACCATTGGAATACCATGCCCTGCGTGCGGCGGAATTCGCGGTAGATAAATCGAAGACCAAAAAGATATTCGTGCTTACATCCGGCTTTAGTGCCGAGTTGCCTTACATCAGATACTTTAAGAAGGCTGTTGACAGTTTGAGCAAGAAAAAAATAAAAGTGGTTCAGCTAACCGTAACACGCGGCAACCTGAAGCCGATTGTAGCGCAGATGACCAAGTTTGACCGTAATGTTATGGTTATACCGTCAACCAACCAGTCGTTTTTAAAAATTACTTTATACTCGTTGGATACGCTGGCCAAGCGATACCCCATGACGCTGATCGGCCATCCTAACTGGGAAAAGTTCAGCTTCCTGAAATCGGACCAGATGCAGCGCCTGAACGCTTACATCACATCGGCCGACAGGGTAAACTACCGCTCGCAGGCTACCATCACCTTTATGCGTAACTATCGTCGCGCTTATCGTGCCGAACCATCTGAATATGCCATTAAGGCCTTTGATGAGGGTATGTACTTTGGTCAGCTACTGGCTGATGATAACGATAAGCTGAAAAGTCTTGATGATAACGAATTCAGGGGTCTGCATAACAGCTTTGACTTTATTTACAAAAAAGACCAGGGTTGGGTGAACAAACATGTAAACCTGTTGCGTTACGAGAATTTTGAACTAAAGCAGGTAGAATGAAGGCACTGAATCAGCTGAAAACGTTTTTACGTATTTTGGATGAATATCCGGCTGATACGCCGCTGGGTAAGTTTTTGCCGGGCTTCTACCGCCTTAACAAACAAATGGGTTCAACGGACCGTAAGGTGGCGGGTAGGTTGGTGTATAACTATTTCCGCCTGGGTAGGGCACTACCTGCGCTGCCGCCCGAAGAACGTTTAATGGTTGCCGAGTTCTTATGTAACACGCAGTCCAATTCCTTTCTTCAGCACTTTAAACCCGAGTGGGCGGCTTGCATCGGCTTCAGCATTAATGAAAAGATAGCGCTAATTAAAACCACATATTCTGATTTTAAACTGGATGAGGTTTTCCCTTGGTCGGCCGAGCTATCCGTAGAGGTAAATAAGGACAAGTTTCTGCGCTCCTTCTTTATTCAGCCTGATCTGTACATACGGGTATTCCGTGGGCACGAAGCGCAGGTTAAAGCCGAACTTAATAAAGCGGACATTCTTTTCAAAGACGAAGGCAACGGTTGCCTTTGTTTGCCTAATGGCACCCGGCTCGAAAATATATTGCCCCGCCAACAGCACTTGTATGAGGTGCAGGATTATTCATCCCAACAAACGGCCAATTTTTTTAAACCCGAACGCTGGGATAAATGGTGGGATGCCTGTGCGGCATCAGGCGGTAAATCATTGTTGTTGCACAGCTTGCAGCCGGATATTAAACTGGTGGTATCTGACGTTCGCGAATCTATCCTGGCCAATCTCGACGAGCGTTTCCATCAGGCAGGATTGTTCAAGTACCAAAAAAAGGTGCTCGACCTGACCCAAAACCCCGAACAGGAAATGCACGATTACGCATTTGACGGCATTATATTAGATGCCCCTTGCAGCGGCTCCGGTACTTGGGGGCGCACGCCGGAAATGATCAGCCAGTTCAACCCGCAGCGGATATTGTTTTTTCAGCGTTTGCAGCAAAGCATCGCCCGTAACGTAGCCAAATATCTTAAACCCGGTAAAGCGCTTATATACATCACCTGCTCGGCATTTAAGGCCGAAAACGAGGATGCCGTTGAGTTTTTAACTACGGAGTTAGGCCTGAAACTCGAAAGCCAGCAGATATTGAAAGGCTACGAACGTAAAGCTGATACCATGTTTGTAGCGCGATTGATCCGCCCGGAATAGGTTACAGCCCGCTATTACTCCTGAACAGTTTTATCGCGATAGCTAAAAGTATAACCCCAAAGGCTTTACGCAAAATACTTAGGCCTGCCTTGCCCAGCAGGTGCTCCAGCCATTTTACATTTTTTAATACCAGATAAACTATAGTGGTATTAATTACGATTGCTGCCAGAATGTTCTGCGTTTGATATTGAGACTTTAGGGATAGTAGCGTAGTCATGGTACCGGCACCGGCGATAAGCGGGAAGGCCAGGGGCACGATAGATACTGTTTTGGCCATCTCCGGATCATCCTTAAAAAAGGTAATACCTAAAATCATTTCCATCGCTATAATAAATATTACGATAGAGCCCGCGATAGCGAAGGAAGATATATCAAGGCCGATAATATCCAGCAGTTCATTACCCACAAATAAAAAGGTAACCATTAATATCAGTACAGCGATACTCGCTTTTTCTGATTGTATATGCCCCGCGCGCTGGCGCAACTCGATAATTACGGGTATTGATCCTAAGATGTCAATAATGGCAAAAAGGATCATGGTAACCGATAGTACCTCTTTAAAGATAAGTGGCTGCATAAATTATAATAAAGGTCAGTGTTTAGCAGTCCTGCCGTTTAAGCTTAAAACTAAGCAACAAAGCGGTAAGGATGTACAAAGATGCTAAAAAGAAAATACTATGCAGTGATATGGCTGTCACAAAACCTGCGGTGACAGGCCCCAGCGTTTGGCCGATAGAGGTGTATGATTGATTGATACCTAAAACCTTGCCTTGTTCGTCGTCGTTTGAGTTATCAGCAATTATGGCATTGAGCATGGGGTTACGTAGACCGTTAAAAAGGCCGTATATGCCTATCGCGGCAGCAAACAACCATAAGCCGGATGCCAGGCCGGCAAGCGTCATGGCGCCCAAACATACCAATGTAGACAGCAGGAGTATTAACGCTTTAGAACGGCATACCCTGGTAAAAAATGGCACCAGCAATTGCATGATGATACCGGTAACGCCAAAGCCCGCGTAAAAAATTCCGGTTTGCGCCGGCGACAATTTAAGTTCATCGTTAGTAAACGTTTGGAAGCCGATAATCATGGTGAATTGTGCCATAGTCAACAAAAAGCCTATAAATATGCTTACGCCAATCGTTTTCTGTTTTAGAATACTAACCAGCGATGCGAAGCTGAACTTATATGCTCGCTCTTTATCTGTTTTGCAGTTGGTTTCCTTAAGTAAGAACACGGTCAACAGCACACCGATAAGCGCTATGCCCGCCGCGAAATAGAAAGGTACATGCATGCCGTATTTGCTGAGCAAGCCACCCAATGCAGGCCCGGCAACAAAGCCAAAACCAAAGGCCGAGCTGAGTATGCCGAAGTTCTTTGCCCTGTCTTCGGGAGATGATACATCTGATACCATGGCCTGCGCTACGGATATATTGCCGCCGGTTAAACCATCCAATATCCGCGCGGCAAAAAGCATGATAACGCTGCGCGCCTGGGCAAACAATATGAAGGATATACAAGTGCCTATTAAGCTGATGACTAATACCGGCTTGCGGCCCCACTTGTCAGACAGGGAACCAAGCAACGGCGTGGCGAAGAACTGCGCAATGGAAAATGCCGCCGTAAGCAAACCCAAAGTTTCGCTGGTGATGCCAAACTTTTTACCGTAGCTGTACAGCAATGGCACCACAATGCCAAAGCCCATGGAGTTGATAACGCAAATAACGGCCAGTATCCACAGGCTTTTCTTCATTCAGTTTAGTTTATGGTTAATGTACAAGCATTTAAAAACAAAAAAGGTTCTGAAATTTTTCAGAACCTTTTTATATAAGCTTTTAATAAAAATTATTCGGTGTAATGTGGGTTTGGCGGATCGTTAGGGATACTTACTTTACCGTTACGGATAAGCGAATGCTTTTTACCGTAAACTGCATAAATAATTAAGCCTAACAACATCCAGATTGCTAAACGTAACCATGTATCGCCAGGTAATGAAACCATCATGGAAATACAGATCAAAATACCTGCGATTGGTACAAAGGGAACCCAAGGCGTACGGAACGGACGCGGAGTATTAGGGTCGCTTTTACGCATCACCATAACACCAACGCAAACCAGTACGAACGCGAACAGGGTACCGATTGATACCATTTCGCCCACAACGTGTACCGGTACAAATGCAGCGAATAAGCTCACAAACACCGCGAATAGTAAGTTTGATTTGTACGGAGTTTGGAACTTTTTATGAACCTGACCAAATACCTGCGGAATAAGACCGTCTTTTGACATGGTATAAAATATGCGCGACTGGCCCATCAGCATCACCAGGATAACTGAGGTATAACCAGCAAGGATAGCCAGGATGATAGCTTTTTGCAACCAGGCGTAAGGGGTTTTAGCAATAGCTACTGCAACCGGTGCAGCGCTGTCTTTAAACTCCTTATAGT
Organism: Mucilaginibacter roseus; assembly: GCF_021215455.1. Taxonomy (GTDB): domain Bacteria; phylum Bacteroidota; class Bacteroidia; order Sphingobacteriales; family Sphingobacteriaceae; genus Mucilaginibacter; species Mucilaginibacter roseus. The sequence continues at coordinate 287,348 of NZ_JAJPWV010000004.1, read as the reverse complement.
TGGCAACACCTGTCATTACGTGCGAGAACAATACATATAATAAAGTACAGGCCAATAATGAACCGATGATACCGATTGGCATACCGCGTTTAGGATCTTTAGCTTCCTGAGCGGCGGTTGATACGGCATCAAAACCGATGAAGGCGAAGAATACTACACCTGCTCCGCGCAATACGCCCGACCAGCCGAACTCGCCGAATTTGCCGGTGTTTTCAGGAATGTAAGGAACGTGGTTTGATGGGTTGATATAGCTCCAGCCCACTGCGATGAATACCAATACTACAGCTACTTTTAATATTACCAGGATGTTGTTTACAAAAGCTGATTCTTTAGTACCCCTGATAAGGAGCAAAGAAAGGCAAACGATAATAAATACCGCAGGTAAGTTGAAATAGCCGTTAACTATGCTGCCATCAGCAAGGGTTACGCTTTCCCATGGCGACATGGTAAACTGCGGCGGTATATGTATATCATATAAATGGAGAAACTTTGTAAGGTATTGCGACCAACTGATAGATACTGTTGCCGCGCCGAGGGCATACTCCAACACCAAATCCCAACCGATTATCCATGCCATAAATTCGCCCATTGTTGCGTATGAATATGTATACGCCGAACCCGCAATGGGGATCATACTGGCAAATTCTGCATAGCACAAACCGGCAAAAGCACAGCCAATAGCGCCAATAACAAATGAAATGGTTACCGCGGGGCCTGCGTTATTAGCAGCGGCTAAACCGGTTAGCGAGAATAGGCCCGCGCCGATAATAGCACCAATACCCATGGTTACCAGGTTGAAGCTGCTAAGTGTTCGGCGTAATGTGCCTTCGCCGCTTGCTGATGCTTCTTTTAGTAATACATCAAGTGGTTTTTTAAATCTCATATATAATGTCAGTTAATATATCAAGTCCAAACCTACTTAATTTTATTGATATGATAAAGTGCTGATTATATCATCAAAACAAAACATTAATTTTTGTGTATGTTGATGCAAATATTTCAAAATTGTTACCGCAAAGTGTTAGGCTTTGGCGCGGTCGTTATAAATTTTGATCAGGATATCGGTGCTCAATGGCTTCACCAGGTACGATTTTACAAATGGGTATTTTTTTGAACGTAGCATATCATCCGCATCAATTGATGAGCTTACAATATAGATATCTATAGGTTTGCCGATTCTTTGATGCATTTGCTTATACTGATCTAAAAAACCCCAGGCATTAATATCAGGCATGTTAATATCGAGTAGGATCACGTCGGGCAATTCTTCGGTATTAGTGAGGTTTTGCTCAAGAAATTTTAAGGTTTCCAGTCCGTTGGTTACGTGCTTGGTATTATCAAAAAGGCCGGTATTTTTAAGCAGCTTCAACGCGATGAAGTGCTCCATCGGGTTATCATCTATCATTAATATTCTGTTCATGTTATCGTAATTAATATAAGTATTAATCCAATTACCATACCCGCCTTGTTAATATCACCGTTTGAAGCTAAAACTTGCTATCTGACATCCTGATTACAAAAAACAATGGGGAAACAGCTATACCCATTGTGGGGAATGCAGCAAACATTGCCTCGTAAAAAAATTGGCACAACCGTTTGCAGTTGTGCCAATTCATGTATTTAAAGCCGGTGCTTTTGCGGGCTGGTTATCGTTTTTTCTAATGATTGTTCTTTAATTTGTTTTTGTATGCGTTCATTGGTGTTTACTTCGTGATGCAGGTGCGGCGCGATAACCAGGGACACGATAGACATCAGCTTGATCAGGATGTTCATGGATGGGCCAGAGGTGTCCTTGAACGGATCACCTACGGTATCGCCGGTAACGGATGCCTTATGCGGTTCTGATTTTTTGTAATGCACCTCGCCGTTGATCTCCACACCTTTTTCAAATGATTTTTTAGCATTATCCCATGCGCCGCCCGCGTTGCTTTGAAAGATGCCCATCAGCACACCAGATACGGTAACACCCGCCAGCAGGCCACCCAATACTTCGGGGCCAAAAGCAAAACCGATGATAATAGGTGTGATTAGGGCGATAAGGCCGGGGGCAACCATCTCACGGATGGATGCTTTGGTGGATATAGCTACGCACTTCTCGTATTCTGGTTTCGCTTTATATTCCATAATACCCGGTATCTCCCTAAACTGACGGCGAACTTCCTCAACCATTGACATAGCCGCCCGCCCTACAGCCGATATAGCTAATGCCGAAAATATAAAAGGGATCATGCCACCTACAAACAAACCTGCCAGTACGTCGGCCTTATAAATATCAATATGCTCAATGCCCGCTACACCCACAAATGCCGCAAACAACGCCAGCGAGGTAAGCGCTGCCGATGCTATGGCGAAGCCTTTACCTGTGGCAGCTGTAGTGTTACCTACCGCGTCGAGGTTATCGGTTCGGTGCCGTACTTCTTCAGGCAGGCGGCTCATTTCGGCAATACCACCGGCATTATCGGCAATTGGCCCGAACGCGTCAATAGCCAGCTGCATGGCTGTAGTAGCCATCATGCCGGCCGCGGCGATAGCTACGCCGTATAACCCAGCAAAATGATAGGAGCCAAATATACCAGCTGCCAGTACGATTATCGGCAATACGGTTGATTCCATCCCGATAGCTAAACCGCCAATGATGTTGGTGGCATGCCCGGTTGATGATTGTTTAATAATGCTCAATACGGGGCGTTTGCCCATGGCGGTATAGTATTCGGTGATGATTGACATCAGCGTGCCTACTATTAAACCGACTATAATTGAAAGGAACACACCGGTTTTATCAAATACCTTAGCCCCCTCTTTAATGGTTTCGGTACCGGGTACCAAATCGCGTGTGAGGTGCAGGTTACCGTCGGGCAGCATCCAGTTCACTATAAAAAAAGTGGCTATAGCAGTAAGTATGATAGATGCCCAGTTGCCTATGTTAAGCGCGCTTTGTACGCTATCGTTTTCATTTTTAATTTTTACAAATGATGCTCCCACGATGGAGAAGATGAGGCCTAGACCTGCGATCACCATTGGTAGCAGTACCGGGGCAATGCCACCAAATGCGTCAATAGATACAATCTCTCTTCCCAATACCATTGTTGCCAGCATGGTGGCCACGTATGATCCAAACAAATCGGCGCCCATACCGGCTACGTCGCCCACGTTGTCGCCTACGTTGTCGGCAATAGTGGCAGGGTTACGTACATCATCCTCAGGAATACCCGCTTCAACCTTGCCCACCAGGTCGGCACCCACATCGGCAGCCTTAGTATATATACCGCCACCTACACGGGCAAATAAAGCGATAGACTCGGCACCCAGCGAAAAACCGGCAAGCACTTCAAGCGCTTTTTCCATATCCTCGCCGTTAACTTGGGTGCCAACGTACATTTTATAAAATACGATGAACAGCGATCCTAAACCTAAAATAGCTAAACCGGCAACGCCAAGGCCCATCACGGTGCCGCCGGTAAATGATACTTTAAGTGCTTTTGCCAAGCTGGTGCGCGCTGCTTCGGTAGTGCGCACGTTGGCTTTGGTGGCAATGCGCATACCAATGTAACCCGCAAAGGCTGAAAGCAACGCGCCGATAACAAATGAAATAGCGATTACCGGGCTTGAGGTACTAACCGTAGTGCCCGACCATGCCAGCAATATTACCGCGATGATTACAAAATAGCTGAGCACCTTCCACTCGGCACGTAAAAACGCCATGGCGCCCTGGGCAATGTAACCGGCAAGTTCAGTCATGTTGGCATCGCCGGTAGGTTGCTTGCTAACCCAGGCCGCTTTTCCGGCCATTACTATTATACCCACAATGCCTAATAGTGGGATCAGATAGATCAAGTAATTGTTTAAGAACTCCATAAAAAATTGGTTATAATTTGGTTTATAATACCCCGTAGAAGAAGAAGTGGGGTTAAATGCAAATTAGTAAAAATTATATTACAAAGGCATGATATTAAACTTTTTAAAAAGTGGATTCAGGCACTTGTTATCAATAATATAGTCGATGATCATCGGGTTAATTTCGGGGATTAAATGGCTAATTTAGGTGCTTTTGGTTACTGAAATTTATACTTATCTTAACCCACATATTAACTAACCTCAAAACAATTGTATGAAAGAAAACACTTCTTCCTCCGGAATGAAGCACGAACTTGGCCTGCTTGACGGCACCATGCTGGTTGCCGGTTCCATGATCGGGTCGGGCATTTTTATTGTAAGCGCTGACATTATACGTAATGTTGGCTCGGCAGGCTGGCTGATCGCCGTATGGCTGATAACCGGCTTTATGACGCTTACCGCCGCCGTGAGCTACGGCGAGCTGAGCGCCATGTTCCCGAAAGCGGGCGGGCAATATGTTTACCTTAAAGAGGCATACAATAAGCTGATCGGTTTTTTATATGGATGGAGCTTTTTTGCCGTGATACAAACCGGAACCATTGCAGCGGTTGGGGTTGCGTTCTCCAAATTCTTTGCCTATCTGTGGCCTGCAGTTAGTGAGGATAATATATTGTTCAGCTTTAATTACTGGGGCGATAAAACGTTCAACTTTAGCGCAGCGCAACTGGTATCTATCATACTCATAATCTTACTTACCTACATCAACACTAAAGGGGTTAAGGGCGGGAAGATCATACAAACTACCTTTACTATCACCAAGCTGGTGAGCTTATTCGGCTTAATCATCTTCGGTTTTATTATGGCCAAAGGCGATGTGTGGACGGCTAACTGGACTAACGCCTGGGATTTGCATAACCTGAATAAGGATGGATCTACCGTTAACCTGACTATGGTTGCCGGTTTAGGTGCAATTGCGGCATCGCTTGTAGGCTCCATATTCAGCAGCGACTCGTGGAACAGCGTAACCTTTATTGCCGGGGAGATGAAAAATCCGCAGCGTAATGTAGGATTAAGTTTGTTTTTAGGTACGCTGATAGTAACTATTATATATGTTGCGGCGAATGTGATGTACACATCTGTATTGCCACTGCAGGAAATTGCTAATGCCGAAAAAGACCGTGTGGCTGTGGCGGCCTCTACTGTAATTTTTGGTAACATAGGCACGCTGCTTATAGCGCTTATGATTATGATATCAACCTTCGGCTGCAATAACGGATTGATCCTGGCCGGTGCGCGTGTATATTATACCATGGCTAAGGATGGGTTATTCTTTAAAAAAACAGGTACGCTTAATAAGTTTTCGGTGCCTGAATATGGCCTGTGGCTGCAATGCGGTTTAGCTTGTATATTGTGTTTGAGTGGCACTTATGGTAACCTGCTGGATATGATATCGCTGGTGGTTGTAATATTTTATGTACTAACCATTATTGGGATTTATATTCTTCGCGTAAAACGCCCGGAAGCGCCTCGCCCATACAAAGCTTTTGGTTATCCGGTGTTGCCTGCTATTTATGTGGTGATGGGTATTGCGTTTTGTGTATTACTATTGATATATAAACCTGAGTATTCATTACCCGGGCTTATTATAGTTTTAATTGGCATACCTATCTACTATATTGCGAAGCGAAACATAAAAGAGGATGATGAGAAAACGGAGCTGGTTAGTTAGCTTTTTATTAATAACAGGATATGCCCATGCCCAAACGCTACAGCAGCAATTGCAAACAGCGTTTGGTAAGTTACAGCAGGACAGCCAATGTCGCTATGCATCGGTATCATTAACCGTACTGGATGCTAAAACCGGCGAACAGGTTTTCACCGCCAACCCAAACATGGGGCTGGCTACAGCGTCAACCTTAAAAACCATTACCTCGATAACTGCCTTTAACCTGTTAGGAGCCGATTATCAGTACCAAACCACTATTGGTTATACGGGCAGCATTACCACAGATGGAACACTTAACGGCAACATCATTATAAAAGGCGGCGGCGACCCAACCCTCGGTAGCTGGCGCTGGAATACTACTAAAGAAAATTATATTCTCAACCTACTGGTGGCCGCCGTGCAAAAGGCGGGCATAAAAAAAATAAGTGGTAGCGTTATTGGCGATGACAGCGCCTACGGCACACAAGCCATACCCGATGGTTGGATATGGCAGGATGTCGGCAACTATTACGGCGCCGGTATTAACGCCCTATGCTGGCACGAAAACCAGTTTGACATTAAGCTGAAAACAGGTGCAGTAGGTTCGGCTATCTCGGTTGACCGTACCATACCGCTGATGCCTTACCTCAACTTTAAAAGTGAATTAACTAATGCCCCTGCCGGTACCGGCGACCGCGCCTTTATTTATTTGCCCGTAGGCGGTAAGCTGATGTACCTGCGCGGTACTTACGCGGTCGATCAAACCAAGAAAACCGTATCCGGCGCTATGCCCGATCCAGCTTTTGATGTAGCTTTGAGATTAACCGATACCATGAACCGCCTCGGCTTAAAGGTAAGCGGCGAACCGCAATCAACCCTGACGCTTGCTGTTAAAGGGGAAACCGCACCTGCAATAGCTAAAACGCTGACCGTTATTGAATCGCCGGAGCTGAACAAAATCATTTACTGGCTCAATCAAAAAAGCCTTAACCTTTACGCAGAGCAACTACTGAAAACCATTGCCTTCAAGGCAGGCAAAGAGCCGACCACACCCAATGGTATTACTGTACTGCAGGATTTTTGGAAAGCTAAAGGTATCGACATAAAAACACTGAATATTTATGATGGCAGCGGCCTGTCGCCGGGGAACCGGGTAACTACGCTAACTATGGCGCGCATACTGCAATCGGCCAAAGGCCAAGCCTGGTACAAGTATTTTTATGACAGCTTGCCGATATATAACGATATGAAAATGAAAAGCGGCAGCATTGCCGATGTGCTGGCATACACCGGTTATCAAACCTATAAAGGTCGCGAGCTATGCTTTTCTATTATTGTAAATAATTACAACGGCACCACTAAGGGCATTAAGGAAAAGATGTTCCGGGTGCTGAATGTAATGAAATAACGTCTATTTGAATTTAAGTACCACCTTTTTGCCGGAGATACCTTCGAGCAAGGGTTTAAATATGAGTTGGGCATTATCGCGCGCTTTGCCGGTAATGTTCATCTTTTTGCTTTCGTCAAGTATCTTTTTCTCGGCTATCTTATAAACATCCTCCACCATATCCCTCGCGTTGCTCGGGAACCAGGCTCCGGTAATATCATACACCTTTGATTGCTGATGATCTAATTTGGCATAGCAGATCTCAGGTTGGGGTAGTGTTACTGTAACACTGTCCTTACTCTGGATAATATCACTTTCTTTTACTTTGGTCAGGTCGATACAAGCAGTAACCTCGCCAACAGCCAGGAACAATACTTTCTCGTCGGGCAAAAAAGTATGTACTTCTTTCTTCTCCACAATATCTTTCATGGCGTATTTAACCAGTTCGAGCTTACCCATGCTGGTAATTTTTTGCACCATTACCACTTGGCTTACCTCGGTTTTGGTTTCGGTAAACTGGCGCTTGATGTAGAAGAAAAGGTAAGCCAAAAAGCCAACGATCACTAAAAGGATAATCAGGCTAATGGATACACGACTGCGGGTACTTGACATTTTTTTATTGTTTTATACTAACGTGAATTCGGGTGCCCACCCAAACCTCCCGAGGGGAAGGCTTCAAAAAAAGTCCTTCCCTTCGGGGAGGATTTAGGAGGGGTTCCAAACTTTTGTTAAACTAAAAGAGCAGACCTGAATCTGCTCCTTTAGTTTAATTACGGTATTCAAAGATTACGCGTAAGTTACATTCAGGCTGATAGGCACGCTCAAAGCTTTTGAGATGATACAGTTTGCTTTGGCACCTTCGGCAACTTCTTTAAATTGCTCTTCAGATACACCCTCAATTACTGATGCTTTCAACTCCAGGTGGATGGCGGTAACTTCAAGTTTAGCCATATCCAGCTCAAGGATTGCCTCAGTGTTCAGGTCACCGGCGGTGATGCCTTGCTGGGTTAAGGTAGCGCTAACAGCCATGGTGAAGCAGCCAGCATGAGCGGCAGCTAAAAGTTCCTCCGGGTTGGTACCCACGCCACTCTCAAAACGGGTTTTAAATGAATATTGGGTTTGGCTTAGGGTAGTGCTTTGGGTGCTTAATTCACCTTTGCCTTCTTTTAAATTTCCGGCCCAATGGGCGGTTGCTGTACGTTTCATAGTAATTGATTTATGTTTAGTTTGTATGTAAAGTTAGATATTTTAGACCATAGACGATAGTCCATAGGCCATAGTATTTGTTTTAAGTTTTGATAGTTTATAGTCCATTGTCGATGGTAAGAAATAATTTTCACAATAAACTATGGACCATGGACAATCGACTAAATCAACTCCATTTCGCGCGCTCATATTGCAGTGGCCATGTTATCTCCTGGCCAAGCTCGTGGGCGGCACGTAGCGGGAAATGCGGATCGCGTAGTAATTCGCGTGCTAAAAGTACAATATCGGCCTGTCCGCTTTCAATAATAGCGTTTGCCTGTGCCGGTTCGGTTATCATACCTACGGCACCGGTAAGTATGCCGGCTTCTTTTTTAATGGCTTGGGCAAACTCAACCTGGTAGCCGGGCTTTACCGGTATTGACGCGCGCGGCACATTACCGCCGGTTGAGGTATCGATCAGGTCGACACCGGCTTCTTTTAATTTTTTAGCCAGCGCTACAGAGTCCTCAATTGTCCAGCCGCCATCGGTCCAGTCGGTAGCCGAAATGCGTACAAATAGGGGCAGGCTGGCAGGCCAAACCTCCTTAACAGCCTCAACCACTTCAATTAACAAGCGAATGCGGTTTTCAAAGCTGCCGCCGTATTCATCGGTACGGTGATTACTTAATGGGGAGTAAAATTGGTGCAGCAGGTAGCCGTGTGCGGCGTGTATCTCTACCACTTTAAATCCCGCGTTCAATGCCCGCACCGTAGCTGCTTTAAAATCAGCTTTTACTTTTTCGATACCTGCTTTATCCAGTTCGGTAGGGGCTTCGGTACCCTCAGCAAAAGGCAGGGCACTGGGCGCTACCGTTGGCCAGCCGTTAGGCTGATCGGAAGGAATAAGCTTACCGCCTTCCCAGGGGCGCTGATGGCTTGCCTTACGGCCGGCGTGTGCCAGTTGTATACCGGTTACCGTGCCTTGCTCATGTATAAAGTCAGTGATTTCTTTTAGTTTTTCGATGTGTTCATCTTTCCAGATGCCCAGGTCGGCAGGGGAGATGCGGCCTTCTGGCGATACCGCCGTAGCCTCGGTGATCAGCAGGCCTGCGCCGCCAATAGCACGGCTGCCCAAGTGTACCAGGTGCCAGTTATTGGCAAAGCCATCGGTGCTTGAATACTCGCACATTGGCGATACGGCGATGCGGTTACGCAGGGTAACCTCTTTTATAGTTATAGGTGAAAAAAGTGTGCTCATTATTTAAATGTTTCAACAAATATGAACACTCAGGTTTTGGTATTGTTCAGCGGATTGTAAAATGCAAAGCCGGATCATGGCAGTGATCCGGCTTAAAATGTATACTTTAATTAAGGTTGACTAAAAATGCTTACACCAAATACTCAAACAAAGTTCGATCGCGGTTTATCTCAATAACATCAAAACGATGAGCCGCCATACGTTGCAGCAGGGCAGGGTAGTCTTCGGCAGCTTTTAGTTCGATACCTACCAGCGCCGGACCATTCTCCTTAGCGGTTTTTTTGATGAACTCGAAACGGGTAATATCATCACCTGGGCCAAGCACATTGTTTACAAACAATTTTAGCGCGCCCGGGCGTTGCGGAAAGCGAACGATGAAGTAATGTTTAAGCCCTTCGTACAGCAGCGATTTTTCCTTGATCTCGGCCATGCGGTCAATATCATTATTACCACCACTGATAACGCAAACTACCTTTTTACCTTTTATCTGCTCCTTACACAAATCAAGCACAGCGACAGACAGCGCACCCGCCGGTTCAACCACAATCGCATCCTCGTTATATAATTTCAGGATGGTGGTACATACCTTACCTTCAGGTACAAGCAGCATATCATCCAGTACTTCGCGGCAGATCTGATAAGTCAGTGCACCCACACGTTTTACCGCGGCGCCATCCACAAAACGATCAATTTCGTCCAGTGTTACCGGCTCGTTGTGTGTAAAAGCCCCTACCATTGAGGGGGCACCTTCCGGTTCAACACCTATAAGGGTGATGCCGGGCTTTTGCTGTTTCAAGTAAGTGCCTACACCGGCAGCTAAACCGCCGCCGCCAACGGGCATTATTACCGCCTCAACATCGGGTAGTTTATCCAGTATCTCAACGCCTACGGTACCCTGTCCCTCAATAACCCGTTGGGTATCAAAAGGGGGGATGAAGGTCATGTTATTGGCCTCGGTGTAGGCTAATGCTTCGCGCAAGCAATCATCAAAGGTATCGCCGGTAAGCACGATCTCTACATTGTCGCCGCCAAACATTTGGGTTTGTTTAACCTTTTGCTTGGGGGTAATTTCGGGCATAAAAATAACGCCCTTGGTGCCCAGCTTACTGCATGAAAATGCTACACCCTGCGCATGGTTACCCGCGCTGGCGCAAACTACGCCACGGCTTAACTGCTCAGCATTTAACTGGCTGATCATGTTATAAGCGCCACGCAGTTTGTATGAGCGTACTACTTGCAGGTCCTCACGTTTGAGGTATATCTCACACTCGTATTTTGCCGACAAGCCGGCATTGTATTGCAGAGGGGTATGGTTAACCACCCCGTCAAGCCGTTGGTAGGCTTGTTCAAAATCAAGCTGATGTTCGGTTTCCGTACTCATCAATAATTATTTTACTAAGCGATAAGCCATCAAACCTTGCAGGTCGGTATCATTTATATCCAGTTTGCTATCCGCCAGCGTTAAAAAGTTTTTGTAAACATCGGCCAGTTCTTCTTTATCTAACTGGAAACCCAAGCGCTCCAGGTGGAATTTCAACGCGTGCCTGCCGCTGCGAGCTGTTAATACGATGCTCGCGCTCGGGAAACCTACATCTTCCGGACGTATGATCTCGTAATTCTCACGCATTTTCAGAAAACCATCCTGATGTATGCCTGAGCTGTGCGCAAAGGCATTAGCGCCAACAATCGCCTTATTTGGCTGAACCGGCATGCGCATTTGAGTGCTCACCATGCGGCTCATTTCATAGAACTTGGTGCTGTTGATATTGGTATGCAAGCCCAGCGTTTGGTGCGTTTTCAGGATCATTACCACTTCCTCGATAGAAGTGTTACCTGCACGCTCGCCAATACCGTTAATGGTACCCTCAATTTGGCGGGCACCGTTTTGCAAACCGGCGATGGAGTTAGCCGTTGCCAAACCTAAGTCGTTATGGCAATGTACGGATATAATGGCTTGATCAATGTTACGTACATTTTCTTTCAGGAAACGGATCTTGCTGCCGTACTGATCGGGCAGGCAATAGCCGTTAGTATCGGGGATGTTTACTACCGTTGCACCGGCAGCAATAACGGCCTCAACCATTTTGGCCAGGTACTCAATATCAGCACGACCGGCATCCTCGGCATAAAACTCAATATCTTCAACAGATTTTTTGGCGTATTTAACGGCTTCAACAGCGCGTTCTAAAATCTCTTCGCGCGTGCTGTTAAATTTATGCTTGATGTGCATATCACTTGAGCCGATGCCTGTATGTATACGTGGGCGTTTGGCATATTTAAGCGACTCGACCGCTGCATCAATATCACCTTTATTGGCGCGGGTAAGTGCGCACACGGTAGGCTCTTTTACGGCTTTTGATATTTCAACAACGCTTTGAAAATCGCCTGGGCTCGAGATAGGGAAGCCCGCTTCAATAACATCCACGCCGAGCGCTTCCAGTTCGCGTGCTATCTCAATTTTTTCGGGGGTTGTTAACTGGCAACCCGGTACCTGCTCGCCATCGCGCAGCGTGGTATCAAAGATGTAGACTCGGTTGGGATCGTGTAACATGTTTTCTTTAGATTTTAGATGTCAGATCTGAGATGTGAGAGCCTTTCACTTACATATCCCATTCTTACACCGGTTTTATTCTATATTTTTATTAATCTCTGTGAGATAGATCATTTCACGTCTCACATTTCAATACTCAAATCTCTTTTACCGCTATAAACCTTAAACGCTTATAGTCAGCATACCATTGGCCGCCTTCGTTGTAATGCGGTTCAAGCAGGGCGGTAACTTCCTGCAACATTTGTTTTTTCTCGTCTTCAGGCACGCCAACTAAATACAGCGGCGCAAACATGGTAATCCATTTGGCTACACCCTGGTCGCCATCCTGCAATGGAGTCTTTCGGTCAAAATGCGCCGCGAACGATACCCTGAAACCATGTGCTTCCAGTTTTGATGTGTATTCACCTAACGATGGGAAATACCATATCTCGCTTTTGGCCTGCTGGTGATATCCGTGCTGCTGCAATACCTGTTTGGTAGCGGCAATCAGGTGCTGTACGTTGCCTTTACCACCCATTTCGGCTACGAAACGACCGCCGGGTTTGAGGCTTTTGTAAACGCAATCCATCATGGCATCGGCATTTTTTACCCAGTGCAAAACGGCATTGCTAAAAACGGCATCATACTTTTCGGTAGACTTGAATTTAGTGGCATCCTCAACCGCGAAATCAACATCAGGGTAATTGGCTTTTGCCTGGCGGATCATTTCCACCGAGCTGTCTGTACCCTTAACTATAGCGCCCAGATCATGCAGTTGTTGCGTAAGATAGCCGGTACCGCAGCCCAGGTCGAGTATATGCTCACCGGGTTGGGCATCAAGCAGTTCCAATACATTTTCTCCGTATTGAAATACGAAGGCGTGTTTCTGGTCGTATAATTCAGCGTTCCATTTCATTGGTACCCCTCTCTTATCTCCCCAAAGGGGAGAGGTCTTTTTTAATTTTTAACAATAACCCTTCTCAATATCTCCTCCCCAGTGGGGAGGCCGGGAGGGGTTACAAATATTCCAGCACCTTTTGCCCCATGGCGGTGGTGCCTAATATTTTGGCTTTGTCGGTATTGGCATCGGCAATGTCGCCGGTGCGGTAGCCGTCTTTTAATACTTTGTCGATAGCGTCGGTTATCTTTGTGGCTTCCTCTTTCAGGCCGAAGCTGATCTCGAACATCAGGGCAACGGATAAGATAGAGGCCAGCGGGTTGGCTTTGTCCTGCCCGGCAATATCATGCGCCGAACCATGGATAGGCTCAAAAAAGCCGGTACCATCACCCACAGAGGCCGAAGCCAGCATACCCATTGAGCCTGCGATTTGCGAAGCCTCGTCGGTTAGGATATCACCAAAAAGGTTAGCGGTAAGTACCACATCAAACTTTTTAGGGTTTTTAACCAATTGCATGGCGGCATTATCAATAAACATGTGTTCGGTTTCAACGTCGGGGTAGTTTTTGGCTACTTCCTGCACTACCTCACGCCACAGGCGCGATGCCTCTAACACGTTAGCCTTGTCAACAGAGCACAGGCGTTTACCGCGTGCGCTTGCAGCTTCATAAGCCTTGGTGGCAATGCGCTCTACCTCATAACGGTGATAGATCATCAGATCCGATGCGGTGTTACGGTCTTCGCTACGTTTTTTCTCGCCGAAGTAAACATCGCCGGTCAGTTCGCGGAAGAATAAGATATCCGTTCCCCTTAAAATCTCAGGCTTCAGGCTCGAAGCGTCCAGCAGCTCATCAAACAGCATGATAGGGCGCAGGTTGGCATACAGGCCAAGCTCCTTGCGTATCTTCAGCAATCCCTGCTCCGGGCGTACCTTTGCCGATGGATCGTTATCATATTTTATATGGCCGATAGCGCCAAACAGGATGGCATCACTGGCTTTAGCTTTTTCTAAAGTTTCATCAGGCAGCGGGTTGCCGGTTGCCTCAATGGCAGCATGGCCCATCAGCGCTTCGTCAAACGTAAATTCATGACCGCCTGCAGCGCCAACCTTCTCCAATACCGCCTTACCCCAGGTAGTAACCTCCGGCCCGATGCCGTCGCCTGGTATTACTAAAATGTGTTTTTTCATTTGCCCCCTAACCCCCTAAAGGGGGAATAAGTGTTTATTATGTATGTTGTAATTAATTGAATCGGCTCTTTGGTTCCCCTTTAGGGGTTAGGGGCCTTTTCGTATTCCTCTACTGCTTGCCTGTTGCTCAGTATATAATCAATGTCATCGTACCCGTTTATTAAGCAGGCCTTTTTGTATGGATTGATCTCAAAATTTTCCTTTTCGCCGGTTGATGATATGCGGATAAACTGATTCTCCAGGTCAATCTCCACCTCAGTGGTGTGATCGGCAAAAACAGCATCGAATATTTTTTTCAGGAAATCGTCGCTCACCTGTACCGGCAATAAGCCATTGTTTAGGGCGTTGCCTTTAAATATATCAGCAAAAAAACTGCTTACTACGGCATCAAAACCATAATCAGATATGGCCCACGCCGCATGCTCGCGACTGCTGCCGCAACCAAAGTTTTTACCCGCAACCAATACCTTGCCGCTATAGGTAGGGTGGTTGAGTACGAAATCGGCTTTCGGCTGATCGTTCTCGTCAAAGCGCCAATCGCGAAACAGATTATTGCCAAATCCCTCGCGGGTAGTGGCCTTTAAAAAACGCGCGGGAATGATCTGATCCGTATCAATATTCTCGATAGGCAGAGGCACCACGCTGGTTTGTATATGTTTGAATATTTTTGTCATGGACTCGATTTTTTAGAATTTAAGAATTCACAGAATTTTGGTACTGCGAACTACTCAGTAAATTGTATTTCTTGTTTAACAAGCGCTTAAATTGCAAGCTTTTGCTGCCAAAATTTATCAGTAATCCTGTTTTTAAATTATAGGCTTCCAGGTAATTTATTCCTTGAGCAAGATGAACATCCTCCAGGTTGATCAGTGCCTTTAATTCGACCATGATCTCATTGTTAACAAAAAAGTCAACGCGCCTGCTGCCGATCAGGATACCTTTATAAAAAATCGGCATATCCATCTCTCTTTTATGATCAAGCCCTGCTTCGCGCAGCTCTATTTCTAACGCTCGTTGATAAATTACTTCCTGAAAACCATTACCCAAAGCTGAATGCACGCGCATAGCACATCCAATAATGCTACTTGTAGCATCATTAAATTCTTCGGACGTGCGCTTGGTTACATTCATTCGGGTAATTCTAATTATTCCTGAAATTCGAGTTCTGACAACATTTCCCTCACATCCGTTACCCTACCCGTAATGGCTGCCGCTGCGGCGGTTAAGGGGCTGGCTAAAAAGGTGCGGGAATTTGGTCCCTGGCGGCCTTCAAAGTTGCGGTTTGAGGTGGATACGCAGTATTTACCTGCCGGTATCTTGTCCTCGTTCATGCCCAGGCACGCGCTGCAACCCGGTTCGCGCAGTGGGAAGCCTGCCGACTCAAATATCTTATCCAAGCCTTCGGCTATAGCTTGCTGCTCTACCTGTTTTGAGCCGGGTACTACCCAAACCACTACGTTATCTGCCTTGTGTTTGCCTTTTACAAATGCTGCCACCTGGCGCAGATCCTCAATACGTGAGTTGGTGCAACTGCCGATGAATACATAGTCGATAGGTTTGCCTAACAATTGCTCATTATCATGCAGGCCCATATAATCAAGGGCTTTTTTGTATGAACCCTGTTCTTTGGCCTCAAAATCCTCAGTAGCAGGTACGTGTTGCGTAACACCGATGCCCATACCCGGGTTAGTACCGTAGGTGATCATCGGCTCAATATCTTCAGCCTTAAAGCTCAATACCGAATCGAATTCAGCATCTTCGTCAGAGTAAAGCGTTTCCCAGTAGGCTACGGCTTTATCCCATTCTTCGCCTTTAGGAGCAAATTCACGACCTTTTACATAGTCGATAGTAGTTTGGTCGGGCGCTATTAAACCACCACGGGCACCCATTTCGATGCTCATATTACAGATGGTCATGCGGCCTTCCATGCTCAGCGAACGGATGGTATCGCCGGCATACTCAACAAAGTAACCGGTACCGCCGGCGGCCGATATTTTGCTGATGATGTATAGTATTATATCTTTTGCACCTACACCTTGCTGTAGTGTGCCGTTAACTTCAATTTTCATGCGTTTAGGGCGCGATTGCAGTAAGCACTGGGTGGCCAGTACCTGCTCAACCTGTGAGGTGCCAATACCAAACGCTATCGATCCGAAGGCGCCGTGGGTAGAGGTATGGCTGTCGCCGCAAACATAAGTGCTGCCCGGGCGGGTTATGCCCAGTTCAGGGCCAATTACGTGCACAATGCCCTGGTATGGATGGCCAAGGCCATAAAGCTCAACGCCAAATTCGGCGCAGTTTTTTGTGAGCATATCCACCTGGTAGCGCGATAGCTCCTCCTTTATCGGCAGGTGCTGATCCCAGGTAGGTACGTTATGGTCGGCCGTGGCTACGGTTTGCTTTGGCCTGAAAACAGGTAATCCACGCTGGCGCAATCCGTCAAATGCCTGCGGACTGGTAACCTCGTGGATGAAGTGTGTATCGATGTACAAAATATCCGGGAATCCCTCCTTGCTGCTCACAACGTGCGCATCCCAAATCTTATCAAATAATGTCTTTGCCATTTTTCTTTTGTCCTATTGTGTATGTAATGTGCTTTAGTCAGTTAGTTTGCACATTACATGGTTAACTCTTAATTGCTTAGCAATATATCCCCCTTTGCACAGGCAAAGGGGGATGAGTTATTTTGTGGCTGTCGCCTTTGTGCTTTAGCTTTTGCTTAAAACTTACGCTTCTACCGCCTGGTTCTCAGGGCGAAGGCTGCGTACAGTTTTACCTGCCTGCCATAATTCGCTGTCGCGTAGTTCGGCAAGTTCGGCGTTAAGTTTTTCGCGGTAATCAGGCTGGCTGTTCGAGTCGATAGAACGTTGTGACTCTTTACCGGTAGCAACGCTGTTATATAATTCTTCAAATACCGGTTTAGTAGCGTCACGGAATTTCTTCCACCAGTCAAGCGCGCCGCGTTGTGCAGTGGTTGAACAATTGGCATACATCCAGTCCATACCGTTTTCAGCAACCAGTGGCATTAATGATTGAGTTAATTCTTCAACAGTTTCGTTAAATGCCTCAGATGGTGTGTGTCCGTTGCTGCGCAATACATCGTACTGAGCGGCAAAGATGCCTTGGATACAACCCATCAAAGTACCACGCTCGCCGGTAAGGTCACTGAATACTTCTTTCTTGAAATCAGTTTCAAACAGGTAACCGCTACCTACAGCGATACCTAAGGCAATAACACGCTCCCAAGCTTTACCGGTTGCATCCTGGAAGATAGCGAAGCTTGAGTTTAAGCCACGGCCTTGCAAAAACATGCGGCGCAATGAAGTGCCTGAACCTTTAGGGGCAACCAGGAATACGTCAACATCAGCTGGAGGCACGATGCCGGTTTGCTCGTTAAAAGTGATACCGAAACCGTGAGAGAAATATAGTGCTTTACCAGGGGTTAAGTGTTTTTTAACAGTTGGCCAAAGCTCAATCTGCGCTGCATCGCTAAGCAAGTAGCAAATGATGGTACCTTTTTCAAGGGCTTCTTCAATTTCAAAAAGAGTTTCGCCGGGTACAAAGCCGTCGGCAATTGCTTTATCCCAGGTTTTTGAGTTTTTACGCTGACCAACAATTACGTTAATGCCATTGTCTTTTTGGTTTAAAGCCTGGCCCGGACCTTGAACACCATAACCAATAACGGCTACAGTTTCGTTTTTTAGGACGTCCTGAGCTTTTGATAAAGGGAACTCTTCGCGGGTAACTACATTTTCTTCAGTACCGCCGAAATTTAATTTTGCCATGATTCTTTGTTTTTGTTGTGTGATGCACCTACCGGCGCTTCACCTTGGTTTTATTGTTTTTAGTTCTTAGTTACTTATTATTTTGAACCTGAATTATCAGAATTTAAGAATGAACAGAATTTATATTGCTTGATGATTATTCTGTTAATTCTCTAATTCCTTAAATTCCGGTTCTGAATTATTACATCGTAAACACCTTTTGCCCCTGGTTCAAATATTCATTTTCGATAACATCCTCACCTGGCTCAAGCCTTTCAAATTCGCGTAGCTTGGCATTGAAGCCTTCGCTGTTTTTTATGATGGCTACACGCGCGCTGCGTACAAACTCTATCAGGCCGTAAGGCTGCAATATCCTGATCAGCGATTCGGTTTCCTCACGGTGGCCGGTGGTTTCAAACACCGTGTAATCCTTACGGATCACTACCGCGCGGGCACCATTTTCACGCAGTAAACGCTCAACGCTAACCTGCTCGGCAATAACGTTGGTTGATACCTTGTAAAGCGCCATTTCCTGCCAGATCACATCAGCATTGGTATGATAGTACACTTTTAGTACCTCAACCTGTTTCTCTATCTGACGGCACAGCTTACGCACTACTTCTTCCGTTTCGTTTATCACGATAGTGAAGCGGTGTATGCTGTCAATTTCAGACGGCGATGTGTTCAGGCTGTCGATATTGATCTTACGGCGTGTAAATATAATAGCAATTCGGTTTAAAAGACCAATTTGGTTTTCGGTATATACCGTTATGTTGAATTCCTGTTTAGCCCCACCTAAATCCTCCCCTGCAGGGAGGACTTTTTTATTTTCAGTTGATAAGTTTGTCATGATCTAAATTCTGTTGAAAGTTTTATCTCACCTCCCCTTCAGGGGAGGTCGGGAGGGGCCTTATTTAAGCCTTATTTCAGATACGCTGCAACCTTGTGGTACCATCGGGAATACATTGTTCTCCTTGGTAACCATTACTTCCAGCAGGAATGAGCCATCTTGGTTGAGCATCTGCTCTAACGCAGAGGTTAGTTCAGCGCGGTCGTTTACAGATTTACCCGCAATGCCGTAGCCACTTGCCACACGAACAAAGTCGGGGCTTTGAATATCTACAAACGAGTAACGGCGCTCGTTGAACAGCTCCTGCCACTGGCGCACCATGCCTAAAAAGCGGTTGTTCAGAATGATGATCTTTACGTTAATTCCGGTTTGCATAATGGTACCCAGCTCTTGCAAGGTCATCTGGAAACCGCCATCGCCAATAATGGCAACCACCGGACGATCCTGCGCACCAAATTTAGCACCTATGGCAGCAGGCAGGGCAAAGCCCATGGTACCTAAGCCGCCGCTGGTAACATTGCTGCGGGTTTTGTTGAATTTAGCATAACGGCAGCCCACCATCTGGTGCTGGCCAACGTCGGTTACAATAACGGCATCACCGCCGGTAAGCTCATTCAGAACCTTTACTACTTCACCCATCGTCATTTCTTCAGTTGATGGGTTTAGTTCGTTATGAATAACAGCCTCTACTTCCTGGCGGGTATAATCATTAAATTTTGCCAGCCATTCGGTATGCTGTTTAGCCTCTACCAGTTCGGTAAGCAGGGGTAGGGTTTCTTTACAGTCGCCCCATACTGGTACCGTAGTTTGTACGTTCTTATCGATCTCTGCCGGGTCAATATCCAGGTGGATCACCTTGGCTTGTTTGGCATATTTATCTAAACGGCCGGTTACACGGTCGTCAAAGCGCATACCAATAGCGATCAATACATCGCACTCATTGGTTAAAACGTTAGGGCCATAGTTGCCGTGCATACCCAGCATACCCACGTTCAGCGGATGATCCGTCGGGATAGCACCCACACCTAAAATTGTCCATGCTGATGGAATGCCTGCCTTTTCAATAAAAGCCTTGAATTCCTGCTCGGCGCTACCTAAAATTACACCCTGTCCAAACAGCACAAATGGTTTTTTAGCCTGGTTGATCAGCGCGGCAGCTTCTTCAATATATTGTTTACGAACAATAGGTTTCGGCCTGTAGCTGCGGATATGGTTGCAGGCAGTATAGCCCTCAAAGTTGAATTTCTGTATCTGGGCGTTCTTGGTAATGTCGATCAATACAGGGCCCGGGCGACCGCTGCGGGCAATATAGAAGGCCTTGGCAATAACTTCCGGTATCTCGTTAGCATCCGTTACCTGGTAATTCCATTTGGTAACCGGTGTGGTGATGTTGATCACGTCTGTTTCCTGGAAGGCATCGGTACCCAACAGGTGCGCGAATACCTGGCCGGTGATACAAACCAATGGTGTGCTGTCTATCTGCGCATCGGCCAAACCGGTAACCAGGTTAGTAGCGCCGGGGCCGCTGGTAGCGAACACTACGCCAACCTTGCCCGATGTACGTGCATAACCCTGTCCGGCATGAATACCGCCTTGCTCATGGCGCACCAACACGTGGTTCAGTTTTTCGTTATAATCATACAAAGCATCATAAATAGGCATGATGGCCCCGCCCGGATAGCCAAAAATGGTATCGGTACCCTCGGCAATCAACGCCTCAAGCAATGCTACTGAACCCGAAACTTCTACAGTTTCCTTTTTCGTGGTTGGTGCAGGTAATTCCTGTTGTGCAACTTCCATGGTTTAACCCCCTTAATCCCCCTGAAGGGGGAATTTTTTATTAGTTATTTCTTTTTGTTATAATCTCTTTGTGAGTAAAATTTCCTACTCCCCTTTAGGGGCTGGGGGCTCTTACTCATCCGTAACACAACCCTCAGCGGCTGTGCTTACGGTTTTGGCATATTTGTAAAGCAGGCCTTTGGTTACTTTAAGCGGCGGTTGTTGCCATTGTGCCCTGCGGGCAGCAATTTCCTCGTCGCTCAGTTTTACGTTCATGGTGTTGTTGATGGCGTCAATCTCTATACGGTCATCATCTTTAACCATGGCTATCAGGCCCCCCTCAAATGCTTCGGGGGTGATGTGGCCAACCACAAAGCCATGTGTACCGCCCGAGAAACGCCCGTCGGTTATCAAGGCTACTGAGCTGCCCAAACCCGCGCCAAATATGGCTGATGTTGGTTTAAGCATCTCCGGCATACCGGGAGCGCCCTTAGGGCCCACGTTGCGGATCACTACCACATCACCCGGTTTGACTCGCCCTGACATTATACCGTTTATCAATTCAAATTCACCGTCGAACACGCGGGCTGGGCCTTCAAAGCGCTCACCCTCTTTGCCGGTAATTTTAGCTACGCTGCCACCCTCGGCAAGATTGCCGTATAAAATTTGCAAGTGGCCGGTCGCTTTTATCGCCTGATCAACTGGAAGGATAATCTTTTGCGTATCGAAATCCAGTTCAGGGACTTCGGCAAGGTTTTCAGCCAGGGTTTTACCGGTTACGGTTAAACACTCGCCATGCAGCCAGCCTAATTTTAATAGGTACTTCATTACAGCCGGTACGCCTCCAACCTTGTGCAGGTCTTCCATCATATACTTGCCGCTTGGCTTCATGTCGGCCAGTAGCGGGGTACGGTTGGTCAGTTCCTGGAAATCATCCTGCGTTAATTTTACACCTACGCTTTTCGCTATCGCGATAAGGTGTAACACGGCATTGGTTGAGCCACCCATTACCATGATGGTGATTATAGCGTTCTCGAAAGCCTTGCGCGTCATGATGTCGCTTGGCTTAATATCTTTTTCAAGCAATACCTTTATAGCTTTACCGGCCGCGCGGCATTCTGCTTGTTTTTCTTCGCTCAATGCAGGGTTTGATGATGAGTAGGGTAAGCTCATGCCCATTGCCTCAATAGCAGCGGCCATGGTGTTGGCGGTATATATACCACCGCAGGCACCAGCGCTTGGGCAGGCGTTTTTCACCACGCCCATAAAATCCACATCATCTATCTGGCCGGCTATTTTTTTGCCTAAAGCCTCAAAAGCCGACACAATGTTCAGGTCCTCGCCCTTCCAATGGCCCGGTTTGATAGTGCCGCCGTACACCATGATTGACGGGCGGTTAAGGCGCCCCATGGCGATCAGTGAGCCCGGCATGTTTTTATCGCAGCCCGGCAGTGTAATCAAGCCATCATAATATTGCGCGCCGCAAACTGCCTCAATTGAATCGGCAATTACATCACGGCTTACAAGCGAGTAACGCATACCTTCGGTACCATTGCTCATACCATCGCTAACGCCAATGGTGTTAAATATCAGGCCTACCAGGTCTTCATCCCAAATACCTTGCTTAACAACTTTAGCCAGATCGTTCAGATGCATGTTACAGGTATTGCCTTCATAACCCATACTGGCTACGCCCACCTGCGCCTTCTTCATATCATCGTCGGTAAGGCCAATGCCGTAAAGCATGGCTTGTGCCGCCGGTTGGGTAGGGTCCTGCGTTAGGGTTTTGCTGTATTTGTTTAATTCAACAGCCTGTAAAGTATCTGTAGTATCGCTCATTATCTTTGTATATTTTATAACCGATGTTAGGGTTCGTAATCGATATTGTAATGTAGAAAGACAGGCTTTTTATCGCAATAGTGGCGGATAAAAATTTAAAACAATATTTAATTCGTTTTTTTTCTAAATTTTAGAATTATATTTTAAAAAAGATCATATTTATAAAATTAATAATTTAGCTTATTATACCAAAGTGTAAATTGGTATTCGGTACATATTCTATGCGTGCATAGTAAAGTGCTCAAATTCTGCCTGAAATTGCCAAAACCGTAAACTGGGTGCAAAAAAAACGCCCCGGTAAACTTGTTACCGGGGCGTTAGCTTTTTTATTCTTTTAAAGGTTAGTGCGAAATACCTTCAGCCAGTACGGTAACTTTATTATTGGCAGCTTCAACAACCCCGCCTTTAATAATAAAAGTTTCTTTTTGTACCGAACCACCGCGCACGATCAATTTGCCATCCTGCAGGATAGAAATAATAGGAGCGTGGTTATTAAGTATTTCAAAAGCACCCAGTATGCCTGGTACGGTAACCGAAGTGGCCTCGCCCTCAAATACTGTTTTATCTGGTGTAAGAATTTCTAAAGTCATTTATTGTTTAGATTTTAGAGTTAAGAAGCAAGAATTAAGAGTAATTTTGGTCTTAACTCTTACTTCTTAACTCTCGACTCTTATATATTAAGCGTTAGCTTCGGCTAACAATTTTTTACCTTTTTCAATAGCGTCCTCAATGTTACCTACAAGGTTAAAGGCTGCTTCAGGGTATTCGTCAACTTCACCGTCCATAATCATGTTGAAACCTTTGATGGTTTCTTTAATGTCAACCAGAACACCTTTTAAGCCTGTAAATTGCTCGGCAACGTGGAACGGCTGAGAAAGGAAACGCTGAACACGACGGGCGCGTGACACAACCAGTTTATCTTCTTCAGACAGCTCGTCCATACCTAAGATGGCGATAATATCCTGAAGCTCTTTGTAACGTTGCAGGGTTTCTTTAACGCGTTGAGCGGTGTTGTAGTGCTCATCGCCTAAAATAGCCGGGCTAAGGATACGTGAGGTTGAATCCAGAGGGTCAACCGCTGGATAGATACCTAACTCAGCAATTTTACGAGAAAGTACGGTAGTAGCATCCAGGTGGGCGAAGGTTGTAGCCGGCGCAGGGTCGGTCAAGTCATCCGCAGGTACATATACTGCCTGTACTGAGGTAATTGAACCACGTTTGGTTGATGTGATACGCTCCTGCATCAAACCCATCTCGGTAGCCAGAGTTGGCTGGTAACCTACCGCTGATGGCATACGGCCTAATAATGCCGATACTTCAGAACCTGCCTGGGTGAAACGGAAAATGTTGTCGATAAAGAACAGGATATCACGGCCTTTACCACCTTCTTCATCACCATCGCGGAAGTATTCAGCAATAGTTAAACCTGAAAGTGCCACACGTGCACGTGCACCAGGAGGTTCGTTCATCTGACCGAACACGAAAGTAGCTTTTGAATCTTTCAAAGCTTCGGCGTCAACCTTGCTCAGGTCCCAGCCACCTTCTTCCATAGAGTGCATAAATTCATCACCATATTTTATAATGCCTGATTCAAGCATCTCACGTAAAAGGTCGTTACCTTCACGTGTACGCTCGCCCACACCAGCAAATACTGATAAACCTGAATATGCTTTCGCGATGTTGTTGATCAGCTCCTGGATCAATACCGTTTTACCTACACCGGCACCACCAAACAAACCAATTTTACCACCTTTAGCATAAGGCTCCAACAAATCGATAACCTTGATACCGGTAAACAATACTTCGGTTTCGGTTGATAGGTCGTCAAACTTTGGTGGGTTGTTGTGGATAGCACGGCCGTTAGTTTTGTCAAGCGCGGCAATACCGTCAATCGGGTCACCAACTACGTTAAATACACGACCTTTGATAGCATCACCAATTGGCATTTTAATAGCTGCGCCTAAATCGGTAACAGGCATACCGCGTAATAAACCGTCGGTTGAATCCATAGCTATGGCACGTACCCTGTCTTCGCCAAGGTGTTGTTGTACCTCAAGCACAATTTTCTGACCGTTTTGTTTAGTGATCTCTAAAGCGCTGTAAATTTTAGGAAGAGTGCCCTCGCTAAAGCTTACGTCAACTACGGGACCGATGATCCGCGATATTTTTCCAGTGTTTGGCATATTATAACCTGATATTAAAATATTTTAGTGTTTGTCGAGTGTATTGTTACAATGATACTATTCGAGGCGCAAAGTTATGATTTATAACGAAATATTTATACCCTGTTAATAAGATTTTTCCATTGTTAATTAGTTGACAGGAATGGTGATAATTCATATATAACAGTTATAGCAGAAGCAATCAATAGCACTGATAATTAATGGTGGTACATGGTACTATATGATTTACGCCTCGTCATGCTAAGCCTGTCGGGCATTAATACATTGTTCAGGCCTTCTGCGCATACCCTTCGACAAGCTCAGGGTGACAGGCTTGCTTATGATTGCCGCCTTGTCATGCTGAGCTTGTCCAAGCATTAGTACACTAATAAAGCGGCTAAATAAAATCTCTACCAATCTGCTCAACAATTTTCAATTTTGCTATCTTAGCAGGCTCTAAATATAATGATGAATAAATTCTTCGGAACAGGAGTAGCGATGGTGACTCCTTTTCAGCCAGATGGCCAGGTAGACTTCGACGGATTAAATAATCTGATCGAACATTTGATTGACGGCGGGGTGGAATACCTCGTAGTTTTAGGTACAACCGGCGAAAGCGCCACCCTGAGCAAGGAAGAGAAGAAGAAGATATTTAAGTTTGTTGAAGAGAAGAACAACGGCCGCTTACCATTGGTTGCCGGTATCGGCGGTAATGATACCCGTGAGGTTGTTGAGTTGATAAAAGGTTTTGACAGTGCCGGCTATGATGCTATCCTGTCAGTAAGCCCATATTACAACAAACCAACACAAGAGGGTATATACCAGCATTACAAAGCGGTTGCCGAGGCATCGCCATTGCCGGTAATATTATACAATGTACCCGGCCGTACAGGCAGCAACATAGCGCCTGAAACTACCGTACGTTTAGCTAATGATTTTGATAATATTATCGGCATAAAAGAAGCTGCGGGCAATTTTGACCAGTTTAACCAGATACTGCGCGACATGCCTGAGGGTTTCCTGTTCATATCAGGTGATGACCCGGTAACGCTGCCGTTGATTGCCATGGGTGGGGCAGGGTTGATCTCAGTAGTAGGCAACGCCTTGCCGCGCGAACTGAGCGACATGGTGCGCCAGTGCCTTGCCGGTGATTTTAAAACTGCCCGTAAAGCACATTTTGATTTGATAGAATTTACCCGCCTGATGTTTGTTGAGGGTAATCCAGCCGGCGTTAAGTCGGCCCTTAAGCAGTTAGGTATATGTGCTGATATCTTACGCCTGCCGCTTGTGCAGGTAAGCAGCGCTACTGAACAGGCTATAGCAACTGAAATTAAAAAGATAAAAGCATAAAAACACAAAAACCGGCTTCGGCCGGTTTTTAATTGGTCAGTGCTTTAGAAAATCCTAATACTTACTCTTTGTTCTTGGTGTCCTGAACTTCCAAACGGATAGTTTGAGCTAAGTTTTTAAGATCCTGCAAACCTTTGCGTAAACGGGTGCCCGCGGCGCTATTGCCTTTACTGTAGAATTTTTCGGCATCAGTCTCCAGCGAAGACACGAGCTCTTTCAGTTCGCTAAATTTTTTCATTTTAGGTTACTCCTTTTTAGATAATTGAGTTTAATTGTTTTACTGAAGCTAATCTAAAATTGTTTTTATTGAAAACGAAATTTTCCTAAGCAAAATCTAATCTCAAAAGGTTGATTTTTTCCACATTTTCATTGATTAGCAGTTATTTAGACTGTTTCTTGCTAAAATATCATATAACAAAGGCTTAACACGCTGTTTATAAGCGATTATTTAAAGTATCGGCCTCCTGGAGTTACTGCCGCCCATGTTACACTCTGTAATCAAAATAAAAGCCCCTGCAAGGGGGATGCAGGGGCTTAAGAAATATGTTTGGGTAATAGTTAATCTACATTATCGTGCAGAAACGAATTGTTGTTCCTGATCTCCGTTTTACCTTCGTCATCAGGTAATAAGGAGAAGCGTGAGATCTGGCTTTCGTTTGATGCAGGAGTTTGCTGCAACGCGATCTCCTTACGTTTGTAAGCCGGAACGTTTTCCATTTCCTGCAGATTGCCTGAGCGCAGTTTCATGCTCAAGTCTTTCAATCGCATAATGCGCTCGCGAGATTTTCGCAATTGCTCTTCCATTGACTCCTCGGTCTTGTCATCATCAGCACCGGCAACTGGCTCAGGAGTAGGTTCCGGCTCGGGTTGTACAGGCTCAACGGCATGGTATTGCATTACCGATTCTGTTACTTTAAAAGTAAAATCGGTAGCTTCTGGTTCTGCAGCAGCTTTAGGCTCTTCGGGCGTTAGCTGGTGCCTAACTACAGGCGCGTTAGCATCTTCAGTTGAGCGTGAGGCAAACAGATCAAATAAACCGGTTTGTTTAATCTCTTCCTTGGCCTTCATGTAAGGCTCGGCCACCGCGTCGGGCTTAACCGGGTTAATAAATTCGTTAACCGGTTTAACCATCGGCGCGTCCTCAGGTATCAGCATAGAAACTACTTTCTTGTTGCTGATCTCTTTCTCGCGTTCATCCTTGGTTTGGAAACCTGTAGCAATAATAGTAACCGATATTTTATCACCTAAATTCTCGTCGCGGCAATTACCCCATATAAGGTCGGCAGCAAGTCCTGCTTCTTCCTGTATATAATCAGTAATTACGCTAACCTCATCCATGGTAACCTCTTTATCACCTGAGGTGATGTTAAGCAGGATGTAGCGTGCGCCTTCAATCTCGTTATCTTTTAACAATGGCGATGCCAGGGCACCTTCAACCGCTTTTAGGGCACGGTTTTCACCATCGGCAGCACTGCTACCCATTATGGCTACGCCGCTATCTTTCATTACGGTGCGCACATCTTTAAAGTCGACGTTGATATAGCCTGGTAGCGTAATAATTTCTGCGATGCCCTTAGCGGCAGTCGTCAAAATATTATCGGCCTGGCCAAAAGCTGAACCCAGGGTAAGGTTGCCGAATATCTGGCGTAATCTGTCGTTTGAAATTACCAGGTACGAGTCAACATATTTCTTAAGTTCTTCCAAACCTTCCTCAGCCTGCATTTTACGGCGTTTGCCTTCAAATGAGAATGGGGTAGTTATAATGCCTACGGTAAGTATATCCAGTTCGCGGGCTGCTTTGGCAATAATAGGGCTTGCACCAGTACCGGTGCCACCGCCCATACCTGCTGTAATAAACAGCATTTTGGTATTAGTGCCAAGCATTTGCTTAATATCGTCAATATTCTCGATAGCTGAGTTTTTTCCAACCTCGGGTATTGAACCTGCGCCCATACCTTCGGTAAGGCTGGCACCTAACTGCACTTTATTCGGGATTGGGCTAAGCTCTAAAGCCTGCGCATCGGTATTACAAATTATGAAGTCGACACCGGTAATTCCCTGCCTGTACATGTGGTTTACAGCGTTGCCACCACCACCGCCAACACCAATTACTTTGATGATTGACGATTTTTCTTTTAACATCTCAAACTGCATATCTCTTGTTTTCAGCTAAATGTATTTTGACGATCAGTCAGAATTCTCTATCGTAATATTATAACTTTTTCCACAATGTTTTTCCACAATTGTCGATATTGTGGAAAAGTTTTCGTTTGTGAATAATTACTTCAGGAAATCCTCATCCTTTATATCATCCTTAATAAACTTTTTACCGCTTTCTAATATTTTACTTAGCAGGCCATATTTTTTCTCTTCGCCACCTGTGCTGTACTTCACTTTTTCCGGTTTGGCAACCGCAGGCGCCGTTAGGGTAAGCGTATCATACTCCATTTTCTGAATACCTTTTATCAGCAGGCCAATGCCTGTGGCAAACGTAGGGCTTTGCAGCTCTTCATAAATACCTTTTGGTAAAACCTCGTTTTTAGCCAGGTGCTCGTTAGGGTAGCCCACGCGGCAATCCAGGCCGGTTACATATTCAACCAGTTGGGTTAGGTGTTTAAGTTGTGCGCCACCACCGGTTATCACGATACCGGCGATCAGTTTTTTCTCGTATCCGGATGATTTGATCTCGTAGTACACGTGCTCGATTATTTCTTCCATGCGGGCCTGGATAACGAATGCCAGGTTTTTAACCGAGATCTCTTTTGGCTCACGACCGCGCAAACCCGGTACGCAAACAATTTCGTTCTCTTTGTTCTCGTCAGCCAAGGCCGAACCGAAACGCACTTTCAGTTGCTCTGCAATGTTGCGCATAACTGAACAGCCCTCACGGATATCCTCTGTCACACTGTTACCGCCAAATGGAATAACGGCTGTGTGGCGAATGATGCCCTCGTGGAAGATGGCTACGTCGGTAGTGCCACCACCAATATCAACCAATACAACACCCGCTTCTTTCTCTTCGTCGCTTAATACCGACTCTGATGACGCCAGTGGCTCCAAAATCAGTTCAGAGCTTTCCAAGTGTGCTTTATTAACGCATTTAACAATATTTTTAATAGCGGTAACCTGGCCTGATATGATATGAAAGTTGGCCTCCAAGCGTACGCCTGCCATACCAATTGGGTCCTTAACGCCGGGTTCGTTGTCAACAGTAAACTCCTGCGGCAATACATGAATAATCTCCTCACCCGGAGGCATCACCAAGTTATACATATCTTCAATCAGCTTATCAATATCCTTGCGGGATATTTCGCTTTGCAGATCGCGACGGGTTATCAGGCCGCGGTGCTGTAAGCTTTTAATATGCTGTCCCGCAATACCCACGTTCACTACCTTAATTTCAACGTTTGATTGTGTACCGGCCACATCAACAGCCTGCGATATGCCCTGTACAGTTTTATCAATGTTTGACACCATACCACGGGTAACACCGGCCGATTCCGCCTTGCCTATACCCAATACCTCTATCTTTCCGTTTTTGCTGCGGCGGCCAACAATGGCGCATATTTTTGTAGTCCCGATATCCAATCCTACAATGATTGGTGAACTTTTCTCCTGTGATAAACCCTTGTCCATTTTACTGTTGTTTTATTTGCGATGTGTCGTTATTCAGTTCAGTTGTTGTATCCTTTTTTACGGGATTGCTTTTCTTTCTGGTCGTGTCTGTTTTGCTGTCCTCATTCTTGATGCCTATCACCTGGTTGGTGTACTTAACATTAAGCGCTTTATACTTATCCCACCCAACCTTTGGCAAAGCCTGTGTATAAAAGGCTTTAAGGTTGCGGAATTTAACATCCAGCGAATCAGCATTACCTAACAATATTTTTTGATTACCCACACGTGGTATCAGCTCAATTTCGCGCGCCTGGTTTACATATATCTGCGCTACCTGCGCATCCCACAACGAATCTTTACGGATATAACCGGCTGTTTGGTATAACGATGCCGCCAGCTTGGTATGCAGTGTATCAACCCGGTTTGCAAACAGTTCATCAATGTACCCGTTGGCAACAACCACACGGGCAGTAAAGTTGTTTGACAGCGGCATCTTTAATCCGTGCTGATCCACGTAAAAATCCTGATCGAACCGGTTGATAATGCGTAGTATAGGCTGGCGCTGAATGATCTCAACTTTAATCATGCCGTCCATATCGGTATATACCTTGGCAAACTCTACAAAAGGGTTGGCCTTAAGCTGGTTTTCCAATTCGTGAATGTTGATATTTTCCAACCGGCGGCCTTCGAGCGTATGGCTGGTGGTATGCAAAATATTATCTACCTCCTGCCTGTCAATAAAATACTGGTTGCCGGGTATGTATACCTTAATGCCCTTGCATACCACTTCGGCCTTTTTTATTTCGATAAAACTCATGAGCGCAACCAGGCCACCCAGGCAAATTACCCAGGCCGAGCCAACAAGTATGCGGTTCCATATGCGTTTAGCCGACATTTTCAAACACCTTTTTTAATGGTTGCACCAACTGGTCAATATCACCTGCGCCTACCGTTAAAAGTAGCTCAGGTTTTTCATTTTCTATTATTTGTATAGCCTCTTGTTTTCCACATTTACGCTTATTCCACATTTTCATCTTACTGAGTATCAGCTCGGAATTTACACCCTCAATCGGCAGTTCGCGGGCGGGGTAGATGTCGAGCATCAACAGTTCGTCGCTCATGTCAAGCACCTCGGCAAAGCCATCGGCAAAATCGCGGGTGCGGGTGTACAGGTGCGGTTGGAATATGGTAGTCAGCTTTTTATCCGGATATAAAGTTTTTACAGATGATATAGCCGCGCGCAACTCCTCAGGGTGGTGGGCGTAATCATCAATAAAAATGTGTTTGTCGCTTTTTACGATATACTCAAAGCGGCGTTTTACCCCCCTGAATGATTCAAGGGCGCTTTTGATGGCTTCGGCAGATACATCCAATCGCAACGCCACCTCAATCGAGGCAACAGCGTTTTCGATGTTATGCAACCCGGCAATACCCAGGCAAATGTTGCTTATGGTAACCGCGTTGTTTTTAAAGTCGAAGTAAAAGTTACCGTTCTCTACCCGGATGTTTTCAGCCACAGCATCGGCCTCACCGTTTATGGTATAGGTTGTGCCGTTTGCCAGTGGCAGACCTTGTTTATGTATCAGTTGTCCGCCTTGCTTTATCTGTGAGGCAAACAGCGTGAACGATTCTGTTAAATGTGAGTGATCGCCATATATATCCAGGTGATCGGCATCCATTGAGGTTACCACGGCAACATCAGGGTGCAGGGTAAGGAAAGAGCGATCGTACTCATCGGCCTCAACCACCACAATATCGTTTTTACCGAACAATACATTGCTTTGGTAGTTGGATGAGATGCCACCGAGAAATGCCGAGCAATCCGTGCCTGAATCTTTCAGGATATGAGCGATCATGCTGGAAGTAGTGGTTTTGCCATGCGTACCGGCCACCGCAATGGTGAACCTGTTGGCACTGATGAGTCCTAATACTTGTGAACGTTTATATAATGTAAAACCTTTATTGGTAAAATAATTCAGTATTGCCGAATCCTTAGGAATAGCGGGAGTATAGATGATGAGCGTGCTATCATCCGGTTGCTGAAAGCTCATTTGTATCTCAGCAGGTTTATCCTCAAATATAATGCAGATACCCTCGTTACGCAGGCTATCAGTTAAATCGGTCGGCGTTTTGTCGTACCCGCAAACAACACAACCCAGCTGATGGAAATAGCGCGCAAGGCCACTCATGCCGATGCCGCCTATGCCCACCAGGTAAACCCTCTTTATGTTGCTTAATTCCATCATCACTTAAAATAAGGCCCCTCTACTTGCAAAGAGGGAGCCTTATGTTTTAATTGTTAATTGTTATTTGGATAACTTCTTTCGCAATTACTTCATCGGCATTAGGCATAGCCAGTTTGCCAATGTTATTGCATAATATTTTTTGTTTTTCTTTGTCTTTTAATAACTCCAGTGTCTTGTCAACCAGTTTGGCTTCGGCGTCTCGATCGGCTACAAAAATGGCTGCATTTTCCTGCACCAGTGCCAGCGCGTTTTTGGTTTGATGATCCTCGGCTACGTTTGGCGATGGTACCAGTATCACCGGTTTTTTGATCTCGCACAATTCGGCAATGGTGCCTGCGCCTGCACGTGAAATAATTACATCGGCAGCAGCATAAGCCAGATCCATCCGGTTTAAAAACTCGCGTACCTGTATGTTGGGATGTATATTTTCACCCAGTTGTTCTATAATGCTTTTATAATAGTACTTACCTGTTTGCCAAATAACCTGCACATCGGCGTTAATAAACTTTTGTAAACCGGCCTGTATGCTGTGGTTAAGCGTACGTGCACCTAAACTTCCACCTAAAACCAGTACCGTTTTTTTATGTGCAGACAGGCTGTACAACTCTAAAGCCTGCATTTGTTTGCCGGCAATGCTTACCGACTCCTTACGCACCGGGTTGCCGGTTTTGATGATGCGCTCGGCGGGGAAGAATTTGTCCATCCCATCAAACGCGACACATATTTTTTTTGCCTTTTTGCCCAGCCATTTGTTAGTTACACCAGCATAGGAATTTTGCTCCTGTATAAGGGTTGGTATGCCTTTTAATGATGCCGCGTACAATAAAGGCCCAGAGGCATAACCGCCAACACCAACAGCGGCATCGGGTTTAAAATCTTTAATGATCTTTAATGCCGCACGTACACTACCAATCAGCTTAAAGGGGAACATCAGGTTCTTAATGATAGAACCACGCTGAATACCCTGTATGTTCAGGCCGATGATTTTGTATCCCGCCGCCGGAACTTTTTCCATTTCCATACGGCCATTAGCGCCTACAAACAATATTTCCGTTGATGGATCGAGCTTTTTCAAGGCATTGGCAATGGATACCGCCGGAAAAATATGTCCGCCCGTTCCGCCGCCGCTGATGATGATACGCCGCCCCCCGGCCCCCTGAAGGGGGGGATTAGCGTTGGGTATATTTTTAGTTTGATCCATCATTTAATTCTTTTTCATTACTCCCCCTTCAGGGTTTGTGGGTTATACCGCCACTTCTCTTATTTCGCCAACCACTACCTTTTTAGGTTCTTCAATATCCCTGCTTACTGATAGTATGATGCCAAAGGCCACGCTGGTAAACAAAATGGATGTACCACCCATACTTACCAGCGGCAACGGTACACCGGTTACCGGGCCTAAACCAACAGCTACGGCCATGTTAGCAAACGCCTGTATGGTTAGGCTGAAGCTCAGACCCGCAGCAAGCAATGCCCCGAACGCTTTAGGCGCCCTGGTTACTATTTTTATACACCGATAAAGCAAAAACAAGTAGATGCCTACGAGCGCTATGCCGCCTATCATGCCGTATTCTTCAATAATGGTTGCGTATATAAAATCCGAATAGGGGTGAGGCAGGTAATTACGCTCGGTACTATTGCCGGGTCCTTTACCTACGAAACCGCCGGTTGCAATGGCGATTTTGGCGTGGTCAGACTGGAAGGATTTATCGGGATCAGCCTTCTCCGGGTGCATAAAAGCGTTGATACGTGATACGTAGGTATCGCGACGACCGCCAAACATCATTACTCCGGCCAGCAGCACAACACCCGCTAAACATACCAGCGAAATTTGCTTAATACTGATACGCCCAACAATAAGTAACAGGATGCTTACGCCGAACAACATGATAGCTGTTGAAAGACCTGCCGGCGCAATCAGCACAAACACTACACATACCGAACCCATAATAGGTACGAATGATTGCTTAACATCTTTTATATTTTCCTGCTTGCGCGATAGTGTACGGGCCAAATAAGTTATCAGCGATAGCTTGGCTAAATCCGAAGTCTGGAATGTTAAGCCACCGGGTAGGGCAATCCATCTGCTGGCATCATTTACGTGGTTACCAAACAGCAGTGTGTACAGCAATAGCGGGATAGTAACGATCATCAGCAACTTTGATATACCGGCATAATAGCGGTAATCGAGCTTGTGCGATATGTACATGAGGGCGATACCAGCCACAATCATGGCAAGGTGCTTCATCAGGTACGATTCAGCACCTGTGCCATGTTTATAAGCGATGGTACCGGTTGAGCTGTACACCGCCATTAACGATATTACCGAAAGCACGATCACGATCAGCCAGATCCAGCGGTCGCCTTTGGTATTGTTTAGTATCGCGTTTAACATATTTACCTCTCCCAACCCTCTCCAAAGGAGAGGGCATTTTTTATTTTTTCGTCCATGGACCATTGTCTATAGTCCATGGTATTACCTATAATTCCCTTACTGCATCCTTAAATTGCTGGCCGCGGTCTTCGTAGTTCTTAAACAGGTCGAAGCTTGCGCAAGCCGGTGATAATAAAACGGTGTCGCCTTTTTTAGCTAAATGAAAGGCGATCTGCGCCGCTTCCTGTGCCGAAAAGGTATTTACTATAACCTCAACATCATCTTCAAAGGCATCATGTATGCGTTTGTTATCTTTACCCAGGCATACAATGGCTTTTACCTTTTGCTTTACAAGGTCTTTAAGCATGCCGTAATCATTACCCTTGTCAACACCGCCCAATATCAGTACTACATCGCTGGTCATGCTCTCTAAAGCGTACCAGGTTGAGTTAACGTTGGTAGCTTTTGAGTCGTTAATAAAGCTGATGCCCGATATTTTGGCAACAAACTCAAGCCTGTGCTCAATGTTCTTAAAGTTGCCCATGCTCTCCCTCATACTCTCGTTCCGTAATTCAAGCACCTTGGCCACAATGCCCGATGCCATTGAATTGTAGATGTTGTGCTTTCCCTGCAGGGCCAGATCTTTAATTGACATTGTAAAATGTTCTTGATGAATGTTGATGACAATATTGTCGTTCTCCAGGTATGCACCCGGATGTATTTCTTTCTCTATTGAAAAAGGCAGTAGTTGCGCACCAAACGTGCGGCTTTGCAAGCCTTTCAGGGTTTCGGCATCATCGGCACAGTATATAAAATAGTCGTGCTCCGTTTGGTTCTGCGTAATGCGGAACTTTGATGCCGCGTAGTTTTCCAGTTTATAATCGTACCTGTCCAGATGATCGGGTGTTATGTTGAGCAACACGGCTATATCAGCCTTAAACTCATACATATCATCCAGCATAAAGCTGCTGATCTCGAGTACATAATGATCAAAACTTTCGGTAGCCACCTGGTAGGCAAAACTGTTACCTATGTTGCCGGCCAGGCCCACGTTCAACCCCGCGTTTTTCAGGATGTGGTAGGTAAGGCTGGTAGTAGTGGTTTTTCCGTTTGAGCCGGTGATGCAGATCATTTTAGCTTCGGTATATCTGCCCGCGAATTCAATCTCGGATATTACCGGCGTTTTTTGCTCACGCAGTTTTTTGATGATCGGCGCTTTCTCCGGTATTCCCGGGCTTTTCACCACTTCTGTCGCGGCCAATATCTCCGCTTCGGTATGCTGCTGCTCTTCAAAGCGTATGTTCCACTGCTTTAGTTGCGCTTTGTATTTATCGGCAATCGGGCCAAAGTCTGAAACAAAAACATCAAAACCCTTTTGCTGCGCAAGGTATGCAGCGCCCACGCCGCTTTCGCCCGCGCCAAGCACCACAAGCTTTGCCTGTGTGTTAGGTGTTGATATGTTTTGTTGTGATTCCACTGATTTTGTTTATTATGATTTCACCGATTGCTTTATGATTTCACCGATTTTTTTTTATATCTATTCTTAATTACTAATCTCTAATCACCAATCACTATTAACTATTCACAACTCACCATTCACCCCGCTCACTATCTCAGCTTCAACGTTATGATGGCCATTATAGCCAGCATGATGCCTAAGATCCAGAAACGGGTAACGATCTTGGATTCGTGGTAGCCCTTTTTTTGGTAATGGTGGTGCAGGGGCGACATCAGGAATATCCGGCGGCCCTCGCCGTACTTTCTTTTCGTGTATTTAAAGTAGGATACCTGCATAATTACCGACATGTTCTCTACGATGAAGATGCCGCACAGAATAGGTAGCATCAGTTCCTTGCGTATCATGATGGCGAATACCGCGATAATACCGCCGATGGCCAAACTGCCGGTATCGCCCATAAAAACCTGGGCCGGGTAGGAGTTGTACCACAAAAAGCCAACACACGCGCCCACAAAGGCACCGGCAAAAATTACCAGCTCACCGGAATTAGGAATGTACATAATATTCAGGTAATCGGCTATTACCGTATTGCCTGATACATAGGCCAGCAGCGCCAGCGTAATACCTATAATGGCCGATGTGCCTGTTGCCAGTCCGTCAATACCATCCGTTATGTTGGCTCCGTTGGATATGCCGGTTATGATGATGATCACAAAGAACAGGAAAACCACCAGCGCGTATTGCTCATAGCCTTCGCCTGTGAATTTTAAAACCTTGCTGTAATCAAACTCATTGTTTTTATAAAAAGGCAGAGTGGTAATGGTCGACTTAATATCCTGCGTATATACCGGCACGTTATCGCGCATGTGGAACGATACAGGTGCGTCATAAGTAACAGGTAGTTTTACTTCCTGGCGGATGATGATGCTGTCGTTAAAGTACATGGTCCAGCCAATGAATAGGGAAAGTATAACCTGACCGGTGATCTTAAACCTGCCCGCCAAACCTTCTTTATTCTTTTTAAATACCTTGATGTAATCATCCAGAAAGCCGATGGCTCCCAACCAGATAGTGGTTACCAGCATCATGATGATGTATATGTTTTCTAAGCGTGCGAACAATAGGGTAGGCACCACAATACCTAATATGATGATGATACCACCCATGGTAGGCGTACCCTGCTTTTGCATCTGGCCTTCCAGGCCAAGGTTGCGCACGGTTTCGCCAACCTGCTTGTAGCGCAGGTAATCGATCAGCCTGCGGCCATATACCGTGGTGATAATTAACGACGTAATTACCGACATTGCCGTACGAAACGTGATGTATTGAAACACCCCCGCTCCCGGAATGTGGAATTTTTCGTTTAAATATTGAAAAAGGTAGTATAGCATCTGCCTTTGTTTTAATTCATTTCTTTAAATAGCGCTACCAACTCTTCCATATCGTCAAAATGGTTGCGTACGCCGTTTATTTCCTGGTACTTTTCGTGGCCTTTGCCGGCAAGCAGTATCACATCGCCGGGTTTAGCCAGGGTACACGCTGTTTTTATAGCCTCGCGCCTGTCGGTAATGCTTAGCACATGGCGCTTAAAGGCTGGATCAACACCTGCTTTCATATCCTCGATGATCTGTGCCGGATCTTCGCTGCGCGGATTGTCTGACGTGAGTATTACATTGTCGCTCCATTCGCAGGCTACCTTAGCCATCACCGGGCGTTTAGTTTTGTCACGGTCGCCGCCGCAGCCAATTACGGTTATTACCTTTTCATCGCCTTTACGTATTTCGTGAATAGTGCTCAGCACATTTTGCACTGCATCGGGCGTATGCGCGTAGTCAACAATACCGATTACCTTGTTAGGCGCTACTATATAATCAAAGCGACCTTCGGCACCTGGCAGTTTGCTCAGGCTGGTTAGTACCTTCGCTTTGTCCTGATCGAGCAACATGGCGGTGGCATAAACGGCCAGCAGGTTGTAAGCGTTAAACTTACCTACCATCCTGAACCATACTTCTTCATTGTCAATATTCAGCAACAGGCCGTCAAACTCGCTTTCCAGTATTTTCGCTTTATAATCGGCCATGCTTTTGAGTGCATAGCTTTTTTTATGCGCCTTGGTGTTTTGCAACATTACGCTGCCGTTTTTATCATCAGCATTGGTAAGCGCAAAAGCGTTTTTTGGCAGGCCATCAAAAAAAGCTTTTTTTGCATCACGATAAGCCAGGAATGTTTTGTGATAATCCAGGTGATCGTGAGTAAGATTAGTGAAAATACCTCCTGCGAAAGTCAGTCCTTGTATACGGTGCTGCGCTACTGCGTGCGAGCTTACTTCCATAAAGCAATAATCGCAGCCCTGGCCTACCACGTCCGCCAGTAAACTGTTAAGCGCTACCGGATCAGGTGTGGTATGTGTTGATGGTATGATAGTGCCGTTGATCTGATTTTCAACTGTTGATAGCAATCCGCATTTATAACCCAAATCGCGAAATAACTGATATAGCAGTGTAGCGATAGTAGTTTTACCATTAGTACCCGTTACACCAACCAGTTTCAAGTTTGAGGATGGGTTCTCGTAAAAGTTAGCCGCAACAATACCCAATGCAACAGCCGAGTCGGCCACCATTAAAAAGTCGACTTCCCCGGTTACATGAGCCGGAAGTTCTTCGCAAATAACTGCTGCAGCGCCTTGCCTAACGGCCTGCTCAATATAATCGTGCCCGTCAACCACGGTGCCCCTAACGGCAACGAACAACGAGCCGGGTACCACCTTGCGCGAATCAAAAACAACCGCCGTTATTTCAACGTCGGCACTGCCTTGCAATTCGGTAAAGGCAAGCCCCTCAATTATATCGCTCAAATATCTCATTGCAGTTCCAGTATTATTTTTGAACCTTTTGGTATCAGGCTGCCGCCAGTTACCGATTGTTTTTTTACCGAGCCGCTGCCGCGCGCTACCACTTTGTAACCTGCATTGCCCATTACATAAAGCGCATCACTCAGGCCCATGCCGGTAACATTAGGTACCGAGCCCTTTTTAACCTTGGTATCTTCAAACGCAATACCGCTGCTGGTATCAATACCGTTTTCAAGGGCATTTACAGAGGCATAAAGCGGTTTTAGGCCAAGTTTATTATAAACCTGTTTAAGCGCTTTTACGTTACCCTGTTTAACATCGGGCATGCTAGTGTTACCCACAAAATGCTCGGTTTTGTTTTGATTGATGTGCATATCGGCAGCATAAACCTTGTCGGCAATCTCCCTAAACGCCGGGCCGGATACAGCCGCGCCGTAGTAGCCATTTTTCGGATCGTTGATTACCACTATCAGCGAGTATTTCGGGTTATCAGCAGGGAAGTAGCCGCAAAAAGATGCCTGGTACTTACGATTGGCGCGGTATCCCAGATTAGCGTCGGCCACCTGTGCCGTGCCGGATTTACCGGCAACCTTGTATACCGGGTTGTTGATGATGCTTTTACCTGTACCCTCTGTAATTACACCCTCAAGCATGGCTTTCATTTTGCTTAGCGTAACGTCTGAGCATATTTTAGGGTTTACAACTTTGGCGTTAAAGCGCTCAACGGTATTACCTAAACGTCGAATCTCACGCACAAAAATCGGGGAGACGTATTTACCGTTATTGGCTATCGCGTTGTAGAACGATAGCATTTTTAAAGGCGTGAGCTGCATCTCGTAGCCGTAGGCCATTTGTGGCAAACTCATGTTCTTGTTCCAACTGCGGTTTTTAGGGTTTTTTACAACCGGTTGTGCTTCGCCAGGAATTTGCAAGCCCATTTTTTCATTCAATTTCCAATCATATAGGTGATCAGTAAATTGAGATTGATTATCATGGTAAGCCGTGTTTACCAAATAGGCAACTGCAGCGTTTGATGACTCCTCGAATGCTTTTTTAACCGTTACGCGGCCGATACTGCCGTGCGAATCCTTAATGGTATGGCCCTTAATAGGATAGTTGCCGGTGTTCACCATGGTATTGGTGTCCACTTTGTTGTCTTCTAACAAAGCCATATACGAGGCTACCTTAAAAGTTGATCCAGGATCCTGGTTGCCGGCAATAGCATAGTTAAATTTCTCTTTATAAACACCATCTTCAACCTTGGTAAAGTTGGCCACAGCACGCACTTCGCCGGTGTTTACTTCCATCAATATGGCGGTGCCATGATGCGCATCGCTTTTTATCAATTGTTTTTCAAGCGCGGTTTGTACCACATCCTGAAAGTTTACATCAATGGTTGAAATAATATCCGCGCCCTCTTTAGGTGCTATATCATACTCGCCGTCGTTCACCGGCATCCATATGCCACCGGCAATGCGCTGCATCAGCCTGCGCCCTTTTTCGCCGTTAATATAGCTGGCGTAAGCGCCCTCTAAGCCAACCGGGTTTTGTACGTTATCGTTTTTATAACCGATAGTACGTGCCGCCAGGGTTTGGAAAGGCATAATACGCTTGTTCTTTTGCACAGCGATCAGTCCGCCGCGGTATTTGCCCATGTTGAAAATAGGGAACTGGCGTACTTTTTTCAGTTGCTGATAAGTTACCTTGCGTTTCAGCAAAAAGTAACGGGCTTTTTCATGCCTCGCCTCGCGTAAGATGCGTGTATACTGCCGTGCCGATTTATCGCCAAATAACCCCGACAGCTTGTAAGCCAGCGAATCTACTTTTTCATAAAATATCTTATCATTCTCAATAGCACCGGCGAGCATATCCATGCGCAGCTCATACTCCGGTACAGAGGTAGCCAGCAGGCTGCCATCAACCGAGAATATGTTACCGCGACCAGCCTCCACATCCATGTTACGTACCGAAAGGCTATCAGCCATGGAGCGCCACTTTTTACCCTGTACCATCTGTACTCGGCCAAGCTGAAAAACAACGGCGATGGCGAAAAGCAGAATCAACCCGAAAGCAAGGTAAACCCTGAGCAGTATGTTGGTCCTAATTCCCATTTTGATCCTCCTTAACGGTTATTTTTTGAGGTGGTTCAATAGATTGTTTTATGCCGATGGTATCGGTACGTTTAGCTACTTCAGTTAAGGTGCTTTTATAAGCCAGCTCAGCCTTTGCCGATTTATAATCCCAGGTAAGCTCTTTAACTTCTTTGCTCACCTTGTCTATATCACGCAGGTTACGCTCGGCCAAATGGCGGTTGGCTATATAAAGCATACATAAAAACGCCACGTATAAAATAAAAGGCAGGGCTTTTGTAGCCTCCTCGGTAGTTACAAAGCCTTTATTTAAAAATTGCGTAAAAAGGTTGTCCGGTATTTCACGTACCGGCTTTTCTTCTACAATAAGTTCCTTTTCAGCTACTTCTTCCTCAATTTCACTGCGTAAACGATTCGTCATTTCTTTACAGCTATTCTAAGTTTCGCGCTGCGCGCCCTGTTATTATTTTTTATCTCGTCCTCGGTTGCGGTTATAGCGCCGCGGCTAACTGCATCCAAAGGTTTTTTATCATTACCATAAAGGTCTTTCTCCACCTCGCCGCTGAATTTGCCTTTGGCGATGAAATTTTTTACCAGCCTGTCTTCCAGCGAATGGTATGACATTACCACCAGCCTGCCGCCGGTGCCTAAAACTTCGGCCGATTGGTTCAGGAAATCTTTTAACGCCTCCAACTCCTGGTTTACCTCGATACGTAGCGCCTGGAAAACCTGTGCCAAATATTTATTTTCTTTGCCACGCGGAATCAGGCTGCTGATGGCGTTCTTTAAATCGGCAATGGTATTCAATGGTGTATTTAGTCTTGCTGTCGCGATGGTTTTGGCCAGCGATTTTGCATTTTGTATTTCACCGTACACGCCAAAAATGCGATGCAGATCGGTCTCGCTACAGGTATTTACCACTTCCTTAGCGGTAAGCGTATCGGCCTGGTTCATGCGCATATCCAGTTCGGCATCAAAGCGGATAGAAAAACCGCGGTCAGCCTGGTCAAACTGGTAGGACGATACCCCCAGATCAGCTAAAATGCCATCCACCGGGATAGCATCATGCAGGCGGCAAAAATTTTTTAAGTACCTGAAGTTCTGATCAACAAAAGTGAAGCGGTCGTCATCAGGTATGTTGCGCTGGGCGTCGGCATCCTGATCAAAAGCTATCAGGCGACCATCAGGGCCAAGATGTTTGAGTATCTCGCGCGAGTGGCCGCCGCCGCCAAAGGTTACGTCAACGTAAGTGCCGTTTGGCTTTATAGCCAGCGCATCAATACACTCCTCAAGCATTACAGGAACGTGGTAATTGTTATTCATTGTCCCTCCTTCCTGCGCTGCCCATTACCTGCTCGGCCATTGCGGCAAAATCATCCGGGATGCTGTTCATCAGATCGTCATAAGCGGCAGGAGCCCATAGCTCAATTTTGTTAAGCTGGCAAGCCACAATTACTTCGTTGCCGATACCGGCATAGTCAAGCAATGCTTTTGGCAACAGTACACGCCCGGCAGCATCTAACGACAAGCCCATGGCTCCACGGGTGAAAAAGCGCACAAAGTCGCGGCTTTTTCTGTCGTATTGATTAAGTTTGCTCAGGTCGTTCACCGTATTTTCCCACTCCGTTTTAGTGTATATCGTCAACTGTTTTTCAAAGCCGCGCAAAATCACAAGACCCTCTCCTTCAACTCCGGGGAGTTGTTTCTTGAGGTCCGAAGGGATCATTAAGCGCCCCTTGGCATCCAGCTTGCAATCATATTCACCTAACAGGAATGACATCTATGGTATATCGGCAAATTTTGTAACGTAAAAGTAAATCACTTTTCCCACTTTCTACCACTTTCCCCCACTAAAAGTTTTCAACATTTTTAGTGCGTATTTTGTTGCGATTTTTTTATGAATAATTTAACTGTA
The DNA here is from genome assembly GCF_021215455.1 of Mucilaginibacter roseus. Classification (GTDB taxonomy): domain Bacteria; phylum Bacteroidota; class Bacteroidia; order Sphingobacteriales; family Sphingobacteriaceae; genus Mucilaginibacter; species Mucilaginibacter roseus. The sequence goes on along the minus strand of NZ_JAJPWV010000004.1, from coordinate 245,068 downwards.
GATCAGCTATTTATAAGGGTTATTAAAGTGGTGGGAAAAAGTGGAGCAGAAATGCGGCCAGTAGAGGATATAAAAGCAATTTTTAAGCTGATAGCTCTGTTATGCCGATTTCATCCTGCATTACTTACGTGCTAACCGAAGGCTGTTGCTATATTTGAAAAACCAGACTGATTCTACAATCATCTAACCAAGTAATCTATGCCCAAGCCATTTGCTTTAGCTTTAATATCATTAATTACACTTGGGCTGGTTTATGCTGTCGCCAGGTATATCAGGATGGATGGATTCGCGTTCGCGTGGATTTTGAACTTCCTGTTAATGACGGGTGTGCTCGCTTTTACTGAAAACCTAAAAAGCCAACTCAAGTCATCATACTATAATGAAAAGGGATGGGAGCGCAAGGGCAAAATATACGAGCGTGTGGGAATAAACTTTTTCAGAAAACTTTTAGTTTGGATAGGTTGGGAAAAACTCAACAAGAAAAATAACCCTGTAGCAAAAGATACCGATGCTTTGATTTACTTACACTATCAAACCAAGAAGTCGGAATTAGGCCACATAATTATCCTGTTTATTGTGATGGGGTTCAATATTTACGTAGCATTCAAATTTGGTATTCTTAAATCCTTGTGGTTACTGGTATTAAATGTATTACTAAACCTTTACCCGGTTTTTCTGCAACGCTTTAATCGCCCGCGCATAGCCAGGGCCATTAACATCAGCAAGCGCGTTAGGGGATAGCTGTAACAGACCGCATTAAAGTGCAGTATAAGGTTGTATGCCTTTTTGATTTTTGCATATATTGCGGCTTATCACAATTAAATATGGAGCAACTATCCGCACTTACCACCGAAGAGCTAATTAAACGCAAGCAAAGATTAAAAGGGATACTTATTGGTTTTATCACACTTGCCGGTATGTTAATAGGGGTTTATGCCTACATGTACTTCGTTAAATCAAAACCGATGTCGCCAGCGACATTTGTACCGCTCATCGTACTGCCAATAACCTGGCTGCCGATGATTAGTTCTCTAAGTTCCATAAACGCCGAGCTCAAATTGCGCAACAAGGTAATTTAATAAACAACCAATCTTATACAATTAACATGGTAAACTGCGTCAATTGCAATACGGAGGTTAACTACAAATACTGCCCTGAGTGCGGGCAACCTGCCACGCTCAAAAGGATAGACAGGCATTATATACAGCACGAGTTGCTGCATATTTTCCATTTTGAAAAGGGTATATTGTATACTATTAAAGAGCTGTTATTAAGGCCGGGTAAAACTGTGCAAGCGTTCATCTCTCAAAACAGGAGCCGGTTGGTTAAGCCTATCGTATTCATTATTGTAACCTCATTAATATATACTATCATCAGTCATTTCTTTCATATTGAAGAGGGATATATCAATATAAAGGGTGATGAAGATTCTGTAACCTATTCCATTAATTCATGGGTACAAAACCATTACGGTTACTCCAATATTATGATGGGTATTTTTATAGCCCTATGGCTTAAGTTGTTTTTTAGGATGAGCACCTATAATTTTTATGAGATATTAATACTGCTATGCTTTGTAATTGGTGTTGGTATGCTAATGTTTACTGTTTTTGCAATTATTGAAGGCGTAACGCATCATAAATTGATGGCTGTTTCAAGCGCGATCTATATCATTTATGCCTCATGGGCTATCGGGCAATTTTTCAATAGCGGTAATACAGAAAAAACATTTGAACGCTATATCAGAGCTTTTGTAGCTTACCTATTAGGGATGGCAAGTTTTACTATAATTACTTTGAGTATAGGCATAGCCGCTGACCTTTATTATCTTTATAATTAGCCAATAAAGTAGTTTCAAAGGCTCCAAATGCGGAGGCTTTGTGCTTTAATATTAATTCACTTCCAGCAGATCCTTCTCCGGCAGTTTCGGGAACTTTCCGTGCGGTTCGCGCTGGTACCAGTAGGCTACCGTTATAATGTCCGACTTTTGCGGCAAGTACCTGCCGCCGTCGCGCCAGCCTAAATCCTGTATGGTTACTTTCAAATCCTTGTCAAACCTTATCGGGTCCATAATATGCCAGCGGTACATGCCGAAGCGCTGTTGCGCCTTGTATACACCGTCAGGACGGATCACCTGGTGCAAACCGGCGTATGGTGTGGTAAACTCGGTGTACTTACCGCCGCGGTCAAAGTTGTATGATCCGCAAAAGTAGTCCTCCGTGCCGGTGCCTGCTATGGTTGGGTATTCCTTATCGCCATCCATAAAAAACTTAATCTCGCCCTCGCCCCACCAGCCGTTGTTATTTACACCGATGCCCATATATGTACCCACGTATTGGCCTTTTCCCTTAACGCCATCCAATATGGTATGCAACGATGTGGTGTTAGGGTTTGAGCGTCGGTATTGCGCGTGAAAATAGGCTTCATCATCGCCTACATTAGTGAGCGTATAATTGATTTGGTAATACAAGCGCATGGGTTCCGCTTTGTTGATGTTCTCCAGCGTTACGCGGCATTTTTTGCGGAAAGGCATCTTCCAGTAGCAATTAAAGGCGCTACCAGGGTTTACGGTTACCGGCAACGAGTTTAGCGGCGCATACTCGTTACCCCAACCCATCCCGAAAAATGCGCCAACCGGCGATTCAACCGATGGTTCGGTCTCGTCATCCCAATAAAAGCGGAGTATAGAGAATTGCCAGTTACCGGTAGGAGTCATCCATATTTGCTGTATGGCGCCGGGGCCTTCCATTTCGGCAATGGTAATGGTTTCGCCGGGATTAACGATGATGAAGGGATTCACCTTCCAACCTATACCCAGGTCGCGGGCCTCGTTGGCGGCATTGGCCACATTACGTTGTCCTTTGTTCTTGACCGGATCGGCCATAGCACCCTTACCTTTGCCGCCGGTAAAATTCTCTGGACTGATAGATCTTGTCTTCGCGTCGGATAGGCGCGACAAATTACCCAAGTTCATGTCTAACCCATTAAACTTTTCGGGTTGCTGGGCTTTGGTGGTTATAAAGGCAGCGGTAGCCCATAAGGCTAAGAGCAGTTTTTTCATAAGCGGTATCTGTTAAGTATAATTGGTAAGCCGGAACCGAGCAGCGGCTTACTTCAAATTAACGCATATTGAAAAACTTTAGCAACCCTTAACGCCGATGTTACTTAAAGCTGATCTCGGCAGGGCCGGATAAACGCTCTACATGGCAGGCGCATTTACCGCCCGATATTTTCACAGTATCCTTACGGGTAACGTTGGAGGCGCTGTCAGTTGCGGTAAGCTCAATATCATCGCCAGCTTCTGAAAGTTTTTTGAGGTCGCTATCATCAACTACGGTAAAAGTGTTGCCGGCTGTTTGATCTTTATGAGTAAGGTTTTCACCGGTGCGTAAGTTGATGGCCTTAAAATCTTTCACCGGTTTGTTATAGCTCACAGGCACGCTGGCAAACATCATGGTGCAGGCCTTGTCGGGGCATTTTTCTTCGGCTTGATTACAGGTGTTTATGGCTAACACAGCCAGCAGCATTACGGATAACTTGGTCATGATTGAAACATGTAACTGAAAAAATCGCCCGGCTTTTTAGGGCCGGGCTTCACAACAATTAAACGCTATTTTGAGAGAATAGTTCTTTTAGTCGAACTGAACTTCGTCCGGACCTGATAGTTTTTTAATATGGCAGGCACATGCGCCGCCAGCAACTTTTATAGTGGCAGTTTTGGTTTTTGTGCCGGCACTGTCAGTCGCGGTGATCAATATATCGTCTCCGCTTTCCGATAATGTTTTGGTAGACCGGTCATCTATGATGAGGTAATAGCCCGGCGTTGTATTTATGGCAGCAGCCGTGCCACGATCAATAGGTTGATTGGTACGTTTATTTATCACGGATAACTTACTGAGAGATTTTACCGGCCCATTCTGATCTTTAAACAACATCAGGATCATAGCGAATTCCTCGGTACAAACCCTGTCCGGACAGGTGGACACATTCTTTTTACCACATGATAAAATAGAAACAGCTACAAAGACAATTAGTAAGGCTCTCTTAAACATAATAGCAGGTTTATTATCCTTACGCAAGGATAAGAGATAACGCTACAGTTTTATGAGAATTTATTGATTAGATGAAATTACTTCTACTTCGGCTACCGGACTAAACAGGTAAACGCGTTTTGTAGCTACCTCGATACATTTGTAACGCTTACGCAGCTTTTCGCCTTTTTGAAATACACGGCCGTCTTTTAGTTTGAACATGGCGTTAGCGGGTATTTTCTCAACGGTATGTATGGCTTCCTGCGGCGCATCATACATGCGTAACGAACGGTACAGGTTAAGATCAGAACAGCTTGACGCGGCCGGATTATTCAGGTACCTTACAATAGCCTGCTTTACATCCGGCGGAAATACATCCTTCTCAAAAAAAGGTTGCATCATCTTTTTAAAATTGTTCTTCCACTCGGTGCCATGGGGCTTGGCCTTGTGCTTATGCTCGTTCCAGGTATGCAGGTGCGCAAACTCGTGCACGGTGGTTACCAAAAAAGCGTAGGGGTTTAAATTAAAGTTTACCGATATGCGGTGCCCCTTACCCTCAAACGGCGGGCGGTAATCGCCAAATTTACTGCTGCGGCCACGCGATATTTTAAACTCGCATTTAAAATAATCTATCCACCTGCCAATAAGCGGCGCGGCATCGGGCGGCATGTAACGGGCAAGAATTTGTACTTTATCCAAAGGGAACCTCTGCGGACAAAGATACTAACCAACTGCCTATTTTAAAAGCTGATAGGTAACGAAGGCTACGCCGTATGCCAGCACCGTCATGTAGGCAAACTGTATGGCAGGCCATTTCCAGCTTTTGGTTTCGCGGTAAACCACGGCAACCGTACTGGCGCACTGCATCGCGAAAGCGTAAAACATCATGAGTGAGAACGCCGTGGCTAAATTAAAAACCGGCAGCCCTGTTTCGGGATTGCGGGCATTAGCCATTTTTTGCTGTACCGATTGTATGTCGTCTGTATCGCCCTCTACACTATAGATGGTGGCCATGGTTCCCACAAATACTTCGCGAGCGGCAAATGAGGTAATGATGGCAATGCCGATCTTCCAATCGTAACCCAAAGGTTTTATAACGGGCTCAATGGCATGGCCAAGCATACCGGCGTATGAGTTCTCCAGTTTTTCGGATGCGATGATGCGGTTAAGCTCTTCCGGGCTGTTGGTTTTTATATTTTCGGTAACACGGTATTTCTGGTCAATGCGCTCAAACCGGTCACCGGGCCCGTATGATGCCAGCACCCATAACACGATGGATACAGCGATGATCACCTTCCCCGCCTGGATAACAAAGGCTTTTGACCGATCGTACATGGCGAAGATCACGTTCTTCCACCTTGGCATACGGTAAACGGGCAGTTCCATAATAAAGTAACCGCGCTCGCGCACCTTCAGGATGAACTTGAGCACAAACGCCACAATGATGGCTGATACCAGACTGAACACATAGATGGCGGTAAGCACCAGGCCTTGCATATTAAATATGCCCCAAACCGACTTATCGGGTACCACTAAAGCAATCAGCAGGGTATAAACCGGCAAACGGGCGGAGCAGGCCACAAGTGGCGTAACCATAATAGTGATCATCCTGTCCTTCCAGTTCTCGATGGTGCGGGTACCCATAATAGAGGGCACAGCGCAGGCAAAACCGCCAATTAACGGTACTACTGATTTGCCGTTGAGGCCAACCTTGCGCATCAGTTTATCCATCATAAACGTAACGCGCGACATGTAGCCCGTATCTTCCAATATGGATATAAAAGCGAAAAGGATGGCGATTTGCGGAATGAACACCAGTACGCCGCTCAGTCCGGCTAAAACGCCATCGATAAGCAGGCTGGCCAGCGGTCCTTCAGGCAATACATTACGTAGCGCATCCTCAGCCCAAACAAACGAGGCCTCGATAAGGTCCATAGGGTAGGATGACCAGGCGAATATAGATTGGAATATAAACAGCAATATCGCCATGAATATTACAAAGCCCCATACCTTGTGCGTCAGTATATGATCTATGCGGTTGCTAAATGTTTCGTGCTGCGCGGCTTCGGGCGTTTTCACTGTATCGTACAGCAAATCATTTATAAAATTATAGCGGGCAACCGTTTCAGCCGCCTGTGCTTTTTGCGAATGGAAACTGTGTGCGTGCTCCAGGCTCTCGATTCGGTCGCTTTGCTCATTGCTCAAAAAGCGCAGGTGTTCATGCTGGTGCGCTAATTGCAGAGCGAAGTAGGGGTTATCAACCTGCATTTCTTCGCTAATCTGGCCTATTAATTCAGGCGCAAATACATTAACATCAATAGTATCGGGCTGCAGGGCAACTTTATTGGCGTGTGCTATGGCTTGCTTAAGTTGAGCTACGCCTTCTCCTTTGCGAATGGCCATGGGCACCACCGGTACGCCAAGCTTTTTTGAAAAAAGATCGACATCAATTTTTATAGATGACGAACGGGCAAGGTCCATCATGTTCAGCGCCACAATAACCGGTATCTTTAAATCAGCTATCTGGGTATATAGTAATAAATTACGCTTAAGATTGGTGGCATCAAGCACTACAACCACCAAGTCGGGTTTAGCGGTATCTGCCTTATCGGCCAGTACTGAAAATACAATAGATTCGTCTTTACTTTTAGGATATAAACTATACGTTCCGGGCAAGTCAACCACCTCAGCCTGGCGCCCATCAGGCAGCTGCATGTAACCGGTTTTTTTATCAACTGTAACGCCAGGAAAGTTACCTATTTTTTGGTTTAAGCCGGTAAGTACGTTAAAAAGGCTCGATTTGCCTGTGTTTGGGTTTCCGGCTAATGCTACGCGTATGTCGGCTTTCAAATCAAATACTTATTGTAAAATGATGGTTGACGCCTCGAATTTACGAAGGCTGAGCTGGTAGCCTGAAACGCTGATCGCAATAGGGTCGCCAAGCGGGGCAACACGGGTAACCTTTACGGTTTCACCGGGCAGGCAGCCCATCTCCATCAACTTTACCGACATTTCCAGATCGGTAAACTCCTTTACAACGCCGGTTTGGCCTACTTCAAGCTGCGATAGATCCATCATCAGTTATAAATTAACCTTGCAAATATAGGCTTATTTATACCCAATCCAAATAAGCATGTGCTTTATACACGTAAATGTTTTATAATGATTTATGAATGACGGACTGCCTTACCTTGCACATACCCAAAATGCGGGCAATTACAATCCTTTTTAAATATTCCGCAAGATGATAGCAGAAGTGCGCTGCAGGCCAGGGCTACAATGTATAACTTATTTATTTGCATATTTTACGGCGTTGCTGGTAATTAACACGCTGAACATCCCCATGCAAATGCCAACGGTGTCGGCAAAAAGGTCATTCCAATCGGCACTGCGCCAGGTGAAAAAGTATTTTTGCAACAGTTCAATGGCACCGCCAAAGGCAACCATGCACAAAATGATCAGCACTGCTGTTAATACGGATAAACAACGCTTTTTGTTGTGCCGCAAGTATCCGCCACTGTATAAAACGGTCATGGTAAAAAACAGGCCGCAATGTACCAGCTTATCAAAGCCCTCAAAAAATGCTGGCGAGTGGCTTACTCCGCCCATCTTAATATCGCAGATGATTAAAATAAAAAAGGCCCACAAAATAGCGGGCCAGTAGTTTTTTAGCATAATGCTCATTAAGCGCCTACTAAGCTTTTATATTCATCGGCTGATAAAAGGCCATCAACATCGGCCAGGTCAGCAGGAGTGATCTTAACGATCCAGCCTTCACCATACGGATCTGAGTTAACCAATTCCGGTTGGCTGTCTAAAGCGGCGTTAACCTCCTTTACAGTGCCGGTAACCGGTATAAACAGGTCTGACACGGTTTTAACCGCCTCAATGGTACCAAAAACTTCTTCTTTTGCTACTTCCTGGCCAACGGTGTTAATGTCAACATAAACAATGTCGCCCAGTTCGCCCTGTGCAAATTCGGTGATGCCGATAATAGCCTGGTCACCTTCAATTTTGATCCACTCGTGGTCCTTAGTGTATTTTAATTCGGCCGGAAATTCCATTTCAGTTAATATTTTAATATGTGCTCAAAAATAAAAAAACTTTGGCTTTAACAAACATAAAAAGGCTTATAATGAATTTAGCCCTTTAATTAAAACGCAATGGTACAAACTTTGTTAACTCATACAAAACAACTTAATACTACCATGAAAAAACTAAGTTTAGTAATGATGATGGCGCTTGGCGCTTTCACTTTCCAGGCCTGTCAAAACTCGGGCAGCAAAGATGCAGTTGAAACAGCCGACAGCCTGAACACTAACACCGACACCAGCACCAGCGCAGCAGCTACAGATAGCGGAACTATCGCTGACGAAGATTCAAAATTTTCAACCGAAGCAGCTAATGCAGGTATGGCTGAGGTTGCCTTGTCAGAACTGGCGTTAAAAAAATCAACCAATGCTGATGTTAAGGCATTTGCTGAGGCGATGATCAAAGATCACAAAGCTGCTAACGAAAAATTAAAAGCTTTAGCTACTGCTAAAAACATTACTTTACCTGCCGTAGTAGGTGAGGAAGAGCAAAAAGTAGCTGCCGAACTTTCAGCCAAAGCGGGCGCTGAGTTTGATAAAGCTTATGTAGATCAAATGGTGAAAGACCACGACAAAGCGGTATCGTTATTTGAAGATGGTTCAAAAAATGCAAAAGATGCCGACCTGAAAGCTTTCGCTACCGAAACATTGCCAAAGCTTAAAGCACACCAGGAGCACATTAAAACCATTAAAGATAAAATGAAATAAGCCACCGCAGAATTTTCTGCAAGGTAGAAAGCGGCAAGCAGTATGTTTGCCGCTTTTTTGCTTTTTACAGACCCAACAGCAGCGCTAAAATTGTAATATTGCATTATGTCATCACCTATAGTAGCCGGTTTAATGGCTTTCGGCATGTCGGGCAGGGTATTCCACGCGCCGTTTTTAAGTACAAGCGAAAATTTCAGATTAAAAGCAGTTGTAGAGCGTAATCAGAAAAAAGCACATGAATATTATCCGGAGATAATCAGTTACGATGCTATTGATGAATTGTTGAATGACGATGAAATAGAACTCATCGTAATTAACACGCCTAATTATACTCATTATGACCTTGCTAAACAGGCGTTAAACGCAGGTAAACACGTGTTACTTGAAAAACCTGCCGCGGCAACTACGGCCGAAGTAAAGGAGCTGTTTGATCTCGCCCGTTCAGTTAACAAACACCTGCTGGTATACCAAAACCGACGTTGGGATAGTGGTTTTCTATCGGTGAAAGAGGTTATTGAGAGTGGCCGTTTGGGCAATCTTGTTGAGGTGCACTTCAGGTTTGACCGTTACCGCCCGGCTATCGGCCCAAAAACATTTAAAGAAAGTAAGGACATGGCGGCCAATGGTATATCTTACGATCTTGGCCCGCACCTGATTGACAATGCCATAGCCCTTTTTGGCAGGCCGGTTGGCTGGCACAAAACTACAGGTAGTTACCGCGAGGGTTCGCAGGTTGATGATTATATTAATTTACACCTTAAATATCCTAACCAGGTGAACGTGTACCTCACTGCCGGGTTACTGATTGCCGAGCATTTGCCCGCGTTTGTGGTGCATGGCACGCTGGGTAGCTTCGTAAAAACCCGTACCGATGTACAGGAAGATCAATTGAACACCGGCATGATGCCTGTTGACGCGGCTTATGGTGTTGAGCCCGAAGGTAGTGAAGGTAAGCTGGTTACCTTTGACGAAAACGGAGAAAAGGTGGCCGAGTGGGTGCCATCAAAGAAGGGCGATTATAAAAATTTATTTAAAGCCGTATATCATACCATACGCGAAGGCGCGTTATTCCCGGTAACTGAAGAGCATATTGCCTGGCAGATTGAAATACTGGAGGCTTAAATTTTTTAAGTGATTATGAAAAAACTAATATACGCCGCACTGATACTGGTTACAGCTATCGGGTGCATTCAGGCCAAAAATAATAAAGACAATAGCGCTGAAAATGCCAATACCGAGCAAGCACCCATCCGTAATACCGAAAAGCTTGCACCTTTTAAGATACTTACTACTGACAGCACTTACTTTAGTAATAAAAATCTGAAGCCCGGCAAACCGGTAATGCTGATATACTTTGCACCGGATTGCGGCCATTGCCATGATCTGATGAAAGAGCTTAAGCCTCAGTTTAAACAACTTGCTAAAGTGCAGGTGGTGCTGGTTACCTGGACAAAGTATGAGTCGTTAAAACCATTTTACAAGGAATTTGAATTAGCCAGGCAGCCGAATTTTGTTGTTGGGACTGAAGGTTATGACATGGCAGTGCAAAAGTACTACCAAATAGCGCAAACACCTTTTACTATCTTGTATGACAAGAACGGTAAATTAGTTAAAGCTTTCCCTAAAGCGCCAAAGGCGGATGAGCTTTTAGCAGAAGTGAAAAAAGTATAAACTTAGTATAACCTTATTGCTGCAATTGCTTTTCCTGCTGTTGCTGCTGTTGTTGCTGCTGCATCTGTATCATTTCCATATAACGCTGGTAACTGTTTTTGGAAAATTCGGTCACCTGGTCGGCAATAGGAACCTCAATAACCTGGTGCTGGTTATCCGGCAAAGCTTCCTGATCAACGGATACGGTAACAATAAGTTTATGGTTTGATGAACCTTTGTATACCCCCTTAACCGGCGAACAGTCTGAAAAGTTACGGCCAACCGCCAGCCGCACGTGCGTATCATTGGCAATGCAATTATTCGTCGGGTCAATGCCCAACCAGCCATAATCAGGAATGTAAGCTTCTACCCAGGCATGCGTAGCGCCCTCGCCTCGCATACCGTTGCTGTTGGTGCAGATGTAGCCGCTTACGTAGCGCGCGGGTATCTGTAATATGCGCAGCATCTCTATTAGTATATGGGCGAAATCCTGGCAAACGCCCTGTTTCATTTTCCAAATCTGGTCGAGCTTGGTATCAACAGTGGTTACGCCTTTTATATATTCAAAATTATCAAACACGTACTGGCAAAAACGCAGCACAATCTGGTAGGGTGTATCATCGCTTTTACGTTCGGTGTTTACCACTTGCTGTAGCTCATTCAGCCCGTCAAAATATTCCTGCTTCAAAAAATCAATATAGGGCACCACGCTTTGCAGCCGCTTAAGATCTTCCCACTGGTGTGAAGGAAAAATATCGTTAACGGGCAGTGTGCGATGTTTAGTAGCTACCAAAACCCGCGAATTGATCACCATAACGTTATGCTTTTCTGTGTAGGTAAAGCTGCCTATGCGGTTACCAAAATAGTCGGTATGCACGTCAACGTTTGGGTTGCCGGTGATGGTAATTTCCTGGCGTATTACTTCCTGGAATTCATCAACAATAGGGTAGAGGATGATCTGGTTGGCGCTGTCACGAACTGTTCCTTCGTAACTATATTTTGTGGTATGTTGTATCTCAAATTCGGGCATGGCGTAGGGTGTTAAGCGTTGGCAAAATAGTACTCGTTCATGGCGTTGCCGATGCCATAAAGCTCGCTGCGTATCTGGCTCAAAAAGGTGTGCAGCCCTTCCTGCCTTATGCTGCGTACGGAATTATATTTTATGCGGCTCTGTAAGCGGCCAATTTGGAAAGACATCTCCCGGAAGTTTTCGAGGTTATTGTCATTCTTTAACCGGTCAAAATACCGCTGTATGTTGTTAACCGAATAGATAACCGAGCGCGGAAAGTCGTTATTTAAAACTACCTGCTCCAATACGTTTTCGGCCTCGAAGCCTTCACGGTAGGTTTTCAGGTAAAGTTCATAGCCACCTAACGATAACAACAGATGCTTCCAGTAACTGGTATCTGTCAGCAAATCGGGGTTATCGTTAATAGAAACGAATTTCATATCCAGAATATCCACCGATTGTATGGCTCGCTCCAGGTATTTGCCTATATTCATGAAACTGCGGCCTTCGCCGCGCTCCATCGTGATCTCTACCGTGCCGTAATACAGCATAATTTGCTTGATCAGTACATCAAGTACACCAATTGGATCTTCGCGTTGTAATGCACGTTCCAGCCTGCTGTCCTTAACAGCGTGGTAGTACTCGTTGAGGCATTGCCATAAATCCTTTGTGATATGCTCCTGTACGCTGCGCGCATTCTCCCGTGCGTGGGTAATAATGTTAAGGATGCTGTTCGGATTGGTTTTGCCCGTAACCATATATTTCAACACGGCACGGGTGTCATTTTCCAGCTTCTGTGCTTCCTCGTCATCAAGGCCGGCAAAGATACGAACCACCGGCTCCCAGGTAAATTCCTGGATGGCATCCTGCGACGATGCGTAATTAATTTTAAGCATGCGTAAAATACCATCGCTACGCTCAATATATCTGCTTAACCAGTAAAAACTTGCTGCTACTCTGCTTAACATTTTCGGCCCCCAAGGCCCCCTAAAGGGGGTATATATTTTATCTGTTATAATTTTAATTAATTTTCAAAAACAACCCTTTAGGGGGTCGGGGGGCTCAATACCCATGTATCCTTACTGCCACCACCCTGTGAGCTGTTTACTACCAGCGAGCCTTCTTTTAGGGCTACTCGGGTTAAACCTCCCGGAACTATCTCAATACCGCCCGGACCGTAAAGCGCGTATGGCCTAAGGTCTATACGCCTCGGTGTTAACTCACCCTGCATATAGCATGGCGCTGCCGACAGGTTGATGGTAGGTTGGGCTATAAAGTCGCGCGGGTTTTTGATAATCTCCTGTTTGTACTCATCAATCTCCTGCTCGCTCGAGGCATGGCCCATCAGCATACCATAGCCACCGCTACCGTTGGTGCGTTTAACTACCATGTTATTAATGTTTTTAAACACATGCTCGTGCTCGTCCCGATCACCTAACTGATAGGTAGGTACATTTTTAAGTATAGGTTCCTCGTTGAGGTAATACTTAATCATTTGCGGCACGTAGGCGTAAACGGCCTTGTCATCGGCCACACCATTGCCTATGGCGTTAACTATAGCCACATTGCCTTTACGATAAGCGCCCATAATGCCGGCTACACCCAGCATACTCGCCGGATTAAACACCAGCGGATCGAGATAATCATCGTCCACGCGGCGGTAAATAACATCTACCTGTTGCAAGCCGGTGGTGGTTTTCATGTAAACTTTATGATTGTTCACCACCAGGTCACGCCCTTCAACCAGCTCAACCCCCATCAAACGCGCAAGGGTGGTATGCTCGAAGTAGGCCGAGTTATAAATTCCCGGACTTAACAACACAATGGTAGGATTGTGTATTTGCCGTGGCGATAACGCCAGCAGGTTTTTATATAAGATGGATGGATACTCGGTAACGCTGCGCACTCCGCATTGCGGTAGCAGGTCGGGAAATAAGCGTTTGGTAATCTCCCGGTTTTCCAGCATATAACTTACGCCTGAAGGTGTACGCAGATTGTCTTCGAGTACGTAAAAAGTACCGTCGTAATCGCGTATCAAATCGATGCCCGAAATATGAATATAAATATCATGCGGAACCTGCAGGTTATACATCTCGCGTAAAAAATGCGGGCAGGAGTAAATGATATCTATTGGTATGATACCATCCTTGATGATGAACTGATTACTGTAAACATCCTTTAAAAAAAGGTTAAGCGCAGTGAGGCGCTGCTTGATACCGCGCTCAACAAAAGCCCATTCCTGCGCGGTAATTATGCGGGGTATGATGTCAAACGGAAAAATCTTTTCGATACCCTCGCCGCTATTATAAACCGTAAAGGTTATACCCTGACTCATGAAGAGGCGTTTAGCCAAATCCTCTTTTTTGTTAAGGTCATCAGCAGATTCGCGTGAAATGTAGTCGATTACTTTGCGGTAGTGATCTCTCACTTCGGAATTTTCACCATACATCTCGTCCCAAACGCCATTTATGGGATTGTATTTATTAAAATAAGTTGATTCAACCATAAAAATGCTCAAAGACGAATGTTGTATTAATATATTTTCAATATTGAATGTAATTTATAAATCAATTTCAATAAAATGGAATAAAGATTTATATAATTTATAAAAACTACCTCACTTTGATTTGAATTAGGCGGTGTAAGATAATCATCAATAAAAAACGCCGACCAATTGGCCGGCGTTTTTTATTGATGAAGTGCTTTAACTGTTAGTTTTCAGCAATTACACGATATCTTAAAGAAATAGCTGTTGAGCCTGATACGTAAATAGTATATATTTTACCTGCTTGTACTTTAGTGTCCAAATCCAGAACCGCATTGGCCTGACCTGCTGCATATAAGAACAATTGTGTGTTGGCATCAACCTCTTTATAAGCTGTTACCGCTTTGTAGGCTACATCAGTAAATAGTTTGCTGGTAGCGCTAAAGCCAAGGTCAACGTTGTTTTGCACGGCCGATGCTAAGTGAATAAAACGAACTTTTGCTTTACCTGCTGCTGGCGCTTTGCGGTCATCCTCGGCTACTACATAGGTTTTGGCATCGGCGTTTCCGGCATAGTACAAGCTGTAATATTTGTCATCGTCCAGATCTACATTAAATGACACGTTGGCTGATGATGAACCTACATTGCGGAATTGTACCGTTTTGTTATCGCCTGATGCGGTTTGGATATAATTTGACGTTTCACCATAGGCTACAGCTGAAGTGTTAAGCTTGGTGCCACCTACGTAAACTTCTTGCGAAAGTGAGCCTTCAACAGCGTTGGTTATGCGTACGGATGCGCTGTCAGTATCTACATTCTCGTCGTCGTTTTTATCGCATGAGGTAAACGATACCGCCGCAAGCATAACAAAGGACAGAGATAAGATTTTGGTGTTTTTAAGTTGATTAAACATTTTCATAGTTGTAAAGATGTATTTATAAGTAATAATTATTTAACACCACGGCTATTGCAATCGTTATTCCATTATGATAATATGCTTGTTTTAGAGGTAATTATATATTTTAATAATTAAACGCTTGTACGTTTAAGTGAACAACCTGTAGGTGTAACTGAACTTTTTCATCAAATTTTCACATAAAAAAAGCGCCCCTTTTCTGAAGAGGCGCTTTGTATGATTTATAAAAAATAATATTATTCTGCGTGATCGTGCACTCGTTCTTCGCGGAACAACTTGGCGCTAAAATAGTCATTATTCATACGGCCTATGTTTGTAAGGCTGATCTCTTTAGGGCATTCCGCTTCGCAGGCGCCGGTGTTGGTACAATTACCAAATCCTTCTTCGTCCATTTGTGCAACCATTGATTGTACACGGCTCCAACGCTCAGGCTGGCCTTGCGGCAGCATACCCAGCTGAGAGATTTTAGCCGATACGAACAACATAGCCGAGGCATTTTTACAGGCCGCAACGCAAGCACCGCAACCGATGCAAGTTGCTGAGTTGAACGCTTCATCAGCTATAACTTTTGGGATAGGTATTTCATTAGCATCAGGCACACCACCCGTGTTGATAGATACGTAACCACCGGCTTGCTGTATACGGTCAAATGCTGAACGGTCAACCGCTAAATCCTTAACAACCGGGAAAGCAGCGGCGCGCCATGGCTCAATGGTAATGGTTTCACCATCTTTAAACGAGCGCATGTGCAGCTGGCAGGTGGTAATAGCACGCTTAGGGCCATGCGGGCGGCCGTTAATATAAAGCGAACACATACCGCAAATGCCCTCGCGGCAATCATGATCAAAATATATAGGCTCTTCGCCTTTTTTGGTAAGGCTTTCATTCACCACGTCAAGCATTTCAAGGAATGACATGTCGGGTGAAATACCCTCGGCCTTATAGGTCACAAACTTACCTGATGTTTGTGCATTTTTTTGGCGCCAAACTTTAAGCGTCAGGTTCATATTTCCGTTACTCATTATTATTGAGATTATAGAATTAAGATTCAAGAATCAGGATTGAGAGATTAATCTTGTCTCTTACCTCTCGATTCTTGATTCTTAATCCTTACTTATAGCTCCTCTGTGTTAACTTAACATTTTCAAATACCAACTCTTCTTTATGCAGCTCTTCCGGCTGATTCTCACCCTTAAACTCCCAGGCTGCTGCAAAAGCAAAGTTTTCGTCATCGCGTAAAGCTTCGCCTTCTTCAGTTTGCGATTCAAGGCGGAAGTGGCCACCGCATGATTCCCTGCGCATCAATGCGTCATCAATCATCAGTTCGCCAAGTTCAATAAAGTCGGCAACGCGGCCCGCTCTTTCAAGTGCGGCGTTGATCTCTTCATTTTCGCCGGTTACGATCGCGTTCTTCCAAAAATCGGCTTTAAGTGCCTGTATCAGGGCTTTAGCTTTAGTTAGGCCTTCTTCGGTACGCGCCATGCCGCAATACTCCCACATAATGTGGCCAAGCTCGCGGTGGTACTCAACCACGGTTTTATTGCCTTTTAACGATAGCAGCTTATTTACATACGCAAGTACATCTTGCTTGGTTTGCTCAAATGCAGGGTGGCTTTTATCAACCGGTTTAGGGCCGATGGTTGCCAGGTAATCACCTAAAGTATAAGGGATAACGAAGTAACCGTCAGACAGGCCTTGCATCAATGCAGATGCACCCAGGCGGTTAGCGCCGTGATCAGAGAAGTTACACTCGCCCAAAGCGTATAAACCAGGTACAGTAGTGCTCAGGTTATAATCAACCCAAAGGCCACCCATGGTATAGTGAACAGCCGGGTAAATACGCATTGGCTGGCTGTAAGGATCTTCTGCGGTGATCTGCGCGTACATGTCAAACAAGTTACCGTACTTGGCGGCAACTGTTTCCTGGCCTAAGCGTTTAATGGCGTCGGCAAAGTCAAGGAATACTGCAAAGCCCGAAGCTCCTACACCTTTACCCTCGTCGGCCATTTCTTTGGCGTTACGTGATGCCACGTCGCGCGGTACAAGGTTACCAAATGCAGGGTATTTTCTTTCGAGGAAGTAATCGCGGTCATCTTCCTTAACATCACTCGCTTTCAACTTGCCTGAGCGTAACTGCTCAGCAATTTCAACCGTTTTTGGTGCCCATACACGTCCGTCGTTACGTAACGATTCAGACATCAGCGTAAGTTTTGACTGGTGATCGCCGCTTACCGGGATGCAGGTAGGGTGAATTTGCGTGTAGCAAGGGTTAGCAAAGTAAGCGCCACGTTTGTGTGCTCTCCAGGCCGCGGTTACGTTTGAACCGATAGCGTTGGTTGACAGGAAAAACACGTTGCTATAGCCACCGGTACATAATAATACCGCATGGCCTGCGTGGGTATCAATCTGGCCGGTTTTTAAGTTACGGGTAACAATACCCTTCGCATGGCCATCAACCTTAACCACGTCAAGCATCTCGTGGCGGGTATACATTTTAACCTTGCCGTTATGTATCTGGCGGTTAAGTGCCGAATAAGCGCCTAAAAGCAATTGCTGTCCGGTTTGACCACGGGCGTAAAAGGTACGCGATACCTGCGCGCCACCAAATGAACGGTTATCCAGCAAACCGCCGTACTCGCGGGCAAAAGGTACACCCTGCGCCACGCACTGGTCAATGATATTTACTGATACCTCTGCCAAACGGTAAACGTTGGCTTCACGGGCACGATAGTCGCCACCTTTTATGGTATCATAAAATAAGCGGTAAACACTGTCACCGTCATTCTGGTAATTTTTTGCCGCGTTTATACCGCCCTGTGCTGCAATAGAGTGCGCACGGCGTGGGCTATCCTGAAAGCAGAATGCGGTAACGTTGTAGCCAAGCTCGGCCAAAGTAGCCGCTGCTGAGGCGCCGGCCAAACCTGTACCTACAACAATGATGTCGTATTTACGCTTGTTGGCAGGGTTAACCAGCTTCAGGTTAAATTTATGCTTGCTCCATTTTTCGGCCAGTGGGCCCTGGGGAATCTTAGCATCTAAAATCATCTCTTACAATTATATTTTTGATTGGCCTTACGGCCTTCTCATATCAACAATAAACCTTATCCAAAGAAAAAATAGTATACCGGCATTGCCGCGAAACCAAGCGGAATAATAACCGCAAAAAACCAGGTACCTATAAAATAGATGATCGGCTTGTATTTACGATGAATCCAGCCCAGCGTATGGAACGCGCTTTGAAAGCCGTGCAGCAAGTGGAATGATAATGCGCCTAATGCTATTACATAAAAGGCAACATACCACCATTGCTTAAAGGCAATTTCAACGGTTTGGTTAAGATCTTTAGCTACCATGGTTTCAATACCACCCTCGGTAAATACCGCGTAGTTGTAATCGCCCGGAGGCAGGTCGCGTGCCGAAATCTGTTTACCGGTTACCAGGTCTGTTTTGTATTCCTTAAACGGAATAACGTGCGTGCTTTTACCGGTAAAATCATCCTGGTGGTATTTAAACCAAAAATCTTTCATGTGTATCACGATGAAAAGAAATAGGATTGAACCCAGCAGGCCCATGTTTTTTGATGACCATGATACCGGGGATTTTGGCGCCGAAGCATAGCCGATTGGGCGGGCTTTACGGTTGTTTACCGTTAAAATAATAGCATAAATTGTATGCACCAGGATAGATAGGTACAACAGGTAAGACACCACCCTGATTGGCGGAAAGTGCGTCATGAAATTAGCGTAGGCATTGAAAGCCTGGCCGTTATCATGTTTAAACAACGCAAGGTTACCGCTAAGGTGAACAATTAGGAAAGTACACAAAAACAAGCCTGTTAAAGCCATGATTAGCTTCTTGCCCAGCGACGAGTTAAAGGTTTGTTTAAATTCGCTCATTATGAAGTTTTAATTATTTCGGCAAAAGTATCTATTAAATAACAAAACCATGTAAATGGTTCTGACATTATAGGGGTTTATGAGTTATTTAGAAACAATCTAAGAACCTATTTAGTTACAATGAATTTACATGCAGAAAGGTATATTCGCGCTTTACATAAAAAGTTATGAAATATTTATACCTATTACTTATTACAGTGCTGCTTGCCGGTTGTAACCGTGTTGAACGAATTGAAATTGAAGGTACCGCCCCCGGTATTAAAAACGGTGTTTTTGGTATTGTTGACGTAGTAAATAAACCTGTTTACGGTGAAAACATCGTAGACGGTAAATTTAAGATTAACGAGATTTTAGAATACCCAGGTTATTATCAGATCAAGGTGACCAATATGCTCAATAATAAATTAACGCATATACCTTACGAGGTGTACCTGGAAAACGGTAAGTACGACATTGAGATCAATGGTAACGATTTGACCAAATACCCGAAGATCAAATCAGAGTCAAAAATACAGAACGAACTGAATGCTTATTATACCCTGGCTGATGAGTTGGTAGCTGATGTTGCGCAAAAAGTAAAGGATGAGCGTGCCTTTTTAAAAAGCAGTGCCGGTAAAAGCCTTGAAGGTACGGCTTACCTTGCGCGGGTTGATAAGCTGAAAGATTTGCAGCAACAGCAAACCGAGGTAGAGGCTAACGTTATTGAAAAATTCATTGAGAGATACCCTAAAAGTGTTATTGCCGCACACTTCATAAAAAATGTTGATTACAAAGAGGACCCGGCAAGGTATTACGCGCTTTACAATAAGCTGAGCGATGAAGCCAAAAACACTGAAGAAGGCAAGGAGATAGGTGGTAAGCTTTCGGGCCTGGCTAAATTGGTACCCGGCCAAACCGCGCCTGATATTTACGGAACAGATGCAAAAGGTAAAGCTTTTGATCGTGGCGCGTTTAAAAACAAAAAGATCATCCTGATTGATTTTTGGCGTGCAGGTAATGAGGTTAGCAGGCAAAACCACCTGCAAATGAATAGCAAGCTGCTTTTCCAGGTAAATAACGATCAGGCTTTTGGTATCATCAGTATTGATTTGGATGAGAATAAAGAGTACTGGCTGAAGGCCATTAAAGAAGATGGCATGAAATGGCCGCAATTTTCTGACTTGAAGGGCAACGAATCTAAAAACGCTGAAGCCTGGGGTATTAGCCGAGTACCAACTTATTATTTGCTTGATGGTAACTGGAAGATTTTGAAGCGCGATATTCCGTATAACGATATATCATTTGAGATAACCGATTACCTGGAAAAAAAATAGTATGGTAAAATTATGGGGCTTTGATGATGTACAGGCAGAGCGTTTACAGCAGCTTGCCGATAATTATAATATAGCCCGTAACCTGCGCGATGTTTTTCCGCATCCGTATTCTATTGACGATGCCAATGACTTTATTGAGAACGCTATACAGGGCAGTATACCGCATGTATTTAGTATTTTTAATGATGATGAATTTATTGGCGTTGGCGGCATTACACTTAAAACGGATATTCACCGTAACAGTGCCGAGGTAGGTTATTGGTTGGGCGAGCCATATTGGGGTAAGGGCTACGCTACTGAAGCGTTAAGGTTATTAACTGATTACGCTTTTAATATCGGCAAGATCCGTGTTTTTGCAGGCGTGTTCGCGCACAACAAGGCATCACAGCGGGTGCTTGAAAAAGCCGGATACCAACTGGAAGCCATACACCGCTCGGCTATAACCAAATATGGTGAAATAATGGATGAACATCTTTACGCCGTAATCAAAACATAAAAAATACCTGATAAAACAAAAGGCATTTACCTTTAATGATAAATGCCTTTTGGTTTGTTAAGGGGTTTAGATAAATTTTATTCTGACCGCAGATTTTTTATTGGATTTACCAGTGCGGCACTTACGGCCTGCCAGCACACGGTAACCAAGGCAATAATGATAACAATTACGCCTGATACCGCGAATATATCCCAGCTGAGCTTAATGCGGTATACGTAATCTTCAAGCCATTTGCTCATGGCCAGCCAGCCTATTGGTATAGCGATAACCAGTGAAATTAATACCAGTTTCAGGAAATTGCCCGTAAGCAAAGCGAACAGGTTACTTACCGATGCGCCAAGCACCTTACGAATGCTCACCTCTTTGCTGCGCTGCTCTGCCATAAAGGCGGCAAGGGCAAACAGGCCAAGGCATGCCACCACAATGGCCAGTATGGAAAAGCC
Source organism: Mucilaginibacter roseus (assembly GCF_021215455.1). Lineage (GTDB taxonomy): Bacteria > Bacteroidota > Bacteroidia > Sphingobacteriales > Sphingobacteriaceae > Mucilaginibacter > Mucilaginibacter roseus. The sequence continues at coordinate 224,030 of NZ_JAJPWV010000004.1, read as the reverse complement.
TGTAAATATATATTGCGTGCTTTGCACATCGCTGTACATGGCGGCGTAACGCTCATCCAAAAAGTTATACCGCATAGCCTGGTTTGGTTGAAATTTTTTCCAGGTGCCGTTTATGGCAGCAAGCGCAGCCTGCATATCAGCGCTCTTTACTTTGACGGATACCATGCTGTTGCTATTACCCAGTATCATCACCATCGGGTCAACCTGCTGCTTTATTGATTCGTAGTTGAAATTATCAATAACTCCAATAATGGTTAGATGCTCAGGCCCATTGGTAATCACCTTTCCCAATGGATTTTTATAGCCCAACTGGCTGATCATAGCTTTATTTACGATGGTAGCCTGCGAGTCGGTAGGCATATCGGTACGGAAATTACGGCCGGCTATCAGCTTCATGCCCATAGTAGCGAGGTAATTCTCATCAATAACCCAGTGCTGCGTGCGTATCGGCGGATCTTCCTTTTCACGGCCTTCTTTAAAAAAGGAGTTTCCGTTTCGCTTGGTTCCGCTTACAGGCAAAAAGTCGCTAACGGTTACATTCTTTACAAAAGGCAGGTTGAGCAGTTCACTTTTAAAAGATGCCATTTGCGGGCCTAAGGCATCGGCTCCTTCAATAGTTAATACCTGTTCCTTGTCAAAACCGATCTTGGAGTTAAGGATGTACTGCATTTGCTTGTAGATAACTGCCGTGCCGATAATCAAAACAATAGACACCGTGAACTGGAATATTACAAGTCCGCTGCGTAAGCCCGAATTACGGCTGCCCATGCTAAGTGCGCCTTTCAGCGTAGTGGCGGGTTTAAAGTAGGAGAGGTAGAAGGCAGGATAAATGCCTGCAATTAAGCCGATTATAAAGGCGCTTGTTACCAATACGGGAAGTAACCACCACTCAGTCCAGGGCAGGGTAAGCTGCGTCCCCGCTACTTTATTAAAGGCAGGTAGTGCTATTGCTGTGAGCGCTAAACCTAACACGAACGAGAAAAAGCTGTAAAGTAGAGATTCCGTTAAAAACTGCCTGATCAGGTTAGCGCGTGTTGAACCGATAACTTTGCGCACACCTACCTCGCGCGCACGGTTGGCAGACCGCGCGGTTGAAAGGTTCAGGAAGTTGATACAAGCCAGCACCAGTATAAATCCGGCTATCCCGGCAAAAAGCCATATAAAACGGACATCGCCGTGTTTAATATCGTTTTCATCAATATTGTATGAATTAAGATGAATATCGGTTACCGCTTGCAGGGAGAGTTTAGCATTTTTCCTGATCTCTTCAACATTGCTGCGGCCTCTTTCCTTCATGGTCGGGATAATATATTTATCGAGGATGCCGGCGGTCATTTTTTTATTGAATGCGGCAACGTTAACACCCGGATTCATTTGCACATAAATACCATAGTTGCTCGCATACCAGCTTTCCTGCTCGCCATCCCAGAATTTTAGTCCGGCTAATGATATAAAACCTTTAAACTGCATATGCGCGTTTTCCGGAAAATCGCGCATAACGCCCCCAATAGTTAATGGTACTTTAGTATTGTTATTAAAGATCAATGTTTTGCCCACTGGATTCTGGCCGGGAAAATACTTATCAGCTAAGCTTTTATTTATTACCACAGAGTTTGGATTACTTAAGGCTGTAAGCTTGTTGCCGTAAACCATTTTTATATCCAGTATGTCGATCACCGATGTATCGGCAAAGCAAAATCCATCCTCGTAGGTATTATTAACCTGGTCTGCGCGGCGTATCTGATTTTCGGTGCCGCCAAAAAGTTTGCTATGCAATATGCGGCCTGCCTTTTTTACTTCCGGAAAATCGTTCACAAGTGCCTTGGCCATTGGCGGCTGAAAGCTTATACCTCTAAAAGTAGTGCCCGCTACTTTAAGTTCGCCAACTATGCGGTAAACGTTGTCTTTATTGGCGATATCCTGGTCGTAACTGGTTTCGTTGCGTATATACAATGATATTAATATACAGGCGGCAATGCCAATAGCAAAACCGCCGATATTGATAGCGGCATACATTTTTTGCTTTTGCATATTGCGAAAAGCGATCTTCAGGTAATGTGTTATCATGGTAATGACTGATGATTGTTCAATTTATTAAATCAGAAGGTCAGCTTACCGGAAAATATCCAATGCCGTGCCATGAGTGTAAATTTCTGTTTTTCAATTTGTTGTGTGGGTGTAATTATGTTCGTGCGTTCGGTTTCGTTACACCTGGTGTTCGCTAATGTTGATTAATTGTTTTAGGATGATAATGCTGATATCAGGTAAATAGCACTATATTTAAATATAAACCGTTAATAATTTACTGTGCTTAAAAAAACAATATTTTTTATAACGATGCTGTTGTGCGCTGTTTTAGCTAAGGCGCAAACGGTTGATACTGCCGCTGTATTTGATAAGTACCTCGACTTGAATGTGGCTATGTTTGAGGGTAATACCGACAACGCCGAGCGTGTTGCTGAAGATATAATGGCCGATACCGTTGCCCTTCCAATAAAGGCACGCATTAACTATTATAATATATTAGGCAAGCTTTACGAAGAACGTCATCCGGCCGATGCTAAGGTTTATTACGAGCGGGTTTTGGCACACGTGCCCGATTTTTATGTGGCACACCTGGCGTTGGGTTATATTTATTTAAAAGAAGCAGGGGATGCTGACAAGAAAAAACTTTCTGCCCCTACAACTGCTAATAAATGGGCTTATATCAATTTGGTAAAGAAATCTATCGCGCATCTGGAAAAGGCACAAGCTTGTGATCCTAATCAGGATACTTTGGATACCATTACATCGCTTTATAAAAAGATAAATGACACCAATGGCTTGGCTAACTTAAACACAAGGCTGGCTTCGCTATCAAAAAGCTGTATTGACCTGCTCGAAACACAATAATTAAAGGCGTATAGCTTTGCCCTGTTGCGGGAATATCAGGTTTAAGCCAAGGGTATTTTGCTGTTTAAGCTGCTGCTTTAATTTGTTGATATTTTGTTGAGGCGGCTTTACATGCGTTATCACCAGGTTGAAGTTTTTTAGCTTACCTATACCGGTGTAACTCTCCAATACTTTCATTTCCTTCATCAGCCAGTTAGGGGTAAGGTGCCCGAACAGGCTTTTGTCCGGCTGTTCATTCGGGTATGAAACCTCGATCAAGATAGCTTTTAATTGCCCTTTGCTGATTAGCGGACCGACAGCTTGCCAGAGTTCCCTTAACTTGTCACTTTTCTCTACTTCATCCGGGCCGGTATCGCCAAGGTAAAGTACATAGGCATTATTGTTTTTTATCAGGTAAGCCGCCCCCGTAAGATTTGAATGGCTTAACGGGAAAACCTGCACTGTGAGCCCTGTACCGTCAACTGTTACCGGCTTTCCCGGCTCCATTGGCTTGTAACTGTACTTTTTTAGCTGCGGCTTTTCGCCCTCATCGGTAAAATTAGCCCAGCTCGCCCACGTAAAATAGTGCGTTTTCAACGTTTCGAGGCATGATGCCAAACCGTATATGCTTTTCAGGCTGTCTTCCGGTGAATTGATGATCAATCCAGAAACATGATCCAAGTGCGCGTGTGAAATAAAATATCCTTTGATGTATCGCTTCAAAACTTGTTCGGTAGATACCTTAAAGGTATGTTTACTAACAGCTTTTTCAATGCCATAGTGTAAGGTGCCAGCATCTAAACAAATATAGTCTTCGCTGCCTGCTGCGCCAACCATGTAGGCAGAAAGGTTGCTTTCATCAATACCGCCTTTTACGCCCAAGGGTACAATGTTGAAAGACGGCTTGGTTGTTTGCGCAGTAGCCGGAATTGTAATGGCAAGGTACAAGGTAATAAACCTTAAAAATCTACAGGGCATAACACTATTGTTAATGCGCAAAATTACCTTAAAGTATTCAGGATTTATTCAGTCTTCATCTCTTTTTGCGCCTGGGTATTGTATTCGTAATCGCCGCCTAACAGGTAACCCCATGGTTTAAGGCTCGGTATACGATCAAAAATTATCTTAAAAATAGCAATAACCGGTATTGACAGGAACATGCCCGAAAGTCCCCAAATCATTTCGCCGATGATAATGCCGATGAATGTTATCAGCGCATTCAGCCTTACTTTTGAGCCTACAATGATGGGCAGCAACACGTTGGCATCCAAAGCATGTATACCTACTACTGAAATGGCAACGGTTACCGTTTGTTCAATACTGCCGGTAGCGAAAGTTACGATGGTGCTTAATAACAAGGCTGTAAAAATGCCGATATAAGGGATGATATTAAACAGACCAACCAAAATGCCAAGTAACACAGCGTATTTTATGTTAAATATCCAGAATACAGCACAGGATATCCCGGCTACAACAATCATTTCCAGTATGAGGCCTACGATGTATTGGCGTAGAATCAATTGAATGTTCTCCACAATATCGGTCACTACACGAGAGTTATCTTCACTGAAAACGTGAACCACGAAGCGGAAAAGCAATCTGCGATAGAAAAGAATAAAAAAGGTGAAGATCAATATAAATACGTAGAAAAGGAGTAAGGAGGATACCGCCCCAAAGGTTGTACCTAATACTACTGTGCCCGATTCCATTATTTTTTGCGTGGTATCGTGCACGTAATTCATTTGTTTATCGGTATTGATGTGAAACGAGGTTTCTATCCATCCTTGTATATTAGCTATGGACTGGGTGATCTGCGTTTTCAGCATGGGCCAGTCTGACGCTAATGATGAAATTTGTGAACCTACAAGATAGCCTACCAGGCTGATAAAGCCGACAAATAAAATAATGGCGGCAAATGATGATATACTGCGTGGAAACCTGAGCTTACGCTCCATAAAGTTGGCAACAGGCAACAGTAATACGGCGAACAAGAAGCCGAACATTAAAGGGTCAAGTATTTCTTTACCCAGAATAATCAAATAGCTTAAGGCAATCAAGCCTATAAGCACCAGTGCAAGGTGCTCATAAAAAGGGGGGATTTGTTTGCGTGTCATTTCGGCAATAAACTAACACCCTAACACGTGTTTTCAAAGTAATGTTTTAAATTTAACCAAGCTTAATGCATATACAACAATCAGCTCTAAATCAGTTGTTAAGTAATCTGCTCAGTGTACGCGGATAACCAATTTCTTCACCAGCAGTAAGGCTGTCGCCTATGCAAACCACTACGTCGTAACTATTTTCCGGAAAAGTTTTTTGTATAAATTCATAAACTGTTTTAGCAACAAACGCAACACCGGAGCGGGTAAGGTGTATTCCGTCTGGCCTCGAGGGATTGTTAGCGCGGTTAAATATTAAGCTGCCCGAAGTTGCGTTGGGTGATCCGGCATCTCTGAAGGCTTTATTCAGGTTTAGATAATAACAATTATTCGCGATGCTCAATCGCTCGTTGATCAGCGCAAGTGTATCGTTATGCCCGTTACGATAATATTCGGGCAGGGAACTGGTATCAATGCCACGCGGAGGCGGGCTCATTAATATGAGTTTTATATTGTGCGCCTGCACAGCGCTGATAATTTGCTGAAGATTTTGGGTGTATTCAGTAACAGGCCTGCGCGCAGTAACATCATTAGTACCGATAAGCAACACGGCTATATCCGGGTTAAGTTTTAAAATCGGGTCAAGCCGCTTCAATACATCGCCCGATTGATTGCCCGTTACGCCTTTATTTATTACAGCGATTTTTGTTTTAGGAAGTATGTGGTTGGATGACTTACCGCAAGAGATAAAGAAGTATGCTGATAAGATTATCAAAAGCAGGCGTAAATGTTGTGATTTGATGAAAGGCATATGGCAGCTGTTTTGCTTGATTAGGTTTTATTAATATAAAAAAGTTATGGCAAAATATTCGGAAAAAGCGCAAAAGAAAGTTGGCGAAACCTTACATGAAATGAAGGAAGGGAAACTAAAGTCCGGAAGCGGAAAAAGGGTAACCAGTAAAAAACAGGCAATCGCAATTGGCCTGTCGGAGGCTCGTAAATCAGGAGCTAAAGTGCCTAAAAAATAGATCATATTTTACAAATTCATTCCTGTTTCGTTTGACATGCCCTTATACGTATTCTTTAATTATAAGTTTACCTCAGCTTTTTTTACCCATCACAAGCTAAAAGGGTTTATTTGTAACCAAAAATTTACAAAACGGCTATTTTATTGTAAATAAAACGGTTTACCAATTTTTATCACTTATTACTACTTGATTTCGGGCTCAAAATATGCAACGTAAAAAATATTCTTTGTACTTAAATAAATAAAGCTTTAGGTTAGAGGCGATTTAAGCTATACTTAGCATACTCACTACCGGTATGCACCTTTTTTACCTTGTAAATTTAATTTATGAAAGCCATTTTTAACCGAGCGGAAGTGCGTCCGCATGTAAAAAATTGCACTACCAACCAAGGGCCTCCTATGCGGAAATTAGCCCTTTTCCTAACACTTTTTATCAGCAGCATTTTATGGTTACCAGCGTTTGCACAAAAGCAGGTAACCGGTACCGTTGTTGATAAACAAAATTTACCGTTACCCGGTGCCACGGTAAAAATTAAAGGTACCACTACGGCCGTAGCGTCTGACATGAATGGTAAGTTTACCATCAGTGTACCGGGCGACAATGCAGTTCTTACAGTTTCGTCAATCGGTTTTACAACTAAAGATGTAACTGTTGGCAATCAAACCAGTATTACGGTTTCATTATTAGAAGAGTCACGTGGCCTTAATACCGTCGTAGTAGTAGGTTACGGCGCACAAAAGAAAGGCGAGATTACCTCGGCTACCGGGCATGCCGACAGCTCTGACTTCAGGCAAAGCGGTTCGCGCAATGCGCTCGATCTTGTCCAGGGGAAAATTGCCGGTTTGCAAATTACCCGTGCAGGCGGCTCTAACCCTAACTCAGGCGTAAATATACAGCTACGTGGAGTTACGTCTATAAACGCTCCGCAAACACCGCTTATTGTTATTGACGGTATTCCGGGCGGTAACTTGGATCTGTTACAACAGGACGACATTGAGTCGATAGACGTATTAAAAGACGGATCAGGTGCAGCAATTTACGGTACTAACGCCAGTGCAGGTGTAATTTTGGTAACCACCAAAAAAGGCAAAGCCGGCCCCCCTCAATTTACCTATTCAAGTTACTTGCGTAAAGAATACCTGGCGCGTATCCCTAAATTTCTGAACGCCGACGAGTTTAGGCAAAAGCTTGCTTCGGGAGAGATAAAAGGTACGGATTATGGAAATTCTAACGATTTCTTCGATCAGTTGGTAAATCACGGTAACCTTTCTCAAAACCATAACCTTTCGTTACAAGGCGGAACCGATAAAAGCAATTACCGCGCAAGTTTGAATTACAGAAACCTGGACGGCTTTGCAAAAGAGAACACCCGTACAGAGTACACCATACGTTTAAGTTTAAACCAAAAGGGTTTTAACAATCGTTTAAATACTCAGGTTAACCTTGCTACCAACTTTAACCGTGCTAATTTACTTGGCGGCGGCGGCTGGGAAGATCAGCTGATGAGAAATCCTACGCTATCAAACTATAATCCTGACGGAACTTGGTACTTTGAGAACACAAGTACAAACCAATTGGCACGGTTGAGCCAGGAAACAAACAAGCGTCAGCAACAAACCACTTCAGCCGATGCTAAAGCCGAGTTTGAATTTATTAAAGGTCTAACTGGTGCAGCGTTTATTTCTTACCAGCGCAATAGTTACATCGATGGTATTTACAGAACCCTGGCCAGCGAGTTTTCATTAGAGAATGACGTTTTCAAAAATGGCGGTTATGCACAACGCTCAACCTTTTTAGAGCAAAATTTAGCCTTTGAGCCTACTATTAACTATGCACGCTCATTTGGTGATCACTCCATCAAAGGTGTAGCAGGCTACAGCTACCGTTATAATCAAACCGAAAACTTCAGCGCGTTTAATTACGGTTTCCTGAATGACAATTTTGAGGAGAATAACCTTGGAGCCGGTAACCAGTTAGCGGCGGGCAAAGCAGGGATGTCGAGCAACAAAGAATCTGATAAACTTATCGCTTTTTTTGGCAGGGTGAATTACTCTTATAAGGATAAATACTTATTGCAATTTATACTTCGCCGGGAAGGCTCAACCAAATTCGGCAGGCTTAACAAATGGGGAAATTTTCCGGCGGTTTCTGCAGGCTGGGCAATCAGCCAGGAAAGTTTTATGGAGAACGTAAAGTTTGTAAATTACTTAAAGCTTAGAGCCGGTTATGGCCAAACGGGTAACTCGGGTGTTAACAGGTATACCAGTGACGTTTACTTAGGTACAGGTGGCGTATACCTTTATCCTGACGGGCAATACCGCGAAACTTACGGTCCTAACAACAACCCCAACCCTTACCTGCGTTTTGAGCGAAAAAAAGAATTGAACATTGGTGCTGACTTTACCTTATTTAATAACAGATTGAGCGGTAGCTTGGATTTATTTAATAGGGTAACGGATGGCTTGCTGGATACTTACACCACACCTCAGCCGCCATATGTACGTAGTTCAATCTACGCAAACATCGGTCAGATGTCTGCAAAAGGCGTGGAGCTTGCCTTAAGTTTTGCAGCTGTTAAGTACAAAGATTTTAGCTGGAATATTGACGCAACAGCGAGTACCACCAGAAACAAAATGGATAAGTACTCCGATGATATTTTTGCTATTGATTACCGTTCTTTTGGTGATATTGGTGGTTATGGCGCGCTTGGCCAGGCTATACGCACGTACGCGGGCGGGGCCATCGGTGAATTTTGGGGTAAAAAGTTTGCCGGATTTACCGAAGACGGCAAATGGTTGTTTTACAACCGTAACGGCGAAAAAGTACGCAATGATCAAATAAATAACTCATTTGATAAAAACGTAACGGATTACCAAAAACTTGGTAACGGTATACCAAAATATTATGCGTCATTAACTAATACCTTTAGGTATAAGGGTTTTGACATGCGGGTTTTCATGCGTGGAAAATTCGACTATCAAATATTAAATACCACAGCTATTTCATATGGTAACAAAGTTACCGGATCAAACTTGCTGGCAGACGCGTTTACTAAATACGCTGAAATCAATGATACCTATATGTACTCCGATTATTATCTGGAAAACGGATCGTATTTAAAAATTGATGAAGTAACGCTTGGTTATACGTTTAAACTTAAATCAAAACAAATACGTTCATTAAGAGCTTACCTAACCGGCCAAAACCTGGTAACCTTTACCAGCTATAGCGGTAACGATCCGGATTTCGTTAACGATGCTGGCCTTGGCCCAAGCATTGATGCTCGTGGCCCATATCCAAGTACGCGTTCGTTCATATTAGGTGTAAACTTTGGATTTTAATTAAGAAGTAACATGAAAACATTATACAAAAAACTAGCGCAGGCTTCATGCCTTACTGTATTGCTGAGCGCTGCCGCCTGTACAAAACTTGATGAAACGGCTTACAGTCAGATTCGGAGTGATGATTTTTTTAACAATAAGAATGAAGTAATATCAGCAGTTTTAAGACCTTATACACATGCTAATGCATGGGCCACTCCCTCGGGGCAGGACGGTTGGTGGAGGCCTTCGGAGCTTTCTGCCGATCAGTTAGCCTGGCCAACCAAGGGCCGCCATGGCGAAGATGGTGGTAAATGGAAACGTCTGCATTATCACACCTGGACAAATGATGAGGGGGGATTGAATAATGCTTGGTCGTTGATGTACTGGGGCGTGGGTTTATGCAATATAGCGATACAATCAATTGAAAAGGTAAATGGCCCTGCTATAGGATTAACCGAAGCGGAAAAAGCGGGTTACCTGGCCGAGTTGAAGTTGCTGCGCGCTTATCATTATTTAAAACTGATGGATTTATTCGGTAACATCCCGCTGGCAACAGTTGTACCTGATGGCCCTACAACTGATTATCCGACCAATCTTTCGCAAAAAGAGGTTTTTGATTTTATTGAAAAGGAGATTAAGGATAATATTGATCAGGCGCCAAAGCTATCAAAAACTATGCTGGGCCGTATGTCTCAGGCCGGTGGTTACGCCATGTTGACGGAGTTATATTTAAATGCTCAGGTTTGGAGCGGTACCCCGCGTTGGGACGACTGTATAGCGGCGGCAAACAAACTTATTGATAACCAAGCGGGTGGCCTTAACGGCGCTATGGCGCTTGACGCAAACATTACAGATGCTTTTAAGCCAAACAATGATCTTTCAAAAGAAGCGATTTTTTCTATCGCCTACGAATTTCAGCGTGCTAATTTCCAGCCTTCGTGGACAGGTGAATTCTTTCACTTCCAGCAGCAGTTCATCTACGGCGGTAGTCGTAATGGTAATGATGGGGTAGTTGTTGTACCCGGTAACTACACGAAGTTTGATAATGAAGATCTTCGTAAAAAAGAGTGGATATTGGAAGGGCCGATGACGCGCTTTGATAATGGCCAGCCTGTTATAGCTACCGGTGGTAACGAGTATGACGGTAAACCGCTTGTATTTGTTGATAACATTCGCCGTAACAGCCAGGGCGGTACATCGTCAACCATGAGTGACGGTGAAGAAAACAGTGGTGTGCGTTTTAATAAATATAAATTAGGTAACAACGTTGCAGGTTTTAAAGGTGAATTGCCTAACCCTAATTACAACAGTACCGACTGGCATTTATACCGCTTATCATGGATTTACTTTGCCAAGGCAGAAGCCATAATGCGTAAAAATGGCGGTGCTGCAAATGCCGAAGCTGTACAGCTTATAAATGATTGCAAGAAACGAGCTTACAGCAGTGCTGATTGGGCAAGCAACGCTTATACAACGGCTACTTTAACTATGGATGAGTTGTTGGACGAACGCGGGCGTGAATTTATATTTGAAGGTTTCCGCAGAGATGACCTGATTCGTTTTGGCAAGTTTACTACCGGTAGCTGGTGGGATCATCAGCCAAGTCAGGACTTTAGAAAGCTATATGCTATACCACAGCAACAAATCGCATTAAATAGAAACCTAAAACAAAACCCGGGTTATCCTAATTAATTGATGTGTATTAACAATAAAAAAGCAGGCCTACAAGCCTGCTTTTTTATTGTTAAGTATTTTTAGTTGCAAATCGAGCAGTTGTTTCTTGTGTTTAAAGGTACGCTCGTTAATTACCGCAATAAAAGTTGATAGGGCGATTTCGAGTGTGGCAATAGCTTCGTTGTCATAGTCGGGGTAAGCGAAATACGTCCAGTTGTTGGAGATGTATTTTTCTATCGCTTCTGTTTGCGCTGTAGTCATTACCGCTTGGTAACTATTTCCGGTAGCGATATCCTGCAGGCGTGTTTTCAGGCGCTTTTCAACATTATATAATTGCGCTACGGCACGTTCAATTTCTGCATAAGGCATAGTGTTAAACAGCGGTGAAAACGCTGCCCATACATTGTTGTAAATTTCGTAATCGCCGTTATCCTGTTGCTGGTAACTAAACAAAAGTGTGTAGCCATCTTTCAACTTTTGTTGATCATCGGCACCGGCATTTGCATACGCAGTAATAAATAGCTGTCTGTCCAGTTCCTTTACACTTGTTTCTGCATCCTGTAATTCCTGGTTGAGGAGTTCCTTAACTGCTGGGGCTTCTCTATTTGAATATTTGGTGCCCTTAAAGTCAAACGTTTTTACGCCGCTTTCTATCCGTTTTTCAATAATGTCATCCAGTTTGGCAATATCAACAGCAAGATAGTCGATCCTTTTAGGCAGGTTGCTTTTCTCATCTGTAAACAAATCAGCAAAACTGCTATTGTTATTCTCCTTTTGTGCTTCTTGTATCGCGTCGTCAATATTAAATGCATTTATGTGCCGAGCGTTGTAATAACCCCGGTACTCGGGATGATAACTGTTTTCCTCCACATCCTTATAATATTTTGCTTTAAAGGCGGCGAGGTCGAGTTTTTCAAACTTATTTATTTCATTAACCGACGAATACATGTCATCCGTAAACCTGCATTGCAATCGTTCGGCATTGTTAAATAACGACCAGGCGCTTTCCGGCTCAACGGATTTCAGAATGTTGAGTGCTTCCATTGCGGCCTCACGATCCTTACTTGAAGGGTGCGAAGCCCACTGATCTTCAATAGCCACCTGCTCGTTATCAAGCGCGGCAACACGATGGCTTACTACTGGCAAGCCGTTATCATCTAAACTGAGCTGATTAAGTTCCGAAAATTGGCGGATGATCTCCCTGTGCTGCGGATAAAAATTGTCTGCGCGCTTTTTGTCCTTTATCTCCGAATTCCAGTAATTTAAAACAGTGGTGTAGCACATGCCACCAATATCCAGTCGCCTCGATGCGGTGATGGCGTTGTTTGAGCCGGCAACGTAAGCTGATATCGCGTCAGCATGAAATTCCATTTGCCGCGAAAGGCTCATCTGGTTCTTATTCAAAAACACATACACCTTACGCAAAATGAATTGTATACCCTCTATAATTTTCAGGTTAATCCATGCTGTACCCCTTAAAAATGAGTGAAAGCTTGCCCACTTATCAATAATATTTTGATAGTTGTCATTATCATACAGCATATTGTATATCACCTTGTTCATGTTATACACATAGCTGCCAAACTTCATGCTGCGCTGTGAGAAATGCCCGAACTCGTGAGCCAGTACCGATTTAAATTCCGACCGGTTAAGGCTATTCACCAAACCCAAGCCAATGGTCAGGTTTTTTTTAACCGGTAAAAACATGCTCCAGAAAGTAGAATCGTAGTTTACGTATGCGTTTACTTCGGGCGAAAGATAGACGTGTTTCGGAAAGTCAGTACCCGTTTCAGTGGTAAGCTCGCGGATAAAGCTGAACAGTTCGGGTTGATCAGTTTCAAATATTTCGATGCGGTCGCCATAATCTTCCTTATGTCTTTTAAAAATGAACTTGATAACAAAAAACACCAGCATCAGCCCTGAAAAAATAAGCCCGAGGCCAAAAACGAGTGTTACCCAATGTGCTTTAAGGTATATGATGCCTACACCTAATGCGCCAAAAATTATAGCGCAGGCAATAACGCCTAACAAAAGAAACAGGTAAACGATGATAAATAATACAACAGCGTTTACCGAACGTGTTATCTGTTGTTTGAAAGCCTTTGAGGGTTGTATTGCCGATTTATCGGGTTGCGAAGTTTGCATTTTGGTATAAAGGTTTAGCGGCTTAAAGTAAAATATTTATGTTAACAAATGCAAAAGGCGATGTAATTATTACATCGCCTTCAAATGTTTAACAGCATTAATGCTATTGTAATATGTTCTCTATGTTTTTTAGTTCCTCTGTTGAAAATTGAATATTGTCCAACGCTTTTAGCGAGTCCGCTAATTGCTCGGGTTTACTTGCGCCTATTAATACCGATGTTACCCGTTCATCCTTTAGCAACCAGGCAAGGGCCATTTGCGCCAGGCTTTGGCCACGTTGCTGGGCAATGTCATTCAACTGCCTGATCTGGCTGATGCGTGCATCTGTAACCTGATCTTTTTGCAGGAATCCGGTTGATTTTGCTGCCCTTGAATCTTCAGGAATGCCATTCAGATATTTGTTGGTAAGCAGCCCCTGCGCCAATGGTGAGAATGGAATGCAGCCAACGCCGTTATCTTCCAAAACTTCCAGCAAACCACCCTCTACCCAACGCTCAAACATCGAGTATTTAGGCTGGTGTATAAGGCATGGTGTGCCTAATTGCTTCAATATTGTAATCGCTTCTTCTGCCTTATCGGCCGGGTAGTTAGATATACCAGCGTATAATGCTTTACCCTGGCGAACGATCAGGTCAAGTGCCTGCATGGATTCCTCCAGCGGTGTATCAGGGTCGGGACGATGGTGGTAAAAAATATCTATGTAGTCAAGCTCCATACGTTTCAGACTTTGGTCTAAACTGGAAACTAAATATTTTTTTGATCCCCAGTCGCCATAGGGGCCATCCCACATGGTATAGCCCGCCTTACTCGAGATAATCATTTCATCGCGATAGCCTCGAAAATCAGATTTCAGTATCTTGCCAAAGTTTTCCTCGGCCGATCCGGGAGGCGGGCCGTAGTTGTTAGCGAGATCAAAGTGGGTGATGCCGCTGTCAAATGCCAGATGCAATATTTTTTGGTAGTTATCGTAAACATCTACATGCCCAAAGTTATGCCATAGTCCCAATGATATAGCCGGGAGTTTTATGCCGCTTTTTCCGCAGCGGCGGTATTGCATGTTTTGATATCTGTTTTTTGCAGGTTGATATGTCATTCTGTTTAATGAGTTGGTTAACGGTAAAAATATGTTTTTACAGCATACCCTCATGTAAAAAATGCGTGCTATTCTACTATTTCGGCAACAACAAATGTACTGCCTCCGGCAAATACCAGGTCGCCGGTATCTGCTGCGGTTTGCGCGGCTTCAAGTGCTGCTTTTACCGACGGGTAAGTAGCACCTTTTAAATCATAGGTGTTGGCGGTTGCCTGCAATTCTTCGGCAGCAAGGCCGCGGGGTATGTTAGGTTTGCAGAAATAATAAATAGCATCCGGTGGCAGCATGGCCAGTACCTTGCTGATGTCCTTATCATTTACCATTCCTATCACAAAGTGCAGTTGATGATAATTAACGTTAGCGATATTCTTTAATACTTCCTGTACACCATCCGGGTTATGTCCGGTATCGCAAATGGTGAGGGGAGAGGTGCTGAGTACTTCCCACCGGCCATGCAGGCCGGTGAGTATTTTAACTTGCTTGAGCGCCCGTTCAATATGCTCGTTAGTTATGATAAAGCCCTGCTCACGCAATTGCTCAACGGCCTCTAAAACGCCTTTTATATTTTTTTGTTGATAGGTGCCGGTAAGGTCAACATCCAGTTTGTAAGTCTGTTGTTCTTTTTTTGCAATTACGGTTTTATGTGTTAAAGCATCATGCTGATGGTCGGGAACTTCTACCTGCCAACAATCTGCAGCAAATGTGATTGGAGCGTTTACCTCCGCAGCTTTTTTTATGAATACACCGGCAACCTCATCCTGCCGTTCGCTGATGATTACAGGGATATTCGGTTTAATGATACCGGCCTTTTCTCCGGCTATCTCGGGCAGGGTATTCCCCAGCATGTTCATGTGGTCCCAGCCGATATTGGTAATGAGCGATAGCAGCGGAGTTATTACGTTAGTGCTATCAAGCCGCCCACCCAGGCCAACTTCAATAATGGCTATATCAACCTGCTCTTTAGCGAAAACATCAAAAGCCAGGGCAACCGTCATTTCAAAAAAAGAGGGTTGTATACGCTCAAAGTCGACTTTGTAATGCTCAACAAAATCAATAACTGTTTGCTCGGTTATCATTTGTCCGTTTATGCGGATTCGTTCCCTGAAATCCTTAAGGTGGGGGGAGGTGTACAGTCCGGTTTTATAGCCCGCGGTTTGTAGTATAGCCGCCAACATGTGCGAGGTAGAACCCTTGCCATTAGTGCCGGCAATATGTACACTCTTGAATTTTTTATGCGGATTGCCCAGCAGATCGCAAAGCGCAATGGTATTATCCAGGTTATTTTTTATGGCCGATGCCCCGATGCGTGTAAACATAGGCAACTGGCTGAAGAGATAGTCGAGCGTTTCAGCGTAATTAGTCATTTGTCAATGGTCATTAGTCATTGGGCAATGGTGGGGTAGTGATTAGTCATTGGACAATAGTCATTGTAAATTGAATATTTAACTAAGCAACTATGGTTGCCAATCACTGTTCATCGCTGTAAATACATATCGATCAGATCAATGACTAACGACCAATCCCTAATGACAAAATCTTATTTCGCTTTGAATACAAATACTTGGGTGTACTTGCGGCCGTCGGCAGTGCTTGATGATGGCGTTACCTTGGCGTTGCGTACAGCTTGTATACATTTTTCAACTAAAGGGCCATCAATAAGTTGAGAGCCTCTTCCAACGCCGGCGCTAACAACATTGCCGTTATTGTCAACCGTAAATTCAATAACTACCTTACCGTTATAACGATTACCTACATCCGGTTTTGCGGGTGCTCTGTCCCAGCCGGGCGCTGATGTTGCACCGCCGCCACCGCCGGAGCCTGTACCATCGTAGCTGTTAGTTAATGTA
This sequence comes from Mucilaginibacter roseus, assembly GCF_021215455.1. GTDB lineage: Bacteria > Bacteroidota > Bacteroidia > Sphingobacteriales > Sphingobacteriaceae > Mucilaginibacter > Mucilaginibacter roseus. The sequence goes on along the minus strand of NZ_JAJPWV010000004.1, from coordinate 207,950 downwards.
GTACCGGTGGTTTTACCCTGGTTGCCAGGAGTACTGCCTGTACCATCACCGCTGCCTGTGCCGTTATTAGGCTTACCTTTAAATAGCGCATTCTGATTGATCACAGGCTTAGTTTCGGTTTTATTAGGCTTGGTAGCTACCGTTGGACTTGGTGTTTTGGTGTTGGCCGCCACTTCGGGCGCGTCCTCGTTATTTTGGGTAACTACGTTTTTGTCGCTGTTATCAGCCTGTACCTTTTCTTCGGTCGGCGGTTCAGGCGTAACTTTATCCGGCCGGGTGTTGTTGGCCTTTTCAGCTACTGAAGGCTCTTCCATGCTCATATAAGCATCACCCATACCTTCGTCAACCGTACCATAATTTACTAAAATACCCCCGGTGCCGTCGGCCTGCTTAGGCAGCGAGTGCAGCACTATAAAATAGCTTAGCGCAAGCACCACAGCCAGTATAATGCCCGTTGCCAGGAATGCCTTAGGGTAATTATTTTCTTCGCGGTAATCCATTTTTTTCAGTGTGCAGTATTCAGTTTGCAGTTACCAGTTCGCAGTTATCAGTTTGCGGTTCTCAGTGTACAAATTTCAGTAATATTTGCCAACTGCAAACCGCCCACCGCAAACTGAGCAAACTTCTAACTGAATTAACCTTTCTTCTCGGTAGCTAATACCAGTTTAATATTCAGTTTTTGCGCTATGTCCATCACTTGTACCACATCCTGTATGGCTACGGTACGGTCAACGTATAAAACAATGGTCAATTCTGTTGCCAGATTTTTATAGCCGCCCAGCGTAGCTTCCAGTTGATCTACCGGTGTTTCTTTCTTATCAATATAATACTTCAGATCCTTAGTTACCGATACCGTGATGGTTTTTTTAGAAACCGATTGGCCCGATGATGATTTAGGCAGCATTAGCTTAATCACGTTCGGGTTAGTAACGGTGGATGCGATCAGGAAGAACAGCAGCAGGAAGAACATGATGTCGTTCAGCGCCGAGGTATGCACCTCGGCAGTTACGCGTCCGTGTCTTTTTCTCAGGTTCATTTGCTTGGCTCCTCTAACAGGTCAATAAATTCAATGGCGTCAGTTTCCAGCTTAAGTATTACTTTGTCAACCATCATGTTCAGCACGTGGTGGCAAACGTAAGCTACGATACCCACAAACAAACCTGCCGCCGAGGTTACCATCTTTACATATAAACCGCCTGATATTACACCCATGCTGATGTTATCAGTTTTTGAGATGTTATAAAAGATCTGGATTACACCGGCGATAGTACCCAGGAACCCGAACATGGGCGCTATACCCGCTACAATACCAATAATGCCGATGTTTTTTTCGAGCTTGGCTACTTCCAGTTTGCCCACGTTTTCAATAGCGCCTTCAATATCCTTAATTGGTCGGCCGATACGTAACAGGCCCTTTTGCAGCATACGGCCCAGCGGTGTATTGCTGTTGCGGCATAAAGCTACTGCCGATTGCAGGTTGCCCGACATAATACTGGCACGCACCTGCGCCATCAGGCTCGATTCATCCTTAGCGGCTTTGCGTATGGTAAAATATCTTTCGAAAAATATAACTAAACCCAGTACAGCTAAAATACCAATGGGAATCATCACCCAGCCGCCCTTAAGCAACAGGTCGCCGAAGCGTAAATCATCTGCCGGAACGGTGGGTACCGCCGCGTTGTTCACTGTGTCAGCCATTTGTGCAGCCGTATCTGCAATCTGTAGTAATAGTGTCATCGTTTTTTAATTTCCAGGGTATATGCATCTCCCCTGAGCTTTTTTGATTTAATGAGTTTGTTTTTTTCTTTTAATGCTTCTGCAAGCGTTTTGTAGGTGCCTACCACAACCTTACGCTTTTTACCATAACCCTTCTCAGCCAAAATATGGGCATCAAGGCCTATCTTTTCATAGTTGATAATGCATCTCTCCGCTTCCTCAACCGTAGCGAACGATCCGCCTATGATCACCGTATAAGGATAACCCATCGCAGGCGGCACTACCGCCGTGGTTGGAGTAGCTTTGGTTTGTGTTGGTTTAGTCGCTTTATCAGTTACCGGTTGTTTTTCTGTTTCCGGCTGCGGATTGATAACGGTAGTTTTTACCGTATCACTCAAGCTCATATTAGCTTGAGGGTCCTGCTGTGCAACCGTATCCACAGCCTTAGCAGCAGGTGTTACCTTAGCGGTTTCTGTTTCCTGCTCCGGTGTGTCCGCCTCGTTAGCTAAAGAGTCATCTACAGCAGGTACGGTCGCTTCAGCCTTATTTTTATCCATACCCAGTAGTTCCGGGTTATACATGTATAAACTAATACCCGCAATAGCCAGCAAAGCAATTACAATAGCCGTAATTACCCAAACGTTTAAACCGCGTTTTTCGTCTTCAATAAAATCAGCCTGTGGAGTTTCAATAACCTGTGCTACTTGCTGCACGGCGGGCTGCGGTTCAGGTGCAACTTTAGCAGGTACAGCGACAGCTTCAGGTACCAGTGGTTCAGTAGTAGGCACTGTAATTTGAGGCTGCTGAATAACCGGAGCATGTTCAACTGTTTGCAGTACCTCAACAGGTGGGGGCGGGGTTAAAACAACGGTAGTAGTTTTAACAAAAATTTGCGATTTTTTCGGCAGAAATAATGCCGGTAAGCCAAAGCCTATGCTACCTTCAGTTTGGTCGGCGCTCCTGAAAACTAATTTAAACCCATCATTGCGCAGCCAGCCTTTAGTACCCACTGCAAAATCCCGGATGGCGGTTTCCTGTATAATATCATTTACATAGCGGTCAACAAAATACTTTGCTGATGCCATGGATATGTTTTTCTTCTGCGAGATAAATCCGGCAAAGCTATCGCTGTTATCCGCTTGCTGGTCAAATTGTAACGTTTGTCCGGGTGGGTAAATGCGACCCTCAGCCGCGTTGTAGAACGCGCTTTTCTTCGCGTAATAAAAACGCCCCAAGCCCGGTATGCTCACCTCGCCACGCTGCCCAAGTAGTTCTATTAAGTAGTTGGCTAAGTCCATTCCCGTAAAAGTACAAAAAAACTAAAACGCGTAACCAACGCCGCCAAAAATATTAAACCCGTAATTATTGTAATATAAAAAGGTTGGGTTAGTATTATTCAAGATGTTGTTTACCTGTACAAAAATAGACAGTTGTTTGGTGGCTTTATATTCAGCCCCGCCATTCAGGTCAACATACGATTTTACTTCAACCGCGCGTGGCTCCGTAAATGTTGTGCTCAGCGGATCAAATATCCTGTCGTAAGCGTTACCGCGTATTAATAGTGAGCCGTTGATGTTCACTTTATCGCTTATGCGGATGATGGTACCGGCGGTAAGTTTAAACTTAGGCATGTTCCATGCCTGCTCCTCGGTGTCCATTTTGTAATCCTTAAATTCGGCACGGCCAAAAATATTCAGGTCATCCGTCGCTTTAAAATCCAGTTCGCCGGTAAAGCCGCTAACAGTTGCGGTACCGTCATCATAAATAACGCCGAATTTGTTGTTAGTGCTGTTGGTATTAAAATTGGCGATGAACAGCGGCATATCCTTAACCCGGTTACGGAAGAAGGTAGCTTTAAAGCCTAAGCCCGGTGCAAGTGTACCCTTTAAACCGGCGCTCAACGCTAAACGGTCGGCAGAGTTTTTAAGGGTGATGTTTTCGGCGATGAATGGGGTGGTTTCTGCAAAGTCACGGATTGAAGCTTTGTTGATATCGCCCTTGGCTTCGGCGAACAAACGCACGTATTTTGGTATCACCTGGAACTCCAGCTTAGCAGCCGGGAAGATAGAGAAGCGGCTGCTCAAACCAAACTCCTTAGTAATATTTACACCTGCGTCAATTTTATACTTTTCGCCCTGAAACTTGATGTACGGGTTTAAGCGGATGATGCTATTATTGTAGGAGTACAGGCTATCTTTTTGCGTACCCAGATCAAGCGATGCAGCTAATCCTGCGTAAAACTGTTTAACCGTTTGGTTTAAAAAGCCCGATAAAACCAGGTTGCTCTCCTTAGCATTAAAGGAGTTATTGAACGAGTAACCGTTAACTTTTACGGCATAAGTAAAATCGTTCTCTACATCGCGGTAGTTTTTGGCCAGTTCGCCTTCGGCAGCAATGGTGTTAAAGGTTTGCTTTTGAGGTTCAAACTGCAGTTGTGGCTCAATATCACGGTTATAACCGTAAAAATTAACGCCACGGCGTTTATAGGTTATGGTACCGCGTAAGGTATGCTCATCGGTAATGCTCTTGCCAAAAATGCCCAATTCGTTACGGCTCTCGTTTTGTTTCGGGAATATTGATGCACCCTGCGAAAAATGTTTAATGTAACCGCCCACCTGCAAAGCCTCATCAGCACCGTTGGAGAAATAGCCTTCGCCAAAAGTAGTTTTCATACTGCCTAAACCACCTTTTACAAAATTATTGGTCGGGATGGAGTCGCGCTCAGGCGGGCGTTTCATGGCCTCAAGCTGCTGAATTTCGTTGTCTTTAGTAAGGCGTTTATCAATCGCGCTGTAACTTAGCGGGGCCTTAAACGGCGTTTTATCTTCCAGGTCGGGGTTGCGGCGAATTTTAACCGCATCAGCCAACACTGGTTTGTATGAAGTGGTTACTACAATCTCTTCAGATATGGCACCTGCTTCATTTGGGTTCGCTTTCTTAGTTGTATCCTGGGTAGTTTTTGATGCCGCATCGCCCAGCTTCTTGGCGTTGTTTTGCGATGCCGGTGTACTTTTCTGACCTTTTTTGGTGTTGTTTTTAACCTGCGCGCTTGCCGGTAAATAATAACAGGCAGTTAACGCGGTAAACAATATATAGGTGTATCTTAATTTCATTTGTCTGTTGCTCGTTGGTTCTCGTTGATGGTTCCTGTTATTGCTGGGTGGTGTCCTGCACGGCAGTTCCGGTTGTACCGGTACTGTCAGTATTTGTTGTTTCAGGTGTTATCTTGATACCTTTAAGTTTAGCCAGTTTTTGTTTTGCTTCAGGTAATATGTCATCCTTCGCGGTATAGTTATCAATTATACTTTGCAGGGTAGCGGTAGCCTGGTAGTTATCCTTTAGTTTGATGTAGTTGTCAGCTAACAGAATAAATGTTTTGGCCGACCAATATTCGTAGTTCTGGAAATCCTTGGCTATCTCAAAACATGTTTTTTGCGACGCTTTGTACTTACCCTGATTGTATTCAATTAAAGCGATGTTATACTTAGCCTCGGCAGCTGCAACCGTTTTGGTGTTGCTTAGCGTATAGTTAAACTCTTTAAGCGCCGCTTCGGTGTTGCCCATTTCCAGGTAAGCCTTACCAGCGTATAAGCCTGTACGGAATTTATCTTCCTGGCCGGTTTTCTCGTTAGCGCGAACAATGGCAACGTATTTCAATACATCGTCAGACATCTGCATCTGATCGTAGCAGTATAATAGCGTATTAACCGCGTAGGTGTAGTCAGCTTTATATTCCGAGTTGGTCTCCAGGCGTTTCAGGAATACAACGGCATCGTTATATTTTTTCTGCGCCATGTACAGCTTAGCCATGCTGATCAATGATTTCTCGGTGTAAGCGCTGGTCCAGTCGTTCAGTATGTAGTTGTAATCAACCACAGCTTCCTGCGTACGGCCTAAATTAGCTAAACCTTGTGCACGCAGGTAACGGGCTTGCTTGTCGTAGATTTGTTTGGCCGGGAATTTATCCAGGTAAGCGTTAACCGCATTAACAGTTCCCTGCCAGTCGCCTTTTAAGTAAAGATTGTTGGCAGCGGTTATCATAATACTTTCCTGCTCAGCAGTGGTATAGTTACCGATAGACGTGGTGCCGGCGTAGTTAATAAACGTTTGAGCGTCGCCTTTATCCGTGTAGATCTTCTCCACCTGCTTTAAGGCTTGCTTAGCCTCATCGCTTGATGGGTAATCAGATACTACTTTTTTAAACGATTCAACCGCCGCGTCATCCTGATTGCTATTGTAATCTATCAAGCCAATAGTTGTTATGGCTCGTGGCACATAACTGCTGCGCGGATACTTTTGTATCATGGCCTGCAAATCTGTTTTGGCACGAGGCCCGTCATTTTTCAGGAAGTAGGTATATGCAATTTCAAAAGAAGCATCATCCGCGTAATCTGAATTAGGGAACTGCTGCAATACATCATTCAGGGTTGATATCTTGGTATCATAGTTACCCTGTAAGCCCTGTATCACACCACGCTGAAACAGCGCGTAATCCTCGCCTTTAGTTTTTTGTGCTATAATGCGGTTATAATATTCCAGTGCTTTGCCATAGCTCTTCAGTACAAAGTAGCTATCGCCAATACGAGTAATTGCATCGTTAACGGTGTTCGGGTCTTTTTCGGTGCCTTGTAAAAAGCGTTCAAAATACTTAGCTGCTTTTCCATACTGATTGTCGTAAAACGCGGCATAGGCAAGGGCATAGTTAGCGTAGTTGCTCAGGTTGGTTTGCTTAGCCTCGGGCATGGCCAAAAACTTCTCGAAATTTTCAACCGATTCGCCGTATTTACGCACCTCATACATAGCCTCGGCCATCCAATAGGTGGTTAGCGCTTCAATCTGCGGGTCAACTGGTGTACTTAGCGAGCGCAGAAAAATACCAATAGCGTTTTCGAAAGCGCGCTCGTTGTAAAATTCCAAGCCTCTGTAGTAAGTTACCTTTTGGTATGCAGTACGCGCGCTTACCGATTTGTTAGGTATCGGCTCTAAAATTTCAACGGCTTCGCGATAGTTGCGCGCGTTAAGCAAGGCCTCACCCAGTAATATTTTTACCTCCTCGGTACGTGCCGAGCGTGGATAATTCTTTAAATAAGTTCGGGTAGCCTCAAGCGCAGCAGCGTTAAAATCAAGTTCGTAGGATAATTTTGCGTAGTTAAACAACGCGTCTTCCTGTATTTGCTTATCAAAATCGAGCTTAGATGCCGTTTGATAGGCTGTACGTGCACCCTGCTTATTGTTTTGCTTGATAAAGATATCGCCTAATGTATAATTACCGCTTTGGCTGTAAACGTCATTTTGGCCAACCAGTTTTTTAAGCTCTATGGCGGCCTTGTTCAGGTTGCCGGTTTTATAATGGGCGTAACCTATCTGGTAGCTATCCTGTGTATTTTGAGTTTTGCCCTGATCGCGATCCTGGAAACGGTTATAGTAACTAACCGCCTGCGGATAGTTGGCCTTAGCAAAATATGAAGCGGCGATAATGCGAAGCATTTCCGTTTCGTTTTGCTGCCTGGTGTTATTTACAATCGGGATGGCATAGCTCAAAACATCGTCGTAACGCTTGTCTAAGAAATAAACAGCCGTTATGTAGTATGGGTAGCTGGCTTCGTATTTTTTTGAGTTTTTTAGCTTCTCAAAGTTAGCCAGCGCCAAATGATAGTCTTTATTCAGGTATGCTATGTACGCAAAGTAGTAGGTAGCATCTTCGGTATAAGGCGAGCGTTTGTTCTTTACATCGCTGAAAAGCTTTTGGGCATTCGAATAATCGCCCAGCGCAAAATAAGCGTAACCTTTTCTGAATTTATACTCCGTGTTATCCCTTCCGCTTAGTTCGCCGGCTTCAACCTTGTCAAACCATTCAAGGGCTTCTTTATATTTACCTTGCTTGAAATACGATTTACCAACCTGGAAAAAAGCGAGTTTAGCGAACGGGTTTTCAGGGTGTTCTTTTATAAAACGCTGAAACATGCTTTTGGCATCATCGCTGCCCGATTCAAGGGCGCAAAGCGCTTCGTAGTAGTGTGAGTTTTCTTTTATTAACGAAATTTCTGACTCAAAGCCTGGTTGATTACTGGTGCGGATCTTCGAGGCTTCAACAAGCTTAAATTGTTCGGCTGCCGCAACATACTTCCCTTTGTCCAACAAATCAAGTGCGGTGTGATATGTTTTATATATATGGAACGACGGATTTTGTTGTGCCTGAGCTTGTGATACTAAAAATGCTGCTGTAGGCAGCACAATATATTTAAGTTTTATCATACGGTACGTACTTACGTTGCGCTAAATTAGCTAAATGGCAAAGATGCAATCCACCTTAGTAATTAACAAGTGTGGAAAACACTTTTTTAAACGAAGCTATAACCGGTATGTTGTTAGTGTGGAAAAAAATAAAGGAGGGGGTAATAGGTTAGGCCGCGGTATGAGATGCTACGGTATCAATCAGGTCATTTATATCAAACGGTTTTGCTATAAAGGCATTAGGTGCACCTTTTTGCTTTTGCGCTACGCTATCTGCCATGTTATGGCTTGCAGAAATTAAAATAACCGGAATAGTACTGGTTTCAGGGCGCATTTTTACTTGCTCACATAGTTCGCGTCCGTCCAAATCGCCTAACATAATGTCAAGTAGTATAATATCAGGATTAGTTTCCTTTATTTTTTCAAAAAGGCCATGCCCTGTGGTTAGCGTTTCAACTTCAAAACCGTTATCTTCAAGTATCAGCTCAATAACTTCTAATATATCTCTGTTGTCGTCAACAGCAAGTACTCGTCTCATATTTTTATCCCTGCCTATCTCACGCTCGGTATAAGTGTGTTTTTATTATCGTAGCAAAATTTATACCATAACAGTTATCACCAATTGTGGAAAAGGCATGCGAGGGGAAGAGAGGGGCTATTTGTCTTTTTTTAGAACGTAGTAGGAACGCTGGCAACGTGCACAAAAATATTTTCTAAAAGGTTTTACCATTGACAATAACCTTTCAAAAAAATTTCGATGTTGTTGAAAATGATAAATTGTACCGCATTTACTACAGCGGTACTCTTTTTTTACGACTGTATTATCCAATTATGTATAGATTTAGGATTGCAAATTTCTAAATCACATTGGATAAATCATAAATTATTCATCAAAAATTAACAACTATTTAATTGTAATATTAAATAGTTAATAGTGTATAATATTAGTTAACCCACAGGTAGAGTTTGCGGCTACATCTGTAGCACATGTAGCGTTTTATAGGCAGCCAAAATAAAAAATTTCTAACGAAAAAACCTCGGTGTACCCTTTCACCTGATAGCTTATTATGGCAGTGCGGGCATGATAATACTTTTTTTGAGGACTGATTTTCATTTAACTCCCCGGTAACTTGCTTTTCCATAACATACAATTTAGTGGGTGATACTTGTATAATTGCAGATAAATCAAATATACAATTATAATTGTATTAATTATATTAACACTTGGTTAATATAATTATTGTAGTTGTGGATTTTAATTTTACTTATTGTAATAAAAGATATTATTTATTAGGATATTCTCAATGGTAGTATGAGAAGCAGCTCGGATATTGTGATTTTAACAATAAGGGTATTAAATCAGGTTATTTACTTTTTCAACCAATTCACCCAAATCAAAAGGTTTATTAATGATGGCATCACAGCCATAAGCATTTAGTTCGCCGCTGTTATTAATGTAGGCCGAAAAAATGATTACAGGGATATCTCCATAGTCCGGATGATTTTTAATTTGCCGGCAGATCTCGCCACCGTTCATGCCCGACACCCTGTAATCCAAAATTACCAGGTCTGGTTTAAAATCATTGATAAGCGGTAACACGTGTTCACCTTCAGCAGTGCTCTTTACCTCAAACTGTTCGTAAGATAATGTTTCCTGAACAATGTCCAGAATATCCTCATTATCATCTAATACTAAAATACGTTTCAAATTATATACTTACTGCTGATTTTCCGAGAGATACAAAAACGTGATATCTAAAAAATTAAAGGTAGCGGCTACGTCTGTCGGTTAAATTTTTACTGGGGCAAAAATACTAAAATTTATTTAAAGCGATTTTGTTTGTTGCATACGCCGTTAAAATGAGTTTCGCGTTATAGTTAATCAAATGAGCGACGCTATTGAGATTCCTCATAAACGTGCAGATTGATCAGAAGGCCTCGCCCAGGTTAAGCATGATGGTTGAAAAACCCTTGCTAAAACCATAATCAACACCAATATTAGTGCCTGAATTTTTATTGAATTTAACGCGTAACCCGCCGCCTGCCGCTGGGTGCCAATATTGAAAGCTGCGCGTGCCCTGTTGGGTAACTGAATTAATGTTGGCGAATAATACATAGCCTATCAAGCCATTGCGCGTCAAATCGCGGCGGTATTCTCCTTCGAGATAAAAAAGCGCGTCGCCACGATAACGGTTTTGCTCAATACCACGGCCCGAGCGGTTATAGGGGTCCCAGCCTATGCTGGGCAGGTTTAGGTAAGGCGTGCCTGGCGTTAAAGTAGTCCAGTAATATGCCCACAATGCCAGTACATTTTTTTTACGTGATTGCGGCGTAAGCGAAATATACTTACGCATATCAAAATATAACGATTGCCAATGGTTGTTACTGCCAAATACCGGGCTGCTAAAGCGGTAAACGAAATTGGCGTAACAGCCGGGGAGTGGATTTATGGAGTTATTGCGTGTATCGTACAACAGGTTAATGCTCGGTCCGGACGAAAAGGAGTTCTGGCTATCTTCCGTACCATACTCATATCCCGTAAAAGTTTTGAGCGCGTTGGTTTTGTTGGTTTCGATGTTGATGTAATAATCCAGGTTGTAACCTATACCGGCAAAAAAGTAAGGCTTTATTTGTTTAAGTGCGCTTTGGTAAAAGCGGAAGTACCGGTAATCGAGCAGTAATTTATTATCGTTATCCCTGCCACCTCCAATTCCCCAGGTATACTGCGGGTACTTTAGTACGCGCGTATCGCCCATAATATTCCAGGAGTTATTTTTGAGCCAGATGTTAGAGCGTATAGGCAAGCCGTATCGCCCCTTAAAGTTGAAGTATGGCGCAAAGGTGACGTTGGATAAATAGGTGGTGCTGCGGTCGCCCATGTAAAAGCCTGCCGTAGTTGAAGTAAACAAGGCTTTGCCGCCGCCGGGAACGGTAGATGATGCCGGCAAAAACGAAAAGTAAAGGTCTTTATCCTCCTCAGCCTCTACTTTTTTAGGCTTGATGTTGAACAGGTCTTTTGCTATATCAATCAGATCGCGCTGCCCTTCGGTATTGATCACTGCCGCCGTATCCTTGTACATGCGCGGCTGCGCTAATGCGAAGCACGGTATAAGCAGGGCAAGAAAAACGGCTACAAATCTGGTCATTTAATACACTGAACGGAAATATACTAAAAAGCGATACTATTTGGCTTACTATTTTATACAAAACAGCCCCGGCATAATAAATAACGGGGCTGTTTGTTCACGCTTGCCTAAGCTTATTTGTTTTTGGCTGCGCTGTCTCTTTTAGCTTGAGCTTTTTTCTCTTTACTTTTTTGCTTTTCGTTACCGATGATGTAACCACCACCTGCACCTAATGCTCCACCTATCAACGCGCCTTTTACGTCTCCGCCAATAAGGCCGCCTGCTACGGCGCCACCGGCACCGCCAATAATGGCACCTTTACCTTGTGAGCTCATTTTTTTCTTCTTGGTCGTGTCCTGCTGCGCATGCGCGGCATCGCCCGCCGATATAATAGTAGCCATCGCCAGGCTTAAACATATTGCTAACTTTTTCATAGGTTAAACTATTTGTTAGCCTGATAAAGCAAATCGTAAGCCAAAGTGGTTAACAATTAGTTAGCTCTTATTACATTGAACTTGTCGCGATACTCCTTGGGCGTTAACCCTACTCCTTTTTTAAACAACTGTCTGAAGGATTTTACATCATTGTAGCCGGAGTTGTACATCACCTCGGAAATACTCTGGTTGGTTTTTTCAAGCAGTTTTTTAGCGCCCTCCAGGCGGGTGCGTTGCAGATATTCGATAGGAGTGATGCCGGTTGCCTGTTTAAAGCGCCGCACAAAGTTTCTACGGCTGGATGGTATATCACCTATAATCTCCTCAATGGTTGCTGATTTATTATACTTTTCTTCCATACGCTGTTGGGCATTGGCCACCAGTGGGTCGGTATGATCTTTTGAAGGCAAAAACGTTGCAAAGTAGCTCTGCCTGTCCCTGTCCATGTCTATAGCGAAAAGTTTGGCTATCTGTACAGCTACCTCACGGCTGCAATATTTTTCAACCAGGTAAAGCAACAGGTGAAAGGTGTTGGTAGCGCCGCCACTGGTATAAATGCCGCCGTCATGGGTAACCACCTCTTCGGGCTGCACATCAATCAGCGGAAAGTTGCGGGCCAGATCGTACGTCGCCAAAACATGCGTAGTAGCTTTGCGGCCGTTTAACAAACCTGTGGCTGCCAGCAGAAATGCCCCGGTACAAAAACTGGCAACTTCAGCGCCTTGCTGGTATTGTTTCATTACCCAGGGTATGAGCCCGGTATTAGCGCCGATGGCCTCCTTTATATCAGTATATTCTGAATTGAACGCGGGTATCAATATCAGGCGTGTATCTTTGGCGTTGCCTGCGTCCCGTGTATGGTATCTATTATTAACCACCTGTTCAGCGTCATGGCCAACCAACTGGATATCAAAAGCGGGGTTATCGCCTCTGCGAAGTAACGCACTATTAACACTTTCAAATACATCTAATATAGCCGCCATGCTTAAAGGGCGGCATTGCCGGGTATACAATACGGTTAACTGTATCATGGTATAATTGGTGATTGTTATTACTAATGTATATAAAAATGTCCGATACGCCCCCTTGTCTTGTCAAATTTCCACGCAGAAATTACGGGCATGTAATGCTATATTAGTAACGGTGTAATTAAGCCACCTTAAACCATTACATAATGAAACTCAAAACCTTAATTATAGTGGCCGTTGCCATGAGCGCCTGCGTTGCGCCTGACAACAACAACGAAACCAATATTTCGGCAGCTAAAAGCATGTTTGCCGCCTTTAACCGGCACGACTGGAAAACCATGGCAGGCCATTATGCCGATACCGCCCGTTTCCTCGACCCGTCACTGGGCCAAAGCTATGTGAAGATGACTCACGCCGAAACCGCCGCTAAATATGCGGCCATGCAAAAAATGTTTCCGGATATTAAAGATGATGTTACCGCGATGCATGCCAGTGATAGTGTAGTGGTGGTGGAATTTACCTCAAGCGGAATGCCTTCAGGCGGAGAGAAATGGCATTTGCCGATATGTTCGGTATTAACCTTTAATAAGGATGGCAAAATAGTAAAGGATGCGACTTATTACGATAATGAATAGCCGATTTTACACTGGGCTTATTATTTATTTAAAACGTTGAAGCATCTTTGCAGCCTGTTAAAAACAGGACAAATAGCATGACAAGGAAACGTTACATCTCACTCATATTAATATTAGGTACGCTCACGGCTTTGGGGCCGTTTTCTATTGATATGTATTTGCCCGGATTTCCGGCCATCGCCAAATACATGCATACTGATGTAGCGGGAGTAGCGTTATCGCTTTCGAGCTTTTTTATTGGCCTCGCCGCGGGTCAGTTATTATATGGGCCGCTGTTAGATAAATTCGGTCGGCGTAAGCCACTGTTGTTCGGTTTAAGTTTTTACATCGTCGCGTCTATTGGCTGTGCCATGGCAACCTCGCTTAATGCGCTGATCATCCTGCGGATCATCCAGGCTATAGGTAGTTGTGCAGCCGCAGTAGCATCCATGGCTATGGTGCGCGATCTGTTCCCGGTGAATGAGAATGCTAAAGTATTTGCCTTATTAATGCTGGTTGTGGGAGCATCGCCCATGGTAGCGCCAACAATAGGCGGTTATGTAACCGCCGGGCCAGGCTGGCAATGGGTATTTATTGTGCTGGCTGGTATGGCCGTATTAATATTGTTGGCTGTAATATTTGTTTTGCCGGATAGTTATAAGCCTGACCCAACTATATCGCTAAAACCGAGACCTATCATAACCGGCTTTCATAATGTATTAAAGGTGCCGCAATTTTATACCTATACGCTTACCGGTTCCTTCGCCTTTTCGGGCTTATTTGCCTATGTAGCTGGGTCGCCGCTGGTATTTATGGAAGTATATGGCGTGAGCGACAAAGTTTATGGCTGGATATTCGCCGGGCTGTCAGTCGGTTTCATCGGCTCCAGCCAGGTAAACAGCCTGCTCTTGCGTTACTTTAGCAGCGAGCAAATTGTAAAGGTGTCGTTACCGGCGCAGGCATTGATAGGAGTGTTGTTCCTGATCGGGTCTGTTTTGGGTGTACTCGGCTTTTGGGGAACTATTGTGATGATCTTTCTGTTCCTGTGCTGCCTCGGCATGACAAACCCTAACGCTGCCGCATTAACCCTTGCGCCGTTCTCTAAAAACGCAGGCACGGCATCGTCACTATTTGGTGCTTTGCAATTAGGCATCGGCGCGTTGGTATCTACCAGCGTAAGTTTGTTTGACAGTCTTTCCGTAGTGCCTTTAGCCGCCGTAATGTGTGCCACCGCGCTCATTGCTTTTGTAATACTATTCACCAGCCTGCGCCTTAACCGTGGTAAATTTACCGGCGTAACCGGGGATGCCGTGGTTGTTGGGCATTAAATTGTCGATAGTCCATTGTTCATAGTCCATAGTTAACACGATATAAGTCTTGTCGTTGATAGTAAGTGCTTACTATCAACTATCGACCATCGTCTATGGACTATAACTACTCCTTCACCGCTGTTACCTTTGATGCATCGGCTCCTACGGTTTCAAAAACGATCTGCTTATCGCTGAGGCTGGAGACGTAAAAAGGGAACTCCCTCGTTTGGCCGTTCCCGAGATCTTCCTTAAAATAGATATTATCCGCCTCAATGCGGTAAGTGCCTTTTGACAATACTTTACCGCCCCAGATAATCTGCAACTTATTATCACCTGTAAACTCAATATAAGGTTTGAGTTCCTGCAATTCCATGGTCGAGATACTGTCCGGCGGGAATGCTTCCGGATTAAAAACTTTTACGTACTTCCATTTTCCGCGCAGTTTTTCGGGTTTCAGGTTACCTGAGCATCCCGAAATCAAAAAAAGCAACGTGATATTTATTAACAGAATGATATTTTTTGCCATTTCAAGAGGCGAATAATTAATAAGTGAATTGTAAAAATATCACTTTATTACAACTTAACTAAATATTTAAAAACCCTTGACGCAGGTTTAAAACTGTGCAATATTTGGTCAGTAATTTTTATACAAATGCGACCGTAATTCTACTCAAATCCTAAACAGCTATACAGCTAAGGTTTTGAAAATAAAGCTGTAAGCTTTTCAAAAAGGCCCCAACCTTATGGGCTTATCATTTTAAAATTCATTTAAAAAATGTCTGATTTATTTATCAACCTGTGGTGGGTTATGCCCATCGTAGTAGGCCTTGTTATGTACAAATTTGTGCTCAGGGTGTTTTGTGGGATGGTTATCGTACCTGATGACCGTATTGGTTTAGTAATCAAAAAATTTACGCTGAACAGTAGCAAGCGCATGCCCGACGGGCGCATCATCGCTACACATGGTGAAGCCGGTATGCAGGCCAAAACGCTTGCGCCGGGTTTGTACTGGCGTTTGTGGCCGTGGCAGTACGAGGTGATTATGGCGCCTTTTACCATTATTGAGCAGGATAAGCTCGGACTGGTAAAGGCTAAGGACGGTGCCTCGTTAGATACCGGGCGGGTGCTGGGCAAACCTGTTAATTGCGACAAGTTTCAGGATGCTATTGCCTTTTTGGATAATAACGGGCAAAAAGGCCCGCAAGCGGCTTTCTTAACACCGGGTAGCTACCGTATCAATACGTTTTTGTTTGAAATACAAATGGTACCCATTACTCATATCAATGATAACAAAGTGGGCATCATTACCACACTGGACGGCGAGCCGCTTGACAAGGGTGAGATAGCCGGTGAATCTGTACATGGTCATAAAAACTACCAGGATCCTATTGCCTTTATAAACGCAGGCGGGCGCAAAGGTTTGCAGGAGGATGTTATTCTATCAGGTACCTACTATCTTAACCCATGGTTTGTAAGTGTGGAGCAGGTGGATATGGTTTATATACCTATCGGCTACGTAGGCGTGGTAAACTCCTTTGTTGGCCCTGAAGGTAAGGATACCAGCGGCGACAGTTTTAAGCACGGCAACATCGTAAAACGTAACCAGAAAGGCGTATGGGAAGAGCCGCTTGACCCAGGCAAGCACCCGGTAAACATATATACCCATGCAGTCGAAATTGTGCCTACTACCAACATTGTACTTAACTGGGCCGATAGCCGTACCGAAGCGCATGAGCTGGATAAGAACCTCTGCACGATCACTGTCCGCTCGTCTGATGGGTTTACGTTTAACCTCGATGTTTCGCAGATCATCCACGTACCGCGTAACGAGGCGCCGAAAGTTATTGCCCGCTTTGGTAAAATGAAAAACCTGGTATCGCAGGTGCTGGAGCCAACCATTGCCAACTACTTCCGCAATTCAGCACAGCGCAGTGATGTTATCGGGTTTCTGGCCAACCGTATCCAACGGCAAAATGATGCTAAGGAGCATATCAGTACCGTATTGGCAGGCTATAACGTGGTAGGGGTGGATACCCTGATCGGCGACATAGTTCCGCCCGCCGCATTGATGAAAACCCTGACCGACCGTAAAATAGCCGAACAGGAAAAGGTGACTTATGAGATTCAGCGCCATGCGCAAATTGAGCGTAAAGAGTTTGAAAGCGCCAAGGCCGGTGCCGATATGCAGCCCGAGGTAGTTAAGTCAACCCGGCAGGTAGAGATCAATACCCAAATGGCAGCATCAAAAGTAGCCGCTGCCAAAGGTGAGGCCGAATCAAAAACCATTAACGCCAAGGCCGATGCCGAGGTTAAAACCATCAATGCTAAAGCGGACGCCGAAGTAAAAACAGTAAATGCCGCTGCCGATGCTAACGCTACAGAAGTGAATGGCGTTGCCGAAGCGGGTAAGATCAAAGCCATAGGCTTAGCCGAAGCTGAAGTTACCAAGCAGAAAACAGAAGCGATGGGTACCGAACAGTATGCTGTAGTACGGGTAGCCGAAGCGCTGGCCAGCAACAACATCAAACTGGTGCCGGAGATACTGGTGAGCGGCAAGGACGGTGGCTCAGGCGGAATGATCGACGCTTTGATCGGCAACGAGATGCTTAAAAAAATACAGAAAGAAAACGCGGCCCCGGCAGCTGAATAAACGATACCTTACCTAAAACCCTTATCACATCAAGCAAAAAGCGCCCGGGAGGGCGCTTTTTTTATTTGGTTGATTTTATTTGTTTAAGTTCTGTTTTAAGCTCGTTAACTTGCTCATTCATCTGCCTGTTCTCCAGGTAGTAATAAATGGCGAAGCCTAAAAATATCTTACCTAACACAAACACCGC
Organism: Mucilaginibacter roseus; assembly: GCF_021215455.1. Lineage (GTDB taxonomy): Bacteria > Bacteroidota > Bacteroidia > Sphingobacteriales > Sphingobacteriaceae > Mucilaginibacter > Mucilaginibacter roseus. The sequence goes on along the minus strand of NZ_JAJPWV010000004.1, from coordinate 190,712 downwards.
TGCAAATACCCATCGCCATACCTTATGTATACGCATATGGGTCGCTTCCGATTCAACATCAATATATTGTGGTTTACCCCCGGTATTTTCTTCCTTGCCGGTATTGATGCCTTCGCGGTATATTTGCGGTTGATTATGCTCGCGTAAAACGATCTCGTTTATTTCATGCGCAATTTGCGGCCATAAGTTATGAGGAGGCTCAATTGCCATTGATGCAGCCAGCCTTTCCATATCGTTTTCCAGTTCAATTAAAGCATTTTTAACCTCAGGATATTTCTCCTTCATGCTGAGCACTTCACGCGCTTCCTGTTCTGAGGCGCAGCCCATTACATAGGTTTCAAGTATGCCGCTGTTAATATACTCCTGCATTGTTACCTTGTTCTAATTATTACAAACGCCTCTCTTAATAATCTTCTCACTACGTCTTCTTCCTCATTCATTTCGGCAGCAATGGTTGATATATTCTTACCATGATAATGCACGCCGCAAAAAACAGTTTGTTGCCTTGCATTCATTTTATTTAAAAAAGAATTAGGCCGGGTTTTAACAACTTCGTTAACCTCACAATTTCCAACCGATTCAAAGTAGTTTGTAAGCTTTTTTCGCGCTATTAATTGCAGCTTGCAGTATACGTTATCGTTTGGATTGTTAAATAATTCAGGAACTGCAGCCACGGCAATAAAAGTATCAGTAAGATACTGCTCCGCCAGTGCTTTATCCTTCACTACATCATATATGTAACCTAACAGCATGCCTGCATAGCGGTTATAAATATGCTGTACATCATAAACCTTAGGGTGCAATGATGTTTCTGCAGAAGTTTGTAAACGTGTATTCAAATGATATTGGTCTGTTATAGCTTCTCAAATATCAATATTTTTTACAACAGATTAAATATGGACAAATTCATTATTCTTTTAAGGAATATCCACTGTAACAATATTGTTAATATTAACGGGGATTGCAAGTCCTCCGGGCAGTTTTGAGTTGTCTTGAATTATCATGAAGCCGCTTAGCTTTTCCATAACTTCAGCTTTTAACGGCCAGCCACTCACTTTGTCTGCCGAGATATTTACGTAAGTGTCCCCGGCAAGGTTACGTTCAACAGGCATGCCGTTTAATAATGCAGGTTCAGTAGGAGAGAGTGATCGTATTGTTCCGTTGCCTTGAATGATAATGTTTTTAGGTAAAATATTTTTAATAACGTAATAATTACGGGTGGCAAGGTCGGGCTCTCCTTCACTTTTTGTGTCGATAACCCACTTTTCATTACTGTTCACAGGTACTTCCGGGTAAACATTAAATACCTTTTGCAGTAAATTAACAACAGCGTTGCTGCCTATTGACTGTTGCAATTCTGTAAAGGCTTGTTCGCGTTGCGCTGCATTGGCTTTAGTCAGTTGAGCTATCACTGATAAGTATTGATCAGCTTCATCTGCTGATATTATTTGTCCTGATCTTGACAGTCTGACCAGGAAAGCTTTGTTTTTAAATGCGGCAAGTATTTGTGAGTATATATTAGTAGTGTCGGAATTTTCAGAGCTGTATTGCAAATTGCCGTTTGGCATATCCATATGCAGGTTTATGGAATCGTACTTTGCATATATTCTATAATGATCTTTCCGAACGTCCGCAATCTTAAAACTCATTCTTACCAAAAGTGTCATGCGGGTTTCAAGCGAACGTTGCCTGATAGTTTGACTGGTAGTAGTAGTTTGTTTTACAACAAATGAATAGGTGGAGTCTTTTTTTAGCTTAAGTGCAATGCTCCGCTTTTGTGCAAAAGCGGAGCATGTTAAAAACATGAACAAGGTATATAAACCGAATTTAATCATAGTTAATCGCCCATATACCGGCGACGAGTGAATATACAACTTATTTGGCTACCAAGGCTGAAAGCCCTAAAGCCACAGCGTCCTCGGCAGCGCCGGTAAAGTAATCCTTTACCTTAGGGTTACGGCTTATATATCGCCTTAAATAAAAAAATGCATACGTAGATGCTGCTGCAACGCCTGCGCCAATAAGTACGCCGGCAACAACATTTTTATTGTTGGCCTTGCTGATTGATGCAGCAGCGAGCCCCCCGGTAACAATGCGGCCTATCAAGCCCGGAGCCGCAATGCGATTAGGTGCGGTTGGTAATTTATCGCCGACAAGCTCTCCGGCTGCCAAGGTGTTAAGCACTTTTAAACCGGTTGATGATGTGAAAATTTTATCGAGCACTGTGTTGCCGGGCATTATACGTTTACGCTGTAAAAAGGTTGCCGCCGCAGCCGGGGCCATCATGCTGCGCATGCCTGCAATTATACCAACGCTTACTATTTGTTTTAGGTGATTTTGCATAATGTGTTTTTTTTAATACACAACAGCTGCGTTGAAACGAAGTTTTACTTAATAAAAACTGCTATAATGAAAATACTTTTTTTCGTAAAATGAAAGTTTGAACATGTTTTATGAAAATTTGTATAAAAAACTACACAAAGACTGTCTTTTTAAAAAATTTATAAAGTGTTTAGGTAGTCACTCACAATAGTGTGGAAAAAAATTCCCGAGTAACAAACGTGTTATTTAAACACTATGATAAAACATATGGGAGTAATGCGCCTATAATAAGGAATAAGTTTTACACAAAACGGAATTGTGGCAACATGTTTGGCTATAACATGCCAAATACCACAACAATGAAAACAAACTTCGTATTCAACAGATATAAAGCATGTATTTATACGGCGAGCTGGACTTTCAACCACTACTATAAATACCGCAATTGTTATTCAATACGTTCTGTTGATGAGGAGATGCAGTCTATACTACGCAAGGTAGGTATAGCTTATGCCCGGTTGATCAGCTTTGTAGAGCTGCGCAAAAGGGGCGATAATTCTGAACCGATGATTACCGACATAATTGATGAATGCGAATCGCTGATGAGCAACAGCAGTTCATTCTTCTTAAAGATTTTGCACTTTTTAAACACCAATTATGAGTGGCTGCTTAAGATATTCGATAGCGAATATTTTATAAAAGTAATCAGCAAGGAAATTGAAGCCCTTGAACAAAACCTGGATTATGCTAATAAGCTGGTTAATAAAATGGATATCATGCTTAAAACATCACAGCATGTTTACGATACTACATTAAAACTGAGAATTGCCTAATTAAGTAATAGTTTTAAAAGCAAAGGGGGCGTTACTTCAAAAGTAACGCCCCCTTTGCTTTGTATATCTTTTATTATTTTCCTTTCAAACTATCGGCACGTGCTTTTTCCCTTTTCTTAAAAAAACCTCTAAGTAAAAAGTTATGCTGCACGGCTTCAAGATCATCATTCAATTTGATTGAACTTTGCTCCAGGTAGTTCAATGTATTCTGCATTTGCGACGCGGTTTTACGATCATTAAGTAAAATGCCTAATGCATTGTCAGTAGTATTCAGTTTTGATGAAGCCTTATTCAGATTATCAGTAAGCATACTGGCGTTAGCTGCCGTTTGCTGCAATTGCGCTACTGACTGACGGATCTGCCCAAAGGTTGCCGTATCAGTAAGCAATTTATCGGCAAGGCCACCTTTGGTATTCATTTTTTGGCTAAAGTTATCCAGTTGCACAGCCATACGCGAAGCGCTTTCAGTTGTTGCCTGCAGGTTCTTCATGGAGTTGCGTAATTGCACGCCCATGCTGCTATCAGCCAGTAATGCGCCTACTGTACCCTTACCCTGCAATATCTGGCTGCTGAGTTGTTTAAAGTCTTTAGTGATTGATAGCAGGTTGCGGTTGTTTTCCTGCAAAGTGCTCATCATCTCGTCAGTCGACAGCATTTTTTCTGATTGTATCCTGTCGCCGTCCTCAATAACCGGCGCTTGCGGGCTACCGCCATCAAGTACAATAATCTTGTTGCCGATCAAACCATCCGAACCGATTTTAGCCTGTGTGTTACGGTGTATGTAAGGCTGCACAGCCGCGTCTATAGACATAACAACATCAACCTGCGAGTTATTGCTGAACGCGATTTCCTTAATTGTGCCTATTTTAACGCCTGAAAACCAAACGTTACCGCCTTTTTTCAGGCCAGCTACATCACCAAATGTTGAGCGTATGTGTATGCTTTTTACAAATGTTTTTGAAGAGCTACCTAAGGTAAGTACTCCAACCACAAATATAATTACACCAAGGGCTATGAATATCCCTACTACTACTGCATTTTTTCTTTCCGAAGCATCCATTGTTATGGTATGTTTTTATTGAACAAAGTTATAATCATAAAAAGGTTTCACCCGGGCATCATCCGTTTCAAAAATCTGATCGAATGAGCCAACCCGCTGAAACTGACCGTCGAGCAACATGGCTATACGGTCGCCCGTGGTTTTAGCACAGGTTAAATCGTGTGTAATGATGATAGACGAAGTATGATAACGTTGCTGCACCTCATTAATAAGGTCGTTGATCTCGATACACGTGATGGGGTCCAAACCGGCCGTAGGCTCATCATACATCATTATTTCAGGGTTGAGTATCAGTGTGCGTGCTATGCCAATACGCTTGCGCTGTCCGCCTGATAGTTCTGATGGCATTTGGTTAATAGCCTGCACCAGGCCAACGCCATCCAGCACTTCTTCAACAGCCTTGTCAATTTCTTTACGGGTAATACCCTTACGGTTACGCACCAGCGGAAATTCAAGGTTTTTACGCACCGTCATGCTATCGTACAGAGCGCTGTTTTGAAAAGAGAAACCTATACGGATGCGCAGCTGCTGTAATTCCTTGTCGGTTAAAGTAAGTACATCGTTACCCAGCACGTCAATGCTGCCCTCATCCGGCCTTAATAAACCCGAAATCAGTTTGATCAACACCGATTTACCGGTACCCGAGCGGCCAAGTACTACAAGGTTTTCGCCCTGAAAAATATCCAGATCAATACCGCGCAGTACATGGTAATCACCAAATGATTTTTGGAGGCCCCTGATGCTGATAACCGGGTTGTTATAGTCGATATGTGCTTTTGCCTTTTCCATATTACCTGAACCAGCCGGTTATCTGAACGATCAGTATCTCCTCAATAAATATTAAAAACATGGCAATAACCACCGCGTTATTTGCCGCTTTACCTACACCCTCGGTGCCTTTGTTGGAGTGGTAGCCCTGATAGCAACCTACTAAACCAATAGTAAAACCAAATACAATTGCCTTTACTAACGACTGGTTGATGTCTATAAAATCAATCGGCTCAAATACCTCGCCCATAAAGGCGCTGTAGCTAATACCTTCGTTAGCACTTATATTAAGGTAAGCGCCCAATAACGCTATAAGTGCTGTATAGGTTGCCAGAATTGGTATTGTAACCGTAGTAGCCAACACCCGCGTAACAACCAGGTATTTAAAGGGGTTAGTGCCCGAAACTTCCATAGCGTCAATCTGCTCGGTAACCCGCATAGAGCCAAGCTCGGCACCAATGCCCGACCCTACTTTGCCTGAGGCAATAATTGCTGTAACCATAGGGGCAAGCGCTTTCAAAATAGCGATAGATACCAGCGACGGCAACCACGAGGTAGCGCCAAATTCCAATAATGATGGCCTTGATTGCTTGGTGAAGATAATACCTATAATAAAACCGGTTAATGATATAAGTGGTAAAGAGCGCACGCCCACCTGGTAACACTGGCGTATCAGTTCCTGAAACTCAAAGGGGGCCACAAAAGCCTCTTTGAAAAAGCGCATGGTGAAGCCACCTATACGGTACAGGTCAACAAAAAAATCGGCAACACGTTTCTTTAGCTTTGAACCGGGATTTTGTTGCGGAGATGATGTATTTACTGAATCCATTAATGCGCGCAAAGGTATTATTTATGCCTTATATATAGGCAACGCATTACGAACAAATTGGATACCACAATGTGTATTAGTTGTAAATATTAAATTATACTGACAGAGGTTATTACATATCAGCACTAAAATTAAGTTACACTCAAACTTTAGCTGGCTGTTTTTGCTTTATTTACCAAAACTATATAACAATGGGCGCTTACAAGCAAAAGTGGATGCAGATACTACAAAGGGCAAACCTGCAGGGGTGGACAATAGAGGAAACAGAGGACGCCATACAGATACACATGCCCAACGTAACCGATTTAAAATTGATAAAAGATAACATACCCAATACTATAGCTGCTCTTACACTTGATATAGATGTGCCCAAAGAGCGCTTAAAGTTTGTTTTTCATAACGGTTACGAAACTTTTGATTACATACTCAATCCTAATGAGCAGGATAGGGAAGGCGATTAAAAATAACCGGGAGTTTTGTAGTAATAGATAGGCGCATAAACGCCCTCACTGGTGGTGAGGTATCCCTTGCCGCCGGCGGTAAAGCCAATGGCCTCGCCAAGCTTTTCCTGTTGGTAGGGGAGTTCACGTGGTTTACGTTGAAGGGTTTGCCACAAAGCCTCGCCGGTTTCGCGTTGCCAGTAAAAAACCTTCTGGTAGTTTTTAACCAGCACGTGCTGACCATCTTTTGATACATCGGCAGCGGTAATCCATTTTAAAGGTTTCAACCCTTGAAAAAACAGGCGGCAGCGTTTAGTGAGCTTAAGCGTATCATTAGCTTTAAATGCTAACGGAGCCGTGTAAACCGTTACGCTGTCATAGCGCTTGGATATAATATACATCAGGCGATCAACCGGATCAACCATAAAAGCCTCGGCATCCTTGGGTCCATCGGGATAGACAAGATGAACGGCGGTTGCTTTTGTAGTAACTGTTTTTTTGGCGACAAGTGAAGGCCTGTCCTTAATACGATAGATATTCACAAACGTTCGGGATGCGGAGTTGTCGCCAATGTCGGCAACATAAATGTATGAAGCCCCTTTTACCGGACCGGGGCCGGTGCTTATGTCTTCACAATCGTGCTGCGGTATTCCGCCGTTCCCCCAGTTGTAAAAAATAGTGGAAAGTAACTCGCCTTTGTTGTTGATAGCGAAAATGCGGCTGGTATCGCCACTGTCATTGTGCATATAAAAAACATCCTGGTTAACGGCTGATGCTGCTATGCCCGAGATCTCTTTGGCCTCCTTGCTTTGCAAGCGGCCGGATATTTCAAACTTACCCGCAAGGTACCGGTGCCAGGCATAAGCACAGGTAAAAGTTATCATAACAATAACTATCAGCGAGAATAATTTTTTTTGCCTGCTCATTTCTATTTCGGCAGGCAAGGTAGGTTTTAATTACCATATTTTTAACTAAACGTGAACTTTGTTAGGTACTTGATTGGTTTTAGGCATTTTTTGATGCTGATAGTTACTTTCTTCGATCTCGCCTATAGTACGATAGTCAGCCAGGCCGAGTTCATATACATATTTGCAGTTATGGTTACTGCCGGGTGCAACAAACACCGGCATGTCAAACCCCAGTTGTTGGTAATAGGGCGTGATAAAGGCCTGAACCGGTAAGTTATTAGCGGTATCAATAATTTTTGGCGTGAGCTTTTTAAGCGGCTTGAGCAACAACCGGATATCATTAAGCAAAATATCGTCAGACAGCGGTACCCAGCGGTTAACACCCTTTATCTCGATTAGCAGGGAATTGCTGCGTACACCCTGTAAACTGCCAATTGTATCGCGCTCATTGCTAAGTAGCCTGTTAATCACTACTAACTGGCCAATGTAACGGCTAAATATGGTTATCCTGTCCTGTACGCTCACTGCAATCATATTTGCTAATTTTATTAGCAAATATGCAATTAATAAACATTCGATGCAAGTTTGTGGAAACAAAAAATCCCCTCTTGAACCAAGAGGGGGATCTTTGTATTAAGCCATTACAGTAGGCTTTTCTATTTGAATTTCCGCATCTGGGCGGGCCTGGTCTTTCAGTGGCACTTTGCCTCTGTCCTTACGCACGATACGGCTGAACAGTGATATTTCCCTATCAAATAAAAAGCGAAAGAAAAGAACCGTCCATGATTTATGTGATATCAATGTATCATAATATACAGGAGCCGTCTGTTTAATTTTTGGCAGGCGATTCCATGGTATTGATGGGAAATCATGATGCTCGTTATGAAAACCTACATTGAATGATACCGTATTTAAACGGCCGTAGTAGCTGTAAGTCTCCTGCTCCTCGTTATGGGTAAGGTAATGCTCCTGTATCCAGCGGGCACCAAGCGGGTGTAAGCCTACCGAGAACATAAAGCTCAGGAACAAATAACCAACTGCTGCGCCACCAAAAAAGTACCATATAGCTGCTGTAAATACAACCTGCACGGCTACGTTGGCCACTATCCACGAGTCGAAATTCTGAATTTCCTTCAACCTTGATATACGGAATACCTGGAACAGCGGAAAGAAAAGCAACCAGATAGCTTTGCCTAAAAATGAGTTGTTGATGAGTTTAGCTTCCCAACGGTTTGGCAAATCGGCATCAAGCTCATGTATACCCTGAAAAGAGTGGTGCTTGATATGATAACGCTCAAATGATACCGAGCTCGGGAATATTTGCGGCATGTTAGCCAGCATACCAGCCCAACGGTTAAGCTTTTTATTTTTGAATATTAAATGGTGCGCGCACTCGTGTATCATTACAAACAGCGAGTGATCGGCAAATGCTCCTAATAAATAAGCTGCGCCAACAATAACCCACCATGCCTGATCGCGGACAAGCCATGCCATTACCACTTGAAACGCTACCAGGCCCAATATGGCAAATATGGTATTCGAGTTCCTGCCAATAAGGTGACGCACCTCAGGATGCTCTTTCAATATCTTCTTCGTCCGTATACGATGCGGCTCCGAATATTCGGAATAAATGAAGTCAGTTTTTTTTGTCATGTGTTTGTAAATATACTCATAACGCAGATATTTCCTAATGTGTATTCAAGAAAGTGATTATTCTTTTTTGAAATATTTATAAATGAGGGTTAAATAGCGCTGCTGGTCTTCGCCAGCATTATTTTAATGTTAAGTTGGTTGTTGAGGGTTAACAAAATGTTAATTAATACTGCTTTAACATTGATGTTACATTTGCATCATGTCCACACCGTCCGTTCCGGCCTACGCCATTGTAGAATTATTGATGAGGCTTTCAGTTATAAACAAACAAATAGGCGATTACAAAGGGCATATTGTTAAAAGTGATTATGTGGACGTAAAAACCACCGGCGGTATCCTGACGCTATCAACCGAGCTGATTATGCAACAGTTTGAAAAACCCGAACAAATTACTGCGAATGATTTGGCGCTTACTGCCGATACGTTTCACCCGCAGCGTAAACGCTAACAAACTATTCTACTATCTGCCCGTTATTAGTTGTAAAATCCAGGTAAGATGAAAGCCGATAAACATTATAAGTTTATAAACAGCACCACTGGCTATTGTATATATCACTACTCCTTAAGCAGTGCCCTGCCACCCGAACAAATTAAAACAGAACTGGAAAAAATTAAGGCACAGGTGGCCTCAAAAAACGGGTTGTTGCTGAATACGGTTTACTGGGAAGAAGTGCGCGACGGGCGATGACTTTCTTACCGTCAGCAAAGGTTGTTTTATTTTTTTAGATACAATTTGCTAAATCAAACCGTTAATTACCTTTGCAGTAACTAATTTGAAATACCACCATGAACAAAGCATTAAAATTAAAGGCATTTGCAGTTGTGCTTATCGCCATGTTCTTTTCAATTACTACCAAAGCACAGGATGCAAAACCGGTAGCCAGCCCGCGCGATAGTGTTAGCGGTAAAGCCGGTAAGGCCAACATTTCTATCAACTACGGCAGCCCGTCAGTGAAAGATCGTAAAATATGGGGTTCGCTTGTACCTTACGGCCAGGTTTGGCGTGCTGGTGCTAATGAGGCCACCGTTTTTACAACGGATAAAGCCATTAAAGTTGAAGGTAAAACCCTGCCCGCAGGTACCTACAGCTTATTCACCATTCCAACAGAAGGCGACTGGACTATCATATTTAACAAGGTACCTAAACAATGGGGCGCCTACAAATACCAACAGGCTGATGATGCTTTGCGTGTAACGGTAAAGCCGGTAAAGGCTGACGCTAAGAAAGAACGCCTGGTTTACGCTATAAATCCTAAAGGCTTTACTTTAAGCTGGGACGAATTAACCGTTCCGGTATCAGTAAAATAAGCTTGGCATAAAATGTGAAGAAGCCTCTGCAATTGCAGGGGCTTTTTTGTTGCAGCATTGTTAGGGTTATGTATATTTACGGCAATGCTTAAAGCCAATAATCCCCTGATTAAACCTTTTGCCACTGTTCTAACATCAGCCCTGGTTATTTACCTGTTGATGGTATTTGCCGACCACCCGCAAGCGGTAGAGCAGTACTATTCGCAAGGTTTGTATCGTGGAGTATGTTTGGTTTTGCATGGCTTATTCAATTGGTTGCCGTTCAGCCTTGGCGATTTGGTGTACATTGCGACATCCCTGTTACTGGCTTATATTGTATTCCGCATAATTAAACAGTTGTTTCAAAGGCGCTTTAAAGGTGCGCTTTTAACTACGTTACGGTTGGTTGCAGGCATAGAGATCGGCATAATTGTTTTCTACCTTTTTTGGGGATTAAATTATTTTCGCCCCCCTGCCAGCGTTAGGTTGGGCCTTACCGATACGGCCTATACTGTAGTTGATTTAAAAGCGGTAACGCTCGAACTTATTGATAGTGCAAACCATTCACGCCAAAGACTATCGTCAGCCGATCTTGCGAAGTCAAATGACAGCATATATGCGTCAGCAGTAAATGCTGTAAAACACCTGTCCGATTCATCGGCACAGTTTAAAACCTATATTCCGGGTGTAAAGCCGGCCATGCTTACCTTTGTAATTAATTATTTGGGTACTTCAGGTTATTACAATCCATTTACCGCTGAGGCGCAAATTAACTACCAGATGCCGGTGTTTGTGCGGCCGTTTGTGGCCTGTCATGAACTATCGCACCAGGTGGGCTTCGCACCCGAGGACGAAGCCAACTTCGCGGGGTTTTTAGCGGGTATAAAATCAAAGGACAAATTACTACGCTATTCCGCATACTACAGCGGTATGACCGAATTTATGTACGCCCTGCGCGACGCGGATACAACGGCCTTTAAGCTGTTTAAAAAACGCATCAGTAAAAGTGTAATGGCCGATTTAAAGGCCGAACGTAAATATTGGGAATACTATTCGGGCAGGCTCGAAGCGGTGAGCAGCATTTTTTATGATAAATTTTTAAAGGTTAACAACCAGCCCCAGGGCTTGCTTACCTATAACCAGATGATCACGTTAGCAATGGCCTGGTATAAAAAGCAACAGCCGGTAAGGCGCTGATTACACTGCGTAACAAATAAGTAACAAATGCTTATATTTGAGGGAGTTTAATGTTGAAATGAAGAGAGCGCTCCTTATCATGTTGCTTTTTACCTGCGGATACGTGCAGGCGCAAAGCTTAACCCTTAATGACCTGACCAACCTTGCCCAGCTAAGCAACGGCGAAGCGCATGATTATCTGGTGCTATCGCGTAAGTTTAAACGTGATTATATCCAAAAGATAAATGGCAAGCAGGTGGAAAACTACAAGGGCCTTGCTGATACCACCAAACGCGAGACCGTTATTATAGGCGATGGCCAAAAGCTTGACAATGGCGCGCTGCTGCGCAACGTTTACTATGCTACCAACAACCGTAAATTTTTACTGAACATGATTGCGCAGGCCAAGCAATCAAACTTTAAGCAGAGCTTTACCGGTATGGATGCCAATAATAACATCTTTATGTTTGATGACGATCTGTATCATATCATCATCAACGTAGGGCGGGGTAAAGGCACCGGTTCAGTAAGTGTTAAGCAGAAAGAATATTCGGGCGTTTATTAACCGCTTAGTTTAGTAAGGCAGGCAGTCGCTTTATATACTCCGGGTTTTTATCAATGCCGTTATGTTTTTGTCCGTTGAGGATGATAAGCTGATCCGCCTTTTTAAAATGCTTTTTCAATTTGAATGAGGATTGATAGTATATAGTTTCATCAGCATTGCCATGAAAAATGATTACCGGTGCCTTAACCCTTTTAATATAACTGTAGGTATTTAGCTGATATTTAGAGATAAATGCCGGCAGGTAAGGGTACAAGTGTTTAGCCAGATCGGTAAAACTGTAATACGGAGCAAGTAATATCAACTTATTTGGCTTATTATGAGCAGCTAACCATGCCGACGGGCCGGTACCTATGGAGAAACCCATGATAATGATGCGCTTGCCTTGGTATTTGATTTTCAAAGTATCATAAGCTGTTTGTACGGCGGTTAGCAATTCTGCTTCGCTATTAATGTGCCCGGTACTTTTGCCAAACCCCGGATAATCCAACACAAACATATCATACCCTTCGGCAGTATGTTCGGGTGTTATATCGCCCCAGTCGGCCGCATTACCCGCGTTGCCATGCAAAAAAAATATCAATCCTTTTGCAGCAGTGGTATCCGTTTTAAATAACACGCCGCTTAAAGTATCCTCGCCGTTTTTTATGGCGTACTCCTCAAAAGGATAGGCATAGCTGAATTTATAATTCTGCGGAAGTTTAGCTTCATGAAAGATCATCTTATCCTGCTCAAAATAAAAGTAGAAGCAAACGGCTATGTAAATAGATATCGCGATGCCTGCCAGCCAGGCAAGCGTTTTTAAAAGCTTGTTCATAAATAATGCGGTTAAGTTATGTAAATGCAGTCTTTAAATCAACGCTGCTTGTGCCGTTCTATAGCCAAAAAACTACTTATCTTTACCGCCAAGCGTTTTTACTATGCCCCAAACACCGGCACTTAACAAGTGGCTCTATTTATTTTTAGGTTTAGCGGTAGCTATAAATTTCAGCGGGTTATTTGTTCCGTTGATGAACCCCGATGCAACCCTTTACGCCACCATTGCCAAAACAATGGTGCTGCGTAATGATTATGTAAACATTTACGTTCGCGGTACCGATTGGCTGGATAAACCCCATTTCCCATTCTGGATTGCCGCTTTGTTCTTCAAAATTTTCGGCATTAACACCTGGGCTTATAAACTATCGGGTATTGTGTTTATGCTTATGGGAGCCTTATATACCTGGCTTTTCGCCAAAGCATTGTATAATAAACAAGTAGCTATTTGGTCGGTACTGATATTACTGACCGCCCAGCACATCGTACTATCAGATAATGACGTACGTGCTGAGCCCTACCTTACCGGTTTGATCATCGCCTCGGTGTACCACTTCTACCGGTCATACACCAAACCCTCGTTTTGGCATTTGCTGATTGGCTGCGCGTTCGCTGGTTGCGCGGTAATGACCAAGGGCATATTTGTGCTTATTACAATCGGCGGCGCTATAGCCGGGCACCTCATCATTACCAAACAATGGCAACAGTTATTTAACCTGCGTTGGTTACTGGCGGCGGTATTGGTATTCATTTTTATGCTGCCCGAGGTATATTGCTTGTACCAACAGTTTGACGCGAATCCCGAAAAGATAGTATTCGGTCAGCAAGGTGTATCAGGCATAAAATTCTTTTTTTGGGATAGCCAGTTCGGCAGGTTTTTTAACACCGGCCCCATCAAAGGCAGCGGCGATCCGTTCTTTTTTGTGCATACCACATTGTGGGCGTTTTTGCCATGGTCGCTATTATTATTCGCTGCAATTTATCAATTCATTAAAAAAGGTATTAAGAATGCACAAGCTCACGAATGGTTTAATATCTGCGGTGCCATGCTTACGTTCCTGATGTTTTCGGCTTCAAAATTCCAGTTGCCGCATTATATCAATATCGTGTTCCCCTTCTTCGCCATTATTACTTCGCAATACATCTGTAGCGTTCAATCCGCGAAAAGTATAAAAGCTATCAATATTACGCAATGGATAGTTATAGCGTTACTTTTTGGGGTTTTAGTAGCCTTACATCTATTTTATCAGCCTGAAATAAATATTGCGTTACTGGTCACGTTAGTACTTACGTTAATGCCTACGCTTTTTATTTTACCGGATAAGATTGGTAACAGTTGGTTTGAGCGAGTTGGTTATCGCAGCGTTATAATTTGCGTTATGGTCAACCTGTACCTTAACTTGGCGTTTTATCCGGATTTGTTAAAGTACCAGGCCGGGAGCGAAGCAGGGATGTACATCAGCCAAAGTGATATCCCGTTAAACATACCTGTGCTGCAAAGCGGTGACGACGTGAATTTTGCGATGGAGTTTTACCTCGACAGGCCAATGATTACCATCCCTGCCGATGGCTCCGCTCAATTACCTGATAAAGTGTTTATGCTTTATGCCCCGGCTAACGCGGTGAACACTATTCTGAACGGAAGAAATTTGAAAGTTATAAAGAAATTCGAGCGTTATGCGATTACACGCTTGAAACCATCCTTTTTAAACAAAGCTACGCGTAGCGAGCAAACTACACGTATGCAGTTGGTGCTGGTTTCGCCAGTTAAGTAAATCAATTTAAAAGGAGCTAAAAAGCAAAGCCCCTTTCTACAATTATGTAGAAAGGGGCTGTATAATAATTGGGGTGAGTTAGCTAAGCAGCTTTTGCAAATACTTACCGTAACCGCTTTTAATATATCGTTGTGCAAGGTTGCTTAATTGCTCGGCATCAATAAAGCCCATGCGGTAAGCTACCTCTTCAATACAACCAATTTTGGTATCCTGGCGTTTTTCAATTACACGCACAAACTCGGTCGCATCGCTTAATGAGTCGAAAGTACCAGTATCCAGCCATGCGGTGCCACGGTCCATAACACCAACCTGTAGGGTGCCTTGTTCCAGGTAAACCTTGTTTACGTCGGTTATTTCGTATTCGCCGCGAGGTGATGGCTCAAGTTCGGCGGCTATCTTAATTACACTATTATCGTAAAAATAGAGGCCCGGTACCGCGTAGTTTGATTTTGGTTTCTCCGGTTTTTCTTCGATAGAAAGGGCCTTGAAATCTTTATCAAATTCTACCACACCGTAACGCTCCGGATCAGCTACCGGGTAGGCAAATACCGCTGCGCCTTCTACATTGTTAAAGCTTTGTATCAGTTTGCTAAAGCCCGAACCGTAGAAGATGTTATCACCCAGGATAAGGGCGGCTTTATCATCGCCAATAAAATCCTTACCAATTACAAAGGCTTGCGCAAGCCCGTTCGGTTTTTCCTGAATGGCATATTCAAAGCGGCAACCCAGTTCACTGCCATCACCCAGCAGGCGTTTAAAACCTTCGTTATCCTCGGGTGTAGTGATAATCAATATCTCCTTAATATCAGCCAGCATTAAAACAGAAAGCGGGTAATAGATCATCGGCTTATCGTAAATAGGCATAAGTTGTTTACTGATGGCCTTGGTTATAGGATATAGCCTGGTGCCTGATCCGCCTGCTAAAATAATACCTTTCATATATATGCGTGGTTAGTGTTGGTTAACGGTTTGTGATTGTTTAGTTAGTTGTTTTTTAGCCTGTTGATGCATATAGCCAAGCTGTCGCGCCAGTATGGGATCTCGATATTTAACACATTTTTGATCTTGCTTTTATCCATTACCGAATAAGCCGGGCGTACGGCTCTTGTTTTGTATGCGCTGGTTGGTATCGGCAGGGTTTTTACATGCGTTTCTGACAGGTCGAAAATAGCTTTCGCAAAATCATACCATGATGCTACACCCTCATTGCTGTAATGGTACAGACCATAGGCGGTGCTTTCTGTATTGATGATCTCCATGATAGCATAAGCCAGGTCAATGCCATAAGTAGGTGTTCCTACCTGGTCGGCAATAATGGTCAGTTGCTCACGCTCTGCGCCAAACTTCAGCATGGTTTTAACGAAGTTATTACCATACTCCGAGTAAAGCCAACTTGTACGCAAGATAAAATATTTTTCTAACACGCTGCTAATTGCCAGCTCGCCATCCAGTTTGGTTTGTCCGTAAGCGTTTATTGGCGCTGCAATATCATCTTCGGTACGTGGAGTAGGTGCGTTACCTTCAAAAACAAAATCCGTTGATACGTGTATAAGCGTTGATCCATATTCAGCACAAAATTTCGCCAGGTTGGCGGCACCTACTTTGTTTACTTTATCGGCAGTTTCGTAATCATCCTCGGCTTTATCAACAGCGGTATAAGCGGCGCAATTTATGGCGTAGGTTGGGCGTTGTGCTTCAAAAATATTTTTAAGCGCCTCCTCATCCAGGATGTTCGCTTCGGTTTCGCCCGGGAAATAAATATCGGTTCTCCCTTCATTTTCGGCTATTTGTTTAAAACAACTGCCTAACTGACCGGATGCACCAAATATTACTATGTTTTTCATGTTATGTATGTAGATGTTAAAAGAAAGGCTCCTGAACGTCGGCAAGATAAGGCAATATTCTGTCCTTTTCTGATGTTTGCAAGCTATCGGCAGGTAATATCCAATCTATATTCAATGAAGGATCGGCATAATGCAAACCACCTTCTGAAGCTTTGTTATAAAAATTATCGCATTTATAGGCAAAAATGGCGGTGTCACTTAATACTACAAAGCCATGCGCAAAACCACGCGGAACAAACAACTGGTGCTGGTTCTCTTCACTTAAACGTGCCCCATAATACTGGCCGTAAGTAGCAGAACCGGGACGAAGATCAACGGCAACATCCAGCACCTCGCCTTTAACCACACGTACCAGTTTGGCCTGGGCGTGCTCCCCTTTTTGTAGGTGAAGCCCACGTAAGGTGCCTTTTGATGAATAGGATTGATTATCCTGCACAAACGTAGTGTTAGTGCCGGTTAGCTCGTTAAATGTTTGCTGGTTATAGCTCTCAAAAAAGTAGCCGCGATCGTCATTAAAAACACGCGGTTTTAGCAATACGCAACCCTCAAGCGGAGTAAGTTCAATAGTCATATCTGGTGGTTAGCGTTTGTCGTATTGTGTTTCGTAATAATCAGCGTAAGCCCCGCTGGTAACATGCTCAATCCATGCTTTGTTATTCAGGTACCAGTCAATAGTTTCTGACAGGCCTTGCTCAAACGTTACTGAAGGCTCCCAACCAAGCTCTTTATTCAGTTTGGTTGCATCAATAGCGTAACGGGCGTCATGACCCGGACGGTCTTTTACAAACGTGATCAGTTTTTCATTTGTTCCCGGCTCGCGACCAAGTTTTTCATCCATCTGGCGGCAAAGTACGCGAACAAGATCAATGTTAGCCCACTCGTTAAAGCCGCCAATGTTATAGGTGTCGCCGTTGTTGCCTTTATGGAATATCAGGTCGATAGCGCGGGCATGGTCAATTACATACAACCAATCGCGTACGTTTTTACCATCACCGTAAACAGGCAGTGGTTTGCTGTTTAATATATTATTGATCAGCAGCGGTATCAGCTTCTCCGGGAAGTGATTAGGCCCGTAGTTGTTCGAGCAGTTTGATACGATTGCCGGTATGCCGTAAGTATCGTGGTAAGCGCGTACAAAGTGATCGCTTGATGCCTTGCTGGCGCTGTATGGAGAATGCGGATCGTATTTTGTAGTTTCGGTAAAGAAACCTTCGGTACCTAATGAGCCGTACACTTCATCGGTTGATATGTGATAGAAAAGGTGTTTTGAATAATCCTCTTTCCAGTATTTTTTTGCCGCTTCCAACAAAGTAACCGTGCCTATTACGTTGGTATAAACAAAATCAAGCGGATGGGTGATCGAACGGTCAACATGCGATTCTGCTGCAAGGTGCACTACATCAGTAACCCCATATTTCTCAAAAATAGCGTTAATGGCATCAGCATCCTTAATATCGGCACGCTCAAAGGTGTAGTTGGGTTGGTTCTCTATATCTTTCAGGTTCTCTAAATTACCGGCATAAGTAAGTGCGTCAACATTGATGATTTTGTAATCAGGATAATTGGTTACAAAGCGACGCACCACATGCGAGCCTATGAAACCAGCACCACCGGTAATTATTATTGTTTTCATATAGAGTGTTTAAAATGTAATTATAATTATTATTTGCCGAAAATAATGATAAAATTGTAATGGAACTAGGAGTTTATAATTTTTTTATTAAATATAATAGATAGTTTATCTTATTTTTATACAGATAAATGGGTACTAAAATAGTTATTGTAATAGCAATCGTGGCATAATGCCGCAAAACTCACTTTAAACACACTACTTGTAAATTAGTTTAGGTTATAATCCTGTTAGACTTATTATTTGTCCGATCAGGTCAGGATTAGTAGCATCTACCCAATTTACATCTTTATCCCTGCGGAACCAGGTAAGTTGCCTTTTAGCAAATCGGCGGGTGTTTTGCTTGATCATTTCAATAGCCGTTTGCAGATCTGTTTTGCCATCTAAGTAATCAAACAGCTCCGAATAGCCTACCGTATTTAAGGCATTAAGATGTAGGTATGGCAATAATGATCGCACTTCCTCAACCAGTCCCTGCTCAACCATAATGTCAACACGCCGGTTTATCCGCTCGTAAAGTTGTTCTCGTGGCATATCTAATACCGCTTTAACGATGTTGAACGGCCGTTTGTTAGTATTGGCTGTACGATATGATGAAAAAGGCTTTCCGGTGGATTCAAACACCTCAAGCGCGCGTATAACACGTTGCGGATTGCTGAGGTCAACCTCATTGTAATAATCTGAGTCGGCAGTTTTTAATTTTTCCTGAAGATAAGTTATACCATGCTCATCTAACTCCTGGTTGAGTTTTTCCCTGATACCCGGGGTTGCGGTTGGCAACTCATCAAAACCCTCGCAAACCGCTTTGATGTATAAGCCCGAGCCGCCGGCCAATATCACTACATCATGTACTTTAAACAACTCATTGAGTAATTGCAGTGCCTGCTTTTCGTAATCACCAACGTTAAAATCATCGTTAATGGAGTGCGAATTGATGAAATAATGTTTTACCGTCGCAAGTTCATCCGCATCAGGCTTGGCGGTGCCGATTGTCATTTCCCTGAAAAATTGTCTGGAATCTGCTGATACCACTACTGTATTATAATGTAGCGCCAGTTGTATGGCAGCCGCGGTTTTACCAACTGCTGTTGGGCCTGCTATTACAATAAGTTTTTTTGAACCGCTGTGCTGATCCATCACGGATATAAAGGTTTAAAAATCAAATAGCGATGGGTGATAAAGCCATCGCTATTTTGTATGCTGACAATGGTCTATCGACCATAGCTATCGACTAATCAATAATCATCCCGGCTGCCCCGGCCACGGCCGTCTTCGTCGTAATTTTCGTTATCCGAAAATTCGTCGCCAAACTCATCGCTTTCTTCTTCTTGCTCTTCCTCATTGCTGTTCACAGCTTCGCCGGTTTCATCAACTTCGGTAAAATCTTCAGTGTCTTCAGGATTGTACTCCATTTCGTTCAAAAAGTCAAACTCTTCACTGGTTGGCGGCAGTATGGTTGGGTTGAATACATTGCCGAATTGTTTTGGCGCTTCGCCCACCGAGCGTACCACCTGTGGATATTCAGCTTTTGGCGATTCATCCAGAATAATCTTCATCAGTTCCACGTGAAAATCAAACGGACGGTCGAAATTAAACGTATAGTAAAACTTTTGGTGCGGATCATCAATAAAGCTGCTTAGCCTTACCTTTTCCATCAGGGCTATGCCGCGGTCAATTTTGCGCTGGTTAGGCATAAAGGTAATTTCCTCGCCCTTGGTCCACTGATCGTTGCTGATATAAAATGATGAAGGATAGTCGGGGTTATAGCCTGTTGATTTATGTATCGCATGGTGAAGATCCTGAAATGTTTGGTTCGATTTTACATCGATCTCCCTTACAATATCATCATAATCCTCAAAGGTAACCCTGAACCTGTATACTGCCATTTGTTATATTTTTATCAAAATTAATAATGTTTTGTTTTATTTGGTTTGAGCAACAACTTTTAAGCCAATTTGTGTGCCTTTTTCAATAGTAAATTGAAGTGCCGCTTCGCGTGTGTTTGGAATTTCGCCTTCAAGGATGGCTTCGCGTATCTGATTTTTGATAATACCCACCTCACGGCCCTCTTTTAGCCCGAATATTTCCATAATATCGGTACCGGTAACCGGGGGCTGCCAGTTGCGTATGCTGTCGCGCTCCTCAACATCCTTTAGCTTTTGCTGTACCAGCTCAAAATTTTGGCGGTATTTTTTAACCTTGTACTCGTTTTTAGTGGTAACATCGGCTTTGCATAACTGCATGAGGCTGTCAATATCGTCGCCCGCCTCAAAAAGTAAACGGCGCACTGCCGAATCGGTAACAATGGATTGTGACAACACAATAGGCCGCAGGTGTAACTGTACCATTTTCTGCACAAACTTCATCTTATCGTTAAGCGGAAGTTTTAGCTGCGCAAATATCTTAGGCACCATACGTGCGCCTTTGTCCTCATGGCCATGAAACGTCCAGCCGTGGCCGGGTTCAAAGCGCTTGGTGGGCGGCTTGGCAATATCGTGTAGTATAGCGGCCCAGCGTAACCATAGGTCGGTAGTGGTTTCGCAGATATTATCAAGCACCTGCAGGGTGTGATAAAAGTTGTCTTTATGGCCTTTGCCATCGCGATATTCAACGCCGTAAAGTGCGACCATTTGCGGGAATATTTTGTGCAGCAAGCCGGTATCAAATAGGTAATTGAAACCAATGGATGGTTTTAGGGACAGGATGATCTTATTCAGTTCATCCGTAATGCGCTCCTGCGATATGATCTTGATGCGATCTGTATTTGTTTTAATGGCCTCGATAGCAGTATCGTCAATCTTAAAACTAAGCTGTGTTGCAAAACGTATGGCCCGCATCATTCGCAGCGGGTCGTCGCTAAAGGTTTCGACCGGGTTTAGCGGTGTTTTGATCAGCTTTTGTTTCAGGTGCGATATGCCGCCGAACGGGTCAAGCAACTCACCAAAATTATCAGGATGTAAGGATAGCGCAAGCGCGTTGATGGTAAAATCGCGACGGTTCTGGTCGTCTTCCAAAGTGCCATCCTCCACAATAGGTTTACGTGAGTCGCGGCGGTACGATTCCCGACGCGCGCCAACAAACTCCACTTCCAGATCGTGATACTTAAGCATAGCCGTACCGAAATTCTTAAACACCGACACCTGTACATTGAGCTTTTTGGCCACAGCTTCGGCAAAGGTGATGCCGTTGCCTATCACCACCACGTCAATATCCTTTGAGGGGCGTTTCAGGAACAGATCGCGCACAAAACCGCCAATGGCATAAGCCTGTACGTTTTGCTGACCCGCCAATTGCGATATTACTTTAAATATATGGTGTTGCAGATGCTCCTTCATTCCCTTGCATGCCTGATGTGCATTAATGAAAGGTGCAAATTTATAAAAATGAGCTGTAAAACGCTTATTAGCGGCGCAGAAACTCAAACCTGCCATCAGGCGCTAAACGCATTATGGTTGATGGTTTTTTCAGGGAGGTGTCGTGCTGGTCAATATCCACCACATAATCAACACCTTCAATAATTTCCTGGGAGATTTCGCCAAAGTTTTGGGGTGATGGCTCTCCGCTGATATTGGCTGATGTTGATACCAGTGGTTTGCGCAGGCGCTGTATCAACTGCTCGCAAAAGGGGTGTTTGGCCACACGTATGCCCACACTGCCATCAGCGGCTATCAGTGCTTCGGATATATTTTTGGCGCCGGGCATTACCAGTGTTAAAGGGTTTTCGGCAAACTCAATCAGATCGTAAGCAATGTCGGGCACCTCGCGCACGTAACTTTGCAGCTTGTTATCGGTATCCAGCAAAATGATCATGCTTTTGGCTTCCTCGCGCTGTTTAAGGGCGAATATCTTTTTCACAGCCTCGGTGTTGGTGGCATCACAGCCAATACCCCAAATGGTATCGGTAGGGTAGAGGATGATACCGCCATCCTGTATAACCTTAAGGGCTTTTGCAACTTCGTCTTTAAGCATGGTTCAAATATTTACGCAGGGCTTCAATAATTTTTGTTTCGTCAAGCAACTGCATACACTTGGGTATGCCGTAAAGCTTGCAAGTGTTGCGCACGCATGGTTCGCAAGGTAATTTATTGGAACGAATAACGGTCAGGTCATCCAGGTTAAACGGCTCGGTATTATGTTCATTACCGGCTCCAAATAATACTACTACCGGCAACCCCACGCTGTTAGCCAAATGCGCCGGACCGGAATCAACTGTTAGCAAGGCCGCTGTACCCGCCATTAACGATGCCAGGTTGGTGAGATTGGTTTGCCCGGTATGGTTCACAATTCTGTCCTTATTGATAACACCTGACAATATAGCGTTTACATGGTCAGCATCCTTGGGAGCGCCTATCATGCCTATGCTAATATCAGCAAAGGTACTCAATAGCATGTTAAGCAGGGCGATACCTTTATCAACCGGCATACGGCGCGACTCGGCTTCGGAATTAAAATTAACCAGTAATTGCTTTGGCTCGTTAACCAGGGGATGGGCGATAACCTTTACCGGTTCGGACGGTACAAGCTGCCCGGTGAATTGTTCAAGCAGCGAAATATATTCACGTACCCGGTGCACATTTTTCGGGCGTTTGCATGCTTTGGTGAGGAAAAGGAAACCACCTTCACTATTAAACCCTACCCGTTTTTTAGCGCCTGTTGCAAAAGCCATTACGGCTGATGAAAGCGACGGGGGCAAATTAAAATAAATATCGTACTGCTGACTGCGAAGTACTTTACCAAAGCGGTAAACACCGCCCAGCCCTTTAAATTCCTGCTTGGAAAAGGAGTAGATATTACTGACGCCCGGAATCAGTGCGGCAATGCCTTTTAATTCCTGTTTAATAATCACATCAACCTGCGCATCAGGATAAAGCTGCCTCACGGCGGTAACAAATGAGGTGCTCATCACCACATCGCCAAGCCAGTTGGGTAGCCTTATCAGTATTTTCATTTGGAGGGGATGAAGGGTTAATGGTGAATGGTGAATAGTGAATAAGGAAGGGAAGCGTATATCAGATATTGTTTAGTCTGTTTATTGCTCAATTTCAATATTACTCACTACTCACACCTCACTACTCACCAATTAAACCGCTACGTTATTTTCGCGCAATGCGTCATTCAACGAAGTCTTTTTGTCGGTCGACTCCTTACGTTTGCCGATGATCAGCGCACAAGGCACTTGGTACTCACCCGCAGGGAATTTTTTTGTGTATGAGCCCGGTATAACTACTGAACGTGCCGGTACGCGGCCTTTATATTCAATCGGCTCCTCGCCGGTAACATCAATAATTTTAGTTGAAGCGGTTAGCACCACATTAGCGCCTAATACAGCTTCGCTCTCTACGTGTACACCTTCTACTACAATGGCACGTGAGCCGATGAAACAATTGTCCTCAATAATTACGGGAGCAGCCTGAACCGGTTCTAAAACGCCGCCAATGCCTACACCACCGCTTAGGTGTACGTGTTTGCCAATTTGGGCGCACGAGCCTACGGTAGCCCAGGTATCAACCATGGTACCCTCGTCAACAAAAGCGCCTATGTTTACGTACGATGGCATCATGATAACGCCTTTGGCCAAATGCGCGCCGTAACGGGCAATAGCATGAGGAACTACTCGAACGCCGGTTTGTTTGTAATCAGTTTTAAGCGCCATTTTATCATGGAACACAAACGGACCCACCTTATTCTCTTCCATAACGCGGATAGGGAAGTATAGGATAACGGCTTTCTTGATCCAATCGTTAGTATGCCAGCGGCCGCCGATAACTTCGGCAACGCGGTATTCGCCTTTATCTAACCGTTCAATAACGGTTTCAATGGCGTCTTTGTATTCGTTATATTGCAACAGGGCACGGTCTTCCCAGGCTTCTTCAATAAGTGTTTTCAGATCTTGCATGGTATATTATAAACTTTGGGGCAAATTAAAGGATTTTTATACAAAATATGGATGTTATTGGGCTCTTAACTGTTTCATGGCTTCCGGATCGATCTGTCGCATTATAATAGCAAGAGCCAAATAGATAAGTATTGCTATACCTAACGCTCCCCAGATACTTTTGGGATAATAATCATCTGCCGGGAAATAACGCTTATAAAAAAACACGGCATATATATATCCGCCGATAACATTGGCTGATATTACAAGCAGGTTTATAATCACGATGTCCTTTGTCGGTGCCGAAATGATTGCTACATAGGTAGCGCATGAATAAACCAGACCGAACGCTCCAATTCCAAACGCGGCTCTTTTGAACCCTGATATCCATAGGTTGCGGATCAGTAGCAGGGCTCCAACAAAGCTCGAAAAAAATATGCTGAACCCCCATATGCTCCATTTGGAGTATAGCTCTACATAATCTCCTTCGGGTTGTTCGTCTGTATCTTCGTATTCCTCTTCAAAATCGTCTTCGTATCTGTCGTTCTCTGTCGCCATGTATAATTATAGTATGAATGCAAAGGTAAAAGCTGTTTTTTAAATCGATGTTTTTAATTTTAATAGAAATTTGTTTTTATGCTAATGAGATACCTAAATCTTTTGTTTTCGCTGATAATCATAATCTCCGTCGGGTGTAATGGTAACACTACACAACCGAAGGTGATCTTAAAAGATTCACTTACCATTTATCGCTATGGCTTGCATGATTCATTTGAAAGAGCCAGAGCCGAATATGTGGTTGCAAAGCGTTGGCAAATACATTATAAAAGTGTAGCCAATTGTGTAATAAGTAAAGAATTAGCCGACAGCGCAGAAAATCATAACCGTGAAGTAAGCATGCGTTTGCGCAAGAAATATGGTGTTGATTGGCAATCCAAACTGGACAAGGCAGTAACAAACGAAGTGGTTTTGCAGCAGAGAATAATTGATAATCTTATGGCTTACAAAGGATATCAACAGGTAATAAATAAATTTGATAAGAAAGGACAAACGGTTTCAATTTGGTTTGAGGCTCCAAATGATAGCGTTTATTTCGCTCAATTGGAAACACATGATTTAGTGAATAACCGAACTATCTACACCATACAGGCAAAGTATGCCGTTGACCTGCGAACATTTAAGATTAAGCCGGTTGCATTTCAGCAACCTTCAGCAACCTACTTTGCACCGGAGTAGTTAGATATTTCTTAATTTTGCCTCATGCCTGAAAAAGAAAAACTACGTATAGATAAATACCTTTGGGCCATCAGACTGTTTAAAACGCGCACCCTGGCTGCAGAAGCCTGCAAGGCCGGACGTGTGAAAAAGGATGGCCAGAATTTAAAAGCCTCCTACGAGGTTAAGCTGGGCGATACTTACAATGTATCAAAAGGCTTGGAGCGTAAGGTGGTAAAAGTCACCGGCCTGCTCGAAAACCGTGTAGATGCTAAAAAGGCTGTCGACTTTTACGAAGATTTAACGCCCGTGCAGGATACTCATTCCTTTCAATCAATGTTTCATGCCCCTACGTTGCGCCGCGACCGTGGTACCGGCCGCCCGACTAAGCGCGACCGACGCGAAATCGATGATTTGCAGGAAGGTTTTTTTGAAAATTCAAAGGATAAAGAAGGCGAAGAAGAATAGGCGTACTTAATATATAAATCAAAATAAAAACATGAAACCAACCTTATGCATTTTAACTGCCGTTATGTTTATAATTGGCGGTTGCAAAAAAGATGACTCTAAAGAAGTTGTCACAGACAAAGATGAATCAGTTATAACCATTGATGGAAAACAATACCCGACAGTAAAGATTGGAACACAGCTATGGACTGCGGTAAATTATGACGGTGCCGGCGGTGTGAAGTATGATCAAATGGCTGATATGGAAAATTCTGGCAAGCTTTACACACTTAGCGAAGCCAAAACTGTTAAAGCGCCGGCTGGTTGGAGATTGCCCGCTAAAGAAGATTTTTTGAAGCTGATGAATTATGTGGGTAAAACCTCGGATAATGCAGGCGGTACCTATTTACAAAAAGAAGATGCATTAAAATTCATGGCAACGCAAACATGGTTTACGAAAGGCATTAATTCCTTAGGGTTTAACGCAGTAAGCACCGGCGCCTACGATGGTTATTTTAAACAATATGATTACTCAGGCAGGCTTGCCGTATTTTGGACTACGAGTTGGGCAAAATCAAGCGATAATACAACTAATTTACCTGTATGCTTTAGTATTTACGATCATTTAAGTGACGACGCTACTTATGTTTTAATTCATGCGTTACAAAATGAAAGCAGCAGGCATGCCATTAGGTTTATAAAAAACTAATGGTAAAACAAAAGCCGCAATTCAAATAAAGTTGCGGCTTTTGTTTTACCATGAATTCCCAGTCCCAGGAAAGGGCAACGTGGGTTTATTTCTTTTTATACTCTTCGTTAAGGCCTTTTACTACATCTGCAGTAACATCAAGGCTTTCGTCGCCATATAATACAGTCGGGTTAAGGCGTGAGTAGCTTAAAACCATTTTGTAACCTTTTTCTTTCGCGTATTTCTTAACGTAATCGCTAACCTTATTGAATAGCTTATCGTTTTCATCAGCCTGGCTGTTTTGGAAAGCGGCAGTAGCATTTTGCTCATAACCTTGCATTTCCTGCGCTTTTTTCTGCAGGCGTTGCTCGGTAGCAGCACGCTGGTCGGCGCTCATGGTAGCTGCATTTTTCTGATACTCCACAAACTCGCGTTGTATGGCTTGCTTGCGAGAGTCAACATCACCCTGTGCGGCTTTGCCTTTCTTTTGCAAGCGGTCGCCCATATCTTTCACATAATCATATTTAGCCAGCAAAGAGTCCTGGTTAATATAAACGATGGTTTCTTTGGCAGGGGCGGCAGTTGTGCCTGCGGTTGTTGTGGTTGCTGCAGGTTTGTCAGCCGGTTTTTGCTCGTTGTTACAAGCGGCTAAAGTGCCTGCTATTAATAACGCTGCAGAGGCAGCTCCTAAAGTCAGTTTTGAAAAGTAAGAGGCTTTGTGTATCATCATCCTTCAGTAAAAAAATTTCACAAATATAATCTTTACCTGTAACTATCCTAATCATTTAACAGGCAAGTTTCCACACCCTGGTAGTTATCAACATAGCGGTAATCTCGCATATTTTTCGTATTTTTGAAGGTTATACTTTTAATTATTTATGAGCGAACAAAATCAGGATAAATCAAATTACTCAGCAGATAATATACAGGTTTTAGAGGGTTTAGAAGCTGTACGCAAGCGCCCCTCCATGTACATTGGCGATACCGGCGTTAAAGGCTTGCACCACCTGGTATATGAGGTGGTTGATAACTCGATAGATGAGGCACTTGCCGGTTATTGCGATGATATAAAGGTTACTATCCACAAAGGAAATTCCATCACGGTTGAAGATAATGGCCGTGGTATACCAACGGGTATCAACACCAAAGAAAATAAATCGGCACTGGAAATTGTAATGACGGTGCTGCACGCGGGCGGTAAATTTGATAAGGATACTTATAAGGTGTCAGGTGGTTTACACGGTGTGGGTATCAGTTGCGTTAACGCGCTGTCAACCCACGTTAAAACTGTAGTTCACCGCGAAGGCAAAATATTTACCCAGGAGTACGAGCGTGGTAAGCCATTGTTTGATGTAAAATCAATAGGCGAAAGCTCACGTACAGGTACCATACAAACCTTTCAGCCCGATCCGGAGATATTCACTACTACTTTAGAGTACAAGTATGATACCCTGGCAGCCCGTTTACGTGAGCTTGCCTTTTTAAACAAAGGTATACGCTTAACCTTAACGGATGAGCGCGAAGAACTGCCTGAAGGTGGTTACCAGGCCGAAGAGTTTTTCTCTGAAGGTGGACTTAAAGAGTTTGTTAAATTTCTGGACGGCACCCGTGCGTCTATCATTCCGGAGCCCATCTATGTTGAGGGCACCAAGCAGGGTGTACCTGTCGAGCTGGCTTTACAGTATAACGATAGCTACTCAGAGAATGTACACTCGTACGTAAACAACATTAATACCATTGAGGGCGGTACACACGTTGCCGGTTTCCGTATGGGATTAACGCGTACCCTGAAATCATACGCGGATAAAGAAGGTTTGCTGAAGAACGTTAAGGTTGAAATTACCGGTGACGACTTCCGTGAAGGCTTAACTGCGGTAGTATCGGTTAAAGTTGCCGAGCCACAGTTTGAGGGCCAAACCAAAACCAAGCTGGGTAACAGCGAGGTGAGCGGCGCGGTAAACGTTGCCGTTGGCGAGATATTGAGCAACTACCTGGAGGAAAACCCGAAAGAGGCACGCATGATTGTGCAGAAGGTGATCCTTGCCGCTACTGCCCGTGCCGCGGCACGTAAAGCCCGCGAGATGGTGCAGCGTAAAAACGTAATGGGTGGCTCAGGCTTACCGGGTAAACTGGCTGACTGCGCCAACAGCGATCCGGCATTGTGCGAGATCTACCTGGTCGAAGGTGACTCGGCGGGTGGTACCGCCAAGCAGGGCCGTAACCGCGATACACAGGCTATATTACCTCTGCGTGGTAAGATATTGAACGTGGAGAAAGCCATGGAGCATAAGATCTACGAGAATGAGGAGATCAAGAATATGTTTACCGCGCTGGGTGTGAGCATTGGTACGCCTGAGGATGCCAAGGCGCTTAACCTTACTAAGCTGCGTTACCACAAAATTGTGATCATGACGGATGCCGACGTTGACGGTTCGCACATTACTACGCTGATCCTTACTTTCTTCTTCCGTTATATGAAGGAACTGGTTGAGTTTGGTTATGTATACATCGCATCGCCACCGCTTTACCTGGTTAAAAAAGGTAAGGAGCAGGAGTACTGCTGGAATGATGAGCAGCGCGATGCAGCTATACAACGGCTTAAAGGCGCCGGTAAAGAAGATAGCGTACATGTGCAGCGTTACAAAGGTTTGGGTGAGATGAACGCCGAGCAGCTTTGGGAAACTACCATGAACCCGGCTACACGTACACTCAAACAAGCTACTATTGAAAACGCTGCCGAGTGCGACCATACCTTCAGCATGCTGATGGGTGATGAAGTTGCCCCTCGCCGTGAATTTATTGAGAAAAATGCTAAGTACGCCAAGATTGACGCGTAAGTAGTTAAACAGATACGAAAAAGCCTCTCAAATTTGAGAGGCTTTTTTTATGCTTTCCGCATTCGTGTTTTAAATATCACCTGTCGTTTGCCGTAATCAATTACAGCTTTGTACTCCATCAGTATATCGCCGCCTAACACGCCCAATACCTTTGGGTGATTAAGTTGTTCGTAGGCTATGTTAATTGTTGAAAGATCGAGCACTGCCGCATCGAAATTATCAAGTTGCAGCTGGCCGATGTACATATCGCTTAAAGTTGCAGTGAACGATACCATGTTGTTAGTACCCAAGCCGGTGGATAGCTTATCGCTGGCTAAAATGAAATCTTCTCCGTTTGCCTCGGTCAGCAGGGTTTTATCCAGCGCGGTGCGCGATGCACCGGTATCCAAAACGAGTTTGTATGTTTTGCCAAATAAAGTAATATCAATTAAAGGATGAAAGCCGTCTCC
The DNA here is from genome assembly GCF_021215455.1 of Mucilaginibacter roseus. Lineage (GTDB taxonomy): Bacteria > Bacteroidota > Bacteroidia > Sphingobacteriales > Sphingobacteriaceae > Mucilaginibacter > Mucilaginibacter roseus. Next base: position 161,298 of record NZ_JAJPWV010000004.1, on the reverse strand, counting down.
TTGCAGGTCAATAATATGTAGAGGTATAATGTATTGCATTGGGCGCAAAGGTAGTATTTTCAGTTTGCAGTGGGCTGTTTACAATAGGCAGTTGTATTTTATACCGCCCACTGTAAATCGCCCACTGTAAACTAATCAGAACGGATAACCGATAGCCAGGTTAAACACCAGGTTTTCGTGGCGCCATGCGCTGCTGCCAAAGTCAATCTTGTCAATCACCCAGCGCTGGCCCTCCGGTAACCATGGCTTTCTGATAGGGAAACCAAGGTCGGTACGCAGCACCAGTACGCTAACATCAAAACGTAAACCTACACCCGCGTCAACCGCGAACTCCTTGTAAAAATCGCGGCCGAAAGTAGCTCCGGGTTGAGCATCTGTGCCGCGCATCAGCCAAATGTTACCGGCATCAACAAATACGGCACCACGTACAATGCTAAATAGTTTTGGACGCCACTCTACGTTGCCCTCTATCCTGATATCACCTGCCTGATCGGGTAGGAAACCGCCTTCCTCTGGCCGGCCGGCATAATAAGTGCCCGGGCCTATTGAACGTGCCCTAAAGCCACGTAAGCTGTTTGAGCCGCCGATAAAGAATTGCTGGCTATAAGGCATCAACGTTGAGTTGCCGAACGGCACGCCAACGCCAACCATTAAGCGGGTAGCAATGGAGCTGTTTGGCCCTGTTTTATGATAAAAACGCAGATCGTTTTCAAACTTCACAAACTGGTTAAATATACTGCCGAACAAATATTTTTCCTTACCGGCAAGTGTATCGGCACCTGAAACCAAACCTGCTATTACCCCCGAAGAACTTACCCGGCCATTATAATACAATGTGTTTGTGCGATATTCTTCAGTAGTGTTGGTATATGTATAGCTATAGCTCGGGCCGAAGGTAAATTGCCTGTCGATAACATGCTGTAACGCAGGGTTGTTACTCTTGGCTATACTATCGCGATATAGTTGAGTTACGTTAGCCGGGTTAACGAATGTTATATTAAGCAAATTCAGCTCATGGCTTTTGTGTACACTCTGCTTCCAGTCATAACCGAATGATCCGTTGAACGAATTTAGGGTATATAAATTTGTACGGTTGATCAGCGTGTAACCTAAAGTAAGGTTGGTGTGCGGAATATAGGCATTGTCTGACCGTATGTTGATCGGCGATATAAAGCGGGGCCAGGTCAGTTTCATTTCGCCACCCACCTGATAAACGTTAAAGCCGCCACCCTGACCGGAAAACTGCACGTCCGAGCTTCCGAAAAGGCGGAAGGTAAGTAGCTCAGCACCTTTAAAAGCGTTACGATGCTTCCAGTTGATATTGATCTGTGTACCGGTAAAGTTGGCTGAGTTGGTACGTCCAAGCACATCAACCTGTATTGATTTTTTTTGGTATGGCGTCAAGAAGTAAAAAACATCCAGTTTTGACGAGTCGGATGCAACCGGCTCAAACCTGTTCTTCACAAATTTATACGGACCCAGGTTTACAAAGCGGTTAAGCGAGTTATTATGTGCAGTACGGTTATAAACTTCGCCAGGTTGCATTAATACGGTGTTTTTAAATGCGAAAGGCCTGATGGATTTTCTCCTGTCAACCACGTTATACCAGCGGTAAGGTACGGCCTGATCCAAATGGAGTGCGGTATCGCGCAGCGAATAGCTCGGGTATACGTACAGCTTATTAATGGTATATATACGGCGGTCGCGATCATTTACCTCCGGTTTAACAGCCACAAAAATGTCTACCTGGTGGTTGTCTATCGTGCTGTCTATCCGCATGATGATGTCCTCGGGCGCAAAGTAAAAAAAGCCTCTTTCTTTGAGTTTGGCATCTATGCGTAAGCGCTCAGTTTTTATCACATCCAGATCGTATTTATCGCCTGGCTTTAGTAAGGTTTCACCTGCGGTTCCTGCAATGGCGGTGTCAAGGCTTTCATTTCCTTTGGGGAAGGTTACGCTGCGAATTTTGTAAGCGGGGCCGGTATTAACGGTGTACTCTGCTTTGGCTGTTTTCTTTTTGCCAATAGTGTCTCCACTTACCGTAGCTTGGAAGTAGCTTTTATTTTGCAGTCGGTTCTGCAAAATCTCGCTGTTTTTTTCGAGGTTGACCTGGCTGGCTAAAACAGGTGGCTCGCCAAATTTAGTATTAAGCCAATGTTTAAAACCCTTTGTTTTATTGGTGCGTGTTTTATTATAGATGTAGAGTTTTACCCTTAAACCCAAGATAGAGGAGTTAGGCTTTGGCCGTAGCAATGGCGTAAGGTCAGCTTCGAGCGCCTTACGGTCGCTTTTCTTTAAGCTGTCTGTGTCCACAATTTTAACCTTGCCGCCGGTATACAGCTTTTGTCCCGGTTGCAGGTATTTGGTATTGCTGCAGGCACTTAAAAAAATGGTAAGTACTAAAACGTATTTTATATTTTTTATCATGAGTTTAGTTTGTAGGTTGCTCTTTTTTCTGTTGCTCTTCTTGTTGCTGCTGTTGTTCATCCTTGCGCTCGAGGGCTTCGTTGCGCTTGTCTTCTTCCTCTTCCTTGCGTTTTTGTTCCTCTTTATATTTGCGTCGCAACCTTCTTTCTTCAGGAGTACGTTTGCGGAATATTTCGCTAAAGCGGTTGTAATCCATAGTTAAGGTAAAGCCCAGGCCGGTTTCAATAATCTGGCCCTGTATTACTACAAACTCATCACGGCGGTAAGCACGAAGCGTATATCTACCATCACGGCTCAGCTTGTAATTTACGGATACGTTACCGGCAATATTGGTAGCTTTTTGACCCGCCTGTGCACCCTCGAGGTTAAAATTATTACCTACAGACACGGTTAACCTATCATTCAGGAAGCGTTTAGATACGCCCACATTCAGGTCGGTGCGGTTAGTTGCCGTGCCCGATGAATAATCTTCACCGGATGTTAAGCCAAAGTCGAGGTCAACACCCTGGATAAGTCCGCCGGCCAGGTTATTTAACTGATCGGTAAGCAAACCGCTAACACTATTGCGTATGGCACCTTCAACGCCGGCGCTGCCACCCTGGCTTTGTAGTGGATTATCGCCTATAAAGTGGCCGAGTATCAATACGCCCAATACCTGTTTGTTCAATTCGTTAGGATCCTGACGCACCTGCGCAAGTTTATTATCAACCAGTGTAATAATTTCCTGGGATACAGAGTAATTACTGTCAGGCAAAACTATATCAAAACTGATGGCCGGTTTTAGCAGTTCCTGGCGCAGGTTCAGATTAACATTGAATGGCAGCTTTTGCTTGGCCATTACTGAGGTTTGTCCTTCTGTCTGACTTGCGATCAAATCAATAGGAGGTACGTTAGCTACATATACCGCCGTCAGGTCAACATTAGCGCTGGTTGGGTCGCCTGTCCATTGTATGGTGCTGCCTTGCTTAAAGTCGAACCGGCGCTTAACCGTAGCGAACGACAGATTATATGATCCCTGGTTAACGGTATAGGTACCTGTGAGGTTAATTTTACCGCTCGGGTCAATACCACCATTCAAGCTTGCCTCGCCTCTAATGTTTACTTTATCGCCGCTGCGTTCATCAATAATGATGTTGAAGTTGGCATTTTTATGTACGTTGATGTTAGCGGAAACATCAAGCCCGGTAACATCCGATTTGCGGAGTGAATCCAGTTGGCGGGCCAATAATATTGAGTCGAGCTTAGGCGCATCTTTATCAATAAACTCAACCACGCCTTCGCGGTCTTCCACGCTTGGGTCAGCGCTTGGCAGTACAAAGGTCATATCCGTTTTTTCGTTAACGGTAAGTGTGGCATCCACAACCGGTGAGTTCATATCACCCCGTACCTTAATGTTAGTATTGATAAACAGCTTACCCCAGAATAATTTATTATCGGCCTGGGTGGAGTTAATTACCCTGAAATTGTCTGCATTGATATCCATGCCGAAAGCAAAATCCGTATAGGTTTTAGTGAACACACTGCCTGATACCACGGCTTTGTTTCCGGTAGAGTCAACCAAAGTAAAGTCGTTAAAACGGATGCCCTGATCGTTGAAGGTGATGCTCTCCTGCGGCATACGGAAGTAAGAATTCAGCATTGATACATTGAAGCCTACCTTATTAAAGTTAATATCGCCCCTTACCGCCGGTGCCGATGGCGTGCCGGTAATTTTCAGCGCACCGGTAATATCACCGCTGGCATTGCGTATGGCACCAAAGCTAAAACCCTGTATGCTCTTCATATCCAGCTTCACAATGTTCAGGTTCATATCCATCCGGCTTTCGGGCGCGGTGTAATATAAACCGTTCAAATCAACCTGGTTGCCCTTGCCGGTGATGCTTACATTGGCCGCATAAGCGTTCGCTGTTTGGTTATCAACCTTAATAGCGATGTTGCCAACGGTATCTCCTTTAAAATTAAAATCGCCTACGTTAATGGCTGCAGTAAATACCGGGGCAGCCTGCAGGTTACTCACATTGGCATCGCCGTTAATGGTACCACCCACCTGCAGCGAGTCCTGCTGCGCAATCTTAGTCAACGTTTCTATCTTAAAGTTGCGGAACTGTACATCAATAGGCGAATTTGCCGTTTGCGGGTTGCTGTTTACACTTAATACCTGGTTAGCATTGGTGATGGTAAAATTGCGGGCCAATATGCCTTTGTTGCCAAATTGCAGGGCATTATCGGCGTTAACAGCCCACGGCATATAATCCAGCAATAAACCATCCTGCACAAAGCTGAACTGGTATTGCTGCGGTAATACGCTCAGTGTACCGGCAATGCGGTATCGTTCCTTCTGTGTTTTATCGCGCACCTGTAAGCTGGTAAATAGCTTATCATCCTTCAGGTTGCCCGATACGGTGGTGTAAAGTATATCAATTGATGGCGATACCTTCACCTCATCAACAGAGAGCTTATAGTTAAGCGCGCTGTCGGTAGTGTTAACGTTAAGCGCCATATTATTTACCACCTGTTCGCCATATACTATTTTAGGCATGGCGCCTTTGACCATTAATTCGCCGGTAGTACTGTTAAAACGGCCGTTTATGAGTACCGGGTCGAGTGTTTTTAACTGCGGTGCAAACTGCTCTACCAAGGGAGTTTTTACAAAGCGTATATCAAATGCGAATTGCTGTGGCGGATATTTAACCTTTGGTGCAGGTTTAGCACCGCTGGCCAGGGCTGTATTAAAATACTTAGCAATCATATCCTGCATGGCAGGCGCAATGCCGGTTAAGGTATATTTACCACCCATATGCGCGGTAAGCATTGGCGTTTTCAGCCACAAGGTGCTGCTGTCAGCAGTAGCGGTCGATTTAAGGCTAATGGTATCTAACTGAATACGCTGCGCTTTTTGTATCAGCACCATGTCCGTCAGCATAATATCGGCATTCAGGTAATCTGGGTCGGCGGTGGGTACATCGGCAACCAGTTTACCGTGGAAACGCATCGGGTCCTTGGTCAGCTTCAGGTTTTGCATGTTAATACTGTCAACCAACAGCGTAGCCGTTACGGATGGATACTTTTTGTTCATGTTGGCCTTGGCATCCAGGTTGAAGTTGATGTTCGGGTCCTTCATAAACGCTTTAGCTACATAGCTGCCATTGCTGGCGCTGCCCTGCATTACCAGGTTCTGGTAGTTATAGCCCTTTACATAGGCCTTGGCTATGTTACCGTTAAAATTCAGGCTGGCATGTTTAGGGTCGAGGCCAGTACCTTTAATGTTGGCAGATAATGTTACCATGCCCACCATTTGCGGCTGTTTGGTAAGCGCGCCCACATTCAGGTTAACCGCCTTGATGTTGGCCGAGTATTTTTCACTGCCTTTACGTCTGCCGCTGCGCATACCGGCGGTTAAGTCAACCGCACCATAGCTTGAGCGTAAGGCCATCTTGGTATCAAAATCCTTCATGCTGCCTTTAAAGGTGCCTTTAAGATTGATGTTGGCCGGAATGCTAACCGTAGGCGGAATCATACCTGCTGATGCCAGTTTGTAAATATCAGTACGGGTAGTATTGAATTCTTTTAGGTTTACGTTGAAATAAGCCTTGTTCATATCAGGCAGGCCACGCATATCTGCTGATGCCCTGATGCGGGTACTGCCAAAGCCCAACAGTTCCAGGTCACGAATATGCAAATCGCTCACGGTACCATTTACTTTACCATTTATGCGGAATACAGCATTACGCAGGTTGCGCATTTGCGGCATATTAGCCATTGCCGGCATCAGCAGGGTAACATCACGCATGCCCAGGCGGCTACCATCCAGGTTAGCATTTACACCCAGCGAACCAATATTTTTGCTGATGGCATCGATAGATGGATAACTTACCTCAACTGATTTTTGCAAAACGGTGTTCGGTGTTTCAACCAGCAGGTCCTTCAGGTAAGCGCTTTTGGGCCCGTAAAAAAAGTCTGTATTGAATTTTTTAAGCGCGAAGCCGCTTTTCTCATTAAAGGTTACAGCGTTTATCCGGCCTGAAGAACTATCCGGATTGTACGATACGTTCTCGATATCAATATTCAGGTTTTTGATGTACATGTGCGCCGGATCTAAACCTGCTTTAAGCGGCTTTTGGGCGTTGTTATCAAATTTAATATTGTTATTGCTGATGGTGAACTTTTTCAATGTAACCGCCCATGCTGACTTATTAGGTGCTGATACCAGTGTATCAACTGTTTTGACAGCTTTCTCTGCCGCTTTAACTACGGTTTGAGGTTTAGCGAAAGTAACGCTGGCGTTGGTTTGATCGAGGGTAATGTTAGCGATGCCTACCTGTTGTTTTTTCAGGTCTATCTTGTCCAGCGCAACCAATAGTTTTCCCAGATCAACGCTGGCATCCATTTCACCGCTACGGTAATCAACCTTTACTTTTGATATATCCACCTCATCCAGATCGAGCTCCATATTCAGCGGCTCGGTTGCGGCGGTATCGGTTGCGGCCGTTTGTGCTATTGATGAACCCTTAGGCGTTTGAATAATAGTAGCGTTAACGCCTGATAGATTGATCTTAGGTATACCGAACTTCATTTTGTCCAGGTCAAATTCTTTGATGCGTGTATCAAAATGCCCTAAAATGAATTTGATATCGTTACCGGTCGTCTCGTCTTTATATTTAATGTTAATACGGTCGAGGATGATATTGCCCATGGCAAATTTCATGGTTGATGTAGTATCCTCGGGTTTAACTTCCTTTTTTTGCTCACCGGCAAAAGCTTTTAGTATGTAGTCGAAATTGAAAAGACTATCAGGCCCGCGACTAATATTGGCGGTAATGCCCTGCAGGTTTATTTCGTTAACCTCAACAGTGTTATCAAGCAGTTTAAACAAGCTGATATCAACCTTAAGTTTATCGCCTGCAAGCAGGGTATCACGTTTCTGATCCTCAAAATAAACGTCCTCCAAAACGATAAGCTTTGGTAAACCAAGCGACAGGTGGCCTATCTCTACCTTGGTGCCTATTTTATTTTGTAAAAATGTTACTGCTTTATTTTTAGCAAAATTTTGTACCGATGGCACCTGTATCAAAATAACTACAAGGAGTATTAAAAATATAACACTTGCAATTATCCAAAGGATGGTTTTAAGGGCGATGCGTCCGAATTTTTTCAAAATTGTAATGTATTTAAGGTTGAAGCAAATACTTCGTGTGAATTATCAAATAACGTGCAACGTGGTTTTAAATACTAACAAACAAAGTGGGAAAGGATAACAAAAAAGGGCATTTTGGCACAAAAAGTAAGTTTCGTTTGCTAATAACACAACACTTAGTTTTTTCAACAGTTGATAGGTTGAAGTTGTTTTTTAATAACTTTGTATTTCTGCCTTTAAATTGATTTGGAGTTGTTGTTATGCCTGATTTTTCCCATTTACACGTACATACCCAGTTTTCGTTACTTGACGGTGCTGCCGATATAAGCAAGCTTTATAAAAAAGCCGCTGCTGATGGTATGAAGGCACTCGCTATTACCGACCACGGCAACATGTTTGGCGTGTTTAAATTTGTGGCTGAGGCAAGTAAGCACAACGTGAAGCCCATTGTAGGGTGTGAGTTTTATGTGGTTGAGGACAGGCATATCAAACAATTTACTAAAGAGAAAAAGGACGTAAGGCGCCATCAGTTACTGCTGGCAAAAAACCCTGAAGGTTACCGTAACCTGGTTAAGTTATGCTCGCTTGGGTATATGGAAGGCCTTTACAGTAAATGGCCGCGTATTGATAAGGAACTGATATTAAAGTATCATAAAGGGCTTATTGCCACCAGCTGTTGTATAGGCGCATCGGTACCGCAAGAAATATTGAAGAATGGTGAGGAAGCGGGTGAGCGTGAGCTAAAATGGTGGCTTGACCTGTTTGGTGAGGATTATTACATCGAACTACAGCGCCACAATATACCCGAGCAGGAGATAGTAAACAACGCTCTGCTTAAATTCGCTAAAAAGCACAACGTAAAAATAATCTGCTCAAATGATTCGCATTATGTTGATCAGCAGGACTCGAACGCACATGATATTTTGCTGTGTGTGAATACCGGCGATATGCAAAGCACGCCTATAGCTACCGATGAGGAAGGTGGAAAGGGCTATCGTTTTGGTTTTCCGAACGATCAGTTCTATTTTAAAACGCAAACTGAAATGGGCAAGTTATTTCATGACCTGCCCGAATCATTAGATAATACCAACGAGATAGTTGACAAGATTGAGACGCTGAAACTGAAGCGTGATATCATGCTGCCCAACTTTATCATTCCCGAGGAATTTAAGATACACAATACGCCCGATGCCGATACGCTGAACCAGTGGGAATACCTGAAGCACCTTACGTTTATGGGCGCCAAGGAGCGCTATGTAGATATTAGTCCGGAAGCTGAGGAGCGCATAAACTTCGAGCTGTTCACCATCCGTACTATGGGGTTCGCAGGTTACTTCCTTATCGTGGCCGACTTTATTAAGGCCGGTCGGGACATGGGCGTATTTATAGGCCCAGGCCGTGGTTCGGCAGCTGGTTCGGTAGTGGCTTATTGTATCGGTATAACTAATATCGACCCAATAAAATATAATCTCCTTTTCGAAAGATTCCTGAATCCGGACCGTAAGTCAATGCCCGATATTGATACCGACTTTGACGACTCCGGCCGTCAAAAAGTGATTGATTATGTGGTTGATAAATATGGAAAAAACCAGGTAGCCCAAATCATCACCTATGGTTCCATGGCTGCCCGCACCAGTATACAGGATGTAGGCCGTGTGCTGGATATGCCGCTTGCCGAGGTGAATGCCCTTAAAAAGCTGGTGCCCGAAACCTTGGGTATTACATTAAAGCAGGCCATTGAGCAGGTGCCCGAGCTGCAACTGATCTATAAAACCAATGATATTAAAGGTACTGTACTGCGCGAAGCCGAAAAGCTGGAAGGCTCGGTACGTAACACCGGTGTACACGCAGCAGGTATCATTATCGCGCCGGATGACCTGACTAATATCGTTCCGGTGGCAACTGCTAAGGACTCAGACTTGTTAGTTACGCAGTTTGACGGCCGTGTGATTGAAGATGCGGGCGTTATCAAAATGGACTTTTTGGGGCTTAAAACCTTAACCATTATTAAGGATGCCCTGCGCATGATCAAGCAAAATCATGGTGTTGAAATAGATATTGACTACATACCGCTTACCGATCAAAAAACTTTTGAGCTTTATCAGCGTGGCGATACCAACGGTACGTTCCAGTTTGAAAGTGACGGTATGCAAATGTACCTGCGCGACCTTAAGCCCGATAAGTTTGAGGACTTGATAGCCATGAACGCCCTGTACCGCCCGGGGCCGATAGAGTATATACCCAACTTTATTAAACGTAAGCACGGGCAGGAGCCGATAACTTACGATTTGCCTGAGATGGAAGAATACCTGGCCGAAACCTATGGTATTACCGTTTACCAGGAGCAGGTGATGCTGCTGTCGCAAAAATTGGGTGGCTTTACCAAAGGCGATGCCGACGTTTTGCGTAAGGCGATGGGTAAAAAGCAGATCGAGGTACTTAACAAAATGGAAGCGCAGTTTATGGATGGGGCCGTGGCCAAAGGTCACCCCAAAGATAAACTGACCAAGATTTGGAACGACTGGAAGGCCTTTGCGCAATACGCGTTCAATAAATCGCACTCTACCTGTTACGCTTTTGTGGCTTATCAAACGGCTTATTTGAAGGCGCATTACCCGTCAGAATATATGGCGGCGGTATTAAACAACCAGAACAGCATCGATAAAATTTCCTTTTTTATGGAAGAGTGCCGCCGCATGGGCGTGGTTGTTTTGGGGCCTGATATTAACGAGTCGCAAATGTCTTTCGCGGCTAACCGTAAGGGAGAGATCCGTTTCGGGCTTGCCGGTGTTAAGGGGGTTGGCGAAAAGGCGGTTGAAAGCATTATTGAGGAGCGTAACCTGAACGGGCAATATGAATCGGTATATGATTTTGCCCGCCGTTCAAACGTGCGCAGCGTTAACCGTAAATCTTATGAAAATTTGGTTTACGGTGGTGGATTTGATGCCTTTGGATATAACCGCGCGCAATTTTTTGCTAAAACAGAAACCGTTCAGCTAACAGGCATAGAGCGATTGATAAAATACGCCAACGACTATCAAAATACACAGAACAGTTCACAAGCCTCATTATTTGGTGGTTCTGTAGCCTCGTACATTCCGGAGCCGCCTATGCCTGAATGTGATGAGTGGGGGCTTATTGAAAAATTGAAATATGAGCGCGATGTGATCGGTATCTATCTTACCGGTCACCCGCTGGACAATTATAAGCTGGAGCTCGAAAAGTTTTGTAACACTACCGTTTCTGATCTTAAACTGATGCAGAAAGCCCGTTCAGGCGAGGGTGGAGACGATGTTGCGGCAGCGTTTGCTCAGTTACGCAAACGTGGTGAGATATGTGTTGGCGGGTTAATGAGCAACGTGCAGCATAAAACCACCAAAACCGGTAAACCTTTCGGCACGTTTATATTGGAGGATTATAACGACTCCTACGAATTCGCGCTGTTTGGTGATGACTATGTGAAGTTCCGTAACCTGTTGGTTGATGGCTTCTTTATCCACATTAAGGGTAACATTGAAGAGAAATTCAGGCAGAAAGATAACTGGGATTTGCGTATAGTGGTGATGAGCCTGCTATCTGAAATGCGCGATAACCGAAGCAAATCAATAGAGGTGCCGCTAAGCTTGCACGATATTAATGGCCAAATGATTAATGCCCTGCTTGGTATTATCCAACAAAACAATGAGAAATATCCGGTTAAAAACTGCGGATTGCGTATTACCATTAAAGATTTTGAGGATGACCTTACCACAGCCGGTACATCAAAGGTATTCAAGGTAAACCCGAGTGATGATTTGATGGAAGAGATATTTGCACTTACCCGAGTACAACCGGTATTACATACTAAATAAGGGGTGAGGAGAAAGCGTTATTTTCTCCTCATCGATATCTTATTTAACTTCAGCTAAGGCTAATAATCCCTTTACATCCAGGGCTTTGGTAAACATGGTGATGTTGCCTTTTTCGTCAAGCGGCCATTGGTCGCGGGGGCGGTCCCAGTAAAGCTCTACGCCGTTTTTGTCGGGGTCGTCCAGGTAAATGGCCTCAGAAACGCCATGGTCTGAAGCGCCGCTGATCGGGTAGCCCGCATCAAGCAACCGTTTTAAAATCACAGCCAAATCCTTACGTTCAGGGTATAAAATAGCGGTATGAAATAAACCTGCCGTGTGCTGCGGTGCCGGGCCGCCATCCTTACTGTACCAGGTATTTAAGCCGATATGATGATGGTACCCGCCTGCCGAAATAAATGCCGCCTGATCGCCGTACATGGTAACCAGTTCAAAGCCGAGCAAGCCAACGTAAAAGTCGATAGCGCGCTGCAGGTTGCTCACCTTTAAATGTACATGGCCTATACGGGTTTGCGCCGGGATGCTGTAATTTTCCATTACTTTATATGTTTAAACATCAAAATTATGAAATGCTCAAACAGCATTGGTAATCAGTTTGTAAATATACATAAGCGGGCAATATGCAAGTGGTATTTTGCCCATGATTTATCTGTGTGTAAACACTTATGCCTATCTTTGTAGTTATGATCGTTAAATCAGCGGAATTTATTTGCAGCAATACACAAATATCCAAGCTACCGCCGCCGGTAAAGCCCGAGTACGCTTTTATCGGGCGTTCAAACGTAGGTAAGTCGTCGCTTATTAATATGCTCACCGGTAAAAAGGGACTGGCAAAAACTTCGCAAACACCGGGTAAAACGCAATTGATCAATCATTTTTTAATTAATGATAATTGGTATCTGGTCGATCTGCCAGGGTATGGCTACGCCCGTATTTCTAAAAGCAAAAAGGAAGACTGGAACAAATTTATCCGCACTTATTTGGATAAACGTGAGAACCTGCAATGCGTTATGGTATTGGTTGATAGCCGCCTGGAGCCACAAAAAATCGACCTGGAATTTTGCAACTGGCTTGGCGAACATGGTTTACCTTTTGTGTTGATATTTACAAAGGCCGACAAACAATCCGCCATAAAAACAGATCAGAATGTCGCAAAGTTTCGAAAGGCACTCACCGCTACTTTTGAAGAAGCGCCCCAACATTTTGTTACTTCATCTGAAAATCAGATAGGCAAAGAAGATGTTTTAGGTTTTATTGACCAGATCAACCAAAACTTTGAGATACCGGAATACAAGCAGTTTTAAATACGCCACACCATACATGAAAAAATATTTATCCTTAGTTACGTTTACGCACACCATATTCGCTATGCCATTCGCCTTCATCGGCTTTTTTTTGGCGGTGACCACCACCAACCATCCGTTTGAGTGGCCAAAGCTGCTCATGATGGTGCTGTGCATGGTGTTCGCGCGTAACTCGGCTATGGCCTTTAACCGCTATCTGGATAGGGACATTGACGCTAAAAACCCGCGCACCATACAGCGAGATATTCCGGCTGGCCGTATCAGTGCCCGAAACACGCTTATTTTTACTATAGCTAACTGTGTGTTGTTTATCGGTACCACATGGTTTATCAATCCGCTTTGCTTTTACCTATCGCCGGTGGCTTTATTAGTGGTTTTGGGGTACAGTGCCACCAAGCGCTTTACCGCTTTATGCCACATGGTGTTGGGCTTGGGTTTATCGTTAGCGCCTATCGGCGCTTACCTGGTTGTTACCGGTGAGTTTGCTTTAACGCCTATCTTCTTTTCGCTTTCGGTGCTATGCTGGGTGAGCGGTTTTGACATTATTTATGCTTTGCAGGATGAGGATTTTGACCGCAGCCAAAGCTTGCATTCCATTCCCGCATATCTGGGTAAAGTAAGGGCTCTTAACCTTTCAACCCTGCTGCACGTGTTCTCGGCTGTATTTATTGTGATGCCGGTATTTGTTACACATGTCGGATTTTTATATTATATCGGTATAGCTTTCTTCTGTGCAATGCTCATCTACCAGCACCTGCTGGTAAAGCCCAATGATCTAAGCCGTGTAAACTTCGCTTTCATGACCACCAACGGTATTGCCAGCGTGGTATTCGCCGTTCTGTTCTTGCTGGATAGGGTATGGATAAAATAGATCAGCTTAAAGCATTCAGGCAGCATATTGAAGGCTTTGTGGCTTTCAGCGACGAAGAATGGCAAATACTGGCAGATCATCTCACATTTATCAACCTAAAAAAGAAAGAATACTTTGTTGAAAAAGGTAAAGTATGCCAGTATTTTGGCTTTATAACTTCAGGCTCGGTTCGTTACTTCAGCGTGAGGGAAGATGGAGAGGAAATCACTAATTACTTCAGTTTTAACAACGAGTTAACCAGCTCGTACAAGAGCTTTTTACGGCAAGAGCCAAGCTTTGTTTACATACAGGCACTTGAAGATACATCGCTGGTTTGCCTTAGTCACAGTAATATACAAAAACTGCTTGAGCACCCGCAGTTAAGCCACAAAATGGATCGCTTCGGTCGTCTGGTAGCCGAATACTATTTATGCTGCTATGAGGACCGGGTTCAGGCTTTCATCACTCAATCGCCCGAGCAGCGCTACCTGAAATTGCTGCAGGAAGGCCAGGGCGTACTACAGCGCATTCCGCAACACTATATTGCCAACTTTTTGGGTGTAACCCCCGTTTCATTATCGCGCATACGCAAGCGCATATTTACCACAACACTTTGATTTTATTATCTTTTGTTAACGATTTAAGATTATTAGCACAGGTAGCTTTGTGTATAACAAAACAATAAAGCTATGCACACCATTTTAGGAGCGGGCGGCCCTGTAGCCAATGCGCTCACCAGCCAACTGATAGATAATAACCAAACTGTAAAACTGGTAAGCCGCCGCCCATCAAAATTTAGCGAAAGCAATGTTAGCTGGCAAAAGGCTGATCTGCTTAACCGTAATGAAGTATTAAATGCCGTGAAAGGCTCCACCGTAATTTACCTGTGCGCCGGGCTTGTTTATGATAAAGATGTGTGGCGCGAGCAATGGCCCATTATTACACGAAATGTAATAGATGCCGCTAAGGACACCGGTGCCCGCCTGATATTTTTTGACAACGTATATATGTACGGCCTGGTTAACGGGCTAATGACGGAAGATACACCTTACAATCCAACAAGTGTAAAGGGCGAGGTACGCGCCAAAACAGCTATCACCTTGATGGACGAAGTTAAAGCCGGAAATATAAAAGCATCTATATTACGGGGTGCCGATTTTTATGGTGCCGAAAGTATGAATAGCTTTTTTGATATGATGGTGCTTGATAAATTCTCAAAAGGGCAAAAAGCACAGTGGATTGGTGACGCCCGTACCAAACATACCTTTACCTATGTGCCTGATGCCGGCAAGGCTATGTACCTGTTAGGCCAAACCCCTGAGAGTGACAACCAAATATGGCATGCCCCATCAGCGCCGGCATTAACTGGCAAGCAGTTTATTGAACTGGCTGCAGATGTGTTTGGCGTAGCAACTAAGTTTTCCAGCATCAACAAAATGATGCTGTGGATGGCCGGCCTATTCAATAAAACCATTATGGGTACGGTGGAGATGTACTACCAATATGACCATGATTATATATTTGGTTCCTCAAAGTTTGAAAAGGCATTTAACATAAAGCCAACCGCTTATCGCGATGGCATTATACATTTATCGCAAACACAATTTAAACGCTGAACCTTTTACGTGCACATGATGTTCAATTGTATAACTTAGCATTTTAAAACGTTTACGTTATACCATGATACATAAAAAAACACGCAAATACATCCCGGCTGATCTTGAAATAAAATGGGAAAACCTGGAACCTGTTTATAACGAGTTAGTTGATCGCCCTATAAATTCGGTTGAAGAACTGGAGCAATGGCTGCGCGACCGCAGCGAGCTTGAAGCCGCATTGGAAGAGGATTTTGCTTGGCGCTACATCCGTATGACCTGCGATACCACCAGCGAGGAGCTGTTGCAAAATTTCCAGTACTTCGCTACCGAAATAGAGCCTAAAACCGCGCCTTACAATAATAAGCTGAACGAAAAGTTGATTAGTAATGAGTTTGTTGATGGTTTAGACGATGGCAAGTACTTCATTTACCTGCGTGGCGTCCGCAAGGCGCTTGAATTATTTAGGGAAGAGAATATCCCGTTGCAAACCGAAATTCAGATAGAGCAGCAAAAATACCAAGGTATAACAGGCTCCATGAGCGTGCACATCGGTGATAAGGAATTTACTTTGGAACAAGCTTCAGCCTTGTTAAAAGGCACTGATCGCGTATTACGCCAGGAAGCCTGGGAAAAGATCACCGCCCGCCGCTTACAGGATCGTGAGAAGTTAGATGAATTGTTTGATCACCTGCGCTCGTTAAGGCATAAAGTGGCATTGAACGCGGGATTCGAGAATTTCAGGGATTACATGTTCCAGGCGCTGGGCAGGTTTGATTACACCCCGCAGGATTGCTATGAGTTTCATGCCGCTATTGAAACTGAGATAGTACCTATTTTACGCGAACAGGCCGAAAAGCGCAAGGAAGCTTTAGGCCTGGAAACTCTGAAACCTTGGGACGTTGATGTTGATACATCCGGCAAAGCTCCGCTTAAGCCATTTAAGGATGGTGACGATTTGATCGAGAAATCAATACAATGCTTCAGCGAGATCAACCGTTACCTGGGTGAGCGCTTGGAGATCATGAAAGATAATGGTTTGTTTGATGTAGAAAGCCGCAAGGGTAAGGCTCCGGGTGGTTACAACTATCCGCTGGCCGAAACCGGTGCGCCGTTCATATTCATGAACTCGGCCAATACCTTTCGCGACCTGACTACTATGGTACATGAAGGTGGCCACGCGGTACATACTTTTTTAACGGCTGACCTGGAATTGAACGATTTTAAACATTGCCCTTCTGAGGTAGCCGAGCTGGCTTCCATGTCGATGGAGCTAATCTCTATGGATAACTGGAAAGTGTATTTTGATAATGAAGAGGACATGAAACGCGCCCGCCGTGATCAGTTAATCGATGTATTAAAAACATTGCCTTGGGTAGCCGTGGTAGATCAGTTTCAACACTGGATATATACGAACCCCGACCATACTGCCGGGCAACGCCGCGAAGCCTGGATACAGATATACGAGCCATTTGGCGCCGGCTTTGTAGATTGGAGCGAACATCCGGAAGCTGAAGCCAATTTATGGCAAAAACAATTACATATTTTTGAGGTGCCGTTTTATTATATTGAGTATGGCATGGCACAACTGGGAGCTATTGCAGTATGGAAAAATTACAAAGAGAACCCTGAGAAAGGTTTGCAGCAATACCTCGATGCCTTAAAACTGGGTTACACCAAAACCATCCGCGAGATATATGAGACCGCCGGAATCAAGTTCGATTTTAGTGCAGGTTATGTTAAAGAACTTGCGGAGTTTGTACGCAGCGAAATGGAAAAACTGTAGCAAATAGCAACAGTTATCAGAGGCCTGTTCGTGTATCGGACAGGCCTTTTTTATGTAACGTTATTATCTAACAAGATATGCGTTAAAATCATTTTTGCTACAATCCTTTTATTGACATAAATAACTGATTTAAAATATATTGTATCTTATTTTTAGCATTTATACTATTGCAAAAAGGCAGCACCCCCTTTTGCTAAGCCGCTGAAACTGTACTGTAAAAAGTACGGTTTGGCATAATTATAGCAATGCTTAGTGTATGAAAAAGATAGCATCACTTATACTCGGCATAATGGCTTTTAGCTTTGCAGCAGGTGCGCAGGAGTTAAAGCCGGTAAAAATTGATAGTGTTATATCTGTCAACCTACCTGTTGAACATGAAGTTAAAGACACTTTAGGACAAAAGATATATTCGGGCAGTGGCTCATTAGGTTACATTGTGGTAATACGCTCCGCAAATGGTAACGCCAAGCCACTTAAAAAGGAAAAGGACCTGAACAATGTATTTAAAGAATATATAACCAAGGTGCAAGGTCAATCATCGGGCAGCGTGTTGAATGCCCGTGATACTACCATAGGAAACCTTAAAGCCAAGGTATTTGGTTTAGAAGCCGATAACGGTAATGGTGTTGAAATAAGAGATTTCGCGGTTATATACACCAAAGATGCCACTTATACCTTTGAATACATGTATCCGGAAAGTCGTAAAGGCTTAGTGAAGGCTGAAAATAAGACGTTCTTTAGTTCAATTAAAGCATCAAATGAATTACAACGTACTGACCAATATGTGAATACCGAACCAAGTGGTGTTTCGCAAACCGGTAAAATTGCCTTGTACGGCGGCGGTGCATTGGCATTAGGTTTAATTGCTTTCTTCCTGTTCCGTAAACGTGAAGAAACTGCATTGTCATAATCTACAATACTCCTAAAACAAAAGGGACGGATTCTTTAAGAATCCGTCCCTTTTTTATTACGTTGCCCGGCATTTAAATGCCGTCGGACTTTAATTTATTGATCAACTCGTTAAGGTCCATTTCAACAAATGATGTTGAATAATCTGACAAACCATAAGGAATGATCAACTTGTTGTTGTTCACGATCGATCCGCAGGAATAAATAACGTTTGGTACGTAACCTTCACGCTCTTCGCTGTTAGGTATAATTAATGGCTCTTTTAAACGGCCGATCTCAACTGATGGATCATCCAGTTTTAACAGGCTGGCACCTAAAACATACCTGCGCATAGGGCCAACACCATGGGTAATCATGATCCAGCCGTGTTCGGTTTCAATAGGCGAACCGCAGTTACCAATTTGTATAAATTCCCAGGTAAATCGGGGCTCCTGCAACAATACCGGTTTCTCCCAGATGTTGATCTTATCAGAGTACATGATATAGTTATTGCACCCATCAATACGTGATATCATGGCGTATTTGCCGTTAATTTTGCGCGGGAATAATGCCAGGTTTTTGTTTTGTGCACCGTCGCCATACAAAGGCATTATCCTGAAATTATAAAAATCAGTGGTTTGCAACAGCTTAGGCATAATCAGCGCGCCATCATAAGCAGTATAAGTGGCGTAATAGGTGTGGCTGCCGTCGTCATCAGTAAACTTTACAAAACGCGCGTCTTCAATCCCTTTGCGTTCATATTCAGATATCGGGAATATAACCCGGTCTGATATATCGGTGTCTAACGAAAATACAATTTCGTAATACGAATCGGCCAGCCAGAGTATCTTGTCATATTCCAATTTGTATGCATCGTCTTCCTGCATCTTTTGCGAATCCAGGATGATGCGTCTCAAATTTGAATATTCAAAATGATGGTCAAGCTTTGATTCCAGTTCCTTCAGCACATCAACATTGATCTGCGTGGCAACGGCCTTCTCAAAAAACAGTTTTTTATTATATACCGCGTTACGTACTATTTCGGCCTCATCTATATAGTTACCTGCGGGTAATACGGTAATGTTGTTATTTTTATCAAACAACGCCCTGCGGAAAGTAATTGAAGAGATATGGCCTTCGCCTACAGCCCTAAAGCTCATGATTACCCGGCGCTCGCCTTCCTCAAGCTCGGTTTGGTCCGGATCATCAACAATAGATGGATTAAAGAACGCGGCTGACTCAATAGAATATTCATGTGTAAAATATGAACCTATCAGCAATTTGCGGTAAACGGATAATGAGTCAAAATCAATCCCAAGCTCCTCAAACAGCGGTTTTAATTTGCTGCAATGCCGATTGAGGACGCGTGTTATATTACGGTGGCGTTTTGAGTACTCCTGCAATATGGGCGATACGATACCAAAGGCAGCATCCTCACTAATCACCATCACTTTTTGTATTACCTGTTTGGCACGCTCGTTACCATTGAAAAAAAATCGGGCTATTACGCGCTTCGAATCCGGGTTAACTCGTATTGGTTTGCGTACAATAGGAAGTCTCATATAAAATAGATAAGTTTTATCACTAACAGCTATACAGGAAATTTGATTGCGTTATTTTCTTTGTTTTTTTATCTTTTAGGCAAAAAAGCAACACAATAACAGTAAACACAATTTGCATTACGATTAGTTTATTTTTTTTAGAAAAAGTGGTATAGTGCGCGGCTAATGATGAGTTGTGAGCTAATCCTTATGTGTTAATTACCGTATTCTTACTACTCACCTTTTTACTACTGACTATCTAAATCATTTTATTCCTCTTAACGAGATATGCTTTGAGCACTTCGTTATATCCGGCGCTGATATCGGCATCTACCAGGTCAATATCGTATTGCGCGCATTTGAGTTGCAACTGATGGCGATAGTTTTGCAAGGATGAACGGTATGCCTCACGGATGCGATTAGGATGCACCTTGATCTCATCGCCGGTTTCCATATCGATAAAATGATGCGGGCGGTTATCAAAGTCGAAATCAAGTTCGTGCTTTTTATCAGTCACGTTAAAAATCACTACTTCATGTTTAGCAAATTTAAGATGCTGAACAGCCGCGAAAAGCGCGTTAAGCTTCAGATCATCCATGTTATTTTCGAGCATATCGCTAAAAACGATGATCAGCGAGCGCTGATGCACTTCGGCAGCAATGTGATGCAGTACTTTAGCAATATCTGTAGCTGTGTTTGTACGCTTATTTTCGTAAGCTTTTTCCAGTTCGGCAAACAGGTAAAACAAATGTTTACCGGTTGAACGCGCCGCGCTTAAAAAATCTACTTTATTTGAAAAGGTGCACAGTCCAAACGCATCGCGCTGCTTTTTAAAAAGATACATCAGCGATGCCATGGCGTATATCGAGAACTGCAGCTTACTTAAACCTTTTTCCGGATAGTTCATGGATGAGGAAGTGTCCAACAGCAAATAAGCGCGCAAATTTGTTTCTTCCTCAAATTGCTTTACAAACAACTTATCGGTACGGGCCAGCAGCTTCCAGTCGATGTTTTTTACGGATTCGCCATTATTATATAAGCGATGCTCGGCAAATTCTACCGAAAAGCCGTGAAACGGGCTTTGGTGCAAACCGGTTATAAAACCCTCAACAACCTGCTGCGCCAGTAACTCGAGGTTAGCCAGTTGCCTGATGTGTTGATTGTTTTGCAAAGTTGCCATAACACTAAAGTAGCTATTTTAATTTCTAAAGCGGTAGCCTGTCGCGTATCACCCCGAATTATGACGCTTATACCGCCTGCAAGTTAAGGGCATAGTGTTTACATTTGATGTGTAAACCTGCTGCAAACCTATGGAAGTTTATACTCATGACTTAACTAATGATATAGAATGCTTTTACCTGTCGGCTTGTACCCAGCCGGATATTCCGGCCACGTTTGAAAAGCTCGAACAATTATGCGGTGGCTTCACCGGCAGGCAGGTATTTGGCATAAGCGGGTGTGATAACGGAGATTTTTATTATTACGCTTGCGCTACGGCCAGGTTTAAAGCAGAATTTGAAGTGGTTGATCTGCCGTTGTATATTATTCCGCAAAACCGTTATTTATGTACAACATTAAGCAATTGGCCCGCAAACGTGCCTGCTATACCAAAGCTAATCGATAAGCTTTTTGAACACCCGCAGGCTTTGAAGGGTAGTGTTTGCGTGGAAGATTATTACTCGGACGACGATATGCGCATTTTTATTGGATGCGTTTAAAAAGTAAAGCGCATAAAAAAAGCGGTACATAAGCACCGCTCTCTTTATATAAAAACGACAGGAGGATTATACCTGAGCGTTTAGTTTATTAGCTAAAATTGATTTTGGCACCGCGCCGATTTGTTTGTCAACAATCTCGCCGTTTTTAAAGAACAGCAGCGCGGGTATATTACGGATGCCGAACTTCATTGATATACCGGGATTGTTATCAACATTTACTTTACCTACAACAGCTTTGCCATCGTACTCTTTGGCTAACTCCTCAACTACAGGGCCTACCATGCGACAAGGGCCGCACCACTCCGCCCAAAAATCAACTAATACCGGTTTATCTGATTTTAATACAAGTTCTTCGAAGTTTGCATCGGTTATTTCTAAAGCCATGATCTTTCTTCCTTTTTAATTTTGTTATACAAATATATACTAATCAAATTGCTTGCCACAAGTAGGGTGCTGACATTGTGACAATCAAATTATCTATACCTGCCTGCCTAACTTTAGGGTGACGCTAAAGGTAGAGTTTTATGCCAAAAGGGCGTAAAGTATTTATTAACATGTCGATTAGTTATCGTACTTTCTACTTCAAAAGTTAAAGATTACGTAATAAATTCCCCCGATACTATAATCCAATTAAATAATATACCCTTTACTCAGAATAGGGCCGGGGTAAGGTATTTATTATATTTGCCACATGTCTGAAACGTTAGAATTTTCTTTAACCGTCAATCCACCTGAAAGTAATACTGATGCTGACCTGTTCTTGAATCAGTTGCTGAGCAAACCGGAAAACCATGCCTTAATGTGCAACCGGCTGGAGCGCTATCACTGGGGGATGGGGACCAGCCCGGAAGTTAAGGCGTTTACTATTGAGTTGATTAAGCCTGCCGATGATGGTTTGTCGGGCTCGTTCAGGTGCAGGTTCAGGGTTAACTACAGTTTTACCTGCTCGGGTATTGAAAGTGGAGAAAATAACACCATAAGTTGGGATTATAATATAGATCAGCATACCCGCACCATTTTTCTGCAAGGCGAAACGCCGCTAACGCGCGATGGCGATGATATTTAACTACTCTGCTTTTTTAACAGCCCGTTTTGCCACTTGGGTGAATTTAAAAATTGTTTACCGTCAATCCAGCTTAACCAGAGCACAGTAATAATTACACCGGTTACCGAACCGGCTACCACGTCCTCAAAAAAATGTTCGCTAAGGTACATGCGCGAGTAACCTGCAAATATGGCTAAAACCAGCAGCACAATGCTCCAGGCCTTTTGCCTGACGAAGTAGCAAAGCACCACCGCGGTTGAAAATGCCGTAACAGAGTGGCCGGACGGAAAACTATGCAGCGTATAAACATGTACATCCTTAACAAAGTGTATACCTTCTAATTTGCTCGAAAAATATAGTTTCGGGCGAGGGGCGTCAAACGCAAACTTTAAAATCTGGGCGATGAGTGATGAAACTGCGTAGCTCGTGGCCAACAAAAACGCTTTCCGGTAACTGAAAAAAAGCAGGAGTACTGCGGCTATTGCAATGGTAAACAGGCCGTCGCCTATGTTGGTGTAATATTGAAAAAACAGGTCGGCTGCTTCGTTATACCGGGAATTTACCGCGAAATAAATTTCCTCACGCGTGTAAATGAGTTTGAAAGTTAAACAGATACATAAAACCAGCAGATACAGAACAAAAAAAACGTTGATACGGTTAAGCACACTTTTTATTCCTGTATTCATGGGTGCAAATTAATCCTTATACAGCGGCTATGCAAAAAAATGGTTATGTTTGGGGTTGATTGGCCCTCATAAAGCATTTAATAAATGTCGAAAAGTATATTTCGTAGAAAATCCGTTTCAAAAATTTTAGCCGATGTTGAAAGCGGTTTCAGCGACAGCGAGCACTCAGGCGGCGCATCTCATCTTACCAAAGCACTTAAAGTAAAAGACCTTACCCTGATGGGTATCGCCGCTGTTATTGGCGCCGGTATATTCAGTACTATTGGCGAGGCCTCTTTTCATGGCGGTCCGGGAGTAAGTATACTTTTTGTTATTACAGCCATCACCTGCGGTTTCTCGGCCCTTTGTTATGCCGAGTTTGCCTCGCGTATACCGGTTGCGGGCAGCGCTTATACTTACGCTTATGCTTCGTTTGGTGAATTGATTGCCTGGATCATTGGTTGGGATTTATTGATGGAGTATGCCATCGGTAATATAGCCGTAGCCATTTCCTGGAGTACTTACTTTGTCAATCTGCTCGAAGGTTTTAATATCCACATTCCGTCATACTTAACGATGGACTACTATACCGCCCTTAAAGCGCATGAGGATGTAGAGAAACTTACCGCCGGTGGCAATATTGCCGATATAACCGATAAAATGCGCCATGCGGCAGCAGCTTTCGTTAACGCACCGGGCGCGGGTAATTTCAAACTGATCGCAAATATACCCGCTTTACTTATTGTGGTGGCTATAACTTACCTGGTTTACATTGGTATACGCGAAACTAAAAAGGTTACCAATGGCATGGTAATGCTTAAAATAGCGGTTGTTATAGCAGTAATATTGCTCGGTTTTTTTTATGTTACCCCGGCCAACTGGAACCCCTTTATGCCGAACGGTTTTAGTGGGGTGATGAAGGGCGTTTCGGGCGTTTTCTTTGCCTACATTGGCTTTGATGCCATATCAACCACGGCTGAAGAATGTGAAAACCCGCAACGCGATCTGCCGCGGGGCATGATCTATTCATTAATTATTTGTACCATACTTTATGTGCTGATTGCCCTTGTGCTAACCGGTATGGTGAGCTATAAAGATTTGCAGGTTGGTGATCCGCTGGCGTTTGTATTTGCCAAGGTTGGGCTGACCAAAATAAGTTACGTAATATCTGTAAGTGCGGTTATTGCTACGGCGAGTGTTTTGCTGATATTCCAGTTGGGGCAGCCACGTATATGGATGAGCATGAGCCGTGACGGTTTGTTACCAAAAGCGTTTTCGCGCATTCACCCTAAATTTAAAACGCCTTCATTTGCTACAATAGTCACTGGTTTTGTGGTGGCCATACCGGCTTTGTTTATGAACCTTACTGAAGTAACAGACCTTACCAGTATCGGCACCCTGTTCGCTTTTGTGCTGGTATGCGGCGGGGTATTACTTTTACCCCGTGAGGCTGCGGTACAGGGACGTTTTAAACTGCCGTATATTAACGGTAAATTTATCGTGCCTGCCTTGTTTATCGGCATGGTGATCGGTTTTCACCGCCCTGTATTAGAATTACTTTCGGGCGAGAATGTGCACGAGCGTTTCCCGCTTATTTTGTTCATCATCGTGAGCGCTGGTATAGCCGTTGTATCGTTCATCAAGAACCTCTCGTTAATACCTGTTTTAGGTCTGCTAAGTTGTTTATACCTGATGACGGAGTTAGGCTACATCAACTGGCTGCGCTTTTTAGCCTGGCTGGTTATTGGTTTAGTAATCTACTTTACTTACAGCTACAAAAACAGCAAGTTAGGTAAGGACAACGCTATTGAACTGCCTGACAACAAAACGCTTTAAGCGCCCAATATTTGTTGATATAGCTTATAATAATCGCTAACCATTTTATCGCGAGAGAACTGCGAAGCTGCCCACTCGTGGCATTGGCTTCTGTTGATCTTAGATAACTGGCTTACTGCTTCCACGGCTTCGTCAACATTGGTTACCAGGAAACCTGTTTCTTCATGACTGATTAATTCGGGCATCGAACCTCGATTAAAAGCGATTACCGGAGTACCGCAAAGCATAGCTTCCGCTACACTCATGCCAAATGGCTCGTCAAAGTTAATGGGGTGCAAGAGGGCGGATGCCTTGCCTAGCAATTCCTTGCGCTTATCAGGCCCTGCGTGGCCAACATATTGTATTTGATCACCCAAATGCGGCTCAACTTTTTCCTTGTAATAACTCTCGTCCTGTATAATTCCAGCTATCAGTAGTTTCTTACCGGTGCGTTTAGCTATCTCTATTGATTCAGCAGTGCCTTTATGGTGATGTATACGACCAAAATATAGCAGGTAATCGTCAGGCTCAGCAGTAAATTCAAAGTCGCTTATATCCAAGCCATTATATACCGTAGCAAGGTACTCCAGTTGCGGGCTACGGTCTGAGTTGCTGATAGAAACATAATGCCCTCTCGAATTATACTTTTTATAAACCGGGATAATTTTTTCCGATGAAAAACCGTGTATGGTAGTGATTAGCTGCGTTTTAATTAAACCGGAGTAGGTGAGGGGCAAAAAGTCAAAGTTGTTATGGATCAGATCAAATTCTCCCGCCTTCTCCATCAGGTTGCTGATGTGCAGGCACTCCAACACCTTAGCATCCTGACTGCGATCTTCTTCGTAACCCTGTTCGCAAATAGCTTCCAGTTTACCCGTGGTTAAGGAATCGCCCGTAGCAAAAAGCGTAACCTCAACCTCAAGCTTAACCATGCCTTCGGCTATGTTTGATGCCACCTGCTCCCAGGGCCCGTAATGCCTGGGCGGTGTGCGCCAGGCTACGGGGGCTAATACGGCTACCTTCATTTAGCAGATTTGTACGTTATGGCCAAACTTGTTGTATTCGTATTCCAGCTCAAAAGCTTTCAATACCGTAAGGTGCGATATCATGTAAGCTAAAGTACTTTCGGCACCTTGGTTACGGTTAATGCCTGTTGGCAATAAGCCGTCGCAGCAGCCTTTAGTTTCATAGTCATAAAGCGGTGCGCGCAATGTATTTTCTCCCAGGAACCATTTGTAGCTCAGGAACATTTTCTCGATATATTCCGGTGTGCGGAATATTTTGTAAGCCTGGAAATGCATCAAAACCATAGCCATGGTTTCAATAGCCTGCTGATCGTAAACCGGGAAGGTTCCACCACGGTAGTACCAGCCATCATTGCCTACCGGGCTTAAATATCCGTTTGAAAGGGTCAGATTATCCAAAAACGCCATTGATTTTAGCGCTATTTGGCGCACCTCTTCATTGCCGGTAATCTCGCAGGAGTGGAGCAGCGCTAAAGGCAGTATGGCATTGTCATAGGTCATGCCTTCTTCAAACCACTGCCAATCATCGGTTGCCGCTTCGTTAAACGCGTTAACCAGTGGTTGGGTAAGCCGGTTAAGCTCCTGCACCATGCCCTCATCAGTAGGGACAGCTTGCAGGTATAAACTTATGCCAATGATGGTATTGGCCATGCCGCGTAAATAGCGCAGGTTTTTAAAGTGCGGGAATGATTTTTGGAATAACTCCAGCGCAAACTCACGGTATGAATTACTTGCCGCGCAACCAATTAAATGACCCAAAGCCCAGATGGTACGGCCGAATGAATCCTCAGAACCTATCTCGTCCAGGTATCGCCTGTCAAAGCTCAAGAAGTTGCGGAAATTACCATCGTCCGTTTGCATATAGTGTATGTAACTCAGGTAAACGGGCAGCAGGTCAAACGCTTCCTGGCTTTTGTTACGCTGATAGGCCATGATAGCCATAATGAGGGCGCGTGAGTTATCGTCAAGGCAGTAGCCCTCTTTCAGGTTAGGTATACCGTATTTGGCATGCTGCACAATGCCGGTATCATCAGTTAAACGCAATATATGCGCCAGGCTGAAGTTGGGTAAAATTTCCGGGTCGACAATGCTGTTCTTAAGTATTTTGTCGCTAAAGTCATGGCTCATGCAAGCTTCCTGGGCAACCTTGATAAACTCGGCGCCAATGGCAGGATAACGCAGGTGCAAGCCGTATTGATAAGCGTTTTGTTTCAGCTCGTTAAGGGCGTTGTCATCATCAAGCAGTTCGATCACAATGTCTGACAATGCATCGTGATTTTTAAAGTCGAACAAACGACCACGATTGTGGGCCAGCAACTCCTGCGCATGCCAGTAAGGTGTCGAAACTACCGCCGCGCCCGACCCAACAGCGTATGATAAAGTACCGCTGGTAATTTGCGCCTCGTTTAAATATGGCGTTACATAAACCTCGCAAGCGGTAAGGTAGTTGATCAATTCCTCTTCTGATACGAATTTATTGATGAAAGCCAGATTTTTGGCTACTCCAAGCTGCGCGGCCAGGCTTTTTAACGAGTCGCGGTATTCTTCACCGGAATTTTTAAGTACACCGGGATGCGTGTTGCCTAAAATTACATATACCACGTCCGGATGCTTTTCGACTATTTTAGGTAAGGCTTTTATAACGGTTTCCAAGCCTTTGTTACGGCTTAGCAAGCCAAACGTAAGCAATACTCGGTGATTTTTAAACGAAGAAAGGCTCTTAACCGGGTTATCAACAGGCGCTTCTAGATCAGGAACTCCATGCTCTATAATTTGAATTTTTTCCTCCGGGATATCATATATATCAGTCAGGAACTCAACCGCGCGCTGGCTCATAACTACAACTTTGGATGATTGCTCGGCAATTTCACGTATAATGATACGCTGCACATAGCTTGGCTCCTTAAGCACAGTATGCAATATAGAGATCAGGGGTTTTTCTAACCTGTTGATCAGTGGGAGGATATAGATGCCGCTCTCGCCGCCATATATTCCAAATTCATGTTCCAGGATGCAGGCGTCAACCGTGCTGGTGTTGATATAATTTGCTGCGCGGATATAGTCCTTCTGGTTATTTTGACGTACTACATATTTTACTTCTTCGGGATACTCATATTCTTCAATATCCGACGAGTCATTCAGGGCTACTACATAACCACCGTCCGAGGGCTTTTTCCGTTCCGGAAAATTAGCGTTTATAGCACGCATCAGATTTTGGTTAAACGTAGCTATCCCGCACTCTCTGGGTGGATAGGTAGATATATAGGCGATCTTCATTGGTAATATGTTTGCTTTTTATTTTTAGTTAATGTGTTTTGATACAATGTGTCTGGCAGAACGGCCAAAAAAAAGGACACGAGATCAACAAAAAAGTTTGCTGAGAAGCTTTAAAAGCATTTTATTATTTCAGCAAACACTATGTTGCACAAAGCATACCAAAGGGTGCGTTTTTAATTAAAATTTAATAGCAAATATATTTTAAAGGTAGATGGGTTATAAGGTTATAATGAGAAAAGCTTGAAAGTTAGTTGCTTACGTGTAAGTATTCAATAGCCTCAATTATAACAGCACAAGCTTTTTTAATTTCATCATGCGTGATAACAAGGGGAGGGGCTATACGCATCGAGTTGGAGCAGTGCAAAAACCAGTCGGTTATAATACCGTGTTCTATACAGCGGTCAATTATTTTCTTAAGCAGTTCAAAGCTTTCAAACTCCGCGGCCAGCATTAAGCCTTTGCCACGAACTTGCTTTATAGCCGGGTGCACCAGCAGTGCCTTAAACAAATGCTCTTTTTCCGCTACTTTATCTATCAAATTCTCTGCGAGCAGCACCTCAAGAGCTGTCAGTCCTGCCGCGCAGCTTACCGGGTGACCGCCAAATGTGGTGATATGGCCCAAAATAGGATTATCCTTTAAAGCACCCATAATTTCGCGGGAAGATATAAAAGCGCCTATGGGCATACCGCCGCCAAGCGCTTTAGCCAGCAATAAAATATCCGGCTCAATGCCGTAATGCTCAAAAGCGAATAATTTGCCCGTACGCCCCATACCGGCCTGTATCTCATCCAGAATCAACAGGGTGCCGGTCTTATCACATCTATGCCGAAGGGCTTGCATATATTGTATCTCGGGTACACGTATACCCGCTTCGCCCTGGATGGTTTCAACTATAACGCAGGCGGTTTTGTCTGTAATTTTTTCAAGGTCATGCAAGCTGTCAAAAGCAATGAAACTTACATCAGGGAGTAACGGACCATAACCGCGTTTAAATTCATCGCTGCCCATTATGCTTAAAGCGCCGTGTGTGCTGCCGTGGTAGGAGTTATGGCATGCAATAATTTCTGACTGGCCGGTGTAGCGCTTGGCCAGCTTCAAAGCTCCCTCAACCGCTTCGGCGCCGGAGTTTACAAAGTACACCGTTTCTAAACGTTCGGGTAATATAGATATCAGTTTTTCGGCAAAGCGTACCTGGGGTGTTTGTACGTATTCGCCATACACCATGAGGTGCATGTATTTGTCAACCTGGTTTTTGATGGCCTCAACCACACGCGGATGCCGGTGGCCGATGCTGCTTACGCCTATGCCCGATATCAGATCCATATAGGCTTTACCTTGTACATCATACATATACACACCTTCGGCACGCTCAAATTCCAGCAGCAGCGGAAAATCAGTTGTTTGGGCGTTATGCGAAAGAAAAAGCTGGCGGAGCGTAGGCATGGCAGGTGCGATTACTGATTTATCCGGCAAAGATAAATATCAATCACGACATACCTTGTAAGGTAAACGTAAAGTAATAGATATTGGATTTTGTATAAATAAAGGAAGAGAATGCAATCTATAAACTAATAACTCCGCAAATAAAATAATTAATCTCCTGCGCGTTCGCTGCGTTCACTGAGTTGTTTGAGCACTTCGTCGTTAAACTGCTTTTCGCTTTTGTAGAGTTCGCTTACCTTTTCGGCTGGCATTATCTTCAAAAATTCTTCGTTGTAACGCTTGTGGATATTAACCAGCTCAGTTTCGTAATACAGTTCTTTGTTGATTTGTTCCTGGCCGTTAGGCTGCGCGCTTGAATTATTGAGGCGTTTAAGACGGCGAATATTAACCAACTGTTGCTGATACTGGCGGTATAAAGGCCAAAACTTTTTAGATTCGGCAGGGGTAAGGTTAAGTTGCCGCTCAAAATAGTCTTTTTTGGCGTTTGCCAGCTTGGCAAAACGTGATTGCGTTGCCGAGTTGTTGCTTTTATTTTGCTGATAACGCAAACCACGCGCGTTATCAGGCACCTGCGCCTTAACAGTTAAGCACAATCCCAGCACAAACAATATGACAATATATACTCTTCCGGCCAGATTACTCATTATTAAAGTTCAGTATCAATATAGTCCAACAACTCCTCGTCGCTCAGGTTTTCGCTAATGTAAGTTTGCGTTTCACCGGCATCAAGGTTTTGTTCCGCATAACCGCGAATCTCATTCAGCGGAATGTTTGACAAGCGGCTGTGCAGATAAGAATCGGCATGTGGCGCATTCGCATTAGCTGCAACCGGGTGGGCATCTTTCTGTAAAAAGAAGCTCACACCAATGGCAATGGTAACGCAAGCTGCAGCAGCATATCTGTAAACGCCTGATGTAAGAAACTTACGTATAATACCGCGCTCTTTAACCGGTTCGTGCTGAACTTGTTCCTGGTCAGCATCGACCGTTTTGCTTAAAATAGCGGCATTTAGTTTGTCAAAATAACCGGCAGGCACGGCAAAAGGCTCGTCGGCATTTACGGCCTCATCAATACCAATACGTGCGGTTATGTTTTGTTGCAGGTTTTCGAAATATCCTTCAGGCACCCCAAACCCTACATTTTCGCTGCCGGCCGCTTCTTCGATGTTAATACGGCTTTGAATGTTATTGCTCAGTTCATCAAAGTAGTTATCAGGTAAAATAAAACCTGTGTTTTCTACGTTTAACGCAGCGGCTACGGTAATACGGCTGCTGATATTACCTTCAAGCTCCTCAAAATAATTTTCGGGAACAGAAAAGCCGGCTTGCCGTGTACTTATATCATCTAAATTTTTAAGGGAAAGAGTGCGTTCGCGAAGGTCATCGAAATAGCCTGCAGGCACTGTGAACGGGTTTTTTGCGTCAACCTGTTTCAGTGCGGGAAAATCATTCAGCCAATCTCTTGTATCCATATCGCTCTTCATACCCTCATTAGATTAATACTTTAGCAAAAGGTTTAAAGTGATTTTTAAAAAATTACAATTCTGACGATAAGAGGTAAGCTTCTATCTTTTTAACTGCCAAATGGAACGACGCTTTAAGCGCCCCTACACTTGTTCCCAGTACATCAGATATCTCTTCATACTTCATATCGTCAAAATATTTCATGTTAAACACAAGTCTTTGTTTTTCGGGTAAAGTGAGCAAGGCCTGCTGTAGTTTCAGCTGGGCCTTGTCGCCGTTAAAGTACGTCGAATCCGCCAATGTATCGCCCAGTTCATAAGCTACATCATCCAGCGGTACATTATTTTTCATTTTCTTTCTGTTCAAAAATGTAATGCACTCATTGGTGGCAATACGGTACATCCAGGTGTACAACTGCGCGTCGTTCCTGAAACCCGGTAAGTTCTTCCATATCTTTACGAAAACATCCTGCGTCAGGTCGTCGGCGTCGTCATGGTCAATAACCATGCGGCGCACGTGCCAATAAATTTTCTGCTGATACTTTTTAAGTAGCAGATTAAAGGCTTCGTTCCTAGTGCGTTCGTCGCGGAACTTACTTAGTATTTCTTCGTCTTCAGCCTGTGCGGCCATATCAAATCTTTAACCCTAAAATAAAGAACTTAGCTGTTTTGTTTTTTACGTGCTATTACTTTTTTAGCCGCTGCGATGATGTGCTCAGCATCCAAACCATATTTGGTCATCAGCTGTGCAGGTGTACCGCTTTCGCCAAAGCTGTCATTCACAGCCACATACTCTTGCGGAGTAGGGTTGTTAACAGCCAGTAATTGTGCAATGCTATCGCCTAAGCCACCTAAACGGTTATGCTCTTCGGCCGTTACCACGCAACCTGTTTTTGCTACTGATTTAAGGACAGCCTCAGCATCTAAAGGTTTAATGGTGTGGATATTAATAATCTCGGCATCAATGCCTTCCTCAGCCAATTTTTCGCCTGCTTGTATAGCTTCCCATACCAGGTGGCCGGTAGCGAAGATAGATACGTCAGCACCCTCGTTAACCATCCATGCCTTGCCGATCTCGAATTTCTGATCTGCATCAGTAAAAATAGGTACTACAGGGCGACCGAAACGCAGGTAAACCGGGCCATGATGCTCGGCAATAGCGATGGTTGCTGCCTTGGTTTGGTTGTAATCGCAAGGGTTGATCACCGTCATGCCCGGTAACATTTTCATCAGGCCAATGTCTTCCAGTATCTGGTGGGTTGCGCCATCCTCACCAAGGGTTAAGCCCGCATGCGACGCGCAAATTTTCACGTTCTTGTCAGAATAAGCTACCGACTGGCGGATCTGATCGTAAACACGGCCGGTTGAAAAGTTGGCAAAGGTACCTGTGAACGGAATTTTACCGCCAATGGTTAAGCCTGCCGCCATACCAATCATGTTCGCCTCGGCAATACCGGTTTGGAAAAAGCGCTCAGGAAATGCTTTTATAAAGTCGGCCATTTTTAATGAGCCTACCAGGTCGGCACAAAGTGCAACCACTTCCGGGTTACGTTTACCGGCTTCAAGCAAACCGTCGCCAAAACCCGAACGCGTATCTTTTTTATCTGTGTAAGTATATTTTTTCATAACCTCACTTAAATCCTCTCCAATGTAGAGGACTTGCTAAATTTTTATTGTGATATGATATTATTTAGATCAAACTATTGCAACCGCTACATCAGCAACCGCAACTTACCTTAAGGGCCGGGGGGCTTAGTAATCGCCCAGTGTTTCCTCAAGCTGAGCTAAAGCTACTGCCAGTTGCTCATCGTTAGGTGCAACACCGTGCCATTTGTGGCTGCCCATCATAAAGTCTACACCGTAACCCATGCCTGTTTTAAGCAATATGGCTATAGGTTTGCCTTTACCGGTTAAGCTTTTGGCTTTTTCAAGCACAGCAACAACGCTGGCCATATCGTTACCATTTGGTTCTTCAAGCACTTCCCAGCCAAAGGCTTCGAATTTTGCTTTCAGGTTACCTAATGATAGTACCATTTCGGTAGGGCCGTCAATCTGCTGGCCGTTGTAGTCAACAGTAGCAATTAATCTATCTAATTTATTGTGCGGAGCAAACATGGCGGCTTCCCATATCTGTCCTTCCTGCAGCTCACCGTCACCATGCAGGGTGTAAACAATGCTGTCGTCACCATTAAGGCGTTTAGCCAATGCAGCGCCAATGGCTACTGAAAGGCCCTGGCCTAATGAACCTGAAGCGATGCGTACACCCGGTAAACCCTCATGGGTAGTTGGGTGGCCCTGCAATCTTGAATTCAGTTTGCGGAAGGTGCTTAATTCTGATTTATCAAAGTAACCGGCATGTGCCAATACACTGTAAAATACCGGTGAAATGTGTCCGTTTGAAAGGAAGAACAGGTCTTCGCCTTTGGCATCCATGTTGAACGAAGGGTCGTTGTTCATGATGTTAAAATAAAGGGCTACCAAAAAGTCGGTACAGCCTAATGAACCGCCCGGGTGGCCTGACTGGCAGCCATGTACCATGCGCACAATGTCACGACGAACCTGCGATGCGGTTTGTTTTAATTGCTCTATGTCTTGTTTCATTAAATGATAGGTTTTATTGCAAAAAATCTAAATTTCGGCTAAAATAAATATTAATCTGATATATAGGTGTTATTTCAACACATCTAATATCTGCTGCGACGAGTTTTTGGTATCCACCTTATCAATAATCTGATCGATAATACCATCTCCGTTAATCAAAAACGTTTTACGTGCTGTACCCATATATTTTTTGCCATACATGTTTTTTTCCACCCAAACGCCGTAGGCTTCAACAATTTCCTTGCTTTCATCAGCAATCAGCGTAAAGGGCAGGCTATATTTGGTTTCAAACTTTTTGTGCGATTTCTCGTCATCCGTGCTTACACCAATCACCTCAAAGCCCTGGCTTACTAACGACTGATAGTTATCCCTAAAACTGCAAGCCTCGGCAGTGCAACCCGGGGTATCATCCTTTGGGTAAAAATAAAGTATTACGTTTTTGCCTTTAAAGTCGGCTAATGAAACGGCTTTGCCGTTTTGGTCCTTTGCATCAAAATCCGGCGCTTTATCGCCAATTGCTAATGTTGCCATCTTGTTTATCGGTAAAAGTTAGCTCTAAATTGCGATGCATTATCTTTAGCATCGGTTACTGTTAATTCAAATGTATGTTTTCCGGGCTTAATATCCTTGTCAAAGTAATATCTTAACAATTTAGTCTTGTAGTCGTGCTCAACCAGCACCCACTTGCCATCTATTTTGCCGGTGTAGCTTTTTACGCCCGAAAGATTGTCGCTCATGCGCAGGTTAATGCTTTTGGCCGCCGACAGGTTGCTGCCCTCACGAATGTTTACCGGCGTAATTACGGGCGGCACGGTATCAACCTTGATATAATAATCGCCAAAAAAGCGGCACTGGCCTTTTACGTACCCGTCCTCAAACTTGCCAATGGCCATATTACCTGCTGTGTTGATCAATACAGCTTTATCGGCGTTTTGGCCAATAGTGCTGTCGGGCTTTATCCATAAGCTAAAGCTGGAATGTATGGGCATAAAGCGGTTATGTATACGATGTGTTTCAGAGTAAGCTCCGGGTTTGCGCGGCAAGCGTGCATAGTTAAAGTCGAGGTTATCGTACAAGTTGCCTGGCTCTATAATTACCTTTACCTTATCATTATTAAACTCGTTGGTTTTATCATATTGAAACAATGGGCCTTTAGGCACAAAAGGTTTTACCTGGTTTTTAGAAGATTTTACGTTTACCGTTAATGTAGACGTATTGCCCGCAACATCTTTCACTACGTATTGCACCTCGTGCATATTATCATCATCAAAGTTAATAATACCACGGTTTACTGATTGTGGATAGAGCGATATGTTACTGCCCGGCGGCACAAAGCACTTCTGCATCCAGCGGCGAGAGGTTAGGAAGGCCGGATAATCCAGGTAAGCGTTAATGGCCCGGGTTTGATCGAAGCCAAAACGTTCCACCGCGAAAGTGTAAATCGTATTGCCATCCAGCTTAAGTTCTACAGAGTAGATGCCGTTATGGTTAGGCGAAACACTATTCATATCATAGGCTGTAAGCCCAAAGCCGGTTTCGCCGCTTAGATGTATGGGCTGATTATTTTTTAAACGATACTGGCCATTAGCGCCTACCACGGCTAAAAACATGTGCGGCGTTTTTTCGCTGAAAGGCGCTCCATCAGCGAAGTTATAAGTTGCAATGGCTTGCAGGGTAGGTGGTACCTTATCGGGTATCGTAAGGCCAAACAATTGCGGATTGATAGTCTCCTCTGTCTTGCTGTCGCGAAGTTCAAAGTGCAGGTGCGGCCCCGCTGAAGCGCCTGCATTACCTGTCCAGGCAAACACTTCACCTTTTTTGAGGGGAAGTTGTAAGGGTAGCAGCTGAAAATCCACCTCGTAGCTTTGGCGCTTATTTTGGTAGTCACGTATCAGAGCCTCTATCTCCGGGCTAAACTTTTCCAGGTGCCCGTAAACCGAAGTAAAGCCATTAGGATGCGTAATATAAACCGCCCTGCCGAAGCCGCCGTACTGTATGCGGAGGCGCGATACAAAGCCGTCCATAATAGAATAGATGGGATAGCCGGTGCGCTGGTTAGTCTTAAAATCGAGGCCGGAGTGGAAGTGGTTAGGCCGCAACTCGCCGAATGAGCCTGCCGTACTGGGCGGCAGATCAAGCGGGTAACGAAAAATATCTTTAGGGTAAAAGTTGTTTTGTATAATGTTTTGCGCTCCGGCGCTGCCGCAAATTAATAGTCCGGTTGCCAGTAGCGTAAGTTTTTTTAATATCATCCGTTTTTATTTCACGTAAAAATCAAGCATTTGTTCACCTTCAATAAACCCTTCCAGGTGATCGCCTATGGCTACGCGGCCCACGCCTTCAGGGGTGCCGGTAAAAATTAGGTCGCCTTTTTTTAGGGTGATGTATTGTGATACAAACGCGATGATACGTTCAAACGAAAAAAGCAGGTTGTTTGTGTTGCCCGCCTGACGATTTTCACCATTTATTTTCAGGCTGAAATTGATGTTATACAGATCGGCAAACTTATCCTTCGGAAGGAAATTACTGATGGGCGCCGAGCCGTCAAAACTTTTGGCCAGCTCCCATGGCAAACCTTTTTCTTTATGTTTTGATTGAATATCACGGGCGGTAAAGTCAATACCCAGGCCAATTTCATTATAATAATTAGCCGCGAACTTTTCGCTGATGTGTTTGCCTTCCTTGCAGATTTTTAAAACCAGTTCGGTTTCATAATGCACATCCTCACTAAATTCAGGATGATAAAACGGCTTATTATCCTTAAGCAACGCGGTATCCGGTTTCATAAATATAACCGGGGTGGTTGGCACCGGGTTGTTCAGTTCCCTGGCATGCTCGGCGTAGTTGCGCCCAATGGCAATAATCTTCATAACAGTAAATGTGGTGAAGCGCCAAAGCTAAGTAAATTGTGGTTAATGGTAAGTGGTGAATTGTGAGGATTTGGCGATCAGTTATTGATGAATAGTGATCGTGAAATTTTGCGAGTAGTAAGCAGATGTCATAAGAAAATGGCTAATGTCCAATGACTGAAAAAACAATGCCTAAAGAACAGAAAGCCTCTTGATAGTTGACTCGGTGCCGGCTATGATGCGCAGGAAGTAAAAGCCGCGGCTCAACTTGTTGTTGATGATGTAAGTGAATTTTTGATCGCCGGAGCTAACATGCTGCGAGAAGATAGTGGCTACATCATTACCCAGCATATCTACAATTTTTATAGTCACGTTGCTGTTGCGCGACAAGTCATACCTTAGGTTGATCTGATCTGTTACCGGGTTAGGATAAATTTGCACGTTGCTGAGCAGCTTATCATCCTGACGGTTAACGCTAAGCTTGGTTGTTGATACGGTGCCTGGTTTAAGCGGCGGCAGCGTAAAAGGTAAGCCGCTTTTCAGGTACGATGTTTTGTTCTTTTTTTTAAGGATAAGGCTATCCTGGGAAGCTGTTGTTTCTGCAAAAGCAAAATTCATGGTCACCGCTATTGCGATCACGATAAACCATAAATTATTAAGAGTAAATTTTTGCCTCATACAGTTACACTGCTACAAATGTATAAATTACACCATGCCTATTCAAAAAGTTAGCCTTTATATTTAATATTTAACAATTTTTAACAAAATGGCTGTATCATTGTAATGACATATGCATTGACTTATACGGGGTTAATAAGTTTAAGTTTGTGCGTAAAATTTATAATTTTGCATTTTTTATAAGATAGTGTCAAGTCATAAAGACCTTCAGAAACTGACCGTCCCCGGATTGCTTATTAGCCTGGGGATCATCTACGGCGATATCGGTACCTCTCCGCTATACGTATTTAAAGCAATTGTAGGCGCGCAAGCAATAAACGAGAGCCTTGTACTGGGCGGCGTTTCATGCATATTTTGGACGCTTACACTGCAAACCACCGTAAAATATGTGTTAATTACCCTGCTTGCTGATAACAAGGGCGAGGGTGGCATATTCTCGCTGTTCTCTCTGGTACGGCGTAAGGCCAAGTGGCTCATTGTACCTGCGGTAGTTGGCGGTTGCGCACTGCTGGCCGATGGTATTATCACACCACCTATTACTATATCATCGGCTATTGAAGGTTTGCATACTCGCTTTCCGCAGATGACGCTACCTACATACCAAATCGTACTCATTATTATAGCCTTGCTATTTATTATTCAACAGTTTGGTACTTCACTGGTAGGTAAAGCATTCGGGCCTATCATGTTCCTGTGGTTTACTATGATGGGGGTATTGGGCATTATGATGATAGTGCAAATGCCATGGGTGCTCAAAGCACTAAATCCATATTATGCGTACGATCTATTAAGTAATAACCCTAACGCCTTTGTAATATTAGGTGCCGTTTTCCTGTGTACAACAGGTGCCGAAGCGCTGTATTCAGATTTGGGGCACTGCGGCCGCTCAAATATACGCGTAAGCTGGATATATGTAAAAAGCTGTTTGGTGTTGAATTATCTTGGCCAGGCGGTATGGCTTATTAATCATAACGGTGAATATCTGGGGGCTAAAAACCCATTTTACCTGATTATGCCCGAAGGCTTCCTGATATTCGGTATTGGCCTGGCAACAGTTGCTGCTATTATCGCCAGTCAGGCGCTCATATCCGGTTCGTTTACGCTGATAGCAGAGGCTGTAAGGCTTAACCTTTGGCCTAAAGTGCGCATTAACTATCCTACCGACCAAAAAGGGCAGCTTTACGTTCCAAGCATTAACTGGATACTTTGCGTGGGCTGTATCATCGTAGTGCTATTGTTTGAGAAGTCCGAAAAAATGGAAGCGGCTTACGGTTTAAGTATAACCGTAGCTATGCTGATGACTACCATACTGGTATCAAAATTTCTGCAGCGTCGCAAAGTTCCTACTTATCTTATCGCTTTGTTTTTTGCAGTATATCTGGTTATTGAGGGTACGTTTTTGCTGGGCAACCTGGTTAAATTTATCCATGGCGGCTGGTTTACGCTTTCTATCGGCTTTATGCTGTTTGTGGTGATGTGGACATGGCATACCGCCCGCAAGATCAAGAACCGGTACGTTAAGTTTATCGAGATTGAGGATTATTTCCAGATCATTAACGAGTTGAGTGATGATGAAACCGTGCCCAAGTATTCATCACAACTGGTTTACCTGACCAGCGCCAACTTCAACTCGGAGGTAGAATCAAAGATTATCTATTCCATACTACAAAAGCAGCCTAAGCGAGCTGATATTTATTGGCTGGTGCACGTTGATGTAGTTGATGAGCCTTACACACGCGAATATGAGGTTGATTTTTTAGTGCCGGGTAAACTGATCCGTATCGACTTTAAGCTTGGTTTCCGTGTAGAGCAGCAGATCAATGTATTGTTTCGCCGTGTAGTTGAGGATCTGGTGAAAAACGGTGAGGTGAACATCACCAGTAAATATAAATCATTAGGCAAGCACAATATCGTAGGCGATTTCCGCTTCGTTGTAATCGAGAAAACATTATCGCGTTCGCACAACCTGTCCTTTTACGAGCAGTTGATTATGGATATCTACGTGCAACTTAAAAAGGCCAGTTTATCTGAGGAGCGCGGCTTTGGGCTCGACCTGAGCTTTGTAACGGTTGAAAAGGTGCCACTTATGCTCACCACGCCTGATAATGTGGATATGCGCAGAGTACAATAAACGAAAAAGCGGGAGTAAATATTTACTCCCGCTTTTTTTATCATAAGGTTTTAATCAGCCAGTTCCATAATCTTAATGTTTTTGAAGGCTATTTTACCGCCATGGGCCTGTAAAGCAATTCTGCCTTTCTTGGCCATACCGTAATCCGGATCATCTTTCCATTTACCGGTAGTTTTCTTTTTGCTCCACTCCGGCGACCATGCTTCAAATTCCAGTATCTTAGCGCCGTTAAGCCAGTGCTCCACGTGGCCTTTGTTAAATACAATTTTGCTGGTGTTCCACTCGCCAACAGGTTTTAACTTCTTTTTATCATTCGGCAAATGCATGGCATAATCGCAGCCTGCCTTTTGCCAGTCTTCCAGTTTGCCGTCCCAGCCCACTTCGTCTATCAGCTGATACTCGGGGCCGGTAGTAAAAGTATAGGGGTATTTGGCATCCTCAACCACATGATACATTACACCACTATTACTACCTTTACCTATCTGCCAATCCCAGGTAAGCTCAAAGTTGCCGTACTCTTTATCGGTTACAATATCGCCGTTGGTTGATTCATGTTCGCTTCCAACACAGGCAAGTATGCCGTCTTTTGCGGTCCAGTTGGTAACGGTTCCGGGTTTGTTGTAAGCGTGCCAGCCATTAAGTGTTTTTCCATCAAAAAGGCTCACCCAACCTTTTTTAGTAACATTAACAGTTGCTGGCTTGTCGTCATTGCTGATGGCTACCACCGCGGTACCCAGCAGTCCGGCAGTTAGTAGTACGGTAATTGTTTTCAGTTTCATAATTTACGGTAGATAATTATTTTTTAATCATTTGCATTTTTTCAGGATCCCAAAGCATAGCGCGGTCCTGGTGATAGCTGTCGTTACACAGCAGGGCAGGGGCAGCCGCGCGATAACCAAATATAGCATCCTCTACCACTTTCTTATTCTCGCGTATGGCGGTAAAAAAGTTAACCATGTGGTCATAAGGGCCACCTTTGTATCCCTTTTCGGCGGCGTAGGTCATTTGCTCGGGCGGTAATATCATTTTTCGTCCGGCATTGCCATTGCCCGATTTCCGTAGCTGCTCCAAATAAAAAGGGTCGTCAGAGGCGAAGGATTTATTTCTTTTTAGGGTAACGTCGTCCCAGGTAACATCCATTGAGCCCTCGCTGCCCACCAGGCGCAGGTAGGTGGTGCCGCTGGTGCCATCCACAAAATTGCACCGTAAGGACAGATTAAATGCAGGGTGTGCGGCAACTTTAGGGTAGTCAAATGTGCCTAATAATACATCAGGTACCTCGCGGCCGTCGTTCCAGTAACGCAAACCGCCTGACGCGTAAATTTTATTTGGCCCGTGCGAGCCGGTAACAAAGTGCAGGCTGCTGAACAGGTGGACGAATAAATCGCCGGCCATTCCGGTACCATAATCAGTATAATTTCTCCAGCGGAAAAAACGCTTCTCGTCAAAAGGTCGTTTTTTAGTATTGCTTACGTACGTGTCCCAATCAAGCGTTTGGGTGGATGCATCGGCAGGCAGCGGGTATTGCCAAGCCTCAATAGGGTTGCGGCGCGCCCAAAAGCCTTCGGCATAATTAAGCTGACCTATAGCGCCCGATGCCAGCAGTTCTTTAGCTTTTTCGTTACCTAATGATGATACGCCCTGGCTGCCTACCATAAAAACCTTACCGGTTTCCTTTTGTGCTTTTATAACAGCAGGGCCCTCATCAACCGAGTGCACCATGGGTTTTTCGCAATACACATGTTTGCCCGCGTGCATCGCATCTATTGATATTTGCTGATGCCAGTGGTCGGTAGTGCCTATAATAACTGCATCTACGTCCTTGCGTGCTAATATTTCCTTGTAGCTACGGGTGGTAAACAGATCGGCGCCCCAGCGGGCTTTGGCGTCTTTCAGGCGGGTATCATAAAGGTCGCACACGGCTACCAGTTTCACACCCGGTACCTGCAGGGCCACGATGGCATCTTGTGTGCCCATGCCGCCTGCACCTATCAGCGCGATATTGATGTTATCATTTGCGCTAAAAAACGGCTGGCGCTTTAAATAAAAAAACGATTGGCTTTTATCTGCTGCCATGGCAACCGTACCGGCGGCGACGGCGGCAGCGGCGGTGCTTAAGGTTTTAATAAATCCCCGGCGGGACGCATCCTTTTTTTCTTCCATAAGATTTAATTTCAGAGTGATAGGCGATAAAATTATAAAGATAAACCTATTAAAAATCAACGATAACTATCCATTTTTGGCAGTTAATTAGTGCTTTAAGGTTAAAATATGTTCGTGCTTTGGTACGATAATACTGCAATACCAACCTCAACTTTACCTATGTTTTTTATATTTGATGGCCGGGATCACCATAAATAACCGGCATTCTAAAATTATCACCATAATGCAAAAGGAACCAGCGGAACTAACAGATCAGGAATTATTGGAGCAGGCTAAAAAGACCAAAACTACCGCCTTTTTTGATGCGCTTATTTTTGGTATGCTGGCCGGTATAGCCGCTTACAGCTCAGTTAAAAACGGTTTTGGCCTATTTACTTTTTTGCCTTTGATATACATACCCATAGCTACACGAAACAAAACCAAAGGCCGGGCAATTGAGAACGAACTGAAGGCAAGAAGCCTGAAATAAATATCCCGGATCAGGCATTTGGTGTAGTATGGATATGCTATTGCGGCGGCGTAATTAATTTACTAATGCCTATCTTTATCGCCCATATAACATGAGCAAAGTAGTCACCCCGTACCAGAACGAACAGGTTACCAAAAAAGAGCAGGTAGCCAATATGTTTAACAACATATCAAAAACATACGATTTTCTGAACCACTTTATGTCGCTGGGGATTGATATCATTTGGCGTAAAATGGCTATTAATGAGTTAAAGGGGAACAAGCCTAAGCATATACTGGATGTAGCAACAGGTACCGGTGATTTCGCTTTTGAGGCTTTATCTATTTTAAAGCCTGAAAAAATTACCGGTGTTGATATTTCACGGGGGATGCTGGATATCGCGGAGCAAAAAATAGCCAAGCGAAATTTAGGGGATAAGTTTTCGGTTAAGCTGGGCGACTCAGAAAAGCTGCCTTTTGCCGACAATGAGTTTGATGCCGTAACGGTAGCCTATGGCGTACGTAATTTTGAAAACCTGGAAGCCGGCATGGCCGATATTTTTCGTGTGTTGAAACCCGGAGGCAAGGTAGTGGTGTTAGAATTTTCAAAGCCGCGCGCGTTCCCGGTAAAACAGTTATATAATTTTTACTTTAAATACATTACCCCGGGCATAGGCAAGCTTTTCTCAAAGGATGCAAGGGCTTACTCATACCTGCCCGAGTCTGTAGCCGCTTTCCCGGACGGGAAAAATTTTACCGCCGTTATGGATAAAGTAGGTTTTAAGCATACCAAAAACCGCGCTTTAACGTTTGGTATAAGTTCAATCTACACCGGCGTTAAATGATAAAAAGCTTATACACAGCCTTTATATTAATCTTTTGCTTTACCGGCCTGGCTTTTGGCCAGCGCCCTCCCGCCTGGGGTGGCGGTGCCGATTTGAACGATTTTAGCTTTGGTTTTTCATTCAGCTATCTGAGCAGCTACCTTAAAATAAATAAACAGCCCGACTGGACAACGCCCTTTGCTGATCCTGAAACAGGCGCGCCGTTAACAGGCAACGCCACCAGCATTAGTTCGCCCAACTCACCGGGTTTTGCTGTGGGCTTTTTGGCGCGTTACCGCCTTACCGATCATTTAGAGGCCCGGGTAACTCCGTCCATCGTATTTGCTGATCGTAAACTGATCTACACCTACAACTCCCCAAATCCGGAAACACAAGTTATAGAAAAACAGATAAACTCTACCGGGTTTGATGTGCCGCTGCAGCTTAAATTGAAGTCAGACCGTATTGGCGATCTGCGTGGCTACCTGATAGGCGGTGTTAAACTTAGCCAGATGCTTGGCCGTAAAAACCCGGATGCTGACAAAGGGCTGCTCGAAAAAACGGTGAAGATAGATCGTACCTTCGCATCCTATGAGGTAGGCCTGGGGTGCGATATTTACTTTGAGTTTTTTAAACTGTCTCCGGAAATAAAAATTTCCAACTCATTTGGTAATGTACTGGTTCCCGAAAATCACCCGGCCTCATACCCGCTTAGTGGCCTGCGCCTACATACACTGCAATTTAGCCTGTATTTTGAATAATATCTAACAAGCATCCTTACGCTTAAACGACATATTCATCCGTCAAAAAACATAATTTCGCTGCCGATAGTTATATAATTATGGCAAAAATTGCATTAATAACTGGGGCAACCGCCGGTATTGGCGAGGCTTGCGCCCATGTATTCGCCCGCGAAGGTTACGATCTGATACTTACCGGCCGCCGCCGTGAACGGCTTGAAGCGCTGGCATCCGCAATAAACACTCAATATAATGTTGAGGTGGCTATAGCCTCCTTTGATATAAGAAACCGCCAGGCTGTTATTGATAACTTGGGCAACCTGCCCGATCAATGGAAAAAGGTGAATGTGCTGGTTAACAACGCAGGCCTTAGCCAGGGGCTTGACCCCATTCAAAATGGCGACGCGCAGGATTGGGATACCATGATTGATACTAATATTAAAGGCCTGCTTTACGCCAGCAGGGTAGTATCAAACTGGATGATTGAGAATGGTTATGGCCATATTATCAACATCGGTTCCATAGCCGGTAAAGAAGTGTATCCAAACGGAAACGTGTATTGCGCTACCAAGCACGCGGTTGACGCGCTGAACAAAGGTATGCGGCTTGATTTGCTGCCGCATGGCATCAAGGTAACCGCCGTGCATCCTGGTGCAGTGGAAACCGAGTTTTCAGAGGTCCGTTTTAAGGGGGATAAGGATCGTGCTAAAAAAGTTTATGAAGGTTTTGAGCCGCTGATAGCACAGGATGTAGCCGAAACCATCTGGTTTGCCGCATCCCGCCCGGCGCATGTAAACATTAATGAGCTTACTGTAATGCCAACCGCCCAGGCAGGCGCTACCAGTATTTTCAGGAAAAACTCATAGATATAGAGATATGTAGATGTGCGAATATGCGGATGATACATCTGATTATTTTATGAACTGATAACTCGACGATTCACCGATTTATAAATAAGTTCAATCACTAATTCAATAATTCATTAACTCGATAAATCAATAATTGTAGCTTTGCAGCTTAATCTGAAATAAGGATATGTCACTATCAACCCAAATAGATCAGGATATTAAACAAGCCATGCTGGCCAAAGATGCCGACAAACTGCGTGGCCTGCGTGCTATAAAATCAGCCTTGTTGTTGGCCAAAACAGAAAAAGGCGCTGCCGAAGAAATAAGTGAAGAGGCGGAGATAAAGGTTTTGCAAAAGCTGATTAAACAACGTAAGGAGTCGGCTGATATATATAAAGCTCAAAACCGCGAAGACCTTTACGAAATAGAAGCTGCCGAAATGCAGGTGATTGAAGCTTATTTGCCTAAACAAATGGACAGGGCTGAATTAGAGGCTTACCTTAAAGAGCTGGTAACCCGCGTTGGCGCAACATCTGTAAAAGATATGGGCAAGGTTATGGGTACAGCCAATAAAGAGCTTGCCGGTAAGGCCGATGGCAAAACCATATCAGAGGTGATAAAGCAGATATTAGCATAATTGCAGCGCTGTTTGTAACTAAGCTGCAATAAACTATTTTTACAGCGTAATAACAGCAGGAATAACTAAACTTGCAACATACATTTAATTGACCAGGCAGTATATATATGAAGTTCGCACTTAAACAGGAAAAAGAATTTAGCTACATTGACG
The DNA here is from genome assembly GCF_021215455.1 of Mucilaginibacter roseus. Taxonomy (GTDB): domain Bacteria; phylum Bacteroidota; class Bacteroidia; order Sphingobacteriales; family Sphingobacteriaceae; genus Mucilaginibacter; species Mucilaginibacter roseus. The sequence goes on along the minus strand of NZ_JAJPWV010000004.1, from coordinate 116,403 downwards.
AGGGCGAAGGCGAAGTGCTGCTGATGTTACACGGTTTAATGGGCGCCCTCAGCAATTGGGAAGACGTTATTGAGGAGTTCAAATCAGAATATCGTGTAATTATACCTGTTTTACCTATTTACGATTTGCCTCTGCTCACCACCGGCGTTAAAACGTTAAGCAAGTACGTACATAAATTTGTTAAGCATAAGGGCCTTACCAACTTTACCATATTGGGTAATTCGCTTGGCGGCCACGTGTCATTAATATATGTATTATCTCATCCCGAATATGTTAAGGCGATGGTGCTTGCAGGTAGTTCAGGTTTGTACGAGAATGCTTTTGGCGGTTCGTTTCCGCGGCGCGAGAGCTATGATTTCGTGAAAGAAAAGGTAGAATATACTTTTTACGACCCCAAAACAGCTACGAAAGAACTGGTTGACGATGTTTTTCAAACAATAAATGACCGTAACCGCGTTATCAGAATACTGGCTATGGCAAAATCTGCCATCAGGCATAATATGGCCAAAGATTTGCATAAGATAACCGTGCCTGTTGGCCTGCTGTGGGGTAAGAACGATAAAATTACCCCGCCGGAAGTTGCTGAAGAATTTAACCAGTTGCTGCCGAATTCGGAGTTGCATTGGATTGATGAATGCGGCCACGCCCCGATGATGGAGCAGCCCGAGAGATTTAACACACTGCTAAGGCAGTTTTTGGATAAACTAAAAAAGTAACCCATGTTCGCGATTGACCTGATCGGAAATGCCATACCACCACTACACACGTCTGACACGGTGCAGAAAGTAATGGAGCGTATGGCCGAGTTTAAGGTCAGTCATATGCCCATAGTTAACGAAGAGCAGTTTTTGGGTCTCATTTCTGAGGATGACCTGATTGAGGAGCCAGACTATGATACCGAGATAGGTGCTCTGGCACTTTCGCTGGTAAACCCTTATGTGTTTAGTGACCAGCATATTTATGATGTTATACGCATGTTTCATGAATTGCAGCTAAGCGTTGTGCCCGTGCTCGATAAAAAGAACAACTATCTTGGCGTAGTATCGCTCAATAGCATGAACGAATATTTTGCTGATCTTACATCAGTATCGGTACCCGGCGGCATTATTGTATTGGAGATAAGTAACCGCAATAACTCGCTTGCGCATATGGCGCAGATAGTAGAGTCAGACAATGCGCAGATACTCAGTTCATACGTTCGCACCTTCCCCGATTCAACCCGTATGGAGGTTACATTAAAAATCAATAAGCTGGATATATCGACCATAGCGGCTACCTTTTTGAGGTACAACTATGATATTAAAGCTACCTTTAATCACTATAACGAAAGGGATAATTCAATGGAGCGGTATGACTCGCTGATGAATTACCTCAACCTATAATCCCGCCTGATGAAAATAGCAGTATACGGCAGACCATTTACAGATAGTGAGGTTTTGCCCTTTATACAACAGGTTTTTGATAACCTGCAACAACACGGGGTCGAAATATATGTACACAGCCGCTTGCATGGCTATCTGCAGGACAAAATAACCAACGTTAAGTATACCGTACTCGAAGAAGGTCAGCCATTTAAAGGCTTGATCGATCTGTTTTTGAGTCTTGGTGGCGATGGTACCATGTTAGATACCGTTACCCTGATACGTGACAGTGGCATCCCTGTAATAGGCATCAACTTTGGCAGGCTCGGCTTTTTGGCCAGTATCAATAAAAGCGACATTGCCGCTGCCATACACGCGGTGGTTAATCAGCAATACACGCTTGACAAAAGGGCTATGCTTCGTATAGACTCGGAAGCCAAGCTGTTTGGGGATGATAATTTCGCGCTGAACGAGATTACCATACATAAGCGTGATGATTCAGCCATGATTACTACGCATGCCTTTTTAGATAATAATTTTCTCAACTCTTATTGGAGCGATGGCATTATTGTATCAACAGCTACAGGTTCAACAGCTTACTCGTTAAGTTGCGGCGGCCCTATTATTTTCCCGGAATCAAACACGGTGGTATTAACGCCAATTTCGCCGCATAACCTCAATGTGAGGCCGGCAGTATTACCTGATTGCTGTACATTGTCTTTCGATGTGGAAACACGCAGCGCCAACTATTTAATATCTTGCGATTCACGTACCGTGGTGCTTGACCAGCCGGTGCGTATCAATGTAAGCAAAGCTGACTTTCAGCTTAATTTGATCAGGCTGAATAATGAAAATTACTTATCAACGTTAAGACATAAGTTATTGTGGGGACTTGACACCCGTAATTATTAGCCTTACCGGATGCAGAAATATCTACTTACAATACTCATATTATTTATAGCCATAACGCTCAAAGCCCAAACCTGGGAAGTAGGGGCGGGTATTGGCGGCGCCGGTTACATGGGCGATTTAAATCAGCATAATCCCTTACAAATTAGCGGGCTTGACGGTAACGTGTTTGTAAAACGCAACTTTAACGGCTACCTCTCGGCTAAACTACAATTCACTTATGGCAAAATAGGGGCTGCGGACAGTACGTCCAACAACCAGCAACAGCGCGACCGTAACCTGAGTTTTACCAATCGCATAATGGAAACCAGCCTAACCGGCGAGTTTAATTTTATGCACTACATTCCTGACGCCGGAAAAAATGTTTTTACGCCGTTTGTATTTGCAGGCATTGGCTTAGCCGCGCACGCACCACGAACCGAACTGAATGGCAATCAGGTAGGTTTACGCCGGTTGCGTACCGAGGGGCAGGAAAAGCAGTATGCAGGTACAATACTATCAGTGCCTTACGGCGCTGGTATAAAATATAACATCGGCGGCAAGTGGACATTGATAGCCGATTTGGGCTATCGGTGGACAAATACCGACTACCTTGATGACGTAAGTGGCTTATACGCTGATAAATCTACATTGCCATCTCCAACCTCTGTGCGGTTGTCAGACCGTACGGGCGAGCGCACCGGCGTGTATACAGGCACTGCGGGCACCCAACGCGGAGATTTACGTAAGCGCGATACGTACCTGTTTTTAAACCTTTCGCTTTCGTTTACATTCGTAACCGAAAAATGTTATTACGAAAATTGATTTTATAAAATAAAATTTTATAAAATATATATAATAAAAAATATAATTTGGCGTAATAAATAGTATTACTCATCTAAACTATTATTGTTATGGCCGAATTAAACACATCTGCCGCCGGATCAGGCAGAAAAGGAACCCGCAAACGCGCCTCAACCCGCGTAGATCTAACAGCTATGGTTGACCTTGCCTTTTTGTTAATCACCTTTTTTATCATGACCACTACCTTGAGCAAGCCTAAGATAATGGCCATAGCAATGCCGGATGATCCCGGAGATGATACAGAGCTCCTGGTATCTGAAAACCGAACGCTGACCGTATGCCTGGGTAAGGATAACAAGGCCCTTTGGTATTTAGGCCGGGCGGAGCAGCCCATACTTAAACCAACAGTGGCAGGTTATGGTAAAAACGGCGTCCGCAAAGCTTTGCTTGATGCCCGGGCGTATGTTAGAAAGAACTACGGTAAAACGCTGATGGTAATAGTAAAACCGGCAGACAGTTCAAAATATGAAAACCTGGTAAACACTATTGACGAACTGGATATAACCCAGGTGCCAGCCTATGCCATTGCCGATATAGCCCCTCAGGATAACGCTGTTGAAGCAAAATGGCATCTATTAAAATTATAAAGATACATGTACAGCCGGGCTCAGCAGCCCGGCTTTTTTGTTGAAAAAAAGCTTGTTTTTTCTTTTACGCCGTCATACTAAAAAAATACAAAGTAAGTTTTACCTTTGTAGCCTGAAAAAACAGGCTTATTTTAAATAATTTAAATAGCTGAGCGCTTACTTATTACAATTGCAGCGCCATAAATTATCGCTATTTAACACGGCAGGAATGAAAGACCAGATCGATTTGTTGAAATTGCCCGCGCATATTGCCATTATTATGGATGGTAACGGCCGCTGGGCAAAAACCAAAGGAAAGTTAAGGGTATTTGGCCATCATAACGGTGTGCTTGCCGTACGCGATGTAGTTGAGGGCGCTTGTGAACTGGGTTTAAAATATTTAACCCTTTACGCATTTTCGGCCGAGAACTGGAACCGCCCAAAGCTTGAGGTAATGGCGTTGATGGAATTAATGGTAAGCACCATTAATAAGGAGATAAGCACTTTCATGAATAATAATGTGCGCCTTAACGCCATTGGCGACTTAAGTATGCTGCCTGCCCGTAACCACCGCGAACTTACCAAAGCCATGCAAACCACCGCCGGTAACACCGGTTTGGTGCTTACACTCGCCTTAAGCTATAGCTCACGTAACGAGATGATCCACGCTGTGAAAAGCATTGCCGAAAAGGTTAAGGCAGGTGAGCTTAACCCGGCAGACATTACTGAACAAACTTTTGCTGATAACCTCTACACTTATAATATGCCTGATCCTGAACTGTTGATCAGGACGAGCGGTGAACACCGCATCAGCAACTATCTGCTTTGGCAAATAGCCTATACCGAGCTGTATTTTACCAATAAATTATGGCCCGATTTCAGGCGCGAAGATTTATTTGAAGCGATACTTGACTACCAGCAGCGCGAGCGCCGCTTTGGTATGACCAGCGAGCAGCTTAACTAAATTTTTACTTTTAACACTATTTAACAACTGTTTAAATTATTTTTAGCCCACTAAAATATCCGAATGTATAAATATATAGTTGCTGTATTTTCTTTCCTGTTAAGTGCAATTACTGCCATGGCGCAGGTTCCGGCCGGCTCGGCAGACAGCCTGAATTATCTTAGCCCTAAAGAGTATATTGTTGGTGGGGTAACCATCAGCGGAGCCAAAAACCTTGATAAGGAAATTTTGATCACCATATCAAAGTTAAACAAAGGCGACAGGCTGATATTACCGGGCGAGGCTAACGCGCGTGTTATTAAAGACCTTTTTTCGCAGGGATTGTTTGATGATGTTCAACTGAACATTACCAAGGTAAATATGGATACCGTATACCTGGAGATAGCAGTGGTTGAAAGGCCGCGTTTATCAAGGTTGAAAATAACCGGCATCAAAAAGGGAGAAATTGAGGATGTTACCAAAAAGCTGAACGATAAAACAGGTAAGATAGTTAACCAAAACCTGATCAATACCACAACCGGTATTATAAAGCGCCATTTTAACGAGAAAGGTTATTTATTTACCGAGGTAAAGATGAACCCGGTACCTGATCCGGGTGATTCAAGTTCGGTGATACTGAATGTGCAGGTTGATAAGAAGACAAAGGTTAAAATAAACAGTGTTGAATTTGATGGTAACACTGCGTTTACCGATAAAAAATTACGTAAGTTTTTAAAGAATACCCGTACCAAAAAGTGGTACAACATTTTCGGTTCAAAGAAATTTAAAGAGGACAAGTTTTTAGAAGATAAGCAAACGCTTATCGAGAAAATGCAGGCCGAAGGTTATCGTGATGCGCAGGTATTGGATGATACCGTTGCCCGCCACGATGAGCGCACGGTTGACGTGAAGATAAAAGTTTACGAAGGCCCTAAGTATTACTTCGGTAACATTAAATGGTCGGGCAATGCTAAATACACCACCGAGTTTTTGAATCGTGTATTGCGTATTAAAAAGGGCGATATATTTAGTGAAGAGGAACTGACCAAAAGGTTGTCAGGCCCAACGCCAAGTAATGATGACGTATCAACGCTTTATTTAGATGACGGATACCTGACTTACAATGCCGACCCGGTACAAACACGTATTTATGGCGATACTATCGATCTGGACATCCGTATTTACGAAGGCCCGCAGTACACCATTAACCGTGTAACCGTTAAAGGTAATGATGTTACTAATGACAAGGTGGTGATGCGTGAGATACGTACTAAACCAGGGCAACGTTTTAACAAAACGTTATTGATCCGTAGTACACGTGAGCTTTCGCAACTGGGTAGCTTTGATGAGCAAAAAACAGAACCACGCCCTACCAACATAAACCCGGCTGAAGGTACAGTTGACATTATTTACAACGTAGTTGAAAAACCTTCAGATCAGATCGAACTTTCGGGTGGTTTTGGCGGTGGCCAGTTGGTTGGTACGTTAGGTTTATCATTCAACAACTTCTCGCTGCGTAATATATTCAACCTTAAAGCCTACAGGCCGCTGCCAAAAGGAGACGGACAAAGGTTAAGTATACGTGGCCAGTCGAGCGGACGTACGTATCAAAACTTCTCGTTCACCTTTTCTGAGCCATGGCTGGGTGGTAAAAAACCTATCTTCTTCAGCTTGTCGGCTTATACACAAGGTAGCTCAACAGGGCAATATTATCCAAAATCAAGCCCTTACTACAATAAGTTACGTATTAACGGTATAGGTGTAACCTTAGGTAAGCGTTTAAACTGGCCTGATAACTACTTCCAATTAAACTACTCGCTTAACTTTGACCACTATTTCCTGGATAACTACTCTGCATATTTATTCAGAAACGGTACATCATACAACATTAAAATTACGCAGGAGCTAAGCCGTAACTCATTGGATGCGCCAATTTACCCAACATCAGGTTCAAACATCAGGTTTACGGTACAGGTAACCCCGCCATATTCATTATTTAATAATACCAACTACGCAATTGCTACGCCGGAAGAGCGTTATAAATTTGTGGAGTATCACAAATGGAAGTTTGATGCACAATGGTTCCAGCGCATAACAGGTAAATTGGTTTTGATGTCGCAGGCAAGGTTTGGTTTCCTGGGTTCATACAACTCGCAGGTAGGCCCTTCACCGTTTGAGCGCTTTAAACTTGGTGGTGATGGTATGCAAACTTACCAGTTTCTGCAAGGTAGCGAGATCATCGGTTTACGTGGTTACCAAAACTTCTCCATTGTGCCAACCGGTTCAAACTACACGGCTAATGATAACCCGGGCAGTGCCATCTATAACAAGTTTACGCTTGAGTTGCGCCACCCGGTAATTGCAAGCCAGTCGGCCACTATATTCCTGCTGGCGTTTGCTGAGGGCGGTAACGCTTGGGATAGCTTTAGCCGGTACAATCCGTTCAACGTAAGGCGTTCGGTAGGTATGGGTGCCCGGATATTTTTACCTATATTTGGTTTGCTTGGGCTTGATTATGGTTATGGTTTCGACCGCATACCTGGTCAACCGGATGCAGGAAGAGGACAGTTCCACTTCTCAATCGCACAAAGTTTACAAGGTGGATTTAATTAATTGTATAATTAATTTATGAAAAGGATAATTTTAACAGCTTTATTAGCGTTTACTGCATGTTTAGGAGCATTTGCACAAAGGTTTGCTTATGTTGACTCAGAATACATATTGAAGCATATACCTGACTACACATCGGCACAAAAGCAACTTACGGCGCAATCGCAGCAGTGGCAAAAAGAGGCTGATGCCAAGTTTCAGGAGATTGACAGGTTGTATAAAGCTTACCAGGCCGACCAAGTGTTGATGACGCCTGAAATGAAAAAACGCCGTGAGGCCGAAATTGTAGGCAAGGAGAAAGCAGCAAAGGATTTTCAGAGGTTGAAATTCGGTCCTGACGGTGAGTTGACACAAAAAAGCAATGCGCTGATTAAACCAATTCAGGATCGCGTGTCAAAAGCGGTACAGGCAGTTGCTGAAAGCGAAAATCTGGATATGATATTTGACAAGAACAGCGAGGTAATGATGCTTTACGCAAATCCGAGGTACGATAAAAGCGCCGCGGTAATTACGCGTTTAGGATTAAAACCAGGAACATTTGCCCAATAAATTTATATTTTATAAAATAGCGAACTATTATATTAAACACACAGAAACAAAAATGAAAAGATTATTTAAGGTTGCTTTAGTAGCGGTATGCATGGTATTTGTGGGGACGTATGCAAAAGCACAAAAGATCGCGCACATTAACTTTAATCAACTGGTGGAGTTGATGCCTGAAACTAAAACGGTAAGAACTCAAATGGAAGCTTACCAAAAAACTTTTGTTGATACTTACACTACTATGGGTAACGAGTTTCAAACAAAAGCTCAGGCTTACGAAAAGGATAAAGCTACAATGAACGATGCAACCCGTACTGCTAAAGAAACAGAATTACAGGATCTGCAAAAACGCATTCAGGACTTCCAGAAAGACGCGCAAGGTAAAGTAGAGGCTAAAAGCAATGAGCTAACCAGGCCATTATTTACCAAAGCCCGCGCTTCAATAAGCAAAGTTGCTAAAGCAAAAGGTTACACTTATGTGCTTGATTCATCTCAAACCGAACTGTTAGTATCACCGGAGGCTGACGATCTGTTAGCATCAGTTAAAGCTGACCTGGGTTTAAAATAATCAGTAATTAAGATATTAAACTGAAAGCGCCCGCATTACCGGGCGCTTTTTTATTTTTGTAAAGTGTCAGCAACAAAACCCATCGGCATATTTGATTCAGGCTATGGCGGATTGACCGTGTTCCGGTCTATCGCCAACCGGCTGCCGCAGTATGATTATATCTATTTGGGGGATAACGGTCGTTCGCCTTATGGTAACCGCTCGTTTAAAACCATACATGAGTATACGTGGGAGTGTGTGCAGTGGCTTTTTAAACAAGGCTGCCCGTTAATTATACTGGCCTGCAACACCGCCTCTGCAAAAGCGCTGCGCACCATACAGCAGCAGGACATGCCCGGTAAGTTTGATGATAAACGGGTGTTGGGTGTAATACGCCCCACAGCCGAAGTAATTGGTAACTATACCCAAGCGGGCGAGATAGGTGTTTTAGGGACAAAGGGCACGGTGCAATCGCAATCGTATTTGTTAGAGATTGAAAAGTTTTTCCCTGAACTAAAGGTTTACCAGCAAGCGTGCCCGATGTGGGTACCGCTTATTGAAACCGGGGAGTATGAAAAGCCGGGAGCTGATTACTTTGTAAAAGAATATCTGGACGCTATACAAGCACAATCAGCTAATATAGATACATTGTTGCTGGCCTGTACCCATTACCCATTATTGCAGGATAAAATAGAGGCATACCTGCCATCAAACATCAAAGTAGTTGCGCAAGGTGATATAGTAGCTACCAGTTTGGTTGATTATTTGCACCGCCACCCCGAGATTAAAGAAAAGATAACCTGGGGCGGTACCAAAGCGTTTTATACCACATCAGACGATACCAGCGATTTTGATCACCACGCGTCTGCCTTTTTTGGTGAACAGGTGATAGCGGAGTATGTGTCGGTAAAATAATACCCTCCCTAACTGGCCCGAGAGGGGAATTAATTTAGCCCCACAAACATAAAAGCACCATCTGTAAATAACCTATCTAACCGGCATCAGAAATGCCCGGAGTAGCATAAACTCTGCTTGAGCACAAACTTATACCGGGCAGGGCGTAGCCGGCGACTTTTGCTTCTTTTGGTCGCTCAAAAGAAGTTTAGGATCGGTAATGAATATGCATTATCGCTATAAACTATAGAATGATCCATCTAACCCAAATCCAAAATAAAACGCTTCCCGATTTCATAAATCAAAATCCTGTTATAATCTACCAAATACATAGAATATTTAGCAGGCATTTGCTAAGTTTGCATCCAAAGGATTTTGGGCGTTGAGTAATTACCTTATATATTTTCTTGTAGCTGCCGGACTATTTGCGTTTGCCGCATTGTTTGCCCTGTTTGGGGTATATGCAGAGCGCAAAATATCAGCTTACATTCAGGACAGGCTCGGCCCCACTGAAACAGGTAAATTTGGTGCGCTGCAAACTTTTGCGGATATTCTTAAGATGATCCAAAAGGAGTTGATCATCCCCTCGAAGGCGGATAAATGGCTGTTCATCCTTGCCCCGGTAATTATATTTGTAGCGGTTTACATGGGCTTTGCAGCCATGCCCTGGGGGCCTGGATTGGTGCCTTCTAAAGTAAATATCGGTTTATACTACGTCTTCGCTATAATCTCTATAGAAACATTAGGCATACTGATGGCGGGTTGGGGTTCAAATAATAAGTACTCCATACTGGGTGCCATGCGTTCTGCCGCACAGATCATTTCTTATGAGATACCGGCCGGATTCGCTATTATATCAGCCGTCATGATCGCACAGTCGCTTGATCTGCAGGTTATCTCCACGCAACAAGGCGTGCAGTCGGGAGAAACCATAAAGTTTTTTGGCTTTTGGGATGTTACGAATATTGGCGGTTTGCTGAGCTGGAACATTTTCAGGGCGCCGCACTTAATTGTGGCGTTTGTTATATATTTCATTGCATCACTGGCCGAGTCAAACCGGGCGCCTTTTGATATCCCGGAGGCGGAATCAGAACTGGTGGCGGGTTTCCATACCGAATATTCGGGTCTGGGTTTCGCATTCGTGTTTTTGGCTGAGTATTCGATGATGTTTTTGGTATCCATGATCGGGGTTATCCTGTTTTTAGGTGCCTGGAATACGCCGTTGCCAAACATGGGCGCGTTAAAGCTGGCCGATTGGACTACCAACATTTGGTGGGGCATTTTTTGGGTGGCAATTAAAAGTTTAGCGTTGGTAGGCGTACAAATGTGGATACGCTGGACGTTGCCTCGTTTGCGTGTTGACCAACTGATGAACCTGTGCTGGAAGGTATTGACGCCTTTGGCCTTTGCCTGTATGTTGATATCAGGTATATGGCGGTTGTGGTTGATGTAGGTTGGTGAATAGAGAGTGGTGAATAGTGATTAGTGAATGGTGGGGTATTGTTAGAAATTAGATTTTAGAATTTAACAGAATATGTTTAAAAGCGCGATAAATGGCTTTATTACTGCATGGAAGGGGATGACTCTGACCATAGGCCATTTGTTTGCGTCAAAAAAGACACGCGAGATAACCCGGGTGAGTGATGATAATTACTTTAAAAAACTCGAGGGAACTAATACAATCCAGTATCCAAAACAACAACTGCCTGTACCCGAGGTAGGCCGTTACCAGTTAGACGTGGAGATGGATGATTGCATTGTGTGCGATCTGTGTGCAAAGATATGTCCGGTGGATTGCATTGATATCGAATCCATTAAAGCCACGGAGGCTATCGGCCAAACCTCTGATGGTACAACCAAGCGCCTTTACGCCGCCAAGTTTGATATTGACATGGCCAAGTGCATGTATTGCGGTCTGTGTACTGTTGTTTGCCCGACCGAGTGCATCACCATGACCAATACGTATGACCGTACGGTATTTGAGCTGAGCGACCTGGTATACGAATTTTCGGACATGACGAAGGAGGAGGCCGAAGAAAAACGTGCGCTCCTTGAAAAGCAAAATGCCGAAAAGCAAGCCGCCAAGCTTGCCGCCATGAAAAAGAAGGAGGAAGGGCAATGATGCTGGTGAAGGTCATGTTTTACATCCTTGCTGCCATCGCGCTCGGGTCGGCATTGTACGTAGCAGCGGCTAAAAATCTCGTGCGCTCGGTATTTATGTTTTTTGTTACGCTGTTTGCCTTAGCGGGTTTATATGTGCTTGCCCTGGCAGATTTTGTGGCCGTCACCCAAATTGTGATCTACGTGGGTGGCATATTGGTGCTTATACTGTTTGCCTTTATGCTATCGGGCCGCGAAACATTAGAGGTATTACAGCAGCAAAAAGGCAAGTTCATAAGCTTAAGTAAACTGCCTGCTGTATTGTTGGCCCTGATGTTTTTTGTGGTGATGTTTGTAGCCCTCAGGCAGGTTAATATAAATGATGCCGACTGGGTAAAAACCGCAGTTGCAGAAGGTAACATCATGAAGCCGGATACAGTACTGGTAGAAAGCATCGGCGTTAACCTGATGACGCGTTACCTGTTGCCGTTCGAGGCTATCTCCATATTGCTGCTTTTCGCGTTGGTAGGTGCGGCACACCTGTCAAGAAAGGAGCCGCAGGCATGATCGGCCTAAATGAATTTTTACTGCTTAGCGCTGCCCTTTTTTGTATAGGCTTGTATATCGTGGTAGCCAAACGCAATGCCATACAAATACTGATAGGTGTTGAGCTGATGTTGAACGCAGCTATATTAAACCTGGTAGCTTTTGGTAAATACGATAAAATCAACAACGGCGGCCAGGTGTTCGCCCTGTTTGCTATTGTGCTGGCCGCGGCGGTAACCGCTGTAGCGCTGGCTATCATTCTGAATGTATACAGGCAATACAAAACTATCGATCCGTCAAAAATTAACAAACTGGGAGATTGAGCCCAATAAGGTAATGTAGCCGTTATTGGTTGATAAAATTGAACTAAACAAAGAACTAAACGTTGATACCCGATCAGGCACATATAGCTCATATACAAACGTTCCACACGGTGGTGGCGGTGGTGTTGCCATTGCTGGCGGCGGTTATCAATAATTTTATACCTAATAAGTTAAAGATTACCGGATGGATCTCCACCATCGCCATACTATTAAGTGCCGCGTTTGCCATCAGTGTTTTTGCCGCTGTTTGGAATACTACCGCTGTGCATACACAACAACTTTGGTTTACCATAGGCGCTACCAAGGTGTACGCGGGTGTATGGCTCAATAATTTATCGGTGATGATGCTGGCGTTGGTGCCTGTGATAGCCCTGCCGGTACACATCTACTCCATGGCTTACATGAAGGAGGATGAACGCTTTAACCGCTACTTCACTTACCTCAGCTTCTTTTGCTTTAGTATGCTTGCGCTGGTGGTGGTTGATAGTACGATACTGCTTTACGCTTTTTGGGAGTTAGTGGGTTTTTCATCGTATCTACTGATAGGTTTTTGGTTTACGCGCGATAAGGCGGTGCAGGCCAACAAAAAAGCCTTCATCATGAACAGGATAGGAGATGTAGGCTTACTCTCCGCCGTCATCATCCTGTTTGCGCAATACGGTACTTTTGATCTGGTTCGGCTATTTGGCGATAATGGCCTGGTATCCAAGTCCGTTATCGAAAACGGCGTATGGATAGCTCCTGCCGGTCAGCTACCTGCCGTATGGCAATATGTAGCTTTTGCAGGGATATTTTTAGGTATGGCTGCTAAGTCGGCACAGTTCCCATTACATACCTGGCTGCCCGATGCCATGGAGGGTCCAACCTCAGTATCAGCTTTGATTCACGCAGCTACGATGGTTGCGGCGGGTGTGTTTTTGCTGGGCAGGGCATACCCACTTTTTACGCCCGAAGAGTTAAGCGTTTTTGCCGTTATCGGCTGTTTCACCGCGTTCATGGCGGCAAGCATCGCCCTAACACAAAACGATCTGAAAAGGATACTGGCCTATTCCACCATATCGCAGCTTGGTTTTATGGTGCTGGCTATGGGGGTAGGGGCTTACGCTTCGTCACTGTTCCATTTGGCTACGCATGCTTTTTTTAAATGCCTGTTGTTCTTGGTAGCCGGTATCGTGATCCACGAGATGCAGCACATCAAACACGAAAACCATCTTGACATTGATCCGCAGAATATATTGTATATGGGCGGACTGCGTAAAAAGCTCCCTTTAACCTTTATTAGCGCTGTAATAGGCAGTCTCGCACTGATCGGTTTATTATTTACTTCAGGATACTTGTCTAAGGATGGCATCCTGATACAAGCCTTTGAATGGGCGGAAGGCAAGGCCTGGTACTTCCAACTGGTGCCTGCGGGTGCCTTGCTGACCAGTTTGCTTACCGCATTCTATGTGAGCCGCTTAATTGTAAAGGTATTCTTTGGCAAATTTCGTTTGCTGAATATTAATCCGGATATAAAACTCCATATAAGTGATGGGGGTTGGAATTACAAAATGCCGCTGGTATTGCTTGCGCTTTGCAGTTTGTTTCCGCTGTTTTCCTTACATCCGTGGCTGTATGAGCACGCCTGGCTCTACCAGGGTTTTCTGCCAGCTAACCACCTGGAGCGCATGAATGTTTACCATACGCTGATTCCTGTCGGAGTTAACATTTTTTGCGTTATTGTAATGTATCTGGCGTATGCTATGTACGTAAAGCGTAATTATGTGGCCCGGCAAAATGGCTGGCTGTTCAGGCTGTCATACAACCAATGGTATATTGATGCTATTTATAATAAGCTGTTTGTAAAAGGCGCCTTGGCATTAAGTAATCTGCTTTACTGGTTTGACCGCACGGTTATTGACGGAATAGTGAACCTGCTGCGCAGTATAACCGGCACATTGTCTTCATTAGCCGAGTGGGCCGACCGCTATGTTGTGAATGGCATAATTTATTTGATAACCGTTTTAGTAAGGCGCACTGGCAATTTGGTGAGGCTATTCCAGGGTGGTAAATTGCAGTACTACATGTATAGTATGCTGGCGGTGGTGCTTTTAGTGTTTATTTTTAAATTACTCATCTCATAGATTGATGAACCTTTTAACGATACTGATATTCATACCTGTACTGTTCGGCACAATTATATTGCTGCTGCCGTCATCATTACGGGCGAGCTTTAAATACATTACCCTGCTGGCTACGCTGGTGCAGTTTGCATTGAGTATTTACATGTACTTGGAGTTTAAAACCGGAGCAGGCTTTGCCGGCATCAACCATGAGGATCAGTTTCAATTCGTTCAAAAATTACCCTGGATACACCTCGATCTTGGCTCTGCCGGTGCTATGCAGATAGATTATTTTGTTGGTGTTGATGGTATTTCGGTGCCTTTGCTGGTAATGACTACCCTGGTCATGGTAATCGCTACGGTGGCATCGTGGGAGATAAGCAGCAACGTAAAAGGTTTCTTCGCTTTGTTTTTGTTGCTGGATATGGCAGTTATCGGCGTGTTTTGTGCGCTGGATTTCTTTTTATTCTACCTGTTTTACGAGCTGATGCTGTTACCATTATACTTCCTGATTGGTATGTGGGGCGGCGTTCGGCGTGAATATGCGGCCATCAAGTTCTTTTTGTACACCCTGTTCGGTTCAGTATTCATGTTGCTGGTGATGGTAGGTCTTTACCTATCGGTTACTGATCCGGCTACGGGTAACCATACCTTCAATATTGTTCAAATGATGAATCCGGCCAATTACAGTGCCGATTCCATATTCTCTGCCGCCGCGCAGCAAACCATATTAGGTGTACCTGCCCGTGTGTTGGGCTTTGTGGTGCTGTTTATTGCCTTTGCCATTAAGGTGCCGGTGGTACCCCTACATACCTGGCTGCCTGTAGCTCACGTAGAAGCTCCAACGCCGGTATCCATCATACTGGCAGGGGTATTGTTAAAGATCGGCGGCTATGGTATCATCCGCATTTGTTTGGGCATCTTCCCTGAGGTAGCTGCTACCGGCGCGTTCTGGCTGGGCTTGCTTGGGGTAGTTTCTATATTATACGGAGCATTGAATGCCCTTGCCCAGCGCGATCTGAAACGCATGATCGCTTATTCCTCCGTATCGCACATGGGTTTTGTGCTGCTGGGTATCGCCTCGCAAACTGCCGAAGGCATAAGCGGTGCTATTTTACAAATGATCAGCCATGGCTTTTTGTCGTCCATGTTATTTTACCTGGTAGGGGTGGTATACAACCGCGTGCACGATAGGGATATTTACAATTTCCGCGGCTTGGGCAGTATTATGCCGAAATATACCGCCTTTGTAATGATCGCGTTCTTTGCCTCATTAGGTTTGCCGGGTTTCTCTGCCTTTGTGGCCGAAGCTTTCACCCTGGCCGGCACATTTAAATCATCAACCACTAACGGTTTGTTGCCTTATTGGATGGCCATTGGCGGCTCAATCGGCATATTATTAAGCGCTGCCTATTTTTTATGGACCTTACAGCGTATGTTCTTCGGCAAAACGTTGTTAAAAGGTGGCGAAGTATGGCGTACAGCGCTAACCGACATTAATGTGCGCGAAACCTTAACGCTGGTGCCTTTAGCCATTATGGCGCTGGCGCTTGGTATCTTCCCGTCGCTGGTGCTTGATGTGGCCAACGGTAGCGTGCTGGCATTGGTAGAGTTTTTAAAGAAATAACATCAGCTTATGCACGACCTGTTACCTACCATACCCGAGCAGCTAAGCAAAATATTAAGCGATGTGCACTTTTTTGTGCCCGAGCTGTATTTGAGCGGACTGTTTGTGCTGGTTTTATTGGCCGACTTGTTTATTGGTAAGAGATCCGAAAAATATTGCCGGGCGATAGGTATAGCCGGTTTGATCATAGTTTTTTTTAAGGATTATGAGCAATATTCCTTAGCTGAGCAGGCAGGCGGTGCTGTGCCCCTATTCAGCGGAATGCTTTTGCTGTATAATAAAGCTGTATCATTTAAGGTAATTATCGATCTGCTTACCGTGCTGCTGATGATTTATTTTCCATGGGATAATAAGTTGAGCACGCATAAAAAGGGATTGTCTGATCTGTACACCATCACTATAGGCTCGGTTTTGGGTTTGCATTTAATGACGATGGCTACCAACCTGCTGTCTATTTTCCTGGCAGTCGAGATGGTATCCATCTCCTCATATCTAATGGTGGCCTACCGGTCGGAAAGCGGCTTTAGCGCCGAGGCAGGTTTAAAATATGTACTGTTTGGCGCGGCATCATCAGCGGTGTTGCTGTATGGTATATCCTTATTATACGGTTTTACCGGTTCGCTGGATATTTGGGATCCAAAATTCATGGTCAACCTAACCGCTACTGGCATCGCGGGTGTTGGGCTGGCTTTAACACTGGTGCTGATAGGCATCGGTTTCAAGCTGTCATTTGTGCCGGTTCATTTTTGGGTGCCCGATGTTTATGAAGGTGCTGCTACACCTGTTACCGCCTACTTGTCAACCGTACCCAAAATTGCCGCTTTCGCCCTTTTAATCAATTTTGTTAATGCCTTTGTAGCCGTAGTTCCGCACCCCGATTTTGATTTCCGGTTGGTATTATCAGCCATCGGTATAGTTACCATGATAGCCGGTAACTTTGCGGCGGTGGCGCAGCAAAATGTAAAACGTATGTTGGCCTATTCCAGCATCGGGCATACGGGTTTCGCGCTGATGGCTGTAGTTACCTACTCGCCACAAGGTTTAAACTCATTGATTTATTACTTGGCGGTTTATGCCATTGCTAATATTGCTGCGCTGTTGATGGCTACCTATTATACCAATCAAACCGGCGCGGAAAAAGTAACAGAATATAAAGGGTTAGGCTTTAAATATCCAATAGTGTCAGTTTGTTTCGTTATTATACTGATATCGCTAACAGGTTTGCCTGTTTCAGCCGGATTTACCGGAAAGCTTTTCGTTTTTTCGTCTGTGTATGCCACCTATCAGCAAAATCATGACGTTTGGTTGCTTGCTTTAATGATAACAGGCGCCGTAGTAACCGTTGTATCATTGTTTTATTATATCAAAATACCGCTTAACTTGTTTTTACGTAAAGGTGCATTGCCGTTCGAGCACGATCATTCAGACAAAAAGATTATAGCATTATCGATTTTATTGACGATTTTAATTATTTTCTTAGGATTATTTCCGCATTTTCTCTACAAGGTGCTTTAAAATGAGTTTAAGTCGTTTAATTTTGGGAATAATGTAAATTTAGTAGTGATTTTATAATAAAAATCATATTTTCACGCCATTCTAAATTTAATTATCTAAAAAATTGATGAAACGGTACTTTCCTTTCCTTTTAATCCTGATTGCTTTAGTACTTACCTTTGTTTATCCTTCAATTGAGTTAAACACAACCGAAAAATCGCATTTCAACGGTGCAGATATCGCCTGGATGCTGATGTCAACCGCGTTGGTGTTGATCATGACTCCCGGACTTGCCTTTTTTTACGGCGGTATGGTGAATAAAAAGAATGTCATATCAACCATGCTGCAAAGTATTGTTTGTATGGTGATCATTACCGTGATCTGGGGAGTATTCGGTTTCAGCTTAGCATTTGGCGATAGTGTAGGCGGGGTAATAGGTAATCCATCAACTTTTTTTATGATGAAGGGCATGCTGGGTACTGCAACCTGGCCCGCAGCGCCAACTATCCCGTTGTTACTGTTTGCCATGTATCAGCTCAAGTTTGCTATTATAACCCCTGCGCTGATTACCGGCGCATTTGCTGAGCGTATCCGTTTCAACTCATATATTATTTTTTTGATCCTGTTCTCCATCTGCATATTCTCACCGCTTGCCCACAGCACCTGGCACCCTGATGGCATATTGGCCAAAATGGGCGTGCTTGATTTTGCCGGCGGTACAGTAGTGCATATGTCGGCAGGCTGGGCGGCATTGGCATCAGCCATTTACTTGAAACGCCGTAACGAGGCTACACATTCGCCCGCCCGTATCACTTATGTAATTATAGGCACAGGCTTGTTGTGGTTTGGCTGGTTCGGTTTTAATGCAGGTTCGGCATTAGGCGCTAATCCATTAGCGGTAACCGCCCTCGCAACCAGCACCACAGCTTCTGCCGCCGCAGGCATTACCTGGATATTTTTTGATATGCTGCGCGGACGTAAACCATCAGCCATGGGTACCTGTATTGGTGCGGTTGTGGGTTTGGTGGCCATAACACCGGCTGCAGGTTTTGTATCGGTGCCGCACTCGCTGGCTATCGGTATTATATCGGCCATAGTAAGTAACCTCGTGGTTGAGTGGCGTACCCGCACTTCAATTGATGACACATTGGATGTATTTCCTTGCCACGGTGTTGGTGGTATGGTGGGTATGCTGCTTACCGGTGTATTCGCACATCACAACGTTAACGCGGGTATGGCTAACGGCAACGGCTTATTTTTTGGCGAAACCAAGTTGTTCCTGATACAACTGGTAGCATTGGTCGGTACTTCGATATTCGCGTTTTTTGGTTCGCTATTGTTATTAAAGATCACCGATATGATTTCACCGTTACGTGTATCCATGGAAGAAGAAATTGTAGGTTTGGACGTTAGCCAGCACGGCGAAAAACTGTAACAAACTATCTACATAGTTTATTTTTAAAATGCTTATGACTACTTTACAACGTCATAAGCATTTTTTATTTGATGAAACCCCATTACCCTATACTTGATGGATTGCGCGGTACGGCCGCCATACTTGTAGTTATATTTCATATACTCGAGGTAAACTTTCCGCCCGAAACGCATCCCATGAATCATGGTTACCTGGCGGTTGATTTTTTCTACCTGCTATCAGGCTTTGTAGTTGGGTATGCTTATGATGACCGTTGGGGAGAAATGAGTGTAGGGCAATTCCTGAAAATAAGGTTTGCGCGCCTGCATCCCATGGTAATATTCAGCATTACCGTAGGTGCGATAGCCTTTTGGTTCGACCCGTATCACGACAGCTCATTTAACATGAGCCTGATCAAGCTAATTGGTGTCACGCTGATCGGTTATACCATTTTGCCTCATCCCGATGTTCGCGCATGGGGCGAAACCCATTCGCTAAACGGCCCGTGCTGGTCGTTATTACAGGAATATATCGCCAACATTATTTACGCGCTGGTAGGCCGCAAATTAAATAAGACAGCTTTAGTAATAGTGCTTATTGTTACCGGATCAGCATTAACTTTGATGGCTCTTAAACAAAACTACATGGGCCTGGGCTGGAGTTACGAAACCTTATGGGCGGCGCCCATACGCATGTTGTTTCCTTTCTTCGCCGGTTTACTGTTGTTTCGTATGGGTAAACTGATCAGTATCCCGATGGCCTATCCGCTGCTTTCGTTGTTGCTGATCGTAGTATTCTTTATGCCGAGGTTTCAATATAATGGGTTGTATGATGTCGCCTGCGTTATTTTGCTGTTTCCGCTCGTGGTAGCTGCAGGGGCAGGAGGCCAGGTGAGCGGTACATGGGCAAAGGTTTGTAAATTTGCAGGTGAATTATCTTATCCGCTGTATCTGATCCATTATCCTTTCATCTACATTTACGGTTACTGGATCAGTGTTAAAAAGCCGGCAGTTGATCAGAACGTTCCTATAGCTATAGGTCTGTTCGTATTTTTCATTGTTTTCGCATTGGCTGCCTTAAAATTATATGATGAACCGGTTCGCAAATGGCTTCGGCAAAAGCTGGTTCCTGCAAGGGCAATGTGATGGTTAAGGTAGTGTTAAATTAATATCAATATTAATGCTTTTTTAATGACAATAGGATAGGAGATAATCGCAAACAAAAGTTTACCTTTGCAACCTCATTACAAATCATGAGCGATCAGATTAAACATGAATGCGGTGTGGCATTTATCCGCCTAAGAAAGCCACTCTCTTACTATCAGCAAAAGTACGGCACTGCACTGTACGGCTTAAACAAACTGTACCTCTTAATGGAAAAACAACACAACCGCGGCCAGGATGGCGCTGGTGTTGCTACTATTAAGCTGGATATTGATCCCGGTAAACGCTACATAAGCCGCCACCGCTCAATGGCATCAAACGCGGTTGCTGATATTTTTGAGTACATCCAGAAAAAATTTGCTGACATTGAAAAGGAGTTTCCGGATAAGCTTGCTGATGCCGACTGGCTGAAAGAGCATGTGAGCTTTACCGGCGAAGTGCTTTTGGGCCACCTGCGTTATGGTACGCATGGCAAAAATAGTATCGAAAATTGTCACCCCTTTCTTCGTCAAAACAACTGGAAAACCCGTAACCTGGTAATTGCCGGTAACTTTAACATGACCAATGTTGATGAATTACTGCAACAGCTTTACGATTTGGGGCAGCACCCTAAAGAAAAGGCCGATACCGTTACCGTGTTAGAGAAAATAGGCCACTTTTTGGATACTGAAAATCAAGGATTGTTTGATCAGTACAAACGTGAAGGCCTGGATGATAACATGGAGATCAGTAAATTAATTGCCAATGATCTTGACGTAGCCAAAATTCTCCGTAAATCAGCCAAAAACTGGGATGGTGGTTATACCATAGCCGGTATTATGGGCCACGGTGATGCATTTGTAATGCGCGATCCGGTAGGCATACGCCCGGCATTCTATTATTATAATGATGAGATTGTAGTGGCTGCTTCAGAGCGCCCGGCAATTCAAACTGCTTTCAACGTTTCGCTTGATGATATTAACGAGATTAAGCCGGGCCACGCGCTTATCGTTAAAAAGAATGGCGACGTATCAGAAGATATGTTTAGTGAGCCGCTTGAAAAGAAATCGTGTTCATTTGAGCGTATTTATTTCTCTCGCGGCAGCGACTCGTCTATCTACCGTGAACGTAAGCAATTAGGCCGTTTATTGTGCCCGCAGATACTGGAAACGGTTGATCACGATATCAAAAACACCGTATTTTCTTACATCCCTAACACTGCCGAAGTTGCTTTTTATGGCATGGTTGAAGGGGTGCACAAATACATTAAAAAGTATCAGCGCGACAGATTACTTAACCGAGAGGACAAAATAAGCGATGAAGAACTGACCGAGGTGCTGCAATTGGCGCCACGTGTGGAGAAGATCGCTATAAAAGACGTTAAGCTGCGTACCTTTATTACCCAGGACGCCGACCGTAGTGAAATGGTTGCCCATGTTTATGATACCACTTATGGTTTAATAAACCATGGCACTGATAAACTGGTGGTGCTGGATGATTCAATTGTGCGTGGTACCACACTTAAGCAAAGTATCCTGAAAATACTGGATCGCTTAGGGCCTAAAAAGATCGTGGTAGTATCGTCAGCGCCGCAAATACGTTACCCGGATTGCTATGGCATTGATATGTCTCGAATGGGTGAGTTTGTGGCTTTTGAGGCAGCGGTGAGCCTGCTTAAAGATGCCGGTAAAGAAGAAATATTGCTAAAGGTTTACCAGCAGTGTAAAGACAGCGCCAAGCTGCCTAAAGAACAAGTGGTAAACTATGTTAAGGCTATTTACGAGCCATTTACCGATCAGGAGATATCTGATCGTATTGCACAAATCATTACTCCAAAAAATACAAATGCAGAAGTTCAGGTGATCTATCAAACGCTGGAAAACCTGCACATTGCCTGCCCTGACCATACCGGCGATTGGTATTTTTCAGGCAACTATCCAACAGCGGGTGGTAACAAGGTAGTTAACCGCGCTTTTGTTAACTGGATGGAAGGCAAAAACCAACGCGCTTACATGTAAGCCGTATTTGGTTAACCTGCACACAATTTACAGAACGCTCCGGAAACGGGGCGTTTTTTGTTTGAAAAGCTTTTTATAAAATTTAAGAAACCTTCTCGGGCGCAAAAACAAGGTGGGTTACCAACCTATCGAAGAGGATAAATGATGCGATGATAAGCGCTATGCCGGCCACCTGGTTAAGCTTGTGCACCAGGGTTACTGATATTCGGTCGCGCAGTTTATTGGCATAAAATGCCTTCAGCGTGTCAAGGCCAAACTGCACAATCAGCACAGTTAAAAACATGGTGGCTATTTTAAGCTGACGGTTGGGTATTCCTTCATGGAATGTGGTGCTGGCCGTACCAATTACCATCATCCAATGGAAAAGGATGGTCGGGTTAAAAATGCACATAAAAAAACCCTTCAAAAAATAGCCGGTACGCTTAAGCTTTGAAGGTGTGGAATTTTTATAGTTTACGTCGGCTTTTTTAAAAATGTAATATATGCCCACGCCAAGCAGTATAACGCTGCCTACAACGCCTGCGTAAATTTTGGTTTGCGGGGTAATATCTATCAGTTGCGAGCCAAAAAGTATAGCACCAACAAAAACCACATCGGTTGATACTACGCCCAGGGCAAAGGCTACGCCCGCCTGAAAGCCTCTCTCGATACTCACCTTTATCAGCGAGAAAAATACCGGCCCGGTTATAAAAGTTAATATTAACCCTATACCGATTCCTGAAATAATGGCATCTATCATTAATTATATCTTGAGCGGCATATTTTGGCCATGCGAATATGCAATTTTATCTCATAACCAAAAGAAAAATGTGTTAGCCGCGGTAACAAAATGTAATCTTATAACAGGAAATTATAAAAATTGATTTATGTTAGTGCTTTAAACAAAATTCGTACAACCAACTTATAAAATGGAACAAAACAAAACTAAAAGCTACGGATCGGCACTGGCAACGCTGGTTACAGTATTCTTTTTTTGGGGATTCGTAGCAGCGAGTAATGACATTCTCATTCCGGTGTTTAAGGAGAAGCTTAACCTTGAGCAATGGCAATCACAAATGATTTCGTTTGCCTTTTACGTGGCTTATACAGTAGGCTCTATTATCTATACCTTAGTTTCTAACAGTTTAGGTGGCGACTTGCTAAATCGTATTGGCTACAAAAATGGTATAGCCATCGGCCTTACCATATCAGCGTTAGGAACATTGTTATTTTATCCGGCAGCTGAATCTGCATCGTTCCTGATTATGATCACGGGTTTGTTTATAGTTGGCCTTGGTTTTTCATTACAGCAAATTGCGGCTAACGCGTTGGCCGTAGCGCTTGGCGATCCTAAAACCGGTGCACAACGCCTTAGCTTAACCGGTGGTGTAAACAACTTTGGTACTACCATAGGGCCGTTGTTGGTAAGTTTGGCCATATTCGGATCGGTTAGCGCTAACTCGTCTGATGCAAGTATAAGCGCGGTGAAATTTCCGTATCTTATTTTAGGCGCTCTATTTATAGTTGTTGCAGTCGTATTTAAATTTTCTTCAATTCCTAATAAGATTGAAACCGAATCAGATACCATCGACCTAAGCACCCCTACAGACGTTTCGCATGTTCACACCAGCGGGCAGAAGAAAGGTGCCTTAAACTATCCTCAGCTTTGGATGGGTATGATCGCCATTTTTGTTTATGTAGGTGTAGAAGTATCAACAGCGAGTAACCTGCCCGAGTATATGGGTAAAGAGCTTGGTTTAGCTACGGCTAATATTGCGCCTTTCGTATCGTTATACTGGGCCAGCTTGATGATCGGCCGTTGGACTGCTTCGGTAGGTGCGTTTAATGTTAGCGGCGGTTTGCGCAAGGTGCTGAACGTAGTAGTTCCTTACATTGCGTTCGGCGTGTTCTTAGCCGTTAACAAAATGGCGCAGCATGATGTTACCCCATTCTATGTATACGGATTTGTAATCATCGCCATGATTATTGGTGACATGTTAAGTAAAGGTAGCCCCGCGCGTTTGTTATTTATCTTCTCGGCAATGGGTATAACCGCATTGTTTATAGGTATGTTAACCAGTGGTATGATCAGTGCCTTCGCATTTATCAGCGTTGGTTTATTCTGTTCAACACTTTGGCCATGTATTTACACCCTCGCCGTATCCGGATTAGGTAAGCATACCAACCAGGGTTCAGGCTTCCTGATCATGATGATTATGGGTGGCGGTATCATCAGCTTACTACAAGGTGTTTTAGCAGCTGATGATTTGTTAGGCATTCAATGGTCATACCTGGTGGGTGTAGGTTGCTTTGCTTACCTGGCGTTTTACGCACTTAAAGCGAAGAGCATTCTGAAATCTCAGGGTATTGATTTTGATTCGCTTGAAGTAAAAGGCGGACATTAATTTTAGTGAATAGGCATTAGTCATTGGTCAGTTGTCATTAGTCGTTGTATATGCTAATGATAACTGACCAATGCTTTTATAACAAACTTTGAATGCCAAATGACTACTGACCACTAACTACTGACCATAATGAAACCCAGTTTCGATAATATATTTATGAACCTCGCGACCGACTTAGCCCGACGGTCGCATTGTGTTAAAGCGCACGTTGGGGCGGTATTGGTTAAGGATACGCGCATTATTTCGATAGGCTATAACGGCCCGCCGGCAGGCACGCACAATTGCGATGAGGAATGGCCCGATTCCGGTTGTCCTCGCGATGCCCGCGGAAGCTGCTCATTAGCTTTACACGCTGAGGAGAATGCTATATTATACGCCGTTAAGAATGGGGCTAATTTGCAGGGTGCTACGTTATACACTACATTATCGCCATGCCTGCCATGTGCCAGGCTGATATTTTCGGCAGGTATAAAGCACGTTTTCTATAATAAATCGTACGCTGCTTACAAGGGTTTGCCAAGCGATGAGGGCGTGGATTTTCTGAACCGCTT
The DNA here is from genome assembly GCF_021215455.1 of Mucilaginibacter roseus. Taxonomy (GTDB): domain Bacteria; phylum Bacteroidota; class Bacteroidia; order Sphingobacteriales; family Sphingobacteriaceae; genus Mucilaginibacter; species Mucilaginibacter roseus. The sequence goes on along the minus strand of NZ_JAJPWV010000004.1, from coordinate 91,486 downwards.
TGGTGTAGTTGCCGAACGATTTGATACCGATGTTATTCCTTAATAAAAGGCTTGATTTTATTCAGCGCAAACTCCAGTTGCTCATCGGGAGTAAGGTAGCTGTTATCTAATACAATAGCATCTGCAGCCTGTACCAGCGGACTTTCCTTGCGGGTGGTGTCGTCATGGTCGCGCAGGGCAAGGTTTTCAAATACTTCTTCCATGGTAATATCAGGCTGTTTAACTACCAGTTCCTTATAGCGGCGTTCAGCGCGGATCTTAGGGTCGGCCGTCATGAAGAGTTTTACCTGCGCATCCGGGAAAACTGTAGTGCCTATATCGCGGCCATCCATTATGATGTTAATGGATTTACCCATCAGTTGCTGCTGTTTCACCATGGCGTGGCGTACGGCAGGTATAGCTGCAATCTTGCTTACATTTGAAGCCACATGCATCTGCCTGATCTCTTCGGATACATCCTCATCATTCAAAAAGATGCTCACCTGCCCATCAGTAGTTTTAAGGCTGATATGGATGTTGTTGAGCGCGGTTTCTACTTGAGTTTGGTTGGTTACATCTACCTCATTACGCAAAAAATAGAGTGTAACGGCACGGTACATGGCACCGGTGTCAACATATACAAAATTAAGTTTTTTGGCTAAGGCTTTGGCAATGGTGCTTTTACCGCACGACGAGAAACCGTCAATGGCTACAACTATATTGTTATTCATATGCGCATCCAAGATACAAAATATAAGCGTTGCCCTGATAAACAATTTATATTTGCCGCATGAATGCAAACAAGGCGGAGCTGCAAAAAGAGGTGATATACAAAACATCGCGCAGCGGCGGCAAAGGCGGGCAAAACGTTAACAAAGTATCAACCAAAGTTGAATTGCTGTTTTCTGTTGATGAGTCATCGCTGTTTAATGATGATGAGAAAATTTTGATAAATAGCCGTTTGCAATCGCGCTTTAATAAGGATGGCATGATACAGGTGGTGTGTGACGAGGAGCGCAGCCAGTACTTAAATAAGGAGAAAGCACTCGAGAAACTTGTTGCCTTACTCACTAAAGCTTTACAAATCGAGAAACCACGAAAAGCCACAAAGGTAAGCCGCGCCGTTAAAGCGGCTCGCGCCGAAAATAAACGCCAGCAATCAGCTAAAAAAGAAAGCCGTAAACGAAACTTCGATTACTAATTGAACCGGTAAAGTATAGTTGCTGATCCCCACTGGTGGGCTTTCAGCATCTCTTTTGTGTCCTTAGTTTGAAAAACAGCCGACAGGTCAAATATCCAGCGCTCACCGCCGTAGGTAACGCCAAATTGCTGGCTGAATACAATGGGTTTACGGGTAAGCCTTACTTCTACACCATCCGCATCTTTATTAAACAAGCTGCCTTCAATGGTAGCATCATAGGCTACATAACGCAGGGTAGGGCGTAGGTAGAAAAAAAATTCGTGCTTATTCAGCGGTTCAAAGCCTCGTTGCTTAATGGCGTTACTTTGCGTACTTACTGAGTTGAATAGCTGGTTAAAGTTACCTAATCGCACTAAAAAGCCGGCGCCCGCGCCGGTGAAGCCGGTACCCAGGTTAGCGTAGGTGTTTAACGATATATCCGCATCCTTGCCAGCCCGGCCAAGCAACCTGTTGTACTCGCCCGATAAGTTAAATTGAAAGTTGTTGCGTATCTGATATTCCCAGCCTTGCAGTTCATAAAAGCCGAACGTGTTGTGTATAACCTCCTGCGCCTGTCGGCCAAGCGCTGCAGGGCCTATCACGCCTATTTGCGCGCCCAGTTTCAGGTTGCTCTCGTTGCTGTATAAATAGTTAAGGTTAGCACCTGCATACAAGTAACCGGCAAATGGGCGGTCAACCATTTCACGGTCGGGTGTTTGGCCGCTTGCCGGATTGAAAATTTTTTGGCCCAGCTCAATGCCTAAAACTTTGTTTTTAAAGCGGGTGGTATCGTTAACATTTAATCCCCGTCTAAAGAAAACAAAGAGTCCGTTGGTGTAATAACGGTCAGACCCTTGAGCCAGAAAGGAATCGTTATCGCTTTGAAAGCCGAATTCGTTACGGTGTGTCTGCGCAAATGCTTGCAGGCCCGATAAAAGGCACAGCAGGAGCAAAGTATGTTTGAGGTTCATTAATTAACAGGGGGAATGTCAATAAAAAAGCCGGATCAATATTGATCCGGCTTTAAAGGTAATTTATATTTTGCTTAAAATTTAATTTAATGCGGGTTTGATATCCTCTTTTATCTTGAGGTCAAGCGGCTCTTTCACCTGCTCGTTAAGTAAAGCCAGGTTGATCACCTCGCGCATGTCCGTAACGTAATGAAAGGTTAAATCCTTGATGTAATTTTCCTTGATTTCCAGTATATCTTTCTGGTTTGATTTACACAGGATGATCTCCTTAATGTTGGCACGTTTGGCCGCCAGTATTTTCTCTTTAATACCACCTACGGGCAGCACACGGCCGCGCAGGGTAATCTCGCCCGTCATGGCCAGGTTTTGCTTAACCTTGCGTTGGGTAAACGCCGAAGTTAGTGCCGTTAGCATGGTAATACCTGCCGATGGGCCATCTTTAGGCGTTGCGCCAGCCGGAACGTGTATGTGTACATCCCATTGGTCAAACAAACGTGCATCAATGTCAAAGTAGGATGCATGAGCGCGCAGGTAAGCCAACGCTATCACCGCCGACTCCTTCATCACATCACCCAGGCTACCGGTAAGTGTTAATCTACCTTTACCCGGACTAAGGCTTGCTTCAATGAACAGGATGTCACCACCAACTGAAGTCCAGGCCAAACCGGTTACAACACCGGCCACATCGTTGCCTTCATATAGGTCCTTATCAAAAATAGGGGCGCCCAATATAGTTTCGATGTCCTTTTTGTTGACGTTGGTATTGTACGGCTCTTCAAGCGCAATGCTTTTGGCAATGCCCCGAACTACCGAGCCTATCTTTTTCTCCAGAGAACGTACACCAGATTCACGAGTGTAATCCTCAATTACCTTCTCAATTACATCCGGCTTAAGCGCAATATCCTTGCTTTTCAGGCCATGCGCTTCGCGTTGCTTTGGCAGCAGGTGTTGCTTGGCAATCTCTACTTTTTCCTCAATGGTATAGCCGTTTACTTCGATAATCTCCATACGATCAAGCAAGGCAGGCTGTATAGTGCTCAAGGAGTTTGCTGTCGCGATAAACATTACGTTTGACAGGTCAAAATCCAGCTCAACGTAATGGTCATAAAATGTGCTGTTCTGTTCCGGATCAAGCACTTCAAGCAATGCTGATGATGGGTCGCCGCGAAAGTCGTTACCTACCTTATCTATCTCATCTAATATAAAGACAGGGTTGGCAGCGCCGGCTTTCTTGATAGATTGAATAATGCGGCCCGGCATCGCTCCGATATATGTTTTGCGGTGACCGCGTATCTCAGCCTCATCGCGCACGCCGCCGAGGGCCATACGTACATACTTGCGGCCAAGCGCCTTGGCTATTGATTTACCTAAACTGGTTTTACCAACACCCGGAGGGCCAACAAGGCACAGGATAGGCGCTTTCATGTCGTGCTTTAATTTTAGCACGGCCAGGTATTCAATTATGCGGCGTTTTACCTTGTCTAAGCCAAAGTGATCCTTATCCAGCACTTTTTGAGCGCGTTTCAGGTCAAAGTTGTCTTTAGTGAACTCGTTCCAGGGCAGGTCAAGCAGCAACTCCAGGTAATTCATCTGCACCGAGTAATCGGCAGCGGCTGGGTTGGTACGTGCCAGTTTCTCCAGTTCCTTATTAAAGTGGTCGCTTACTTCTTTTGCCCATTTCTTTTTTATAGCACGCTGGCGCAGATTTTCTATCTCGAGGTCAGGGCTGCTACCGCCTAATTCTTCTTGTATGGTTTTAAGCTGCTGGTTTAAAAAGTAATCACGCTGCTGCTTGTCAAGGTCAACGCGCACTTTTGTTTGTATCTGGTTTTTCAGTTCCAGCATCTGCAGGTCGAGCGTTAAATGCTCCAACACCATGTTGGCCCTTTCGCGTAGGCTTGATACTTCAAGCAAGCGCTGCTTTGCCGACATTTCGGCATTCATGTTAGAGGCAATAAAGTTGATCAGGAAAGCGGTGCTCTCAATATTTTTTATAGCGATGCCTGCCTCACTCGGGATGTTTGGCGAAAGTTGGATGATACTCATGGCCATATCTTTGATAGAAGATATCATGGCCTTAAATTCCTTATCCTCTTTCAGCGGTGTATCCCGGTACGATTCAATGGTCGCTTTTATGTAAGGTTCACTTTGCAGCTCCTCTTTTAGTAAAAAGCGCTTTTTACCTTGGATGATCACTGTGGTGTTACCATCAGGCATTTGAAGTACCTTGATAATAACGGCCAGGGTACCTACATGGCAAAGCTGGGTAAAATCAGGATCTTCAACAGATACATCTTGTTGTGCCACAACGCCAATCATGCGGTCGCCTTTATTGGCGTCGCGTATCAGTTTGATAGATTTATCGCGACCAACAGTGATAGGTATCACAACACCCGGAAACAATACGGTGTTACGTAACGGCAGTATGGGTAATGATTGAGGTAATTCCTCATTGTTCATCTCCGCCTCGTCTTCTGACGACATTAACGGAAAGAACTCTGATTCCTCATTTATAATAGGTAAAGTATTTTTAAAGTCAAACGGGTCGTAACTCATTAAAATAAAATTTTAACGCCATAATGTCAGCCGGGTTGTACCAGGCAGACTATTTAACGCGTTATTTAACAGTTATTATATATGTTTCAACTGCTGTGCCAATAATCATAAAATACTGCTTAATTAAGTATTTATGGGCTAACCCATTGTAAATTAGTCAACAGCGTTAAGGTAGGTTATTCAGCTTAAAACCGGCTTTGTATACCCGGGCTGAAAAAAAGTCATCAACTTTGTTATTTATACCGGGTATAAATTTCACAATTAGTGCAAAACCTTATAATATTTTGTTGCAAAGTTAGTTAATGTTATACTAATTTTGTTCACCCCTGGGTTATTGATGAGATTATCGGCTATAATATCATTACTACTTTTTTCAACCATCGAGACATCCCTGGCTCAAAGCGCTTACGTAAAACTTGGCGAGCAGGCTTTGCTGGATGGTAACTTTAAGTCTGCTGTAAAGCAGCTGGAAAAGGCATGCCTCGTTGATTCAACCAATGCCAACGCCCTGTGGATGCTGGGTTATTCTTATTACCACAGCGAGAATTACAAAAAATCCATTATTGCTTACACAAAGGTTATTGCTATAAAGCCGGTTGATGCCTCAGCTTATTATTACCGGGCACGTTCAAAAGCTTTTTTGGGCCGGGATGCATCCCTGTCCGCGCAGGAGAAAGAAAAACATTTGTTAGGCGCTATTCAGGATTTAACTAAAGCTATTGCGGTGAGCGCAGATCCGAATGATATGAAGCTCTACCAAAACCGTGGTATAGCTTACCGTGAATATGGTTTATTTAAATTAGAGCATGCGGCTAACAATGCCGACCGTAACCGTGGTATAAACTCATTACGGGCATCTATAAATGATCTGCAAAAAATAATGGATACCAATCCGGGCCGCAGTGATATATCTACGCTGATCGATCTTTCAAAGGAAAAGCTGGCTACCGCTACAGGTAAACGCAGTTAATTAAAACGACTATTAATATCATAGCTGTTTTCGCCAAGCAGGCGAACATGCTGTACTTTGCCGATGTGATAGGCCGAATCAGGATAATAGCTTAAATTCTCGGTGCTGGTGTAAAGCAGGTTGGATGTGTGGTTAACAATATCTATTGATTGCACCTTATCACCATTGTTTATTATGGTGATGGATTGCGTTTTAAGTTCGGGCAGTTTTGCTTTGTAAACCGTAGTGTTACCTCGTTTAGTAACAGTATAACTATCGCGCCAGGCAGGTTTATTAATATCTGACCCGCTAAACAAGCCCAGCTCATCCTTCCAGCTGGATATGCCAAGGTCGCGGCTTTCGCTTTGCCTGTTATGCTTTACCGTTTTTTCAACATGCGGATGAAGTTTGGTGAGCCGTTCAGCTTCGTTACTAAAGTAACCTTTTATGTCAAAATAGCGGTTACCTTCAACCGCTGCATCAGGCTTGCATGAAACAAGTGCTGATGCAATGGTTGCTGATAAAGCTAATATTTTAAAACGTTTATACCAGTACATTGCCCGTCATTTCAGCCGGGATGTTCACGCCCAGTATTTTAAGTACAGTAGGAGCGATATCGCCAAGCTTGCCGTCGTTTACGGTTTTTACGTCGCTGTCAATTATAACGCAAGGTACCAGGTTAGTGGTATGAGCCGTGTTGGGCGATCCGTCGTCGTTTATCATGTAATCGGCATTGCCATGGTCAGCAATGATGATGAACGAATAGCCGTTTTTTAAACCTGTTTCAACTACTGCTTTAGTGCAGGCATCCACTGTTTCGGCTGCTTTTACTACAGCTTCAAAAACGCCGGTATGGCCAACCATATCCGTATTGGCAAAATTGAGGCACACAAAGTCGGGCCATTTATTTTCGAGCTCCGGAATAATAGCGTCTCGTATACCTTGGGCGCTCATTTCGGGCTGCAGGTCATAAGTAGCTACCTTTGGAGACGGGATCAAAAGGCGTTTTTCACCTTCAAATTCCTTTTCACGTCCGCCCGAAAAGAAAAAGGTAACGTGTGGGTATTTCTCGGTTTCCGCGATACGGATTTGTGTTTTACCGGCATCTTGTAGTACCTCACCAATGGTTTTGGTCAGGTCATCCTTCCTGAAAATCACCTCAACATCGTTAAACGTATCGTCATACGAGGTCATGGTAACGTATTTTATTTTCAGCGGATGCAGATTGTATTCCGGGAAAGCTTTTTGGGTTAGGGCCAAACTGATCTCGCGGCCACGGTCAGTACGGAAGTTAAAACAGATCACCACATCGCCTTCTTTTATTACGGCAATGGGTGCGCCGTTTTCGTCGGTTTTAACCAGAGGCAAAACAAACTCATCAGTTACATCTTCAGCGTACGATTGTTTGATGGCATCGGTAATGCTTTGTACCGGCTTTCCGGTTCCGTTCACCAATAAGTCATAGGCCTGTTTCACACGCTCCCAGCGGTTATCACGGTCCATGGCGTAGTAGCGGCCAATAGCTGAAGCCAGTTTTGCTGTGGTAGGGGCAATGTATTCTTCGAGTTCAGAAATAAATCCTAAACCTGATTGCGGATCAGTATCGCGTCCATCCAAAAAGGCGTGTATATATACATTAGCGAGGCCGTACTCGCGGGTTACATCAACCAAACCTTTCAGGTGGTAAATGTGCGAGTGTACACCACCGTCGGACAGGAGGCCGATAAAGTGCACATCTTTTCCGTTTTGTTTGGCATAGTCAAACGCTTCTTTAACAACCAGGTTACCGGCAAGCTCTTTCTCGTCAACCGCCTTATTAATGCGGCCAAGCTCCTGGTAAACCACGCGGCCCGCGCCCAGGTTCATGTGGCCAACTTCGGAGTTGCCCATTTGCCCGGCAGGCAAACCTACTGCCGTGCCCGATGCTTCGAGTTTAGAATTTGGGTATTGTTGTAACAGCGAATCAAAAAATGGCGTATTGGCTGCATATATAGCGTTCGACTGATCCTGACGGCCATATCCCCAGCCGTCAAGTATCATCAGTACAAGTTTTTTATTAGTTTCCACATCGCAAATATAAAGGCCTCGTGTAAACTTTAACACTTTATGCGTATTAATATGCTTGTTTTATTGTAATAATTTGTTGTAACTTGCTATCGAGGATTATGAGAAAGCTCCAATTTTTACCATTACTGGTGATGTTTTTTGTTTTGCAATCGGCAACCACCGTTGATCCGATAGATAGCGTTGCCGAGCTTTTTAAGCAGGGCAATGCCACAGAGCTTACCAAGCAAATGGCGCCCACGCTTGATGTATCCTTACTTAAAAAGGAAGAAACTTACTCAAATACACAGGCCGGTATCATATTAAGTAAATTCTTCACACAAAATAAGCCTAAGAGTGTTAAAGTGCTACATCGGGTTAATACAAGCAATGCGTACCGGCTGGGCGTATTGTTGCTTACTACTGATAAGGGCGCTTTCCGTGTATCTTTCACCCTAAACGGAACTAAGGGTGTTTTACAGATCATAGATTTGCGTATTGAAGCTGAAAAAGCTTAATAATTGTCAATTGTTCTTATTTTTGAGGGCACTAAACACGCAATTTTGGACAAGGAACTGATCAAGAACTTTATTATCAATTCATTACAGGAAGATGTGGGCGACGGCGACCATACCTCTTTAGCCACTATTCCGGCCGGGACTACCGGTAAGGCGCATCTCCTGGTAAAAGACGAAGGTATTTTAGCCGGTGTTGAACTGGCGCTTGAAATATTTAATACTGTTGACCCAGAGCTTAAGGTGACTACCTATTTACAGGATGGCGATGCCGTGAAAGTAAAGGATGTGGTGCTAATTGTGGAAGGCAGCGTACACAGCATACTTATAGCCGAACGTTTGGTATTGAACTGTATGCAGCGCATGAGCGGTATCGCTACTGTTACCCGGCAGATAGTTGACATGCTGGCCGGAACCAACACTAAAGTGCTTGATACCCGCAAAACCACGCCGGGCCTGCGTTACCTCGAAAAATGGGCTGTACGTATAGGCGGCGGCGTTAACCACCGTTTTGGCTTGTATGACATGATCCTGATTAAGGATAACCATGTTGATTACTCGGGCGGAGTAAGGCAGGCCATCGGGAATGCATTAGAATATACCGCTACGCATAAAAAACTGGCTATTGAAATTGAAGTGCGTAATCTTGACGAACTAGAGCAGGTTTTGCAAACGGGCGGTGTTGACCGTATATTGCTCGACAATTTTAAATTTGACGATTTGAGGCAGGCCGTAGCTATAGTTAACGGCCGTTATATTACCGAGGCATCGGGCGGTATTACTATTGATAACGTACGCGATTATGCCGCTTGCGGTGTTGATTACATATCAATGGGTGCCTTAACGCATTCAGTTAAAAGCCTTGATCTGAGCTTAAAAGCTATTAGTTAATGATATTGAACTTTACGCTTCGCAACCTAAAATACAAAGCGGGTATATGATATCCATTTATTCAATTACGGCACTCATACTGGCTTACCTTTGCGGGTCTATACCAACAGCTGTGTGGATAGGTTTATCATTTTACGGCATTGATGTGCGTGAATATGGCAGCGGTAACGCCGGCGCTACCAATACTTTCAGGGTATTGGGCAAGCAGGCAGGTATTCCAGTAATGCTTATTGATATCCTGAAAGGGTGGACAGCCACCAATCTCGCTTACATAATCGGTGTATCCACTACCGGCCCGCATAATTCCGTAGCGTTTACTAATTACGCGCTTGCCCTTGGTATAGCCGCGGTAATGGGTCACCTGTTCCCGATATTTGCCGGCTTTAGGGGCGGTAAAGGCGTTGCAACCCTGTTTGGAATGATATTAGCTATTAATCTGCATGCGGCCCTGCTTTGCGTAGTGGTATTTATTGTTGTTTTGCTAATAACGCGTTATGTGTCATTAAGCTCAATAATTGCCGGCTTTACATATCCCATCGGTGTAGCATTTATATTTCCGGTGTATATAAAATCGGTCATTATTTATGGCATGTGCATATGTCTGCTGGTATTAGTAACTCATCAAAAAAATATCGAGCGTTTATTGAAAGGCACGGAGTCGAAGGTTAATTTGTTTAAAAAAAAAGTCACTTAAACTCTATGAAATCATTTAAACCATTTGCAATGCTGGCCTTTGTAGCAAGTGTTGTTGTTTATTCATGCTCCACAGTGCCGCTTACCGGCCGTAAACAGCTTAGCTTAGTTAGCGATGACCAGATCAATCAGGCAGCGGCACAAAGCTATCAGCAATTACTTTCCGATCCGAAAACAAAAGTGATTAGTGGTACAAGTGATGCGCAGCGCGTTAAAACAATAGGTAGCAGGCTTGCCGTTGCAATTGAGAAATATTTAAAAGATAATGGCTATGCCGATCAGTATAATTTTAAATGGGAATTTAACCTGATACAAAGCCCCGAGATAAACGCCTGGTGTATGCCTGGTGGAAAGGTAGCGGTATACAGCGGCATACTGCCGGTTACAAAAACCGATGCAGGTTTAGCGGTAGTAATGGGCCACGAAATAGCGCACGCTATAGCACGCCACTCTGCGGAGCAAATGTCAAAACAGATGGCAGCCGAGGCTGGCGGCGCGGTAGTTGGTGCAGCCACAGGCGGTCAATCGCAAGCTACGCAAGCAGTTATTGGTCAATTATATGGTGTGGGCGGACAGTTAGCCCTGTTAAAATATTCAAGGGATAACGAGTCAGAAGCTGATAGATTAGGTTTAACCTTTATGGCAATGGCCGGTTATGATCCGAACGAGGCAGTTGCTTTCTGGCAACGTATGGCGGCGTCAAAGCAAGCTGGCGGAGCGCCACCGGAGTTTTTAAGTACGCACCCGTCAGACGCTACCCGTATACGCAACATACAGAACCGCATACCCGAAGCGATGAAGTATTACAAGAAATAAAGTATTTTGCATCCCGCCTCTCATAAGGGCGGGATTTTTTTTAATGGCTAAAATCAAATTTCTCACAGCTACCTGGAAAAACCTGGTGATGTTAAATTACGAGGTAGATTCGGAAATATTGAAACCTTATTTACCAGCCGCTACCGAGCTTGATTTGTGGCAGGGCAAATGTTTAGTGAGCATGGTCGGTTTTCTGTTTTTAGACACACGGGTGCTTGGAGTTAAATGGCCCGGACATGTCAACTTTGAGGAAGTTAACCTGCGCTTTTACGTTCGGCATTTTGATGGCAAGGAGTGGAAGCGCGGAACCGTATTTGTAAGTGAGATTGTACCTAAACCCATGATTCCACTTATAGCTAACACGTTATATAAAGAGCATTACCGCCGTTTACCTATGCGGCATCAAATAGCAAGTGTTGACGCTGATCATACCTCATACCTATACGAATGGAAACTCAACGGGCGTTGGAATAAGCTCGGTGCTACGGTCAGCAATAATTTTATACCGATGACGGCCGGAAGCGCGGAAGAGTTTATTTTAGAGCATTACTGGGGTTATAACCGCCGCAGTGATGTAAATTCAATGGAATACCAGGTAGAACATGAGCCCTGGCGAATAGGCGAGGTTACAGATTTTGTGTTTGATGCCGATGTTAAGGCGCTATACGGAGCAACTTTCGAGCCTTACCTTACCGTAAGACCTCAATCCGCGTTTTTTGCTGAGGGGTCGGAAATCAATGTCAGAGCTGCGAGTAGGCTGATGATTGCCCCAATACTTCCAAAATAGCTTTTGCCTTTAATAAACATTCCTCATATTCCTGCTCTGCATCAGCGTTAAAAGTAATGGCGCTACCGGTTTGAAAGGATAGGTATTGATTGGTTGAGTTATATAGCAAGCTCCTTATCACAACATTGAAATCGAAATCCCCATTCGGACTAAAATAGCCTATCGCACCAGAATATATACCCCGTTTGCTGCGCTCGTATTGCTCCATAAGTTGCATAGCGCTGACCTTTGGTGCGCCTGTCATACTCCCCATAGGGAAGGTGTTTTTAATCGCCTCGACATCGCTTATCGAATCATCTTTTTCACAAACAACAGTCGATATCATTTGATGGACATGTTTAAAACTGTATAGACCGAACAGCTCCTCGGATTTCACGGTTCCTGGTTTGGCAGAGCGGGTAAGGTCATTACGCACAAGGTCAACTATCATCACATTTTCCTGTAACTCTTTAGTGTGCCGCTTTAATGATGCCTTGTTTGCTTCATCCTCGGCTGGGTCGTCGCTGCGTTTCGCAGTGCCCTTTATTGGTTGTGAGATTAGTTTATCGCGACGCTTAGCCATAAATCTTTCCGGCGAGGCGCATACAACGTATTTATCCCTCAACTTAAAGTATGAAGAGAAGGGGTTAGGAGAGATGCTGTTTAGTTTGTTATAGATGCTTAGCGGGTTAATAACCGCATTCTCAGCGTAAAACTCCTGGCAAAAGTTGGTTACATAAATATCTCCCCGGGCAATATGCTGCTTTATTTGGTTGGCGGTTTGCAGGTATTCGTCTTTGCTGAAACGGGTTTTTACGTAAGCTGATACCGGTTGATCTGTTGATGGTATCGAGGCCTGCTCAATATCGCCGAGCAAGCTATCCGCATCGTCGCTGATGATTTCTGCCTTATTATTTTTTATCACGATGATATGTTCCGGCGCGAAAAAATACACATCCGGAAAGCCCAACCCATCACGATTGGCTGATGATAAGTTTTCCACCTCGTTCTTCAGATCGTAGCCAAAAAAGCCGGTTACCCAGCCCTGATGTTTTTGCCGGAATTGCTCCAGCTGCTCGAAAGCATTGCCTGCATTTGCGGTTAATTCATCCTTTACGCCTACTGCTATCAGCGCTTCAAACTTGCCATATTTGTCCGTAAAATTATTGGAGTTGAGGCAGCAGCAAACCTCAAAGCTGTGAGCCCAGGCAATTGCTTTTTGCTTAAATTCTTCCGGATTGTTCAGTGAGACGATCACCCTGCAAAAATAATAAAACAAAAGGCCGGATTAACCGGCCTTTAAATGTATATCTGTATAAAAAATATCTTAGTGTAAAACTAACGTTTGTACCCTGTCCGGGCCAACAGACAAATATTTTACCGGAACGCCCAGTTCTGCTTCCAGGAAATCAATGTAAGAGGCCAACTTGGCAGGGATCTGGTCAAGCTCGGTAATGCCGGTGATATCCTCGTGCCAGCCTTCAATCTCTTTTAACACAGGTTTTGGCTCAATCGTGCAAATATCATACGGCATGTAGTCGATAGTTTCGCCGGCATAATCATAATGCGTACAAGCGTATATCTTCTCAAAACCGCTTAAAACGTCAGCCTTAGTCATTACCAATTGGGTAACGCCGTTGAGCATAATAGCGTATTTAAGGGCAGGCAGATCAATCCAGCCGGTACGGCGAGGCCTGCCGGTAGTAGCGCCAAATTCATGGCCAATCTTGCGCAACTCTTCGCCCGTCTCGTCATGAAGTTCGGTAGGGAAGGGGCCGCCACCAACACGGGTACAATAAGCCTTAAAAATACCTATTACATCACCAATCTCTTTAGGAGCAATGCCTAAACCGGTACAAGCGCCGGCAGCGGTAGTGTTTGATGAGGTTACAAATGGGTATGAACCAAAATCGATATCCAGCATAGCGCCTTGTGCGCCTTCGGCCAGTACTTTTTTGCCTTGTTTAATGTAGTTATTAACCAAGTGCTCCGAGTCAACCAGTTCAAACTGTTTGATCAGGTCAATTGCCTCAAAAAACGCTTGCTCACGCTCGCTAAAATCAGCCACCTCGCCGTAAAGCGATTGCAGCATTGATTTATGTTTTTCAACCAAACGGTCATAGCGCTCTTTAAAGTCAGGCAGTGTTATATCACCAATACGCAAGCCGTTACGGCCGGTTTTGTCCATATAAGTAGGACCTATACCTTTAAGAGTGGATCCAATTTTACCTTCGCCCATCTTTTTTTCAGAGGCGGCATCAAGCAATTGGTGAGTTGGTAGTATAAGGTGCGCTTTTTTAGCAATCACCAGGTTCTTTTTCGCGAGCAGGTCATGCCCGGCGTCTTTTAACTTATCAAGTTCTTTTTTGAGAGTGATGGGATCAATAACTACACCGTTACCTATCAGGTTAAGGGTGTTGTTAAAGAAAATGCCTGAAGGAATTGTGTTCAGAACAAACTTTTTACCATCAAACTCAAGCGTATGGCCGGCATTGGGGCCGCCCTGAAAACGCGCTATCAGATCATATTCGGCGCTTAGTACGTCAACTATTTTGCCTTTACCTTCGTCGCCCCACTGGAGGCCTAATAATACATCAACAGCCATTATTTAAATTGCAATATTGTGTGAAAGGCGGCAAAGTTAAACTTTTCTGTCACAAACACCTTCTTTTAATTTAACACAATTTCCGTAAAGGTTTAACGAGTGGTGTTTGATATCAAATTTCAGGATATCGCCCATCATGCTTTGTATCTGCTGTATACGCGGATCGCAAAACTCAACCACTTTGCCGCAGTCGATACAGATGATATGATCATGCTGCTTAAAGCCGTAAGATTTCTCAAACTGGGCCATGTTTTTACCAAACTGGTGTTTGGTCACCAAATCGCATGATACCAGTAGCTCTAACGTATTATAAACCGTAGCGCGGCTAACACGGTACTTCTTATTTTTCATGTGGATGTATAATGATTCCACATCAAAATGGTCGTTACGCGAGTATATTTCCTCTAATATGGCGAAGCGCTCAGGGGTTTTGCGCAGGCTTTTGTTTTCAAGATAGGCCTCGAATATCTTTTTTACCAGTGCTATAGTTTCCTGTTGGGGCATAATTTAGTAGTGCAGTAAAATAAAAAGTAAAGGTATTAATAAAAGCTGATTAGTGGTTAGTTATTGGAGATTAGTAAATGATTATGATTTTGAATTGAAAATAGAGGGCTGAGATCTTAAACGCTAATTTCTAAATCCTAAAAGTAGATGGCAAAAATAATCACCAACTACCAGCCTCTAATCACTAATCACTATTCACTATCCTGCCGCTTTCTCCACCGCCGAATCAAACCGATCAACCGAGGTTACGCCGCGCACTTGTTTCAGTTTTTTAACCAGGTCTTCCAGATGCTGAGTGTCATTTACGTAAACCATTATCGAGCCTTCAAAAATACCGTTATCACTATCAACCGTTATGGATCGCATGTTTACCTTAAAATCGTTTGAAATTACGGTAGTCAGCTTGTTAATCAAGCCAACATCATCAATACCGCGTATGCGTAAGCCGGTCAGGAAGGCCAGTTCCTGCTGATTTGTCCAACGTGCTTTTACAATCCGGTAACCGTAATTGGCCATTAGCTTTGCTGCGTTAGGGCAGTTGGTACGGTGTATCTTGATGCCCTCGCTCACGGTAATAAATCCAAACACATCATCACCGGGGATAGGGTTACAGCAGTTAGCTAGCTTATAATCTATCTTCTGCATATCCTCGCCAATAAGCAGCATATCGCTGTCTTTGGTCTTGATGCTTTTGATGAGGTTTTGTACCTGATCGGCCTCTATCTTATCCTGCGGCTTATTCTCAATTATCTTTTCGGATGCCTGGTATTCTTTCAGGTCCTTCATGTCAATCAAGCCCTTAGCTACATTGTAAAACAGGTCTTGGGTTGATGGCAGCTTAAAGTAGTAGCTTAATTTATGCAAGTTGTCGGAGTTGTAAGTGATCTTCAGCGATTTCAGCTTACGTTCCAGTATCTCTTTGCCGTCCTCGGCAATCTTGCGTTTTTCTTCCTTAAGTGCCGATTTAATTTTGGCTTTCGCCTTTGCAGTCACTACAAAGTTCAACCAGTCCTCTTTAGGAGTTTGCTTGCCCGAGGTGATGATCTCCACCTGGTCGCCGTTTTGCAGCTTGTAGTTAAGCGGCACCAGCTTATGGTTTACCTTGGCGCCAATACAGCTGGCACCTACGTCGGTATGTATCTCAAACGCAAAATCGAGCGCGGTGGCATTTAGCGGTAATTGTATAAGCGCGCCTTTCGGAGTAAAGATGAATATCTCGTCCGAAAAGAGGTTCATCTTAAAATCGTCAATAAAATCGAGCGCGTTTGAGTCAGGATTTTTCAATAGCTCACGCACTTTATGTACCCACTGATCCAATCCGCTATCGGTGCTCGACTCTTTGTACTTCCAGTGCGCCGCGAAACCCTTTTCGGCAATTTCGTTCATACGGGTGGTGCGTATCTGTACTTCCACCCATTGTCCGCGTGGCCCCATTACAGTGGTGTGTAATGATTCATAACCGTTTGCCTTAGGCGATGATATCCAGTCGCGCAGTCGGTCAGGGTTAGGGCGATATAGATCAGTCACTATCGAATAAGCCTTCCATGAATCAGATTTTTCACTTTCGGGCGGACTATCCAAAATAATACGGATTGCAAATAAATCGTATACCTCTTCAAAAGGTATCGATTTCTTTTTCATCTTGTTCCATATAGAATGGATAGATTTTGGGCGGCCAAAAACATCGGCATGCAAGCCCTGGCTTTCCAGCGTACGCTTAAGGGGCTCAATAAAATCACGTATAAATTTTTCGCGCTCAGCCTTCTTCTCGTTTAGCTTACGCTTAATGAGCTGGTAAGTATCCTTCTCCATGTATTTCATGGAGAGGTCTTCCAGTTCAGATTTTATAGCATAAAGGCCCAGTCGGTGCGCCAGCGGCGCATACAGGTAAACTGTTTCTGATGATAGTTTAAGCTGCTTATCACGCGGCATAAACTCCATGGTGCGCATGTTGTGCAACCGGTCTGCCAGTTTTATTAGTATTACCCGTACGTCATCAGCCAGGGTAAGCAGCATTTTACGGAAGTTCTCGGCCTGCAGTGAGCTATTGGTGTCGAAAACGCCTGATATTTTGGTCAGCCCGTCAATAATCTTGGCCACTTTTTTGCCAAACTCACGTTCAATGTCATCCAGTTGTACATCAGTATCCTCAACTACATCGTGCAGCAGGGCACATACAATAGAAGTAGTGCCCAGGCCGATCTCTTCAGCAGCTATTTGCGCTACCGCGATAGGATGGTATATATAAGGCTCGCCCGATTTGCGGCGCATATCTTTATGGCTTTCCAAAGCCATATCAAAGGCCTTGCGTATCATGCGCTTATCACCCTTTTGCAGGGTTGATTTGCTGGCACGCAGCAACGCCCGGTAACGTTTCAGTATCTCTTTTTTCTCAGCTTCCAGGTCAATCACCAAATCTTTCATGTATAGCCTTGCAGTGTAAGTATTTATAATTATTTTGTAACAAAAAATGTAAATTGCGGGTAATAACCAATTACCTAAAAATTTGCACTAATTTTGTGTACAAGTAAATATATGAAATTTATCGGTTTAATACTGTCATGCTTTTGTTGTTTGCCTATGCTGGCGTCGGCACAGGCAGATAGTGCTAAACCACAGATGGTGATTGGCAAAAATGATACCATCAAAACCTATCTTACCGAGAAAGACGGCCAACTGATTCCCTGGATAGTGTTGGCCGACGTGAAGATAGTTGATACCCGCATTTTTGCCAGCGAGGAAGACAGGCTAAAGTATAAGCGCTTACGCTACAACGTGATGAAGGTTATGCCTTACGCCCGTTATGCAGGCGAACGTTATAGGCAGTTACAGCGCGATATTGCGCTTACATCTGACAAAAAGAAACAAAAAGAACTGGTTAAGGCTTGTGAAAAGCAGATTAAGGATTTGTTTAACCGCGAGATCAAGAACATGACAATCAGTCAGGGTGAGGTGCTCATTAAACTTATTGACCGCGAAACCGGTAACAGCAGTTACGCGATGCTTAAGGAGTTGAAGGGCGGCCTTAACGCATTTATGATGCAATCAGTAGCCCGGCTGTTTGGCCATAATTTAAAACAAGAGTACGATCCTGAAGTTGAGCGCGATATAGAAGAGATCATCCGAACATCCGGATACGACAGGGCTTATTATTAAGATGACCGAGAATACTATCTACCAATATGATGTTCCAAAGCTAAACGGCGATCAAATCAATCTCTCTGCCTTTAAAAACAAGGTGTTACTGATCGTTAATACGGCTTCGCAATGCGGCTTTACGCCTCAGCTTAAGGATTTGGCCGCGCTTAAAGAAGAATTTGCGGATAAGGACTTTGAAATTCTGGCTTTCCCGTCAAATGATTTTGGCAGCCAGGAACCGTTGGAAGGCGAAGCGCTTGAGCAATTTTGTGAAGTGAACATTCCCAACTACAGCGTTTTTGATAAATTGAGGGTACGCGGGCCGTACGCGCATCCATTGTTTAAATTTCTGGCAGATAAAAAGCAGAATGGTGCTGTCGGTTCAACGCCCAAATGGAACTTCCATAAATACCTGATAGATCGTACCGGCAGGGTGGTTGATTTCTTTTATCCCTTTACCAGCCCCACGTCATCCAAAATCCGCAAAAAAATAACCCGGTTTTTAGAGGCCGGCAGCAAATAAATATATGTTAAAATTAGATATACTGGTATTGTCTGTACATCCCGACGATGCCGAACTGGGTTGTGCAGGTGTTTTGCTTAAGCACATAGCCATGGGCAAAAAAGCAGGCATAGTTGATTTAACCCTTGGCGAGCTGGGCACGCGCGGTACGCCTGAAATACGCGCTAAGGAAGCAGCAGTATCAGGCGAAATTTTAGGACTTACTGTACGCGAAAACCTGGAGATACCCGACGGTTTTTTTGAAAATACAAAGCCTTATCAATTAAAGGTGATAGAGGCGATACGTAAATATCAACCGGAAATAATCATTACTAATGCTTATCATGATCGTCATCCCGATCATGGTCGCGCCAATCAATTGGTAGAGTCATCGGTGTTTTTATCAGGCCTGCGCCGTATTGAGACTTTCAGTGACGGAAAATTACAGGATGTGTGGCGCCCGAATTTACTGCTGCATTTTATACAGGACAGGTACATTCAGCCTGATATAGTGATAGATATTACCGAACACTGGGATAAGAAGATTGAAAGCGTGCTGGCATTTGGTTCGCAGTTTCATAACCCGGATTGGGATCCTAACGAACCACAAACCTACATTTCATCGCCTGACTTTATAAAGGTAGTTGAAGCCCGTGCTTTAGAGTTTGGCAAAAATATAGGTGTACGATATGCTGAAGGTTTTACTTCAACAAAAATATTGGGGGTTGATAACCTGTTTAATTTACGTTAAGGCTTAAGCCTTAACGTAATCAAAACGATTATTGTCGCGGCTTTTCTCGCGTCTCAGCTTTTGCTCGTTCACCAATTTTAATAAGATGCCGGATAGCTCGGATGTTTTAAAGTCCGAATCGTAATTATCCTTACAATAGTTAGCTATGGCCGAAATGGAGCGAGGCACATCAAAAAAATCTGTAGCTAACAATTGGTTAAGTACCCGTGTGGCACCTGGTTTTTTGCGATAGGGAAAACCGCCGGCGTTGTCGCCGTCTGTTTTAAAACGCTGTGCACGTTTGCCGAACTCGCCATCCTCAAGCCTGTCGGTATCAATAAGCACGTCAAAAAGTTTTTCGGCTATGCGTACCTGTACGGCTTCTGATTTGAACGTGTTTACAACTTCAGATATCTCTGCCAGTTGTCTCTTCAGCTTCTCCATTTGTTTGTTCATGACAGGATCGGTTTTTCATGATCAGCAAACTTTGGGTTTATATTAAACCGTAAGTCGCTTAATTGATAATATAATTTTATAGCCAAAGGGCATATTTTTAAATAACGAATTTTAACGATTATAGTATTTTTAATACAAAAAAAGCGCCTTTTTGATGTCGAAAAGGCGCTTGTAGCAATATTATTACACTTTTGTTATAATACACGGCATATCTCTTCGAGCACGTTCAGCCCTTTATCAATGTCTGCTTGCTGAATAACGAGTGATGGCCTGAAGCGTATGGTACGTTCGCCACAACCTAAAAACATTACGTCGCGGTTAAGGCCTTCCTGTAAAAATCTGTTGCGTGTTTGCTGATCCGGAAAGTCAAATGCCGACAGTAAGCCTTTACCCCTGATATTGCTGATGAGGTTTGTTTTACCAGCTATATCCGACAGCTGTGTTTGCAAATAGGTCCCCATTTGCGCTGCGTGGTTACAAAGGTCATCCTCGGCAATAATGTCGAGTATCTTAGAGGCACGCACCATATCGGTAAGGCTACCGCCCCAGGTAGAATTTAAACGCGATGATGTATTGAAGGTATTATGTTCCACCTCGTCAACACGCTTACCTGCCAATATACCGCATACCTGCATTTTTTTACCAAAAGCAATTATATCCGGGCGGGCTTTTTCACCAAAATGTTCATGGCACCAAAACTTTCCGCTTAAGCCTACACCTGTTTGCACCTCGTCGTATATCAGCAAGGCGTCATGCTCGTCGGCTAATTGGCGCAACTGTCCGGCAAATTCCTTACGCATGTGATTGTCGCCACCTTCCGCCTGTACAGGCTCAACTATGATGGCGCAAATGTCATCCTTATTGTCAGCAAATGCCTTTCTGATCTGTTCTATTGATGCAGCTTCACGTTTGAGCAGGGCGTCATAGTTAACATCAGTTAAGGGATATTCTACATACGGGAATGATACCCGCGGCCAGTCAAACTTGGCGAACCATTTGGTTTTAACTGCCTGCGTATTGGTTAAACTCAGCGTATAGCCTGAACGGCCATGAAAGGCATGCTCAAAATGCAAAACCTTATGGCCTTTTTCCTGTGTGTAGCCCTTAGCAAAGTTCTTTTGCACTTTCCAGTCCATGGCAACCTTCAACGCGTTTTCAATGGCCAGCGCGCCACCTGATATAAAAAAGGCATGCGGCAGGTAATCTGGTATGCCAACCCTTGCAAAGGTTTTAACAAATTGCGCATACTGTTCGGTATATATATCAGAGTTTGACGGATTGGTCAGCGCCGCCAAAAGCAGGTTCTTTTTAAAAGCCTCGTCATTAAGCATCTTGGGATGGTTATACCCCAAAGGGATAGATGCAAAGCAGGAAAAAAAATCGAGCAGGGTACGTTTATTTTTTGAGTCGAAAATGTAAACACCCTCACTTTTTTCCATATCGAAAGTAAGGTCAAATCCGTCGGCTAAAATATGTTTTGCCAAAACGTTGTGCACGTTTTCGGGGGCTACATCTAAATGGTACATAACTAAATAAGTTTATAAACAAACATACTAAAAACGCCCAAAAAATTAAATTTAAGCGGTTTTTGAACCGTATGTCAAAAAAGTAAGTTTAAAATGTTTAAAGCTGTATTTTATACCGGATGTAGATTTGGTTTATAGTTTCAGAATTTGTTGGCCATACCAAAAAGGCCCATTATACCGCCGGTATGCACGGCAAGTATGCGGCTGCCCGACGCGAATTCGCCCTGCTTTACCATATCAACCAAAGCGTAAAGCATCTTGCCGGTGTAAACTGGTTCAATTAAAATTCCGGTTGCTGCGGTAAATGTTTTTATAAAGCCGATAAGCTTAGGCGTTGTTTTGGCATAACCTCCAAAATGATATTGGTTATGTAAATGAAAAGGATGCGGGTGAGTCAAGAATTTATCAATATCATTCCGCAAAAAATTGCCATTCTTAAGCGCAGGTATGGCGTGGAATTGTGTTTTAAGTTGATGTTTATTTAGTCCGTTAATAATGCCTGCCGCTGTGGTGCCGGTACCGCAGGCGCAAAATACGTGATCAAACGCAAAAGGCAATTCGTCAACTAATTCACTGCAGCCCAGGGCTGCCTCGGGCGAGGCGCCGCCTTCGTCAATAAAAAAGGCATTTGTATCGCCGGCGAAATGATTATTGAAAAGAGCTGCCTTATCACGATAGCTCTCGCGGCTGGTAAATATCAGTTGCATACCATGCAGCCGGCATAAAAGCAGGGTGTCGTTTTGCACTTCCTCACCACGCACAAATCCGGTGGCCTTAAAGCCAAACTTAGCTGCGGCTGCGGCAGTGGCCAATAAATGGTTAGAGTAAGCTCCGCCAAAGGTAACCAAATGCTGTTTACTTTCGGCATCCGCTTTTTTTAGCAGGTATTTCAGCTTACGCCATTTATTGCCTGATATTAACGGATGGATCAGATCATCGCGTTTTACGAATACCCGCACACCATGTTTAGTAAATGCCGGCAGGTTTACTTCCTCCAATGGACTATGTATCTCCAGATCCAAGCGCATAATTGTAACACGGCATAAACCGCGTTACAATATTAAGAATTAACTAAGCCAACGCCGAAAAACAGGTGAACGTTATGTGCGGCCTATTTAAATTGTGCTGATCGCACCGGGATATCTTTCCCAATAAAATGTACCGTCATTTCATGCGGGTCTACCGTAAACTGCCATGTAAGCTTCCCGGCTGTGTTGTTAATTGCCGGTACGGATTGATATGCAAGGATGTATTCAGTCTGCATTTCCCCGGTCAATCGCGTGACATCAAACGATATATCTTTAATTTTTATATCCGTTAGATCCGGACTTTCTCCTTTGGTTTGATGGTAATATTGGCAGGTGGTTAGTAACACCTCGTTATTTTCCTCGTCGGCAAATAAATCATCTATAAAATCATTCGGGCTTATCTTAGATGATATCAAATTGGTCATATCAGTCTCAATTACTGATATAGTGAACTCCTCTTTCATGTGAATATGGTTGAATAATTGGTTTTTTAACGGTTAATTTTACGGTAACATAAATTTGAAGGTTACATCACATAAAATTCAATACGTAACAAATTGGTTAAAAACGGTTACTTTTGCGCTAATGGCCGAGGATATAGAACTGATAGAACAAGAAGAGCAGGATTTGTACGAGCACCTGCGCATTGTGGTTGACAAAGGGCAATCGCTGTTGCGTATTGATAAGTTTTTGATGCACCGGGTAGAGAATGCCTCCCGTAACCGTATACAAAACGCTATTGACCTGGGTAACGTACTGGTTAACGATAAACCCATAAAATCAAGCTATAAAGTAAAGCCGCTTGACATTATATCAGTTGTGCTGCCACATCCGCCGCGAGACACTGAGGTTTACCCGGAAGATTTACCGCTTAACATTGTTTACGAAGACGATGATGTGCTCATTGTAAATAAAGAGCCGGGTATGGTGGTGCATCCGGGGTATAATAACTATACGGGTACTTTGGTGAACGCGCTGGTGCACCATTTTCAGCAATTGCCAACCATGCCGGGCAATGATGGCCGCCCGGGATTGATTCACCGTATTGATAAAGATACCTCTGGTTTGCTGGTGATCAGCAAAAACGAGCGTTCCATGAATTACCTGGCCAAGCAGTTTTTTGATCATACCATTACCCGTAAGTATATTGCCCTGGTATGGGGAGATATTGCCGAGGATGGTACGGTTACCGGCTATATAGGCCGCAGCCACAGCGACAGGCGGGTAATGGATGTGTATGACACTGAAGAAAAAGGCAAATGGTCTGTTACGCATTACCGCGTATTAGAGCGTTTAGGATATGTTACCTTGATAGAGTGCCAGCTTGAAACCGGCCGCACGCACCAAATACGCGCGCACATGAAACACATAGGCCACCCACTGTTTAGTGATGCTACCTATGGCGGTGATAAAATTTTAAAGGGTACCGTTTTTACCAAATACAAACAGTTTGTTGAGAATTGCTTCGAGATGATGCCAAGGCAGGCCCTGCACGCGCAAACGCTGGGCTTTAAGCATCCAACACAAAAAAAATATGTGGGCTTTGAGGCTACTTTGCCCGCTGATTTTGAGTCGGTTTTACAGAAATGGCGTAAATATGCCAATACCAACAATCAAAAGCAGGACTAACTGTATTGAAACAATACAGGGCAAGAGTTGTCTAAAATCACATCTTAACATCAAAAACGTTTACCTACAGGCATGCCTTTGTACATCAATTTTAATGGCGAAATTGTACCTGCTGATTCCAAACTGTTAACTACCGCCAACCGTAGTTACCGATATGGGGATGGCTTGTTTGAGAGTATGCGAATGATGAAAGGTAAACTCAAATTTGCCGACCTGCACGCCGACCGCTTGCAGCGCGGTATGAAGGCGCTTAAAATTGATGGCTATTCGCAAACCGATGCCTGGTTTTTAAAAAATAAGGCCGAAGAACTTGCCACCCGCAATAAGGCTAAGCACGCCCGTTTACGCCTGACTGTTTATCGAGATGCGGATGGTTTGTATACGCCAACGCAAAACAAAATGGGTTACAGCCTTGAGTTGCAACCGATGGATGAGCCCCGTTATTTTTTGAACGATAAGGGCCTGATTATGGATGTGTTTACCGAACTGCCTAAGCCTTCCAACTATCTATCGGGTATAAAAACGTGCAACTCGCTTATCTACGTAATGGCAGGCATCTACAAAGAGCAAAACCGTTTGGACGATGTATTTCTGCTAAATCAAAACGGCTATCTCTGCGAAGCCAGCAGCTCTAATATATTCATCTGGTATAATAATCACCTGTATACCCCGGCTTTAAGCGAAGGTTGCGTTGAAGGGGTGATGCGTCAGGTGGTTATCAATTTAGCTAAAGCAAACAACATTGGTGTTACCGAGGCGCAGATAAACCCGGAGATACTATACGAGGCAGATGAAGTGTTTTTAACTAATGCCGCGCGTGGTATACAATCCGTAATGGGCTTTGGTGTAAAGCGTTATTTTAACCGCCTTAGCAAGGGTTTACTTGATGAGCTGAATAAACTTTAGAACTAATTACTTAAAGCGGATAGCTTTAACCGGTAATATCTTGCTAACCAATGCCGATGGGATCAGTAGCACCAGTAGGCAAACCACCAGTGTACCGGCGTTAAGTAAAAACACATCCAGCCAGTTTATTTGTACCGGTACAAAGGCCATGTAATAGGATGCAGGGTCTAACTTAAAAAAGTGTGTTTGGTGCTGAAATAAACCGAGGCCAACGCCAAATAAATTGCCTAATATCAATCCAAGGCCAATAAGATAGAACGCGTTGTACAAAAATATTTTTTGAATACGCCAGTTGGTCGCACCCAATGCTTTAAGCATTCCTATCATGGATGTACGCTCCAAGATCATGATCAGTAAAGCCGAAATCATATTGATTACAGCAACTATCAGCATCAGTATAAGCATAACGCGGGCGTTAACATCCAGCAGTTGCAGCCACTCAAAAATGGTTGGGTAATTTTGTTGTATGGTGTATGATTTAAGGCGCACCGGTATAACGGTATCCATATAAATGTCAGCCTTGTCCAGCTTATCAAAATCAGCTACACGAACCTCATAACCGCCAATTTCATTATTTTCCCAATTGTTAAGGCGCTGAATAAGCGGCAGGCTGCCTATTACAAAGGTTTTATCAACCTCGTCAACCCCTGAGCTGTAAATGCCGCTTATGGTTAGCTTACGTTTACGCAGGGGCTCCTGCACAAAATACATCAGTATATCATCGCCTGCTTTTAGCTTTAGCCTGTCAGCCGTATGGCGCGATATCATTACCTGCTCGTTCGCTTTAACTGAGTCGCTAAAATCAATGTATTTACCTTCAAGTAACGTTTTGGCGAATACCTTCCAGTCGTACGTTTTATCAACGCCTTTAAGCACTATGCCCTCAATCTCGTCATTAGCCTTTATAATAGCCGGTTTGGTGGCAAAGGGTTTTATACTGATGATTTGCTTGTCTTTTAAAGCTTGCTGAACAAAGTGATCATCCTTTACAAAAGGTGAGTTCTCGTAGGAGTTGTTAAGGTCGAACTTCACCACCTGCATATCCCCGGCAAAGCCACGGATTTTTTCGCGTATCTCCTGCTTAAAGCCTTTTACAATGGCGATGGAGAGGATCATTACCCCCAGGCCCAGCATAATGCCTACCACAGCAATCCGTACGATCAGTTTTGAGAACGTACGTTTTGATTTAAAGGTAATACGGCCGGCAATAAACGACGAAAAATTCAAAGCAGTATGATTTTTGTAACTTCGCAAATATGCGGTTTTACCGCTAAAAAACGTTTACTTAAATTACCAACTGAAAAACTTATATATGATACCCGCTACAATTTTTTTACGCTTAGCTACCACCGGTATGTTGCTGGGCGCCACAACATGCGGCCAGCCCGTAACCGAAAGCTCAAAGCCTGCTGCCAAAGCTGATACCGTTGCTGTTAACAAGCAACAAGCCCCGGCAAAAATAATTACCGCTGCCGACCGCACTGAGGCCTACGTAGATCAGCTCAAAGGAAAAAATATAGGTATGCTGATCAATCAAACATCGATAATTGGGACGGACGGTAAACTTACCGTGGACAGCTTGTTAAAAAGGGGTGTTAGCATAAAAAAGATATTTGGTCCCGAACATGGCTTCAGGGGTAATGCCGCTAATGGCGCCAAGGTGGGTGACGAGGTTGATCAATCAACGGGCTTGCCGGTAGTATCCTTGTATGGCAAACACTACAAACCCACCGCCGACGATTTAAAAGGCATCGATATGATGGTTTTTGATATTCAGGATGTGGGTGCGCGCTTTTATACTTATATATCAACCCTGCATTATGTGATGGAAGCCTGCGCCGAGAATAATATTCCGCTGATGGTATTAGACAGGCCCAACCCTAACGGATTTGTTATTGACGGGCCAATTATGGACCCCGCTTATAAATCATTTGTGGGCATGCACCCTATACCTATCAGCCACGGTATGACGATGGCCGAATATGCGCAGATGATTAATGGTGAAAAATGGCTGAACAACGGTGTACAATGTAATTTGAAAATTGTAAAGATGGAAGGCTACACGCATCAGTCGGACTACACGCTGCCCGTGCACCCGTCGCCCAATCTAAATACACAACAATCTATTTTATTATACGCCAGTACTTGTTTGTTTGAGGGTACCACATTTAGCCTGGGCAGGGGTACCCAATTCCCGTTCCAGGTAGCTGGCCATCCATTGCTCAAAGGCGAGTTTGATTTTTCGTTTACACCGATAAGCATTCCGGGAGTGAGTGATAATCCACCGCAAAAAGGCAATACCTGTTACGGTATCGATTTGCGAAATTATGATGCATCGGTATTTAAAAAAACAGGCAAGCTTAATTTGACCTGGTTGATGGATATGTATAAGGCATTTCCTGATAAGAGTAAATTTTTTAATGCCTATTTCCTTAAACTGGTAGGTACAAAAGCCTTGCAACAACAAATAGCGGCCGGTAAAACCGAATCACAGATACGGGCTACCTGGGAGCCGGGGTTAAGTAAATTTAAACAGATGCGCAGTAAATATCTCTTATATCCGTAAAATGGCATAAAACTGATTTTTGATATAAAACTTTTCGGGCGCGATGCTTATTTTTATGCAATACATCTAAAAAACAAATACCATGAGAATTGTATTTATGGGCACCCCCCAATTTGCCGTAGCATCGTTAGACGCTTTGATAACCTCCGGTTGCGATATTGTGGCCGTAGTTACCGCGCCCGATAAGCCCGCTGGCAGGGGGCAAAAAGTAAGCGAGAGTGCCGTAAAGCAATACGCCGTAGCCAACGGCATCAAGGTATTACAACCCGAAAAGCTGAAAAGCCCGGAATTTTTAGAGCAGCTTAAGGCCTTAGAAGCCGACCTGCAAGTGGTGGTTGCCTTTCGTATGTTGCCTGAGGTAGTGTGGAGTATGCCGCCAAAAGGTACTATAAACCTGCATGCCTCGCTTTTACCACAGTACCGCGGCGCGGCGCCTATCAACTGGGTGCTGATAAATGGCGAAAAGGAAACCGGCGTAACTACCTTCTTCTTAAAACATGAAATTGATACCGGAGATGTGCTGTTTACAGAGAAGGTAACCCTCACCGGCCAGGAAACCGCAGGCGAACTACATGACCGCTTGATGAACAAAGGCGCAGGCCTATTGGTAAAAACTGTTAAAGCTATTGAAAGTGGCCGCTATCATGAGCATCCGCAGCACCAATTGGGAACAGGAGAAGAGTTGCAACACGCCCCAAAACTGACCAAAGAACTTGGCGCGATTGATTGGACGCAACCGGCATTGAAGATATACAATTTGATACGTGGCCTTAGTCCGGTACCAACGGCCTACACTACTTTAAATGGCAAAATATTAAAAATATTTAACGCTGAGTATTCCGAAACCGAACCCGGAATACAACCCGGCGGCTTTTTAACCGATAATAAAACCAATCTTAAATTTGCAGCTCCCGATGGCTTTATCATCCTGACCGATGTACAGTTGGAAGGTAAGAAGCGAATGGGTATAGAAGAGTTTTTAAGAGGGGTAAGGCTGTGATCGCATAATACATAAAAGAAAAGCGGCAGATCAATCTGCCGCTTTTCTTTTATAGTCCTTTTTTCATGAACCGGTTCGCTCTTTAACGGTTGGATTGGTATCGCCGTACATAGGTAGCACGCGCGCTTCTTCCCGCAGGTGTTTCAAACGTTTCTTCATGTAGGTAAAGCCATTTAGGCGATAGATGTACAGGAAAATAAATGATGTAGCAATGGCGCCGAAGGTGTGCCATAAAAAGTGCGTACCCATAGGCAACAATGCCTCGGTGTCAATTATCCTGAAAAACAGTGCGAAGCCAAAACTTATAAATGCAGCCGCTACTAATGAGCCATTCTTCCAGTTGGTTTTTATTAGCAGAATAAGCAAAGGCACTACTATCATCATCACCATTACGCCGTAGTTTATGCTGAACATAATATGCTTGTCATAAACCAAATATAGCTCGCGTAAGCCAACTTCAACAGCGCCGAATGCCACCAGTGCTATTACTGCCCATTGCCACTTGCCCGTAACTTTAATGATAAAGAACATACTGGCCAGCATGCAAAGCAAGGCAATTGGCACCCAGTCCAGGTACATAAAAAACCGCCATTGCCTAAAGCCGTGGTAAACCGTGCTGCCAATACAACCGGTTAGCATCAGCATGGTGGCTATACTTAAAAATGCGTGACGCTTGTTAAAGCCGCCAAGCTTATTAAGCCAATATATACCAGGAATTAAAAAAAGTGCTGATGAAACCATGTTCCATGGTTCAGGAAACAGGTTATGCATATTGGTTTCAGTGTACAGCGCTGAACCATCGGCCGGTAAAATATCTGTCAGCATGAAGTGTAAGTTTTATACTTCCATCAACACCGCTGTGCAAAAAATGTTGTGCCGGTATCCTAATTTATAGCGCTTCCGAATAATGACATGCAAATAATATTTAACCTGCTAAATTTGCCGCATGAACTACACGGAACGGATTGAGCAGTTAAAGCAAGAGATAGCGCCTTTACGCGCGAAGTTAATTGATCACGCCTTATACAAACAAATGCAAAGTGCTGATGATCTGGGTGTTTTTATGGAACACCATATATTTGCCGTGTGGGATTTTATGTCGCTTTTAAAAGCACTTCAACAAAAGCTTACCTGTACCGATGTGCCCTGGGTGCCGGTAGGCAGTGCAAATACCCGTTACCTGATTAACGAAATTGTTACGGGTGAAGAAAGCGATGTTGACCAGCATGGTAATCGCGTGAGCCATTTTGAGCTTTATCTGCAAGCTATGGAGCAGGCGGGTTTTAACATACAGCCGGTTAATAACCTGTTGCAGCAATTGGCGCAAGGTAAAAGTGTTAGCGATGCATTGAATGCAGTGGGTATACCTGCAGCCGCTGTCAAGTTTGTGCAACGTACGTTTAATGTAATTGCTACCGGGCAAGGGCATTTAATAGCGGCGGTGTTCACTTTCGGCCGTGAGGACTTGATTCCGGGTATGTTCATTAGCATGGTGAAAGGGATCAGCGACAGCGCACCGGGCAAGATAGATACCTTTGTTTATTACCTCGAACGCCATATTGAAGTTGATGGTGACCACCACTCGCACCTGGCTTATGAAATGACTGCCGAACTTTGCGGCGATGACGATGCCAAATGGCAATCAGCTACCGAAGCGGTTAAACAAGCCTTTCAGGCGCGTATCGATCTGTGGGACGGTATACTTGCCGAAATAAATGCTTTAAAGCAGGAGGCGTAATTACACTTCTTTTTTAGCGGCGGTAAATAATGCTTTAAGCTCAGTTGCATCATCGGGGTGCATGCGGCCAGCAAGTATCAGGCGCAACTGCCTGCGGCGTAATGCTCCGTTGTAAAGTTCTATTTCCTTTTCGGTTTGCGGTTCAATTTCCGGTACGGCTATGGTGCGGCTGTTCTCGTCAAGCGCTACAAAGGTATAGTAAGCCTCGTTGCATTTTATATTAGTGCCCGATGGCATATTTTGCGCCCAAACATCCAGCTTAACTTCCATCGAGGTGTTGAACGCCCGCGTGACCTTGGCCTCAATGTTAATTACATCGCCCAGTTTAACGGGCTGCTGAAAAGATACATTATCAACTGACGCGGTAACCACAATACGGTTGCAATGCTTTTGTGCCGATATGGCTGCGGCAATATCCATCCAATGCAGCAGACGGCCACCCATAAGGTTGTGCAGGTAATTGGTATCATTGGGTAATACCAGTTCATTCATTATGGTTAGCGAGTCTTGCGGGGTCTTTAAAGTCATATACAATTGGCGATGTTGCTGCAAATATAGCAAAATACAAGCCGCTACCGGTTTTGGTTTTTGGCGGTGCTTATTT
This sequence comes from Mucilaginibacter roseus, assembly GCF_021215455.1. Taxonomy (GTDB): domain Bacteria; phylum Bacteroidota; class Bacteroidia; order Sphingobacteriales; family Sphingobacteriaceae; genus Mucilaginibacter; species Mucilaginibacter roseus. Next base: position 61,195 of record NZ_JAJPWV010000004.1, on the reverse strand, counting down.
GCTGAAACCCGGCCAGTTCTTCCCAACGTGCCCCGGGCGGGCGGTAGTAGATGAAAAGTTGGTAGTCATTCCCTGTTTCGTAATGGCTACCCTCAATTACGGTATCATCAGCTTGTTTAGTAGCGTTGTCTATCCAAACATACTCATAATCATACACGCCCTGTTTTAAAAGCAGCATGGTGGTAAACCTGCCGCTAGCTGCATCAAACTTTAATGCGCTGTTAGCGTCAGGCTTAAAATTGTTAAAACGGCCAATTACGTAAGCACTGCCTTCGGTAGCGCTTTTACGCGCATCAATACTGAAAAACACACGGGCGTAATCAGCATCAACTCGTGGGTCGCTACCATCCTGGTTTAAAATAAAAAAGTTACCGTTGTTATCAAACTGAAACTCGTAAGGCTGCCCGTTGCGGTTGATGTCTGTATTCAGTTGTACGGAAAAGCCGGTGTCTCGGTAAATGCGGTTTATTCCGTGGGCGCCAGCTTTAAGCGATCGCATATCAAAATACCTGAACTCGTTACGGCCGGCAAAATCATTAGCGTTAACGTTATTATAAATCAGTTGCGTGCCGCGTATAATGTTAGGTTCGCGATTTAAAATACTGGCATCGCTGCGGTAATTCTGCATAATCAGCACCCGCATATCGGTTGCCGGATTTTGTATACGCAACTGGCCGAAGTCAACTGTAAAATTCAGCTTTTGGTTGGTTTGCCGGTGCTGTACATTATTTGACGGAACAATAGTTGCCGCTACTGACACGCGAGAGTTGAGCACATACAGCTTTCGCGTGAACACCAGCTTCTGCTGATCACCGTCCTCATAAACCTTCAAAATATAATTACCGGCGTATTTTGGGATGATATTGGCATTGGGGAAGATGATCTCATAATGCACATATTTTTGATAAGTGCCAGACGAATATTTATAGTTAATGATCTGGTCTTCGGTAAAGCTCTGCAAATACTCCGCAGGAGCCAGGCGCGAGGAATTCCAAAGTGCATCGCAATGCTCCAGGGTATAATAAAAATTGCTGGTTTGGCCAGTAAGGTCATCAAAACCCAGTACCAGCTTATCACCCGAATTAAGGTTGATTGCCGGCAGCGAGCCAGCCTTGCTCTGGTTATAAAGCTCAATACTTTTTATGTTAGCGCGATAAACGCTATCGGTATATTGTTGAGCCGAACTCTGATAGAAAAAAAATAAAAAAAGGACTAAAAGGTATTTCTGCATTATCAATCGGTAGCTTTAATATCCCGTAAGGTAAGATAAAAAGTTACAATTGATAATGAAAAAAAGGGTAATCCAGTACAAAAACTAAACATGGCCAAATCATCTTTGAATAACGTACGGGTTAAAACAAAGAAGCCTAACCAAAGAATAAATATACTGCCAAGTAATAAATTTTTATTGTGTGCAATTATTGAAATAATAGCAACAATTTGCCCTAACATGGCTATGGCAACAGCTGAAAAGGCTGATTGATCATAAGTTGAAGTTAAAGAGAGCGATCTAAAACTTTCGATAAAAGGTTGAGGGTGAGTAAAAGCCATTATTCTATCAAAACAAATGGTCCGACGCCATGACCAGCAGCTATCAATACAAAAAAGTTCGCTATAATGGTAGCAACTGCAAGCTTTTTAATATAGATAGGCATCATTTTGGAAGGGCCCTTACTCCAACTCCAGTATCTGCTCAGCTAAAGCTTCCCATTTTTCCTTTATTGTGCCCAGCTCATCTTTTTTGTGCTGATACGCGGTGTTGGTTTGCTTTAAACGGTTTTGGTCCGAATAAATTTTATCGTCGGCCAAATCAGCTTCCAGTTTTTTAATTTCGGCTTCAATGTCGGCAATCTGCTTTTCCATTTTGCCCAGGTCCTGGTTTAACTTTTTTAGTTGCTGTGCCTTATCATCACCCTGTTGCTTAACCGGTTCAGGCTTTTTCTCTTCCTTTTTAGGCTGAGAAGCTGCGGCTGGTTTTTCAAACTTACGTTTCGAATTCCATTCCTCGTATTCGGCATAAGTGCCCGGATATATCTTGATCTTTTGATCCTCAATAAACCATATCTTATTGGCAATATTATCCAGGAAATACCTGTCGTGCGATACCACTACCACCGTACCTTCATACTGCTGTATAGCCTGTATCAATATATTCACTGATTGAATGTCGAGGTGATTGGTAGGCTCATCCAGTACCAAAAAGTTAGCATCAGCGGTAAGTGCCTTGGCTAAGGCCACACGCGATTTTTCACCACCCGAAAGTACCTTGATCTTTTTAAATACGTCATCACCCGTAAACAGGAATGAACCTAAAATGGTACGCAATTCAGTATCGGTATGCTTTGGGGCGAAAGATTGCAGCTCGGCCAATATCTCGTTCTCCAGGTGCAGTGATTCCAGTTGGTGCTGCGCGAAGAAAGTTGTTGAAACGTTATGCCCTGTAGTTACCGTTCCGGTGAAATCCTTATCAGCATTAGCGATAATGCGCAACAGGGTTGATTTACCACGGCCGTTAGCACCAATCAGGGCTATCTTATCGCCCTTTTCAATCACTGCCTCTGTATGGTCTAAAATATCAATAGCCGGATATTTTTTGGTAATATCCTCAAGGGTTACCACATGCCTGCCCGATTGCTTGGAGAAGCGGAAGGTGAAGTTAACCGTTGGATTATCATCATCCACATCATCTACCCGTTCCATTTTATCAAGCATTTTAATACGCGATTGCGCCATTTTTGCCTTGGATGCCTTGGCACGGAAACGCTCGATCAGACGCTCTTCCTGGCGGATTTTTGATTGCTGGTTTTTAAATTCGCCACGCTGAATTTCCTCACGCAAGGCCTTTTCCTCTAAATAGAAAGAATAATTGCCCGCGTAAACGGTAAGCTTACCCTTGCGCGATTCAACAGTACGGTTGATCACTTTATCCAAAAACCACCTATCATGCGATACGATGATAACTGCACCTTCAAAATCTTTCAGGTACTGCTCCAGCCATTGTATCGAGGGTAAGTCCAGGTGGTTGGTAGGCTCATCCAGTAACAAAATATCCGGTGCCTGTAACAGAATTTTAGCCAGCATAACACGCATACGCCATCCACCCGAAAAGGTGCTGAGCTTACGGTGTGTATCCGCCTCACTGAAGCCTAAACCCGCTAAAATTTCGTGGGCTTTATATTCAATGTTATAACCGTCAAGCGCCTCAAATTCAGTTTGCTTGTCGCTTAGTTTATGTAAAAGGTCTTCGCTGTAATCTGTTTCCAGTTTTTTCAGCAGGTTCTCAATTTCGGTATGCAGTTGGTTTTGGCGCTCAAAAGCCTCCATGGCCACATGCAGTATGTTTTTGTCTGACGAGTAGGAGAGCAGGTCCTGGTTCAGGTAACCCAGGGTTAAATCCTTAGCCATTGATATAGTGCCTGATGTAGGTTTGTACTCACCCACAATCATACGCAGCAGCGTGGTTTTGCCGGTACCGTTAGCGCCAATAAGGCCTATTTTTTCACCGGGTTTAATATGCCAGTTAGCTTCATCATACAACTTGCGAGCACCTATCTCAAACGTCAGATTATTTATTGCGATCATTTGCGCGCAAAGATACGAAACCCCACCTAAATCCTCCCCAATGGGGAGGACTTTTTAACGTGTGGTGTAATTGGCTACTAAAATCACTATTCACCAATCACCTTTCACTATAATACATACCTTTGCGGCATGTATAGTTTACTCAAGCCATTGCTGTTTCAGTTCGATCCGGAGAAGGTACATTATTTTGTTACCCGCAACCTGCGCAGGTTCAATAAATTTCCGGGTGGGGCGGCTGTTAGTCGCGCCACCTGGGATATGAAGGATCAGCGACTGGAAAAGGAAGTATTCGGCTTAAAATTTATCAACCCTATTGGCCTTGCTGCCGGTTTTGATAAAAATGGTGAAGTAATAGCCGAAATGGCTAACCTGGGTTTCGGTTTTGTTGAGGTGGGTACTGTAACACCCTTGCCGCAGCCGGGCAATCCAAAACCGCGTATGTTCCGCCTGCCGCCCGATGAGGCGTTGATTAACCGTATGGGTTTTAATAACCTGGGTGTTGATGTGGTTGCTGCGCGTTTGGCCGCCTATCGTAAAAACCGACCAAAGGGGCAGGAGGGTGTAATTATCGGCGGTAACATCGGTAAAAATAAGGTTACGCCTAACGAGGATGCCGTAAGCGATTACATAAAATGTTTCGACAGGCTTTTTGATGTGGTTGACTATTTCGTGGTGAACGTTAGTTCGCCTAATACACCCGGCCTGCGTGCTCTGCAGGAAAAAGAGCCGTTGATGCAGATTTTGAACACGTTGCAACAGCGTAATAACAAAGGCGGTGTCAGCAAACCAATCCTGTTAAAAATTGCGCCGGATTTGACTGACGAGCAGTTGGATGATATTGTGGAGATTGTTACCGAAACAAGAATTGCAGGCGTTATTGCCACTAATACAACCATCAGCCGTGAAGGATTGACCGGTAAGCACAAAGCCGAAACAGGCGGATTAAGCGGAAAGCCCTTAACTAAACGATCAACGGAAGTAATCGCTTACCTGCATAAAAAATCAAACGGCGCATTTCCGATTATCGGAGTAGGAGGTATACACTCTGCTGATGACGCTATAGAAAAGCTGAACGCTGGCGCTTCGCTGGTGCAGTTATATACCGGCTTTATATACGAGGGGCCGGGATTGATAAAGCGTATCAACAAAAAAATCCTGTCGGTATAACCAACAGGATTTTTTTATTTCAATAAGATATCTTTTACTTATTTGCTCAGGCTTGCTAAAACTTCGTTGTTTTTAGCTAACTGATCTTTAGTTGACTGAGCTGAACGGCTGCCTGGTTGAAGGTTAGTAGCCAGTTTCAGGAATTGAACTTCCAAACGTGAGAAAGTTTTATTTCTTCTATCTTTTCTTTTTAAACGAGTAACGCCCATGATACTTAATTTTTTAATACTTTAATAACCCTGTGAGGTCGGGAGCGGATTCGAACCGCTGTAAAAGGTTTTGCAGACCTCTGCCTAGCCACTCGGCCACCCGACCATTTTTTAAGGAACGCAAAAGTAGTAAATATTTTTATTGACTACCAACTTTATTTCAATGTATTTCTTTTTATTTCTGAACAAAATATGGCCGTAGCTATGCCAACGTTCAGTGATTCAGCCTGCCCGGCCCTTGGGATGGTTATTGCTTTTTGTATTAATCGTTCAATCGATGGCCTGATGCCGTTACCCTCGTTACCCATAATTACTAATCCTTCATCGCCAAAGTTCGTACTATAAATATTATTGCCGTTTAGCAGCGCGCCGTATACGGGCAATTGGGTTTGTTTTAAAAAGGCTTCAATATTAACATAGTGTACCTTTATGCGCGATAACGAGCCCATGCTGGCTTGTACTACTTTGGGGTTATAAGCGTCAGCAGTATCTGAAGAGCAGATAACATCGGTAATTCCAAACCAGTCGGCTGTGCGTATTATGGTGCCCAGGTTACCGGGGTCTTGTATGCCATCTAAAACAATTGAAAACTTTTTGCTTAGGCTTTGGTTAGTAAGTGCGGGCCAATCAGGTATTTTTACCAGTGCTACTACATCCTGCGGCGTTTTTAACGAGCTGATTTTTTCAAGATCATTAAGGGATATTTGCTGACTGTTTATTTTTTGCGATAAATTCAGCAATTTTGGGTCGGAAGTATACGTTTGGAAGATCGTATCAATCTGATAGTGCGAATTGGCAAACTCATTAACCGATTTGTGGCCCTCAACAAGGAACACGCCATGCTCGGTACGAAACTTTTTATGTTGTAAGGATTTTAATAAATTGATCTGAGATTTTGAAAGCATACATTCCCCCTGCTAATTATCGCCTTACAATATTAACCATTCTTTTGCTCATAATATCTTCGGGCTGTAGTTTAACCCGTAAACTTAAGGACGATCAGGCACTGGTGCGTAAGATCACCATTAAGGGCATTGATGATGATTATAAGGACCTTGCGCTGAATTATGTTGATAAGGAGCAGCAACCAAATAACTGGCTTAACCTGCAATTTTATTATCTCTTTAGCAAAAACGGTAAAAAAAATATTGGGGAGCCACCTGCCATATTGGATAGCAGCCTGGTTGAATACTCGCGCCTGCAAATGGAGAAATTCTTGCAGAACAAAGGCTATCTAAAAGCCAAGGTTAGCGATAGCATCCATATTAAAAAGAAGAAAGCAGAGCTGATATTTACAGCCGAGCAGGGGCCAATGTTCCATGTGCGTAATTATAAGGATAGTATTGGCGATGCCCGTGTACGCTCTTTATACGATGGATATAAAGGCAAGGCGCACGTAAAACAAGGTAGCCGGTTTGACAGGGATAGCCTGGCGTATGACCGCGATGAGCTTTACACCGTAATGAAACGTAACGGTTATTACGACTTTTACCGCCAATACATAAGCTACGATTACGATTCAACTTACAATAACAGTGTGGTTGATGTTAAGATAATTATCGATAACCCACCGGGGAAAAAAGAGCATCCAATTTATAAGATCAACAATACGCTGATCACTATTGCACGCAGCACAGGCCGTGCAACCGGGCAGGCCGACACTTTGCAGGTAGATACGCAATTCAGGTTTGTTGATTATTCCGGCCGTTTTAAACCGCGTACTGTGACCGATTATGTGTTCCAGAAAAAGGGTGAATTATATGATATCGATCGTCAGCAACTCACCACAGCTCGTTTGTCTGAACTGAACGTGTTCCGTAACGTACCCAACCCTACGTATACTAAACTTGCTGATAGCAGTAACCGCCTTGATACCCGGATAGACATCATTCCATTAAAACGTATGAACGACCGTATTGAGGGCGAGTTCCTTTTTAGCAGCGGCCGTTATGGTTATAATATTGGTAACACCTTTACCAATCGTAATATGTTTAAGCAGGCAGCTATACTGCAGCTTAAAATAAACTGGAGCGTTTTATTTGATAACGGAAGCAACTCCGCGTCTCGCGGTAGTATTGAAAACCAGGATTTCAAGGTAGGTTTAAGCCTAAGTTATCCAAGGTTGATATTACCTTTTACGGCGCCTATATTGGGTAAATATGGTGTGCCCCATACTACCTTTGCCAGTAACTACCAGTTGTTTTATCAGAAAGGCCTGGTAAAGCGGCAAAGTTTTGTTAACTCCATCACTTACGATTTTTTTGAAACGCCGGACAAGCGCCATACCGTTACGCCTTTGTTCATCGAGTTTTCGCGCGGTACCATTGATCCAACGGCGTATCGTTTACTGCTCAGTCAAAACCGGTTCTCGTATATCTACCTTATCGGGCGTACTATACTTACTTCAGGTAGTCAGTATACATATCAGCTGAATGCCAACAAATTGAACTGGCTTACCGACTTCCTGTATTTCAGAGGTAGCCTTGATGTGGGCGGCAATGCGTTTAGTCTGTTGAGCCATGTGTTCAATACCAAACCTGATAGTACCGGCCGCCGTACGCTGTTTGGCTACAACTATGCGCAGTACGCAAAAACTGAAATAGATCTGCGCTTATACCGTACCTTCTCGCACGAGCGGCAGTTTATTTTCCGTATAAACCCGGGCGTTGGTATACCTTATGGTAATAGCGATGAACTGATATTCGAAAAAAACTTTTACGCCGGCGGTGCAAACGATATACGTGCCTGGCTGCCGCGTACGTTGGGGCCGGGGCAGTTTAACCGTGCCAGCTACGGCAGCAACGCCATTGCCGATACCCTACGCAGCCAATTACGTTACATTGACCAGGTAGGCGAGGTGAAGATTGTAGGTAATGCGGAATATCGTTATCTGCTGGCCAATAACTTCTTTGGCTCAAAGTTAAAAGGCGCGTTCTTTATGGATTTTGGTAACGTTTGGCGGTTAAAAAAGCAGGAAGAGAGCCCGAATGGCGAATTCCGTTTAGGTAACCTGTGGAACTCGACGGCCATTGGTATTGGTACAGGCCTCCGTTTTGATTTGCAATTTTTTGTATTCCGTTTTGATATCGGCCTTAAGTTTAAGGACCCGCAGTTCAGCGGGTCAGACCAATGGGTGCTGATTAAACATGGCGATGAACTGTTCCGTACAGGCGACTTTAAGCGGGCTTACAAAGAGGCCAACAAAACCGGTGTCGATAAGGATGGCAACATTCTGGGCGACGGATACAGTTTTATGCAGCTAAACTTTGGTGTCGGGCTGCCATTCTAAATTGAAACTGTTTAAAACAATCCTTTCAGGCCATCAACAATACTTTCAAAAAAGCGGCCCATGCTTAAACCATTATGGTGGTTAAAGTAAAAGAAGATTATAAATATGATTACCGCGATGATAATAAAACGCTTAAACATATAAGCTAATAATATCAGCGCGCAAGGTATGGCAAGCAGCAATACCCAGCTTATATGCCACGGCGCCAATTTGCTACCGTTTTTATAAACGTAGTACAGTATAGAATGTGTACCGTTATCGTTTACATGCTTAGCATACAAAAAGGTCGACTTATCAATTTTATGGCGGTAAAAAGCGGTGCCTTTATCAAACTGCAGCGTCTCATTAAAACCATTCATCGTAAAGTTGAAGGTGCCATTAATATCCTCGCGCACCTTGCCTAACGAGTCGGTAGCCTGCACCGCAACTTCATCCTGTGCAAAGGGATTCTCTACAATGGCAAAGTGATCTATTGATATCGTATCAGCAAATGAGGTAGTAAACGCTAATAATGCTATGCAGAGAAGTAATAGTTTTTTCATGTGTGCAGCCTAACTGGTTTCGGCAACTAAAAATAGTGTTTTGCGCTATTTGTTAAGCAAATAAATACTAAAATTCAACACCGAGGCAAAGCTTACCCATAAAAGGTAAGGTACAAGCAGCCAGGCCGCCGCTTTACTGAAGCGTGAAAAGCATATTATGCAGCCAATAATACTTACAAGCAACATAATGATCACGATAAACGCACCCAGCATTTGGTGCAAGCCAAAAAACACCAGCGACCAGCAGAAGTTAAGCACAAGCTGAACGATGTAAACGTTACGCGCTTTAGCGTAAGCGGCGCTGCCATCTCGGCGTTGCCATACCAGGTAAGCGGCTATGCCAATCATAATGTAAAGCGTTGTCCATACCGGGCCAAAGAGCCAGTTGGGCGGGCTGAACGACGGTTTTTGTAAATCCGCATACCATCCGGGAATTTCGGGCCGTGTAAAATACGATGCCGTAAAACCTATTGCCAGCGTTATTGCTATGCTGATAATAAGCGCGCCCCATTGGAGTCCGCGTTGTTGTTGTGCCACTGTGTTCATATACGATAATTGTAATCAACAACTGTTGCCATGCTTAAGTTTGCGGTATTATTGTACTTTAGCAATTAGTAATATTACAGGCATGATAAGAGCTATTAAACTCTATACCGGGGATGACGGGCATTCGCATTTTATAAAGGGAACTTTGGTTGAAAATGAATTACACCGGGCAGGAAGCATACGCTTTCGCGAAACCGCGCCGGGTTCATCGTACGATTGGCATAACGCGCCTACCGAACAATATGTAATTACGCTCACCGGTACGCTTGAATTTGAAACGCGCTTAGGCGAAACATTTACGCTATCACCCGGCGAGGTGCTCATCGCCCTGGATACCACCGGAACGGCACACCGCTGGAAGATGCTGGGCAATGACCCGTGGAAGCGCGCTTATATAGCCTTTGATAAAAATGATGAGATAAATTTTGTGCCTGACGGTCAGGAGTAAGCCTTCCAAATTTTACAGTATGAAGATCTTCAATAGTATATTTATTGTGTTGTTCATAGTTTCCGCAGCGTTGCAGTACAATGATCCCGATCCGTATTTGTGGGTGCCGCTTTATTTGTATGCGGCACTGGTATGCTTGTTAGCCTTCAGGGGTAAGTATTATCCGGTGATGTATTACATAGGGCTTGCCGGTTACCTGGCTTATGCCATTTACAAAGTGTTTGACAGTAATGGCGTAATAGATTGGGTAACACAACACGATGAGGAAAGCCTGGTACAAACAATGAAGGCCGCCAAACCCTGGATTGAAGAAGCACGTGAGTTTTTTGGCTTACTGATTTGCTGGGCGGTGTTGCTTATCAACTTCATTCATTATAAAATTACAAGCAGGCGACTGCCCAAAAACAAGTATTCCTTTTAACTTTAGCTATAGCTGATGCCTTGCAGACTGCCAGAAGTATAGTAAAACGGCTTAAAGGCATCGTCGGCAAGTGTACAGTTAACCAGCATGGTGTTAAAAATTATATCGCCAAATATATTGGCTAATGCCGCATCTGCAGCATCGCGGCCGGTAGCCAATTTAACCATACCGTTAAGCGGTACGAGTTTCGTAGCATCAAATAATATCCAGCTGCCGCCTATATAAGCTTCAAAACAGGCATGAAAATCTGCCGGATGAAGTTTGTAAGCATATCCGGTAAAATATCTCGCGGGGATGGTAAGTGCACGGCAAAGCGCGATGCCCAAATGCGCAAAATCGCGGCAAACGCCGGCCTGTTCGGTAACCGTATCAAAAGCTGATGTCTCTGAGTTGGTTGATCCGCTGAGGTATTGTATGTTGGTGTATATCCACTCCACCATATTAATCACAGTCACAAATGGGTTATCGATATCGCCAAACATATTATGTGCAAGCCTGAATAGCTTATCGGACTGGCAATACCTGCTTGGATGCAAATAAGTTAATACTTCAGGAGGTAGTTGATGTACAGGTGTTTCCTTGATTCCGCTCATATCAACGAGGCGCCAGCCGTTATCAACAGTAGCATGATAGCTGATATCGATATTGCAGGGCTCGCTTATCTGCATGCGGATCAGGCGGTTTTCACCGGCGATGTCTTTCAACTCTTCCTCGTCCATCTCAGGCGTAACCCTTAACTCTTCAGCCACTACGCTTTGCGTAGCGTTGTTCAGGGCGTTTATATTCAATATAAGCGTACCGGCTGTATTTGCCGTGTAGGTCATTTCAGCCTGTACTTTAAATTTCATATTGGGGTAATGGCTTAAGGAGTGTTTTTGTTTTCGGAAGGTAATTTATCAAAGGCAACGTTCATCCAATCTTCCGATACGTTTATCAGGGCGTTTTTCAATTCGTCATCCCATTGTGCTGATATGGCATCCAGGTCGCGCGCCTCATAGCGTTGTTCCACCAGTTCATAACTGTCTTTTTTATACAGTACCACATCAATCGGGTAGTCAACATTGTTAGAGCTTACGCGGGTTGAATCAAACGATAAAAAACCGGCTTTAAGTGCAAGCCTCATACTGGAGCTTTCGCTGAGTACCCGGTTTAATATCGCCTTACCATGGCCCGAATTGCCGATTACTACATATGGCGCGCCTTGCCCGAGTTCAACCCAATTACCTTCCGGGTAAAGTAGGTATAGCTTATGTTCGGCATCATCCTTTAGCTGGCCGCCGATTATGGTGTTAAGGTCAAACTTGAAACCGGCTTTCTCCAGCGCGGCGCCATCTTCTAATGCCGCCCGCTTCACCTGCTCGCCAAAGGCATTTACGGCTTTGTATAACTTATTAAACTCTTGAGTATCCAGCAACTCGTTAAAGTAAACCATGGCCTTGTCACGTACAGAGCGCAGGCCGCTGGTCATTATAAAAAGCGAAAAACCGTCACGCTGTTCAATGGTGACTTTCTTTTTGTTGGTAGTTTCAGTACCTGAGGTAATACGGGTATCGGCTATGGCCACCAGCCCTTCCTTAACTTTTATTCCTAAGCAGTAGGTCATGTAATAATGTGCATTGGTGCTTAGCCCAAATTAACGATTTTAACTTATAACAGGCAGGTTTTTTATTAATACTGTAACATTGGGCCCGAGTGGTTATCTAAAAAATAAGCCGGGTCAGGCGGGACCCGGCTTGGTTGTTATGTGTTTCTATGAAAACAGAAAAAACACATGTAAATATACGCAATAACCATTTTTTTATAAAAAACGAAACTGTATTTTTACATATGAAGCACATTCTGATCCTTGTTGCAGATGTAATACTTGCTACGTTATTCTTTTCCTGGGCGGCAGCAAACATATCAAAGCCGAGCAATTTATATGTGGGCATTGGTATATTTCAGGCGCTGGTAGGGTTGTTATTCGTAGCTTACATCATTCGTTACATATACCGCAAACTAACTTGATAATTATATTTTACTTTTTTAATGGAACCTAATAACCTTAAACGCGTGTTTCGCATTGGCGGGGTAGTGATTGTACTTGTTGTAGCCCTGTTTATTCAACCTTTTACTTACGAAAACATTGATGCCGGTAACGTAGGCATAAAAATTAACCTGTATGGTAGCGACAGGGGAGTGGACAATATTACCATTGTTACCGGTCGTGTATGGTACAACACATGGACTACAAAGATCGTGGAGTTCCCGACCTACACGCAAAACGTGGATTATGAGCCGTTTGTAATCACCACTAAGGATGCTGCCGAGTTTCAGGTAGACCCTAAGCTGAATTACCATGTTAACGCTAACCTGGTACCGCAAATTTACAGGCAATACCGCAAGCCGCTTGGCGAAATTGAGCAGCAATTTATGCGCAATACCATTTATGATGCTTATCGTATTGTGGCCAACAGCTTTACCTCAGACAGCGTAATGAGTAACCGTGAGCGTTTTGAGGATAAAATACAGATGCTCCTTACTAAAAACCTGGCCAAAGATGGTTTTGTGTATGATCAGCTTACATCGGCCATTACGCCGCCGGCGTCATTAAGAAGGATGATCGATGAAAAGAACGCCTCAATACAAGCACGCTTAAAGGCGGAGAACGAAGCCAAGCAAGCCATTGCCGAAGCGCAGGTAAGTAAGGCTAAAGCCGAAGGTGAAGCGGCCGCGCTATTAATTAAAGCGCGCGCCGAATCTGAAGCTAACAAGCTAAGACAGCAAAGCCTTACACCGTTACTGGTACAAACTCGTATGATAGAGAAGTGGAATGGCCAACTACCTACCTACGGCACCGTACCACAATTGTTTAAAGATATCACAAAAGAATAAATACATAAAAGCTCCGGATAACCTCCGGGGCTTTTTAGTTTAAAGGGATTTGGAAAGAGAAGGTAGCGCCATGCCCTAACCGGCTGTTTACCGAAAGTTGGCCGCGATGCCGGTTGATGATTTCGTTGCAGATGTATAAGCCTATACCCAGCCCGGATATATGCGCTGCCACATGCTCCACCCGGTAAAAACGTGAAAAGATGTGCTTTTGATCATTAGGATCGATCCCCATACCGAAATCCTGAACGGAGATAGTGGCTTGTCCGTTATGGTGGTTTAGCTTAACGAGGACCTCGTTAGCCTGCGGCGAATATTTAATGGCGTTTGATAACAGGTTGACGATAACCTGCTCAATACGCTGCTGATCGGCATTAACAATAATGGGCTCTTCAGGCTGTTCAACGGTTATATTGTGCGTAGTGCAGGTTTGCTGCATAACCTCGGTGCACTCCGCCAGTAAATCTTTTAAATCAAATTCGGCGTATGATAACGGTAACTGACCGGTAATGATCTTGGAAACATCAAGCAGATCAGAAATGAGATTGCTCAACTTACCCACCTGTACCCGTGCCTTGGTAATAAAAGTGGCGTTGCGATCGGTTCCTGCTAATGATCTTTCTATTATTTGCAAATAGCCATTAATGGTAGTTACCGGTGTTTTTAATTCATGGCTGGCAAGGCCTATAAACTCATCTTTGCGGGCGTTGATTATCCTGATCTCTTCATATAACTTAGCATTGTCCAAGGCTATTGCTGCTTGCGCCGCTATGCCATCAACCAGTTGCTCATGCTCCTGCGTAAACATGGCGGGTTGGCTATGGCCATATAATAATCCACCAATCACACTGCCGTTCTTAGATATTACAGGTACGGCAAGGTAGCTCGTTACCGGTAAATGCCCTTTCGGCATTCCATGATGGGGGGCATATTTTCCGTATCTGGCATCTTTAGTTATGTCATCAACCCGGATAATACCTTCGCCCCGGAAGGTTGTTTTAAACACATCGGTATTGCGCGGCATGCCCAGCTTCTCAAAAGCTTCTTTTGGCGCGCCGGAGAGGGTGTAGAGCATATAAGCCTCGCCATTCTCGTTTAGCTTATTATAAAAGAATGCGCCATATTCAGCGCCGGTTAGTTGCGTGGTGGCATCGGTAACCTTTTGCAGGATGCTCTGTACATCAAGATTTTCCGCTACAGTTTTGCCGAAAGAGTTCAGTATCTCCAGGTTTTGCGCATAATGCTGCAGTTGCTGCTCGGCCAGCTTTTGCTTGCTGATGTCGCGCGCTGTTTTTGATGCGCCGATGATGTTGCCACTGGTATCCTTAACGGGCGATATAGTGAGCGAAAGCGGTAAAAGCCGCCCTGATTTATGTCGCCTAAACGTTTCAAAATGCTCAACTACCTGGCTGTTGCGTACCTGATTAATAATGTGGTCTTCCTCGTTTAGCCTTTCTTCAGGTATCAGCATGGTGATTGGCTTACCAATTGCTTCCTGTTCGGTATAGCCAAATAACTTTTCGGCAGCATGGTTCCAACTGGTTATAGTACCATTAAGGGTTTTGCTGATAATGGCATCCTCAGACGAAGTTACTATAGCTGCCAGCATAGCCTGTTTGCCTTCATCCTCTTTTTGTGTGGTGATATCAATCAGCGTATTAATAACGCCGGTAACTGATCCTTGGCGATTGCGAATAAGTGATGTATGATGGTTGATATATTTGCGGCTGCCATCTGCCCTCTCTATTATAAATTGTTGTGCTGGTGTATCGGTTTGTGTTAAAATGCTATGTGCTGGTAAGCTTTCACCGGGCGATACCGACGTGCCATCAAGCGTATAGGTTTTAACAGCACCGAGCCAGCGTGTTTTGCCAAGTACAGGCTTGTTCGTCCAGAGTTGCTCGGCAAGTGGGTTGTAGGTGGTGATCAGGCCTTCGTTATTGCAAATGTAAACAGCCACGGGCAATCCGTTAATAATTGCAGAATCCGTATTGCCTATACCGGCTGCTTCATCCATTTCTATCATGTGTGGCGAAAAAGAAAATCAGAAATTGGTTTGTGTGTAAATATAAAATATTTCGTTTTAAAAAATAAGGCACCTGCAATTAAGCAAATGCCTTAAAAATTTATAGTCTTTTATGGTTATACGCCCAGATCGTTCATTATAGCGTCAATCTTCGCTTCCAGTTTTTCATCAGTTTGCTTAAAGGCTTCTTTACTTTCAAGCTTGCCATTTACGCTGCAGTAAAATTTAATTTTGGGCTCGGTGCCTGATGGGCGTGCCGAAATGATACTGCCATCCTCGGTAATAAATTGTAACACGTCCGACTTAGGCAATTCAATAGGTGTAGTAGTATTAGTAGTCAGGTCAGTTTCCACACGCAATTCGTAATCCTTTAATGTAATTACCTTTGAGCCGCCCAGGGTTTCCGGCGGGTTGTCGCGGAATTTTTCCATCAAAGCCTTGATCTCCTCGGCACCGGTTTTGCCTTTTTTGGTAATGGAGATTAGTTTTTCTTTATAGAAACCGTATTTGATATAGGTATCCAGCAACGCTTCAAACAGGCTGCTGCCTTTGTCTTTATAGTATGCAGTCATCTCGGCAATAAATGCTGCTGATACAACGGCGTCTTTATCGCGTACAAACTCACCTACCAGGTAACCATAGCTCTCCTCGCCGCCACCAATAAAGGTTTGCTGGCCTTCAAACTTTGTCATTAGCTCGCCAATGTATTTAAAGCCGGTTAAGGTGTTATAGTAGGTAACACCTTTCTCGCGGGCAATGGCTTCAATCAGGTTTGAAGTTACAATGGTTTTAACAATATACTCGTTACCTGTTAATTTACCGCTCTCCTGCCAGGCAGTCAGCAGGTAATTGATCAGCATACTGCCGGTTTGGTTACCGTTAAGCAGGATGAATTCGTTATCCGTATTTTTTACAGCGATACCTACACGGTCCGCATCAGGGTCGGTTGCCAGCACGAGGTCGGCATCCACTTCCTGAGCTTTTTTAAGGGCGAGGGTAAGGGCCTCTTTTTCTTCCGGGTTAGGGTAAACCACAGTCGGGAAATTACCGTCAGGTGTTGACTGCTCCTCAACCAATACCACGTTTTCAAAACCGAACAGCTCCAGCGCTTTTGGCACCAGTGTGATGCCCGTGCCATGTATAGGCGAGAAAACTATCTTCAGGTCCTTTTGGCGTTTGATGGCTTCCGGCGATACCGATAGGGTAACTATCTTTTTCAGGTACTGCTCGTCAATGGCCGTGCTTATCAACTCGATATTGCTTTCTACACGCTCAAATTTAACTTCATCGATGCTTTTAATGGCTGCAACCTCGTCCATCACGGCTTTATCGGCAGGAGATACAAACTGACCACCATCTTCACCATAAGCCTTATAACCGTTATACTCTTTCGGGTTATGCGACGCGGTAAGCATTACTCCGCTTTTGCAACCTAATGTACGTATAGCGAAAGACAGTTCAGGCGTAGGGCGCAGTGCCTCAAAAAAGTAAACGTATATGCCGTTGGCCGAAAATACCTCAGCGGTAATACGCGCAAATAGATCAGAATTATTACGGCTATCGTGCGCAATGGCTACCTTAACCTGCTCGTTCGGGTAGGTTTTTTTAAGGTAGTTAGCCAGGCCTTGCGTAGCCGAGCCAATGGTGTATTTATTAATACGGTTTGAACCCGGGCCCATAATGCCGCGCAGGCCGCCTGTACCAAATTCAAGGTCTCTATAAAACGAGTCGGTAAGCTCTGTGTAAGCTTTATCGTCAAGCAGTTTGCGGATATCCTGTTTTACTTGCTCGTCATAATTACCTTCGAGCCAGGTGTTAACTTTTTCAAGAATGATAGGATCAATTTCCTGCATATGGTGATGTTTTTGGATGTTAAACTATAAGCAATGTTCAAATAAGCTACAAAGCCAGCAGAGTTGCTAATATGGCGAGTTTTTTTAGCTTTTGAAAGCCTTAACAATCACCTTTTGCATTAAGTTTTTGTGACGGTAAAAGAAATCTTTTACCAATTTTAGCAAGCGGCGGATGCTGATTACGTTTTAGCTTTTTTTATGACATGGAAAAACAGTTTGCGCGTTGCGGTAAATCCTAAACTTTTATAAACACCGATGGCCCGTTCATTATCATGCCTTACATGCAGATATGGTACACCGCCGGATTTTAACAACCGTTCAATCTGACTCATTAACAACAGTTTGGCGTAACTCCTGCCCAAATAATCCGGATGGGTACAAACAGCGCTTAGTTCGGCGTATGGCGACGGGGTAAGCCTTTGGCCGGCCATGGCTACCAGTTTATCACCATCAAAAATGCCTTTATAATGCCCGAACCGGATAGTTTGCTGCGAGAACGGGCCCGGATTGGTTGCTTGCGTCAGGGCTAACATTTGCGGAATATGCTCATCGGTTAAATCGACTACCGCGACTTCGCCGGCAGATATTTTTACAGCCTTACCGCTAAAAACCATTTGATAACACTCCACGCAATTTAAAACCTGCCAAGGGGCGGGAACGGAGATTTGTGCCGGATCAATAAAAACGCAAACACGCTCGTGAGGCAATAGGTCGGCTAATTCGGTAAAATTATCTGTGGTATTGCTCACCAAGCCAACAAACGGTGATACCTCTTCATCAAAAAACTTTACTCTTTCGCTGCCAATGGCAAGCGGTGCATTACCCGTTAGCAGCGCATGCCAAGCCGGGTTTTCAAGAACATTGATCATGGGGGCGAAACTATCAAAAAATCATTTGACTTTTTGGGTTCGCTGTTGATTGGCTGGTGTTGATAATTGCAGCACAATACTAATAAACACGATTAACCGTGAAATGAATAGCTACAGTTTTAGCCGTTTTAAGCACGTTATATTGATCATAATAATATACATCGGCGTACTGGTCAGTAAATGAAATCCTGTTTTCTGTAAAACTTTCTATTTGTAATGAGGCATTTGTCGAACCAACCCCAGTCATCACTTTGAAATATCGTATACTTAAAATATACTTGTCCGCCGGTTTTTTTAAACCATAGTCCTCAGTAGTGTAACCGCCTGTATTAAGTCGGTCAGATACCATAAAAACTTTTCCGTTATCATAAAACGTTAAGTATCCCCAGCCGATTGTGGATGATTTAAAAACAACCTTATCGTTTTCGTCTTTATAATCAAAAAATATCTCGTCTACCTTCCAACGCCCTAAGAGTTTTTCTACAACATCCTTATAAGCGGTAATTTGTTTTTCCTCCGGCTCAGGTTCTTCCTCTTTTACTACTTCCCGTATGATAACGGTTTCTTTTTTGCATGATGCAAAAGTTAATACCAGGATCAATAAAGTAATGGCGCGAAGGGAATATTTTTTTAACATGACAGATAAAGTTTTCGCTAAATTACAAAAAGGCCCAAAGTATTTGCATAAAACTTAAGAGATTGTGTTAGCTGCCGGATAAAGGTCAATCAGCAAAGGCGGATTGTCTCGCGGCTGAACGGCGAAGATTTAGCGCTCCGTTTTTGTCGTAACCGTTAACCTGAACAGCCTGTCCAACGTAGGTAAATGAGGTATTTCCTATGCTTTTAATCTTTCCCTTATCCTCATCTCGGCCAAAACGATCATAATAAGTAATGTTTACATTGCCGATTGATTTGATCAGCCCTTTGGTTTCGTCCCATCCAAAGCGGTCGTAATAGGTAAAGTTTATGCTGCCTATTGATTTGATCTTGCCACGCAGCTCATCCCAACTAAAACGGTCGTAATAAGTGATGTTTAAATTGCCTATGCGTTTTAAACGGTCACTTAACTCATCAAAGATATAATCGTGCGGATAGTATTCCACTTCGCCGAAAGTAAAAGTATCGTCGGTATGCGTCGGGTCATAATAATTGTCGGCGGCATCCGCATAAACATCTCGCAGGCGGCCAAGGTTGTCAATGTAAACAGTCACACCTGCATCCGCCAGGTAAACCGAATTAATGCGGACAGCACCGCGTGATAAGTCGGCATCTATCTTAATATTGTTTTGTGCTTTGCTAAAGCTGCACATAGTTATAGCCAATACTAATGTTAGAAAGAGTTTGCGTTTGAATATGGTGTTCATGGTTCGGTTGATTTGTACAGTTAAGAACATAATTTATTATGTTGGTTTAACCGCCAGCCAAATAAACTTAGTTCAATAAACTACCATTCATAAATTTTTATATTTATATAATAATTGAGTTTGCGCTACATTTTTTAATAATTACTAATAAAACATGTTCACTTTACAGCAGATGCAGGCGGCACACGCCCAGGTTAAAAGCGGTGCCGATTTTCCGCTTTATATTCAAACGATAAAAAGGTTAGGCCTAAAGCGTTACGTGTATAGCGTTATTGATGGCTCTACAATATATTACGGAGACAATGGATATCAGGTGTCGGCATCGGCTATTTACGAGCCAAAAATGATAAACGCTGAGGCTTCACCGAATGAATTGCGCCAAGTGATCACCATTCATCAGCAGGGCCAAACTGATTTTAATACTTTTTGTGAGCAGGCTGCCGCTGCAGGTGTAAAACAATGGGTAATAGATACCGACCACATGCTCTGTATATATGAAGATTTAAGCGGTAATGATATATTAGCCGAACCAATACCTTTTATAGCTTATTAATTAAGCATACACCAGTAAATAAAAAAGTCCTTTTACCGATGTAAAAAGACTTTATAGTGTTCCCGACGAGATTCGAACTCATATCATCAGAACCGGAATCTGACATTCTATCCATTGAACTACGGGAACGTGGCGCAAATATAAATTTATTTCTGTTCCGTAACGTTATAATTATAGCCGATTGATTTTATTCTATCTGATAGCTGTGATTAAGAGGCAAGCCTAATTATACTTACGGAGCCATATCTTATACCATCCTTTATTTCTGGGATAGCTACGGTATGATGTAGCATTGTTGCATATCATCGCAACAACAAATAGCACGAGTACCCCTAAAAGCACTGGGCTAAGTACATAGAAATATCCCAACGCCTTTATTTTGGCTGAGCCGATATTCGCAATTAACGCTGTCGCGCCACCAGGTGGATGCAGCGTTTTGGTGATCTGCATGGCAACAATTGAAAATGACACTGATAACGCGCAACTGAGCCATAGCTCATTTGGAATGAATTTATGCACAGTTACCCCGATAATGGCACAAACTACATGCCCGCCAATTAAGTTACGCGGTTGTGCCAGCGGACTATCAATCGCACCGTAAATTAATACTGACGACGCGCCAAATGAGCCGATCAGGAAAAGATTATCATAAGCGGTGAAGTACTGGCTGTTTAAAAAGCCTACAATACCAATGCCGAGAAACGAGCCAATGAATGTCCACAGATGCTCTTTAAAATCAACGAGTGTTTCTTTATAGATGATGTATCTGGCTCTTTTGGCGTGATGTTTAATTATTCTCTTCATAAAAACATTGCGAAGTTAATATGATCTGAGGAAACGCACTTACAGTGTTAATTAATTTATTTGCCTAAACAAGGTGGTAAATGTTATTGTTAAACAGGCATGACATATTTGCGGATCCTCAGATTTACAATAATAGTGTGGTGCACATTGCTATTTGCTGATGTTGTAAATGGCCAAACTAAAACATTAAATGGCGTTTACGCCGGGGTAAAACTCATGCCCTCGGTAACACCGGGTGGCGGCATGAACCGCATTGATGAGGTTTACCTTTTCAGGCCTGACGGAACGTTTAATGACGAGCTCGACAAACCCGACTGGCAAAAGCGAACTACCGGGCGATATAGCATTTCAGGTAAAAAGCTAACGCTTAAGTACAGTGCGGATGGTGACGTATCTGACTATGACATTGCGAGCAGCGATAGGATAGATGCGGGAAGCTTTTTCCTCCTGAAGCAACCTATGGATAACAGTGTGCCAAAGGGATTCCTGAAATTTACAAATATGACCAGCATGGGCGGCATCGGTACAGGTACAACTTATGTTGGCACTTCATCCACCCGCGGACTGTACTTTGATGGCAAAGGCCGTTTTAGCACCAATAGCGAAAATACATCCGTAATAGCCGGTGAGGGTATAGGCGGTGGCGGAACCAATAAAAAAGGCGGCGCAGGTACCTATAAAATAAACAAGGGCGTGCTTACGCTTACTTTTGATGACGGCAAAACACAAGTGCACTCCTTTTACTATCGCGCGTCTGAGAAACCGGTGATGGCCGTTATTGATGGCGATATCTATTTCATGAAAGATGAAAAAGAGATGGCCGCTGAAAGATCCAAATCGTCGTCATCTGCAAGCAAAAGAGAAAGATCTGCCACAAACAGCAGCTTAAGCAATGAAGCGGCAACAAAAACAGCCGATGCAAAAGCATTATTGCTGAAAGCTAATGCAATACATGGCGGTGCTAAGCTCGATAATATCAAGACACTCACCTTTGAGGCAACCTTACAAGGCATAACAGTTACCGGTTATGTTGACGTTGCCGTTGAGCGGCTGCGTTTGGAGATGAGCAAAGAGGGTAAATTATTACAGGTACAGCAATTGGACGGTAATAGCGGCTGGGAGTGGCAGGGCGGTAAAACCGCAGCGCTTTCCAGTGCACGGGTTAATGAAATGCGTACATCCTTTTATACCGGAATTTTAGGTTTGCGAAAATCAGAGATAGAAGCGCTAACGGTAGAGAACGTTAAATCCGGCAAGGCAGGCACGGCAATAGTTTGTATGCAGAATGGCAAGCGATATGCTTTTATTATAAATGATAAAGGTGAAATGTCGGCCTCGGGCGATATGGCGACTAAGGTGCCGCTAACAACTGTTTATTCAGATTTCAGGCAGACGGATGGCATCCTGATGCCTTATAACGAGTTGAACACGACCGGTAAACAGCGGCTATCTACGCAATATTCAAACTTCCGCATAAACCCGGTAATACCGGCACAAACATGGAATAAACCGAGCGTAAACTAAAAAAGGCAGCCCTGATATACAGGGACTGCCTCTCGATTATTAAACGGAACAAAATTTTACCAGAAGCGCACGTAAAGTGCTGTTATCATTAATAGGGTTAATACAATAAGAGCCAATGTTGAAGGGGCAACCTTGAACATTGAGGTATCCAGCACAAATGCTTTCGGGTTCACCTTAGGGCCGCGAAGACTTATTAGTATCATCACGATCATGGTGAATAAGAACGATAAGCCCATGCAAATCAGGAACGGTATTTCATAACCGCCCTTGCCGTTAGGATATGCGGTATACAATAAGGTTTCGTTACCAAATAGCTTAGGAGCATAGTTATTGAACAATACCGACATTCCGAAACCGGTAAGTATACCCGCGATAGCCGCCGCGCCGGTAGTGCGTTTCCAAAACATACCCAGCAGGAACATGGCAAATATACCCGGACTAATAAAGCCCGTATATTTTTGGATAAAAGTAAAACCACCCTCACCGCCAATACCCAGCAAATCCTTCCAGGTTAAAAGGATGGAAAGCAGCATTGCCGCAAAAATGGTGATACGGCCAACAATTACCAGTTTCTTTTCGCCTGCTTCTTTGTTGATATACTTCTTGTAAATATCCAGTGTAAAAATGGTTGAAATACTATTTGCCTTACCCGCAAGTGATGCCACAATAGCTGCTGTAAGTGCTGCCAATGAAAGGCCTTTTAATCCCGTAGGTAAAAAGCCTAATATAGCCGAGTAAGCATTGTCTGCATTAAAGTGGCCACCGGGTGCCATTTCAGCTTGTATACCACCGTTTTTGTATAATACATAGGCGGCAATACCAGGCAACATTACAATTACGGGCATACCTAACTTCAGGAAACCTGCGAATAAAATACCCGTACGTGCTGTTTTCAGGTCGGCACCTAAAGCGCGCTGGGTAATGTATTGGTTACAGCCCCAATAGTTTAGGTTCACAATCCACTGGCCTGCAAAATACATGGCAATGCCCGGCAGCATCAGGTATTTATTAATGTCGCTTTGAGATGCACCCGGTTTTGGTTTTTCAATGATCATTTTAAAGTGATCCGGAGCGTCTTTCATCATCGCGGTAAAGCCGCCCCATACATCTTTGCCTAAGCCAAATTTTTCGCTCACCAATGTCAGCGCGATGTAGGTGGTAGCTAAACCGCCTATTATCAATACCAGCACTTGTATAACATCGGTAAAACCGATCACTTTCATACCACCCAAAGTAATAACCAAGGCGAAGATTGCCATTACGATGATAATAAGGTGGAAATAACCACCGCCGGCAATGTTATCAATAGCAAGCGCACCCAGGTAAAGAATGGAAGTGAGGTTTACAAATACGTATAAAAACAGCCAGAAGATAGCCATAATTAAGCTCACCGTTTCGTTATACCGGGTTTGCAGAAACTGCGGCATGGTGAATATCTTGTTTTTAAGATACACCGGGATAAACCAAACAGCTACGATAATGAGCGCGATGGCAGCCACCCATTCGTAAGCCGCAACGGCAATACCTACCACAAAGCCGTTACCACTCATGCCGATAAATTGCTCGGCAGAAATGTTGGAGGCGATGAGCGAAGCACCGATAGCCCACCACGTGAGCGATCCCTCGGCCAGGAAAAAGTCTTTTGAATCGGATACGCCCTTGTTGCGTTTAAGGCGGTATACCCATATACCGTAGCCTGTTACCAACACGAAGTAGATAACGAACACAACGATATCAATAGTTGAGAATTTACTCATAAAAAATTAGGGTTAAAAAATTGGTAAAAAGGCCGGCACTCAAAATCCCATCCTGAAATGCCGGCCTGCTAATATAATTATTTGTAAGCTACTTCGTTCCAGCGAAGCTCGTTACGGAAACTTTCAATAGTTGTGCCTTTGCCTATGCGTAAAAACTCAATATCGGCCATGTCGGCAAAATCCTGTATCATTTCGGCAGTAAGGTTTTGGCTGTAGGCGGTATGATGCGCGCCGCCGGCGTAAATCCACGCGGCACAGCCGGTTTTCATATCCGGCAATGGTTTCCATAATACACGGGCTACCGGCAAGTTAGGCAGATCGTTTTGCGGTTCAACGGCTTCAACCTCGTTCACTAACAAACGGAAACGGTTGCCCATATCAATTAACGATGCGTTTAATGCCGCGCCTCCGGCTACGTTAAATACCAGCCTTGCAGGGTCGGCTTTACCGCCAATACCCAACGGGTGCACCTCTAAACTTGCTTTACCACTTGCTAATGAAGCATCAACTTCCAGCATGTGCGAGCCTAAAACCAGCGCGTTGTTCGGGTCAAAGTGGTAGGTATAATCTTCCATAAAAGCATTGCCACCTGGCAGGCCACTGCCCATTACCTTAAAGGCACGCACAAGCGCAACGGTTTTCCAGTCGCCCTCACCGGCAAAGCCATAGCCATCAGCTAATAAACGTTGTACGGCAAGCCCCGGCAATTGTACCATGCCGTGCAAGTCTTCAAACGTATCGGTAAAGCCTTTGAACTTGCCGTCCTCTAAAAACTTGCGCAAGCCGAGCTCAATTTTAGCAGCCTCGTATACTGATGAATGCTTTGCCCCACCGCGTTTTAAATCATCGGCAAGGGTATAGGTGCTTTCATATTCGTCTAACAGCTTGTTGATAGCATCTTCGCTAACGCCATCTATCAAAGCTACCAGATCGCCAATACCATAGCTGTTAACCGCGAAACCAAATTTCAGTTCGGCCTCAACTTTGTCGCCATCGGTTACCGCCACATAGCGCATGTTGTCGCCAAAACGGGCAAATTTAGCGCCCTGCCAGTCGTGCCAGCCTGCGGCGGCGCGGGTCCATGAACCAATTTGGGTCAGTACTTCTTCATCCTGCCAGTGACCAACAACCACTTTACGGTTTTTACGCATACGCGAAACCATGAAGCCGAATTCCCTGTCGCCATGCGCGCTTTGGTTCAGGTTCATAAAATCCATGTCAATTGAACTCCATGGAATATCGCGGTTAAATTGAGTATGCAGGTGCAGCATCGGTTTTTTAAGAATACTCAGGCCACGAATCCACATTTTAGCAGGCGAAAAAGTGTGCATCCAGGTGATGATACCGATCACGTTTTCGGCAACGTTGGCTTCCTGTATAGTAGCGTAAATTTCTTCAGTAGTTTTTACAGTAGGTTTGTAAACCACGCGCACCGGTATCTGGCCGGCACCGTCAAGCGCGGCAGCTAACTGCTTAGAGTGCTCGGCAACCTGGTTCAGCGTTTCCTCGCCATACAAATGCTGGCTTCCGGTTAAAAACCAAACCTCAAGTGTTTTTAAATCGATCATGTTAATATTAAGTATTAAATAAGTTGTTTCAAATTTTTATTCCAGTACGATCACGAAGCCGCCATTGCCTTTCATAGTAATCTTTGCCGGGTTGTTGGTAGGTACGTTGCTTTCCGTAAAGGTTAGTGGTTCCGCGCCATCTGCAATTAGTTTAGCTTTGGTGGCTTTAAAATCTTTCAGGTTGATGGTAACTTCTTTGCCGTCATTTTCGCCGTTAATACCTGCTATGTACCACTTGTTGCCGCTTTTGCGCGCTATAACCGCGTACTTACCCGGGTAGCCGTCAACAAAGCGTACATCATCCCAATAGTTAGGCAGGTTTTGCAGAAATGATACTACATACTCCGGTTGGTGCGACATGCCCTCAGGCGACTCGGCATAATGTTGGATGCCCGACAGGAATACCACGCTTGTAGCCAGTTCAAATCCACTGGTAGTTTTGCGCTTTACCTGTGTAGGTATTTTATAGAGGTTCATTGGCGTAAAATCCATCGGATCAAACGCGTTGCGTGTGAACGGCAGCATAGCACAATGATTGGCCTGTTTATCAGCATCACCCTGGCCAAAGGTTACCATCTCAAAGCCTTTTACCGCCTCGGTAGTCATCAGGTTGGGGTAGGTGCGAGCCCATCCGCGTGGTAAGGTCGCGCCGTGAAAATTCACCAGCAAACCATGGGCGGCAGCATCGTTCAATATATCTATATAATATTGAATCATGGAGCGTCCATCGCCACCAAAGAAGTCAATTTTTACACCCTTTATACCCATTTCTTTCAAGCGGGTAAATTCCTTTTCACGCTCCTCGTGGGTGAGCAACTTATCCTTGGGTGTGTATTTTACGGTATTCCACGGGCCTGCAGAATTGTACCATAATAGTATGCCCACGTTTTTGGTTTTTGCGTAGTCGGCCAGTTGCTTTATTTTATCGTAACCTATTTTCCTGTCCCAGTCTGCGTCAACCAGGCAGTATTGCCAGTTCATTTTATTGGCCAGATCAACATAGCGTATTTGCTCGGTGTAGGTAATCGAATCATCCTTACTCATGATCCAGCTCCAGGCCGCTTTACCTGGTTTAACTATTGATGTATCTTTAAGCGAAATAGCCGGTGGCGCAACATCGGTACCCAGGGTCGATTCAACAATGGTTTTCAAACTGCCGATAGTAATTACCCGCCAAGGCGTATAGGTTACGTTTTTAGGCAGCAGGTCTCTACCGGTGTAAATTTCGCGCGCGTCAGGAAAGCCGATCTTATATTTGCTGCTTCCCGAATCGTTTTTTAACGTAGTACCACAATAGCTTCCGTCTTGTCCGGCTTCTGTTATAAGCGCCCAGTTATTACCGGTTTTAAATAGTGCAGGATAGATCCAGCCGTTTTTAGCGGATTTACCTGCGGTAACATCCTGATCATAATTTTCTTCGTATGATGGATTGGTGTGTTCCCAGCCGCTTTTCGGTTCGGCTTTAGGTTGCAGCCAGGTTTTTGTGGCAGGGGCAAAGTGATATTCGGTAAATTCCTTGTTGATCACCGCATCGTTTTTGCCGCCATCAGGAAAATAATAGCGAAAAGCCACACCGTCATCTGATACCCGGAAGATTACGTCCATTTGCTTACCTGCGGCATTAAGCAAACTGTAAACACGCTCACTATATTTGTAGTTAATGTGGTGCTTTTTGGCGTTCACCATGGAATACATTTGTCCGCCCATACTGCTTTTTGATGATTTGAGCTTTAAACCGCTGTAAAAGTTGCCGTTGCTCTGATCAATACCTAAGGCTGACGCCGCTATAACCGGCTCTCCCTTGCGGGTTACTGAGTACACAGGTTTACCCGCGTTAACATTTAATGTTACCGTAATGCTTTTGTCGGGACTGCTAACAGTTTGCGCTTTCGCGCAAACCGCTAACATGCCCGCACACACTAAAAAAATATATTTGTACATATAGGGGGCTTATTTATTGGCCGTAGTAAGAGTTAGGGCCATGTTTACGTTCAAAATGCTTTTTTATCAGGGCATCCTTAAGGCGTGGCGCCGAGGGATTTATCTGCTCAGTAAGGTAAGCCATTTGCGCAACGCTTTCTAAAACGGCGCTATTGTATACAGCTTTATCGGCCGTTTTTCCCCAGGTAAAAGGGGCATGGTTACCTACCAGTACCATCTCCACATCCTCGTAACTCAAGCCTTTTTCCTTAAAGCAATTCATGATCTGGAAACCGGTTTCATACTCATAATCGCCTTTTATCATTTCATCATCCATTGGTGGCGCGCAAGGCACATCAACCGTAAGGTGATCGGCATGGGTAGTGCCGAAGATCGGGATATCGCGCTGCGTTTGTGCCCAGGCGGTAGCATAGGTAGAGTGTGTGTGCACAATACCGTTTATATTTTCCCAGTGTTTGTAAAGTACGGCGTGTGTCTTGGTATCTGATGATGGGCGCAAGTCGCCATCTATAATATTACCGTCAAAATCAACTATCACCATTTTCTTTGGCGATAGCTTTTCGTAAGGCACGCCGCTTGGCTTAATGGCGAACACGCGCTCTTCACGGTCGGCAGCGCTTACATTGCCGAAGGTAAACAGCACCAAACCAAGCTTGGGTAATTGCATGTTAGCCTCGTAAGCGCTCTCTCTTATATCATGATATTTTTTGCTCATGCTGTAACAGTATTTGCCTGGTTAGCAGTTGTTTGTTTGGCAATGTCGGCACCTAAAGCCTTGTAGTGCTGGTAACGGTCGGCATAAATGGCGGCATTATCCGGGTTAGGGATGTACTCCACATCAAAACCACGACCCATCGCTTCCATGGCTTCCTCTGTTGATGAGTACACGCCTGATGCAACTGTGGCAAACATGGCTGCACCAAGTGCGCAGGTATGTTTAAACTGGTGAATGCGGATAGGCATACCCAAAACATCGGCCATCATTTGCATTACAAACGGCGATTTTTTGGCAACGCCTCCAATGCCGATAATACCTTTAACTGGTATACCTTCCTCTATAAAACGATCAACAATGCTTTTGGCACCAAAGCACGTAGCCTCAGCCAACGCACGGAAAACACGCGGCGCATCACTGCCCAGATTTAAGCCGGCAATCGCACCGGTAAGCAACTGGTTAGCGTCCGGCGTGCGGCGGCCGTTAAACCAGTCGATAGCCAGTTCGTTATCACTTTCAATCGGTAATAAAGCGGCCTGGCGGCTTAGTTCTGGGATGATCTGATCGGCTATTTCTTCTTTCAGTTTTTCGGCGGTAGCTTCATCTATCAGTTTTGATTGTCTTAGCAAATTATTAATCGGCCAGCTCACCAAATTTTTAAACCAGGCATAAGTATCGCCAAAGGCGGATTGCCCGGCTTCCAAACCGATCATGCCCGGAATTACCGAGCCGTTAACCTGTCCGCAAATGCCGCGTACCGTTTTGCCTTCAATATCCTCAGCCGGAACCACCATCATATCGCAAGTTGAGGTGCCCATTACCTTGCTCAGGTAGTAAGGCTCAATCTGGCCGCCTACCGCGCCCATGTGCGCGTCAAACGCGCCAACGCCTACTACCACATCAGTTGGTAAGCCTAATCTGTCGGCCCATTCCTGGCTAATATTTCCGGCCGGAACGTCAGATGTATAGGTCTCTTTAAAAAGTTTGCCGGTAATGCCTGTCAGCAACGGGTCTAATGATGAAAAGAACTCATCCGGCGGTAAGCCGTCAAATTCTTCGGCCCAGAGTGCTTTATGTCCCGCGGCGCAACGGCTGCGTTTAATCTCCTTAACATCGGTACCACCGGTAAGTAAAAAAGGTATCCAGTCGCAATGCTCCACCCATGAGTGCAGGGCGTTGTTCACTTCTTCATCAACACGGATAATGTGCAGCAATTTTGCCCAAAACCATTCAGACGAATAAATGCCACCTACATATTTAAGGTAATTGGTATCAAACTTGGTAGCATGCTCGTTTATTTCGGCTGCCTCGTCAACAGCGGTATGGTCTTTCCATAAAACAAACATGGCATTAGGGTTCTCTTTAAACTCGGGGCGTAGTGCAAGCGGGTGGCCGGTTGCATCAACCGCTACCGGGGTTGAGCCGGTTGTATCAACCGCTATACCTTTAACAAGCGCTGCAATATCAGCACCTGCCTGGCTGAGGCAATCCTTTATAGTTGTTTCCAATCCCTCAATATAATCGAGCGGATGCTGGCGGAACTGGTTCTCTGCTGCATTACAGTAAAGGCCCTTTTGCCAGCGCGGATAATTGTATACGGATGAGGCTATTTCCTGCCCGTTGGCAGCGTCAACAATAACCGAGCGCACGGAGTCTGACCCGTAGTCGACGCCGATCACATATGCTTTATTGGTCATGATTAGATTTATAATGAGTGTCGAATTAACACTTAAATTTTGATAAATAAAAATTTTAATTGCATTTTTTTCAAAAAAAATACAGCGGCTTTTTATCGCCAACGATACCCGTTGCAGGCAAATTATATCAGGATGCCGAAATACTGTCGGGGTTTGGGATGAAGTTCATAAACGCCTGGAACTTTGAATAGTAATTATGCATATTCAATTGGTAGTAATATGCGCCGCGTTTTGAGCCCGCTTTATCTTTTTCGTTCAACTTTATCAATAAGCCCGTGGCCAGCACGCGTTTACTGAAGTTACGCTTATCAATCGCCGTGTTAAAAACGTTTTCGTAAAGGTTTTGTAGCTGGGGAATTGTGAATTTTGACGGCAGCAACTCAAACAGGATGGGGTGCATGGCCGCTTTGTAACGAATACGCTTTTTTGCAAGCTCCACCATTTCCTGCTGGTCAAATATTACTTTAGGCGTACGCTTCATGGTAAACCATTCGGCATGGTAGTCGTCACTTATCTGCTTTTTGTATTTGTTAATATCGATAAGTGCAAAGTAAGCCACTGATACCGTGCGTTCAATAGGGTCGCGCTGCGGATCGCCAAAGGTGTGGAGCTGCTCCAGGTAAACCCCCTCGAGCCCGGTAAGTTCCTTAAGTATACGGTTTGATGCCTGGTCTAAACTTTCGTCGGGCTGCACAAAGCCACCCATCAGGCTCCAGTTTCCTTTTTCGGGTTGAAAACCTCTTTTAATCAGCAAAATCTTCAAAGCTTCACCGTCAAAACCAAAAACAATACAATCAACTGCAAGGAGTAAACGGGTTTGTTTGGAGTATTTCTGCATTTTTTATTTTGTAATAAAGGCTGTTGCGTAATTGCAAATGTAATTATTAAGCGTAAAAAAGTAAATAAGTTTAATTATGCCTGGTTAGCTACTAATAAGTTCGATTTAGCAATATTGTTTGCCACGTTTTATTGAGAAGGCAAAAACAAAAGTGTAATTTTTTTAAGTGTTTTTATCACAATTAAATTTTATTTTATACTTTCGATGCATTGCAGGGCATTAAACCATCCCTGTTCTTGTAGCGCCAATTATAATCTTTAAACCTGTTAATTTCATTTTATGAAAAATAAATCTGTACAGATAATTATGAGCTTAGTAATAGCCACAGCCATTACCGCCTGCGGCGGTCCCGAAAAACAATCTGCCGAAAATACCGACACCGTTGCTGCAGAGAGTACAACTACTAACATTAAAGGCACTGTTGATGGCAAAGAGGTTAGCTTGTATACCTTAAAAAACAGCAAGGGTGTAAGCGTAGCTATTACCAATTACGGCGGCAGGGTGGTTAGCCTGAACGTGCCCGATAAAGATGGCAAGCTTACGGATGTTGTTTTAGGCTACGATTCGCTTAAAAGCTATCAGAAAAAAGGCGAGCCTTATTTTGGCGCTTTGATAGGTCGTTACGGTAACCGTATTGCCAAGGGCAAGTTCACACTGGATGGTAAACAATATCAGTTGGATATTAACGATGGTGTAAACACGCTGCATGGTGGCTTCAAAGGGTTTTTCTGCCAGGTTTGGGATGTTAAAAAGGCTGATGATAAAACGCTTGAACTAAGCTATGTTTCAAAAGATGGCGAGGGCGGTTACCCTGGCACGCTTACCGTTGATGTTACCTATGAACTAACCGATGATAACGAACTTAAAATAGCTTACAAAGCTACTACAGATAAGGCTACAGTTGTAAATTTGACCAACCATGCTTATTTTAACCTGAACGGGCATACCGGCGCGGCAATTACCAATCACCAGCTATATATCAATGCTGATAAATTTACGCCGGTTGATAATACATTGATACCGGCAGGTAAGTTAGAGGCGGTTAAAGGCACGCCGTTTGATTTTACCACGGCTAAAGCTATCGGCAAAGATATAGAAGCTGATAACGAGCAGCTAAAGTTTGGCAAGGGTTACGATCATAACTTTGTGCTTAACCAGCACGATTTTGAAAAACCTGTAGCCAAAGTATCAAGTCCGGAAACCGGTATTGATATGGAGGTGTACACCACAGAGCCCGGTATACAATTTTACAGCGGCAACTTTTTAACAGGTACTGATAAGGATGGCAAAGGTGGTGTAGCTTATGCACACCGCTCAGCATTGTGCTTGGAAACCCAGCATTTTCCGGATTCTCCAAATCAGCCAACTTTTCCAACCACAACGTTAAAGCCTGGTCAGGAATATAAAACCTATACTACTTACAAATTTTCGGTAGGCAAATAATTCTGTAACCAACTACAAAACCTTAATAAACCCTGAGTATGAATTTATTTGGTAAGTCTGCTAAAATATCTGCAGTTATGCTACTGTTAGCCTTCGGCGCTAACGCACAGCAAAACACGGCGGTAATACGTGCCGGGCAAAATAAAACAGTTATCAGCAAATACATTTACAGCCACTTTGCTGAGCATTTAGGCCGTTGCATTTATGGCGGATTTTATGTGGGCGATACTTCAAAAATACCAAACACTGCAGGTGTTCGTAATGATATTGTTGCCGCGTTAAAAAAGATGAAGATACCATCGTTGCGCTGGCCGGGCGGTTGCTTTGCCGATACTTACCACTGGAAAGATGGCATCGGCCCTAAAGATAAGCGCCCGTCCATCGTAAATAAATGGTGGGGCGGTGTTACCGAGGATAATAGCTTTGGTACGCACGACTTTTTAAATATGTGCGAACTGTTAAATACCGACCCATACCTGGCGGGTAACATTGGCAGCGGCACCGTGCAAGAACTGGCCGACTGGGTGCAATATGTAAGCTCAGACAATAAGAACCCAATGTCAAACCTGCGCCGCGAGAACGGGCGCGACAAACCATGGGATGTACGCTTTTGGGGTGTAGGTAATGAAGCCTGGGGCTGCGGCGGTAACATGACACCGGAATATTACGCCAACGAGTTCAAAAAATATTCTACCTTCATGACAGGCGATAAGCTGTTCCGCATCGCATCCGGCGCTAACTCGGCTGATTATCATTGGACAGAGACGCTGATGAAAACTATTCCCTCACACCTGGTGGAAGGCGTTGCATTGCACCACTACTCGGTTATCGACTGGAATAAAAAAGGCCCTGCGGTAAAATTCACCGAAGACCAGTACTTCCGCACCATGAAAAGCGCGCTGTTTATGGAAGAACTGGTAACTAAGCACTCGGCCATTATGGATAAGTACGATCCGCAGAAAAAAATAGCTTTGGTAGTTGATGAATGGGGCGGTTGGTATGATGTGGAAGAGGGTACCAACCCAGGCTTCCTGTTCCAGCAAAACACCATGCGCGACGCGCTGATTGCCGGTGTTACACTGAACATATTTAACAACCATGCCGACAGGGTGCGTATGGCTAACTTAGCTCAAGCCATTAACGTTTTGCAGGCGGTTATTTTAACCGATAAGGAGAAAATGATACTTACGCCTACATACCATGTACTGGAAATGTACAACGTTCACCAGGACGCGACCTTATTGCCGGTTGAACTAACTACTAAGGATTATGTTTTTGGCAACGAAAAGCTTCCGGCGGTATCAGTATCGGCATCTGCTGATAAGGCAGGTGTAGCACATATCTCATTAACCAATATCGACCCAAAGAATGCACAGGAGATTGAGATCACCGTGGACGCTTCGGCTTATAAAAACTTAACAGGCCGTATTTTAACCTCAAAAACATTGCAGGATTACAATAGCTTTAGCACGCCTGATAAGTTAAAACCTGTGGCATTTAAGGAAGCATCGCTCAAAGGCAGTAAATTAAAAGTTAAACTGCCGCCGATATCTGTAGTCGTACTGGAACTTAAGAAGTAAGTTTTATTTGAACTAAGTATAACGTTTTGATGATAAATATTAAATTAGGCAAGTTAGCGATGGCAGTTGGTGCCATGTGCTTATCAACAGCGGCTTTCGCCCAAACAAGTGCCGTTTATACCATTGATCCTACACAGCTAAAGGCCACGGTGCAACCCACTATGTATGGTGTCTTTTTTGAGGACATCAACATGGGTGCCGACGGCGGTTTATACGCTGAACTGGTTAAAAACCGCTCTTTCGAGTTTGACCGCAATTTAATGGGCTGGACAATTAAGGGCGATAGCAGCGCCGTTAAGGTGATTGACCGCAAAACTGAGCGCCCTGATAATCCCCATTACATTAAAGTTGCCGCATCAACGCAAGGCATAATGCTGGTAAATGAGGGTTTCCGGGGTATGGGCATACGTAAAGGCGAGGCTTATAACTTTTCGGTAATAGCCCGGCAACCGGCAGGTGGTAACGTAACATTGCAGCTGCAACTGCTTGATGAAAGCGGTAAAGTTATCGGCACCGCATCAGTACAGCCAAAATCTGCTGAGTGGAGAAAGTTCAAGGTGAGCATTCCGGCATCAGCACAGGCTGCTAAAGGCAGTTTGGCTGTTGTGGTGCAGGGAAAAGGAACTATTGATCTGGATATGATCTCGCTATTCCCGCAGCGCACCTGGAAAAACCGTGAAAATGGCCTGCGTGCCGACCTGGTACAAATGCTGGCCGATATGAAACCCGGCTTTATCCGCTTCCCCGGTGGATGTATTGTGGAAGGCCGCTACCTGGTAAACCGTTATCAGTGGAAAAAAACTGTTGGCGATGTAGACAAGCGCGAAACCATTATTAATCGCTGGAATACCGAATTTAAGCACCGCTCAACGCCTGATTATTTTCAGTCGTTTGGTTTAGGCTTTATGGAGTATTTTATGCTGGCCGAAGATATTGGCGCCGAGCCCTTGCCGATTTTGAACTGCGGTATGGCTTGTCAGTTTAACAGCGGCGAGCTGGTTCCGGTTGATCAGATTGACCCTTACGTACAGGACGCGCTCGATTTGATCGAGTTTGCCAATGGCGATGCCAGCACCAAATGGGGCAAGCTGCGTATCAGTCTTGGCCATCCGGCTAAATTCAACCTGAAGATGCTGGGTGTTGGTAACGAGAACTGGGGGCCAAATTATGTTGAACGCTGGACGCTGTTCCGCGATGCCATCAAAAAGAAATATCCGCAGGTGAAAATTGTAACCAGCACAGGTACTGACCCTGATGGTGCGAGGTTCGATACCCTAAACACAGCCTTCCGTAAACTTAATGCTGATATTTTAGATGAACACTATTACCGCCCGCCGCAATGGTTTAGGGATAACGCCAAACGGTACGACAGTTATGACCGTAACGGCCCTAAAATATTTGCCGGTGAATATGCCGCGCACGTACCGGGCGTTGATGATGCTTTAAAGAAAAATAACCTGGAGGCTGCACTGGCTGAAGCAGCGTTTATGACCGGCCTTGAGCGCAATGCCGACGTGGTAAACATGGCTTCGTACGCGCCCTTGTTCGCCCATGTGGATGCCTGGCAGTGGGCACCTGATCTTATTTGGTTTGATAACCTGAAGCATTATGGTACGCCAAACTACTACGTACAAAAGTTATACTCGTTAAATAAAGGTACAAACGTAGTGCCGATGTTGCTAAACGGCCAGCCGATAGCGGGGCAGGCTGGTATTTATGCCAACGCTACCGTCAACAACAAATCAGGTGAGTTGCTTATTAAGCTGGTTAACGTATCAGGCAATAGCCAGAATGCTGATCTGAATATTAAAGATCTTAACAAATATCAAAAAACTGCCTGGGTTACTACGCTTAAAAATGCTAAGCCTAATGCTGTTAACTCATTAGCCGAGCCGCAGTTGGTGTCTCCGGTTGATAGTCAGGTAAGTATAACGGGCGATAAGCTTGCCATAGCTGCTGAGCCTTACTCGTTTAAAGTGATCAAATTAAAACTTAAATAAACATTTGCTTCCTCAACGTAGGCAAGCTTTAAGAATTACTGATGGATAGAAGATCGTTATTAAAAACAGGACTGACCGGCTTATCAGCGCTGTACCTTTCCAAATCAAAAGCGGGCGGGCTGCTGAATTTAGCCGGTGATGTTAAAGGGCCTTTCCAACCGACCTGGGCGTCGCTCGAAAAATATGAGGTGCCAGATTGGTTTCGCGATGCCAAGTTTGGCATTTGGGCACACTGGGGCCCGCAGTGCCAGCCGGAACATGGCGACTGGTATGCCCGCGGCATGTATGAGGAAGGCAGCGATCAATACAAATTTCATTGTGAAAAATACGGACATCCGTCAAAATTTGGTTTTAAGGATGTAATAAACGAGTGGAAGGCCGAGCGCTGGAACCCTGAAGAAACGGTAGAGCTATACAAAAATGCGGGTGCAAAGTATTTTATGGCGCTTGCCAATCACCATGACAACCTTGACCTGTATAATAGCAAACACCAGCGTTGGAATTCAACCAAAGTAGGGCCTAAGAAGGATATACTAAAAGGTTGGGCAGCCGCCGCAAAAAGGCAAGGCCTGCCGTTTGGTGTTAGCGTACACTCCGCGCACGCCTGGCGCTGGTATGAAAGTTCGCAACTATCAGATAAGAGCGGCCCATACGCAGGTGTGTCTTACGATGGAAAGTTAACTAAGGCTGATGGCAAAGGCAAATGGTGGGATGGTTTAGATCCGCAGGAACTTTACGCGCAAAATCACCCCTTAAGCAAGGATAGCCAGAACTCCGGCGCCATACACGGGCAATGGGGTTGGGAAAATGGCGCTTATCCGCCCTCAAAAGCTTATTGTGATAATTTTTATAACCGGATGATCGACCTGATAGATCATTATGATCCGGAGCTGATGTATTTTGATGATACCGCCCTGCCGCTATGGCCGGTAAGCGATGCAGGCCTTAAAGTAACGGCTTATCTGTATAACAAGAGCATCAAAAAATATGGCAAAAACAGGGCCGCTGTGTTTGGAAAGATACTGGACGAGCAGCAACGCAAATGCATGATATGGGATATTGAACGCGGGCAAAGCAACAAGATCGAATCATTCCCTTGGCAAACCGATACCTGTATAGGCCAGTGGCATTACGACAGGCGGGTATATAACGATAATGGTTACAAAACGCCAAAAACAGTGGTGCATACCCTTGTCGACGTAGTGAGCAAAAACGGTAATTTACTTCTCAATGTTCCGCTTAGGGGTGATGGCAGTATGGATGAGAAAGAGCGTGCTGTAGTTGATGGCATTACCGCCTGGATGAAGGTGAACAGCGAAAGTATTTACGGCACGCGCCCCTGGAAAGTATACGGCGAAGGGCCTGCAATGGCATCTGCCGCGCCGCTTAGTGCCCAGGGCTTTAATGAGGGTAAAAACAAGCCTTATACTGCCGAGGATATGCGTTTTACTACAAAAGGCGATGTGGTTTATGCTACGCTGTTGGATTGGCCTGCTAATAATAAAAGCATCATCAAAACAATGGGCAACGCGGGTAAAGTTACCAATGTGCAACTGCTGGGCAGTAACGCGAAGTTATCCTTTCAACAAAGTGCGGATGGGCTTAGCGTTGAACTGCCAACTGAAAGGCCATGCAATGACGCCTATGTTTTAAAAATAAACGGCGCTGTTTAATCAATATTTAAATTGATGAATATCAAACTATTTAAAATATCTTTTCTTGCGGCTTTAGCCTTTGGTCAGCTAACAGGGGTTTGTCAATCCGCTAAAAAAGATAACATGCCGGATACATTGGCGCGTAATCCGATAATCAAGGACAAATACACGGCAGACCCTGCTGCTTTTGTTTACAAGGACAGCGTTTACCTGTACACCGGGCATGATGCGCCGCCGAACGACAAGAACTATTATTACATGAGCGAGTGGCTTTGCTACTCGTCGGCAGATATGGTGAACTGGAAGGAGCATCCATCACCATTAAATGTAAAGGAGTTTAAGTGGGCCAAGGCAGATGCATGGGCATCGCAGGTAATTGAGCGCGATGGCAAATTTTACTGGTATGTAGCCGTTGAACACGGTACCGTGAACGGAAAAGCCATTGGTGTTGCCGTTGCCGATAAACCGACAGGCCCATTCAGGGATGCCCGCGGGTCGGCGTTAATCACCAATGATATGACCAAGCAAACCGGCATCACCTGGGATGATATTGACCCATCGGTAATTATTGATGACGACGGCCAGGCTTACCTGTTTTGGGGCAATACGGCTTGTTATTATGCCAAGCTTAAACCGAATATGACCGAGCTTGACGGACCTATAAAAGCGATAACCGGCCTGCCTAACTTTACCGAAGCGCCATGGATACATAAACGTAAGGGCTGGTATTACCTGTCATACGCCTATCAGTTCCCCGAAAAAATAGCTTACGCAATGAGTAAAAATATTAATGGCCCGTGGGTATTTAAAGGGATTATCAACGAGGTGGCCGGTAACTCCAATACCAATCATCAGTCGATAATTGATTTCAAGGGGAAATCTTATTTTATTTATCATAACGGAGCTTTACCAACTAATGGCGGCAGCTACAGGCGGTCGGTTTGCATTGATTACTTGTATTACAATGCAGACGGAACTATAAAGAAAATTCAGATGAGCACGCAGGGTGTTAAGCCTGCAAAATAATTTGCGTGATGAAGGTATTGAGCGGGCCGTTGATGGCGGCGATTGTTTGTGGGGTAAGCCTAACTAATGTAAAAGCGCAACAACAGGTTCAGCAGTTTCCGGTATCGCAGGTGCGCCTGCTACCCGGGCCTTTCCAATCTGCACAGCAAACTGATCTTAATTATATTCTGGAACTGGATGCCGACCGTTTGTTAGCGCCTTATTTGCGTGAGGCGGGGCTAACGCCGAAAGCCAAAAGCTATGGTAATTGGGAAAATACCGGGCTTGATGGGCATATCGGCGGGCATTACCTTTCGGCTTTAGCTTATATGTATGCCTCAACCGGCGATAAGCGTATAAAGGAGCGGTTAGACTATATGGTGGCTCAACTTGCCCTGTGCCAGCAAAAGGATAGCGATGGCTACATTGGTGGCGTTCCGGGTGGCAAGGCTATGTGGAAGCAAGTCGGCTTAGGCGATATTCAGGCTGACAATTTTTCGCTTAACAAACATTGGGTACCGCTGTACAATATCCATAAAACATTTGCCGGGTTGATTGATGCCTATCAGGTTGGAGGTAACCAGCAGGCCAAAACGGTATTGCTTAAGTATGCTGATTGGGCATACCGCCTCACCTCAAAACTTAGCGATGCGCAGATACAAAGCATGCTTACCAGCGAGCATGGCGGCATGAATGAGGTATTTGCTGATATAGCAGCCATAAGCGGCGATAAAAAATACCTGGAACTGGCGAGGAAGTTCTCGCACAAAAAAATATTGAACCCACTGCTGCACCGGCAGGATTCGCTCACCGGTATACATGCCAATACGCAAATTCCGAAAGTTATTGGCTACATGCGCATTGCCGAACTGGCGCATGATACCGCCTGGGCCAATGCGGCAGATTATTTTTGGCACGATGTGGTAGAGCACCGAACAATATCTATTGGTGGCAACAGCGTAAGCGAACACTTTAATCCAATAAACGATTTTTCGGGAATGGTGGAAAGCCGCGAGGGGCCTGAAACCTGCAACTCTTATAACATGCTCAAGCTTACCGGCCATTTATTTATGGCTAAGCCGAAGGCAGCCTATATGGACTATTACGAGCGTACGTTGTACAATCATATCCTTTCATCGCAAAACCCTGACGGCGGCTTTGTGTATTTTACGCCGATAAGGCCGCAGCATTACAGGGTTTACTCGAGCCCGCAGCAAAGTTTTTGGTGTTGTGTAGGCAGCGGGCTGGAAAACCACGGCCGCTATGGCGAGTATATTTATGCGCATACCGCAAAGGATGTTTTTGTAAACCTGTTTATTCCATCAACATTAAACTGGGCAGAAAAGGGGATGAAACTGGAGCAGCAAACCCAACTGCCTTACAACGATGAATCGACCATTAAGCTTACGCTAAAACAGCCGCATACCTTTGCATTGCATCTTCGCTACCCGGCCTGGGTACAAAATGGCGCTATGCAGGTTTGGGTAAATAATGTACAAATTAAGTTAGTTAAAGATGCTAACGCCTATGTAGCCATAAACCGTAAATGGAAAACGGGCGACGTAATCAAGGTTAAGTTGCCGATGGAAACTAAGGTTGAG
Source organism: Mucilaginibacter roseus (assembly GCF_021215455.1). Taxonomy (GTDB): domain Bacteria; phylum Bacteroidota; class Bacteroidia; order Sphingobacteriales; family Sphingobacteriaceae; genus Mucilaginibacter; species Mucilaginibacter roseus. The sequence continues at coordinate 21,327 of NZ_JAJPWV010000004.1, read as the reverse complement.
GCCTTGCCTGATGGCTCGGAATGGGTATCGTTTATACATGGTCCGGTGGTACTTGCCGCCGCTACAGACACGGCCGATCAACGAGGTTTATTTGCTGACGACAGCCGCATGGGGCACGTTGCCGGCGGACCGCTCCGTCCGCTTAACGATGCACCGCTGATTGTTGCTGACAAGGCAGAGCTACCATCTGCCGTACAAACTGTGGATAGTAATAAAATGATATTTAAGCTTACCGGCATTGAACAGCCTAAGTACCAAAACCTGAAGCTGGTGCCGTTTTATACGCTATATAACACCCGGTATGTATTGTATTGGCCATACACCAACAAAGCCGGGTTAACCGCCATGAAGGATAGCATGCGCAGGGTAGAAGAGGCCAGACTGAAACTTGATGCCATTACGATTGACAGGATAACCGCCGGTGAGCAGCAGCCCGAAAACGACCACGCTTATAAAGGCGAAAACACCTGGACGGGTACTTATAAGGACAAGCATTTCCGCACGGCGCGGGGTTGGTTTACCTATACGCTTAAAAATCCGGATAAGTCGGCCAAAACACTGTTGATAACTTATCGTAAAGCTGATAACCGCGCTTTTGATGTTTACGTGGATGGCATTAAACTAACGTCTGCAAAGGTGGGTAACACAGATAGTAAAGGCTTTTATACGGCGGAGTTTGATGTGCCTCCATCAGCAATGCAAAAACAAAATATGGAGCTTTCATTCCGCGCGCAGCAAGGTTCGCAAACTGAAGATGTTTTTGAAATACTGGTGGTTAGATAAATTGATGAGCCGTTGGTTATCGCTTTGGTGCATAGTTTTATTGCTTTTGAGCGGGCTATGCGCCAGTGCGCAGGTTTTGCGTAAAGACATCTCTGTGCATGACCCGGTTATCATCAAGCAGGATAGTACTTATTACATTTTTTGTACGGGTAACGGCGTTGCGGTTTGGTCGTCAGTTGATATGCTGAACTGGAAGCGTGAAAAGCCTGTTTTTGCCCAAGCACCTAAATGGGCAGTCGATTCCATTTCCGGCTTCAAAGGTTACATTTGGGCACCGGATATTTCTCTGCACAACGGAACTTACTACCTGTATTATTCTGTTTCGGTATTTGGTAAAAATACATCGGCTATAGGCGTGGCAACTAATAAAACGCTTAATCCAGATAGCCCCGATTTTAAATGGGTTGATCATGGCCTGGTTATTCAATCGCGCCCCGGTAAAACTAACTGGAACGCCATTGATCCAAACCTGGTAACTGATGACAAAGGCGCGCCTTATTTGATATTCGGCTCTTTTTGGGGTGGTATCAAAATGGTGAAACTTAATGCCGACAGGCTAAGCATAGCAGAGCACATTGACCATTTACCAACTATTGCCAGCAGAAAAACTAACCGGGAGAATGAAGCTAATGCCATTGAAGCGCCGTTCATCTTTAAAAAGGATAAATACTATTACCTTTTCGCATCTATTGATTATTGCTGCAAAGGCCCTGAGAGTAATTATAAAATGATTGTCGGCAGGTCCAAAAATATAAAAGGGCCTTACCTGGATAAACAAGGTATCGATATGAACAATGGTGGCGGAACGGCTGTGTTGAAACCGGATAGCAAATGGTATGGGGCAGGGCACAACGCAGTGGCAACTTTTAATGGGAACGATTACCTGGTATTTCACGGGTACGATGCGCATGATAACGGCAAACCCAAACTTCGCGTTTTAAAAGTTGACTGGGAAAACGGCTGGCCTGTTGTGCCCGATTAGGTATTTTTACTGTTACAAATACCCCTTTTTTGAACCTTATTTTTTATCAAATTAGCTTTTTGTCACAGGATATTGACCTAATTGCAACAGGTTGTTTGATATGTGCTTAAAAATAGTAGTTTTGACATTTATTCCTTTTATTGTACATTTAAATCCACCCATTTAAACCGGTCATTAATAACCCTTGACTAAGAAAATGAAAACTGAAAATCAACCCTCATCATCACGAAGAGATATGATCAAAAAAGTGGCGGCAACATCCGCAGCGGCTTTTGTTGGCCAAAGTTTATTTAACCGCGTATCGGCTGCCGAAGCTTTATTGAGCGACGACATGAAAGGCCGTATCAACCATTCGGTATGCCGCTGGTGCTATGGCGATATTTCGCTTGATGACCTTTGCAAGGCAGCTAAAGCCATGGGCATCAAATCCATCGACCTTACCGGTCCTGAAGAGTGGCCTACGTTAAAAAAATATGGCCTGGTTTGTGCGCTTACACAAGGTGCCGGTAAAGGCATAGCTGAAGGCTTCAACAACCCTAAACTGCATGATGAGCTGGTAAAAAGCTATGAGGAGGTAATTCCGAAAGTAGCTGCCGCAGGTTTCAAGCAAATCATTTGTTTCTCTGGTAACCGCAATGGTATGGATGATGCCGAAGGACTGAAAAATTGCGCAGTTGGCCTTAAACGACTAATGCCGATAGCTGAGAAACACAACGTGGTAATGGTGATGGAGCTACTTAACAGCAAGGTTGACCATCATGATTACATGTGCGATCATACCAAATGGGGCGCAGCTTTATGCGATGCTGTAGGTTCTGAAAACTTTAAGCTACTGTACGATATCTATCACATGCAAATTATGGATGGCGATGTAATTGCAACTATCCGTAAGTACAATAAATATTTCTCGCACTATCATACCGGGGGTGTACCCGGCCGTAACGAGATTGATGAAACTCAGGAGCTATACTACCCTGCTATTATGAAAGCCATAGTTGATACCGGCTTTAAAGGTTATGTAGCGCAGGAGTTCATCCCTAAAAAGAAAGACAAGCTGGCTTCGCTTAAACAAGGTGTTCAAATTTGTGATGTTTAATTAAGGCTAACTGCTATTTACAATAAACAAGGTATATGTTTAAATCTGTTTACCACAAAGTATTATCATTAGTATTGATAACCGGCTGTATATCGGCCGTTTTTTATGCCTGTAAAACGGTATCCCCGCAAAAATCGGGATCAAATAAAACACCGCGCATACTGGTGTTCAGCAAAACCAAAGGTTGGTATCATACCTCAATACCAAAAGGTATTGCTGCTTTGCAGCAATTAGGCAAAGCTAACGGGATGATCGTTGATACTACCAAAAACGCCAATTATTTTGTTGATGACAGCCTTAAAAACTACAGCGCGGTAGTTTTCCTGAGCACAACCATGAACGTGCTTAATGCCGATCAGCAGGTGGCTTTTGAGCGTTACATTGAGGCTGGCGGCGGTTACGTAGGTATACATGCCGCGGCTGACACCGAGTACGATTGGCCTTGGTATAATAAACTGGTTGGCGCTTACTTCAGCAGCCATCCAAACAACCCGAACGTACGTGCAGCTACAATTGATGTTATTGATACTACCCATATATCAACCAAAGGCTTGCCAAAACGTTGGGAACGTAACGACGAATGGTATAACTACAAAAGCATCCAGCCTGACCTTAAGGTGTTAGCCACTTTAGATGAAGATAGTTACGAAGGTGGTACCAATGGTGCCGAGCACCCGATAGCCTGGTACCATGAGTATGATGGTGGCCGTGCGTTTTATACCGGCGGTGGCCATACCGACGAAAGCTATAGCGAGCCATTATTTTTACAGCACCTGTTAGGTGGTATTAAATATGCTGTTGGTAACAATGCGCCGCTTGATTATACAAAAGCATACGCCGAGAAAAAACCGGAAGATAACCGCTTCACCAAAACCATCCTTTCAAATGATTTGAATGAGCCGATGGAACTTGCTGTAGCTCCGGACGGCCGTGTATTCTTTATTGAGCGTGCCGGTAATTTCTATGTTTATACCCCCTCAGACAATAAGACTACTTTGGTGTACAAATTCCCGGTTAAAGCTGTGGATGAGTACCTGAACGGTTTGTTGGGTATGACCATTGACCCGGATTTCGCGACAAACAACTTTATTTATTTCTTCAACACCGCGCAAGCCGATGGCAAAACCAAGCAGCACATCTCACGCTTTACCATAAGCAAAGACAGCCAGCTTGATCTTAAGTCAGAAAAAGTATTGATAGAGATACCTATAGAGCTTGAGGTAAGTGCCCACACCGGTGGTTCACTGGCCTGGGATCGTAACAGAAACCTGTTTATTTCAACAGGTGACAATACTGTACCCTTTGAATCTGAAGGTTATGCGCCGATTGACAAGCGCCCTAACCGTGTTACTTTTGATGCGGAGCGCTCAGCTGGTAATACGAATGACCTGCGTGGAAAGATTTTGCGTATTCACCCTGAAGCGGATGGCACTTATACTATCCCTGAAGGTAACCTGTTTAAAAAAGGGACGCCAAATACCCGCCCCGAAATTTATGTAATGGGCTGCCGTAACCCTTACCGTATTTCGGTTGATACAGCTACCTCGTATGTTTATTGGGGTGAAGTTGGACCGGATGCCGGTAATGATGGCAAACAAGGCCCGCGTGGTTATGATGAGTTTAACCAGGCAAAAAAAGCCGGTAACTTTGGCTGGCCTTACTTTGTGGGCGACAGCAAACCTTACAAGGATTATGATTTTGCAACCAAAGTAATAGGCAACGATTTTGACCCTAAAGCGCCTAAAAATACATCGCCTTACAATACCGGTTTAAAAGATTTGCCGCCTACTACGAGCGCAATGGTTTGGTACCCTTACGCTGCTTATGACGAGTTTCCGTTATTGGGGCAGGGTGGCCGTTGCGCTATGGGTGGCCCGGTTTACCACTTCGATCCTAAAATTCAATCATCAGCAAAAATGCCTGAGTATTTTGATAAAGGCTGGTTTGTGTATGATTGGATGCGTAACTGGGTGTTTGTTATCCGCATGGATGAAAACCACAACTATAAACGCATGGAGCGCTTTATGGAAACCAATGGCGATTTCCGTCGCCCGGTTGATATGGAGATCGGTCCGGATGGCTCAATATACATGCTGGAGTACGGTTCAGTTTACGGTATCGACAATGTGGATGCCCGATTGGTACGTATCGACTATAACGGCGGTAACCGTGCGCCGTTCGCCAAAATTGAGACTAAAGATACCATCGGCATTGCGCCGTATAAAGTGGCTTTCAATCAAAAAAGCTTTGATTATGACGAGGATGACAAATTGAGCTACGAGTGGCGTTTTGAGGGTGATAATGTTGGCTCTACTGAATTAAACCCTAATTATACCTTTACCAAAAACGGTACTTACAACGTAACCCTTAAGGTTACCGACCAGGCAGGTAAAAGCAGTATGGATACCGCGAAGATAATTGTGGGTAACACTACGCCTCAGGTAGCCATTACTACTGACAAGAACAGCACATTCTTCACTCCGCAAACGCAAGCCATTAAATACAAGGTTGATGTTAAGGATAATGAGGACAAAACCATCGATCCTAAACAGGTGCGTGTGGTGTTGAATTATATTGCCAAAGTACAAAGCAACAAGGCTTTGATTGGCCACCAGGCGCTTACGCCAACTTATAACTACGGTAAAGAGCTTATTGCCAATAGTGATTGTAAAGCCTGTCACCAGGTGGACGCTAAATCTGTAGGCCCGTCTTTTGTTGACGTAGCCAAACGTTATGCTAACGACAAAGGCGCTGTTGACAAGCTGGCCGATAAGATCATCAAAGGTGGTGGCGGTGTTTGGGGTGAACACTCTATGGCGGCTCACCCACAACTATCAAAACCTAATGCGCAGGAAATTGTAAAATACATCCTGACGCTGAACAACCGTAAAGAGGATGTAATACTACCTGCTCAGGGTAGCATCACCCTTGATCAGCACCTTAAAAATGCTGATGAAGGCCGTTACATCTTATCAGCCGCTTATACCGATAAGGGTGCTACCAACGCGCCTAAACTTACCGGCGGAAAGAGCTTAATCTTCAGGCCTGCAAAAGTATATGCTGGTGAAGCCGATGTGCATTACAACATGAGCATTCAGGGTAAAAAGATTGGCGAAGTAGGCAATAAGGCGTTTTTTGTTTTGAAAGATGTTGATTTGAAAGGCATTGGCCAATTAACTTATCGCTACGCATCATTGAATAGAGCAGGAGTAGTTGAAGTACACGTTGGATCACCTAAAGGGCAATTGATCAGTACGCTGAACTTTACGCCTACCGGCGAATGGAACAAGTACACCGAGCAAAGCACACCGGTAAGTGATCCAGGTGGCCGTAACGACCTGTACTTTGTCTTCATTAAAAAAGACAAACCCAACCAACACCTCATCAGTGTGGATTGGATAAACTTCGGCAGCAAGTAATATCTGCCGGATTGTAAAAGCGAAAGGCCTGAGTTATTCAACTCAGGCCTTTTTTGTGTTAAACTATTTAGCTTTTTCGGCAGGGATTAACTCATCCATTACCGCCTGACGTATCAGCTTGGGTGGTAATAAACCTTGGGACAGTATAAAATCGTGAAAGCGCAGCGTGCTGAACTTATTGCCCAGAGCTTTTTCCGTATCCTTACGTAATTGTATCATTTTGGTAAAACCATAAAAATAGCTGTTGGCCTGGCCGGGCGCACGGTTGGTATAGCGCTCCACTTCCTGCTGTGCAAAGGCGTGCGATTGAACCACATCCTTCATCAGCACATTCAGTGCTTGCTCTTGGGTGATCTTTCCGGCTTGCAATTCCGGATCGAGGAAGGCGCGGGCGGCGCGCAACAAACGGTAATCTAATGATACCAGTTGCCCTTCCAGCGGCATATAAGGTTTGGTAATATATTCGGCATACAAACCCCAACCCTCGGCATTAGTAGAGTTGAAGGCATACAGCGATCGCGCGGTTGATACGCCTTCTTCCACCATCTTATCAAACTGCAGTTCATGACCGGGGCGCGCCTCGTGGGCTACCAAAGTCCATGACGCGGCCTCAAAGGTAAAGTCATCATATTTGTCGGCTTTCTCACCCGGTTTAGGCGGCATATTAAGAGGCAAAACAAATACGCCACGTTGACCGGTATTATTTAAAAATGGCGGCGGCTGCATGTAAGGGGCAGGACGCTGCGCCGTTTCGGCTTCAGTAGCCAGCCGAATGATGGCCGGGCGGTTGGGGAGGGTAACCAGTTGCTGCTTACGGATGATGTCCTCAACTCCGGCAAGCGTACGTTTGTACAGCGGCATAATGGAATCGCCATGCACCTGTGCCTTTTTCAATTCGCGCATTACGTCGCGATAATCGGTTGATGGCAGGTTGCGCTTTTTAGCAATCTGGACGGCAATATCCTTCATCTGGTTCTGAATGTCTGTAAAGGCAAGGTGCGCCATTTTAGCAACCTCCGCAGGGGGAATATCAATACCATAACTCTCCAGCTCCATGGCATATTCCTCCGCAGGTAAGCGGAAGTCAGTACGGGCTTTAGGCAGAATGGTAGCCTTGGTCCATTCGTCAAAAGCGAGCAGTTGTTTTTTAAGCAGATTGTATGGCTCTTCCCAGCCCTTTAGCGCATACTTTTTGCAAAGCTCGGCAATGCCCTCAACCACGCTTGCGTTGCGCGACAGGTCGGTTTCCATGCGTTGTTTTGCAGGGTAGATCATGTTCGGCTTAGCCATTTGCTGCTGGGCGCGTTCCTTCAACACATCAACCAGCGGGCGGTAGCCTTTTTCCATACCGGCATACTTACGTAAACGTATAACGGCTGCCGCATGGCGAGAAGCATCGGTCTGCTCATCAAGCAACGCTTCCAATCCACCATAAACCGAAGTTGTAGCGTTATAAAACGGTACCTTACGGCCACGGTTAAAATCCTGCTGACGGAAACCAAGTTTGAGGTGGTCTATCAATATTTGCAGATCCTGCTGCACATGACTTTCCTTTTCAGTTTTTAGTGCCTGTGTATAGCGTTGTACTAACGCTTCTTCCTCCTTACGCTCGGCAAGGTCATTAGCCAAAGTAGGTACAGCAATCAGTGTATCATACTCCGCCAACCCTTGCGACGAGCCATACTCCGGCGAATACTTTTTGTCCAGCTCGATCAGCATCTGCGTGTACTTATCGGCTGTTTTTACCCAGTCCTTATTATGCTGGGCCTGTGCGGCAGCAGGCAGCAGCGAAACAGCCAGCGCGGCAGTAAATAAGTGCGAAAGTTTTATCATGTATGAGTTTTTATCAGTTAATGTTAAGATGGCGATTTACAAAATAAGTTACAAAAAGAAAAAGCCACCCAAAGGTGGCTTCTGTATAAATAATTGCTATAAATTTTATGTGTCATTTCGAACGAGGTACGAGGAGAAATCTGTCCGCTTATTTATAAACGCAGTTAGATTCCTCTCTATCGTTCGGAATGACAAGGAATTATTTAGTTTTAAACTCCCCCCCCCCTTTAGGGGGCTGGGGGGCTATACATTAAACCTAAAATGCATAATATCTCCATCCTCAACTATATAAGTTTTACCCTCAACGGATAGCTTACCAGCCTCTTTACAGGCGGCTTCTGAGCCGTAGTGCACAAAATCCTTATACTTAATTACCTCGGCGCGGATAAAGCCTTTTTCAAAGTCTGTATGAATAACGCCTGCGGCTTGTGGGGCGGTAAAGCCCTGGGTTATGGTCCACGCGCGAACTTCCTGCACACCGGCGGTGAAGTAAGTCGCCAGGTTAAGCAGTTTGTAAGCGGCCTTTATCAGTTTATTAACACCCGATTCGGCAAGGCCAAGATCTTCCAGAAACATCTCACGTTCTTCGTAAGTTTCCAGTTGGGCAATTTCTGATTCTATCTGTGCAGAAATAATTAGCACTTCGGCATTTTCTTCCTTAACTGCTTCGCGTACAGCTTCAACGTATGCGTTGCCGGTGTTTACATCGCTTTCGCCAACGTTGCAAACGTACATTACGGGCTTAACGGTCAGTAAAAATATGTCAGCAATGTATTCCTGGTCTTCCTCGGCAACAGGCGCGGTACGTGCCGATTTGCCTGATAGCAGGTGATTTTTGTAAGTGGTTAATACCTCAAAGGCTTTTTTAGCTTCTTTGTCGTTACCAACCTTGGCGGCCTTTTCAATTTTTTGTATCTTTTTTTCTATCGAGTCAAGGTCTTTTAACTGTAGTTCGGTATCGATAATTTCCTTGTCACGGATCGGGTCAACCGAGCCGTCAACGTGGATTACGTTATCATTATCAAAGCAACGCAATACGTGGATGATAGCGTTGGTGGCGCGGATGTTAGCCAAAAATTGGTTGCCTAAACCCTCGCCTTTGCTGGCACCTTTTACAAGGCCGGCAATATCAACAATCTCGATAACGTTGGGCACTACGTTTTTAGGGTTTACCAGTTCGGTGAGCTTGGTTAGGCGCTCATCGGGCACGGTAATTACACCCACGTTGGGCTCAATAGTACAAAACGGAAAGTTGGCAGCCTGCGCCTTCGCGTTTGATAAGCAATTAAAAAGTGTTGACTTGCCCACATTCGGCAAACCTACTATACCACATTGTAAACCCATTTGTTTCTAACAGTCCATAGTCGATAGCCGATGGTCCATAGCCTGGTTAAGTTGCTTTTTGCCATCGACAATGGTCTATGGGCTATGGACTTGAAAACGCCGCAAAGATAACACAAAAAAATTCCTGTATTTTGAAAAAATAAACGACTTTTGCCAGCGGAAAATCAGGTTTATAACAATGTAAAACGAGGGGCTTATGGAAGAAATGGTTGAACAGGTAGAACTCATACTGGAGCAGGAGGATGATGCGGCGCTACAGGAATACTTGAACAACCTGAATATATCAGATGTTGAACAACTGATAGACGAGCTTCCGGAGCATGGCCCCAAATTCATCGAGATACTCTCCGTAAACCGCGCGGTAAATGTTTTTAGAATATTAGATTTCCGCAAGCAGGAGCGTATAATCAAAAAAATTTCCGGAAGTAAGGTAGCCGAGATCATTAATGGTTTACCGCCCGACGACCGTACTGCGCTATTCAGCGAGTTGCATGGCGACGCTGTTGCTAAGTTAATATTGCACCTGCCACCTGCCGACCGCAGGGAAGCGTTATCCCTGTTAGGTTACGAGGAAGAAAGTGTTGGCCGTTTAATGACGCCTGACTATATCGCCGTTAAAAAAACCTGGGATGTAAACCGCGTGCTATCGCACATACGCCGCTTTGGTAAAAACTCCGAAACCATTGATGTTATCTACGTGGTTGATGATAACCGTGTGTTACTGGATGATATACGTATCCGCGAGATATTGCTGGTAAAACCCGAAACCAGTGTGAGCGACCTGATGGACGGCCGGTTGATTGCCTTGCACGCTGCTGACCCGCAGGAAGAAGCCATTAACACCTTCAGGATGAACAACCGTGTGGCGCTGCCCGTGGTTGATGATGATAACGTACTGTTAGGCATAGTTACCGTAGATGATATTTTGTGGATAGCCAACGAAGAGTACACCGAGGATATACAAAAAATTGGTGGTACCGAAGCGTTGGATGAGCCTTACCTGGATGTATCATTATTCACCCTCGTTAAAAAGCGCGTGGGCTGGTTGGTGATACTGTTTTTAGGGGAGATGCTTACCGCTACCGCAATGGGCTTTTTTGAAAAGGAGATAGAGAAAGCCGTGGTGCTGGCCTTGTTTATTCCGCTCATTATATCCAGCGGTGGTAATAGCGGTTCGCAGGCCTCAACACTGATCATACAGGCTATGGCACTTGGCGAAGTTACCCTGAGCGATTGGTGGCGCGTTATGCGACGCGAATTAATGGCCGGCCTGATGCTCGGTTTAGTACTTGGCGCTATCGGTTTTTTAAGGATCTATGTGTGGTCGTTATTTTCAGATATTTATGGTCCGCACTGGTTCTTAGTGGGGCTGACCGTAGGAATTACGCTGATAGGGGTGGTGCTATGGGGCTCACTAAGCGGATCAATGCTACCCATCCTGCTAAAGCGTTTGGGTGCCGACCCTGCCACATCATCCGCGCCTTTTGTAGCTACGCTGGTTGATGTTACCGGTTTGGTGATCTACTTCTCGATAGCGGTAATGTTGCTGCGGGGTATAATGCTTTAAATAAGTGTTACCCTGCATTCTTCTTTTCGATACGCTTGCGCATACGGCTTAATGATGGGTTGGTTATACCCAGGTATGATGATATGTGATACGCCGGTATGCGCTCAATAATATGCGGGTGCTCTTCCAGTAATCTCCGATAACGTTCTTCATGCGAAAAGAAGATGAACTCTTCAGTACGAGTTTGTGCCATGGCAAAAAACGACTCAGCCAGCAACCTGCCGAATTTGCTCCAATTAGGGTGGGTGTCATAAAGCGCATTAAGGTCGGTGTGTGATATAAAATATATCTCCGAATCTTCCATCGCCTCAATAAAATACCAGCAGGTAGTTTGAGAAATGAAACTCCGGAATGATACCACAAACTGGTTTTCTGAGAAGAAAAAGATATTTTTTTCCTCGTTCGTCTCCGGGTTGCGGTAGTATATACGGAAGATGCCCTTAACAACCAGCCCCAGATCTTTACAAACCATTCGCTGCATATTAAAGTAATCACCTTTAGCAATCTTTTTCACCTTCCATAGGTGCCTGCTATCAGCAATGTCCTGATCGTTTAGCGGGGCAAACTTTTTCAGTTGCTCGAAAATACTATCGTTCTTATCCATCATGTTCTTTTTGATTGGTAGATAAAGCAAATGTCATTACAAAGCTCCAAAGAGTTATTCATCCATTAGATTAACTTAAGTAAATCAGAATGAATACGAAAATAGAGCTATGTGCTTTTTTATTTGTATGGTAACTGCAATCGCAATGTCAGCTTTTATGTGTATTTTAACTTAAGTGAAAAATGGGTTTAGTGATAAGGCAGATTTTTGAACCAACAAAAACACTTAAATATCATGACAGCAAGTACACAACCTAACACAACAGTAGCAGGAAGCGCTGTTGCTACCTCTACATCGTTACGTAACCTTTATTTTACGCGCGCCGCATTCTCCATAGTATGGGTTATTTTGATGGCCGTAGTTGGCAAAGCCCGAACGGATATTGCCGAAATTCTATTGATAATTTACCCGGCCTGGGATGTTGTAGGTACCTTTTTAGATATGCGTGCCAACCATGGCAGTTCGCCAAAAACTACACAATATGTAAATGTGGCAATTAGTACCATAACCACCATAGCGGTAATATTTGCCCTGCAAAAAGGCGTGCCCGAAACATTGATAGTATTTGGTACCTGGGCAATAGGCACCGGATTGATCCAGCTTGTATTAGGCATTCGCCGTAAAAGATACCTAACCGGCCAATGGCCCATGATCATCAGCGGAGCGCAATCGACACTGGCCGGTACCTCGTTCATCCTGCTGGCGCATGACCCGACTAAAGGCATAACCAACCTGGCAGGCTACGCCGCCTTTGGCGCGTTTTATTATCTGTTGGCCGCGTTCAGGTTGAATAAAACAGCTAAGGCTGCGTAAATATTGAAGATTTATATGATATAAAAAAAAGCCCCGCATCGCGGGGCTCGTATTCAGTTATTATTAACAGGGTTATTAAATCTCAAAAGAAAAATCTTCGTCGGCTTTGGCTGTTTCTGATGCTTCGTTAAATTCGTAACGCTTCTCGTTAACTTCTTGGTTAGCTTTGATGTAATCAACCGTGTCTTTCAGTCCTTCAGCAAATTTCTCGAAATCCTCTTTGTATAAAAATATCTTGTGTTTGATAAATGCACCGTCTTCCAGTCGTTTTTTGCTCTCTGTTATGGTGATATAATAGTCGTTTGACCGGGTTGCTTTAACGTCAAAAAAATAAGTTCTTTTCCCTGCTCTTACCTTCTTTGAAAAAACCTCCTCACGCTCTCTGTTTTCAAAATCTCCCATGTTAAGTAATTGTTGTTTTTAGAATTGACTGGCATAAATATAAAGAAAAATTCAATTAGCAACTATTTTGATAATAATATTGTTAATTTTTTCAAACTTTTGCCATCAACTTTTGTATTGGTTTGCTATTCTCAGGCGTTTTCCTCTTCCAGTAATTGATTTTCGTACAAAGCAAAATAAGCGCCTTTTTTTGCCATCAATGTGTTATGGTTTCCTTGTTCGATAATGCTGCCTTCATCAAGCACCAGTATGTTATCGGCATTTTTTATGGTGGAGATGCGGTGGGCTATAATAATGCTGGTTTTGCCCTGCATCACTTTTCCAAGGTTGTTAAGTATTTCTTCCTCAGTCCGGGTATCGACTGCCGAGAGGCAATCATCAAACACCATGATCTGCGGGTGCTTTAATATGGCGCGGGCGATAGAAACCCGCTGCTTTTGACCGCCGGAGAGTGTAATGCCGCGTTCGCCTATCATGGTATCAAAACCCTGCTCAAGCTCTATAATGTTATTATAAACGGCAGCGTCTTGCGCAGCTTGCTCAACCCGTGGCATATCCATCACATCAATAGCAAAGGCAATGTTACGGGCAATGGTGTCAGAAAACAGGAATATAGATTGCGGTACAAAACCGGTTTGCGAGCGGTAGGTGTCCAGGTCAAGCTTGTTGATCGGTGTGCCGTCAATCAAAACTTCGCCGCCGGTGGTATCATACATACGCATCAGCAGGTTAGCGATGGTTGATTTACCCGAACCTGTACGCCCGATAATAGCCAGCATTTGCCCCGGCTTTATACTGAACGACACTTGGTTTAACGCTTTTATGCCGGTTTCAGGGTAGGTGAATGATACATTTCTGAATTCGATATGCCCTTTAACTGTAGTTTTGATGCCGTTTACTGACGTAATCTCAGGTTGCTCGTGCAAAAATTCGTTAATGCGCTTTTGCGAAGCTGCGGCCCTTTGTATTAATGAGGTTACCCAACCCAGCGCCATCACCGGGAACATTAACTGACTGAGGTAAACAATAAACTCTGCGATATTGCCGGGCGTGATGTTGCCATTCATTACCTCAATGCCGCCAACATACAGCACGATAACATTGCTCAATCCAACCAAAAGCAGCATCAGCGGAAAAAATAAGGCTTGTACGCGCGCCAGTTCCATGGAGTGGGTTTTGTAATCTTCGCTTTCGGTGGCAAAGCTTTTGCGGATAAAGGCTTCGCGGACATATGATTTTACCACGCGTATGCCCGAAAAGGTTTCCTGCACGAAGCCCGAAAGGGATGACAGCCGTTGCTGGATCATCTCACTGCGGGTGTTGATGATGTTGTTTACATAATAGATAATTCCTGCCAGTATGGGCATGGGGAGCACGGAATAAATAGCCAGCTTAACATTCACCGTAAGCATGGCATATATAACCAATATAAACAGCACAACGGTATTCACGGTATACATAATGCCCGGCCCCAGGTACATCCGCACACGGGTAACGTCCTCGGTTACGCGGTTCATCAGGTCGCCGGTATTATGGCGGCGGTAAAACGCCATTGACAGCGCCTGGTAGTGACTATATATCTCGTTCTTCAGATCGTACTCTATATGCCGCGACATAAGGATGATGGTTTGCCGCATAAAAAATAAAAACATCCCCCTGATAAGCGCTAGCGCCAGTACCAGTAAGCCAAACAGCAACAGGCTCGACCCGAAAATATCATAGATAACCTGCTGACGATCAAAACCATCATAAAGGCGGTACAAATCGATGTTTTCGGCAACCAGATCAAACGCTACCCGGATAACCTGCGCCGGCAATACACCAAAAATGTTAGATGCTATAACGAAGAGTATGCCCGGCAGCAAGCGCCAGCGGTATTTTATAAAGAACTTATTAAGGTAAGCGAGGTGTTTCATAAGTCGAGGGCGTAAAGATAAATAATTTGCGGTGGCATGGGCGGCAGTAAACCGTCAGCTTTTTGTACAGAAATTGAGTGTTAAAAAAACAGCTTTGCGCATATTAAAAAAACACCTACTTTTGCTGCGTACAATAAATAGTAGTAATTTATCGTACATAAGTACAAAACAAGCTCAATCCAAAGATCGTTCTTACACAATGTTAAACAGAAGGCACTTACGCGTAAAGGTATTACAGGCGCTATACGGATACCACCAGTCAAGCAACCGCGACATTAAACTCCATCAAAAAGGTCTTTTAAAAAGTGTAGATTCCGTGTACGAGATGTACATCTGGATGCTTTCACTTATTCAGGAAGTAGTTGGCTATGCCGCCAACGATGCCGAGGAACGTGCCAACAAGCACCTGCCTACAGCCGAAGACCTGAATCCTAATCTGAAAATTCTTGAAAACCGTTTTGTGGCCTCATTGGCTGCCAACAAGGAATATGTTGCCGCGGTAAAAAAGTACAAGATTGATTGGACGTTTGATCCGGAGCTATTTAAATCGTTATTTAACACGCTAAGGGCAGCTCCAGAGTATAGGGAGTATCTTGACCGTACCGATGATAGCCTGCACAGCGATAAGGACATCATCAAATTCATCTTTAAAAAGGTGATATTGAAATCGTCTCTTGCCGAGCAGGTGTTTGAAGATAAATTTATTAACTGGCCGGTTGATCGTGATGTATTGCAGGCGTTGATCGCTAAAACCTTTAAAAACTTCTCGAACGATAATTACGAGCTGAATAAACTGGCCGAAGTTACCGTTAATTGGGAAGAGGACAGGGAATTTATTGTTGACCTGTTTGACCAATGCATCCGTCATGACGAGGAATACCAGGAGCTCATCGCGGTTAAAACTCAAAACTGGGAGCCCGATCGTATCGCGATGATGGATACTTTGCTGATGAAAATGGCGCTTACCGAGTTCCTGAACTTTTCATCAGTGCCGGTTAAGGTTACTATCAACGAGTACCTGGAAATTTCAAAGGAATTCAGTACACCGAAAAGTAACTCATTCATCAACGGTATATTGGATAAAATTTTGGCTGAGCTTAAGGCAAGTAACAAGATTAAAAAAACCGGTAGAGGTTTAATTGAATAAATAGTAATATTGAACTTCTGTTAACCAATAATATAAAAATGAAAAAAATATTATTTACCCTGGCCGCATCTGTTGTTATTCTGGCAGCTTGTAATCAGCGTAATTCATCCAATACCGAAGGTATTGACACTAACAGCAATAGCACTGCCGTAACCGAGGTTGACTCAGCTAACGCGCCTATCGCTAAATTTCAGAATGAAACGCATGATTTTGGTAAGATAAAACAAGGCGAAAAGGTAAACTTTGAATACAAATTTACTAATACCGGTAAATCGCCATTGGTTATTACCAACGCTACTGCAAGCTGTGGCTGTACCGTGCCCGAATGGCCTAAAACTCCGGTTAAACCTGGAGAGAGCGGAGCTATAAAGGTTACGTTTGATAGTGCCAACAAAAATGGCTTACAGGATAAGCTGATCACCGTTACCGCTAACACAGTACCAGCCCAAACCGTAGTACATTTGGTGGGCGAAGTGGTAACCAAGTAATTAACCGCATATTAATTTAAACATTTAAATACAATACTATGGGTAATCCACAACAACTGATTATGATGGGCCTCATCATATTGGTGTTCTACTTTTTTATGATACGTCCGCAGATCAAAAAACAAAAGGATCAAAAGAAATTTGTTGACGATCTTAAAAAAGGTGATAAAGTAGTTACAACAGCAGGTATACATGGCCGTATAGTTGATCTGGCCGAAACAACAATATTAATTGAAACCGAGGGCGGCGGCAAAATCCGTTTTGACAAAACCGCTATCTCTCTTGATGCTTCAAAGGCGCTTAACGCCCCTGTGGCAACAAAATCATAAAATAAGTTGTTAAATTTATTGTGCCGTTCAGTTGTTATAAATTGAACGGCTTTTTAATTTATAACGATGCCCATTATAAAATTATCACCGGCAGAACGCAGACGGCTTACGGCATTCACAACCTGTATTGTACTGGCTGTGGTTGCCTGGGTTTTTGCTGTGCTATCAACCCCGCATAATTTTACGGTGCCTAAGCTAATTGTATTTAAAAATGCGCCGCAGCGTAGGGCGTTTCATTCCTTACAGTCTGACACGGTGAATGCAACCGTACAGGGTAACGGCTGGCAAATGTTATTTTCGCGATTTAACGATGATGAAAACCAGTTGACGGTTGATTTGCATACGCTTGATCAGCGTGATTATGTAGTGCTTGGGTCGCAAATGCGCCGAATTAATGCTGCGCAACCGCCGAACAGGCAGATAATAGCATTTGACCCGGATACGTTATATTTCGACTTTTCGAGCCGCCGGGTTAAAAAGGTGCCTGTTGAACTGCTTACCTCTATCGATTATAAAAAGCAGTTCGCCCAATCAGGGGATATTGTGCTTAAACCCGATTACGTTACCATTAGTGGTCCGTCAGAACTGATCGGTCGTATAAGATCATGGAATACCGATACCCTTCAGCTGGATAATGTTAGCGAACCGGTAAGCAAACAGTTAAAAATGCAATCGGTAAAAGAGGTGAACATGACCGTTTACCCTAAAACCATACAAGTTAAAATTCCGGTTGATGAATTTACGGAAAAAACGCTTGAAATTCCGGTGAAGGTTGTCAATAACCCGCACTATTATAACGTTAAGATAGTACCCCAAAAGGTAAAGGTTACCTTTATGACCTCGCTGAGCGACTACCCCGATATGGACGATGCGTTTTTTGAGGCTACGGCCGACCTAAGCCTGTGGGAGCAGAAAGGGTATCATGCACTCCCCGTTAAATTAAAACGCATACCACCTTATTGCCGCATTGTTAAAATTGAACCGGCAGTAGTTGATTTCATTATAAAAAAATAAATGCTGAAGATAGGATTGACGGGCAATATAGGCAGCGGTAAAACCACCGTGGCTAAAGTATTTGAGGTATTGGGCATCCCGGTTTTTTATGCCGATGCCGCCGCCAAAAGTGTAGTGGCGAGCGATGCGGAATTGATTGACGGTGTTAAACGTACCTTTGGTAGCGAAGCTTACTTTGCCGACGCGACGCTGAACCGTAAATATATAGCCGATATTGTTTTCAATAATGCTGACGAACTGGCCCGGCTAAATGCGTTAGTACATCCGGCGGTTTTTAGGGCGTTTGATGAATGGACGCTATATCAAACCAAAGCACCATATGTAATTAAGGAAGCCGCGATATTATTTGAGAGCGGATCATATAAAATGTGCGATCAAATCATTTTGGTAGCCGCTCCGCTTGATCAACGCTTACGGCGCGTTATACAGCGCGATGGTATAAGCATGGAAGAGGCCGCCGGCAGGGATGCACGGCAAATGAACGAAGAAGAAAAAAGTAAGCTGGCCGATCATATAATTAACAACAATGGCAGCCGGTTAGTTATACCACAGGTGCTCGCACTGCACCAGCAATTTTTAGCCGTAAAAGCCTGATGATACTGGATGATTTTGTGCAGTTTGATGCCAATGGCCTCTACTGCAAGTACGGCGGTTTTTATATCGACCCGGTGCAACCCGTTGACAGGGCTGTAATATCGCATGCCCATGCCGACCATGCTGTTGCGGGCAACCGCGAAGTATGGTGTACCGCCGGTACGCAGGCATTTATGCAGTTGCGCTATACCAAAAATGCGGCAAAGGTATTCAATGTGACGGCTTACGGTCAGCCATTTGTTGTAGGCGGTGTGGAGATCACTTTCGTCCCAGCAGGCCATATGCTTGGTTCAGCCCAGCTGTTGATGGCTTATCAGGGCACCACTTACCTATACACCGGTGATTTTAAATTACAACCCGACGCCACCTGCGAGCCTTTAGAATGGGTAAAAGCCGATGTACTCATAACGGAAAGTACTTTCGCCAACCCTGCAACGCAGCACCCTGACCCTATAGCGGAGATCAGCAAGCTGAAGGATATCAAGATCAACATACTGCTTGGTGCTTATGGCCTGGGCAAAAGCCAGCGACTGATCCGGTTGATTAACGATTACGCGCCGCAGAAAACCATATTGATGCATCACCGTATAATGCCGTTAAATACTATATATGAAAAGGCAGGATACACTTTAGGGAAATATCAGTTATACAACCGCAAACTGATGAAAAACCAGCAGGACTATGTTTATATAGTGCCGCCCTTTACGTTTGACAGTTATATAAGGGCCACGGGTGTAAAACGCCTTTTTGCATCGGGATGGAAAAACCTGCAGGTGAATAGCCAGGATACGCTTTATATATCAGACCATGCCGACTGGAGCGATATACTGGAGATGATCAAGCAAGTGCAGCCAACCCAGGTTTGGACGCTGCATGGCGATGGCAAACATTTACGCGAACACTTTAATAATACCCTGTTTGTAAAGTTGTTGAACTAATGCTTAAGGAAGGGACAGATTATTATTTTAATACCGATGGCTTAATGGTATTCACCAAAGAATATCATCAAAAACGCGGTTATTGCTGTAAAAACCAATGTTTGCACTGCCCATGGAACTATCGGGCGAAAAAACAATATACGCAAATTAAAAAATAATAAACATATTTGCTTTTTACGCATTTATATACACTATGCGAATAGAGGACGAGATACAAAGTACTAATTTTGAGGATAATTACCATAAGGTAATTATAAATGTTGGATACACGCAAAGCTGGTTAAGTAACATTTCGCGCGCGTATTTCGAGAAGTATAATCTTACATCGCAGCAGTTTAATGTACTGCGTATTTTGCGCGGACAGTTCCCAAAACCGGCAACCATCAACCTGCTTAAAGAGCGCATGATAGACAAAATGTCCGACGCATCGCGCATTGTTGACCGTTTAGTGCAAAAGGGACTGGTATCGCGCTGCACCAATTCAAAGGACAGGCGAGCAGTGGATATCCAGATCAGTCAGCAAGGCTTGGACATTTTAAGCAAAATGGACCTGGAATTTAAATCGAAAGATCTTTTAAAAGAGCATCTCTCCGAGGATGAAGCCGCACAATTAAGCGATTTGCTGGATAAGCTAAGAGGATAAGTACTATTACAGTAAAAATCCCACCAGGGCAATACCTATACCTAATAAAACAGCAATCATTTTACGCAGGTTGAATTTATGATCAGCGCTTGACTCAAACAGGATGGTAGTTGATATGTGCAGAAATATACCGATTACCAAGCCCATTATCCGGTTAAAATATTGCTGAAGGTTTCCTATACCGCCATTGCTTAATGAGTTGCTGAACAAGTAACCTGCAGGCGTCATAAGGGCGAATAATAGAAGAAAGAACACTATGCGGCCTTTACTTTGATGATGGGCCAACAATACGCTGCCCAAGGCAAACGATGCCGGAATGTGGTGTAATGCGATACCAAAAACAAGTTCGTGCTGATGCCCTTCGGCTATAGGCATTCCCTCTAAAAACGCATGCAGGCATAAGCTCAACATAATTCCAAACGGAAAAGCGCCATGCTCATGCGCATGCTTGTGAATATGGCCGTGCTCAATACCGTCAGAAAACTGTTCGAGCACGATCTGGAATATAAAGCCGATCAGGATAAAAACGCCCACCATGTTATCATTGCTATGGTAAGCGTCGGGTATTAAATGTAAAACCGTTATGCCAAACAAATAAGCGCCGCTGAATGCCAATACCAACTTCAGGAACTTATGGTTTCCTCCTTTAAATAAAAAAACAGCCGTGCCACCTAAAAAGGCACTTAAAAACAGGAGTAAAAGTTGCAGGTTGTTCATTTATTGTAAAAGAAGCCGGGTTGAAATTTTTTGAAAAGTTGTGCAATGCCAAAGCCAACAACGAGGCCGAACAGCGCGCCGCCCATAACATCAATAGGAAAGTGTACGCTTACATATACTTGGGCAAAGCAAATACTAGCCGCCCATAGCATGCTTACCCACCAGATCCACCGCCAGCGGCGGCTGAAAACCATACTCATAAAAGCGGCCATAGCAAAATGATCGCTGGCATGAGTGGACGGAAAGCTATATCCGGAACCGCACCGAACACGTGGAATATCTTTTTCGGCGGTAACAGGATCGCGGCAGGGGCGTACCCTGTGTATAACAGGCTTGAT
The DNA here is from genome assembly GCF_021215455.1 of Mucilaginibacter roseus. GTDB lineage: Bacteria > Bacteroidota > Bacteroidia > Sphingobacteriales > Sphingobacteriaceae > Mucilaginibacter > Mucilaginibacter roseus. Next base: position 360 of record NZ_JAJPWV010000004.1, on the reverse strand, counting down.
GACGCTTGCGCTAACAAAATCGGCAACGCCTGCACTGGCGGCCAGCATTAAAACGATGATTACCCCCACCTTGCGATATTTATAGATACAAAAACCGATAATAAATATATATAAGGGGATCCAGAAACGGGCGTTACGCAAAAGTGGCATCAGCCAATCGAAAAACGGGTTCGATAGGTCGTGATTAATAAAGTAGAATAAATGCCGGTCGAGTTGTAAAAGTTGTTCGGGCATCAGGATGTTGTTAGCGCCAATTTTTTGCGAGTGCAAATATAGCCATTAAATTGTCGCTTAAAACAACATCGGTATTACATTGTGTCAGCTAAATATAATTACTTTTGCGCCAAACTTTATTTGCAT
>NZ_JAJPWV010000003.1 GCF_021215455.1 Mucilaginibacter roseus | reverse complement strand
GACTAAAGAATTCAATCGTTCGCTTCCAGGCCAGTTCAGCGGCGGTTTTATCGTAGCGCGGTGTGGTATCATTATGAAAGCCATGATTTGCGTTCTCATAAATAAAGGCCTGATATGTTTTGTGATTTGCCTTTAAAGCCGCTTCATATGCCGGCCAGCCGTCGGTAATCCGCTTATCTAACGAGGCATAATGCAACATCAAGGGCGCTTGTATTTTGGGCACATCGGCAACATCAGGCTGGGAACCATAAAACGGCACTGCTGCCGATAGTGTTGGGATGCGCACAGCCATCATGTTGGCAATACCCCCGCCAAAGCAAAAGCCTACCACGCCCACCTTGCCATTACAATCCTTATGGTTTTTAAGATGCTCATATGCCGCTATAAAATCCTCTTCCATTTCACCTTTATCGCGCTTACTTTGCAGGGTGCGGCCTTCATCGTCATTACCCGGATAGCCACCCAGTGGGGTAAGGGCATCCGGCGCCAGGGACACAAAGCCTGCCAGCGCGGCACGGCGGGCTACATCTTCAATGTAAGGATTTAGTCCGCGGTTTTCGTGCACTACAATAATACCGCCCAGTTTCTTTTTTGCGTCCACAGGTTTTGAAAGCAGGCCCTTTATGGTACCGCCGCCTTTGGGTGATGCATAATTGATGTATTCCGACTTTAATCGCGGGTCATCGGCCTTTACCTGGATGTTGTTTTGGTAATCTGGCATCAAAAAACTCATTAACGATGATACCGTTAAGCCGCCCACCGCGTACAGCGACAGCTTCTGCATAAATGCGCGCCTGTCCAGCCGGTTGTGGGCATAATCATCATACAAGTCAAATACCTCCTGCTTAATATGCTCTTTGTTGATGTGGATCATTTTTAATAGGTTTTACTCAAATGTAGTTATTGGCAGGCAATAGCTTGTTGATTTGAGTGTAACAGTTTTGATGACAGAAAGATTAATAATGTTTTGTGTGTTCGAATTTTATAATGGTATCAGCCCTTTTTAGGCTTACATATTTGTAACTGCGTTCAATTGAATAAAACACTTTTGCTACGTTTCTCGGCAAGCTGGCAGATTGTGCTTTTATATGTTTTACTTTATTGCCATAATGAATGAAAATTTCTAAGCTTTGGTCATCAATTGAGTGTTCATAGGACGTATCTAATTCTTTATAATTAATTTTTTCGAGCGCGTTAGTGATTGAATCCCATAATGATTTTGTCATGGTACCGGTGTAGTAACCATATAACCGGTCATCATACTTAGAGTTTGAGAATGGGCTACCATCACCGTAAAAGTTATATTTTAAGGTACGATCAATACTGATTGTTACAGGCTGACAGTCACCCAAACAGAATCCGGTAGAAAGTTCAATTTTATTGATCTCTGCTTTATTATTGCATGAGCAAAATAGAAGAAAGATAAGGGCAAGGTGTAGCTTCATTTAGTAAATATGAACATCTAAAACCAATGTATCATCATCAGCGTTAAATTACTTTGCGATTGTATAAACCTCTATGAAAATAGCAACCTATAATGTAAACGGTGTTAACGGACGCCTGCCTGTGCTGTTGCGCTGGCTTGACGAAAGCGCGCCCGATGTGGTATGCTTGCAGGAGTTAAAAGCCCCGCAGGAGAAATTTCCGGAGCAGGCTATTTCCGATGCCGGTTACAATGCCATATGGCATGGTCAAAAAAGCTGGAACGGCGTAGCCATCCTGGCAAAGGGGCTGGATATAAACGAAACCACGCGCGGCTTGCCCGGCGACCCTGAAGATACTCATAGCCGCTACATTGAGGCCGAAATAAACGGATTGACCATTGGCTGCCTTTACCTGCCCAATGGCAACCCGGCACCTGGGCCAAAGTTCGATTATAAATTAAAATGGTTTGAGCGCTTTACCTTGCACGCCGCCGGATTGCTGGCCTCAAAAAAACCAGTAATATTAACGGGCGATTATAATGTGATGCCTACCGAACTGGATGTTTACAAACCCGAACGCTGGGTTGAGGATGCCCTGTTTAGGCCGGAAACACGGGCGGCCTTTAAAAAACTGATTGACCAGGGCTGGACGGATGCCCTGCGCAAGCAATACCCTGATGAGGTGATCTATACCTTTTGGGATTATTTCCGCAACGCGTATGGCCGTAATGCCGGATTGCGTATCGACCATTTTTTGCTGAGTGCGCAGGTGGAGGACAGGCTTGCCGCCGCCGGTGTTGATAAGCAGGTGCGCGGCTGGGAAAAAACCAGCGACCACGCCCCGGTTTGGATTGAATTGAAAGATAAATAAAAAGCGAAAGCTCCTTATCATAAAGGGCTTTCGCTTTTGTATATGATAAACAGGAAAAGGCTACTCGATAGTGCGCATTACACGGTTCCAGCGTACTTTATTAAACAGGTTTTTCGTACTGTCAATACTCATAAAAGTAAGTACAGCTTTGCCTACCACGTGATCCTCGGGTACAAAACCCCAGTAGCGCGAATCTTCGGAGTTGTGGCGATTGTCACCCATCATCCAATAATAGTTCATCTTAAATGTGTAGCTATCGGCTTTTTTATTGTTGATAAAATAGCTGCCATTCTCTTTCTTGACCGTGTTATGTTCAAAAAGTGTAATGTTACGGCCATATAATGCGGCGGTTGAATCGTTAAGCGGGACGGTCATGCCGCGTTTGGGTACGGTGATGGGTCCGTAGTTATCCTGGTTCCACTTAAACAATTCGCTTTGCGGAAACACGGTCAAATCCTGCTCGCCTTTAGGTTCAATAACCGGGGTGATGGATTTGATGTTAGATAACCCCTTCAGTTCATTAAAGCTATCCGCCGGGATAATCATCACATAGTCGTTAGCACTCAACTGGCCGCGGACTTCTACGTTGAGATCTTGTAACAACTCCGGGTTAATAGCGTTACCATCGGTGCTAACCAGCCATGAAGTTTGCGCTTTAGGCGCATTTTTTAACTCCTTGCCGTTCACCATCACCCTACTATCAACAATACTTAATACATCGCCTGGTGTGCCCACACAACGTTTAATATAATGCACACGCATATCAACCGGATCTTTAGGCGTACCACCCGGATAGTTGAACACCACAACATCGCCGCGCTCTACTTCTGAAAATCCCGGCAGGCGGAAGTAAGGCAGTTTAATGGCATCCCAATAGGTTTTAATATCAGCCGAGGTAACGTGCGACTCCAGGAACGGGATTGAAAGCGGCGTGTTCGGCATACGCGCGCCGTAGCTCAGCTTGCTTACAAACAGGTAATCGCCCGTCATCTCCGTACCTTCCATGGAGCCGGAAGGAATAGCGTAGGCTGAAAATAGCAAGCCACGCACCACGGTTGATACCACCAGGGCAAACACAATGGCGTCCAGCCATTCGCGTGCTTTACTTTTCTTTTTAGCAGGAGTTTGTTCCTTGCGCAAAAATGGGTTTAGCTTCATATTATCCGTTTATGATGATATGCTTTTAGATGATTTGACATACCGGATGTTACAATAAATCAAATATTTAATAATTATCTACTAAATCTATAGATATTATTATAATTATTATTATCATTGCACAAATATCACGTAACAACCACATAATGAAACACGTTTTACTTTTAAACCAACCTTTAAAATCTGTTACAGCTTTATCTAAAAGCTGTATGTGTTGTTGTTGATGCTCGGCTCCCTTTCGCGTTAATTAACAATCACTATCACATCCTTATAACCACCATATACTAATAATGAAACTTTCTGATAAGACGTTTAGCGTCGTTTTAAAAACGGCCTTAATAAATTTTGCACTCTTTTTCGCGCTCATGCAATATGCCGCGGCACAGGAGAACCAACTGGTTGAAATATCCGGTAAAGTAACTGACAACATTACCAAAGAAGCGTTGCCAGGTGTAAGCGTAACCATAAAAGGCACCGTATCGGGCACAACCACAAACGCACAAGGTCGTTTTTCGCTGCGCGGAAGATTGAAGTTTCCGTTTACGCTGGTGTTCTCGAGTGTGGGCTTTAAAACACAGGAGTTCGCGGTTAACTCACCCGGCACCAGTCTGGATGTATCGCTCAGCACGCAATCCATCTTAGGTAATGAGGTGGTAGTATCCGCCTCAAGGGTGGAAGAAAGCATCCTGAAATCGCCCGTAGCTATCGAGAAGCTGGATGTAAGGGCGTTGAAAGAATCGCCTGCGCCAAGTTTCTATGATGCCTTGGAGAACGTAAAGGGCGTACAGCTTACCACATCCAGCTTAACCTTTAAGGTGCCTAACACCCGCGGTTTTAACATCCCCAACAATTTCCGCTTTAAGCAACTGGTTGATGGTATTGATATGGAAGCCGCTACCCTTGGCGTACCGCTGGGTAATGCTATTGGCCCTACGGAGTTGGATATTGCCAGTCTGGAGGTAATTCCCGGCGCGGCATCAGCACTATATGGAATGAACGCTATTAACGGTATGGCTTCGCTGCAAACCAAAAACCCATTTTACTATCAGGGGTTAAGCGTATATGTTAAAAACGGCATTAACCATGTAGGCGGCACCGGTCGCGATCTGAGCAATCTGACCGAAACCGCAGTTAGGTATGCCAAGGCGTTCAACAACAAATTCGCCTTTAAGGTAAACGTGAGTTACCTGAGAGGTACGGATTGGGTGTCAGACACACGTCGTGATCAAAACCCGAACAACCTGGTAACCGCAAACCCCAACTACCCTGAACTGGCTGCCAACAACCCGGCTTATGACGGCTGGAACAAGTATGGCGACGAAAGCAACAACGCGGTAACGGTAAGTGGTATTAACTATAACGGCAAAGCCGGTCAGTCTTTCATCGTTCGCCGTACAGGTTATAACGAAAGGGACATTGTGAGCCCGATTGTAGACAACCTGAAAATTGACGGATCATTGCACTACAAGGTAGCCAGCAACGCCGAGCTATCCTACGGTTATCGTTTTGGCAAGATGGACGGCGTGTTTCAGCGCGGTAACAAAATTCAGCTGGACAACGTAGTCGTACAAAATCATAAGCTGGAACTTAAGGGAGCCGATTACTTTGTGCGTACCTATATGTCGGTTGAAAATTCGGGCGATTCGTACAATGTAAAGCCGATGGCCGATAACCTGGATATTGTAAGCGGCGGAACCAACGCTGCGTGGGGCGCCAAATTCAAAACAGCCCTGCAAACCGCACTTGATGCCAACACCCCGCTTGCCGATGCCATGGTTGTTGCCCGTACCGCGGCCGATGCTGGTCGTGTAATACCGGGAACGCCTGAATTTGCCGACCTGAAAAGCCGCATAAGAGGTGTAAATAACTGGGATTATAACGCCACGACCAAAATTGGTGGCGCGGCGCTAATACAAAAAAGCCGCACCTACCATGCTGATGCACAGTATGATTTTACCGACAAAATAAAATGGTTTAACCTGTTGGTTGGCGCCGATTTCAGGGAGTATTCCATCATTCCGGATGGTAATAACTTTGTGGATTTTTCGCGTCCGATTGCCGAGCGTAACCAGCCCTTACCTGATGGCAGCTATGGCAACAATGTGCACTACACCAAAGTAGGAGCGTTCGCGCAAATCACCAAAACATTTTTTGAGGAGCGCCTTAAAATATTCGGTTCGCTGCGTTTGGATTACAATAAGGAGTTCGACCCAAAGTTAAACCCACGTATAGCGGCGGTATATACCCTTGCCGAAAAACACAACTTTCGGGTATCATACCAAAATGGTTTCCGTTTCCCGGCATTGTTCGAAGCATTATCGTTTGTTAACAATGGCAATGTGCGCCGTATAGGCGGCCTGCCTTACATCAACAAGGGTTTAAATTATCTGGATAACTCGTACACACTGGCATCCATTAACAATTTTAACGCGGCTGTGAACACCGAAGTAGCTAACAGCAACGGTACAATTACCCGTAGCCAATCGGCGTTAAATAACCGCAACCTACTTAAGGTAACCGACCTTGGCACCACCCAGCCCGAGCAGATCAACTCATTCGAAGCGGGTTATAAAGCGCTATTATTTGATAATAAAGTGGTGCTCGATATTGATGGTTACCTGAATAAATACACCGGTTTTTTAGGCCAGGTAGAGGTTGCTGTACCATATCAAAACGCTACCGATGGCGGCGGAACGCTGACCACCCAGGCACAGGTAGGCAGCGATCAGGCGGTTATCGCCGCCCTTGCCGAAAACCGCAATGCCCAGCAAACCCGCTATCGCGTATACACCAATGCTAAAAACACCTATACAAACTACGGTTCATCATTGGGGTTAACCTATAATTTTTACAAGCGCTACACTGTGAGCGGTAACCTGGCTTACAACAACATTAAGGGTAACGAAAGCGCCGATATTTTTGTGACCGGCTTTAATACACCGAAATGGGTAACCAACGTATCATTAGCTAACCGCGAGGTGGTGAAAAACGTAGGCTTTAACGTGGTTTACCGTTACCAAAACTCATTTTTATGGGAGAGCCCGCTGGCTAACGGTATTGTACCGGCCATTAACACGTTTGATGCGCAGGTATCATACAAAGTGCCGACGGCTAAAGCGACTATTAAATTGGGGGGCTCCAATATATTTAACCGCAAATATTACCAATACGCGGCAGGCCCAACCATTGGCGGCCTATATTATATAGCGGTAACATTTGACGGGCTCGATCTGTAATCGAAAATAATTAACCCAATAGCGAGGCGGTACTATTTAGTATCGCCTTTTTTGTGTCATATTGCGTGCTATAGCTACAGCTCAGGCAACCGTTTAAAACAAATTTGGAGTAACAATTGTAATGTTGCTGCGCTTAAATATTAAGATGGTATTAACGCATACAAAAGCGAGCGTCCGGCACTTGCTTTTCTTTTTTGTAGTTTTGACAAATTTTACCTGTTGACCGTACTTGCAAAGAAACTATTCTCGTGGCTTATAAAAGCCGCTATCCTCGGGCTTGCCGCGTGGTTTATCTATCATAAATTCCTCACCAAGAATAGTGATCTGCAGGAATTTGGCATCAAGGTTTCCAGCCTAACAAAAGGCCAGGTTATCGGTACGCTTACGGCTGTGTCCATCCTGATGATGCTTAACTGGACGCTTGAGGCCCTTAAATGGCAGTACGTAAGCCGCAAGCTCATTAATATATCCATATGGAAAGCCCTTGAATCCGTATTTTGCGGATTAACCTGGGCCATTTTCACCCCAAACCGGGTTGGCGAATATGGCGGGCGCATTATGTTTTTGCCTAATCGTAAGCGCATACACGGCTTATTTGCCATGATGGTTGGCAGCCTCGGGCAAAACCTAATTACCAATATTTTAGGCCTCACCGGAACCTTGTGGTTTATTTATACTTATAAAGAACAACTGCACATTGGTGAATTATTTTTTTGGTGCATTGGCGTACTTGTGGTTTTCTTTTTGTTTTTGCTTACATTATTCTACTTTAATATTGAGTGGATGGTAAGCCTGCTAAGCAGGATAAAGTTCATTAAAAAATACGAGCGGTTTTTTAACATCATGGCCCGTTATAATATGGATGAGCTGCTTAACATTTTATGGTATTCGGTAGCGCGATTTATGGTATTTACCATGCAATATTACCTACTGATCCACTTACTGTTACCACAGTTGGGCTTGCTTACTATCGTAATGATGGTGTTTACCTTTCTTATTATCCAGTCGGCATTGCCATCGCTGGATATTTTTGATATTGGCGTGCGCAGTTTTACGGCTACCAGCCTTTTCGCTTACGTAACAAACGAACAATTGGCCGTGGTTGCGTGTGTATCTATAATATGGCTTATTAACCTCATCATCCCTGCGGTGATTGGTTGCTTTTTTGTACTTAAACTCAAATTCTTTGACCGTTATGCATAGTATCATTTCCATGCTGCTCACCGGTATTTACTTGTGTGTGCTTATCTACCTCATTAAAGGCTGGGCTATGCTTAAACGCACCAAACTATCGCTTACTACATTTAAAACAAAGGTCACGATACTGATAGCCGCCCGTAACGAAGAGGCCGGCATCCACCTTACCATTGAAGATATACTCGCACAGGATTACCCGAAACACCTTACCGAGATAATTATTGTTGACGACCACTCAACCGACCGCACGGCCGACATCATCCGTAGCTATGCGGAACAGGGTGTGAAGCTGTATCAGATGCGTGCCGGCGAGGCATTGAATTCCTATAAAAAAGCCGCTATTGCTGAGGCCATCGCCATGTCGACCGGTGAGTTGATGGTGGCCACCGATGCCGATTGCCGCATGGGCAGCAAATGGCTGTCGTCGGTAGTATCATACTATGAAACGGAGAACCCGGTCATGATCTCGTCGCCGGTTACCTACTTTCAGGAAAAATCCTTGTTCGAGCTGCTGCAGACGCTGGAATTCTCCTACCTGATCGGCATTGGCGCGGCATTCATTGGCAATGGCAGGGCATCAACCTGTAACGGGGCTAATTTTGCCTACCGTAAAGATGTATTTTACGAGGTAGGCGGCTTTAAAGGTATTGACGATCTGGCTTCGGGCGATGATGAATTGCTGCTGCAAAAGGTGGCAGAGGTTTATCCCGGCAGGATAGGTTTTTTGAAAAATCAGGAGGCCATTGTTTATACCCACGCCAAACCAACGTTAGAGGAATTTTTACAGCAGCGCCGTCGCTGGGCCTCAAAATCAACCCGGTATAAGGATAAAAAGATAGTGGCCATGGCTGTGTGTATCTGGCTGTTCAACGTATCGCTGCTTGCTAACGCGTTATTAGGTTTTTATGATATATACTTTTTCAAGCTGTTTTGTGTGCAGTTCGCTTTAAAGTATGTGTTTGAAACCGTGTTCCTGCTGCCCATTACTTCATTCTGGAAACGGCCTGCGTTGGTAGGCTTGTTGATTTTACTATCGCCAATACATATATTGTACTTTGTTTATGTGGGATTGATGGGCAATACCCGCAAATACGCCTGGAAAGGGCGTTTAGTACGCTAACTACAAACACTATCTTTAACTATGGCACCTGCAACTGTATCAATAAGGCCTTTTATAGGCGCTCAGAATTTTGAGCTATCAAAAGCGTTTTACCGCGAACTGGGTTTTGAGGAGCATATTATCGACGCCAAAATGTCGTTGATACGTTTGGGTGACCTGGCCTTTTACCTGCAGGATTATTACGCCAAGGAATGGGTGGAGAACACCATGATATTTTTCGAGGTAAAAAGCGCCGCCGAATGGTTTGAACATCTGCAAAGCCTTGATTTGCAAAACAAATATCCCGGTACAAAACTGGTACCCCTTCGCCACGAGCAATGGGGACGGGAGTGTATGGTGTTAGACCCGGCAGGTGTATTGATACACTTTGGTAATTTTCATTAATTTAAGCTAAATTAATTAGCAAAATAAATATATTTACTGCTCACAAACCTTTGGTACAATGAGCAAACAAGCCCACCGTTGCGCCTGGCCCGGCACTGATGAACTGTATATTAAATATCACGATGAAGAGTGGGGCAAAGAGGTGCATGATGATAAGATATTTTTTGAGTTCCTGCTGCTTGAATCTGCTCAGGCAGGCCTGAGCTGGATCACCATACTGCGCCGCCGCGAAAACTACCGCAAGGCCTTCGCCAACTTTGATGTAAAAAAGGTCGCCGCATTTACGGATGATGATGTTAGCCGTTTATTGAGCGATGAAGGCATTATCCGCAACCGCTTAAAAATTACCACGGCTATTACTAATGCCCAACTATTTATGGCTATACAAAAGGAGTTCGGCTCGTTTGATCAATACCTGTACAGTTTTATGCCTGGCGGCAAGGCCATCAACAAGCCACCGCAAGGCGGCATCCCGGTAAGTACGCCTGAGAGTGACGCGATAAGTAAGGATATGAAAAAGCGCGGCTTCAAATTTTTTGGTACCACCATTTGTTACGCCTTTATGCAGGCCACCGGCATGGTGAATGATCATGTGTTGAGCTGCGATTTCAGGTAGGTGTTTAGTGATTAGTGGTTAGTAGTCAGTGATCAGGGGATACACTGTGAAATCCATGTCCTGTTTGGACTCGCGATAATAGGGTGAGTAAAATATTGTACTTTTGAACCGATCGGTGAAATCACCCTGAATCAGTGAAATCATATTTATGAAAAAACTTTTTTTATTGGATGGCATGGCGCTTATTTACCGCGCCCACTTCGCGTTGAGTAAAAACCCGAGGTTTACTTCGGGCGGCATGAATACATCGGCCGTGATGGGTTTTACCAACACATTGCTTGATGTATTGCGTAAAGAAAAGCCAACCCATATGGCCGTAGTATTTGATACTGACGCGCCCACCGAACGCCATACTGAATTTGAAGCCTATAAGGCGCACCGCGAAGCCATGCCCGAGGATCTTTCAAAGGCACTGCCTTATGTGATCAAAGTAATATTGGGCTTTAATATCCCGGTGATCACGTCGGACGGGTATGAAGCTGATGATATTATAGGCACCCTCGCTAAAAAAGCTGAACAAAAAGGCTACCAGGTGTATTGCATGACACCAGACAAAGACTTTGCCCAGCTGGTGAGCGAAAACATCTTTATTTATAAACCCGCGCGTATGGGTAACGATATGGAGATATTGGGCGTGAAAGAGGTGCTGGCCAAATGGGAAATAGAACGTGTAGAGCAGGTGATAGATATACTCGGCCTATGGGGGGATGCGGTAGATAATATTCCGGGTATCCCCGGGGTGGGTGAAAAAACGGCTAAATCACTTATAAAAACATACGGTTCAGTTGAAAACATTATTGCCAATAGTCATGAACTCAAAGGCAAACTGAAGGAAAATGTAGAAACCTACGCTGAGCAGGGTTTGTTATCTAAAAAACTGGCTACCATTATGCTGAACGCGCCGGTTGAATTAGACGAGGAAGGACTGGAAATATGCGCTCCAAGTCGCGACCTGCTGGAGCCATTGTTTGCTGAGCTGGAGTTCCGCACCCTTGGTAAGCGTGTGTTTGGCGAAGAATATAGCATAACCGAGCTGAAAGCCGCATCGGTACAAACCGATCTGTTTGGCAACCCGGTGAATGGCGGTTACACCAGCCTTACCGTTGATGTTACCGATATTAAGGAGCCTGAAACACCTGCCATCGCCAAAAATATAAGTAATACAGAGCATGAGTATCATTTGGCCGATACATTTGAAAAACGTGCGGAACTGATCGCCCTGCTTAAACAGCAAAAAGATATTTGCTTTGATACCGAAACCACCGGCACCGATGCCAACCATTGTGAGCTGGTGGGCCTTTCGTTCGCAGTAAAACCAGGCGAGGCCTGGTATGTTCCGGTACCGCCAACAGAGGCGGATGCTAAGGCTCTGGTATCCGAATTTAAAGAGGTTCTCGAAAACGAGAACATCGGCAAAACCGGCCAGAACATCAAGTTTGATGTGATGATACTTAAATGGTATGATGTTATGGTTAAGGGCAGCCTGTTTGATACCATGCTGGCACATTACGTGCTCGACCCGGATACCCGCCATAATATGGACATCCTGGCAGAGAATTACCTGGGCTATACCCCGGTTTCTATTACTTCACTCATCGGGCCAAAGGGTAAAAACCAAGGCAACATGCGCGATGTAGAGATAGAAAAAATAAAGGATTACGCTGCCGAAGATGCTGATATCACCCTGCAACTTAAACAGGTTTTCGAGCCAAAAATTAAACAGGCCGAAGCCGAAAAGCTGATCAACGAGATTGAGCACCCGCTGATCTATGTGCTGGCTGATATGGAATGCGAGGGCGTGAAAATTGATGAAGATACGCTGAAGGAGTTTTCAAAGGATTTAACCACCGACCTCGCTAAGCTTGAAGCCGTGGTTTATGAGAAGGCCGGCGTTCGCTTTAACATATCATCACCCAAACAACTGGGCGAAGTGCTTTTTGAAAAATTACAGCTCGACCCGAAAGCCAAAAAGACCAAAACCGGCCAATACCAAACCGGTGAGGATGTACTACTGGCTTTGGCTACAAAAAGTGATATAGTTAAAGATATATTGGATTTCAGGCAGTTGCTCAAGCTAAAATCAACCTATGTAGATGCATTGCCGCAAATGATCAACCCTAAAACAGGGCGTGTGCATACCTCATACAACCAGGCGGTAGCGGCAACAGGGCGTTTAAGCTCTCAAAACCCTAACCTTCAAAATATACCTATCCGTACTGAGCGTGGCCGTGAGGTGCGTAAAGCATTTATTCCGCGCGATAGCGGGCATACCATCATCTCTGCGGATTACTCGCAGATTGAGCTGCGCATCATTGCCGAGATCAGCAAGGATGAGAACATGATGCAGGCCTTTTTAAATAATATCGATATCCATACCGCTACCGCGGCCAACGTTTATGGCGTACCTGTTGAAGAGGTGAACAGCACCCAGCGCCGTAATGCCAAGGCGGTAAACTTTGGTATAATCTATGGGCAATCGGCCTTTGGGTTATCGCAAAATCTGGGCATACCACGTAAGGAGGCTGCTGAGATCATTGAGCAATACTTTATCCAGTTCCCCGGTATTAAGCGCTACATGGCCGATACCATGAACTTTGCGCGCGAGAACGGTTATGTAAACACGCTGATGGGCCGCCGCCGTTACCTGCGCGATATTAATTCGGCCAATGCTACGGTACGTGGTTTCGCGGAGCGAAATGCCATCAACGCCCCTATACAGGGTTCGGCTGCGGATATGATCAAGATAGCCATGATCAACATACACCGAGAGCTGAAAGCCCAAAAACTGCAAGGCAAAATGACCATGCAGGTGCATGATGAGTTGGTGTTTGACGTGCCTCACCACGAAGTGGAGCTGGTAAAGCCCATTATTATGGAGAACATGAAGAACGCCATAAAAACCGAAGTGCCTATTATTGTAGAGATAGGCAGCGGCACCAACTGGCTGGAAGCGCATTGATGAATTTGGAGGGGGCCTGTTACCCTGAGCTTGTCGAAGGTTTGCGCGCGAGGAGGGTATAGTTTGTTAGTGCTTCGACAAGCTCAGCATGACAAGGGAATAATAACTTAACAGCTATTAAATTAGATAATTGGTATATTTGATATATGATAAGGACGCTTTTAAAGCCTGATAATCAAAATATATCTATCCGTTTGCCCGAGAACTTTGTGGGTAAGCAGGTAGAAGTTATTGCTTTTACTGTTGAAGAAACACAACAGCAAGAATTGACATTTGATAAACCTGTTGGGCATTTTGCTTCGGAGAATGTTTTATCAAAAGATTGGTTATCAGCAGAAGAAGACGAAGCATGGCAGGATTTGTAAAAGGCGACGTAGTTGTTATCCCATTCCCGTTCTCTGATCTTTCCGGAAGTAAGAGAAGACCAGCCCTTGTTCTTGCAGATCTTCCCGGAGATGATATTATTCTTTGCCAGATAACCAGTCAGCAAGCGTGGGATTCATTCGCCGTTCCTATTGATGCAAGCAGTTTTCTTTCAGGTTCGCTGCCCGTGGCCTCAAACGTTCGTCCATCACGAATATTTACTGCGGATAAAAATATAATTCTCAAAAAGGCGGGAACGCTCAATCAATCTGCTTACAATAAAGTTGTCAGTATAATTAACAGCCTTATCAGCTAATTATATCATTATCTAACCATGACCATCGATCATCTATACCAGTTATATACCAAGCATCCGGTTATCAGCACCGATACCCGCCGCATTGTGCCCGGCAGCCTGTTCTTCGCGCTGAAAGGCGATAAGTTTGATGCCAATGCCTTTGCAGCGCAGGCCATTGAGGCCGGGGCGGCTTACGCGGTGATAGACAATGCGCATTATCGCGTTAGCGAACAATATATACTGGTTGATGATGTGCTGGATACCTTGCAGGATCTGGCCCGCTACCACCGTAAGCAATTGAATATTCCGGTGGTAGGTTTAACAGGCACCAATGGTAAAACCACTACTAAAGAGCTGATCAATGCGGTGCTGTCACAGCATTTTAACACGCTGGCCACTCAGGGTAACCTGAATAACCATATCGGTGTGCCACTAACCATTTTAAGCATTACCGCCGAGCATGAGGCCGCTGTGATAGAAATGGGTGCTAACCACCAAAAGGAGATTGAAATGCTCTGCACCATATCGCAACCTACACATGGCCTGATAACCAATGTAGGCAAGGCACACCTGGAAGGTTTCGGCGGTGTTGAGGGTGTTAAGATAGCCAAGGGCGAACTGTACGATCACCTGGCCACGCATGGTGCCAATGTATTCATCAATGCTGATGATGCTACCTTGCAGCAAATGGCAGCTAAGCGAACCTTTAAAAAGCAATTGTTTTACGGTACACAGGGCGATGATAGCCTGATAACCGGTAAACTAATAGAGAACTCTCCACACCTGGTATTAGAGTGGCACGAGAAAGGCTCATCAAAAACGCATCAGGTCAGATCGAACCTAACAGGAGTTTATAACCTCGATAACATATTGGCAGCTATTTGCATTGGCACTTATTTAGGGCTCAATCCAACCGAGATCAACAAAGGTTTGGAAGGTTATCAGCCTAAAAACAACCGTTCGCAAATTGTGCAAACGGCTACAAACACCCTTATCTGCGATTATTACAATGCCAACCCCAGCAGCATGGCGGTGGCCATTGAGAATGTAGATAAAATAGCTGCCGAAAAAAAGGTGCTCATATTGGGTGATATGTTTGAAATGGGCGACGATGCCCCCGCCGAGCATTTAGCTATTATTGAAAAGGCTGAAGCGGCGAACGTGCACGAACGTATTTTTATTGGCAAGGAGTTTTACACTGCCAGGGCATCACATGCAGGGCAATACTTTCAAACTGCCGAGGATGCTATTGCTGCTTTGCAGGCTCATCCTATTTCCAATGCTACCATCCTGATAAAAGGATCGCGCGGTATGGCATTGGAGCGGCTGGTGGCTTTGTTTTAAGGCTGTTTCTTCTTTAAAACCACTTGTATATCAATAATACGTTTAACTATAAAACGTGCTTTGTTCTGACCTAAGTGTCCATAACCATTTGGGTTACTGTCATCATAAGTACCTATCATATCTATTATGGCATATCGATTCCAATAATATTCATGTACGTTTTCCAATTTGGATCGTAATTTTTGATCTAACCCCAAATAGATTTTATTAGGTATATCTAAATCCGTATTCGGAATTTTTTGATTGCATTTTGATGTGAATGAAGTAACCCACCAATACTCATCCACTCCACTGTAAACCCCTCGAACATAAACTTCTTCGTTTTTATGATTAGGCAGATCGCAAAAGTCTGTCAATTCGGTCATTGAAAGCACAGGAGGAGGAAATATTATTTGCTTTTGGGAAGTGCATCCAAACAAAAAAACACATAAAATAAGTATTGCAGGCCGTTTCATAATATTTGTAAATGTAGCATTACGATTGATTTGTATTTATAGATCTTAAAATGTAGTTTAGACACTTCTAAACCACAACCAATGCGTAAACTATTAATTATGACCTGTGTAGCGGCATGTGCCTACACGGCTAAGGCTCAGCGTGTAGAAATGCCGCAAGCCAAATTCAGCAAGGGCAACCAGGCCGCCTGGAGCAATCCGGGTTTTAACGATTCAGGCTGGCAAACCTTAAAAACCACATCCTTTTGGGAGAAACAGGGTGTTGATTACAATGGTTATGCCTGGTATCGTATTCACGTAAATATTCCATCTTCATTAAAAACCCAATCAGCGCTCAAAGATTCATTGCTGCTTAACCTGGCATACATTGACGATTGCGACGAGGTATTTTTCAACGGTAAAAAGGTCGGCCAAACCGGTCGCTTCCCTGAAGAACAGGGCGGCTACTCAACCGCTTATTTTAAAGAACGGGTATATCGCCTTGCCTTAAAAGATATTACCGTAAACTGGGATAAGGAGAACATCATCGCCATAAAGGTATATGACGGTGATGGCGACGGCGGCTTAGGTAATGGCGCTCCATATCTCGCCATGTTGGATTATATCGACAACATTGCCATCAACACAAACAACAGCTTTACATTTATTGATGGGAAGGTAAAAAAAAGCATAAAGCTGATCAATAAAAATAAGGAAGGCATCAAAGGCCTCTTTACCATCACCGCAAAGGACGAAGAGACCGGGAAAAACTTATACTCAAAGGAACAGGGCGTTGGCTTTGCACCTAAAAGCGAATCACCAAAAGATTATGTTGATATTCCTGTTGAAATTGCAGGTAAACCCGGCATTACCCTTACCTACAAATTTACAGAGCAAAAAACTGGCAAAAGCATTACCGCTACTGAGCAGCCACCCTACATATTAACCCCCAAAGCGCCTGCTACGCCTCGCATAAACGGCGCACAGGCAACCGGGGTAAGGCCAAATTCTCCGTTGATTTATAAGATAGCCGCAACAGGTAAAAAGCCGTTAAGCTATTCGGCCGCGCAGCTGCCCGAAGGTTTAAAGCTGGATGCTGCTACCGGTATCATCACCGGGTCAGTAGCAAAAGCCGGCGATTACCCGGTAAAGATCAGTGTTAAAAACTCATTAGGCACCGCCAGCCGTACCCTTACTATTAAGGTTGGCGATCTGCTGGCTCTCACACCCGCTATGGGCTGGA
Source organism: Mucilaginibacter roseus (assembly GCF_021215455.1). GTDB lineage: Bacteria > Bacteroidota > Bacteroidia > Sphingobacteriales > Sphingobacteriaceae > Mucilaginibacter > Mucilaginibacter roseus. Next base: position 869,077 of record NZ_JAJPWV010000003.1, on the reverse strand, counting down.
ACAGCTGGAACTGCTGGGGCCTGTCAGTAACGGCCGACAAGGTAAAAAGCTCGGCACAGGCATTGATCGATAAAGGTTTGATTGACCATGGCTGGACCTACATTAACGTGGACGATGCCTGGGAGGCGCCCGCCCGCGCTGCCGATGGTACTATTGTTACCAACGAAAAATTTCCGGATATGAAAGCCTTGGGCGACTGGCTGCATAGTCATGGTTTAAAATTCGGCATTTACTCATCGCCGGGGAGGCTTACCTGCGGCGGATACCTGGGCTCGCTCGGCCATGAGTTGCAGGATGCCGAAACTTATAATAAATGGGGCGTTGATTATCTGAAACACGATTGGTGCTCGTACAGCGAAGTAGCCGGTAATGATACCTCGCTCGAAACCTTTATGAAACCATACCGCGTGATGCAAAAGGCCTTGCGCGCGCAGCCTCGTGATATTTATTACAGCCTTTGCCAGTATGGCATGAAGGACGTTTGGAAATGGGGACCGGAGGTTGATGCCAATAGCTGGCGTACCACCGGCGATATCACCGACACCTGGGAAAGTTTACATGAAATCGGCTTTCGTCAGTATAAAATATCTGAATATGCTAAGCCCGGCCGCTGGAATGATCCGGATATGCTAATTGTAGGCAAGGTGGGCTGGAGCGGCAACTTACGCAACACCCGGTTAACACCTGATGAGCAATATACCCACATCAGCCTGTGGAGCCTGCTTGCTTCTCCCTTGCTTATTGGCTGCGACATAAGCCAGATGGACGACTTCACCCTCAACCTGCTCACCAATGATGAGGTGATTGCCGTTAACCAGGATGTGCTGGGCAAACAGGCCCGCCGTGTTTTGGCTAAGGATGATTACGAGGTGTATGTTAAAGAACTGGCCGATGGCAGCAAAGCAGTTGGCTTTTTTAACCTGAGTAAAAAATACCGTACCATCAGTGTAAAACCATCCGAGATCGGACTGAGCCCATCAGCGCAGGTGCGCGATGTTTGGCGCCAAAAGGATTTGGGTAAAGCTACTGCAGGCCTGACGTACAAACTTGCACCACATGGGGTAATGATGATCCGCGTGAAAGGCTAATCAATTCAATTACAACAGGCATCGTGCACAAAAGCTATATTTGTGCATGATGCCTGTTTATCCTACCCAATACTCCACCTTATCTGCCGCCGCCCTAAATATTACACTCCAGCAAAACTACGGGTTAACCGCCACCACCTGCCGCTTGCTGATACGCAACGTAAGCGACACTTATTTATTGGAAAACCAAACCGCTAAATACATCTTTAAAATATATCGTGATGCGCATCGCAAAAAGGCGGAAATACTGGCGGAAGTTGAACTGCTCAATATTTTAAACGCCGATGGGCTTAAGGTAGCTTATCCGCTGACGGACATAAACGGAGACCAGCTACAACCGTTTAACGCTGCTGAAGGCACTCGCTATGGCGTACTGTTCAGCTTTGCTAAAGGCGAACTGGTGTATGATCTATCTCCTGCTCATTTGCGCACTTTAGGCCACGCAATGGCACATTTCCACAACATCAGCAGCAGAACAAAATTGCAACATCCGCGGCACGAGTTTACGGTTGATACTATGCTATTGCAGCCGGTTGAAGTAGTAGCCCCGGCTTTTAAAAATCTGCCTGAAGAATATAACTTTCTTAAAGAAGTATCTGGTTACGTAGCTGAAAAGATTAACGGCTTCGACAAATCAAAATTCAGCTATGGTTACTGCCATTATGATTTTTTGCCCAAGAACTTCCACTTTGAAGATGCCGAAACGTTAACGTTTTTTGATTTTGATTTTTGTGGGTGGGGCATGCTGGCTAACGATATCGCGTCGTTTTACATACACTACTTTATGGAAACAACCCTTAACAAGATCACCAGGGAAAGGGGCGATACCGATTTTCAGTTATTCATTGATGCCTATCGTGAGGTGCGGCCCTTTACTGATGAGGAATTAACAGCCGTTCCATATTTAGGCTTTGCATTCTGGGTGTTTTACCTGCGTTTCCAATTTGAGCATTTTGATGATTGGTCGAATACCTTTTTTAACGACCGCTTTCTGCGCGAACGGATCAGGATTTTAAAACTATGGGCAGAGCGACATTTCGGCTTCGACGCCGCGCTTAGTTAGTATCCGTACAAAAAGCATTTAAACACTTATAGAGTAAAACGCATTTTAGATTGTAATTAATCAACCGAAATCCTATCTTGATGCCCCCCGCTTAACGTATTTTGATTAATTGGTTTTTATGAGCATACTTCCAAAACTCAGCCGCTTTGATCTGTCAATGATAGTGATCAGCCTGGTAGTTGGCATGGGCATATTTGCCACGCCGATGGAGGTTTCAAAAAATTTAACCAACCCTTACCTGTATTTCGGTGTGTGGCTGTTCGGCGGCTTTATAAGCCTGTGCGGTGCATTAACCTTTGCTGAGATAGGCGCGCGTTACCCGGTTACCGGCGGTTTTTACAAGGCGTTTTCATACAGCTTCCACCCCGCAGTGGCGTTCATGATCAACTGGATTTTGGTGATAAGCAATGCTGCTTCTGTAGCGGCGGTTACCCTGATAGGTGCCGAGTATGTTGTGCCCTTGGTTATGCCCGCCCATCTGCACAATACCTTCTGGGTAAAAATTATGGCAATAGCATCTGTACTGGTGCTTTACATTGTTAATATGCGGGGCATAAAAATGAGCGCCAACACCCAAAACCTGCTCAATTTGCTTAAAATAGCTATTGTTCTGGTTATTTGCAGTGCTATATTTCGTGCGGATAGCCATGAGCAGGCCGTTATTTACTCCGGCGATTACAACACCTGGGCCGACGTGGGCATAAGCCTTGTTGCCGTTTTTTTCTCCTATGGCGGCTATCAGCAAACCATCAATTTTGGTGGCGACAGCATCAACGCCAAAGTAAACATACCTAAGGCTATAGTAACCGGCATGCTCGTTGTAATAGCTCTGTATATGCTTATCAACGTAGCCTATTATCGCGTGCTGGGCATTGCCGAAATGCAGCGAACCCCGGCCCTCGCGGCAGCGTTAGCCGGCTACCAATTCGGCGCACTCGGATATAAAATCATGTCGGTACTGATGTTTGTGTCGGTACTTACGTTTATCAATGTAAACATCATGTCGAACCCGCGAATTTATTACGCGATGGCTGAGGACGGCATACTACCTGCGGCATTTAAAAAGGTTAATCCGTTAACGCAGGTACAGGAGTTTGGCCTAACTTTTTTTGTGCTTGTGGTATTATGCGTATTGCTTTTTGTCGATTCTTTTCGTAGTGTGATCAGCTATGTAATGTTTTTTGATACGGTAGGGTTATCAACGGCGGCGTTATCTGTTTTTATACTACGCAAACGCACCAGGCACCTTAAATTGGCCTGGATTTATCATGCAAAACTTTACCCGGTTATTCCGGTGATATTTATAATTACCTATTGGCTGGTTACGTTATTTATATTCATGAAACATCCTGCGGCGGCAGCCGTATGCATGGGTATATTTGCACTCGGCCTGCTCATATACTATATCAGCAAACGCAGTAAACAACGTATAACCTAAACTATCGGCACACAATTAAATTACTATGGATCTTTCTTATATTCTGAATGAGCTTGGCGAAGAACGCGAACAATATTATAACGCAGTTTCGCCGCCGATAATGCAAACCAGCAATTTCGCGTTCAATACCGTTGCCGATATGCGCGGCGCCATGGGCAACGAGTTTGATGCTACGCTGTACTCACGCGGGCAAAACCCTACATTGAACATACTGCGTAAGAAACTGGCCGCGCTTGACGGCGCCGAGGATGCACTGCTTTTCTCGAGCGGTATAGCGGCTATCAGCACTGCCGTGATAGCGCTGGTTAAACAAGGCGACCATGTAATATGCGTGGAGAACCCATACAGCTGGACAGATAAGTTATTTAAACAGCTGCTGCCTAAATTTGGCGTAACTACAACCTTTGTAACCGGAACCTTGGTTAGTGATTTTGAGCAAGCCTTAAAGCTCGAAACGCGTGTTATATACCTGGAAAGCCCCAATACCTTTACATATGAGTTGCAGGATTTAAAAGCCATAGCCGAATTAGCCAAGGCGAAGGGTATAATCACTGTAATTGATAATAGCTATTGCACACCGCTTTTTCAGCAACCGGCTAAACTGGGGATCGACTTGGTAGCGCAGTCAGCAACCAAATATATCAGCGGCCACTCTGATGTTATGGCGGGGGTATTAACCGGCAGCCGTGAGCTTATCAGGCAAATATTTGAGCATGAGTTTATGAACCTTGGCCCCGCCCTTTCGCCACACAGTGCATGGTTATTGCTTCGGGGACTACGTACTTTGCAATTACGCCTGCAAAGCAGTTTTAACAGCACCCAGATAATAACCAAATGGCTTGCCGGCCACGACGCCGTTGAGGCTGTGCTTTGGCCCTTTGGCCCATCCTTTACACAAACTCAACTGGCGCACCAGCAAATGCAGGGTTGCGGCGGCTTGTTCAGCATAGCACTTAAAAACTCTACTTATGCAAAAATTGAGACATTTTGCAACAGCCTGCAACATATGCTGATTGCCGTATCATGGGGCGGTCACGAGAGCTTGGTGTTACCTGCTATAGCATCCATACCACCAGAAAAGTACGACGCCAAAAACCCAAGGCATCAATATATTCGCGTATATATCGGGCTTGAAGATCCGCAATATTTGATCAACGACTTGGAGCAGGCGCTCGAAAAAGTAAAATCAGCCGACGCTGTTTACAGCTGATACTCGCCTAAATATTAAATTATTGCTTTTTAAATTGTTGAGGCGCTACATAGATTGTACCATTGGCCATCATGGTTTTACGGGTAAAGCTTTCCACTTTACCGGCAGCATTACGGTTAACATACAACCGCGAACTGTTAGGCGCAATGTTGGCGTTCAATCCGTTTATCACTAACACATCGGGTTTAACTTCCTGTAATGTAAAGCTTTCAACCGGCTTACCTGGCACGCGGTATTTATAAACCAAGCCATTTTTGGCAGATTCTATGGATACGTTATTAGGATATTTACCTATCAGCTCATTATACTTGCTTTTAATATTCACGGGTTTGTTAGCAGCCATATTGCCGTTATCAATCACCCATTGCGCAGCTTCGCGGGTTATGCTATCCTTGTCAGTTTTAACAATATCTTCCAGTATCAGCTTGCGGGTGGCCAACAGCGCGTCGGCCTTACCGGTATTAACATCAGGGATTACGCCTGTGCCTTCCCAGCCTACATTAGTGCCGGGCCCCACTACCATTTTGAACGGGGTGAAAACAATCAGGTTATTTTTTAGCGCGACGTAAGTGCCGGCTATACCGGCCCCGGCGGTAGTATCACCTACTATGGTTGCACGATTTAACTTCTGCATAGCATACGCAAATCCTTCAGATGCTGATCCGGTACCTCTGCCTACCAACAGGTAAACCTTTGCATCAGGATTACGCCTGCCGGGCACGTAAGCGTAGGTCCACTCCTGCTCATCCTGCTTACGGTCTTTATAAAAACCGTTCAGGTAAAACTGTTCGTGGCCAGCATTATAAAAATACGAAGACAGAAAACGCCCCATCTGTCCGGTACCACCCGGATTATGCCTTATGTCGATGATGATATATTTACTGTAAGAGGCCATATTCATAGCCGCGGCGGCCATCTCAAACGCTTCCTTTGAACCATAGAACGGACCCGGCGCGTCAATATACGCCGTTGATGTAGCTCCATCTATTTCCACCTTTTTAAACCCGTAGTTAGCACGGCGTTCCGAATCATCCTCACGGTGATTACCGCCACCGGCTTGCGGCTCGGTCATGCTTTTATAAACCTGTTCGTTGCGCATAACTCGCAGATGCACGTCCTTATGGGCTTTGTTCAGGTCATCAGTCAGTCGCGATGCCAGCTCGTCCTCACTCAAATTATTGTAGCGGCCTGCGGCTTCTGCCTTTTTTAATGCCTCGCTGTATTTAGCGCTGATCTCTGGGAAAGGGTAAACATCTACCAACTTATCGGCCAGCTTAGTTACGATCTCGTGTCGGTCGCCTTCATTAACTGTTTGGGCTTGGACTTCCTGCTTTGAAACTAACGATATTAAAGCAAATACTATTGCTAATTTATTTTTGAAAGATGTTTTCATATTTATAAGTTATGGGTCTATAAATATAACACAATAGAAAAACGTTTTATCAACTTATTTCTATTATAAACAATCAGCTGATCAAATTAAAAAATGCCAACAATCACAAGCTCAAAACCATTAGCTCTGATTATATCACACCTACGCGAATTTAATTCGTATCAAAAACGTTACATTTGTTTCAAACTATCTGGCCCTAATTAATGAAACTTCTTGCTGGCAAGCATCAGCCTGCACCGGTAAGTAGTGTTTGCATATTTATGAGCCGTTTTTATTAAAAGATTGTGAACCAACGGCAAACAACTGCAAACATTTTATTTATCAATGCTTAAGGATAAACTTACCCTGGATTATCTGTATCCGCGTATTATTCAAAAACGCACTTACCAACGTATTAAAGCCCGAACTATTGACCTCGTTTACCGTGTGTATGACAGGCTTTTGTTTCCACAGAAAAAATATAATCAATACGCCATACTGCTTACCAAAAAAGGCGATCATAGGAATGCCTTAACCGCGCGTCCGTTTAAAACACTGCCCTTAAGCCTGAATTTTGAAGAATTTAGCAACGTAACAGATTTCGGCTTATACGACTTGGTAGTACCTATGACTGTTGATGACGTAACGCGTTGTAATGCTTCCAGAAACGTAATTAAAAGCGATGTTATACCCATTCCGTCGGCAGACGCTATAATGATATGCGACAGAAAGGATTTGCTGATAGAAAAACTAAGGGAATGCGGATTGGGTTGTTTAGTGCCGGCGCAGCGAGACAATTATCCTTACATCCTGAAAAAGAATGCGGGTGATTTTAGTAAGAATGCTTATATCATCACCAGTAAGCAGGATGAGGATACCCACAAGAGTCTATTGGATGACCCGGATTATTTTACGCAGGAACTGATACAAGGTAAAAAGGAATTTGCGTCGCACATTGTGTTTAAAAACGGTAAAATTATAGCCAATGTGACCGTGTGCCACCGTTACGCCGAGGCTGCCTATCTGCAAGGAAAAACCACGTCAAACTCGCGAAACCGTATTGCCAACAGGCATCAGGCGGCATTTACGCAGGTTTTAAACTTGATAGGTTTTGAAGGCCTGTGCTGCATTGATTATAAAGAGGTGAACGGCCAACCTAAAATATTTGAGATTAATCCACGCTTTGGCGGCAGTTTGAGATTTTATTTTAGGGGCTTACTACGCCAGTTGGGTTCAGCTTCGTGACGCCTGCCACATGTTAGTTAACCCTACGAAAAAGCCCTTTCACTTTAAAGTGAAAGGGCTTTAATATTTATTGATATTAAAACAGCTTTGCCTCATTTAAAGTTGCGGCTGCTTCAATCAGCATCATGCCACTGAGTTGTACAGTCAAATCAGTTGAGCCAGATGGTTTCTTTGTCCAATCCGGACTAACCGTGTGAGCAGGCCTTGCTATACCGTTTGTATATAAGGTTTCCGCATTTAGTTTCAAGAATTTTACAAGCTCATTCCTGTCAATAGCTGCCACGGCATCTTCCTGCGCTAACAGGGTAAAATACCTGATCAGGATGCCCTTGAACAAGCCCCCATCGCCCTGACCTTCGCCTTTAAGTATGCCACCCGGTGTAATATCACCGCTTATCAGCGCAGCTTTAGCCGTGCGCACCGCATCACTCAAATAAGCGGCATCGTTGGTTGAATGATAAAGTTCAAGCGCAGCGCCAACAAATATACCTTGGTTATACGTGTACAGGTTTTTGCTGATCTGCCCGTCTCCATTGGCGTTAACACCATCCCACACTAAACCGGTTGATGGGTCAACCAACTTTCCTTTTAGCCAGGTGTACAATGTTTTGGCCAATTCCAGATCTGCCGTGTTATTGTTTATACGCGATAGGCGCGCAGCAAAAATAATAGCAGGAGCATTAGCCGGAGTGTTCTTGTAATCGAGCTGATTTTTACGCCAGGCAATACCTCCACCCTGATTATTGTTTAGGCCGGTTTTAATATCCGTCCATAACGTGTTGGCGGCGGCCAGGTAATCGGCATCATCAGTTGCCTCATATGCCCGCAATGTGGAAAGTGCCAGCCATTCCATATCATCATAATAATCATTGATGAGGCTATTACCGTTGGTTTGCCTGATGCCGTTCAGTTGGGCTTTCATGCGCTGCACATATTTATCGTCGTCGGTACGCAGGTAGCCATCAACCAGCACATCAAGCGCGTGGGCATTAGGCCAGTAATGAAAGGTTGAGTTGCCGGCATCATTCTGCACAAAATAGCGCCCGTTTGCAGACAGGAAGCTGTTGTATAATTTCTCCTGCAGTGTATCAGCCGTTAAGGCCCAGTTGTACGTAACCGCCGGGCGCTGGTTGTTGGAACCGTATAGCGGAAAAGCTTTATCCTTACAGGCCGGCAGCGATAACGCTACCACAGCCGCCGCGGCAAGCTTTATAATAGTTAATTTATTCAGTTTCATAAATCGGTATCTTATTTATGAATGCCGGACTTTGGCAGTTCCGGCATTCATAGATGATAAATCAGTGGTTATTTTACAGTTACTGAATGGGTGTAGGTAGCACCGCTAAAGTCAACCTTAACATCTATGTTATGATTATCAGCGCCAGAAGTGAATTTGAACGAGTAATCATATTGAGAGTTATCAACCGGTACCATTTCGTAATATGAAGCCGCGGTAGACGCATCCGGACGGTTGTTGTCTTTATTTTTGCTGCCATAATACTCGGTGCTTGACTGTCCGGCTGCATTTTTCACCGTAAAGCGGAATTTATAGCGCTCATCCTTTCCCCAGTTTTCGGTTTTGAAAACTATCGGCTTGTCATTAGCTAACCAGGTGCCATTACCCACGTATGGCAGATCAAATAGTATTTTGCCGTCAGGTGAAAACCATAGGCCCAAAGCTGTAATTTCAGTCATTTGTGCTTCACGTGTACCAAAGTCAAGTACCAGGCGCACCACTTTCTCGCCTGCGAAAGCAGTTGAGCCGTTTTCGGCAAGTTTACCTGAAGCGTTAATTGAGAATAATGAAGGCGTACCTTTATTATCTGATGCGAATTGATATTCACCATCTTTCAGTTTAGTAAAGATTTCAAACTTACCGTTACCCAGGTTTTTAAAATGCCTGGCGTTAGCTAAATCCGCACCGCCCTCGGTAGCCGCACCGGTAATGAACAAGTCATTAGGTGTAACAAACGAGTCAGGGCGTTCCACCTCAATTACGTTTGATACGGTAGGTATTTTAGTATTGATGCCCTTTGAGGCAATCACTGTCCATTTCAACTTGCCTGTTTCTGCAGGTTTAATACCCGCCAGCGTTGCCACGCGGTTAAGGTCAGAGAAAGTCATTACCAGCGTGTTATCAAAACCATTGCGGCCAGATGCTACGGAATAAATAGGGTTAACGAAATCACCGTCTTGCTTGGCGAATGCTACCTCATAGCTCACATAGCCATTATCTTCGGCTTTTGCTTGCTGCCATTCAAAGGTTACAGTACCATTTCCGTCAAGCTTAACAAATTTATCGTTCTCCGGAAAATACAGCGCCTGTACAGCGGTTACGTTGGTATGGCTGAGTTCTTTATCCTTTTTACAGCCCGAAAATATAGTTGCTACTATGCCTGCAAGTACTATGCAGAATATATTTTTTTTCATGTTGATTGATCCTTTTAATTGATATTCAAACTAAATATTGTTACCAGCCCGGGTTTTGTCCAAGGTTAGGGTTAAGCAGCCGCTCGTCAAGCGGAACAGGCCACAGGTAATTACGGCTCGCATCAAACCTGCGCTCATTAGCACGGATGTAGCCGTTATCCACATTGGCAGGGCCAAATTTGGCACCATGCGCCCAACCGTTAAGCACATCCTCAGCAATACGCCAGCGACGAATGTCGAAAATGCGCAGGCCTTCCATAGCCAGCTCGGTACGGCGCTCATTACGCACAACGTCACGCTGATTGGCTGATGCATTAAAGTTGATGGCTGCCGGCGCGGTAAAACCTGCACGTTGGCGCAGCAGTTTTATCGTTTTGTCCCAAACAGAGGCATCCATCTGGTTAAGCTCTGTTTTGGCTTCAGCATACATCAGCAATACATCCGCGTAACGAATCAGGATCAGGTTAAGCGCGGCTTGGAAGTTGGTACGCGATTTTGGATCGTAATATTTACGGGTATAATAACCTGTTGGGGATGATATACTACCCGAACGGTACTCATCCGGCGCATTATCATCAGGATCAGTACCTGGCTTAGTATATATTACTTTAGTGCTTCCGCTCGGCAGTTTCCAGTTATACAGGTGATAAACCACGGTGTTGGTTAAACGCGGATCGCGGTTGTTGTATGGATCATTCTCATCATATCCTGAACCTGTCTCGTTTATCCTGCGGCCGTTAAGCATCAGGTAGCTATCAACCAACTCCTGCGTAGGTGCAAGCGCATTCAAGCGGCCACCCACCGACAGCGGCGCCAAATCGTAAAAAGTTTGGTATTCCCTGTCGCCGGTTACATAACCGATGTCATAGATAACCTCGCTGTTGTATTCGTTATCAGGCAAAAACAACCCCTCGTATGATGGGAACAAGCTGTAAGTACCGTTAGCATTGCTGTTCATCAGCTTTTCACATTCGGTAACCACGCCAGCCCAGTTATTTTGATAAAGCAGCACACGTGCCTTTAAAGCGATAACAGCACCCTTGGTTAAACGCCCTTTATCTGCTGCCGGGTAAGCGGTGTTAACTGGCAGTATAGCGGCACATTCATCAAGCTCTTTCAAAATAAAATCTATCACCTGCGCCTTTGGTGTACGGCTTACCACTTTAGTTTCTTCAACCGTTGGGTCTTTGGTAAACAATGGCACATCGCCAAACCAGGTAGTGAGGTAAAAATATTGCCATGCACGTAATACACGGGCTTCAGCCTTCATGCGGTTTTTCAGATTTTCATCCATACCGGCAATACGGTCGATATTTTCGAGCAGGATATTGCTGGTTTTAATACCGGCATAGTGGTCACCCCACTCGCTTTTAAGCCTCGGTAATGACGAATCGTAGGTACCCGCGCCTAATGAGGCTGCACCCTGGTTATCGCCACGGCCGTTAAAGGCATTGTCAGACAGGCCCTCGTTGTAAAAGAACCTATCGGCACCCATTAATTGCGAATACGCTGTGTTTAATACGCTATTTGCCTTGGCTGCGCTGGTCCAGTAATTTGCATCGGTGAAATTATTGGTAGGCACAAGGTCGAGCTTTTTACATGCTGATAATACGCTTACCAGTATGATCAAAAATGCGGTTTTTGTTAGTTGCGATCTTTTCATATTGGTACTATTAAAGAGTTAAATCAATACCTAAACCATAGTAAACAGGCAGTGGATAGCTACGGCCACTATTGGCACCGCCAACACCACGCCCGTTATCAAACTCGGTAGATTCCGGATCGACGAATTTGATACCCGATAAGGTTAGCAGGTTTTGACCTGAGAAATAAGCGCGAGCTTTTTTCATACCTATTTTTTGGGCAATGTTGCCGGGTAAAGTATAACCAAACTGCACATTCTTTAAGCGAACGTAAGCGGCGTTATACAGGTACAGGTCTGAGCCACGGCGGAAATTGTTGGTGTTTGACTGGCTTCCGTTTGCCGCAAGGCGCGGAAACTCGGCATTAGGGTTTTGTGGTGTCCAGTAATCCAGCTGGTGCTGGTACATTACCTGCGAGTAATTAAAGTGGAACGGCTCTATCAGCTCTCCACGTAAAAACATGCTGCGCTTGCCTACGCCTTGAAAGAACAAGTTAAGATCAAACTGTTTGTAGCTGATATCGTAAGTTAAACCGAAAGTATAACGAGGCAGCGGATTGCCTAAAACATGTAAATCATTCTCGTTAATTACACCATCTTTATTCACGTCTACATAACGGATATCGCCTGGCAACACACTTAAACCCGTTGGCTTAGGCCCGCTGTTAACTTCATCAAGGTTTTGGAAATAGCCATCGCGTTTGTAACCTACGTAAGAGTTTATCGGCAATCCAACTTTAAGCAACACCTGCATCTCATCATAACCTGAGATTTGCTGGCCACCCTCAAAGTATAATACCTTGTTTTTGGAGTCAGCAATGTTAAAGCTCACCATGTGTTTAAAGTTTTTGGTGCTTTTACGATAGGTTGCTGTAAACTCCCAACCCTTGTTGTTAACCTCACCTGCGTTAAACGATGGTAAGCCTGAGCCGAATGCGCCGGGTACTGCAGGCGGTATCAGGATATCGCGGGTGGTTTTGTTAAAGTAATCAGCCGAGAAACTAAGGGCGTTTTTAAACAAAGTAGCCTCAAAGCCAATGTTAAATGAAGCAGCACGCTCCCAGCGAATGTCAGGGTTAGCGATATTAAAGCCGGTACCTGAAGTAGCCTGGTTGTTGAACACGTAATTGTTCGGGATGTTAAAGTAAGTGGTTAAGTATTGGTAGTTACCCACACTCTGGTTACCCAGTACACCGTATGAACCACGAATTTTCAAATCACCAAAACGCTCACGATAGTCTTCCATAAAATCTTCCTGGCTGATACGATAACCTGCCGATATTGATGGGAAGAAAGCATTACGGTTCTGCTTGGCAAACTTTGATGATGCATCTATCCTGAAGTTAAATTCACCGTAATACTTGTTATCATAATCATAAGATACACGGCCGAACAGCGAGTTAAGGCTGCTTTCGTTGGTGTTGCCAAGTGTACCGTTGGTGTTAGCTTCGTCTATAATGGTGCCATCAATAGGTGTGCCCAGGTCGGGGTCGGTTAATTTATAACGTAAAGCCGTTCCCCTGTTGGTAACCGACTCATTAGCCACGCCAGCCAATACGCCAACTGTGTGTTTCTTTGCAAATACCTTGTTGTATTCGGCTATAAACTGGGTATTCAGGAACAGGTTCTTCGAGCTTATATCATTCGTATTCGCATCAGCGCCATATACACCTTTCGGCAAGTAGTTAACACGTTGTACCCGCTCCAAAGTATGGTAGCTACCCAGGTTACTGCCAAACACACCACGCACTTTTAAATCCTTGGTAACAGCAAACTCCGCGCTGATGTTCGCGGTAATTACGTCATCGTCAAACTTGCGGTAACCACCTTTTTCCAATATACCCAGCGGGTTAAATTCCGACAGTACGTCGTTAGTCAGGTAATTGCCTTGAGCGTCCTTTATATCATAATAAGTTGGAGTACGTCCGGCATCAACTATAAGCGTACCGGTGCTATACGAGTGCTCTTTACGCTCGGTACGGGCATAGGTTAATATACTGGTCAGCTTTAACCTGCCTATTTCGTTAGTCAGGTTTATACGATAGTTATAACGTCGCGCGCCGTAGTCAGGACCCACCAGGTTGCTGCGCTGATCAAGCAATCCGGCTGATACCAGGTAGCTTGTTGACGCGTTACCACCGGTAATGCTTACGTTATGATTTTGCTGTAAAGCATTTTTCAGGATAGCATCCAGAAACCACTCATGGTCACCTTCCTGCTGAAACTGGCGCACCTGGGCTGGTGTATAAACAGCTGGTAGGTTAGCATTAGCAGCTGCTTCGTTACGCAGAATAGCATTCTCATACGAGTGTACCGGCCTGTAAGTAATACGCGGCACCTGTGTACCCACCAAGCCGTTATAAGCAACGGTTGCTTTACTATCTTTTTTGCCTTTTTTGGTGGTGATTAAAATTACACCGTTGGCAGAGCGCGAACCGTAGATAGCCGCACTACCCGCATCTTTCAACACGGTAGCCGTTTCAATGTCTGATGGGTTAAGATTGTTAATTGCGCCAACATCCTCGCTGATGATACCATCAATTACGAGTAATGGCGAGTTGTTATTAAGCGTACCCAAACCACGTATGTTGATGTTAGGCGTTTGGCCCGGCTCCAGGTTTTTTTGCTGGATGGTTAAGTTAGGCAAAGTACCCTGTAAGGCTTGTATGGCACTTACTGCAGGCTTGCCTTGAATTGCTTCAGACGTAACCTGGTCAATAGCGCCAACTACGCTTGAGCGTTTTTGAGTGCCGTAGCCTACAACAACAACCTCGTTAAGGGCAGTTTGTGCCGGAGCGAGTTTTACATTTATGGTCGACTGGCCATTAACAGCCACTTCCTGTTGGGTATAGCCAATAAAAGAAAATACCAGGGTGGCATCTTCAGGCGCGTCAATGGTGAATACACCCTGCGCATTGGTTACCGCTGCTATGGTGGTACCTTTTACCTTTACGGTTACTCCAGGTAGCGGGAAATCGGTATCATCAGTTACTTTACCACTGATTTTTGCCTGCTTATCCGCGGCTTCCTGCCGGGTAAAAGTGATGGTTTGAGCTGTTGGCTCGCTGATCACGATAACATCACCTATAACTTTATAGCTTAGGTTGAATGGGGCCAGTAGCTGGCTTAATACGTCGCGCACGCTTTTGCCTTGAACGTTAAACGTAACCCGGTAACTTTGCTTTAGCACATTATCGGTATACGCGAAACGAACGTTATTATCGGCGGCAATTTTTTCGAGCGCGTCGGTAAGCTTAATGTTGTTTAGTTTAAGCGTTACCCGCGATTCTAAAAATTGCTGCCCATAAGTATTGTCTGCAATGGCGGTTAGGCACATAAAGCAAACAACAAAACAAACAAGCGAGGTAATTTTCATTAGAATTAGCACATGACGAATCACTCCATTATAAAACAGAGATTTATTCATAATTTTGAGAAAATTAAAGTGTTAGAAACTAAAGTGTTTTGCTACGAATTGCAGCTCTGACGCAAACTCACTTTTATTAACCTGCATTGATTTTTGCCCTGTTCAAATCCGTTTGAACAGGGTTTTTAATTTTAATTAAGTAGATCCTTTTGTCATAATTTAGTTTTTAAGTTTACAACTGGTTATGTACAGTTTAATTTATTGGTTAGCACTTAGCAGCCTTTGCCCTGTAAATGATATACCGTACCGCTTAATGTAGCCTTACCTTTTACCAGGCGGGCAATAACGGCCATAATATCCTTAATGGGCACATTAGTAAAATTGGCCGATATGTTACAGTTGGTTAAATTGGCATCGGCACGTATACTTACTTCAAATTCCCGGTTCAATGTTTTTATCACTTCAGGCAGTGCTGCATTTTTAAATATCAGCTTGCCTGCGCGCCATCCAGAAAGGTTGGCTATATCAATACCACTATTTTTTGATATCGAATTATCTTTTTTATTGAAAGTAATACCTTGTGCAGGTGTAAGGTAAATGGTACTGAATGACAAGGCGCTGCCTTCGGCGGGCACTACGCCTACTTTACCGCTTACCACATCAATGTGCAAAAGCGGATCATCATTATAAGCCTTGATGTTAAAGCTGGTGCCCAATACATGCGTAGTAATGTTGCCCGTATGTACAATAAAAGGCTGGTTGGCATTATGCGCCACATCAAAAAAAGCTTCGCCGGTTACGGTGACTTCACGTTTTTCACCCCTGAATATTTCAGGATAGCTAATGTGGCTACCGCCGTTAAGCCATACTTTGGTACCATCGCCTAATACAATGCTGGTAACGCTGCCACGCTCTGCACTAACTTGCATGGTATGCACCGGCGACACATAATTCAAAATATCATACCGGAAGTAATAAGAAAGCGAGATAAAAACAGCAACGATTGATGCGGCTGCCAGCCAACCGGTGTACGAACGGCGCTTTGGCATTTCATATTCCGCATCTATAGTGTTGAGTATTTTATTGTAAACCCCTTTGCCGTCAAATTCAGCATCGTGCGCGCCGGCCTGTACATTGTCAAGATCAAGGTTTTGAAAATACTTCTCTACCAGTTTTTCCTGCAAACGGCCGTCATTTACCCTTCCGGGTTCATTAGGTTTATTAAATCTTCTCATTGGGTTTACATAAGCAGGATGCAAAAAAAGCATCTACCCCCTAAGCCGAATGAAAAAAAAATTCGATCGTTAAATTTTACTCTGAATAAGCAGTGCCAGAACAGCCACCGGCAGATAATCGGTAAGACCGGTGCGCAGGTAACGCAACGCAATAGTCATTTGGTTTTCAACCGTTTTTACCGAAATGTTCAGCCGCTCGGCTATTTCCTTATTGGTGAGATATTCTTTGCGGCTCAGCAAAAATATCTGGCGGCATTTTTCGGGCAGTGCGGCAATGCCTTCGTTAAGCAGGCGGGCAATATCATTTTGCACCAACTTACTATCGGCACTGTATTGTTCCATTATGCGGTCAATGGTATCAATATCAATAGTAGCTTTTTGTGTGCGTATGTACACCAGCACCCGGTTTTTTATAGCAACCTTAAGGTAGCCCGGCAAACTGTTTATTTGTAAAGCATGGCGTTTAAACCACAAGTCTGTAAATAACTCCTGCACCAGGTCTTCACACACATATTTATCCCTGAAAAGGGCATACGCAACATGAAACACCTTGGCCGAGTAACGGTTATACAACATTTCAAACGCACCCCTGTCATCGAGTTTAATTAACTCTAACAACTTTTCATCGGGCCATAACTGATGTTGCGTTGCTTGGTGCATGGTTTAAAAACTTGCAAAGCGGCTTTGCTAATTGGTAAATTAAAACAGAGGGCATAAAGCTACCTAAAATTTTAATTTAATTGCAAGTAATAAACCTGATGGATTTATCTTAAAAGAACGAGATACAGATTGACTGTTATTTATTTATTGACTACCCAACGGTTAACGGTGTTATACTGTCCCTCAAGTACTACTTTATAAATATTTGACGATGCTACTTTAGTAAGATCGATAACAAATTTACCATCACTTACAGGCACTTCACCAACTAACTTATAAGCATCGGCTTTACCGGTTTGCTTAAAATTGTTGGTAGTGGCCAGCCATACTTTTACTTTACCTTCGCTGTTTTGAGCAGTCCAGGTCAGGTTGATCTTGCTATCCGCTTTAACAGCCTGCGGCTGCGATAATGACACTTTGCCTATAAGCGGAACACCGTCCAGCTCGCGCTGCTGATCGGCCGATAGTTTGATGTTTACAAAACGGGCAATGGTAGGCAATATATCAACCACGGCAACCTGATTTGCTTGCCTTGCATAGCTGTTAAGCGGTTGCGCGTTTGTAGCTATCCATGATGCACGCTCGCGGTCAGTTTGGCCGCCATGCCCCCGGCCTGTTTTAGGATCACGGCCATGGTCGGTAGTTACTACAATCAGCCAATCCTCCTTGTATTTAGCCTTACGCTGTTTAATGGCTTCCCATAGCTGCCCTACACGGCGATCGGCCGCTCGAACGGCATCATAAAATTGTTCACTGTCGCCATACATGTGGCCCATATCATCTGTATACTCCAGATAAACCCATGACAGGTCCGGCGCATCCCGGTTAATGGTTTTTACCGCATCATCAACAACGGCCTGGTCAATATCGGCCATGAATTTTCGCCCCTTATCGTGTGGATACTTTAAAGTATCAAGCTCCAAGCCATCAAAATGATGGTCAAGCTTGATGTTGCCGGTTTGCGGCAATCCCTCGCCTACCAGCTTAGTACGGTTATCCTGCCAGCTCGAAAAAACGGCAGTTTTTTTAGCCGGATACTGATCTTTAAAAAACCTAAAGATGGTTGGGTAATGATAGTTTGGCGCCTTGATGTCATTATCAGGCACGTTATGCTTATGAAACCACACACCGGTAAGCACATTGGTGTAGCCGGGGGCCGAGATAGTTGGCGTTTGGTTAAACTGACCTTTTTCACCGCCCTGGTAAGCGCTCAGCAGTGTACCCTCTTTAGCTATGGCATGCAGGTTAGGTGTTTCCACCTCTTCAATTACATCCTTTGATACACCGTCAATAATTATAAAAATAGCTTTCTTTTTTTGCGCGGAGGCCATGCCTGCAACGAAAACAAGTGCCGCAATGGCTATAATTTTTTTCATGTTTAATAAATCTGGCAATGTTATAATAAATATACTTGCTAATTGAGATAAAATTAAGATTACTGATACATTGACGCCGAGGCACAAGTAATCAGCGGTAAAACAACATGGATAATATTAAACTGACGTGAATTGCTTATTAATAAATACGTGCTATAATTTTTGCAAGACTGAAAGGCATCAACAATTATCTATCGTGAAGCGCACAAAATAGAAAATAAGAGTATAGTTGCTACAATAAAAAGAACCGCTAACCACCCTTTATTACCGGAATTATGATTAGCGATGTAACTGGTGATAGATCGTGGAGGATAGAATATCCTAAGCAAAAGGCTTGATATAATTAGATAAGAAAAGCTTATCAAAAAAACTTTCCCTTTTTGTGTTGGAAGCAAATTTAAAAAGCCAATATCACCATAAAATATTATTAACAAACTCGCTATGTTTAACGTTAGCAGCGCAATAACAACCATTAGTGCCATCCCGTAAGCTATTGTTCGAGTACTTCCGTTATTTTAGTATCTGTAGAATACAGCTATTAAATATTTCATAGTTATAATCTTAAATAAGGTTGGTTTCTAAATGAGATCTATTTCGGCTCTTAAAATAAAAAATGCCGAACATCCAACAGACGTTCAGCATTCAGTGTAGCCCCGACGGGAATCGAACCCATATCTAAAGTTTAGGAAACTTCTATTCTATCCGTTGAACTACAGGGCCGGATATTTTGAGCAGCAAATTTGCAAAATTTAGCTGACGATGGCAATCGCACCGCGTAATTATTTGCCGCACATTTATCGCTTAACAACTTATAAAAGTATTCGTCCAGTTTGACAGAGCCGTTCTCGAAACGCCACTCCCCGTTTTTTATCCCTTATGCTTGCATCTCATTTTATCGTATTATCGATCCGTCAGGCATTTCATCAGCCGGAGCAACAAAGCTTAGTTTACCCTCTGCATTTTCGGCCATCAATATCATGCCTTGCGAGGTAATGCCTTTAATATCCCGCGGTTCAAGGTTTACCAGTATGCTCACCTTCGCGCCTACAACAGCTTCAGGTTCATAACACTCGGCAATGCCTGATACCACCGTACGCTGATCTATTCCCGTATCAATGGTCAGTTTAAGCAGCTTTTTGGTCTTAGCAACTTTTTCGGCAGCTAAAATGGTACCGGTGCGAATATCCAGCCCGGCAAATTGCTCAAAGCTGATATTTTCTTTTGCCGGGGCGACTACAGCTTCTACTACTTGTGTAGCGGCTGCTTTTTGCGCCTGTAGCTTTTGCAATTGCTTTTCTATCACTTCGTCCTCTATCTTTTCAAACAATAACTCCGGCTTGTTCAACTGATGCTCATTTAGAAATGATAGTTCTTCTTCAAAGCCTATTGTATCAACCGGCCAGTTCAGCATGTGGAATATCCTTTTGGCTGTCGCCGGTAAAAACACTTGCAGGCAGGTAGCTAAATGACCTATCAGCACCAAGCTGTTATGTAAGGCCTCCTTAGCCGATTCAGGCTCAGTTTTAATGGTTTTCCAAGGCTCTTTCTCGGTCAGGTAACGGTTACCCAGGCGTGCCATATCAATAACCGACTGTAAGCCCTGGCGGAATTTAAACTCTTCCAATGCTTTGGCCAACTCATCGTAGCCTTTGCCTATCTCTTCATTTAAAGCAGCGTCTGTTAACTCAAGAGACGGGCCGGACGTTTCTATCTTACCCTCGTAAAACTTGTGCATCAGTATCATCACCCGGTTAATGTAGTTACCCAAAATGGCCACCAACTCGTTGTTAACACGTGCCTGGTAATCTTTCCAGGTAAATTCACTGTCGCTGGTTTCGGGCAATATGGAGGTGAGTACGTAACGTAGTTCATCCTGCTTATTCGGGAATTCCTCCAAATACTCATGCAGCCAAACCGCATGATTACGCGAGGTCGATAGCTTATCGCCCTCCAGGTTCAAAAACTCATTGGCCGGTACATTATACGGCAGCACATATTCGCCATGCGCGTGCAATACCGATGGGAAGATGATGCAATGGAAAACAATATTATCCTTACCGATAAAATGTATGAGGCAGGTATCGTCCTCCGTGTTCTGCTGCTTTTTCCAGTACAATTGCCAATCCTTGTTATTATCAATGGCCCATTGTTTGGTGGCCGATACATAACCTATCGGCGCATCCAGCCAAACGTATAGCTTTTTGCCCTTTGCTTCTTCTAAAGGCACGTCAATACCCCAATCCAGATCACGAGTCATAGAGCGGGGTTGCAGGCCCGATTTTAGCCACGATTTGCACTGGCCGAATACGTTTACCTTCCACTCCCCTTCCTTCTCGTCAATCCATTTTTCCAGCCATGGCTGATACTTATCCAAAGGTAAATACCAGTGCTTGGTTGGTTTCAAAACAGGCGTTTTTCCGCTCAGGGTTGATACCGGGTTAATCAGGTCGGTAGGGTTAAGTGATGTACCACATTTTTCGCACTGATCGCCATATGCATTTTCATTATGGCAGTTAGGGCAGGTACCTACAATGTAACGGTCGGCCAGAAACTGCTGGTACTCCTCGTCAAAATATTGTTCAGAAAACTTCTCTTCAAACTCGCCCTTCTCATACAAATTCAAAAAGAATTCCTTTGAAAGATCATGATGGATAGGCGATGAAGTACGGTGATATATATCGAAAGAGATACCGAATTTTTCAAAGCTATCTTTTATCTGATGGTGATATTTATCAATGATAGCCTGCGGCGTGGTACCTTCTTTTTTAGCTTTTATGGTGATAGCGGCGCCATGTTCGTCAGATCCGCATATGTAAACCACATCCCGCTTTTTAAGGCGCAGGTAACGCACAAAAATATCAGCAGGTAAATAAGCCCCTGCCAGGTGCCCGATGTGCAAAGGCCCATTAGCATAGGGTAATGCTGATGTTATGGTATATCGTTTAAATTTATCGAGTTGTGACATTATGTACTGCGTTATTTATAATTTGGCAAAGATAATTCAATATGAGCATAACTCCCCCATATCTTAAAAAAGGTGACAAGATTGCGATCACCTGCCCAGCCAAAAAACTGCCCAAACCCATGACGGATGCCATAAACCTGCTGCAATCATGGGGGCTTGAGGTTATTTTGGGCGAAACGGTTAAGGCATCGTTCCACCAATTCTCCGGCGATGACGCTTTGCGGGCAAAGGATATGCAGCGCTTTGTTGATGATGACAGCGTAAAAGCCATCATTGCCGCCCGTGGCGGTTATGGTACCATCCGAATTATTGACCATGTAAATTTCGATCGGTTAGCTACTAACCCTAAATGGGTTTTAGGCTTTAGCGATATTACCTTGCTGCATAGCCACCTGTACGGCAAATACCAATTACAGAGCATACACGGGCAAATGCCGGTAAACATTCCCGACGCATCGGCACAATCCACACAAACGCTTTACAAGGCGTTGTTCGGTGAGCCTTTTATCTATGAGTACACTTCACCGGGCCACTACAATATCAGCGGAGAAGCTACAGGAACAATAGTTGGCGGCAATCTTACCTTGCTGGTGTGTAGCCTCGGCTCAGTATCCGACTTTGATTATACTGGTAAAATCCTGTTTATTGAAGATGTAGGTGAATATCTATACTCGATAGACCGCCTAATACGTACACTTGACCGCGCAGGAAAACTTAAAAACTTGGCGGGCCTGATAGTAGGTGGGTTTACAGATTTGAAGGACAACGATATTCCTTTTGGCCAAACTGTAGAAGAAATTGTGCTGGATGTGGTAAAAGGTTATGGCTACCCGGCTTGCTTTGATTTTCCGGCGGGCCACATTCCTAATAACCACAGCATAATTCACGGCGCAGCACTACACTTAGTCGTTGATAATCAGCAAGTGAAAGCAAACTATATATAAACGTAACTGTTTATCGTTGTATAATTTCCGATCAATCAAATAAAAACTTATGGCAGTTTTAAGCAACCTTGGGCAGTATAAAGATGCCGGTTTATTAGTATTACGAATTGGCCTTGGCGCCATGATGATTTTTCACGGTTACCCGAAGCTTATAGGCGGGCCTGATGGCTGGACGCAATTAGGCGCATCCGCCAAGTTTGTAGGACTTAATTTTGCTCCGACATTTTGGGGACTGATGGCAGCGTTAGCCGAAGCGGCAGGTGGCGTATTGATTTTACTTGGATTATGGTTTAGGCCCGCAGCGATATTTTTAACGCTTAATATGATTGTGGCTTCAGCCATGCACCTGGGTAAGGGCGATGGATTAATGGAAGCGTCGCACGCTATTGAATTGGGTTTTGTATTTGCAGGGTTGATATTTATTGGCCCAGGGAAGTATAGTATTGATAAACGATAAGTTCAATCAAAACAAAAAAGCCGCTATTAAGCGGCTTTTTCGTTTTAGATAATTGCAGAATTAACGACTTCCTTCAAATGTCCATTTTTCATGGAAAAATGTTCTGTCAGCACCGCCTTGAACCATAATATAACTTACGTCAAGCGTTTTGGTAGTACCATCTACTGAAACAGTAAACTTATTAACACCTGATGGGTCAAGCCTTGCAGCACGATTACTTGAATTGCTACCTTGACCGTAGAAGTTAGTAACACTTGTTACGTTACCATTATCATCCATTGTGAAGATTGGAGCAAAGTTACCATAATATGAGTTTGCTGTACCACTTTTAATAGGGTGACCTTGCAAACCACCAAGATATGTGTTACAGAACATTACTACTGAGTTTGGTGAGGTAGTAATCAAATCCGAATCTAATGGGTAATAACCGGTCAAACCAGGGTTGGTGGCATCAACCATTGGCGCGGTAGCGGTAACTGTATAATTTCCATCATACTTGTTTTTCACACTTACCTTAGTTAAAATGGTACCGTAATTGCCACTAATAGTTGTACCATCGGCATCAGTAATACTGATAGGGAGTACATATTGCGCATCAAAATCTGTTATCAATGTAGTATTCAATTTTACATTGATTTTAACCATGCGCTGCCCTTTCGGAATGGTAACCTCGGCAGGTATCGAATAAAATGCACTTGGTAATAACGAGTAATCTAACGTAATACCGTCTTCGGCTTGTTCTGCAACATACTCGTCAATAGCCTCAGGCTTAATTCCCAGTTTAATTTTAATATCCTTTGGAGCCGCTGAACCACCTGCGTAATTAATTACGTAGGGCATTTCAATGTTTGGATCCAATTCATATGCTCTTTCATACAGAGCATATTTTGTACCTACTGATGAGCTGGGCAACTCAAGAGTTGATGAAGAAAACTCAACAACTGCTGGAGAATTTGTAGGAGTTAAGTTAGGCCTGTCATCCTTTAAACAAGATGTTAAGCTTGTAACGGCAGCAGTGAATAATAATATGCTTAAATACTTTTTCATTTTTTTAAATTTAAATAGATATTAATTTAAATCGTAAAACACACGAGACGTAAACGGATTAATACCTGCAGGAACATTCTGAGCGTTAAGTGCATATTCAGATGCCGGGTACAATACGCGAACAGGCAATTTATCCTGACGAGTAGACACTGACTGAACTGAAGCAAAGTTGTTATATTCATTGCCGCCTGGGCTTGTAACCGGATAACCTGTTCTTCTGTAATCAGACCAGCCTTCATTACTATGAATGTAATTAACAGCTATCCATTTTTGCGTAACAATGGCTTCAAGTTTCTGTGCAGTAGTAGTAGCCACGCCCAAATCAACCAAATAAGGCTTAGAAGCACCGGCATTTTGCTCAACATAGTAATCATAAGACTCTTGTCCCGCTCCGTTGCCTTCAGCGGCATCAGGTTCTGCGGCATAATCAGGCTGCAATGCTTCGTTTTGATCTGTTAACAAATAACGTTGTGAAGCACGGATTCCGCGGGCAAATAACTCATCTTCAGTTAAGCCTGATGAAATAATTCCGAACAATTTAGCTTCAGCCTGAATAAAATAACTCTCAGCAGCTAACATTAAAGGTTGAGCCATTTGCGCTCCCTTAATAGTACCATAACCTGCCGATGCGGCACCGTTACTGTTTCCTGTAAAGAATTGGCCGCCTGTTGCAGAACCAGGTACATCAGCATCAACTACACCTAATTGATTGGCGGTTGTATAGTTTCTGTAGGTTACAACAGGATCGTACAAACCTAAGCCTCTAACATCATCCTCCAATTTATGACCATCGTAAAAACCGACAGCGAAGAAAGTAGGGATTGTAGTTAATTGCGCTGATCCGCCTGTGTAAGTATAAGCATAAGCGTTAAATGACGGATTTTGTTTACCGTCCTGGCCTGATGCATATCCCGGTTGGGCTTTTACATCATAAGTAACAAAAGCGGCGCTTGCAAGCTTTGCCTTTTCGGTATTGAAAGTTGACGAAAGACTTCCAACTTCGCGAATACGTACTAACATTTTAAGCTTTAAAGTATTTGCAAAAGCAGTCCATTTAGCCGTAGGAAAACCGTTAGCTTCCCACTCACCGCCGCCGCTTTGACCAGACGTGATAATATCAATACGTTGGCTGTTAGCGCTGGTTGCAGTAGAGATAGTTGTTTGAGAATTGTTAGCTATTGCTAATGACGCTATTGCAGCATTCAATTCACCAAATAAAGCAACGTATATATCTTCTGCCTTATCATATTTAGGAGTAAGGTTTTCAACTCCTTTCAAGGCGTCAGTATAAGGCACATCATTGTAAACATCGATCAAACGCAGGTAGCAAAAAGCTTTCATTATTTTTGCTATTGCGTTATAGTTCTTATACGGGCCGGTTGCATCAGTTTTATTGATGATAGTTTGATAACT
Source organism: Mucilaginibacter roseus (assembly GCF_021215455.1). GTDB lineage: Bacteria > Bacteroidota > Bacteroidia > Sphingobacteriales > Sphingobacteriaceae > Mucilaginibacter > Mucilaginibacter roseus. The sequence continues at coordinate 844,125 of NZ_JAJPWV010000003.1, read as the reverse complement.
GTTAAGGTTGCTATAGGTAGATGACCACAAACCATTGTTATCACTGGTTGCATAGTTATAAGTCAATACTGAACCAAAACCACCATAGCCACCTGCATTTGCCTGGTAACCACCAGCCCAAGCTCCATAGCTATTAAATGTTACGTTGTTTGCCGCTGTTTGTGCAAGTGCTGCTGGCAGGATCAAGTCCGGACTAACATCAACTGGGTTATTCGGATTATCGTTTACATCCAGATACTTGTTACAAGAGGTGGTTGCTAATAAGGCCCCCCCTAAAAGTATCATATTTAAAAATTTTATCCTTTTCATTGTCTTTTTCTCTTTTTAATTATAATGTTACTGATAGGGTTGCACCAAAGTAACGGGTTGGAGGGGTTTGGCTTAATGATTGGATACCAATAGCGTTACCATCTGTGAAGTTAAACTCAGGGTCGGTGTAAAGGTTTGATTTTGGAACCCACAGGAACAGGTTACGACCTTGTGCGCTGATGGTTACACCTTTAACATATTTTTGGTTACCTAAAATCGATTTTGGTAAATCATATGACAAAGACACCTCACGCAACTTCCATGATGCACCGCTGTAAATATAGTTGGTAGCGATGTTCATGTTATAGTTGTTATCAGCAAAGAACCCTGCGCCACCGTCTGACACGGTGATGTTTGTGTTAGGAACGTAAGAGTTAGTAGCTTCATCAAAATAAGATGAGTTAGGGAACACGAAACGCTCACGGTTATAGTATGCTGTTCTGATACCTGAACCAGAGAAATCGTAAGTACCGGCACCACTGTTGTATACTACGAAACCACCACGGTATTCAGCCAATGCAAATAATCTGAAGCTTTTGTATTTAACCTCCATATTCACGCCAACACGATGTTTAGGGCTGGTGTTACCTAATATAGTTTGAGCAGCATTAGCAATCGGATAACCGGTGGCTCTGTTAATCACTACTCGGCCTTGGTCATCACGAAGATAATCGGTACCCTGTAGTACTGGGTAAGGCAATCCGGTAATAGCATACACCTGCGCAGAAGCGCCAGTGCTCAAAGCAACCTGGTTAAGGTCAGAGCTGATTTCAACAACCTTGTTTATTTGATAGGTGTAGTTACCGCCTAATGTTAATTGCCAATCAGTATTCTTGTATGCTATAACGCTTAAAGTACTTTCCAAACCTTTGTTTAATACGTTACCCGTATTAGTTAAGTAAGAGGTAAAGCCGGTTGCGTTTGATACGCCTGTAGGAACTGTTTGGTTAGTAGTATTTGTTTTGTAGTATGTTAAGCTTGCGCTTACACGTTCGTTAAAGAACAAACCATCAAAACCAGCTTCCCAACCTTTAGTGATCTCCGGACGTAGTGAAGATGATACTAAACGGCTGCTCAGGATGTAACCTGGGCCTGTGCTGAATGGATAACCTGCAGCTTGGCTGTAAGTTGGAACATTAGCATAAGCATCGATGTTAGCCTGACCTACTTTTGATAATGAAGCACGGATTTTTAAGCTGTTAACCATGTCATTATCTTTTAGTGATTCAAAAGCCATTGTTGGCACGAATGAAGCACTTAATGACGGATAGAAGAAAGAGCGGTTATCTCTTGCTAAAACTGAAGTCCAGTCGTTACGGCCCGTACCTTCTAAAGTTAAATAATCTTTATAAGTTACACGTAAATCACCGTAAACACCCATTTGCCTTCTTGTAGCAGAACTTTGGCCTCCACCTGTATTAGCGGTGTAGCGAGCGCCAACGTTAAATAAATCCTCTTGTATTAAACCACTGGCATTGATTGTTTGAGAATTGTCGTTATTCCCACGAAGCTGAGTACCGGCAGTAAATGACACCTTGAAATCGCCATAGGTTTTTTCAAAAGTACCTTGAAACTCTGATAACAATTGAGTGGTGTATGAACTACCGTCTTCAACACTACCTGGAATATTGTTAGCGCCATTGAATTTACCGCTTGCAATTGTATAAGGGGTAAACACAAATTTGTTAACAGTGCTCTTATATGATGTATTGTATGTTGAAATACCCACACGGCCTACAAACGTTAATACATCAATAGGGCGCCACTTTAACTCAGCTTTACCAATTAAATAATCCTGACGGGTTTTGGCACGGCTGTTAGCAGCCCTGTAATAAGGGTTATCGTAATAATCGTTGTAAAAACCGTTAGGGTTAGCAAATTTATTATTGCGCCAATCTTTATAATCAGTAATACGGATGTTATCAGGCTGGTTTAATAAGTTGTCATAAATTGTACCGGTCGCGCTGGTTACATCCAAACGGTTTTGAACATAGTTAGCAGAGTAGTCTAACGAAACGTTGCTACCGATATCACGGGTACCGTTCAAACGCAATGACACACGGTTGTACCTGTCACCAGGAGTTGTACCTTTTTGAGTAAAGTACTGACCTGAAAAATAAGTTGTTGACTTGTCATCACCTGTTTGTAAAGTGAAGTCTGACTGGTTAGCTACACCTGTTTCCCAAAAATCATTTTTTGAGTTTGTTGCTGCGTAAGGAAGTATTTGTTGAGAACCATCTTCAAGCACACGGCCCACTGGTTTTAATGAACCGTCAAACGCAGGTCCGTATTGTTGGTTTTCGTAAGGCGTATATTGTTGGATACCTGACGCAGAACCTGAACCAAACTGGTTTTGAACTTTCGGGAAGTAACTAACCTGCTCTAAACTGGTTGTGTTTGAAAAGCGGATTGATGTTGATCCTTTTTTACCTTTTTTGGTTGTGATCAGGATCGCACCGTTTGACGCGTCCGAACCATAAAGAGCAGCACCAGAAGCACCATTCAACACCTGGATGTCTTCGATATCCTCTGGGTTTAAGCTGTTTAATACCGCATTTGGAACAATGATGTTATCCAACACGATCAGGGCCTGGTTGTTACCAAGTAATGAACGGTTACCACGAAGTACGATACGTACGTTAGGGTTAACACCGCTGCTTACAACGTTAACTTGCAAACCTGCAACTTTACCAGAAAGGGCCGCGGCAACACTTGGGGTTTTACCTTGAGTGATGGCCTGGCTCTTCAGCTGAGTGGTTGCGTAACCTTGCGTACTTTTTTGTACCTGAAGACCGGCAGCTGCAACAACCACCTCATTAAGCTGGTTTGAGCTTGACGACAGGGATACAGAAACGTCAGTACGTGTTCCGATTGATGCATCCTGGCTTTCAAAGCCGATAAAAGAAAAACGTAGCGATTTTGCATTTGCGGGCACAGAGATGGAGAATTTACCTGCCGCATTTGTTTGCGTACCAATTGTAGTTCCCGATACGGTTACACTTACTCCGGGCAACGGAAGGCCGTCGTCCTTTGAAGTAACAGTACCGGTAACTGTCCGATTTTGCGCAAATGTCTGCGTTACGCATAACAACAGAAAGCACAAACTTACGAGTAGAAGTTTTTTCATTTCGTTAATAAATAAGATCAGTTAATAGTTAATTGAACATAAAAGTAATGTTACATTATTAAAAAGTCAAATAATCTGTTAAAAAAAGTTAAAAAACTTTCTCCTGACATACTAAAAAAGAAATTTCAAAAAATTTAGTACTATGTATTGCATAATACATTTTTAAACATATATCTTTGTATTATGATTGTTGAAAATACCCAAACACAAATGAGGAAAGGCATACTGGAGTACTGCATACTTTCCATAATTGCCAAGGGTGAAACATATGCCTCAGACATTATTGCCGAATTAAAAAAAGCGCAACTACTTGTTGTTGAGGGCACTTTGTATCCCCTGCTTACCCGGTTAAAGAATAATGGATTGCTCAGTTATAACTGGGTTGAATCAACTTCCGGGCCGCCGCGCAAATATTACGTCCTGTCAGACGATGGCCGCAAAGTGCTCGAGCAACTCGATAAAACCTGGCAGGAACTCGAGTTTGCCGTTAAAACCGCTATTGGCGACAGAAAGTAACCCTATCCTATCACCCCAAAAGTTATCATCATGAACAAAACCATTATTATAAATATAAACGGCACCGTTTTCCACATAGAAGAGGATGCCTATGAGACACTTAAGAATTACATGACTGACGTTAAACGTCATTTTATGAACTCGGCCGACAGCCTGGAGATTACTACTGATATTGAAAACCGCATAGCCGAAATGCTAAGCGAGATATTGGCGCGCGACGGCAAGCAAGCAATTATTGATGCTGATGTACAACTCGTAATTCAGCAGATGGGACGCGTTGAGGATTTTGCAGGTGCAGACGAAGAAGGCAACATCACCGAACCTATGATTGGCGAAAGCGAACAAACCCATCGTAAACTATTCCGCGATCCTGAGGACAGAGTGATTGGCGGCGTATGCTCCGGTATAGCCAGCTATTTTGACTTTAAAGCCGTTTGGATCAGGCTTGCGTTCGTTATCGCGGTTTTGATGTTTGGCACGGGTATCATTTTATACATTATACTTTGGTTGGTGGTCCCTAAAGCCGCCACCCGGGCCGACCGCATGGCCATGAAGGGCGAAAAATTAAACCTACAGGGTTTTAAACGCAATTTTGAAGAAGAGATGACCGGCTTAAGAGGCAGCATGAACAGTTTTGGTAAAGAAGCGCGCCCCTTTGTTTACCGTGCACGTGATTTCGCGGGCGACTTTTTTACACATTTCGGCACTTTTTTAAGAGGCTTTGGAAAAGTATTGCTTAAAGTATGCGGCATAGCCCTTGTTGCTTCAGCCTTTGCAGGCATCATAAGCCTCGCAGTAGTGATAGTGGCCTTTATAGCATATGGAAATACAGCCTTATACACATGGTTTCCTTTTAACATTGTGAATTACCAGGTAAATGTTATTTTCCTGATATGCGGATTTTTACTGGTAGCCATACCACTACTTACCATTATTTTACTTGCAGTAACGTTGCTCTTTAAAAATTTCAATTTTTCAAAAACTACAGGGCTTACGTTATTGGCTATTTGGTTCACTTCAATATTTGTGGTTATTTACTATTCCGCCAGATCGTTTGCTGATTTTAAGGAAGTGGGCAGATTCAGGAAAACGGTTAACATCAAGCCGGCAAAAGGCACTTATTATTTGAAACTTAATGACATTAAATATCTCACCAGCGAGGATAGTACCCGGCTGAACATTAAAGAGCAGTTTAAAGGCCTGACAATTGTAGAAAACTATTATGATCGTAATAATCCGGAATCCTTTATAAACAATGTATCCATCTCTATTGAAAAAAGCGATGTAGCTACACCTGTACTTATTGAAGAATTCGGATCATATGGCAAGAACTATGAGGAGGCTTTAATTAACGCCAGGGCAACCAACTATCAATTCATTCAGCAAGATTCCGTACTAAAATTTTCACCGAAGCTTGATCGCCGGGCCGGTTCACCTTGGCGCAGGCAATCATTACACCTCACGTTAAAGGTTCCTGTGAATACAAACGTAGTTATTGATGAAGAGCTGGACCGTTATGTTAACAACATCGACGCTTGGAGTTGCAGATCAATGAACGGGCAAGAAAATGCCCCAACTACCAAGTTTGTTATGACGGCAGAAGGCTTGCAGTGCAAGGCAGACACTGCTGCGGCAGCAGTAGCTGCCGCCGTTACTGTTGGTGCCGATTCGGTTGTTATTGCAAAAGACACCATCATCACTACAAAAAAATGAAAGCCCTGATAAAATATATAAGCCTGCTGTTATTCAGCGGGCTTATTATTCCCCTTTATTATTACTACCTGCCCGAGAAAAACAACCGTGTTGACAGACATGCAATTAACGCCGTAACCGATAATACATCGCTCGAAAAAACCCATACCTATCTGCAAAAAATCGCCGCTGAGTTATTCCCAGTGATAAAAAAGTTTGACTAAAACTGTAACCAAGGCACATGTTTCAGCATCTTATGTATAAATAACAGATGCTGGTTTGTTAAACAACATCTACAAGACGGTTCAACCGGAACCGTAAAGCCAAACTTTTTAACTAAACACTTAAAAAAACATGAAAATGCTTTTACAGGATAAGTATTGTCCTAACTTTTATACCTATATTATATACATACGCGCATTTATAATCAGGATAGCGGCAACAATTGCGCTTTTTGCACCAACATTTAGTACAGCGTTTGCTCAAACTTCAACCAAAATATCGGGCTCGGTGTTAAATGAGGCCGGCAAGCCGATGGAATTTGCTACGCTAAGCCTTTTACGCGCTAAAGATTCGAGCATTGTTAAAGGAACAATGGCTGACGCGAATGGAAAATACGCTTTTGACCGTATTGCAGCAGGCGATTATATGATTGCGGCCACCACAATGGGCTATCAAAAAACTTATAGCGCAAAATTCACTGCCGGCGCTCAAGCGGTAACTGTTGCCGCTTTAAGTATGCAGCCCGCCAGCCAAAGCCTTAAAACGGTAAACATTACCGCCGCAAAGCCTTTGGTTGAACGCAAGGCTGACCGCCTGGTGATGAACGTGGAGAACAGCATTGTAGCCACAGGCAACAGCGCCTTAGAGGTGTTGGAACGCGCCCCGGGTGTAACCGTAGATAAGGATGATAATATAAGCTTGCAGGGAAAAGCCGGTGTAACGGTAATGATTAACGATAAACTGACCTACCTTTCGGCCACACAACTGGCCAACCTGCTGCGCTCAACCGACGGCAGCACTATCCAGTCTATCGAACTCATCACTAACCCCTCATCAAAATACGATGCGGCTGGCAATTCCGGTATCATCAACATTAAGTTGAAAAAGAATAAGCAGTCGGGCTTTAACGGCTCGTTAACAGCGGGCGCGGGCTACGGATTAAACTTTAGAAACAACAGCAGCCTTAACCTCAATGTAAAGGAAGGCGATTGGAACTTTTTTGGATCATTTAGTCGTGGTGATATTAAACGCGAAAATAACATGAACCTGCGCCGTACGGTTACTAATAATACCGGCACAACTTACTTTAATCAATATACCGACTTTGTTAATCAGGTGCATTTTAACAACTACCGTTTTGGAGCCGACTACAATACCTCTAAAAGAAACGTTGTAGGTTTTATTGTAAGCGGCGATCACTCCAACGGGTTTGATACCAATGGCAACATTACCAACATCGGTCCATCTTTTGACAGGGTTGACAGTGTTCAGAACACGCCATCAACTATCGATCAATCATTCCGTAACATCGCTTTAAACCTGAATGACAAATTTGATATCGACACACTTGGCCAAAGCATCAGCGTTGATGTGGATTACTCCAAGTTCCGCAATAACTCTAAAGGATATTATAACACCGATTTCTTTTTAGCCGATGGAACCACGCGCTATAGGGATCCTCTCCTGATCGCGAATATTACCCCATCAAAAATTACAATCAACACCCAAAAGGTTGACTATGTAAAACCGATCAACAAAACGCTTAAATTGGAACTGGGCGCCAAATTTAGCTTCGTTAAAACAGACAATGATTTACAGGCGAAGATAGATTCTACCGGAAGTGGACTGGTGGACGATGCCGGCCGCACCAACCATTTTATATACGACGAGAATATTAAGGCCGGTTACTTTAACTTGAGTAAAGAATTCAAAACCACGTCGGTACAATTGGGCTTGCGTGCAGAGCATACCAAATCGAAAGGCGACCTCATTACCACCAACAACGTGGTCGAGCGCAGTTATCTTAACTTTTTCCCTACCCTTTTTGTTAACCAAAAATTGGGAAAAAAACACGAATTGGGATTGAACTATAGCCGCCGTATTGACCGCCCAAGCTACGAGGATTTGAACCCATTTGTTTATTACCTGGATCAGTTTACCTACTCGCAAGGCAATCCATTTTTAAAACCACAATATACTAACTCATTTGAGCTGAACTATACCTACAATAAAACCATCAACCTAAGCTTTAATTACAGCCACACAAGTGATGTTTTTACGGAGATTATATTAACTGATACCGCTAAAAAGGCAACATATCAAACTAATTTGAACTTAAACGCGCAGGATTCGTACTCACTTAACCTGAATACGCCGTTCACTTTTTGGAAATGGTGGACAGGTAATTTAACCTTTACCGGTTTTTACAACAGCTTTAAAGCTAATGACCTGCTTGGTGGAAATTTGAACAGGGGCCGCGCATCGTTCTTCTTTAAAACAACGCACAACTTTTTGCTCCCTAAGGAGATCAAGGCCGAGATTGTAACCTTTTACCAATCAAACGTTACTTATGGTATATACAATATAAAGCCGCAATATTCAATCGATTTGGGCTTTAGCCGTTCGTTCCTGAGTAAAAAACTGAATGTAAAATTAGCCGTGAGCGATGTTTTCTGGATGCGCCGCAACAACATTACGGCAAACTACCAAACAGTTGACCTGGACATTCGCCAGAAACGCGAAACCCGTATTGCCCGTATCAACCTTACGTATAACTTCGGCAATACCAAAATTAAAGCCCGCAACCGCCAAACCGGTGCCGACGATGAAAGTAACAGGGTGAAATCGAGGAATTGATTAGTTCTACGTCATTGCTTCGTACCACGCAATGACGTAGGGGCTTTATCGCTTGTCATGCTGAGCTTGTCGAAGCACTCGCCGCCGGTTAGGCCCCTCGCTCGACCCTTCGACAAGCTCAGGGTGACTTGGCCTTCACTAATATTTGTCATTCCGAACGATAGAGAGGAATCTGTCTGCGCTCATCGTATAGCGGCAGATTTCTCGCTCGTACCTCGTTCGAAATGACAATTTTTAATCCTCTCCAAAGGGGGAGGATTAGGTGGGGTTAAAGCTCCAGATCCAACAGCACCGGGCAATGGTCAGAATGCCTTGCTTCAGACAGGATAGCTGCACGGCGGATGTGTGGCTCCAACGCTGAGGTGGCCATGTTGTAATCAATACGCCAGCCCAGGTTTTTTGCACGGGCATTAGCGCGGAAGCTCCACCAGGTATAGTTATGCGGCTCCTGGTTCAGGTGCCTGAAGGTGTCAATAAAACCTGAATTAATAAAATTCTCCATCCAATCGCGCTCGGCGGGTAAAAAGCCGGATGAATTAGCGTTTGATTTGGGGTTATGAATATCAATCGCCCTGTGGCAAATATTATAATCGCCACAAACCACCAGTTTAGGATGGGTGTGTTTTAACTGTTGCAGGTAAGAGCCAAACTCATCCAGAAAACGAAATTTGAAATCCTGGCGTTCATCGCCACTTGAGCCCGACGGGAAGTACACGCTCATTACCGACACCTCATCGAAATCAACACGTATATTACGGCCTTCACGGTCAAAATCGGCAATACCGCAGCCATATTCTACATGCTTGGGTATTTGTTTAGTAAAAATAGCTGTGCCACTATAGCCTTTCTTTTCTGCCGGGTACCAATAATGCTGATAGCCCATTTCTTCCACTATCAATAAATCGGTCAACACGTCGGGCGTAGCCTTGATCTCTTGCAAACAAACCACATCGGCATCGGTTGCCTGCAGCCATTCCAACCAGTTTTTGCTTATGGCCGAACGTATGCCATTAACATTGTAAGTAATTATCTTCATTATTTATTTCAACTCTTTCTGCATCACAAAATTAATAAGACCCGTTCCTTGAACTTTAACCGTTTGCTGTTTTATCATTTTAAACCCTTTCTTAAGAAAAAACGGCTGGGCCGTTATGCTGGCATGTGTGGTTAATGTTTTTTCTGAAAGGTTATCGATTACATATCTCTCAATCTCAGCTAACAAACCGGTGGCAATGCCCTTACCCTGGTAATGCTGATGCACAAACATTAAATCCAGATACCCATTTGTAGCAACCGAGCTGAAGCCTACTATCTGCTCGCTATGCACTGCAACAATAAAATATTGTGTGCTTAACCTTTTGCGCCATAATTCATCGTTCTCACGGTTGGCAGACCATACTTTGATTTGACTGGCATCATAATCTTTACTGTTAACAGCGTGAATTGTATTATAAAACAGATCGCATATCGCATGTAAATCCTTCAGGTTGGCCTGTCGTATGTCAAGATCCATGTTAAATAGAAAGTATTTTATCCAACTGGTTACACTCCTTTTTGCTGAGCAGCTCAATCGTCATGGGTACATCTTTAAGCGGGCGATCGTTACCGTCGGTTTTTTGGGCGGCTATCAGGTCAACCATATCCAGGCCGGTGATCACTTCGCCAAACACGGTATAACTTTGATCGAGGTGCGGGGTGCCGCCTACCGCTTTATAATACTCACGCCAGCTTAGAGGTATCTTGCGGCCTTTGAGGCGGGTTTGTTCCAGCTTATCCAGTTGCTCGTCGGTAAAACGCTTGCCCTCTACAATATAAAACTGGTAACTGCTTGATGCCTTGTCGGGGTTATCCTCACGAGCCGCTGCTAATACACCTTTTTTATGAAATATGCTGTCGCGAATCTCCGCAGGTACAGTATAAGTTTCTTTACCATTACCCAGAGTATCGCCCGGCTTGGCATCTTTTGAGGTCGGGTCACCGCCCTGAATCATAAAATCCTTGATTACTCTATGGAACAAAGAGCCATTGAGCGTACCGGCCTTAGCCAGCTTTATAAAATTATCGCGATGCAGTGGCGTTTCATTATATAGTCGGATAATGCACGTACCGTACATGGTTTTAATACGAACATACTGGTTTTTAGGCCCTTTAGCATGGGTAGCTATCGCGGTAAACAGCAGTAAAACAGCAAGTAAAATTTTCTTCATATTAATTTTCGTACGGGTATATGTCGGCGAAATAATTTACAATAAGCGTTTTCATTACCATCTCCTGCTCAAGCAGGGTGTAATTCGGGATAGGCTTCACCAACTTCCAGTGCGGCCAGCCATCCTGATCGAGACCCTCAAGTTCGTAAAACCCCATCTGGCTAAAAAGGCGGCAATTGGCAATGTGCATCAATTCCTCTTTTTGGCGCTTGCTGAATTTGCGGGGGCCCTGCCCCAATTCCTGTACGCCAATTAAAAACAGCATCACCTTCATATCAGGCGTGTCGGTATCAAAATCCCTGGCGATGTGCTGCTGCAACTCGTCCCATCTTTTATTTACTTCGGCAGGTTTCATACAGGCAAATATACATTTCACAATTTTGTTACCCTATGCAGATGAATTGTTTATTTGTATTGCTTTATATTTGCACAAATTTCAATCGTCTTGAAAAAGAAGCGTTACACCTTGATCGCCGCCTGGCTTATGCTGTTCTGCTTTATAGCAGGGCAGGTTATAGTGTATTCGCATCAGCACCACATTTTAAAAGGCATCCATAACCACGCTGATGCCAAAACAAAGGGGCTAACGCAGGTAAGCGAAAAATGCCAGATTTGCGATAGCATGCACCATACGGATATGGAGCTGCAACAACATTATGCTGCCATTAACCTGCAGGCGGCGTTATTCACCCATTCTTCTGTCAATATCTACTTTAAATCCTTCGGCCTTATACTTGCCGACGGGCTCTCCCCTCCTGTTTTCATAATATCTTAAAAAGAGAGAACACACCACCTGCGCAAGCAGTATTTATTAATTTTTTCTGAACAAGAATTATGAAATTCAAGCTATTGATATGCTTGCTATTGGTATTTGTCCAAAGCATGGCATCAAACCCTGTTATAACTTTAAAAGGTAAAGTTGTTGATAATAACAGCCAGCCGTTACCCGGTGCTACAGTCACTTTCCCGGATCTAAAAATATCAACCCAAACTGACTTAAATGGTGAGTTTACATTCAATAACCTGCCTGTGCGCGGGAAATTTTTAGTGCAGATACAATTTGTTGGCTTCCGTACCCTTACCCAACTGGTGGATATGGCGGCAACAACGCCACCGGTTTTTACAATGCAAACCAGTGTTATTGAAACCCGCGAGGTAGTAATAACCGGCACCCCAATAAGCGGTAACAGCAAGCAAAACAGCACATCGGCAACCACGGTTACCCGCGAACAGCTATTGCGCCCATCAACCAATATTATTGACGCGTTGGCCTCGCAGGTGCCGGGCATGTCACAAATAACAACCGGGCCATCCATATCAAAACCGGTTATTCGCGGCCTGGGTTATAACCGAGTGGTTACCCTGAGCAATGGCATTAAACAGCAAGGCCAGCAATGGGGCGATGAGCACGGTATTGAGATTGACCAGTACGGTGCCGACCGCGTGGAAGTTTTGCGCGGCGCGGCTTCGCTCCTTTACGGATCGGACGCGCTGGGCGGTGTAATTAATATGCTCGACCCGCTAACCCCGCCAAGCGGACAAATAAAAGGCGAGTTTTTAACCAACTACGCTACCAACAACGGCCTTACCGGTACATCACTGATGTTTACAGGTAACGAGGACGGATTAGTATGGCGAGCCAGAGGATCATACAAGAACGCCTATTCGTTTAAAACACCCGATTATTATTTCCCGAACTCCGGCTTTAACGAAACCAATATCAGCGGTATGCTGGGGTTGAACAAGCAATGGGGTTATTCGCATATCAACTTCTCGTACTTTAAAAACAACATCGGGTTTTACGAGGCGGAGCCGGATAACGGGTTTGACTTTTTGAAAGAAGACGGCGAGCCTTTTACAAAATCAGATTATAAAAGCCGCAGCCTGCTGTTTCCGCGTCAGGATATCAGGCATTATAAAATAAACTGGGATAACAATTTTATTATCGGCAGCGGCTTTTTAAAAGTTAACCTGGGTTACCAGAAAAACCAGCGCCGCGAGCTGGAAGAAAGCGTTGATCCATCTCTGTTCTTTGACTTGAACACCTACACCGGCGATATTAAATATTACCTGCCTGAAAGCAACGGCTGGCAACCTGTTTTTGGTGTAAGTACTGAAATAGGCAAGAGCCTGAACAAAGGCGAAGAATTTTTAGTGCCTGATTATAATTCATACGGAATAGGCGCATTTGCTTATATTAAAAAAACATGGGACAAAAACACCTTTAATGCAGGCATACGCTATGACTACCGCAAAAATACCGGTAAGGGTTTAATCGAAGAGGATGAAGTGCGCTTTGAGCCATTTACAAACAAGTTCTCAAACGTAAGTGGCGCGCTGGGTTTCACACATCAGTTTAATGATCAGCTTAACTTTAAGGCTAATGCAGGTTCGGCATTCCGTGCACCAAACCCGGCCGAGCTGGCATCAAACGGTGTACATGAAGGTACTTTCCGCTACGAGGTTGGTAACCCTAATTTATCGCCCGAGCGCAGTTTTCAGGCCGATGCTACTTTGGAGTATGACAATAAATTCATCAGCGCCAGCGTAGGTATTTATGAGAATTACATACATAATTTCATCTACGCATCGCATACCCCCGGCGATGTGCAGCAAGATGTGGATGAAGATGGCAACCCGAAAGAGTACGATGTTTATCGTTACGGCCAGGTAAATGCCAATTTATATGGCTTTGAGGGTAGCCTTACCATACACCCGGTAAGTTTTATACACCTGGAAAATACTTTTGGCTACACACATGCGCAAAACACCACCTTAGACAGGCCTTTGGCATTTATACCTGCCGGTAGTTTGCGCAACACGCTGCGCTTTGAGCCTAAGGTTAAAGGCTTAAAAGAATCGTATTTATATGTAGGCATTGATAACTTTTTCAGGCAGGGGCGTTTCGATGCTACCTTTGAAACCCCTACCGACGGTTATACCTTATTAAACGCCGGCTTGGGCACCAACGTAAAATTAGGCAACCAACCGCTTAAGCTTTATGTTGCGGGCAATAATCTGCTTAATAAAAAGTATTACGATGCGCTTAGCCGCTACAAACCGGGCCGCTTAAGCAGCGAGGATCCGACTTTTGGTATATACAATCCGGGCCGGAACATTACCTTCGGCGTGTATCTGCCATTATCAATCAAATAAAATGATTTATAAACGCCTCCTGACTTAATCAGGGGGCGTTTTACTTGAAGGTAAACTTTTGCCGGCATCTGCTGTATTTTAATATGATGAAAAAGTTTCTTTTAACGCTATTATCTACCGTTATCTGCCTAAGCGCATTGGCACAGCCTGATACTGTATCCATAACGCTTGATAATATAGCCTATCCTTACCCGGTTAAATTTTTGCCTGTGAGTACTGACGGACAGGATCTGCGTATGGCTTACATGGATGTGCCTCCAACAGTTAACACCAACGGCAAAACAGTGATGCTTTTTCATGGAAAGAATTTTGGCGGATATTATTGGACCAGTGTGATTAAAGCGTTGACAGCGAAAGGTTACCGGGTGGTAGTGCCCGATCAGTTAGGTTTCGGTAAATCATCCAAGGCTTTCATCCATTACAGTTTTTACAAGCTGGCACAGTTAAATAAAAAGCTGCTGGATACGCTGGGAGTAAAAAAGACTTACATCCTTGGTCACTCCATGGGTGGTATGCTAGCCACAAGGTTCACGCTGATGTACCCAGAAACGGTTGAGAAACTATTGCTTGAAAACCCAATCGGCTTGGAGGATTACCTGTCATTCGTGCCCTACAAAAGTGCCGAAGAACTCTATAAAAGCGAAATTAAAACTACCGCTGAAAGCGTAAAGAAATATTACCAGACATCTTATTTTGATGAGTGGAAACCGGCGTATGATTACCTGGTAAAAATAGGCGGCAATGTGAGCAATAGCGCCGATTTTCCGCGCTATGCCATGATATCGGCTTTAACGTATGAAATGATATTTGAGCAGCCCGTTTGCCACGAGTTCGGTAATATAAAAGTACCAACCGTTTTGTTTATTGGCTTGGAGGATAATACTATTGTGGGTAAAGCCTACCTATCGCCGGAAGAACAGACCAGACATGGTAATTATAAAAAACTGGCACCAGCAACGGCCAAGATGATACCCGGTGCCAGGCTGATTAGCTATCCGGGGGTTAAGCATGTACCGCATTGGCAAATACCAGAAAGGTTTTTGAAGGATCTGATAGACAATTTGTAATCAGCTGCCGCCTAACCGCTGCTGATATAACCCGTAATTATCATCATCAAAACATACAAACAGCACTTTAGTAATGGTGTTGTTCTCCGTCAGAAAATCAGTAATGGTTTTGATCGCGATATCCGCGGCTTGTGGTTTGGGGAAGTGATATATACCTGTACTGATATTGGGGAAAGCGATAGTTTTTACACCATTTTTAACCGCCAGTTTTAAACTGTTGCGATAAGCATTAGCTAACAACGTTGCAGCTTTATCAGCGCTATTATTACTCCAAACAGGGCCAACTGCATGGATAACATATTTGGCCGGCAGGTTACCGCCGGTGGTAATTACCGCCTCGCCGGTATTACAACCACCCTGCCTGTCACGAATTTTGATGCACTCCTCTAAAATCGCTTTTCCGCCCGCACGATGTATAGCGCCATCTACGCCGCCGCCACCAAGCAGCGATGAATTGGCTGCGTTAACTACCGCGTTAACCTGTTGTTTGGTGATATCGCCCTGTATTACTTCTACCCTGCTATCTTTCATAAACAGATAACAATTTGTGTAAAGCAATGTTCGGCTATTCGGCTACGGGTAGCATAACCTGTATTTCGGTTCCCATTTGCTCTTCAGATATGATATTGATCGAACCCTGGTGTAGTTTAATGATGTTAAGCGTGAGCGGCAAACCTATACCGTAACCCTCAAATTTACCAGTGTTGGAGGCGCGGAAAAATGGCTCAAAAACGTGTTTCTGCTCCTGCTTAGGTATGCCTATCCCCTTATCAATAACACTAATTTTAATGGTGCCCTTTTGCGATACAATTTTAACAGTAACTGGTTGATTGCTTGAGTATTTACAGGCATTCATTATAATATTGCTCACGGCCAGGTGCAGCAGGTTCATGTTGCCCTCGGTTTGCAGTTGATCGTCATTTTCAGGCAAGGCCGAAAAATCAATATCAATAGTGCACTCTGTCGCTATCTTTTTTACCGACTCCACTGCAGTTATTACTAACTCATCTGCCCTTATCAACTGCCAGTTTTGTTTTTTGCCATCAAAACCGCTCTGCGCCAGTCCGAGCAGGCTGGCCAGTATGTTCTCAAGCTTTTCGGCCTCGTGCAATATGGTATTCACATTGGCAATGGCGTCTGCATCCAAACCCTTGCGCGCAAGCAATAGTTCCGTTTCTCCGCTGATAATGCTTAACGGCGTACGCAGCTCGTGCGAAGCATTGCTTACAAAGTTGTTCTGTGTTTCAAATGCTGTCTCCAGGCGGTTAAGCATATGGTTAAATGTTGATACCAGTTCGGCTATTTCGTCTCTGCCTGTTTCATCAACCCGCATATGCAGGTTATTCGCACTTATATTCTTGACACTCCTGATGAGGTTGCGGATAGGCTTTAAAGCGTAGTAAGAAAATACCCGGCCTGCCACGTAAGCCAGTATAACCGAAATAAAAAATATAATGATCAATATTTTCCTTAACTCGTTTAACTCTTTATAACCGTATGGGTCAATTGCTTCGGCAATTACTACGTATTTACCGTATGGCGTGATAAATAGGGAGCCGGCATAAAAGTGATTTTTGCGATCGTAACGGGCGCGGTTACCGTTAAGTATGGTTGTATAAAATTCATCCGGTAAGTTTAACGGCCGTTTAAAACTACCATCTGAGTTTACGCGTACTACAAAATCGCGTTCACCTTCCAGCATTTCCAGGTTTTTAGTCTTGGCCTCGCGGTAAGCCGCGGTTCGCCCGTCAGGGTGAATTTTTATCTGCGCGGCAAACCGCACGCGTGCTTCCAGCCGCTTAAAAAAATCCTCGAAATTAAAATCAGATACAAAGTAAAATATCGCGGCATTCATCAACAGCAAGCCTACGGCCGATATGACGAGGAACAGCAGCGTTATTTTGGTTTGCAGCTTCATTCACCATCCGTTTTAAACATATAGCCCATGCCAAAAACCGTTTGAATAAGGCGTGTTTCGTAATTATTATCAAGCTTTTTACGCAGGTAATTCACATAAACATCAACTACGTTGGTACCCATATTAAAATCAATATCCCATACGTTTTCCAGTATCTGTATGCGCGATAATACCTTGTTAGGGTTTTTTACAAAATATTCTAATAAGCGGTACTCTGTCGCGGTAAGGTTTATCTGTTTATCGGCACGTTTAGCTGTTTTGGATACCAGGTCAACTTCCAGGTCGGCAACATTAATTACATCTTTGGGGGCAGTGTTATTACGGCTGCGGCGCATTAATGTACGTATGCGCGCTTCAAGCTCGGCAAGCTTAAAGGGTTTTACAATATAATCGTCGGCGCCGCTATCCAAACCGGTAATCACATTCTCGGTGCTTGAAAGGGCCGTTAACATTACTATTGGTATGGCATCGTCCTTTTTTCGTACCTCGCGGCATATCTGAACACCGTTCATGCCGGGTAGCATAATATCCAATATTAACAGATCGAACTGGTAATTGGTAGCCATTTGCAAACCGGTTATACCATCAGGAGCAATACTTACCTCCATGCCGGCAGCGGCGAGC
The DNA here is from genome assembly GCF_021215455.1 of Mucilaginibacter roseus. Taxonomy (GTDB): domain Bacteria; phylum Bacteroidota; class Bacteroidia; order Sphingobacteriales; family Sphingobacteriaceae; genus Mucilaginibacter; species Mucilaginibacter roseus. The sequence continues at coordinate 826,650 of NZ_JAJPWV010000003.1, read as the reverse complement.
CCACGGCTGATAACGGACGCAAGCCCGGGTTCATCCTCAACTACTAAAACCTTCTTATCTTTCAATATCATAATTCAGGGTTTACGGCAACAATGGTTAATATAAACCAAGTATAAGTAATTAAGTTCGGAGCGAGGCGGTTGAAGCGGTAAAAAGTTGGTTTTTACGCATTGTAACTAATATAATTTAGTCGTAAACATTATTTTATTTTTTTGATGCATTGCCGCAATACGATTTATTTTCAGATTTTCGTTTTACAAGGAATAAACCTGTAAATGAACAAGGCTGATAATTATGATCTGCTCATTATTAAGGTAAATACCTTCATTCGAAAGTATTACTTTAATAACCTTTTGAGAGGCCTTATATTTTTAGGAGCCGGGCTATTTTCGTTGTACCTGTTTGTTACCCTTGCCGAGTATTTTGGTAATTTCAACACTACGCTGCGTTCGGTGCTTTTTTACCTGTTCATAATCATTAACCTCGTTCTGCTGATATGGCTGGTGATACCGTCCCTGCTGGCCTGGTTACGTATTGGCCAAACGCTTACGTACGATGAAGCTGCGGTAATTATTGGCCGGCATTTCGGTAACGTGAACGATAAACTACTGAATACCCTGCAGCTTAAAAGGCAAGCTTTGGCCGACCCAGAAAAACGAGCATTGCTTGAAGCCGGTATAGACCAAAAGGTAAATGAGCTTAGCCCAATCAGCTTTCCCTCGGCGGTTAATTTAAAGGAGAACAGGCGCTATTTAAAGTGGGCGCTTATTCCGCTGGGCATCATCTGCATACTTGCGCTGGCAGCACCATCAATACTTACAGATAGCACAGAACGCTTGCTGAAACACGATAAATATTTCGCTCCGGTTGCGCCTTTTACATTTGTTATTATTAACACGCCTTTGACTGCGGTACAAGGTGACGACCTAACGCTTGACTTGAAACTGGAAGGGAATAACCTACCGGCAGAAGTTTACATACGCAATGGCGACAATACATTTAAGCTTGAAAAAACCGCCGTGAACAGATTTAAATATGACTTTAAAAATTTGCAACGTGACGTTAATTTCACCTTATCAGCAAATGGCTATAATTCTCAAGATTATCAGCTTAAGGTAAACGCCAGGCCAACATTGGTCAGTTTTGATGCAACGTTACAATATCCGGCTTATTTGCATAAACAGCGCGAACTTATACCAAATGCCGGCGACCTTACAGTACCGGCCGGAACTATAGTTAAATGGCACATAAAAACGCAAAATACCTCAGTGCTTACCTTTAAAGTAGACGACGTACTAAATGAACTGAAACCAACTCAAGGTGGAACGTTTGTTTATCAGCAGAAAATAACGCAAAACACAACTTATAAATTAAGCGCGGCAAATCAGTTTGTAAAGCATAACACTGATTCATCGGCCTATAATGTTACTGTAATTGCCGATCAATCTCCATTAATCACTGCCGAACAAAAGCAGGACTCAATAAGCAGTAAAGCTCTATATTTTAATGGTACCGTGCAGGATGATCACGGCTTTACCTCATTAACTTTTAACTACCGTACCGGCAATAAAACTTACCACTTACCGGTCAAGGCTGATCTTTCTCGAAATCAGGCAGGTTTCTTTTTCTTTTGGGATATGAAACAAGTTAAGCTGCCAGAAGGCCGGCAAGTATCCTATTATTTTGAGGTTGCTGACAATGATGCCGTAACCGGCCCGAAGCGCGCTCGAACTCCGGAACAAACGCTCAACATTCCGGACGCAAAGCAGCTTAATGAGCAACTTGAGGCGGGCACTAAATCAGTTGCCGATAAAACACAATCGGCCATAAAACTTGCTGCGCAGATTGAGCGTGAATCACAACGGCTTAACCGGCAACTGCTTGAAAAAAACAGCCTCAGCTTCGAAGAAAAAAAGCAGGTAGAACAACTGCTGCAAAAGCGGATGGAGCTAAATAATCTGGTGAAAGATATACAGGAAGAGAACCGCAAAAACCAGTATAACCGCCAGGAGAACCAGCAGCAAAGTGCAGAATTACAACAAAAACAGCAACAAATTGCGGATTTGTTCAACAACGTGCTCGACCCAAAAACGCAGGAGCTTTTAAAAAAACTGCAGGATATGCTGGAAAAAGGCGATAAGGATGACGCGCGTGACGAGCTAAACAAGATGCAGCAGGACAACCGCTCGCTGAAAAAGGAACTTGACCGGGTGCTTGAACTGTACAAAAAACTGGCTTTTGACCAAAAAGTTGAACAGAATATAAACAAGCTCAATAAGTTAGCTAATGAACAGCAAAAATTAGCGGAGCAAACCCAACAACAAAAACAGGATAAGCAGGCCTTGCTTCAACAGCAGCAAAAATTGAAAGATGAATTTAGCGATGTAAAAAAATCGCTTGATGAATTGAAGAAAGAAAACGACGGCCTGGGCGAGAAAATGAACCTGGACAATCAGAAACAGGAAAGCGATGCCGTTGACCAGCAAATGGATCAAAGCAAGCAAAGCATTCAAAAGAATGACAGGCAGAAGGCGGCAAAGTCACAGCAGCAGGCAGCGCAAAAAATGCAGCGAATGGCGGGTAAAATGCAACAGCAACAGCAAGACGGTGAAGAGAGCGAAAACGCTATCAATGCCGCACAATTGCGCGAGTTGCTTAAAAACTTGGTTAACAGCTCTTTTCAGCAGGAAAAGCTGATGCTGAGCCTGAGAGGAATTAATCCGGCAGATCCGGGCTATAATAAACTTGCCCAGCAGCAAAAGGATATTAAGGACAACTTAAAAACCGCACAGGACAGTTTGTATGCCCTGAGCAAGCGCGTTCCGCAAATACAATCTGCTGTTAATAAAGAGGTGGGTGCCATTAATGATAATATTGATAAAGCGCTGAGCCTTATGGGCGAACGGCGCAGTGGCGAAGCCAATCGCAGCCAGCAATTTGCCATGACAGCCATGAACAATTTGGCATTACTATTGAGTGAAGCGCTTGAACAATTACAAAACGCACAAAACCGCCAGGGTGGCGGTAAAGGCAAAAAACAGCAATCGGTATCGCAATTAGCTAAAATGCAACAGCAGCTTAACCAAAATATGCAAAAAGCAAGGCAGCAGATGCAGCGGCAGGGCAACCAGGGCAAAAGCGCCCAGGGAGAGAGCGGCATGAGCGAGCAGCTGGCGCGTATGGCCCGGCAGCAACAGCAAATACGCCAGGCACTTGAGCAGCTAAACCGTGAGCAGAGCAAGGATGGTAAAAGCGGACTTGGTGACCTTGACAAAATTTCAAAAGAAATGGAACAAACCGAGAACGATATCGTAAACAGAAGAATAACAGAAGAAACCGTAAAAAGACAGCAGCAAATACAAACACGTTTGCTTGATGCCGAAAAGGCAGAACAGCAGCGCGAACAGGATAACCGGCGCCAAAGCAATGCAGGTAATAACTTCCCACCGGGATATATTAAAGCCCTGCAAAATTATCAGCAGCAAAAAAACAAGCAAACAGAGCAACTGCGCACCGTTTCGCCAGCGTTTAACATATATTATAAAAGTAAAATACAAGCCTACTTTGAACAAATTAATGGAAAGTAAAATGGAACATAATAACGTTCACACCAGTGAACTATATACGTTGCAGCTGCCTTCAAAATTGGAAAGCATTAACCAGCTTGAGCTTTTAATTGAAGAGATTGCCGATAAACATCATGTTGGAGACGATGTTTTCGCCAATATGATGACTTGCCTGAACGAAGCCGTTATGAATGCTATAGTACACGGAAACCAGCAGGATGAAAGCAAAATTGTTATAGTTAACGCTGAAGTTGAACTTAAGCGCATTATATGGACAATCACCGACGAGGGCGAAGGTTTTGATTATAACAGCCTGCCAGACCCTACCGCGCCGGAAAACCTGGAAAAACTTACAGGCCGGGGCGTGTTTATATTAAAACAACTGGCCGATCAATGCATATTTAACACGCGCGGTAACGAAATTGAACTTCACTTTAAGATATAATGCCGGCAATTAATTTTTTTGAAGAGGACATAAAATTCAAGCTGAAACAAAAAACCGCCATAAGGCAATGGATAAAAGACACTATTGAAGCCGAAGGTTATAAATTAAAGGAACTCAATTACATTTTTTGCTCGGATGCTTACCTGATCGAGATCAACAGGCAGTATCTTAACCACGATACCTATACCGATATTGTAACGTTTGATAACAGCGAAGTAGAGGGAGATATTGTAGGCGATATTTTTATTTCAGTAGAACGAACGCGTGAAAACGCCGCTAAATTTAGCGTTGCTGATGCTGACGAGTTGCACCGCGTAATAATTCATGGGACACTACACCTGCTTGGCTACCCGGATAAAAAGCCTGCCGATAAAAAAATTATGACACAAAAAGAAGATTTTTATTTAGGCAAACGCTCATTTTAATTCCTAATTTTACCCGTATAAACTGTTTATCAATTTATTAAACCATGAAAACACTGACCATTTTACTGGCTTTGCTTTTTGTTGCACCGGCAAAAAGCGTATACGATTTTAAACTGAAATCCATCGAAGGCAAAGATTTTTCTTTAGCTAAATACAAAGGCAAAAAAGTGCTGATCGTTAATACAGCCTCGCAATGTGGTTACACGCCGCAGTATGCTGAACTGCAAAAGCTGGCCGATCAGTATAAAGATAAGCTGGTAGTGGTAGGCTTCCCGGCAAATAACTTTGGCGGACAGGAACCCGGCGCTAACCTGGAGATCAAGTCTTTCTGCCAAAAAAACTATGGCGTAACTTTTCCACTTAGTGAAAAAGTAAGTGTTAAGGGCGATGATATCAGTCCGCTATTCGCATACCTAACCACTGCCGAAAACCCTGATTTTACAGGCGAGATCAAATGGAACTTCGAAAAATTCCTGATTGATGAAAACGGCAAGCTGATACACCGTTACCGTTCAAAAACAACTCCGTTATCACCGGAAATAACAAATGCATTATAATTGAAAAGGGCGCTTGATAAGCGCCCTTTTTATTTGATGCTTATTGTGCAATACGCTGATCAAGCAAGCGTTAACAGCATGATGAAAACCCTATTGCAATTTTTTAAGAAATCTGAACTATACCTTATACTGGTGCGATACGCTTTGGCAATTACCATGCTGCCCTACGCATTCACCAAAATACTCCGTACACAGTTTGTAGTTACTTCAGCAACCTTATTGCTACCGCTTGAACAAACACCAGGGACTGCTTTAACCTGGGCTTTTTTGGGGCATTCTCCATGGTTTGAGGTATTATTAGGCTTTTGTGAGCTGATACCGGCCCTCCTGCTTCTTTTCAGAAGAACATCCTTCTTAGGCGCTGCGCTTATGCTGCCTGTAACCGTCAACGTATTTTTGATTAACTACGCATTAGAGCTATGGGATGCTACTAAATTAATAGCCTCGATTCTGTTGCTATTGAACCTGTTAATATTTGCAATTGAGTGGTGTAAAGTGAAAAGCATAATAATGCTGATCCTATCTAAAACATCAAAACTTAAATTTTCAGGTATTGAATGGGCCGTTAACGTTTTAATTATTGCAGCGGCTTATTGGCAATTTGTTATGCCTTTAACAGACTATCGAAATACAAGTAATGAGCTGATTGGCGACTGGCTCAATAATCATCCGATTGAATGGGTGCAGGTAGGTGAAACAATAGGAGACAGTACAATCTCTAACAATAATTTAAAATTGTACTTCGGCCAGTTCGGGTTGTATACAGAAACCGGTGGTATAGCGGCACCACCCAATAAATATAAACTTGATGCCAGTAAAAAAACTATTGAATTTACCTACCAATATGATAATTCCAGCTTCGTTTGCAATTACACCCTTTCAGCAGATATATTAGTCGTAGAACGATTAATAGATAAAGATAATCCTAAACGTTTAATCAGAACCTTTGTAAAACGGGTGATGAATTTAAAGATGGCTCGTGATTAATTATCATCCTGCTTTTTCTTAGCCTCTTCTTCTTGTTTTTTACGTTCTTCTTCGGCCTTCTCCTGTGCCCTCTTCTTTTCTTTTTCAGCCTTTTCGTTGGCTTTGCGGATGGAATCTTGTTTGGCTTTGGCTGCCTTTTCCTTCTTTTTAAAGAAACCTCGCAGCAGGAAGTTGCTTTGTGCTGCCTTTAAATCTTCGTGCAGTGTTACCGTAGCGGCGTCAACCGTTTTTATGGTTGATTTGGCTTGCTTAACGGTACCACGTAAATCCTCGGCTATCTTGTCATCATTCAGCAAACGGCCAATGCTGCCCTTGCCATGATTGATTTTATAAACCACATCGGAAAGATTGGCCGATAGCTTCTCGGCATTATCAGCAACGCGGGTTAGCTTGTTGATCATCTTGTCAACATCCAATGGGTTCACCGCTTCAAGCTTATCGCCGTTCTCTACTATCTCCTGCGTTTTAACTCCGCCCGGTGCAATGGCTACCAATTTATCGCCCATCAAACCATCACTGCTGATGCTCACCTTCGAGTCCTTTTTTATGAATTTATTTACGTTGCTGTTCAGCGTAAGGTCAACACGTACCATGCTATCCGTAACAATGGTGATGTTTTCTACAACACCTACATTTATACCTGCAAAGCGCACATTATTTCCTACCTGTAAGCCGCTCACATTCTTAAATTCGCCATACACGTTAAAAGTGGAGTTGAACATACTCTTTTGGCTGCCAATCAGAAAGATGGCCACAATAAGCACCGCGATGCCAACTATGGAGAAGATGCCTATTTTTATTTTTTGTGATGATGTTGCTTTCATTTCTGTTCGTTAAAAAAAGATCGTACAAATTCATTTTCCGAAGCTTGCAGCGCCTCGTAAGTACCCTCGGCTATATATTCGCCATCATTCATTACCACTACCCTGTCGGCGGTTATTTTAGCGCACTCCAAATCGTGTGTGATGATGATTGATGATGTTTTGTATTTACGCTGCATGTTCAATATCAATTCGCTTATTTCGCGCGATGTTATTGGGTCGAGGCCTGTAGTAGGCTCATCGTAAAGCATAATTTCAGGCTTTACAATAAGCGTTCGGGCAAGCCCTATCCGTTTACGCATCCCACCCGATAGGTCGGACGGCATCTTATCGGCTGCATCAGCCAATCCTACGCCCTCTAATACCTCTTCTACCCTTTGGTCTATCTCTTGCTGGTCCTTCAATTTTAAAACGCGTGTAAGCGGAAATTCAAGGTTCTCTCGAACGGTCATAGAATCATACAGCGCCCCACTCTGAAACAGGAAACCTATCTTTATACGCAACTGCTTCAATTCGTCCTCATTCATTTGGGTAACATCCTCGCCAAATACGGTTAACTCCCCATCGTCAGGGGTTAGCAAACCTGCAATGCATTGTATGGTTACGGATTTACCCTGTCCTGATCGGCCTAATACCACCACGTTCTCGCCTCTTTTTAAATCGAGGTTGATATCGCGCAGCACTTCTTTTTCACCGAAAGACTTTTTCAGGCCTTTTATATGAATAACCACCTCGTTAGTGTCCGTTTTAACCGGCTGATCAACTGTCGATATATCTTTGTTGTCTGCCATGGTATCAATAGTATAAAAGGTTGGTTACCTGAACAGCGATCGCATCAATCACAAAAATCCATAACGAAGCGGTGACCACTGCCGAATTAGCCGCGATGCCCACACTCTCAGTTCCCTTATTAGAGTTGTAACCCTTATAACATCCCACAAAACCAATAGCAAAGCCAAAAAATATGGTTTTGATGAATGCCGGTATGAAATCAACAAATTCAATGGAGGCTATACATTTTTGGAAGTAAAGGTAAAAGCTGATATCATCCGTAAGATTAATGGCTATATATCCGCCAAACAGGCCGATCACATCACCAATTAAGGTAAGCAGGGGCACCATAAAAGCGGTAGCAATAATGCGGGTCACCACCAGGTATTGTACCGGGTTAGCGCCCGATACTTCCATAGCGTCAATCTGTTCGGTAACTTTCATACTGCCCAGTTCGGCACCAATGCTGGATGCTATCTTGCCTGCACAAATGATGGCGGTAATAACCGGGCCTATCTCACGTATCAGCGCGATGGACAAGGTTCGCGGCAGCATGCTTTCGGCACCGAAATCAACCATGGTAGGCCGCAATTGTAATATGAGCACCAAGCCCATAATAAATGAAGTTATGCCTACCAGTGTTAACGATTTGTAACCAATTTCATAACACTGGCGAACAAATTCTGACCATTCAAAGCCACCAGCGAAAATATTGCGGACAAAGCGCGTAAAAAATACGCCCTGCTCGCCAATGCCTTCAAGCCACTTTTTCCATGCGGGTATTACCTGCTCTGCCATATTCGTCCAAATTATAATCAGCAACTACATACAAACATTCCCGTTTGTTTTAAGCAACATTGTTCATGACAAACACATGGATAATATGCGCGGAGCGGGCAGGTTACATAGGTACTTCGAGTATCAGTAAACGCGAGTGCGCAACGGTTTCAATGGTTACAGAACTGGTATCATAAACACCCAGTGCGTCTCTTTTGTTTAAAATTGCGCCTGCAATTTCAACGCTTCCCTCTAACAGGAAGATATAAGCTCCGTTTCCAGCCGTTTTCATATCATAATTGATGGTCTTTCCGGTTTCAAATTCGCCCATACTAAAGGTAGCATCCTGATTAATCCAAAGCGTGGCCTCATTTTGATCGGGAGATATTAGCATAGTTAATTCATTTAATTTAAGCGCGTCAATAAAGCTTTTCTGGTCATACCTTGGCTTGATGTTCTGTTCCTTCGGAAATAGCCATATCTGTAAGCTGCTGGTATCTTTATCGCGCAGCGGATTGTATTCGGAATGTGTTATACCCGTGCCTGCTGACATTACTTGCACTTCACCGGCTTTTATTATTCCTACATTGCCCATGCTGTCTTTATGTTCCAACGCACCGTCAAGCACAATGGTAATAATTTCCATGTTATCGTGCGGGTGCGCGCCAAACCCGCGGCCGCGGCCGATAATGTCGTCATTCAGTACGCGCAATGCACCAAAATGTATTTTTTCAGGATCATAATACGGACCGAAGCTAAATGAGAAGTTAGCCTTCAACCAGCCAATATCATTATAACCACGTTGATTAGCAGGATGAAATATCTTTTCCATATCAATGTTATTTAATATATGTTTAAACATTCAATATTTATTCCACAAATTTATTATATGTATTTTTGCATAATTTTTTCAACATTATGGCATACAAAGCGATTATAGCGGGCGCAAGCGGACTTATTGGCAGTAACTTACTGACCATGCTTTTGCAGCACCCTGAATATGATGAGGTTTTGGTGTTAACCCGCCGTCAGTTGCCGGTTGAGCATAAAAAGTTGATACAAGCGGTGATAGATTTTAACGACCTGGACAGATATAGTAATCTGATAAACGGGCATGTCCTGTTTTGTGCTTTGGGTACAACTCAAAAGCAAACGCCAGATCGTATTCAATACCGGCAGATAGATCATGACTACCCCGTTAAGTTGGCGCAATTAGCCGCTAAAAATGGTGTTAATGAGTATCATTTGATTTCTGCTATTGGAGCTAACTCCGCATCATCTAACTATTATTTGAAAACAAAAGGTGATGCAGAACTTGATGTAAAAGCTGCCGGTGTTAAAAGTACCTATATCTATCAGCCATCATTTTTAGAAGGTGATCGTGATGAGCCGCGTTTAGGTGAAAAAATTGCGAATGTAGTATTTGCGGTATTAAATCCTCTGCTGATAGGCGGCTTAAAAAAATACAAAAGCATAAAAGCTGAAACGGTAGCACGGGCAATGCTTAATCAATCATTAACTAACGACAACGGAGTGTTTGTGTACACTACCGAAAAAATAAAACAATTAGCGTGAGCACGTATATATCAGGAGAAAATTTAGGCCATTCGTTTCATGACCACTGGCTGTTTAGGAACATGACCATTGGTATTAACCGTGGGCGCAGGGTGGCCTTAGTGGGCGTTAACGGCGCGGGTAAATCAACCCTGCTCAAAATTTTATCAGGGCAGCTAATGCCTACCGAAGGCAAGGCTGTGCGTGCCCGCGATTTGCGAGTAGGTTACCTGGAGCAAGACCCTGACTTTAAAAGTGCTGTTACCATCAGCGATTATATTTTCAGCGAGGATAACATCCAGCAGCAATTAATAAGGCGCTATGAGGAATTATTAGAGAACGATCCTGAAAATAGTAAGGCGCTCGATAAAATAATGGAGGAGTTGAGTGAGGTTGATGCCTGGGAGTATGAGTATAAGATCAAGACCATTTTGGGCAGATTGGATATTCACCATCTCAATCAAAATATAGCATCATTATCCGGCGGACAAAAGAAACGTTTAGCGCTTGCCCGTTTACTAATCGAAGATCCGGAACTGTATATTTTGGATGAGCCTACCAACCACCTGGACATTGATACGATTGAATGGTTGGAGAAATTGCTTACTGAAGGCAACAAAACCATCCTGATGGTAACGCACGACCGATACTTTTTAGATAACGTTTGCAACGAGATTATCGAGATCGATAAAGGCCGCATATTTACTTATGCCGGCAACTACGGATATTTTCTGGAAAAGAAAGCTGAGCGGGAAGCCAACGATGAAGTGCAGTTTCAAAAAAACAGCAACCTGTTAAAGAAAGAGCTGGAATGGATGCGCAGGCAGCCGCAGGCACGTGGCACCAAATCGCAGGCGCGTATTAATGCTTTTTATGAGCTTGAGGATAAAACCAAGGGTGCAGGCCCAAAGGCGAAAGTTGAGCTTAGTGTTAAGACAGCAAGGCAAGGCAACAAAATAATGGAGCTTGAGCACGTGAATAAAAGCTTTAATGGCCAAACTATCGTCGAGGACTTTGATTATGTATTTAAAAAAGGCGATCGTATTGGTTTAGCCGGTAAAAACGGCAGTGGTAAGTCTACCCTATTGAACATGATCACCGGCAATTTATCACCCGATAAGGGTCAAGTGATCAAAGGTGAAACTACTGTATTAGGTTACTTCCATCAATCGGGCATTACTTTTAAGCCTGATGAAAGGGTGATTGATGTAGTAAAAAACGTTGCCGAGTATATTACGATGGCTGATGGTAAAACCATATCAGCATCACAACTCCTTACGCTGTTCTTATTTCCACCTAAAAAGCAACATAGCTTTATCAGTAACCTGAGTGGTGGTGAAAAGAAGCGCTTACAGTTGATGAGCATCCTGATGAAGAACCCCAACTTCCTGATACTGGATGAGCCAACCAATGATCTGGATATCGATACGCTGAACGTATTAGAGGAGTTTTTAACGGGATATAATGGCGTATTGATGCTTGTATCGCACGACCGTTATTTGCTTGATAAACTTACTGAGCAGCTTTTCATTATGCAAGGCAATGGCGATGTACGCATATTTAACGGTAATTATTCTGAATATCGTAACGAACTGGAAGCTGAAAAAATAGCCGAAAAACAAAAAGCTGAAGTTAAACCGGCACCAGCTCCTGTAGTTGCCGCACCTAAAAAGAATAAGCTTAGCTATAAGGAACAACGTGAGTACGAAGGATTAGAAAACGAAATAGCAAAGCTTGAAAACGATATTAAAGATCATAACGAGAAGCTAAACACATCAGGTTTAGGCAGTGAAGATTTAAATAAAATATTGGCTGACTTAGCTATATTAAACGACAAACTTGATGAGAAAAGTATGCGTTGGCTTGAGTTGACTGAACTGATTGAAGGATAATGTTCCACGTGGAACGTTCGTTATTGTTAAAAATTTATGTTCCACGTGGAACATGGAGGGAATATGTTTAAGAAATATGATGTAATAGTAGTGGGCGCAGGGCACGCAGGCTGTGAAGCGGCGGCAGCAGCAGCCAATATGGGTTCATCCGTACTGCTGGTCACTATGAACATGAATACGATTGCCCAAATGAGCTGCAACCCCGCTATGGGTGGCGTTGCTAAAGGGCAAATAGTGCGTGAGATAGATGCAATGGGTGGTTATTCAGGTATTATAACCGATAAAACATCTATCCAATTCAGGATGCTGAACCTAAGCAAAGGCCCGGCAATGTGGAGTCCACGCGCCCAAAGCGACCGCATGCGCTTTGCGGAAGAGTGGCGTTTAGCTTTGGAAAATACGCCGAACGTAGACTTCTGGCAGGATATGGTTAGCTCCTTATTAGTTAAAGGAAATACTGTATATGGCGTACGTACTTCAATAGGCGTTGAAATAGAAGCGAACTCTGTTGTACTCACTAATGGTACTTTTTTAAATGGCATTATTCACATCGGCGAAAAACGCTTTGGCGGTGGTCGCACCGGTGAAAAATCAGCTACCGGTTTAACCGAACAGTTAACTGAGTTAGGCTTTGAAGCCGGACGTATGAAAACCGGCACCCCACCCCGTGTTGATGGCCGCAGCCTGAATTATTCGTTAATGGAAGAACAGTGGGGCGATGAAGAAAGAGGTCGTTTTTCGTATACCGAAGTTGAGCAAATCCAAGAGCAACGCTGCTGCTGGATAACCTACACTAATTCCGATGTGCATGAAACTTTAAAAGAAGGCTTTGAGAAATCGCCCATGTTTACTGGCCGTATCAAAGGCTTAGGTCCGCGTTATTGCCCATCAATTGAAGATAAGATCAACCGTTTTGCAGAGCGCGAGCGTCATCAAATATTCGTGGAGCCAGAGGGCTTAAATACGGTTGAGATATACGTTAATGGCTTCTCAACCTCTTTACCGGAGGACGTACAATATAAAGCCTTGACCAAAATACCAGGGTTTGAAAATGCTAAAATGTTCCGTCCGGGTTATGCGATAGAATATGATTACTTCCCTCCTACGCAGTTAGGTTTAACGTTAGAAACCAAACTGATCAGCAATCTGTTCTTTGCCGGGCAAATCAACGGTACTACTGGTTATGAAGAAGCGGCATCACAAGGCTTTATTGCAGGCATAAACGCCCACCAGAAAGTACATAATAAACATGAACTGATCATGAAAAGATCAGAATCATATATAGGCGTATTGATCGACGATTTGGCAACAAAAGGAACCGAGGAGCCTTATCGTATGTTTACTTCGCGCGCTGAACATCGCTTACTACTTCGTCAGGACAACGCAGATATACGCTTGTCTCCTATCGGCCATGAACTCGGACTAATATCAGATGAGCGTTTACAAAAAGTAAATGATAAGATCAGAAACTCTGATAACATCGTGGCTTACACCAAATCAAAATCAATAGAACCAGCAAAAGTCAATAGCTTGTTAGATGAATTAGGAACAGCGCCGCTATCACAAAATGCCAAAATATTTAACTTAATCAGCAGGCCACAGGTATCTATAGATGATCTACGAAATACAGACGATGCATTTAATGAATTATTATCAGCTTATGACAAAGAAACTATTGAGCAGGCTGAAATAAAAATTAAATATGAGAGTTATTTTGAAAAGGAACTGGACATTGTTGCCCGGATGAAAAAAATGGAAGACAAAGAGATCAATCCTGATTTTAACTATCATCAACTGGTATCCGTATCAAAAGAAGCGCGCGAAAAATTAATGAAGATAAAACCTCGCACATTAGGCCAGGCTTCACGAATTTCGGGTGTTTCACCGTCGGATATATCAGTTTTGATGGTACATATAACAAAATAATATATAATTAACTGATTATTAGATATTTATAAAATCTCGCTTATAAGGCGTTAATTTTAATTTTTAATATCAGCGTTCATAAAAAATAGAAAATCGCTTATAAGCCTTAAAAATGCTGTCAAATAAAAAAGTAGCTGTTTTTACTAAAAATTTAACTTTTGTAACAGCCATTTTGTTGATGTGGAGCTGTGCCAACATGAAAAGACCGGAAGGCGGGCCCAGAGACCTCACTCCTCCTAAGTTAGTAAAGGCAACACCAGCAAATATGACCCGCAATTTTAACGCAAAACAAATTACACTGGAGTTTGACGAATTTTTTAAACTGAGCAATCAGTATCAGGAAATAAGCATGAGCCCTGCGCAGGAAAAACTGCCGGAATATAATATTCGGGGAACGAGCCTGGTGATCGACTTTAAAGACACCTTGCAGAAGAACACCACTTATGTAATTAATTTTGGAAAATCGATTGCGGATGTAAACGAATCGAACGCATTAAAAAATTTCACGTATGTATTCTCAACAGGGCCGCACATCGACTCGTTGAGTATAAGCGGATCGGTAACCAATACACAAACGCAGCAGAAAGAAAAGGATATCGCCGTTTTACTTTACCCTTTAAGCAAGGACACCGCATTTTACAAAAAGAAAAAGCCGGCCATATTCGCTTTGACGGATTCATCGGGCAATTTTAGTCTGAATAACCTCAAAGAAGACAGGTACCGTATTTATGCTTTGAAGGAAACATCGCCCAATAAGATATATGATAATGATGCGGAGTTAGTAGGTTTCATTAAAGACACCATTAATCTGACCAAAGATACATCGAACATACAACTCCGTATATTTCAGCAGGAGCCCACTAATTTTAGGTTTGTTGACCGTAGGTTTGATACAGACGGAAAAGTATTACTTGCATTTAATAAGCCTTTACAAAAGCCTTCCATAAAAATATTAAATCCTGCTAATCTCGATAATCAAAAGATACTGGAATACAGCAGCAAGCGCGATACGGCACTCATGTACATGCGTACGATGGATTTCGACTCGCTAAGTATTCAGGTGGCAGATAACAATAAGCCCTTAGATACGGTTGTACTACGCAAAAACCGGAAAGAAAGCTTTCAGAAAGTAGTTAAGCTAAGCTTTAATACGGGTAACGATAACAAGCTGAAACCAGGTACTGATCTGATTATAACGGCCAATTTACCTATCGAAACAATTAACAGTACGTTGATTACGCTTAAGGAAGATTCTGCTACTGTAAGCGGTTTTAATATAACCAAGGATAGCACATCGAGAAAATTATCAATGAAATATCGTTGGAAACAAAATGCCACCTACCAGGTAACCCTTGCTGACGACGCGTTGACGGATTTATTCGGTAATAAAAATAAAACCACCGGTAAAAAATTTGACATTGATAAGCCTGAAAATTATAGCATACTTACCTTAAAAATAACCGTACCGGAGCCTAATAAAAACTACGTTATTCAGTTATATCGAGATGAAAAAACCATTTTAAGAAGCGACGTAATTACCAAAAGCACATCTGTAGTATACAACAACTATATTAATGGGAAATACCACGTTAAAGTTATTTACGACGCCAATAAGAATGGCCGGTGGGATAGCGGTAATGTGAAAGAAGGCCGTCAGCCGGAGAATATCTGGTTATATGATAAAGAAATAACCCTTCGCCCTAACTGGGATGCAGAGGAAGCCATAAGTATTCCGAAAGAACCTGTTACTCCATAAACCAATCGGAGTACATAATGTAATTATTGGGCAAACGGATAAGCAATTCCCGTTGCTCATCGGTTAATGGTTTCATTTTTTTTGCGGGCGTACCGGCATATAGATAACCACTTTCACAAATAGTTTTCTCTAAAACCACTGAACCTGCCCCTATAATTACGAAAGGTTCTACCACCGCATCATCCATTACAATAGCGCCCATACCCACCAATACATGATCGTGTAGGGTACAACCATGCACTATGGCATTATGCCCAATGGAAACATTGTTACCAATATTAGTAGGCGCTTTTTGATAAGTCGCATGAATAACTGCACCATCCTGAATATTGCTGTTATTACCTATTTTTATATAATGCACATCACCCCTAACAACCGCATTAAACCATACAGAACAATTATCGCCCATAGTTACATCACCAACAATGGTACTGTTTTCGGCAATAAAACAATCTTTTCCCCAGCTTGGCGACTTATCTTTTACAGGCAAAATAACAGGCATATATAATTTGATTTATTGATTGACTGATTAATTTTATATGTTTGATTTATCAAGCGAAAATAGCTCAGCTGGTAGAGCATCAGTTTCCCAAACTGAAGGTCGCGGGTTCGAACCCCGTTTTTCGCTCAAACTTATATTACCGTATCATATAATTCAGCAGCATGTTCAGGGTAATCAGTAGTATAATGCAGCCCCCTGCTCTCCTTACGTAATGTAGCTGATTTTACAACAAGGTATGATACCTGTATCAAATTACGCAACTCACAAAGTTTAATGGATAGCTTGGTACGCTTATAAAACTCTTCGGTTTCTTCATATAAAAGACCCAAACGGCGCATCGCCCTTTCCAGCCTGAAATCCGAACGAACGATACCTACATAATCATTCATAACCTTTTGCATTTCACGTACATTATGGGTTACCAATATATCTTCGTTTGATAATTGTACACCTTTTTCATCCCAATCCGGTATAGTATCCGGAATCACCGCTGTTTCAAAAGATTTAACTGCATCTTCGTATATGCGATGGGCAAACACAAGCGCCTCCAATAATGAATTTGATGCGAGACGATTAGCACCATGTAAACCTGTTGATGAACATTCGCCGCAGGCATATAACCTTAATATAGACGATCGGCCAACGTGATCTACTGAAATACCACCACACATATAATGACAAGCCGGAGCCACAGGAATCATATCCCGGGTCATATCTAAACCTATATCTAAACACTTGGCATATATGTTAGGGAAGTGCTGTATAATATCCGCTTTGCTACGATGACGAATATCCAGGTACACATAATCTTCGCCCGATTTTTTGATCTCAGAATCGATGGCGCGTGCAACCACATCACGGGGAGCTAATGATTTACGTTCATCATACTCCTGCATAAATTCTTCGCCATTGGTACGTTTTAATATGCCACCAAAACCACGCACAGCTTCAGATATTAAAAAGGAAGGATATTCGCCCGGGTTATATAAGGCCGTTGGATGGAATTGAATGAACTCCATATTACGGACCTTACCTTTTGCACGATATACCATGGCCACACCATCACCGGTTGCTATAGTAGGATTTGTAGTTACTGAATATATATGCCCCGCACCACCGGAAGCCATTACAGTAACCTTTGACAGTATTTTTTCTACCTCATTGGTTTCCGTGTTAAAAGCATATATACCGTAGCAGGTAATGTCTTTTGATGACTTATCCACAAACTCACCTAAATGGTGCTGTGTAATCAAATCTACGGCAAAATAATGCGTAAGTATTTCGATATTAGGGTTTTGATGTATTTGGGCTAACAAAGCGCGTTCTATTTCAAAACCAGTTATGTCTTTATAATGTAGTACCCTGAATTCAGAGTGGCCGCCCTCTTTTGCCAGGTCATAAATACCATCGTTTGTCTTGTCGAAATTGGTTCCGTAATCAATAATTTCATTAATTCGCTCCGGCCCCTCCTTAACAACTATTTCCACAACTTCAGGGTCACATAGCCCATCACCGGCGATAAGGGTATCTTTTATGTGCTTTTCAAACGAATCTTCTTTTTTATCCACAACCACCGCAACACCGCCCTGGGCATACTTAGTGTTTGATTCATCTTCATTTGCCTTTGTAACTATCAGTACCTTACCATGCTTTGCAGCCTTAAGTGCAAAACTTAGTCCGGCGATGCCTGAACCTATTACCAGGAAATCCACATTTCGGGTCATATAATATGTATAGATGTGTAAAAGTAATACTTGTGTTAGTAAGCGGGGTAAAACATGTTAATTTTGTGTAAGTAAAAAAATAATAAACTATAAACACGTGGATAACCCGTAATTTTACGCTGTTGATCGACAAATTTTGCGGGACTTATCAGCATTACAAACATCGAATTCAACATTTTTAACACAGCGAAAATATTAACATAAAAGTTTATTAAATAAATCTTGTTTATCATACCAATCTAATTTTCAATTCACTGAATAAAATTTAATTGGAATAAGATGTTAATAACTATGTGAAAACAACTTTTCGCTCATTTTGTACCATTAGTTTTTAACAAAACTAACAGCTTAATAAACTATAGTTTTCTTACTTATATTAAAAAGTGTTGTTTTTATTGATTTGTTGAAATGGATATCTTCGAAGAAATAAATGTGAAGGGTTTTATGGAGGAAGCGATCGATCCGACGCTTGACCTTTTCGCTGAAATTGAAAAATTAAAAAAGCAAAAAAATGCGGTCATACTTGCCCACTATTATCAGGACGGCGATATACAGGATATAGCCGACTATATTGGAGATAGCTTGGGCTTATCGCAACAGGCCGCGAAAACCGATGCTGACATCATCGTGTTTGCAGGTGTGCATTTTATGGCCGAAACAGCCAAAATATTATCGCCAGGCAAAAAAGTATTATTGCCCGACGTTAAAGCAGGTTGCTCGCTGGCCGATAGTTGCCCGCCGCATCTGTTTAAAAAATTCAAGGAGCAATACCCTGATCATCTGGTAATTACCTATGTGAACTGTACTGCCGAACTGAAAGCTTTAAGCGATATCGTTTGTACATCAAGTAATGCGGTGCAAATTGTAGAAAGCTTGCCGAAAGATCAGAAGATCATCTTCGGGCCTGATAAAAATCTTGGCGCGTACGTAGCCAAAAAAACAGGCCGCGACCTGGTGTTATGGAATGGTGCCTGTATGGTGCACGAAATTTTTTCGCGTGAAAAAATAACCCGTCTAAAAGAGCGCCATCAGGGTGTAAAGCTGTTAGCACACCCTGAATGCGAGGAAGTTATATTGGAAATGGCTGATTATATCGGCTCAACAACCGGTATATTAAAATACGCGACCAATTCCCCTGATAAGGAATTTATTGTAGCGACAGAATCGGGCATATTACATCAGATGCAGAAGGAAAACCCGGATAAAACATTTATTCCGGCACCGCCTAATAACAATTGCGCTTGTAATGATTGTCCGCACATGAAACGTAATACGCTTGAAAAGCTTTACCTGTGCCTTAAAAATGAATTACCAGAAGTAACTGTACCTGAACATATTATAAAGGATGCAGTTAAACCTATTGAGCGTATGCTTGTCATATCTGCGCAACTGGGGCTATAATTTATTATAATATGTTTGATAATATAGATCGTACCAACATACAGGAGTTAGGCGAATTCGGCCTGATAAAACACCTTACTCAAAATATAAAACTTAAACAGCCGTCAAGCTTAAAGGGCGTGGGCGACGATGCCGCGGTGCTTGATCCGGCAGGTAAAAAGGTACTGGTATCGACCGATATGCTTTTGGAGGGCATACACTTTGATTTGGCGTATACTCCACTAAAGCATTTAGGCTATAAAGCCATACAGGTAAACCTGAGTGATATTTATGCTATGAATGGCACAGCTACCCAGGTAACAGTATCATTAGGTTTATCGAGCAAATTCCCTTTAGAGGCTGTTGAGGAACTTTATGAAGGTATGTACATCGCTTGCGAAAAGTACAATGTAGATATTATTGGCGGTGATACTACGTCATCAAAACAAGGCCTGGTGATCAGCGTAACCTCTATTGGTTACGCTGACGACAAGGATATAGTTTACCGTAATACAGCTGAAGAAGGTGACCTGATCTGTGTATCCGGTGACTTAGGTGGTGCCTACATGGGCTTGCAATTGCTGGAGCGTGAAAAACTGGTTTACCTGGAAAACCCAAACATTCAGCCTGACCTGGAGGGTAAGGATTATATTGTTGAACGGCAATTAAAACCCGAAGCACGCCGTGATATTGTGGAATTATTAAGGGAGATAGATGTTAAACCTACAGCCATGATCGATGTGTCTGACGGATTAGCGTCCGAAGTATTACATATTTGTAAGCAAAGCGACAAAGGCTGTAATATTTACGAGGAAAAAATACCGATCGACCCTATGACCTATGAAACAGCCCGGGAGTTTAACCTCGACCCTACCGTGTGCGCCCTGAGTGGCGGCGAGGATTATGAGCTGCTGTTTACCGTTAAACAAGCCGATTACGACAAAATAAAGTTCAAGATGGACTTCACCATCATTGGCCATATTACCGAAGCTTCTGCAGGCTGTAATTTGATCAGCAAAACCGGCAATGTACACGAGTTGACCGCACAGGGCTGGAATGCCTTTAAAAATTAAAATCAATATAAAATGAAAACAACCTTCCTAACCTTATCACTGCTGGTGTCAGTATTGTTTGCCAATGCGCAAAAATCTGTAATATTTAAACTGAAGTATCTGCCGGGACGAAACTATCTATCTAACATGCAGATGAAAATGAGCATGAAGATGGATTTGGACGGGGATTCTGCTTCCGTTGCTAAAGCGAAAGGATCCGGTACAGATTTTCCGATCATAATGGATATGACGGCGGATATGGAAATGACAATGAAAACGAATAATAAGCTGACAACGGCCGGATCATTACCTTTTTTGATGAATTATAACAAGGCCGATGTTGCTGCGACAATGAATGGTAAAACCCTACCGATACCTAATAATCAATTTAAGGATCAAAAAGTGTATGGTACTTGTGTAGATAATTCCGTGCTAAGGATTGACTCAGTCCCAGGAAAGAATATTGATGAAGCCAGAAAGATCATGTTTGCTAAAACATTGAATGATATAACCAGTCAACTCAAGTTTCCTGATAAACCGATTGCGGTAGGCGAATCATTTATGATGGAGGTGCCCATGTCAATGCCTGTAAACGGAAGCAATATGCAAATGATGATTAAGGTGAATTATAAAGTTACTGACATAAAAAATGGTATAGCTTATTGTGATCTTATTTTAAATACCTCGGTGGATATGAATGCTCAGCCATCTGCAATGAAAATGAAGGGAAGCGGAACAGGTAAAATGCAGTATTCTATTAAAGATCAATTTTTTACAAACATGACGCAGGATTTTGCTTTTTCGTATAGTATGAATATGAATGATGTTACCATGAAAGGTGACGCAAAAATGAATAGCGTTTACGACATGAAAATTTCAAACGGAGTAAATTAATAGCTCATATCAAAATATGTTACTGATTGTTTAGCAGACTGCAATTGATAAGCGGAACTGGTAATATATATGTTTGCTGTGCAAGGATTGAAAATCATCGACAATAATTAAAGTTTGAAGATTAGCCGAAATCTTCAAACTTTAATTTAACTATATCATGTATCTTAATAGCTGGATGTTCGTAACTTTTTTCTGGTGTGTCAAGTAGTTTAATTTCTTTACCTCCAGCAAAACCTAATTTATAGCCAATATTATCCTGAGTAGTTAAAAAAACATTGTCATATTCTTTATCTAAAGCCGGGATATAAAGCATCACCTTTTTATTGGCACTTTTTTCAGTTATCCATTCGTCATTACTTTTTGTTGTAGCCCATGCCCGAACATCTGCATTCCATTTAATATCTGTTGGATATTCAAAGTAGTTTACAGCGAAACAAAATGTAGTAAAGTCGATATCATATGGAAAGGTAATTGAAAATTTATTATTGCCAATTTGTGTCAAGCGCAAAATAGCGGTATATGATTCATTGTTATATGTCTTGCAAAAATCAGTGATCGCCTCCCGTACATCGTCTATAGAGGCGTTGTTGATAATAATAATCTTATCATTTTCTTTTAAAACTGCTGGCTTGGTAGCAGGGCCAGGCCGTTTATAGTTTAGCGTGTTGTTTTTTTGTGAAGCAAGGTATTTAAGTGCGAATGCAATTATTAAAATAATGGCGGCTATTA
This sequence comes from Mucilaginibacter roseus, assembly GCF_021215455.1. Taxonomy (GTDB): domain Bacteria; phylum Bacteroidota; class Bacteroidia; order Sphingobacteriales; family Sphingobacteriaceae; genus Mucilaginibacter; species Mucilaginibacter roseus. The sequence continues at coordinate 804,892 of NZ_JAJPWV010000003.1, read as the reverse complement.
TTAAAACTTTTATCATGTTATGTGACAGTATTTATATTTATCATGCTGAAATAAGAAAGCCGCTTAATTAAGCGGCTTTCTTATAAAGTATTTTAATCTTACATTTTCGGCATCCGGCGCATCATGTTGGCCATGGCTGCCGGGTTGCTCATTTGTTTCATCACCTTACGCATATCTTCAAACTGTTTTATCAGCCTGTTCACCTCGCCAATGTCAGTACCCGAGCCTTTGGCTATACGTGTACGGCGGCTTTGGTTAATGCTGTCGGGGTTTTCCTTCTCAAACGGTGTCATAGATTGTATGATGGCTTCAACTGCTTTAAAAGCATTATCATCAACCTCAACGTCCTTCATCATTTTACCTACGCCCGGTATCATACCCATCAGATCCTTCATATTACCCATTTTTTTGATCTGCTGTATCTGGCTATAAAAATCGTTAAAGTCAAACTTGTTCTTACGTATTTTTTTCTGAAGCTCGGCGGCTTGTTTCTCGTCAAACTGCTGTTGCGCGCGTTCAACCAGTGATACCACGTCGCCCATACCTAAAATACGCGAGGCCATACGGTCAGGATGGAAAACGTCCAGCGCTTCCATCTTTTCGCCCGTACCTATAAATTTGATAGGCTTGTTTACTACCGATTTAATTGAAAGTGCAGCACCACCACGGGTATCACCATCAAGCTTGGTTAATACAACGCCGGTAAAGTCAAGCCTGTCATTAAAAGTTTTGGCTGTATTTACCGCGTCCTGGCCGGTCATGGAATCCACCACGAACAATATCTCATGCGGATTAGTAGCGGCTTTAACCTGATCTATCTCCACCATCATGGCCTCGTCAATAGCTAAACGGCCGGCGGTATCAATAATTACTACGTTATTGCCTTGCTGCTTAGCCAGGGCTATACCCTCTTTAGCTATGCCAATAGGATCTTTAGATTCCAGGTTAGCATAAACCGGAACACCTATTTGCTCACCTAAAACCTGCAACTGATCAATAGCCGCGGGGCGGTAAACGTCGCCGGCAACCAGTAAAGGTTTTTTGTTTTTTTGCGTTTTAAGGAAGTTGGCCAGCTTACCGGTAAAGGTGGTTTTACCCGCACCGTTCAAACCAGCTATCAATATAATAGTTGGCGTAGCCGGGAAGCTGATATCTGTAGCTGTACCACCCATTAAGGCGGTCAGCTCATCGTTCATGATCTTGGTAAGCAACTGCCCCGGCGATATAGTGGTCAACACATTTTCGCCCAGCGCTTTTTGTTTTACCTCGTCAGTAAAGGCTTTGGCTGTTTTATAGTTTACGTCGGCATCCAGAAGGGCTTTACGTATTTCCTTCATGGTTTCGGCCACATTTATTTCGGTGATCGATCCCTGTCCCTTCAGGACTTTAAACGCCCTGTCTAATTTATCCGAAAGATTTTCAAACATTGTGTATACCTCTGTTTTTGAGGTTGCAAAGTTAACAATTAGTTGTGAGTTATGTGTGGCTTATATTATACCCTTATTTATGGGAATTTATATAATATGCCCAAAGCCAAACCCTCGGTAGCCTGGATATCATTTGAGGTATCTTTATTGTAAAGTACCGTGCCGTTAATGGTTACGTTTATCAGCTTATTCACGCGTGCCAGTAAGGTGGCATCTAAACGGTGGTTGGTATAAGCTATTGGCCTGCCGTATGGAATGAATAGCGCGTAACGCCAATTCAGGTGCAGGTTTTGCATGATATCCTTGTCAAATAAAGCAATGGCCTGGAATGCGAGCTCGTTACGTATGGTTTTGCCTATAGGTACACCATAATTACCGGGTTGGGTACGGTATATGGTGGTATCGAGCACTAAGGTTTGGCGGGCCGTACCGGTACCTATACGTAGATCAAAAAACCGCGATGGTTTGTACTCCAAACCGAATGATTCTGTAATATAACCAGGCGACATAAATTTAGAGATCAATATCGGCGGGTTGGGATCAGGGTATTGAAAACCCTTATCAACCTGCGACTCCAAACTTAATGAGCCGAACAGATACCAGTTTTGTGATAATTTGGTGGATAGTTTGTTATCAATAAAAATACGGTCGTTTGTTTTACGAGCGCCCTGCCCCTTGTTTTTTGACCGTCCGTATAGAAAGTTAACTTCTGCCGTGTATATAAATGGCGATTTATTGTACTCCGTTCGGTAAATAATGTTGGTACCTACCGCAACAGCACTTACACCACCCGCGGCCCAGTTACTGCTGAATGCCGATTGGTTGAAGTTGATAGCTACTGTAAACCATTTTCGCCAGCGCTTAATTTCATAATCAGGCATATTTACCGGTATGTATTCCGGTTGCAACTGCATTGGCCTTATGCGTAATGGCAACGCGTTTTTACGCGGCTCAATACGATACCTGTTGATCAGGTTGGTATCTACCTTAAATGTATCAACCTTGGCGCTATCGGTTTTAACACTGTCTGTTTGTGCAAATACGCCGGTTGCCAGGCATAGGCCGATGATAATTAATGCGGGTACTTTTTTAATCATAGATAACCGTTTAACAGCACCGCCTATTGCGGTTGGGCCAAATTTAGTTATTTGTTTATAAATAGAAACGCCACCACCAAAAGCCGCGATTTTTAGCATAAACGAGGTTTTCTTCATTTTGATATGCTTCGCGCTCAAATACGATGTTTTTATAGGCCTGGTAATGATTGCGATATTTTATCAAATTAAGAAGATAATTAAACAGATAGGCAATGTAAAAAAATATAACGAGCATTTCCTGCTGTTGTTTAATGTGGATCATCTCGTGATGTATGATCACTCTATCATTCGCCGCGTTTTTATGGTTAACTAATATAAACGGGTAAAGGGCCATGCCGGTAACGCGCAATTTTTTTACTACAATTACAGGGTACCTCATTTGCTGGGTTCAAGCGGCGATACGGTAAAATTACCCGGGTTGCGCATATACCTTTTATAGCTGTTGCGCACATACTTTACAAACTCGTAATCACTCGCGGTAGTAACAAGGTAGTAGCCGGGGCGATATTTTTGCATAAAATCCGTCAGTTGATCGTCTTTGAGGCCGGTTACGTTGCTTACAAAGGTGCGGTTAAAACGGTAATCAATCACATTTTGATGGTAATCGCGCTCAATAACCTCTTTAAGTTTTTCAGCATTGCGGCCGCTGCGGCTAAGCGCGTTATAAAGGGCATCAATACCAATGCCGGCACCCATGCCGTATGGTGAAGTTGTGAGCAAATCGGGGTTTGATGATGGGCCGTATAAACGCGTATAATCTCGGCGGGTAGCGGCCATCCATTTTTCAGGGTTTATCAACTTATCATTGATACGTACTTCCTGTAATTGAATGCCGGTTGTCCGTAAGTTAACAGCTAATGATTTTTTGTCGGTTATTTTAACGGTATCAATAAAATAACCCTCCTTTGAAAAAACCAAACGATCACCAATAGATGCATCTATACTAAACTCGCCTTTTAAATTATTGTAAACAGCTTGCCCGTTATCAATATTACGAATGTTTACCTTGGCAATACGGTCATTAGCCCCCTTATCAAACACAATACCCTCAACCTTTTTATCCTGCGCATAAGCACCTGCACCTATAAACAAAGGCAGCACCAAAAGCCATATTTTCATTACAGCTTTAAAACTAACCATTTGTATAGTCTGGAAACGCATTTTTAACAGATATTAACAGTAAGTTACGGAATAACTACCAGTTTTTGGCCAATTTTTATGCCATCATCCGTAATGTTGTTAAGGGTTTTTAACTGGTCAACTGTTAATGAAAAACGCTTGGATATATTGTAAAGTGTATCGCCCTGTTTTACAATATAAGTTTTATCAACCGGGGTATCTTTGGCTACACTATCGGTAACGGGTTGGTTAATATTATTGTTGATATCAGCTAATACTCGGTCCTCCCTTTTTATTTTTTGAATTTCGGTTTCCGGGCGATCAAACTGATCCAGATTGTAACGTTTGATAACACTGATCAACAATTGCGGGTAGCGCGGATTTGTGGCATATCCGGCGGCTTTTAAGCCATATGCCCAACCTTCGTAATCATTTTTTTCAAGCTCGAACAACTTCGCATAACGCTTTTTCTTAAGAAATTCTGAATGATCGCGGAAGGAGTCCTCCGGATTATTATAAACCCGGAAGCAATCATTGGCATTATCGTCGTCTTTATAATAGCCTTTACCGCCCCAGTCGCCGGTACATTTAATACCGAAGTGATTATTGGCTACCTTGGCCAGCTCGCCATTACCATTGCCCGACTCGAACATGCCTTGCGCCAGGGTAATACTGGCAGGGATGCCATACAAATTCATCTCGGTAATGGCTATACCTTTAAATCGCTCAATGTATTGTTGGGGAGTATAATTGCTATAATTTAAAATAGCATCCTTATTAGCCTTTTGTATGCTCTTGTTATTTTTACGGGCCTGCCTGTTGCTTATCCCTTTTTTACGGGACGAACATGAGGACAATGCTATAGCGGCAACTATAAATAGTAGAAGAATTTTACGCATACGGGTACTTTAGTAATGGCTAACGAATGGGCCAAAATTAAAGTATTTTTTATTTTTCGGTATTTTGGGCAAGCTGCTTAGGCTCGGGCACGCTATCAAGCTCGTTCAATCCGTATCTTTTAATGATACCGATAACTTGTGATGACCATTTTTTACTGCTGCAATAGCCGCTGCGTTGTATGCCTTTTGCCCAACCTTTGTAATCATGCTGGGTAAGTTTATCACCCAAATGACTGAATTGTTTACGCTGCGTAAGTACGCGGGCGAAATCATTAAATGATTCAAGTACAGAATCGTATTTTTTGTAGCTGGTGCGTACTTTACGTTTCTTTTTATAGTAAACTGTACGGGTACTGCCCTTTATTCCAAACTGATTGTTTAGTTTTTTAGCGATGGTAGAGTTACCATTACCTGATTCATGCATGGCTACGGCCATAATAATGCTGGCCGGTATGCCTGTTTCGTGCATAATGCTTATGGCATTATCTTTGAACTGTTCTATGTACGATTGTGAAGTATTTTGCGCGAATGACGCAATTGAGAAAATTGAGAACAGTGTAACGAATAAGAGTTTCTTCATAATTACTTTTTTCTGATGAGCAACAAGCCATCACGTACGGGCAGAATTAATTTTTCAACCCTTGTGTCAACAGCTATCTGCTCATTTAGTTTGCGGAAGCTCTCTGTGTCGGCATCGTTTTGATGTGCATCATACACTTTCCCTTTCCACAAAACATTATCAATAATTAGCAATCCTCCGGATCTGACTTTATCAATTAAAAGTTCAAAGTAAGTAAAATTATTTTTCTTATCCGCATCAATAAACACTATATCAATGTTTTGCCAATTATTTTGTGCTATAATCTGCTCTGCCGCGCCAAAATGGACATTTATTTTTTTCTCCACATTTGTGAGTTTTAAATGTGAATTTATCATTTCTTCCATTTCATGATTTACCTCAATAGTGTGCAAAATGCCACCCTCCGCCAGCCCCTCGGCAAGGCATATTGCCGAATATCCGGTGTAAGTTCCTAATTCCACAATCAGTTTAGGCTGCATCATTTTACTTAGCATGCTCAACAGTCTGCCCTGGTAATGCCCGCTTAGCATATTGGGTTTTAACACCTTTAAATGTGTGTTGCGATTAATTTTTTTTAGTGCTTCAGGCTCATTGTCGGTGTGGTTTTCGAGATAATTGATTAGCGAGGGATTGAATATTTCCATTTTGTCTTAAACCTTGATTTGTGGGATTAATTGATTTTAGGATTTTCGGCAGAGAATAGTAGCTAATTAAGCTCTCGACATATAAGATTGCAACAATATCACCGCCGACACCGTGTCCACCAACTCCTTATTCTGCCGGGCCTTTTTACCCATGCCGCTTTGGGCTATTACTGCAGAGGCCATTTTTGAGGTAAAGCGCTCATCCAACATTTCGACAGGTATTTCAGGGAAAGTCTTTTTCAGCAGGTTAACAAAGCCTTTTACATGTATGGCCGATTGCGATGGCGTGTTGTCCATCTGCTTGGGTTCGCCTACAATAAAGCGTTCCACCTGCGCGGTTTGCAGGTATTTTTTCAGGTAGTCTATAATGTGCATCGGGTGTACGGTATCCAACCCGGTAGCGATGATTTGCAACGGATCGGTTACTGCTATGCCTATGCGTTTGGTGCCGTAATCAAATGCCATTAACCTCATTTTGTAGCTTTATAAGTTGGGCCAAAGGTACGGTATATAGCTGCTTAACTAAAATCACATATGTTAATACTCACATCAATTCACTATCTTGCACCAATGCGGTTTAGTGAAATTGTTGGCCAGCATGCCGTAAAGCAGCGTTTAATTAACTCGGTAAATGAGAACCGGGTGAGCCATGCGCAACTGTTTTTAGGTCCGGAAGGATCAGGCAGTTTGGCGCTCGCTGTTGCCTACGCACAATATTTGTCGTGCGAAGACAGGCAGGCCGACGATTCATGTGGTGTTTGCGCTTCATGCAGAAAATATCAAAAACTGATGCACCCGGATCTGCATTTCTCCTACCCTTTTTTCGCTAAGCATAAGGATGATACCGCTATTACCTTTATTGAGCAATGGCGTGAGGCTATTGAGGCTAATATCTATTTAAGCCTGGATGCCTGGCGAGGCTACCTTGATGCCGAGAACAAGCAAGCCAACATCAACATAGCCGAGTGCCATCAGATTATTAAAAAACTCAGCTTAAAACCTTTTGAGTCGGAGTATAAGATATTGATCCTGTGGTTGCCTGAGTATCTGGATAAGGAAGGTAATGCGTTGCTTAAAATAATTGAAGAGCCGCAGCCCAACACCTTGTTTTTACTGGTGGCGCAAAATCAGGATCAGATACTGAACACCATTCTATCGCGCACGCAACTGGTAAAAATACCACCACTGGAGTATAATGATATAAAAGCTTATTTGCTTAACGAACGCGGTCAGCCCGAGGCTACAGCCGCTGAAATGGCTTATCTGAGCAACGGCAATATGGCCGAAGCTTTAAGCATGTTACAGCACGATGCCAGCAACTATCACAGCCAGTTTATACAATGGCTACGTATGTGCTACAGCAACAAAGGTATTGAGGTGGTTGCCTTTGTAGAGCAACTGGCAAAGCTGGGGCGCGAAAATCAAAAAAACTTTTTACGCTACGGCATAAACTTTATACGCGAGTGTTGCCTGCTGCTGGCCGGTGCCCCTAATCTGGTGCATTTGCCTGCAAGCGAGTTTGACACGGCGCAAAAAATGATTAAAGTAATGAGCATTGAGGCTACCGAAGCCATAAGCAGTGAGCTGGAAACCGCACACTACCATGTGGAACGGAACGCCAACCCTAAAATTTTATTTTTAGATGTATCTTTGCAGATTATAACAATATTACATTATAAAACGATTCGCCAGGGGCGAACACAATATATACCGAAATAACTATGGGATGCGGAAGTTGCTCATCAGGTGGTTGTACACCTGCGGGCTGCAAAAGTAATGGCTCATGCCTTACTAATGGTTGCAGCAAATTAGATGTTTACGACTGGCTGTCGCATATGGACATGCCGGCAAATTATAAACCATTCTCAATCATCGAAATAAAGTTCAAAGGTTCGCGTAAGGAATTCTATAAGAACGTTGATAACATTTACCTTGAGGCGGGTGAACTGGTAGCGGTTGAAACCACCACCGGCGGATATGACATTGGCCATGTATCGTTAACCGGCGAACTGGTTCGCATGCAAATGGTAAAACGCCATGTTAAGGAGGCCGATGTGGTAAAAAAAATATATCGCCGTGCCACCGCTGCTGATGTAGACAAGTGGAAGGCGGCTAAAGACCTGGAATGGGAAACCATGCACCGCTCGCGCAAGCTGGCGTTGGATTTAAACCTGAGCATGAAGATAAGTGATGTGGATTACCAGGGCGATAAAACCAAGGCCACATTCTATTATACTGCTGAAGGACGTGTTGATTTCAGGGAGCTTATCAAAAAAATGGCCGAGGCTTTCAGGATACGTATTGAGATGCGCCAGATTGGTATGCGCCAGGAAGCAAGCCGCCTGGGTGGTATCGGATCATGCGGGCGCGAATTATGCTGCTCAACTTGGTTAACTGATTTTAAAACCGTGTCAACTGCCGCGGCGCGTTACCAAAACTTATCATTAAATACACTAAAACTGGCCGGGCAATGCGGTAAACTGAAATGCTGCCTCAACTACGAGTTGGATACCTATATGGATGCTCTTAAAGGCATTCCTGATGATGTGCATGTCCTGAAAACCAAGGTTGGCGATGCCCGTTTGCAAAAAACGGATATATTTAAAAAGCTGATGTGGTTCAGTTATCCTAATGCCGAATCGTGGATTCCGTTAGAGATAACTAAAGTAAAAGAGATACAAAAGCTAAATAAAGAAGGCATCTTCCCTGATGATATTGTACAGGAAGAGGAAGTTGAAACCAAACCGGCAAAGGCACTCGATTACGAAAACGTAGTTGGGCAGGACAGCCTTACCCGCCTTGACGAACGCGCTAAAAAGAAAAAGAATAATAATAAGAACCGTAATAAGGGCAATAAGCCAACCGGCGACAACAATAACGCACAGCCTCAGCAACAAAGAGCTCAACAACAGCAGCCAAAACCCCAGCAACAAGGGCAGCAGAGGCAGCCGCAAAATAAACAGCCTAATAGTAAACCGCAGCAGCCCAACAACCAGCAGCAGGGCAATAATAATGGCACCGCTGTAAAAGTTGAAGGCAGTAAAGGGAATAACAACAGGCGCCACAGGCATCGGCCTAACAGTGGTAATCAAAATAGTCAACAACCAGGCAGAGAGCAGTGAAAAAGCTGAAATATTTATTAACGCTTACCGCTATAACAGCCTTATTTTCATCATGCGCAAATCCTAATACAGTGCTTGATGAAAATAAGGCCATCCCTAATCATAACTGGGCGTATACAGACCCATTAAAATATGATGTAAAGATTGACGACGCTGCCCTGCTTTATAATATCTACCTGAACTTGCGCGTTACCGGCGATTATAAGTACTCTAATATTTTCATCATATTCCGCCGGGCGGGGCATGGAAAAAAAGCGCAGGCAACCCGGTATGAATTTAAACTGGCTAAACCTGATGGCGAATGGCTGGGTGCAGGATCGGGCAATTTGTATAGCTATCGTTTTGTATTACTTAAAGGCCATAAATTTCCCGAAAAAGGCGTTTATCATGTCGAAATAGAACAAAATATGCGGGATAACCCGCTACGTGAAATTAGCGATGCGGGGCTGTGTGTGGAGAAGGCGAAATAATCCGATATCAATTAAAAGGTAGTCGAAAAAAAGAAAAAGCAGCTGTATCAGCTGCTTTTTCTTTTTTAATTACTTGAACGGCTTTTATCGCCGTCAGATATCTGTTTAATCAAACTGCCCCAGGCCAGCGGGTTAAGCAGGGGATTAGGCTGCAGCGAGTTCTGATTAAGTATACGTGTATGCATAGCACCGGCGTTGGCGGTTTGTATTTCGCGACCGTCGCGGGCAAGCGTATTTTGTAAAGCCATTAGTGATGACCGGCTCACATTCTTTTTCGCTACTTCCAAATCGTCATCAGCTATCTTCATAGCCAAAAAGTCTTTCCTGAATTCATCTGTAGTAGCCCACGGGAATACCCGGAATGTAGGCAGGTTTACAATCTGCGGCTTCAAGGGTACTTTTACCGTATAGCTTTTATTGGCATCAGCAGGTATAACTACCACCATAGGGGCATAACCAACAGATGTAAAACGCAGGCTATCTCCCTCATGAGCAACGAAGGAAAAGTAACCTTTATAGTTAGATGAGCTGGCTGATTTTCCGTTCGACAAATTAGTCACCGTTACATAAGGTACGGCAATGCTCGTACTATCAGCATTAAAGGTAACACCTGAAAACTGAACCAACGGACGCTCTTGCTGCTGCGCGAGGGCAGCAGTGGTAAACATTAAAAATAATATCCCGATCAAATACTTCATCTGCACTTATTATTTTACCACTTTTATGCCAAAAGGTTTAATTGATGGTCAAAAATATCCGCTTTTTTGTAAAGCGGGTATGTTTTAACAATACTTAACAATTAACGCAGGTTTTCAGGCAGCACAGCGTTAGGATCATCAATATCGGTTAAATTGATGGCTTCAACAGCAGTAATTTCAGGCACGGCCTTTTTAATAGCCTGCTCAATGCCGGCTTTCAAGGTCATGATGCTCATTGGGCATGAACCGCATGAGCCCAGTAGTTTTAGTTTAACAACATGCTCAGGAGTAATTTCCTCTATTGATACGTTCCCGCCATCAGCCTCCAGATACGGACGAATAGTATCCAGCGCTTTCTCAACCTGATCTAATAAATCACTCATTTTTATTATTTTATTACTGTAAAGTTAATAATTATTTACAACATTCTTGTCCACCACGCCGCGGGCGTTGTAGATGGATACCTGTTGTGCAACCATCTCGGCCATCTTGATAAAGGCATCAGCGGTTACGGTATTATCCTGTAAAATTACCGGTACTCCGGCATCGCCCGATTCGCTGATGCTTTTTACCAGCGGTATCTCCCCTAAAAACGGCACATCGAGCTGTGTTGCCAGATTTTTGCCGCCATCCTGTCCAAATATGTAGTATTTATTTTCAGGCAATTCAGCCGGGGTAAAGTAGGCCATGTTTTCAACCACGCCTAAAACCGGCACGTTGATAGCGTCCATCATAAACATGCCGATACCCTTTTTGGCGTCAGCAAGTGCTACGTTTTGCGGGGTTGTTACAATAACAGCGCCCGTAACCGGGAAGGTTTGTGTTATGGTGATATGGATATCGCCGGTACCCGGAGGCAGGTCAACCACGAGGTAATCCAGTTCGCCCCAGTCAGCATCATTAAACAATTGTTTTACGGCTGTTGATACCATTGGCCCGCGCCACGGCACCGGTTGGTTTGGATCAGTAAAGAAGCCTATGGATAACAACTTCAAACCAAATTTTTCAATCGGCTCGATACGCGTTTTACCATTTTGCTGGGTAGCATTTGGCCGTGCGCCTTCTAAACCGAACATAATAGGCAATGATGGGCCGTAGATGTCCGCATCAATTAAACCCACTTTAGCGCCTGATTTTGCCAGCCCTAAAGCCAGGTTAACCGCAACGGTTGATTTGCCTACGCCACCCTTACCTGACGCTACCGCGATGATGTTTTTAACTCCCGGCACACCGGTATCTTTTTGCGAGGTAACGCGCGAGGTCATGTTAATATTTACTTCAACATCTTTGCTAATGAAGTGGCCGATGGCATTACGGCAGGCATTCTCTATCAGTCCCTTTAACGGGCAGGCCGGCGTGGTAAGTATAACCGAAAAACTGAGGCGGTTGCCATCAATATGTATATCCTGAATCATATTCAGGGTAACCAGGTCCTTTTTCAGGTCAGGCTCCTCAACATGGCTAAGGGCTTGTAAAACTTGTTCTCTTGTAATTGTCATTTATATATATTAACACAAAAATATGAAAACCGCTTGGGTTTGGTTTTGTTACCGAAATAATTTACTGTACTTTAACGTTTGAAGCGGATAAGAAATACTTAGTTTTGGATAAAATTTACTGATGCGTCGCCTTAACCCGAGATATATCCGGATAGCCGGAATTGTACTTGCCTGTATACTGATAGTAATTGTAATTAGTGGCTTTGTAGCTTACTCTAAACGCGAAGCCCTGCTTCAAAAAGTTATTTACAAAGCTAAAGCCAAAGCAAAAAACGATTATAATTTAGATGTAAAAATAGGTACCGCTCATTTTACAGGGCTTAGCCAGGTAGCTTTCAATAACATCTCGATTGTGCCGGATGGTCGCGACAGCCTGCTCCGTATAAAAAAACTGGTGGTTGATGTAAAGCTGATGCCGCTGGTTTTGGGCGATGTAAAACTATCTGACGTTACCCTCGAAGACGGTTTTGTAAGCCTGACCAACGTAAAAGGCGTTAAGAACTTTGACTTTTTATTTAAAAGGAAAAAGCAAAATACGGAAAGCAAAGGCAAGGTTGACCTGGCCGATCTATCATACCGCCTGATTAATCAGGTTCTTTACAAAGTTCCGGAGAACCTCGACCTGAAAAACTTCAGCATCTCGTACCAGGAAGATACAACCCGTGTTAGTTTACTTGCCAAAACCGCTGTTATTGATGACGGCGACCTGAAATCGACCATCAACGTAAACAACGGTGAATCAACCTGGCACCTTACCGGTAAAATGCACGCTTCAGACAAAGACATCGACGTAAAGCTGTACGCTGATGGTAAAAAGGTAGAGCTGCCCATCATCGAACGTAAGTTTAAAGCCAAACTCAATGCTGATACCATTACCACCCGCTTAACCAAAGTGGAAAAAGACGGTAGTGAAACGCGTATTTACAGCTATTGGGGCGCAAAAAACCTGCTGATCAATCACGCCGGTTTATCCACACAAGATATCATTATCCCGAACGGTGCTATTGACGCCAATGTGTTTATCGGCGAGAATTATGTATCGCTGGATAGCACCTCGACCATTCACTTTAAAAAGATCAAGGCACATCCGTTTATTAAGTACACGCTTAACCCGGTTAAGATATATGAGTTAAAGATAAATACCGGCTGGATGAACGCGCAGGACCTTTTCGATTCTTTCCCGGTAGGCATGTTCGAATCGCTGGATGGCATGAAGGTATCGGGTAAATTAAACTATGCCCTTAACTTTTACATGAACAAAAACCAGGTAGACAGCCTGAAATTTGATTCGCGACTGGATAAAGAAGACTTTAAGATACTCAAGTTCGGTAAAGCCGATCTCACCAAGCTTAATAAACCCTTTGTTTATGTGCCGTATGAAAAAGGCAAGCCAATGGGGCCGCACCTGATCGGGCCGGAAAACCCGGAGTTTACACCATTGAACCGGATACCTGCCGACATGCGTAACGCTATAATGACGGCGGAAGACCCTTCATTTTACCGCCATAACGGCTTTGTGGAACAGTCTATCCGCAGCTCAATCGTTACCGATTTTAAGGAGAAGAAGTTTGTTCGTGGCGGCAGTACCATATCAATGCAGTTAGTTAAAAATGCGTTTTTGAGCCGTAACAAAACGCTTTCGCGCAAAATTGAAGAGATACTGATTGTTTGGCTGATCGAGAATAACCGCATCATGACCAAGAACCGCATGTTGGAGGTTTACTTTAATATTATTGAGTGGGGCCGAAATATTTACGGTATACATGAGGCATCGCATTTTTACTTTGGCAAAAACCCGTCAGACCTTACCCTTGGCGAGAGTATTTACCTGGCCAGTATTGTGCCTAACCCTAAAGCCGGTTTATATGCCTTTAATCCGGATGGTACTTTGCGCCGTGGCTTGCATGGCTACTTTAACCTCATAGGCCGTTTAATGGCAAGCAAAGGGTTGGTAGCACGAGATACTAACGCTTACGGGTTTTACAACGTAAGGCTGCGCGAAGGCTTGCGCCGTGCCGCCCCTGTTGATACTACCGCTGTGCTTGATAGTACCATACTGCAGCAAAACCCGGATGCCATGCCGGTTGAGGAGCCCGAAAAGAAGCTAAACTTCTTCCAGCGCTTATTTGGCGGCGGCAAAAAGGATAGTACCGATAAAGAAGAAAACAAACCGGACTCGGCAGAGATACGTAAGCAGCGCGAGAAAGAAGAGAAGAAAGAACGCAAACGCCGCGAAAAGGAACGCCGCGACGAGTTACGTGAACGTGGATTATTTTAAATTTTAAAACGCTGACAATTACCTGTGAAATAAATTTTTTTTCGGAAAAAATAATGCTTGTATTTCTGAATAATAAAATGCCTATATTACAGGCGGATTGAGGTGTATAGATAAAACAAACAACTAAACAGGCAAAGTAAACTCAACTACTCACTTTACAAGTAAAAATTTAATGAACATTTTCGTAGGAAGCCTTCCTTACCAGTTACAGGAAGAAGATTTAAGGGCCCTTTTTGAACCATTTGGCGAAGTAAGCTCTGCAAAGTTAATTATGGACAGAGAGACAGGCCGTAGCAAGGGCTTTGGTTTTGTTGAAATGCCTGATGATGAAAGCGCACAAACAGCAATTGACGCACTTAATAAAAGCGAAGTTAAAGGCCGTTCAATAGCCGTTAGCCAAGCTGAGAACAAGAAACCAAGCGGCGGCGGTGATCGCAGAGGCGGTGGTGGCTTTAACCGCGGTGGCGGTGGTGGCTACAACCGTGGCGGTGGCGGCGGCTACAGCCGTGAAGGTGGTTATAACCGCGACAGAGGCGGCGACCGCTGGCAGTAAAAATAAAAAAGGCTTTGAGCATTGCTCAAAGCCTTTTTTGTTGCGCTTAACTTTTATTATTTAAGCGACAGAATGTATTTTACCATCTTATCAGCATCGGCAGCTGCAAGGCTTGGGTGCGGCGACATTGGGATCTGGCCCCAAACGCCTGAACCGCCATCAATTACTTTTTTAGAGAGAGCTGCATAATTAGCAGGAGTTGCCGGATATTTCTTGGCCACATCAATATAAGCCGGACCAACCAGCTTTACGTCAGTTTTGTGGCATGATAAACAATCAGATTTAGCAATCAGTGCCTTACCTGCGGCAATTTCAGCAGCAGTAGCTTTGCCACCTACCGGTTTTTTAGCAGCGGCCTTTTTTGCCTTGCTTTGCGCGTTAGCGTTATTTATGGCCGGAGTTGCAAGCAATAATGCCAGCATCATTCCGGGTATAACTAATAATTTTTTCATCCTTATATAATTCAGCTTTATTTTTTACAATTTATAAACTCAATAATAAGATTTTGATTGTTCTGTGACATCAAAATAGTCTAATTTTTAAACGTTCTAAATAGTGGCTTTGTGTTATTGCTACACCAGCTTATTTTATATCCAAAAGGCGACTGTTGGTTTATAACAGACGCCTTTAGTTGACAGCTATAATCATAGACTGATCGAAACCGAATTGGTTTAATTGATAAAATCAAGATCCTATAAACTTTCAGCCATCGACTTAATCTTTAATAACGCTTCATCCCATGCCGCCGACATTTGATCGAAATGTTCCTCGCCCATATCTGAAGATATGGCCAGCACTGTATGCCCGTTGTTTTCGGTTAACAAGTAACTTTCCTTAGCTCCTTTGTAGTTCTGCGCATCCTCGCTTGTGGTATCCGTTACACCGTTTAAAATGAAGCCGTCATATTCAATTACCACTTCAGTATGCGGTTTCCCTACCAAAATAAAACCGGTTATGCCGTTATTACTGCCGTCTGCAAAGGTTACGCGGCTACCTTCGCGCCAATCGGTTTCGGCAAAAGTGCCGGCCGAAAAATAACTTAGCCATTGCCGGTTCAATTCGTTATTAAATAGTACCCGCCAAACTTTCTCGGGCGATGCGGCTATTTCTACTTGCTTTACAATAGGTACGTTTTTCATGATAGTGGTTTATTTAATGGTTTGGATTATAGCTCAGCATCCATTGAATGCCAAATTTGTCGGTAAATGAACAATAGTAATCGCCCCAAAACATCTGTTCCGGCTGCATTTGCACCTTTCCACCCGCAGATAGTTTTTCAAATATGTTATCGGTTTCTTCTTTGCTATCCG
Source organism: Mucilaginibacter roseus (assembly GCF_021215455.1). GTDB lineage: Bacteria > Bacteroidota > Bacteroidia > Sphingobacteriales > Sphingobacteriaceae > Mucilaginibacter > Mucilaginibacter roseus. The sequence goes on along the minus strand of NZ_JAJPWV010000003.1, from coordinate 789,196 downwards.
TGTTAATAGAGATATAAGTGTTATTGCCCGTAACCAGTTTAAAGCCCATCGCTTCAGGGGCGTCAGTGCCCATCAGTATATTATTTCCTAACGGTAGGGCAATGTGCATAATCATGTCCTTGGTATTAGCGGGCGGTGGGTTTTGCGGCTCTCCGGACATATCGGCACATCCGTTACCGGCATCTGCCCCGTCGCCAAAGCGCATCAATGCTATAAATTCGCCGCCAAAAACTGATCTGTAAAAGTTAAAAGCTTCTTCGGTATTACCGTTAAAGTTTAAGTATGGATTTGCTGATTTCATAATGGGTTGGTTTTGTATAATTAGTTTTCCAGTTTACCTTTCAGGTTACCAAGGCCGGCCTGTAAGTCGTTTCCTATCATCTGCTCTACATCAAAAAACAGGCACATAATGTTAAACGGGTATGGAACATGCTCTTCAAACCCCCAGGTTACCTTGGTCTGTGCCGGAGCGATGCTATCAGTAATCATGTAGGCCGGGGCAACAGCCTCCATTGGTTCTATAAAGCGTATTTCGTAATCCACGCGCTTGCCCTCGTCAACCTTTTTAATTTCCTGCTCGCCTTTGCCCACACTGTCGCGTTCGCTATCCCAGGCAGAAATAAAGCCCGGTTGACCATCTGTACCACGGAATTCCACCTTCATCCCCGGATCCATACGAGCCCATTTACTGTATTCATTTTGGTTTTTTAAGTATTTGATGTAACTGAACACCTCCGTTTTGGGTTTATTAATAACGATTGAGCGCTTGATGGAATAATTGCCGTTTACAAATAGTGCAATGATCAGTGCAACCGCTACGATAGTGAGCAATGAAAGCAAAATAATTTTTAAGATCTTCATGGTTGTTTTAGTTTAATCAACTCAAATATAATGTATTACGAGCGGATGGCAATTACCCGTAATGGCTAATAAATTGAGTTGATTTACCAAAAGTAGCTGAATAAACGTTTGCGTTTGAGGGGTGAAAGAGGCAATTAAAGGGGGCGGGCAGGACACAAAAAAGGGCATCGTTTAAAACGATGCCCGAAGGTGCATTTTGGTAAGAAAGGCCACACCACCGCACTTTCTACAAAATATAGAACACCTTATCTTTTGAGGCTGGTTCTTCAGCCGGTTTATCTTCTTTATAATATTGTTTGAGCATTTGTAATATATCGCGCTCTATAGTACCTGATATGGCCGTTGTCGGCGTATCAGTTGGTTTGTTCTCGAACGGATCCTGCAGGTGAATGGCCATTTTTTCGATCAGGAAAAAGGAACTGGCTATTGCTATAACCATAGGTATTTCTACCAACCCAAAAAACTCTATCAGGCCAAAGGGTAGCAACGCAACAAAAAGGATCAACGCAAAGTGTATATACACCTTATAGGTTGATGGGAATACCGTGTTCTTAATACGTTCGCAGCCACCCATGTGGTTGGAGAATCGTGTTAATGTGGCATCCATCTCTATTTGCTGAAATTCATTGATCCAACCTAATTTATAGGCATGGCGTAAATCGGCGCCGTGCAATTCAAGCAGGGCAACCGCTTTATTGCTGTAGCCTTGTATATACTCAAAATCCTCTTTACACAGCCATTTATCCATTCCGGGCATCGGGTCGTGCCCGCGCAACTGGCGACTGAGCACATAGCACCAGGCGATTTGACGTTTGGCCATACGTTCGCAAAAAGCTATTTCTTCTAATTTGCCGTAATGCGTATCAATGTAAGTGAACAACTGGCGTGTAAGTGTACGTGAATCATTAACTATAGCACCCCAAAGCGTGCGTGCTTCCCACCAGCGATCATACGCCTGGTTTGATTTAAATGCCAGCAACAGCGAAATAACCGTGCCCAGCAATGTAGGTACCGCGATAGGTATTGATATACGCGTAAAATGAAAGTTTTTATACAACAGTGCTATTAACAGCGCATATATAGTAACCAGCATCACCTCGACACGTATTTTGCCGAAGATGTACTTAACGGGTATATTTTCTTGTAATAACATTGCTTAACTTTTTAATGATCAATAAATCATATTTCAGCCATAACCGGTTCCATTGGGTGCGTTTGGCCTATTGCCTCAGCACGATGTGGTTTTATAGGTAATACCGGTAAGCCGCTTTTTTGTATCAAGATGGCCGGGTCAATACTGGCTTTGTTGATTTTACCGGCATAACAATGTTTAAGATCAAGCACCTGGTTTACCGCGTTCGCTTCTAAAAAAGCTTTAAACATGCTTAACGTGCTACCATACAAAAATTCCACCTTTATAGCGCCTATTTGCGGATACTCTTTTTTTAAGGCAGTACAACCGTTATAAAAAGCGTCGCTAACCTGCTCGTACTCCCGGCTTCTTCTTGACAGCATCAGCAAATCGGTAATCGAATCTGATAGCTTAAACATGTGCATAAAAATGAAGTTGAGCGGTTCGCCTTTCATTTGCTCACAAACAAGCGGTACAGCCTTCAGGGCTTCCGTATTAAAATCTGTTGGAATGAGTATGGTTTGCATAGGTGTAATTGTTAATATTAAACCTTAGTTATTTTACCTATGCAATATTACCGGGCAGGTATTAGAGTGTGATAAGGCTTTAATTAGAATATTATTAGAATATACAACAATTTGCGTTTAGGTTTATAATAAATCGCTTGACTTATACTCATTATTCTAATAATTACAACAATTGAATGGATTTTTATTAGAGAATTGTTAGAGCGCTTTGCTTATATTTCAATATAACCCTCAAACACACGCTCGGCAGGGCCTTCTAAAAATATTTCGGTATAGCGCTCGCCGTCGTAATTGAAACGTATGTTCAGATCGCCGCCCAATACCTTTATAGGTGTAGTAATGCTTCCTGTTTGATTATTTTGACTGGCCATTGCCAATGCTACAGCTGTAACGCCGGTGCCACAGGCAAAGGTTTCGTCTTCAACGCCGCGCTCGAAGGTGCGCACAAAGTAACCGTTGTTCTCTGCAAGAGCCTCCACAAAGTTTACATTAATACCGTTTGTTTTATATGTATTGTTATTGCGAATGGCTGAGCCGTCGTTGTAAACGTCTTTGCTCTCAAGATTCTGAGCCAAGGTTACATAATGTGGAGACCCCGTGTTGAGCACATAGGCTTCTCCATCCCGTTCTACCACGTCAACATTAATCATTTGTAAGCTTACCCAGTTGCCTTCGGCTGAAATTTTGGCATAATGCGGTCCATCAACTGCCACAAATTCCGTCTCGTTGCCAATCACGTTTAAATGGCGTGCGAAAGCGACTATACATCTGCCCCCGTTACCACACATACTGCTTGGGTTACCGTCGGCGTTATAATACACCATCTCAAAATCATAGCCATCGGCATTCTGCAAAAACATAATTCCATCAGCGCCAATGCCAAAACGCCTGTCGCACAAACGTGCAAGTAGTTCCGGATTGTTATGATTTACAGCAAGTTGCCTGTTATCAACCAAAATGAAATCGTTGCCGGCACCCTGGTATTTATAAAAATGAAGTTTCACAACGGTACGTATTAATATGTTGTAATATTACCATATAATATTTAAAAAGCTGTCATAGCGCCGTTAAATCAGGTTTAACACTTTTTAACATAAATGCTTATAACATCTCATTGTTCTTACCGTCTATATGGTATTATATTTGAACATTGTAATCAAACCCAGTAAACAAAAAATTATCAATAATAACATGAAAAAAGTTGGTTTAACATTATTAACCGCCTTTGCTGGCGGTGCAATGGCGTTAGGCACCTACAAAATCTTCGAGAAGAAGTATGCCGATAACATGACCTTTGAGGAACGCCAGAAGGTATATTTTACAAATAACCCGGTAACCGTATCATCAGCCGGTTCGGTTGATTTTACCCAGGCCGCCGCAACTGTTACCCCTGCTGTAGTTTATATACGTACCACATATTCATCGCAACAAGGCAATGGCGGCAGCAGCCCGTTTGATGATATGTTCGGTGATTTTTTTGGCCAGCGTATGCGCCCCCGTGGTCCGCAGCAGGCATCAGGCTCTGGTGTAATTATTTCGCCTGACGGTTACATTGTAACCAATAACCACGTGGTTGAAAAAGCGGATAAGATCACCGTTAACCTGAATGACCACCGTACTTTCCAGGCTAAAGTTGTAGGTACCGATCCAAGCACTGACCTTGCCCTGATCAAAATCAGCGGTAATGATTTGCCGATAGTTAAATTAGGTAACTCTGACGATGCTAAAGTTGGAGAGTGGGTATTAGCTGTAGGTAATCCTTTTAACCTTAACTCTACCGTAACCGCCGGTATTGTTAGTGCCAAAGGCCGTAACATAGGCATTATCGGCAGCGAGAATAATGATGAAGACAGCAGTCCTTTTGGCATGCGCCAGCGCCAATCACAGCAGCCAAGGCTTAACAAGGCAATTGAATCATTCATCCAAACTGATGCCGCTATTAACCCTGGAAACAGTGGTGGTGCGCTGGTAAATACAAAAGGCGAGCTGATTGGTATAAACGCAGCTATTGCTTCACATACAGGCTCGTACGAAGGTTATGGCTTCGCCATCCCGATCAACCTGGCTAAAAAAGTATTGAATGATATTAAACAATTTGGCTCTGTAAAACGCGGTTACATTGGCGTTAGCTTTAGAGAGCTTAATGATGATGCCGCTAAAGACCTTGGCATTAGCCGTAACACCGGTTTGTATGTAAGTGAACTGGTTGATGGCGGTGGCGCAGAAGCGGCGGGTGTTCGCAAAGGTGATATCATCACTAAGGTTGAAGGCAATCCGGTTTACGAGTCGTCAGACTTACAAGAACGTGTAGGCCGTTTACAACCCGGTGATAAAATTAACATTACCGTATTGCGCGATGGCAGCGAGAAAAACCTGACTGTGACCCTAAAGGGTGAAGCAGCAGCTCCAAAATCAGCAGCAGTATCAAAATCAGCAGAAGAGCTATTCAATAAACTTGGTGCCAGCTTTCAGCCGCTTACCAAAGAGCAAAAAGCCAAATTCCGTGTAAACAACGGTGTTGTGGTAACACAGGTTCGTCCGGGCCGCTTGTTCTATGAAACCGAGATACCGGTAGGTTCAATTATTACAAATATCAATAAACAGCCAATAAACAGCGTTGCTGATATTGATAAAGCCATAACCAACCTGCGTAATGGCAACCTGATCATAACAGGTGTTTATCCAGACGGAACAAGCTTTAACAACATGTTCCAGGTACAATAATATATTTGATTATTAGTTTGCAAAACGCCCGGCGTCACTGTCGGGCGTTTTGCTTTTATGGCGATTTGAGAATACTTTAATGAGCAGGTTCTGCTGTGAAATTCTGCAATTCATCAGCACTTGGACCGTAGCTACCAGGTATCGGCACATCTAACAATCTTAAAAACACGCCCAACTGCGCACGATGATGTACCAGCTGGCAAAAAGTAGTGCGTATCATTTCGGCGCGGGTGCAGGTAACATATACAATCTCACCATTACGTAGCGTCCAATCAGGCAAAAGCTCCTCTTCGGTCGCATTCTCCAATCTTTCTTTGGCGCTTGCATAGTTTTGCTCAAAAAATTCGGCAGCGGCCGCAGCACTTGGGCAATTATGCTCGGTGTAACCACTTGTAGCAAAGTCGAGTTCATTGGTGTTAAGCACCATTGTTACCCAGGCTGGCAATTCACCTATATGGCTTGTTAGCTGGCGCAACGTCATGCTCTTGGGGTGTGGCTGCCAGTCTAATTTATCTTCAGGAACAATGCTTAACATTTTACGGGTAGTTACGGCCTCTTCGGCCATTTCTTTTAATAACATCGGGATAATTTTCATGATGGTTGTTTTTAAATTTAATTCAAAGTAACCACCCGGTAATGACAGCCCTATGTCAACAGCAATAACAAAAATTAAAAAAGATTTTCTTCGTTACAAAATCTAAAAACACGTCGCTTATTTGATCGGAAACCTGCGCGCCATACAAACGCTTTGCTGAAATTGGTTGACGGTTTTTTGAATAATTTTCTATTGTTTTTTTGAAAAAATAAATGGTTAAACACAATTTTTTTCGGTTTTTAAATGTTTTAAATACATATAAAACAACAAAAACATTTTAGCAGGCGTAAATCAGTTAAAACAATTAAATTTTTATTGTACACCATACAATATTGATTTTTTTGCGTGTTTTTGCGTGTTTTTTATGACATTAACAACGATTGTGTAAGATGTTTGCGATATGCATAATTTGGTGTATTTATATTTAAAATTTTTTTAAAAAATATTTGCACGAAATTAAACTTAGTGTTATCTTTACACCGTTGAAACAACAACACAAAATAGTCTTCTCATAATTTAGGTTTATAATTGGTTAGTAAAGGCCTCCTGCCCATCAGGAGGCTTTACTTTTTTTAAGCCTTTTTTGTTTAGCAAAGCCGATAAATTAGAGGAAAATTTGGGGAAGAGGTGTATCAGTGAAAAGCATTAACGCCTGCGCGCTCAACCGCATTAAAAAGCGTGTTCAGAGAAGTTTGTGAAAGACAGGCCAGCAAAGTAATTTATATTATTGCGCCAATTGCCCGTCCTGATCTTGTACGTCAGGGTTATAATTAAAGAGCCTGCGTTCTTTTATTATAGAAGTTACCTTTTCAGGTACATATTCTTCCCATCCGGGCTTGTTATGCTTAATAAGGTTCAGCACATTGTCTGACACTATTTGCAGATTAACTGCATTAAAGTCGCGGATATCCTCAATTTTATCATTTGCAACCAGGTATTCTAACAAGTCAATCAATTTTGGAGGTAAGGTGAATTTGCCTACGTTCAGTATTTCAACATCTCGTAAGGTAGGATAAACATATAGTTTCACCTTGCGGCTGAACAGGGTAGAAAAGGATTCTAATATACCGCCCGGCAAATTGGTGTAATGATCTTCAGAGAAAATGTACTCGAGATTAGGATAACCCAGCACAATACCAATTTTTAGTTTGGTTATACCTGACAGATAGGCGGCTAATTTATAATACTCATGAAAGTTAGATATCATTACTGTTTGACCCATACTGCAGAGTATGTCCACCCGGTCCAAAAAGTCTTTCTCATCAATCAGCCCGGTTTCATCGTCATCTCTTTCTTTAAGAGATTTCAATGTAAGCTCCGAAAGCACCACGATGTTATCTTTATCTATATCAGGCTCCTGTGTAAACTGCTGTAAACCGCGTTCAAGCATTTCTACATGAACGTTGATCAGCGGCCTGAACCTGCCGCGTACTACTACTATATGTTTTTTGTATAGTATTTCTGAAGGTTGTTGGTTTTTTCCATTAGGTCCGAAGAGCGCCGCGTCTGAGAAACCGTACTTCACCAGGTAAAGGCTCATCAAACGGTTATCGATCTTCTCAAAATCGGGTCCTTCAAAATGGATCATATCGATCTGTATACGCCCGGTGTTAAGATCATGCATCAGCGATAGCAGAAAATCCTCGGGTGATTGCCTGTGATAAAAACAGGCATATAACAGGTTTACCCCTAAAACGCCTACTGCCTGCTGTTGTAGTACATTGTCATTGTCCAGCAGTTTAATGTGTAATATAACCTCGTGCGACGGGCCGTTAGGTACGGTTTGAAAGCGCACGCCGATCCAGCCGTGGCCTTCGTTGGTTTTATGATAGTTCAGGGCCGAAAAAGTGCCCGAAAGTGCAAAGAAAGTAGTGCTGTTTCCGCGCAGTTCGGCAAGCCTTTCTATCAGGAGCTGATACTCATGGTCGAGCATGGCAACCAGCCTTTGGCGGCTTACATACCGCTTAATTTGTTGCGTGCCGTATATCGCGTCAGAAAAGGTCATGTCATAGGCAGACATGGTTTTGGCTATGGTACCTGCTGCCCCGCCCGCCTTAAAAAAATGAGCTGCTATATCCTGCCCGGCGCCTATCTCCGCAAATGATCCATATATCTGCGGATCAAGGTTGATGGCCAGCGCCTTCTGCTTAGTTGATATATAATTGTTTTTCATAATTAATACTTTGTGTTAAACAGCTGCTTTAAAAATCTTTCCTGACCGGCTAATTACCTAACTAAATTATGAATCGTACAAAAATCAACTAAACAAGCTACAAACCTTGTTACCAGACTTAACTACGTTGGTGCAATTATAACAAATGTTCTGCAAGGGGCATCCGCTAACAAGCAATCCTAACGGAATTCTAATACCAATTAAGTACAGCGAAAAAGTATTAAGGTTTTTATTACTGATGGTATCTAAATATGTAACCATGTTAAAAATATACGCGTCACAGGCCTAAATCTTAATCATGTTTCAATTCAATAGCTCAAAAATCTTAATCCTTATTATTCTTAGTTTTTGTTTTTCGATCAGCAAACTGTCTGCCCAAAAGCTGGACAACAAAATTGATAGTGTTATAAAAACGGTGTTTAATGAACGCAATGGCCCGGGAGGGGGATTTATGGTTGCTAAAAAGGGAAAGGTTGTCTATTTAAAAGCATTCGGCAAAGCCAACCTGGAACTTAATGTTGATATGCAAACGAAAAACGTCTTTGAACTTGGCTCAATGACCAAACAATTCACCGCAATAGCGATATTGATGCTTGAGCAGCAGGGCAAACTAAGCGTAAATGACCCGTTATCAAAATTTATGGCTGATTATCCGGCCGGAGATAAGATCACCATACATCACTTACTCACCCATACATCCGGTATTAAGGATTTTACCAAAATGAACACGCTACCAGACATTGCCCAAAAAGAGATGACGCCCAAAATGATGATCGACTTTTTTAAAAATGAACCTGTAGATTTCGCGCCCGGCGAAAAGTTTGAGTATAACAACTCTGGTTATGTATTATTGGGCTATATAATTGAACTCGTATCCGGCGAAACCTATGAGGATTTTATTGCCAAAAACATCTTTGAAAAGGTGGGTATGAAGCATTCATATTATGCGAGCGATAGAAGGGTTATTCCGGGCAGGGCTTATGGCTATCACAAAAAGCCATATGGGTATGTTAACAGAACAGTAATCAGTTTTAGCGTACCCTTTTCGTCCGGTTCGTTAATGTCGACCCTTGACGATATGCTTAATTGGCAGAATGCACTTAATACGAATATTTTGATTGATGCGGCTGAAAGAAAAAAAGCTTTCAGTACTTATACATTAAATAATGGCGAGAAGTTTGAATATGGGTACGGCTGGCATATCAAAACTATAGGTACAACGCCGAGTCGTGAACATGGCGGCAGTATCTTCGGCTTTAAATCCATGGGGGTATATATCCCCGATAAAGAGATCTATGTACTTGGGCTAAGTAATTGCGACTGCAATTCACCTACAAATGTAACGCGTGAAATTGCCAAGCTGGTATTAGTTAATTGAAAAGTATTGGTGCAGATGAGGTAGAAGAAAACCATTGTAGTGAAAATAAATACCGCTTTTAATTATTTTCTTTTTAAGTTGACAACGAACTCCTATATTTGCAGCCCAACCAAACGGGGGATTAGCTCAGCTGGCTAGAGCGCTTGCATGGCATGCAAGAGGTCATCGGTTCGACTCCGATATTCTCCACTAACGAAAAAGCCACCTTTAAAGGTGGCTTTTTCGTTTAATCGATATATTTATATATTCTGCGAGGTTCTGGCTCCAAATTAACTTTCCTTTGCCATTATATTGTAAGAATAGGTTTTTTCATAAAACCTATAGTGTTATAAATCAGTATATATGGTAATACTTTTCTAAAGAAATCGTTAATAAAGCCGAAGCAAGTCTATCTTAAGGTAAAAAACAATATTATGGCAACAGTTGAGAGCATACAAAACACGTATATTGATTATGTGCTGACCGAGGGAACTAAGCCTAAGTCTGTTTACATTTTTGCGAAGCAGAACGAAATGACAGAGGAAGAATTTTATCGTTTCTTCGGGTCTTTTGAGTGTGTGGAGCAAAGCATATGGGCCGATATGGCCAACAAAACGCTTACCGAAATTGAAGCGCAGGAGGTTTGGATTCAATACAGCGCGCGCGAAAAAGCACTGTCATTTTTCTACGCATTTTTTGAGCTATTAAAGGGGCGCCGGAGTTTTGCTGTTTACAGCCTGAACAGCCACGCCCGTACTTTGGGTTCGCCGGTGGTGCTTGACCAGCTCAAGGTTGTTTTTGAAAGCTTTGCTGAAAGTATTTTGAAGCAGGGCCTGGAAAGCGGAGAACTTTCTGACCGCAAATTCTTTGCAAAACGCTACAAGGATGGCCTTTGGATGCAGTTTGGCTTTGTGCTGAATTTTTGGATAAAAGACAATTCGGCCGGGTTTGAAAAGACCGACGAGGCGATTGAAAAAGGCGTGAACGTTACTTTTGATTTGTTTGAGCGTACACCTATTGATAACCTGTTGGAGTACGGCAAATTTTTATACAACAACAGCAATATTAAAGAGAAAGTAGGTTTATAACCCGCAACAGTGAAGGCAGAGCCCGTTAAAGGGCACGATGATTATGAGCGAAACACCAAAAGAACAAAACAGCATACCCACCAGCAAAGTACAACGTTCGGCCAAGTTTGTAAAAACCGGGCTAAAAATAGGCGGTAATTACGTTAAGCACTATTCAAAAAAACTGTTTAATCCGGATATGGATAAAACAGAGCTTGACCAGGATAATGCGGCCGACATCTATCAATCATTGAGCGAGCTTAAGGGCAGCGCGTTAAAGGTTGCGCAAATGCTCAGTATGGATAAAAACCTGTTGCCGCAGGCTTACGTGGATAAGTTTTCGCAGTCGCAATACAATGCACCGCCACTTTCGGGGCCGCTTATTGTGCAAACGTTCCGTAAGTATTTTGGCAAAACGCCCGACCAAATTTATGATAAGTTTAACCTGCGTTCTACTAACGCCGCGTCCATCGGGCAAGTGCACCAGGCAGAATTAAATGGTAAAAAGCTGGCTGTAAAAATTCAGTATCCGGGTGTCGGCAACAGTATATCGTCAGACCTGAAACTGGTTAAACCCTTTGCCTTTCGCCTGTTGGGAATGAACGAGCGAGAACTGGATATTTATATGCGCGAGGTTGAAGATCGCCTGCTTGAAGAAACCGACTATGAACTGGAAGTACGCCGCTCCATCGAGTTTTCAACCGCATGTGCTATTTTAAACAATGTAATATTCCCTTCTTATTACCCCGAACTATCCAGCAAGCGTATTATAACGATGGATTGGCTTGAGGGTAAACATCTGCGCGAATTTCTGGCTACTAATCCATCTCAAGAATTGCGGAATCAAATTGGGCAGGCGCTTTGGGATTTTTACAATTTTCAGCAGCATGAGCTGCGAGCCGTACATGCCGACCCGCATCCGGGTAACTTCTTGATCACCCCTGAAGGTAAATTGGGAGTTATTGATTTCGGTTGCATTAAAGAGATGCCCGAAGATTTTTATACCCCTTTCTTCTCCCTTACTTCAACCGATTTGTTGAGTAATAAAGAGGAAACGATAAAGGCATTCCGTATGCTGGATATGATACATGCCAATGATAGCCCGGCGCAAATTGAGTTTTATTATAATGCTTATAAGGAGATGATCAGCCTGTTTGCTATGCCCTATATTAACAGCACTTTTGATTTTGGGCAAACAGCATTCTTTGATAGCCTGTATCAGTTTGGTGAAAAAATTTCCAAGATGCCGGAGTTTAAACAGCCCCGCGGCGTAAAACACTTCATTTATGTAAACCGCACTAATTTTGGCCTGTACAATATTTTACATGAGCTGAAAGCCGAGGTACGTACTGATACGTATAAACCTCACGTAGTGCTTGAATATTAATTAAAGCTTATTGGATTTGTTTTGCCCTTGATTAAGATAACTATTCGCCACGAAATGATGGCTAAAGCAGGTATACCTAACCAATGAGCCTGAAATGAGTTGTTTAAATTCCCTCTGAAAAGCCAGGAAATAGAATGGCCCAGGCCGCAGCCCGGGCACCAGCCTATGCCCGCCATTTTTAACGGGCATAAACTAAAATGTGTTTCGGCGGCCGGATCAGTAAGCGCGAGTGCTATAATAGCCGCCAACCAAAAAGTTAGTTCAAAATATTTTGCGAACAGTTTTTTAATCAATTTTTTCGGACTTGGTTGCGTATAATAAAGATACACCAAATGCACTTATTACACCAACCAGTAAAGCGCCAAACATGCGGCCAGAAAACTCTTCGAAGTTATTGCCGCTCGATACATAGTTGATGAATACAATAGCTGCAAATACAGCTAAAATGCCACCAAAAATTAATATTTTGAAGCTTTGTACCAAGGCTTCTAAAAAGCCCATGTTGCCGTTAAGGTAATTGTCGCGGTAATCCTTGATAGCTATCAGCAGACCTATGATCGGAATTAATGCCGAAATATATTCAAACGGTGATGCCTTTGAATCTTCGAGATTGTAACCGGTTTTGTACATGATAAATAACCAAAGGCCGCTGAATATACCAATAACCACTCCGGATAGTAATGCGTTTTTCATCGTTATAAATTATAAAAGTTAGGTTAAACTGTACTGCCGGTACTTATAGCACCATGCAGATAATAAAGCGCATTAAAGCTGCTTTTGTTTGAACTTTATGTCACAATTTGGGTTATGCTAAATAAAAAAGGCACTTTTAAGTATATTTGCGGCAATTTTGGATATACGTGAAATTTTAGAACGTTACAAGGCTGATAAAAGGGTAACGGCATTAGCATCAGCGCTAAACGCAAAAAAAAACCCGAGTGTACAGCTGCGCGGTTTGGTTGGCTCAGGTGATGCCGCTATTGCGGTAGCTTTGTACTTTTTGCAGCACAAGCACATGATATTTGTGCTACCCGAGCGCGAAGATGCGGCATACTTTCAGGCCGACCTGGAGAGCCTAACCGGTAAAGAGGTGCTTCTTTTCCCGTCATCATACCGCAAACCATTTGAATTTACCCAGCCCGACAGCAGCAATGTGCTGGCGCGCGCCGAGGTTTTAAATGAGCTTAATCATTCTTCGGAGTATGGCCGCCTGATTGTTACCTACCCCGAGGCTTTGGCTGAAAAGGTGATAGACCGCTCGGCACTTGAAAAAAATACGCTCGAGATGAGCGTAGGCAGCAGCCTGAGTATTGATTTCATCATCGAGTTTTTAGTAGAGTACGATTTTGAGCGGGTTGATTTTGTTTATGAGCCGGGCCAGTTTTCGGTGCGGGGTGGTATAGTTGACATATTTTCGTTCTCGCATAACCTGCCTTACCGGGCGGAGTTTTTTGGTGATTACGTTGAGTCCATCCGGACGTTTGAAATTGAGAGCCAGTTATCGGCCGAGCAGGTTAAGAGCATTACCATCGTACCGAACGTACAATCAAAATTCCTTACCGAAAATAATATATCGCTGCTTGAGTATGTTGAGCCCGATACGCAGGTTTGGATGAAGGATGTACAGTTTACGTTAGACATTATTAAAACTGGCCATAAAAAAGCTACCGAGTTATGGAAGGCTTTATCAGCTGATGAAAAGCAGCAAAACCCGGAGTGGATAGACCCGAAATTCAGTTTTACTGATGAAAAAATGATTGCCGACCAGCTGCGCGATTTTGCCGTAATTGAGTTTGGTAAACAGTTTTTTTATGAGGCTGATGAGCAGTTACATTTTGAAATGCGCCCGCAGCCATCATTTAACAAGGATTTCAGTCTGCTGATCCACAACCTTAAAAACAATGAAGCTGATAAGATAGAGAACTTTATTGTTACGGATTCGCCAAAACAGATAGAGCGCCTTTACGCCATATTGGACGACCTGGACAAAACCATTAAGTTCACACCGATAAATATAGCACTGCGCGAAGGCTTTGTTGATTACGAACAGCACATAGCCTGTTACACCGATCACCAAATATTTGACCGTTATTATAAATACAAGCTCAAAAAAAGCTACCAACGCTCGCAAGCCATTACTTTAAAAGATCTGCGGGAGCTGAAATCAGGCGATTACGTTACCCATATCGATCATGGCATTGGTAAATACGCCGGTTTGGAAAAGGTAGAGGTAAATGGCAAAACGCAGGAGATGATCAGGCTGATTTATGCCGACAACGATTTGCTGTATGTGAACATCAACTCACTTAACCGTATCTCTAAATATAGCGGTAAAGAGGGGCATCAACCTAAAATGAATAAGCTGGGTACTGATACCTGGGAGCGGTTGAAGAAAACCACAAAAAAAAAAGTTAAGGACATAGCCCGCGATCTGATCAAGCTATATGCTGTGCGCAAATCGCAAACGGGTAACGCATTCTCTCCTGACAGCTACCTGCAAACAGAGTTGGAAGCTTCGTTTTTATACGAGGACACGCCTGACCAGGAAAAGGCAACGCTTGATTTCAAAAAGGATATGGAGTCGCCTCACCCGATGGATCGCCTGATTTGCGGTGATGTGGGCTTTGGTAAAACAGAGGTAGCCGTACGTGCGGCATTCAAGGCCGTAGCCGATAGTAAGCAGGTGGCCATATTGGTGCCGACTACCATTTTAGCGGCGCAGCATTACAAAACATTCAGCGATCGCCTTAAAGGCTTCCCATGCAACATTGATTATGTTAACCGCTTTAAGAGCAGTAAACAGATCAAGGATACATTGGAGAAGCTAAAAGAAGGCAAGGTTGACATCATTATCGGCACCCACCGTTTGGTGAGCAAAGATGTTAAGTTCAAGGATCTGGGCCTGATGATCATCGACGAAGAGCAGAAGTTCGGCGTATCAACCAAAGAGAAGCTAAAGCAAATGCGCGCTAATGTGGATACGCTTACCTTAACCGCTACGCCTATACCACGCACGCTGCACTTCTCATTGATGGGCGCGAGAGATTTATCGATCATATCAACCCCGCCACCTAACCGCCAGCCGGTGGTTACCGAACTGCATGTGTTTAACGATAAGCTGATAAAAGAGGCTGTTGAGTTTGAACTGGCACGAGGCGGGCAGGTCTTCTTCATTCATAACCGGGTGAGCGACTTACCGCAGCTTGGTGGCCTGATACGTAAACTGGTACCACAGGCACGTATTGGTATAGCCCACGGACAGTTGGATGGCGATGCGCTGGAAGATGTGATGATGAAGTTTGTGAACGCCGAGTACGATGTATTGGTGGCCACTACCATAATTGAGGCCGGCTTAGATATACCTAACGCCAACACCATCATTATCAACCACGCCCACATGTTCGGCCTAAGCGATTTGCACCAGATGCGCGGCCGTGTTGGTAGAAGCAACAAAAAGGCGTATTGCTATTTGCTGAGTCCACCGCTTTCAACACTTACAACCGAGGCCCGCAAACGCCTGAGCGCGATTGAAGAGTTTAGCGATCTGGGCAGCGGTTTCAACGTAGCCATGCGTGATTTGGATATTCGCGGCAGCGGTAATTTGCTGGGTGCCGAACAAAGCGGTTTTATAGCCGAAATTGGCTTTGAAATGTATCATAAGATATTGGATGAGGCTATACAGGAATTGAAGGATGACGAGTTTAAAGAAGTATTTCCGGATGATAAGCCGCGTGCCTTTATATCGTTTACCCAAATAGATACCGACCAGGAGATATTGATACCGAATGAGTATGTAACCAACCTTTCGGAACGCTACAACTTGTATACTGAGCTATCGAAACTGGAGAATGAAACCGAACTGACGGCATTTAAGCAACAGCTTCACGACCGTTTTGGGCCTGTGCCGCCGCAGGTAAATGACCTGCTGAATACCATGCGCCTGCAATGGCTGGGTAAATCAATCGGTTTTGAAAAAATATCGCTTAAAAAGAATGTGCTGCGCGGCTACTTTATCACCAACCAGCAGTCTCCATATTTTGAAACAGACGCATTCAGGCGGGTACTTACATTTGTGCAGGGCAACCCGCGCCGTACCAACCTTAAAGAAGTTAAGAATACCCTGCGTTTAAGCATTGATAGCGTAAGTACTATTGATGAAGCGGTGGAGTTGTTGAGTGAAATCGCCGGCGCTGTAGAAGTATAATTCAATTTGATAGGTTATAAACAATAAAAGCAGCCCTAAAGCTGCTTTTATTGTTGTATGTAGTGAGGGGTGCTTAATTCACCAATTACCAATTACTATTCTCCAGAAACTATCTCCCTTTTTTAGCGTTCGGGAATTTCATTCTGTAATCAACCTTAACTGCGCCTTTGGAAATATCACCCAGGCGTTTTTCGATCAGGCGTTTACGCAGGGGGCTTAATTTATCAGTAAATAGCTTACCCTCAATGTGGTCGTACTCATGCTGAATAATGCGCGCGGCCATACCCGAAATGGTATCTTCATGGTGTTTCCAGTTCTCATCATAATATGATATTTTGATGGTAGGCTTACGGTAAACATCCTCTCTCACGTCGGGTATGCTCAGGCAGCCCTCGTTGAAGCCCCATTCCTCGCCTGTTTCATCAATAATTTGTGCATTGATGAATGCTTTTTTAAAGTTGGCCAGCTCCGGCTCCTCATCATCAAACGGCGTAGCATCAACCACAAACAAGCGCATTGAAAGGCCAATCTGCGGGGCAGCCAACCCAACGCCGCGCGCATTGTACATGGTTTCAAACATATCATTAACCAGTTCTTTTATATGCGGATATTCGTCGGGCTCAATAGCTGTAGCTTTTTTACGTAAAACAGGATCGCCGTATGCGATAATAGGATACTTCATGGTGCAAAAATACGTGAAAAAATTTATTTAGGTTCAAATACCAACGTCATCAGGCGGTTATTATCAAATACCTCGTTGCAAATCCGCAATACCTGGTCGGCTGTTACAGCGTTTACTTTGGCGAAAACCTCGTCCAAACTATCGGCATGGCCAAAATCGAGCAGGCTTTTAGCCATGGATATGATCAGGCTCATACGGCTTTCTTCAGCCAAGGCAATCTGCCCTATGAACTTCTGTTTTGCCTGATGGAATTGCAGGGTGCCCAATTTATTATCGCGCATCTTTTTCAGCTCCCGCAGTATTAACTTGGTGGCCTTGGCCGCTTTTTCAGCATCTGTACCAAAGTAAATCGAAAACATACCGGTGTCGGTTAGCGATGTGTAATTAGACTCGATGGTGTAGGCAATGCCATGCTTCTCGCGTATCTCCAGGTTGAGCCTGCTGCTCATACCCATGCCCCCAAGCACGTTGTTAGCCAGTAGTAACCCATATTTATCAGCATGCGCCGATGAATAGGCTTGCGTGCCTATAACGCAATGCGTTTGTGTAATGGGCTTTTGCTGGATGATGTAGGCAGACGAATTAGCTGCCGGCGCCAGCCGTTGTTTTTTACTATAATTAGCCGGTACTGGGGCAAAATATTTTTCGGCAAGCTTAACTACCTTTTTAAAATCATAATTGCCGAAAACACCAAACACCATTTCATCGGTAGCGTAATTGGCTTTAATAAATTGGCGGATGTCATCCCCGTTTAATCGCTCAACGGTTTCGGCGGTGCCCAATATGTTATTGCCCAGCGGATGATCGCTGAATAACATACCTTCAAAGTCATCCTGTATGGCTTCTTCCGGCTGATCGAGATAGGAAGCTATCTCATCCTGAATAACGCCCCGCTCCTTCTCCAATTCATCCTGTGGGAAGGTGCTGTGGAATAATATATCCTCAAACAGGTCGGCAGCCCGCTCCAGGTGTTCCTGTAAAAACGAGGCGTGTATGCAGGTATATTCCTTAGTAGTATAAGCATTCAGGTCGGCGCCTACAAGCTCGAGCCGGTTTAATATTTGTGAGGTATTTCGCCGTTCAGTTTCTTTAAACACCAAGTGCTCTATAAAATGAGCGAGGCCATCTTTGCCAGCCGCTTCATCGCGCGAGCCGGCATTGATCAGAAAGCAGCAATGCGTAACGGCGAATGGCGCGTGTTTAAATAATATGCGTATGCCGTTTGGCAACGTATGTAGCTGATAATCCATATTAAGTGCGCAAAGATAGGGTTAATTAACGCAAACATTGTCAGCGTTATGTAGGGTGAAAAGATGTACCTTAAATTAAGGTTAACCGGCTGCCAATTATAATTATTTGCGGTTTTTTGTTTGTTTTGTACTACATTAGTCGTAAAAATTACTTTGCATAGTGAGCCATACCCCAGGCCGTTGCAAAGCGTTTAAAATACTCACATTAAAACTGACATGAATATTAAGATAGCCGACCTTGAATTTGAACCGTTTGTTGCCGCTGATGAGATAGAAAAACGTGTTAGAGTAATAGGCGCTCAGCTTAATGTTGATTTTAAACACACAACGCCAATTATAGTTGGTGTGCTTAACGGTAGCTTTATATTTATAGCCGACCTGATTAAGCAGATAACCATACCTTGCGAAGTTACTTTTACTAAGCTGGCATCATATTACGGCGGTACATCAAGCACACGAAAGGTACGCGAGGATATCGACCTGAGCGTTGATATAGAAGGCCGCGATGTAATATTGATTGAGGATATTGTAGAAAGCGGTAATACCCTGCACTATTTGCTGGATAAACTTGCAGTACGCAAACCAAAATCAGTTACGGTATGCACACTGCTGCTTAAGCCCGCTGCCCTCGATCATAAAATAGATGAGCTGAAATATGTGGGCTTTGAAATTGAAAACGACTTTGTTATAGGCTACGGACTGGATTACCAGGAGTTAGGCCGTAATTTAAAAGAGATTTACAGGAAGGTATAAAAATCCCCTACAGGAAGAACTTAAAATAGTAATTGTCATTTCGACGAGGTACGAGGAGAAATCTGCCGTTCGGCGATAAACGAGTACAAATTCCTTATTAACGTTGGGAATGACTAAGAAACATTTTATAAACCAAAAGAGCCTGCAAAATGCAGGCTCTTTTGGTTTATATTTCCGTAGCTGGTTGCAGCTTTGTTTTTTTTACGTTTACAGGTTGCGGTACTTTTACGTAGTAGCCCGTGCCATCGTAAGTACGCTTACGCGGGTGGCTCATACAGGCATCGCTGCAGCAACCGTCCATTTTGGTGCCGCAGGCATCGCACTGGGTAAAGTGCTCATTACATTCAGGGTTTGCGCAATTAATCATTTTATCGGTAATAGTACCGCAGTTATAACATTTTGAGATAACCTCCGGGTTTACGCTATTTACATCGACGGATAAGCGATTATCGAACACGTAACATTTGCCTTCAAAATCTTTCCCTCCGGCTTCTTTGCCGTATTTAATGATACCGCCATGCAACTGGTAAACATCAGTAAAGCCTTCATGTAATAACAAGGCCGATGCTTTTTCGCATTTGATACCGCCGGTGCAATAGGTTAATATCTTTTTATCCTTGTACTGCGCCAATTCGTTGATCATTGCCGGAAAATCGCGGAAATTATCAATATCCAGCGTAACAGCGTTCTTGAATTTGCCTAAGGAATGTTCGTAATTTGAGCGTACGTCCAATATCACCACATCATCTCTATCCTTCATCTCCATAAACTCAACCGGTTCCAAATGTTTACCGGTTTGTTGCTGCGGGTTGATGATGTGCGGATCGCGCAGGCCCGAGTGCACGATCTCTGACTTGTACCGAACGTGCATTTTTACAAACGAAGGCTCGTCAACCTCGTCAATCTTAAACTCCAGTGAGCCGAAGCGGCCATCGGCTTTAATGGCATCCATATAAGCCTGGCAGGCTTCAACCGTACCGGAAACAGTGCCATTAAGCCCTTCATCAGCCACAATTATGCGACCGGTTAGCCCAAGTTCTTTACAAAATTTAAGGTGATCTGCGGCATACTGCTCCGCATCAGCTATTGTTGTGTAACAATAGTACAGTAGGGTATTATACTTTGCCATAAATACATTGATACCGCTGCAAACGGTGTTAAATGAACCGCAAAGATACTTAATATCGTTTAATCTGTAAATAGCTGATTTTAAACCACAGCAGTACAATTATCGCTTTGCTTCTGCCGCTTTGCTTTCCTGCTGTTTTGCAAAAGCTTTAATAGCCTGATTAAATAGCTTTATATCATGTTCTTTGGTAAGTTTGTCAACATCTTCGCCATCAACTTCATAAGTCATCGTAGAACTTTTCATGGTCGATACCGCTATTTTGTCGCCGTCCACCTCGTATGATAAAAAGCTTTCTGGTTCCATATGCGCAATTTTAGTTTTTGTCTTATCTAAAACGATTGTACCGGAAGTGCTCAACGTTTCAGTGTGGTTTTCTGAACGTACTTCTGTGCGGGTCTCCCTATTAAAGTTACATGATGATATTGCTAAGGCAAGGCCTAAAGCTAAAATAAGTGTTAATTTTTTCATGCTATTACGTGTTGATTTATAGTTAGACGCATAGCGCTTTGCAATTGTTACCTGATGCCGTAATAAAGCCTGATACCCTGCACATATTTTTGATTGCCGGCGAATGATATACCGTAATCAACACGGAAGAACAGCTTTTTAATACCCACATATAGCTCGTAATAATTGCGGCGGTTATTCGCGTTCAGGTAATTAGCACCCACTACTTCTTCAAGCTTAAGGCCCCGTAAAAAGCCGATCTTGTTGAACAGCACGCCCGAAAAATTATGGAAGTAGTGCGCCTCGAGGAAAGACCTGTCGGTACTGAACTCATAGAATGGCAGGAAATGGAAGCTACCCACATAAGTAGGATCAAACGTAGTACCCACGTTACCTAAGAAGTGATTATAGTCCATAAAATACAAAGTATTACGGTTTAAAAAGGTACCCGCGGTTATTTTGTATGATGAACGGCCGTACAGTCCCATAGTAATCTCGTCCTGCGAAAGATCAACCGATGCGAAATCATAATCTACATCAGATCCCAATACGTTATTTATCCCCTTGCGATAGTTGAATATAAGCGTAGGGTATTTTGATTTAACATAGTATTTGCCATCCGGACGGTTGAGGTAACGCGGGTTGAAGGTAAATTCAACCGAGGTTTTAAAAGTAAGCGCATTGTGATCCGGAAACAGAAATGAGCGATCATCCGGTGGCGCGGTAACCGGTGCCAACGGGTTATTTGACCGATAGTCTTTATTCTTTGAATCAAAAATATGATTGAACGAGGTGTTGTATAATTGCCTGCGGTTAGAGTAGCCTAAGCTGGCGTTCCATAATATACCTGCCGCCAACTCACGCTGGTAGCCAACCTCGCCAAATTTTGAGCGGTAATATTTTACGTAGTTGTTTTCGTAAATAAGCGAGCTCACTGTATTAAAGAACAGGGAGCGCGTGCCTACATTGTTAAGGTCGAGCACGTCCGAGCCGAAGCTGGTATAAATTTTCGCGTTGTTAAACTGGTCATACAAATAGCTGGCTTTAACATTCGCGCTAAGCATTTTGCTCGAAAAACCGTAGTGCAGCGTAGGTTGAACGGTAATATTGCTCAGGTTAGTAAACTGCCTGCTAAACGTAGGCCTGAAATCAATACCCCAACCCTCAACCGTATTGTAAAAAATGGTTTTATAAAATGGCTCAATGCGTACCGAACGCTTGGTGCGCCAATCGGTAGCTATGTATGGGAAAATAAGCCATGATACCGGCCTGAACTGGTTCTGCGATTTCTGCATCGAATCGAGATATTCGGCAGAATGCGTTATTTCAAACACGCTATCTTTCCGGATGTAATCTCGCTTCTCTTGCGTGGTGAGCGGTATCGGGCGGGTATTGGTCCAATACTCAGTGGTTTTTTTATTTGCTGCGGTATCTACCTTTAAAATTTCTCCATTAAAAAAGCCGGATTCAAAAGTAGGATCGAGCTTGTAGTTGTTATATATGGCAACGTAATAGCCGGCAAACTGAAAGCCGAACACATTACCACCAAAGTCAAAATGTGCCGAAACTGGCATCCATTTATCATTCTCAACGGGCACAAACTGCTGGCTGATCTGCAAGGTATCAATCAGGTTGATCATATTGGCCTTGCTGGTCAGCATCAGGTCAGCACCGTAAATGCGCCAGTCACCGTGCACAATGTAAATATTACCCTGAAATGCCTGGCTGTATTTACGGCGCGGTATAATCTGTATCTTATCAATTGTTTCGCCGTTTGATACGGTGCTGCCTATCAATTTAAACTGATAAAAATCAAAAGCGTTGTCAGCTACGGGCGTAACAAAGCCACGCGCGCTCAATCCGTTAATGGTAAAAATGTTCTCGTACAGGTTGAATTGTAGATCCGACGCCTTATTGTAGCTAAAGGCAGTGTTTTGACCGGCAACTTTTGAGGCGATGGTTATTTCGCGCACCTTGTTGGGCCTTTCATAATTAAACTGCGACAGGGATTCGGATTGGTATAAAATGCCACGTCCGTTCGAGTCCAGGTCGAGTGCCCGGGCAACTTCCTTACTCATCAGGTTTTTAGGCGCTTTCAACAATTTTTGTACGCCTTTTATATATACCGCGCATGAGTATCCTTTTACTTCTTCAAGATAGAACTTTCGTTTTTTGACCACTTCGCGCATGATAGCCATACCCGGATCGGCATCGGCAGATCGTTTGCCGGTTACAGTGACTTCATTAAGCAAAAAAATCTCGTCCTGCAGTTGAACGTTATTTTCAATGTCCTTATCGGTTACAGTGATTTTTACCACCTTTTCCTTATATCCTACAAAGCGGTATACTACATTGTATTGCCCTGGGCTAAGGCGTAAATCGTAACGCCCGAATTCATTGGCTGTAGTGCCGTAGGTGGAATTCCGGATGTACACGGAGGTAAAGGGGATTACCTTGCCGTCAACATCAGTTATTTTACCCATTAGCTCATATTGCTGCTGGGCAAATGCGGCAAACGTGCTTAACGCGCTTAAAATCAATAGTAAGTATCTTCTCATAGTATTACTCACATAATACTATCGGCTGTAAAAATGTTTTATCAATGCGTATATATTTCAAAGGTTTGATTTTTACGTGTTAATAAAATTTCAATGTGTAATTTTACCCGCATAAATAAACTGACTTTATGTACAATACACTGCAACCTGTGTTACAGCAGGAACTTACCGAAATAGAGAATGCCGGGCTATATAAACGAGAACGCATAATAACCTCACCGCAAGGTGCCGATATAACCGTTCAGAGTGGTAAAGAGGTGATCAACTTCTGTGCTAATAATTACCTGGGCCTGTCATCGCACCCGCGCGTAATTGAGGCGGCAAAGGCCACTATGGATACGCATGGTTATGGCTTGTCGTCCGTACGCTTTATATGCGGTACGCAGGATATACATAAGCAGCTTGAACAAAAAATATCTGAATTTTTAGGTACCGAAGACACCATACTATATGCCGCGGCCTTTGATGCCAACGGTGGTGTTTTTGAGCCTTTGTTTAATGATAAGGATGCCATAATATCCGACGAGTTGAACCATGCTTCCATTATTGACGGTGTACGCTTGTGCAAAGCGCAGCGCCATCGTTATAAGCATGATGACATGGCCGACCTGGAAGAAAAGTTGCAAGCTACGCAGGATCTTCGTCATCGTATTATTGTTACTGATGGGGCGTTCAGTATGGATGGTACTATTGCCCAGTTAGACAAGATTTGCGAGCTGGCCGAAAAATACAATGCCCTGGTGATGATTGACGAGAGCCATTGCTCGGGCTTTATGGGTAAAACCGGCCGTGGCACACATGAGCATCACAATGTAATAGGGAAGATCGATATTATCACTGGTACCCTGGGTAAGGCATTGGGCGGAGCTTCGGGTGGCTTTACCTCAGGCCGTAAAGAGATCATTGATATGCTGCGCCAGCGTTCACGTCCGTACCTGTTCAGCAATACGCTGGCACCGGCTATTACCGGCGCCTCAATAGCTGTGCTGGATATGCTGAGCGAAACCACTGACCTGCGCGATAAACTGGAAAGCAATACCCAATACTTCCGCGAGAAAATGACCGCTGCTGGTTTTGATATAAAACCGGGCGTGCATCCTATTGTACCGGTTATGCTGTACGATGCTAAACTGGCGCAGGAGTTTGCCGCTAAAATGCTTGAAGAGGGTATATATGTTATAGGCTTTTATTACCCGGTAGTGCCGCAAGGCAAAGCGCGCATACGTGTGCAACTATCAGCCGCGCATGAGCAGGAGCATCTGGACAAAGCCATTGCTGCATTTACTAAGGTTGGCAAGGAGCTGGGCGTGATTAAGTAGATTTATACGTATAGTTTAGTTATATTTGTACGTATAAGTAAATGCTATGGCAAAATTAACATTAAGTATTGAGCCTGATGTAATAGAAAACGCTAAACGGTATGCGCGTGGCAAGCATAAAAGTTTGTCGGCCTTGGTGCAAGACTATTTAAAGAAGATAAGCGACGATAATGGTAAGGAGGACGAGTTGCTTAAGCGCCTTAATTTAATGATCATACCGGATGATCTGCAAGCACTGACAGGCATATTGAAGGGGAAATATCCTGACGACGTTAATTACAAGGATATAAAAGGCGATTACCTGAAAGAGAAATATGGTTTATAATCATGTTTTTTTAGATAGCGATATTATCTTAGATATGTTCTTTGATCGTTATCCATTTTCGGACTATACAAAACTATTGTTAATCGAATGCAAAGCCCGGAACATAAAGCTTAGCACCTCGGCAATAGTAATAGCTAATTTAAATTACATACTCTCGAAAAAGTTAGGCAAAACTGATACAAGAGAAAAATTAAAAGAGTTGATGAAATGGCTTACCATACTTTCGGTTGAAAGTATGGTGATAGAAAAGGGATTGAACAGCGATTTTTCTGACCTGGAAGATGCTTTTCAATATTTTACTGCAAAGCGATTTAAATGCGAGGCCATCATCACCCGTAATATAAAAGATTATAAGCATGCCACATTGCCTGTGCTAAGCGCGGAGCAGTTTTTAAGATCGATATAATATAATGCAACAACAAATAGATAAATACACGCAGGAGATCAACAACTTTGTAAAAGCCACAGCCGATGAGCTGGAAGCTTTCCGTATAAAGTTTTTGGGTACCAAGGGTGTGGTAAAAGACCTGTTTGAGCAATTTAAAACCGTTGGCGCCGAAGAAAAACGCACCTTTGGTAAAGTGCTTAACCAGTTTAAGCAACTGGCCGAAACCAAATATAACGAGCTTAAAGAAAGTGCCGGTACCGCTGCCGAAAGCGGCAAAACCGAAGCTGATCTTACGCTGCCGGGTGATGGTTTTGCGTTAGGTTCACGTCATCCGCTATCGCTGGTGCGTAACGAGATCATTGATATTTTTAAGCGCCTGGGTTTTGTTGTGGCCGAGGGGCCTGAAATTGAGGATGACTGGCACAACTTCTCGGCACTTAACTTTCCTGAGGAGCACCCGGCGCGTGATATGCAGGACACCTTCTTTATTAAAAAGAATAATGGTAAAGATGATATTGCGTTGCGTACGCACACCTCATCTGTACAGGTGCGCATGATGGAGAATGGCAAGCCGCCGTTCCGCGCTATTATGCCGGGGCGCGTTTACCGTAACGAAGCTATCTCGGCACGGGCGCATTGCTTTTTTCACCAGGTTGAGGGTTTGTATGTTGATGAAAATGTATCATTTGCTGACCTGAAGCAGACCTTGTTTCACTTTGTACAGGAGCTTTACGGCGAGGGTACTAAGGTGCGTTTCCGCCCGTCGTACTTCCCGTTCACTGAGCCATCTGCAGAGATGGATATATCGTGTACCATTTGTAAGGGCGACGGGTGTAACATGTGTAAATACACCGGCTGGGTTGAAATTTTAGGTTGTGGTATGGTTGACCCGAATGTGCTGGAGAATTGCGGTATCGACAGTAAGAAATACACCGGCTTTGCCTTTGGTATGGGCATCGAACGTATAACCAATCTTAAATACGTTATTCGTGATCTGCGCTTGTTTTCAGAGAACGATGTGCGCTTTTTAAAACAATTTAAAACCGAGATCATCTAAATGAAGGTTGTGCTGTGCGCATTACTGGGTTTATTACTGATTAGCTGCGGTAAGCAGAATGATGTAGTGCCCTATGTGCCGGTAAATATCACGATCCAGCGGGCAGATCCGCGGTATAACAGCATAAGCAGTGCCGGTAGCGTAATCACCTTAAGTGGTGGCGTAGCGGGCATCGTAGTTTATAACACCGGCAGCGGCATTGTAGCTTTTGACCGTTGCAGCAGCTATCAACCTGAAAAGGCTTGTGCGGTTGCGGTTGATGAAGGCTTATTCACGGTAACAGACCCATGCAGTGGATCAAAATTTTCGTTACTGGATGGTTCGCCTGTTAAAGCACCGGCCACGCGGTCACTGCGTTCTTACACTGTAATTATAACCCAGTTTGAGATCAGAATAGTAAACAGTTAATGGAAGCCGATAAAATAAAAGACAGTATAAAGCGGGCAGCGCAGGATCTGTTCCGCAAATTTGGCTACCATAAAACCAGCGTTAATGAGATAGCTAAAAAGGCCAAGATAGCCAAAGCGACCATCTACAAATACTTTGAGAGTAAGGAGGCCGTGTTGCACTCTTTGCTGATGGATTATATACGCGTTAGCGTTGATGAGCTGATTCACATCAATACGCCTGAAAAAAGCGAAGAGGAACACCTTACCAACCTCATCATGAAAACCTGCCGACTTTCGTATACCGTGTGTAACGAGTTCATCGGCTGGGAATTCATCCGGGAATCAGCCAACTCACAGGAGTTTTTAAAGAACCTGTCTAACGAGCTGGAAGATCTCCTGGTGTTATCCTTCACCCAGTTAACCGGTATGCGCAAGCACGAAACATTTCAGCAACGCTTACGCTTTTTGATCAAGAGCAGCAAAAGCATTGTGTTCAGTTTCGCGTTTACCTCGGTTAGTGATGCTGACGTACGCAAGAACTTTGTATCCTTTCAAAAAGAGATACTGCCTTATTTGGTTAAGGCAGCACTCATAGTTTAAAATTATTTTTGGTTACAAGAATACTGGCCTGTCCAGTTTTATAGCTATACGATAGGCCGCGTTCATCAAGCCCACATGGCTGTATGCCTGCGGAAAGTTGCCCCACATGCTGCCTGTTTCTTCGTCCACATCCTCGCTGAATAGTAACAGGTGGTTACAGTATTTCATCAGGTTCTCAAACTCACGCATGGCATCATCCAGCCTGCCTACGCAAGCCAGCGCCTCAACATACCAAAATGCACAGATCAGGAAAGTAGTTTTTGGCTTTCCAAAATCATCGGCATGCAGGTAACGGTAAAACAAACCGTTGGGCGTTTTCAGCTCTTTTTCAAGTGCCGCTAAATGGTCTTTTGCCTTTTGCGATGCCGGGTCAAGGTAGTTCATCATGATAAGTTGCAGCGTACTGGCATCCAGGTGCGGACTACCGGCGGCGTTGGTGTACACCTTGCGTACCGGATCATAACAGCTTTCAATATGCGCGGCGGCGCGTTCCTTAAGTGCTTTTGCCTTTTCTTCTAAATCTTTATTGCCGATGGTAAGCGCCATCTTTTCAGCCGCATTGCAACCTGCCCACTGGAAAAGATTGCTATAGCAATGTATGTTGGCCATGTTGCGGAACTCCCATATACCGGCATCCTTCTCGTCAATGGTACGTTCAATTTTATTGAGTACCGATTCAATCCACCTTACAGAATCCTTTCGTTCGCTGAAAATAAAGCGGTGATCGGTATATAACGGCAGTAGTGATATGAGTACCTGGCCATAAATATCATTTTGAATATGCTCGTACGCCTGGTTGCCTACGCGCACGGGTTTGTCGCCCAGGTAGCCGTCCAGGTGATCCATGATCTCCTCAACCAGTTTCTTTTTGCCGGTAATGCCGTACAGCGGCTGGTAGCGAAATTCGTCTCCCTCTGATATGGAAATGTCGGACACATAATTAAAATACCGCTCCATCTCCTCAAAATGCCCAATGTGGTTTAGCGAGGTAAGTACATAATATGTATCGCGCAGCCAGCAGTAACGATAATCCCAGTTGCGGGTACTGCCCGGGTGTTCGGGTAAGCTGGTTGTACTTGCGGCAATAATAGCCCCGGTATCTTCGTACTGGTGTATTTTAAGGGCCAACGCCGAACGAATAACATAAGGCTGAAAATACCCGGCTATTGATGAATGCTTGATCCACAATCTCCAATATTCAGCCGTATTGCGTAAAAATGTTTCGGCTGTACTTACCAGGGGCGCTTCCAGCGGATCACCGTAAGATAGCAGCAGGTATTTGGCCTCATTCAGCTGAAAATATTGCTCGTCGATAATATAACTTAAAGGTATATTGGTAGTGAGGCGCATGGTTTCCTCGCAACCTGCATAATCAATATGATTGCTGCCGCGGCGCGCCTTTTGTTTGCGGCGACCGTAATCACACACCGGCTCGCATTTTACACGTATTTTTGGTAAACCTTCAAGTGGTTCTATTTTGCGGATCAGCATCAAAGGTTTAAAATACCTGTCGTACTGGCGAAA
Source organism: Mucilaginibacter roseus (assembly GCF_021215455.1). GTDB lineage: Bacteria > Bacteroidota > Bacteroidia > Sphingobacteriales > Sphingobacteriaceae > Mucilaginibacter > Mucilaginibacter roseus. Next base: position 760,748 of record NZ_JAJPWV010000003.1, on the reverse strand, counting down.
GCGCGGTGCAAAATCCGTTATCAGGTATTCACCGTCATCGCAACTCACTTTAGTGCAAAGCACATTGGTGTTTTCAAGATAATACTGTTCTGTTTCACAATCACCCTCGGGCAGTATGGAAAACTCGCCGCCTTTTTCTTTATCCAGCAAACTGCCGAAAACAAAAGTGCTGTCAAAACGTGGCCAGCAAAGCCACGTAACATTTGTGTTTTTGTTGATGTGGGCCAGGTAGGCGCAATTGCCTATCAGGCCTGCATTATACATGTGTTTCTCCATACTTTTCCTAACGGATCAAATTAAAAATTTATGCCTCTGCGTACATTAAATCAATTAAAGTGCTGATTTTGTTTGCGTTTTTAGCCATTTAAACCACTTAATGAGCTTTTGTGAAATATTTTTAAGTTTAAAGTGCAACTTATCTACGGGTACCTGCGTCTAATAATCAACAAAGCTTAAACACAATTAACCAATACACTATTAACATCATGAAAGCTATCAATAAAATTATGCTGGCCGCCCTGCTTGTTGCAGGCAGCAATGCGGTTACCCTTGCATCAAACTTCAACAATAAAGCCGTTGTCCGTTCGGCGCAAACTACTGAGGATCGCCACCTTTCGGGCTTTAACGCGGTGTCGGCATCCGGCTCATGGGATGTATACATCACACAGGGATCTACCGAATCCGTTAAGGTTGAGGCGCCGTCAGACGTGATAGGTAAGATCGTTACCGAAGTTGACGGCGGTACCTTAAAAATCTACAACAAGAATGATAACTGGAACTGGAGCTTTAGCAATAAAAAGATCGCCATATATATAACCGCCAAAAGCCTTAATAGTATCACGATGTCAGGCTCGGGCGATATTTTCTTTAAAAACGGGATAAAGGGAGATAAGCTGGCTTTACGTTTAAGCGGATCGGGGGATATCATAGGGCGCGTTACAGTAAATGAACTGGAGAGCAGCATATCAGGCTCAGGGGATATTAAGGTAAGCGGAACAGCCAAAACATCTGCCGTTAAGGTAGTAGGAAGCGGTGACTTCACAGGATCTGACTTGGTTACCCAGATCAGCATGGTTAAGGTGTCAGGCAGCGGCGACGCGCGCGTGAACGCCAGCCAAAAGGTTGATGCATCAGTTGTAGGCAGCGGCGATATATTTTATACCGGCGGCGCTACCAATGTATCCTCGTCAAGCGCGGGAAGCGGCGATATTCACAAATTTTAAGATCACTTTCCCCTGTTAATAAAAAAGCGATGAGCTAGCTCATCGCTTTTTTTGTATTTTAGAGTTTCTAACTATAACCTAAAATGAGTCCTAAACTTCTTCACAACCGGCCCTTAAATGATTATGAAATTAACGACAGCTTTGATTTTTCGATTAAGGCTACCGCTATAAAAAATTTTCTTGAGCAAAATACTGAATCGCTCGACCAAAATAAAATGTTGGTTTTGTATGGTGATTGGGGTAGCGGTAAAACATCTTTAATGCGCCATATTGAGAATATTATTGATAAAGGAATTTATAAGCCTATATTTTTTGAAGCGTGGGAGCATGAAAAGGATCAAAATCTTGCGCTTTCCTTGTGCGATGCACTAACAGAACATATAGAAGGTAACAGTGAGATTATAAAAAATTTCATGAAGGGTGCATTTTCAACATTAAAAGGATTCGCAAGCGGCATCACTTTAAAATCATCTTTATTAACAGGATTAGGAATTGATTTAGAGTTTTCAGGCAAAGACTTTGTTGAGCAGCTTGATAAATCTGACACACCCTCGTTTTATAAATCTAACAAGGAGTTCAAAAAATCTTTTTGGGCTGTTGAAAAAGAGATATTAAAGACTTCTGGAGCACAAAAACTGTTGGTTTTTATTGATGACCTGGATAGGTGCGAACCCGAACACGTACTTAACTTGATTACAGCCTTGAAATTATTTTTTACTTATGGTGACAAAGTAATATTCTTTTGCGGAATCGATAAAGATGCGGTGGCTAAAGCTGTAAAAACAAAATATAACGACGTTGTGAAATCAGAGGAATACTTAGAAAAAGTATTTGATATTGGTTTTAACATGCCGAATGTATATTCCTTACGCAAACTTTTACTGCCCTATTTCAAATCTAAAACACGACTTTCAAACGATGAAGAAATTGATAATGTTGAGCTGATTGAAGAATTCTTTGTAACAATCGGTTTCACCAATCCCCGGCATTTAAAAAAAATATTTAATAAATACACAATACTGTTAGGATATAAAAGATCTAATCTGCCTTCCAATATTGCCAATCTTATACCCAATATAATAAACAATGGCGATGGTGATGTTTTTGAGACAATCTACTGTTTGTTTTTCTTAATACTTTATGATTTTCGTCCAGAAGAGTTTTTAGATATCGAAAAATATGACAGAAAAATAAATACATATATTGAATTATATCTTAGAGACAATAAAGATCAAAATGCTGAAGAGGTTATTAAAGATATAAGAAGTTTAATATCTGTAAACGATATTAGAACTATAGAAATTCGTTCACTATTATCTTCGTCACGCTCCCCATTCGTAAAATTTATTTTGTTTTTTTCACATAGTCAGCCTAAAACTTTTGGGCCAATATATGGTCAAAATCTGTCAAGATACAACGTCTACTTTACGGATAGTTCTATTACCACAGCGTTTTCTCAGTTTCTTATGCAATATGAAGAAGCATTAGTTGATATTCAGAAAGAGTCAAGATATTATATATATAATTTATTTAATCTAGTAAGATATCTTTTATAATCTCGTATAAAACGCCATTTGCACTACATTATTTAATGTACCGCTGCTTATAGCCTTGGTATATTGATTAAGGTAGCCCAACTCTAAATCAAATTTCTTGCTGAAACGATAGCCGAAGGCTACGTAAGCGCGGTTCTGATCAAAAAAGTGGGTGTTTACCTTATTCTTATTCTGCACGTTTAAAAACACTTCATTTTGCAGGGCGATGAACGTTCCCTTGCTGAAATTGGTGTCGCGCCGGGTTGGGATAACCGCGCGGATAAAGTAACGGAAACGCTGTGCAAAATAGTTGTCGTCACGGTCATCAGCCGAATCGCCCAGGTAGCGCTGCTCCAAACGAAAGCGGTGCGATAGCTGTATGCTGACCCCTGTTTTATGCACCTGGGTGAATTGCTCAAATATTCGGCTTTCGGGCCTGAATGTTTTTTCACCGTCCGGGGTGCGCCCGTTGGTAGTTACATATGCATAACCCAGGTTTACAGATTGGTTCTTGTTAAAATGATAAGCTACTGATGGCCGAAGTAAAATATTACGTAAATAGTCAACCTTATCAGCCGAACGGAATTGGCCATCGAACGCGTAACCCCAATGTTCAGATAGTTTTTGCGTATGAAACCATGCCCCCCAAACGCTGAACTGCGAGGTCTGCGCGTACAATTTACTGCCGCTCAGGCACAGCACGGTCAACAGGATAAGGTATTTATTTTTCATAACGCAGGTGGTTGTGTGTTATTAATTAAAGTTAACCAGTTTTTTTCGACCCAAGTCAACCACAATGCGGAATGCCTGCTGGTTATCGTTCAGGTGCGCGGGCGACTGGTGAAAACTGAACACAAACTGGCCTTTAATGTTTTTAAAGAGGAATGGTGTATAGATCACATCCAGACGGTTATACAGCTTTTTAAGGTAGTACGAGTCGCCATAAATAACATGCTGCCCCTGGCCCGCATAAAACTCATCAAACAGCGCTATGCGCTTGTAGCTGAAATAAGCTGCCGCCACAAAGCCGGCGTGGTTTTGGAAACCAATATCGCGGTTCATGCGCTCAAGCGACATCATGCCACCGGCTTCAATACTTAGTGAGTCGAGGCCGGTTAGTTTTGTCAGGTTCATACCCAGCTTGATCTGTGCTGCGCCGTTATCACCCAATGGATGGTTCGGGTCGGCTATTTCGGCACCGGCATCATGCAGCATCATAAAGTAGTGCGACAGGTAGAACATGCCGCTCAGCGATGGCTTAAATTTTCCGGAAAAACCAAACAAAAATTGCTCCCGGTCCGTAGCGGTTTGGCGGCTCACCCAATCCAGCCATACCGTTTCAGTAAAATGTTCGTCGGTATATCGCGTTAGCAAACCTTCCACGTTAGGGCGGTAGTAACGCAGGGTATCATTCAGTATCGAGCGTGGGTAATCAGACAGCAACCCTTCGCGCGGAAACATACCCGCGTTAAACCGCCAGTTTTCGCCATGATACTCGTAGTAAGCAACCGGGTTAACTTTTAAAAAGTAAGGCTTGGCACCAAATTCATGTATGCCATTCATGCCCACAACAAAACGGTTAACGCTATCTATGTTCCAACCCAGATCGAGCGCTAAGCGCGTGCCCGAATAAGTGCGCGAGCGTGGTATAAATGCCTTGTATTCGCGGTTGTCTAAAAACCCAAGCGCATTAAAATGTATATCCAGATTCTGTTGCGCCCAGGCGGCGGTGTTTATCGCAACAAATAATAAAAACAGGTAAAGCTTTTTTAACATGCCCAAATGTACTATTCCACAACGATAGTTATAAAGCCGCTGTTGCGGTTACCGTCAAAAGGTGTTGTGCGTAAGGAGAAAAGCATATCATATTTACCTTTTGTTGACGGAGCTTTTACTGTAAAGGCATAACGCGCATTACGCCCAGGTTCAATTTGCAATTTATTAAAGCTACTATCAGCAGCCTGAACGCCCGCATCCTGTTTGCCGTCAAAAAAAACGGCTTCTAAAGTTACCGTGTGTTTAACGTTATGGTTGCTGAAATTGATGGGGTACTGATAAGGATTGCTTATAGTGAGATTAAATGTATGCGCCTGGCCCGGTTTCAGCGTCAGCTTTTTCTGGTTTGTAGTAATGCTTACACGCTGATAGGTACGCACACTATCAATCAAGCCGGTGTACCATTTTCCGGTGGCGGTTACAAGGGTATCGGTAGTGGCAACGTCAGATTCGCGGGCTACGTAAAACACACGCTTGTTCTGCACGCTGTCTTCCAGTGGCCATATTTCAAATTGCGTCAGGCGGTAGTAGCGCGAATCGTACGAAAAGCACTTAAGCGTATTGTTGTAGTAACAATATTTGGCGGGCAGCTGAAAGCCATCATTCATTACCAACCAGCTATTACCGGCTTTTTGTTTAATGACGTGCGCCCAATCCCTGTACCCAAAGAATTTTTTGATAGCCTGCACCTGCTTTACCGGAGCGGGATGCGCAATTACCAGCATCCGGATTAAAACGATGATCACGATATTAGCTACGGCCAGTTGCTGCAGCCATTTCGGTGGAGTTGTATTGGTTAGCTGCGCGCTCAGCCAGATCAGTAAGGCAGCGAAAGCGATGATGGTCCATTGTGGCTGTACCTCGCCACGCAGTGAAGTAAATAGAAAAAAGAGGATAGTCCCTATAAAATTTACCTTTAATAAGCGTGTGAAGCTATCCGAAGCGCGCAGGGCGAAACCTTTGTAAAACAACAGCCAGCCGGTTAACACACCTGCCATTAACACTTGCGACAGCATGTAGAAAAAAGTGTAATCAAACCGATAAGTTTTCTCCGAACGGTCGGCCAGGTGATACGCAACTGAGGGATAGTTATGGTTGATCTGCCATAAAATGTGCGGGGTGTACAAGGCCAGCGCCACCGCGGCTATTAGCCAGAAGGTGCCGCGCTTTAATATTTTAATATCGGCCAGTATGGTAAAACCAACCAATAATATGCCATGATACTTGCTGTACAACAACCCTGCTAAAATTACACCCAGTAATACGGCTTGCAGCCAGGCATCTTTTTGCAGATAACGTTGATAAACGTAGAAGAATAAGGCGGTGAAAAACAACAGCGGCCCATCGGGCGTGGTGATGAATCCGTAAATATGGAGGGTAAACATACCGCTGGCTACCAGTATAAACCACCTGGCTGAAGCGCCGCAGCGCTCGGCCGTTTTCCATAACAGGAAAAGTGATGCCGTGCTCGAAAATATATTAATAAGCCGCAGGCCAAGCTCATTATGCATCAGCACATCGCCCGCGCGGATAAACAGCGCCACCATTGGCGGATGGTCAAAATAACCCCAATCTAAAAACCGGGAGTACAGCCAGTAATAAGCCTCATCGCTATGCAGCTCAAGCGTGCAGGCTTGTATAATGTTAAACAGCGTCCATACAGCCAGGAAAGAGCCGATATACCTGCCGCTATTTTTAGAATATGTATTTTTTATAGATAACATTAAGTTTTGTAAAGGTAAACTTAATACGGTTAAGTTTATTTTATGACAGGATAAAGAGATTCCTGTTCGGGATAAACAATAAATTAGGAGTTTTAACCACCAACAATTTAACTATGATAAAAGCGATAGAAATATTGCAAAAACCCCGTTTGCAGTTGCTGCAATTGATAGAGTCGCTCGACATACACCTGCTGAACGAAGTTCCTGCCGGTTTTAATAACAACATTGCCTGGAACCTGGGCCACATAGTTGCCGCGCAACAAGGGGTTTGCTATTTGCGTGCCGGCCTGCCCATGCGCATCAGTCAGGATTTGTATGAGCTTTATAAGCCCGGCAGCCGCCCGGAAAAATTTATCAGCGAGGCCGAAATAAAGGAAATCAGCGGCTTGCTCACCACCACATTGGAGCAATTAGAGCAGGATTATACCGAAGGTTTGTTCAGCAATTACACGCCGTGGACGACGCGCTACGGTGTCGAAATAAATAACATAGGCGACGCGATCAGCTTTCTGCCTTTTCATGACGGGTTGCATCATGGTTATGTTTTAGCACAGCGCCGCGCCTTATTTGGCAGGCAACTTTAATGTTGATGGGGTGTCAAATATTGCCCATGCAATAAAAACATAGGTAAATATTTTGCATTTTTGTGATACTGAGGTAGGTTATTATTCTGATAACTATGAGTGAACGGATTATACTGGTTTGGTTTAGAAATGATTTGCGTGTGCACGATAACGAGATTTTGTTAGAAGCTACACGCAAAGCCGATAAAGTATTGCCCGTTTATTGCTTCGATCCTGTTTATTTCACGGCTGATGAGCATGGCCGGTTAAAAACAGGAAGCTTCCGTGCCCGGTTTCTGCTGCAATCTGTAGCTAACCTGCGCGACAACCTGCGTAAGCTTGGAAGCGAATTATTGATCCGTACCGGCAACCCGGCTGAGATTATCCCGCAATTAGCCGCCGAATACGAGGTTAACGAAGTTTACCATCACCGCGAAGTAGCTTTTTTGGAAACCGGTATATCTGAAGAGGTGGAAGCAGCCCTATGGAAGCAAAAGCTGAACCTTAAGCATTTCATCGGGCACACCCTGTATCATAAAGAAGATCTTCCATTCCCAATCAAGGATATTCCGGATAGCTTTTCGGTATTTAAAAAGAAGGTTGAACGCGATAGTAGCGTGAGGCCGGAGACGGATACACCTGAAAAGATCATCACCCCTGATATAACTGATGCGGGCGAATTGCCTACACTTACAGATCTGGGGCTGGAAGAGCCGGTTGACGATCCGCGTGCAGTCATAACTTTCGCCGGCGGAGAGTGTGCGGGCATTGCCGCCCTCGACGAATATTTTAATACCAATACTCCTGTCAAAGCAAAAGCCGCGCGTAACCCGCAGGCTGCCGCCGATAATACCTCAAAGCTATCGCCATGGCTGTCATTGGGTTGCCTGTCCCCACGTAGGGTTTATTTTGAAGTGGCCCGCCACGAAGGGCAAAGCAATAGTAATCCACTGATATTAGAACTGCTTTGGCGTGATTACTTCCGCTTTATGTTTAAAAAGCACGGAAAGAAATTTTTTGATGCGGCAGGATTTAAGGCCGGCGCGCCCGAAACCACAGCTGAGCAGGATGCTTTATTTGCGCAATGGGCAAACGGCACTACCGGCGTGCCTTATGTTGACGCCGCCATGCATCAGTTAAATGCCACTGGTTACATCAACAACTACGCCCGCCAGATAGTTGCCGGATACCTGGTACGTGATCTGAAGGTTGACTGGACCCGCGGAGCACTTTATTTTGAGGAAAAACTGATCGACTACTCGCCGGCCAGTAACTGGGGCAACTGGGCCTTTGTGGCCGGTGTAGGTAATGATCCGCGCGAGAACAAGAATTTTATCACCCGCCAGGTAACCCAACTCGAAACCAAAAGCCCGTTTATTGACACCTGGCTTTCTGCCCATGAGGCCGAACAAGCGGTTTAACGCTTACGCTATTTTAAACTAATCTGTATAACGCTTTTTTAAAACCCTGCTTTAAATGCGCTGTTGAAAGTGCATGGGTAAAACGCTGCGTTTAATTCTTGGCGATCAACTTAATAGCAATCACAGCTGGTTTAAAAAAGTTGATGAGGATGTGATTTACGTGATGATGGAAGTAATGCAGGAGCAAGAGTATGTAATGCATCATGTGCAAAAAATACTGGCTTTTTTTGCCGCCATGCGCAACTTCGCCCACCAGCTTGCAAAAAAAGGCCACAAGGTAATCTACTTCAACCTCGATGATAAACATAACGAACAAACCATTGAGGGTAATATAAAACGTGTTGTTAACGACAATAAAATAGAGCGCTTTGAATACCTGCTGTCTGATGAGTATCGCCTGGATGAACAGTTAAAGCAGATATGTGAAAAGCTAAAAGTTGATACCGCATCAGCTGATACCGAACATTTTTTTACTACCCGCTATGAGGTCAAGGAGTTTTTTGGCGACAAAAACTTTTTAATGGAGAACTTTTACCGCAGCATGCGTGTAAAGCACCAGGTACTAATGCAGGGCAGTAAGCCACTTGGTAACAAGTGGAACTTCGACCATGATAACCGGAAAAAATACGATGGTAAATCGCCTTTAGTACCGCCTATTGAGTTTAATCATGATGTATCGGCGCTTAAGGAAATGATCGACGCAAAAAAGGTAAAATACTTTGGCGAGGTTGATGAAAAGCATTTCCCATGGCCGTTAAGCAGAAAGGAAGCGATTAAGCTGATGAACTATTTCTGTGAGCACCTGCTGCCCCACTTTGGTACTTACGAGGACGCCATGCTGCAGCAACATATTAGCTTATTCCACTCACGTATTTCCTTTGCCCAAAATTCAAAGATGATTGCTCCGCAAGAGATCATAGGTAAGGTACTGACTCATTATAATAAACATCAGCACGAAATAAGTCTCGCTCAGGTTGAGGGTTATATTCGGCAGGTGATGGGTTGGCGTGAATTTATGCGTGGCGTGTATTGGGCAAAAATGCCTGAGTTTGCAACACTCAATTTTTTCAACCATCGCAGCGAACTTCCGGAATGGTTTTGGACAGGTAAAACCAGGATGAACTGCCTGAGCAAATGCATCGGTCAGTCGCTTAACAATGCCTGGGCGCACCACATACAGCGCCTAATGGTTATCGGCAACTTTGCGCTGCTTGCGGGCTTAAACCCCGATGAGGTGGACGCCTGGTATCTGGGCGTTTATATTGATGCTATTGAATGGGTGGAGATCACCAATACGCGCGGCATGAGCCAGTTTGCGGATGGGGGCATTATCGCGTCAAAACCCTATGTGTCATCGGCCGCCTACATTAATAAAATGAGTGATTACTGTGGCAATTGTCATTACGATTATAAAAAGAGAACCGGCGAGAAGGCATGCCCGTTTAACAGCCTGTACTGGAACTTTTTTCACCGTAATGCCGATAGGCTCGAGGGTAATCACCGCATAGGGATGATGTACAACATCCTCAAAAAAATGAACAGGGACGAAATAAACGAAATAAATAAGCAGGCTGATATATACCTCGACGCAATAAATGAGTTATAGTTATAAACATTACCATGTTAGTAACTGTTAAATCATTTTTTAAAATAAGGTTCCGTTAAGCGTATCATTTACAAATAAAATTGAAAGTTTGTAATACGTTATGTTTACTTTTGCACTGATTTTTACATACAATTCACCATGAGTGACCTTGACTATATAAACAGCGGGAACGCTGCATACATCGATTCTTTATACGAAAGTTATAAACAGGACCCGGAATCAGTCGATTTCGGATGGCAAAAATTCTTCGAAGGCTTTGATTTTGGTAAGGGCGCACCGGCTGAGCAGCAGCAGGCAGGGGCAGAAACGCCTGAGCATTTCCTTAAGGAAATTAATGTATTGAACATGATCAACGGGTACCGTACCCGCGGGCACCTGTTCTCAAAAACCAATCCGGTGCGCGAGCGCCGTAAGTATTTTCCGGGTAAAGAGCTTGAAACTTTTGGTTTAAGTGAGGCGGACCTGGATACCGTTTTTAATGCTGGTGTAGAAGTTGGCCTGGGTGCAGCGAAACTGCGCGATATTCACCAGTTACTGGAAGATACGTATTGTGGCCCTATCGGTGCTGAGTACCGTTACATCCGTAACCCGATAAAAATTAAGTGGTTTGAGCAGCGCATGGAAAAACAGCGTAACAAACCGGCTTTTTCTGTTGACGATAAAAAGCACATTCTTAACAAGCTTACCGAGGCGGTTATATTCGAAAACTTTTTAGGCACCAAATTCCTGGGCCAAAAACGCTTTTCACTTGAAGGTGCCGAGGCGTTGATTCCCGCGCTTGATTCGGTAATTCAAAAAGGCGCGCAAATAGGTATCGAAGAGTTTATTATCGGTATGGCGCACCGTGGCCGTTTAAATGTACTGGCCAACATTATGGAGAAAACCTATAAAGAGATTTTCTCTGAATTTGAAGGTAAAAACTACGATTCGGAATCACCATTTGGCGGCGACGTTAAATATCACCTTGGTTTTTCAACTGATGTGGAAGCGGCCAATGGTAAAAAGGTTCACCTGAGCCTTTGCCCTAACCCATCGCACCTGGAAGCGGTTGATCCGGTTGTTGAAGGTTTGACACGATCAAAAATAGATTATAAATACAAAGGCGACTTTACCAAGATAGCACCGATACTTATACACGGTGATGCCTCCATCGCCGGTCAGGGCATTGTGTACGAGGTGTTGCAGATGGAGAAACTGGAAGGTTACCGAACCGGTGGCACTATTCACCTGGTTATTAACAACCAAATAGGTTTTACCACCAACTTTAAGGATGCCCGTTCAAGCACCTACTGTACCGATGTGGCCAAAACGGTGCTTTCGCCGGTTTTCCACGTAAATGGTGATGATGTCGAGGCCCTTACCTACGTAATTAATATGGCGATGGAATACCGTCAGGTTTTCCATGACGATGTGTTTATTGACATATTGTGCTACCGTCGTTACGGCCATAACGAAAGCGATGAGCCTAAATTTACCCAGCCGGTATTATACAAGGCTATCGAAAAACATCCAAACCCGCGCGAAGTATATTTGAAAAAACTGATCGCCGAAGGCAGCGTTACCGAGCAGTTTGCCAAGGATGACGAGAAGCAATTCCGCGCGCAGCTGCAAAAGGAACTGGATGAGGTTAAGGCGCAGGATCGCTTTACCGACCAGTTGCCGATGTTTGCAGGCGCATGGCAAGGCTTACATTTACCAACTGAAAAGGAGCTGATGTTGCCGGTTGACACATCGGTATCTGAGGAAGACTTACTACAGATCGGCCGTGCGATAACCGAGCTGCCCAAGGACAAGGAATTTTTCAAGAAGATAGAGAAGCTTTTTGAAGACCGTAATAAAATGGTGAATGAAACCCGTGTGTTCGATTGGGCAATGGGCGAATTACTGGCTTACGGATCTTTATTAAAAGAAGGCCATCCGGTAAGGTTAAGCGGTGAGGACGTTAAACGCGGTACCTTCTCGCACAGGCACGCGGTGCTTACCCTTGCCGAAAGTGAGAACGAGTACACGCCACTGGAAACAGTAGCCGGCAACACGCCGTTTTATATTTACAACTCCCTGCTTTCTGAGTATGGCGTACTGGGTTTTGAATATGGTTATGCCCTGGCTAACCCTAAAGCCCTTACCATTTGGGAAGCCCAGTTTGGTGATTTCTTTAATGGTGCCCAGATTATAATTGACCAATACATAGCCAGCGCCGAAACTAAATGGCAGCGTGGTAACGGTTTGGTAATGTTGCTGCCGCATGGTTACGAAGGCCAGGGCCCTGAGCACTCATCAGCGCGCGTTGAACGCTTTTTAGAACTTTGCGCCGATAACAATATACAAGTAGCTAACTGTACTACACCGGCCAACTTCTTCCACATACTGCGCCGCCAGATGAAACGCAGCTTCCGTAAGCCGCTGGTTATTTTCACACCAAAGAGCTTACTGCGCAGCCCTAAATGCGTATCTCCTATCGAGGAGTTTACCAAAGGCCGTTTCCACGAGCTGTATGATGATGAGTGGGCTGATCCTAAAAAGGTAAAACGCGTACTGCTTTGTACCGGTAAAATATATTATGAGCTGCTTGAAAAACAGCAAACAGATAACCGTAAGGATGTGGCAATTGTGCGTATTGAGCAATTGTACCCTACGCCAGTGCACCACATATTGAAGATCAAGCAAAAATATGCCAAGGCGAAAGAGTTTATCTGGGTACAGGAAGAGCCTGAAAACATGGGTGGCTGGCCGTATATCTGCCGTAAATTCCATAGTGATAGCGTGTTTAATCTTCACGTAATCTCGCGTAACGAGGGTAGCAGTACCGCGACAGGTTACGCAAAGCAACACGCGGCACAACAGCTATACATCATTAACAAGGCATTTGAAACGCCGGGCGAAAAGGATGTAAAGAAAACCATCGACAAAACAACCAAGAAGATGGCTGAGACCGGCGCGGATTGATATTTGTAGTCGATAGTCCATGGCCTATAGTTAATAGAAAAACGCTATCGCCTATGGACCATGGACTATCGACCAATACACGACTAAGAAACCCAAAATACTATGGACTATGGTCCATGTACTATCGACAAATAAACAACTATAACTACTATCATGAGTTTAGAAATAAAAGTTCCGCCGGTAGGCGAATCAATTACCGAAGTAACCCTGTCGAGCTGGATTAAAAAAGACGGCGACCAGGTAGCCATGGATGAAGTGATCGCCGAGTTAGAATCAGATAAAGCTACATTTGAACTGACCGCCGAAAAAGCAGGAACTTTAAAAACTATTGCCGCCGAAGGTGATACATTAGCCATAGGTGCGGTGGTTGCCAGCATTGAGGATGGCGGCGGCGCAAGCGCTGCTCCGTCAGACACTGATAAAGCCGATGAGTCTGCACCATCTGCGCCGGCGCAACAAGCGGATGCACCTGCACCTGCTGCTGAACCTGCCCAAGGTGGCAGCACACTCGAAATAAAAGTTCCGCCGGTGGGTGAATCAATTACTGAAGTAACGCTTTCGCGCTGGTTGAAAAAAGATGGCGAAGCCGTTGAAATGGACGAAGCCATTGCCGAGCTGGAGTCAGACAAAGCCACGTTTGAATTAACCGCCGAAAAAGCCGGTACCCTAAAAACCCTTGCTGCAGAAGGTGATACTTTACCAATAGGTACCGTAGTTGCCAGCATATCAGGCGGTGGTGCTGCTGCCCCTGCTGCAAAGGCAGAAGCTGCGCCATCTGCTTCACCCGCTCCTGCGGCCGAGGCTTCCACACAAAAAACTTATGCTTCAGGAACACCATCTCCTGCCGCAGGTAAAATATTGGCCGAAAAAGGCGTTGACCCGCAATCAGTAAGCGGAAGCGGCGTTGGTGGCCGTATTACTAAAGAGGATGCTTTGAACGCGCAAAAAGCTTCGCCTGCTCCGGCTAAAACCGAGAGTAAACCTGCTGCTTCAGCGCCAGCCGCTGCTCCTGCTGTAACCGGCGAACGTGGCGAGCGTCGTGAAAAAATGTCATCACTGCGCAAAACGGTTGCAAAGCGTTTGGTTGCCGTTAAAAATGAAACCGCGATGCTGACCACCTTTAACGAGGTTGATATGTCGCCGATCATGGAAATCCGCAGCAAGTACAAAGATAAATTTAAAGAGAAACATGGCGTTGGCTTAGGCTTTATGTCATTTTTTACTAAAGCGGTTACCGAGGCGTTGAAGGATTGGCCTTCTGTTGGTGCCCGTATTGAGGGTGAGGAAATTGTTTACAGCAACTACGCTGACGTTTCTATAGCCGTATCAGCACCTAAAGGCCTGGTGGTTCCGGTTATCCGTAATGCGGATAAATTGAGCCTGGCTGAAATTGAGAAAGAAGTTATCCGCTTAGCTGGTAAAGCCCGCGAAAATAAGCTGGGTATTGACGAGATGAGCGGCGGTACATTCACCATTACCAACGGTGGTGTATTTGGTTCTATGATGTCGACCCCGATCATCAACTCACCGCAATCGGCTATTTTAGGTATGCACAACATTGTGGAGCGCCCTGTGGCGGTAAACGGTCAGGTAGTTATCCGCCCGATGATGTACTTAGCCCTTTCATACGATCATCGTATTATCGATGGCCGCGAATCGGTAAGCTTCCTGGTTAGGGTTAAGCAACTGCTTGAAGATCCTGCAAGGCTTTTATTAGGTGTTTAATAACATCAATTTAATCATAAAAAAAAGCTCAACACTAAGTGTTGAGCTTTTTTTTATGATAGTGATGATCTCGTGTATTAATCTACGCCACCACCGTCGCTGCCATTACTTGTTACGCTGGTAATGGTAAAATCCCACTTTAGGCAGCTAAATGCCGGTATGCTGGTATTTCCGGAAAAGCCATATGCAAGACTGGATGGAACAAGCAACGAAATGCTCTGGGCATTATGCGCCTTGGTTAACCCTTCAATAACGCCCGGTACCAATTGCTCAACAACAAAGCTTGTGCTGGTCGTTGCTTCGTCAATCTTGGTGTTTTTCATGTTATATAAAGCATAGGTAACACCAATGGTTGAAGTTTTATTAATAACTTTTCCGGTATCTGAGCCGGAGAGCTTGTAGTATAAACCGGATGCTGTTTTGGTATAACCACTAAGGCCAATGCCATATGCGTTCGCGTATTTTTGAATGCTCAGATCATCATACGCTTTTTGATCCGATACGATGCGTACCCAGTAATCAAGGCATTGGTTACCTGAAATGCGGTTGCCTGATGTACTGCTACCCGATCCGTATCCTGTAATGCCATAAGCCTGGCGTGATGGAATTAGCAAGCGTGCACTTGCTCCTTTATATTTTAGCACGTTATAAATGGCGTTCTGCAGGCCTTTTGGTAGATTAGATGCCTGGAACTGGCCCAAAAAGCCATAATAATGATTGATAATAGTATCGGAAGCGATATATTTTCCATCAAAACTACGAATGGTATAAACCATAGCCACTCGGTCTGAATATTGAATGCGGGGGCTATCAACCAAACCCTTGTCTATTATTTGGTAATAAAGGCCCGATGTGTCACCATCACTTGTATCGCGTACCATCGCGTTAAGGCCGTTGGTGCTGATATAGTTCTTGATCTGCTGATCGTCATACTCCTTGATGTTAGGGTAAACCTTATCCTTGTTGCACGATGCGAAGATGGCGGTTGATAACAGTAAGAATGTAAAAAGTTTTAATTTCATTTATGTTAGTTCGTTACGTCGTATAGCGTTATATCAAAATCCATCAGTGAGTTAGCCGGTATGCCGTATTTCGGTTGTTCGTAAGGGCCATACGCATACCTTGATGGTGTAAGGATGCGCACCCTGCCTCCTTTTTGTACTTGCGGTATACCCAGTTGCCAGGACCTGATGATGCCGCTACCCAGTGTGTATGACGGATGAAAAGTGCCTGTAGAATCAACCCTCTGGCCTGTAAGTAACAGTTTTGCAGTGTATCCTACGGTAACTTTGGTTGAGTTGGTATAAACCGCGTTGCCACTACCTGCATTAAGCACTATATAATACACACCCGAAGTATCAATACGTTTGGCAACATCCTGCAGGTTATTGTCGGTAATATACTTTTGCATAAGCTCATCATCTATGCGTGCCTGCTCGCGATACCTTTCGGCCCCGACTAACGATTTTTTACAACCTATGGCAAACACCATGGCTGCAAAGCAGCATATAACCAACAGTATCCTGTTCATTTTGATATCTCAACCGGCAAAGTTATCGTTTTATAATTCAAAAACAGCAGCTTAACACTTTTTAACGTTTAACGTTATTGCTGTGGCTTTATTTTAGCCGGGTTAATGTTTATCCGGGTCGTAATTTAGGGTGAGTGTGTTGATCTTTTTCAGCAGATTGCTGAGGTACTCGCGTTCCTTTTCGTTGATGCGGCTGTTAAGGTAATTGTTAAATTGTTTAACCACCTGTCTTGCCAGCTGGCGCTTCTGTTTACCCTCGGCAGTTAAGTAAATTTTAACCGAACGTTTATCTCCTGCATTTATCTCGCGATAGATCAGTCCGGTTGTTTCCAGGTGATTAAGCATGCGCGAAAGGCTGGTTGATTTTAAACCAAGCAGCTGCGCCGCCTGTGATACGGTTGTGCCTTCCGTTTCATCAATATTAATCAGCAGGTAGCCTATTTTTTGGGTGATGCCGTGCTCAATAACAATCTGGTTATAGCGGTTGGCCATGTTTTGCCAAACAATTTTGAGCAGATAATCAATAGTTTCCTGATGCTTTAACGGGTTACGCATAATCAAACATACATAAATTTACAGCCCGCCGGCCTTATCAACCGTATCTAAAAACTTTACCAGCCCATCAAGTGCCCGGGCGCGGTGGCTAATGGCATTCTTTTCATCCAAGTTCATTTGGGCAAAGGTTACGGTATGGCCCTGTGGTTCAAATATAGGGTCGTAACCAAAACCGCCGCTGCCTGCGCGTTCGTGCCTTATGGTGCCTTCAACCGTTCCCTCGAAAAGGTGCTCCTGTCCCTCCCACAGTAACGATATAACAGTTCTAAAACGGGCGGACCGGTTGGTTACGCCTTGCATGTTTTTCAGCACCTTGTCCATGTTGGCATCGTGGTCGCCATGTACACCGGAGTATCTTGCAGAGTAAACACCCGGCTCTCCATTCAGCGCATCTATCTCCAGCCCGCTGTCGTCGGCAAAGCAGTTAATGGCATACCGATCATAAATAAAACGGCTTTTTATGGATGCATTTTCTGTAAAGGTGCTTCCTGTTTCTTCTATATCACCGGCAAAGCCAATATCAGCCAGGGTTAGCAGCTCTATTTTATTCCCGGTCATTTGGGCTACCTCCTCCAGCTTGTGGCGGTTATTGGTAGCCATTATCAGTTTGTGCATGTTTGTTAAAAGTTTTTAACCTGTTCCCAAAAGGCCTTTTTGTTTTCGTTGCTGGTCATCATCTCGCCAAAAGCAAAAGTTATCAGCACCGGCAGATTTTCAAATTGCTGCGGTTGGTTAAATGCTATTTTATTTAACTCAGCTGGTGCCGCTTGCTTACCCAATACCAATAATTTAGTTGGCTTAAGCTGCTCCTGAAGCGCAAATAGGACTAATCCGTTATTACCGGCTAAATTAACGATAGCAATATCATCAATCGTATAATCCTTGCGTTTAAGGGTAGCTTCGAGGGCCGCCTGATGATCTGCAGCTATAAAAGGCTCATCGTTATAGTAGGTTAAAATGAGCAAACCCTTTTTATTTTGGCCAAGATAAGCTGCTGGTTTTAACTCTTCGGCTTTAGCAGGGGTTTCAACTTCAGGTTCCGGTTGTAGCGGTGCTTTATCGGCCCCGGCAATTAATGGTTCCCCGTTGAACAAATGCTTTTCGCTGTTCAGCAAAAAAATATCTTCATTAAATAAATACCGGTACGCTGCTGTGTCTTCTACTCTCACTTTAACAAATTTTAACAAAAGTAATTAAACGCTTTAACGCTTTATGGGCATATTAGCACAATAATAATGTGCATATTTATTTAAACGCGGTAATTAACAATTTTTTACCGAAATTCGTGTTTTTTTAAGGATAGCTATCCGATACAGAATGAGCAAATTAAGATATATCAAAAACATTGCGAATGTGGCGTTAGGGTTAATGCTGATGGCAGGTACCGCGTTCGCGCAAAAAAAACAAACGCTTGATAAGGTTGCCGCCGTAGTTGGTAACAGCCCGATATTACAATCGGACGTTGAATTACAGTACGCCCGTTATCAAGCCGAGGGTGGTACTCCTAATCCGGATATTAAATGCCAGATTATGCAAACCCTGGTGAGCCAAAAGCTGCTTGGCCAGCAAGCGGTTATTGACAGTGTGCAGGTAAAGGATGAAGAAGTAGATAACGAAGTTGACCGCAGAATGCGTGGCATGATACAGCGTGCAGGCGGACAGGAAAGACTTGAGGGTTTCCTGGGCCGATCAGTACTGCAATACAAAGATGAAATTCGTGATGACCTGCGCGAACAGATGATTGCCCAGCGCATGCGCGAAAAGATCATCGAGAAACTGAACGTTACTCCGCAGGAAGTAAAAGAGTTTTTTGAGAAGATACCAAAGGACAGCCTGCCCACCATCAACAAAGAAGTTGAAGTTGGCGAGATTGTTTTTCAGCCAAAGCTTACAAAAGAGGAGAAAGCCGTTTACAAACAAAAGGCAGAGGATTTACGTGCCCGCGTAAAAAAAGGTGAAGATTTCGCCTCACTTGCACGGCTATACTCGCAGGATGGCTCAGCAGCTGAAGGTGGCGACCTGGGTTTTGCCGACCGTAACAGCTACGTTAAGGAATTTGCGGCCTACGCGTTTAAATTAAAAGCAGGTGAAATATCACCTGTGTTTGAAACCGATTATGGCTTTCACTTTTTGCAGGTTATTGAACGTCGCGGCGAACAGGTGCACGTTCGCCATATATTGATTATACCGGCTACTACCGAGGCAAGCCTTACACGTGCCAGCCACATGGCGGATAGTATTTATACTTTGATGAAGAAGAACAAGGCGATCGACTTCTCAAGCGCGGCAGCCTACTACTCTGATAATAAAGATACTAAGTACAATGGCGGCATGATGCTGAACCTGGAGGATGTACAATCGCGCAGTACGCTTATCCCTACCGACAAGCTGGATCCGCAGGTTGCCCTTGTGATTGATACCATGAAGGTTGGCGAGTTTTCAAAACCGCAGCTTTTAGCCGAGAAGGATGGTAAAAAGAATTATAAGATACTTTATCTAAAATCGGTAACGGATGCGCACAAGGCCAGCATTGAAAAGGACTTTCCGAAACTAAAGGAACAGGCTTACAATGCCAAAATGAACCGTATGATAAGCGAGTGGTTTGAGCGTAAGCGTAAGGAAACCTACATCCGTATTGACGACGAGAACGCGGCTTGTCCGCAACTTAAGGGCTGGTCAACGGCAACTACCGCGCAAGCCAACTAATTAATATGCAATACGGATCAGACGTTGAGGCAGCCGAAGCTTTATGCCAGGCCTATAAAAAGCTCCGTGCCGAGATAGGCAAGGTAATTATAGGGCAGGATGAAGTGATCAAATATGTACTGGTGTCCATCTTCAGCAACGGGCATTGCCTGTTGGTTGGGGTGCCGGGGCTTGCCAAAACGCTGCTGGTACAAACCGTAGCGAGCGCCCTGCAGCTCGATTTTAAACGCATACAGTTTACGCCCGACCTGATGCCATCAGACATTATTGGCGCAGAGATTTTAGGCGAAGACCGCAATTTTAAGTTCATCCACGGGCCGGTGTTTTCAAATATCATATTGGCCGATGAAATAAACCGTACGCCGCCTAAAACACAGGCCGCCCTGCTCGAAGCCATGCAGGAGAAGGCCGTTACCGCAGCCGGTATTACACATAAACTGGCACAACCGTTTTTTGTACTGGCCACCCAAAACCCTATTGAGCAGGAAGGCACTTATCCATTACCGGAGGCGCAGCTGGACAGGTTTATGTTTAACGTAACTTTGAGTTACCCAACATTCGCCGAGGAACTGCAGGTGGTTAAAAACACTACAGGTACTATAAAAAGCGAAGTTAACCATATATTAAACGCGCAGCAGATAGTTTACTTTCAGCAATTGGTACGTAACATACCTGTGGCCGATAACGTGTTGGAATACGCCGTAAGGCTGGTTGGCAAAACCCGCCCCAACGGTGAGCTTGCAACCCCGCAGATAAAGCGTTTACTGAATTGGGGCGCAGGCCCGCGGGCATCGCAGTTTTTAATTTTAGGTGCCAAGTGCCATGCGGTAATCAATGGGAAATATTCGCCGGATATTGAAGATGTGCAGGCCATAGCCAAGCCTATTTTAAGTCACCGTATAGTGCGCAGTTACCATGCTGAGGCTGAAGGGCTAAGTAATGATGATATTATACAACAGCTTTTTTAGCTTTGTATTAAACCCATAAAATAAAGGCGGCTTACTGATGAGGTGAGCCGCCTTTGTTATAAAAAAAGCGGATGAACATCTTAAATGCCCATCCGCTCAACTATATAATCACTATTAAAATCTTATTGATCCTCGTCTTCGTCGCCGGTGCTATCGGCAGCCGACTGATCATTGTTATTTTCGGGAACGCCAACCACTTTGTAAACTTTTTTGTCGTTCGCATCGCGGTCTTCCTTATAGTAAACACCCATCTGGTCAACATAAAGCTTTTCGCCATTAAGCTTAACCTTGCGGGTATCCGGCGGCAAATCAACCACTATATCGCCCACTAAAGGCAATTGTTCGTTATAGCCTTCATCGGTATTCAGTTCGCCGTCTTTACCGGCAATCTGGTAAGTGGTAGTACCATCGTCTTTAGTTACCGGTTGATAGTAAACGCCGTTCAATTCATAATATTGAACACCGTTGATCACGATGGACTGCGCTTTTGATGGCAGCTCTTTGATCTCGGCCCCTACCGGCGGTTCAACAACGGTGTACTGATCATCAGTGCCCTGTTGGTAATATAAACCATCGCTATAGTAATACTGTGCGTTGTTCCAGTAAAATGGGTAATAACCAAAAGGTAACACCCCTATGCTAAAGCCAATGTGTGGCATATAGTATGATGAATAAAAACCACGGTAAGGATAATAAAAGCCACCACCATAATAACCACGGCCATAGTAGCGGTCACCGTAGTAACGATTGCCATAATAGCGGTTACCATAATAACGGTTGCCGTAATAACCACGTCCGTTGTATGGAGGGCGAGCGTACACCCTGTTGCCGTAATTATTAAAGCGGCTACCCTGATAGTTATTGAACCTGCCATTTGCCGACACGCTACCGCGGCTGTCGGGGCGGCTAAAGCCAGATACGCCCGGCCTGTTTGATGGCGACGACATACGGGGCCCAGGTGCCGCGCTGCCAAATGATGGCCTTGAGCCACCGCTGAAAGAAGGGCGTGAGCCACTTGAGCTCATTGATGGGCGGGACATACCGCCACCACCGCCAAATGAAGGACGTGAAATGCCTACGCTGCCGCCACCGCCGCCACGCATACCACCACCACCGCCGCCTCCGCGTCCGGCGCGTTGCGCGTCGGCGCTAAATACTGTAAACGAGCAAAGTAGCCCGCTTAAAGCAACATAAAGCAAATTTTTATATGACCTTTTCATCTTAATATTATTAGCTAACAGCTTCGCTGTTATAGTATATATGACTATAAAATAAGTAAACGGTTTAACATGGTTTAAATTATTTTAAAGCGCTCTATATCCGTCATACCCAGGCAATAATTGCCGGCTAATAATAAAACTATATAACTGTATAAATCGTTATATAAGTAATTATAAACCAGATTATTGAAGTATGGAAACTAATCATGATGATTTAAACTACCGCGACGGTGGTTTAAATAAAGAGGAAGGCTCTGCTGTAAAGTTTAATCCGGATGCGCAAAAGCACGCTATCGAAGCTATTGAAGAGGATGAAGCGGCCCGAATTGATGAACCTACCAAAAAGCGGGATGAAGAGGATGATGCAATGGAAGCATACGGGTTGTAATTTATAACTCTTCCGCTATGAACAATTGCGGCAAATTAAACTGCAAACTAATAAAGCCATCATGCGTAGTTCTGAAACAGCCGTTGCCTATTGACTCGAGTCCGCTGGTATGCAGCTCACCGGGATGCGATATAAGCCTGATGAGTTGCCCGGCAGGCTTCCATTTGCTAAAGCCGCTTTGCACCGAGTAAATACGTTCGGTACCGTGCAGTATAACCAGGTTAATCTTGTCTGCAAAGAACACATAGTCCTTAAGCTGCAGGTCGTCGGTTATAATATTAACTGCCGGATAGCCGTGTGTAACCAAAAATTTAAGCGCCGCTACAGCTATATCGTCAGCCCCGGCGGGCATCAGTTTTACGTCTGATTGGAAATGTATATGCGCATCATTTGTGATCAGCCAGTCAATCTTAATGCCATAGGCATGTAGTTGTTCCGCCGTGTCAGGCGTGGCAATAACCGTCGGGCTCCATTCCAACAACTGGCCCAGTAACTCGTCCGAAAACGTATTTAAGCCAAGCACCAGCAAGGCCGGTTCCTGTTTTTCGCGTACTACATGGTGCGATGACATGTGTGTTTCTTAATTAACATGGCATATAGTATTGCAAACTTTTTAACATGCCGGTTCTTTTATCAAAAAGTAATAATAGCGAATCGTCGCTCATTGTTTTTGAAAGGGCTAACCTGAGGCCTGAATAGTTGCCGTCAGCCGTTTTTACATCGGAAACCTCAGCTCCGGCTGCCGGAAACATTTTTTTTATATCGGTAATGTTAGTCTTTCCATCTAACCTCACTTCATCAAAGCTCAAAAAAGTATTGGGATCCCTGGTAAAATCTATGCCCGAAAACACTACAGTGTCGCCATACTTTTCAAAGCTTACACCTTTGGCATAGTACTGCTCAAACTTGCGCTCGTAAAATGATGTGCAAATGTTGTTCATATCGGGTGTTATAATGCTATCCGGCTTACCTAACAATGCTTTTAGCTTTTGCACGTTGCTCTCCATTGGCAGCTTGCCGCAAATACGCATTTCGTTCACGGGCAAAAATTCTTTGTTAACGCTGCTTGTATCAGTGTTAGTGCTATCCACATTGGCTGTTGCATTTTCCGTTGTCGGCCTTAAATTGTTTTTTTTAGCTGTTTGGGTTTGACAGCTTGTCATCGCTATTGAAAAGCTCAGTAGTAACAAAGCTTTAGTTAAGGCAGGTATCTTCATTTTTTATTGGTTTTGGTTTAGTCAAATATAATTGCCTGTAATTATGGAAACCGCTGTTTTTTTAATAATTATTATCCTGCGTTTAAAGTTCTGATAGCAATGATAGCTACTATGCAAATTATGGATAGCCAAAATATCGCCCGCCCATGTTTTCTGTCCGATTCTTTATATCGCAAGATGCGCTCACCGTTTGGCAGGGTTAACTTTGAATAACTGATAAGCCAACCAATGTAAGCTCCTATTGCACCAAACAAAAAAGCGAATATATAGCCTATAATAATCAGGCGTGTGGCATTAGGCTCAGGCGTTTTAAGCTCATCAATGTACGCTTGTTTTGCCTCGGTAATTTGTTGGTCGCTTAGGTTCGCTCCGCGTTCATTCAAAATTCTTTTTGCGAGTAATTGATCGAAGTTGCTCCACTCATCGGTTTTAGTAATAACTTCCATCAACTCGGCATCTGTAAAGGCGAATAAATAATGATCGCTTTGTACTTGGGTTATGTTTTCTGCCTCATGCCGGTTAATGAC
The DNA here is from genome assembly GCF_021215455.1 of Mucilaginibacter roseus. Taxonomy (GTDB): domain Bacteria; phylum Bacteroidota; class Bacteroidia; order Sphingobacteriales; family Sphingobacteriaceae; genus Mucilaginibacter; species Mucilaginibacter roseus. The sequence goes on along the minus strand of NZ_JAJPWV010000003.1, from coordinate 737,117 downwards.
ATCATTGGCCCGTTCAAAATCAGCAGCACGTATCTTAATCAAATAATCCCTGTCAAACTCAACGTTGTTGTCAAAATATGGCTTAAATGATAATGCATCTTCTTCAACAGTATAAGTTATGTTGTTATTTTTTAGCAAAACCACCAGATCTTCGGCCAGGGCCGCATCATTGAATTTTTTAAAAGTAACGAATTCTTTCATTTGGTATCCGGATTTCAAATCTATTTGCTTTTGGCTGCCATATAATCCAGCGTTAAATTGCACAGGGCTTTTACGCCGAGGGTAAAGCCGCTTTCATCAATAAAAAAATCGGGTGTGTGATGTGGCGGGGCGGTTAACGAGTTAACGCCTTTTGGCATTCCGCCCAAAAAGAAGAATATTCCGGGCACTTTTTCCTGGTAAAAACTGAAATCCTCGGCGCCGGTTACCGGAGGCACCTGTAATACGTTGCTTTTACCCGCCGTAGCTTGCAGTGTAGGCAGCATTTTGGCGGTAAGTGCGGGGTCATTGTATGTTACTGGGTAGTGGTTGCTGTAGGGTATCTTTACTTCCGCAGTAGCGTTATAGGCTTCGGCCGTTTTCTCGGCAATTTGCTTTACCCTTTGGGTGATCAGTTTTTCATCGGCATCAGTAAAAAAGCGCAGTGTGCCCTGCATTTCTACCGTTTCGGGTATGATATTGAATCGGGTGCCGCCTTTTATGGCGCCTATAGTAACAACCGCCGGGTTTTGCGTTACATTAACGTTTCGGCTTACAATAGTTTGCAGGCTGCTGATGATCTGTGCCGACACCACCACCGGGTCAACACTTTGCCAGGGATAAGCGCCGTGCGATGATTTACCTTTTACGGTGATCAGCATATCGTTAACGCCTGCCATGGTACCGCCAGGGCGACAGGTTATGGTGCCAACCTCTAAACTTGAATTGATGTGCAGCCCGAAAATGGCATCTACCTTAGGATTTGTTAATACCCCTTGTTTCACCATTTCTTCGGCGCCGCCTTTTTCTCCGTAAGGTGCGCCTTCTTCAGCTGGTTGAAAAATGAATTTTACGGTGCCTGTCAAATCCTTTTTCATCGACGATAAAACCTCGGCTACGGCCATCAATATCGCCATGTGCGAATCATGTCCGCAGGCATGCATGGTGCCAACTTCCTGCCGGTTATAAGTGGTTTTTATTTTTGAGGCGAATGGTAAGTTGACGCGTTCGGTAACGGGCAAACCATCCATATCGGCGCGCAAAGCTACCACCGGACCAGGCTTACCGCCTTTTAGTATCCCAACAACACCTGTTGTGGCGATACCGGTTTTGACCTCTATGCCCAGGCTTTGCAAATGTTTGGCTATAATGCCAGATGTGCGTACCTCACGGTTACCCAGCTCCGGGTTTTGATGAAAATCCCGCCGCCAGGCAACGAGTTTGGCCTGCAGGGCCTCAGCCTTTGTTGCTGCTGTAGCTTTAAGTTTTGTGTTTTGGGCCGATACGGCTAATGATAACAGGGAGAAAGCAATAAGGCAAAACTTTTTCATTTACGAATGTTTTGCCTTAAAGATAATGTTTAAATGGTAGATTAATTGAAGTTGAGCAAGTCAACCACAAAAATCAACGGCGCATTTGGCGGGATGGTGCCCTTGCCGCTTACGCCATATGCCAGTCCTGATGGGATAAGCAGCAAAATGCGCCCACCTGAATTAATACGCGGTATGCCTAACTGCCAACCTTTGATGAAGCCAACCAGCGGATAAGTAGTGTTCCCTTTGTCGAATTGCGTACCGTTTAACAGCTTGCCGGTATAATTAATGCTGATGTTTGAATTAACGGTAGGGTAAGCGCCGGTGCCGGTTTTTAGTATTTCGTAATAAATCCCGTTTTCGTCCTTAACAGCGTTGATTTTTGCGCTTTTGGTGGTGTCGTTATAAGTTTTGATGTAAGCCTGGATATCTTTGTCATCCTTATCTGCTTGTTTTGATGCATCTTTATCGCCATCCTTTTTACAAGCTGTAAAAGCCATCATTACTATGGCCAAAGTGCCAAATAAGTATTTTAATCTGCTCATATATCTTTTTTACAACTAACGTATTTATGCAGCAAAACGCTACAAGCCTGTATTAATTTGTTGTAGCAATGTTCAGTTCTTTCATTTGCTCTGGCGCGATGGTTGACGGCGAATCGATCATCACATCGCGGCCCGAGTTGTTTTTAGGGAAGGCGATCACATCGCGGATGGAATCCAAACCTGCGAAGATGGAGCACAATCTATCAAACCCAAACGCTATCCCGCCATGCGGAGGCGCGCCAAATTCAAAGGCATCAAGCAAAAAACCAAACTGTTTTTGCGCTTCCTCGGCCGAGAACCCCAAGTGTTTGAACATCAGCGATTGTAATGTTTTTTCGTGGATACGGATGGAACCACCACCTATCTCGGTACCGTTAATCACCAGGTCATACGCGTTTGCGCGTACGCTGCCCGGTTCGGTATCTAACAGTGCAATATCTTCTGGTTTTGGCGAGGTGAACGGGTGGTGCATGGCGTGGTAGCGGCCATTTTCCTCATCCCACTCCAGCAGCGGAAAATCAACCACCCACAGCGGTGCAAATTTATCCTTATCGCGTAAGCCTAAACGGCCCCCCATTTCGAGGCGCAATTCATTCAGTTGTTTACGTACCTTATCGGCAGGGCCGGCAAGTACCAGCATTAAGTCGCCTGCTTCCGCTTCAAATGCAGCTGCCCAGTTGGTCAGTTCATCTTCATTATAAAATTTATCAACGGATGATTTTAGCGTACCATCCGTATTGTAACGGCAATAAACCAAACCGCTGGCGCCAATTTGCGGGCGTTTTAGCCAGTCGGTCAGTTCATCAACCTGTTTACGGGTGTAGCCCGCGCAGCCTTTGGCATTGATGCCTACAACCAGTTCCGCATTATCAAAAATGGCGAAGTTTTTGCCTTTAACCACATCATTCAGTTCAACGAATTGCATACCGAAACGCACATCCGGTTTATCTGAACCATACAGGCGCATAGCATCCGAATATTGCATACGCGGAAAAGTATCTAAAGTGATACCCTTAACTACACTGAAAAGGTGACGGGTAAGGCCTTCAAAAATATTTAATATATCTTCCTGTTCAACAAACGAGAGCTCACAGTCAATTTGCGTAAATTCGGGCTGACGGTCGGCACGTAAGTCTTCATCGCGGAAACATTTCACGATCTGAAAATAACGGTCAAAACCGCTCACCATCAGCAACTGCTTAAAGGTTTGCGGCGATTGCGGCAGGGCGTAGAATTCGCCCGGGTTCATGCGGCTTGGCACCACAAAGTCTCGCGCGCCCTCTGGTGTTGATTTAATCAGCACCGGGGTTTCCACTTCAATAAAGCCCTGCGCATCCAGGTACTTGCGTACTTCCTGGCCCATGCGGTGGCGCAGCATCAGGTTTTGGCGTATAGGGTTACGGCGCAAATCAAGGTAACGGTATTTGGCCCGCAGTTCCTCGCCGCCGTCGGTTTCGTCCTCAATTAAAAACGGCGGTATCTTTGCCGCGTTCAGGATATCTAACTCCTCAACGGCAATTTCAATATCGCCGGTTGGTATTTTTGGGTTTTTGCTGGTGCGCTCAAGTACTTTGCCGGTTACTTTAATCACAAATTCGCGCCCAAGGCTGCGTGCCTTTTCACGCAATTCAGCGTCAGTATCTGCATTGAGTATCAACTGGGTTAAGCCGAATCTGTCGCGAATGTCAATAAAGGTAGTGCCTCCAAGGTCGCGTGATTTTTGTACCCATCCGCAAAGGGTTACTGTTTGGCCTAAACTATTGATATTTAATTCGCCGCAAGTATGAGTTCTAAGCATATCCCGTTTTATTTAAAGTGAGCAAAAGTACATTTTTGCCCCGAAAGCCAAAAGGTTTTTCGGTATCATAACAACAGTCGTACGGGCATCGGCAATCAAATCCTGTCCAATTTATAATCATATTTTAATAGTGAATACTTATGCTGAAGAAAATCGCCTAAAATCTTCAAAAAATCACCTTCAAAACTTCATAATCAGCGAAATTCTGATTACGTTTGAATTTTTTGTTGGTGTAGCTTGCATTAATTTTTACCCTGAAAGATCAATGTTACGCGTAGACAGCACCAAGCCCTGTAAAATTATTTATGCCATTGCCAGGCATGATTACCTGGGCTATGTTATTGAACCGCACATTGTTCAGCTTAATCCGAACGGAGAATTTTCGCTCACTCATCAGCGCCTTTTCAGCAACACCGCGCAGGAGTTTAACCATTGCATTGACGAAACCGACCTTAAGTTGATTAAGCTGCTTGAGGAGATGGAACAGGGCAACGTTATCAAGCGCTATTATAAAAAACCTATCCGGCCATTTGAGTTTTTCGCCAAGGTGTTCAACGAGCAGCTTTTTGACATGATACGGCCAAAGATAGAAAAGCGCATGGCAGAGGCGCTGGGCTTGTTGCGCAGCAAGTCCATATTTCTGATGAGCAAGGAGGGCTATCCGGCCGAAAAAGAACTGCATATAGCTGGCGAGCCAGCCTCGGTACTGTTCCATTTCAGGCGCGATGATACTGAGATTCGTTACTTCCCAACCATAAAATACCAAGGGATGCGTATCGAGTTCATGTTTAAAGGTGCCGAGATCATCTGCAACCACCCGGCCTGGATGCTGCTTGATGATACCCTGTATTATTTTGATAAGGATATTGAAGGTAAAAAGCTAATGCCGTTTTTAAATAAGCGATACATTGCTATACCAAAGAGTTCAGAGCAATCCTACTTTGAGCGTTTTGTGGCACCGCTTATTGAAAAGCAGAACGTATATGCCGAGGGCTTTACTATCAACACTGAAAAATATGATGCGCGGCCGGTGCTTAAGCCTATTTATGTAGAGGGCGGTACATCGCAACTACAGTTGTATTTTAAATACGCCGGTTATGTTTTCCCTTACGGGGATGGCAGGCATGTATCTGTGCGGATAGAGAGGAATGGCGATGATTATATTTTTCATCGAATTAAGCGCTCAACCACCTGGGAGCGTAACAAGATGGCTCTGCTGGAAGCCAAAGGGTTGAAAACAGCTTCATCGCTGTTCCAAAACCTGGAGGTGGCACATGGGGGTGATGATACCGATCAATCACTCTCCGTTTTTGAATGGCTCAACGAATATCATAATGAGCTGATTAAAGAGGGGTTTGAGATAGAGCAGCCTGATGGACAAAAGCGCTACATATTCGGCAATACCAAGATAGACCTGGAGATAAAAGAGAATAACGACTGGTTTGATATTAACGCCGTTGTCTATTTCGGTCCTTACCGTATTCCGTTTATCGAACTTAAAAACCATATACTTAACCATAAGCGTGAGTTTGTACTGCCATCAGGTGAGATTGCGGTAATACCCGAAAAATGGTTTTCGCAATACGGCAACCTGCTGCACTTTAGCGAGGGCGGTGAGGACCTGAAACTGCGCCGTCATCATTTAGGGCTGGTAAGTGAACTGGCCGATGGCGAAATGGCCGGCCTGGCCATGACGCGTAAGCTACAGCGCCTTAACGATTTTGAGGCACTGGAAGATGTACCCATGCCGGTTGATTTTGCCGGTGTATTACGCCCTTACCAAAAGGCAGGATATAACTGGTTCCATTTTTTAAAGGACTTTCATTTTGGTGGATGCCTGGCAGATGATATGGGTTTAGGTAAAACCATACAAACGCTGGCGCTGCTGCAAAAACATAAAGAAGATGTTGAGGGCGAAGGTGGGCACAGTACATCGCTGCTGATTATGCCTACCTCGCTGATATATAATTGGCTTAATGAGGCCCGCAAGTTTGCCCCTAAGCTACGCTTGATGGTGCATACAGGTACTTTTCGTTACAAATCGCCGGAGGTATTTAAAAATTACGATGTGATTGTGACCACATACGGTATCAGTCGTATAGACATCGAATTGTTTAAAAGCTATTTTTTCGATTATGTTATATTGGATGAAAGCCAGAATATTAAAAATCCGTCATCCAAATCGTACCAGGCGGTTAAGCAATTAAAGTCACGCTTCCGGCTGATATTGAGCGGTACGCCGGTAGAGAATTCCGTAAATGATTTGTGGACGCAGATGTCGTTCATCAACCCCGGCTTATTAGGCACGCAGCAATTTTTCCAGAACGAGTTTGTTACGCCGATTGAGAAGAAGAAGGACGAGGAAAAAGCCCGCCGCCTGCAGGCACTGATAAAGCCCTTTGTAATGCGCCGAACCAAGGAGCAGGTGGCCACCGAGCTGCCGCCAAAAACCGAGAACTTGTTTTATTGCCAAATGAGCGAGGAGCAGGCCGAGGTTTACGAAAAGATAAAATCAGAATACCGCAATGAGTTGCTGAAAAGTATTGAGGATGGTACGTACTCCAATCAGCAAATACAGGTGCTGCAAGGATTGATCAAGTTACGGCAGATTGCGAACCATCCGATCATGATAGATCAAGATTATGAAGGCGATTCGGGTAAGTTCGAGAATGTGGTGCATACATTGGCCAACGTTTTGGATGGCGGGCACAAGGTGCTCATCTTCTCGCAATTTGTTAAACAATTAGCCTTGTACCGCGAGCATTTGGAAAAGCAAGGCGTGCCGCATGTGTACCTGGATGGCAGCACGCAAAATCGCGGCGATGTGGTTAAGCGTTTCCAGGAAGACGAAAAAACACGCGTTTTCCTGATCTCGATCAAAGCGGGCGGCGTAGGGCTCAACCTTACCCAGGCAGATTATGTGTTCATTTTAGACCCATGGTGGAACCCAGCAGTTGAGCAACAGGCTATTGACCGTACGCACCGCATCGGCCAAACCAAAAACGTGTTCATCTATAAATTCATCACCAAGGATACTGTGGAAGAAAAGATATTAGCCCTGCAAAATCGAAAGTTAAGTGTCGCCCGTTCGCTTATCACTACCGAGGAAAGCTTTATCAAATCTCTCTCGGCAGATGATATTAAGGAAATATTGGGTTAAACAGCATCGCCGCGCTTGCGCAGGTAAAACCAGGCCAGAACCCAAAGGCATATCAGCCCGGAAAGAAAACCACCCAGCACATCAGTAAACCAATGCGCGCCCAAATAAACGCGCGAAAAGGGAATGATGAATATAAATGCCAACGAAATTACAATAACAGGTATACGCAATACCGCCGGGAGCGACCGCTTGGTAAGCATCACAATCACCATAAAACCGAAAAACACTACATAAAACTGGGTATGCCCACTCGGGAAACTTTGCTGAACAGTTTTTTCAATCACCTGCACAATATCTTTTGAAGGCCTGGCACGGTTAACGGCGGCTTTGATAATAGTGCTTACTACGCCTGACAATAAGGTAAGCATGGTAAAAAGCGCCTCTTTCTTGTACTTAAACGCCAGGAATAAAACGGCAATAATGGCTGTCATGGTAACCGATATCCAGGCATAGCCGGGATAGCTAACCAGTTTCATCAGTACATCAAGCATCGGCATGCGGTACTTTTGTACTTTCTCTGAAAATTCAAGGTCGATATGGCTCTCCGGAAAATATGATACAAAAACCGACAACACAACGAAGCCGGCTATCAGGCCAATAAGTGTAAAGGTGAGTATGCGTGTGCGGCGTTCGAGCATATATGGTTAGGGTAAGGTGCAAAAAAAATGTCAGATACCTCGCGTATCTGACATTTTCTAATTAACTATTAACTGACCTCAATATTAAACGAATACTGAGTAAACAAATTTATAGTTGATAAAATCGAGCTGACCCGGATGCAATATCCGGATGGCTCCGTTTTATCAACTGTATTTATAACGACGGGTTTTACGATTTGTTTTATAGAAGGGGGTATTATAATACGAAAACGCTGTTAGAAAATCAATTACGTTTTTGAAAAATCTGTAATACGTATACTTTCTAAATTGTATTTTGCGGTTGCAAGGGTATTGAAGCAATACGTTCAGTAACGACATTTGGCTGTAGTATCACCCTAAAAATAAATACATTATGAATGTTGAAATTTTAGCCCGCATTCAGTTTGCCTTTACTATCGCATTCCACTACATCTATCCGCCCCTGAGCATAGGGCTCGGTTTGATCATGACCATTATGGAAGGCCTGTACATTAAAACCGGCCGAAAGATATACGAGCAGATGGCGCGTTTTTACGTGCGGGTGTTCGCGCTGATATTCGGTATCGGCGTAGCAACCGGTATTGTTATGGAGTTTGAGTTTGGCACCAACTGGGCGGTGTATTCCAAATACGTGGGCGATGTTTTTGGTAGTGCCCTTGCGGCCGAGGGTATTTTTGCTTTCGCCTTAGAGTCGGGTTTTTTGGGTATATTGTTGTTTGGCTGGAATAAAGTGCGGCCAGGTGTGCATTTCTTTTCTACCGTAATGGTAACACTGGGTTCTATGTTTTCGGCGGTGTGGATAGTGGTGGCTAACTCCTGGCAGCAAACCCCGGCGGGCTATCATATTGTAGGCAAAGGCCTAAATGCCCGTGCGGAGATAACGGATTTTTGGGCGATGGTGTTTAACCCGTCGTCGGTAACCCGGCTTACCCACGTTTGGATAGGGTCATTTTTAGCCGGAGCTTTTCTGGTATTGAGCATCAGTGCGTTTTACTTGCTGCGAAACCGCCATGCGCATTTCGCGCGTATCTCGTTCAAAATAGCGTTAGCTGTCGCCACCTTTTTTTCGTTGGCGCAGCTGGCAGTAGGCCATAGCTCTGCCGAAGTTGTTGCAGAATACCAGCCCGCAAAACTGGCCGCTTTAGAAGGGCATTTTGATGGTAATAAAGCTGCTGATATGTTTTTGTTTGGCTATGTCGACCAGAAGAATAACCAAACTAAAGGGCTTGCTATACCCGGCGGCCTCAGTTTTTTAACTAAAGGCGATTTTAAAACGCCGGTAACCGGCCTGAACGATTTTAAGCCGGAAGACCGGCCAGGCGCGGTAAACTTTGTTTTTCAAACATACCATATCATGATCGCTATCGGCATGTTTTTGATAGCGCTAACGCTGTATTCCTCGTTTTTGTGGTGGCGGGGCACCTTGTTTCAAAAACGATGGTTGTTGCATGTGTTCTCTTTTTCGGTACTGCTGCCACAAATCGCCAACCAGGTTGGGTGGTACAGTGCCGAGGTTGGCAGGCAGCCATGGGTGGTTTACGGTTTACTGAGAACATCAAAGGCCCTTTCACAAGCGGTAACTGCCGAGCATGTTATGTTCTCACTGATTTTATTTACCGTAGTTTACGTGATATTATTCATCCTGTTCATCTACCTGTTAAATAAAAAAATAAAACACGGGCCTTATGATAACCATAACATTGATCATAGTCCGCGGCACATTGAAATGGCTGATTCCCTTTAATAAAACATCACATGGCAACATTTATAGGCATTGATTATCAAACCTGGTGGTTCCTGCTCATCGGGGCAGTATTTACAGGTTATATTATTCTGGATGGTTTCGACTTGGGTGCCGGGGCGCTTCACCTGTTTTTTAATAAGGAAGAAAGCCGGCGTATAGCGCTTAACGCTATTGGTCCTGTTTGGGATGGCAACGAGGTATGGATAGTGATTGGCGGCGGGGCACTGTTTGCCGGTTTTCCCGAAGTATATGCTACTATGCTCTCGGCATTTTATATACCTTTTATGCTGTTTCTGGTGGCGATAATTTTCAGAGCGATCTCTATCGAGTTCCGGAGCAAGGAGCCGATGGCGTGGTGGCGTAGAATGTGGGATGTGAGCTATTCTATATCAAGCGCGCTGATCGCCTTTTTATTAGGCGTGGTTTTAGGCAATGTAACCCAGGGCATCAACATGGGTGCCGATCATGTTTTTCGCGGTAGCTTTACCGAGTTTTTAAATCCTTATGCATTATTAACCGGCGTTACCACGCTGGCATTGCTAATGATGCACGGCGCCATTTACCTGGTTATGAAAACCGAGAACCGTCTGTATGCCAAACTAACGGTAATGGTGCGCAATACCACCATATTTTTTGTGATCATGATTTTGCTTACTTCGTTCTACACCCTGCTATACCTGCCGCACATGGCAGCCGTGATACGCCGTTATCCGGAGCTATTTTTTGTGCCGGTATTGATGGTGCTGGCCATAGCCAATATAACACGACAGATAACAAAACGTAAATACATGTTCGCGTTTATATCATCCGCGGTAACTATTAGTTTGCTGATGGTATTGGTAGCCATGGAGCTTTACCCGAATATGCTGCTTTCCAAGCAGGATGCCGCCTATCACCTTACCGTATACAATGCCGCATCCTCACAAAAAACATTAGGTATTATGCTTACCGTAGCGGCCATTGGCGTACCGTTGGTGGTAGGTTACACCACCTTTGTGTTCATGACGTTTAAGGGTAAGGTGGAATTGGATGAGATGAGTTATTAATCGCTTAAATATATATAATCGTTAACTAAAACGCCTTTTTTTGAAAGCGCTTTATTAATCTGCTTCCTCTGCCTGGTTGATAGCCTTGAATGGTTGATATCTAAATGTTTGAGTGAAGGCATACTTTCGAGTATTCTTATTACATCATCCACATTGGTTTTTTTTGCAAAACATATATCGAGTGTGTGCAATTTTTTGAGATTTAGGAAAGATTCCGGGAGCTTACTGACATATAAACCAATAAGTTTTACATCCTCCAATTCAATTAGATGTGTAATTTTATCCAAATATTTAAAATAATGCGCTCCATAGGCAATGTCTACATCACCACCCCATGGTCCCTGGTAGGTATTTTCGCCATTTTCAATGTAAAGGCCTTGAATGTCATTGGGTAGAAAAGTTAGTTGCGTGTCAGCTTCAGCAAGCTTTACAAAGTCTGCGTACTTTTCGTAATGTTTAAAGTTAGCTGTTGGTTTCAGATGTTCAAATTCCATTTAGTTATCCCCCTATTATTAAAGAATCGTCTACCGTAATTCCACTCTTTGAAAGCCTTTTTATAATGTATTTTTGCTGCTCAATTAAGAGCCGTGAACCATAAATATCAAGATATTTCAAAGAGGGCATCTTTTCTAAAGTTTCAAGAATCTGTTCAATATCAGCGGTTTTGCTTAGGCAAATTCCTAAACGTTTAAGTTTTGTTAGCTTTTTAAAGCTTTGAGGCAAATCCTTTACAAACAGCTTGATTAGCCTGATCTCTTCCAATCGCTCTAAATCAGAAATATTTTTTAAGAATTCAAAGTAAAGCCCACCATCCGGTAAATCTTGTTCAACAGACCACGGCGGATGGAAAACAAAGTTTTCATTTTGTATATGTAAAGTTTTAACGTTTGCAGGTATAAATTTAAGTGTAGAATCATTTAGAGCCAATTCTTTGAATTGATCATATGTATAATAGGATACGGTGTCTTGAAAGTTCATCGCTTTGATCTTGCTAAAGTTTATGGATAATACAATTGACAAAAGAATCAGATACTTTTTCATAATATTTTAACTTTATCTATTAGGGCATGATAGGCTTTGTTAGACTCTGACCAGAGGTTTTTTTCTAATCTAATAAATACAGCTTGTTCATTGTTTATATTTTTCATCCCTTGTGTTTTATATAAAATAGCGTCTACTCGTGACTTATACGGTGAGTTATAAAGTTTTTGAAAGCTGTCTTTATCAAATACCAATACGCCCGCTGTCACATTTCTTAGAAATGCCCGATGAATAGTTTGTTGTATTCCTTCTACAAAACTTTTAAACAATACTTCAGATGTATTAGATGGATTATATGTTTTGACTTCATAAGCTACAACTCCTTTATTTATTAATGTAGTTCCATTGACTCTTGAGGATGAATTTCTTTGTAGCCTCAATCTTTTACTGGTAGCATTGCCGTTTAAGTCAGTATAAATCAAATTTATATAAGAATAACCGTCTTCAGCTTCGGGGAGGTTCTGGACTGTCAATAAATCGATAAAAATTATTTTTCCAGGACTTCTATTATCTTCAACTTTAGCTCCGGCATGAGCTTCTGCTAATGTCAACGATGGTATACTTAGTAACCTTTGTGCTATTAATCCTTCCCCGATTGCACCCATTGCCTTACCATAACCATCAGTGCCATTTAATCCTTTACTTGTCTGATGGAAATTTCGTACAGAGGTATTGTTACTCGCTTTGAAAGCATTGTATATATAAATATTGTAGTTTATGATCGCTTGCGATACCGGATGATCAACAGGGTAGCTTTCTGCAGGCAGGTTATTATCAAAAGTGTAAGCGGTCATATTTGAATTGACCACGGTTTTAGATGCAGTTGAAATTGGTAATGCATCTAAATCGAACAAGATGTTATTAATTGTAAATGTTCCTACATCAGGAATATTTACGTTTATTGGATAGCCAAAAGATGGATTTAACGGTGGTCTTAAACTTGAATTTCCGTTAGGATTACCTAAGTTGATATAAGTAATCATTCCATTGCTCAAATTAGGAGCAGGTATAGATGGTAATATTAATAAGCCGTTACTACCTGTGCTAATGTTATTTCCATTGGATGAGCTGTTATTGCCTTTAGGTCCCTTGTCTCCAGCCGAATAATAGATGCCAGTTTTTAGCCGTGCGTAATCGAAACTAGGTGTAAAATAACTAGCTACTAGCTTGCCGTTACTATCTTTAATCTCAACAACTTTACCTATATAATCAATTCCTTCGTCAGTTAAAACAGTTTCAAACGGCTCGAATACTTGATAGCCGCCTTTTTGAAGATCTTTTATTAACTCTTCAAAGTTTGCAAATGTAATTCTACAGTTTAAGCAATCCTTATCCATCCCATAATTCTTAGTTGGTTTTGTTGGTGCGGTAGGACAAGGTGCCGGATCCGTAGGATTTGGGAAACCATCATCTGGTGGCCTTACCAGGTTGACTTTTTTGCCTCCCTTTGTGGTCGAAACGTTTACTGGTACGCATGGCGACGGATCCGGACTCGTGCCTACACTTCCGCCGCTACCGCTTCCTGAGCCGCCTGATCCTGCTCCGGGATTGGTTATCGTAACATCGCCCTGGTCTATTAATATACACTCGGTGTAGCTACGCACATAGTCCGTTGTACAACCTTTAAATATCTCGTACGGATTTTCGGGCGTACCACCCCATTCGCACCAAACCTGGTATACATCATATGCGGTGCATGATTCAACGAGGTTGTTTTTTACACTTTGTACCTTCTTTCTACTGCTGGTGCTATTCTGGTCAACCTTTTTCTGCCGGTTCATTTTCCGCAACAGATTGCCATACTCATAAATCCACCCGCTTACAAACTCACCCTTAGGGGTTGAGTATATTACTATTCCGCTAAAGTCTTTATCACGCTGGTTATACGTGTTCTTTTTAAGTTTGCTGATATCGCCGTTTATATAGCTCGAATCGGCAACTACCGTCATTACGTAGGCGGTTACTTCTTCTCCTTTTTTCAGCAACACAAAAGAGCTATGGCTGTATTTGGGGTTATAGCTTTTACCGTCCGAGTTGTTCAGTCCGATCAGATAATCGCCCGACTCGGCGGATAGTTCTATCACATCATCGTCGCCGCGCCGGTAAACGTCAGCGGCATCCCAATCCGGCTGAATGATCTGACTGATGTCACTCTGGCCATTTGCGCCTGCGTCATTGGTTTGCTTGCCCGATATCGGGTACTTGCCCTGGTACCATGCTTTTACTTTGTTAAGATCGACATCGGCAGGCGCGGTAGTTCCATTTGGTAGAATATCTTACGGCAACTGTAAATAAAAATGCTGGTTAAAAGCAACAGCAAGGCGATGCTGCCGCTTAAAAAAGGTTTAGTTGTTTTCATGAAAGGCTATAGGTTAATTTATGCGAAAGATAAAAACAATAAACCGTTCATGCAAAATAACTTTAGCGAAAAATTCAGACATTAATTTTTAACAACCCGCCAATCTCAAAACCGCTATCTTTAGTCAATCGAAAAACATTATGACTAAACGAGTATTAGAGGTATGCGCGTTCAACGTACAATCGTGCATTATAGCTGAACGTGCCGGGGCAGTTCGGGTCGAACTTTGTGATAATCCGATTGAAGGCGGCACTACGCCAAGCTATGGCGCTATCCGTCAGGCACGCGAAAGTATAGGTATCGACATTTACCCCATCATCCGGCCACGCTCAGGCAATTATTATTACAGCGACGAGGAATATGCGATCATCAAAAAGGATATCGAGCTTTGCCGAGAGTTGGGCTGTAACGGTATATCGGTAGGCACACAAGCCATTGATGCCGAAATTGATACCGAGTGGCTTAAACGTATTGTGGAATGGGCAGGCCCTATGGGTGTTACCTGTAACCGTGCTTTTGATGGTACCCCCGATCCTTTTAAAGCACTTGAAGATATTATTGCCTGCGGATGCGAACGCATACTCACATCGGGGCAGGCCAGCGCGGCGCCGGATGCCGGTGAACTGCTGGGTAAACTGGTAGATCAGGCTGCCGGGCGCATTATTATAATGCCGGGCGCGGGTGTGAAGTCCACTAACCTGCAAAAGCTTATAGAGCAGAGTAATGCAACGCAATACCATTCGTCGGCACGCGTAGTAGCGCCAAACCCGCTTACTTATATTAACACCCAAATAAGCGATTATGGCAACGTTTATATTGCCGATGAAAATGAGGTTGCCAGTATGGTGGCCATATTAAACAACAATTAATATTATATATACAGATGGGCAAGCTAATTGACGATTTTAACGACTACAGAACAAAAATGAACGACCGTATTATGGATACGGCCAATACTAATATAAAACGCTTTTTCGCGCTCGATACCACCACCTATGCTGATGGCGCGCTGGATGTTAAAACCAAGGAAATGCTGGGCTTGGTAGCTTCCATGGTTTTGCGTTGCGATGATTGTATAAAATATCACCTCGGAAAATGTTACGAAGCAGGTGTAAAGCACGATGAAATGAACGAGGTTTTCATGATAGCTAACCTGGTGGGCGGCTCAATTGTAATACCACATTACCGCCGTGCGGTGGAGTATTGGGACGAGTTGAACGAACAGCATACCGTTTAAGCTTTTTATATTGGCAGAAAGTACAACCATATCGCGTGTGCGGGCTATGCTGAGGCAAAACAAACTGGCCGCGTGTGGTTTAGTATTTATTATCTTCAGTATTATTCTGGCAACTCTGGGATATTTAATCATGCCTGATGATACACCACTGGCTAATAACATGTCGGTACAGTTAAGTGTAAAGCATCCCGGGGCCAGTTATACGGTGTTGCGTATCCGTAAGCCTGATAAAGTAGATACCGTAAGCCTCATCAACAAAATGCTTTTTGGCCAGCCCAACGCTTATCGCGAAGTGCCTATAAAATCTTATCGTTTCAAAGCGGATTCTATCTATATTGATGAATACATAGGCGATGAAGATGCTCCTGAAAAACATGCCTATAACATTTTTGAGGTGTTCACCGGCAAAAAGACATCTTATAAAAATGATTCGATAAGCTACATAAAACCCGGTGGTGTACAAATGGCGGTTACATCGGGCGAGGCTATTTATAAGCGGATTCGGGATGAAATTGTTAACAAGCAGATCAGCCGCCACACTTATTATTTAGGCAGTGATATTTACGGGCGCGATGTATTGAGCAGGATCATCTTGGGTGCGCGGGTATCATTAGCCGTGGGTTTTTTAGCGGTGATGATCAGCCTCTTTATCGGTGTATTAATTGGTGCCGCGGCCGGTTATTTTGGTGGTTGGGTTGATGCCGCACTAAGCTGGCTGATGAATATACTTTGGTCATTACCGGCGTTGCTGCTGGTTATCGCCATATCTTTCGCGTTAGGGAAAGGCCTATGGCAAATATTTGTAGCGGTTGGTTTATCCATGTGGGTTGAGGTTGCGCGGCTGGTACGCGGGCAGGTAATGGCCGTTAAAAAAATGGAGTATGTTGAGGCGGCGCGCGCTTTGGGTTATACCAATCGCCGTATTATATTTAAGCATATCTTACCCAACATATCTGGGCCGGTGCTGGTTATCGCGGCATCTAACTTTGCTTCGGCCATTCTGCTCGAGTCGGGCCTGAGTTTTCTGGGTTTTGGCGCGCAGCCGCCCATGCCTACCTGGGGCGGCATGATCAAGGAACACTATGGCTACATCGTCATGGATGCAGCTTATCTGGCCATAATTCCGGGCCTGGCTATTATGCTTACGGTTTTCGCTTTTAACGTACTTACTACCGGCTTGCGCGATGCCTTCGACATAAAATCGCAGAATATTCGGGTATAAATGATATATTTTATATTTTAGCTTTACACCCTTAGTAATAAGTATGCCGCCAAGCGAGATGAATTCAGGGGAAGATGAGCTTATACGATTACTGCTTAAAAGGCAGTCGGAGTTAAACTCGTTATTAGAGCTTACCCGGGCTATCAATAAAAATATTGCTACCCCTGTGCTCATACAGATGCTCGAGGTTATTTGTCGTAACTATCTGCAGATAGGTAAGCTGCGTTTTTTAATAGCTGAGGGTAATAACTACATCTGCATCTCAAAATATGGCGGGCAATTTGAGCCAACCGGCGAACTTTACAAAGCCTGCAAACATTTAAAGAAGATAAAAGAACCGGCGGCCTTACAAGGGGTAAGCCATCCGATATTGGAGGCCTACGACTTTTTTATCCCGATCTACCAAAAAAATAAAGCCATAGCTTACGCCCTTATTGGTGATTTTAACTCGCCCGATGATATGGTGAGTAACGACATCAACTTTATGCAAACCATTATTAACGTGGTGTTAGTGGCGCTTGAGAACAAGAAGCTTTTTAAACAAAGGCTCGAGTCTGAACGTTTGCAGCGCGAAATGGAACTGGCGGCTGAGATGCAGAGCATGCTGATACCGGTTAAAGGATATGCCGATGATCATATAGATTTGAGCGCCCGCTATCTGCCGCATCAAAACGTTGGGGGAGATTACTTTGACTTTATCCAGGTAAACGATCATGAATATTTGTGGTGTATTGCCGATGTGTCGGGTAAAGGAATTTCTGCGGCGCTGTTGATGGCCAACTTTCAGGCCAGCCTGCGCGCTTGGGTATCGGTAGAGGATGACCTGCCTACTATTGTTGAGCGGTTGAATAAAATAGTGTTACGTAATACAAAAGGCGAAAAATTCATCACCTTGTTCATCGCTATTTATAACCATAGCACCCGAAAGCTTACCTATGTAAACGCGGGGCACAACCCGGCTATACTTTACGCAAACGGTAATGCCGTGCAGCTTAAAATGGGGACAACCATTATTGGCGCATTTGATGAGCTGCCGTTTATAAACCCGGGCGAATTGCAAATTGAACCCGGAGCGCTCATATTTAATTATACCGATGGCCTGCTTGACCGGGAGACCGATACAACCAAAATATGGAATGAAGAGCGCCTGATGACCTGTGTAAAAAAGAACGGCAAACTCACTGCCGAAAAGTTTAATCAGGCAATACTTAACCACATTGATAATAACGTAAAAGCCAAGCCAATTGACGATATTACGGTGTTGACGTTAAAGTTTAAGTAACCTTTTATCCGGCCCAGCCTTCCCTGTCCAAACTGCGGAAATGTATAGCCTCTGCCAAATGTTCAAGTAGTATTTCTTCGCTGCCCGCAAGATCGGCAATAGTGCGGGCTACTTTTAGTATACGGTCATAAGCACGTGCAGAAAGGCCGAGCTTTTCCATGGCTTTTTTAAGCAGGTTTTGCCCGGCGGCGTCTATCTTACAGATATCGCGCACCATTTGTGGGCTCATTTGCGCGTTGGCATGCAGGTCGGGCTTATTGCCAAAGCGCTCAATCTGCCTTTCGCGCGCTTTAATTACCCGCTCCCTAATGTCTCCGCTATGTTCTGCCACACGATCTGACGCCAGCTCGCTGAAATTTACAGGTGTAACCTCAACGTGCAGGTCTATCCGGTCTAACAATGGCCCCGATATTTTGCTCATGTATTTCTGTACGGTACCGGGCGGGCAAACACATTCCTTTTCAGGGTGATTGTAGTAGCCGCACGGGCAGGGGTTCATGCTTGCAACCAACATAAAGCTTGATGGGTAGTCAACCGTAAACTTAGCTCGTGATATGGTGATGCGGCGTTCTTCAAGCGGCTGGCGCATTACTTCAAGTACGCTGCGTTTAAACTCAGGTAATTCATCTAAAAATAATACCCCGTTGTGCGCCAGCGAAATCTCGCCCGGTTGCGGATTGCCGCCGCCGCCAACCAGCGCAACATCGCTCACGGTATGGTGCGGTGAGCGGAACGGCCTTATAGTTACCAATGCATCTGTGGTTGAAAGTTTGCCTGCTACCGAATGTATTTTGGTGGTCTCCAGCGACTCATGCAAGGTTAACGGAGGGAGAATAGATGGCAGCCTTTTGGCCAGCATGGTTTTACCCGCTCCCGGCGGACCGATCAGGATCACGTTATGGCCACCTGCTGCGGCTATCTCCAGCGCTCGTTTGATATTCTCCTGCCCGCGTACATCGCTAAAGTCGCTGTCGTAATTGCTAAGGCTGTCGTAAAACTCCTCGCGAGTATTTACTACCTCGCGTCTAAGCTGTTCATCGCCATTAAAAAAGCTGGCTACCTGGCGTATATTTTCTACGCCGTAAACCTCAAGCTCATTCACAATGGCGGCTTCGCGCGCGTTTTGTTTAGGCAGTATAAACCCTTTAAAACCCTCCTTACGTGCTTGTATGGCGATGGGTAATGCACCCTTTATAGGTTGCAAGCCACCATCGAGCGAAAGCTCACCCATAATGAGGTATTTGTCTAACAATTCCGTTTCTATCTGGCCGGAAGCAGCTAAAATAGCTGTGGCAATTGTTAAGTCATACGCCGAACCTTCCTTACGTATATCAGCCGGAGCCATGTTTACCACCACCTGCTGGCGCGGCATTTTATAACCGCAATTTTTTAATGCCGATTCGATACGATAGTAACTTTCTTTGACCGCGTTATCGGGCAAGCCTACAATAAAATATTTTGTACCGGGCGCTATATTCACCTCAACGGTTATAGTAATGGCCTGAATGCCATACACAGCGCTACCGAAAGTTTTAACTAACACGTGTAATAAAGTTTTTCAGTGGAAAGATATCTAATTTTAATCTCAGGCGGAAATGTGATTGATCTTAGAATTAAGCTTGCAAATTACGGAAAAAGTTAATAACAAGCGTAAAACTGCAATTAACCACCACTACCGCAATCAGTAACGCCTGGAATACCACTGGTTATGCTGAAGCAAAGCTTTTTACCGGGTAGGCGTAGCATGTTACATTTGCTTCTCGTATGCGAATAAAAGAAGTTCAGTACAAGAATAAGTTGTAAATCACAATTACTTTTAAAACTAAAACAAACTCGTCTGCTTACCATTCCTTGGAGTAAAAAGCGAATAATCAAAGGGCGGCATCTCCCGACCGGCCATAAAGCGGTTGCAGGCCATGCGAAACATCTGGTGGATGGATTCGGCTATCTTGCCATCGCCGCTCATGCGGCGGCCAAAGTTGCTGTCGTTCAGTTGCCCATCGTGGCATGAGCGTATCATGTTCAGCACTTTCTCCGCACGGTCGGGAAACGCTTTTTGTATCCAGTCGGTAAAAATCTCGGCAATGCTGCCATTGAGCCGTACAACCGTAAACCCTGCAGATACAGCACCTCGGTCTGCAGCCGCTTTAATAATATTGGGAACCTCGTTACTGTTTAAACCCGGGATGATCGGCGCGGCCATTACCCTTACCGGCACGTTTATTTGCGAGAGTTTTTGAATTACCGCCAACCGACCTGTTGCGGTAACGGTTCGTGGTTCCAGCTTTTGCCGCAGGTCTTCTTTTAACGAGGTGATCGAAACATTCACGTGCACCAGGTTAAGCTTGGCCATTTCAGCCAGAATATCCATATCACGCAGTATGAGGTTGTTTTTTGTGATAAAGCTAACCGGGTTGCGGTATTTTAAAAAAACCTCGAGCAGGCGACGGGTTATGCCCAGCCTGCGCTCAATGGGTTGGTAGCAATCGGTATTACCGGATAGCACGATACACACCGGCTCATAGTTTTTTTTGTTGAAGTATTGTTCGAGCAGTTCGGGCGCGTTACGTTTTACGATGATCTTACGCTCAAAATCGAGCCCCGCGCTAAAGCCATAATATTCATGGCTGTTGCGGGCATAACAGTATATACAGCCATGTTCGCATCCCTGGTAAGGATTTATGGAATGCATATGGCTCAGGTCCGGACTGTTTGATTCGCTTACAATCTTTTTGGGTGTTTCCTCATATAGCTGTGTTGCTGTGTTCCCGAGTAAAGGCTCATCAAGCCCTTCAATATGTTCAAGTACGTATTTGCTTTTTAAAAATTTGTTGTGGGTATTTACCTGTGCGCCCCTGCCCTTAAAAAAATCCGGATTATCCTCATGTGCCATTGCACAAATTTGCTAATAAAATTAGCAAATTACAATTCAATCATCTTATTTTTTATGGCGTATAAAACCAGGCCCACCCGGCTTTTAATTTGCAGTTTTTCAAAAAGCTGATCGCGGTAGCCATCAACTGTACGTACGCTAACACACATCTGGTCGGCAATTTCTTTATAAGTGAGCTCGGTACCTGCAAGCCTCAGAAATTCAAGCTCGCGGGTGTTGAGCTTTACATTAGCTGCCTCTTCGTTAAAATTATTGATGAGGTGCCGGGTAACAAATTCCGGGTAATATACCTCACCATCTGCAACCCGCTTTAAAGCGGTTTCAAATTCAGCAGGTTCAGCATCTTTAAGCAGATAACCTTTAACGCCCAGTTTTACCATTGCGAGTACTTTCTCCGCGTCTTCAAACATGGATAATACAATAACGCAAACATCCGGGTAATTGGCGCGCAGCCATTTAGCGGTTTCAATGCCATCCATTACGGGCATGTTTATATCCAGCAGAACAATCTCGGGTTTGTTTTTGGGCGAAATTTTTCGGGTAAACTCTTCGCCGTTACCAGCTTCAAACAGTATACTGAAGCCCGGTAGATTGTTTATCATAGAAACTATTCCGCTTCTAAAAAGTCTGTGGTCATCAACCAGCGCGATCCGGATAGGTTCGGTTAACATATTTTTGTTCTGCTAAGGGGTCAAGCGTTATTTGTATGGAGCAACCGTTGCCGGGTTTACTTTCGAGTTTAGCATGGCCGCCAATAATAGCCGCCCTGTTCCCGATGTTTTTCAAGCCTGATCCGCTGCTGTCATTCAGCTTCTCAGACAACAAAAAACCCTCTCCATCGTCTTCAATGTCCAAAATAAACAGATTTGGAGTATAATTCAAACCAATACTCAAATTTTGTGCCCGCGAGTATTTTAGTGAATTATTGATTGCTTCCTGAAATATACGGAATAACACCAGTTCGCGCTCCGCGCCTAAAGTATAGGGTTCACCCTGAATGTTTAAAGCGGTATGGATAAGACCGCTTTTATCAATACGTTCAAGCTCTGCTGCTACAGAATCTTTTAAACCAATTGCCTTGATCCGCTCAAAACTGAGGCTTTTTGATAGGTCACGTAGGTCGCTTATCGCCTGGGCAATGAGCTCGCGGTTATCATCAATTTTTTTATGCCGCTGTTCGTCGTCAAGTGTTTTTAGGGATGATAAGGAAAGCTTTACAAATGATAATACCTGGCCAATGTTATCATGTATTTCACGGCTGATGTGGTTTAGCGTTTGCTCCTGCACCTCTACCTGAGCTTTTAGCATTTCCTCATTAAACTGCAGGCGCATTAACGAGCGTTCGGTAACATAAGCATTATGCTTGCGTTGGTAGAAAAACATAAAGCCGACGATGAAGATACCCATTAGCAAAAGCAAGATGGTACCGACTATGATGAGTATGAGATTTTCTTGCGACTGAAACATAAGAATGACACTGCCAGGCAAGAATACAAAATAAAATTGGCCATATTAGATATCACCATCCATAATTCAAAGTAATAATAACTTCTTCGGGATACCATATAAGAAAAAGCGCAAAAGAAACAAAACTCCAGCAGGCAAAAGAAAAGTAAACCCGTGTTCACCCAAAAATCCGGGATATGGATAAGTGATATATATTCGTCTGTTTGCTGCTGCATAAGGTTATAAAAATACATACACACAAGCGTTATTAACGTAATATATTGTATGATAATACCAACCGTAGCTAAATTCCAGAAACCTTGGATAAAAGCAATATCAATAATTGTAAAGCCAATTACGGCAAAATTTACCACCCTAATCTTGCGTTTTAAGTTAGGTGGCAATAATTTGGCAATAAAGAAGCTGTAGAAAATAAACTCAATCAAAATTGTATAGTTACTTATCCACGCGTTGTTGCGATGGATATGGAACAGATTTTTGAGCGAACCTAACTCATACAAACATATAAAAAGCAAGTAAGGAAAAAATGCCGCATAACGCGTATGCGACATTTTTTTGTACTGAAACGAAACTACTGTTAATGCCAGTAACTCAAAAAAAAGATATAAATATTGAAACATTGTTAAATATTAACAATTAGGCGGACAAACGTTACCGTGATTCAAGCCATAGCCCGGCCCGCCTTCTTTGTCATCATCAGACTCCTCATCTTCATTAGCATCTCCATCGCCTTTAAGCTGGTCAACATTTCTACCATCTTCTAACTTGGTTGCTACCAACACTACCGTAAGGCGATCATCGTAAGGTGTTGGCGATTGATCTGCATTATGCACGCCAAAATAAACGCGCAATCCATCAGCATCATTATCATTAAACAATGCCTCTACCGCCTTGCGCGGAAACCATACCGATTTAGAATCAAAGTCAGGGTCGTAATCGCTGGCTACGCCGCTATCATCGCCTTTGCGTATACGCTTTACCGTTTCCTGGTAAGTTTTCATCAAGTTTTCCAGCTGTTCGCGAGATACATCTGGCTTTTGGAAATTCGCACTCATAAATATCAATAAATAAAATTAAAAATGGGGTTTTATGGGGTCTAAAGCTACAAAGCATGCGAAAAACACCTACACCGTTTTTTAACGGTATTTATTAAGGTATAACTGCTCATAAAATACCGTTAAGTGGGTATTTACAATTTATGTATACACATAGATATTTGTAACAGCAGAGATATGATATGCGACAGCATGCCGGTTCGTATCATAAAAAATAGGGGTATTTTTTCTGCTTATACAAAATCATCCTCCGTGCATAAGTGCGGGGGATTTTTTGTTAAATCCAATAGAAATAACGGCCATACAAACAACTGCTTATGCAGAACGTTGTCTATATACATCTAAATTAAAAACGTTATGGATAAGTTGGAAATAAAAGGCGGCTGGAATGAGCTGAAAGGAAAAATTAAACAAGCCTACGGCGATCTGACCGATGACGATTTAAAGCACGAAGAGGGCAAAGACGATGAAACCCTTGGCCGTTTGCAGCAAAAACTCGGCAAAAGCCGTGAAGATCTGGTAAAATGGATCAATAGCTTATAAGAATACCAGCCCCCGTTTATCGGGGGCTTTTTATTAAGAGTTGATTATAAAGCTGCTATTTTGGCATCGTCGCAATGAATTATTGGCACATAAGCCTTCGAGCCTATCAGTAAAATTCTCAAAAAGCAATCACAACTTAACATTGCGCTTTGCGGAATGCTTTTTGAATATGCTTCAATATAAAAATTTTAAGAGATGATAAGTTTAGCTTTCGTAATCGGATTTATTACTTATAATTCCGCTATATTTTTGATGCTTGCCATCGCCGTTATCAGCTTTATTGTTCAATGGCGATTTAAAAGTAAGTTTAAGCAGTACTCAGAGATCGGCCTGCTTTCGGGCTTATCCGGAGCTGAGATAGCCGAGCGCATGTTGCGCGATCATGGTATAAGCGATGTCCGCGTAATCTCGGTAGAAGGGCAGTTAACCGACCACTACAACCCTGCTGACAAAACCGTTAACCTTAGCCCTGATGTTTACCATAGCCGCAGCGTTGCCGCTGCAGCCGTTGCCGCGCATGAGTGCGGCCACGCGGTACAACACGCCAAGGCATATAGCTGGTTAACTTTCCGTTCCGCAATGGTGCCTGTAATTAACGTTGCTTCAACGCTTACACAATGGACGTTAACCATCGGTATATTGTTGCTGTTTTTTGCGCACACGCCATGGGTATTGGCCATTGGAGTAGCGGCCTTGGCTTTAGTTACCCTGTTCAGCTTTATAACCTTGCCTGTTGAGTTTGATGCCAGCAACCGTGCGTTGGCTTGGCTAAATAATAATTACAACGTAATGCAAACCCAGGAAGAGCATGCACAGGCTAAAGATGCTTTATGGTGGGCTGCCATGACCTACGTGGTGGCTGCCTTAAGCGCTTTGGCAACGTTATTATATTATGCGCAATTTCTGTTTGGCAGAAGAGACTAATTGAAAATGCAGTTAAAAACGAAAGAGGCTCGCATTTGCGAGCCTCTTTCATTTTATTTTATCTTAGTGTATATTATTTTGAGCTGAACCCGGTAAGGCGAATTTTTACCTAATAAAATTGTACGGCCTGTTGGGTAAGCCGTAGCGGCAATGCTCGGGGCCGTGCTTGTAGAGCTAAGTGACTCGTTAGCGGCGGCAATGTAAGTACCATAATCTTTTACCTTGCCGGTAACCAGATTTTGTATGTATGATGTTAAAAGGAACCTGTATTCGTTTTTAACCGGGATGCCAAAGTTACCACCGAAAAGCAGGCTGAAGTTTGCCGATCCGTTAATCATATCCTCGATATAGGCGCGCTGTTTAGCTATGTCAGATTTATACATAGTTAGCTTAGGCAGCGGGGCGTAAGGTGTAAGTGTACCATTTTTAGGTACAATAACCAGCTCAGCTCGATTGATCACTGCGTCCTTAGGCAATGTCTCGGCAATCTTATCAAACGCAATTTTAACCCGCAATCCACCCATGCCCTTTACATAAGCGGTTTGATTATTTGACGTATTGGAAAGAGCAGATTTTACATTATCGCTATAGTTATGATTAATTTCATTGATATAGCGGCTAATAGGCAAGCCAACAATAGATGTATCTTTGGTTGAGCCACTGGTAACAGTCGTGTAAACCGCAATAGAATCGCCAGTAGTTAAAGCAATGATGCCTCCTGTACCTGTACTGCCGGCTCTGTCAATGTTCACATAAAGGCCACGGGCGAGGTTTTGAAAAGCAAGATTTGACTGTGCAGCTTGTGACGAATTAAGCCAGCTGTATACTAAATCAGTATTTAATTTAATACGTATCTGCGGAACTACACGGATAGCAGTATCGGGACCGCCGTCCACGATTGATGTAACCTTGATTGTATCATGAGGGCGCGCTGAAAAGGTCTTTGAACCTAATACGGTGCTTGAGTGCTGCCACTTTTTACTATTGTAGTACGTAACGTTTAAAGGTTTATCATTTAGCTGATAAACATTAACCTTGTAAGTTGAAGCAAGCGAATCGCCATAAAAACCGGTCGGCGAATACTTAAGCATCAATACGGCCGAATCCACAACTACAGTTCCGGTTGGTTTAGTATAAGCGGTGCCGCCTGGAAGGTTAACATCCGTAATTAACGATGATTCTGTTGTGCCCAATTCGGCGTCATTAAAATAGCCCAGCGTTGAACGGCCTAAATCTGACACAACAACAGAATCTTCTGATACAGTATTCAGCGTTATATTAGTGTCGATCACAAGTGTGCCGCTTAGTTGATTATTCTCATCAACATCTAAACCCACACCGTCGGGGTTTTTGCAGCTGTTTAAAATAAAAAGACTTATCAACAAGGTTAATAAGTCTAATCTGAAAAATCTCATATGTTAAAATATCTTATCCAACTTTATACAACCTGTGCCATTTCTTCGGTGGCAATTTCGTCGTAAAAATTGTAATAATTTTCCACATCCGAAGTGGAATTGTAATCTAAAACAGGTTTATTGCTGTTTTTAACATTATTTAACACTTCTTCCTCTATGTTTTCCGAAGCGAGAATAACACCATCTGAATAGTGAACAGCACCTGCGTAAAGTGCCGAACTGTCAGCCGGTTTGTACACTTCAGTATGAGCCTCGGTCATTCCGTTCATTACTGCTTTTTGTGCAAAATCAGCATTTAACTGACCATCAAACTCCTTGTCATATATGGAGTAAACCAGCTTTGAGTTTTTAAACGTAGGATCGTCTTTATAAGTGGTTTTCAAGTAAGCCGGTACCAGCGCGCTCATCCAGCCGTGGCAATGTATCATGTCCGGCGCCCAGCCAAGTTTCTTAACTGTTTCAAGCGCACCTTTACAGAAAAAGATCATACGCTCATCGTTGTCAGCATAAAACTTGCCATCCTTGTCGGTAAACACATGCTTTCTCTGAAAATACTCTTCGTTATCGAGGAAGTATACCTGCATACGTGCTGAAGGTATTGAAGCCACTTTAATAATCAGCGGGTTATCATTATCATTAATAATGATGTTCATTCCCGATAAACGGATCACTTCATGTAGTCGGTTCCTGCGCTCATTGATATTGCCGAAACGCGGCATCAGGATACGGATCTCGTAACCTTTGTCCTGCATCGCTTGCGGCAAATTACGTACTATTTCAGAAATTTTTGTGAGTTCAAGGAAAGGTGACATTTCATGAGCTATAAACAAAAGCTTAGATTTACCCATCTCTATTATTTGTATTTAGTAAGTATAAGACGTCAAAAAAATTTTTGAGAGTACAAATATACGGATATAATATGAACTATCAATGAATTGCGCAACATAAGTTTGGATATTTTTAATTAATTACCCATTTTCGCCGGATTTTTTAAGCACTTTAACGCATTGAAAAATTTCACCACCAAACAGCGGCTCAACCAGCATTTGCTTGATGCAAGGGCTTCGGGCGCTACCATTGGCTTTGTACCTACAATGGGCGCGCTTCACCAGGGCCACTTATCGTTAATTGCACGCGCCAGGCAGGATTGCGATATTGTAGTGTGCAGTATTTTCGTAAACCCAACTCAGTTTAATGATCCTAAGGATCTGGAGAAATACCCTCGCCCTATTGAAGCCGATATAGTAAAACTTGAACAAGCAGGCTGCGATGTGCTTTTCAATCCGGACGTTACAGAGATGTATGCCGGCAATGAGCAATGGCATTTGGACATTGGCGAGCTGGAACATTTGCTCGAAGGCCAATCGCGCCCGGGTCATTACCAGGGCGTAACCCAGGTAGTTTACAAACTATTTAGCATTGTTGAACCGGATAGCGCTTATTTTGGGCAGAAGGACTTTCAGCAGGTACTGGTGATTAACCGCATGGTTGACCTAATGAAGATGCCGGTAAAAATTGTGATGTGCCCTATTGAGCGTGAAGGTAACGGGCTGGCCATGAGCTCGCGTAATGTGCACCTCTCCGCTACCGACCGTGAGCACGCGCTTGTGCTTTCTCAAGCACTAAAACAGGTGAAAGATAACTTTAACCGCGAGGATATAGCCACACTTAAGCAACAAGCCGAAAATTCCATCAATAACGAGCCTGACGTACAGCTTGATTATTTAGAAATTGCTGACGCGAAGACTTTGCATCCGGCCAATCAAAACACCGCGAACGTTGTTGCGTTAGTAGCAGCAAGGGTAGGCACAACCCGCTTGATTGATAACATGATAATACGTTAACGTTGCATCAACCCATTGTAAATAATTAGTGTAAGGCTAACTATTAAACTTTTACTATAATTCAATTTACTAACTTTGCGCCATGATTATTGAGGTGTTAAAATCCAAGATTCACCGGGTAAAGGTCACCCAGGCCGAACTGAACTACGTGGGCAGTATTACCATTGATGAGGATTTGATGGATGCGGCAAATATTATTGCCAACGAAAAGGTGCAAATTGTGAACAACAACAACGGTGCGCGTTTTGAAACCTACGTTATTCGTGGTGAGCGCGGTACCGGTACCGTGTGCCTTAACGGCGCTACAGCACGCCTGGCCCAGGTAGGTGATATTGTAATTATCATGAGCTACGCCTACATGGAGCGTGATGAAGCTAAAGCTTACGAGCCTGTACTGGTTTTTCCGGATACGGATAACAAACTGATCAAGTAACCAACAAACAACCTTACCTCATTAAATGCACAATAAAATTGCTTTCAGCATAGCAGGATTGCTTTTGTTAGGTAAAGTAACTTTTGCGCAAAACGTTTGGTTTCTTAAAAATGATCGCAGGTTAGTAAATAATAAAGACAGTGCCGATTACATCAGGATTATAAACGCGCCTGACTCCGGCGATGTTTTGTATAACATTACAGAACTATACACCGACAATAAAAAAAAGCTGATTGGTAAATCATTAAGTGAAAAGGGTTTTGTTCCGCAAGGAAAAATACTGACGTATTATTCTAACGGAAAAATTCAAAATATAATTGAATTTTCGAACGGCAAAATATCAGGAGACTTTTATGAATATTTTCCGAACGGCATACTATACACTCACCGGTATTTTACTAAGCCGACAGAATACGCTGACCGAAACAACTTAAAGTTTATAAACAATTATAGCCTTTTATTATGTAATGATGTTGATGGTACAGCATTGGCAAATGATGGTTTTGGTTTATATAAAGTTTATACAGAACGATTTGACGGTTTATTAGAAGCCGGGCTTGTGAAAAATGGTAAGCGCCAGGGCGATTGGAATGGTGTAGATACCGCATTGAATGTAAGTTATACTGAAAAATATGAAGATGGGCTTTTTATCTCAGGTACCTCATTTGATAACCTGGGCGTAAAGCATACCTACGCAACTCAGGATTTGGTACAGCCAGAATTTACCGGCGGGTACGAGGCTTTCATTAAATATCTTCAGCAAAATTTATTATCTACCGCAAAGTCAAAAAAGAACAAAACTAACGGGCGGGTATTTGTAGAATTTACAGTTGACCTTAGCGGCAGGATTGACTCCGTAAGAACTTTGCGATCTCCGAATGAATACCTGTCTGCCGCGGCAGAGCGGGTAATTTTTGATGCCAAGGGTTGGAAACCTGCATCAGAGCGGGGAGTGTATCGAAAAGTTACGCTTACCGTACCGATAGATTTTGGGCCTGAAAAACTTAAGCTTGTAGGCCGGCCAATTGTAAAACAGGCCAAAGCACCTAACGACTGGTTTGAGCAATATTAACCGGGGTTTTAGATTTGTACAAGGCTTAGTTTTTTAGCGGTACTTAAAATTAAATAATAAGTTAAAGCCAATCAAATAACAGCTTTTTACTTTCTAATACAGTACCATTATTTTTTAAATTTTTGTCGCTCATTTAATTCAATAAGTTCTATCTTTGCACCCCGACGCTGAAGTCGGTTTTATCCTCGCTTTCAGCGCATAGGAAACAGTCCGGAAATCCAGTCTAAGTGGATGAAGGCTATAACTTTAACTTTTTGAATTAAAAAAGCCCTATGCCCAAAAACTCTTCCATTAAATCGGTATTGATTATTGGTTCAGGTCCTATCATTATAGGCCAGGCCTGCGAGTTTGATTATTCAGGCTCACAAGCTTCACTTTCTTTAAAAGAAGAAGGTATTAAGGTAACCATCATTAACAGCAACCCCGCCACCATCATGACGGATAAGGTTATTGCTGATAATGTGTACCTGCTGCCGCTAACCTGCGAAAGCATTGAGCAGATTTTGCAGGAACAGCAAATTGATGCCGTACTGCCTACCATGGGTGGCCAAACTGCGCTTAACCTTTGCATAAATGCCGACGAACAAGGCATTTGGCAAAAGTATGGCGTTAAAATTATCGGTGTGGACATTGCCGCCATCGAGAAAACCGAAAACCGCGAGGCCTTCCGCCAGTTAATGGTTGATATTGGCGTCGGCGTTGCTACCTCAAAAATTGCCAACTCGTTTTTAGAGGGCAAAGAGGCCGCGCAACAAATCGGTTTCCCGCTGGTAATACGGCCAAGCTATACCCTGGGTGGTAAAGGTGCAGGCTTTGTACACAAAAAAGAGGAATTTGACGCGGCCCTGAGCCGTGGCCTGCAGGCATCACCAACCCACGAGGTATTGGTTGAGCAAGCGGTTTTAGGCTGGAAAGAATATGAGCTGGAGCTGCTGCGCGACAGCCGCGACAACGTGATCATTATCTGCTCTATCGAGAACTTTGACCCGATGGGCATCCACACCGGCGACTCGATAACCGTGGCTCCTGCCATGACGCTGAGTGACCGCTGTTACCAGGAGATGCGTAACCAGGCCATTAAAATGATGCGCGCCATAGGTAACTTCGCAGGTGGCTGTAACGTACAGTTCTCGGTTAACCCGGCTAATGAGGAAATCATCGCCATCGAAATTAACCCGCGTGTATCACGTTCATCAGCCCTGGCATCAAAAGCAACCGGTTATCCAATTGCCAAGATTGCCGCCAAGCTGGCTATCGGCTATAACCTGGATGAAATAGAAAACCAGATCACGAAAACTACATCAGCTTACTTTGAGCCAACGCTGGATTACGTGATCGTGAAGATACCTCGCTGGAACTTTGATAAATTCAAGGGCGCTAACCGCGAGCTTGGCCTGCAAATGAAATCAGTAGGTGAGGTTATGGGCATTGGCCGTACCTTTATCGAAGCCTTGCAGAAAGCTTGCCAAAGCCTGGAGATCGGCCGTGCCGGCTTAGGTGCCGATGGCCGTCAGAGCCGCAACCTCGACGAGATTATGCACAGCCTTGAGCACCCAAGCTGGGACAGACTGTTCCATATATATGATGCCTTGAGCCTCGGCGTGCCGATCGAATCGGTACGTAAAGCTACCAAAATTGACCGCTGGTTCCTGAACCAGATACAAGAGGTAGTGAGCATGGAAAACGAGCTGCGCCGTTACTCGCTGAATAACATCCCTGAAGATTTCTTCTACACGCTGAAACAAAAAGGTTTCTCTGATGCGCAAATAGCTTATGTGCTCACCAATACAACCGAAGAGGATGTATACCAACGCCGTAAGCAATTAGGTATACGCCGCGTATACAAAATGGTTGATACCTGCGCTGCTGAGTTCCCTGCCAAAACACCTTACTACTACTCAACCTACGAGGGTGAGAATGAATCAATAGTTAGCGACAGGAAAAAGATCATTGTATTAGGCTCGGGCCCTAACCGCATTGGCCAGGGTATTGAGTTTGATTATAGCTGCGTGCATGGCCTGCTTGCAGCAAAAGAAGCCGGTTTTGAGGCGATCATGGTTAACTGTAACCCTGAGACGGTATCAACCGACTTCAACATGGCCGATAAGCTGTACTTTGAGCCGGTATTCTGGGAGCACGTGCGCGAGATCATCGACCTGGAACAACCTTACGGTGTAATTGTACAGTTAGGTGGCCAAACAGCCCTTAAAATGGCTGAAAAGCTGCATGAGCACGGCATCCGCATCATTGGGACATCATTTGATAATATGGACATTGCCGAGGATCGTGGCCGTTTCTCTGACATGTTGAAGGATCTTGACATCCCTTATCCTAAATACGGTGTTGCCGAAAGTGCTGAAGAAGCGCTTGAGGTTGCCCACCATGTTGGTTATCCTGTGCTGGTACGCCCAAGCTACGTATTAGGTGGCCAGGGTATGAGTATCGTGATAAACGATGAAGACCTGGAAAAAGCTGTAGTAAGCTTGTTGAAAAACCTTCCTGGTAACCGCGTACTAATTGACCACTTCCTTGACCGTGCTTTTGAGGCCGAGTCAGACTCAATCAGCGATGGTGAGGATGTACACATTGTTGGTTTGATGGAGCACATTGAACCAGCCGGTATCCACTCAGGCGACTCATACGCGGTATTGCCTCCGTTTGATCTATCAGACAATGTGATCAAGCAAATGGAAGACTATACCGAGAAATTAGCCAAGGCGCTTAACGTGCGCGGCTTGCTGAACATACAGTTTGCCATTAAGGACGAAAAGGTGTATGTGATCGAGGCTAATCCGCGTGCGTCACGTACGGTGCCTTTCATAGCCAAAGCATATGACGTACCTTACATCAACATCGCCGCTAAGATAATGATGGGTGTAAACAAGCTTAAAGACTTTACCATCGTTCGCAAGCCAAAAGGCTACGCCATTAAAGAGCCGGTATTCTCTTACGATAAATTCCCTGAAGTGGCTAAAGAGCTTGGCCCTGAAATGAAGTCGACAGGTGAGGCGATACGCTTTATTCCTGACCTGCAGGACCCATACTTCAGGCATTTGTATAAAGAGAAATCAATGTATTTAAGTAAATAACGGTTTCTCCCGATTTTAGGACTTGTTCTTTAATTAATGGACCATAAGTTAATACAACTAAAAAACGTCGATCGCGAGGATCTGAAACACGTTTTAGTAAAAATAGAAAGATCATTCGGAGTACGTGTCACCCCGGATGATCTTCAACAAATTTATACCGTTGACGATTTGTGTAACGCTGTTCACAGCAAATTAAAGCTCGAACAAAGTGACGTTTGTACCACACAGCATGCTTTTTACATGCTGCGCAACGCCATTACCACCTCAACAACAATTGACCGGTGCTCAATAAACACGAACACCTGTCTGAAAGACGTTTTTCCGGAAGAGGAAAGATTGCAGTTAGTTGCAGACATGGAGCATGAGATGGGATTGCGCTTAAACGTTCTGCAGCCCAAGCAGAGTGTTATCGCTGTGCTAACAGCATTGTTTTTACTGTCGTTAACCGCCATGTATTTTAACTGGCAAATAGGATTGGTTGGTTTAACCGTCTTTGCAGCCGGATCATTCATGGCTAAAAAACGAGGTAAGCAATTGGCGGTTAAAACAGTTGGGCAACTGGCCGAGAAAATAGCCCGCGAACATTACCTGAAATGCCGCCGGGATGCCGCCACCATTAACCGTAAAGAGGTTAATCAAAAAATACGCGAACTGTTTCAGCACGATCTGGATCTCGACGCTTCTGTGTTAAAATCAGGCGCCTCATTTAACTGATAATTTTTTTAAACGGACAAAGCCCTTAAATTAATTTTTAAGGGCTTTGCTCGTTTTGCGTACTTAAACTTAGCTAAAGTTAATTGCAATACTTCTTTCTCTTAATATCTTATTCCCTATATTTAGCCTTTATTAAAATAAGTTACACTCTAAACTTTATCATTTTATGAAAAGAACTCTACTAACATTAGTATTAGTATTCGGCGCCTTTATTTGCAGCTTTGCGCAGGCTGACAAAATTGTAAAACATTCCGGAGAAACAGTTGAAGCAAACGTAATTCGCGTGGGCGAATTCACCGTCATCTATAAGTATGTTAATGAAGATGCGGAGCAGGTAGTGAGCAAATACGCTATTGAAAAAATAATTTATGGCAAAAGCGGCCGTACCGAAAAGCTTACCGACAAAATTGTTGTGGCAGGTAAAAACGATTGGGAAAAGGTAATTGTACTAGAAGATAAGAGCGAAATTGCCGGACTTAGCAAGGGCGGAGATATTAAAGGCAAAACAGCCTTTATTAACTTTCACACAGGTAGCTCAAGTGAAAAATCAGCCGAGAAAAAACTAAAGCAGGCGGCTGCTGAGTTAGGTTGTCCGTTTGTGCTGATCACCTTTGAAAAAGCAACCAATATGGCTAACGGTGGCCTTGGCGGTAATCAGGACATTAAAAAAGGTATAGCTTATAAATATTTATAAATTAAGCTTTCCCAATAAGAAAGACCGCTCAACGGCGGTCTTTTTTATTGATAAATCATCAGCCCTTTAACTTCAAAATTAATGGCTTTGCTCATTTTTGATGTGGTGCTGTAACTGATAGTATCCCCCGCAAAATGTTGATGATCATCAGCGGTAAACTCTCGTTTTGCAACGCCGCTTATAATCACCACACGGCCGGTAATTTGTTTAGGCAGCGTAACGTTAAAATCTCTGAAATGGGCATATATCGGCATCCCGTTGCCGGTACGCATAACAAACCAGCCTCCCTTTTCATCTGTTACCTTCTCAATAGTGCCTTTAACTGAAGTAGTTATCCGCTTCCTTTCACCCATAAAGTTTTGCAGTTTGCCGGCCTCAACAGCATTGGACGTGTCAGATCTTGTTCCGAAGACCATACCATGAGGCAATGCTACCTTTTTCTGTGCGAAAGTTTGAGCCGTAGCCGCAAAGAAAAATATCGATAAAAGTAAATGCCATGCTTTCATGCCTATAACAACAACACGACGGAGTGATGGTTTTATTTGGCTTTATGATCGTAGCTTATAACGCGGGCAATCTTCCATCCATCATCACCATCCTGCTTCCAGATGTGTACAAAGCGCGCGGTGTAAACCAGTTTACGCTTACCATTGGTAACTTTATAAAACCTGCTCAAGCCGGTTTCAACGGCACCATAAAAATCAAGCGGATAAACCTGGGCGCTTACCAAAACGCGCTCCATTCCCCCGTTATCACACATTGACTTCATGGATTTCATGAGATCGTGCCTTGATGAAGTATAACCCGTGCGATCGTTAAAAAATTCTACGTCGCTGTCAAAGTAATCTTCAAATTTATCCAGGTCGCACTTATTATACGCATCAAAAACCTGCTTATCCAGGTTAATGATGGTATTGTATAACGTTTTTCCGGCTGGTGTTTTAGATGATTGCGCGATGGATGGACTGCTTATCGAGATCAATACAAAGCTCAGGGCTAAAAAAATAACGCGTTTCATATTTAAATGTAAATGAGCATTTAATATTTATCAACGCGTTTTTGTTTGCAGTTGTTGTAAATCCGGATGTGCTATCCGAACAAAAGTGTAAATACCTCTTCGATATTGCCTACCGTTTTTACGTCGATAGTATATCTCGAAAAGTCGATGCGCTTTTTATCGCCCGCTTTGGGAAGGTTGTATTTGGAAATTAATATCTGCTCAAAGCCAAGCTTTTGCGCTTCGGCTATGCGTTGCTCCACCCGGTTAACTGCCCTGATCTCGCCTGATAAGCCGATCTCTCCGGCAAAGCAAACTTTCGATGAAATTGGCATATCCTCATGTGAGGAAATGATGGCTGCCGCAAGGCCCAAATCTATTGCGGGGTCTTCAACACGGATACCGCCGGTTATGTTCAGGAACACATCCTTGGCGCCTAATCTGAAGCCACAGCGCTTTTCGAGCACGGCCAGCAACATATTCATACGTTTGGTATCAAAGCCCGTAGCGGTACGCTGTGGCGTGCCATAAGGCGATGTGCTTACCAGTGCCTGTGTTTCTATCAGCATCGGGCGCATACCCTCTAACGTGGCTGATATGGTTACACCACTCAATGGTTCGTCTCGTTGCGACAAAAGTATCTCCGATGGATTAGATACTTCCCGCAAACCCTCACCCAGCATCTCATAAATTCCCAACTCTGACGCTGAGCCAAAACGGTTTTTTACTGCCCTTAAAATGCGGTACACATGATGCCGGTCGCCCTCGAATTGTAGAACGGTGTCAACCATGTGCTCAAGTATTTTGGGGCCCGCTATCATGCCATCCTTTGTAATATGGCCGATCAGGAAAACAGGCGTAGAGGTTTCCTTAGCAAAACGCAGCAACTCCGCAGTACACTCCCGTACCTGCGATACACTGCCCGGCGTTGACTCAATATGTGCGGAATGCAACGTCTGTATCGAATCTATCACCACTAACTCCGGCTCCAGTTGCTCTATCTGCTTAAATATGTTTTGGGTTGATGTTTCAGTCAATATGTAGGCCCCCTTACCTACCTGGTTAACAGCTCCCCCTTCAGGGGGCTGGGGGGCTAAACGTTCCGCCCGCATTTTTATCTGCCTGTCGCTTTCCTCGCCCGATACATAAAGCACTTTCAGATTAGGCATGTTCAATGCAAGCTGCAACATCAGGGTTGATTTACCTATGCCCGGCTCTCCGCCTATTAACACCAGCGATCCGGCTACGATGCCGCCACCCAGCACGCGGTTAAACTCCGCATCGGGTGTAAGCAGGCGATGCTCCTCGCTAAAGGTGATCTCTGATACCGGCACCGGTTTATTTGCGCGTTGTAAGCTGGTTGATGGGCTGGCTTTCCAATCCGGTACCGAGGCATTGTTCTTTTCCAGAATCTCCTCAGCAAAAGTATTCCACTGCCCGCATGACGGGCATTTACCCAGCCATTTAGGCGATTCGTAGCCACAGCTCTGGCAAAAGTAAGCGATCTTGGTTTTAGCCATGTAATTTAGATGTGCAGATTACAGATGTGCAAATGTGCGGATTTGTTTTGAGATAGCACGATAAGATGCTAAAATACTTGGCAATTCGCCTTGATGATAAAAAAAAAGCAGATGCTTTTTCAAACATCTGCTTTTTATAATCTGCGCATTGGCGCTGTTATAATTTAATTTCCTCATCCTTTGATGAGAAAAAGCGGAACTCGGTGATCTGATACGCCGGATTGCTTTTAACTTTAATCCACTGTTTGTACTTAAAGTACCATTTCATCTGGCGTGTGTAAAGGCCTTTTTTAATGTAAGCCTCAATGTAAGGGTGCACGCAAAGCGTAATGTCTTTCTCATTTTGCTCAAGCAGGATGTAGTTGAAATTATTTTCAATATCATCCAGCAGCAAAATGCTTGGGCGTATGGCCCCTGTGCCGTGGCAGGTTGGGCATACCTCGCTGGTAACAATGTTCATTTCGGGGCGTACACGCTGACGCGTAATCTGCACCAAACCAAACTTACTCGGCGGCAATATGGTATGCTTGGCCCTGTCATGTGCCATCTCGGCGCGCAGGTAATCAAAAAGCTCTTTGCGGTTTAGCGGTTTGTGCATATCAATAAAATCGATTACCACAATACCACCCATATCGCGCAGGCGTAATTGCCTGGCTATTTCGCGTGCGGCCTCTTTGTTAACCTGTAAGGCATTCTCCTCCTGGTTCTCTTTATTGGCAGTACGGTTACCGCTGTTCACGTCAATAACGTGCAGCGCCTCTGTATGCTCAATTACCAGGTAAGCGCCCCCGGCAAGGTTTACTGTTTTACCAAAAGCTCCCTTAATCTGCTTTTCAATGCCGTAATGCTCAAATATCGGGTCGCGGTGCTTATGCAGGCGAACAATGTTCTCCAAGTCAGGAGATATTTCATGTACGTATGATTTTACCTCTTCGTACATGCCGTTATCATTCACATATATGCTCTGAAAATCAGAGTTCAATATGTCCCTCAATATAGTTGAGGTACGGTCTATCTCGCCCAGTATCTTTTTGGACGGCTCAACCGACGGGAGTTTGGTTATCAGCGTTTCCCACTTGGCTATCAAGTCAAGCAGGTCCTTTTGCATTTCTGTTACGCCCTTACCCTCAGACACTGTACGTATAATTACGCCAAAGTGCTTAGGTTTTATGCTTTCAACAATTTTGCGTAAACGCTGGCGCTCAGTATTGCTTTTGATCTTTTTGGAGATGGATATCACCTCTGAAAAAGGTACCAGCACTACGTAACGCCCGGCAATTGACAGATCGGCACTCAAGCGCGGGCCTTTTGTTGAAATTGGCTCCTTAGCTATTTGTACCGGCAGCAACTGCCCTTTTGTTAAAACCTCAGATATCTTACCACCTTTATTAATGTCAGCCTCGAGCTTTAGTTGATCTAACAGCTTTGACTGATAACCCCCGCTACGTACCTGCTTGGTTAGCTTTAACAGGCTTTGCACCTGTGGCCCCAAATCAAGGTAATGCAAAAAGGCATCCTTCTCGTATCCAACGTCAACAAATGCAGCATTCAATCCGGGCATTATCTTTTTGATTTTGCCCAGGTAAATATCACCAACTGTATAATTGTTAGTGGTTTGCTCCTTGTGAAGTTCTACGAGTTGTTTATCCTGTAATAATGCAATGGTAGCTCCGCTGGGGGACGAATCGATAATTAATTCTTTTATCAATTGCTACTCCATTTCTTAATGCGGCTATGGTATAACCGCGGGATTAATAAGAAGGTAAAAACAACACATAAAAACAGCCCGCACTATGGCGGGCTATAAGCTGTTAGTTCAGCTTATTTCTTTTTATGCCTGTTTTTTCTTAAACGCTTTTTACGTTTGTGGGTGGCCATTTTGTGTCTTTTACGTTTTTTACCGCTTGGCATAATTTTAATGTTTTTAAAAAATGATTAATTAATTTAATTCCTTTATGTACTCATCAATGCGCTGCCCAAAGGCTGGGTCAGGCATCATTGTTTTACACTTGTTGTAAGCCTCGATAGCCTCTTTTTTACGGCCAAGCTGTTTATAGCTTTCAGCCAGGTAAAAATAAGGTTCAAGCTCGGGCTTTTGTGCAATAACAGTTTTAAAACGTTCAACCGCTTTTTCAAACTGGCCTGATTTCATAGAGAAAACGCCCAAATTTAAATTTGCACTGCGATTGGTCGGGTCCTGCTTTACTACTTCAAGCAACAAGCTTATACCGGCCATAGGGCTCGGCGCGCCACCGTTTACATAAGCAATACCCAAACCCGTTTTAGCATCCAGGTTATCCGGAGCCAACTGGCGAGCTTGCTCGAAGCACTGTACAGCGTTGGTTAAATACGTTGGCTGTGCGGTGGTATCCTGGGTTAGCTTGTAAGCATCATTAAAATGATTACCGGCTGTTATCCAGGCATCGGCTGTTTTATCACTCTCGGCAACGGATTTATAATAAAAAGCAGCCGGCCCGGGTTGGTTTACATCATCCCACTTGGTAGCCAGCTGTTTTTCTATATCCTTTTTAGCATCGCCATCGGCAGCTTTAAGCTTGCCTTCCAATTCAGTAATCGGAGCGGCAAGTGATTGGCCTATTACGTTTTTTGCTGTTTCTGATACCTGCTCAACACTCAAAATAGTAGCCTGAGCCTGTGCAGCAGGGGCGGCCGCTCTGGTATCAGCATGATTAGCATCCTCAGCCTTTTGTAAACCTTTAACAGGTTGTACGTACAAATAGCCCACAATAGCGAGTACTGCTATAATTAAAACTATTTGTGGCTTCTTCATCGGGCTGAATGCTTATTGAATTATTTGCTTGCTTTTGCTGATTTATTGCCGGTTTTTACTTTCTCAACAAAAGTTTTTGCTGGCTTAAAGCTTGGCACAAAATGCTCAGGAATGATTATGGCAGTATTTTTTGAAATGTTACGAGCTGTTTTCTTAGCTCTTTTTTTAACAACGAAACTACCGAAACCTCTCACGTAAACATTCTCGCCGGCAACCATTGAGCCTTTTACCACTTTAAAAAACGCCTCAACAGTTTCCTGTACATCAACTTTCTCAATACCTGTCTTAGATGAGATTTCAGCTATGATTTCTGCCTTAGTCATATCTTATTTTTCTTTAAAATTTTTTATAAATACTTAACTGTTTTGGGGTTGCAAAAGTATCGCTTTATTGGCAAACTCTAAAATAATTAGTGTATTTTTTTTGTTCGTTGCAAAACGGTGATGAAAAAAGCGCACCAACCACATTTGCTGCCTATTTTTGGAGTTATGAATTTTGCCGATGAATTGCTCAACTGGTACCAGGAAAACAAGCGCGACCTGCCATGGCGCCACACAACTAACGCTTATATTATATGGCTATCTGAAATAATATTGCAGCAAACACGTGTAGAGCAAGGCATGCCTTATTTCTACCGTTTTCTGGAGCGTTTTCCGGACGTGAGCAGCTTCGCGGCAGCATCAGAAGATGAGGTGCTGAAACTTTGGCAGGGGCTTGGCTACTACTCGCGTGGGCGCAATATGCTTAAAACCGCGCAGCAGGTGCAGCAGGAATATGGCGGCGTTTTCCCTACTGATTATAATACATTAATTAATCTAAAAGGCATTGGCGAATACACCGCGGCGGCCATATCATCATTCTCGGCCAATGAGCATCGCGCTGTTGTTGATGGCAACGTTTACCGGGTACTCGCCCGCTACTTTGGCATCAGCGAACCGGTTAATACACCGAAGGCAAAAAAGACATTCCAGGAGCTTGCCGACAGTTTAA
The DNA here is from genome assembly GCF_021215455.1 of Mucilaginibacter roseus. Lineage (GTDB taxonomy): Bacteria > Bacteroidota > Bacteroidia > Sphingobacteriales > Sphingobacteriaceae > Mucilaginibacter > Mucilaginibacter roseus. The sequence goes on along the minus strand of NZ_JAJPWV010000003.1, from coordinate 697,093 downwards.
TTAATAAGAAAAACCCTGCGCTGCATAATCAAGCCATGATGGAATTTGGCGCATTGCTTTGCAAGCCTAAAAATCCGGGCTGCGGCATTTGCCCCGTAAGGCTTGGATGTTATGCATTTAAACATAACGCTACAACCCATTTACCCGTAAAACTGAAAACGGTTAAGACCAAGGAGCGCTACCTGAACTATTTTTTGGTTACCGATGGAAAAACCGTGCTGATGAACAAGCGTGGCGATGACGACATATGGGCAAATATGTATGACCTGCCCGTATTGGAAACCAAAGGGTTAATTTCTGTAGAAGAGATACTTAACTCAACGGAAGTACAATATGCTTTTGGCGAAAACGTTAAAGCGGAATACGTATCGCCAATTAATAAACATATACTTACACACCAAAAACTATTTGTTAGGTTAATAAAATTAAGCAACTATCAGGTTAAATTAGAACAAAAATGGTTTTACACAGGAGTAGAAAACTTGAGTAATTTGGCGCTACCCAAAATCATTTTTATATTTCTAAAAAATATTTTTAATTTGTAGAAGAATTTTGCGTTAATTTAAACCATGTCTGGAATAAACAAAGTAATACTAATTGGGCATTTAGGTAAAGACCCCGAAATACGTTATTTGGAAGGAGGTGTATCAGTAGTAAGCTTCCCCCTCGCCACATCCGAAACCTTTAACAAAGACGGAAAAAAGATTGAACAAACCGAGTGGCACAACATTGTTATGTGGCGAAGCCTTGCCGATGTAGCTGCAAAATACTTGCAGAAGGGCAAGCTGGTTTACATAGAAGGGAAGCTGCGTACCCGCTCTTTTGAGGACAAGGAGGGTATAAAAAAATATACTACTGAGGTAGTGGCCGAAAACTTTACCATGCTTGGTCGCAAAAGTGATTTTGAAACGGAAAACCATGCCAACGGACGCGCGATTAAAACAGATGGCGCCGCCGATTACAATACCGCTGACGAAACGGATGACTTGCCTTTCTGACCAGCAATAAACTTATTATCGAAAAGAAAAGCCCGGCTGTTAACTACAGCCGGGCTTTATTATGTATGGGTTGGCTTATCTGCCACCCGGAGGGCAATGCTCCTTTAAATATTTAGTAAATAACGAACGCAAATGTTGCGACGTGCCTGCACCTTCTGATATAGAATGTGTACGGTTAGGGTATGACATGAGCTGAAATTGCTTGTTATATTTTACCAACTCGTTTATCAGTAACTCGGCATTATTGTAATGCACATTATCGTCGCCTGTACCGTGAATGTATAATAAATTCCCTTGCAGATTTTTAGCATTGGTAACGGGCGATCCTTTGATGAACGGCTCGCGGCCTGCATCATCAGTAGGTACACCCATGTAGCGCTCCTGGTAAATGTTATCGTAGGTTAACTGGTAACCAACAGCAGCTACTGCAATGCCGGTTTTGTAAATGTCAGGGTATTGGAACATCAGGTTAAGGGTTGATGAACCGCCACCGCTCCATCCCCAAACAGCAACCCGGCTGCTATCAATATAATTCCATTTTAAAATTTCTTTAGCGGCAAGTGCCTGGTCGCGGATGTTGAGGATACCTATATTTTTATAGATAGCCTTACGCCACTCGCGGCCGCGCGGAGCCGGAGCGCCGCGGTTATCCATCGAGATATACACATAACCGTCGGCAGCCATACCGGGGTACATGCCGTTACGGCCTGCGCCATATACATCCTTAGCGGTTTGTGAGGCCGGCTCGCCGTAAACATAAAACACTACAGGGTATTTTTTAGCAGGATCAAAATTGTCCGGTTTTTTTACCCAACCTTTAATGTCAATACCATCAGATGTTTTTACAGTAAAGAATTCCACCGGATTTTTAGCATCGGTTACCGGCTTAATGGCATCGCCTGTTAAATGTTTATGATCGGGCAGGCTGATGGTTTCACTTTGGTAAGGAGTGTTAGCATTTGAAAAATTGTGCATCGCCATTGTACCGTTTGGCGAAATGGTGTAACCATGCGTGCCTGATTGGTTTGCCGGCGTTAAGCGCTCGGCCTTACCGCCGTTTATTTTTATACGGTATAGGTAAGCCTGGTTAGGGTTATCAGGCGAGGCAATAAAATATATATAACCTGATGGCTCGTCAATAAGCGATACGCTCATTACATCATAATTACCTTTGGTGATCAGCTGCTGCTTGCCATCCAACCCGATTCGGTACAGGTGGTTCCAGCCGTCCTTCTCACTTGCCCAAACAAATTCCTTGCCTTTATTCAGCCAATCCCAGCCGGTAGCCTCTTCCTTTGCGTCAATCCAGGCCTTATCTGTTTCGTTGTATATAACCTTTGCGGTATTGCTTGATACTTTCGCTACGTAAAGTTTACTTTCGTTTTGCGCGCGGTTTAGTTGTTGCAAAATAATCTCGTCAGGATTGCTGGTATACTCCATACGCGGGATGTAATGCTGCACATTATCACCCGGGATATTCAGCCATTTGGTTTGCGCGGTAGCAATATCAACCACCCCGATTTTGCATGAGCTTGGATCCTGCCCTGCGGTTGGATATTCAACCGGAACAACATATGAGTACACCATGCTGTCGGTAGTGTTCAACATCAGGTAATTCTTGATCTTGCGGGCATCAATTTGCCAGTAGGCGATAGACTTACTGTCAGGCGACCAGCGGAAACCATCGCGGCAGCCAAACTCTTCTTCATAAACCCAATCAAAAGTGCCGTTTATCAGGCGGTCGGTGCCGTCGGTTGTAAGGGCTTTGATAGCGTTTGTAGCCAAATCTTCCACGTAAACATTATGGCCGCTTACATAAGCCACTTTGCTGGCATCCGGCGATAGCTTGGCAAACATCAATGATGACTCCGGCTTGCCTTTACCCAGCTGTTTCAGGCTTTTGGCAGCAACATCATACACCCAGTAATCGCCCCGGGTATCATAACGCCAAACCTTTTTAGTGTTAGTATTGATCAGTATCTTCTTACCATCATCAGTAATGGTAAAACGGCGGATGCTGATTGGTTTTTGCCCGGCAGGTGTTAGATCCTGCGCCGTGGCGATGACCGTTTTTTTATTGGCATCGCGCACATCAAATTCGGCAACGCCACCTTCAAACGTTTTGTAATACCGGTATCCGTCCTTAGCCCAGTTAGTTCCGCTCCCGAATTGTGCCTGCGCCCCCTGCCATGTAACTGATAGCAAAAAGGCCATAAGCATTACGGGTAAACTGTAAAATTTACTCTTCATGTACTTTTGTTTGGTCAATTAATTTAAATAGGGTAATGCCCTTCTAATTTTTGCGTTAAATTAGTGTTTTTAAAAAAATCGGCTCGTAACTGTAATGAAAAAAATACTTCTCCTAATTATTACCCTCTTTTTATTCGATAATATCACCCAAGCGCAAAACGCTAACCGCAGCAAATTTGTAACAGATAGCCTGCAGGCCTACATCAGCAGGGCGCTCACCAACTGGCGTGTACCCGGCGCGGCGGTATGTATTGTTAAGGATAATCGTATTGTACTGGTTAAGGGGTTTGGTATTAAGGAACTTGGGTTAAATAATAAGGTTGACGAGAATACACTTTTTATGATAGGGAGTAATACCAAAGCCTTTACTGCTACTGCCATTGCCATGCTGGCTGCTGATAAAAAGCTATCGCTGAACGATAAGGTAACCAAGTACCTGCCCGATTTTAAGTTGGACAATAAAGCAGCCACCGAGTTGCTTACCATTCGCGATTTGCTGTGCCACCGCCTGGGTTTTCAAACCTTTCAGGGCGACTTTACTTTTTACAACACCAATCTTAGCCGCAGTGAGGTTATGAGTAAAATGGCGCTGATGAAAGCGCCTTACGGTTTCCGTACTACGTGGGGTTACACCAATTCCGCTTTTTTAACGGCGGGCGAAATCATCCCTAAAGTAGCCGACCAAAACTGGGACATCTTTTTAAAAGAGAAAATATTTGCACCGTTGGGAATGAATAATACCCTTGGCCTAAGCGTAGCCATGACCAAGGCCTTTAACCGATCCGCCGGGCATACCATAGCCGATAACCGGCTTTTAGCCATTCCGTACGCCAACTTGGATAATATGGCACCAGCCGGCGCTATCAGCTCAACAGCAACAGACATGGGGAAATGGGTAATGACTTTGCTGAACGATGGTAAGGTGGGCAGCAAACAGGTAATTGCAAAGGCGGCCATTGATGCAACCCGCCAGCCGCAGGATATTGTAGGCACAGCCGAACATCTGGACGGCACAAAAAATTTTCAGCTGTATGGTTTAGGTTGGTTTTTGCAGGATTACCACAACCACCGTTTGGTAATGCACGATGGGGGCGTTAACGGTTTTGTATCATCTGTTACGCTGGTGCCGGAAGAAAATCTCGGGATAGTGATTCTGACAAACACCGATCAGAACAACTTATACGAGGCGCTGCGCTGGGAGATATTGGATGCTTACTTTAAACTGCCGTATCGTAACTACAGTGATGCGTACTTAAAAGAATTCAGAAGTTACACAGCCGAACAGCAGGCGGCAGATAAAAAGCTGCGCGATAGCGTGGCACTTAACCCGCGCCCGGCACTTTCGCTAAGTTATTATGAAGGCAAGTTTACCAATCCCTTATACGGCACAGTAAATGTTGAGCGTGGCGACAATAACGACCTGACGATGCGCTTTGAGCATCACCCTAAAATGTATGCCCGCCTGCAACCGCTCGGTGCCAATCGCTTTTATGTAACCTTTAGCGATCCGATTTTAGGCAAGGCCGTGTTTCCGTTTACCGTGCAAAGCGGTAAGGTAAGCGGCTTCAGGCTTAAGGTTGCTGATTTTGTGGAAATGGGCGCTTATGATTTTAAAAGGCAGTAGTTTTGGAGTTTTTTAGTCCGGAAGACGGGAAGTCCGAAAGTCCGGAAGAAATCTTTATATATAAAAATAGCCAGGCATATCGCTTGGCTATTTTTTGTTATACAGGTATTAGAGATAATCGATCAAAAATCTACTCAGTCTTTTCGGACTTCCGGTCTTACCGACTAAAAACTACTTCATCACTTCCGGTATTGGTTGCCCGATACAGCCGCTTGGTTGCTGTATGTGCAGCAGTGATGCTATGGTGGCCGAAATATCCGTCATGTGGGTTTGGCGGGCAATACTGCCATGTTTAATGCCCCAGCCCATAAATACCAACGGGATATGCGCATCGAATGGTGCCCAGGTGCCATGAGTAGTACCTGTACGACCGCCTGAGAAATAACCCGGTTTTAGCATGATCTGTATCACACCGCTGCGCTCCTTGCTGTAACCGTTTATCACACGCTCGCGCAGATGGGCGGGTATGCTGGCTACTGCCGCTTTGGTCATGTCAACAGCATATAATACATCCGGATCTTTTTGCAGGAATTGGATGCAATCTGCTTTCAGGTCTTCCTCATTCAGCTTATTATCGTTTATCACTTTATAATTAAAGTTTACCTGGTAGTTGCTCAGGCTTAATACAATTTTATCAGCCTTGTATTTATCCTTCAAAAATTTATTCAACTCAGTTGCGCCCTCATTCCAGTTGCCGCCGGGTATTTTGTGGTCGGTCAGGAAGGTTGGGTTATGCGCGGCGGCATGGTCTGCAGTAAGGAATACAGTATAGTTGCCTTTGCCCACCTGGCCATCCAAAAAGGTAAAAAATGCCGCCAGATCCTTATCCAAACGCAAATAAGTATCTTCCGTTTCAACCGCGTTTGGGCCAAACTGGTGGCCAACGTAATCTGTCGATGAAAGGCTCACGGCTAAAAAGTCGGTCACTACGTTTTTGCCTAACTGCTCGTTGGTAACGGCGGCTTTTGCCATATCCAGCGTAAACGAGTTGCCATAAGGCGTAGAGCGGATCATGCCTGCATTGCCTTTGTATAATTGCGATGTTTTGATGGGGAAAACCGGCGCTTCAGTACCGCTAAACTTGCCTTCGTATTTCGGACTATTATCCGGCGAGCTTTGCACATAAGTTTCAACCGGGTACAGGGTATTCCAATCCTGTTTCAGGTATTTTTCGGCAAGCTTTTGGTCGTTAAAAGTTTTAACCCAGGCAGGCAGATCATTCATATAATAGGTGCTGGTTATCCAGTTTCCGCTGGCATCATCAAACCAGTAAGCGGCATTGGCTGCGTGCCCGGCAGGTAATATGCCACCCCTGTCTTTAATAGCTACGCCAATAACTTTTGATCGAAAATTGGTTGCCAGCTTTAACTCATCCGTAATAGTGCTGGCCTGTAAATTCCGCGGCGACATTTGTCCGGCTCGTGAGCTGCTGCCTACAGTATTTACAGTTGAATCCTCCGTGCAATACATAGATTTGCCGGTAGCCTGAATAATAAAATCGTTACCCGCTATGCCATGTATCGATGGTACTGAACCGGTATAAACACAGCTGTGCCCCGGCGCGGTGAAGGTAGGCAGGTAGTCAACATCCGTATTTTCGCAGGTAAAGCCCTCGTTTAGCATCCGCTTAAAACCACCGGCTTGGTAGCGGCTGTAAAAACGGTACAGATAGTCCCAGCGCATTTGGTCCACCACAATGCCAACTACCAATTTGGGGCGGGCAACATCATTACCGGCGGTGGGTTGCGTTGCCGCTTTTTTTTGTGCCGATGCCGACCCTACAACAGCCGCCGCGCAGAATAACGAGAAGAGGAATTTATATTTCATTACTATTTGCTTAGTTAACATCTGCAAATATGAAAAACCGAATGTAAACTCAATATGATTTATGAGATTGTTACAAACCCCACCTAATTTTCTCGGCATACATTCGTAGTTGTATTCCGATTATAGAAATTAACAATTGTATTGTCATCTCGAGGATGTAAGACGAGAGAGATCCGTCCGCGTTCATAACAAAGCGACAGATCGCTCGCTATCGCGAGGGTTGGTAAAGTAAAGCGACTTGGGTTCAACAAAAAAAGCCCCCGCAGATCAGTCTGCGGGGGCTTGAATATTTTAACTCGTCAGCGTCATTTAACACCCCTGAACAAGCGGCTCCAGCGTATTTTGCTAAAGAACGATTCGTTGCTGTCCCAACTCATCCAGATAAATAGGGCCTTGCCTACAATGTGATCTTCGGGCACAAAACCCCAGTAGCGAGAGTCGGCGGAATCATGGCGGTTATCGCCCATCATCCAATAGTAATTCATTTTAAAGGTATAGCTGTCGGTTTTCTTTCCGTTGATGGTTATCTCATTACCGTTTACCTGTACGTGGTTACCCTCGTAAACCTGTATAGCGCGTTTGTAAACAGGTATGGTCAGGCTATCCAATTTAACGGTCCAACCTTTTTTAGGGATGATAATCGGACCGTAATTATCTACATTCCATTTAAAGTGCGGATCGTTAGGGAACACCGGATAAAACGGATCGTCAACGTTGCGTACTGCAATGTTTGGGGTGACCGATTTTATGCCCGGATAGCTACGCAGCTTTTTTGCAGATTCCGGTGTCATAGTAAGTTGTCCGTTACCGTTGTAATCTGATACATGTAGCTCTTTATAAACGTCCGGATTGTATTCGCCACCACTGGTTGTACTAACAGTATAATCAGTTTGCCCTTCCGGCGGGTTAGGCGCCATTTTACCATTTACATATACCTGAGCGTTGAGTATGGCCAGCGTATCGCCCGGCTCTCCCTGGCAGCGTTTTATATAGTTCTCACGTTTGTCAACCGGGCGGTAAAAGGGCGAGTCGGCCTCCATCGGATAATTAAATACCACTACATCACCACGCTTAACTTCCTGAAAGCCGGGCAAGCGATAGTATGGCAACTTAATACCATCCCAATAAGCCTTGGTACCTAATATCGGCATGGTATGGTGCGCGAACGGAAACGATACCGGCGTAATCGGCATACGCGCGCCGTAGTTAACCTTGCTCACAAATAAAAAGTCGCCCACCAGTAACGAGCGCTCCATTGATGGGGTTGGTATGGTATAGGCCTCAATAAAAAAAGTACGGATCAGGGTAGCGGCAATTACCGCGAATAATATGGCATCAACCCATTCGCGGGTAGCGCTTTTTTTCTTTTTAGGATCTTTCTTCCTCCAGAATCTCCAGTTCATTATTTGTAATTATAACTGATTAAATATCAAAGTTAAACATGTCGTGCACGGTATAAAAACCTTTTTTGTGCTGCAGCCATTCGGCCGCTAATACCGCGCCCAAGGCGAAACCATTACGGTTGTGGGCGGTATGCTTAAACTCAATGGTATCTACCTCTGAATCGTAAATTACGGTATGCGTACCCGGCACGCTGTCAATACGGTGCGATTCGATTAATAGTTGCTCCGGCTTTAACGGCTCCTGTGGTGTTTCAGGGTTATCAGTTATCAATACGTTGGTCCAGTTGCTTTTACCGGCTACGTTATCTAATATTCCCTCGGCAATAGTAATCGCGGTTCCGCTTGGCGAATCGAGTTTTTGCATGTGATGTATTTCTTCTACCTGCACATCGTAGTACGGGTAGTTGTTCATGATTTTAGCCAGCAGTTGGTTTACCTTAAAAAATACGTTAACCCCAACGCTGTAGTTTGAGGCATACATTACCGCGCCATTGCCTTGCAGGCATTTATCTTTTACGTCTGCGATATGGTCATACCAGCCGGTTGTGCCTACAACTACCGGTACGCCGGCAGCTATACAAACATCGATGTTATGTAGGACCGAAGCGGGTGTGGTAAATTCAATGGCAGCATCGGCCTTTTGCAGGTTTTCTACCGTTAGCTCGTGCAGGTTATCGTAGTCTATTTTTAAAACGATCTCGTGGCCACGGTCAATGGCGATCTTTTCAATGATCTTACCCATTTTACCGTACCCTAATAGCGCAATCTTCATTTTTTTAGTTGTGATGTTTTTGCCGTTAAGTTAGCATTTAAAAGGCAAAGGTAACCTTTATAGCCGGAACAAATGCAGTATTAAAATTACCGGCATACATGGGCTGCCCAATTAAACCCGGGCGCACTTTAAACGAAAGGTTATCATCCATACTGTACGAGTGTATGAATTTGGCATCGATATAAGCATCTATCATTTGTATGCCCCAGCCGCCCAGCATGCCCAAAATGGCCAAATCGCGGTTACGGCGATAACTGTTTACAGCATTTTCAATAAACGTGTCAGACGCGGAGCTGTATGCCTGATACTCGGTATAATATTTATCACCCGGCCCTGGTTGCTCGCCACGGCGACGGTATTGTGCTATGGTTAAAAACTGACTGTAATAGTTTTGATTGAATATAATGGCAGAGCCGATAAGCCCTAAACCGCCGTAAACAATGGGCACTTTCCACCATTTACGGTTATATATTTGGCCCCAACCGGGAATAATTAGTGAGCGTATTACCGCCTTGTGCGGGCTATGCAATGTATCCGGCCTGTTTTTAATGTTATCACGCACCGCGGCAGGCTTAACTGCCGGGCGAACGGGCTCCTTTTTTACCTTGACGGTGTCTGTGGGTTTAGCCACGCTGGCCGTGTCGGGGTTTTGTGCCCGTACCGTTATGGTAAGGCCTGCAAGCAGTAAAAAGATAAACAGCGCTTTATACATTATCAGTCAAATCTATAAATAGTGCGGCATTATCTGAAAATTAATTGCAACCACCGCTTACTATCAACCTAAAAAATAAGTAATTATTGCAGCTGAAACTAAAAGGTTGCGGTAAATTTTAATGAAGGAATGAACCGGTTACTTATTCCCGATGCATAAACAGCTTGATTTATCAAAGATGGCCGAATGTTATAGGACAAATTATCGTCCATACTATAGGAATTAATGAATTTGGCGTCGATATAAGCATCGATCATTTGTATGCCCCAACCACCAAGCATACCCAATATAGCCAAGTCCCGGTTACGGCGATAGCTATTTAACGTGCTCTCCACATAGGCATCGCTTGCCGATCTGTCTTTCAGCGCCATGTATTCCTTATAATACTTATCGCCAGGCGCGGGTTGCTCGCCACGGCGACGGTACTTAGCTATGGTTAAGAATTGACTGTAATAATTTTGATTAAATATAACAGCGGATCCGATAAGCCCTAAACCGCCACAAACAATGGGCACTTTCCACCATTGGCGATTATAAATCTGTCCCCAGCCAGGTACCATGAGAGAACGCATTACAGCCTTGCGCGGATTATGCAAAGTATCCGGAATATTTTGCACTGAAATACCACGGATAACCGACTTAACATGTTTAGGCTTTGACCCGATAGTTGCTTGCTGAGCTTTAGCCGAGGAAATTGCAACTGCCAATAAAACAGTAAAAATGATTTTTTTAGACATTACGGTTCAGATTAAAGCTACAGCAGAAATGCAACCATAGCGTTCGATATGAACATTAAAACCTATAATTTATTGCAGCAAAGCAATCCTTTTTAAGTAGGTGTTTGAGTGCTTCACGAGCTATAAACAACAAAGGCTGGTAATTCAACCAGCCTTTATTTATCATTTATAATGTGGACTATCGTCCGGGATAAACAATTGTTACCAATCCAACATTTCAAGAATGCGGTTTAAATCATCTTCGGACAGGAAGGGTATTTCGATGCTGCCCTTGCCTTGCGTATTCATTTTAAGTTTAACACGTGTGCTGAACTTCGATGCCAGTTCGTCCTGTATCTTTTGCACCTGGAAACTCAACGGCTCCGGCTGCTTACCTTCTTTTTTTACAGTATTGCGCTGCGCCTCGCGTACCATTTCTTCGGTTTTGCGTACCGATAGATCATGGTTGATAATCTGCTGGTGAAAATACAATTGCTGCACCGGGTCACTTACACTAATAAGCGCCTTGGCGTGCCCCATAGATATATCGCCATCACGTAATGATACCTGTATGGCGGGTGGCAGCTTCAGCAACCGCAGGTAATTGGTAACGGTAGACCGGTTTTTACTCACGCGATCGCCCAGTTCTTCCTGTTTCAGGTCCAGCTCATCCAGCATCCGCTGAAAGCTCAGGGCCACCTCAATAGCATTCAGGTTTTCGCGCTGAATGTTCTCTATCAACGCCATTTCCAGCATTTGCTGGTCGTTAGCGGTGCGCACATAAGCAGGGATGCTAACCAAGCCAGCCATTTTTGATGCACGCAAACGGCGTTCGCCCGAAATCAGCTGGTAATGGTTGTGCCCCGCCTTGCGAACGGTAATAGGCTGAATAAGGCCCTGTAGTTTGATTGAGTCTGACAGTTCGGCCAGCGCCTCGCCGTCAAACTCGGTACGTGGCTGATAGGGGTTTACCTCTATCTGATCGATATTTATTTCGTTAACCGACCCCAATCCCCCTGCTTCTGCAGGTTGAGCAGAGCGGGCGTTGTTATTATTTTTACTCGGAAGTACATCAACAGAATCGTTCAGCAGCGCACTTAATCCTTTGCCCAGGGCCTTTCTTTTTTCTGCACTCATGTATTATATCGTCGCTGTAGTTTCCTGTAGTTTGCTTTTCACCAGGCCGTTTTTGTTCACAATCTCGCGGGCCAGGTTAAGGTAGTTGATGGCACCCTTGCAGTTAGCATCGTGCATAATAACAGATACACCAAAGCTCGGCGCTTCGCTTAAACGTGTATTGCGCTGAATAATGGTATCAAAAACCATGTCCTCAAAATGAGTGCGCACCTCTTCAACCACCTGGTTTGACAGGCGCAGCCTTACATCATACATGGTAAGTAAAATACCTTCAATTTCCAGCGTGGTATTCAGGCGCGATTGTACAATTTTTATCGTGTTTAATAATTTACCTAAACCTTCCAACGCAAAATATTCGCACTGTACCGGTACAATTACCGAGTCGGCGGCGGTTAAGGCATTAATGGTGATCAGGCCTAATGATGGCGAACAATCAATGATGATAAAGTCATACTCGTCGCGCACGCTATCAAGCACCTGCTTCATTTTGTATTCGCGGCCCGTTAGGTTAATCATTTCAATTTCGGCACCTACCAGGTCAATGTGTGCCGGTAGCAGATCAAGGTTGGGGGTATCCGTTTTCTGGATAGCCTCATGCGGATCTATCTGGTTAATGATACACTCGTATATACTGGCTTTTATATTTCGCGGGTCAAAGCCAATGCCCGATGTAGAATTGGCCTGCGGATCGGCGTCAACCAGCAGGGTTTTATATTCAAGTACAGCTAAACTCGCGGCCAGGTTAATGGATGAGGTGGTTTTACCCACGCCACCCTTTTGGTTGGCCAAAGCTATTATTTTACTCATGCTTTATTTTTCCTTTACAATCAAGACATATAATAACGAAGAATAGCCACATAAATTCTACCTTCGTGAACGGTTTTTTACCGGATGCTAAGATAAGTAATAAAACCTATCAGAAATCCACAGGAAATGCCAACTTACAAACAATATTTAACATATTGATACCCTAAACAGCCTGATTTAAGCGTAAAGCCACCAGTTGTTTAATGTATCATTTAGCATAACATCAATACCGTGATCACCATCATATCATCCACAAACCGCGAGGGTAGCGCCACCTTAAAACTGGCCGAGTATTATAAAAAACGATTAACTGAAAAAGGGGAGCAAGCACAGGTTTTTTCGCTCGAAGCACTACCGCCAACCTTAATAGCCACCGATCTGTATGGTAAGCGCAGCGAGGCCTTTAAACCCATTCAGGATTTAATTACCGCTACACAAAAATTCATATTCATCATTCCCGAATATAATGGCAGCTTTCCGGGCATACTAAAAGTATTTATTGATGCCTGCGCCTGGCCCGATAGCTTTTATGAAAAGAAGGCCGCATTGGTGGGTGTATCATCAGGCAAGTATGGCAACATTCGCGGGGTTGACCATTTTACCGGCGTTTGTAATTATATGCACCTACACGTTATGCCATTAAAGCTGCATATACCATTAATAAGCAAGGAGTTTGATGCCGAAGGTCACCTGTTTAATGCCGATACCTTAAAATATACCGAAGAGCAGCTGGATAAGTTTATAAAATATTAAACCAGCAATAGCATGAGTTGGTGGCATTTGATTGCACCAGCAAAGGGCCGGAATTATCTTCCTGCCCTTTGCTTTTTATGTTTGATATTATCGTAACCGATCAGCCGAGCGTACCAGCTTTTCATCGCGTTTAATGGCGCGTACGGCCAGTATGATCAATATTATAGCTATCGAACTTAAAAACATACCGATGCCCATGTTGGCAAATTCAACCTGTAAACCGCCGGGAACTACGCCCTTTACCGTTTGCGCCATCCAAAAGCTGTAACCTATTATAACCAGGATAGCGCTGTAGCCCAAGGCTATTTGCTGCTTGCGTTTTTTATAAAAAAAGATGATAAGCGTTGGCAACAGCGCTACCGGTGCGGCAAGGATTTTTATACCTATAAAGTTTATAAAAAAACGTTGGCCATCTGCCAGGCTTTGATATACGCCCTGTATGCTGATGTTTGATATGGTGCCGTTAACATTTACATTGTTTACTAACGGAAAAAGGTATAAGCCGAGTAGTACGAGTGTGGCTAAAAAAAGATAAATGGTTTGTATGCGTTGTATCATGTTGGGTAAAAATGAACCGGTTATGTTTAACCTACGCAGCAAATATAAAATTGTTTAATTATAGCCTGAGTTTTATTTGTAAACAAGAGTTTACTTCGTGCAGATTAATATCCGCATAAACAATTGTTACCTTTGCCGGCGTGACCACCCAACGTTATTTTATTGAACTGGCTTATGATGGTACCCGTTACCATGGCTGGCAGATACAGCCTAACGCGGTAACGGTACAGGAGCTTTTAAATAAAGCGCTTACCACGGTATTGCGGCAGCCCATAGAGGCCACGGGCTGCGGCCGTACGGATACCGGGGTACATGCAACGGAGTTTTTTGCGCATTTTACCCCCCAGCCCCCTGAAGGGGGAGTATTAACCGCTCCCCCTTCAGGGGGCTGGGGGGCTCGCCTAAACGCCATCCTGCCAACTGATATCGCCATAAAAAATATTATACCCGTACACGCCGATGCACATGCGAGGTTTGATGCTACGTTGCGCTCATACCAGTATCATATTCATTTTAACAAGGATCCGTTTAAGCATAATTATTCATGGTTGATTAAGGACAAGCCTGATATCGCGCTGATGAATGAGGCTGCCGCGATTATTATGGAGTACACGGATTTTAGCTGTTTCAGTAAATCAAACACCCAGGTAAAAACCAATAATTGTAAAGTAAGCCGCGCCGAATGGGTGGAAACCGATGGTGGGATAGTATTCCATATTTCGGCAGATCGATTTTTGCGCAACATGGTGCGGGCTATTGTGGGTACGCTGATGCAGGTGGGTCGAAAAGTAATTAAGCCGCAAGATGTGCGCGCCATAATTGAAAGCAAAAACCGCGGCGAAGCCGGAACATCTGTACCCGCATGTGGTTTGTATTTAACAGAAGTAAAGTATCCGTTTTGCCCCTAACCCCTTGAGGGGAACAAATTGAACCGCCAAATGAAATTGTTTAAGATATTCAAAACATCAAAAGCCACTCCTTCAGGGGACGGGGGGAGCGTTACCGGAAAAGCGCTTGATTGGAAACTGCTGGGCAGGGTAATGACCTATGTTAAACCGTATCAGGTTAAGTTTGTGATTTCGTTGGTACTTACTATTTTTTTGGCGGCGATAGCATTGGTTCAACCCATCCTGATCGAGAAAACGCTGGACAACCATATCATCACCGGTGATTATGACGGCCTGGTGTTTATGGTGGGCCTCATGCTGGCGCAGTTACTGGTGCAAACCGTGGCGCAATATTATCAAACCTATTTAACCAATGCTTTAGGGCAGTCGGTTATCCGCGATCTGCGCATTGATGTGTTCAACCACATTACCACGCTACGTTTAAAATATTTCGACCGCACACCTATCGGGATGCTGATCACCCGTACAGTATCTGATTTGGAAACAATTGCCGATATTTTTGCCGAGGGTCTGATCTCCATCATGGGCGATATGCTGCTGCTGTTAGCCATTATCGGCTATATGCTGTGGCAGGACTGGAAACTGGCTTTAATAACCCTACTGCCAATGCCTTTGCTACTGTTTGCCACCTCTATTTTCCAGGCGGCCATAAAATCCGCTTTCCAGGAAGTGCGCACACAGGTAGCACTGTTGAATACTTTTTTACAGGAACATATATCCGGCGTTAGTATTATACAGTATTTTGCCCGCGAGGAGCAGGAATTTCGCAAATTTAACGAGGTTAACGAAAAACACCGCGATGCGCATATACGCAGCAACTGGTCGTACTCCATCTTTTTCCCGGTTATCGAGATTTTGTTTGCCGTTTGTATTGGCCTGTTAGTTTGGTACGGCTGTAAACGCATATTGACTGATGAACAATTAAACTCCATATCAGCATCAAAGCAAGGTATAACCACCGGTACTATTGTAGCTTTTATTACGCTTCTTAACTTACTCTTTAGGCCGATAAGGCAGCTGGCCGATAAGTTTAATACTCTGCAAATGGGCATGGTGGGTGCCGACCGTATTTTTAAGGTGCTGGATACTGATGAAGTAGCCGAAAATGAAGGGTCATTAAAGCCGGCTGTATTAAAAGGCGATATCCGTTTTGATAAGGTTTGGTTTGCTTATAATGACGAGAACTGGGTGCTGAAGGATATCAGCTTCCACGTAAAACCCGGCGAAACACTGGCGCTGGTTGGCGCAACGGGCGCAGGCAAATCATCCACCATAAATATACTTAACAGATTTTATGAGATTGGCAAAGGCGATGTGACTATTGACGGGCAGAATCTGAAGGATTACGAGGTTAATTACCTGCGCTCGCGCATTGCTACCGTAATTCAGGATGTTTTTTTATTCAGCGATACCATTGCCAACAACATTAGCCTGAACAATCCCAACATTAGCCGCGAGCAGGTGATTGCTGCCGCGAAGGACGTAGGCGCGCATGACTTTATTGAGCGCCTGCCGGGCGGCTATGATTATAACGTGCAGGAACGCGGTGCTACTTTATCCGCAGGGCAGGCGCAACTCATCTCTTTCATACGCGCGCTGGTGTATGATCCGGCTATACTGGTATTGGATGAGGCCACCTCATCGGTTGATACTGAAACAGAGCACCTGATACAAAATGCTATTCAAAAACTGATGCAGGGCCGAACCGCCATCGTTATCGCGCACCGCCTGTCAACCATACAAAATGCCGACAACATCATCGTGCTCGATCATGGCGAGATAAAGGAAATGGGTACCCATCAGCAACTATTGCGTATTGAAAACGGCTATTACCGCAAACTTTATGATCTGCAAATTAATTCAACAGGCATCAGCCGCGGTATCATATAGCGCTAATTAATCCGGCTGCACCTGGCCTTTATCCATGCCTTCTTCGGCAGGCGGGGTTTTTACCGGATCAACGGGCTGCTCTTCCTTTTCATGCTGTTTGGCAATGTTCTCCTGCTGAGGCTGATCTTCTTTATAAACTTTGTCTTCCTTTTTTTTCACGGCTTCGCCACCGTTATCGTTAGGCCTGTCGGTCGGCGTGTCTGACGGTGATGGTTTTTGATGGTCGTTTGCTGGCTTTGTCATGCATAATAAACAGGCGTTATTAATTAATTGTTTATGCCATGCAGGCAATTAACCGCGATAGCGTAGCGTTAATTTTTGTTAAACCAGGCCGGTTATACGGTAATAGCTTATTTAATAACATATAAACTTTTACCTTTATAGCAGGTTTGTTAATTTCGCCAGTGTGGTATCGCGATATTGTGATGCCGCCTATGTAAAAACATCTCAAATCTGTTAGTGATAAATGGAAGAATTTGAAGCAAGCGCGTCGGCACAAAAAACCAAGTCGATATATATATCAACCGTATTTGGTTTGGCCATGGTATTATTAATGGTTGGTTTGCTGGGATTGATCCTGGTACATGCCAATAACCTTTCGCGCTACGTGAAGGAGAACATAGTACTTAATATATTTGTTGACGAGTCGGCCCATGAGCCTGATGTGCTCGAGCTGCAAAAACAACTGGAGAGCAATGTAATGGTTAAGCAAACCCAATATGTTACCAAAGAGCTTGCCGCCATGCACCTGAAAAAAGACCTGGGCGAGGATTTTGTGAAGTTCCTGGGTTATAACCCGCTTTCGGGCTCGCTGGATGTTTACTTAAAGGCCGATTATGCCAACAATGCCAGCATCGAAAAATTCAAGGCAAGCCTGCTTAAAAATCCGTTGATCAAAGAGGTAAAGTATCAGCAATCATTGGTTGATGATATGAATAATAATATCACCTCAATCAGCTTGGTTATTTTGGCATTTGCCGCCATATTTGTGGTGGTGTCAGTCGCGCTGATCAATAACACTATCCGGCTGGCTATATACTCGCAGCGGTTCCTGATCAAGTCAATGCAGCTGGTGGGCGCCACTAAAACGTTTATACGCAAGCCTTTTATCATCTACGGCATCTGGCACGGCTTGTTAGGCGGTTTAAT
Organism: Mucilaginibacter roseus; assembly: GCF_021215455.1. Taxonomy (GTDB): domain Bacteria; phylum Bacteroidota; class Bacteroidia; order Sphingobacteriales; family Sphingobacteriaceae; genus Mucilaginibacter; species Mucilaginibacter roseus. The sequence goes on along the minus strand of NZ_JAJPWV010000003.1, from coordinate 679,589 downwards.
AGCCATCATTATCTTAATGGGTACGCTATACTTTGCGCAGGTACAAATACCCGACCTCGTAGTTTTACAAAACTATACCGAGTTCGGCCTGATATTTTTAGGCGTAATAGGTTTAGGTGTATTTATATCAGGCTTTAGCACTTACCTGGCGGTTAACCGCTTTTTAAGGCTAAAAATATATCAGCTATACCGTTAATCCAACAAACACAATCACCAAAAGATAATAATTGAACGCATGGCACAACAACCAGCAAAACCGGTAACTACTTTCAGGACTACGGCAAAAACAACTCAGCCTGAAGCACCTGTGAACTTCATCTTCAATAAGGATAACTATAAGCTATTCATCATCGCGATAGCCATTGTAGCTTTAGGCTTTGTGCTGATGGCCGGAACAACCGATATTTACAGCAATACTAAAATTGTAGTAGCACCCATAGTAGTACTGGCCGGCTTTGGTGTAGGCTTTTACGCTATATTACGCAAACCGGCAAGCAAGGCATGATCAATATGATACATGTCGTCATCCTCGCTATAATTGAGGGGCTGACAGAATTTCTACCTGTGTCATCTACCGGGCACATGATCATTGCTTCATCAGCAATGGGCATCGCGTCCGATCCGTTTATCAAGTTGTTCACCATCGCCATACAATTAGGAGCAATCTTGTCTGTTGTGGTGTTATATTTTAAGCGATTTTTTCAGTCGACAAGATTTTACTTCAAACTGCTGGTGGCTTTTATACCGGCTGCAGTGTTTGGCTTTTTATTGAGCGATGCTATCGATAAGTTGCTTGAAAGCGCCCTTACCGTAGGCATTACGCTGTTTTTAGGCGGTATCATATTATTATTTGTTGATAAGTGGTTTAATAAACCGCTGATTACTAAAGAAGAAGATATAACCTTCCCGATAGCGTTAAAAATAGGCTTTTTTCAATGCCTGGCCATGATACCCGGTATGTCTCGCTCGGCATCAACCATAATTGGTGGTATGACGCAAAAGCTTAGCCGTACCGCGGCTGCCGAGTTTTCCTTTTTTTTAGCTGTACCTACCATGTTTGCGGCAACCGCTAAAAAGTTATTAGATTACTATAAGGACGGCCATACTTTTACCGGCGACGAGATAAAGTTTATGCTTGTAGGTAACGTAGTTGCCTTTATAGTCGCGCTATTGGCCATACGTACATTCATCAGCTTTTTGGAGCGCAAAGGTTTCAGATTATTTGGCTGGTATCGTATTGTTGTGGGTGGCATAATTATAGCACTGTACCTGAGCGGCCACAACCTGGAAGTGATTTAAAATAAAATACCGATATTTGTACTAAGTAGCGATGGATGTTTATCCATCGCTATTTTTGTTAGATAGTATCACGTGAAAGAGAACTACAATCATATAAATGAATTTGCTGAAGGCGAGCTGTTGCTGATCAATAAACCCTATAAATGGACAAGCTTTGATGTGGTGGGCAAAATTCGCAATGCATTTAAGCCCCTAAAACTCAAAGTGGGCCATGCCGGTACACTCGATCCGCTGGCTACGGGGCTGCTTATCATCTGCACCGGTAAAATGACCAAACAGATCGACACCTTTCAGGCGGAAGAAAAGGAATATACCGGTACCATGGTGCTGGGTGCTACCACCCCATCATACGATATGGAAACCGAAGTTGACCAAACGTTTGATATCAGTCATATATCTGTCGAGGCAATGCAAGCCGCTTTGGGGAAGTTTATGGGCACTATCCAACAATATCCGCCTGCGCACTCGGCCATTAAAATTGACGGCGAACGCCTTTACGAAAAAGCCCGCCGTGGCGAAGAGGTGGAACGGCGCGCCCGCGAAGTCACTATATCCGATTTTGAACTAACCCGCATTGAACTGCCCGAAGTTGACTTTAGAGTAGTATGCAGTAAGGGTACCTACATTCGCTCGCTTGTACACGATTTTGGCGCCGCCTTGAGCAATGGAGCCTACCTGTCGCGCCTGCGCCGAACCCGTAGCGGAAACTTTAAAATTGAGGGTGCCCGCGAGGTGATCGAGATGGTGAATATTATTAGAGATTTAAAAGTTTTGAATGAAGCCGAACAGTAATATGGCATTTATGTTACTCGTAAGCATATCTATGAGCAAGGTTAACAATTACATTTGTGCCTAATGAAAATCTACCATCATATTGATGAATTTACCGCTATTAAAAATGCCGTGGTTACTATCGGCACATTTGATGGCGTACATATAGGCCACCGTAAAATTATTACAGGGTTAAAGGAGTTGGCAGCGTCATCAGGCGGCGAAACGGTGATTCTAACCTTTTTTCCGCATCCGCGGATGATATTGCATCCGGAGGATGAGAGTTTAAAACTGATCAATACCATAAATGAGAAAGCTGAACTGCTTGAACAATTGGGTGTCGATCACCTGATCATCACCCCCTTCTCGCGTGATTTCTCCAACCAATCGGCAGAGGAATACATACGGGATATACTGGTAAATAAGATAGGTACCCGTAAGATCGTAATTGGCTATGACCACCGCTTTGGTAAGGACCGGCAGGGCAGCCTGGCAGAGCTTTTGCGCCTGGGCCCCTTGTATGGTTTTGATGTGGAAGAAATACCTGAGCAGGATATTGACGACATTGCCGTGAGCTCTACTCGAATACGCAATGCGCTGCTGAATAACGATATTGAACATGCCAACTCGTTTTTAGGCTATCCGTTTTTTATAACAGGCAAGGTAATGCGTGGCGACCAGATAGGCCGTAAAATAGGTTATCCAACAGCAAACATCCTGATAGAAGAACATTACAAATTGGTACCTGCGGACGGTATTTTCGCGGTAAAAGTTAAACTGAACAATCAACAGTATAAAGGAATGGCTTATATTGGCCAACGGCCAACCATTAATGGTATTACCCGCAATATCGAAGTGAATATATTTGATTTTAACACCGAGATATACGGCGAGCAATTGCGTATGGAGTTTTACCATTATGTGCGCGGCGACATTAAATTTGCCTCGCTTGATGAACTTACCGCCCAACTGGCTAAAGACCAGGAAGCGGTGTTGAAATTGCTTGAATAGAAGCAATTTCGTTTTTATTAAATTTATAATTACATTAACTTGATGGTTGTTATAAAGCCGTTATGTTGAAACAAAACCAATGTCTAAATTAAACCTCGATAAACAGGAGAGTGAGTTTTTAAACAGCACCATCTCTCATTGGGAAAAAGAAGGGCTGCTGGACAATACTCATGCCGAAAAGCTCCGTTCATCATACGAGGTTAAGGGTTTTGACTGGATGCGCCTTGCCAAATATTCCTTTTGGATAGCGCTGGCTTGCGGTATCATAGCTATCGGGTCATTAATAATTAATGATACCGTAATTCAATGGCTGCAGCAACTCTACTACACCCCCGATATAGTCATCAGCATTATTGCCGGTGCCGCCGCCGCCATATTTTACTACCAGGGCCGCAAGCGTGAGCGCCTTTTTCCTGAACAGGTTTTTAGTAACGAGGCGCTGATTTTTACCGGTGTACTTTTCACGGCATGTTGCATAGCTTACCTGGGCAAAAGTTTTGACAATGGCTCGGGGCATTACTCGCTGCTATTTTTACTATCGGTGTTTGTATATGGTTTTTTGGCCTGGCGTATGGACTCCAGCCTTATATGGCTGTTTGCGCTTATCTCGCTGGGTAGCTGGTTCGGTACCGAAACAGGCTACCAAACACGGTGGGCCAATTACTTTTTAGGCATGAACTACCCGCTGCGCTTTGTAGTTTTTGGCATAGTGCTGGTATCCGTAGTTTACCTGCTTCGCTCAAAAAAATGGTTCGAGCGGTTTTGGGAACTCACCTACGTAGTGGGCCTGCTGTACTTATTTTTATCCTTGTGGATGCTAAGCATTTTTGGCAATTACGGCAGTGTGGATGCCTGGTATCAGATCAAACAGATCAGTTTGTATTACTGGGGTATAATATCGGCCGCTGTAGCGGGCTGCTTTTTATGGCTTGGCCTTAAAACCAAGGATGCCATAGCCCGCGAGTTTGGCATTACCTTTTTATTGATATTCATCTACACCAAGTATGTCGAGTACCTGTGGGATCATATAGACCACACCATATTTTTCGCCATACTCGGCCTTTCATTTTGGCTCATCGGCCGCAAGGCAGAACGCATCTGGAACATACGCAGTGCCGATGATAAAAAGCACGACGGTGTAATAAATGCATAAAAAAGAGGCGCTTTAGCGCCTCTTTTTTATGCACAAACTGTTACGCTTAGCTCTGCACGGCATCCTCGTGTATGCCTTCGGCTATTTCTTCAATGGTTTTGCGGTTAAAAGCTTCCAGGTCATCAGGTGTACGGCTGGTAACCAGGCCTTTGTCTGTAACCACTTCCTGGTCTAACCACTCTGCTCCGGCGTTTTGCAAGTCGGTTTGCAGCGATGGGTATGAAGTTAGCGTACGCCCTTTAATCATGCCTGTCTCAATCAGCAGTTGCGGGCCATGGCAAATAGCCGCTACCGGCTTGCCTTCATCTAAAAATGCCGATGCAAATGCTACCGCTTCTTTGTTCAGGCGTAGTTTGTCGGGGTTTAATACGCCGCCTGGTAATACCAGCGCGTCATAATCATCCGGACTGGCCTTGCTCAGTTCAACGTCAACCTCTACCTCAATACCCCAGTCGGTATGGTTCCATGCTTTTATTTTGCCGCTTTTTGGCGATATGATATGCACTGTGGCACCTGCTGCCTCCAATGCTTCTTTAGGGCTGGTTAATTCCACCTGCTCAAAACCTTCCTCGGTAAGGATAGCCACCTTACGGTTACTTAACTTTGCCATAATAGCTGTGTTTTTTAATTTTTACTAAACTTAATTAACTACAATAATTACAGGCAAAGGATGCTAATGGTTTTAAACTTTATTAAATTGGCCGTTCAAACTTCAATCCGCCATGACGAAGAGGTACATCTTTATGTTTATTATCTATACCGCTATAATGGCGGGTGTATACACTATCATATTCGATCAAAAATTTTTGATAGCATTTGTTAAAAGCGTCATCGCCGGGATAATGTTCGTAGGCATTTATCACCTGCTAACCCGTTGGGCTGCCAAACGCCGGGGCGAGGTGTAAATAAAAAGGGATAACCAACCGGCTATCCCATTCATGCTTTTATAGCCCTCTCCCTTGGAGAGGGTTGGGTGAGGTTTTACGCCTCTACGCCTTGTCCTATCAAATTCTTAGCAGCCAGATACTCCGCTATCTGCACAGCATTAGTAGCAGCGCCTTTACGCAGATTGTCTGATACTATCCAGCAGTTCAGTGTATTGTCCTGCGTTTCATCACGGCGGATGCGGCCTACAAAAACCTCGTCCTTATCATGCGCGTCAAGCGGCATCGGGTATTTCAGGTTGGCGGTATCATCAACCACAACAACACCCGGTGCAGCGGCTAATAGCTCGCGTACTTCCGCCAGGTCAAAATCATTCACAAACTCAATGTTTACTGATTCGGAGTGACCGCCCATTACCGGGATACGTACCGTAGTAGCAGTTACCTTAATGCTGTCATCGCCCATTATTTTTTTTGTCTCGAGGATCATTTTCATCTCCTCTTTGGTATAACCGTTTTCGGTAAACACGTCAATCTGTGGTATAACGTTCAGGTCGATAGTATATGGGTACGCCATCGGGCCTTCAACGCCGTTACGCTCGTTAAATAACTGGTCAACCGCTTTAACACCGGTACCGGTTACTGATTGGTAGGTTGATACTACTACGCGTTTAATTTTATACTTATCGTGCAGTGGCTTTAGGGCCACTACCATTTGTATGGTTGAGCAATTCGGATTAGCTATAATTTTATCCTCAGCGGTCAGGGTATCGGCGTTAACCTCGGGTACAACCAGTTTTTTGGTTGGGTCCATACGCCATGCTGATGAGTTATCAACTACCGTAATACCTGCCTCGGCAAATAAAGGAGCCTGGGCCAGTGATGTGCTGCCGCCTGCTGAAAATAAAGCAAGGTCCGGCTTCTGTTTAATCGCATCCTCAACAGAAACCACCTTATACTGCTTACCCTTAAAAGTGATTTCTTTACCAACACTTTTTTCTGAAGCTACGGGGATTAACTCTGTTACCGGGAAGTTGCGTTCATCAAGAACCTGCAACATTTTAGTGCCTACCAAACCTGTAGCACCTACTACTGCGACTTTCATTGTTTTTTAAAAAATTGTTTTTGTGAAGATGATATGGATGCAACACAACATCTTCTGTTTGTTGAATAAATTAATGTAACTGGGTCAGTTAACAAATTCAAATATCAGCAAAAAAACCCATATATACTGATTGTTTGGATAATAACATTTGATAATACGTTTTACCAATGTTATCACAATTCTATTTTTTACATTTGCGCCATATTAACACCTAATGACCGAAATGATTTTAGTGATCGGCGCCAACGGGCAAATTGGTACCGAGCTGGTAACTGCTTTACGTGCTAAACACGGCGAAAGCCAGGTTGTAGCTTCTGACCTTCATCCGCCACGAAATGCCGACAGCAACGGCCCCTTTGAACAGGCAAGCGTTACAGATGCTACAGCGGTACGCGCCATATTTGAAAAGTATAAACCAACCCAGGTTTATTTGCTGGCTGCCATCCTCTCGGCGGTGGGCGAGCAAAAGCCCAAGCTGGCATGGGACTTGAACATGAACGGTTTATTGAACGTGCTCGATCTGGCTGTGGAGTTTAAGGTTGCCAAGGTTTTCTGGCCAAGCTCTATCGCGGTATTCGGCCCTAATTCGCCTAAGCAAAACACGCCGCAGTATTGCGTAATGGACCCCAACAGCGTTTATGGTTTCAGCAAACTGGCGGGCGAACGCTGGTGCGAATATTATTTTGAGAAATACGGGCTTGATGTACGCAGCATACGTTACCCTGGTTTAATAGGCTGGAAAGCCGCTCCGGGTGGTGGAACTACTGACTATGCCGTGCACATTTTCCACGAAGCCCTGGCCAAAGGTGAATATCAAAGCTTTCTTTCCGCAGATACCGAGTTGCCAATGATGCATATGGATGATGCCATCCGCGCTACCATCGGCTTAATGGAGGCGCCGGCTGAGAAACTGAGCATCCGCTCCTCATACAACCTGGCCGGTGTAAGCTTTACGCCTGAGCAGCTGAGCGGGGAAATCAAAAAGCATATTTTTGGGTTTAAACTAACCTATTCAGATAACGATCCGCGGCAGGCTATTGCCGATAGCTGGCCAAAATCAATTGATGACAGTCAGGCACAAAAAGACTGGGGCTGGAAAGCCGAGTTTGACCTGCCGAAACTGGTTGAGGATATGTTACTGAATTTGAGAAAGATAAAATAACAAGCGCGCGTTTCTAAGCTAATCAATGTCATTTCAAACTCAATTTAAAATAAGGGTTTGGAATGACGTTTTTTATTCATACCTTTGCGCCCGATTTGGCAATGTCGCCAAATACGTTATTTAAAATCATGAACCCATTTATTCAACTGGGAATCCGTCATGATATTGTTAATGCCATCACTGAGTTAGGATTTGAAAATCCTACGCCAATCCAGGAACAGTCAATCCCGGTATTGTTAACAGGCAGCAACGATTTTGTCGGATTAGCCCAAACCGGGACCGGTAAAACTGCTGCCTTTGGCCTGCCATTGTTAGAACTGCTGGATTTCGACAACAATCAACCCCAAGCGTTAGTGCTATGCCCTACACGCGAGCTGTGTTTACAAATTGCTAATGATCTTAAGAACTACTCAAAGAATGTTAACAACGTTCATGTAGTAGCCGTGTATGGCGGTGCAAGCATCTCTGATCAGTTACGCCAGATTCGTCGTGGTGTACAAATCGTAGTTGCTACCCCTGGCCGTATGCTTGATATCATTGGCCGTAACGCCATTGATTTTTCGAACGTTAAGTATGTAGTGCTGGATGAAGCTGATGAAATGCTCAATATGGGCTTTCAGGAAGATATAGACAATATCCTTTCTACCACCCCGGAGGAAAAAAAGACCTGGCTGTTTTCAGCCACCATGCCTGCCGAAGTTCGCAGGATCTCTAAAAAATATATGGAAGATCCGTATGAGCTTACCATGGGTACCAAAAATACCGGTAATGCCAACATCGACCATGAGTACTATGTAGTACGTGCCCGCGACAAATACGCCGCGTTTAAACGTATTGTTGATTTTAACCCTGAGATTTTTGGTATTGTATTTTGCCGTACCAAAATTGAAACCCAGGAAATTGCCGAAGCCTTAATTAAGGACGGCTACAATGCCGACTCATTACACGGCGACCTTTCTCAACAACAACGCGATAAGGTGATGAAACGCTACCGCGAGCGCAGCCTGCAATTATTAATTGCTACTGACGTTGCCGCACGTGGTATTGACGTTAACGACGTTACACACGTTATTAACTACTCATTGCCTGATGAGATTGAGAACTACACCCACCGTAGCGGCCGTACAGCCCGTGCCGGTAAAACAGGTGTATCTATCTCTATCATCAACGGTAAGGAGATGGGTAAAATTCGCCAAATTGAAAAAGTAATAGGTAAGCGCTTTGTTAAGGCCGAAATACCAACAGGCTTTGATGTTTGCGAAAAGCAATTATTTGCCCTGGTACATAAGGTACATAATGTTGAAGTGAATGAGCAGCAAATTGAGCAGTACATTCCGCGCATTATGGCTGAGTTTGAAGACTTGAGCAAAGAGGAGATCATCAAACGTTTTGCTTCGTTAGAGTTCAACCGCTTCCTGGATTATTATAAGAACGCACCAGACCTGAACGCTTCATTTGAGGACAGGCCAGCACGCGACGGTGATAAATTTAACCGTACCGGTATGCGTTCAGACTTTACCCGTCTGTTCATCAACCTGGGTTCGGTAGATGAGTTTAACCGTGGCGACTTGTTGGGTTACATCTGTAACAACACCAAAATCAGCGGCCGCACCGTAGGTAAAATCGATGTTAAAGGTGTTTACTCTTTCTTCGAGGTAAACAATGGCGATGTGGATAAAGTATTTGAAGGCTTTAAAAACGTTGACTTTAACGGCCGCGACGTACGTATTGAATTAGCGGGCGAAAGCAGCGGTAATGATCGTCGTTCAGGTGGCGGTGGTTACAAAAAACGCGATGGCGGTGGTTTCCGTGAACGAGGAAGCGAGCGCCGCGACGGTGGTTCAAGAAATGGCGGTGGTTTTCGCGATTTCTCTGGCAAACGCCGCGAAGACCGTACCGAACGCCGTAAACGCTATTAATAAATAAGATAGTTACTGCTCTATCTAAATACTGAGCAGAGTTTTTAGTTGGTTTAGTTTGACAAGCCCTTTCGCTTACCGCGAAGGGGCTTTGTTTTTTAGTTATTAAATTATTGTCAGGATAAATTATATTCTACATTTTCATTTAAATTGCAGAAAATATTGATAACCATTATTATCCACTAAAGTCCGCCTTTTTTGCATGAAACGCCTGTTGCCGGCAATAGTATATTGCTTTTTATTTATTTGCTTTGCCGGTGAGGTACTTGCCCAACGTGTACTGGTAAACGAAGTGCAGAAGCGTAACCTGGAAGATTTCTCCAGGCAGTTATCAGCAAGCTTTAATGCCAGCAGGCAACGGGCGCTATCGCTGGCGGCATCAAAAAACTGGATAACACGTAAAATTACACCAGGCGGGCGTGTTATTGTGCTGCAAGGCGTAAATAGCTTGGGCTTTCCGCGGTTTTTACGTACCAGCAATACCGAGGCTGCCGCCGCTACCCGTACAAACGCCGTACAGCCGGGCGGAGAACTTGATCTGGACTTATCAGGCTCCGCTAATATATTGACCGATAAGCTGGCCATTTGGGATGGCGGAACAGTTTTTCGCGGGCACCAGGAGTTCTCAGGTAAAAATATCACCATCGCTGCAAACCAAACGGGAGCCATTGAACATACTACCCACGTTGCCGGAACGCTGGTAGCGCGGGGTGTAAACCCACTGGCCAGGGGCATGGCTTTCAGCTCAACAACGTTGCGCTCTTTTGACTTTGATAACGATGTATCAGAGATCAGCAGCAACGCTGCCGGCCTGCTTGTTTCCAATCACTCCTACGGCGATATTGCCGGCTGGGATTTTGATGGCGGCAGGTGGACATGGTATGGCCTGCCGGGAGATAGTGAGGATTATTTATTCGGATTTTATGACGAACGTGCCCAGGCCTGGGATAAGATAGCTTTTGAAGCGCCATATTACCTCATTGTCGAATCGGCAGGTAACAGTCACGCTTACACCGGCCCGTCAATCGGATCAACTTATTATGGATATGAAAGCCGCACCGATCAAACCATTGTTGAAAAAGGCCCTCGTACGGAAGGCATCAGCGATAATGATGGTTATGATGTGGTATCAACCACCGGAAACGCTAAAAATATATTAACCGTTGGCTCGGTAAACCAGTTGCCCCAGGGACCGACCGCAAACAGGGTTCAGGTATCAAGCTTCAGCAGCTGGGGGCCTACTGATGACGGGCGCATCAAGCCGGATATCATGGGCATGGGTTCGGGCGTATTTTCAACCTCTGCCAACGGAGCCAACTTATACAGCACACTATCGGGTACTTCAATGGCATCCCCTAACGTGGCCGGATCAATTTTGCTGTTGCAGGAGTACTACGCCCGTTTGCACAATGACAGCGTAATGCGCTCAGCTACGTTAAAGGGCCTGATTTGCCATACCGCTTTTGACGCAGGTAACGCCGGGCCTGATTATATTTACGGCTGGGGCGTGCTTGACATGCGCAAAGCCGCTCAAACTATAACCGACAACGGCACCTTAAGCTACATACACGAAGCCACCTTGCAGCAGGCGCAGGTATCAAATTATCAAATAACCGCGACCAACAACGGCCCCTTATGGGCAACCATATGCTGGACAGATCAGGAAGGTACAGTTGCGGCAGTAGGTACGCTAAATAACCGTACGCCTAAGCTGGTTAACGACCTGGATGTTCGTATCAGCAGCAGTACAGGTGTGGCAAATCCGTGGGTGCTTGATCCGGAAAATCCATCATCCGCGGCAACGCGTGGAGATAACGTGGTAGATAACGTGGAACAGGTTTATATTCCTGCGGCAGTTACCGGTCAAACCTACACGGTAACCGTATCAAACAAAGGTATACTGCGCAATGGTAAACAGGATTATTCTGTAATTGTATCGGGCGGGCGCCTCACCGGAACAACTGCTACAAGCCCGGGTGAAGGTTTAACAGTTTTCCCTGTACCGGCAAGTGATTTTGTAACCGCCTTGCTGAATATAAAGTCCGCTGGTACTGTGCGTGTGCAACTGATTGATATGGGCGGACGGATAGTATATAATAGAACCCAGAACGTACAGGAAGGTACCTTTAACACCCAGATAGCAGTAAACAACCTGGCATCGGGCACCTACGTACTACGCATGATAGCCGGAAGCCAGGTTGAATCAAAGAAGGTTTTAGTAGTAAGGGCTAATTAAAAGGTATACTTAACGCCCAGGCCTGGTGCAAGATCAAAGAAAGGGCCCGCAAGCTCTACGCGCGGGTTTAAGTCAAGGCTGAAAGCTATTGGCGAGTTAGGCAACACATACTCTAAACCCAATACACCATCGGCACCAATCAGTATCTTACTATCCTCAAAAACTTCGTCGCCGCCAAGTTTTTTGTATTTGCCTGCACCAACCGAACCGGCGTGCGCACCAAAGCCATAGTAAAATTTAAGTTTTGGTGTATTGAAAGCCGGTTGGTGAATTTCATATAAACCGGTTATCACCAGCCCACCTCTCCGGAAACCCAGTACGCCCTCAAGCGCGGTATTTTCGTCAGTAAAATGCTTTACGGATATACCATTCTCATAACCGCCAAATTTTAATCCTACAGCGGTATTGTAATCCTGCGCCTTTGCGCTATCCGCAACAAATAATAAGGTAAATGCCGAAACTAATAGTAATAGTGTTTTCTTCATCGAAAGTTGTTGAATTGTTTTGCAAATAAACGGCTTAATAAATATTTTATGTTGCAGCTAAACAAAAAACAGCCTTTTCAATAGGTAAATGAGTAGTTTATAGGTTAAAATCTTTCAAAAGATATTTTAGCCTGGTCAATATATTCCAAAGGTTCATTATTTGAAATACGCTATTTGACTGCTTTGGTGAAGATATGAAAGTCAGCCTGGCGATTGCTTTACATAGTTGTACCGGTTGTCTACCAAACTGTATAACATTCAGGACAATCGGATGACAGTAAGAAACACTATCCGCTTGGTCATTAAACTGCACATCAAAAAATCTTAAAATTCCTTTTTTGACCACTCGAGCCGACAGATTGTATTGCTAATTTATACAACATTGTATGCTATTACTGGCACTTTTTAGCTTCAAACAGGGTGTTTAGTGTAATAAGATTAAGATCAAACCGACGCTCGGGTGGCTATGTTCTGCACGATTTGGCGTTTGGCATTGTATTGGAATAAACTCAATCACAAAACGTCAGCATCATGGTTGTCATCGATAAAAAAAATCTAACAAACGCCGAAGAGGAGCAAACCTGGGAAAACCCGGGCAATCCTGAAAAACCGGCGGATTCGAGAGATCAGGAGCAACTGGAACGCCAGCTTAAAGAAGCGGAACGCCGCAAAGAAAATTTAAGCGACGAGGGTGAAGACGAAAAAACAAAGAACTAATTAACTGACAATAAAAAACTATTCAGCTATGAAAACCTACAGAAAACCATCAATAAGCAAACTGGTAGCAAAGTTTGATAACGAGTTAAAGGCGCTTTTAATGAGTGATCTGAAAGCAATTAAACAAGCTAAAAACCAGTTTGTAAACACAGTGAATAACAACGGCTTGTCGGCTGCGTAATTAATAATTTTTTCAACCTGTAATCATCTACCTATGAAAAGCATTAACAACAAACCGGCAACAAGCAAATTGGCAGCAAAATTTGACAGCCAGCTACGTGATCTATTAATGCAGGATTTGCAAGCTTTCAGAGCTAAGCATCCTAAACAAAGCAACAACCAGGAAACCGAACAACGCAACTTGTCGGCTGCCTGATCAATCATATACATCTACCTATAAATTTTTTCTTACATCACCTATGAAAAACGCAGAGCCTTGCAATTTTGCAGGGCTCTACTTTTTTGTGGTGTATTTAATGATGAGTGCTGCCGTTTTGGCTGACGCGCCCGGGGTGCCCATTCTTTCATCAAGCTGATCGTAATTATCGAGGATCTGCTGGCGGTAGGACTGGTCATTTATTAACCGGTTAAGTTCGGTATATATTTCTTCGGGATTACATTGCTGTTGTATCAGTTCACGTACCACCAGCTTATCCATAATCAGGTTTACCAGCGAAATGAACTTTATTTTAATTACCATACGCCCGATGGCAATAGTGATGGCACTGCCTTTATACACCACTACCTGCGGTACGTTAAACAAGGCGGTTTCTAAGGTAGCTGTGCCCGAAGCTACTACGGCAGCTTCGGCATGTTGCAGCAAGTCGTAAGTAGAATTGAAAACAATAGGTATGTTATGCCCTTTCAGATAAGGTTGATAGTAATCAGTAGTAAAAGACGGCGCCCCGGCAATTGCCAGTTGATGGTTAGGAAAGCGGTCCTGCATGGCCACCATATCAGGCAACAGATAATTAATTTCCTGCTTTCGGCTACCGGGTAACAGGGCGATAAGACGTTTTCCTTCAAGCTGATTATCCCGTAAAAAAGTAGGCGATGGTTTAAATGCGGCGGCGGCATCAAGCAGAGGGTTGCCAACGTAGTCAACCTGCATGTCCCACTGCTTATAAAAGTCTACCTCAAACGGCAGGATACAAAACATATGATCAACAACCTTTTTTATGTTGAGCACACGCTTTTGGTTCCATGCCCAAACTTTAGGGGAAATGTAGTAGCACACTAACAAGCCGTTCTTTTTGGCGTACTCGGCTATCTTCATGTTGAAGCCGGGGAAGTCGATCAGTACCAGTACATCCGGATGCCAAGCCGTGATATCCTGCTTACACTGTTTCATGTTCCTGAGGATAGCGCGCAGGTTAAGCGCAACCTCTAAAAAACCCATGTAGGCCATATCGGCATAATGTTTTACCAGGGTGCCGCCTTCGGCCTGCATCAGGTTGCCGCCAAAATAACGGAACTCTGTATGCGCATCCTGCTCCTTAAGCGCCTTCATTAGGTTAGCCCCATGCAGGTCGCCCGAGGCTTCGCCGGCTACCAGGTAATACTTCATGCGGTAAATATCAGCAATTAATCGTTAAACTTCCAGCTGTTCAAAACCGGAATGGCGTGGTGGGCGGTCATGTCAAACTGTACGGGCACTACTGATACATAGCCATTCTCCAATGCCCAAACATCGGTATCTTCACCTTGGTCATTCAGCTGAAAAACACCGGTGAGCCAATAATAAGGGCGATTATGCGGATCCATGCGCTCGTCAAACTCTTCAGCCCATTTAGCATTAGCCTGGCGGCATATTTTTATTCCTTTTAAAGGCGTAGCCGGAAAGTTCACGTTAAGCAGGGTAGCCGTAGGCAGGCCATGCTCCAGCACTTGCAGGGCTATCTCCTTTACATATTTAACGCAAGGCTCAAAGTTAGCCTGCTGGGTATAATTATCCAGTGAAAAACCTATGGATGGGATGCTCTCGATAGCGCCCTCAACCGCGGCCGACATGGTGCCTGAGTATAATACGTTGATAGAATTGTTCAATCCGTGATTAATGCCCGATACGCACAGATCAGGCTTTTTACCTTTAAAAACCAGGTTTACGGCCAGCTTAACACAATCAACCGGCGTGCCTGAGCATTTGTACATCTCTATACCCTCGTACAGGTCTTCCTTATCAAAACGCAGCGGCTTGCCTATAGTAATGGCATGCCCCATGCCTGATTGCGGACTATCAGGCGCAACCACCACTACGCGGCCAATATCATTCATGGCGTAAATAAGCGCCTTAATGCCCGGCGCGGTGATGCCATCATCGTTCACTACCAATATGGTTGGCTTGTCTTTTTTCATAGACTGCAAAGCTACTATTTAATTAGGACATGGTATTTTTTTTACCTTTGCCGCATGGCATCCATCAAACCATCAGTACCAAAGGGCACCCGTGATTTCTCTCCGGCCGAAATGGCAAAGCGTAACTTTATATTTGATACCATTAAGTCGGTTTTTCGTAAATATGGTTATCAGCAAATAGAAACCCCCGCTATGGAGAACTCTGATACGCTAATGGGGAAATACGGTGACGAAGGCGATAGATTGATATTTAAAATACTTGAGTCAGGAGAATATGCATCTGATTTAAGTAAAGAATTATCGTCGAAAATTGAAGATTTTGAATTAGAAGCATCTGTCAAAAGCATATTTAAACAAATTTCAGTTGATTTTTCCAGACAAATTGCTGAGATGGATTCCGAGCTTTTAAAGGAGGGGGATATATATTTAAAGGATTATCTTACAGATAAATTGTATTCAGAATTGTTTACTTCTGAAATTAAATCTCCTCATTATTTTTTGTCAATTAAGAGGGTGTTTGTTGCATATCTATTTAGGAAGGGCGAAAGCCCTAAATTTCGTCCCTTTAAAAATAGGTTTAGATACTATTTTAGTATAGAAAATATTGGTTCTAGAATAGAAGAGATCAGTAAAGGATTTGAATACCTATTGAATAAAAACAGCAATTTGCAAAGAATTATTGCACATGAAACAGTAATTACGAAGCGATTAAATAATAAATCTCTGACTTCAAGCATATCAAAGAAAGCCCTGCGTTACGATCTGACCGTTCCATTCGCGCGCTACGTAGTGCAGCACCAAAATGATATTACCTTTCCGTTCAAGCGTTTCCAGGTGCAACCGGTTTGGCGTGCCGACAGGCCGCAAAAAGGCCGTTACCGTGAATTTTACCAGTGTGATGCCGATGTAGTTGGGTCTGATTCGCTGCTTAACGAAGCTGAATTTGTGCAGATATATGATGAAGCTTTAAGCAAACTTGGACTGAAGGATTTTACTGTAAAAATCAATAATAGAAAAATACTATCAGGAATCGCCGAAGTTATCAACAAAAGCGATAGTATTATTGATCTTACCGTAGCCATTGATAAGCTGGACAAAATAGGCATGGATGGTGTTACTGCTGAACTAATTACCAAGGGCTTTACTGAGCAAGATATTGAAAAGCTAAAACCGGTGATCTTGCTTCAAGGTACAAATACCGAAAAGCTGACCAGTCTGCGTCAGGCTTTAGCCACATCAGCAACCGGACTTAAAGGTTGCGATGAAATTGAAACCGTATTGAACTTTATTAATGCTGCGCCATTACAAAAGGCGGTTTTAGAATTGGACATTACCCTTGCCCGCGGCTTGAACTACTACACCGGCGCTATCTTCGAGGTTAAAACCAACGAGGTGCAGATGGGGAGCATTGGCGGCGGCGGCCGATATGATGACCTTACAGGTATGTTCGGACTAAAAAACCTTACCGGCGCGGGTATCAGCTTTGGTGCCGATAGGATTTATGATGTGATGGAGGAGCTTAACCTGTTCCCTATCGCGGCGGTGCAAAGCACCAAAGCGCTGATATGCTGCTTCGATAAAGATGCCGAAGCCTACGCCTGGCCGCTTTTACAAAAGCTGCGTGCGCAAGACATTAAAGCCGAGCTTTACCCGGCCGGTGCCAAAATCAAAAAGCAAATGGATTACGCCAATAATAAGCAGATAGCTTATACCATATTAATTGGCAGCGAAGAAATACAAAGCGGCGAACTTGCCTTTAAAAATATGCTGACCGGCGAACAGCAAAAGCTAACCGCCAATGAAATTGTTGAGGCGTTAAAACAGGCCTAAGCCTGTTTTAACCGTTACATCACGATTTCTTTTTACTGCCTAATAGTTCGGCAAGCTTATCATCAAGGTCGTCGCCGCGCAGGTTTTTGGCGATGATCTTGCCATCGGGACCAATCAAAAAGTTTTGCGGGATGGAGCGTACACCGTACAATGCCGCTGCTTCGTTGTTCCAGTACTTAAGGTCAGATACTTGTGTCCACACCAACCCGTCCTGTTTTATGGCGGACAGCCATGCGTCTTTAGCACTTGGCTTATCAAGCGACACTCCAAGTACCGTAAAGTTTTTGTCCTTATATAGGTAATAGGCTCTTACCACATTGGGGTTCTCTGTACGGCACGGGCCGCACCACGATGCCCAAAAGTCGATCAATACATATTTGCCCTTGAATGACGACAGGCTTACAGGCTTGCCGTTTACATCGTTCTGCGTAAAGTCCGGCGCTATGGCACCAATGGCGGTGCTGCGCAAGCTTTCTAATGCGCTTTGAATAGCCTTGCCACCCGATGAGTTTTTGAGTTCATCACTCAATTTACCGAACAAAGGCTCAATTTCTGATGGCTCCGGTGAAGGGCCACCCAGCGAGCTGACTGCCAGCAGGCTGATAAAGCTATCCGGGTTTTCAGTGATAAATTTCCTCATCACCGCTTTTTGTTCGGTTTGCAGCGCTTTGTACTTAGCCTGCATACTGTTTTGGAATGATGCTGAACCCTTTTGCTGGGCGGTAGCGGTAGCAGCTTCAGCGTTTATTTTTTTAGCTTTCTCGTTGATTGGTTTTAGCAGGTCAGTCAGCTTTTTATTGTCATCATTTATTTTTGACCCGTTGATCGTTGCCTTACTTACCGAATCTGTGCCGGTAATAGTAAAACTTTCCTTGCCGATGAAGAATGGCAGCATTTCCGCTGTTTTTGATGGACCACCATCCGGAAAGTTCAGGTCAACATAGCGGTCAAAACCAATACCCCGGCGATCAATAAACAAGGTAGCATTGGTAGGCTCAATTATACGGCCGTTAAACTCAAAGGTGCCATTGTTGAACACAGCCGAATCAGTAACATTATTATCGCCTACGCGATATGCCAGGTAGGCTTTAGCGGGCGCGTTGAGCTTACCCAGTTTTCCGTTTATTTTAAAGGGCGCATCTGTTTGCGCAAAAGCCATTGCCGGCAATAAAAAGGCCACGGCGAACAATATTTTTTTCATTAACTGATTAACGTGTAAATAACTACCTAATTGTATCAGGCCAGTTTTTGATAAGTGCGCCACCATAAGTCGGGCATTTCGCCAGACACGGCGGTTTTATAATCTTCGTACCGGCAAGGCACCAGGTGAAAACGCTCATTCATGGAGCCATGTGTAGGGTAAGGTACCTGCATCCACCAACGGTCGGATTTTTTGCTTTTTACAAACACCAGCTCATGGTCGTCATGCTTCAAACTGGTTTTGTATATTAGGTACTGCGATTTTGGATTGAGCGGAAAATCGCGCTTGCGGTTATAAAAGCCATCTACAAAACACCAAATCATTTGCGCCAGCAACATGGCAGTTTGGCCGTTACTGTCATAAGCGGGGTTGTACTCGTAAAACCCAATCGAGGTCAACTTATCGTTAAAGCCAGCATACCGGCATAACTGGCACGCCTCCTCGCCATAAAAACCATTTGGTGATGCATTAGCGTTACCCATAGCCTCCGCCGAGCGTATGGCCGAGATATCAAAACTGATCATGTTGGCATTGCGAATGATTGGCTCCGTAACGGCAACTTGCCCGCTCAACTCACCCAAACGATGCACATCAAAGTACAGCTTTTCCATTACGCGCAGGCTCTCCTGGCTGGCAAAATAGGTTTGGTAGCCCAGGTTACTGAAATTGAACAGATAGTTAGGCTGATGTAAAAGTATTTTATTAAGATACGATGATGATGTAGTTTCGATGCTCTCTTGATGCGGGTCGTCCTCAATATCTAAGTGCGAATCGATCACGACCAGGTCAACCTTCTGTTCCAGCTTTTCATAACCCAGATACTGGGCATAAGTCAGATCCTGGCTGCCGCCAATAATCAATGGGAAAATATCCTGTTTGATCAGTTCTTCAACTACCGTTTTGAGGGCATAATACGTATCGGTAACTGTAGCACCCTGCCTGATGTTACCCAGGTCAACAATTTTTGTGGTGTAGTTACCTTCGTTCAGGACGTAAAGCTTTTCGCGAACATGATCCGGCCCATGCGAGCAACCATCGTTGTTATCAGCATTACGCCCTTCCTGCACACCTATAATGGCTATGTCGATCTTTTGTTCCAGATCAGGAAAATCAACCGAATAGTGCTCAATTTTTTGCCCTAACTGACTGGTGTAATAGCCTTTTTTTGGCGTTATACGCTTCAGGTCTATTGGTGAAAAAAAATCGGCTAATGACATATTGTTCCTTGGGTATGTAGATGTGCAAAGGTGCGAAATGTTTTAAACACAATTGATCGAATATAATAATTAAGCCAGGCCATAGCCAACAAAAAAACCCGGACGTAAACAAAACATCCGGGCTTTAAATTTTATAAATAAGATAAACTTATATGAGTATCGTTAATTCATGCGGTAAGGCGCTATTAGTTGAAACTCAGGAATAGTTACATCAAATTGAGCGCTATCAAGCAGGCGTACCATGTGATACTCGCCCTTCATGCTACCCATATCGGTTTTCAGGTTACAGCCTGAAACATATTCGTGCGAATTGCCGGGTTCAATAACAGGCTGCTGCCCAACAACACCTTCGCCTTCAACTTCGCGCTTTACACCGTTTGAGTCAAATATTACCCAGTGCCTGCTGATTAGCTGTACAGCGTAAGCACCCATATTTTCAATGTTAATTTTATAT
This sequence comes from Mucilaginibacter roseus, assembly GCF_021215455.1. Lineage (GTDB taxonomy): Bacteria > Bacteroidota > Bacteroidia > Sphingobacteriales > Sphingobacteriaceae > Mucilaginibacter > Mucilaginibacter roseus. The sequence goes on along the minus strand of NZ_JAJPWV010000003.1, from coordinate 659,790 downwards.
GCGAACATAAAATGTTCGTTCGCAGGGTTAGAATATTCCGGCTGATATATGGTCTCGACGGAGACCCTGACGCCGTCAGTAATTGTAGTAACCATGATCAAAGATTCTTGGTGTTAGTCAAATTTAAAAAGTTCAGTCAAAAATCACACCACTTCTGCCGAATATTTTAATTCAACTTCAGAAAGTATATCCTGAACTTCTTCAAGCGTGGCGGCAGTAACCAAACGCATGCGGTATTCCTTAAAATGATTGATGCCCTTAAAGTAATTTGAATAATGCCTGCGCATCTCAAAAATGCCCGTTTTGAGGCCTTTCCATTCTATTGATTTCTCTAAATGGGTACGGCACACCTCAACCCGCTCGGCAACGGTTGGGCCATCTAAAAATTCGCCTGTCTTAAAAAAATGTTTTACTTCCCTGAATATCCATGGATAACCAATAGATGCACGGCCAATCATCATACCGTCCACTTCATACTCCATCCGCCAGTCGGCAGCCTTTTGCGGCGAATCAATATCCCCATTACCAAAAATAGGTATATCTATACGCGGGTTTTTCTTAATATCGCGTATCAGCGTCCAATCTGCCACGCCTTTATACATCTGGGCACGGGTACGGCCATGTATAGTTAAAGCCTTAATACCAACATCCTGCAAGCGTTCTGCAACTTCGTACACATTTTTTGTATCATCGTTCCAGCCTAAACGGGTTTTTACGGTTACGGGCAAATGGGTTGCTTCAACAACTGCCTTGGTCATGGCTACCATCTTGTCAATATCCTGCAGTAAACTGGCACCTGCGCCGCGGCAGGCCACCTGTTTAACCGGGCATCCATAATTTATATCCATCAGGTCGGGCCCGGCCTGGGTGGCAATTTCGGTAGCTTCTCGCATGTGCTCAATGTCACTACCGAATATCTGAATGCCTATGGGGCGCTCATATTCAAAAATATCCAGCTTTTTGATGCTTTTGGCTGCATCACGTATCAATCCCTCGGACGAGATGAATTCTGTATACATCATATCCGCACCATTTTGCTTGCACACGTAACGGAAAGGTGGATCACTCACATCTTCCATCGGCGCCAGCAGCAGCGGGAACTCTCCTAAATCAATATTTCCTATTCGTACAGACATCCCTTATCTTTAAGCCCTGCAAAAATACGATTTTTATAAACATGACGGAAAGCGCTGATTATCATATAAAACCCATAAATCAATTACTGTATCTTATAGCTGTAATCATTGGCTTTGTTCTTATCGCCAACTTACTTGCCATAGCCATTATTGTACTAGTATATGGTAAAGCCGTTTTTTATCAGCTTGGTAATATATCCCCAACATCGCCTCAGCCCATTATCGACGCTGTAAAGATAACACTCGCGCTCGGTACTACCATCGGTATGTTCCTGGCTCCGGCAATTTACTTTGCACGTTATATTATGTATGATGTAGATGAATACATTAAACCTGATACAGGCTTTAACCGCCTGTTACTGCCACTGGTATTCGGCATAATGCTGTTCTCGTTTCCGGTAATGGAGATGCTGGTAAACATTAATCAACAAATGGTACTGCCTGATTTTTTAAAGGGCGTTGAACGATGGATGCGCGAATCAGAAGAAGAAACAGGCCGAATGATACAGTCAGTTTTACAACTTGACAGTGTTGGCCACTTCATCATATCGATGCTTATTGTTGCCGTTTTGCCGGCCATCGGCGAGGAGTTTATGTTTCGTGGTTGCCTGCAAACCATATTCAGGCAATGGACTGGCAACACCCATGCTGCTGTTTGGATAACGGCCGTAATTTTCAGCGCGCTGCACATGCAGTTTTTCGGCTTTTTGCCAAGGCTGATGCTTGGGGCTTTGTTCGGTTATATGGCAGCTTACAGCGGTAGCATATGGCCCGGCGTTTTCGCGCATTTTATAAACAATGGTGCAGCGGTTATCGCGACTTATTTATATCAGAACAAAAAAAGTAATATAGACCCTAACAGTGATCATATTTTTAATTATCCGCTGTATATAATCAGCTTTATAATTATCTTATTTTTGTTCTGGATTTTTAAAAATGTTGCATCGGGCAAAAGGAACATCCCCGAGTATTAATGGAAAAGAACTGGGTAAAGATTTATACTTCAACCAACTTTTATCAATCGGAGATTATTAAACAGGTGCTTACCGAGCACCAGATAGATGCGGTATTGCTTAACCGGCAAGACTCATCGCACCGCACATTTGGCAACATTGAGGTTTATGTACACCATGAGGATTTTAGCCATGCCATTGAGATCATGATCCTCAATCAAATTAATATATGAGATTACGCGCCATTACAGGCTTCTTTTTTGTGATAGTAATGCTGGGCTCCGTTTTGCTTGGCAACGTGGTTTTCACCCTTTTTTACTTAGCGCTGAGCGTTTTTTGCCTGCACGAATTTAACGGACTGGTTAAACAAGGCACTGCCGACCCAAACCTGTACACCGGTTTATTAAACGGCACGTTTGTGTTTTTGGCATTCGCGGCGCAAAGCTATTTTCCATCAAAGTTTCTGCTCTTTATGCTACCGGTTTTGTTAGGGTCTATTTTTATACAGGAGTTGTATAAAAAATCTGAACAGCCATTTAACAACATTGCTTATTGCTTTTTAGGCTTGCTGTTCACCATTACGCCGTTTACATTTTTTCATGGCATGGCATTCATAAGCGGCAGCTTTAATTTTCATATTCCCCTTGGCTTTTTGCTGATGCTTTGGGCTAATGATACCGGCGCTTACGTAGTGGGCAGCCAATTGGGCCGGGTAAAGCTTTTTCCGCGCCATTCTCCTAAAAAAACCTGGGAAGGCTTTATTGGCGGCATACTGATTACCGGGGGCGTGGCGGTTATCTTGAGTCGTTATTATACGGAATACGATTGGAAACAATGGGTATCGGTAGGTATACTAATCAGCACGTTCGGCACAATGGGCGATCTGATTGAGTCCATGTTTAAACGCAGCATTAATGTGAAGGATAGTGGCGGCATACTGCCCGGCCATGGCGGCTTGCTCGACCGGTTTGACGGGCTTTTATTGGCCGCGCCAATTGTTTATGCTTACCTCTACTTCATAACAAATGCGTAGCTTTGCGCCATTAATCAACTTATAAAAAAGTGCCATGACCATTCATAAAGAAGGTTACACCTCCATCGCCCTTTGCATACTGTTTATATTTGTGCTTAACGCGGGCATACAATTTTATTTTCCGCAGGCGTATGTGTTAAAGTGGGTAATCTATATTCTGTCGTTCCTGCTATTTATTATCATCCTGCAGTTTTTCCGCAGCCCGAGCTTACGCATAGCGACTGACGAAACCAAGGTGCTTTGCCCTGCTGATGGTAAGGTGGTAGTAATTGAAGAGACAGAGGAAACCGAGTTTTTGAAAGACAGAAGGATACAACTTTCGGTATTTATGTCCCCGATAAATGTGCACGTTAACCGTAACCCTATAGCGGGTGTAGTCAAATATTTTAAATATCATCCGGGTAAATATTTGGTGGCCTGGCATCCAAAATCATCCACCGAAAACGAGCGTACTACTATCGTGATCGAGAACCATTTGGGGGTACCGGTGTTGTTCCGCCAAATTGCAGGCGCACTTGCCCGCCGTATTGTATGGTATGTAAAGCAAGGTGACGAGGTTGAACAAGGCCAGCAGTTTGGCTTTATCAAATTCGGCTCAAGGGTCGACCTGTTTTTGCCTTTAGGGTCAAAAATCAACGTTAGCATTGGCGAAGTGGTAAAAGGTGGCCGTACCATACTGGCCGAACTGCCTGCCGTAGTTGAACCCGTTAAAGCTACAGTTGCAACTGAAGCATAACTGAAATCAATTTGACAAAAAGAGCGGCGGGTTATTAAACTCGCCGCTCTTTTTTTTGAATTCGTAAACTATTATAAAAATAATCCACCTGATGCTTCGATGCGTTGGGCAGTTACCCAACCAGCCCTGTCGCTGCATAAAAAAGCAACTACTCCGCCAATATCATCAGGCTGGCCAACACGGCCTAATGCTGTTTGCGATATCAGGTAATCCTTAGTGCCCGGGCGTTCAAAAGTCTTTTTGGTGAAATCTGTCTCTATTGGTCCGGGAGCTACGGTATTTGCCGTAATACCGCGGCTGCCAAGCTCTTTAGCCAGGTAACGGGTAAGGTTATCAATAGCTGCCTTCATTGATGAGTAAGCCGAATAACCTGGGGTAGCAAACCTTGCCAATCCGCTTGAAAAGTTTACTATGCGGCCACCATCAGCCAGTACAGGCAGCAGCTTTTGCGTTAAAAAGTAAACGCCTTTAAAATGTACGTTCATCAGGTTATCAAAGGCCTCTTCGGTAGCATCCGAAAACATGGCATACGATTCGATACCGCCATTATTGATCAGGAAGTAGATCTGCTCGGCACCAAATTTCGCTTTAATTTTTTCGAGCAGTTCGGTTTTAAAGCCATCAAAGCTTTTAGTGTTACCGGCATCAAGCTGCAGTACAACCGCGCCTACGCCATGGCTTTCTATTTCGGCAGCAACTTGCTCGGCTTCATCTTTACGGCTGTGGTAGGTAAGCACTACATTATGCCCATCCTGCGCTAATTTAAGCGCTGTGTTACGTCCCAGGCCACGGCTACCACCGGTCACCAAGGCAATCTTGTTACTTTTTTCCATAGTGTTGATAGTTTTTTTAATTATTACTAATACAAAATTGGTGCTTTGTGTGTTGTAAATTATGGTGATAGTTTCAGTTTAAATGGTGACTGTTTCAGTTTTTTAACATCTTTGCCCTTTTATTTGGCATCCGTAACATCTATGAAGAAGTATTTAATCGTAATACCTGTACTGTTTATGCTCTCATGCTCGCAAAGCGAAAAGCAGGAAAACAACAAACTCAATCAGCTTGCCGCGCAATACGTAAAACTGGGGTTAACCATTGGCCAATATGATGAGGACTTTGTTGACGCATATTACGGCCCGGACTCATTAAAACCTAAAACACAACCTGAAGAAACCTTGCCGAAAGATAGCCTGCTGGCGGCGGTGAATATATTGATGAATGATTTGAAGGATGTATCGCGCGCGTCTGAAATTGATTCGAACCGCATGCGTGCTGATTGGATGTACAAGCAACTCATAGCTTTTGGTGAGCGTATTCGTATTTTTTCTGGCGAGTACTTGCCTTTCGACGAGGAATCAAAACAATTGTTTGGCGTAACAGCCCCTACTTATGAGGAAGATTATTTTAAAGCGCAATTAGACGAACTCGATAGCATTTTGCCGGGTAAAGGCAATGTAGGCAACCGCTTTCAGCGACTGGCCAAGAAATTCATCATCCCCAAAGATAAAGTTGATGCCGTGATGAAAGCTGCAATTGCCGAAGCCCGTAAGCGCACGCTGGCGCACTATAAATTACCGGCGGGAGAAGCCTTTACACTGGAGTATGTGAAGGATAAACCATGGTCGGGCTATAACTGGTACAAGGGTAAATACCATAGTGATGTACAGATCAATACCGACCTTGATATTTATATTGACCGCGCCATTGATGTAGGCAGCCATGAAAGCTATCCCGGCCATCATGTATATAATATGCTGCTGGAGAAAAATTTGTATAATGATAAAAAGTGGGTTGAAATTTCATTGTACCCACTGTTTAGTCCGCAATCACTTATAGCCGAAGGCAGCGCAAATTATGGCATAGAGGTAGCTTTTCCGGGTAACGATAAAGTGAATTTTACGCGCAATGTATTACTGCCACTTGCCGGTTTAGATACCGCCGATGTTGACCTTTACTTTAAAGCACTCGCCATCCGTGGTAAACTTAACTATGCGCGCAACGAAGCTGCACGTGGCATTTTAAGCGATGAAATGAGCGACAGCAAGGCCCAACAATGGCTGCGTAAGTACTGCCTGATGGATGACGAGACAGCCAACAAGTCGGTTAAGTTCATCAAAAAATACCGTAGCTATGTAATCAACTACAACTACGGGCAAGACCTGGTGAAAGACTATATAGAGCGTAACGGCGGCACCGCGAAAAACCCGGCTAACCGCTGGGAGCTATTCGGACAGCTGTTGAGCCATGAGGTTAACCCGGCTGATCTGGTTAAGAAATAACAGCTATAAATTTCTTGCTATCCTGAAACCCAAATCATCAATTTTAAATGATGAAGGATGACTGCGCCTGCGATTTGTCGCGATACAGCCTCTTTCTTCGTCAAACCATCCACCGCCCCTGAATATACGGTACGAGCCATATACCTGCTCGTCGTAAATATCATTACACCATTCCCACACGTTGCCGAGCATATCATATAAACCCCAGGCGTTAGGCTCTTTTGAGCCCACAGGGTGTGTTGTAGCGTTAGCGTTTGTTTTATACCAGCCTATTTGATCTAATTCGCCGTAACGAATTAAGTTGGTACCGGCCTTACAAGCGTATTCCCACTCAGCCTCGGTTGGCAAGCGGTAGCCGTTTGCATTGCTGTCGAATTGTACCTGAAAGTCCCTGTTATTAATTTCGTAGCATTTAACTAAGCCCTCAATTCCCGAGAGTTTATTGCAGAACACAACCGCGTCATACCACGACACTGTTTCTACCGGGTGGGTTGGCCCGTCAAAAGCACTGGGGCTTTCGCCGGTTACATGGCGGTAAAATTCTTGCGTAACCTGAAACTTAGAAAGTAAAAATGGATTTAAATCAATCGTCCAGGTGTGTTTTAACCTGTCATCCCGCAAGGTAATGCGCCCTGATGGGATTTCGGTTAATGATAAAAAAGAGGCTATGTTTGAAACTGCTTGCATAGATTTATTTAACCATACGCAATTTAGTCGATTGATATTACAATTGGCTTTAGCTATTTACAGTTAATAAGCTTTTACGGTACTGTGAAGGAGTAATATGTTCAAAGAATTTAAACCATTTGGTAAAATTAGATGGATCGTAAGTAAGCCTTCGGGCAACGTCAGCTATGGATAGCTCGGGGTCGGCCAGCATATTTTTGGCTACAGTAACCAGCTTTTGTTCGTAAAAATAGCAGGGATGTAGGCCGGTGTGTTGCTTAATTACGTTACTTAAATGGGTAGGATGGATGAACAGTAAAGCGGCCAGATCTCGCAACTCAAACATTTCCTCAACACGGCCTTCAAGCACATCATCAATATGCTTATCTATCAGCTGTAAATAATTCTGGAAGATCTCTTCCTTACGGTTTAAATATTTTAGCGGTACTTTAGCCATATTGTATCGGTAAAAGCCCTAAAATAGAAAAACCTTTCCGCAATTATACATGCAGAAAGGTTTTGTATGATGTTGCCCGAAGGCTGAAATTAAACGCGTTTTGATTTGATACGGGCAGCTTTACCGGTAAGCGCGCGCAGGTAGAATAGTTTAGCACGACGTACTTTACCGTAGCTGTTAACTTCTACTTTATCAATATTTGGCGAGTTTACAGGGAAAATACGCTCAACACCAATACCGTTTGATACTTTGCGTACAGTAAAAGTTTCAGAAACGCCAACACTGTTACGTTGAATAACCACACCCTGGTAAACCTGGATACGCTCTTTGTTACCTTCCCTGATTTTATAATATACGCTAACAGTATCGCCTGCTTTAAATGCAGGAATCTCTTTTTTTACTACTGATTGCTCTTCTACAAATTTTACTAAATCCATGATTTTTAGCCTTTAAATCCAATTTTTAGCCCGTAAAAATTGGATTGCAAGTATAGGCATTTTTTTGGTTATATAAAAACAGATTTTAAAAATTTCAACATTTATTGTTTTATCCACAAAAAAAGCCCTGTTGCGCTGTATTTAAGCGCTTTAATTTTCGCGCTGATAATTGCTGTGGGTTATTAAAACACTTGCCCGCTCCTCTTTATGCAGCGGGACATCCCAGTTGCCCTGGTAGCTAACTTTTACCGGTAGCAGCTCGCCATTAAAGTTATTCATCTCAATATTCATCCGCACGTTAAAGCTCACAAACATGTTGCTAAAGCTCATATCAATAAACCGCCCCATTATCTGGAAGGTACGCGTATCAAAAATAGTCGTCATTTCATTAATCATCACATCGCCGGGTGCGGTACTCGGTTTGCGTATCACCTTAAAGCGGTATACCGGTATACTGTCCAGATACGTACCGCGTGCAAATTGATAGTAATAAAACTGTTTGAGTTCGGGAGAAAAAATCTCCGTTTTTCCACTGATAAATGGTATGCCGCTGACCTTGGTACCCGGCCTGAAAATAAGCGTTTTGAGTTTGCTTTTGTACGATGCGTTTTTACCAGCATTACCTTTTGAACTGTTACCCGGGACAGCCAATGGCTTGTTGTAAGTATTGCTGAAGAGATAATCAAACATTTCTACCGTATACAATTGGTATTTGCCGTTCTTTTTATAAACCTGCCCGCTATCGCTTTTTGCCAGATATTGAATATTAGGCTTACCACCAGCGCGACTGTAATTCATCTTACGGTAGATCTTACCGCTCACACGGTCCTTTTTATCATAAATATAAATGCTGTTCTCTGCTGAATAGCTGTACAGCCGCATACTTTGAAAGGCTTTGTAAAAACTGGTATCGGTAGTTACAGCATCAATAAAATCCTGCACATTCAGTTTGTGCGAGTTGATATTGATCACTGAGTCGAGCACGATGGTTTTTATTGTATCCGGATTGTAGCGGGGTATTTGCTGGGCACTTGCAACGGATGATATTAGCAATAGAAATAGGGCACCCAATCCTTTGAAAGTCATATTCAAGTTAACAGATGTTTGAGCTATTTGGCGTACTGATAATACATCTCATCAATAAGCATTCCCGCCCCATATGTGCACATAGAATTAACTTTTTGATCGGACGCAGTAAATGCTATAGCACATCCAAGTCTTCCTCCGGTTGCTCTTGAGGAATAATATGCTTTAAATATTTGAATATTCTTGCTAAAGTAACGTATCTCAACAGCGGTGTCACAATATGAGCTTGAGCTATTTTTCGCTTTTGTTATAAGATCTTTAAAAAAGATCAAATGAGTGGGATGGGCGGTCTTGTAAACCTTGGCTTTCTTTAGTTTAAGATAATGAACCTCAACTCTGTCAGTTTGCCTTATTTTTTTTACGAATGATGCTCTGTATTGAGGCTTAGCGTTGATACTTAAAGTCAGCATAAACAATATCAATATCTTGTTCATCATAACTGTAATTTTAATTACCCAACTGCTTAACAGCTAAATAAGCCATCAGGCCGGTACTGGTTTGCAGGGCGGTTTCATCCACATCAAAGGTAGGGGTATGTACAGATGAAGTAATGCCACGTTCCTCGTTACGGGTACCCAGCCGGTAAAAACAGCTGTTGGCAACCTGCGAGTAATAAGCAAAATCCTCAGCGGCCATCCATATATCCAGATCGAGCACGTTCTCTTTACCCAGGTAATCCTCGGCGTGTAAGCGGACGTTATTGGTCAGCTTTTCTTCATTGATCAGGAAGGGATAACCCTTCATGATGTTGAATTCGCAGCTGCCGCCCATACTTTCGGCAATGCCTTCGGCCATTTTTTTCATGCGCTTGTGCGCTTCCTGGCGCCAGGCTTCGTCCATGGTACGGAAGGTGCCTTCCAGGTAAACCTCATTAGGGATAACGTTGGTAGCGCCGTTGGCGATAACTTTACCGAATGACAGTACCGAGGGGCTCTTAGGGTCGGCAAAGCGGCTAACCACCTGTTGCAAGGCGGTTAATATATGCGCGGTGATGATTACCGGGTCAACATTTTGTTGTGGTTGTGCACCGTGGCCGCCTTTACCTTTTACAGTAACATACAGCTCATCTGTACTGGCCATGTATTTGCCCGCACGGAAGCCCACCTTACCGGCATCTATCAGCGGCATTACATGTTGGCCGATCACGGCATCAGGTTTCGGGTTTTCCAGCACGCCTTCTTTAATCATCAGGCTGGCGCCACCGGGCAGTTTTTCTTCCGCCGGTTGAAATATGAGTTTAACGGTACCGCCAAACTCGCTTTTTAGTTGAGTAAGTATTTTTGCTGTACCTAATAATGATGAGGTATGCACATCGTGCCCGCAAGCATGCATAACACCCGGATTTCGCGATTTATAAGGCACATCATTAGCCTCAACTATCGGCAGTGCGTCCATATCGGCACGCAGGGCAATTACTTTGTCCGACGGCTTATCGCCCTTGATTAAAGCTACCAAACCGGTATCAGCCATTTTATGATATTCCAAACCTATCTCTTCCAGCTTACGCGCCACAAAAGCCGAGGTTTGTATCTCGTGGAATGAAAGTTCAGGGTTGGCATGCAAGTGGCGGCGGTTGCCCACCACATCATCATAAATATTTTTGGCTAATTCCTGTATCTTTTCCTTAATCATTACCAGTATTTAATTTAGGGGGATTGATCTTACCCGGAATAACAAACATGCCCGAGAAGTAGGGCTTCAACTCTTCAAGCATTTTTTGCGCTTCAAGCCTTGTCCTGAAATCGCCGGCATGTACCCTGAAGTTCGGGTCGCGATAGCTGATGTAAGTCCGCATATCGGGGTGCATATCCTGAAAACGGTTTTGCGCCTTGTAAGCATCCTTGCGGTTCGATCCGTTGAATATCTGCACACGGTAACCATAATTAGAGCTACGTACGCTGCCGCCCTTGCTCAGATCAGCCCAGCGGTTGATCAGTGTGTCAACCCTTGGGTCTTTTATCACTTCAACGCGGCCACGCTGCGCGGAGGCGCTTATAGCTATCAGCATAAAAAAAACACAGCACCCGGCTACTTTGGCAATTAATGCTTTGTATTTGGATGCTGTGTTATTCATTTTAATTTTCTATTAGGATAAATCTAATTGCAGCACAATAATAAACTGCTTACAGATTTTTCCTCGTACCTCATCGAGATGACATTGAGCTTTGTTATTGATTACGCCAAGCCTATGCCGTGGCAGTTTTTATATTTTTTTCCGCTACCGCAAGGGCAAGGGTCATTACGGCCTATGCGCTGCTCAACACGTACCGGGCTGGCTTTTTCCAATTCGCGGGTATCATCTACCGGTACGCCATTACTTTCCTGCACTACTTCGGCCTTTGAAGCTTTTACCTGGCGCAGATCCGTTTTCGGCTGTGGCCTTGCTTCGCGAATTTCTTCAGGATGCTGTTGCTGTACCGGTATGCCACCACGGAACAGGAAGCTCACCAGCTCCTTATTCACATTGGCCAGCATCTGGCGGAACAATTCGAATGCCTCGAACTTGTAAACCAGCAATGGATCCTTTTGCTCATAAACCGCGTTTTGTACGGATTGTTTCAGCTCATCCATTTCGCGCAGGTGCTCTTTCCAGGCATCGTCAATCAGGTAAAGCACCACGTTTTTCTCAAACGATTTGATTACTTCCTGGCCGTGATTCTCAACCGACTTTTTAAGCGGAACGGCTATTTGTATGCCATGTACACCATCAGTAAACGGCACTACAATGTTTTCAACCTGCGCACCGCGGGTTTCAAATACATCTTTTAATACCGGGTAAGCCTGGTTGGCAATAGCATCCGATTTACGTTTGTAGAATTCGGTAACCTCAGCAAATGTTTTATCAACCAGGTTGTTTAATGATATGCTGCTGAATTCGTCTTCGGTTAATTCAACATCAACCGAGAATATGCGGATTACTTCCAGCTTAAAGCCTTCATAGTTGTTTGACTCTTTGTACTCGGTAACAATATCTTCAACTACATCAAAAATGGTGTTGTTGATATCTACATCCAAACGCTCGCCAAACAGGGCATTTTTACGTTTAGCGTAAATTACCGTACGCTGCGAGTTCATTACGTCATCATACTCCAACAAACGTTTACGTATACCAAAGTTGTTTTCCTCAACCTTTTTCTGCGCGCGCTCGATGGATTTTGAGATCATAGAGTGCTGTATAACCTCACCCTCTTCAATGCCCATACGTACCATCAGGCTCGATATACGTTCTGAACCGAACAAACGCATCAGGTTATCCTCCAACGATACGAAGAACTGGGAAGAACCCGGGTCGCCCTGACGGCCTGCACGACCGCGCAGCTGCCTGTCAACACGGCGCGACTCATGCCTTTCCGTACCAATGATGGCTAAACCTCCGGCTTCCTTAACACCAGCGCCCAGCTTAATATCCGTACCACGGCCTGCCATGTTGGTAGCAATGGTTACCGTACCTGCTTTACCAGCTTCGGCAACTATGTCTGCCTCTTTCTGGTGCATTTTAGCGTTAAGTACGTTATGTTTAATGCCGCGCAGTTTCAGCATGCGGCTCAATAATTCCGAAATTTCAACCGAGGTTGTACCCACAAGTACCGGGCGGCCTGCCTGCGTCATCTTAACAATTTCGTCGGCAACAGCATTGTATTTTTCGCGAACTGTACGGTACACCAGATCCTGACGGTCCTCGCGGCGTGTTGGCGTGTTGGTTGGTATTTCAACAACATCCAGCTTATATATCTGCCATAGCTCACCTGCTTCGGTAACGGCAGTACCCGTCATACCACAAAGCTTGTGGTACATTCTGAAGTAGTTTTGCAGGGTGATGGTTGCAAAGGTTTGGGTAGCATCTTCAACCTTCACGTTCTCTTTAGCTTCAATAGCCTGGTGTAAACCATCAGAGTAACGGCGGCCATCCAATACACGGCCGGTTTGCTCGTCAACTATCTTAACCTTTCCGTCATCAACAATGTACTCGGTATCTTTCTCAAATAAGGTATAAGCCTTTAACAGCTGGTTAACCGAGTGAATACGTTCTGATTTAATGGAGAAATCACGCATTAAGGCATCTTTTTGAGCTATTTTCTCTTCAGCACTTAGGTCTGATTTTTCAATAGCTGCTATCTCGGTACCCACATCGGGCATCACGAAGAAGTTAGGATCTTCGCCTGAAGCAGTGATCAGTTCAATGCCTTTTTCGGCAAGCTCAACTGAATTGCTTTTTTCGTCGATAACAAAGAAAAGCTCGGCATCCACCTTTGGCATTTCCTTGTTTTGATCCTGCATATAGTGGTTCTCCGTTTTTTGAAGTACCTGCCTGTTTGAGCCTTCGCTCAGGAATTTTATAAGCGCTTTGTTTTTTGGCAAACCACGGTGAGCACGCAATAACGCTAAGCCGCCATCATCAATACCGGTTTTGCCATCGTTAATTTGCTTTTTGGCATCGTTTAATACGCCGGTAATGTAGTTACGCTGCGCGTTAACCAAACGCTCAATGCGTGGCTTCAGTTCATAAAATTCATGCTCATCGCCACGCGGTATAGGGCCTGAAATGATCAGCGGTGTACGGGCATCGTCAACCAAAACAGAGTCAACCTCATCCACCATAGCAAAATGCAGTTTGCGTTGTACCAGCTCTTCCGGGCTGCGTGTCATATTGTCACGCAGGTAGTCAAAGCCAAATTCGTTATTGGTACCAAAAGTAATATCGGCCAAATAAGCGCGGCGGCGAGAATCTGAATTCGGCTCGTGCTTGTCGATACAATCAACCGACAGGCCGTGGAACTCATACAGCGGACCCATCCACTCCGAGTCACGACGGGCGAGATAATCGTTCACTGTTACTATGTGCACACCCTGGCCTGCCAGCGCGTTTAGGTAAGCAGGCAGCGTAGCTACCAGTGTTTTACCCTCACCTGTTGCCATCTCGGCAATTTTACCCTGGTGCAATACAATACCGCCAATAAGCTGTACGTCATAATGCACCATGTTCCAGGTAACCTCGTTGCCGGCGGCTATCCAGGTATTATGGTGAATAGCTTTATCGCCCTGTATAACAACATTCTTTTTGCGTGATGCCAGGTCGCGGTCAAACGGTGTGGCTGTAACCTCGATGGTAGGGTTGCCTGCAAGGCGGCGCGCGGTTTCTTTAACTACGGCGAATGCTTCAGGCAATATATCCATCAGCACCACTTCAAGCTCCTTGTCGCGGTCTTTACCCAATTTATCTAACTGGGTGTACAGCTCAACCTTTTCGCTAACGTCCAGATCGGGGTTATTGTCAGTCTGCTCTTTAATGGCAGCTATCTGCTCATCAATACCGGCAAGCTTTTCTTGTATGGTTTGCTTAAATTGTATGGTTTTGGCGCGAAGCTCATCATGGCTCAATACGTCAAGCTTAGCAAACTCGGCCTTTATCTTATCTACTATAGGATTAATGCCTTTTACGTCGCGTTCTGATTTGCTCCCAAAAAGCTTACTGAAAAAATTTAACATATGTTTTTAAATAGCTATGGTTCATAACTCAACAATTGCGCCACAGCACATTGCAAAGCCATTTTGACAGGCAAATGTAAGATTTTGATTTGAAATGACAGGAGAACTGCGGCTGCTTTGTTTAATGCTATTTTACCTGAGGTAATAAAACCAATTGCTCCCGTATTTTTTGTCGAAATTTTCTTTGCTATCTAAACATATAGATATACTGTAAACTGTGATATAGTTATATTCATCATACTTTTTTATAAGAGGAAAATATTTGAGAGAAAGTTTTTCCTTGAAGGCACTGTTGTCAAACTCCTTTAAATTTGATTCAGTATAAAAAAAGAAAATTGCATGCGTGCTGTTCCTGACAATCCGCCATATTTCAATTTCAGCTATTTGTTTTTTTAACAGCTGGATATCCTCATCTGAAATATTACTATTGGCTTCCTCAATAGCCAAAGGCATAAACGATGATGAAGTAACTAATGGTTCATTTTTAAAATATGGCAATGGTTTTAACAGCCAGTTTAAAAGCTTATTTTCACTCCTTACATCTATATTCCATTTAAAAAACTTTAAAATTTTCTTTTTTATGGCACCTTTTAACACAAATTGATTTTCAAGAAAGAGCTTTTGCTGCTCACAATATTCGAATATAATCTCGATTGTGCGCGTCCGTTCGCCAGCGTTTAAAGTGTTAGTATAGATTATATTCAAAGGCGCTACACCATATTTTTTTAACATCCAATCCGCTAAAGGCACCATTTCCGGGTTCATATGCGAAGCCCCCTGTTTCACTTTTTTGGTTTGAATATATGCATCATCAAATACCGTTATCATCAAGAATATATTTTTATATCAGATAATATTATTCAATAAATTTGAATTTGCGTAATATACGCTATGGCATGAGGTCTGCGTTTTTCACATAACAATCAATCAGCTATCATCTATAGCCTATCTCTAAGCCAAAATAGTATCTTTGCGGACATGAACATCCTGATCCTCGGTTCGGGCGGAAGGGAAAGTGCCTTCGCCTGGAAATTGTCGCAAAGCCCAAAATGCGAATCGTTGTTTATTGCCCCCGGCAATGCCGGTACCGGGCAATACGGCACCAACGTTGATATTAAGGTTACCGATTTTGCCGCTATTAAGCAGTTTGTGCTTGCCAACAACATCAATATGGTATTGGTGGGCCCTGAGGAGCCACTGGTAAAAGGCGTGCACGATTTCTTTTTGGCGGATGATGAGATAAAACACATCCCGGTGATAGGTCCGCAGGCCGAGGGTGCGCAACTGGAGGGCAGCAAGGATTTTTCAAAACAGTTTATGCAACGCCATAATGTTCCGACAGCGGCATCGCGCACGTTCACGCGCGAAACCCTGCAGGAAGGCCTTGAGTTTTTACCAACCATTGGTTTGCCGGTTGTACTAAAAGCCGACGGGCTTGCAGCAGGCAAGGGCGTGCTGATCTGCCTTACTTTAGAGGAAGCCCAGCTTGAACTGACCGAGATGCTAACGAACGCTAAATTTGGCGAGGCCAGCTCAAAAGTAGTAATTGAGCAGTTTTTGCAGGGCATTGAACTTTCGGTATTTGTATTGACCGATGGTAATAGCTATAAGGTGCTGCCATCTGCCAAAGATTATAAGCGTATTGGCGAGGGCGATACCGGCCTGAATACCGGTGGTATGGGCTCTGTTTCGCCGGTGCCGTTTGCTGATGAGGAATTTTTAAAAAAGGTTGAGGAGCGCATTATCATCCCTACTGTTGAAGGCTTAAAACAGGATAACATACCTTATAAAGGCTTTATTTTTATAGGCCTGATGAATTGCGGCGGCGACCCTTATGTAATTGAATATAACTGCCGCATGGGCGACCCGGAAACGGAGAGCGTATTACCACGCATTGAGAGCGACCTGGTTGATTTGCTGGAAGGCGTTGCTGAAGGCACGCTGATCGACAAGCAGTTTACCATATCAAACAAAGTAGCGGCTACCATAGTATGCGTAGCGGGCGGCTACCCGGGCGAATACCTGAAAGATAAAACCATTACCGGTATTGAGAATATTCGCGATTCGATCGTTTTCCACGCGGGTACTACCGCTGTTGGCGAGGATGTACGTACCGCAGGCGGCCGTGTATTAGCGATAACTACTTTGCAGGATAACTTGTTTGATGCCTTACAGCAAGCCACTGCCGATGCCAGCCGTATTTATTACGACGGCGTTTATTTCAGGAAAGATATCGGATTTGATTTGGTTTAATTAATAGTTGCAGCCAGCATTGAGCAATCTTTCGGGCTATCTGTTATATGGTAAAACGGAAGATTGCTTTGTGCCCCACTTTTTTAAAAAACAAAATAAACATAAACTCTATTAAGCATATCACAGCATAATTTATAAACATAGGGCTTAACAACAAATGGCAATCCTTATCAATATAGCAATCGTTATAGCCACTATAGCTTTTATGGAGGGTTTCTCATGGTTTATTCATAAATATCTGTTTCACGGGCCGCTGTGGTTTATTCATAAAACGCACCACCAGCAAAGGCATGGCTGGTTTGAGTTGAATGATGTTTTCAGTATCGGCTTTGCCGTGCTGGCCTTATGGCTGATGTGGACCGGGCATCAAACGCTTGATTATCGCTTTTGGATAGGCACCGGCATCAGCATGTACGGAACTATTTATTTTATTTTTCATGATTGGTTTATACATAACCGCTTTAAGGCATTTAAAAGCAGCAACCGTTATTTAATGGGTATCCGCAGGGCTCATAAAATACACCATAAGTCAACCGAGAAAAATCCGTCAGCGGAGTTTGGCTTATTGGTGGCGAGCAGGAAGTGGTTCAAATAATGAGGTTTGTTGGAGGAAAAATCAATATGTACATGCGGATACATTAACCTTACTAACAATCTTTTTTAACAGATTTAGATGCCTGAAATAGATAATTGCCAGGTTTATACCTCCCACACCAAATAGAAATACTGGACCAGCCCATATTGACCTATTAAATATCATACCAATGAGGGCTATCATAACTGCTTTTACAATTAAACCCCCGATTGATATCCGGTAGTTAATAACGACGTGATCATTATTTTCAGATACTGAAAAATTTCCTTCATCGATAAATTTGAAGATATTCCATTCATTACTTTCCTGCGTACTGCTGTAAAATATCTCTTGACCCTGCAAATTGATATTACCGGCCTTTCGTTCTAAGAGTTCACAATCAATAATTGCTTTGATACGATCAATATCAGTATAAAGCGACTTTTTGCTGAGTGATTTTTTATAATTGATAGGTAAGACTAATTTCATTGTTGTTACTTCTGTATAACAAATATAATATTAGGACTGTGTTATCATACTTTTACACGCAATTTTTAAAAAATTGCTACCTTCGTTTTGCTAATATTTTTATCAAATGACGCCTGTTGTTTTAATTGTTCTTGCTGTTGTTATTTTGCTTGTGGCGGTACTGCTGTTTATAAAACGCCCGAAACCGGTTGCTATTGATACCGACGAATTAGTGCGCCTGAAAAACGAGGCGGACGGTTTACGCATAGCGCTTGCCAAGGCAGAAGAACGCGCTTCAGGCTTACTGGCCGAGCGCGATAAGGCCGACCGCACCTTACATGATGAACGCGTCCGGTTGGAAGGCGTTGTTACCGCGCTTAACCAGGATTTGCTAACTGAGCGCAGCCGTATGGCCAAGGCCGAAGAAGCTTTTAAAGCACAGCGAGAACGCCTGGGCGAGCAGGAAAAATATATCCAGGAACTACAGCAAAAATTCAAATTGGAGTTTGAGAATATAGCCGAAAAGCTACTTAAGGAAAAATCGCGCGAGTTTGTGGATGTAAACAAACACAACCTCGACAACATATTAAATCCGCTGAAGGAAAACCTGAAGATTTTTGAGGAAAAGGTTGACAAGGTTTACAATATGGAAGCCGCAGAACGCAATACGCTTAAGGGAGTAATTACCCAGCTGATGGAGCTTAACCGCCAGATTAGCGACGAAGCGCAGAACCTCACCAAAGCACTTAAAGGTGATAACAAGCGTCAGGGTAATTGGGGAGAAGTGATACTCGAAAGAGTGCTTGAACGCTCAGGACTGGTCAAGGATCGTGAATACCGCATACAGGCCAGCATGACCACTAACGAAAACATGCGCCTGCAACCCGATGTGGTGATAGACTTGCCGGACGATAAGAACCTGATTATTGACTCCAAGGTATCACTTGTAGCATACGAACGCCTGGTAAACAGCGAGAGCGAGGAAGAGCGCAAGCTGTATTCAAAAGCACATATTGAATCCATCAGGAGCCATGTGCATAACCTGTCATCTAAAAACTACCACGATCTGTACCAGATCAACTCGCCCGACTTTGTATTGCTGTTCATCCCTATAGAATCATCGTTCAGTATAGCCGTGCAGATAGATGCAGAGCTTTTCAGCGATGCCTGGGATAAGCGGGTGGTGATTGTTAGCCCGTCGACACTTTTGGCTACGCTACGCACCATTGCCAGCATGTGGAAGCAAGAGCGTCAAAACCGTAACGTTTTGGAGATTGCCCGCCTGAGCGGTGAGATGTATGATAAGTTTGTGGGCTTTGTTACTGATATGGAAAGCATCGGTAAAAACATTAAACAAAGCCAGGATGCTTATGATAAGGCTCTTAACAAACTGGCTGACGGCCGTGGTAACCTAACTATCACTGCCGAAAAAATTAAGAAACTGGGTGCCAAGGCCAATAAACAGATTGATCAGAAATACATAGGCGAGGAATAGTATTAAGGCCGGTATGCAAATGTCAATTAATCTGTTTATTATTACTTAAGCTAATTGACTATGCATAAATATTTACTATCCCTTGCGCTGCTGGCTGTGTATGCAAAAGCCAACGCACAGGCGCTCGTTCCGGCGGTTGATGTGCAGCATTATACCTTTAATATTACGCTTAATGATCAGGACGATGTGATCAAAGGCCAGGCCGATTTACAGTTATCATTATGCCGTGATGTAAATTCAGTAACGTTTGATCTGGATGGTAAGGCGGCCAATGGTAAAGGCATGCAGGTACTCGCCGTAACAGAGGGTGGTAAAAAGTTAAACTTTACCCACACTGATGATAAGCTAATCATAAAAACAGCGGCCAAATCGGGTACTAACCATACCTATCATGTTACCTACAGCGGTATACCTGCTGATGGGCTCATCATCTCTAAAAACAAATACGGCGACCGCACATTCTTTGGCGATAACTGGCTGCACCGTGCGCAGAAATGGTTGCCTTGTGTTGATGATGTGGCCGATAAAGCCGGTGTCGACTTTATCGTAAACGCCCCTGCGCATTACAGCGTCGTGGCCAACGGCTTAAAAATAAGCGAAAAGCAAAGTGGCGATATCAAAACGACCCATTGGCATGAGGATGTGCCGGTATCAACCAAGGTAATGGTGATCGGCGTGGCCGATTTTGCCATAAGTACACCTGAGTTTATAAATCAGGTACCTGTAAATGCTTATACTTTTAAACAAGATAAGAGCAACGGATTTAAAGCTTACGCCTGCGCGCCCGAGATCCTGAATTTCTATAATCAGCAGATAGGGCCCTACGCGTATAAAAAGTTGGCCAATGTACAATCAAAAAC
Organism: Mucilaginibacter roseus; assembly: GCF_021215455.1. Taxonomy (GTDB): domain Bacteria; phylum Bacteroidota; class Bacteroidia; order Sphingobacteriales; family Sphingobacteriaceae; genus Mucilaginibacter; species Mucilaginibacter roseus. Next base: position 639,870 of record NZ_JAJPWV010000003.1, on the reverse strand, counting down.
TGTTTTTGGCGGCATGGAAAATGCCAGCAATATTTTTTATTACGAAAACTCGGTAGATGATAGGGCTATTGAAGCATTGGTAGCACATGAAGTTGCACACCAATGGTTTGGCGATGCCGCTACCGAGAGCGACGTGGCACATGTTTGGCTAAGCGAAGGTTTTGCCACGTATTTTACGCACTATTACCATGAGCATAAATATGGAATTGATAGCCTGAAGAAACGTATGATGGTAGACCGCACCGGCATTTTCGCTTTTGAAAAAGAGCGCATGACCCCGGTGGTGGATCAAACTAAAGAGAAAGCCGATATTACTTTGCTTAACAATAACAGTTACCAAAAAGCCAGTTGGGTGCTATATATGTTAAGGCATAAACTGGGTGATGAAAAGTTTATGAAAGGTATACGCACCTATTACAGCACCTACAAAAATGGCAATGCCGGCACTGAAAATTTTAGAGATGTAATGGAGAAAGCCAGTGGTCAAAACCTGGAACAATTCTTTAAGCAGTGGTTATACACAGCAGGGCATCCTAAATTGCGCATCAGTTACGAAACGGATAAAACCAATCATGGTATTCACCTGCATATTGAGCAGTTGCAAAAGTATGTTTATCAGCTAAGTGTCGATCTAAAGGTAGGTAGCACCCGGTTTACTGCTGACATGAGAGATAAGACACTTGACCTGAACATTGCCGCGCCGACTGAAGCCGGCGAACTCGTGGCAGATCCTGATGTGAGATTATTGGCAGAGTATGAAATTGTAAAGGAAAAGACCAAATAAGCATGTATTTATTGCGCACGGTATTTTAGTAGACTTTATTTATATGCTATTTATAACGGTCAATGCGAAGGGGGGGGTGTGGGAATCTCTTGCTTTATAACTAAAGATTTATATATTTTTTGCTGTTGATGGAGATTGCATTGAATGAAAAATGTGATATTACTTACTCTATTAAATAGCGGCTTTGGTAAGGCAATCAAGCTGCAAGTTTTTCCTTCGTAAAACACTGCTAAAAGATAAAAAATAAAAAAGCGCCTCGAGGGCGCTTTTTCTAATATTTAAACAGCAGTTTATGCTTCCTCTGCTTCTAAAGCCATTTGCTCATCAACCAGGATACGGCCGCAGTGCTCGCAAACGATAATTTTTTTGCGCTGACGGATATCTGACTGGCGTTGAGGCGGGATCTGGTTAAAGCAACCTGAGCATGAATCGCGCTGAATAGTTACCACAGCCAAACCGTTTTTAGCGTTTTTGCGCAAACGAGTGTAAGCAGTAAGCAAACGTTCCTCGATGTTACCGGTAGCTTTTTCAGCCTGGCCAAGCAGTTCGTTCTCTTCTTTTTCAGTTTCAGCAGTAATGGTGCCTAACTCTGCTTTCTTAGCGTCAAGATCGGCCTTACGTGCTTCCAAATCCGCAAGTGCTTTTTCGTAAACCTGGGTTTTGTTGCTGATCTCAAAACCAAACTCGCGGATTTTTTTCTCGCTTACCTGTATGTCAAGGCCTTGAATTTCGATCTCTTTAGAGATAGCATCGTACTCACGGTTGTTCTTAACATCGTTAAGTTGCGCTTCGTATTTTTTGATGTTGGCCTGAGCATCTTTGATCAGGTTTTTACGGTTAACGATTTCGTCCTCAACATCATCAAGCTCGTATTTAAGCTTTTGGATGCGGGTTTCCAAACCGGCAACATCATCTTCCAGGTCGGCTACCTCAACAGGTAATTCACCGCGCACCTGGCGTATTCTATCAATTTTAGTATGTATTGTCTGAAGTTCGTATAAAGCTTTCAGCTTTTGTTCAACGGTTTGTTCCATTAAATAAAATATTTGACGGGGTTCGTATTTATCGTTGTTAAACGGACGGCAAAGGTAGCGAATTTTTTCTGAATAATTTCAAACAATAATTGCTGCGTAAATTGCTCACTTTCAAAATGTCCGATATCTGCTATCACTATCTTGCCGTCGGCATCAAAAAAGTCATGGTATTTATAATCTGCCGTTACAAAAACATCGGCACCGGCGGCTATGGCCTGCTTTAGCAAAAAGCCACCTGAGCCGCCACATACCGCTATTTTTTTAACTTCGCGGTCGCGCAGTTGCGTATATTTAATAACGCCGGTATGCATCTTTTCCTTAAGTGATCTTAAAAAATCGTGCTCGCTCAAAGCCACGTCAAGTTCACCAATCATGCCTGAGCCAATTTGATTATGCTGATTGCTAAGGGTGTACAGATCATAAGCCACTTCCTCATACGGATGGTTCAAAACTAAAGCCATCAATATTTTGCTTTCTAAATTGGCAGGGTAAATAGTTTCTATGCGTAGTTCGGCTTCGCGGTGGCGGGTGCCAGGCTCACCAACGTAGGGGTTGGTATCATCATTACCCTTAAAGGTACCTGTGCCCTCGGTGCCAAAGCTGCATTCGCTGTAGTTGCCAATATTACCTGCGCCGGCAGCAAACAGCGCGTTCTTTACCCGCTCTGCATCGTTAACCGGTACATAGGTAACCAGCTTTTTAAGCAATCCGTTTTTAGGCGCGAGTATGCGGGTATTCTTCAAACCCAGCATCTCGCATATTTTGGAGTTTACACCCCCGGTTATATTATCCAGGTTGGTATGGATAGCGTAAACGGCAATATCATGCTTAATGGCTTTTTCAACCACGCGCTCTATATAGGTTCGGCCGTTAAATTTTTTCAGTCCTTTAAAAACAATGGGATGGTGCGATATGATTACCTGGCAACCGGTGGCAATGGCTTCGTCAACCACGGCCTCGGTACAATCAAGTGATATAAGCGCCTGGTTAACCTCTTTATCCAGGCGACCAACAATAAGGCCTGCATTATCATAATCTTCCTGATAGGCCAGCGGTGCCAGGCTTTCCAGGTAGTTAGTTAGCTCTGCTAATTTCATCCAACTAAATTACTATTTAATGTAATTGCCCCGTCCCGCTGGCATAATTTTTTGTGATGTGTTATGAAATGTAAATGACAAATGTTTAGCAGCGCATGTGTAATTTTGTAAGGTAAACTTACAAGTTAAGCTTATAATTAAATGGACAAGAATACAAGGCAACTGGCAGCGCAACTGCGCGAAACAACTACCCGATTGGTAAAAAAGCTGCGCAAGCAATCATTAACCGGCGAAAAGCTTTCGTTAACTGAGCGTTCAACCATTGCCCTGCTCGATCAGCATGGGCAGTTGCTGCCCAGCGAGTTGGCCTCCATGGAGAAGATCACGACGCAATCCATGTCGCAGATATTGAACCACCTGCTTGAGTTGGGTTACATTAACCGCGAGCCATCAAAAACGGACAAGCGTAAGGTAATCATTTCCTTATCTGACGCTGGTCGCGAAGTGCTGTATCGGGTACGTAACGAGCGGGAGGAGTGGCTGTATACCGCCATAAGTGATTTGTGCACAACTGAAGACCGCGCATCCTTGAACAATGCCTTAAGCTTGCTTAAAAAGATTATCGAACACGAATAATTATCAAATAAACAAAGAGGGGACGGAAATTAGATGAACATTAGTACTTTCAACGCGTTTAAAAGCCGCAACTACAGGCTTTTCTTTTTTGGCCAATCGTTTTCGCTGATTGGCACCTGGATGCAAAAAACTGCTGTAAGCTGGGTAGTATACGCCTTAACACATTCTGAATTTATGCTGGGTGTAACCATGTTCGCCAGCTTATTTCCCTCATTTATACTTTCTTTTTTAGGCGGCGTTGTAGCCGATAGGTATGACCGTTATAAGGTATTGCTTATTACGCAGATCGCCTCAATGATACAGGCACTGCTGCTTACCTTACTGGTTTACTTTAAACAATACGAAGTTTGGCAAATCATCTCATTAAGCGTGGTTTTGGGCGTTATCAATGCGTTTGACGTACCAGCCCGGCAGTCGCTGGTTTATGAGATGATTGACAATAAGGAACACCTGCCTAATGCTTTGGCGCTTAATTCATCCATGGTCAACCTGTCGCGGTTGATAGGGCCTGGTATTGCAGGTTTGCTGATAGAAAAGCTGGGCGAGGATGCTTGTTTTGGCCTGAATACTCTGAGCTTTATAGCGGTGATTGGTTCCTTATTAGCAATGCGATTACCTAAATACGAGGCCAAGCCGCATAATAAAGATGTTGTAGCCGATTTGAAAGAAGGCTTTACTTATATTAAAAACACACCATCTATAGGTTTTATACTACTGATGCTTTGCCTAATGAGTGTACTGGTGCTGCCTTTTGCTACGCTGATACCGGTTTACGCGCGCGATATTTTTAAGGGCACAGCATCAACTTTTGGGGTTATTGATAGCGTTATCGGATTGGGAGCTTTTGCCGGGGCCATCTTCCTGGCATCATTAAAACCAGGCAGCAATTTAAAGCTGATACTGGCCATTAATACACTGGTATTGGGTACGGGCCTTGCGCTTTTCTCGCATGAAGAAATTTACCCGGTTGCGCTGGTGTTTGCCATGATCAGCGGTTTCGGTATGATGTCTCAGGTTACCATCAGTAATACGGTTATACAAACTACGGTTAGCCCGGATATGCGTGGACGAGTGATCAGTTTTTACGCCATGGTTTTATTCGGTTTGCAGCCGATAGGCGGTTTGCTTATTGGTACGGTATCACAATATATTAACGCGCAAAACACCCTGCTTGCCGAGGGGATAGCCGCCCTGCTTATAGGCGGAATTCACTTATACTTTTTACGTAAGCAAAAGACAGATAAAAACGCGCAGCAATTGGCGCCGCCTGTTAAAATGCAGCAAGCGCTAAATACTTAAGCCGGTAAAGCGGACGCATCCTTATCCTGCTTGAATTTTTCATCATGAGTAAGCAGCACCCGTTGCAATGGCAGGCTTTCGGGGTAATTGTCTCTTAAAAAGTTGATCAGGTTTTCGCGGATGTAGCAGCGTAAATCAAACGCCTGCGATGAATTGCGCGCGCTCATTAACGCGCGAATCTCGATGGTTCGTTCCTTGGCGTCAGTAACCTGTATTACTTTAACCCGTTTATCCCAAAGGTTAGTATTATCAAGCAGCCTATCGAACTCTGCACGGATGGCATCAACAGGGGTATTGTAATCGAGATATAAAAAAACAGTGCCTAAAATTTGCGATGTGGTACGCGTCCAGTTTTGAAAGGGCTTTTCAATAAAATAGTTAATCGGTAAAATCAGCCTGCGCTGATCCCAGATGTTTAACACAACGTAAGTCAGGGTAATATCCTCTACACGGCCCCATTCGCCCTCTACAACCAGCACGTCATCAATCCTTATCGGTTGCGTAAACGCTATCTGAAATCCGGCCAAAAAATTAGCTAAAGATTTTTGGGCTGCGAAACCTATAATAATACCGCCAATGCCGACACCGGTAAGTAAACCGGCACCAATTTTACGTACGTTATCAAAGCTTAACAATACCACCGCAACGGCTATCAGTACTATAAATGTTACCAGTATTCGCCTTATAAATTGTAACTGCGTACGTATTTTGCGCTCTTTCAGGTTATCCTCTTTGTTTAAATCGTACACATGATACATGTAATCCTCAAAAACCTTGATGGAGCTAACCAGCAGTACCGCAAATGAAATAATAAGCGATATCTCCACAAAGCGGCTAAACGGTATGTAAAAACGCTTTTGCATATCCATCAATGGCAGCATCAGGTTGAGCACCAGCAACGGCACAAAGTGGTTCATGGGCCTGCCGGTATGCACAATAATGCTCCGGAAAAGCGAATAATCGTTGCGGTTTTTATAAAAGTTAAGTATCGATTTTATAATCAGCTTTATAATAAGGCCGATAATCACCGCCGTAATAGTTATCAGTATATTCCATAGCCACGACGGCATGTTATCAGACCAATTTTCTAAAACTTCTTTCATACTTTTTCCTTTAGTAGTGTATAACTCAACAACGGTTTAATTGTTAGTTACATTTTTAAATGTGGCTAAAAAAGGCTATTTTATGGCTTTTGCACGTTAAAACATACTACTTATGAGTAAAACAATCATTGTTTCAAACAGGCTGCCTGTAAAGATATATGAGGATGATGGCGGCTTTAATATTGTAACAAGCGAGGGTGGCCTGGCCACCGGGTTAGGCTCTGTTTACCGGTCGGGAGATAACGTTTGGCTGGGTTGGCCCGGCATTGAAGTAACCGACGAAGCCCAGCAGGAACAAGTGAAGCAAAAACTTGCCGAAAAGAGCCTAGTGCCGGTATTTTTGAGCGCGGATGAAATATCAGGCTATTACGAAGGTTTTTCAAATGAGATACTTTGGCCGATTTTTCACTATTACGCATCAACTTATTCAAACTACAAACAAAGCAACTGGGAATATTACAGCGCCGTAAATAAAAAGTTTATGGCCGCCGTAATGCAGATTGCCGAGCCCGGCGATACCATTTGGATACACGATTATCAACTGCTGTTACTGCCAGGCCTGATACGTGCTGAACAGCCGGACGTGTCTATAGGTTTCTTTTTGCATATTCCGTTCCCGTCTTTCGAGATGTTCCGCCTGATACCATGGCGAAATGAACTGATTGAAGGTATGCTGGGTGCCGACCTGGTGGGCTTTCACACTTTTGATGATGCCAGCCACTTTATAACCGCGGCAACCCGACTGTTGCCCTACAATTCAACATCAAACGTAATTACGGTTGATGACCGCCCGGTGGTGGTGGAATCGTTCCCGATGGGTATTGACGATGAAAAATATGCCGCATTAACCACAACTGACCGCGTAAAGCAAGAAGCAGAGCATTTAAAAGAGACGTTTAAGGATAAAAAATTGATCCTGTGTATTGACAGGCTCGACTACAGCAAAGGCATATTACAACGTTTGCAAGCCTTTGAAATGTTGCTCGAAGCGCATCCTGAGTATCGGGAGAAAGTTGTATTGCACATGATTGTGGTGCCTTCACGAGATAATGTACCGCAATACAAGGAGCTTAAGGAAAATATTGACCGTAAGGTAGGTGATATTAATGCGCGGCACCGCACCATAGAATGGAGCCCGATAAATTATTTTTACCGTGCGTTCCCGATCGAAACGCTATCAGCACTATACCATACGGCTGATATATGCCTGGTAACGCCCATGCGTGATGGCATGAACCTGGTAAGCAAAGAGTACGTTGCCAGCCGCACACAGGAAACCGGCGTATTGATATTAAGCGAAATGGCCGGGGCATCCAAAGAGTTGATTGATGCCATAATTGTAAACCCGAGCAACATTAATTCCATGGCTAAGGCTATGGTAAAAGCGCTCAGTATGCCGGTGTTTGAACAGCGCCGCCGCATGAAACTGATGCGCCAGGTAGTATCAAAATTTAACATTAAGCATTGGGTGCGCATATTTATGGAGCGCATTCGGGAGGTAAAACAGATGCAGCAATCCATGCGCTCGCGCCATATTACCGATGTTACCGAGCAGGCTATTAAAAAGATATATAGTAAAACGCAAAACCGTGTAATATTCCTGGATTATGACGGAACGCTGGTAGGCTTTAAATCAGATATTAACGCAGCCAAACCGGATGAAGAACTTTATGCCCTGCTTGACGACCTGAACGCCGACCCTGCCAATCAAATAGTACTGGTGAGTGGCCGGGGTTATGATTGCCTGGAAGAGTGGTTTGGCCATACTAAACTTACCCTGATTGCCGAACACGGCGCCTGGATGAAGAAAAACGGCGAGTGGGAAAGCATACCCGGCCTTAACGATCAATGGAAACAGGATGTATACCCGCTGCTTGAAATGTATGTTGACCGTACGCCGGGCGCTTTTATCGAAGAAAAAAACTACTCGCTGGTATGGCATTACCGCAAGGTGGAGAAAGGCTTGGGCGAACTCCGCACCAACGAGTTGATGAACAACCTGCGCTACCTGATTAATGACCGAGGCCTGCAATTGCTGCCCGGCAACAAGGTGGTTGAAATAAAAAACATGGAAATTAACAAGGGTAAAGCAACATCAGCCATGCTGCACAATAAGGACTACGACTTTATAATGGCACTTGGCGATGACCATACCGATGAGGATATTTTTAAGGCCCTGCCTGATAATTCGCTTACGGTGAAGGTGGGCAGCAATATCTCCGCCGCTCGGTTCTACCTGCGTAATCACCACGAGGTTAGGCACCTGCTGCATAGCCTGGTGCAGCCCGTAACCATAACTGCTGATAAATAACTGCGATAGAGCCTCATAACGGGGCTCTTATTTTTTTTCAAAAAATTTGCACGATAGATAATTAATCATTTACTTTGAAAATAAAAGTACTTTCCAGTGGAAGAAAAGGAATTGCATGATGAGTTGAGCTCCATACGTAGTTTAATGGAGCGATCATCGAAATTTATATCGCTAAGCGGCCTGTCAGGTGTAATGGCGGGAGTGTATGCTTTGATAGGGGCGGCACTCGCTTATTATTACATTGCGTATACTAACCAAGTTGGTTATTACCAATCTGACTCCCCTGTTGCAGGGTATTTTGCAGATGAAGCAGGGTCAGTAATCAGGCCCTTATTTATCATAGCCATGCTGGTTTTGGCCTCATCTTTATTAACAGGTGCTTATTTAACTAAACGTAAGGCAAAGCGTAAAGGGCAAAAAGCGTGGGGTAAAACCAGCAGAAATTTGCTAATCCATTTAGCGATACCGCTTGTTGCCGGCGGGTTTTTTTGTTTAATATTACTCAGCAGAGGTTTCATAGGTTTTATAGCCCCGGCCACACTAATTTTTTACGGCCTGGCCTTAGTTAGCGCAAGTAATTATACTTTTGGCGACGTAAAATACCTGGGTTTGCTGGAAATTAGCCTTGGTTTGATTGCTGCCCTGCTGCCAGGATATGGTTTATTGTTTTGGGCGATAGGTTTTGGCGTGCTGCATATTATTTACGGTAGCATAATGTATTTTAAGTATGACGGGTAATAATCCTTTCGAGAAACTTGATAAGGCTTTTGAGAACCGCGTAAGGCTGCAGATAATGAGTGTGTTGATGGCTAACGAACGTTATGACTTCAACTCGCTTAAAGAGCTGTTGGGCATTACGGACGGTAATCTGGCATCGCACCTTAAAGCTTTGGAGAAGGACGAATATATATTAGTGAACAAAACCTTTGTTGGCCGAAAGCCAAACACAAATTATGAAGCTACCAAAAAAGGAAAACAAGCATTTGAGCAACATTTAAACGCGCTTGAACAGTTGATCAGGTTGCAAAAAGGGATGTAATTTTTTTTGTGTATATACTTTGAAATAAAAAGTACTTTTAATTAAAATATCATGAACTCAGAAAATCAATCATTTATGCCGGTATGGCAAAAATTATCCAGCACTATCAAGGCAGTTATTTTGGGTGTACTTACGCTGGTGCTGCTTATCCCGTCAATCTTTGTACAAAACCTTATTGAAGAACGACAGAACCGCAACCAGCAGGTTTTGGATGAAATATCAAACCAATGGTCGGGCAGCCAACTCATTAACGGGCCGGTATTGGTTATTCCTTACCGTTCGTACGAAAAATATGTAGATACCTTTAAACAGGTGAACGTACGCGAAACCATTGGTAAGCTGTATATACTGCCTGAACACCTGAACTATAAGGCAGATACCAAATCACAAAAACTACACAAAGGCATATTTTATGCTGCCGTATATAATGCTGACGTAAATGTAAACGGCGATTTTGGAAAAATTGACCTTACCGGCATGCAGATATCGCCGGCGCAGCTATTGCCCGAGCGAGCTTACTTACTGTTTGGGCTTAGTGACACTAAGGGCTTAAAAAGCCTCCCCGAGATTAATATCAATGCTCAAAAAATAACGGCCCGCCCCGCTTTTAACGATACCCTTTTTGAAAACACTATGCAGGCCGCTTTCAATGCAACCGAATTATTAGAAAAGAGCGGAAAGTTCAATTACAACCTGCAGATAAAAGGCAGTAACGAACTTCAATTTCTACCGTTAGGAAAAGCGACTACAGCCCGTATATCCGGTAACTGGAACTCGCCGTCTTTTGATGGTTCGGTTGCTGCGGATAGTCGCAATGTTGATACCAGTGGTTTTACGGCTAGCTGGCATACCCTAAATCTGGGCCAAACCTTTCCGCAGCAATGGATAAACGTTGATAATGTATTTGCCAACAAACTAAAAGTAAGCAAGTCATCATTCGGTGTAAAAATGATTATCCCGGTTGATGATTATCAAAAAACCATGCGTACCAGTAAGTATGCTATCCTGATTATACTGTTAACTTTTGTAGCCCTATTTCTTACCGAAATTATTACCCGGACAGTCATCCACACCTTTAATTACTTGTTGGTCGGGGCGGCTATGGTAGTATTTTATATACTGCTGCTATCATTTGCCGAGCAAGTAGGCTTCAATATCTCATATGCGATAGCGGCAGTAGCTACAGTAGGGTTGATATCCTGGTTTATAGCATCATTATTAAAAAACAGGAAAGTAGCAGGTTTACTAACTTTTATACTCGCCGTGTTTTATGTGTTTGTTTTTGTCATCATCCAACTGGAAGACCTTGCCCTATTGGTTGGCAGTGTAACCTTATTTGCCATCATCGCTATACTCATGTACTTTTCGCGCAAAATAAATTGGGATAACCAGTAAACATATCTCAACCTAACCCTATCACCCCGCCCGGCGGCAATAGTCGCCGGGCTTTACAAACAACATCACTCATCCTAACTACAATATAAAAACATGCACACAAGTAACTACTGGGTAGGCCACTTTAAGGCTAATGCCACACAGCACCGTATTAACTGGGAGCAGCTCCCCTTAATAAGTCTTAAAGAAATAGATCGTATACTGCCTTCGCTACAGGCCTGGCAGCTTGGCGAAACGTCCGAAGGCAAACAACTTATAGCCGCGGCAACACGCTATGCGAGCAAAACAAATGATCCGGCGTACCTGGAAGCTATTAAACTATTTATTAAAGAAGAACAAAAGCATGACAATAACTTGGGGAGGTATCTTGATGTGCTCGATCTGCCGCGCATCAAACATAACTGGGGCGACTCGCTTTTTCGCTTCGCGAGGCACCTCAATACCAGCATGGAGATGTGGACGTTGGCGGTTATTACGGTTGAAAGCACCGCGCAAATATTTTATCAGGCATTAAGGAACGCCACCAACTGCCCGTTGCTAAAAGAGATCTGCACCGACATACTGATTGATGAGGCATACCACATCACCTTTCAAACTGAGCGGCTGGATATGATATTTGCCAACAAATCCGTATTTTTAAAAGCGTGGCGTGGGGTAGCCTATAAAATATTCTACTACGCCACCATCCTAACGGTTTGGGCGGCACACCGCAAATTATTTAACGCGGGAGGTGTAGATTTTACCGCTTATTTTAAAAAAATGCGGTATAAGTATGCCAAAACCATTAAAAGTATTACACATTCATCAGGCTTTGTACAATTAGCTTAATATAAATGTCAAGTTCACTTAAATATTCATTGAAAACAGTAGGGGCCAGTATATTACTTTCGCCTGTTGCTGCATTGTTAACAAATGGTTTAAAAGACCCATCGTCACTTGTGTTCTTATACTTTTTAATGGTGTTTTTTGGTGCTATCGCCGCCATTCCAATCTTTATCTTATTTTGGCCTGTCTGTCATTGGCTTAATACGTTCGTAAATAATAATTATATTAAAAAAAGTATACTAAGCTTGCTAACAGCGGTATTGATTGCTGCGGATTTTTATTTTATTCATTATGATCTTGGACCTGACGGGCCAGAATTCAATGATGTAGCGGCTTTTGCAGTTTGTTATATTTTGTGCTGTTGTTCAGCTATATGGTATTATAATATTAAACCATCGCTCACTGCATCGGAAGTAAAACCGGTAAGCCAACAAATTTAAATAATTGGCTTAACTTTGCAGCCTGATGAGCAGAGGTGCAAAAAAAAGTAAGTTCTTCGAGAACGTAGCTATAATTGATATTGCCGAGGAAGGCAAGGGCGTAGGCAAGGCCGATGATTTTGTGTTGTTTGTGGATAAGGCCATCCCCGGCGATGTGGTAGATGTAAACGTTTTTAAAAGTAAAAAGAATTTTGGCGAGGGCCGCATAACTGAGCTAAAAAAAGCATCCGAGCACCGTGTTCAGGCTTTTTGCAAACATTTTGGTACCTGCGGCGGCTGTAAATGGCAGCACATGACGTATGATGCCCAGCTTACCTTTAAACAAAAAGCTGTGGCCGATGCCATCACTCGCCTGGCTAAGCTGGATGCCGGCGGCATTATGCCTATTGTGGCTTCGCCTGCCGATAAATATTACCGTAACAAACTGGAATTCACTTTTTCCAATAAGCGCTGGCTGTATGATGGCGAAAACCGTGAAGACCAGCAACTGGATATGAACGCCCTGGGTTTCCACATCCCCGGCCGTTTTGATAAAATACTGGATGTGGAACATTGCTACCTGCAAGCTGAACCATCCAACTCGCTGCGTAACAGCATTCGCGAATTTGTGAAGCAGCATGGCTACAGCTTTTATGACCTGAAACAGCACACCGGCGCGCTGCGCAACCTGATTGTGCGCACCTCATCAACCGGCGAGGTAATGGTGGTGGTAGTTTTTGCCTATGCTACCGATGAGGAAGTGCAAAAACTGATGGGTTTTATTGAGGCCGAGTTTCCGCAGATCACCTCGTTACTATACATCATCAACCATAAAAAAAACGATACCATTTTTGACCAAGAGGTAGTAGCCTTTAAAGGCCCTGAATATATATACGAGGAGATGCCATCGCCAAATGGGGTAATCAAATTCCGCATCGGGCCAAAATCATTCTACCAAACCAACTCCATACAGGCATTAAAGCTGTACGAAATAACTCGTGATTTTGCCGGATTTAAGGGCGATGAACTGGTGTATGACTTATATACCGGTGCCGGCACCATTGCCAACTTTGTGGCAGGCCATGTGCGCGAAGTAGTGGGTGTTGAGTATGTACCATCGGCCATTGAGGATGCCAAGATCAACTCGCAGATCAATAACATCAGCAACACCAAATTTTACGCCGGCGATATGAAGGATGTGCTTTCGGCTGAGTTTGTGGCCGAGCATGGCAAGCCTGAAGTTATTATTACCGATCCTCCGCGCGCGGGTATGCACCCGGATGTGGTAGCCCGCCTGATGGAAATTGAAGCCCCCAAAATTGTTTACGTAAGCTGCAACGCCGCCACACAAGCCCGTGACCTGGTAGTACTTAAAGAAAAGTACGACCTGGTAAAAATTCAACCGGTTGATATGTTTCCGCATACACAACACGTAGAGAATGTAGTGCTGTTGGTGTTGAGATCAGAGATTGTTGGTGAGAGATTAGAGACCGGTAATTAGTAGTATTAGAGTTTAGAAATTAGTATTTAGATTTAAAAGAGAGATGAACCCCGAAGATCTGTTGAACGAGGGCGCTGACGATAAGAAGAAGCAAAGTCCGCTGGTTAGCCTTGAGGTCGACCTGAAATTCTTTAGCGAATCCATACGTGAGGTAGCTGTGGAAATAATGGTTGAAGGCCTTTCAGCCTACCCCATATTTATCGCCCATCAGCACGATGTAAGCATTGGCGAGTTGATACTTGACCACAATGAGTTGAATTCGGAATGGACCATCAATGCGTCGACCCTTGAGGAATTTATTGAAAAGGGTGTTATCAAAAAAGAATTAAAACAGCGCTTTATTGACAGCTATAAAAACCCGCACGATTTTATGTGCGTTTTTGCTATAGTGCCTGAGGGTGCTAATTTTGTTTTCTTTCCGTATAGTAAGGAGTAAAGCTTATATATTAGCTCCGTAAATCAATAAAAGCTGCCGCCATGCCCGAAAAAAAATTGCTCATATTAAACAGCCAGCAAATACAGCAGAAGATAGACAGGATTGCCTATCAAGTATTGGAAGACAATTTTGATGAGGAAGAAATCATGATAGCGGGCATATTGCCCCGCGGCAATGTTATAGCAGAACGCATAAAAGCTATACTGGATGAAAAGGCGCCATTTAAAAGCCGCCTGTTAACCATTGATATTGACAAGCAAAGCACCACCTTACAGGCCAAAACTGATTTTGATATAGAGGAGTGCCGCGATAAGGTGATCATTATTGTTGATGATGTACTTAACAGCGGTAAAACCCTGGCTTATGGGTTGGGTGTGTTTTTAAACGTGCCTTTAAAGAAAATACGCAGCGTAATTTTAATTGACCGTAACCATAAAAGCTTCCCGGTGACTACTGATTTTTCGGGCATCGCGCTATCAACTGTAATAAAAGAGCACGTAGATGTGCGATTAAATGAAACAAATGAGGCCGATGCTGTGTATTTAATATAGTTTTTGATTTGCTTTGTGACCAATTTTCCCACTTGGGGAAAATGCACCCCGCTCGATGGGGTAAAAAATACACGTTAAAACATCATTTTTCGCGAATTAAACTTAATTATAAGTTGAAATAAGTTCACGTTCGGCCTTGGCATCACTTTTGGATATGTATTAATACCCTTCTCAGAGGGTTTGTTTTTCATAGGTAGATGTAAGGCCGAGATACTGCGAGAGTGTTATCGGCCTTTTTTATTTTACCTGGCGGCGAGTGCCTGTTTAGCAAACCGCAATAGCTCGCTCGGCTCAATAAATCCAACCGTATGCAGCACACGTTTGCCTTTTGAATTAAAGATAAGCAAAGTAGGGTAACCCTCAAGCGCCCACTGCGAACCCAGTTCAGGCCCCTGCCCTTTTTCCATATCCATGGCAACGTTAACAAAGTTTTTGTTGAAGAAGTCGGCTACTTCTTTATCCTTAAAAGTAGTGCGTTTAAGCATTTTACAAGGCCCGCACCAAACTGCGTAAGCATCTACAAAAATGTATTTATCCTGCTTGGCTGCTTGCTTTAAGGCTTCGCCCCATGAGTTCTCTATGAAGTTAATTCCGGGAGCATCATCAACGGCTCGTTTGCCCTGGGCATTGCTTGCCAGGCCTACGCAGCATAGCAGCAACATAAGTAAGTTATATCGTAAGGTAGCAATCATGGTATAAAAGTAAGGACAATTACTTTACGCAATTGTCCTTACCATCTAATATTAAGATAACGATTTTGTTATAATCAGTTACGGCCCGGGCGGCCACCGCCTCTGCTGCTGCGTTGTTCATCACGCTGTTGCTGGCGTTGCTCTTGTTGTTGCTGCCTTTGCTGATCGCGCTGCTGGCGCATTTGCTCCTGCTGTTGCTGGCGTTGCTGATCGGCTTGTTGACGTGCTTGCTCTTGTTGTTGCTGGCGTTGCTGATCCGCCTGTTGGCGGCGTTGCTCTTCCTGCTGTTGCCTTTGCTGATCGCGCTGCTGGCGCATTTGCTCCTGCTGTTGCTGGCGTTGCTGGTCAGCCTGTTGGCGGCGCTGCTCTTCCTGCTGTTGCCTTTGCTGATCACGTTGCTGGCGCATTTGCTCCTGCTGTTGCTGGCGTTGTTGATCGGCCTGTTGGTCGCGTTGCTGACGTTGCGCTTCACGCTGCTGGCGCATTTGCTCCTGTTGTTGTTGACGTGACTGATCGGCCTGTTGGTCGCGTTGCTGACGTTGCGCTTCACGCTGCTGGCGCATTTGCTCCTGTTGTTGTTGACGTGACTGATCTGCCTGCTGGTCGCGTTGCTGACGTTGTGCGTCACGCTGCTGGCGCATTTGCTCTTGCTGTTGCTGGCGAGATTGATCCGCCTGCTGATCGCGTTGTTGGCGTTGCACATCACGCTGGCTGCGGTCGCTGCTGCGTACATCGCCATCGCGCTGTGGCCTTTGTCCGCGGTTATTGTTATCGTCGTTACTTTCGCGGCCACCTAACTGTTGGTCGCGGCGGTTTACATTACCCATTACAGCATCGCCACTATTGTTGTTATCGTTCGCACGATTACGTATTTGTTCGTTACGGCGTGATGCACGGCTTTCGGGCCTGTTCTCATTAACCCTTACCACATTATTGTCGGGCTTTTCGCTGCGGGCAACCCTTGCCAGGCGGTCGGCATTACCACGGCTGATACCTGCTGAACGGTCGGCAATGCGCTGATTCGGGTTTTCACGCTGATAAGCGGCACCATCAATAACCCTTGCAGGCCTTGCATTATCAGCCCTGCGAACGTTGGGACGATAGATATTTACACTATTATCACGTATACCGGTACGTTCAGGGCGGCCGCTATTGTTGATATTATATATCCTTACCGGCCTGCCTGTAATACGCTCAACATCATTAGCTCTCGGGCCACTGTAATACCTCCGGTTATTATATACATAGGTATTGTTTATATAAGTGGTACGGTTAATTATAGTTACCCTGCGGTTATAAGGCACATAATAATTGTATATGTTTGGGCTGGTAATGTAAGCCTGGGGCGCGCATACCCAATAGTTATCCGGAATGTTATAGTTGCCGAATGATACGTTAATGTTTATACCCGGTGAAAGCGGAGCCCAGCCATAATAACCACCACCCTGGCGCCATGCCACCCATGCAGGTGCCCATTCGTAGCCTGGTATCCACACCCAGCCGTAGTAATTATCAAAACGCCAGCGGCCATAGTGGAAAGGTGCCCAGCCCCATTCATAGTCAGACACCCAGGTATTACCGTATGATGTCATTGCCCAGTGGCCCCGGGTAGCATAAGGCTGAAAACCCTCATCAACATCGGGCACCCAAACGTTACCATAGTCAGGGTCATCAACCCAGGTACCATAAGGTTCAAGGCCATCGTAAAACTCTTGGTCGGTAACATAACCCTGAGCGTAGCTTTTATTTGGTGAGGCAAATGCCATAATCAGCATCATGATACCTAAGCCCCATATTTTGTTAAACATCTTCATAACTATATAATTGATAAACGGCTAACGCCTTTGTACTGTTATTGACGAGGCAAACCTGAAAACGTTTAAACCGTTATTATTAATTATAAACATACCTGTGTAATAAACGGGCTAAGTGTAATTTTGTAACTTTAATAAACACAAACAATAAGCATCCACGCTATGAGTACAGTAAATATACCCAGGCTTGACCTGAATAATTATACAAACGGCTCCGCCGAGCAACGCCAGCAATTTTCGCAGGATATTGGCCGCGCCTTTAATGAAACCGGCTTTGTTACCATAACTAACCACGGCCTGAGCAAGCAGCTTATTGAGCGTTTGTACGAACAGGTTAAAGCCCTGTTTGCTATGCCCGACGAGATAAAAGCCAAATACGAGATACCCGGCCTGGCCGGACAGCGCGGTTATACCGGTAAGCAAAAAGAAACTGCCAAAGGTTTTACCAAGCCCGACCTGAAGGAGTTTTGGCAGATAGGCCAAACCGTTGAAGACAACGACCCGGTAAAAGATATTTACCCGGCTAATGTACAGGTTGAAGAGTTGCCGGAGTTTAACGCCGTTACCCTGGAGATTTATAAAAAACTCGAGGCTATTGGCAAGCAATTGCTGCGGGCTATTTCGGTTTACCTTAACCTGCCCGAAAATTATTTTGACGATAAGGTACATAACGGCAACAGCATACTGCGTACGCTGCACTACTTCCCCATTGCTGACCCGGATGCCATATCTGACGATGACGTACGCGCAGGAGCGCATGAAGATATAAATCTGATTACCCTATTAATTGGCGCCAGTGCCGACGGGCTGGAAGTGCTTACCCGCGAGGGCAGCTGGTACCCGGTAAAAGCGCACGGCGAAGACCTGGTGGTAAACGTGGGCGACATGCTGCAAAGGCTAACCAACAACAAACTCAAATCAACCACACACCGGGTGGTTAACCCGCCGCGCGAACTGATGAAGACCTCAAGGTTTTCGGTGCCCTTCTTTTTGCACCCAAAATCAGATATGGATTTAACCAGTCTGGAATCATGTATTGATGCCGAGCATCCTAAATTATATACTGATATCACCGCAGGCGAATATTTGGATGAGCGGTTAAGGGAGATTGGGTTGAAGAAGTAATTATTCCATCCACGTAGGATGCACTGAAGAAAACACCCACGTGTTACCACTCTTTTTGAAAATAGCTTCGGCACCACCGCCTTTGGTTGATCTGAATTCTACTATGGCGGTGGTGCTTTTTTCGTTTAAATATACACCCACAAAATTTGGATAGGTAACTGGGGTTACGTTAAAACCCCATGATGAACTATGTGATAAAGCTACAGCAAGAGATAAAAAGTGCTGTCGCTTTACACGTTCGTTAATTATGTATTTAATATTTTCTTTGGTTATTCCCTTAGGTAAGTTTATCAATAAGAAATCATCAAACATTTTCTTGTCTTCTGCATGGAGATAAATAACTTTTTTATTACTTGAAGGGATGACAGTTCTAAAATTTTTGATAACTCCTTTACTTTCCCCCTTTTTGCTTACATATCTTGTATTAGTGTCTTGCTTTATGGAGTATATGCTAATGGTGTCAGGTAAAAATAAGTAATCTGTGTTTTTGTATGACTTTTGAAAGTATTCATATTCGTCCATCTTAACTAAGTTTTCTTTAGTATAAAAAGCGCTTATCACCTCATTTATTACGCTTTTCTGCTTTGTTTTTGAGCTATCGGGTAGCAAATTGTTCTGATACCACTTTTCAAGAAATTGATCTAATAAAAGTCGCGATTGCTGATGATAGGCTTTATGCAGAAGTGATGTATCAGGTTGTGCCTTTGCTGATAATGTGGCAAGGATGAGTGCTAACAATAGCGTGCGAAACATGGGTTTTCAGGTTTTAGTTTTTGCAATGGTGTTTTAAAGATAGGTTTTATACGACATGTTTTAAACGGCTCTTTTACTATCTTCGCCGTTATTTTAAAGCAAACCAACGGGACGAATGATATTCCTGACCTTTTTTATCGGGCTGATAGCCAATTTTATCGGTTACATTCCGCCCGGTAACATTAACCTTACCTTAGTACAAATCACCATTAACCGTGGCATGAGGCATGCCTTTCAGTTTATCACAGCATTTTCGGTGGTTGAGTTCTTTTTCACCTTCGTAATTATGCATGGCGCTAAGTGGCTTTCGGAGCAGGCGCATCTGGATACGGTGATTGACTGGGTAATGGTAGTGCTTTTTGGTACGCTCGGCATTTATACCTGGATAGGGCGCAACAATCCGCCTAAAACAAAATACTCCAATCATGCCAGCATCAGGTACGGCATTATGCTTGGTTTTTTAAACCCCATGCAGATTCCTTTCTGGATGGTTACCGGCACCTATGTTATCACGCATGAGTGGATACTGGACGGAAACTTCGCACTGGTCATTTTCAGTATCGGCTCTGCATTGGGGTCGTTTTTGTGCCTGTACCTGTACGCAAAATTTGCGCAATACATTCAAAGCAAGTTCGCCTTAAGTACAAGGGTAATTAACAGCAGCATTGCCTGGCTGTTCTTCGCTTTCGCGGCTTACCATATTTGTAAGCAATTGTATATCATCTTTATTAAATAACCATCTTTTTACAAACGCAATTGTATTAGGTAACTATTTGTTGCCGTTATTAGTATCATGAAAACCGCGTACACTAACCTGCTTAAAGGTATCTTCATAATACTGATAGCTTTTACCGGCTATAACACGCAAGCGCAAACGGCAATAACCCGCTCGTCACTTACTTACGAGGTAAAAAATCTGGGAATAAACACAACGGGTAAATTTACCGGCGTAAAAGCTGACATTAAATTTAACCCTGCCCAGCCGGGCAGCAGCAGCATTGAGGCAGTTGTCGACGTTAATACCGTAAACTCCGATAACGAAACGCGCGAGGAGCATCTTAAAGGCGCCAAGTTTTTTGATGCCGCTAAATACCCCACTATCAACATTAAATCAACCTCCATACAAAAAAAGGGCAGCGGTTACCTGGGTAAGTTCAACCTCACCATAAAAGGTACCACCAAGCCGGTTGAAATACCTTTTACTTACACGGCAGGTGGCGACAAAACACAATACAAAGGCAGCTTTAAAATAAACCGTAAGGATTATAATGTAGGCGGCAGCAGCATGACGTTAAGTGACGAGGTAACCATCAATATTGATATTGAAACCGCTAAATAAGTAGTTTACAGGTTACTAAAAACCGTAACTTTAAGGCATGAAATTACGTGTTTTGGTTTTTATAAACGCCTTTGCGGTGGCGGTTACCTTATCAATTGCCAACTATTACTTTCAGCAAAGCCTGCACGCTGTTTTGGTAACCTTTTCGGCTACTTTTATTATTAGCTACATTATTTTCTACTATCTGATAGAAAAGTACATATACTCCAAAATCAAGCTTATTTATAAACAGATACACAACCTAAAACTTGGCCGCGACCTGCGCGACGCCCTTGGCGAGCATGTATCTGCCGACCCGATAAGCGATGTTCAGCAGGAAGTGAAAGAATGGGCTAACCAAAAGAAAGGCGAGATTGAAGTATTACGCGCGCAGGAAAAATTCAGACGTGAGTTTTTGTCGAATATATCGCACGAATTTAAAACACCGCTGTTTGCCATTCAGGGTTATATTGACGCCATTGAGGATGATGATTTCGAGGACAAGGATATGGCCCGCGAGTTTCTGCAAAAGGCGGCGCGCAATGTGGAGCGTTTGAGTTTTTTGATTAAGGACCTTGACGAAATATCAAAGCTGGAAACGGGACAAATTGCTATCAATTACAGTAAGTTCAAGATAAACGATTTGATTAAAGAAGTGCTTGAAAACCTGGAACTAAAAGCCAAGAAGCATCACATCAAATTGGTTTTTAAGGAGAAGTATGATGAATCGATCATGGTAAACGCGGATAAGCAAAAAATAACGCAGGTGCTTACCAATCTAATTGACAACTCGCTCAAGTACGGCAAAGTAGGTGGTACTACCGGCATCAGTTTATTTGAATTGCACGACCAGGTTTTGGTTGAAATAACCGATGATGGTATCGGCATCGAAGAGAAATATTTGCCTCGCCTATTTGAACGCTTCTTTCGTACGGATAGCAGCCGTTCAAGGCAAATTGGTGGCTCGGGATTAGGGCTGGCCATTGTTAAACACATTGTGGAAGCGCACGATCAAACCATTAACGTGCGCAGTACCGAGGGCTTAGGGTCTACTTTTGGGTTCACATTGCAAAAAGCAAAACAGCAAATAAATATAGCCGGTATACCTGTGTTGAAAAGTTAACATTAACTTAACATACGTGGGTTACCTTTGCACCATTAAAAAGCAACAATGTCATTAAACAGTATCTTCCAGTACTTTGTCCCAAAGGATAAGAAAGTATTTTTCCCTTTATTTGAGCAAGCATCAAGCAACGTGGTTGCTATGGCTACCGTTTTGGTTGAGGCAGTTAACTCGGCTAATGCCAACACCCGCGAAGAGCTGTTCAAGCAAATTGACAAACTTGAGAACAAAGGCGATGAAATTACCCACCAGATTTACCTGGAACTGGGCAAAAACTTTATTACGCCGTTTGACCGTGAGGATATCCACTCCCTGGCAACCGCTATTGATGATGTTGCCGATTATATACAGGGCGCTGCTAACCGCATGATGTTATATAACGTTGATAACGTTAACGAGCCGATAAAAAAATTATCAGAACTTATTTTGCAAGCCAGCATTGACCTGGAAAAGGCAGTTAAAGAACTACGCGACCTTAAAAACGTGCGCAACATTGCCGACTCTTGCATCCGCATAAACAGTGTTGAAAACCAGGCTGATTACGTATTTGACCGTGCCGTTGCCGACTTGTTTTTGTACGAAAAGGATGCGATAAACCTGATTAAGTACAAAGAGATATACGCTGCACTTGAAACCGCGACGGATATGTGCGAGGATGCGGCCAATGTAATGGAATCAATCTTAGTTAAGAACGCGTAAGCAATATATTTTTATTCCACAGATACATGGTTACCACCCTGCTTGTAGTTGTAATTTGCCTGGCAATTATATTCGATTTTATAAATGGTTTTCATGATGCCGCAAACTCTATTGCTACCATTGTATCAACCAAGGTATTAACGCCGTTTCAGGCAGTGCTTTGGGCGGCCTTGTTCAACTTTTTGGCTTTTATTGCGGTTAGGTACTTTGGCTTTCATGGCGGTAACTTTGAGGTAGCCAATACTGTTGCTAAAACCGTGCTCGAGGAGTTTATTACCATGAAGGTGGTATTAGCAGGTTTAGTTGCCGCTATTACCTGGAACCTGATCACCTGGTGGTTTGGTATCCCTTCAAGCTCGTCGCACACGCTGATTGGCGGTTTTGCCGGCGCGGGCATGACGAACGCCGCTTTTTTAGGCGTAAACGCTTTTAAGGCAGTTAATACATCCGTCGTGCTTAAAACCGTTGCGTATATATTTTTAGCGCCATTTATCGGTTTATTTATAGCCTACGTAATTACCATCATCATTTTATATATCTGTAAAAATGCGCGCCCTGCTACTGCCGAGCGTTGGTTTAAAAGCGGGCAGCTGATATCGTCAGCCGCGTTAAGCTTTGCACACGGCGGTAATGATGCGCAAAAGGTAATGGGTATTATCTACGTAGCCCTGTTTTCATCTCAGGTAATACAAAACGGCGATCCGATGCCAACCTGGATACCGGTAGCCTGTTACAGTGCCATAGCCTTAGGTACGCTTTCAGGTGGTTGGAAGATTGTAAAAACCATGGGTAGCAAAATTACCAAGGTTACCCCGCTTGAGGGTGTAAGTGCCGAAACTGCAGGTGCCGTAACCTTATTTATTACCGAGAACCTGGGCATACCGGTATCAACCACGCATACTATCACCGGTTCTATTATTGGTGTAGGTTTAACTAAACGTGTTTCAGCTGTACGCTGGGGCGTAACACTTAACCTGGTTTGGGCCTGGATCATCACCATCCCTATTTCAGCGCTTATAGCTGCTATAGTATTCACCGTGGTAAAATATATTTAATAAACCTTTTGCTTCCAGACAGGTTTAATCAGGTATGAAAAAGGTATTACTTATCATTCCTGCCCTTATAGGCATGTCTATCATATCCGGCTGCGACACCCTGAATCAGGTTGCGCAAACCGCCGGCCAGCAAATTGGCAATCCGTCGGCTTTTGAGATAGCATCGGCACTAAAGCAGGCGTTAGAACAGGGTACCACCAAAAGTTCAAACGAGTTATCAGCACAAAACGGTTTTTTTGGTAATGCGCTTATCAAACTGGCGTTCCCGCCCGAAGCTCAAAAGGCTGAAAAAACACTGCGTTCAATCGGCTTAAATTCGCTTTGCGACAACGTGATACTCTCATTGAACCGCGCCGCTGAAGACGCTGCAAAAGAAGCAAAGCCTATTTTCATCAATTCCATTAAACAGCTTACTTTGCAGGATGCCACCAATATATTGTTTGGTGATAAGGATGCCGCTACGCAATATTTTAAACGCACTACCATTAACCAACTGGCAGCGAAATTTAAACCAGTTATTCAAAACAGTTTAAATAAAGTAGGCGCCACACGTTATTATGGCGATGCAGTTACAGCGTACAATAAAGTTCCGCTGGTTACCAAGCTTAACCCCGACTTGAGCGACTATGTTACCCAAAAAGCGATTGAAGGCTTGTTTGTGGAGATAGCTAAAGAAGAACTGAACATCCGCCAAAACCTATCGGCACGCTCAACTACGTTGATGCAGCGGGTATTTGGTTATGCTGATAGTAAAAGAGCAAAAGGTTAAGCTGTTCGATTATTTGGATGCCTGAACATAATAAAGGCAAACAGCAAAGCCATCACCACATAAATACCGGCCAGTATAACTAAGCCGGCAGGTAGTTGCTGATTGCGTAATGCTGTTTTAGCCAACATAGCCCCGCCGATAAAAAAGTGGGCGAAGTTGGCCATTACTAAAGGCTTGTTATAAATGCCGCCGATGATTGCCCCTTTTGCCATCCAGTTAAGTACGGCAAAGGCAAAATAAGTTGCGCCTAATAATTGTGAGATAATCCTTAATATTTCTGTCGGCTCAGCAACAAAAGTTATGATGATATCATCTGCCGCGAATGTTAAGGCGATACCCATAACCGCTAAAAAAGCTGCGCATATGGTCATGATCAGTTTAGAATTCATCAGAGGGAAAAATATTTAGCCCGCAAACATACATTTATTTGCACATCAGCGGGCTAAACATTTCGCTATAATCCCTTTTCAATCGCTTTGTAAACCACATCCTGAATACGCGGACGAATACGCAGGCTGGACAATTTTTCGGTAACCTTTGGATGTACCCGGTTTGAAAGGAAGATGTAAACCAGGTTATATTTCGGATCAACCCAAACGCAGGTGCCGGTATAACCGGTATGTCCATAGGTTTGATCGGATGCCAGTTCGGATGGATAGTGACGGGTCAGGATCGGGTCCCAACGGTCAAAACCCAAGCCCCGGCGACTAACCGCTGATTGTTTTGCAGTGAATTGCTCTACCGTTTCGGGTTTAAAATATTGTACGCCACCGTAAGTGCCCTTGTTCAACATCATTTGGAACAATATGGCCAGGTCATTAGCATCAGCAAACAATCCCGCATGGCCTGATACGCCGCCTGCCAAAGCCGCACCCTGATCGTGCACATAACCCTCAAGCAAGGTGTGCCTGAAATAGGTATCATCCTCAGTTGGTATTATACGGTCGACACCAAAACGGTTGCGCGGCAAAAAGCCCGCAGTTTGCATACCCAGCTTATTATAAAACTCGGTTTGTACATATCTATTCAACGGTTCAGCGGTTATGGATTCCACAATTTCCTTCATAAAGTACATACTCAAATCGCTGTACTCATATTGCCCGCGCGTGCGCAAACCAGTTTTAAGCATACGGGGCAGCATATAGTCGGAGTAAAACCCTTTACGCACAAAATAACCGTCGGCTACCTTGGTATTATATACAGCAGATGAATCGCTGCTGTGATCTGCCGGTTTTATATCGTTATGAAACGGAATGTAGGGCACCAAACCAGCCTGGTGCAACATCAGTTCGCGCACGCGGATATTATTTTTATTTGTGGCACGAGCTATCGGCAAGTAGTCGCCCATGGTAGAGTCAAGGCTTAGCTTGCCCTGTTCCGTCAGGCGCATCACTTCCATAGTGGTAGCAGCAATTTTAGTTACGGATGCAAGGTCGAAAATATCGGTGATCTTATCCGGCTCATCAGCGCTGTAAGTATGATAGCCGTAAGCTTTGTTAAAAATCACCTTGCCATCCTTGGCCACCAATACCACACACCCCGGCGTAGCCTGCTGGCGCATAGCTTCTGCGGCAATATTATCAATTTCGGTCAGGTTGGCTGAGTTTATACCCGCCGCCTCCGGAATAGTGTACTGCAACCGTGTTTTAAGTGTAGCAAAGCCGCTATTAGCTACATATTTAGGAGAAAAAGTTTGCGGCAGTTTTTGCGATAACGGCACGCCGCCAAATATGGCCTGGGCAACATAACTTGCCGATACGGGCGTAGCCTTTCCGCTCCAGATAATGGGATTTTGCTCAGCATTTAATTTAGCCAGCGCGTTGCCGTTGCCAAACAATGCAATAACCACCTTTTTCAGCTTGCGGTTAAGCGCAATAAAACTCATTACCTGCGGATTGTTCAGGTCAATATCGGTAAGCTGAATAACGAGGGTATTATAAAACTTGAGATCCTGTGCCAGATCGTTAACAGTTTTTTGGCCAAGATAGCCTGCACCATTAAATGAGCGCACTTCGGCATACTTGTTCAGCAGGCTATCAAATTGTGCAGCATAAGTATTTGAGAAATTTACACTGGCAATTTTTATGCTATCCAGATTTTTTAGGGGCACCGACTGGCTTTCGTTATTCAGCAACACGGTGTTTTGTTCGGTTTGCTTTTCTTCGCTCAGGTAGGTTACGGCACTCATGGGCGGGTTTTGCGCGCAGGCCGAATTGAACATTACAAACAAGGCTAACATAAAGGGCATGGCACCCCACTGGTTTTTTCTCATATACAATAAGTAACGGTATTTTATGTTACCTGATATTTACAGGCGCATGTTTTATTACAATCCACAAACCGTAAAGTTATGCCGTCAATTGATTAATTTTACACCCTGAATTTAATTTTTCTATCTCATGCCCGATATCATACAGCTTTTACCCGATTCCGTTGCTAACCAGATTGCCGCAGGCGAGGTGGTGCAGCGCCCGGCATCGGCAGTAAAGGAGCTGATAGAGAATGCCATTGATGCCGGGGCCGATAAAATACAGCTTATTTTAAAGGATGCAGGCAAATCACTCATCCAGGTTATCGACAACGGCTGCGGCATGAGCATGACCGATGTGCGCATGTGTTTTGAGCGCCATGCCACCTCCAAAATCCGCAAGGCTGATGATCTATTTGCGATACGCACCATGGGTTTCAGAGGCGAGGCCATGGCATCTATAGCGGCCATTGCGCAGGTGGAACTAAAAAGCCGTCGGCATGAGGATGAACTGGGTACCTGCATCACCATCGAAGGGTCTGAAGTGATCAGCCAGGAGCCCTGCGCTACAGCTACCGGTACATCTATCTCTGTAAAAAACCTGTTTTATAATACACCCGCCCGCCGTAACTTTTTAAAAAGTAACCCGGTGGAGATGCGCCATATTATCGACGAATTTCAACGCGTAGCGCTGGCTAACCCCCAGGTGTTTTTAACGCTGCATCATGATGGGCAGGAGGTTTATCATTTACCGGCATCCGGCTTAAAACAACGCATTGTACACTTATTGGGTAATAACTACAACCAGCGTTTGGTACCGGTTGAGGAAGATACCACCATTATAAAGCTGCACGGCTTTGTAGGCAAGCCGGAGTTTGCGCGTAGAACACGTGGCGAGCAGTTCTTTTTTGTAAATAACCGCTTTATCCGGGATGCGTATCTGAACCATGCGGTGCTGACTGCCTTTGAGGAGCTTTTACCCGAGGATAGCTTTCCGTTGTACGTGCTGTTTATTGATATTGACCCGGCTAAGATCGATATTAACGTACATCCTACTAAAACAGAAATCAAGTATCAGGATGAAAAAGCTATTTACGCCATTATCCGTTCAGCTGTAAAAAGGGCCTTAGGTAAATATAACATTACGCCTACTATTGACTTTGACCAGGAGAACAGCATCGGCCACCTGATAACTGAAAAGCCACTGAGCGAAATAGTACCGCCAACTATTACGGTAAACCCTGATTTTAACCCATTTGCTGTAGAAGCTAAACAGCCAGCACGCGAGGAACACCCTTTTTTGCGCGACAGCAACTTAAACCGGAGCAATGGAAGCGGCGGCGGCTATCGCCAGGCGCCTGTACCGCAAAACTGGGATACGCTTTATCAGATCAGCAAACGTGAGCAGGCCGTACAGCAGGACCTGCATACAGAGCAGTTGATCACAGTTAACGAGCAGGATGTGAACAAGGCCAGCGAACGCCAGTTGTTCCAGGTGCATAACAGGTTTATATTGTCGCAAATAAAGTCGGGCTTTATGCTGATTAATCAGCAGGCGGCGCATGAGCGGGTTTTATACGAGCGCTTTTTGCAACAGCTGGAAAGCCACTCGGGCACCAGCCAGCAAAGCCTTTTCCCGCAGTCGGTCACACTAAACAGCAGCGATTTTGAGTTATTAAGAGAACTGCTGCCCGATATAAAATCCCTTGGATTTGATATACGCGAGTTTGGCAAAAACACGGTGGTGGTTGAGGGCATACCTGCCGACCTGAACAATGCCAGCGAGCACGAACTGCTGGAGCACTTGCTTGAAGGTTTTAAAAACAACCAGGCAGTTTTAAAGTTAAATAAACGCGATAACCTTGCCCGTTCGCTGGCGCGTAACGCGGCCATAAAAGCAGGCACCAAGCTATCGCTCGAGGAGATGAACCTGTTGATTGATCAGCTTTTTGCCTGCCAGATGCCTAACGTGGCCCTGAACGGAAAACCGGTAATCAGCACCTTTACCATGAATGAAATTTTAGAGCGATTTGAAAAGTAACAACTTTTTATAATGGCTATATTTAAATAAAAAGCTTAACATGCAATTTAACCTTACCCCGGCGGTAAAAAACCTGCTCATTATTAATGTAATCTTCTTTATAGCAACCATAAGCCTAAAACAATTAGGTTTGGTTGAGCATCTGTCTGCATTTTATTTCGACTCGCCTTTTTTTAAATTTT
Organism: Mucilaginibacter roseus; assembly: GCF_021215455.1. GTDB lineage: Bacteria > Bacteroidota > Bacteroidia > Sphingobacteriales > Sphingobacteriaceae > Mucilaginibacter > Mucilaginibacter roseus. The sequence goes on along the minus strand of NZ_JAJPWV010000003.1, from coordinate 611,681 downwards.
GGCAACCTTTAACGTACTTGTTCATGCATGGGTCATTTGAGCATTTGTTGTTCAACATGATAGCTGTTTTCATGTTCGGAACCGTGATTGAGCAAACCTTAGGCATCAAACGCTTTATAGAGTATTATTTTATTACAGGCTTAGGAGCACTTGCGTTACATATGTTTGTACAAGGGCTGGAAGTTTACTCTGTACTCGGATCGTTCACTGCAAATACAGTTAACGCCGGTAATGTTAATGATGTAGCTGGACTTATAAAAGTAAGAGATATTTATAGCACCCCAGTATTAGGCGCCTCGGGAGCAGTGTTTGGTATATTGCTCGCGTTTGGATATCTGTTTCCCAATGCCGAAGTATTTATTTTTTTTATTCCGATTCCCGTTAAAGCAAAATATGTAGTTACGGGTTATATGCTTATAGAGCTCGTTCTTGGTGTGCGTAATTCTCCGGGCGATTCAGTTGCGCATTTCGCACATATAGGCGGTGCGCTGTTCGGATTTATACTGCTGAAAATATGGGGGTACCGCAGCTCAAGAAATTTCTATTAAAACACACAGGAGTTATCAATCATGACACTCTGGCAAAATATATCTTACAAAATAAAATATGCGCAAAGCAAACTGTTCGTGCTCATTGGCATTAATGTAGCGGTGTATCTGCTCATTAATATCCCGGCTGTATTTGAACAGTTATTTGTATCCGGATTCGGAAACAGCAGGATTATCGCCTTCAGCCGGGAATATTTGCAACTGCCTGCCCAATTTAACGAGTTATTGCACCGCTTCTGGACACCGGTTACCTATATGTTTATGCATGCCGATATTTTCCATATCCTGTTTAATATGTTATGGCTTTACTGGATGGGGCAAATATTTGAGGAGTACCTCGGCCACAAGCGTACTATAGGTTTGTATTTGATGGGCGGTTTAGCCGGAGCTTTCTTTTTTGTGTTAGCCTTTAATACCATCCCGGCATTTGAAGGCGCAAATGCGAGTGTGGTAGGTGCATCCGCAGGGGTGATGGCTATCATTATCGCTACAGCAACTTTATTGCCCGATTATACTATCCATTTGTTTTTATTTGGCCCGGTAAAGTTAAAGTGGCTGGCCATATTTTATGTACTGATTGATTTTTTAAGCATGGCGGGTAGCAACGCAGGCGGCAGTATCGCCCATTTGGGCGGAGCTTTTTTAGGCTTTATTTATATTAAACGCCTGCAACGCGGCAGCGATTGGGTGGGCAACGTAAACAACCTGTTTAAGCCGAAACCCAAAATGCGCGTGGTTTCCAAAAATCCTGAAAAAAGTACTTCATCCTATCCGGCACAGGACGAAATTGACCGTATATTAGACAAAATTTCACAATCGGGATATGACAACCTTACCCGCCAGGAGAAGGAAGTGCTGTTCCGGGCCAGTAAGGATGAACGCTAAAAAAAAGAAAGCCAGTTTTTTTGACCGCATTTTTTTGTGGATAAATTACCTGCTTTGCGCGGCGTTGCTGGTTAGTTACCTGGCGCCGGTGATAAATCCGGTCAAAAGCTGGGTGATCGCTTTTTTTGGGCTGGCTTACCCATTTCTACTACTGGGCAATATCCTCATCATCGTATACTGGTTGTTTCGCAGAAGCGCTTATGCGGTAATATCTGTCATCGCTATTGCAATAGGATATAATATTCTGTTCAACAATATTGGTTTTCGCGCATCTGGCAATAATAAGGCTACCGCTAACAGCATGCGCGTGCTTACTTATAATGTACACAACTTTAAGCCATATGGGCTGGAGAACGACTCGGCTACCAGGCATGATATTTTAAAACTCCTGTCGGCGCAGCAGGCGGATGTGATCACCTTTCAGGAGTTTTTTACCCGCAAGCGCGGTAAGTACGCGCTTGTTGACTCGCTTACAAAGCTGATGCAAAGCAGCCATTATTTTTTTAAGCCGATACATTCCAGTCAGCAGGAAGATATCGGTATGGCTATATTCAGTAAATACCCGGTACTTAATACCGGTTCAATTACCTTCACCAGCCAGAATACCGATAACCAGTGCATATATGCCGACCTGGATTGTAAAGGCAAAAAGATCCGGATTTATAATGTTCATTTGCAATCGGTAAATTTTGGACCGGAAGATTATCGCTACCTGGATACCGTATCGCAAAAAGGTAAAGCCAGCATGACAGCCAGCCGTCGCCTTGGCGGTAAGCTTAAAACCGCTTTTATAAAACGCAGCGAACAGGTTTTCAAAGTAAAGGAACATGCTTCGGCTTGTCCGCACCCCTACATTATTGTTGGAGATTTTAACGACACACCAACTTCATTCGCGGTTAATACCATGGCCAAGGGATTAAAAAATGCCTTTAGGGAAAAAGGGTCGGGCATTGGGCGTACCTATAATGGCAGCTTCCCCAATTACCAGATAGACTACATACTGGCCAGCCCACAGTTTGACATTGCAGGCTATCGCATCATCGAAAAAAAATTATCTGATCATTATCCGCTCTACAGCGATGTGGTGCTTAAATAAGCACTAGCCTATCATCATACTTATATAAAATATGGCAGCTTTGGGCATACATTTAGAGGGGGTTTTGTAAGTTTGCGCTTATATGAAACAAAACTTATTTGTTTATAATACTTTAACACGTAAAAAAGAAGAATTTAAGCCGCTTAATGCGCCCCATGTGGGCATGTACGTTTGCGGGCCCACTGTTTACAGCGATGTACACATGGGTAATTGCCGTACTTATATATCTTTTGATTTGATTTTCAGGTACCTGCAGCATTTGGGCTATAAGGTACGCTACGTTCGTAATGTTACTGATGCCGGTCACCTGGAGGGCGACGCCGATGAGGGGGAAGATAAAATCACCAAAAAAGCCAAGCTCGAAAAATTGGAGCCTATGGAGGTGGTGCAACAATACACCGTTGGCTTTAGAGAGGTGATGAAAACCTTTAATACCCTGCCGCCCAGCATAGAGCCTACGGCAACCGGCCACATTATTGAGCAGATTGAGATGGTAAAGGGCATTTTAGATAAAGGCCTGGCTTATGAAGTTGATGGATCAGTATATTTTGATGTTGAGAAATACAATAACAGCCAGGATTACGGCGTACTGAGCGGCCGAAACCTCGAAGATATGCTGAACAATACCCGTACCCTGGGCGGGCAGGATGAAAAACACGGTAAGCTTGATTTTGCCCTATGGATAAAAGCCAAGCCTGAGCACCTGATGAAATGGCCATCGCCTTGGAGTGTGGGTTTTCCCGGCTGGCATCTGGAATGCTCGGCCATGAGCCATAAATACCTGGGTGATCAGTTTGATATACATGGTGGCGGATTGGATTTGGTACCTACCCATCATACAAACGAGATAGCGCAAAACATGGCTTGCTGCGGCAAAAACCCGGCTCGCTACTGGGTGCATACCAATATGCTGACAGTTAACGGCCAAAAGATGTCAAAATCATTAGGCAACAGCTTTTTGCCACATGAATTGTTCTCTGGCAATAACCACATCCTGAGTAAAGGCTACAGCCCGATGATGGTGCGCTTTTTTATGTTACAGGCACATTACCGCAGTACACTTGATTTTGGTAACGAGGCTATGGAAGCATCTGAAAAAGGTTTCAAGCGCTTGATGAATGCGCTGAGCCTGCTTGACGGATTGAAGACCAATTCCTCGACTGAAGTGGAGATACAGCCACTGATTGACCGCTGTTACGAGGCCATGAATGATGATTTTAACAGCCCCGTGTTAATTGCCGAATTGTTTGAAGCATCGCGCATTATTAATTCCGTGCACGACAATAAGCTGAAGATCGACTCAAAAAATCTGGAGTTGCTTAAAAACATGATGCACACCTTTGTGTTTGATGTTTTAGGTTTGAAAGATGAGCAAACCGAGAATGACGATCTGCCAAAGATAATGGACTTTATTGTTGACCTGCGTAACGAGGCAAAGGTTAATAAGGATTATGCCACGTCAGACAAAATTCGCAACGGCTTGCAGCAGATAGGGTTTCAACTGAAGGACGGTAAGGAAGGTACTACCTGGAGCAAAGCTTAAACTGTTTATAAATTACAGGCAGGTATAATTACATAACATATTATTCGTTAAAGTAGCATCTGTCAATTAATCAACATACACCATACACATATTTATGAAAAAACTACTATTAGCCGCCGGTATTCTGTTTACCTGTAATGGCATTGTGGCAGCACAAACAACAAGCGCGCAAAGTGGTGCTCCGGCCGAAGTAAAAACCGTTGTAGCAGCAGAAAACGCCTTTGAGAAATTGATAGCACGCAAAGGCATTAAAGACGGTTTTTTAGCAGTTGCTGATCCGGAAGGTATTGTTTTTAAACCCAACGCGGTTAAGATAAGCGAGTTTTATGGCACTATTGCCAAGCAACCTGGTTTGCTAACCTGGCAGCCTAAATTTGCACGTATATCAGCCAGTGGCGACTTAGCTTTTACTGCCGGACCATATATCTATCAAAACAGCAAGAAGGACGATGATAAAATTTATGGCGAATGCGTTTCGGTTTGGCGCAGCGATGCACAGGGTAAGCTTAAATTGCTGATTAACCTCGGCATTCAGCACCCTGAACCTACAAAGGAAACTATTGAGGATATTAAAGACCCGGAAGCGGTTAAGGCTTCTACAAGCAAAGATCCCTTTAAAGGAAAAAATATTATACTGGCTACTGATAAGCAATTTAACGATGCGCTTTTAAAATCATCTGCCGGCGCTTATAAAGAATTTTTAAGTCCGGAAGGGCGTTACTATTTCCCGGGTTTTGAAGCTATGACCGGTCAGGACCAGGTGATGCGCTTTGTACAAAACCAGGCTATATACGTTACAGCATCAACAGTTAATGCCGGCCGTTCGGCAAGCAGCGATCTGGCATACAGCTATGGCACTGCCCGCATCAAAAAAGGCAACATTGTAAGCAATTTTAATTACGTGCGCGTTTGGGAGATGGATAAAAGCCATAAATGGAACATTTTGTTAGAGATATTCTCTGCAGTAGAAAACTAATCGATAAGAATTTTTAGAGATGTGAGGCCGGACATGATGTTCGGCCTCTTTTTTTTGCCTGAAATTTAGTTTGGATTAAGCTTTCGGAGTTTTACTAAAGAAATGAACCCGGTTTGATCATTTATATGGTTGTTCCTTATAGTAATTAAAAAATAGCAGTTTGATTTATTTCAAGAATGAAGAAAATTTATTGGTAGCAATTGATTATTGAGTAAATAATTCGATTAATTAAAGGATTTATTCACTTAGAATCGATTTTGAAGATATTATTTTTGAATTATTTTTAATTTTATGTTATTTTTATTGAAATATTTTTGATATTGCGATGTGATTTATGAAATTATACGATAATTTAGATTGTTGTGTCAATTATATAGTTGATAAGTTGACGATTTAATCGGAGAATTAGGCATTAAGTGCAAATGTCATCTTGTTTCGAGAAAAAAGAAGAAAATATTAACCTCAATAAATAATTAACCCTAACTAAAAAAAGCGAAATGAAAAAAATCCTACCCTTTTTACTTTTGGTGGTGGTTGTCGTGCTCGCACTGATTTACCCCTCTGTTGACGTGACTACCATTGCCGATAGCAAAATTGACAGTGGCGACACTGCATGGCTGCTGGTAAGTACCGCGTTAGTACTCATCATGACCCCGGGCCTGGCCTTCTTTTACGGTGGTATGGTGAGCAAAAAAAACGTACTTTCTACCATGATGCAAAGCTTTGTGTGTATGGGCATCATCACTATTTTATGGGTGGTGTTTGGCTTCAGCCTTGCTTTCGGTAAAGACATGTTCGGCGGCTTCCTGGGCGATCCATCTACCTTCTTTATGATGAAGGGGATGCTGGGTAACGATACCTGGCCGTTAGCGCCAACCATTCCGTTGGTGTTATTCGCCATGTTCCAGTTAAAGTTTGCCGTAATTACCCCGGCGCTTATAACCGGTGCTTTTGCCGAGCGTATCCGCTTTAACTCTTATGTGATATTTCTTTGTTTGTTTATGATATTCATTTATGCCCCGCTGGCGCATGCTACCTGGCACCCGGAAGGTTTCTTCTTTAAATTAGGGGTGTTGGATTTTGCCGGTGGTACCGTAGTACACATGTCGGCAGGTTGGGCAGCTCTGGCATCAGCTATCTACCTTAAACAACGTACAGATAAAGCACACGCTCCAGCCCGTATCAGCTATGTGCTGTTGGGTACAGGTTTACTTTGGTTCGGCTGGTTCGGCTTCAACGCGGGTTCGGCTTTAGGTGCTAACGCACTTGCAGCTACAGCTTTAGGTACTACAACCACAGCATCAGCTGCCGCCGCTATCGCCTGGATATTTTTTGATATGCTGCGCGGTAAAAAGCCATCTGTTGTAGGTGCATGTATAGGTGCTGTTGTAGGTTTGGTGGCCATTACACCTGCTGCCGGTTTTGTAACTATCCCGCATTCACTAATTATCGGTATTGTTGCCGCCGTTGTAAGTAATTTGGTAGTAATCTGGCGCAGCAAAACCAGCATTGACGATACGCTTGACGTATTCCCTTGCCATGGCGTTGGTGGTATGGTAGGTATGCTGTTAACCGGTGTATTTGCTCATGCTAACGTAAATAGCGCCAACACTACCGGTAATGGTTTATTTTATGGCGATACCAAGCTGTTTGTAACTCACCTTATTGCTTTGGTTGGCGTATCAGCATTCGCATTTATCGGTTCATTCATCCTGCTAAAGGTTACTGACCTGATCTCAAAACTGCGTGTTACTCCTGAAGAGGAAGCTATCGGCCTTGACGTTAGCCAGCACGACGAAGAATTATAATCAAGATTTTCAATAAATATTAACTGACCATTGTATTTATTTACCGGCTGCGCCCTCCAGGTGCAGCCTTTTTTATTTACAGCCTTTTATATTTGTTAATGTATGATATGTTATAAAAAGGGCTGGTTAATGTTGTTAATACTTGCGGTTTGGTTGCCGGTAATCGCGCAGGACGTTAAAGTAGCTGCCGCGGCAAACCTGCAAAGCGTTATGAAACCGCTCGCTGCTGAATTTAAAAAGCAATTGGGCATTAGCATAGCCGTTATCAGCGGAGCATCAGGTAATTTAACGGCGCAGGCCATGAACGGCGCGCCTTATGACATATTTTTATCAGCCGACGTAGCCTTTGCTGAAACATTACACAATAAGGGCTATGCTATCAATAAACCTACGATTTATGCATCAGGTAGTCTTATATTATGCAGTCAACAACCTATCGATGCAAAAAAATGGAAAGCACTGCTGACTGATAATGCCACGAAAAAAATCGTGATAGCAAACCCGTCAACTGCCCCTTATGGCAAAGCGGCTATGGAAGTTTTCAAAGCAGGTGGTGTGCTAAACATCCTAAAACCTAAGTTGGTGTATGGCGAAAGCATATCGCAGGTGAACACTTATATTACGACCGGTGTTGTATCTGCGGGGTTTACAACAGAGGCTTTAATTAAAGACCCGCAATTGAAAACCAAACTGTATTGGCTTAAAATGGATAGTAGCGCTTACTCCCCAATAAAACAAGCGATGGTGCTGTTAAAAGCCGGAAAGCATAAGGCCGATGCTCGGAAATTTTACGATTTTCTGCTAAGTCCGGCGGCAAAACGCATTTTTAAACAATATGGTTACCGATAAATAATGGATGCTGCACCAATTTGGCTATCACTTAAGCTGGCTGTAGTAACAACCTTGCTGCTGTTGATCATCTGCCTGCCGTTGGCCTGGTGGCTGTCAAAAAAGCGTACCCTTTTCAGGATGCTGGCAGAGGTGCTGATCACCATGCCGCTTGTACTGCCGCCATCGGTATTAGGCTTTTATCTGCTGTTAGCTTTTAGTCCGCAACTTGGGTTAGGTAAATGGCTGAATGATGTGTTTGATGTGCAACTGGTTTTCTCGTTTCCCGGCTTGGTATTAGCGTCGGTAGTATACAGCTTACCATTTATGGCGGGGCCGGTTAAGTCAGCATTGCAACAATTGCCACCGTCACTTGCCCAGGCATCGTATACGATGGGTAAATCGGAGTGGCAAACCTTCAGATATATACTGCTGCCTAACATAAAGCCGGCGCTCCTAACGGCTGCGGTATTAACCTTTGCTCACACGTTGGGTGAGTTTGGCGTGGTGCTGATGATTGGTGGTAACATTCCCGGCGTTACGCGCGTTGCATCAGTAGCGGTGTATGATGCTGTTGAGCAAATGGATTATAGCCTTGCCGCCAATTACTCTGTTTTGCTGTTCGGTATTACTTTTTTATTGTTGATGGGCGTATTTATCTATAATCGTACACAAGCTAAGTCCCCGTTGGAATGATCGAGATCAATATTGAAAAAAAGTTAAACATGTACAACGGCGGGCAATCGATAAAATTCTCGGGCCGTTTCCCGTTACATATGGTTACTAAAATAACGGGACCATCCGGTGCAGGCAAAACAACGTTATTAAAAATTATAGCGGGGTTAATAACGTCTGAATCGGGACGTATTTCTGTAAACGGTTCTATTTGGCTGGACACTGAAAGGGAAATAAATCTACCACCTCAAAAACGCCTTGCCGGATTTGTATTCCAGGATTACGCCTTATTCCCGAACATGACGGTGCTGCAGCATTTGCAATATGCTACAAAAGACGCGGAATGGATAAACCGCCTGCTAAATATAGCTGAGCTAACGACATTCGCTGATCACAAACCTATACATCTATCAGGCGGGCAACAACAGCGCCTTGCGGTTGTTCGTGCGCTTGCTATAAAACCAAAACTGGTTTTAATGGACGAGCCATTTTCGGCATTGGATAGTAAAACCAAGTCGAGGTTTTTACCGGCGTTAAACATACTTTTTGAAGAAATCAAAACTACCGCGGTAATAGTTAGCCACTATCCGATGGAACTGGATGTTTTTACAGGTAATGAAATCAGTATGGGAGAATGATCAGGGGGCTTTCGCTACCACAATTTTACTCAGGTTATGCAGATAACGCCTGCCGGTTTTGTAATCTTTAGCAGAAAGCATCTGTATGCTTTCGGGCATTGCGGTGATATCAATACCATTCTTTTCAACCAGCAGGTATACAGTTTCACCAACGGCGGTATTATACAACTCATTCCAGGAGTAAACCACTTTATAACCATCGCTCGCCACAAAAACCAGGTAAAGCTCACTTAACAGTTTCGGACTACCAACCTTAAACTTAGTATGGCTTAGTACGTCTCTAAGCAAAATGCCTTTTAGTTTTTCGTCTTTATGCTTAAACGCGCCTGTATGGCTGGTTACATTAAGGCTGTCGATATAATACAACTTGTATCGCTTAAGCGAGTCAACAGTAATTAATTGTTGCTTAATTACCTCGCCGCTTATTAAAAAGCTTTTGGTTTGTTGCGCAAAGCCTACGCAATAGCACATCAGCGCAACGCATAAAACATGTAACCGTTTAAACATATAGCGCTAACTTATGAAAATTATTTTTACTGTAATTGGTAAAACTTTTACCATAAAAAGCTTGTTGCAACGTATATAAAACGTTTTTACAACTTTTTGTGCTAATTGTGTACTATTACCGGATAATAATATTAAAAGAGAAAGTGTTATTATTACAATAATATTGCGCAAATAGAGTTACTTTTGCAGCATTCAATCGATTTCTATAGCATAGGTTCGATTGTATTAAGTGTTCCTGTAGACGTTGAGTTATCCGTTACCTGAACAAAAAGTTTAGCTGCCCTTTGCAGCTTTTTGATTTGGCTTTTTTTCAATAAAAAGTATAGTTTAATTTAATTGGTTACCCGCCAGGCGCGAGGCCCAGCGGGTTTTTTTATCTTAAACTACTATTATTTAATCTTTCTTGCAGGCACACCTTCATTGGTGATTTTAACAGGTTTTATTTCCCCGTTTTCGTCAAAATAGATTCGATCTATACATGTTGCACGGTGATTACCGTCTGTTTCAGTAAGTGGTCGGCGGTGGTAAATAATATACCATTCGTCAGTACCGGGTATGTTAATCATAGAATGGTGGCCTGCGCCGGTCGCAATACTGGCATCCTGTTTAAGGATGGTATTAATGCGTTTGAACGGTCCGGTTGGTGAATCGCCAATGGCGTAAGCCACACGGTAATCAGGGCCTGTCCAGCCACCTTCACTCCACATAAAGTAATATTTACCCTTGCGTTTAAACATTACCGGGCCTTCTACATAACCTTCAGGCGTTATTAATTTATAAGTTTCGCCATTCTCAAACGGAACTAAACCTGTAAAGTCCTTATTTAGCTGGGCAATGTTACACTGGCCCCAGCCGCCGTAAATAATGTAATATTTACCATTGTCGTTAAACACAAACTGGTCGATAGGCTGCGCTTTATTAATGATCTTATCAATCAGCGGCTTGCCTAAATGATCTTTAAATGGCCCCGCCGGGTTGTCGCTCACTGCTACGCCTATGCCACCATATTCATTGTTATTCTGAATATCATTCGCCCCAAAAAATAAATAGTATTTATTGCCTTTTTTTGTGATGGCCGGCGCCCATAATGCTCGCTTTACCCATTTTAAAGCCGAGGTATCAACAATGCTTGGATGCTTAGTCCAATGCACCAGATCAGTTGATGAAAAAGCATCAAACTTAATCTGCTGGTTATACGGCGCAGAGTAAGTAGGGTAAACCCAAAACGTTTTACCAAAAATAGCCGCCTCCGGGTCGGCATACCATCCCTCGAATATCGGGTTGCCTGATGTTTCCTTTTTTTCCTGGGCTAATGACAGTTGTGTTGATGCCGCAAGCACGCCCATTAAAAGTATAGTTCTTAATTTCATTGGTTGTTTGTTGGTTTCTTTTTATTACCAAAGCGTTTATTTTTACGCTTAAAATGAGGCTTCTTTTCTTCCGTTAATACGGGCGCTTCACCCAACTCGGCAGGTATCGGCTTTTGCTCTATCGTTTTTTCTATGAGCGATTCGATGCTCTTAAACCGGCGCAGATCACGTTGATTTACCAGGGTAATAGCCGTTCCGGTGGTAGCGGCACGTGCTGTACGGCCAATGCGGTGAATGTAATCCTCCGGATCGGGCGGAACATCGTAATTGATCACCAGGTCGATACCTTCCACATCAATACCACGCGAAAGCGCATCAGTACCAATGATGATCGGCAAGCTCTTGTTTTTAAATTCCAGCAAGATCTGCTCTCGTTCGGCCTGCTCCAGGTCAGAGTGAAAGGCGCTGATTTTCAAATTGCTTCTCTTCAAATCCTTGTAAACCTCCTTCACCTTATCCTTGGTTGATGAAAAGATAATGATGCTGTTATAGTTGCCATCGCGTAGCAGCATTTTAACCAAACCATTTTTTTGCTGATCGGCAATGTAGTATACCTGCTGATCAATGCCTACTGCCGGCTGTGATACAGCAAGATTTATCTGCTGCGGATTATGCAACACCGTTTTGGCCAGTGAGCGGATACGCGGCGGCATAGTTGCTGAAAACAACAGCGTTTGCCTTTTTTTAGGCAGATAACTGATGATGCGCGTAATATCATCCTGAAAACCCATATCCAACATACGGTCGGCCTCGTCAAGTATCAGGTGGCGTATGTGGTTAAGCTTTAACACGCCAGATGTTAAGTGCGCGATCAACCTGCCGGGTGTGGCTATAATGATATTTACGTTATTTTGAATGCCGCGGCGCTGCTGCTCATACACAATACCATCACCGCCGCCAAATACAGCAAGCGAGCTTATGCCGGTAAAGTAAGCCAGCCCTTCAACCTGCTGATCTATCTGTTGTGCCAGCTCACGCGTGGGGGTAAGTACAAGTGCGGTTGTGTAATGCTTATGCTCTTCAGTGATAAAATTTAGCACCGGCAGTAAAAATGATGCGGTTTTGCCGGTGCCTGTTTGGGCACAGGCTATCAGGTCGTTACCTTCCATAATAACCGGAATTGCCATTTCCTGTATGGGGGTTGGCTTGGTGTAACCCATGCTCAAAACGCCTTCTAATAAATCACTGTTAAAATTAAAATCCTGGAATGTCACTGTCTCTGCTTATAGGTGAGTGCTGCAAGATAACAAAATTTAATTTATACTATTAACGAGGGCTTTACATACCTATTTTAATAACCTTACGTTTATAAAAAGGTATCCGTTTTTTTACATGCCTGATTTCAAATTCTAAAGCATCTATTTAAAAAAGCAATATATTTACCGCACCTACACTTGCACGCACACAAAAAACTTATTGAATAAACTATGAAGAAATTATTACCGGGCATTGCTGCTCTATTACTTTGCAACTCAGTATTTGCCCAAACCACGCCGGCCACTACTCCTAATAAGGATAAAAACGGCTGGACAACCCTGTTTGATGGAAAAACCACCACAGGATGGCATACTTATAACAAAGGCGAAGTAGGCAATGCATGGACAGTTGTTGATGGTGCCCTAACGCTTAACCCGGGCGCTGATGGCCGTGGCGACCTGGTTACTGATAAAGAGTATGAAAACTATGAGCTTACCCTGCAGTGGAAGATTGCCGAGGGCGGTAACAGCGGTATTATATTCGATGTAAATGAAAACCCGAAATACAGCTACTCGTTTTTAACCGGCATTGAAATGCAGGTGCTTGATGATGTTAAGGCTGAGGATAACAAAAAGGAAAACCACCTTGCCGGATCGTTATATGACATTATCGCGCCATCAAAAAAAGCAAAACCTGCCGGTGAGTGGAATACCATAAAAATACGCCAGAAAGATGGCCAGCTTACCTTTTGGATGAATGGCAGCAAAACGGTTAACGTAAAACTTTGGGGCCCGGAGTGGAAAGCATTGGTTGAAAACAGCAAATTTAAATCGTACCCGGCGTTTGCTACCTACTATAAAGGACACATAGCTTTGCAGGATCACGGTAATACCGTTTACTACCGCGATATCAAGATAAAAGAACTATAATAGCGTTTTTTTTAGCCACTACTATTTATTTATTAGCCGGGAGGACAGGCATGAGTGAATTTCAGATAAAAAAATCAACCGTTGTTTATGACGCCGTGATTGTGGGTTCGGGGGCAGGAGGCGGCATGGCCGGTTATGTATTGGCTCATGCCGGTTTAAAAGTATTGATGCTGGAGGCCGGGCCGTTTTACGATCCGGCTAAAAACTCCGATCAGCTGCGTTTCAGCTGGGAGTCGCCACGCCGGGGTGCGGGCACAACCCGTCCTTTTGGCGATTTTGATGCCGCCTTTGGCGGCTGGGAACTGGAAGGCGAGCCCTATACCACCAAAAACGGTACTGATTTCCAATGGTTTCGCTCACGCATGCTGGGCGGGCGTACCAATCACTGGGGGCGTATATCATTACGTATGGGGCCAAAGGATTTTAAACCTACCGACGGGCTTACTGAAGAATGGCCGTTTACCTATAATGAGATAAAACCATATTACGATAAGGTTGACCGCCTGATTGGTGTATTCGGTACAGTTGAAAATATAGAAAGTGAACCGGACGGCATCTTTTTGCCGCCGCCCAAGCCAAGGCTCAATGAGCTTTTTATAAAGAAAGCAGCAATTAAAGCCGGCGTAACTACTATACCAAGCCGTGGTTCAGTACTCACCGAAGCGTTGCCGGGCAATAAAGATAGGAATGCCTGTTTTTTTTGCGGGCAATGCGGCCGCAGCTGTAAAATTTATGCTGATTTTTCTTCATCATCGTGCCTGGTTATCCCGGCATTGAAAACGGGAAACCTGCAGGTAATATCAAACGCTATGGTGCGCGAGGTGCTGACGGATAAAAACGGACAGGCCACCGGTGTATCATACGTAAATAAGGATGATATGCTGGAGTACCAGGTAAAGGCGAAGATTGTAATACTGGGCGCCAGTGCATGCGAGTCGGCAAGGCTGCTGCTCAATTCAAAATCAGCAGCGCACCCTAACGGGCTGGCTAACGAAAGTAATGTGGTTGGTAAATACCTGCATGATTCAACCGGATCAAGCGCTTCAGGTTTTTTACCACAATTGCTGGATCGTAAACGTTATAATGAGGATGGTGTAGGCAGTATTCACATCTATTCACCTTGGTGGCTTGATAATAAAAAACTTGGCTTCCCGCGCGGATACCATATTGAATATGGCGGCGGTATGGGTATGCCATCATACGGCTTCGGCTCAGGCATGCACCTTAAAAACGGACTGGTACCCGGCCCCGATGGTAAAGTGAAAGAGGCCGGTGGCTACGGTGCATCTTTAAAGAACGATTATCGCAGATTTTACGGTACCGAGGTTTATATGGCCGGCCGTGGTACCGCCATTGCACGCGCTGATAACTATTGCGAGATTGACCCTGAAGTGGTGGATAAGTACGGTATACCGGTATTGCGTTTCCATTACAAATGGGCGGCTGATGAATACAAGCAGGCCAAACACATGCAAGAAACCTTTAAGGAAATAATGCACAACATGGGCGCCTTGGGTGCCGAGTTTAAGGGAGCTGATACGGGCTATGGCCTTGAAGCGCCAGGCAAGATCATACACGAGGTAGGTACTATCCGCATGGGTAACGATCCTAAAAAATCAGCCTTGAATAAATGGTGCCAGGCGCATGACTGTAAAAATCTGTTTGTGGTAGATGCCGCACCGTTTGTGCAGCAAGGTGATAAGAATGCTACCTGGACCATACTTGCATTGAGTATGCGTACAGCTGAGTACATTTTATCGCAACGTAAAAAATTGAACGTTTAATATAGAGGGAATATGAACAGGCGCGACTCGTTAAAAGCCCTTGGTTTGGGCACACTGTCAACCACTTTACTGCTTGACGCATGTAAGCCTAAACCCGTAAAAAAGGCTGCTGAAACTCCGGCGGCAGCACAACCCCAAGCTCAACCTCAAGCCACTGACAATAACCCCGGCAGGCAATCCTGGGAGATAGAGCGTGATAAGCAATTGCTGGCACAGCGCTTTTTTACTACACAAGAGATGACTGCCATCACCATACTATCAGATATTATAATTCCGAAGGACGATGTATCGGGCAGCGCGTCTGATGCTAAGGTGCCGGATTTTATTGAGTTTATTGCTAAAGATCAGCCGGAACACCAGGTACCGCTGCGCGGCGGGCTGCGCTGGCTGGATGTACAATGCCTTAATCGATATAATGCCATATTTGCTGATTGCAAACCCGAACAGCGCATTGAGCTGATTGATCAGATTGCTTATCCAAACAAGGCCAAACCGGCCATGCGCCAGGGTGTAGCTTTTTTTAACCGCATGCGGGATTTGGTGGCTACCGGTTTTTTTACCTCACAAATGGGTATGAAAGATATTGGCTATGCCGGTAACGCGCCTAACCCGCAATGGGCTGGCGTGCCTGCCGATGTATTAAAGCAATACGGCTTTTCAAGCAATTCTTAACCATTTATCCATCGAGCAGGAAAACAAATAGTTCTTTGGGGCCATGTGCGCCTAAAACCAACGTTTTCTCGATATCTGCCGTGCGGCTTGGCCCGGTAACGTTGGTTATCATGCTGGGCAGGTTACTGCCGTATTTTTGCTTCAACAACCGGAAGCCGTCTTTCAGATCAAGCACCATCTGCGATGTGTAAGCCAGCACAATATGTACCGGCGGATATATGCTCAACCTGCGCCCTGCTGCGCCCGCGTTTGATAGCAGAATGCTACCATTACGCGCTATTAAAGCCTCGCACAAGGTAAAACCTACCTGAGCTTGGTCAAAGTCTTTATCAGTCTCAAAATACGGATATTCATATTGCTGCAGCATTTGCTGTAAGGCAGGCTCCCAGCAATATATTTTATGCCATTTACGCTCTTCGGCGAGGTTGAGCAGGTTTTCTATAAACTGTACCTCATCCTCACAAAAAACAAACTGCCCGGCAACGGCGGTAAATTGCTCGGCAAATATCACCTCAAGCATATCATCAGCAAGCGGGTAAAGCGGCTGATCCTCAAAGTTTGGATATGGGTTTTCCCGCTTCTCCAGCAAAGCCTTGCGGATTTTTTTTAACAGTTTTTCTTTAGAGGTAGTGATATCTTTCATCATTATAAACAACAAAGCCATCCGTTTTTAATGCGGATGGCTTTATGGGTTATTAGTTTTTAATTACCGGTTTCGGTACCGTTGGCATCCTTTTCTTCAGGGTTGCGGTTAAAGGTGCCTGAGTGGTCGTTAACACCCTCATGCACCAGGTTTTGCGCAACCGGGTCCTGGTTTGATTCCTGCGCGCCGTTTACAAACTCATCATAAGTAGTACGATGATCGAACGGGCGTTTTCCCAGTATCTCTTCCAGGTCTGATTGGAAAAGGATCTCTTTTTCCAACAGCTTATTAGCCAGTTTTTCCAAACCTTCGCGCTTGTCGGTCAGTAACTGCTTGGTCATATCATATACACGATTGATCAGGTTACGCACTTCTTCGTCAATCAACTCCGATGTTTTTTCAGAGTATGGTTTGTTAAACTGGTACTCGCCCTGGGTATCGTTAAATGATACATTACCCACTTTAGGATTCATACCATAAATAGTTACCATGGCGTATGCCAGTTTGGTAATGCGCTCTAAATCGTTCTGCGCGCCGGTTGATATTTTGTTGAATACAATGTCTTCGGCAACGCGACCACCCATGGTCATGCACATACCGTCAAGCAACTGTTCGGTAGTATATAAAAATTGCTCCTTAGGCAGGTATTGCGCGTAACCTAATGCAGCAACACCACGAGGTACTATTGATACCTTAACCAGCGGATCAGCATGCTCCAGGAACCAGCCTGCAATAGCGTGACCGGCTTCGTGATAAGCAACAATGCGTTTTTCCTCTGGTGATATGATCTTGTTCTTTTTCTCTAAACCACCGATCACACGGTCAATAGCATCCTGGAAATCCTGCATATCAACTGCCTCTTTGTTTTTACGGGCGGCTATCAGGGCAGCCTCATTACAAACGTTGGCAATTTCTGCGCCCGCAAAACCCGGGGTTTGGGCGGATAGTTTTTTAGCGTCAACACCCTCAGCCAGTTTTACGGGCTTCAAGTGTACTTTGAATATTTGTTCACGACCAACCAGATCCGGTTTATCGATAGATACCTGCCTGTCGAAACGGCCCGGACGAAGCAATGCGGAATCCAGTACATCGGGGCGGTTAGTGGCCGCCAGGATGATGATACCCGAATCGGTACCGAAGCCGTCCATTTCTACCAGTAATTGGTTAAGCGTATTTTCACGCTCATCGTTACCGCCAACAATATTGTTTTTGCCACGGGCGCGGCCTATAGCGTCAATCTCATCAATAAATATGATACAAGGCGCTTTATCCTTAGCCTGGCGGAACAGATCACGCACACGTGATGCACCCACACCTACAAACATCTCCACAAAATCAGAACCTGAAAGGGAGAAGAATGGCACCTGCGCTTCGCCTGCAACGGCTTTTGCTAATAAGGTTTTACCGGTACCAGGTGAGCCAACAAGCAACGCGCCTTTAGGGATTTTACCACCCAGGTTAGTGTATTTTTTAGGGTTTTTCAGGAAATCAACAATTTCCATAACCTCCTGCTTGGCTTCTTCCAAACCGGCAACATCGTTAAAGGTTACGGTTACCTGTGCTTCCTTATCAAACAAGGTCGCTTTTGATTTGCCGATGTTAAATATCTGGCCACCCGGGCCACCGCCCGCGCCACCGCTCATGCGGCGCATGATGAACATCCAGATAGCTACCAGCAATACGCCCATGATGATGAATTGCAGCAACGGGCTTGATAACCAGTTGTCGTGCTGAACGTAAACGATCGGCGTTTTTTGTTCATCAGGCAAATCTTTCTCGGTAGCATTGATCGATTGCTTCAAACTTTCGTAAGAGGCATCAGTAAAAGTATACTGCGGTCCGCCGGAGCCAAGGCCAATAGAACGCTTGTCGCGCTTTACATCCTCATATTGCGGTTTGTTTAAGCTTGATGGTTTGATATACACATCAGCATATACCAGCTCACCGCTTTTGTAAACTTCTACCTTTTCAACATCGCGCTGTTTAAGCATCTGTGTTTCAAAACGCTTATATGCAATACGCTTGCCCTGCGAACCGTCAAGAATGGTGGGTACAACCAGCACCGCTATGATAACGATGGCATAAAGCCACATTAAATTGAATTTAGGCGGCTTGGGCGTTATCTTTTTATTTGATAGTCTTCTTATAGGTTTTGGCTTATCCAATTTATTATCTTTCATGTGTTTTATACCTGCTCAAACTTACAATCAATATTTTAATAATAGGCAATGTTAATATGGTTGTATAATTTAAGCGCTCCTGTAGCTTTTTATCTCCGCATCGCCCCATAGGTCTTCAACGCCGTAGTACTCTCTTTTATCGGTTCTGAATACGTGGATAACCACGTCAATATAATCAAGCAATATCCATTCGCTATACTCTAAACCTTCTTTGCGCCATGGTTCCTGGCCGGTGGCTTTGTATATTTCATCTTCAACGCTCGCCGCTATTGCACGCACCTGTGTTGACGAATCGGCATGGCATATTACAAAGTAATCAGAAACTGAACTGAATATGTTCCGAAGGTCTAACCTCACTATATCATTCCCTTTTTTTTCCTGTATGCCGTGTATGGCTATTTCAGAAATGTAAGCGGATTCATTTAACGCTTTATTTTTTACCATTAAAAAGAATTAGTTTTGAACGATTTTAATATACAGAATATTATACATTGCAAAGTAACATATTTTCAGGATTATTTGTTGGCCGAAATTTAGTAACTCTTAAGCAAGTTGACTCAACAAACACATTCCTAAAAAATCTATTGGCAAATTCCACGCCAGTGTCTGAAGGCACCGTCATTATGGCAGAAGAACAGTTTGCCGGCCGTGGCCAAAGGCAAAATACCTGGTATGCACAACCCGGTAAAAACATTACTGCCAGTATATTGCTCAATCCCTCGTTTTTAAATATAAATAACCAATTTGACCTTAACCGCGCCGTTAGCGTGGGCATACAGCGCGCGCTTAAACCCATATTAGGCAACAAACTAAAAGTTAAATGGCCTAATGATATATATTATGACGATTATAAGGTAGGTGGGATTTTAATTGAAAACATTTTATTTTCAAATATTCTTAAACACGCCATAGTAGGTATAGGGCTTAACGTTAATCAGGATGAATTTCCGCAGGATGTAACCAACGCGTCCTCTGTAAAGCAGATATTACACAGGGATTATGATTTGAAAGTTTTACTTTCAGACCTTTGCAGCGGTATTGAGGCTGCTTACCTGGAATTAAAGGCCGGTAAGGTGCAGGAGCTGCGTAATGAATACACGCAATACCTGTACGGATTAAACGAAAAGCGGCAATTCAAGTCAAATAATTATATTTTTGACGCCACCATAACCGGGGTTGCACCTAACGGTTTGCTGGTGCTGCAAAATGAAAATGAAGAATTAACGTTTGACCTCAAAGAATTAGAATTTTTAAACCCAACTACATGAAAAAATTACTGGTATTATTTGCCGCCATCATGCTATCAGCAAGTGCTTTCGCACAGATAGAAACCCCCGTTAAATGGAGCTATGCAGCTAAACGAGTAAGTAAAACTGAGGCTGTTGTATTTTTTAAAGCCACTATGGAAGATGGCTGGCACATATACTCGCAAAACGTAAAAGAGGGCGGCCCTAACAAAACATCATTCACTTTTGCCGCTTCAAAGGATTTTACACCGGTTGGTAAAACCACCGAGCCAAAAGGCATCACCAAATACGAAAAGGTATTCAGCATGGATGTTACTTACTTCGAGAAATCAGTAATATTCCAGCAAAAAATAAAACTCAAGTCAGCAAAGGCTACCACTGTAAAAGGCAAGCTGGAGTACATGACCTGTAATGATATGAAGTGCCTTCCGCCGGAAGAAGTGGCATTTAGCATACCTGTTAAATAATAGCGCCTTAAAACGATGAATACTCTCACAACGTCGCTAAAGCGTATATTATTTATATTGATTGTTAGTTCACTGTCACTTGCATTTTCTACAAACGTAAAGGCGCAGGACACGTCTTCGACCGATGGACTGGAGTTTACCGACATCCCTACCGCTGCCGACAGCCTGGCTGCTGCTAAAGCAAAACAAAAGCAGGATACAGTTAAAAAAGCTGCGGTTGCAAAAACCACGGTAAGCGCACCTAAGGAAGCTAAACAAACCTTGTGGCAAATATTTATTGCCGGTTTTTTAGGAGGCCTGGTTGCCGTTAGCATGCCTTGCATATATCCAATGTTGCCGCTCACCGTTAGCTTTTTTACTAAAAAAGCAGGCTCGAGAGCAAAGGGTATAACTCAGTCCATGATCTACGGGCTATCAATCATTATAATTTATGTGCTGCTTGGCATGTTGGTAACCTTAATATTTGGTGCCGATGCTTTAAACGCGCTTTCCACCAACGGCATATTTAATTTTTTCTTTTTCCTGCTTTTGGTGGTGTTTGGCATCTCCTTTTTGGGAGCGTTTGAAATTACTTTACCCAGCTCGCTGGCTAATAAGCTTGACGAAAGCTCAAACAAAGGGGGCCTTACGGGTATATTCTTTATGGCGGCCACACTGGTTGTGGTGTCATTTTCATGTACAGGCCCTATCATTGGTACATTGTTGGTTGAGGCGGCTTCAAAAGGCGCACGTTTAGGCCCGGCTATTGGCATGCTCGGCTTTTCAATAGCGCTTGCCTTACCTTTTACATTATTTGCATTATTTCCCTCAACTTTAAAAAGCCTGCCAAAATCAGGCGGTTGGCTCAACAGTATTAAAGTGGTGTTAGGCTTTTTAGAGCTGGCGTTTGCTTTAAAGTTTTTATCAAATGTAGATCTCGCTTATCACTGGGATTGGTTTGACCGTGAGGTGTTCCTTTCATTATGGATAGCGATCTTCTTCCTGATGGGATTATATCTGATCGGCAAGATTAAGTTTTCTCATGATAGTGACCTGCCATATTTATCGGCTACCCGCACTATTATAGCTGTAGTAGTTTTCGCGTTTGTGGCTTACATGGTACCAGGCTTATGGGGTGCGCCGCTTAAATCAATCAGCGCGTTTTTACCACCACCGGCCACGCAGGATTTTTATTTATCAGACAACGCAGGGCAGGCTGCACCTGTTGTCGCGCAAAAAGTTTCAGTGGGAGAAAAAAAATACGCTGACTTATTTAAACGTGTACGCATAAAAGGCATTGATAGCTGGTATGATTATGATCAGGCATTGCTTGTGTCAAAGCAACTAAAAAAACCTATCATGATTGATTTCACGGGTTGGAACTGCGTTAATTGCCGCAAAATGGAGAATGATGTATGGGAAGATCCGCAGGTGTTTAAGCGTTTACGTGATGATTATGTTTTGTTGCAATTGTACGTTGACGAAAAAACTGCGCTAAAGCCCAGCGAAGTATATATATCTGATTTCAGTGGCAAAAAAATTACTACATTAGGCGCAAAATGGAGCGATTTTGAGGCATCACGTTTTAATGCCAATTCGCAGCCCTTTTATGTATTGCTTGATAGTGACGGAAGTTTGATGAATGATGCACATGGACAGCCTATACAGCCTTCTGGTGTTAATTTAAACATTGAGAGTTATATAAAATTTTTGGACAGCGGAATTGCTGCCTACAAGAATAAAAAATGAGTGAGATAAAAAATATTGGAGTATTTACGTCAGGCGGTGACGCGCCGGGCATGAACGCTGCCATCAGGGCGGTAGTGCGTACAGCTTTATATCATAATCTGCAGGTTACCGGCATACGCCGTGGCTACGAAGGCATGATTAACGGCGAGTACGAGCCCATGAACCGCAAATCCGTTTCAAACATTATACAACGCGGCGGTACTATTTTAAAATCAGCCCGCAGCGAAGAATTTAAAACCCCCGAAGGCCGTAAGCTGGCCTACTATCAGCTGAAGAAACATAAGGTTGATGCCCTGGTAGCCATAGGCGGCGATGGTACTTTCACCGGCGCCCGTTTATTAGGTGATGAGTACGGCATACCCGTTATTGGTTTGCCCGGTACTATCGATAACGACCTGATAGGTACTGATTACACCATTGGTTATGATACTGCCATTAACACGGTAATCAACGCCGTTGATAAGATACGTGATACAGCCGAATCGCACGACCGTTTGTTTATTGTTGAGGTAATGGGCCGCGATTCGGGTTTGATTGCCCTGCGTACCGGTGTCGCGTCGGGCGCTGAAGTGGTTTTGATACCTGAAAGCACTGAAGATTTACCGGCGCTGCTGCACCGCCTGGAGCATGGCCGTAAAGATAAATCATCGCGTATTGTAATGGTTGCCGAAGGCGACCGTGAGGGTGGCGCTTTTGAGATCGGCAACATCGTTAAAGAGAAATTCCCACAGATTGACACGCGTGTATCTATACTGGGCCACATACAGCGCGGCGGCAAACCAACCTGTATGGATAGGGTACTGGCAAGCCAGGTAGGCTTCGCGGCTGTTGAAGCCCTGAAAGCCGGCCGCAAAGGCGAAATGGCAGGCATCATCAATGGCGAAATAACCTTTACGCCGTTTGATCAGGCTTGCAAAAAGAATTCGCACAAGCTGGATGCCAACATGGTAAAATTGGTAGAGATATTATCGCTGTAGAATATACAGCAATAAAAACGAGAAAGGCTTTGCAATGCGCAAAGCCTTTCTCGTTTTATTACAACAGCAAATCGGCCACCTCCTGCCAACTATTCACGCGCTCATAATCGTGTATGTTCAGGTTATGCGGCGAGGTGAACAACAGCTTGCGGCCCTCAAAATTCACAAAGTTTTTAATACGGTCGTCAATCATAATATCCACGTCGACAATCTTATGTCCGCAAAAAACAATGTTCGTCCATGATATAAACGGGAAGTGCTCATTAAGCCACTCGAGTTTATCAGCCAATGAGTTTTTGAATTCCATGGCAGCCGATACGATGTACAGGTCGTATTTTTCGTGCAGTTTTTCAACCACCTCGTAAGCGCCTTCCATTACCGGTATATCCCTGAAAAAGCCGGGCTCGTTAATATAAACGCGCAGGGTTTGGCGAATGTCTTCAGGCAATACCTCTCGGAACTCTTTACCGGGCAAATCTTCAAGCTTTACAATGGTTTGATGCCGCTTTTCGTAAACGGTTATAAATTTGCCAATGGTGTCGGCCAGTACTTCATCCATATCAATGGCAAGTCGTAGTTTTCTCTCCATGGTGTTAAAAATACACGTTGCGGCGGTATTGTTTGCCATTTATTTTAATTTGAAAATAAGGCTATTACGAATGATATTTTTTAGTACCTTTGCGTCCCCGCTGAAAGAAAACTCCGGGGGAATGTTGAATACATAATTTAATTTAAAGCATGGCAACTAAAATCAGATTGCAAAGACATGGTAAAAAAGGCAAGCCTTTTTACTACATTGTGGTAGCCGACTCACGCGCTCCACGCGATGGCCGTTTTATTGAGCGTTTAGGTTCATACAACCCAAACACCAACCCGGCTACTATCGACATCAACTTTGATAAAACTTTTGAATGGGTTAACAACGGTGCGCAGCCAACTGATACCTGCCGTGCTATCCTTTCATACAAAGGTGTTTTATACAAAAAACACTTACAAGGTGGTGTAACTAAAGGTGCTTTAACTCAAGAGCAGGCTGATGAAAAATTCACTGCATGGGTTGATCAGAAAGAAGGCAAAATTACCGGCAAAAAATCAAACCTGGCAACTGCTAAGGATGATGCCCGTAAAGCCGCTTTAGCTGCTGAGGCTAAAAAGAATGAAGACAGAGCTGCTGCAATTGCCGCTAAAAATGCTCCTGTAGCTGAAGAAGAAGCTCCGGCAACTGAAGAGGGTGCTGAAGCTGCTACTGAAGAAACAAGCGAAAACGCTGAATAATTATTCTTCGCAAAAACTTTAAATAATGGCGATGCACCCTAAACGGTCATCGCCATTGTTGTTATATTGAAATTACGCCCATGAGTAAACAGGAAAACTTCAGGATAGGTACCATATTAAAAACACGCGGACTAAAAGGCGAGCTGCAGCTGTATGTTAACTTTGATGGCCTTGATGCTATAAAGTTCAACTCGTTATTTGTGGAAATAGCCGGTAAGCAAGTGCCTTACTTTGTAGCCTCTATAAAATACCCCATGCCTAACACAGCCTACCTTAACCTGGAGGATGTGGATACTATTGAAAAAGCATCAGCCCTGGTAAAAAAGGATGTTTACCTGGCCGGTAAGTTGAAACCTAAAAAGAAGAAGGACGAGTTTACCCTGATGGATGTTAAAGGCTTTATAGCTATTGATGATAATCACGGCGAACTTGGCGAAATAACCGATGTGTTGGAATACCCGCAGCAGATCATCGCCACAGTACGTTACAATAACCGCGAAGTGCTTTTCCCGCTAAACGAGGCAACCATTAAGGGCATAAATGCTGAAGACGGCGAGTTATACATTGAGCTGCCTGACGGTTTACTTGATGTGTATATGGAATAAAAATGTCAAATATATTTGACATTTGTAAAGTTTGTTTTACTTTTGGTAAATCAAACTTTACATACATGAAAGCACGTTTTCTTTTTCCGCACAAATGGAGCCTGATCGGGGCTATTCTGTTTATTCTTGGTTTTGTAGTTGCCGCGCTCAATTACCATTATTTACATCGTATAGAAGTGATGCAAGGCGATACTACTTTTGACATCAACGGTGCATTACACGACATCGCCATACTCCTGTGGATAGGCGGGTTATTTCTTGTAGCATTTTCAAAAGAGAAGATAGAAGATGAGCAAATAGCGCAACTTCGCCTCGACTCGCTACAATGGTCTATTTACTTCAACTATGCCATCCTGGTATTATGTATTCTGTTTATCGACAGGTGGCACGTGATGCTGGGTGTGGCAGCTCATTTTATATTTACCCCATTACTGTTTTTTATCGTTCGCTTTAAATGGGCTATCTATCAACTTAATCGTTCACTAAAAAATACCGACTAAGCGCATGAAGAATACCCTGCGCGTAGAACGCGCCATTAAGAACATGACCCAGGGCGAGCTGGCCGAGCTGATCGGTGTATCGCGCCAAACCATAAATACCATCGAGAGCAATAAATATGTACCCTCAACTGTGTTGGCCTTAAAAATCGCCCGCGTGTTTGAAAAGCCGGTTGAAAGTATTTTTATATTGGAAGAGGAGGATTGAGTGTAGTGATTGTATTAATTAGGCTGCAGCAAAATTACTAACCTACTTGAAAAATTCGACGATTACAATCACGACAGGAAATCATTACTATGGTCGTTGAAATGACCGTAAGTGCTGTTCTTGCGAAAAAGGATAATATAAAAGTATGATGCCGGAAGATAGGTAATATGCGTTGAAGTCGAAGGACTATTGTTATTTATATGAAATAAAGACTATCAAATAAATTAGCAGAATTGTTAAATTGCAAATCTAAACCAATTGCAATGTATTTAATGTATGTCGATGAAAGCGGTGACCCTGGAGTAAGCCAACATTCATCGCCCCATTATATATTATCAGGATTAATAATATCTCAAACTGACTGGGATAAGTACTTACAACGGTTAAAGGTTTTTCGTAAAGCAATTAAAGCTACTTATAATCTAAATCAAAGAACTGAAATACATACTTCGGAATTGATAAGGATAAATAAGATAGAGGAATATAAGAGGATTAACAAAACTGATAGGATTAATATAATTAAAGATTATTGTACTCAGATACCTTTAATGTTCGATGAATCTCGCTGTATTAATATTTGTATAAAAAAAGCTGAACATGTTGGCCAAGACATTTTTAACCTTGCTTGGGCAAGACTGCTTCAAAGGTATGATACCTTTTTAAAAAAGGATACTACTGATAAAGGAATAATTATAGCTGATGATACTAATAGCCTAAAATTAATGAACATTCAAAGAAAAATGAGAGTATTTAATATAATCCCATCGCATTTCACTGGTACTTATAATGCACCTATAGATAGTATTTTAGAAGATACATTCTCAAGAGCATCTCACCATTCCTATTTCTTGCAGTCAGTTGATGTTATCGCATATTGTCTTTATAAAAAAGAATACCCTAAAGGAAGCCAAAAGAAATATGGTTTACATCTTCAATTTGATAAGATTGAACCTATTTTGTTGAAGAAAGCCAGTAGAAGTGATAATTTAGGAATAGTCCGATCATAAGAAAACCCCGGTTAAAAACCGAGGTTCAAGTAATCTCTTGATTTTCGCGGCCCGATAAGAGCAAGCGGTCTTACCGAGTCGACTTATAACAAATATACAAAAGCTACACCTGCATTGTGTCAAAAAGTTATCACGATATTAACAATTTAGCTGATAATAATAAATTCAGATACGAAATTACAGTTTATCACTTTCGTATCTTTGCCCCATGCGTTTTGATATCCTTACCGTTTTACCGGGCCTGCTCGAAAGTCCTTTTGCACATTCAATTTTACAGCGTGCGCAAAAAAAGGGCATAGCCGAAATTCACGTACACAACCTGCGCGATTATGCCACCAACAAGCATAAAAGCGTTGATGATTATCCTTACGGTGGAGGCAGCGGTATGGTAATGATGATTGAGCCTTTTGCGGCTTGCATCGAAAAATTAAAATCAGAGCGCGAGTATGACGAGGTGATTTTTATGACGCCCGATGGCGAAACGCTTAACCAAAACATTGCCAACCAGCTATCGGTAAAAGGCAACATTATAATACTTTGCGGGCACTACAAGGGGATTGACCAGCGCGTGCGCGATCTGTATGTTACCCGCGAAATTAGTATTGGCGATTATGTACTCTCCGGCGGTGAATTGCCCGCGGCCGTATTGGTCGATTCTGTTGTAAGGCTAATTCCGGGTGTGCTGAGCGACGAAACTTCGGCCTTGTCCGACTCCTTTCAGGGCGACCTGCTGGATGCCCCGGTTTACACCCGCCCGGCCGATTGGAACGGCCATAAGGTGCCCGATATCCTATTGAGCGGCAATACGCCCGAAATTGAGAAGTGGCGGTTTGAGCAGGCTTTGGAGCGTACCAAAACCCGCCGTCCCGATCTTTTGAATGAGTAAAAGCGTTATTGCAGGATGTTATTCCTGCAATACGCCGATGTAGTAATTGAAGGTATCTACCTCAACATTATCTTTAGTAGCGCCATCAAGCGCGAGCGGCGATAAGCCCCTGTTAACATTCACCACTTTATATTCTCCGCCTTTTATGCGGATGCGTACAGGCATGGCAAAACGTGGTGTTTCAGCTATCCAGCGGGCATATACTTTACCGCGAACATCCACCAGTTCGAGTACCGGCAAGGTACTATGTTTCAAATACTGCTCAAATACGGTCGACAGGTCAATACCGGCCTGCTCGCTGATGTATTTGGTCACATCATCATAGGTAACCGTTTTGTGGTAGAAGGTTTTGCCCAGGCCACGCAGTATGCCGCGCCATTTTTCATCATCATTAATAATGGTGCGTACCATGTTCAGCACATTAGCCCCTTTAGGGTACATATCGCCAGAACCTTCCTTGTTTACATCATACGGGCCAACAATCGGCCCACCGTTTGATATGCCGGTACGCTGACCGTGTATATACTCCTGCCCGGCTTGCTTACCCCAGCGGCTTTCGGTGTATATGCCTTCGCTATAAGTAGTAAAGCTCTCGTGTATCCACATATCAGCAATATCCTTTGAGGTAATGTTGTTGCCGAACCATTCGTGGCCGCTCTCGTGTACAATAATGTAGTCCCATTTGGTACCATAACCCGTGCCCGACATATCCATACCCAGGTAGCCTTTTTTGTATTTGTTACCATAAGCCACGGCGCTTTGGTGCTCCATACCCAGGTGAGGTGTTTCAACCAGCTTGTAGCTGTCTTCATAAAAGGGATATGGGCCAAACCAGTGTTCAAAGGCCTTAAGCATTGGCTTTACATCTTCCGCAAAATGAACTTTAGCTTTGGCCAGGTTGTAGCTCAACACCCAAAAACTTAGGTCGAGTTTGCCTTTTTCGCCGGCATAACTGTCGGTCCAGTTGGCATAATCCCCTATGTTGGCGGCAACATCATAGTTGTTGATGGGATTTTTGACGATCCAGTCGAAACGGGTGTAGCCATCCTTCAGTTGCGTTACTTTACGCAGGCGACCGTTTGATACATCCTTCAACCCCTTTGGTACGCTGATGCTAATGAGCATACTATCTACCTCGTCGGCCTGATGATCCTTATTTGGCCACCAGATGCTGGCACCCGCTCCCTGGCAGGCCGTAGCCACCCAGGGCTTCCCTAATGAGTCGGCCGTAAACACCACGCCGCCATCCCAAGGGGCATTTTTGGCGATGGTTGGGTTGCCTGAATAATAAACTGTAAACTCATCCTTGCTGCCTTTTTTGATGGCCTTAGGGAAGGTAGCAAACACTGCGTTAAACTCACGGGTAAACGGTACTTCTTTACCTTTATAAGTTACCTTTTCAACTTTAAGGTTATCATACAGGTCAAACTGAAGTTTAGTAAAATCCTCGGTGGCTGTGAATTTGAAAAGGTTATTACCGCTGATAAATTTCTGCTCGATGTTAAACTTAACATCGAGGTGGTAGTAATTAATATCGTAACACATACGCAGCGGAGTAAGCATACCACGCAACGTATCGGCACGTGTAAAGTCGTTCTTTTTTTTCATTAACTGGGCAGATGCAGTACTGATCATCGTACTACAGGCCGCTAATAGTAATAAGGTTTTGCGCATGGGTCTATTTTAATATCTGTACATCAATAAAGCTATCGTTAAATACGGTTTCGGTAGCTTTTATGTAATCGCTCTCGTTGGCTTTATATGGGTTATCCACAAATTTTTGCGGGTTGCGTGCCACTATCGGGAACCAGGTACTTTGTACCTGTACCATAATTCGGTGTCCTTTTTTAAAGGTGTGCAATACATCCTGCAAACGGAAGTTCACATCAGCCTTTTGCCCGGCAACCAGCGCTTCCGGCTTTTCAAAGCTTTTGCGGAAACGGGCCGGCATTACTTCCGAGCGTACCATTTGCCAGTAGTTGCTCAATATGATGCTTTTATTCGGCATATAGGCATGGTTAGCCTCGTCTGGTGGATACACGTCTATCAGCTTCACCACAAAATCAGCGTCAGTACCAGTGGTGGCAATTTTCAGGTTAGCCATGATCTCGCCGCCAAGGGTAACGTCATCCGTCAATACATCGGTTTGATACACCAGTACATCCGGCCTTCGGCCCGCAAAGCGCTGATCTTCGGTCATGTAATTAAACGGGGTAAAGCCCATGGTGCTTGAGTTATCCTCGGTGTAAGGCACCGGTTTCATTGGGTCGCTGATGTAGCTCATAGAGCCTGGCGTTGTTGGCTGTGTATCGGCCAGTTTACCGTCGGCAGCTAAATAGAATTTTTTGTGCTCGGCATTGGTAGCAGGCCATTTATCAAAAGTAGCCCATTCTTTTTTTCCGGTGTTAAACATATACGCTTCGGGCAGACCGGTAGCTTTATCGCCTTTGCCCTTTAAAAAGTGCCTGAAAAATTTGGCCTCAATTTCCTTTTGATAAAAGGTGGCTATACTATCGCCAAAGTACACATTACTGTGCAGCGTATGCCCTGTCTCCTGCGACCAACGGCCATGGCCGAAAGGCCCCATCACAATGGTATTGTAGGCTGATGGATTCTTCTTCTCGATGGTTTTATAAATGTTAAGCGGGCCCGAAAGATCCTCAGCGTCAAACCAGCCGCCAACGGTCATCACCGCAGTTTTTGATTTATTGTTGAAGTGCTTTAACAAACCCCGCTTTTGCCAGAATTCATCATAGTTAGGGTGATCAATGGTTTCCTGCCAAAAAAAGTTGTTTTTGTAATATTTATCGGCATTTTTTAGCGGACCAAGATCAAGCAAAAACTGGTAGCCATCGCGGGTGCCAGGGTTGATCATCTTACTGGCGAACCATGATGCGCCGGTAGTATCGGCATTGCCTTTAGGCACACCAAACACCGGGAAGGTGAAAAAGTAGCTCTCGATAAAAGCGCCGTTATGATGAAAGTCATCAAACCAAAAATCAGAAATCGGAGCGCCTGGTGACGATGCCTTTAAAGCCGGATGATTTGACAATATACCCGCCGCGGTGTAAAAGCCCGGGTACGATATGCCGTACTGCCCTACGCGGCCATTATTGCCGGTAACGTTTTTAACCAGCCAGTCGATCGTATCATAAGTATCCGATCCTTCGTCCACATCGGTCTTGCTTTTCTTATTGTCGATAACCGGGGTCATGTTGGTCCAGGTACCCTCACTTTTGTAGCGGCCGCGCACATCCTGATAAACAAAAATATAGCCTTCTTTCATGATCTCGGCGGATGGGCCAAGCCTTCCGGGATATTTATCAGCACCATACGGACCTATGCTGTAACAGGTGCGGTGCATCATTATCGGGTATTTGTTTTGCTTTGAGGCGTCCTTTGGTGTGTAAATGGAGGTAAACAGCCTCACCCCATCGCGCATGGTAATGTAAACATCCTTTTTGGTAAAATGCTCCTTAACATAGTCTTGCTGTGCAAAGGCGGCCTGGCAAACAGCTATAGCTGTTAAAAACAGTGCGGTAAACTTTTTCACGAGATTGAATAATTGAGTGTACAGTTAATGCAACTAAAATAGCAATAATGTAGCAATATGTTGCCGCATAAGCGGCCAACCCTGTATCTATAATAAACAAATTATGCGGTATGCTGTCCTATTGTCAACCCGGGGTATAAAAGGGCTACATTAGGGGTGGTTTAGTTTCAATACCAGCATTTAATGTTTTAACTTTGCCCCGTAATAAAACACGAAATTATGCAATATGATGTTATCGTAATAGGGTCAGGCCCGGGTGGGTATGTGGCTGCTATACGTTGCGCCCAATTGGGTTTAAAAACCGCTATCATTGAAAAATACAGCACACTTGGCGGCACCTGCCTTAACGTAGGCTGCATCCCGTCAAAAGCCCTGCTCGATTCATCTGAGCACTATCATAACGCTGCACATACTTTTAAAACACATGGCATCAACCTTGATAACCTGGGCATTGATTTTGGCCAGATGATAAAACGTAAAGAGGAAGTAGTTAACGCCAATACCAGCGGCATCACTTACCTGATGAAGAAGAACAAGATCGATGTTCACCAGGGTGTGGGCTCATTCAAGGATAAAAATACTATTGTAGTTACTAAAGAGGATAAAAGCACGCAGGAGCTGACCACCAAAAATGTGATCATCGCTACCGGTTCAAAACCGTCTTCACTGCCGTTTATCAAGATAGATAAACAACGCATCATTACCTCTACTGAAGCCTTAACCCTTAAAGAAGTGCCTAAGCATTTGGTGCTGATAGGCGGTGGTGTTATTGGCCTGGAGCTGGGTTCGGTGTATGCTCGTTTAGGTGCCAAGGTATCGGTAATTGAGTTTATGGATGGTATTATCCCCACCATGGATAAGAGCCTGGGCAAAGAGCTGCAAAAAGTGTTGAGCAAACTGGGTATGGAATTTTACCTGGGCCACAAGGTTACCGGCGCTACTGTACAAGGTGAAGAAGTTACCGTTACGTTTGACAGCCCTAAAGGCGAAAAGAAAGAACTTAAAGGCGATTACTGCCTGGTAGCTGTAGGCCGTGTGGCTTACACCGATGGCTTAGGTCTGGAAAACATCGGGCTTACCGTTGAGGAGCGCGGCCGTAAGATCACGGTTGACGAGCACCTGGAAACCAGCGTTAAAGGTGTTTACGCCATTGGCGATGTGATAAAAGGCGCCATGCTTGCCCACAAAGCCGAGGATGAAGGTACTTTTGTAGCCGAAATTATTGCCGGGCAAAAACCGCACATCAATTACAACCTGATACCGGGCGTAGTTTACACCTGGCCTGAAGTTGCCAGCGTAGGCTTTACCGAGGAACAACTGAAAGAAAAAGGCACTAAATACAAAACCGGTTCATTCCCGTTCAAGGCCAGCGGCCGTGCACGTGCCAGCGGCGATCTGGATGGTTTTGTTAAGGTATTGGCCGATGCTACGACCGACGAGATACTGGGTGTACACATGATAGGCCCACGTGCCGCGGATATGATTGCCGAGGCTGTATTAGCCATGGAGTACCGTGCATCAGCAGAGGACGTTACCCGTACCAGCCATGCGCACCCTACCTATACCGAAGCTATGCGCGAGGCCTGCCTTGCTGCAACCGGCAACCGGGCAATACACATTTAATTTTTAGGTAGCAGATATTAGTAGCAGTTGCAGTAAGTTTTAAGCTTATTGCAACTGCTTTTTGTTTTAGGCGTTTCTATTTATCACCAACCACTTCGTCGTCTCGAACAAGGTAGAAGGAGAAATCTATCGCCTGTTTATAAATGCGGACAGATTTCTCGCTATCGCTTCGAAATGAGAAAGCATTAAGATTAGGACCTTTATTTCAAAGCGCCCTGCTTTATTTCTTCAACAACGGCCGGATCAAGCAAAGTTGACGTATCGCCTAAATTTGAGGTATCGCCTTCAGCGATTTTCCGCAGTATACGCCGCATGATTTTGCCTGAACGTGTTTTAGGTAATCCGCTTACAAACTGGATCTTATCAGGTTTGGCAATCGGACCGATAATCCTCGATACGGTCATGATAATATCTTTGCGGGTAAGATCCGGACTGTCGTGCATATCCGGAATAACTACATAGGCATATACGCCCTGGCCTTTAATATCATGCGGATAGCCTACTACGGCCGACTCTACCACGCTGCTGTGCATATTGATGGCATTCTCAACTTCGGCGGTGCCTATACGGTGCCCTGATACATTGAGCACATCATCTACCCGGCCGGTTATCCGGTAGTAACCGTCATCATCGCGCAGGCAACCATCGCCGGTAAAGTATAAATTATCGTAAGTAGCAAAGTAAGTGGTACGGCAGCGCTCGTGATCGCCATAGGTAGTGCGCAATATACCCGGCCATGGAAACTTAATACAAAGATTGCCGTTTACGCCATTGCCTTCTATTTCTTTACCATTCTCGTCAACCAATACCGGTTGTATACCGGGCAGGGGCAAAGTAGCGTAGCCGGGCTTTGTAGGTGTAACGCCTGCAATCGGCGTTATCATGATGCCGCCGGTTTCTGTTTGCCACCAGGTATCAACAATAGGGCATTTGTTGTGGCCGATATGATCATCCAGCCAATGCCAGGCTTCCTCATTTATAGGCTCACCTACCGAGCCGAGTTTTTTTAATGTGCTCAGGTCTTTGTCTTTTACATAATCGAGCCCGAAACCCATCAGCGAGCGGATGGCTGTGGGGGCGGTGTAAAGGATATTCACGTTATGCTTTGCAACAATATCCCAAAGCCTGCCGGCATCCGGGTATGTTGGCACGCCCTCAAACATCAATGTGGTTGCCCCTTGCGATAGCGGCCCGTAAACGATGTAGGAATGCCCCGTGATCCAACCAATATCAGCCGTACAAAAATATACTTCGCCGGGGTTGTACTGGAAAACGTTTGCAAACGTATAGCCGGCATAAACCATGTAACCACCGCAGGTATGCACTACACCCTTTGGTTTGCCGGTTGAGCCAGATGTATAGAGGATAAAAAGCATATCCTCTGCATCCATTTCTTCTGCCGGGCATTCCGGGTTGCCTTGTGTTTCTACTTTTTTAATCTCGTCTTCCCACCAAACATCACGGCCTTTTATCATGGATACGGCTGTGCGGCTGCGAGTAAGTACTATGGTACGCTTAACCGACGGGCACTGTACCAGCGCGTCGTCAATCACGTTTTTCATTTGTATATCCTTATTGCCACGGTATGCCCCGTCAGAGGTGATCACGATATTACAATCAGCATCCTTTATCCTGTCAGCAATGGATTGTGCCGAAAAGCCGCCAAATACCACAGAGTGAATGGCGCCGATGCGTGCACAGGCCAAAACGGCAATGGCCAGTTCGGGCACCATAGGCATGTAGATACAGATGCGGTCGCCTTTTTTAGCGCCATTGTTCTTTAATACGTTAGCAAACTGGCAAACCTTATCATGCAGTTGTTTATAGGTAAGTATGCGGAAATCTTCAGTCGGGTCGTTTGGTTCCCATATAATGGCCGGGGTATCGGCGTTTTTCTCGAGGTGGCGGTCAAGGCAGTTTTCGGTAATATTAAGTTTGGCCCCGCTAAACCATTTAACATCCGGATCTTTAAAATTCCATTGTAATACGTTGTCCCATTTCTTTTTCCAGGTAAAGTTATCGGCTACATCAGCCCAAAACTGTTCCGGTTGCTCAACGCTTTGCTTGTACGCCTGCTCGTATTGCTCAAACGAGGTGATCTTCATCGGTTTAATAAGTTAAAATCGGTTTATAAAAATAATTAGCCGCGGGGTTAACTAACTCGCCTAAAATACACTTTTCAACATGCTTTTGTGCTGATTATAAAGATTTTTAAAAATTTTCCACATCGCTATTGTCTGTTAGTCAAAAAATTCTGATATTTGCACTCCTCTTTAAAACAGAGGTTGTAATTAATACGAATTGTCATGTCAAGAATTTGTGATTTAACAGGTAAAGGATATATGAACGGTTTCAACGTTTCAAACTCAAACGTTAAAACCAAGCGTAAATTTTATCCTAACTTAAAACTTAAAAAGTTTTACATCCCTGAAGAAGATAAGTGGATCACTTTAAAAGTATCTACTTCTGCTGTTAAAACCATCAGCAAAAATGGTATAACCGCTTGTATAAACAAGTTTGTTAAAAAAGGTTACATTTAATAGATTGAACTGGTAACAGGCTGCCTGCATGTATTGTATGTAGTAGGCCAATACCATAATAAAAAAATACCATGGCTAAAAAAGGCAACAGAGTTCAGGTAATACTGGAGTGCACTGAGCACAAGGAAAGCGGCTTGCCAGGCATGTCTCGCTACATTACCACCAAGAACAAAAAAAATACAACTGAAAGGCTTGAGTTAAAAAAATTCAACCCGGTTCTGCGTAAAGTAACAACTCACAAAGAGATTAAGTAATTAACCTGGTAGCGTTGCTGTTAAGGCAATGATATCAGCATAAAATTTAAACAGAGATGGCAAAGAAAGTAGTTGCAACCCTGAAAACAGGTAAAGGCAAAGAATATTCAAAAGTGATCACTGCTGTTAAGTCACCAAAAACAGGTGCTTACACTTTCAAAGAGATCATTGTACACAACGATCACGTTAAGGACGCTATTAGCGAAGCTAAAGCTTAATTCGTTCCTTTTTCGTTCTGATAAGCTACAAAAGCCGTCTTGTATTTAACGAGAGGGCTTTTTTTGTTGTGTTGGGTTTAAGTGTACCGTCATCCTGAGCTTGTCGAAGGATGTGTGTGGTGGGAAAGCAGTCTGGTAATACGTCGGCAGGCTCAGCATGACATACTCGTAAAGTATATAATATATGGCTGTAATGTAAAGATGTTAGCCGGTTTCGCATTTTAAGCTTTTAATCCGCACATTTACATATCTGCATATTTGCACATAATCAATATCTGCACATAATTATGGGTTTATTTGATTTCTTCAAGAAAAAAGAGAATACCGTACAGGAACAGCAAGCGCTTGACACCGGGCTCGAAAAAACCAAGGACAATTTCTTTTCTAAGATAACCAAGGCCATCGCCGGTAAATCAACCGTTGACGATGACGTGCTGGATGATCTGGAAGAAGTTTTGGTTACTTCGGATGTTGGTGTGAGTACCACCCTAAAAATAATCGACCGTATACAAGCACGTGTAGCGCGTGATAAGTATGTAAATACTTCCGAACTTAACACCCTGCTGCGTGATGAGATACAAAACCTGCTTGCCGAAAATAACAGTAACGATTTTGCCAGTTTTGAATACGGCAGCCACAAGCCTTATGTAATTATGGTGGTGGGTGTTAATGGCGTAGGTAAAACCACTACGATAGGCAAGCTGGCGCACAAGCTTAAACAAGCGGGTAACCAGGTGGTATTAGGCGCTGCCGATACCTTCCGTGCAGCGGCGGTTGACCAGATCAAACTTTGGGGCGAACGTGTTGGCGTAAAGGTGGTAGCACAAGCTATGGGGTCTGACCCGGCATCTGTTGCTTATGATACCCTGCGTTCAGCAGTATCAAACGGTGATGATGTAGCCATTATTGATACGGCGGGTCGTTTACACAACAAAGTAGGTTTGATGAACGAGCTTACCAAGATCAAGAATGTGATGCAAAAGGTGGTACCCGGTGCACCGCACGAGATATTGCTGGTACTGGATGCCTCAACTGGCCAAAACGCTATTGAGCAATGCAAGCAGTTTACCGAGGCTACTTCCGTAAATGCTCTTGCTCTTACCAAGCTTGACGGTACAGCCAAGGGCGGTGTGGTTATAGGCATATCGGATCAGTTTAAGATACCGGTTAAATACATCGGCGTTGGTGAGGCGATGGATCACCTGCAATTGTTTGACCGCAAGACTTTTGTAGATAGTTTATTTAAAAACTGATTGCACTGATTGTAAATAGATTTCACCGATTAAGGTATGAGCAGTTTTGAACACGACACGCTTACCGAACAAATAATCGGTTGTTGCTATGAGGTGCATAGCACATTAGGCCCTGGTTTTGTAGAAAAAATATATGTTAAAGCGTTAAGGCATCAGTTTAATTTAAAAGGCCTTAAATTTGAATACGAGAAAGAATTTGACGTATTCTTCAAAAACGAATTTGTTGGGAAGTTTAGATGTGATCTGTTTGTTGAAAATAGAGTTATAGTTGAATTAAAATCTGTTACAGGATTTATTCCAGCATTGTTTAAATCCCAATTACTTTCTTATTTAAAAGCGAGCAAAGTTAAAACGGGCTTATTAGTTAATTTTGGAAATCCAAGCTGCGAAGTAAAACGGATTTCAACATAAAAGAAAAGAATCAGTGAAATCGAATATAAAATCGGTGAAATCCAAACCAAGAATTAACGTGGTTACGCTGGGTTGCTCAAAAAATATCTATGACTCAGAAGTACTGATGGGTCAGCTTAAAGGTAACGCTTTTGATGTGGTGCATGAGGCGGATAAGGTAAGCAGTAATGATATAGTGGTGATCAACACCTGTGGTTTTATTGATAATGCCAAGCAGGAATCTATCGACACCATTTTACAATACAGCGAATTGAAGGAGCAGGGTAAAGTGGGTAAGGTTATCGTTACCGGATGCTTGTCTGAACGTTATAAACCTGAGCTGCAGTCAGAGATACCTAATATAGATGCTTATTTCGGAACCAACGATCTGCAGGATGTATTGAGCACTATTGGCGCCAACTACCGTCATGAATTAATCGGCGAGCGTTTGCTGACTACGCCTTCACATTTTGCTTACTTTAAAATAGCGGAGGGCTGTAACCGTCCGTGTTCGTTTTGCGCTATCCCGCTGATGCGTGGCAAGCACGTAACCAAACCGATGGAGGAATTGGTTGCGGAAGCCCAAACATTAGTAAGAAATGGCACCAAAGAATTGATATTAATCGCCCAGGATCTGACCTATTATGGGCTTGACCTCTACGGCAAACGCAACCTGGACGAATTGATCCGCCGTTTATCTGACGTGAATGGTGTGGAATGGATCAGGCTGCAATACGCCTACCCGTCCGGCTTCCCGATGGAGGTGCTGGATGTGATGAACGAGCGTGAGAACGTTTGTAAATACTTGGACATGCCATTGCAGCATATTACCGATAATATGCTTAAATCCATGCGCCGCGGCATCACCAAGCAAAAAACCATCGACTTGGTGAACGAGATCCGCGACAGGGTGCCCAACATCGCCTTGCGTACTACGCTAATTACCGGCTACCCCGGCGAAACCGTGCAGGACTTTGAAGAAATGGCACAATGGGTTGAAGATACGCGTTTTGATCGCCTGGGCTGTTTCACCTACTCGCACGAGGAAAAAACCCATGCCCATAGCCTGGTGGATGATGTACCTGATGAAGTGAAGCAGGAACGCGCTGATGCGATTATGGAAATTCAGCAGGGCATATCATTTGAGAAAAATCAGGAGAAGATTGGCAATACCTACAAAGTGCTCATCGACAAAAAAGATGGGGAATACTTTGTTGGCCGTACCGAGTTTGATTCGCCCGAGGTGGATAACGAGGTATTGATCGATGCTAACATAAACTATGCTACCGTGGGCGGCTTTGTTAACGTGAAAATTGACAATGCCGAGGATTTTGACCTTTATGGACAAATTGTAAAATAATTGAAACGTTCGGTTCTTTTATCTTAATCGTTTACATTTGGGCTGATGGATGCTAATTGTATCAGCTATAAGGATACCGGTTTCTTTTCGCAAACGGTAATTGATTACGTGGACGATGCCCCGGCCCTTCGACCATTCTATGGCTACCGCCCGGATATGGATGGCTTTGCACAATTGCTGGCCGCTAAAAAAGTTGTTGCCGACAGGCGGGTGCTGGTTGATGTGTTAACCCGTCAATACAATGCCATTACACATATTGATGGCGGGTTGACCAAAGCTCCGCTTGAACGTATAAAAGAACTTTTATCAGCTGACACATATACTGTTACTACCGGCCATCAACTTAATATATTTGCCGGGCCGCTATACTTTATTTATAAGATAGTAACGGCCATTAAGCTCACCCAACAACTAAAAGCACAATTTCCGGATAAAAACTTTGTGCCCGTTTACTGGATGGCCAGTGAAGACCATGATTTTGCAGAAATAAACTATACCAACATAGGTGGCAAAAAGGTACACTGGTGGTATGAGGCATCGGGCGCTACCGGGCGTATTAACCCGGACAGTATGCGCCAGGCGCTAAACCAATACAAAGGTGTGCTGGGTCTGGAGAACCATGCGTTACCGTTAGCGCAAATAGTTGAAAAGGCATATACCGGTTTCGATAAACTGGCCGATGCTACCCGGTATTTGGTGAACGCCCTGTTTGGGCAATATGGGTTAGTGGTTATTGATGCGGATGATATCGCCTTTAAAAAACAATTCGCGCCGATTATTGAGCAGGACATTATTGAGCAAAACAGCTTTAAACATATTAGCGCTACTAACCAGGAGTTAGAAAAGCTTGGCGTTAACATTCAGGTTAACCCGCGCGAAATCAACTTTTTTTACCTGTTGGATGGCTTGCGCGAACGACTGGTTTTTGAAAACGATACATACAAAGTACTGAATACCGAGATAGCCATTAGCGAGGCTGAACTGAAAGCCGAAATAGCGGAGCATCCTGAACGTTTTAGCCCGAACGTGGTAATGCGCCCGCTTTACCAGGAGTGCATTTTACCCAACATTGCCTACATTGGCGGTGGCGCGGAGGTGGTTTACTGGCTCGAACTAAAAGCAAACTTTGAACATTACAGGGTTGATTTCCCGATACTGATACTGCGTAACTCTGGCTTGGTGATCCCTAAAAAAACATCGGCCAAAATTGAGCAGATGGAGCTTTCGCCAGTGGACTTATTTAAGTCAGCCGACCTGATCAAGAACGACTGGGTAAAAAAACACAGCGAGCATATGCTTTCTCTCAACGAGGAATGGCAGCAACTACAGTCCGTTTTTGAAAAAATAAAACAACGCGCCCAAAAGATAGACCCTACACTTGCCCCATCAACCGAAGCGGTAAGCTCAAGACTGAAACACGCTATTGATAACCTGGAGAAAAAGCTGGTGAAGGCAGAAAGATCAAACTACCAAACCCGCCTGGAACAAGTAGAACAGATCAAAGCCGAACTATTCCCAAAGAACAGCCTACAGGAACGTGCCGAAAACTTCGGGCTATTCTATGTGAAGTGGGGCCAGCAATTTATTGATGAATTGATCGAACACTTTGAACCGCTGGATTTTAAATTTACCGTACTTTCTGAATAACACTTAATTACTAAAAGTAAACAAACTATGCTGGCTGGCCGTATGCAGATCGCGCCATACATGGTTGATCTCTGTGTCCGGGTTTGCGGCTATCAATCCGCAGTAAGGATATAGTTGATCTACCATATTCCGGGCAAGTGTAGCAAGGGTATGCGATGCTTTGCTTACAGCCTTTAACGCTTTAGTACTGTCAGCTTTTTGACTTACCGCCTGCCATGAAGCATCGACTGCGAAGTAAAAAGCTCTGCGGGCATGGTTCAGCCTATCGATGCTTTCCTGTAACAACTGTTGTACTTTTTGTTGTTGCGCGGCATTGTACCGGCCACGAAAAGGTTTATCGGCAAACAAGGTTTCGCATAGATCAGTAAAGTGTATGGCCATGCCGCTCATGTTGGCGGTCAGTGTAGCTTCGGCTAACTGTATAAAGGGGTAATTATACAACGCTCCATTAACCTTAGCGGCCGAAGCATCTATTTTAAAGCAACGGCTTGCAGGCACAAAAAGGTTATTTACCCGGTAAGCATCGCTCCCGGTAGCCATCATACCCACATATTTCCATGCCGATTGTATGGTAACATCTTCCCGGTTGAACACAAAGGGCAATATCAGCGGCGTGCCATCCGCATTTAATACCGTTTCATCACCTTGCTTTATTATGCAATTGGCGGTTACATGCGTGGCATGTTGTATCCCGCTGGCGTATTTCCACTCACCGTTGATGATGTAACCGGCATCCGTAATAGTAGCCGTACCGCTTGGCGCGCCGCTGCCTGCCAGGCAAAGCTGCGGGTTTGCAAATATCTCTTGAGCTGCATCCGGCTCAATAAAACCACCGAACCAACCCGCGCCACTGCACAGCGTTACCACCCAGCCCAAACTACCGTTGGCCCAGGCCAGGCTTTCCTCTAATCTAACCTGATCGGTCAGGTTGAGTTCAAGGCCTGAATAAATTGCAGGTACCAAAAACTTGAACCAGCCCTGTTCATGCACCAGCGCCAACTGCGCCGGGTGTAACTTGCCGCTCTTTTCGGCTTCCGGCACATGGCGGCGTATAATATCTACCCATTCGGGTTTTAGCAGTTCAGATGGATGCATAAACAGTTTTTATTGAACGGCTATATTGATTTTACCGTCCAGCTTCTTCTTCCAGTCGAAAAAGCCGAATATAGCCACCACAAATAAAAAGATGGTCAGGCAGGCAAAAAGCGGCAGGCCTTTATAAAACAACAGGGGCACCGCCACAAAATTACTTATGTTGAGCAGCACCCAGTTCTCAATTTTCCGCCTGGCCAGTAACCACATACCCGCCCACGCGGTTGATGACACAAAGGAATCCAGTATTGGCACATCCGAGGGGGTAAAGTATTTTAGCAGCAGGTACAGTACCGCCCAGCCCCCTAAACTGATGGCAAGGGTAACAATCCACTCGCTACGGTTTGCATAGCTGATCTGCACCGGTGGTTCATCGCGCTTTCGCGTCCAGTATATCCAGCCGTAAATGCTCATTATCAGGTAATACATGTTCAAGGCGGCCTCGGCATACAGCTTAACATCCACCAGCAAATACAACGATAGTACAATACCAATGATACCCGCCGGATAAAGCAATATGTTATTACGCTTAGCCAGCAGCACCTCGGCCATACCGAATACGGTGGCAATCCACTGCAGCGGGCTGGTTTCTTTTATTTGTGTGATGAATAGTTCTATCCAGTGTTGCATGATACCCCTCCCAACCCTCCCCAAGGGGAGGGCATTTAATTATCGACTATCGTCATTTTATTTCAACTAACTATCCTCCCAATGGCTAATCAAGTCCTCCCCCTCGTGGAGGATTTAGGAGGGGTTAAAACGCCAAGCTCAATGATGCCAGGAAATTCCTGGTGGCCTGTACGTAGAAATAGTTATAATTATAAATATTGCTGCCGCTAAGACCAGGGTAAGTGGCGCCGTTTGCTTCGTATTTTTTGTTGAACACGTTGTTCACCAGCAAGCCGATACCGATGTTTTTAACCGCCTTGGTGCTGAAATTATAACGTAGGCGCACATCGCTTACAAAGTAACCGTTTATTTTACGGTTGGCGGCGTAAGGGTTTAAGGCGCTTTCGTCGTCAATCGTATAACCTGCAGGGTTAGTATTCATAGTGTTATCCAAAAACTGGCTGCTGATGTATTTGCTCAGCAAAGCAATCTCGCTTCCTTTTATAGGTGAATAACTTATCTCGCTCGATCCTATGAATGACGGAGAGAAGGCGATAGTGGTTTTCTTTAGCTGTAGTTCAACCAGGCTGTTATCATCATAATTGGTGAAGAACTGTCCATAGTCTTTAATTTTGTTTGCACTTACCGTGGCAGTCGCTCCCCAGGCTAATTGATCAGTTATCTTCACCCTTCCATCAAATTCAACACCTGCACGATAGCTGTCCTTCACATTGCGGCGAATAGCGGAGCCCACATCATTCA
Organism: Mucilaginibacter roseus; assembly: GCF_021215455.1. Classification (GTDB taxonomy): domain Bacteria; phylum Bacteroidota; class Bacteroidia; order Sphingobacteriales; family Sphingobacteriaceae; genus Mucilaginibacter; species Mucilaginibacter roseus. The sequence goes on along the minus strand of NZ_JAJPWV010000003.1, from coordinate 569,204 downwards.
GTTGTCCGGTTAATATCAGCTGATTTTTATAAAGCATATAAAACCCGTTGATGCCACCGGTAAAACGCGATGTGCTAATGCGGTAACCGGCTTCAAAATCTTTCAGGTTTTCGTGTTTCGGACGGCTTTGGGGAGAAGAGTTTGTAAAGTCGTCGCGATTAGGCTCACGGTTACCCACCGCGAATGATGCGTAAACGTTGCTACGGTCGTCTATCTTGTAAGTAACACCGGCCTTTGGATTAAAGAAATTCAGTGTAGCGCTTTGTTGTACGTTGTTCAGATTCCTGTCAAAACCCAGGAATGAATAGTAAACATAGCGGTACTGCATATCTGCATACAGCAACCATTTTTCCAGATTCCATTCCGCACGGGCAAATATGTTAAAGTCGTTCTTTTTGGCATCGTCTCGATAGTACTCATAGTTATACGGTACGTTGATGGTATTGCTGCTGTTAATGATGTTGCCGTAATGGCCCCCTTTATATTCATTGTAAGCGCCGCCCAACGTCATGTTCAGTTGATCGGTAGGCAGATATTTTAAAGCGTAGGTTACTCCGTAAAAATCGTTATCTAACCATCGGCGACGAACTATATTACTGGTTGCCAGCGTGTCGCTACCATAAATTACCGGGTTTAAGCCATAGTTCTTTACGGAATCGCCCTCACGGAATTCCTCGTAATAACCCTTACCCTTGGTGTAGTGCAGCGCTCCACTAAAAGATAATTTGTCGGATATACGCTGGTCTAACAGTAGCTGGTAATGGTTTTGGGTGTAGTTATCTACCTGATCTTTATAAGTATATTCGTTATAGCGGCGGTTATTCTGTATTTCATAGTCCGGCACACCGTTCCAGGCTTGATAGGTGCGCTCGTAACCGGTAAATACGTTGGCACGGATCGTAGTGTTTTTACCATAATAAGCACCGCTTAAAAAGTACGATTTGAGGTTAGAAAAGGCACGGTCGATATAACCATCAGAATGGATGCGCGATAAACGGCCATCAAAACTGAAATGGTTGCCCAGCAAACCTGTACCTACGCTTACAGTGTTTTTTACCGTGTTGAACGAGCCTGCGGAGTTGTTCAGCTCGGCGTAAGCCGTATCGCGGCGGGTTGCCGTTTGTACGTTAATGCTGCCACCAAATGCGCCCGCCCCATTGGTGGATGTGCCCACGCCGCGCTGCACCTGTATGTTATTTACGGATGAGGCGATATCCGGGATATCCACAAAGAATGAACCTTGGCTCTCTGAATCATTATACGGGATGCCGTTGATGGTTACGTTGATACGCGTTGGGTCGGAGCCGCGAATACGGATGCCGGTATAACCCACACCTGCGCCGGCATCAGAGGTTACCACTACCGATGGGGTTTGATTAAGCAGGAAAGGCAGATCCTGGCCGAAGTTGTTTTTTTCGAGATCTTTTTTACTCAGGTTGGTGAAAGCCGTAGGCGAGTTTTTACTTGCCCGGGTTGCTGTAACCGTTACCTCTTCAGTAGTATAGTTTGATGGTACCAGGCTAAAGTTAACCGTTTGGTTACCGCGCACCGCAATGCTTTTAGTAGTTTGCTGATAACCGATATAGTTAACAACTATAGCATACGTCCCGGTTGCCAGGCTTAACTTATACTGGCCGGAGGCATCGGTTACGGTGTTTTGTTGTGCTGACGAGATGGTGACCGTTGCACCGGGCAATACGTCACCGTTTTGATTAGTTACTTTTCCGGATACAGAAAACTGGGCCGATACCACGTAAGGCAACAGCAGGGCGATGATCGCCGCGAATAAATTTTTCAATGTGTTTAGTACAAAATTGAGTTAAACCATCTGCAAGCCAGGGCGAACATGCAGTACACTTAACTTATTACCTCTCCCTACGCCGGCATTATCCGGATCAGGTGCTGCCCCCGGCCCCTGAAGGGGTGAGTTATAACTGATAGCTCAGCAATAACTCCCTTCAGGGCCGGGGCACGGGTATGATCTCAGCCTGTCTTTCAGTTTGGCAAACCATCTGCAGATAGTTTATTTGACCAAAGCAAGGCACCCCTTGAGAATTCTTTGCGGCAAATATAGTTTTTTATATCAAAAATCAGCTATGCTAAACTAATCAGCTAAAAGCCCTTTTTACGAACGATCCCTTGTCTGCGCGATGGTCGTTTAGCTTTTTGCTCATCATCATCATCCAAATGATAACGTCGGGCCATTTTGGCTACGCGTTCCTCCAGGGTTTCGGTAGTCAGTTTGTCGCGGCTCAGGTTGTCAACCATAATGGGGAAAGCGAACGGCGTAGGCCTTTCAATATGCTTTAAAATAATATTTTGCCCGGCGATGCGCTGCAAGGCGGCGCGTAACCGAAACTCTTCTAACTGAAAGGAGAGTGCCTCGTTATAAGCCTGCCTGATCAGCAAGTTATCAGGCTCGTATTCGGTGAATACCTCAAACAGTAACGAGGTGGAGGCCTGTAGGTGCTTGTTCTTGATCTGCTGACCGGGGTAGCCGGTAAACACCAGGCCGCCAATATGGGCAATGTCCCTGAATTTGCGACGGGCCATTTCATTGGCGTTCAGGCTACTGTGGATATCATTCAATAAATTATCTAACGAGAAAAAATCAGCATCTTCCAAAATTTCTTCGATGGCGATATCCTCATCAGCCAGCAGCTCAAAGCCATAATCATTCATGGCGATGGAAAAACTGGCGGGTTTAACTTTGGTAATGCGGTAGGCAAGTATGGAAGCCATTCCCTCATGCACTAACCGCCCCTCAAATGGATAAAATATAAGGTGGTGACCTTCGCGTGATTTGAACGACTCGATCAGGAACTCATTGCTTTGCGGCAAGTGCGAAAGTTTGTTTTGCAATTCGAATAAAGGCTTCAAGGCTTTAACCTCGATATCCTTTTCTACGCCGTGCGATACCTCATCCAGCTTATCCCTAAACACGGCCGATAATTGCGATGACAATGGCATACGCCCGCCAGCCCAACTGGGTATCAAACCTTTTTTTGCGTTCGATTTTTTAACGTAGGCCGTCATCTCCTTTACCCGAACAAATTCCAGGCTGCGGCCTGCAAACCAAAAGGTATTACCGGGTTTTAGTTTAGCTATAAAACCTTCTTCAATCGTGCCCAGCGATCCGCCGCTCAGCCAGCTTACCCTTATCGTCATCTCGCTGGTGATGGTGCCGATACTTAGCCGGTGGCGCATAGCTACCCGGCGGCTGTTCACTTTATACAATCCGTTCTCTACCTCTACCTTTAAAAACTCATCATACTGGGCAAGGGTTTTGCCGCCGCGGGTTATAAAATCAAGCAACTGGCCATATTCATTTTGGGCTAGATCGGCAAAGGCATACGTAGTTTTTACTTCGTCAAACAATTCATCTGCACGAAAACCATCAGACACGGCTAACGTAACCATGTATTGCACCAGCACGTCCATGGTAAGCAGCATAGGGTCGCGGCTTTCAAACACGCCGCGTTTAATAGCTTCTTTTAAGGCTGCACCTTCCAATAACTCCAGCGAGTGCGTAGGCACAAAATACGCCCTTGATATTGCACCGGGATGGTGACCGCTGCGCCCCGCCCGCTGCATAAACCGGGCAACGCCTTTCGGGCTGCCCACCTGCACCACGGTATCAACCGGACGAAAATCTACCCCTAAATCCAAACTTGAGGTACAAACCACAAGTTTTAAGGCCTCGGCATGGAGGGCTTGCTCAACCCAGTTTCGCAATTCGTTATCCAGCGAACCATGGTGCATGGCCATTACACCGGCGTACTCTGGGTAATTATCTAAAATGGCATGGTACCATATCTCCGACTGTGAGCGGGTGTTACAGAATATCAGGGTGGTTTTGCTTTTAGCTACAATATCCATCACCTGCGGCAGCAGCTTTACGCCAATGTGCCCGGTCCACGAGTAGTTCTCGATGTTGTCCGGTATCACCGAGCGTATATCCAGTTTCTTTTCAATGTTAGCGCGCACCATGCGTATATTTTCCTTCGGGAAGGTGTTACCTAACAGCACCTCGGCCGCCTGTTCCAGGTTGCCTATGGTCGCGCTGATGCCCCAGATTCGGACCCCACCCCGACCCTCCCCGAGGGGGAGGTCGTTTTTATTTTGCTCGAGATTATCCTTTATATTTTGTATAACCTTATCGGGAGCTCGTAATACTTCGTCATTAGTAAAGCGTAATATCTTGTAACCCTGTTCTGCTAAGTAAGCGGAACGTTGTTCATCTGCTAATTTTTGTTCTTTTTCAAGATGATAGCCCCCATCAACCTCTATTATCAACTTCTTTTCAATACAAATAAAATCAGGGATATAGTCTAATACCGGATGCTGCCGCCTGAATTTATAGCCGGTCTTTTTACTTCTCAAAAGTTGCCATAGCATATTTTCTGCCTCAGTAGGCTTATGCCGCATCGCTTTTGCGTTTTGCAAATTAGTTGTCCAACTAAGCGCATCAGTCGTATAATATCCCGGTCTGTCTTTACTATCAGAGTTATTTCTATTATCCTCCACATCAATAGCTCCCTCTCCTCCGGAGAGGGCCGGGGAGAGGTTCTTCAACCTGCTCAACCCCAACTCCACCTGCACGCCACGTTTCGTACCCAGCAGTTCGTGCCACTCGTCAACAACTACCACTTGCAGGCTCTTAAATATTTTAGGGTATTCCTTTTGGGCCAGCATTAGGTGCAGGCTTTCAGGGGTGGTTAGCAGTACCTCGGGCAGCTTTTTTTTGAGGGCTTGTTTCTCGGCGGTGGAGGTATCGCCCGTACGGGTGGCAATCTTCCAGGGCAGGCCGATCTCGTCGCAAGCCTCCTGCATGGCTTTGCGGATATCGTTGGTAAGCGCGCGCAGGGGCGTTATCCACATCATCAGCAAACCATTATCCTTACGGGTTTGCCAAGTATCGGGGCATTGGTTGATGTAGCCTGCTAAAAAAGGTAAAAACAAAGCATAGGTTTTACCGCTGCCCGTAGGCGCGTTCAGCAAACCCGAATAGCCATCCAGGTAAACCGCCTCCATCTCTTTTTGAAACGGAAACTGTTTCCAGTTTTTCTGTTTATACCATTGCTGAATAATCTTTTGGCCGGGCGTGCTCATAATCAATGTCAATAACAAAATAAGCGGTAAATGGTTATTACATCCACACCAATTCTGTTATTCATGAAAAAAACATTTTTGTTTATGATAGTGCCGCTGCTATTCGCTTGTAACAGCCCGGCAGATAAAAAAGTGGCCGACAGCGCGACAACAGACACCACCGTAGCAATTGAAACCGAGGTTAAACCGGATCAATTGATTACGCCCGGTAAAGGTATCGGTCATCTTACAATTGATTTACCAGTAGACAGCGCCATAGCTAAACTGGGTAAACCTGACTCATCCGACGCGGCTATGGGTAGCAGCCTGATGGCCTGGTACAGTAAGGACGCCGATAAATACCGCACCGCAGTTTTTGCCCGTCGCAATATGGGTAACGATGAAGTTAGCCGTATCAAGCTCATCATGGTGAGTTCGCCATGGTTTAAAACGGATGACGGTATTGCAACGGGTACAACGCTTGCTGATATAGAAAAGAGCTATCAATTAAAACCCGTTGATAACACTGCCGCCGCAAAAAAAGGTTTGCTTGTGTATGATGATAATGCAAAAGGGATAACCTTTGACGTTGACAGCGCCAGCAAAAAATGCGTTGCTATTACCGTTCATCAAGCTAACGAAAAGCCGGGTTCGTATATTAATATGCATTAAATAAAAAAGCGGCAGACTGATTTAGTCTGCCGCTTTTTGATCCGTATAGATTCCTTATTTCTTTTCAGGCATAAGTATAAGCTTTATCAGGTTTTTACCGCTCAGATATTTGTTAGCGGCATCCTTTGTGCTTTGTACCGTAACTTTCTCGGCAGTTTTAGGGTAATATAATATGCGGTGCGGAGGCAAATCATATTGCGATCCGCTGGCCAGGTAGCCCGCCCAGAAATAGTTTTCGTGCAGCTGTACTTGTTTCGAGCGCATATCTTCAGCCTTGAATTTTTGAATATCTGTGGCCTGCGCGCCGTTGGTTTTAATCTTGTTGATCTCATCCATCGTGGCGGCTATCAGCTTGTCCACATTTTCGGGAGCGCAGCCAAAGCTTACCGTAATGGTGTATCTGCCTGTAGGTATTTTTTGGTAGATAGACCGTACGCCAGGCGCGTAAACGCCGCTTTCCTGCTCGCGTAAGCGCTCAATCAGCTTAATGTTCAACACTTCCTCAAGCGCGTCGAGCTGCATGTTGTTCACCTCGCTATAATCATAGTCTCCGCTGAATACTAATTGCACGGTACTCTTTTCGCCAATACCTTTGTTTACTGTTTTAGAAACCAGGCCGGCAGGCGGGTACATGCCAAGGTCTTTATACGTTTTTTTGTTTTCGGATGATGGCAGGCTGCCCAGGTAGGTAGCTAATAACGGTTTAATGGCGTCAATATCAAAGCTACCTACAAAGGTGAAAACAAAGCCATTCGCGTTGGCAAAGCTGCTTTTATAAAAATCGTAAGCCTTATCAAGCGTTGCGTTATTAAGCCGTTCGGTAGTCGGAACCATCGCCCTGAAATTATAGCGGTTTAACACCGCCGATACGGTGTCCTGAAATACGCTGTTTGGGTCAAGGTTGCGGTTAACCAGCAAAGAACGGTACTGGCTTATGTTTGATTCCCAAATATCCTTATCCTTACGCGGCTGTGTAAAATAGAGGTAAATAAGCTGTAGCGCCGTACCCAGATCCTTAGTAGTGGAGTTGCCGCTAAAGCCCTGCGTATATTCGCTGATGTAAGGCTCAACCGATACACTTTTGCCGGTCATCATTTTTTGCAACTGTATTTGATTAAACTCGCTTACACCGCTATTGCCCACAACACCCGATGCCATGCTGGCCGAAGTATAATCAACATCGCTTACCACTGATGTGCCGCCAAAGCTGTATCCGGTAAGTATTACCTGGTTGTTTTTAAAATCGGTAGGTTTTAAAATAGCCTTTACGCCGTTTTTAAAAGTAAGCGTGGTTACACCAATAGAGTCGTCGCGCATTTGGTCAACAATTTCGCCGGCATCAGGTATGTTCTCAATAAGCGGTTTGGTACTTACGTTATCCACGTAGGCAGTAAGGTTTTTACCGGCTTCGCCTATCCATCCCAGCAAAGCTGCTTCGGTTGGCAGTTTTGGCTTTTCGTTATCAGGGGCTTCAACAATAATGCTGCGGCTTTGTCCGGCAATAACGCGGGCGGCCATGGCATTCATTTGTTCAAGGGTGATCTTGTCGATATTATCCAGGTAAAACTGGTATTCCCAGGCTATACCCGGTATACCCGATCCGTTTAAAAAGTGTTGCTGGTATTCGCTTACAAAGTTTGATGAACGTGTTTTATCACGCTCCTTATACGCATCGCCCATTTGCACCAGGGCGTTCTGCTTGGCACGTTCAAACTCCGTTAAAGTGAACCCGAATTTGCGGGCACGCTCAGTTTCGGCTACCAAGGTTTTTACCGCTGTTTCCAGTTCACCCGGGCGGGCCACCACTGTAGCGGTAAAAGCATCCTGCTTGCCAATGAAGTTACCGTAGGTAGCACTACCGTACAAAAACGGCGGGTTTGATTTTTGCAGCAGCTCGTTCAACCTTGCGTTTAGCATCTGATTAAATAATCCGCTGCGCATGCTTTGCAGGTATTCGGCCGTGGTGCGCACCTGTGTGCCAGGCATCTTAACAATTATCTGCGCTACGGTGTATGGAAACTCAGGGTCGGTAGCAAATTTAACACTGGTGCCGGGCGCTGAGGTTACTGTATATTCTGTACGCGGTTTTGGCGAAGCCGGGTTTTTAAGCTGCGAGAATTTCTCTTTTATCAGCTGTTCTACTCTTTTCGGGTCAAAATCGCCTACGGCTATCACCGCCTGCAAATTCGGGCGGTACCAATCATCGTAAAAACTTTTTATGGTAGCCAGGTTAAAGTTTTTTATAACGTCCTCTTTACCTTTTGGCAAACGGGTGGCGTAGCGCGAGTTGTTTAGTATCACCGGTAGTACCTGCTGCTGCAAGCGTTCCTGCGCGTTTTTACCACGCAATCGAAGCTCCTCTAATATTACACCTCGTTCTTTATCCAGTTCTGCCTGATCAAATGATACATAACCCGCCCAGTTAGCCAAAATGTCAAAACCGCGCTCAAATACCTTGGCGCTGTCTGTAGGCAACGGTAACTGGTAGACCGTTTCATCGAATGAGGTGAATGCGTTAAGATCGGCACCGAAGCGTACACCTGAACTTTGCAAAAAATTCACCAGCGCGTTTTTCGGAAAGTCGCGTGTGCCGTTAAAGGCCATGTGCTCGGTAAAGTGTGCCAGGCCCTGCTGTGCATCAGTTTCCAATATTGATCCGGCTTTGTTAACCAGGTATAGTTCGGCACGGTTTTGCGGCAAACTGTTTTGCCTGATGTAATAGGTTAAGCCGTTAGGTAATTTGCCGATAATAACATCTTTATCAACAGGCAGTGTAGCGGCTTTAACCTGTGCTGCCGGGTTAGTGGGTTTTTGTTTTGGCGATGGTGCAGGTTTCTTTTTTACCTGCGCGAAAGCTCCGGTTGCGGCAACGCATAAAGCCAGCGCCGCAACCGATAGTTTAAAATCAATACGCATATTTAATTAAGGGACATGTATCTAAAAACGAAAAACTTAGTTCCGGAAAATTAGTAAATAATACGCTATCTTAAAACTTAAAGCAAAAAAGTTACCTTTTAACAAAGCCTGAACAATCGCCTCATAAAAAATTAACACAACAGTATGCTGTTGTTGCTGTTAAACTATTATAAATCACCCGTTATGAAAGAAGTAAACATGCCCGAAGGGTACCAGGCCGTAATGCCTTACCTCATTTTAAAAGATGCCTTGAAGTTTTTTGATTTTACCTCGGCCGTATTTAATGCAGAAAAGAAAACGCGTACCCTGCGCGATGATCAAACGCTGATGCATGGCGAGGTGAGTATTGTAGGTAGTACCATAATGTTTGCCGAGGCTACCGACGAGTATAAGGTGCAGAATGCCGGTATGTTTGTTTACGTGGATGATTGCGACAATGCTTACCAGCTGGCACTTGATGCAGGCTCGCAAAGCATAATGCCGCCGGCCGACCAAAGCTATGGCCGCAGTGCAGGCGTTACCGATCCGTTCGGCAACACCTGGTGGATAACATCGGCCCAGTAATTATTTTTTATGCGAGAATAACCATGGCAGCAGGTCCGGCTCGGCAAAAGCCTGTGTCCAGCTGTCGTGCATGGCAGTTGGGTATACCGTATAGCGCGGGTCGCCGCCTGCTTCGCGGATAGCGGCTACCATCACTTCGGAGTGATCCGGCGGCACAACATTGTCCTTAGCGCCGTGGAATATCCATAAAGGAACTTTTTTAGCATAGATTTTTGCATTAAGCGTATTATCTCCACCGCAAATAGCAAACGCGGCGGCAAATACTTTAGGCTTGCGGCGCAGCATCTCGAATGTGCCCATGCCTCCCATTGAGAGGCCGCCAATGTATACCTGCTTTTTGTTTACATATGGCTTATCCAGCAATTCTTCTGTTAAACCCATCAGCGCTTTCATGGCCTTGGTAGGTTCGGCCTTGGCATCCTGAAAATAAAACTTGCGCTTGCCGGATAATGAGTCTTTCCTGATATCGACGTTTGACCAATAGCTGTCCGCCGGGCATTGCGGGTAAACCACAATAGCCTGGTGCTGCTGTCTCACTTCCTGCGATAGAAAGAGCTTGGTGCCGTACGCCAGCTGCGCTTCATTGTTACTGCCGCGCTCACCGGCGCCATGTAAAACAATTATTAACGGGTATTTGGTGTTGGGGTCAAACTGAACCGGGAACAATATACGGTAGCGGAGGGTGTCGCTTTTTTCGGCGTAAAGCCCTTTATCAAAAGCAGTTTTATCCTGCGCGCGGGTAATGCCTGCTGCCAACAAGGTAAGTACGAATAGCAGCGTGCTGAATTTTTTAATCATGCTATGGTAGTAAGTTGAATAATCCGCAGATCAAGAAGTAAACGTAATAAACTACGATAAAATTGCCAACAGGGTTGGTACAGCTTAACATGTAGCGACTGAATTGGTTTTAATTACCCATTTGTTATTCACTAATTAGGCTCTAAGATAGTTTAAAGGGCATTATGGGTTTTGAAAAATGGCTCACCGGGCAACTATTAAGCAGATGCCAACTTAATTAAATGCCCTGCTTTAAAACCCTTTGTTGTGTGCAAAAGTTATATCATTGCATTAATAGCTTTGTTATGAGATCAATATGGAAAGGTTCGATAGGCTTTGGGTTGGTAAGCATTCCGGTTAAATTATATTCGGCTGTGCAAAGTAGTTCGCTTGATCTGGATATGCTCGACGGGCGAGACCACTCACGTATTAAATACCAGCGCGTAAACGAGAAAACACATAAGGAAGTTCCCTACGATAAAATTGTAAAGGGCTATAAACTGGATGAGGATTATATAATACTTGAAGAGCGTGATTTTGAAGATGCAGCGCCCGAAAAAAGTAAGGTGATTGAGATTGAGAGTTTTGTGGATATTGCCGACGTTAACCCGATGTTCTACGAAACATCGTACTACACCGAGCCCGATACCAAGAATAACAAGGCTTACGCCCTGCTGATGCAGGCATTGGTTAAATCAAAAAAAGCCGGGCTTGCCCGTTTCGTATTACGCAGTACCGAAACGCTTTGTATTGTGCACCCAGTTGAAAACGTGCTGGTGGTAACCAAGATCCGTTTCGGGCAGGAAATACGCAGCACGGAAGACCTTAACATTGCCGATGACGTAAAAGTGAGCAAGAAGGAGCTGGATGTGGGCTTGGCGCTAATCAACCAATATGCTGAGGATTTTGATGTGTCTAAATTCAAAGATGAATACCATGAGGAGCTGCTGAAGATCATTCAGGCAAAAGCCAAAGGCAAGCGGCCAACCATCAAAAAGCTAAAACCACAGAAAACTAAGGGAACCGATTTGTATGAACAATTGATGGGAAGCCTTAAAGCAAAAAAAGGTGCATAATTAATTGATCGGCTACAACTATGTAGAATATAACATACAGATCATTTCGACAGCGCAGGTTATCAAATATAAAATATTGAGACAATGGTGCTTTGTAAAGATAATTCAAAATTTATCCTAATAGTTAATTGTGTGGCATAAAATTAGCTGATGCTATGGTAAATAACATCTATCAATTATGGCAACCACAAAAGCAAAATCAAAAAAAGCTGAAACCGAAACCACAGAGATTGCGGAAGAATCAGCATTGAACGAATTATTTATTGACGAGTTAAAAGATATTTACTGGGCAGAGAAACACCTTGCAAAGGCGCTGCCTAAAATGGCCAAAGCTGCAACATCTGATGAGTTGCGCGCCGCCATTGAAACACACCTTGAAGAAACCGAAAACCAGATAACCCGCCTGGAATCTGTTTTTGAGTCGGTTGACGAAAAAGCGGCCGCCAAGAAATGTGATGCGATGGAAGGTTTGATAAAAGAAGGGGAATCGATAATTAAAGATACAGAGGATGGCAGCATCACACGCGACGCAGGTTTGATCTCGGCTGCTCAAAAAATTGAGCATTATGAAATTGCGTCTTACGGTACGTTAAGAACCCTTGCCGCAACGTTAGGTTATGATGAAGCAGTTGAACTGCTGGACGCTACCTTGCAGGAAGAGAAAAAGACTGATGGTTTGTTAACCGAACTTGCGGAAGCGGGTATCAACCAAAATGCTAAAAGCGAAAAGAAATAGTTTTAGCGATTAATTTGATTTATGAGGGGCCGCTTCTAAACAGGAGCGGCTTTTTTGTTGAAGCAAGTCGTTCTGATTGATATAAATATCGGTAATAAAAAAAGGGAGCATTTGCTCCCTTTTCTAATGTTATTTAGCGATGGTTTACACCGCCGTATCTCTGCGGATAATACCTAGTAACAACGCTATAACAGCAATTACTAATAAAGCGTGGATTAAACCTGTTGCAGTGTAAGCGAATACGCCAATTGCCCAACCAATTATCATGATCACAGCAATAATATACAGTAGAGATCTCATAGTTTTTTATTTTTATAGTTAAACATAGATAGATATTGGTTTAATACCATAAACTGTGCCGAAACTGCTTTTAAGCGTATTCGATAGCAAAAAAGGCCGTTAGCGCTTAGCTAACGGCCTTTTTTGTAAACACTTTAGTTGTAATTACAGATTAAGCCATTTCTTTCTAACAGCTAACTGTTTCTCGGTAGCATTATCTGCCGGTTCAACTTTATATTTAACGCGGGTACTTTTTAACAGGGTAACAGGCAGTACCAATTGCTTGCCATCGCGTGTAACGGTAAAGTTTACTTTGTCGCCTACCTTTTTGCTGTTAATTAACGATTGCATATCCGTAACCGGGCTACCGTCAATAGCTGTAATTTCATCATTCACATTTAATCCATCAACCCAGGCAGATGAACCTCGGCTAACGGCCGTTATCATGATGTGGTTATTTGCTGTTGAAGTAGCCACGCCCAACGCAGGTGTGTTACTACCGGCAAGCTCATCGGTAACTTTATAACCGGCATAACCTAAGTAAAGTGCATTGTCGGGCAGTTCAACGCCATTAACATATTTTTTATAAAAGTCGTCCAGGTTTTTACCGGCGAATTTTTCAAGGCCAAGCTTAAACTCCGCATCGGTGTAACCACGCTTTTTCACTTTGTAGTACTCGTTGTACATGTATTTCATCACATCGTCAAGCGAGTATTTGCCGTTTGAGCTGTTGATAATTTCCAAGTCGAGCATGTAGGCAATGATAGCGCCCTTGCCATAATAAGATATGGTTGAGTTATTCGAGTTTTCGTTAGGGCGATAAAACTTGATCCAGGCATCAAAGCTTGATTCTGCCGCCGATTGGATCTTACTGCCCGGCTGATTGTCGTGGTTACTCAGGCTGGTTGCCAATGTATTTACATAACCATCCGCAGGTAATAAACCGGCATGGCGCATGGCCTTAGCCTCGTAATAAGCGGTAAAGCCCTCGGCTATCCAAAGGTTGGTGGTGTAGTTTTCGTTCTCATAATCAAACGGACCAAGCGCTATCGGGCGCAGGCGTTTTACATTCCAGAGGTGGAAATGCTCGTGCGATACCAGTTCCAGGAAGCCAAGGTAGCCGCGCTCTGTGCTATAAGCATCGCGCGAAGCGCCTAATACAGTAGAGCTCAGGTGCTCCAGGCCGCCACCACCGCGTTGAAAATTGTGCACAATGAATACATAGCGCTTGTTCGGGTTCTCGCCAAACGTTTTGGTGTGCTGCTCTATCACTTTCGGCATATCTACTTTAAGGCGTTCCTTGTCGTAATTGCCGCCGCCATACATGGCCACCTCGTAGTTTACATTGCCTACCTTAAAGCCAAAAACGTCCTGCGTGCCAACTTCTATCGGCGAATCAAACAAGATATCATAATTAGGCGCCGTCACCGTAAACTGGTCACCGCCTACGGTTTCTAAACTGGTTGATACGGTTGTCCAGCCTTTGTAGGGCACTATTTTGATGGTTGATGGCTGGTTAAGCATTCCCTGCGGGTAAAGAAATAACCCTGAAGTTGACAGGAAAGCGTGCGATGCATCAATAAAAGCGGTACGTACCGATATTTCATTAGCGTAAACGCGATACTTCACTTTAAGCGTTCCTATGCCCGCGGTATTTATACGCCAGGTGTTTTTATTTACTTTTCCGGCCGGTATTTCTTTGCCGCCGTTCCAGGCGGTAAAGCCTTCAACGTTCTTGGCAAATTCGCGTACCAGGTATGATCCGGGTGTCCAAACCGGCATTTTAAGGTTAGTTGTTTTTTGCGCCAGGCCGCTGATGTTCATCTCAATATCAACGTAATGCGCCTGCGCTTCAGGAAAAGAAACCGTGTAGCTGATTTTAGCCGCGGGTGCCGCGTCGGCCGTAATGCTCATTAAATTCAGTATTAAAAAAGTATAAACTAATGATAGAAAATTTTTCATCCGGCAATTTATAAAAAATTGCCCTGCGCCATAAAGTTTTTGTAACACAAATGAGATGTAAAATGGTTGATACATAAAACCTTTTATGCGCCAATTGCGATTATTTTGCCGGAGGTATTCTGGTACATGGAACAGCCTCAATATCAACTTTCGCTAAGCCTTTGAGGCACATTGTAAATTATGAAGATCAGATATATTATTTATACCCTGCTGGTACTGCTGGTAGGCTATTTATTGTACAACAAGTTTTTTGGCGAAGGGGCGTCGAAAAAAGAAGGCGCAGGCGGAGCTAAGGGAAGCCGTAAGGGCGGACCAGTGCCGGTTAACGTTTTGCTGGCTCATGATACCACCCTTAATACCGTTATTGATATTACCGGAACTATAAGCGCTAATGAGCAGGTAAACCTGGTTGCCCAGGCATCGGGAGATGTAACCGGCATTTATTTTAACGAGGGCAGCCGTGTAAAAAAGGGACAACTGCTGGTGAAAATTTATAACCAGGATCTGCAGGCGTCGCTGGCACAAAATAACTACAATGTAACGCTGGCCCGCGAAAACGAAAACCGCAACCGCCAGCTTTTTGAAAAGGAAGCGATAAGCAAGCAGGAATACCAAACCTCGCTGGCGTCATACAATGCGCTTAAAGCACAAAGCGATGCTATAAACGCACAAATAAAACGCACCGAAGTAAGGGCGCCATTTTCCGGCACTATTGGTTTGCGTAATATTAGCCCGGGTGGTTATATATCGCCGCAAACGCCAATAGCTACGCTGGTAAACATTGATCCGGCCAAGCTTACCTTTTCGGTTCCTGAAAAATACCTTTCGTTGGTTAAGGTGGGTAACAAAGTAAAGTTTACTACCGAGAGTGCCTCAAAAACATATAATGCTACGGTTTATGCCATCGAGCCTTCGGTTGATGTAAACTCGCGTACAATAACCGTGCGTGCAAGGGCTGCCAATCCGGATAACGAACTTACCGCAGGCAGCTTCGCAAAAATAAGCCTAGCGCTAAACCAGATACCTAAAACCTTTATGGTGCCAACGCAAAGCGTAATTCCGGATATAAAAACCAATTATGTTTTCGTAGTGGATAGCGGAATGTCGGTACAGCGCGAAGTTAAAACAGGTTTGCGTACCGATACGCAGATTGAGATTACCGAAGGTCTTAAAAATGGCGACAGCGTAATTGTATCGGGCATTATACAGTTGAGGCAGAAAGCGCCTGTTAAGGTACAAAAGGTGGTGAAGAAATGAGTTTATCGTCGGTAAGTATAAAAAGGCCGGTACTGGCGGCCGTAATGTCGGTAACCATTGTGATATTTGGTATTGTGGGCTACCGTTACCTGGGCGTGCGCGATTTTCCTTCTGTCGATCCGCCGATCATCTCCGTATCCACTTCTTATTCGGGAGCTAACTCGGATGTTATAGAATCGCAAATAACCGAGCCGCTCGAAAAAGCTATTAATGGCGTGCAGGGAATCCGTAACATATCATCAACCAGTTCGGTAGGTTCAAGCAATATTACCGTAGAGTTTGACCTGGACGCCGACCTGGAAACCGCTGCCAACGACGTGCGCGACAAGGTATCGCAGGCACAGCGCCAGCTACCGCAGGATATCAACGCGCCGCCGGTGGTTACCAAGGCCGATGCTAATGCCGACAATATTATCACCCTGATTGTAAGCAGCAATACGCGTAACATTATGCAAATAAATGATTACGCGGAGAACGACCTTCAGGAGGCTTTGCAGACTATCCCCGGAGTAAGCTCCATCAACATTTTAGGTCAGCGCCAGTATGCTATGCGTTTGTGGATCGATCCCAACAAGCTAACGGCAATGGGGCTTGCCGCTACTGATATCAGCACAGCGCTCGCGCAGGAGAACGTGGAGCTGCCTGCCGGTAAACTGGAGGGCAATAACACTGAGGTTACCATACGTGCCATTGGTAAATTACGCACGCAGGATGACTTTAATAACATGATCATCCGTGCCGATAGCAACAAGGTGATACGCTTGCGCGATATTGGTTACGCCGTTTTAGGCTCATCTAACGAGCAAACCGCACTTAAGGAGGATGGCGTACCCAAAGTAGGCCTTGGCCTGGTGCCGCAGCCCGGCGCAAACTACGTGGAGATAGCCGACGAATTTTACCGCCGCCTGGAGCAGATCAAAAAGGATGTGCCGCCGGATATTCAGCTTAAGGTAACGATGGATAATACCAAGTTTATCAAGCAATCTATCAAAGAGGTGGAAGAAACGCTGATCCTGTCGTTCATACTGGTGGTAATCATCATCTACCTTTTCTTCCGCGACTGGCTCATTGCTTTCCGTCCGCTGATTGATATACCGGTGTCACTGGTAGGTACGTTCTTTGTAATGTATACCCTTGGATATTCTATCAACATACTTACCCTGCTGGGTATTGTACTGGCAACCGGTTTAGTGGTGGATGATGGTATTGTGGTAACCGAAAATATCTTTAAGAAGATTGAAGAAGGCATGGCGGTTCGTAAAGCCGCTTTCGAGGGCTCAAAAGAAATATTGTTCGCGGTTATATCAACCTCAATAACGCTTGCTGCGGTGTTCCTTCCCATTATATTTCTGCAAGGGTTTACCGGGCGTTTGTTCCGTGAGTTTGCAGTGGTGGTAGCATGTGCTGTGCTGATATCAGCTTTTGTATCGCTATCGTTAACACCAATGCTGAGCGTGATCATGATACGTAAGGATCAGAAGAAATCAAACTTTTACTTAAAAACCGAGCCGTTCTTCGAAAAGATGACCAGTGGCTATACTGAAACGCTGATCAACTTTATGAAACGTAAATGGGTAGCCGTGGCGGTATTGGTGGCATCTGTAGGCATCGCTGTGTTTTTCCTGACATCAAAAACCATCCCGTCAGAACTTGCCCCGTTGGATGACCGCAGCATGCTGCGCTATAACGTTACCGCCGTGGAGGGCGCTACTTATGAGTACATGACCAAGTATATGGATAAGGTGGCGCAGCTGATCACCGATTCCATACCCGAAGCCAATGTTAACCTGGAGGTCATTTCGCCGTCACGTGGTGGGGCCGGATCTGCCAACTCAGGTTTTGGCAGGATAGGCTTGGTGCTGCCCGACGAGCGGGAACGATCGCAGCAGGAAATTGCCGACTGGCTCAACGCCAAGCTTGCTAAAATGCCCGATGCGCGTGCCCTTGTATCGCAGGAGCAAACCATAAGCGGCGGCGGTAGCGGCGCCCGTAACTCATTGCCGGTGCAATATGTTATCCAAAACCAGGATTTTGAAAAGATCCGTAAGGTACTGCCCGACTTTTTTGCCGAAGTACAACGCAGCCCCGTTTTTCAGGGTACCGATGTTAACCTGAAATTCACCAAGCCCGAATTACGGGTAAATACCGACCGTGACCGTGCGCGCGACCTGGGAGTTTCGGTAGCCGATATCGCGCAAACGCTGCAACTTTATTACAGTGCCGGGCGGCTCGATTACTTTTTAATGAACGGTAAACAGTACGAGGTAATAGCACAGGTTGACCGTGCTAACCGCGATCAGCCGCTTGATATGAAATCGGTATACGTGCGTAGCGCGCGCGGCAGCTTGGTGCAGTTGGATAACGTGGTACAGGTTGCCGAAAGTTCTGCGCCGCCATCCATCTATCACTTTAATCGTTATAAGTCGGCTACGGTACAGGCAGGGCTGGCACCGGGTAAAACCATTGGTGACGGTTTGGAAGAAATGGATCGCATCGCAAAAAAATATCTCGACCCTACGTTTAGCACCGCACTTAGCGGCCCTTCAAGAGATTATGCCGAAGGTGGTTCGGGCATTCTGTTCGCGTTCGGCTTTGCGCTGGTGCTTATATACCTGGTGCTTGCCGCGCAATTTGAGAGTTTCCTTGATCCGTTGATTGTTATGTTTACCGTACCAATGGCTTTGGCCGGTGCTATGCTTTGCTTATGGCTTTTTGATCAAACCTATAATATCTTCGGGCAGATAGGTATCATTACACTCGTGGGCCTGGTAACTAAAAACGGTATCCTGATCGTAGAATTTGCCAACCAGCGTATGGAGCACGGCGTGTCAAAATATGAGGCCATTGTTGAAGCCGCAACCTCACGCCTGCGCCCGATTTTGATGACCAGTTTAGCCGTTATTTTAGGTGTGGTGCCTATTGCCTTTGCACTGGGAGCGGGTGCAAAAAGCCGCGTTTCGTTAGGAATTGTTATTATGGGGGGCATGTTGTTCTCATTGATACTCACGCTGTATGTCATACCTACCATGTACCTCATTATGGCACCTAAAAAGCGCCGCGACCCTGACCACGAACCCGAAGAGGAACCCATACATCAACCTAAACTTATAGAGAACCTGTAATGATTACGATGAAAAGATTAGGTTTATTGTTTTTATTCATACTGTGTGCAGCCCGGTTAACTGCACAGCAGGCGCCGCCTAAGCTTACGTTGCAGGAAGCAGTGGAGTTAGCGTTGAAAAATAATTTTAACATTAAGCTATCGCAAAACAACGCCGCTATAGCCAAAAACAATGTAAGTGTTGGTAATGCAGGCATGTTGCCGTTTGTTACTGCTGATGTAACCTCAAGCAACAGTATACAAACCACCCGGCAAACACGTGCCGATGGCACCATAAATAACATTACTAATGCACGTAACACCGGTATTACCTATGGCGTAAACCTCGATTGGACTATTTTTGACGGTTTTGCCATGTTTGCCAATTATGATGAGTTAAAGGAACTGGATAAATTAGGCCAGCTTCGTTTACGCGATACAGTGCAAAGCATGGTAGCCAATGTAATAACTACCTATTACAGTTTAATAAGCCAGGACGCGCAGATCAGGGCGCTGAATGGCGTACTATCAACCTCGCGCACGCAGGCGCGATATGCCAATGACAGGTACCAGGTGGGCAGCGCGTCGCGGCTGGAGCTTAACACCGCGCTTGTAAATGCCAATTTAGATACCGCCAACTTAATAAACCAGATACAGCAGTTCAGGTACACCAAAATTCAGCTCAACCAGTTATTGGTTCGGGATGTACAAACCGAATTTGTGGTGGCTGATACTATTATTGTTGACGAGAGCCTGAAACTTGCTGATATTATTAATGAAGCACAAACCCAAAACCCGGCGATATTAGCCGGGCAGATTAATAAGCGTTTAGCCGAAATAAATTTGCGGCAGGTGAAAGCTACCCGTTATCCGCAAATTGCCGTTACATCGGGCTATACTATAAGTGATAGCAGGAACCCGGCCGGTTTTGCCAGGGTGCAAAACGCGCGAGGCTTTAATTATGGTGTAACCGCCTCATTAAACATTTTTGATGGCTTTAACCAATGGCGGCGCGAACGCAATGCAAAGTTGGAGATACAAAACGCCGAACTGAATTTTAAGCAAAGGCAGCAGGATATAGAGGCAACTATCAGCAACTTTTTTATCAGTTATGCTTCGGGGCTTGAGTTGATCAAGATAGGGCAAGCCAATAAGGATCTGGCTAAACGGAACCTGGAACTCTCGCTTGAAAAATACCGCCTGGGCAATATAACCCCGCTGGAAATACGTGAGGCTCAACGCGCTTACCTGGATGCGCAATCGCGCTTTTCGGCCGCGCAATATCAATCAAAACTGGCCGAAATAACGTTGAAACAGCTGACTAACAGGGTAGATATTAAATAAAAATTTATAAGATATTATTTTAAAACATTAAATTTGGTTAATGTTTGCCCCTTTCAAATTATGTTTATTGATTGACGATAATTACATCGATAATTTCGTTACGACCAGAATGTTGGAGTCGGCAAACTTTGCTGAAAAGATAGTGGTATACCAGTCGCCATCAGAGGCTATTGACGCGCTCAGGGATGGCAAGGTAAAACCCGATGTGATATTTTTGGATATACGCATGCCTGTAATGAGCGGGTTTGAGTTTTTGCAGGAGTATGATAAGCTGGGTATCGATAAAGATAACATCAAATTATATATGCTTTCGTCATCGCTCGACCCGACGGATATCCGTAAATCAACCGATAATAAATACATAACACAATTTATTCATAAGCCGCTTACCTTCCAGGTACTCGAGGATATTTGTACATGATATTAGTTGCTGATAGCGGTTCCTCAAAAACGGATTGGCTATTGGCTATTCCGGGTAAGGACCCCAAACCATTTAAAACCGACGGACTAAACCCATATTTTTTATCGGAAAAGGAGATCGTAAAGATCATGCAAAGCCAGGCCGAAAGCCTGCTTAGCTATGCACCCGATATAAAAGAAATATACTTTTTTGGAGCGGGATGTTCCAGTCCTGACCGGCATGAGATTGTATCAAATGCCTTGAGCCAACTTTTTCCGGATGCTTATGTAAGTGTGGACAGCGACCTTTTAGGGTCAGCCTATGCTACCTGCGGCCACGAAAAGGGGCTCTGCTGTGTGTTGGGTACTGGGTCAAATATTTCTTTTTTTGACGGTACCGATATCCACGAAGGGCAACACGGGCTTGGCTACGTTTTGGGCGATGAGGGATCAGGAACAGCCTTTGGTAAAGCGCTGATAACCGATTACCTGTATGGTAACATGCCTGCAGAAGTACATACGTTATTTAAGGATACTTATAAGTTGACCAAGGCGAGCGTGATTAAAAATGTGTACCGCATGCCTAAGCCAAACTCATATCTCGCCTCATTCACCCGTTTTTTATACAAAGTACGCACAACGGATTATGCACAGGACCTGATCAGGCGATTGTTGCAGGATTTTATCGATACCAACATTAAACCTTATCCGCAGCATCATCGCTACAAATGCCATTTTGTTGGCTCGGTAGCTTTTGTATTTGCCGATGAGCTAACAGCTTTGCTGGCTGAAAACAACATCAAAACAGGTAAGATAATTAAGCAGCCAATAAATGATTTGCTCGACTTTGTACTTACCCGAGAACAGGAGCAGTTGGATTGATTCGCTTCCTAAATTTAAGATTAAAAATTACGTAAAATATTCCGATAATTGTTAACAGGCTTGCTGCTTTTGGCAGGTAATCGCCAAAGCGGGCATAGAATGTCAAATCGGAGTTAAGATTGATGTCTTGCTTAAGCGCGGACTGCACCCACCAGCCGCTATGCTGCACTATATCGCCACGCTGGTTAATAAACGCCGAAATACCCGTATTGGCAGACCGCGCTACCCAACGCCGGGTTTCAATAGCACGTAGCTTGGCATAATCCAGGTGCTGATCTTTGCCTGATGTGTTTTCCCACCAGCCATCATTGGTGATAATGGCAATGAATTGTGCGCCTTTTTTCACGGATTGCGCCACGTACTCTCCCCAGATGGATTCATAACATATAACCGGGTCAACGCCTATACCGCTTTGCGAATAGAATACGCCTGCCTCGGCCTGCTTGCCGTAACTGCCGGTGCTGCCGCCCAGGTGCTCAAACACCGGCTTCAAAAATGAAAGGTAATTTTCAAAAGGTAACTCCTCGGCGCCGGGTACCAGTTTCGACTTATGGTATATCTGTACCTGTGCAGAATTTTCAATATTTAAGGCCGTATTAAAGCTATCAAAAAACAACGTTCCCTTTGGGTCTGCCGGACGTGCTGAAGTAGTTTTACGGGTGTTGTACAATTTATGGGTTTCGGCGCCTGTTAACACGTTACCATTACGGTATTTGCTGATGAACTGCTGCACCTTTTCAAACTGTAGGTTATGGCGGATAGCATCCTCATCCATATTTTCGGCAAGAGCGGTTTCGGGCCATATAAAATACTCCGTATTCGGTTGCGCCAGCGAATCAGACAGGTGGGTTAATATCCTCAATTGCTCAGCATGGGGTATATTGCCTGATTTGCCGTAAGGGTCAATATTAGGTTGCACTACCACAATATTCGATGGGTTTTTCTGCTCCTGATAGTTGTAATAGCTGTATAGCGAAAAAGATAGGGGCAACAACAAAATGGCCAATGCAGTAGCTCCTAATTTCAGCCGTGCTTTGCCGTTCATATTTTCCGCAAAGCTTATGTAAATCAAAAACAGCAGAATGTTTATAATCCATATCCAAATGGTGCCGCCATAAACGCCGGTATACTCGTACCATTGAATCCAACTATGCGATACGGCGAAGCCATTGCCTAAGGTCATCCACGGGAAATTTAAATCCCAGGTTTGATGTAGGTATTCATATCCCATCCAAAAAATAACCAAACCGGTCAACGCCTTACCTCGTGACATTTTTAGGCGTACCCGGTAATATAACCAGCAAGCCAAAGACATAAGCAACGGACCTAATGAGTAAGGCACCAGGCTTATAAATACCGCCGCAACTGTACCGGCGTCTTTCAATGAATTGTAAACCCAGTATATGGATAGGGTGTTCCATATAAAGAACCCCAGAAAGGTTGTCCAATACAGCTTTTTGCCTTTATTAGCAGTTGCTGATTGGATGATGTTTTCCATTGCGAGCAGCATAGGCACAAAGCCTGCAAATAGCAGAAATGTGGTATATGATGTGGGCGGCCAGGCTATCCAAAGTAACAGGCCTGATAATATGGAAAGGAGTATATTTTTTTTCATGGAGATGCTACTGGTTAGTTAGCTTTATTGTTGCCTGGCTGATATATTCCTTCATTAACGGGTACGAAGCAATCAATGAGCGACTTGTCTGAAGAACAACATCCTGAAGAGATTGCTTCGTACCCCGCAATGACGCTTATGTTTACGTTTGTCATTTCGAGCGATAGCGAGAAATCTCTCTGCGTTCTTGGCAAAACGACAGTTTCTCCTCGTTCCTCGTTCGATATGACAAGGAGTTTTTTATAAGAGGGCTATTACTCCTTCCCCTTAACACATATTACAAACTCACCTTTTACGGTATGCGTTTCAAAATGTGTTTTTACTTCGGTTACTGTACCGCGTACCGTTTCCTCGAACATCTTGGTCAACTCGCGCGATACGGAGATCAGCCTGTCGGCACCAAAATGCTCGGCCATTTCGTCAAGCGTTTTAATTAAACGGTGCGGCGACTCATACAGTATAATGGTGCGCTCCTCGTTAGCTAAAAATTTATAGCGCGTTTGGCGCCCTTTTTTTAACGGCAAAAATCCCTCAAAGCAAAACCTGTCCGTAGGGAAACCGGAGTTCACCAGCGCAGGGACGAAAGCCGTGGCACCGGGCAGGCACTCAATGGCTATGTCATGTTTAAGCGCCTCTCGCACCAGGTAAAATCCCGGATCGGATATAGCGGGTGTACCGGCATCTGATATAAGGGCGATATTTTTACCTTCCTTTAAAAACCGGATGATCTCGTTTGATGACTGGTGCTCGTTATGCTGATGATGTGCAAAAACCTTTTGATGGATATCAAAATGCTTGAGCATCGGTGCCGAAGTACGGGTATCTTCAGCAAGCAGCAGGTCAGCTTCTTTGAGTACACGTAAAGCCCGGAGGGTAATGTCCTCCAGGTTACCTATGGGTGTGGGGACTAAAAAAAGCTTACCTGTCATATGCTTATGCAGGCTTAGCCCGCTATATTATGGTAAACGGCCTGTACGTCGTCATCTTCTTCCAGTTTGTCAACTATCTTAAGCGCGTCAACGGCTTGTTCCTCGGTTACATCAACAGTAGTAACCGGTATACGCTCCAGTTTAGCTGATTTGGTTTCGATGCCCAGCTCCTCAAGAGCTTTCTGCATCTTGCCAAAATCCTCAAAAGCAGTGTGTATAACAGCAATATCTTTTCCTTCTTCGTCAGCCTCCACAAATAAATCTTCCAAACCGGCGTCAATCAGTTCAAACTCCAGTTCTTCCAGATCTCGGTCGCCCGGCTCAAATGTAAATACCGATTTGCGGTTGAATACAAAATCAAGCGAGCCGGTTTTACCCAGCGTACCACCATGTTTGGTAAAGTAGCTGCGTACGTTGGCAACCGTGCGGTTAGTATTATCAGTAGCCGTTTCAACCAATATAGCAATGCCGTGCGGAGCATAGCCCTCATACACCAGCTCATCGTAATCCTTTTCATCGCGGCTTGAGGCGCGTTTAATAGCGGCTTCAACCCTGTCTTTAGGCATGTTTACGGCTTTGGCATTTTGCACAGCGGTACGCAGGCGCGAATTGGTTTCAACATTAGGGCCACCGGCCTTTACTGCCATCACAATCTCTTTGCCTAAACGGGTAAACTGCACCGCCATTTTGGCCCAGCGCTTAAATTTTCTCTCTTTACGGAATTCAAATGCTCTTCCCATGGTATATATAAAAGCCTGTTGTAATACAGGAGTTTTTTGCGTGCAAATATAGTTATTTATGTGGGTTTGTAATAAACAACAAAGCCCCGGGCGCAATGCCGGGGCCGTGTTAAAAATTGATCAGATTAGAAACGGTATGAAACCGTAACGCGGTAGTTACGCGGCGCTTCTGTTTGCCAGTAGTAGGCATTTAGCCAGCTGTAGTATGAGCCACTGTACAGATATTTATTGGCAACGTTGTACACGTTAGCGCTGATACGCATTTTGCTGCCTTCCCAAAACAGGCCGCCATCAATTTTAAAATAGTCAGGCAGGCGCACGGTTGACGGGCTCCAGGTATCGGTAGCGCGATCAAGCAAACCGGTAAAACCAGCTGATACCCCCGAACCTTTTAACGGGCCGCTTTGCAGTTTGTAGTTTAACCAGCCGTTAATAGTGTGTTTTGAAAAGCCTGGTACAACATCACCAACTTTTACAGAACCATCGGTAACATCGCCAACGCTGGTAACTTTTGAGTCGGTGTAGGCGTAGTTGGCTGTCAGGGTCAGGCCTGATACAATTTCGCCACGTAAGTCAAACTCAAAGCCTTTGGCACGGCGCTGGCCTAACAACATGCTGATAGGGTTGCCCGGAGTACTGTTTGAAGTTGGCGTAGCTTCATTGTTCTTGGTGATCTGGTATACGGCAACAGTAGTGTTCCACTGGCCGCCAAACCAATCGCGCTTAATACCAAATTCAATATTGTTACCGGTTATCGGTTTAACTGTACCGCCATTTATCAACCTTGCACCGGCTTGTGGTGTGAAGGCCTGGTCATATAAACCATATACCGAAGTTTGCTTATCAACTGAGACGCTTAAACCTAAACGGGGGGTGAATTTTTTAGCACTTTGAGGAGCGCCGCCAAATGAGCTTTGTTTTACATAGGTGTAACGACCAGCTACTGTTAAGCGGATCATGTTATCCAGAAAGCCTAATTCATCCTGAGCATAAAAGCCGGCATATTCCTGGTTTTGCGTACCACCGGCTTTTACCGCACGGGCTTCCAGGTTTTGTGTACGATCCCAAACCGGGAAGCCGTTAGAAGGCGTGCCATAATTAGGATTTAGGTTATCGAAAGGGGCGCTCAGCGTATCAAGCGAGTGCGATTGGCCCCAATCGGCAAAATAAGTTTTAGTGCCTACGTCAATACCACCTAAAATGCGATGACGGACAGCGCCTGTAGTAATGTCGCCGGTTAAGGTACCGCGTGCCATGGTCATCTCGCTTTTCGCGTCCCACAAACCTACGTAACGGTAAATCTTGTCGCCTTTTACAGAGTCGGGCCACATTGAAGCGCCGTTTTGGCCATAGTTAAAATAAGATGCCTCTGCGGCAAAATTCCAGTTATCACTAAGCTTATGGTCTAATTTTAGGAATAAGCTATGATCATTGATATTAGTTAGAGGCAGTCCTGGCTGGTATTGTGTAAAATCAACCGGATATTTGGCATACTCGGTACCAAATACGTAGTATGAACCTACGTTGGTCATGCGGGCATTTTGGTAAGTATATTCTGCAGTCAATTTCGTTTTATCATCAAACTGATAAGAAACTACCGGCGCGATAACAATGCGATTGTTATCTTCATAAGGGCGGTGTGAGCCTCTTTTTTGAGCGGCCAGGTTTAAGCGGTATAAAAATTTGCCATCTTTACTCAGCTTACCGTCCAGGTCAAGCGTGCTGCGATATAAACCAAAGCTACCGGCGGTTAACGTAAATTCACCTTTTTCTTGTCCTGTAGGTTTTTTGGTTACCACGTTGTATAAACCAGCCGGATCACCGTTTGATACCATGAAACCTGCCGGGCCTTTAACAAACTCGATGTGGTCAACAAAACTCATGTCCTCAGTTAACGGTCCCCAATAGGAGTTTACTACATTGAAACCGTTACGGAAAGCCTGTATTTGCGAGCCACGCATGGTGATGTTGGTATACAGGTCGCCCCAGTGCTCCAGGCGTACGGCACCGCTCACGTTACGTATCAAGCCGTCGCTCATACTGATGATCTGCTGATCGCGCAACGCGGTGTTTGATACGATTTGGATGTTCTGCGCAGCTTCAAGCACCGGCTCGTTCAGGCGTAATGAAGACGAAGGATTGTCGATTTTAAGTTTGTTATTTTTTTCCTTGATCTCCACCTCCTGTAGCTGCGCGTTGTTGATGTCAAGCACAAAATTTTCGACGGTGTTTTCGCCTGCTTTAATAACAACTTCCTTTTCTTGTTTGCCCAGGTTGATGGCAGAAACAACAATGGTATAAGTGCCTGCTCTTAAACGGCCGATACGATATTGGCCTCTGTCATTAGTCATGCTGCCGTTCCCGTGGTCTTTAACACCAACAGAAACATAAACGGCCGGACTCCCGTCGCGGGTGGTTACCGTACCACTTACACTGCCATATTGCTGCTGGCCAAAAGCTGAAGCAAATGCGAGTAAGATTGTAAATAGGGTAAAAAGTTTTTTCATTTTATTTGGAATAAGTCTAAATCAGCCGCAAAGAAAAGTAAATATCATAGCATTGTCAACCTTTATTTAGAAATAATCTAAATAAATTCATTATCTATTGAGAATAATTTTTAAACCAAATGATAATCAGGCAGTCTTAAACGTTATCCTGTTAGCAGA
This sequence comes from Mucilaginibacter roseus, assembly GCF_021215455.1. Lineage (GTDB taxonomy): Bacteria > Bacteroidota > Bacteroidia > Sphingobacteriales > Sphingobacteriaceae > Mucilaginibacter > Mucilaginibacter roseus. Next base: position 542,199 of record NZ_JAJPWV010000003.1, on the reverse strand, counting down.
TACCGCTATGAAAACAATGATGAGATATGCCAACGGCATAATTGCCGCTTTATTAATTATGCCTTTAGCGGCATTTTTTACTGCGAAAGATGCTAACAGTCTCCGGTTTCCATATGTAGCAGCGCATCTCACAAAAAATGAGGCCGCCGCCCATCTGCTTAGCAGGTTTACTTATGGAGCGACACCGGGCGAGATAGAAAAAGTTGCCAACGAGGGCCTGGAAAACTGGTTTGCCAAGCAATTGGAAGCCAGGCTGCCTGACGATTCTCTATCGGCATTACTGAATAATTATGACGCGCTGAAGTTGAGCAATGCAGAGGTATTAAAACAGTACCCTAAAAATGGCCAGGTATTGCGCATGGCCGTTAAAGATGGCTCACTTAATAAAGATTCAGTAAAAACTGACCGCAAAGGTTACCGCGATTCGCTTGCCGCTTACATGGAGAAGAATGGCCTGAAGCCTGAACGAGAACTGTTCAGACAGTTTATTAACCAAAAAGTGTTGCGCGCCACCTGTACCAATAACCAATTACAGGAAGTGATGACCTCGTTTTGGTTTAATCACTTTAATGTATCCATAACCAAAGGCAATTGCGCGCAGTTTGTTCCGGCTTATGAGCGGGATGTGATACGCCCTAACGCCTTGGGCAACTTTGGCGATCTGCTGCTGGCAACAGCTAAAGCCCCGGCCATGCTTTATTACCTCGACAATTTTAGCAGCGTGGGCGAAAAGGCACCGCGCATGACTAACCAGCGCCCAAAGCGTATGAGCGCTGATACTACGGCAATGATGGTAAGGCCACCTAAAAAGAAGAACAACCGTGGGCTAAATGAAAACTACGCCCGTGAGGTGATGGAACTGCATACGCTTGGTGTTGATGGTGGTTATACACAAAAAGATGTAACCGAGGCGGCCCGCATACTTACCGGGTGGACTATTTATCCTTTTGGGCAATATGGCGGTCAGGCTAAAAACGCGCTTACTAATTTGAGCGAAGATCAGTTGCAAAAACGAGGCTTTGTACACGAGGGCGATTTTTTGTTTGCTGCCAATAAACACGATGATGCCGCAAAAGTTGTTTTAGGCAAAAAATTCAAAGCAGGGGGTGGTTATGAAGAAGGCGTTGAGTTGTTGGAAATGCTCGCCCACCATCCATCAACCGCAAAGTTTATATCGCGCAAGCTGGCCGTGCGTTTTGTGAGCGATAACCCGCCCCAAACACTGGTTGATAAGATGGCCAAAACATTTCTGTCTACCAACGGAAATATAAAACAGGTGCTGACCACCATGGTGAACGCACCCGAGTTTTGGGCAAAAGATGCCGTTCGCGAAAAAACGAAATCGCCATTTGAGCTGGCCATTAGCGCGGTACGTGGGCTTGATGCTACCGTAACACAGCCTTACCAGCTGTATAACTGGATAAATAAAATGGGCGAGAAGGCATATTACTACCAGGCGCCAACCGGCTTTCCGGACAAGGGGCAATTCTGGATCAATACCGGCTCGTTACTTAGCCGCATGAACTTCGGGCTTGCTTTAACATCGGGCCGCATACCGGGTGTAAAGGTTAACTTAAAGGCGCTAAACAATAATCATGAGCCGGAGAGTGCCAAGGCGGCGCTGGCCACTTATTGTAAACTGATATTGCCTGAGCGCGACCCGGCAGCGACCATTAAACGGCTTACGCCGTTACTGAACGACCCGCAACTGGTAACTAAGGTGAACAATGCTTCGGCAAAGGTTGCGCCTAAAACTACCGATGCCATTACCGGGGCGGATAGTACCATTCGCCGCGAAACCAAAAAGCAAAACCAGGCTGTAATGCAGGCGAGCAATGGCAACAGCGCCATGCTGGCACAGGTTGCAGGCATTATTATAGGCTCGCCCGAATACCAGCGGCGATAGTTAAGGAGAAACACCATGTTAACACGCAGAGGATTTTTAAAAGCAGGCGGCCTGTCGTTATTCGGTATAGGGCTGATGGGCGGCATACCGGCGTTTATAGCGGAAGCCGCCGCAAGCGAAAAGCAATCGCAACTGTACAAAGGCAAAAAAGTGCTGGTATGTATATTTCAGCGCGGCGCGATGGACGGCCTGATGGCTGTAACGCCATTTACCGACGAATATCTGAAAAAAGCGCGGCCCGACCTGTTTATGTCGGCCGCTAAAAGCGGCGGCAACGGTTCGTTAATTGATTTGGACGGCCGCTTTGGCCTGCACCCGGGCATGAAAAGTTTTGAACGCGCGTTTTTGGATAAGCAGCTGGCCATAGTGCACGGCATAGGTTCGCCTAATACCACCCGCTCGCATTTTGACGCGCAGGATTACATGGAGTCGGGCACGCCATTCAGCAAAAGTACCTCAAGCGGCTGGCTCAACCGTGCCGCGGGTTTGCTGGGGCATGATGCTGCTACGCCTTTTACGGCGGTAAGCCTTACCTCTGCCATGCCACGCTCATTTTACGGCGATAACCCGGCATTAGCCATAAGCAGCCTGCAGGATTTTGCTATACAGATGCGCGGCAACCCGGCAGGCGCTAACCTGGCAGCGAAAAGCTTTGAGGACCTGTACGATCAAACCGCGTCGGGCTTGTTGCAGCAAACCGGGCGCGAAAGTTTTGAGGCGGTTAAAATGCTGCAAAAGACCAATGTAAAAAATTATAAACCCGCAAACGGCGTGGTTTATCCAACCTCAGCATTAGGAAACTCGCTTAAACAAATTGCGCAGCTTATCAAGATGAACGTAGGGCTGGAGATCGCCTTTGCCGAATCAAATGGCTGGGACACCCACTTTAACCAGGGCACAGCCAACGGGGTTTTCGCCCGCAATGTAACTGATTTGAGTGATAGCATTATGGCCTTTTGGCATGATATCGGTGCTTTGCAGGATGATGTGGTAGTAATGAGCATGACCGAATTTGGCCGCACTGTGCACCAAAATGGTACCGGCGGTACCGATCATGGCCGTGCATCATGTAACTTTATTTTGGGTAACGATGTTGCAGGTGGCAAAGTGCATGGCAAGGTAGATGCCCTGGCTGTTGAAAACCTGGAAGATGGCCGCGACCTTGCTGTTACAACCGATTTCCGTAGCGTGTTCAGTGAGGTGGCTGACAAGCATCTGCTCCTTAAAAACGACAAAGTACTTTTCCCGGATTGGAAAGGCAGCCGTATTGGGGTGATGAATACCTAAGCGCTTTCATCACCCTGACAAACTTATTTTTTTGCGAAACCAGCCGCTAAGGCGTTAAGCTGTGCAGGGCTCAATGTTTGGTTGCCATTGCTGATAACCACACGATATTTAAACGTTACCGATTCGCCTTTTTTAAGCGTAAGGTTCTTTTCTGACTTGCCGTTGGTAAACACCTTTTCGCCAAGCGGGTTAGCCGCAAAAAGGCCGTAACCCCGGGCGTGCCAAAACGTAGGGTAATTCACATTTTTAGGATGATCAATAATAGATACACTTACCGAGTCGGCACCTATTTTACCGAATACTTTACACCATGCCGCGCGGGTACTCCAGGCGGCATCACCGGTTTTACCTTCGCTGGTGAGGTAGTTGCCGTTGGCCAGCTTATCGGTGCCGCCTTTTACAACGGTTTCAATACCTTTATCATCGGTAAATTTCTGATCTTCCTTTGTAGGTATTTGCAGTTCATGTGCCAGGCGCAAACCAAGCAGGCCGTCCTTGGCATCTTTAAATGCAGCATCCTGCACGGCTTTTAACGTAGTAATGCGGTCGACCACACGCTGGTTAGCCGAACCACTGAATTCAAACCGGGTAGTTTCTTCTAAAATAACCTCTTTGGCTTGATTGGTCCAGTTGGCATGATACTCCAACACGCCGGTTTTGCCGCTTTGAGCTTTGATGATCTTATCAGTACGGATCCAACCGTATTGCTTTTTACGATCAGCCGGAATAGCGTAGCTGTTGTTCCAAAAATCCAGCCCGTTTAAATTCTCAAAATTAAACCATAGCCCGATGTGATGCGGGTGATCTGTCGGGTCGCCTTTGCGTTTATCCAGCGGAAAACTTCGGGTAACCACCAGTCCATCGGCCGTATGCAGAGGGTAAAGCACCGGTTTTTCCAGCGTATCCGGGTACAGAAAACTGGTGAATAGCTTGCCGTTAATTTTAACATCCACCTTTTTTTGTGCGGGCAATGGAACAACACTCACCTGTTGTGCCATTGCGCTTATTGACAGTAGTGTAGCACCAATGCCAAAAACGGCCTTTTTAATTACGCTCATGGCTACTGGTTTAGTATTTGAATACTTTACCATTAGCCATTACTTCCTGCTTAGCCTCATCAAACGTAGCCCTTGAGCCTGTGTGGGCGGCAGCGGTGGTCATGATGTTGGCAATGGAGTGGCTGTAACCCGCCTCAACCGGCGCGTTGGGCTCCTTACGGCTACGTACACATTCCATCCAGTTACGTATGTGGTTTGAGGTCAAAACATCGCCACCCGTATTGGCTGATGCCACCACCTTTTCGCTGCTTTTTAAATCCATCTCTGGCAGTAAGTTAGCCTTCATGCCCATGGCAGCGGCCATTTTCTCGGTCAGGCCGCCTTTTGGTGATATTTTGTTGGTGATAAGGTTAAGTTCACCGCCGTTTGAGTAATAGATCTCGGCCGGATTTTCATCGCCATTATGCATCCTCGATCCAAACGTTACCTGGAAGCCTTTGCTCATATCATCCAGTGGGCCATAGTCAAATGCAGCCATCAGCGTATCCCAGTTGCGGCGGCCATCCTTCCATTGGTAAATGCCGCCATTGGCCACCACACTGCGTGGGTGCTTTAAGCCGGTAAACCAGTGTACGGTATCAATCTGGTGGCTCATCCACTGCCCGGGCAAGCCCGATGAGTATGGCCAGAACAGGCGGTACTCCAGGTATATCCTCGGATCAAAAGCCTCGTAAGGGCGGTTCATAATAAAGCGCTTCCAGTCGGTATCCGATTCCTTTAACTGAGGCAGCAGGTCGGGACGGCGCCAGCGGCCGGGCTGGTTTACGTTCCAGGTAAGCTCAACCATAGTGATCGGCCCGAATTTGCCGGAGCGGATAAACTCATTTGCCGCATGATAGTTGGTACCGCTGCGGCGTTGCGAACCTATTTGCACTATTTTGCCACTTTCCTTAACGGCTTTAAGGGCGGCACGGTTATCCTCCATGGTTTCGGCAAAGGGTTTTTCAACATACGCATCGCAATCGGCCCTCACGGCTTCAATGGTATGGCGCGCATGCTGAAAATCGGCTGTGGCAATGAATACCGCGTCAACCACCTTGGCGTTATACATTTCCTCGTTGTTGCGGTAGGCCTTTACATCGTTCTGCATTTTTTGCTTCCAGATGGCGGCGCCTTCTTCACGGCGTTTGTTCCAGATGTCTGACACGGCAACCACTTCAAAGTTGAGTTCTTTGTAGTGATTCATAAAAGCCGGGATGTGCGAGCTGCGGTGCCTGTCGGCAAAGCCTACCACGCCCACGCGAACACGATCATTAGCGCCGATAATGCGTTTATAGCTTTTGGCGGTCCACCCTGTTTTGCTGATTAAGATGCCGGCACCGGCCAATGAAGCCTGCCTGATAAAGTTACGACGGGATTTTTCCATAGGTTAAGGATCAAGTAATAGGTACAAATTGGTTTAACAGTCGCGAAAGACGGCGGCCGCTCTTTTCAAATATCAGTTAAATTCGCAAAAAAGCTATATCCGCCATAAAAATATTACATGAAGTTTTCATGGCTATTGGTTGATGTTACGCAGTACTAATAAGAAAAATCCGGCACTGAATGGGTACATTCAATTTAAGCTGAAATTACATACGATAATTAGTGGACTATAAGGTAAATGCAAAATGGTACTTTAACTAACAACTAAAACCAAACCGTTAGGCCTCTACCTTTTCAAAAGCAGATTTTGAAGCCGAGCATACGGAACATGTGTAGGCGTTGGTTATCTGGTCAAACCTTGTCCCAACAGATATGCCATTTAGTTCATCTCCATACCGGGGGTCATATAATGTTTTACAATGCTTGCAACTAAAAATATCTTGAGTAGATAACACCTCGGTTTTTTCATCATCCTCAGCAGCCTCCACCTTAGTTGCACTCTTTAATTTGTTTTCGTAAAAGGTGTTGCAAATTGCTGCTAATTCTTCGGTCAGGCGGCCGCGCGTAACCCTCTTTTTGCAGCTAATGTAAACCTTTGAGTTTGGATTGAAGTTAGGCGTATGCAACAATTCAAAAGTACCCAATGGATTAACTTTAATAACCACTGAACCCATGAGCCCGGTTTTGGGCCTTGTTTTTATCACAAAGCTCAAGCGGTACGTACGCAGGTCGGCTTCCTCGAACTCGCGTACCAACTGTTGCTTTAACACAAGGCCTTCGGCGCAGAGGTCTTCAATTTGCCAGTTAAGTTCGTTTGCGGCATGCTTGATGTTGAGGCGGTATTTGTCAAGCATAAGCCCCCAATCAGCGCGTTGGTTGGTTTCGATGCTTTTAATGATGATGGATTTCCAGGGCGTGGTGTATATTTGGCCTATCCTGTTTTGTATACACAGGCTGCAAACATCCTTTAAAAAGCTGATAGAAAACAACTCGTTGCGGCGATATATACCCAGCCAATATTTGTTTGTATACTTATTAAAACCCTCGTAATAGGGCAAATAAAAATCTGGTAATTGCAGCGGCTCAGTTATGGCTTGGGTTGATACCTCAAGCAGCTTTGATAGCATTATGTAAAACAGCTGCTCATCGGCATGGGCTTTATCATAAAATAAGCTTTTGTTTTCGAATATCAGCTTTTCGGCTTGTTGACTTACCAGCGGTATATCTTCCGAGTAAATAAGCGCCGGCCAGCAGTAAAACTTGCTTGTTTTAGGAAAGCGGATATACCAATACCAGTAATTGCTTACCTCCGAACTAATGAAGTTAAAATTACCGCTAAAGAAGGACACAAAGGTTTGATGCCTGTCTACAACATTGATTTTTAGCCGCGGCTTGTAATTAAATAAGTCGAAAATATCGCGGTACACGCCCTCGCGCAGCCAGCTCTCCTGCGAAAAAATGCTATCGCACACATACGAGCTGATGATGTTTGGGTAATTTTCGGCATCCAACTCGAAATCAATTCCGGCGCGTAGCATATCGGTTTCCATGTCTTCAAGCATGGCGCTATCAACTGTAAAATACAGTTGCTGACGGTTGCCAAAACGCACATCAACGGCGCCTGCATCTTCGGCTACTGCCAGCATTTCATACAAATCGCCTGCCGATACATAGCCGCCCGGGAGGTTTATTTTAACTACGTGCTGCGTGCTCATGCGGTTATCTTTTTAAGTTCTTCTTCTAACAAACGCTTCACCTCGGGCCTGCAAGATCCGCAACCCATACCCGCACCTGATGCTGAACACAAGGCCGTCATGTTATCGCAGCCCTCGTTTATTTTATTGATGATATTTTGGCTGCCGATGTTATTACAGCTGCACACCAGTTTACCCAGTACCGGGTTGGCCTTGCCGCCGCTGCGTAGCAGTTGCAGGCGTTTTTCGCTTAGCTCGGTTTTATTGGCTATAAGTTCTTTAAACTCCAGTAACTCACTTTTATCGCCAATAAGAATAGTGCCCACCAACTTGTCTTGATGAATGATGCATTTTTTGTAATAGCGTTTGGCTTTATCAATAAACACCACTTCTTCATATTCCGGGTCGTCGGGGCATTCAGGCAGGCCAATACTGCACAGGTCAAACCCATGAATTTTAATAATATTCATAAATATGCTACCCTTGTAATAGCTGCCTACGTCGCCGTTCATGTAAGCGGCAACAACGGCAGCCTGCTGCTCGGCGGCAGCGGTAATGCCATAAAGTGTGCCGTTAAATTCGGCAATTTCGCCAATGGCATAAATATCGGGATCGCTGGTTTGCAGGCGCTCGTTTACTACAACACCACGCTTGCATTCCAGTCCGCAATCGCGGGCCAGCTCAAGGTTGGGCGATGTACCGATGGCAATAATCATGGCATCGCAGTTTATTTTACGGCCGCTTGCCAGCCCAACGCCTGTAAGCTTGTTACGCCCGTAATACAGTTGCACCTCATCGTTATAATAAATATCGCAGCCCTGATCAACCATTTCTTCGTGCAACAGTTGGCTACCCAGAGCATCCAACTGCCGGTTTAAAAAGGCGGAGGTACGCTGAATGATAGTAATTTTTATGCCTATCTCACGCAGCGATGCCGCCATTTCCAGCCCCAGCAAACCACCGCCTACTATAACCACGTGCCCGTTTTTTGGCAAATGCCTTTTAAAATTGTCGGCATCGGTACGGCTGCGCATGGAGAAAATACCAGGTAACGCAGGGACATTACGCGGAACAGCCGCTCGACTGCCGGTTGCCATTATTAATATATCGTACGGCGTAACAATACCTCGCGAATCGGTTACCTGCTTTTTTTGCCGGTTTACCTTTTCTACACTTACGCCGCGTAACAGGTTTATTTTGTATTGAGGCTCTTCCTCGTCTTTCATTTTAATGAGCTGCTCCCATTGCTGCTCGCCGCTTATGTAATCGGGTAGCATCACCCGGTTATAAAACGGAAAGTCTTCCTTGCTAAAAACGGTAATGCGGTCGCGCGCGTTTAACTCACGGTACGATTTTATGAATCCGTAAGCGCCGGCTCCGGCTCCGATAATTACAATGCGCTGAAAAGGCTTTTCATACTTTTGAATGCTTACCGCACAGTATTTAAAATCTGGTTCCTTTGATATCGGATCGAGTACATCATTAGTTAAATTATTAACCCGGTGCAAATCGTTACCTAATAGTTTACCCCAGTGCATAGGTATAAATAGTACACCCTGCTTTATGGTTGAAGTCACTTTGGCTTTTACCTGCACTTCGCCCCTTCGGGATCTTACCAACATTACATCACCATCGTTTACCTGCAAGGCGAGTGCATCGTGCGGGTTAACTTCAACAAATGACTCTTTGATGTGTTGATTGAGCTTATTTACCTTACCGGTTTTGCTCATGGTGTGCCATTGGTCGCGTATGCGGCCGGTAGTAAGAATGAAAGGATAATCTGAATCAGGTAGTTCGCTGTTCAGGGTATCGGGTACAGCATGAATGATAGCTTTACCTGATGGGGTATAGAACTTTTTATCGGTAAACAACCGTGGTGTACCCACTTTACGGTTGCGTTTATTAAACGGCCATTGTACCGATTTTTGTTCTTTCAATACTTCATAACTTACGCCTGTAGCCTCAATATTGGTATTTGCCGTTAGCTTTACATGTTCGGCATAAATGGCGGCGGCATCCTTAAAATCAAAACCCTTGTAACCCATTTTTTGTGCAAAGCGACAAATAATTTCGGCATCGGGCAGGGCTTCGCAGGGTGGTTCGGTTACCTTGTTCAGGTAGCTGATGCGCCGTTCAGAATTGGTCATGGTGCCCTCTTTTTCAGCCCAGGCGGCGGCAGGTAGTATTACGTCAGCATAAGCTATGGTTTCGGGCTTATTGCTTATTTCCTGCACAACCACGAACTTTGCCTTTTTGAGCGCTTGCTCGGCCTGCCGTGCATTTGGCAAACTTGTAAGCGGGTTGGTACACATAATCCAGATGGCTTTCAGCTTGCCACTCTCCAGTGCTTCGAACATCTCGGTAGCGGTTAAGCCCGGCAGGGGATTGATAGGTTTGCTGTTCCATAATTTTTGCACTTCCTCACGATGCACAGGATTATTCAGATTGCGGTGAGCGGGCAAAAGGTTTGATAAGCCTCCTACCTCGCGCCCGCCCATGGCATTGGGCTGGCCAGTTAATGAAAATGGCCCCGACCCCGGTTTGCCGATATGCCCGGTAATAAGGTTGAGGTTTATAAGGCTCAAATTCTTGTTTACGCCAACGGAGCTTTGATTAAGCCCCATGGTCCACATGGTTATAAAGCCTTTGGCCTCAGCAATATAGTTAGCGGCCAGCTGTATATCAAACTCGCTTACTCCGCAAATTTGAGCGGCTTCGGCAAGGCTTCGCTTAAAAACCAGTGCGCTATAGGCGGCAAAGCCTTCGGCATGGTTGCGAATGAAATCGATGTCGATATCACCGTTCTCAATCAATAAGCGACCGATGGCATGGTTAAGGACAATATCTGTTCCAGGATTAATTTGCAGATGCAGGTCGGCCACGCTGCAGGTGTCGGTAGCGCGCGGATCAACCACTATAATTTTTACGTGTGGATTAGCTGCTTTATGGGCCTCCACCCTGCGCCATAAAATAGGGTGGCACCAGGCCGGGTTGGCACCTGTCACCAAAAAGCAGTCGGCCAGTTCTATATCATCATAACAAACCGGAACGGTGTCTTCGCCCAAAGCGAGTTTATAGGCCGCTACGGCGCTGCTCATACATAAGCGCGAATTGGTATCGATGTTGTTACTGCCAATAAATCCTTTAATGAGCTTGTTCACCACATAATATTCCTCGGTTAAGCACTGTCCGGAAGCGTAGAATGCTACCGATTCAGGGCCATATTTATCAATGAAGGTATTAAAAACGGCAGCCGTGCGTTCTAAGGCGGCATCCCAGGTTACGCGTTGCAGAGGCATGCTTTTATTATAGCGCATTTGTGGGTACAGCAGGCGGTCGGTTTTATCGTTTGCGGTATAGTGCAAATTTAACCCTTTGCTGCAAAGCATGCCTTTATTTACCGGATAATCTTTGTTCCCTTCAACGGTAATACTGCCATTTTTTTCCTTTTTCACAATAACACCGCACCCTACACCGCAGTAACAGCAGGTTGAGGTGTAGGCTTGAATATGCTTTCCAGATGTTTGCATGCGCTGAGTTTAACCGAAAGGGACGTAATTAAGCAATACTAACTGATGCTGCCGGTTGTGCAACGCCTTCGGGCTCGCGCTTAAAACGCGTTATTAGTACAATTACGGCCACCGCTACCACCGTATATCCTATGTAAGTAAATGCTTCGCCATAAGTAATAGTGCTCGATTTAAACAGAAAGCCAAACAGCATACCGCCCAAATTGCCACCGGCACCAACAATGCCGCTTACTAAACCCACGTTTTTTTGGTTAACAAAAGGCACAATACCATAAGTAGCCCCATTAGACATTTTGAGGAACAGGGCAAAGGTTAACATGGCCGAAATAGCCGCCATCAGAGTGCCCGCCTGTGCAAATAGTAACAGGCCCAAACCTTCGAGTAGCAATACACCGGCGAGCAATAGGCCTTTACCGCGCATGCCATATTTTTTACCAACCTTGTCAGACACCCAACCGCCCAGGGCACGGGCAAAAATGTTCATGAAACCAAATATGCCTGCCCAAAAACCGGCCGAGCTTTGTGATAATTTAAAGGTATCTACAAAGTGCAGTGAGGCTACGTTATCAAAAGTTACTTCCATACCAAAGCACATGGCGTATGCCATGGTTAGCGCCCACACGCGCCAGTCGGCCAGTATGCTCCAATCCGTTTTGGTATTTTTGGTGGTATGGCCTATTTCAGTGTAATTGCCATTGGGCGTATCGGTAGTGTATTTATAGTATAGCCAGGCAATAAACAGCATCATGACACCGGGCACTATCATGGCATACCGCCAGGCTTGCGCAGGCGAATAACCAAAGCCAACTATAGCAGCAAAAATGAGCGGCATTACCATATTGGTTACACCCCCACCTAAGTTGCCCCAGCCGCCGGTTACCGCATTGGCCGTACCTTTTATGCCGGGTGCAAACATCATAGAGGTATGAAACTGGGTAATTACAAATGATGCCCCAATAATGCCGATAGCCATACGAAATAACAAAAACGTGGTATAGTCATTAGCCAGCCCCACTAAAAATACTGGCAGAGAACCTGCCAACAGCAGCCTCACAGCAGTTTTGCGCGGCCCCCAGCTATCGCACAGGCGGCCTATAATTAAGCGGGCAAGTATAGTTGAACCAACTGACCCGATCATGATATTGCCGATTTGAGCTTTGGTTAAAGCCAGTTCGGTACGAATGGTTGGCATAAGCGGCGCCAACCCGAACCAGCCGAAAAAGCAAACAAAGAACATTAACCATGTGATATGGAAGGTGCGCATTTGCACGCCCTTAACCGTAAATATATTGAGTTTGGCGAGTTGATTTTCCATTTTGAGTTGATATTTTTAAGAGCGTTACTTAACTAAAAATTCGGGGGTGATGTTCAATTGCACGTATGCCCACACTGGGTGTAAAGCCGATGTGCCGGGCGTTACGTTTTTGGCGTATTCCATGCTTTGTGTTGCGGCCATGTACGATACGCCCAGGCTGGCCAGCGCAAACTTATTGAGCCTGTAAGCCGTGGTAATATCAAACTCGGCACCCAAATACCGGTCAACAGCGGCACCTGTAATGTCCTTTTGGTCGGCCGCGAGCAGAAAGTAGTGATTAGCCAGCTCGGCGCTTAGCCGTTTATTGGCCGATGTATATTTTATTTTGGCATACGGGTTATTCAGCCCGCCCGTTGGCGAACCGGTTGGTGCATAGAAGTAATCCATCAACCCCCAAAACTTATGCGGTGTACCATACAGTGGGTCGAACCGGTGATTGGTAGTTGACGACGAAAAGGCATCGTTACCCGAAAGATAATCCCACCCTGCCGTGTAACTCCATTTGCCTGGGTTGTACGCTGCTGAAAGGTTTAGCATCCAGGCGCTTTGCTTTAAACCATCGCGGCTGCGGCCGCCCTGATAGTAATAGCCACCGGTTAATGCCCATCGGTTTTTACTCCCCAATATCGGATTGATGAATAGTCCTGTGGTGTACCTTAGGTTTACACCTGGTTGGTTGTAACGGTAACCATAAACATAACCTACATCGGTACCGGCAGTGTTCTTTACCGAATCGATGGCATACTTACTAAACTGATCGGTTAAAAACAGACCCGATATTTTAGTTTTATTAACCTTTTTAGATATATAAAGATATTGTAATGCTTTATAATTTTGCGTAGCGCCATTGGTGCCTGCCGGGCTTAACAGTACCGCGCTGCCGTTTTTGTTGCTGTTACCTGTGCTCCCCACCAATGGAATCATTCCTGAAGGAGTGTTTACTAAATTACCATTACTATCCTTTACCGTTGCTGGTACATTTGCCGGGGTATAGAGGGTGCCATTGTAATTAATGGCATCAGTGTTTTGGTTAAATGCCGCGCCTAAATCAAATTGCCAGCCTTTGTTGAAACCTTTAAGCACCAGGGCATCGTGCCTGCGGCCTTGTTGCAGCCAGTCGAGGTTGCCCAAGAGGCGCTCATCATCATAAACCAACTCTTGCCGGCCTGCTTTTAAAGATAAATAATCTACGGGCGAGTATTTAAAGGATGTATCGTTTTTATTGGCTAACACCAACTCGGCCCAGGCTTCGTGCACACTAAGGCGGTTACCGTCGTTTACGCTAATGGTTGATGCATCCTGCCCCCAAACCCGCACATCCTGCAACGTGGTTTGAAAAATTAATCGATTCGATCTGTAATTGAAAATAAGCCTCATTCGTTGCGAAATGAAGGCTGCAGCTTTATTGTTTTTGGGTTTTAAAGTTCCAAATCCGTCGCGCAATTCTGCCCTTGGCCTTAATTGCCCGGTAAAGGTAATTTGTGCATTACCCTGCTGAGCGCATAATCCAAGGCCTAACCCAATGAGAACAATCCTGTATTGTTTAGATACATTTTTGTACATTTGTTTGGTTTTTTAATTTGTTAAAGCAATTGAGAACTGATAACCCTGTCCGGGAATGCGACCTCCCGGCGGGGCTTTTTATTTAGCACTGTTCTTACGTAAGTATTACTAATTCTTACCCGTACAACTAAGCAATTCCCACATACACCTTCCCCTCCATTACCTTTACGGGGTAAGTTTTTATCTGATAATCATCGCCCGAAAGGCAATCGCCCGATATTAATGAGAACGTTTTTTTGTGGAAAGGGCAAGCCACTTTGGGCTCACAGCCTTCGCCTGCGCTCCCTATCATCCCGCGCGACAAAGCCATTTGCTGTTTGTGCGGACAAAGGTTTTGGGTGGCATACCACTCTCCGCGGCGACTGAAGTTATAGATTGCTATCTGCTCATCACCGTGCTTCATACAGGCGCCGCCATTTTCGGGTACATCATCGGCGTAACAGGCCAGTACCCACTCAATATCTGCTAATACTTCCATGTGTTTGTTTTTATATTGATGATTTTGATTGTTACCAGATAGCTTTTACCTGCTGGCGCATACTCTCAAATTTCACGCTCGGGTCTTTTTCAGTTGGAGCGTTTACAAAGTGGGTAAAGCGTTTGCGCAATTGCGGATTGTTTACCACCTCTTTCCATTCGCAATGAAAGCTATCAACCAGTAGCTGCATTTCTTCCTCCAACTGGGTAGCTATGCCCAGGCTATCGTTCACTACCACGTTTTTTACGTAGCTCATGCCGCCTTCGAGCTTATTAAGCCAGGTTGCGGTACGGGTAAGCGGGTCGGCTGTTTTAATGTAAAACATCAAGAAACGGTCAAGGTATTGGATGAGGGTTTTGCTGTCAATATCCGCCGCGAGGAGCTGAGCATGCTGTGGCTTGGAGCCGCCGTTGCCGCACACATATAAATTCCAGCCTTTTTCGGTGGCAATAATGCCAAAATCTTTGCCCTGCGCTTCGGCGCACTCGCGTATACAGCCGCTTACACCTCCCTTTAATTTATGCGGAGAACGAACACCTTTATAACGCTCCTCAATCTCGATGGCGAATGAAACGCTATCATGTAAACCAAACCTGCACCAGGTGCTGCCCACACAACTTTTAACCGTACGCAACGATTTACCATAAGCATGGCCGCTCTCGAAACCGGCATTCACTAACTCCTCCCAAATATTAGGCAGATCGCTTACGTGAGCGCCGAAGAGGTCTATACGCTGTCCGCCGGTAATTTTGGTGTACAGGCCATATTTTTGAGCTACTTGCCCAATAACGATCAGCTTTTCGGGCGTAATTTCACCGCCAGGTATGCGCGGCACTACCGAGTAGGTGCCGCCCTTTTGTATGTTGGCCAAATAGCGGTCGTTACTATCCTGAATAGTATCTTGCTTAACTACCAAATCGTTCCACAGGCTCGACAGTATACTGGCCACAAGCGGCTTGCACACCTCGCAGCCATCGCCTTTGCCATAATGATCGAGAATAAGGTCGTAATTTTTGAGTTTGTTAATTTTTACGAGGTCGAACAACTCTTGCCTTGAATATTCAAAATGCTCGCAAATCACGTTTTTAACATACTGCCCGTTGGCTTTCATAGTACCTGCAATAAGGTCTTTTACCATCGGCACGCAGCCGCCGCAACCGGTTCCGGCTTTGGTACATTTCTTCACGGCATCGAGGCTGAGCGCGCCATCATTTACCGAGCAGCATATATCGCCTTTGCTTACCGCCTCGCATGAGCATATCAGCGCATCATCGGGCAAACTCATTACGCCTGCGCCTTCGGCTTGCTCGCCGCCACGGGCGCCCAGTATCATATCTTCAGGGTTAGGGGGCAGGGCAACTTTGTTATTTACCGTTTGCAGCAACATGTTGTAAGCTTCGGCTTCACCAATAAGGATTCCGCCCAGCAATAACTTACCATCGTTACTTATATTGATGCGTTTGTAAATTCCTTTGTGCGTATCTTCAAAAACAATGGTGCGGCAGGCAGGTTCGCTAATGAAAGCATCGCCAAAGCTGGCTACATCTACACCTATTAGTTTGAGCTTGGTGCTCATGTCAAAGCCTTTAAATAGCTTGTTGGTGCCGGCCAGTTGGGCTGCCACCACCTCGGCCATTTCATAACCGGGAGCAACCAAGCCGTATATCATGCCCTCATACAGCGCACATTCACCAATAGCAAAAACATCGGGGTGACTGGTTTGCATTTGAGAGTTTACCACAATGCCGCCACGGGTGCCTACTTCTAAACCAGCCAAACGGGCCAACTCATCGCGTGGGCGTATACCAGCCGATATAACCAGCATATCGGTTTCCAGTACACTGTCATCATTAAATCGCAAACCGGTTATGTGGCCATTGCCCTCAATTGTTGAGGTGCTTTTATTGAGATGAATTTGCAACCCCAGTTGCCCTAATTTGGACTGTAGCATAGCGCTGCCCGCCGCATCAATTTGACGGGGCATTAAGCGTGGTGCAAACTCAATTACATGGGTTTGTTGGATGCCTAAATCAATAAGGGCTTTTGCAGCCTCCAAACCCAGCAAGCCACCGCCCATTACTACACCGCTTTTGGCATTGGTTGCATAGGCTTTAATATGGTCAAGATCATCAATGCTGCGGTATACATATACGCCTTGCTTTTCAACACCCGGCAAATCGGGCACAAACGCTCCTGAACCTGTGGCCAGCACGAGGTAATCGTATTTTACTACAAGCCCGCTTTGGGTATGAATCTTTTTTTGATAAAGGTTGATTTCCTGAACGGCATCGCCCAAGTGCAATTGTATGCCGTTATCTGCATACCACGATGCTGAAGACATAGATAGGTCTTCGGCGGTTTTACCTGCAAAATACTCGCTCAAATGTACGCGGTCGTAAGCGCGGCGTGTTTCTTCGCCAAAAACGATAATTTGGTAAGCCGATGACTTAGATATAAGCTTTTCGCAAAACTTATATCCTACCATGCCATTTCCTACCACTACAATGGTGGGTTTCATGTGGTTAAATTAATTTGTTAAAGCAACTGAACCTGATTTTTTCTTCTTTTTGCGACCGAAGTGAAAATCATTTTAACAATAATAACTAATTAGCCATGTAAAATTCAAAAAATAGGCATAAAATTTTGGCTTTTTTTAATATTTTTATGATTTACGCAATAATAAATGACGTTACATATTAATTTTTATTAATATTATAACAGATAAATCATGTTGATATTGACAAATAGTGATTATTTTTAGACGCATATACGATTATCGTCATATTTATGATTTCAAATAGTGGAAATTTTAGTAAAAATTATGCTGAGCCTGAACTTATTGTATTAGGAGCAGGTCCGGGCGACCCGGAATTGATCACTTTAAAGGGTTATAGGCTATTGCAACAGGCCGATGTGATATTATATGACAACCTTGCCAACCAACAATTGCTGGAATTAACAAAACCATCTTGCTTAAAGGTGTACGTAGGTAAACGCCCGTACGAACGCTATGCCTCGCAGGACGAAATAAACGGACTGATAAAAAAATATGCTTTTGAATATGGTTCGGTAATACGATTAAAAGGTGGAGACCCATTCATATTCGGCAGAGGTTATGAAGAAATTATGTATGCACGCAGCCAAGGCATTCGAACAACTTTTGTGCCGGGTATTACCAGTATGCAGGCTTCTGGATTTGAAGATATTCCGTTAACCCACCGGGCTATAAGTGAAGGGGTATGGATGGTAACCGGCACTAAAAAAGATGGCACCCTATCGGCCGATTTACGGCTGGCTATGCAGAGCAATGCCACTGTAGCTATATATATGGGTATGAAACAGCTGCCTGTTATTACCGACACTTACATTAAAGAAAACCAGGGCGATACCCCGGCAGCTATTATTCAGCACGCCTCGCTTCCGCAACAAAAATCAATTAAAGGGCTAATTAAAGATATGCCCGCCCTTGCCGAAGAACATCAACTAACCTACCCTTCTATAATTATCATAGGCCAGGTGGTCAATCTAAATTCATTGTTATGAAAATACGCATAAAAGGAAACTCGTTGCGTTACCGCCTCACTCGGTCAGAGGTAGAACGCTTTGGCTGTGAGGGTTATTTAGAAAATGTAACTGATTTTGGTGCTACCCGGCTTGTTTATGCTTTAAAAATATCAGCAGCAGATGAACTTTGGGCCAGTTTTGAAAACAACAAAATAACCCTGTTCATGCCCGCTTCTATGCGTGCCGAATGGATAAATACCGACAAAGTTGGCTTTGAAAATCGCACACCTGATTTTTATTTACTGGTTGAGAAAGACTTTCAATGCTTAGATAACACCGAAGAAGACCAGAGTGACAATTATCCCAATCCGCTGAATATTGACCCCATAGCATAATTTTATTCGTTAATACTTGAAGGGGTAAACACGGGTATAAACAAAGCAGCAAACCTTTATAACTTGAAAAAGCGTGCGAGGCCAGTTATAAAACCGCTCAAACATGCTTTGTTGTAGTCGGGATGAGAGGATTCGAACCTCCGACCTCCAGCACCCCATGCTGGCGCGATACCGGGCTACGCTACATCCCGAATTGTTTTCAAAGGCTATATCACAAGATATAACCAATTGTTTTGTGTCGCTTACGATAATCTGATACCGAGTTAAACAAATAGTGATTTGTGTCCATTGTTTACCGAATAGCCATCGGTAGTAAACAGAGTTGTAAACAAATTCGGCTTCAAAGATAACCGAAGTAATAGTAACTTACAATTGTAAGTAGTAATTCTGTGGGAAGTGATTTGCTGTGTTGCTAATAGTGTTATTGATTATAAAGCTCTACATAGGCTAGGCTGAATTAAGCCAAGGAGAAACGGAATAAATGAAGGGGTTGTGGAGAGGCTGTGTTTAAGTCGTAGTTCCTTGCCTTGTGTTCTATTCAAAGATAAATTTGTTATCTATCCCAGAAAAATACAATTCTTATTATTAAAATTGATAACCTAAAATCTTTTCAATGTGATTGCTTTTTTTTTCAAAATCTTTCATTATAGTAAATTCTATAATTTACTATTACCATTTATAATTGCTGTGTTCTATGTATTTTGTGCCTGTAAAAGTTCTGGTTATTTACAGGAGGATGAACATTATCAGATAATTGAATTTGCCAATTACAAACTCGGATTGGTTACTGAAAATAAGCTGGCATGGGAATTTGAAGCGCAAGTCAGATCCGGATTTCAACCATTTATTTGCTATGTTATCTTTAAAGTCGCAAATCTATTTGGAGTAAATGATGGTTATGATCGTGCCTTTTTGCTAAGAGCTATCACTGGCTTACTATCAATTTATGTAATAACTGCTTTTATTAGTAGCTACAAGAAATACATTGCACCTTCGTTGAAGGGGATTTTTGTAATTATTTCTTTTTTACTATGGTTCTTGCCGTACCTGAACATTCGATTTACCTCTGAAAACCTGTCAGGGTTGATGGTGATTTTGTCATTATCGATTTTTGAAAAAGCTGGATATGGCGAAGATCGAAAACTGACATTTGTTACAGGTTTAGCTTTAGGTGGTGCAGCTCTATTTCGATACCAAATAATGTTAGCGATAGCCGGACTTGTGTTTTGGCTACTGTTTGTAAAAAAAACAAAACATGTAAAAATCCTTAATCTGTTTGCCGGAATAATATCGATGTTACTTTTAGGAATATTAATTGACCACTGGCTTTATAACGAATGGACAATTACTGCCCTTAACTATTTTGATGCTAATATTATTAAGGGTGTGGCAAGCAATTTTGGCACTGAGCCTTTTTACCAGTATCTGGTATATGTAGTTAGAGCTCCGGGAGTGTTGGGCATATTTATATTAGCATCATTTATCTTTGTCGTTTGTTTTTATCCTAAAAATTTAATTGTATGGATGTGTGTACCTTTCCTGTTTGTACACTCGATTATCCCTCATAAAGAGTTACGCTTTTTATTTCCGTTGATAAATCTTTGTCCTTTCATATTAATAATTGCTTATCAAAAGGCAATACATTTATTGTATAAGAATTCATATAATAAAAAATTAAAGCTTGGTTTCACGGTTTTGGTAGGTTGTGCCTTCTTAGTAATAAATATGTCGGGACTTTATGCTATATCCACTACAAGTGCTGCATCCGGTAAATTTTCTATTGCTGACTATATACACCATCGTTATAACAAAGAGCATATAGAAATAATAGTGGTTGGCGGAGCTTTCCCATTTATTGATTGGGGCACTATACAGAATAGTTACTACAGCAGTAAAGGTTATCACATAGATCGTGCGGTAAACATTTGGCAACAAGGAATATTTAACAGAAACAATGAATTAAATAAGAAACAGATTTTACTGATAAAAGCGAACGAGGTGGCTGGCCCTAAAGAACTTGAATATCTCAGGAGTTTGGGTTTTAAAAAGGTATATCAAAATATTCCTGAGCTTACGTTATTCATCTATAATTTCTACAATCCTGATTTAAAAGCGCAGCAAACATATCTTTTTGAAAAAAAATTAGAATACTCTACTCGGCAATAAAGCACAAAATTCCATCCTTGTTTATATCAGTGCTTTGATACATGATCACAGCTTTTGCCCCAGGTGTTACGGGCCAGGGCTTCACTTTTTTATAAAAATCAACAGGCATTTTAATAAAGTAAGGCTGACTGTTCAAAATAACCAAAGAGTCAATTTTATTTGCGGTTAAAAATTCCACCAGCGGGCCTTTTGTAATAAAATGGGCGGAGGTTTCCTGATAACCTTTTCCGATACTGAAAGTTAGTGCTTTTTGGTGATTTACATTTAATAGTTTTATTTGAACGTAAAGCGTTATAGCTAATGAAATAGCGAGTGTATAAATTAACGCCTTGTTAAGTACTGCTAAATCGCTAAAATTATTAAAAGTAAGCGCGATGAACAGGGCAAATATTAAACTTAGTTCCAGGTAATACCTGTAAGAATTAAATGTTGTGTACAAGCTGAAAACGCCGATGTAGCTTAAAATAAATATTGCCGGTAAATATTTATCTACCCCCGAAAAAAGATAAGTACGTAATTTAACTGCTAAGTAAAGTACAATTGAGCTGGCTATAAAACCGCATGACACAATAATCAATTTGCCGCTTTCAATAGAATATTGCTGCATGTAAATTTTATAACCGGCCAATACCTCAAAAAATGCTTTGCCATGATAATAAAGGAATGGAATAGTAATTCCGAATGCTATTGCCGCTACAAGCTTTTTATTGATATTAATTCTAAGGGAATTTAAGAAATCAAATTTTAATGTAGATACAAGATAAGTTTGAAAAAGAAGCAATAAGCTGACCCCTGTTAAATAAATCATCAAGTTCGGGATTAACTGATCTTCACCGTACTTAAAAAATAACAACTGTAACGAGATGTCAATTACAGATAGAGCAAACAACGCAGACAGCTTTCCATATACTTTTCTTTTGTAATGCAAGTAACCCGCTCCAAAAGCCACCATTAAGGCAACAGGAACTGCAGAGAAAATAATATGGTTATAAGAGCCGAGTACACTAATAAACAGCGAAATAAAAATCCATATTGGCGGAGAATTCTCATTTTTTAAAAGCTGGACAATTGCTGTCAACAATATTGAGGAAAAAAGTACAGTGAATGTATTTACCTCCCAAGCTACCTTAGGAGAGCAGATAAGCAAAGCAGATTGACTGGTAAACAGTAAAAAAATAACAGCTTGTTTAGCAGATAAATTTTGCCAGAGAACGCGGCATATTATTAAAATGCCCAATAAATTGAAAATGACACCGCTTATTCTGAGATTGAAAACGCTAATGCCTGCAATAGTAAAGGCGAACTTGGTTATTAAAGTTTGTAAGATACCCGTGTAGTAATTCATGCCGTTAAGCCGGGTTGAAGGCTTGGCCATCATGCTGCATGCATCTAAACCAAACCATGCCTCATCTCCGTGTAATCCGGGCAAGGTACCTAATTTATAAATCCAGCAGCATAGTAAATAACAAAGTAAGATACTGCATGCAAAGAAAGGCCAATTTGCTTTAAGTGAAAATAGTTTAGGTTTCATGTTGTATAAATAACTAAAATATACAATTTTGTAAAGCAAGCCTAACCTTTACCTAAATGAACGCTAAATTACTTAAAAACTTTTTCAGCCATCATATAACCCAACTATGCCTGGCAGGCATAGTTGTATTTGCGCCATTATTAACTTTTAGTTTTTTAATTGGTTGGGACGACCAAATTTATGTATTAAACCGATATACTGAGAGTGGCCTGGCAATTAAGAACATAATAGCAATAATAACCGAATTTTATTATAGCCAATATGCTCCTTTAAATCAACTTTATTATTCAGCTATTTTTGAATTTTTTGGATATAAACCAGCTTATTTTCATGCGTGCAGCATGGTTATACATATCGCAAACAGTGTGCTTGTATACCTGTTTGTTAATCAAATAACAGAGAAATTATTTACAGAAGCATCCGGCAAGAAGCATATTTCCTTTATAACCGCACTGCTATTTTTAATTGCCCCGATAAACCTTGAACCTGTTGCCTGGATAGCAGCATCAAAAGTACTTATATACGCTTTTTTTTATCTGTTATCACTAATATTTTATGTAAAGTATATTAAGTCGGTATGTTCAAAATACTACTATTATACGCTTGTATGCTTTATACTATCATTCGCTGCTAAAGAGCAAGCCCTAACGCTGCCGCTTGCTATGCTGCTTTTGGATAACTTATACGGCCGCGAGTTTAAAAGGGCCCTGCTTTGGTGGGAAAAAATGCCGCCGTTGTTGTTGTCATTTCTTTTCGTGCTGGCCTCGTTTCAGTCGCAAGGCCGTTTTGTGTTTATTTCTACGGAAAGTTATGAATTAACGGATAGGTTGCTGTTATCATTTTACACAGTATCAGAATATTTTACCCAAATATTATTGCCGGTAAATCTCTGTTACGTTTATCCATTTCCTTTTCTTCCGGGTAACAGTCCACCAATGTGGTTATGGTTGTTTCCGGTATGTATCATATTAGCAACATATTTTTTAAGGCACATATTGCTCCAAAAGCACGTTCTTTTTGGAGCAGGCTTTTTTTTTGCACACATTATAATGGTTTGTAACCTGGTATCTTTGTCGCGCCACTCCATAGTTGCCGATAGATATGCCTACATCGCATCAATAGGTTTATTGTGGCTGCTTTGCGTTGCTGGCAGTGAGCTATTAAATAAGGCCCGCAGGGTGCAAAAGTTATATTACAAGGGCCTTTTCGCTATATATATCATTTACTTTTTAACTTACACGTCTGTACATCTTTGGGTATGGCAAAACGCTGTTGAGCTAAAGCAAAAAATGCGAAACGAAATAATTAAAAGAGGTGACTATGACGTGCAATAGACTTAATAATATAATAGCCGGCAACAAAAGTGTGCATACAAAGCTTGGGCTATTATTATTAATGATAATAATAATAGCCAACCTGATAATTGCATTCAATTTCTATTTTTTACAAACTATTAAAATTCCGCTGTTCTTTTACCAGCAAAGTCATCCTATGGAATTATTTGATCCTTCAAAAAGATATTAACTTTTATCGTGGTTTTTATTTTAAAGTTAATATCTTCATATAACCAATTGGCGTAATTAAACAAACAACAAACCTTAAATTAACCTTACCGCTTCCTTATCTAACCTATAAGTAAGCCTTATCTAAACACTTAAATGAAAAAGCGAAGTTTATCATTGCTCAGCTTAGTGTGCGCACTATGTTTGGTGCTTTTTGCCTGCCGGAAAGAAATTGGGCAAATTATTGATACCGAAATACCAAAGGTATCCGCCGTAAAATTAGAATCGGCCAAAATTTATAACGCGAAGTTTATTGCCAAACACCTTACCGAAAATTCAAAGCAACCGGGTTTTGTAACGCTTAACCCGCTGTGGGATCAGGCCTGGACGTTGAAAGCCGCAGGAGGTAATGAATATGTAGCCGTGCCCACCGCTATTGATTACATTGATCAGCTAAATGTTACTATTAGCAGGCTGTTTTTATTTGAAATGAGTGGGGACGAAGTAGAAAATGCTGAAATAACTGAATTTGTAGGCCTAAACTACAGTGTTGAAAGAGAGCAGGACAAGCTGATCCTGAACAATAAAAATACATCCATCAGCGGTTTTAATGGCGCGATAATTCACTACGATTTAAATTACCGCTGGAAGGGTGGAAGTATTTTTGAAGATGGCGCAGTTAAACTTACTAATGCAGCCATTACCCGAAAAGTAACATTTGCCGAACCCGCCTCAGTTGAAAAAATACCTTTGTATTTAAGTACGTTGAGTAAAACAAGCACAGGCAGCTTTACAATTACTAACTACAAATACTTGTTTACACCAAGTGGCAGGTTGCGTGTAGCGGCTGATGGGAGCGGAAGCGGAGTTACCAGCGGAATGGGCGGAGATTTGTCTGTAGTTAATGTTACAAGCACTGCAGGTGGTGGCGGTGGAACTAATACTGGTGGTACTACTGGTCCAGGTGGTAATCCGCCGCCTAATACAGGAGGGGGTACAACAGGTGGAAACAATTCTGTATCTGCAAGACTTGACAACTTACTACTAACAAATTATGTGGCACCCGGAAACAAGCCATTATTTGAATATAGCTCAGTTTGTAATGGTATTTCGAGTGTAGAATCGCTATCCCAGAATCATAGTAAAGAGGTTATCGCTCTTGTTAGTCAGGATGGAAAATTAATGGTTATTGCTGTCACTGGACCCAATGGAGGGAGTTTTAAAGGTTTGATTAGAGATCCAGATACTGGAATTGTATATTATTATTACCCATCTACTGATGGTGCTCCGGGTCAGCAGTATCAAGGTATAATATCTGGAGGTCCGCGATATTACATTCCTGTTAAGGCTACTTTACATACACATCCCTGTAATACAACTGAAAGTACTGATGGCGTAACAGGGTATAATCTAAGCTCATCAGATCATGATATGGCTGTAAAATTTCCGACTCTTAGAAATTATATTTTGGGTTGTTATGCACTTGGTAGTTTTACAAAAAATAGTGAACACCCACAACTTGAACAGCAAGGGAGCAATAATCAATTATGCACAATAGTCCAATAATTAAATATTTAACGAGATTACATCTAATTGTATTCGGTATAGTATATTCAAGCTGCTCCGTTCAATCTGATAGTCTTAAAATACAACAGGTATCATTGACTGATTCGGTTGTAAAACAAGAAATTGAGAAACTGATTGACACACGCGTAAAGTTAGACTCTGCATTCAAAAGAGGTTATGGATATATAATCGTTGATTATTCGACTGCTTTAAAAGATAACATGAGCGCAAGATACCTGCTGACCCCAGCGATTCAGGAGTTGGATGAAGATAGCATGCTTCCTCCTTTTTACACGTTTGTGAACAAAAAGTTAGTATTGATTTATGATAGCGGATTAAAAAAATATATAAATCTTCACTATAATCGGACTTCGCGAAAAAAAATTTTAGGCTTGATAGCAAAATCAATTGATCCCGAACAAAAACGTCAATCCAAAGAAATAATCAATGATTTCATAGAGGCTAAAAAAAGACAAGGCATGCCAGCTACCAAAAAAATAAAAAACTCCGATCTAACTTTAATTTATTGGGGATTTACCACTTCGATTTATATATCAAATACCGGAGAGTATTTAATTAATTATAACATTAATCCATAGTGAATTTAATCTATACGTCAGAATGTTAGATTGACAATCGGGTGCTGCAACAACAGCAGGAAATGCTCCGGGCAATACTGGCTCTTGTCAATAATTAAAAATTTATGCTATGAAATATATCTTATTTTTTGCCATAATGTTTTGGAGCGTCAAAGTAGGTGCTCAACCACAGAAAAATGTTCTGAAGTCTTTTCTTTCGGATATACAAGAAAGCAACTGGGATTTTGACAGTATTGCATACGAGCATTTTATCAAAAATAACAGAGATAAATTACATAACAAGGAAAGCAGTGATTATAAAGAAATGCGCGCAATATATATGAAAAGCTTAAACGAGTTAAGCCAGCAATTGCGCACCTTAGATATTCAATCCTTGAAGATTTTAAAATATAGCGAAGCTCCTGATAGCTTACAGGTAATGGCTCTTAATCAAAATGCAGCAGAAGGAGCCTATATAGCTTTAAATGATAACGGCTTTATGCATTATTTTCATTTTACTGACGATAAGATTGATTCCTGGATCAGATTTAAAGGTGGAAAAGCTTTTTTAAATTATGGTTTATAAGGCAGAAAAAATGACTATTAGCACCGAATTCAAAAGCGCTTTATTTTTCTAAATTTCTTAACACCTAATTAAGTAAGTGCAACCTGCTATGTTTAGCGTGCTGCACTTACTAATTCATACACCAGGTTTTATAAAATTATATATGCGATTTAAACAATTGGTATATGAAATACATTTACGTGTTTTTTTTAATTCTACTCTTCAAAACCTCATCTGTTCTTTCGCAAGAAATAAAATGGCAAAAGGATTCCCTGCTCACCTGGAATAATTTTAGAGGACCTATTGAACCAAACCGTGGTGTATCGGCCGTTGTATATTGCGGAATGAAATACAGTTACCGATATTATCCTTCGGTTAAGGATAGCGGCTATACTGCTAAGTTTGAGGTGTACAGTTATGTTGATCCTACCAAATCATGGTCGATGAAGGAGCGGGAATGCCCGCCGCTGTTAAATCACGAACAGGGGCACTTTAATATATGCGAATACTTTGCCAGGCAGCTCAAATTAGCATTGGAGTCGGCTCGTTATACTAAAAAGGTAAATGAAGAAGTGAAAGCGATTTACGATAAGTATGAATTGCAATTAAACAAAATGCATCATGTGTACGATACCCAAGCAAATCATGGAGCTGATGTCCATATCCAAGCAAAGTGGAACACCTTTATAGCAGCCTTGTTATCAAATAACCCGTCGTTAGAGGAAACACTGAAAGCTGTAAATAGTGTCAATGCAGATGCTAATTATTATCAGTGACAAAAACATGGTTAGAATACGTTTATTTTCAAGATACAAACCGGAGAGGCCAGCCCTCCCTTGCTCATCTAATGTCTTTATAAGGGAATCGTAGTAGTCTTGAAGTTTTGTTATTTGTGGTCGCTCTTTCTTCTTAAGGTCAATCTCGAACTATTCAAGGCTAAAAGCTAAACCTTCGGCATCGTAACGTTTCAAGGTGGCCTGGGCTTCTGATAGTTTAGCTTCTATTATTGCATTACACTCTTTATAAGCTTTAAACGTTTTACGGAATCTACCTAACCCATTGTCTTCTATTGAAGCAGGTTTCCAATCATCTGCTTTACACCTCCATCTACAAGTTTGATTTACTAAAAGGTTGCTTAAGGAGTAATAGCGACTTTGTCTTTCATGAGTACTCTTAAAGAGACGGAGTACTCATTGTTTGTTAATTTTCTTGTAGAGTTCAACACTACTGCAATTGATGCCATAACTGAACGTTATGGTATCAGATCGGTAGTAAACAAAACAGTAAACAATCTGAAGAAAGAGCACTTATATAAGCATCTTTAGCCTCCAGCAATGATTGCCGACAGGCAAGCATTGAGAGCGAAGCGAAGACCCCATGCTGGCGCGATACCGGGCTACGCTACATCCCGAAGGGAGTGCAAATATATAGCTTGGGATGAAATTTAAAAATAAAGAGACATTCAGGCGGCCCGTCAAAATAAAAGCTTAAATTCAATGCTTTTAAGTCGAACCGGAACATTAAAAAAATTACAATGGTTACTTTATCAATTGTGTTGACCGCGTTTGTAGCAATAGAGCATTGTTACATTTTGTGGATGGAAATGTTTGCCTGGGAAACCGTAGGTAAAAGGGTGTTCTCTACTTCTTTGCCAAAGAAATTATTTACACCCACAAAGCGTTTGGCCGCTAATCAGGGCCTTTACAATGGCTTCCTGGTTGCGGGGTTAACATGGTCTTTTTTGATTGACGACACAGAATGCTATTAACATCCGTTTGTTCTTTTTAGGCTGTGTAGCGGTTGCAGGCATTTTTGGTGCGCTTACCGCATCAAGAAAGATATTTTTTATGCAGGCGATGCCGGCACTGCTGGCGATGTTGTTTGTTTGGTTGAGTAAATAAGGTTCTATGCTCACTTAAAGCCAATTATACGGCGGTAATATTAATATCAAAGCTCCATAATCGCATTCTTCTTTAGGTTCGAGCCAAACCATTAACCTTCAACGCTTAAACATTCTTTTCCAAAAGGGTTTCTTAGAATTTTCGCTAAGTAGTTTTTCATAGTACGATTTTGAATTTTCCTCTATTTCACTCATTATTATCTTTGACTGTTTTAGTATGTTCTCAAAATCAATGCGTTCTTCGGGTTGGATAATGTTATCCGGTTTTTGGAATAGACTATTCACAGCGTTGAACTCATCGCTAATAAATTCATTAGCTGGCCATGCAAAATTATCTAAAAGGGCCACCTCACATGCTTGTTGAGCGTAATAATACTGTGCTTTCGGCACCCAGGCAATAAGAAGATCGCTATTTAACTCGTGACCGGCCCGATGAAAATTAATTGCGTTTAGTTGAGATCCGATAGCAAGCCAGGTATCCCAGGGAGGGGCATCGCCAATATCGATGAAAAAAGCGCTTACATCTTCAGGTGCACCATCTAATACCGTTTCATTGGCTTCAAAAAACATAATTCGCCCGTAATCTCCTAAGTCTGGAATTGGAATCAGCTCAACTCTTGCTGTTTGTAATAATTTTGAGCGTTTACTGATCAGGTCATTTAAAACATTCCCCTTCAAATAATCAGGGATCTGATGGTAATAGCTTTTGGGAGATAGCTCCTGGCTCCGGTATAGATTGACTTCAAAGTCAGGATTTACCTTTTCTATCCATGTAACAGTTTCTTGAATAATGCGGATGAAATTCATTATGATTTTTTTATGTGTTTGCCAACGAGACGTTGTTTCCCATTACAAAATAGATAATTGTTATTAAATACAGATGAAAGTGTGTTATACTTTGCCTAATAATACCCTTGAGCTCCCCTCTTTTCACCGCCAAAAAAACCACACTTACCGACTACCTTAACACGTTAACCTATTTTACATTGGCTAATGTTGGTGGGCAACGTACCTTTATATCAACAAATTAATCAAATCACTAAAAACTGAAAGCCATGTACGCTCCTAACAATCCATACTATACATTCTCAGGTATTACCCCTGAAGAGGTTCTGTTTTTACAGCAAGCCACTGCCGAGCTTGACGAACAGCAGAAAAACCGCTTTTACGGTATCTACTCAACCAAGCGTAAAAATCCGCAGGATATATTGCTGGTAAGCTTGTTGGGTTTTGTGGGATTTGCCGGTATACAACGTTTTATGTTGGGGCAGATAGGCATGGGCCTTTTATATTTCTTTACTGCAGGGTTGTGCTTTATAGGCACCATTGTTGACCTGGTTAATCATAAAAACCTCACAAACGAGTACAATAAGCAAATGGCTTACGAAAGTTTCCAGATTGCTAAAATGTACCAATAAATATACTTGCAACCATGCCGCTCAACAGCGGTACTGGTAAAATACTTAATAATAGCCGGCCTGCTTATTATGCTTGCCGGCTTTGCTGTTTTTTAAGTTAGATGCGTGGGCTTAGTTAGCCGTTAGGTTATAGTCGCTTGATTCTGCAACCTGTTTTATAACTTCATTACGCTTAATGAGCAGGTTGGTAAGGTAGGCTTTCAATATCCACTTGCCAACCAGCCAGCCAATCCAGCCGAGCGGCGCTTCAAAGGCGAATATATCCTTCATGGTGGTATGTCCGTTGGTTTGTGTAAACCAATGCTCATGCCTGAAGCTTTTAAAAGCGCCCCGAACCATCTCATCGGTAAAATGCCATGGCCGGTTAAACGCCGTTATTTTGGAGGTGAGTGTTTGCCTGATGCCGAAGTGCTTCGCTCTCCAGGTAACGGTTTCACCCATGCCGATCAATCCGCTGGTACGCCCGGCAATGGCCTGCTCGCCGGTATGTTTTGTTGATTGTATATGCAAATCAATACTGCGTGCCAAATCAAATACCCGCTCCACCGGCGCACTTATTGGTGTTTGAATAACAATGGTGATGAGCGTATTCATAATTACAGCGCTACGTTTAGTCCGGCGTAATAATTTCGTAACGGTGCCGGGTTATAGTAGCGGTTCCCTACCGCGTTCAGATCGTTACCCAGGCTGTATCTTTCGTTCAGCAGGTTATCGGCAGCGGCAAATATTTCCAGCCTTGTTTTGCCTATGCGGTGCTGCCAGCTTACCCGCGCCTGTAACAGGTGATATTCGGGCGCGAAAACGGTATTGCCATCGTTAAGCGGAATGCGGTCGGTAAAGTTGTGCTGCACAAATACCGATACTGATTGGGGTAACAGTACCTGTACATTGCTCACTACTACATTACGCGGAATACCGGTAAGCCTGTTGCCCGAAAAATCTGCATCGGCAGCGCTATAACTCCTGAAGATGTACTTGCTAAAAGTATAAGCGGTGTTAAATTGCAAGCCCTTTACAAATCCGGTTCCTTTGCGCAGCAGCCAGCTGCTAAAATAAATTTCGGCACCCGGTTGGTTGGTGCCGCCAGCGTTTACATAATATTCAGTTTCATTCTCTAAACGGCGGGGCACAATGGTATTTTGCATCCTGAAATAAAATGCCGACACATCCAGGTAAGTACTTTCGTCATTGTTACGCAAGCGGAAGCCACTTTCATAGTTCCAGCCGGTTTGGGCGTTCAGCGTGGTATTTACTATGTTGTTGCTCGGGCGCACTTCAAGGTTGGTAGGCGAGGAGTAACCCCGGCTTACTGATGCCCGCCAGCTGAAATTATTGTTAATAAGATACGATAAGGCCAGCCGCGGCATTAGTTGCGCGTCAAAATTGCGCTCGCTAAAATCAGCCTCATTGGCTGGGGCAATGTTTTTAAAGCGGTATTTAAAGTAATTAAGGCTTATTGCGGCCTCAACATTAAAACGGTCAAATAACGTGGCTGCATAGCGGGTAAAAACAAAATGCTGGTTGCTGTTCAGCCGGTCGGTAGCCTGCACATCGCCGCGGGTGCCGCCGTTATTATCGTAATTGGCAATGGTTGAATTGGTTTGCTGCCACTCTACACCAAGGTCGAGCTTCCAGTTAAAGTTTGTTTTCCTGACGGAGTTAAGTTCAAAGTATGTGCGCAGGCCGTATGTGTCCTCGTTCCTGAATTCATAATTGGTGATGAACGGGTTGGCAAAGTCCACATGATTGCCAAATACGGCAGCTACATTTTTCAGCCGGTCATTAATCTGCCAGTTATTTACCAGCCCACCGAAATATATTTTTTGCCTGATGCCGATTTTTTGCTGTAAAGCCCCGGGCAGTGTAGCCGTTGGCAGACGTGCCGATTGCGGGTTGGCTTCCATTTGCGCCAGATTAAGCCCACCGGGAGTTTGGTAATTTAAATCGGAGAAAAAAGCAATAGCCTTTACCTCGTTGCCTGTGCCATATTTAAGCCGGTTGGTTGTATTTACAAAATGCCTGTACATATAACTGTTTTGCCGGTAACCCCCGTAGCTTTGGTAGGCCTGATTTACAGACAGCCCGTAATTGCCCCATTGCTGCTGCAAACCGGCATTTTCATGAAACAAGCCATACGAGCCCGCATTTATCCCGGCAGAGATGCTGTTGTCATTTGGTGATGATGTGTTTAACAGCACAACGCCACCGGTGTTGGCGCCAAACAAGCTGCCATCAGGCCCTTTTAATATTTCGATATTGCGGATGCTGTTAAAATCGAGTGCATTTAAGTAAGTGTTGCCGCCGGCATCGGTAAGCGGTATTTCATCGTAATACATCTTAATGTTACGCACGCCAAAGGGCGAGCGTAGCAGGCTTCCCCTAACGGATAGGCGGTAACTTCCCGGAGATCGCTCTTCAGCCCTGATGCCCGGTACAGTATTTAAAGCCGGTACAAATGAGGCCAATGGCTGCAACTGCAATTGCGCTGAGCTTACTACCCCTACCGATGCTGGTGTACTCAATACCGGCTGCTCGCTTAAATAGCCTTTTATCGTTACCTGTTTTAGTGTTTTTGTAGTGTCGATAGTTTGAGCAGAGGCAAAGCCCAAGCCGCTGCCAAGGGCGAATATTGTGATGAAAAGTTTTTTCACGGTATAGTAGTATAAAACAAAAATAGCCCTTTAACTGAATAGAGGGCTATTTATTAAATTAATAAATGAAGCTATTTAGCGGCCACGCGCCATATTTTATTGGCTGAGTCATCACTTACCAGTATTGATCCGTCTTTCAAAACCGCTACATCAACCGGGCGGCCGTAAACATCTCCTTTTTCAAGATCAGCAACAAAGCCGGTTAAAAAGTCCTGTAGTTGGCCGGTTGGTTTACCGTTGGCAAAGGGTGCATACATAACTTTATAACCTACAAGTTTTGAACTGTTCCATGAGCCATGCTGCGCAATGAAGGCACCACCGCGGTATTGCTGCGGAAATTTATTGCCGGTATAAAACGCCAGTCCTAATGATGCCGTATGCGGTCCTAAAGCCAGGTCGGGTACCAATGTCTTTTTCACCATCTCCGGATTCTTTTGCTTTACCGATGGATCTTCATGCTGACCGAAGTACGCATAAGGCCAACCGTAAAAGCCACCTTCTTTAACGCCTGTCAGGTAATCAGGTACCAAGCCATCGCCTAATTTGTCGCGCTCGTTAACCACGGTAAACAGTTTGCCTGTTTTAGGTTCCCAATCAGTGCCCACAGGGTTGCGCAAGCCCGAGGCATAAATGCGCTCGCCTGATCCGTCAGGGTTGATCTCCAGTATGTTCGCCCGGCGTATCTCATTGTTCAGGCCGTGCTCGGCAACATTACTGCCGGAGCCTACAGAAATGAAAATCTTTTTACCATCCTTACTTGCAATCAGGTTACGTGTCCAGTGGTTGTTGTAACCACCCGCGGGCAGGTCGAGTATCTTGGTGCCTTTCGCGGTAATTTCAGTTTGGCCGGTTTTATATGGGTAACGCCACAATCCATCGGTATTGGCTACGTAAAACCAATCACCAAGTACCAATATACCATAGGGCTGGTTCAATTTGCCTAAAAATATAGTGCGTAAATCATATTTGCCATCGCCATTGGTATCGCGAAAGAGAATCACGTCATTAGCACTTTTGCCCATGTTTTGTGATTTGTCACGACCGGTTACCAGGTCTTCAGCTTTCTTTTTGGGGCTTTTTGATTCGGTATTGGCTTCCGATACGAAGATATCGCCATTAGGCGCCACATAAATATTACGCGGGTTGCGCAGGCTATCGGCAAAAAGGCTTACCTCAAAACCCTCGGGCGCTGTAGGCATCTTATCTTTAGGCCAACCCAAAACTTGGCTGAATTTGGTGGTTGATTCCGTTTCGTAAGGTGCGGGCAGATTTACCTGTTGGTTGCTTTTATTGGTTACGGTATCGGCATCGTTATGATTGGCTTTTTTATCGCCGCCACAGCCCGCGGCCAATATGCCCAAGGCTAAAAAATATGCTGAATATCTGTTTTTCATAGGTAGATGTATTTTAAAACACTTATTTAACTACTATGAAAATTATTTGTTTGGCTCAGCTCTAAATCGTTACTTGGCATATTAAGGTTAATGTGCTACCTTATACCCCGTTATAACCAATTACATTCTTATTGTTCATGCGGCGCTTTTTTCACGGCTTTATATGTGTGTTGTTTATTGCTTTTTTATCAGGCAAGGTAACGGCACAGGTTTGTGACGGTAGCCTGGGCGATCCGGTAGTGTCAGAAAGTTTTAATCAGGGCGGAGCATTACCAAATGGGCAAGCGCAGATTATACAATTCACTACTAATACATGCCCGCAGGATGGGCAATATACCATTGTTCGCACTTACGCCCCGCCGCCCTGTAATGCGGGTACCTGGCATTCCGTTCCGTCGGATAATACGGGTAATGGCGGTTACATGATGGTGGTAAATGCATCATACGCCAAAAGTCAGTTTTTTGAGAAAAAGGTGACCGGTTTGTGCGGTAATACGGTTTACGAACTTTCAGTGTATATACTTGATTTGATGCGGCTTGATATTGAGTCGCCGGATGTTCGGCACCCGGCACTGCGGTTCTTAATTGTGGATGACAAAGACAGCACCATACGCGATACCACCATAGCCATAAGGCCTACAGCGGGGCCTGAATTTATAAAGCGGGGCGTAACATTCCGTACTACACCTAATACCGATAGCGTTACCTTGAAAATCTTTAACGATGCTGAAGGGGGTTACGGTAACGATTTTATTTTGGATGACTTTGCCTTTCGGGCCTGCGGACCACAATTAAGCAGCACTATTGATGGCTCGGCGCAGGACTTTGCAGATTGTGTTAGCAGCGGCAGGCGAAACTTTACGTTAAGAACGGCATCTCAACCGGGTTATGTTTTTCAATGGCAGCAATTTGTAAACAATAAGTGGGAAGATATAGCCGGACAAAACGGTACACAATACACGGCCAATATCGATCTTTCAGTAGCGGCGGTGCACCAGTACAGGGTAGCAGCTGCAAGGGCTGGTAATTTGGGGTCAGAGAAATGCCGGATTTACTCCTTACCGCAAAGCATAACCATCTACGCCCGGCCGGTATTGGCTCCTATCAATAGCGTCACTATTTGCCGTGGCGAAGATGTAACCATCAATCTCTCTGGAGGGGTGCGTTACCGGTTGCTTGGTCCTGACGGATTCAGTGCCGAAACCACAAATTCACAATATACCTTTCAAAAACCTGATCCACCCAGCGGATGGTCATATACTGCATACGCAGTATCCGCCGAAGGGTGTTTGAGCGATCCGCAAACTTTTCAAATCAATGTGAAACCGAAGTTTGTAGCGGATGCCGAAACAGATAAAACAGGTATATGCCGTGGCGAGTCGGCGCAGCTTAATGTTTCAACCGACGTATCCGACACCTATACCTATAGCTGGTCGCCATCAGCAGGGCTTAGCCAAGCAGACATTGTCAACCCTATAGCGAGCCCCACGCAAACAACAACCTACACGGTAAATGTTAGCAACGGCGCGTGCAGTTACACCGATACGGTAACCGTAAATATTATTGAGCCGCCCGACGTGACCGTTAGCCCGAGACGGGAGATGCTGGAGGGCGCAACTATAAAACTTGATCCGGTTTACGCAGGTGCTATCGCCACCTACAAATGGTGGCCTGAGGATGGGCTGGATAACCCAACTGATCCAAACCCAGGTATAACTGCAACTGAGGATACGCGCTACACCGTAACCGTAACGGGACCTTGCGGTATTGACACGGCCAGCGTTTTTGTACGCGTTTATCAAAAAATACAGGTGCCAAACACGTTTACGCCAAACGGAGATGGTATTAACGATGTATGGAATATCGCGGCGTTGTCAACCTATCCGGCAAGCGAAACTTTGATATTTAACCGCAACGGGCAACAGATATTCCGCAGCATTGGTTATACCACGCCGTGGGATGGCACCTTTAACAGCTCACGTTTGCCGGTAGGTACCTATTACTACATCATCGACCTTAAGAATAATACACCAAAAGTAGCAGGCTACGTTACGCTTTTGCGGTAACACGCTTTTTTTACCTTTGCAGGTATGGAAACGATATCCTGGAATGATTTTGAAAAGGTAGAACTACGGGTGGGCACTATACTCGAAGCGGCTGATTACCCGGAGGCCCGCAAACCTGCCTACAAGGTTCGGGTTGATTTTGGGGAGTTCGGCATCAAGTGGTCGAGCGCCCAGATCACCAAACACTATTTAAAGGAAGAGTTAGTTGGCCGGCAGATCGTCGGTGTGATCAATTTTCCCAAAAAGCAGATCGGTAAATTCATGTCGGAGTTTCTGGTTACCGGCTTTGCCGATGAAAACGGCGATATTGTATTAGCCGCACTCGAGCGGCCGGTCCCAAATGGCCAAAAATTAATTTAATATGGATTTGCTTAGCTGGATAATTGTCCCGCAGTTGATCGGTATAATCTTTATTCTTGCAGGATATATTCAAAAGCGTTTTCCACCAAAAAAAATTAACGGGCTTTACGGCTACCGTATGCCCAGCTCTATGAAAAACCAGGAAACCTGGAATGAGGCTAACCATTACGCCGCCCGGTATATGATGCGTTGGGGATTTGTGTTGTTGCTTGTCGGCATCGTCACAACGGCTGTTTTAAGCGCGGTTAATTTAGAACACGAAACTTTTATGTTCGTGAATTCCATATTGCTTATACCATCAGCCATAGGCTTTTGTGTCGCGCTGATGGTATCAACCGAAAAACATTTATCACGCAAATTTGATAACAAACTATAATGCGATACATCAACTTTGAGGGTGAACCCACTATATCACCCGATGATTTTTTTATGAACGAGGCGCTCAATGAGGCTAAGCAGGCGCTGGCCGAAGATGAGATACCCATTGGTGCTATTGTAGTTTGCAAGGGCAAGATAATTGGCAGGGGGCATAACCTAACCGAGCGGCTTAATGATGTATCGGCACATGCCGAAATGCAGGCGTTAACCGCTGCTGCCAATTATATGGGCGGCAAGTATTTACAGGACTGTACACTTTACGTAACGCTGGAGCCCTGTGTAATGTGCGCGGGCGCATCCTATTGGTTCCAGGTGGCGCGCATTGTTTTCGGCGCGTATGATCAGCGTATGGGTTTCGGGCGGTTAAACCAAAAGATCACTCACCCTAAAACAGAAATAACAGGAGGCATACGCGAAAATGAATGTGCTGAACTGGTGCGGAATTTTTTTAAAAGTAAGCGGAAGTCTTGAACCGGAATGTGTTCTTGAACCAGAATTTAGGGAATATAGAATTTACAGAATACGTTGATATTCTAATTCTGCTCATTCATTAATTCTGCAAATTCCGGTTCAAGACAATACAGACCAACAAATGACATTTATTTAGAACAATATGCCGCTTACGGACTTATATTTGCTGGTACAACTACAATAGTAAACTTTAAAACTAATAATCATGGCTTTTACACTACCTGCGTTACCATACGCACCCGAGGCATTAGAACCGCACATTGATAAAGCTACCATGGAGATTCACCACGGCAAGCACCACCAGGCTTATGTTACTAATTTGAACAAAGCGCTTGAAGGCAAACCGGAGGCTGATGCCAGCATTGAAGAGATTGTTGCCAACATATCAAAATACCCTGCCGCAGTACGCAACAACGGTGGTGGCCACTATAACCACTCCCTGTTTTGGACGTTGTTAGCGCCTAATGCCGGCGGTACGCCAACAGGAGCTTTGGCTGAAGCAATCAACAGCACTTTCGGCTCATTTGATGAATTGAAAACTAAACTTGCTGACGCCGGCGCTACCCGTTTTGGTTCGGGCTGGGCATGGTTAATTGTTACTGCTGATAAAAAACTGGCTGTAACCTCAACCCCTAACCAAGATAACCCGTTAATGGATATCGCCGAAGTTAAAGGTACCCCGGTTCTAGGTATCGACGTTTGGGAACATGCATACTACCTGAAATACCAGAACCGTCGCCCGGATTACCTGGCGGCTATCTGGAATGTGATTAACTGGGAAAAAGTAGCTGAGCTTTATACCAAAGCTATCGCTTAATCTCAAAAATGATTTTATAAAAAGGCGGCAGGGTGTTATATCCTGCCGCCTTTTTTATGATTGCATATCATGCAGGCATTGCGCGTAAGTAGCCCCTATGGGTACCGTATGTTTATCAATGTACACCTGGTAGCGGTCAAACCGGCTTATTTTATTCCGGGCTACCACGTAAGCCCGGTGTATGCGGATGAAGGACTTGGAGGGTAGCATCAACAGCATATCGCCAATCGTCATTCGGGTACTAAGGGAACTATCGTTATGCAGATGAACTTTCACATAATTTCCTGATGCTTCTAAAAACAGGATATCATTTATAGCTACTTTTACTTGCTCGTAGCCATCCTTTATAAAAATAGCTTCGGGCGCACCTGTCACATGCTGCTTGTTTCTGAGTTCATATAATTCGAGGGCTTTGTTACAGGCCTTTAAAAATCGCGCCAGCGAAAATGGTTTTAATAGATAGTCTACCGCGTTGAGCTCAAAGCTTTTTACCGCATGTTCTGAATAGGCTGTTGTAAACACCACCATAGGCGGGCTGGTAAGGCTGTTCATAAAGTCTATTCCGCTGATATCGGGCATCTTGATATCTAAAAATATCAGGTCGACCTTGTTGCGCTGCAAATAGCCGAGTGCCTCAAAAGCGTTTGTGAAGTAACCATCCATTTGTATAAAGGGTACTTTTTGGGCATGCGTGCGTACAATATCTAACGCGATGGGTTCATCATCAATGGCAATGGCAATCATGTTATAAAGTTAAACGGCATCTTCTAACTGCAAGGTAAGGTGTACAAAAAAGTCTTTCGCGGTTTCGCGGATAATTAATTCGTGCTTGTTGTTGTAAAGCAGATTCAGGCGTTGCTTCACATTTTCGAGCCCGATGCCGCTTTGCCCCTTTTCTGGGTCATTATCGCTTTTCAGGTGAATGCTGTTATGCACATCAAAGTAAAGGGTATTGCCGCTGGTTACCAGTTTCATTTTTATAAATGAAGGATTAATAAGGCTGATGCCATGCTTAAAGGCATTCTCAACAAAAGGGATAAGCAGCATAGGCGCTATTAGCAGATCAGGATTATCATTACTTATCTCGGCCTCAATTACAACATTGGCAGATGTAGCGGTGCGTAGCTTTTGCAACAGGATGTAGTTGTTGAGATAATCAATATCCATGGTCAGCGCTATTTTATCTTTCATGTTTTCCTGGAGCATTAGGCGCATCATATCGCCAAGCTTTTGTATGCCCTCGCCGGTGCGTTCCGCGTTTTCCTGCAAGGCGGTACCATACAAAGTATTTAAGGCGTTAAATAAAAAGTGCGGGTTTATCTGCGATTTTAAAAAGTTAAGGTTGGCATCGGTTTGCCCAAGTTCGGTTTTAAGCTCGTTTATTTGCTGGTCTAATTTTCTGTTACGGCTTTTAAAATTGCTCCAGGCAAAAGGAATTACAAACAGTAAGTGTGTCAATAGGCATATTACCAGCAGCGCTTCAATATCGTTCCCTTGAACTTTAAAGTTTAGCAGATCGAGCCTGAAAGCTTCATTTAAACTGTAAGGGTAATTGTGTTCTTTTAATTGAGCTACTGTTAGTATAGTTACTAATGTTGAAAGAGCTATACAAGGCATAATCCTTATAAAATAGTTTAAAAAAAGCCATTTTTTATGTTGATTTCGTGGCAATATGCGGTACATGGCGTACAGATAAACAATGATACAAGCGGGTATTACCAATAAAATAAAAACCCTTATTACTGTGTTTATATCAACAAATACAGAAGCTACGGTCAAAAAAATCCAGCTTGCGGTAAGTAATCCGCTTTCGTAATTTAAGGCATTAGTAGCTGATCTGTTAGTCCGTGTAAACAGGATGATCCATAATCTGAGCGCCAGAAGCGCACCAAAGTAAATGCTGATTAAGTTAAGCAACAGCGATACTGCTATCAGCGCATATACTAAAACCGCCGGCCTGGCAGATTGGCCTTCTGGTTTTTTAAACTCCGGGGCTACGTAAGCGCACAATAACAAATAGCATACAAATGTTACGGCATATTTAAAGGCAGCCGGGGCAAGCAAAAACCCGTAGGTAGTTGGAATGCCGTTTAAACGATTGATTTTAACAATATCTGCTGCATCAAACAGGTGAACAATAAACGTAGCTAAGATGACGAGTGCAACCAATAAAAGCTCAATGAGCGTTTCGGTTTTTAATTTAGTTTGGAGAGATTTAAGCATAAGGTGATTTGTTTAGGGCAATGGTACGCAACACGGTTTTCCAAAAGTAAAAAATGTGACCAACAGTGCGATAAATGTGACCAAAGCGGAATTTTGATAGTTTTACCCCATAGTCGCTTAGTTCGGGTTTTCGGAACAGTGATTGCTCCGCCTAAATATAAAGTAAAGTTTAATTATGAAAGCCATTGTACTGGAAGGGCTGAATCAGCCATTAACCGTAAAAGATATTGATAAACCGACGCCCAAACCCGGAGAAGTGCTGGTGCAGTTAAAAGCGGCATCATTAAACCGTCGCGATTGGTGGATAACGCAAGGTAAATATCCGGGCATAGCTTATCCTGCGGTAATCGGTTCTGACGGTGCGGGTACAGTTGTCGAAGCAGGCAGTGATGCCGACAGCAACTGGATTGGTAAGGATGTAGTAATATACCCCGCGCGCGGTTGGGGGGAGAGTACTGAACACCAATCAAAAGACTTTAACATTATAGGTTTGCCGCCCGACCAAGGCACTTTAGCTGAGTATATAGCCGTACCGGTAACCGATATACAAGCCAAACCCATGCATCTTGATTTTGAGCAAACCGCAACATTACCCGTAGCGGGTTTAACCACCTTTCGGGCGTTGTTTACCAGAGGGCAGGCAAAAAAAGAAGATAAGGTGCTGATAACCGGCGTTGGCGGCGGAACCGGGGTTTTTGCCTTGCAATATGCTTTAGCTGCAGGCTGCCAGGTTTTTGTAACATCCGGCTCGGCCGAAAAGATTGAACGGGCAAGAAAGTTGGGAGCTTCGGCAGGGGTTAATTATAAGGCTCAGGATTGGGCGGAGCAGTTGCACCAGTTATCTGGTGGTGGTTTTGATGTGATTTTGGATAGCGCGTTAGGGCAGGGCTTTGAAAAGCTGATTGACATATGCAAACCGGGTGGACGCATCGTATTTTGGGGCGGCACCGCAGGCAGTATTCCAGAGCTTAACGGTCGAAAAATATTCTGGAATCACATCAGTATATTAGGTACAACGCTTGGCGCTCCCGCCGAATTTGAGCAGATGCTCCAATTCATCGCCGAGCATAAAATTGAACCGGTTATTGATGAAATATTTCCGTTAGCTGAGGCTGAAAAAGCAATCAGGAAGATGGATGATTCAAGTCAGTTTGGTAAGTTGGTGTTAAGAATAGGCTAATGCTACAGTTAAGGGTTGAGAAGATAGAACAAGAAACGGCTGATACATCAACGTTTTACCTGAGCAATGTAACCGGCGAAAAGGTAAGCTATAAAGCCGGGCAGTTTATTACGCTGGTATTTGATCATCATCATGAGGAAATACGCCGATCGTACTCGCTCAGTTCATCACCTGATGAAGCATTGCTGGCTATTACCGTAAAGCGCATCCCCAACGGCGAAATATCACGCTTTATGTTTACCAAGGTTAAGGTTGGCGATGTCTTGCGCGCTGTTGAACCGGCCGGCCGGTTTCTTATCAGTCGTCCCGAACAAAAGAAAGATATTATCATATTCGCCGCCGGGAGCGGTATTACGCCGGTATTTTCGCAACTGAAATATCATTTGGCGAGAGATGGCAAGAGTAGTATAACTGTTGTCTATAGCAGTCTTAGCGAGTTATCAATTATTTTTAAGCAGCAATTGCATGA
Organism: Mucilaginibacter roseus; assembly: GCF_021215455.1. GTDB lineage: Bacteria > Bacteroidota > Bacteroidia > Sphingobacteriales > Sphingobacteriaceae > Mucilaginibacter > Mucilaginibacter roseus. The sequence continues at coordinate 500,869 of NZ_JAJPWV010000003.1, read as the reverse complement.
CTTGACTGCTATGCATCCAGAAAGGTTAAAAGTAATACACCTGTTAAGCAGCGAAGCAAACCGGCTTAATAATATTATGGCTGAAAAGCTTGTTAGGCAGCACACGCCTAATGGTTTGCTCAATGCTGATTTCTATCTGTGCGGGCCATTCGCTTATATGCGTATGCTTAGGTTGACTTTGCTGTATATGGGCATTGAACCACAGCGCATCCGTAAAGAAAATTTTGTAATAGAAACGGTTGCCGTTGCCCCGCCTGTGCTTAATTATCCGCCCCAAAAAGTAGGCATTAACTATAGGGGCGAGCGTTATGATATTATAGCCGGGGAAAATCAATCCATATTACAGGCTGCCCTGCAAAATGGTATTCAATTATCTTACAGCTGCAAAGCAGGCGTATGCTCAGCCTGCGCGGTTATTTGTAAAAGCGGCAAAGTCGAAATGGTGCGTAACGACGTACTCACCGCCGAAGACTTAGCCGCAGGCTGGATACTCACCTGCACCGGCCACCCGGTAACGGAAGTGGAGATAGAGGGATAGTGAGTTGTGAATGATGAGTTGGAAGTAGTGAATATATGGTTAGGTAGTTGTTAATATGGATTAGATGCGAGTACAAATCTCTATTAACACTCTACTGTTCATTACTGACTATTCACCATTCACCGCTCGCCTCTTATATATCCATTATCTCTTTCTTTTTCTTGGTTTTTAGCCTTTTGGGTATAAAGTCAAGTATCTCATTTTTGAGAGCCTCAATCATGCGGCGCTTTAAAAAGTTGCGCGGAATAACGATGCTCACCTCGCGCGCCGGTTCCGGCGATTTAAAGTAACGCACGCGGTCCAGTTGTTTCTCTGTCAAATCGGCGAGGGCGAGTTCTGGTAGTATGGTAGCGCCATTGTTTTGGTCAACCATGCGTTTCAATGTTTCAACGCTGCCCGTGTTGTATTCAAAATGCTGAAATCCGCGTGTGCTTTTTCGGCGCTGGCAAATATTCAAAACCTGCTCACGCATGCAGTGCCCCTCGTTAAGTACCCATATCTCTTCTACATCAATGTCATCAGGCTGAATGCTTTTCTTTTTAAACAGGTTGCTATCGCGCGATACGTAGGCCACAAAGTTTTCGTAAAACACTGGTATTTCTGTTAGTGAGGCCTCGTGCAGCGGTGTTGAGAGGATGCCGCAATCAATCATGCCCATCTTTAATTGCTGTATGATCTGCTCGGTGGTTTGCTCCCATACTACCAGCTTTACCTGCGGATATTTCTCAATAAAGCTGGTGATGATTTTAGGGAGTATGTACGGCGCAATGGTAGGGATAATGCCTACTTTGAGTTCACCTGAAAGTTCCTTCTGTCTATCGCTGATGATCTCTTTTATCTTTTCGCTTTCGGCCAATAAAACCCGCGCCTGGCTAATCACCTCTATGCCTATTTCCGTAGGTATAACGGGCTGCTTGGTGCGGTCAAAAAGTTTTACGCCTAAAGTGTCCTCAAGCTTTTGTATTTGCATGCTCAAGGTTGGTTGCGTTACAAAACATTTTTCGGCAGCAGTAACAAAACTGCGGTAAGTGTCAACGGCTACAATGTATTCCAGCTGTGTAATAGTCATGTTATAGAATAAATTGATGCAAATTTAATTTTATCATTGATTTATTCTATTGGTTTGCCTGTGTTTTTATCCACAATAAAAAAACGGGTTGTTACATTGTAACAACCCGTTTAAACTAAATGAAATGTTCATTATTCAACCGTTACCGATTTTGCCAGGTTCCGCGGCTGATCTACATTACAACCGCGCATTACAGCGATGTGATAGGAGAGCAACTGCAGCGGTATAGTAGCTAACAGCGGTACAAAGGCCTCGCCGGTTTGCGGTATCTCTATTACATAGTCGGCCATATCCTTAACGGCAGTGTCTCCCTCGCTTACAATGGCGATCACTCTGCCGCCCCGCGCCTTTACTTCCTGTATGTTGCTGATTACTTTCTCGTATGATGAATGTTTGGTGGCGATAAATACCACCGGCATCTCGGTATCAATCAATGCTATCGGCCCGTGTTTCATTTCGGCAGCGGGGTAGCCCTCCGCATGAATGTAGGATATCTCTTTAAGCTTCAAAGCTCCCTCAAGTGCTACCGGGAACGAGCTGCCCCTGCCCAGAAAAAGGCAGTTACGGCTATCCTTAAACTTGGCGGCTATTTCCTTTATCTCGTCGTTTGTTTTTAAAGCTTTTTCAATCAGTGTTGGTATGGCGTCCAGTTCAGTCAGGTATTCTATCAGTTTGCTTTGGGTTATAGCGCCGCGCTGCTGCGCCATATAAAAGGCCATCAAGGTTAACACGGTCACCTGCGATGTAAAGGCCTTGGTCGAGGCAACGCCTATTTCGGGCCCGGCATGCGTATACACACCCGCGTGCGTGATACGTGGGATAGATGCGCCCACCACGTTACATACGCCAAATATGGTAGCGCCTTTTTCCTTAGCCAGCTCTATAGCCGCCATGGTATCAGCTGTTTCTCCGGATTGTGATATGGCTATCACCAAATCTTTTTCGGTAATGATCGGGTTGCGGTATCTGAATTCCGAAGCGTACTCCACCTCTACTGGTATGCGCGCGTATTCCTCAATCAAATATTCGCCTACCAAACCGGCATGCCATGATGTGCCGCAGGCTACTATGATAATACGGTCGAGGTTGCGGAGCTTATCGGCATACTCTTTTATACCACCTAATTGTACATTGCCCTGCTGCGGATAAATGCGACCACGCAGGCAATCACGTATTGATCGTGGCTGCTCGTAAATCTCCTTCAGCATAAAGTGATCGTATCCACCTTTTTCCAGCATTTCCAACTTCAGGTCAAGTTCCTGGATGTAGGGTGTTTGTACCGTATTGTCAATGTTTTTTATCAGTAGCTCTTCGCGGGTAAGGTAAGCGATCTCGTTATCGTTCAGGTAAATTACATTCTTGGTATACTCCACAATCGGCGTAGCGTCCGAAGCTATAAAGTATTCGCCTTCACCCACGCCGATAACCATCGGACTACCCTTGCGCGCCGCGATGAGCAGATTGGGGTCGTCCTCGCTCATTATAACAATAGCATAAGCGCCAATTACCTTATTAAGTGCAATGCGTACGGCTTCCTTCAGGTCCATTCCTGTAGCCGTGGCAATATCTTCAACCAGGTGAATTAAAACTTCGGTGTCGGTATCGCTTTTAAATACATGTCCTTTTGCAAGCAGTGTTTCCTTAATGGTAGCGTAGTTTTCAATAATGCCATTATGAATGATGGTTAGCTTGCGGTTATTTGAGGCATGCGGATGCGAGTTGCGATCGCTTGGAGCACCGTGTGTAGCCCAGCGGGTATGGCCCATGCCGATAGTGCCCGTTACCGGCAAGTTTTTAGCAAACTCTTCGAGCGCGCTTACCTTGCCTGCTTTTTTGTAAACTTTAATACCATCATTATATATAGAGATGCCCGCGCTGTCATACCCGCGGTATTCCAGCCGGTGCAAACCTTTTATTATTATTGAATAGGCTTCACGGTGACCTATATATCCAACTATTCCGCACATTGTTTCAGGTTTTTGTTTGTAGATTGATTGTTGCAAATGTAACGAGGTTTAGCGCAATCAAGTGTAAGGCTGCCAAATTAATTGTGCACCTTTGCGCAATCTATTTTTAGTATTAAAGGCATGATCTTAATAACAGGCGCAACGGGTTTTTTAGGGGCTGAAGTAGCCATGCAGTTAGTAAAGCAGGGTGAACGTGTGCGTTGCACAAAACGTAAATCATCTGTTGTGCCCACTATATTGACGCCTTTCTCTGGAAACATTGAGTGGGTTGATGCCGATATACTGGATGTTTTTGCGCTTGAGGATGCTTTTGCAGGCGTAACGCGGGTGTATCATGCTGCTGCATGGGTATCATTAAAGCAAAAGGATAAGGATCCCATGATAGCCGCCAACGTTGCAGGCACAGCTAATGTAGTAAACCTTTGTCTCGATAATAACTGCAAGTTGGTGCATGTAAGCTCAATAGCGGCACTGGGTTTAGCAAAACCTGGTGAGGTTATTACCGAGAATACGCATTTAGATGTAAGCACCGAGACGGATGGCTATGCCATATCAAAACTGGAAAGTGAGATGGAAGTTTGGCGAGGTATTGCAGAGGGGCTGGATGCCGTGATCGTAAACCCATCATTAATTATAGGCAAAAATGCCGGCGACGAGGGTACGGGGCAAATATTTAACACTGTACGTAAAGGCCTTAAATTTTATACCAGCGGCACTGCCGGACTGGTTGATGTGCAGGATGTAGCCAAATGCATGATCGCCTTAATGAACAGTGATATCACCGCCGAACGTTTTATAATAAATGCTGAGAATCGCGCTTACAAGCAACTGGTTGAAGAGATAGCGCAAGGCTACGGTATACCAGCGCCAGCCAAAGAAGCAAAACCCTGGATGATGAACCTGGCCTGGCGCGCGGCCGCCCTGGTTGCGGCTTTAACAGGTAAAGACCCTGTGCTGGATAAAATAGCCGCTCAATCGGCCGTTACCACCAAGTATTTTGACAATTCTAAAATAAAGAAAGCAATCGGGATAGAATTTAAGCCGGTGAGCGAGAGTATAAAGGAGATTTGTGCTGTATAACAGCCTATGCAAAGCTAATTACTATTGGCTTTGCATAGGCTGAAAGTTATTTAATAGGCATAAAATTGCACCCCTTCGTAAGCATAAGTACCGGTGCCGTTTATAAATTCATTTTGGTTTTTAGTATAAAAGTGGTCTCCGGTTTGTGTATTGTAATAACCATATACAGGTACAGCGCCATTTGTTGCCGAAGCATAAGCATAAAAAGCTACCCGCTCATAAGTGTAACCCGAGTATGAGCCCAGAGTCCGCGTATAATAATGATCGCCGTTACCTGAATTATAATAACGATAAACTGGAGATGTGCCGGAAATTTGTGATGTCGGTGCAAAAAAGCCTACTCCTTCGAATAAATAGCTGTTATTGCCCCCTTGCGATAGCTCATAATAGTTGCTTGTGTAAAAATGATCGCCATTGCCGACATTGTTATATCTGAATACGGGTGACATACCGGCAACAGGCGGGTTTTCCGGATAAATAAACTGAACCGCTATTTTATCATAATCAGATAGCTGTGTAGCGCCGTAAGAACACTCTCCGCTATTCATTAAAGAAACATAATCATAACCGGTAGGCGTACCTAGTATATGGGTGGTATTATATTTTGCTCCATTACCTGTAGTTCCGGAGCCCGCATCGCCAACGGCAAACCAATTGGTATGAGCCAGCCCTATTGTATGCCCTAACTCATGGGTTACAGTGCGCTGCCTTTGGTCAAAAGACATACTGGTTGTGACCGCTAAATTTATCCATATCTGATTGCCGGGCGCACCGTTCATGGGGTAATAAGCTGCACCGCAAGTGTTAGTGCCTAAAGAGCCATTCGTGATGGTTACATTTGGTGGGGCATAAGGAACGCCTTGTCCGTTATGTATAATAAACTTTACCCTGCAATTAGGTACGTTATTCCATTGCGTTATGGCAGAATTTATTTCATTAACATAGCTGTTCATAGAAGGGTCTATTTTAATGATGACATTTGACAGTAATCCTAAATAGTTTTGTGAACCATACTGATCAACTCGAAGCTTGTTGTTATTTTTCTTTAATAACTCTTCTACTTGTTTTTTTGAAAAAAGAATATCTTCATTAACAAGATAATTTTCTCCAATATCCTTTATCTCTGATTCGCGAAAGCCAAGGGATTTAATGTAATCTATTGCAGTTTTTATCGGCTTTTCCACAGCCTCATTAGATTTTACGGATGGTTCCTTTTTACACGAATTAAAAAGAAAAAGTAATGTGCACAGCAGCATGCCATAGCGTAACAAGTGATTTCTCATAATGATAATGTTTAAATTGAAATCAAATATAAATTTTTAAGCAATATCTTATTGATTAAAAAATAATTATTATTTAATTTTTTGACGTGCTTTATGTAAATGGAGAGGTTTTTTTTATTGAACTAAAAGTTTTGAAACCGAAATTATAACGCCCATCTAAAATATTTTCTATCAGGCATTTGCTAATAAAAAAAATTGACATACCTTTGCAGTCCTTAAAATAGGAATAAAACTGTAAAGAAACAAAGCAAGAAATGCCTACTATTCAGCAATTAGTTAGAAAAGGTAGAGTAGCTCTGGAAGACAAGAGTAAGTCGCCAGCGTTGGACAGCTGTCCACAGCGAAGAGGCGTGTGCACCCGTGTGTACACCACTACCCCTAAAAAACCAAACTCAGCAATGCGTAAAGTTGCCCGTGTGCGCCTTACTAACGGTAAAGAGGTTAACGCCTACATCCCGGGTGAAGGTCACAACTTACAGGAGCACTCTATCGTGTTAATCCGTGGCGGTCGTGTTAAGGATTTACCAGGTGTACGTTACCACATCATCCGTGGTGCGTTAGATACTTCAGGTGTTGCCGGCCGTAACCAACGCCGTTCTAAATATGGTACCAAGCGTCCTAAACCAGGTCAGGCAGCTGCTGCACCTGCAAAAGGTAAAAAGAAATAATAAGGAGGATAATAGAAAATGAGAAAGTCGAAACCAAAAAAGAGAATTATCCTTCCTGATCCAAGGTTCAATGATACCATGGTAACAAGGTTTGTAAACAACATGATGTATGATGGTAAAAAATCTACCGCGTACTCAATTTTTTACAACGCTGTTGATATCGTTGAGAAAAAAACCAGTGAAAACGGTTTAGATACCTGGAAAAAAGCTTTGAACAACGTAATGCCAGCTGTTGAAGTTAAATCACGCCGTGTAGGTGGTGCTAACTTCCAGGTTCCTACTGAGGTTCGTCCGGAGCGTAAAATTGCTTTGGGTATGAAGTGGTTGATCAGCTATGCTCGTAAACGTGGCGAAAAAACCATGATGGAGAAATTAGCCGGTGAGATCATCTCTGCTTCAAAAGGTGAAGGTGCTGCGGTTAAAAAGAAAGAAGATACGCACAAAATGGCTGAAGCCAACAAGGCGTTCTCACACTTCAGGTTCTAAACAAAAGGATTACACCGATTTAATATACGATTCCACCGATTTTGTTAGGATTGCATTTTTAATCTCAACAGGTCGGTGAAATCATTTTAAATCCGAGAAATCAAACAACAAAAGATGTCAAGAGATCTTAAATATACAAGAAACATTGGTATTGCCGCTCACATTGATGCCGGTAAAACCACCACTACCGAGCGTATACTTTATTACGCTGGTGTGAGCCACAAAATTGGCGAGGTGCACGAAGGTGCAGCTACGATGGACTGGATGGCACAAGAGCAGGAGCGTGGTATCACCATCACTTCGGCAGCTACTACCGTGTTCTGGAACTACCGTAACAATAAATACCAGGTAAACGTAATTGATACCCCGGGTCACGTGGATTTTACCGTAGAGGTAAACCGTTCATTACGTGTACTTGATGGTTTGGTTTTCCTTTTCTCAGCAGTTGATGGTGTTGAGCCACAGTCAGAAACTAACTGGCGTTTGGCTAACAACTACAACGTACCACGTATCGGTTTCGTTAACAAAATGGACCGTTCAGGTGCTGACTTTTTGAAAGTTGTTAAGCAAGTTAGAGATATGCTGGGCAGCCACGCTGTGCCACTGCAAATCCCTATCGGTGCCGAAGATGGTTTTAAAGGTGTGGTTGATTTGATCAACTTCCGTGGTGTGGTTTGGAACGAGCACGATAAAGGTATGACCTTTACTGAAGTTCCGATCCCTGATGATCTGATTGACGAAGCTAACGAGTGGAGAGAGAAATTACTTGAAGCTGTTGCCGAGTTTGACGATACGCTGATGGAAAAATTCTTTGACGACCCGACCACTATTACTGAGCGTGAAGTACTTGACGCTTTACGTCAGGCTACACTGGCCGGTAAGATCGTTCCGATGACTTGCGGTTCATCGTTCAAAAACAAAGGTGTACAAACTATGCTTGATTATGTAATGGAGTTGTTGCCTTCGCCACTTGATGTTGAAGCTATCACCGGTACAAATCCAGACACTGGTGAGGAGATCACCCGTCAACCGGATATTAAAGAACCATTCTCAGCACTTGCATTTAAAATTGCTACCGACCCATTTGTAGGCCGTTTGTGCTTCATCCGTGTTTACTCAGGTAACCTGGATGCTGGTTCATATGTATACAACATGCGTTCAGAAAATAAAGAGCGTATCTCTCGTATATTCCAAATGCACGCTAATAAGCAAAACCCTATCCCTAACGTAGGTGCGGGTGATATTGCTGCGGTAGTAGGCTTTAAGGATATTAAAACCGGTGATACCCTTTGCGACGAAAAACACCCTATCGTGTTAGAGTCAATGCAATTCCCTGAGCCGGTTATCGGTTTGGCTATTGAGCCTAAAACTCAGGCCGACGTTGATAAACTGGGTATCGCGCTTGGTAAATTAGCTGAAGAAGATCCAACCTTCCGCGTACAAACAGATCAGGATACAGGTCAAACTGTAATTTCAGGTATGGGCGAGCTTCACTTGGATATCATCATGGACCGTTTGAAACGTGAGTTCAAGGTTGAGGTTAACCAGGGTGCGCCACAGGTAGCTTACAAAGAGGCTATTACCGGTACTACCCAGCACCGCGAAACTTACAAGAAACAAACCGGTGGTCGTGGTAAATTCGCCGATATTCAGGTTATCATCTCTCCTGCTGATGACGATAAAGAAGGCTTACAGTTTGTTAATGAAATCGTTGGTGGTGCTATCCCTCGCGAGTTCATTCCATCTGTTGAGAAAGGCTTCAAATCAGCTATGGATAATGGTGTGCTTGCAGGCTTCCCGCTTACCGGCTTAAAAGTTCGTTTGATAGATGGATCATTCCACGCTGTCGATTCGGACGCGTTATCTTTCGAGATCGCAGGCCGTTCAGCTTACCGCGCAGCATTGCCAAAATGTAAGCCGGTATTGCTTGAGCCGATCATGAAAATCGAGATCCTTACCCCTGAAGAAAACATGGGTGACGTTATCGGTGACATGAACCGTCGTCGTGGCCAACTGCAAGGTATGGATACCCGTAACGGTTCTCAGGTAATTAAAGCTATGGTACCACTTTCTGAGATGTTTGGTTACGTAACGCAATTACGTACTATTACTTCAGGCCGTGCAACTTCAACCATGGAGTTTGATCACTACGAAGAAGCACCACGCAACGTACAGGAAGAAGTTGTTGCTAAAAACAAAGGCCGCCAAAAAGGTGGTGACGACGAATAATTCGTTATATAATTGCACTGATTTAGGAGTGATTTCACCGATAGATCAGTGCAATTAAAAATAAACCGGCCATTACCTAACAAATAGCTCTTAGGTATAGCCAAATTAACAAATCGGAGAGATCGCTCTATAATCAGTGAAATCCCAAAAGTAAAATTAAAATGAGCCAAAGAATCAGGATCAAATTAAAATCTTACGATTACAATCTGGTTGACAAGTCAGCCGAGAAAATCGTAAAGACTGTAAAGCCAACCGGCGCTGTAGTTAGCGGACCGCTGCCTTTACCAACCGAGAAAAAAATCTTCACTGTATTACGTTCACCACACGTAAACAAAAAAGCACGTGAGCAATTTCAACTTTGCTCATACAAGCGTTTGTTAGACATCTACAGTTCAAACTCAAAAACTGTTGATGCTTTAATGAAGCTTGAATTGCCAAGCGGTGTTGAAGTAGAGATCAAAGTGTGATAGTACCGGAAGATCCGAACATAATAAAACAGCCATTTGCCTAAAGCAAATGGCTGTTTTATTTTAAGCCATTATTTACCTGATGCAGTGATCCTGATCCTGCCAATAGATCAGCTCCAGATACAGGCGCTTGTTTACTGCCAACTCGGTTTTCTTCCTTTCCAGTTGTTGCTCCAGTTCGGTGCCGGTAAGCGATGCGGGCAGCGTTATGTACGAAATTACATTGCCTGTTTGCAGGTTTATGAACTCGTAATGTTTTAATTCCTGTTTCATAATGCAAAATTTAAAGTAAACCAGGAAATATGTGAGTGTAGTTCGGCTATAAAAGGTAAGTAAATATATGGAAAATAATTCAGATTGATTTCCTTAAGATTAATTTATTTTCTTTTAAACAATATGCTTAGACCATAGGTTACCACTGTAAAGAATATAATTATGGCAAAGCAACATCAAGAAGACAACGAAAAGGAATTGCGTACTGAAGGCCCGATCAGTGAGAAAGACGAGGTAAAGGAGGCTGAAGCGCGCACGGCAAAACAGCAAGCCAAAAAGACAGATGGCAGTGTAGCCGCTGACCTTAAAAACAGGGAAAAGAAATAGCGACGCTTAGCTCCCGCATTTGCTATTATTTGCCGCTACGTTATATTTTTATCTGCCCATCAGTTCGTCAAGCTTATTACGCTCCGTTTGCAGTTCGCGGGCAAGCTTTTTCTCTTTTTCGTTCGCCTTGGTTTTATACGTTTGGAACTCTTCCGAAAGCTCATTGTAAAGCTTGATGCGGTATTTGGCCTCCTGCCTGAAACGCGTGGTAGTAATTATCACAATAGCCAGCGCAATGCCAAAACCCAGCACCAGCCCCCACATCAGGGTATTATAGGCGGCTTTGGTAAGGCTTATCCCCAGTAGGTTAATCTGGTCTACACGTGAGTTTGCTGCGGATATGGTTTCATCTTTAACAGTAACATCAACATTCAGCTTTTTAATGATAGCTGCCTGGCTGGCCACGGTGGCCTGGGCTTTGCGTAACGCTGCACGTTCGGTTTTTATGGTATCCATCACGTTGCGGTAAAACGCACCGATAACCGGTTGCTGATAGTTGTACGTTTTAGTAAGCAGGTAACGGTACTGGCCGCTCAGGCTGCGATCGGTATTTTGCGGAGCGGCTGCTTGTGCACGCGCTTGTGCTGGAGCACTGGCTTTTTTGGTAGAGTCCTGCCCCTGGGCAAACGAAAAAAACGCTATAAAAATAATTATCGGTGTAAAAAATAATTTCTTCATAGGTATAGCTTTAGATGGTTTTACATTATACGGCCTAAACATGGGTATTGTTGTTACCCGGCCGCTTGCAATAAACGAAAATAATGTTTCATTCCAAAATATGCCTTGCATACTTATATTAGCAACATGTTAATAGGCATTATAGGTTTGGGCGATATGGGGCGTTTATACGCCAAGGCTTTTGCAAAGGCGGGTTACGAGGTGTTTGGCTGCGACATGCCCGAAAACCGGGAGAAACTGGAGGCGGATCTTGCCCCTCATGGCGTACAATTGCTGGATAGCGGAAGGGAAATAGCCCACCGTTGCGACCTCATTATTTACTCAGTAGAGGCAGAAAAGATAATGCAGGTAGTAGCCGAGTACGGCCCGATCACCAAGTATGGCGCCATTGTAGCCGGGCAAACCTCGGTAAAGCATCCCGAAATAACCGCCTTTGAAAAACACCTGCCTGCCGATGCCAACATCATTACCTTCCATGCTATGCACGGTCCGGGCTTTGCACCTGACGGGCAGAAGCTGATCCTGATCAATCACCGTTCTGATGCGGATGCTTATAAGCGAATGCTCGATCTGTTCACGGCCATCGGCTCAGATGTGGTGGAGTTAAAAGATTACCACGAGCACGACCGTATAGTAGCAGATACCCAGGCTGTAACCCACGTAGGTTTTGAAAGTATGGGTACCGCCTGGAGCAACGCCGGTTTTTTCCCGTGGGACAACGGTTCCTACCATGGCGGTATAGACAATGTAAAAATACTTACCACGCTGCGTATATTTAGCTATAAAGCCCACGTATACGCCGGACTGGCCATCATGAATCCATACGCGCGCCAGCAGGTAAAGCGTTATGCGCAATCCGAGTCGGAGTTATTTAAACTGATGATTATGGAAGAAGAGCAAAAGTTTCGCGACAGGTTGTACCGCGCCCGCGACTTTGTTTTTCACGAAAGCCGCAAGCCTATCATGTTTAATGATGCTGTGATGAAGGAGTTTTCCTTAGCCGATGGCCCCGCCCAGCGTAAACCAAATTCGCACCTTAGTATATTAAGTATGGTTGATGCCTGGTGCCATTTGGGCGTTAGTCCGTACGATAACCTGATAGCCCAAACCCCACCTTTCCGCCTGAGGTTGGGCATTGCCGAATATCTGTTCAAGAACCAGGAGTTACTGGAAGAATCCATCAAGACCGCACTATACGATAAAACCATCCGCGGCGATGATCTGGAATTTCATTCAGCCGTGCGCGAGTGGTCGTCCATCATAGGCTATGGCGATATGCAGGGCTACAAAAATCACTTTAATCACGTACAGGCTTTTTTTAAGGACAGGCTCGATGAAGGCAATAAACAAAGCGCCGAACTCATCAGGCGGTTGACGATGGAATAGTAAAATCACAGTAACCCGGCCTTATCATGTCACACTTTGCAGCCAAGCTTCGCCGCATAATTTTACCGTATTTTTTTATTGCCTTTGTAGTTATAGGTTTGTATACCTTTTTGCATTGGTGCTTTATTATTAAGCATAGAATGATAGTGGCAGATGAGACTGCTATTAATGTTTTCATTACGTCAGCGTTGTCAGGTTTGTTAATAATTGTGTTTTTAAGGAAGCGCATTAAATATTTGGTATTGGTTAATAAAGTAGGGCGACATGATCCGGTTTTTAATATTGGGTTTATTGCCTGTCTGAGTATCGCAATTCCTGCTATTATAGCACAGGAGTATATTGAACAATTAACAGGTGGTTTAACTAAGCTGGATCATGTTACACAAATAAAACAGTACCCTATAACTAAATATTATACGCTTAAGCGTTCTTTTGTTGATAAAAGCGGTGTTAAAGTTTTGTATGGTAGTGATGTTGCAAGAAAAAGTAAGTACAGCAGTGATAGGTATTATGAAATGGAGTTATACTTCTGTATGCCGATACTTGATAATGCGTCGCAAGTTTACATAGACTCGGGTTATATGGATGTTCCTGAACCTTACCGGAACGCCACGTTTATACTAAACGGTAAAAAGATCAGCCGGAAAGAACTTAAAAATATCCGGCCTGCAGCTGTTGAGGGATTCAGAATGTTAAATCCTGAATATGCTTTAAAAACGTACGACGCAGATACAGTTATTAAAGTGATATTGAATAAGCGTCAATATACATGGAAGCCAACACATGCAAAATCAGGTACGCCAGTTGCCTGGTTAGGTTTTAAATATGAAGAGCGTATTGATGACGCTCTTTCGCAGCAGGAAAAGGACCGGGAGAAGCAGGATTTTTATGAGCGAAGTTTGGCTAAACTCAAGTCAAAGCAGTTAAATGATTTTATTTATCTCGACAGGGTTAAATACAGCAAAGACTATCGAGGCTATGTTGCAGCGATTGGTGGCGAAAAGCGCGAATGGTCAACGCTGATATTCTCGCCCGTTTACGAACCATTTGAGAGTAGAAGTAATTTAAAACTGCTTTTTATAATAGGGGGATTTGTAACAGGTAGCCTGATATTTATTCTGATGGTAGGTTATAAACAGTTACGGGTGCCATATCGTTGACATTAACTATCTATCTTTAACAAATAAGTCGCCTTTTTACCGGCAACTTTGTGCTGTTCATCGTATTGCTCTTCAGCAATAATGATACTATTTGACAAAAATTCCTTGCCAAGCAGTTCTTCCGCCTGATCTATGTTATATTCTTTATCTTTTATCAGGAAGAAAAAGCCGTAGTCGGACTTACGGAGTTCTTTCATGGTCACCATCGCTTTCCGGTGATAAAAAGCAATTGGGATGGTATATTGTACCCTTACCGGTTTTCCGTTTTGTATACCGGGAATCCACTTAGGTGATTTCAATAAAATCCGTTCAGCTTCGGCCTCACATCCGGCACCTATACAATTAAGGGCTTTAACCTCAGCAATACTACCGTCCCTTTCAACAATAAATTGCATCTGTAATTTTCCATCTATGCCAAGTATTTGCGCTACGCCGGGATATTTCAGGTTGTTACTAATGTATTTACTAAAATTAGCGTAGCCGCCCGAAAACTGGGGCTGTGTTTCAACAGCTATAAAAAAGCTGGTCGAAGTTGAGTCTGAATTTGATTGCCCGAACACGGTAGCCGCGCACGAAACGCTAAAAATAAAAGGTAAAAGGAATTTCATGATGCTAAAAGATCAATCTAATTTATACAATTATCAACTTGTAGTCAAGCCTGATATGCGTTTTATTGAGGCTGATGACGTAACTGCATGACACCTAAATAAATATTTTAAAAATAACTTCGTAACTATTTGACAATTAAAGTAAAATTTCTAACTTTGCCGTCCCTTAAAAGGGAATAATATGCCTTGAACGAAGCCCTACTGCTTCGATGGGCTTAAACAAATTAAAAGAAATGTCAGGAATTATTGGTAAAAAAGTAGGAATGACCAGCATTTTCGACGAGTCAGGGAAAAACATCCCATGCACTGTGATCGAGGCTGGCCCTTGCGTAGTTACGCAAGTGAAGTCTGTTGAAGCAGACGGGTATGCTGCTGTTCAGTTGGCATACGGCGAAAAAAAGGAAAAAAACACTACTGCTCCTTTAAAAGGCCATTTCCAAAAAGCCGGCACTGCGCCAAAAAGCAAGCTGGTTGAGTTCAAATCATTCGAGGATCAAAAATCATTAGGCGACACCGTTACTGTCGACATTTTTGAGATTGGTGATTTTGTGGACGTGGTTGGTACCTCAAAAGGTAAAGGTTTTCAGGGTGTTGTAAAGCGCCACGGGTTTGGCGGTGTGGGTATGCAAACTCACGGTCAGCACAATCGTTTACGTGCGCCAGGTTCATTAGGTGCGTCATCATGGCCATCACGCGTATTTAAAGGTATGCGTATGGCGGGGCAAACCGGTAACGTTCGCGTTAAGGTTCAGAACCTGGAAGTAGTAAAGGTATTTGCTGAGCAAAACCTATTAGTTGTTAAAGGTTCCATTCCAGGAGCTAAGGGTTCATTCGTAATAGTGGATAAATAAGATGGAAGTGAATGTATTGAACATCTCAGGTAAAGAAACAGGTGCCAAGGTGCAGCTTCCTGAGTCCGTATTCGGTATTGAGCCAAACGACCATGCTATCTATCTTGACGTTAAGCAATATTTAGCTAACCAACGCCAAGGTACTCACAAAGCAAAACAGCGTAATGAAATTGCAGGTTCAACCCGCAAGCTATACAAACAAAAAGGTACCGGTGGTGCCCGTGCTGGTAGCATCAAATCGCCATTGTTTAATGGCGGTGGCCGTGTATTCGGTCCGCAGCCGCGCGATTACAGCTTTAAGCTAAACAAAAAGCTTAAATCACTGGCTCGTAAGTCAGCCCTGTCATACAAAGCTAAAGATAACAACATCGTGGTGTTGGAAGACTTTAACTTTGACAGTGTTAAAACCAAGAACTACGTGAAGCTGGTAGCCGATCTTAACGTGTCTGACGTTAAAACATTGCTGGTATTGCCTGCTGCAAATAACAATGTGT
The DNA here is from genome assembly GCF_021215455.1 of Mucilaginibacter roseus. Classification (GTDB taxonomy): domain Bacteria; phylum Bacteroidota; class Bacteroidia; order Sphingobacteriales; family Sphingobacteriaceae; genus Mucilaginibacter; species Mucilaginibacter roseus. The sequence continues at coordinate 485,305 of NZ_JAJPWV010000003.1, read as the reverse complement.
ATTTATCAAGCAGAAACCTTAAAAAAGCAAAGGTTATTACTGCCGATCAGTTAAGCACTTATGACGTACTTAACGCCGGTAAACTTTTGTTAACTGCTGGTTCTGTTAAAACTTTGGAGGAAGCGTTAGCTAAGTAATTATGGAAATTTTAAAGAAGCCTATACTTACTGAAAAAGTAGCTCAATTAACTGAGAAGCTTAACCGTTATGCTTTCAAAGTTGATCACAGAGCTAACAAAATTCAGATTAAGGCAGCAATTGAGCAAATGTATGGTGTAAGCGTTACAGCGGTAAACACCATGAAATACGTTGGAAAACTGAAAACCCGCAACACTAAAGCTGGTGCCATCCAAGGCCGTGCAGCTACTTATAAAAAAGCGGTTATCACGTTGAAAGACGGTGAAGTAATAGATTTTTATAGCACAATATAAAAAACGGAAATGGCAGTAAAAAGATTTAAACCGGTTACTCCGGGTACCCGCTTCAGAGTAGGTGCTGATTACTCGGACGTTACAACCAACGTGCCTGAAAAGTCACTGGTTGTATCGCACAAGAAATCAGGCGGACGTAACAGTTCCGGTAAAATGACCATGCGTTATATCGGTGGGGGACATAAGAAATCATACCGATTGATCGACTTTAAACGTAACAAATTTGACATCCCCGCGAAGGTTGCGACTATTGAGTACGATCCAAACCGTTCAGCACGTATCGCTTTATTAGTATACGCTGACGGTGAAAAGAGATACATCATCGCTCCAGAAGGTTTAACCGTTGGTTTAACCGTATTATCTGGCGAGAGCGTAGCTCCTGAAGTTGGTAACACGTTACCATTAAAGAGCATACCACTGGGTTCGATCATCCATAACATCGAGCTTAACCCAGGTCAGGGTGGTACTATTGCCCGTTCGGCAGGTACTTATGCTCAGCTTTCAGCACGTGATGGTAAATACGCCATTATCAAATTACCTTCAGGCGAAACCCGTATGATCCTGGCTACCTGCCTTGCAACTATCGGTACCGTTTCAAACTCTGAAAAGGCAAACGAGGTGTTAGGTAAAGCTGGTCGTAAACGTTGGTTAGGTCGTAGGCCTCGCGTTCGTGGTGTTGCCATGAACCCGGTTGATCACCCTATGGGTGGTGGTGAAGGCCGTGCATCAGGTGGTCACCCACGCTCACGCAAAGGCTTGTTAGCTAAAGGCTACAAAACCCGCGACAAAAAGAAAACATCGGATCGCTACATCATTGAAAGAAGGAAGAAATAATGGCACGTTCAATTAAAAAAGGACCTTATATTGATTTTAACCTGGAGAGAAAAGTTCTTGTCCTGAATGAATCAAATAAAAAATCAGTGGTAAAAACATGGTCACGCCGTTCCATGATCTCTCCTGATTTCGTTGGTCACACATTTGCAGTACACAACGGCAATAAGTTTATACCGGTGTACGTAACCGAAAACATGGTTGGTCACAAGCTGGGAGAGTTTGCTCCAACCCGTACATTCCGTGGTCACGCAGAAAAGAAAAAATAACAGGCAATGGAAGCAACAACAAAAATTAAAAGGTCTGTACTGATCAAGCAACAAAAAGAGGCCGCGAAGGCTCAAATAGGAGGTGCTTCTGTTGCTAAGTTACAAGACTGCCCAACTTCACCACGCAAAATGCGTTTGGTGGTTGACTTAGTACGCGGTAAAAACGTATTCGAGGCTTTGAACATCTTAAAGTTCACAAATAAAGAAGCGGCTATTCGTGTTGAGAAATTACTGGTATCAGCAATTACTAACTGGGAAGCTAAAAACGAAGGCAAGAAAGCTGAAGAAGCCGGCTTGTTCGTTAAAGAGATCTCAGTAGGTGGTGGCCGCCAGTTAAAAAGATTGCGTCCTGCTCCGCAAGGAAGAGGTTACCGCATCCGCAAACGCTCAAACCACGTAACCCTTATTGTGGATAGTAAAAACGAAAACAATTAATTTGAAATGGGACAGAAAGCACATCCAATAGGTAACAGATTAGGAATCATCAGAGGTTGGGATTCTAACTGGTTCGGTGGCAACAACTACTCCGACAAATTAGTTGAGGACGAAAAAATCCGCAAATACTTATCAGCACGTATCAACAAAGGCGGCGTATCTAAAGTAGTTATCGAACGTACTTTGAAACGCATCACTGTTACTATACATACTGCCCGTCCGGGTATCGTTATCGGTAAAGGCGGTCAGGAAGTTGACAAGATCAAAGAAGAGTTGAAAAAACTTACTAAAAAGGAAGTTCAGATCAACATTTTCGAGATCAAACGCCCTGAGCTTGATGCGCAATTAGTTGCTGAAGGCATAGCAAAACAATTAGAAGCACGTATATCTTTCCGTCGTGCCATGAAAACCACAATCGCGTCAACCATGAGAATGGGTGCCGAAGGTATCAAGGTAATGACGTCTGGCCGTTTAGGCGGTGCCGAGATGGCGCGTTCTGAGCAGTATAAAGAAGGAAGAATTCCTCTGCATACTTTCCGTGCCGATATTGACTACGCTTTAGGTGAAGCTTTAACTACTTATGGTAAAATAGGCGTTAAAGTATGGATCTGCAAAGGCGAAGTTTACGGTAAACGCGATCTTTCTCCGAACATTGGCAGCAACAGCGGCCCAAGCGGAAAAGGTGGCCGTCCGGAAGGTGGCTCACAATTTGGTGACCGTAACCAACGTGGCGGTGAGCGCGGCGGCGAACGTCGTGACAACCGTGGTGGTGGTAACCGTGGTCCGGGTGGTAACAACAACCGCGGTGGCCAGGGTGGTTTCAACCGTGGCGGCGGCAATCGCCCGGGCGGACAAGGTCAAGGTAGAAGATAATTATTAACCAAGTCGAGACAGACATCGTTTAGATATAAAAGCTTAAAAAAATGCTACAGCCAAAAAGAACGAAGTTCAGAAAGATGCAAAAAGGCAGGATGAAAGGTTTAGCCACCCGTGGTGCTGAGCTTTCATTCGGATCTTTCGGTATAAAATCACTCGAGCCGGCCTGGATAACCAGCCGCCAGATCGAGGCAGCCCGTATCGCTGTAACACGTTTTATGAAACGTGAAGGCCAGGTATGGATCAGGATTTTCCCTGACAAGCCTGTAACTAAAAAGCCTGCAGAGGTACGTATGGGTAAAGGTAAAGGTGCCCCTGAATACTGGGTAGCGGTTGTACGCCCCGGCAGGATCATCTTTGAAGCTGAAGGTGTGCCTTTAGAAGTTGCTAAAGAAGCATTACGCCTTGCAGCACAGAAATTACCTGTACAAACAAAATTCATAGTGCGTAGAGATTACGCAGAAGCATAAACGTGGTAGCTACAGGTGGTAAACAACATAATTGAATACCTGTAGTGTGGGATAAACATTGTAAGTTGAAAAGTTGTGAGTTACATATTGCTTGCAACTCACAACCTACAGCATACAACAAATTATAAAATGAAGAACTCAGAAATTTTAGAGCTTTCAACCGAGGAATTGGTTGCGAAGATCGGTGAGGAGAAAAACAACCTTACCAAACTGAAATTTGCGCACGCGGTATCGGCTATTGAAAATCCAAGCCGTATAACAAAGGTACGTAAGGACATCGCTCGTTTGAATACCGAATTAACAAAACGTAAAGCAGCGGCGTCAGCTTCTGAAACGAATTAATTTTTAACGTCGGGAAAAAATGGAAAGAAATTTAAGAAAAACACGTACCGGTTTGGTAGTTAGCAATAAAATGGAGAAATCTATTGTTGTTGCCGTGGAGCGTAAAGTAAAGCACCCAATCTATGGTAAGTTCGTAAAAAAAACTACCAAGTTTATGGCTCATGATGAAGCAAATACCTGTGGTATTGGCGATACCGTATTAATTATGGAAACCCGCCCCCTGAGCAAAAATAAGAACTGGAGATTAGTTGAAATTTTAGAAAGGGCTAAATAACATGGTACAACAGGAATCAAGATTAAACGTAGCCGATAACAGCGGCGCTAAAGAAGTTTTAGTGATCCGCGTATTAGGTGGTACCGGTAAAAGATACGCCTCAATTGGTGACAAAATCGTTGTTACCGTTAAAAGCGCAATTCCGTCAGGAAACGTTAAAAAAGGCACCGTATCAAAAGCCGTAGTAGTAAGAACTAAAAAAGAGATCCGTCGTAAAGATGGTTCATATATCCGTTTCGACGATAACGCAGCCGTTTTGTTAAATAACCAGGACGAGCCAAGAGGTACCCGTATCTTTGGCCCGGTTGCCAGAGAACTGCGTGAGAAACAATTTATGAAAATTGTATCATTAGCACCGGAGGTATTGTAACATGGCACAGAAAGTAAAAGCACAAACCGGCAAATTAAAGCTCCGCAAGGGCGACCTGGTTAAGGTTATTTCCGGAGATTCAAAAGGATCACAAGGTAAAATCGTCGAAATTATTACAGCAAAAAACAGGGCTGTGGTTGAAGGCGCCAACATGGTGTCAAAACACACTAAACCTAATGCTGCTAATCCAAACGGCGGTATCGTTAAACAAGAAGCGGCTATCCATATTTCTAACCTTGCGCTGGTTGACCCTAAAACAGGTAACACCACCCGCGTAGGCCGTAAGCTAAATGACGCCGGTAAGCTGGTAAGGGTAGCAAAAAAATCAGGGGAGGAAATTAAGTAATGACTTACACACCGAGATTAAAATCGAAATACAAAGACGAGATCCGCACCGCGCTGAAAGATAAATTTCAGTACAAAAGCGTAATGCAGGTTCCGAAGCTGCAAAAAATTGCTATTAACCAAGGTGTTGGCGGCGCTACTACCGATAAAAAACTTATCGAGAACACGATCACTGAGTTAACCACCATTACCGGTCAGCAAGCAGTTGCTTCAAAATCAAAAAAGGATATCTCAAACTTTAAGTTACGTAAAGGTATGCCGGTAGGTGTACGTGTTACTTTACGTGATAACACCATGTATGAATTCCTTGACCGTTTGATCGCTGTTGCCCTTCCCCGTATCCGCGATTTCAAAGGTATTAACGATAAAGGTTTTGACGGTAAAGGCAATTATACCTTAGGTATTACCGAGCAAATTATCTTCCCGGAAATCAATATTGATAAAATCAATAAAATTCAGGGTATGGATATTACCTTTGTAACTTCGGCTACCAACGATGTTGAGGCTCTGGAGTTGCTGAAACAATTTGGATTACCATTTAAAAATCAAAATAATGGCTAAAGAAGGTGTAAAAGCGCGTGAAGTTAAACGTGCTAAATTAGTAGCTAAATACGCTGATAAAAGAGCTGCTTTGAAAGAGGCAGGTGATTGGATAGCTTTAGATAAATTACCTAAAGCATCATCACCGGTAAAGCTGCACAACCGTTGCAAATTAACCGGCCGCCCTCGTGGTTATATGCGCCAGTTCGGTATTTCGCGTGTAACATTCCGCGAAATGGCCTTAGCAGGCCAGATACCGGGTGTTAAAAAAGCAAGCTGGTAAAAATAAGTGAATTGTGAATGGTGAGTTGTGAGTAATGTACTTGCAACTCACCATTCACTGCTCACAACTCACAAAGAATAAAGACTAACCGATGGAAGGTCGTTAGCCACGGTGGCTAAAGGAAACCACCATCATAAACAACAATAATGAATACAGATCCAATCGCAGATTATCTTACAAGAGTAAGGAATGCTATCAAAGCCAACCATAGGGTTGTTGAAATTCCTGCATCAAATCTGAAAAAGGAAATCACGAAAGTGCTTTTCGACAAAGGTTACATCGCTAATTACAAGTTTGAGGAAGTTGGTCCTCAAGGCACTATCAAAGTGGCTTTGAAATACCACCCGATCACTAAAATCCCTGCTATCCGCAGCATTCAGCGTATCAGTAAACCAGGTTTGAGAAAATACGCAGGTACTACTAACATGCCACGTGTATTAAATGGTTTAGGTATCGCAATTCTGTCAACATCAAAAGGTGTCATGACAGATAAGGAAGCCCGTCAGCACAACGTTGGTGGCGAAGTTTTATGCTACGTTTATTAATAGGAGGAAATTAAGCAATGTCAAGAGTAGGAAAAGCACCTATAGCATTAGCCTCTGGCGTAACGGTAACCGTATCAGCTGATAACGTTGTTACTGTAAAAGGCCCTAAAGGTGAATTGCAGCAAGCAGTTGATAAAGATATCACTGTTGAGCAGGAAGACGGCCAGTTACTGGTTAAACGCCCGTCTGACCAAAAACGTCACAAAGCATTACACGGCTTATACCGTGCGCTTTTAAATAACATGGTTGTTGGTGTAACCACTGGTTACAAAGTTGAGCAGGAATTAGTGGGTGTGGGTTACCGTGCCACCAACACAGGTAATACTTTAGATTTAGTGTTGGGTTACTCTCACCACTATATTTTTGAGTTACCACAAGAAATTAAGGTTACAACCACCGCTGAAAAGGGTAAAAACCCTACCATCATCCTGGAATCTATCGATAAACAATTGATCGGTCAGGTTGCTGCAAAAATACGTTCGTTACGTGCACCAGAGCCTTACAAAGGTAAAGGTATCAAGTTCGTAGGCGAAGTATTACGTAGAAAAGCAGGTAAATCAGCATCTAAAAAATAATCGTCATGGCAGGTAAATTATCAAGAAGAGACAGAATAAAAAGAGGAATCAGAAACCGTATTTCGGGTTCTTCAGCGCGTCCGCGCTTGTCAGTGTACAGAAGCAATAAAGGTATTTACGCTCAGATCATTGACGATGTAACCGGTAAAACATTAGTATCAGCATCATCTTTATCTAAAGATTTTTCAGCTAATGGTTCAAAATCAGATCAATCTGTAGCTGTAGGCAAACTGGTAGCTGAGAAAGCTATTGCCGCCGGTATCAAAGATGTAGTGTTTGACAGGAATGGTTATTTGTACCATGGCCGTGTTAAATCATTGGCTGAAGGTGCACGTGAAGGTGGTTTAAACTTTTAATAGAAACGAGAGATGTCAACAATCAACATAAAAAGAGTAAAAACCAGCGAGATCGAATTAAAAGATCGCCTGGTAAGCATACAACGTGTGGCCAAAGTAACCAAAGGTGGCCGTACTTTCAGCTTCAGTGCCATTGTGGTAGTGGGCGATGAGAACGGTGTTGTAGGTTACGGCTTAGGTAAAGCAAAAGAGGTTACCGAAGCTATCGCTAAAGGCATTGATGATGCTAAAAAGAACCTGGTAAAAGTGCCTATCATTAACGGTACAGTACCTCATGAGCAAATAGGTAAATTCTCTGGCGGTTTTGTTTTCATAAAACCTGCTGCTAACGGTACCGGTGTTATTGCCGGTGGTGCGATGCGTGCGGTATTAGAAAGCGCTGGTGTACATAACGTATTGGCAAAATCAAAAGGTTCATCAAACCCGCACAACGTGGTTAAGGCAACCGTATCGGCTTTAGCGCAATTGCGCGATGCTTATACAGTAGCTCAACACCGTGGTGTTAACTTAGGTAAAGTATTTAACGGATAATCATCATGGCAAAAATCAAAATAACTCAGATTAAGAGCGTGATCGATAGAACTGAGCGCCAAAAAAGGACCATTGCAGCATTGGGCCTTAAGAAAATTAACCATAGCGTTGAGGTTGAAGCTACTCCGGCTATCATCGGTATGGTTCGAAAAGTTAATCATTTGGTAGCAATAGAAAGCATTTAATATCATGAATTTAAATAATCTTAAACCTGCTGAAGGTTCTACCAAAAGCAGAAAGAGAATAGGCAGAGGTACCGGTTCAGGCCGTGGTGGTACTTCAACCCGTGGCCATAAAGGTGCCGGTTCACGTTCAGGTACCAGCACTAAAGTTGGTTTTGAAGGTGGCCAGATGCCATTACAGCGCCGTGTACCAAAGGTAGGTTTTAAAAACCCTAACCGTGTTGAGTATGTAAGCATTAACCTTGATGCATTGCAAGGTTTAACTGAGAAGTATTCAATTTCAACTATTGATTTTGATACTTTGAAAGAGCATGGTTTAGTTTCAAAAAATGACCTGGTTAAAATCCTTGGTCGTGGCGAGATAAAAGCCAAAGTAGAAGTTAAAGCGCATGCATTTTCTGCCTCTGCCCAAAAAGCAATCGAAGCAGCAGGCGGTACAATCGTTAAGTTGTAAATTTCAATGAAGAAATTATTCACCACACTTTCCAATATCTGGAAAATTGAGGATCTAAGAGTGCGTATTATAAACACACTCTTATTTCTTCTGATATACCGTGTAGGTTCATTCATCATCCTTCCGGGCGTTGACGCTGCTGCTATCAGCAACGAAACCGCTAAAGAAGGGTTATTAGGCTTATTGAATATGTTTGCGGGAGGCTCGTTCTCCCGCTCATCAATTTTTGCACTGGGTGTGATGCCATACATTTCGGCCTCTATCGTGGTGCAATTGCTGGGTATAGCCGTTCCTTACTTTGCTAAAATGCAAAAAGAGGGCGAAAGCGGCCGTAACAAAATTAACCAGTGGACCCGTTACCTTACTATCGCTATTACCGCTTTACAGGCTATCGGTTACATCAAATCGCAAATCAACCAGGAGGCAAAGCTTTTAGAAGAGCCTTACTTCACCCTGATCAGCGTATTTGTGTTAACTGCGGGTACCCTGTTTGTGATGTGGCTTGGTGAAAAAATCACTGATAAAGGTATCGGTAACGGTATATCATTGATCATCATGGTGGGTATCATTGCCCAATTACCGGGCGCTTTCGGTACTGAGTTTAACGCTCGTACTACAGGTGCAGGTGGTTTGGTAACCTTTATCGTTGAGATTGTTGCACTGATACTGGTAGTTATGTTTACCATACTGATAGTACAGGGTACACGTAAAATTGCGGTGCAATACGCAAAACGTATTGTGGGTAATAAGCAGTATGGCGGTGTTCGTCAGTACATACCTTTAAAGGTAAATGCTGCCGGTGTAATGCCAATCATCTTTGCCCAGGCATTGATGTTCATACCTGCTACTATTCCGCAGTTTTTCCCGAGCACAGCTTCTAATGGCGTATTAATGTCATTAGCCAACTACAACTCATGGTCGCACAATATTTTGTTTGCGGTATTGATCATTCTGTTCACTTACTTCTACACTGCTATTACGGTTAATCCTAACCAAATGGCTGATGATATGAAGAAGAACGGTGGCTTTATTCCGGGTGTTAAACCAGGTAAAACCACTGCCGACTATATTGACGACGTTATTTCAAAGATCACTCTGCCGGGTTCGGTGTTCTTAGCTATCATAGCTATTATACCGGCATTGGCCAGCAGCGTAGGTGTAAACAGTTTGTTTGCCCGTTTCTTTGGTGGTACATCACTGATCATCTTAGTAGGTGTTGTGTTAGATACTTTGCAGCAGGTTGAAAGCCATTTGTTAATGCGCCACTATGATGGCCTGATGAAAACAGGACGTATTAAAGGCCGTTCGGCAGTACCTGCCGCGCCAGGCACAGTACCTCCGGCTATTTAATTACTGATGCCCAAAATACATTACAAATCTGCAGAGGAAGTTGAGCTGATACGTGCAAGCGCGCAGATGGTGTCAAAAACCCTGGCCGAGGTGGCCAAGGTAATTGGCCCTGGTGTTACCACGCTTGAGCTTAACAACCTTGCTGAAACCTACATTCGTGATAATGGCGGCATTCCCGCTTTCCTGAACTTCCACGGCTTTCCATATTCACTTTGTATTTCTCTGAACGATCAGGTGGTACATGGGTTTCCAAGTAAGCATGTGCTGGTTGAGGGCGATATAGTATCAGTAGATTGTGGTGTGATACTGAATAAATATTACGGCGATTCTGCTTTCAGTTTTGCTATAGGCGAAGTGGATGAAATCACCAAAACTCTTTTGCGGGTAACCCGCGAATGCCTTGACAAGGGCATTGAGAAAGCGGTTACCGGTATGCGTGTAGGAGATATAGCCTATGCCGTACAGGAGCATGCAGAGAAGCACAAATTTGGCGTAGTTAAGGAATTGGTCGGGCATGGTGTTGGCCTTGAGCTGCACGAGAAACCCGAGGTACCTAATTATGGTAAACGAGGCAGCGGGATTAAGCTTGAAGAGGGTATGGTAATCGCTATCGAACCGATGATCAATGCCGGCCGCGCCGGTATAAAGTTTTGGGACGATGGCTGGACAGTATCAACAATAGATGGAAAACCATCGGCGCATTTTGAGCATACGGTGGCTATTAAGAAGGGTAAAGCAGATATACTTTCAACATTTTCATACATTGATGATGTTTTGAAAGAAAAAAATAATAATTAAAAAATTTTTATTAATTTTGCGTCCCGCTTTGAGGACGGGTAATTAAGTAGAAATCAATAAAATATGGCTAAACAATCGTCGATCGAGCAGGACGGCACAATAAAAGAAGCATTGTCAAACGCAATGTTCAGGGTTGAATTGGAAAACGGTCACGAGATTATAGCGCATATATCAGGCAAAATGCGTATGCACTACATCAAAATTCTTCCTGGCGACAGGGTGAAACTCGAGATGAGCCCTTACGATTTGACCAAAGGCAGGATTACTTACAGATATAAATAATAAAGCGATGAAGGTTAGAGCATCAATTAAAAAGCGTAGTGCTGATTGCAAAATCATCCGCCGCAATGGTAAACTTTACGTTATCAACAAAAAGAACCCTAAGTACAAACAACGTCAGGGTTAATAAAAAAGAATTGGCAACAATCGTACATCGGTAGCCGCCGGTCGGTTGTTGCGTAACAACGGAAAATTATAAATATGGCAAGGATTTCAGGTATTGATTTACCAAAGAACAAAAGAGGCGAGATCGGCCTTACCTACATTTATGGTATCGGTCGTTCAACCGCTCAGCACATCTTAAACCAGGCAGGTATAGATGTAAACATTAAGGTGCAGGAGTGGACTGACGATCAGCTAGCTGCTATCCGTGGTATCATTAATGATCAGATTAAAGTTGAAGGTGCTCTTCGTTCAGAGGTGCAGCTTAACATCAAGCGTTTAATGGATATCGGTTGTTACCGTGGTACCCGTCACCGTAAAGGTTTACCTCTGCGTGGCCAGCGTACTAAAAACAACTCACGTACCCGTAAAGGTAAACGTAAGACTGTTGCTAACAAGAAAAAAGCTACTAAGTAATCAATAAATTAAGATGTTAGATGTGGGTGTTTCACATGCGCGCATCTAACGGATAAAGCATAGGATACGGTTAATTTGAAATGAGGCTATAGCCCTCACATCTCAAACATCATATCTCAAAACTTAAAAATAAAATGGCTAAAAGCAAAAAAGTAACCAAGAAGCGTATTGTAGTTGTTGAGCCGGTTGGCGAGGCGCATATCAACGCTACTTTCAACAACATCATCATTACCCTTACCAACAAAAACGGTCAGGCTGTGTCATGGTCATCAGCTGGTAAAATGGGTTTCAAAGGTTCAAAAAAGAACACTCCATACGCTGCGTCTCAAGCTGCTGCCGATTGCGGTAAAGTTGCTTATGACCTTGGTTTACGTAAGGTAGAAGTATTTGTAAAAGGCCCGGGCGCTGGTCGTGAATCGGCTATCCGTACCCTGCAAACTACAGGTATCGAAGTAACCACTATTAAAGATATTACACCGCTTCCGCACAACGGTTGCCGTCCTTCAAAAAGAAGAAGAGTTTAATTAACACGATTTTTAAAGCTAAGATTCTGCAGCTGCAGGTTGCATGATACTTTAAAACAACAACACAATGGCAAGGTATACAGGACCAAAATCCAAAATTGCGCGCCGTTTCCGTGAGCCGATCTTCGGTCCGGATAAAGCGTTAGAAAGAAAGAACTATCCTCCGGGCATGCACGGTGCCTCAAAAAGGAGAGGTAAGCAATCAGAGTATTCAACTCAGTTGCAAGAGAAACAAAAGGTAAAATACACTTATGGTGTATTAGAGCGTCAGTTCGAAAACCTTTTCCACCGCGCTTCAGCTAAAGAAGGTATCACCGGTGAAAACCTGTTGAAATTCTTGGAAGCTCGTTTAGACAACGCTGTTTACCGTTTAGGTATCGCGCCTACACGTTCAGCTGCACGCCAGTTGGTTGGTCACAAACACATCACTGTTAACGGTGAGGTTGTGAACATCGCTTCTTACTCGTTAAGAGCTGGTGATATTATTGCAGTACGCGAAAAATCAAAATCTCTTGAGGCTATCACTAATTCAGTTGCCGGCCGCAAGATTAATAAATATAGCTGGTTAGAGTGGGATGCTAACGAATTGGTTGGTAAATTCCTTAACTATCCAAACCGCGATGAAATTCCTGAGAACATCAAAGAGAATTTAATCGTCGAGTTGTACTCTAAATAAGATATAGGATTTGAGATATATAGTATAGGATATGGGTTTTTAAGTAATTACTCATATCTTATACTGTATATCTCACGTCTGTTTAAATACAATTAGAAACTAAAAAAAGGATATAAATGGCAATTTTAGCATTTCAGAAACCGGACAAGGTTATCATGCAAAAATCGACTGATTTTGAAGGTACGTTCGAATTCCGTCCCTTAGAACCAGGTTTCGGTGTAACCATAGGTAATGCTCTGCGTCGTATATTACTTTCATCGTTAGAAGGTTTTGCTATCACTTCTGTTCGTTTTTCAGGAGTTACGCATGAATTTTCAACTATAAAAGGAGTTGTTGAAGATGTAACCGAAATCATCCTGAACCTTAAACAAGTAAGGTTTAAGAAGACCGGCGAATCTGGCGACAGCGAAAAAATATTTGTGATCATCAACGGTCAGGATAGCTTCAAGGCTGGCGATATCACTAAATTCTCAAATAACTTTACAGTACTTAACCCTGATCTGGTTTTAGCCAATATGGATTCATCAGTAACACTTGAAGTGGAACTGACCGTAGGTAAAGGCCGTGGTTATGTAGCAAGTGAAGAAAATAAAAATCCGGATGCTAACGTAGGTGTTATCGCGATCGACTCGATCTACACTCCGATCAAAAACGTTAAGTACACTATCGAGAACTATCGTGTTGAGCAAAAAACCGATTACGAGAAACTGGTTCTTGACATTGCTACTGACGGTTCTATCCACCCGGAAGATGCACTTAAGGAAGCTGCGAAAATCCTGATCCAGCACTTCATGTTATTCTCTGATGAGAACATGATGTTAGAGGCTCAGGCGAAAGAAGAAACTAAAGAGGTTGACGAAGAGATACTGCACATGCGCAAGATCCTGAAAACTGAATTGGTTGATCTTGACCTTTCAGTACGTGCCCTGAACTGCCTTAAAGCTGCTGACATCCGCAGCCTGGCTGATCTGGTATCGTATGATGTAGCTGATATGTTGAAGTTCCGCAACTTTGGTAAAAAATCATTAACTGAAATTCAGGACCTTGTTAAATCAAAAGGCCTTTCTTTCGGCATGAACCTGGCTAAATACAAGCTGGACGAAGAATAATATTTAATAGATACAAGAGTTAAGAGCTTAGAACCAAAAAGGCTCTTGTTTCTTAGCTCTTGATTCTTAATTATAATTAAACAACAGGCATAATTCCGAGGGCTTGACGATAACACGCCGCCCAACGGTATGCACGTGCCGCAACAAACAACAAAATGAGACACGGTAAAAAAGTTAACCACTTAGGCCGCACCGACAGTCATCGCAAAGCGATGATGAGCAACATGGCCTCTTCGCTTATCCTGCATAAGCGCATCACTACAACATTGGCAAAAGCAAAAGCCCTGCGCGGTTATGTTGAGCCTTTGATCACCAAATCAAAAAACGATACTACACACTCTCGTCGTACAGTGTTTGCTTACCTTAAAAGTAAAGATGCTGTTGCTGAGCTGTTCCGCGATGTAGCTGCTAAAGTTGCTAACCGTCCGGGTGGTTATACTCGTATCATCAAAATGGAAAACCGTTTGGGTGACAATGCTGAAGTAGCAATCATCGAGCTGGTTGATTACAACACAGTTTACGGTGCTGAGACTGCTCCTGCTGCTAAAAAATCAACTCGCCGTCGTGGTGGTGCCGGTAAAGGTAAAGCTGCTGCTGCAACAGCTGAAGTTACTCCTGCTGATGACGCGGTAGTAGTTGAAGATGCTCCTAAAGCTGAAGCTGCTGAAGAAGCTCCGGCAACTGAGGCACCTGCAACTCCTGAAAAAGAAGAAAACGCTGAGAAAGGCGAATAATTCATATCAGAATTTAAAAGGTAAAAACGCCCGGCTATTTAGTCGGGCGTTTTTTCGTTTTTTATGATATTCTTTAAGAACTCAAGCCAATTCCATAAGTGTTGGTTAGATACTCAGGGTCGATATTATATCTTTTATATAATTGAAATGATTCGTTATCTGTATCACCCCAGCTATTTCTCCATACACCTTGAAAATAGTGATCTGCATTATTGATTATCATAATATCTCTTAATAATCCTATAAATGTTAGTGAATCACTTTGTTTGTATATATCTTGTAAATTATCAATAAAATTAATAGGAACTATAGAGTCTAAATCTTTTAAGTTTTTTATCCCATATCTATTTAATTCATTTAAAATAACATTATCGTGGGATAGAATTGGCTTTAACAAATCTTTCTTTATAAGAGCATTAAATTTCGTTATCAAAAATTGTTTTAAAGTGGTGCTGTTTAATTCAATACTATCAAGTATATTTTGTTGTTCGGCGACAAGCACGCTGTTGGAGATTTTATCAATATCTAATGACAGTTGATTGAACTCTCTGTCAGCCAATTCTAACGTTCCAGCTAATATTTTAAAGCGTCTCTTTATCTCGGGAGGAAGTACACCATTGAATTTGTAATTTCTATCATGTTCAATTTCTGCCCATGCGTGTTGTAATATAGTTCTAACCTGAATCTCAAATTTTAAATCTTTAAATTTTTTATATTCAGGGAGATTCAATCTGTCTTCTTTTAATCTTGCTATATAGTGAATCGAACGATACCCTACTTTGTCAGTTCCTAATTCATTAGTTTTGTCCAAACTATTTTGTGGATCTATGTGAAAAGAATCTTCCAAGATCTTACAGATCGGCTTTAAATCATCCTCCACATATGCGATTATTCTTATTCCAGCTAAATCAGTTACTTGTTCTGCAGGATCATCGTATTTGGGATTGTCGATTTTAGTTCTAAAGCTTTCTATTTCTTTAGTGCGATTTGTTATTGCATGAACAGCAATGGTGTTTTCTTCTAAGAGCTCTAAGATTATACTATTAATTTTGGCTGATAGTTTTTTAAATAAACCTCTATTTTGGGCATACCATTGTATGGCTTCGTCTTTGTTAAGTTTAGGCATGACCTAATTTAAAAAGTAACTTTCTGTTTCACAAATTTTTCTGCCAACCTGTCATCAATCTGTCTTATTTTGCTGACGAAGTGATATTCGATTTTTTGGCAAATACGCCATTTTCTGCCATTTGCTATTTGGCACAGGCATTGATAAACAGCTGTGGGTAATTAGTATTAACAAACAAGAAATAACAATCATACATATGTCTAAAATTATCGGAATCGACTTAGGGACAACAAACTCATGCGTGGCTGTAATGGAGGGTAACGAGCCTGTGGTTATTGCCAACAGCGAGGGTAAGCGTACTACGCCATCAGTAGTTGCTTTTGTTGACAACGGCGAACGTAAAGTGGGTGACCCGGCAAAGCGCCAGGCTATCACCAATCCCCGCAAAACTATCTATTCTATCAAGCGCTTTATGGGTAACCAATTTGCTGAAGTAAGCAAAGAGAAAGAGCGCGTTCCATATAACGTGGTTAACGAAGGTAACACCCCACGTGTTGCTATTGACGACCGTAACTATACGCCACAAGAAATTTCGGCCATGATCCTTCAAAAAATGAAGAAAACAGCTGAAGATTTCCTGGGTACAGAGGTAAGCGAAGCGGTAATTACCGTACCGGCTTACTTTAATGATGCACAGCGCCAGGCTACTAAAGAAGCCGGTGAAATTGCTGGTTTAAAAGTACGCCGTATCATCAACGAGCCTACTGCTGCTGCCCTTGCCTATGGCTTGGACAAAGCACACAAGGATATGAAAATTGTTGTGTTTGACTGCGGTGGCGGTACGCACGACGTTTCGGTACTTGAATTAGGTGATGGTGTGTTCGAAGTAAAATCAACCGATGGTGATACCCACCTGGGTGGTGACGACTTTGACCAGGCTATCATTGACTGGCTGGCCGACGAATTTAAGAGCGACGAAGGCATCGACCTGCGTAAAGACCCAATGGCTTTACAGCGTTTAAAAGAAGCTGCCGAGAAAGCTAAAATTGAGCTTTCAAGCACTACACAAACCGAGGTTAACCTGCCATATATCACCGCTGCCGATGGTATGCCTAAGCACCTGGTGAAAACTTTGAGCCGTGCTAAATTTGAGCAACTGGTTGACAGCCTGGTAAAACGTACTATTGAGCCTTGCCGTACCGCTTTAAAGAATGCAGGTTACAGCACATCAGATATTGACGAAATCATCCTGGTAGGTGGTTCAACCCGTATCCCTGCTATTCAGGAAGCCGTGCAATCATTCTTTGGCAAAGCTCCTTCAAAAGGTGTTAATCCTGACGAGGTGGTAGCTATTGGTGCCGCTATACAAGGTGGTGTGTTAACCGGTGAAGTTAAAGATGTATTGCTGCTTGACGTTACCCCGCTTTCGTTAGGTATTGAAACCATGGGTGGTGTAATGACTAAACTGATCGAGGCTAACACAACCATCCCGAGCAAAAAATCGGAGACTTTCTCAACAGCGTCTGACAGTCAGCCATCGGTAGAGATCCACATTTTGCAAGGTGAGCGCCCAATGGCCGCTCAAAACCGCACCATAGGCCGTTTCCACCTGGATGGTATTCCGCCAGCACCACGTGGTGTGCCTCAAATTGAAGTAACTTTTGATATTGATGCCAACGGTATATTGCATGTATCTGCAAAAGATAAAGCTACCGGTAAAGAGCAAAAAATCCGTATCGAGGCTTCATCAGGCTTAACAGACGAAGAGATCAAAAAGATGAAAGCAGAAGCAGAAGCCAATGCGGAGTCTGATAAAAAAGCTAAAGAAGAAGTTGAAAAACTGAATGGTGCCGATGCTTTGATCTTCTCGACCGAGAAACAGTTGAAAGAGTATGGCGATAAGATACCTGCTGATAAAAAGGCACCTATCGAAGAAGGCCTTACTAAGTTGAAAGCCGCCCATGCTTCTAAAAACCTGGCCGATATTGAGGTTGCTCAGGCCGAGTTGGATAGCGCATGGAAAGCCGCGTCAGAGGATATGTACAAAGCTGCAGCCGAAGCCGGTCAACAGCCGGGTGCTGATGCTGGTGCTGCTGGTGCGCAAGCCGACAACTCAGACACCGTAACTGATGTTGATTACGAAGAGGTAAAAGACGATAAAAAGTAATAATTCCTGATAATTTGAAAGGCCCTGCAACTCATCGTTACAGGGCCTTTCTATTTTATAAGCTGATGCTTACAGGTTGATCTCGATTATGCCTGAATGATAAGGCACTTCTTGCGTCTTAACAGTCTTTCCAAATCCGTGAGGTATTAATTTCAACGTATTAAATTTTGAAGTATAAGTGCCGTCTGCTACGGCAACTGTCACCTTATTTTTTTCAGCTTGATAGCCAATATCTCTTTTATGAAGGATGCCCCGCTCGTTATCGTACGTTACACCATCGTCCTCATAATAAATAAATGTCGAATCTTCAGTGCCTTTCCAGATGTGCAGGTAAAGTATACCATCACCCGCCTCATTGGTGCTTTGAATAACGCTTTGCATCGGGATGATGCCCCCGCCTTTTACAAACACCGGCAAATTGTTCAAAGGGGCAGGTACTGAATGCGCCATGCCACCCTCGTATGCTTTATCATCACCAAAGCGATACCATTCACCCTCAGGTAAATAAACCTCGGCGGTAAGCCTCGTACTTTCAACCGGCGCCACTAACATGGAATTGCCAAACAGAAACTGGTTTTGATAACGAACATCAAACACGTTTTCATCCAGCGTATAATCAATAGCCAATGTGCGGCTCAATGGCAGCCCGTTTTGTGATGACTCATAAAAGCCGGAATAAATGTACGGCAGCAACTGGTAACGCAGCTCAATATCCTTACGGATGATGGCCATATTCTCCTCGCCCCATTCCCATGGCTCACGCATAGCGGTACCAATTTCAGCGTGGTTACGGTACATAGGGATGTAAACACCCAGCGAATTCCAGCGCAGCATCAGTTCAGGGGTAGGGTTGCCGGTGTAGCCCCCAATATCCACCCCGGTGAATGACATGCCCACCAAGCCCAGGCTATTAACCAAACGCTGCCCGTAAAGCATATGCTCATCGGTAGCGGTATTATCACCCGTCCACACGGCTGAAAAACGCTGTGTGCCGCAATAAGCCGCACGGGTAAGCATAAAGGGGCGTTTGTTGCCTAATATTTTACGCGTACCATTATAAGTAGCTTTGGTCATTTCCATACCGTAAGCATTACGTACCTCGGCCATGTAACGGTCGCCAAATTTTACCAGGTAAGGTATGTTTTGTCCCCAAGCGGCAGGCTCGTTCATATCGTTCCAGAAACCCTCAACGCCGGGTTCGGTAAGTGCGGTAAAAGCAGCTCCCCACCATTCCTTCACCTTGTCATCAAAAAAGTTGGGGAAGTGGCAGCGCCCCGGCCATACGCTGGCTACATAGTTATCGCCATTGATATAAGTAGCGAAGTAATTTTTAGCAACGCCCTCATCATACTGCTTGTATCCGTCCTCAACTTTAATACCCGGGTCAACAATACAAACCGTGCGAAAATCAAGTGCTTTTAACTGATCTATCATTCCCTTCGGATCAGGGAAAGCCTCATCGTTCCAGGTAAATATTTTGTAATTGTCCATATAATCTATATCACAATAGATCACATCGGCAGGTATATTATGCTCTCTTAACTTTTGGGCGATGCCGAGCACTTCATCGGCACTCATGTAACTGTAGCGGCATTGCTGGTAGCCAATGCTCCATAGCGGCGGCATTTCCATACGGCCTGTAAGCCAGGTATAATCTTTAATAATTTCGGCCACACCCTGCGCCCCGAAGAAGTAGTAGTTCATATCGCCGCCATCGGCACCAAACCAGCTCATTTCGTCATCGGTAGTTGCGCCAAAGTCGAAATAGCTTTTGTGGGTATTATCAAAAAACAACCCGTAAGTTAACCTGCTGTGCAGTCCGATAAAGAACGGGAAGGTTTTATACAGCGGATCGGTATAAATGGTATGCTTGGATGCATCCGTATTCCAGTTAACATAATGGGTACCGCGACGGTTAAGAGCGCCTGTTTTTTCGCCCAGGCCAATAAACTTTTCATCAACATAAAGCTTACGGTAATTAATTACCCGCTCGTTTTGCCAGTTAACGCCAAAACGGGCATCATCCTCACTCAAAGGTTTGCCATCAAGCGTATAAAAGCTGAAACGTAACGGGGTTTTGTTTACTTTAAGTATCAGCTGATCAGTGGTGACTGTAAGTTCATTTTCGGCCTCCGTAAAGTTGATGCCTGTTTCCGGCTGCTGTATTACCGCGAACGAAGTATCGGCCTTATCCGGCGTTTTGGTGATATTTACCCGGATGATGGCCGGGGCATACAACCATATTTTGGCCGTTGCTTCGGCTGTTTGTATGGTGATATGATCGTTATGTTGAGTTACCTGTTTTGCGTTGCCTAATAGCTGGGTTTGCATACTGTTGGTTTTTGCTTGTTGATGATTGCCAATTTACACTTCATACTTATTTAAATAAACAAAAAACAGGCTAATTGTTGTTTTTGGGCGATTAAGTAAGTAAGGCGTCAAATCTGCCACCTTTTTTTGTCGCGTTCACACCCCTGCCATCGGCATGTTGTTTGATATCTTTATTATAACTTTATTATAAAATCACTACCATGTTTAAACCAACCAGCGCATTCTCCGGCTTTTCAGTAAACGATATTGAAAAAGCCCGGCAATTTTACGGTACCACGTTAGGATTAGAAGTTAAACTAAACGAGATGGGTGTGCTTGACATAAAGTTACCCGGCGGCAGTTCTGCGATAATTTACCCAAAGCCAAACCACGAGCCTGCTACTTTTACAGTACTCAATTTCTTGGTTAGTAACATTGAAGATGCCGTAAAGGACTTAAAGGAAAAGGGCATTCAATTTGAAAGCTATGATCATCCGCAGCTTAAAACCGATGATGACAATATTATGCGTGGTAACGGGCCAACTATTGCCTGGTTCACTGATCCGGCCGGAAATATACTTTCGGTGATACAGGAAAGCTGATATCTGTTAAAACCCGATTGCTTATATTTGCCGAATGGTAAAACTCAGGCCATTAAAAAAAGCGGTTGAATTTATTGAACACCCAGCGGCCGGCGGTGTTTTGTTGTTGGCCTGTTTGATATTGTCGCTTATTTTGGCTAACTCACCGCTAAAGGCTGGTTTTGCCAATCTATTAGCTACTGAAATTGCAGATGATGTTATAGCGCCGCATTTTACACTGACTTCATTTATTAATGATGCGCTGATGGCCGTATTTTTCCTGATGGCGGGGCTGGAGATTAAACGTGAAATAGTGGAAGGTGAACTGGCCGGAGTAAAAAAGGCGGCGTTGCCGGTGTTAAGCGCTATTGGCGGTATGGCTGTGCCCGCGTTTATCTATTTTCTGTTTGATCGGGATACCGAAACAGCCTCAGGCTGGGGTATACCCATGGCTACCGATATTGCTTTTGCGGTGGCCATACTTAACGCTTTACGCAAATCGGTTCCAGTAGGTGTAAAGGTATTTCTAACGGCTTTGGCCATTGTTGATGATCTGGGTGCCATAATCGTAATCGCGTTGTTTTATACGCAAGGTTTAGAAACTACGTATCTTTTATACGCGCTGGCATTTTTCGCATTAGCCGTAGTGTTTAATTATTTTGAATTTAAAAACGCCTGGTTTTACCTGGTGCCCGGTTTGTTCATATGGTACTTTATCCATCACTCAGGTATACACGCTACGGTGGCTGGTGTGCTTACGGCGTTCACCATACCGGTGCGGACTAAATCAGGCTACTCGCCACTGTGCGAGTTGGAGCATAAGCTGTCGGCACCGGTTAATTTCTTTATCCTGCCAATATTCGCATTGGCCAATACTAATATAACTTATGAGCAGGGGATGCTGGCAGGTCTGTTAACGCCGCTTGGTTTGGGTATAATTTTCGGGCTGATTTTAGGCAAACCCCTTGGCATTTTCTTAATGACCTTTGCCGCCGTTAAAACCAAGCTAAGTAAATTGCCCGAAGGGATCAACTGGGTACACATAGCGGGAGCCGGTGCGCTGGCAGGCATCGGTTTCACCATGTCGATTTTTATTGCGCTATTGTCATTCAACGAGCCTGAATTGCAAAGCCGTGCAAAGTTCGCCATCTTAACCGCTTCAATAATCGCCGCCACAGTTGGATTTATATGCTTAAAAGCTTATTCAAAAAGAACGCGGCAGGTTCAATAGGCTCGCTCATACTCGAGCGTTGAAAAGCAGGTAATGGTTTACTAAAAATCTTCGTATTTTTACGTACTTATGCAAAACCCCATTTCCGCAAAATACAATGCCAAATTTCAGGAAGCGCTGGCTTCACTCAACCCGGAGCAGCTTTCGGCTGTTAATAAAATGGATGGCCCGGTGCTGGTGGTGGCAGGCCCTGGTACCGGCAAAACGCAGATATTAGCCGCCCGCATTGGCAAGATACTGACCGATACCGATGCCCAGCCCAACGAAATACTGTGTTTAACTTATACCGATGCCGGCGCAGTGGCCATGCGCAAGCGTTTGTTTGATTTTATTGGCCCCGATGCTTACCGCATTAACATATACACCTTCCACGCCTTTTGCAATGAGGTGATACAGGAAAACCTCGAGTACTTTGGCAAGCTGAACCTTGATCCGTTGTCGGACCTGGAATCTGCCATGCTGTTCCGTGAGCTGATCGACGAATTCCCGAATGACCATTTACTGAAGCGCTTTACGGGCGATGTGTATTTCGACGCGCCAAGGCTCAAAAGTTTGTTCTCCACCATGAAACGGGAGAGCTGGGATGCCGAACTGATCAACCGCGCGGTTAAGGAATATATTGATGACCTGCCCAACCGTGACGAATATATTTACAAACGCGCCAATGCCGCCAAGGGCATCAAGATAGGCGACCCGAAGCAGGCCGATATCGACAAGGTGACCGAGCAGATGAATAAGCTGCTGGCCGCCGTTGCCGAATATAAGAATTACGATGCTAAAATGAAGCAACGGGGTAGGTACGATTATGACGACATGATCATCTGGGTGCTCAAAGCCTTCCGTGAGAATGATGATATATTACGCCGCTACCAGGAACGCTACCAGTACATTTTGGTGGATGAGTTTCAGGATACCAGCGGATCGCAAAACGCGCTGCTGAAGTTTTTGCTGGATTACTGGGATACGCCAAACGTTTTTGTGGTGGGTGATGATGACCAGTCCATCTTCAAATTTCAGGGTGCCAATATGGAGAACATCCTTGATTTTGCCAATGATTACGTGCACGCCCTGCATACCGTGGTATTAAGGCATAACTACCGCTCTAATCAGCATATTTTGGACATGTCGAGGGTGCTGATCGATAAAAATAAAAAGCGACTTACCGCACAATTATCGCTGGATAAAAACCTGAGCGCCTCGCATCCGCGTTTCGCTACGGATATGGTGGAGCCCACCATCCGCGAGTACGAAAACCCGGATCAGGAACTGGCGGACACTGCGCGTATCATCAAAAAACTGACCGAGAGCGGCGTGCCCGGGAATGAGATAGCAGTTATTTACCGCAACCACCACCAGGTAGAAGATCTGGTTCATTTTTTAGATACGCAAAAGATTATCGTTAATACCAAGCGTAAAATTGACATACTGACGCTGCCATTTGGTGAAAAGATTATCACCATACTGCGCTACCTGGCTATGGAGTTGGACTCACCCTATAGTGGCGACGAACTGCTGTTCGAGATTATGCACTACGACTTTTTTGGCATTCCGCCTATCGAGGTAGCCAAGGCCAGCATCGCGGTAGCCAAAGCAAACTACAGCACTTTTAGTAACGATCAGCCTAAAACATCGCTGCGCAGATACGTGAGTGAACTGCGCACCCCTGCACAACCTGGTTTGTTTGATAACGTGCAGAACGTGGAGATGAAGTTTTTGATGAACGACATTGACTACCTGCTCAAGGCGTCGGTAAGCCTTACGCTGCAGCAACTGTTTCAGCAGGTAATCTCGAAAATGGGTATTCTCAAATTCATCATGCAGCAGGCTGATAAGGGCGCATTCATGCAGGTGCTTACCAGCTTTTTTGATTTTATTAAGGATGAAAGCCGCAAGAATCCGGATATTACTCTTGCTGAACTGATTGCTACCATTGATCTGATGAAGAAGAACAATATCCGCATGGAGCTTAATCAAGTGATATTCTCGGATAATGGTATCAATTTTCTGACGGCCCACGGTTCAAAGGGGCTGGAGTTTGAACACGTTTTCTTTATCGGTTGTGATAAAAAAACATGGGACAGTAAGGGCCGCAACACGGGCTTTAGCTACCCGGATACCCTCACCGGATCGCCGGATGATGACATTGCCCAAAAGGAAGAAGCACGCCGTTTATTCTATGTAGCTTTAACCCGTGCCAAGCAATGCCTCAACATATCATACGCCCGTAAGGATAAAAAGGGCAAAGATCAGGAAGCCTCACAATTTGTGGGCGAGATACTGGCCGAAACAAATATGCAGGTGGCCTATCCGCAGGTACCTGCAGATGACATGGTTAATTTTATGGCTACCCAGTTTACCGAATCCGATAAGCCGCAGGTTGAATTGCTGGATACCAATTACATTAACCAGCTACTGCAAAATTATACACTTTCGGTTACACACCTTAATAACTACCTGGATTGCCCGCTGCGCTTTTACTTTCAGTGTTTGATCAGGGTACCATCGGGTAAAAGTCCGGCGGCAACGTTTGGGCAGGCGGTGCACTGGGCGCTGAACAAGGCCTTTCGTAAACTGAAGGAAAATAACGATGTGTTTATGCCGACTGAGGAATTTATGAAGGAGTTTCGCTGGTATATGTTCCGCAATCGAGATTCGTTCACGAAAGACGATTTTAAACTGCGCTTAGCCTACGGCGAAAAGATATTGCCGGAGTATTACGACCAAAATGTTAACGTATGGAACAAGGTAGCCGTTACCGAACGCACTATAAAAAACATTGAAGTGAACGGCGTGCCAATAAAGGGTAACCTGGATAAGATTGAGTTTGACGGAAAAAATGTAACCGTGGTTGACTATAAAACAGGCAAGCTCAAAAATGCCAAGGATAAACTACAGCCACCTACCAACGATAACCCCAACGGCGGCGACTACTGGCGGCAGGCCGTGTTTTACAAAATACTGGTGGATAACGACCGCAGTAACGACTGGCAGGTGGTGAACACTCAGTTTGAATTTGTAGAGCCGGTTAAGGCTGGCGAATATCATAAGGAAAAGGTGGCCATATCACCCGAAAGTGTAGAACTGGTTAGCGAACAGATTACCTCTGTTTACCAAAAAATAATGAACCACGAGTTTAACACCGGCTGCGGCAAAAAGGAATGTGACTGGTGCCACTTTGTAAAAACCAACTTTAAACAAGCTGAAGGTATTATGATTGATGTAGAGGAGTAAGTAACGAAGCTCCCCCTTTATGGGGCGGGGGGCTTATAAAAACACTACTTCCTCAACCACTACTTCCTGCGCTTCATCGTTTATTTTTTGGATGATCTGATTGCGTATCAGCATCAGCTCATGCTTGATTACGGATGATTCAATACGTACAAAAAGTTTCTTATCGCTGATGTATATCTCCTTGGTGCGGTTGGCTACGGAGGTGCCCACCAGTTGCGGCCAGTTGGCGATGACGGAGGTTTCGTTAAACTTGCGTTTAAGCTTGTAAACCTGCATCATTTGCTCAATGGCATCCTTTAGTGTTTTATCATTCGCTTTGCGCATGGGCTTCTCCTTTCGCTATCTCAAAAATTTTAACGTCAACATCAATGTCCTCAAATACATTTTTTACCCGGCTGGCACTGGTATCGGTTATAAAAACCTGTCCAAAATTATGGGCCGATACCATTTGCATCAGTTTGGTAACCCGCTTATCATCCAGCTTATCAAAAATATCATCCAGCAACAGCAACGGCTTAAACTTTTTCTGCTCGTACAAATAACTATATTGGGCCAGCTTGAGGGCTATCAGAAACGATTTTTGCTGCCCCTGCGATCCAAACTTTTTCATGGGCATGCCGTGTATCGAAAAAGCAAGGTCATCCTTATGAATACCGGCCGTGGTGCGTTCCAGCACGCGGTCCTTTTCCAGTGTTTTTTTGAGCAGCAATGCAAAATCATCCTGCAATAATTGCGATTCGTATACCAGCGATACCCGCTCCGCCTGCCCGCTTATAAAATCGTAGTGGGTGTTAAATATCTCGGTGAAGCGTTCCATAAAAGCCTTGCGTTTGGCAAATATACGGTTGCCCGATGCTGTCAGTTGCTCGTCCAGTATCTCCAGCAAAACCGGGTCGTACCGGCCCGTGTCGGCAATGGTTTTTAGCAAAGCGTTCCGGTTGACCAGGGCTTTGTTGTAAGCGATCAACTCGTCCAGGTACTGATTATCCGTTTGCGATATGACGTTATCAATAAACTTGCGCCGTTCCTCGCTGCCTTCAATAATAATGCTGATATCATACGGCGAGATCATCACCAGCGGAAACAACCCGATATGATCAGCCAGGCGCTGATAATCTTTTTTATTGCGCTTGAACTGCTTTTTTTGGTTTCGCTTAACCGAGCAGGCTACTGCTTCGTTATTATTATTCTTGTCAAACGTGCCGGTAACAATAAAAAAGTCGGCACCCTGCCGTATCTGCTGGCTGTCTATCGGGTTAAAATAACTTTTACATAACGACAGGTAGTGCACCGCATCAAGCAAATTAGTTTTGCCCGCGCCGTTGCCCCCCACAAAGGCGTTAACACCACTGTTAAAGGTAAGTTCGGCCTGTTCGTAGTTTTTAAAGTTGATTACCGATAATTGTTGCAGATACATATTGAGCCTTCAAAGGTAACACAATCCGCGCGATGGTCGAGGCATCCATCCGGGTTTAATTTCGAGGGTTAATTATTTAAGTTAAAAGGTGTTGATAAAAACTTTGAAAACTGTATTTTTGCAAACTTAATTTTTGAATAAGAATGTCGACAACCCAGGCAAACACCAAAATTGTGAACGAAGATAAACCGGTTAAACATACAGGGAGTTTTGTGAACGAGAACAGAAAGAGCTTATTATTTATAGCCGCGGCCGTTTTAGTGCTGATAGCCATATACTTTATATATCTTAAAGCATACGCTGGTCCGCGCGAGGTAAAAGCGGCCGACCAGATGCACGTAGCCCAGGAGTTTTGGCAACAAAAAGAATGGGATAAAGCTATAAAAGGCGATGCCGGTTATCCTGGGTTTGAAAAGATCATCTCTGAATACAGTAACACCAAAGCTGCTAACCTGGCTTACTATTATATCGGTATTGCATACCTTAACAAAGGCGATTACGGTAAAGCCATTGATAACCTGAACAATTACCGCGGCGACGATTACATGGTTGCGGCTGAGGCTTTAGGTGGTATAGGCGACGCATACGTTGAGCAGAAAAAATATGATGACGCTGCCAGCTATTACAACAAAGCAGTTGATAAAGCATCAAACAGCTTTTTATCGCCATTGTACCTTAAAAAATTAGGTTTGGTATATGAGGCTACTAACGACAAAAAATCAGCGGCCGAGGCTTACAACAAAATTAAAAACGACTACCCTACCAGCGCTGAAGCACAAAATATTGATGCTTACATTGGCCGGGTTGAGGCAAACTAATAAAACCTTAACATGAGGTTGCAATAATTGAAGGTTGCAATGTTGAAGAATGAGTTATTACATTTCAACATTGCAACCTTTTTAAATTTAACAACTATTTAAAATGGCAACACAATTAAAAAACCTGTCCGACTTTTCGGCAACCGAGATACCTGATGCAGCCGCATATACCTTTGGCATAGTGGTGGCCGAGTGGAACGCTGAGATAACCAATGCCCTTTACGAAGGCGCGTACCAAAGCCTGGTAAAAAATGGCGCATTGCCCGAAAATATTTTCAGCTATAGTGTGCCCGGTAGTTTTGAGCTTACATCAGGGGCCGAACTGCTGTTGAAGAATAAACCTAACCTGGATGCCGTAATTTGCCTGGGTTGCGTGATACAGGGCGAAACACGCCACTTTGATTTTATTTGCGATGCTGTTGCAAATGGCGTAAGTAATGTTGCCATAAAGTATTCGAAACCTGTTATATTTGGTGTACTTACTACTGATAACCAGCAGCAGGCAATTGACCGCGCCGGTGGTAAACATGGTAATAAGGGCGACGAAGCAGCGGTTACAGCTATAAAAATGGCTGATTTGGCGCGCACGTTGCAGGCTTAAACTTTATCAGGTTATAAACGTTAACACAAGTATTATGAAAAAGATCGCATACATTGCTTTGGTAGTGCTGGCTATGGGTGCCTTGGCATCGTGTTCAAACAAACTATGTCCGGCTTACGGATCATATCCGCGCGGGCGCTAACAGCAAAATGTCATATTTAATGCCGTTTGCAAACATTTACAGGGCTTTGCTGTAATTTTGTATCAGTATTAAATTGATAAAAACTTTAACAAATGAAGTGGATAGCGCTGGAGTCGGCAGATCAGATTAACGAAATAAAGCAACACCCCGGGTATAGCATTATTTTTAAGCATAGCACACGCTGCTCTATCAGCATGATGGCTAAAAAACGTTTTGAGTTGGAGTGGAGCGATATTCCTGACGATATTTCACTTTACTTTTTAGATCTGATTAAATACCGCGAACTGTCAAACCAAATAGCTGCGGATTTCCACGTACATCACGAATCGCCGCAGATGTTACTGATCAAAAGCGGCGAATGTATTCTCGATCAATCACACGGCGGCATTTCGGTAGAAGAAGCGTTGACGATGGTGGTTTAGATTATAGTCGGGAAGTCAGCAAGTCCGGAAGTTTTTAAAGCGATATATATTCATACAACATAACAAGAAAAGCGGCTTGATGGCCGCTTTCTGTTTTATATGGTATGTGAAGATCATTCCTTTGTCTTTCGGTCTTTCAGACTTCCCCGACTTCCGGACTAAAAATCTACCACCCAAAATCCACCGTCTTTTTCACATCCTCGCCAAGGCTCAAGTGCACAGGGCAGGTAAGCGCGGCGTGTTCCAAAATTTTCTTCTCTTTATCAGTATATTCTTTCGGAAATTTAAAGTTAACTACTACCTCGGCTACACGGCGCGGATTGGCAGCCATAATTTTAGTGATGGAGCATTGCGTGTTATCAATGTCAATGCCATGGGTATTGGCGGCAATGCCCATAATGGTCATCATGCAACTGCCCAATGATGCAGCTAACAGATCGGTTGGTGAAAATGCCTCGCCTTTGCCGTTATTATCAACGGGTGCATCAGTAATTATTTTAGTGCCCGATTGTAAGTGGGTAGCCTCCGTACGCAAGCCGCCCAGGTATGTAGTTTCGATTGTTGCCATAAGGCTAAATTAGCTAAATTCAATAGGTAAGCAAATACTACCTTTATCAATCCACTGTAATATATTATTTGGGGCTGTAGGGCGTTATATGGTTTTTACTTACTTTTGTTGTTATGATTGATTTGCCGGTAATTCCAGCCACACAAGTGCAGCGTAAACCAGATTGGTTAAGAGTGAGGCTTCCTGTTGGTAAAGAATATGCACAGGTGCGTAGCCTTGTTGATACGCACAAGCTGCATACCATTTGCGAGAGTGGCAATTGCCCTAACATGGGCGAATGCTGGGGCGCGGGTACGGCAACCTTCATGATACTGGGCAACATTTGTACCCGCTCGTGCTCGTTTTGCGCGGTAGCTACCGGCAGGCCCTTAGCGGTTGATCTGGATGAGCCAAACCGCGTGGCTAACTCGGTGAAATTAATGCAGGTTAAACACTGCGTAATTACCTCGGTTGACCGTGACGACCTTAAGGACGGTGGTTCCATCATCTGGGCCGAAACCATTAATGCTATCCGCAGGGAAAGCCCTGAAACTACCCTTGAAACTTTACTGCCTGACTTTAAAGGTAACTGGGATAACCTGGCACGTGTGTTAGAGGTAAGGCCCGAAGTGGTATCGCACAACTTGGAAACCGTACGCAGGCTTACCCGCGAAGTACGTATACAAGCTAAATACGATCGTAGTTTAGATTGTTTGCGCCATATATCAGCAGCCGGGTTGCGCACCAAATCAGGCATTATGCTGGGCTTGGGCGAAACCGAGGCCGATGTTTTGGAGGCCATGGCTGACCTGCTCGATGCAGGTGTACATATACTTACACTGGGCCAGTATTTGCAACCTACACGCAATCACCACCCTGTGGTTGACTGGATACATCCCGATCAATTTAACTTCTACAAACAAAAAGGCCTCGAGATGGGTTTCAGGTATGTAGAGAGCGGACCATTAGTGCGCTCATCGTATCATGCCGAGAAACACCTGTTTGATTTTTAATTTTTCTTTTTACCTTGTAGCCAGTGAGTAGAAGACCCAAAATATCACTGACTGAAGAAGAATTAGTTAGAGGGCTCCGTCAGCGCGAGAAAGTGGCTGCCGAAGCCTTATATGACATGTATTCCGCATCGTTGTACGGTGTTATCCTGCGCATTATTAACGATGAGCCATCGGCAGAAGATGTATTACAGGAAACTTTTATAAAAATATGGCAATCTTTTTCGGCTTACAGTGCCGAAAAGGGGCGTTTATTTACCTGGATGGTGAATATTGCGCGCAATTTGGCCATTGATAAGGTGAGATCTAAAGATTTTAAGAACCAAACTAAAAACCAAGAGCTCGAAAATAACGTAACTTTTATTGACGAGCAAAGAAACACGGTTTACAAGCCCGAACTACTCGGCTTGAAGGATCTGGTGCAAACACTTAAGCAGGAGCAAAGATCAATACTTGACCTGGTATATTTTAAAGGATATACCCATGTTGAGGCTGCCGATGAATTGGGTGTGCCTTTGGGTACAGTAAAAACACGGTTACGAATGGCGATACAGCAGCTCAGAAAACAGTTTTAATAAGAAAATTGGAAGACATAAGCGCATATATTGAGTCGGGAATACTGGAGCTTTACGTTTTGGGGGATGTTACTCCTGACGAAAGGCAACAGGTTGAGGCTGCTGCTATAAAATATCCGAAGATTAAAGCTGAACTGGACGCGATAGAAAAAGCCATGGAGAGCTACGCCCTTGAGCAAGCCATAGAACCATCGGAGCACCAGCGCAACCGCGTACTTAACAGCCTGCTTACCAATTTAGCCGACGATAAAATTTTCACCAAAGCACGGATTTATACTGACGATGAGGATGCGAAAGTAGTTCAACTACCCGCACGTAGTGTTAACTTTTACAAGTATGGTTTTGCCGCCAGTCTTTTCCTGTTGGTGATCAGCATAGTTGCCATAATAGGTTTGTATGGAAGGCTAAAACAATCTACTGAGTTAATAACGTCGTTACAAAGCCAAAACCAACGTTTTAGCAGCCAGGTAAATTTGATGGACGGGCAGATCAGCGTGCTGCGCGATCATTCCTTCCGCTTTATAAAACTTAAAGGTACGCCGAAGGCACCTGCTTCTGCATTAACCGTTGCATGGAGCCCACAAAAGAAAAAAGTGATGATTGACATGGAAGGCATGAAAATGCCTGCCAATGACAAAAAACACCAATACCAGCTATGGGCTATTGTGGCCGGAAAGCCGGTTGACCTGGGTTTATTTGATGTTAAGGCTGACACATCTGGCATGAAGGAAATGAAAGCCGTTGAGCAGCCCCAAGCCTTTGCCGTAACGCTTGAACCACGAGGCGGCAGCGTTAACCCTACCATGGATGCCATGATGGTAATCAGCAATATTTAAACGGCCGGCACTATTATTCCCTGCTTAGCATAAAGCGCTGTCAATTCATGGATATTTCTATAAACAATAAAGAGCGGCAGCATACATATAATGCCGAACGAGCAATCAATGAATTGCCAAAACACGGGTATGCCCCGAACGCCACCTGCTATAAACGCCAGCGGAAATATGGCTACGCTGGCGATCATGCCAAACTGAATTACCCATAAATTTTTAACCGGATGCCTGTACGGGCCAATGAACAACACGGCCAATACTAAATGTGCAAAGGCCAGCCAGTCGGTACCGTAAGCTAAATAGGGATATTGGATGTTGGTTTTATGCAAAGCCAGGTAAATACTGTTCAACCAATTTTGCGCAGAGACAGGTAGCAATTGCATGTTTTTAGTTAGCCAACCGATCTCTGTTTCTAAAGGAAAAGCCGTAGCGCCGCTGATGAACAGTCCGACAATAATAACTATTATACAAATTCGTATGCGTTTTAATAATTGTTGTTGTGTTTTCACGATGAATATGTAATAAGGTTTAGATATCCTCTGCCCGCTGCTTAATTACCTGGAGGATGTTGTTCTGTATATCCTTCATTATCCAATCGGCCCACAGGCCTGCGTAAAAGTTGAAGGTAGTGGTCAGCTTAAAGTGACTGTATAAATGAAGGCGATAGGTTTTATTGTTCAATCGTTCGAGCTCGTACGTTCCGTCTATCACATCAAAATATTCGCCGCCTATTACCACGTGTTCATCCATGGTGGTTGAGGGTATCTCGTGCGGGTTAGCCTTGATGGTAAAACGCATAAATTTTTGATCTGAATAGTTGGTAACCTGCTCGTGAAAGATCAATCCTTTATCAAATATAGCCTTGCGATAACCGCCCACACCGTTATAGTTCAACTCTGCGCGCAACGGGCGCGGAAAGCCAAGGGTTTCAGTAAGCCAGCCCTTATCTTCGGTTGATGTGATGCCCCTTACACGGGTTACGTTATTCCAGATATGAGCCTTGTCGGCGTCAATATCGATATAGGTATACGCTTTGTAAATTGAAGGATGATCACCAATGTAGCGTTCAATTGGTGATATCAGGAAGGGGAGAAGTACAAAAAGGGATACTTGTATTTTTTCATTGCGGTATTTACGTAAGCGGTAACGCCGGGCTATTAAGCCACCTAAACTCGCTGCAAATAAAAACACGGGCAAAATCATCAGCCAGCAAGCCCAGCCCTCTAACGAAAGGAATAATGTGATCAGGAAAAAAGCCATAATGCTTATCCATGGGGCCAACATTGCATATCTTATTTTTTTAATCAATTGGATGTCGGAAAAATAAACTGTAAGCAAGCCGATGCTAAATGGTACAAGAAAGATAAAGCTGATGGACATAATATTGAAAAGATCCTCAAAGCTGTCAATACCGAATATAAAATAGCAGATAAATGCGAAAGCTAAAGGAAAAACTATAAGCCGAAATGGTTTCAAAAAGTTGGTTGTCATAATATAAATGATAAGGTTTAAGTGTTAAATACATTTTTCAATAGCTGTTTTTATATCCGGCACTTTAAAATTGTAGCTTGCTTCGGTTAACCGGGTGGGTAAAACCCAGCGACTTTTCAATATCAGTTCAGTTTCGGTGCGTAGCAGCCATGTGCCTATTTCCAGCATCCATTTAGTAGCAGGCAAGCCAAATGGGGCACCTACGGCTTTGCGTATCACGGCCATCAACTCCCGGTTTTGAATGGGGTTTGGTGATGCAATATTAAATGCACCCTGCAGGTTGGGGTTATCCAGCAAAAAATCTATACTGCCGGTAACGTCATCCTCGTGCACCCAGCTAAAATATTGTTTGCCGTTACCCTGTATCCCACCTAAGCCAAAACGGGCCAGATTTAAATAATAACCGGCCACACCACCATGTTTACCCAGCACAATGCTGATGCGCAATACTATTTTGCGAATGCCGCGTATATTTTGTTCGGCAAAAGCCTGCTCCCATTGTTTACAAACCTCTACTGAAAAGCCTGCGCCAATATCCCCGGTATATTCATCCTGCGGCCTGTCCTCAGCGTGGCGGTAAATAGTAGCTGATGCCGCGTTTATCCATACTTTGGGCTTGTTATCAGTCAGCAGGAGCGCTTCACCCAATATCCGGGTGGCGTTTAGCCGGGAAGAAAATATCTCCGCCTTATTCTTTTTGTTATAGCGGCAGTTTACGCTTTTGCCCGCCAGATTTATCAGTACGTCGCTATCTTCTAAATGAACGGCCCAATCGCCCAGGGTACGGCCGTTCCAGTAAACCATGGTTATATTGCCGTTTTGTGGCTGAGGATTGCGGGTAAATATAATTACCTCTTTTGCCAGTTTGCTAAAGTGCGCCGCCAGCACGGTGCCTAAGTAACCGCTGCCGCCTGCAAGTATCACCTTATTGTATTTCATGACGGTTCAGTTTTAAATGATGATTAATAATACAAACAGGCGATAAAGTGCCCAGGTGATTGTAAGCAGCCAGCCCAGCTTGAGCAATTTGGTGCGGCGGATATGTTCTAAAAACATCAGCCCGGCAATCGCCAAAAAATACAGTGTGCTTATCATTGGAGGTATTGCGATAAGCTGTGCTGCAATTATCAAAGGCAGTAAAAGCAGCGCACCTGCGAACGAAATAGTCATCATATTGCCCAGGTAATCCCAACGCTTAATAGGCGCATACAGGCTTACTACTATCCCCTGAAATAATATCTGCCCGCCACAAATGAGGTACTCACGCCATGCATTGCCTGTTGATATCATGGGCACCAGCAAACCTGCATATTGCGTTAATACCGTGCCGACAATAAACCATGTAAATAGCAGATATGCCAAGCGTAATTTCAGGCTGAAAGTTGGCTGAATTGCATAGTCATGATTATTAGCCGGGATGATTACCCTGCGGTTGTATGATATAAAGGCATAACACTTAGCTGATATCCACACAAATGGCTTAAAGCTGAACAAGCCTTTAAAAGCAGGAAAAGAATTGCCAATTACCTTAAACAAACTTTCGATGCCATAATTGACTTCGCCGGTTTCCGTATTCACCAGGGCTATCTCATTAACGGCCCGCTGCCGGTCAATCAGCGGACAAAGCATTTCGGGTGTTTCCTGATAGGCCGTTCTGCCGGTGTCGTCTAACATACCTGCATTTACAAAAGCTTTGGTATACAGGTTGCACATAGGGCATTCCGCATCGTACAAAATAATATGGTTATGCAGCGTTTTCATATTAGGGAGGTTTGATTTTTTTTATTTTTCTGCAAATGGTTTGTAGCGCTCCATCATGACCTTTGTCCAATGAGCCTTGTTGCGTAACCTGAAGAATATGGCGAGGTTTATGAAGTGCACGGCGCCCAATATTAAAATAATGCGGCCAACCTTATAGCTTAGTATTTCTATCACTTCACGCGTATTTGCAATAGTGCCATACTCTTTCAAAACCACTACCATATAACCAATATTGATTAGATAAAAGCCCACTAACAGCAGCTTATTTACCGAGTCGGCAAGCTCGGTGTTGCCGTGAAATATATCCACCAGAAAAACACGGCCGTTGTTGAATAAAACTCGCGCTACCCAAATGGTAACTGCAATGCTTATTGATAGGTAAAGTGCGTAGGTCAAGATGACGTAGTTCATGATGATTGTTTTTATTTAATGATAAGTTTTGAATTTTCAGTAATTAATGAAATATATAGATAAAATTTTTTATTTAAATATTTTAAGGATAGATCCCCAAAACCAGTTCTCCTCCGCCTTTATCATGGTCTCCAAAGTCTTGTTCACGTTTGCCGATAGTTTGGTTATACCCTTTACAGAGCTTTTGAAAGTTTTATAAGCAGGGTCTTTTTCACTTCCCTTTACTTCAGATAGATCGTTTAATACCTTCAGCAGCGGATCGAGCTCGCGTTTTTTGCGTTCCTGGGCTACCTGGCGGGCAATGGTCCAGGCGTCTTTCTCGGCAAAAAAGTATTCTTTACGTTCTCCGGGTTTTAATTGCTTTTCAACCAACCCCCAACTGATTAGGTCGCGCAGGGTCATGTTAGCGTTGCCGCGCGATATGCTCAGCGCTTCCATTACTTCTTCGGTTGTAAGTGCCTCTGGAGATATCAGCAGTAGGGCATGTACCTGTGCCATGGTGCGGTTGATGCCCCATTCTGATCCCAGCTTACCCCACGTTTCAATAAATTTCTGTCTTGCTTCAACCAATTCCATATACAAACATACACTTATTATTTAACTTTCAAAAATTATTGAAAGTTTATTTTGAAATAAAAACATACCGTTTCGTAAAAAAGTTCAAATATGGTGTAACGTATTCAAAGTCGACACGTCTTATAGATAATTACAGAGAGTATTTAGTTCTTTATAAGGTCAGTTAATAGTTAAAAAGAAAGGCGGTTGTCGATACTCACAACCGCTTTTTTTATGCCATCAACTTCGCCATGGTAACAGGTAGCTGTTGCGCCAGTTTGCCCGGCAATACCACATTCATCCGGTTGGGCAATGCCAGTTCATCTCCGGCTTTACCATGCACATATACGCCGGCTATGCAAGCCTCTTGAGGCGTATAGCCCTGCGCAAGCAGTGAGGCCAGTATGCCCGTAAGCACATCGCCCATACCGCCGGTGGCCATTGCAGCATTGCTGGTTGAATTAAAGTAAAGCTTGCCATCAGGTGTTGCAGTTATGGTATAATCATTTTTTAGTACTATATACAGGTTACGTTCGGCAGCCTGCTGCTTTGCGGTTTGCAGGCGTGCCCACCAGTTGGTATGTTCGCCAAACAAGCGGTCAAACTCTTTCATGTGCGGGGTGAGTATGCTACCTGCAGGGATGGCCTGCCACAGGGTGTTATTATTAGCCAGCAGGTTAAGGCCGTCGGCATCAATAACCATAGGTTTTTTATAGTTGGTAAGTACGTAGGCAAAAAGTTCGAGGGCGCTTTCATCAGTACCTAAACCCGGGCCAAAGGCAATGGATCTGAATTTTTTCCAGGCAATGTCTGGCAGTGTATCGCCATCGCGGATGATGGCCATCAGCTCGGGCATATAACTATTAAGCGCCGTTAAGCCGCTGCCGGGTATGCAAGCTGTAGTTAGCCCGGCACCCGCATAAGCCGCTGCCGACGAACACAATAAAGCTGCCCCCATAGTACGCGCCTCGCCTGCAATAATCAAGGTGTGGCCATAAGTGCCTTTATTGCTGAAACGCGTACGATATTTTAGTATATCCCGCACATCTTTTTCCTCAATATACTGATATAGGGAGTTAAGCGAACGGGTATATTCCTCATTTATGCCGATGTTTACCGCTTCCCAGCAATTAATATGATGCTTTGACTCCGGCAGCAAAAAATTGATTTTGGCCTGCTGAAATGTAATCACCAGATCGGCCCTTAATACGGTTGCGTCCTGCGGAACCTCGCCATCGGCAAAAAAGCCGGTAGGTACATCAACGGCCACCACTGTTTTATTCAGGCTGTTCAAATAATCAACCAATAATTTATAATCGCCGTCGAGCGGTTTGTTTAGCCCGCTGCCCAGCAGGGCGTCTACAATAATGTTGCTGTCATCGTCAGGCAGTGCTTCGCCGCTGTTTATGGTTATCGGTTCTATGCCACACTCCCTTAAATGGTGCAGGTTTGCATCAAAATCAGCAGTTGATTTATCGCTGAACCGAGCTATAATAACTTTTAAATGCTGGTATTTATGCTGATGCAGCATACGGGCTATTGCCAGTCCATCACCGCCATTATTGCCGGTTCCGCAGTAAACACTTATGTGCTCATTCCGCTCAGGAAAGTGATTGATGAACCATCCTACAAAAGCTTTTGAGGCCCGTTCCATCAGGTCGACGGAAGTTACGGGCTCATTCTTTATCGTCCAGGCATCAGCCTCGCGTATCTGGGATGAAATAAGTAAAGGCAGCATATTATACTAATTTATAACATGCTGCCTTTGTTTTTAAGGGCTTATCAAAAATATTTTAACCTCAGTTTTTTATGCTCATCTCTTTAGCCTGCATCATTTTACGCAGGTTGTTAAGGGCATAGCGCATACGGCCAAGGGCAGTATTGATGCTTACATCGGTAATGTCTGCAATCTCTTTAAAGCTCATATCACCAAAATGGCGCATAATCAATACCTCTTTTTGCTCGGCAGGCAGCAACTGTATCAATGTTTTTAAATCCTTGTGTGTTTGCTCGCGCACCATGCGGTCTTCCATGCTTTCGTCGTAGTTGCCTAACACCTCGAAGATGTCAAAATCATCACCGTTGCTAACCATTGGCGCACGCTTTTCGCGGCGGAAATGGTCAATAACCAGGTTGTGCGCAATACGCGTTACCCATGGTAAAAACTTACCTTCCTCGTTGTATTTTCCGGCTTTTAAAGTGTTAATTACTTTTATAAACGTATCCTGGAAAATATCTTCGGCGAGGTATTCGTCTTTAACAAGCAAATAAATAGAAGTATATATTTTGGTTTGATAACGGCGAATAAGCTCAACAAGCCCCCCTTCATCGCCCGAAATATAAAGATGGATTAGATCCTGATCACTTTGCAATTTTAAATCCATAGAAAACCTTACTACTTAATTAAGTTTACTTAAAATGTTGTTGAGTAAAGTTTATTCTATAATTTTTTGCTTTAGGGGTTATACAAATGTTAAGTCAAATAAAACAAATTAAACAATAAAATGCAAATTTATTTGTTTGACCATCTACACTAACTTACGTTTAATACCGCATGTAAGTTTTTTTTCAAAATAAAATTATTGCAAGTGTCGTAAACGCAGTTAATAATTACAAGCAGCCCTACAAGCCGCGCGTTTTTGCACAGCTTTGCTATATTTGCTTTCGGCGTTAACAGCGCTTTAAGATACACAAAACATGGCTAAAAATAAAGCAGAAACAACACATACACCAGTAGTGACCGATAAGTCGCTCGAATTTTTTGAACGATACATTAACAATCCATCCCCAACAGGTTTTGAGTGGAAAGGCCAGGAGCTTTGGCTTGATTACCTTAAGCCGTATATAGATGATTACTATGTTGACAACTATGGTACGGCTGTAGGCATTATTAATAAAGATGCCGAGTATAAAGTAGTAATAGAAGCACATGCCGACGAAATATCATGGTTTGTGAATTACATTACTAATGATGGTTTGATCTACGTAATTCGTAATGGCGGCTCTGACCACCAGATAGCGCCATCAAAGCGGGTAAATATTCACACTGATAAAGGCATTGTTAAAGCCGTATTCGGCTGGCCTGCTATCCATACCCGCCAGGGTGGGGAGAAGGAAGAAGCGCCTACATTAAAAAATATCAGCATTGATTGCGGCTGTACTTCAAAGGAAGAGGTGGAGAACCTGGGCATCCACGTAGGTTGCGTTATTACTTACGAGGATGAGTTTATGGTACTGAACAACCGCTACTACGTTGGCCGCGCATTGGATAACCGCGCCGGCGGTTTTATGATAGCTGAGGTAGCGCGCTTGTTGAAAGAAAACAATATTAAGCTACCGTTCGGCTTGTACATTGTGAACGCCGTGCAGGAAGAGATTGGCTTGCGTGGTGCCGAAATGATAGCCCACCACATAAAACCAAACGTAGCCATTGTTACCGATGTTACGCACGATACCAGCACGCCAATGATCAACAAAATTGTTCAGGGTGATCTGGCTTGTGGTCGTGGCCCGGTAGTGTCATACGCGCCTGCCGTGCAAACCAACCTGAATAAGCTATTAGTTGAAACCGCGCAAAAAAATAATATCCCGTTCCAGCGTCAGGCTTCATCACGTTCAACCGGTACTGATACTGATGCCTTTGCTTATTCAAATGACGGTGTGCCATCTGCATTGATATCATTACCATTACGCTACATGCACACTACGGTAGAGATGATCCATAAAGAGGATGTAGATAACGTGATTCGCCTGATATACGAATGTTTGCTGAATATTGAGGCCGGTCAGGATTTCCGTTACATTAAAAATCGCTAATTATTTTAATGGCCCAGTACGTAATTCCGCTCAAGTACCGCAAAATGGAAAACCTCCATATTGTGTTCTGGTTGTTAAAGGATATTGGCTGGTGCCTGATATGGAAGCCGTTGGGAATAGTAATGATATTCCCAACGCTTATCATCTCCCTTGTTATTGCCTGGCGTACCAGGCAACTCATGTCTGAGCTGTGCCATAACCTCGCCATCACCTTTTGGATAACGGCCAACAGCTATTGGATGGTTAGCGAATTTCTGCACCTTGATGCCCGTGTGGTTTACGGAAGTATCACCTATAAGCACCTGGCGCTTATTCCGTTTTTGTTAGGTGTTTTTTGCCTGGCTTACTATTACGCCATATGGCGCCCCAAACATCCCGAATCGTTAGAAACCCTATAACGGGCACTATCGTTCACCGTTCCACTCGGCATAAAATTGATTGAGAAACTGGAGCATATAGTCATGGCGCTGTTGGGCTATTTGCTCGCCGGTAGCGGTGTTCATCTTATCTTTAAGCAATAGCAGCTTTTCGTAAAAATGATTAATGGTTGGCGCGGTGGTGTTTTTATATTCGTCTTTGGTGAGATTCAGATTTGGCGGGGTAGCCGGATCGTAAAATGCCCTTCCTTTAAAGCCGCCGTAACTAAATGCCCGTGCAATACCGATAGCGCCAATGGCATCCAGCCGGTCGGCATCCTGTACGATCTGCATCTCTTTAGATGTAAACGCCACCTGCCCAAAGCTTGCCTTGAACGACATGTGCCTGATGATCTGCTGTACATGAGTAACGGTTTCGGCATCAACATCAAGGCTTTGCAGCCATGCGCCGGCTGTAGCCGGGCCAACCTCCTCATCGCCACCATGAAACT
Organism: Mucilaginibacter roseus; assembly: GCF_021215455.1. Taxonomy (GTDB): domain Bacteria; phylum Bacteroidota; class Bacteroidia; order Sphingobacteriales; family Sphingobacteriaceae; genus Mucilaginibacter; species Mucilaginibacter roseus. The sequence continues at coordinate 445,295 of NZ_JAJPWV010000003.1, read as the reverse complement.
TGGCATCGGCAATATCATGCAACAGGGCAGCCAGCTCAATCACAAAATGATTAGCCTGTTCGCCTTTGGCAATTAGCTTTGCATTACCCCAAACACGGTGAATATGCCACCAGTCATGCCCGCCTTCGGCATGTGCAAGGGTTTGCTGTACGTAAGTTTTGGTTTGATTGATAATTTCCGCTTGTTGTGGTGCTAACATGCGGCAAATATAAAAATCAGAAACTGCTATGCAGCCTCTGATTTTCCGGCCTCAATAAGGCCTGTAATACTTGTACCTAAAATATCCGCTATCTGGAAAAGCCGTTCAACGGTAATCTTGGTATAGCCTAACTCTATTTTGCTATAGGCATTTTGAGAAATCTTAAGTTTGGCGGCAAGGTACTCTTGGGTATAGTTCTTTGCCTCTCGCTGTTTGCGAATGTTTATCGCAACCGACTTAATTTTTGAGCTTAAACCATCTGTCATACTAATCAATGTATCTGATAAATGATAGTATAAACGAGAATTATTTAAGCCCGGATTTTTACAAATTCACTTTTATATTAAATTATTTCTCACGAAATAAATACCTACTTATGGGTATAGCTTAGTTGCCCTTTGGTTGTTGTTTTAAGCTATAGTTTACGGCAACGGTAGGCAACAGGGTAGCCATATCCAACGGAACCTGGTCAAAAGACATGATAGGCTTGCGGTTGGTATAGTAATCGTAAAACTCTTTTTGAATTTTATCCGGCGCAGTTGCGGGAGCCAAAAAGCTGATGGAAAAAGGCAATATAAAATCGTGCATTTTTTCGCCGTCAGGTATCACCCATTTTTTGTTTGATTTACGCAGCGCATCTATAATCGGCTGTACCAGTGAGGCATCGTCAGCATAATAAACAATAATTTTTTTGATGTTACCCTCGCCGTCGGCCGTAAATTTAAACACGGCTGTTCCTGATGCTTTTTTCTTGATGATATCAGCCGAAACCTGCAGGCTATCTTTAAAAAACTTAGTCATTACCGTTTTGCCACCCTGAAACGGGAAAGCCAGGTGCTGTTGTGCCATAGCGCCGAGGGTAAATAAGGCGGCACATATGGTAATTATTAATTTCTTCATTTTGATTGTTATTCTTCTATTGGCTGTCGCTTTGTACCCTGATATAGTTCATACTCCAGCAGGCGGCAATCCAGTTTTCCGTTATAAAATTCAATGCGGCGGCTGGCTTTCAGTCCGATTTTTTTTGCCAGGTCAGGGTTGCCCGTAAAAATGTAGCCTCGGTACCCTAAACACTTTTGCTTCATATAGTCGCCTATGCGCTTATACGTAGCTTCCAGCTTGGTATGTACACCCAGGCGCTCTCCGTACTCAGGGTTAAACATAACCACGCCCGGCTGCTCCGGTACTTCGGTGTCTGCAAAATCACAAACGTTAAAATCAATCAAATGTTCTACACCGGCAGTATTGGCATTGCGGCGGGCAATATCAACCGCGTCGGCAGATAGATCGGTAGCGATAATTCTAAAGTCAAGCTGTTTAATGGCCTTATCCTTCAGTTTACGGCGCTCGGTAAAAAATACCGTTTCGTCGTAACCCATAACGTGCATAAAGGCATAGTTCATCCTGAAAAAGCCGGGGCTTTTATTGGTAGCCAGCAAGGCTGCCTCAATGGCCAGCGTGCCTGAGCCACACATGGGGTTAATAAAGGTGCTTTTACCATCCCAGCCGGTAGCCATAATGGTTGATGCTGCGAGTGCCTCAAGCATAGGCGCTTTGCCCGGTATTTTACGGTAGCTGTGTTTGGCCAGTGTTTCGCCCGAGGTATCCAGGAAAATCTCAGCCCGGTCATCCTGCCAGTACAGGTGTACTACCGCTTTATTTACATCAGCACCTGAATTTGGCCTGATGCCTTTTACCTGCTTAATACGGTCAACAATGGCATCCTTTACTTTAACGTTGGCAAACAGCGGCGTGCGGATATGCTCGTTATTTACGTTGGAGGTGACAGAAAAGTATCCTGAAAAATCAATCAGTTTTTCCCATTCTATCTTAACCAGCTCATTGTACAATTCATCAGGGTTGGCCGCTGTAAACTCTTTGAGCGAGTATAACACCTGGCTGGCGCAGCGCAGGTTAAGGTTAAGCGGAATGCTGTCATTTACAGTGCCTTTAAGCTCTATTCCGGTTTGAAAAACGCGTACCGGGGTAAAGCCCAGTGCCTCAACTTCACGCTGCAAATAGGGCGATAGCCTTTTGTTGCAGGTAATAACTATCTTACTTTCGGTGTGGAAAACTTCCATAATATTTGGCGAAAATAAACAATTAAATACACCTCTATTTTAATTTGTTAGCATTAACTTTACATTTTTAAATTTGAAGCATGGATATCAAAGGCAAAGTACATGAAGTGTCGCCAACCCAACAGGTGACAGACTCACTTAAAAAACGCGAACTGATTGTTGAATATATAGAAAACCCGCAATACCCTGAATACTTAAAATTTGAGGCTATACAAGACCGTTGCAACCTGCTTGACAATGTTAAGGTAGGTGATGACGTTGAGGTTTTCTTTAACCTGCGCGGCCGCCCATGGACTGACAAAAGCGGTAAAAAAAGCTACTTTAACTCGCTGCAATTGTGGAGAATAAATGTATTAAGCGGTGCAGGCAACAGCGCTACGCCAGAGTATGCACCACCGGTTGACCTAAGCTCAGCACCTGACGAGGACGATCTGCCGTTTTAATGGTTGATGATAGATAATATTGAAAGGAGCGCTTTGGTGCTCCTTTTTTTATACCCCTCCTAAATAATATAAGAATACCCCTTCTAAATCTTCCCCAAGAGAAAGGACTTTAATATCGTCATTTCGAAAGAGGTACGAGAAGAAATCGGTAGCGTCTGTGATGAACGCAAATAAAATTTCTCCTTCGTCGAAATGACAAAAATTATTAAGCCTGCTGATTAGAAAAGTATAGAATGATCAGCACGATAATAGCCAAGATCATCAGCACAAACAGCGTGATCTTGATGGCGCTGTAGGGGCGTTTGCCTATCACCTCGCCGGTGCGCGCGTTTACGGTGAATTGGTAAACTTTATTGTTATAGCTATAGGCGCTTACCCAAACCGGCAGCATAATATATTTTATGCCAATGTTGTAGTAACTGGTGGCATGGCTATCAATACGCTGTTCATCTCCACCGATATCGTTACGTACATCGCTTAGTATTTTAGGCTCGATAAGTTGTTTTGCGGTTTCAAGCCCCACTTGCGGCGTGGTCTGAAAGTTCTCTGACCGGAAACCGCTCAGGTACCGCTCATCAAAATTGGCCAGCATGCGTAAATCCCACGGCTCAAGTTCAAGCAGCGTATCTTGAGGTAAAGATTTACTTGAAGGTACCAGCACATCTCTATAGTCGCGGCTCACGGTACCCGAAGCGTAACTCCACCGTGTTTTGCGTACTTGACGGGTCTGCGTTTGCTGCTGCCCGTTAACGGTGGTGGTATAAGTTTCGGTAACGTAATAATGATCGCCGCGCTGCCCTTGATATTGGGTTACGGTATCGGTATCATACGTCCAGAATGGCATGTAAACACCTTTAAGGGCGGATACATTGGCGTTGACTTTTTTAGCCAGATCAGACGGGGCAAACCACAATCCCTTAAGCCATTTATTAAAAAAGCCAACGGCCGCTTTGGTGTCAATTTTAAAGGGCAGGATGTAATGCGGTTTCACCATGCCCTGGTTGGTAGTAGATACCACGAGCGGTGATGCGCAAAACGGACACCTATCAGCTGTTACGCTTTGTTCCAGTATGGTTTCCGATCCGCAGCCGCTACACTTTACCGCGTGTAAAACCGGTGTTTGGTACAGCGCCTGTGTTTCGGTTATATACAATTCGTAATCGAGCGAAATTACAGGTTCTGATGAAACTTCAATCTCCTCTTCAGACCCGCAATGATCGCAGCGCAACTTGTTGCTGCCCGGCAAAAACCGGGTTGAAGCGCCACAGCTTTTGCATTTAAGCAGGCTGATAACTTCGGACGTTTGTGGTGATTCGGCAGGCATATTAGCGTAATAACGGAATTGTATTAAGCCAGTGGCGGCGGTGTGTTACCAAACAGATCAGCAAGTTCATCAACTGATTCGGCCGGTGCCCAGTCGGCCATGCCTTTTTTCCAAACCTTGGTATCTCCACCTAATTGCTTTTGCCCGATGATGGTTTTTAACTGTTCCAACGTAGCCGGACCTTCTGGTTTACCGTCAATAGCAACGTAATATTGTGTTTCAGCTTTTATCGGCGGCGGTCCATCATTAACCGGCGGCGCGGCATCCACATGGTTATCTTTAAAAATATTGCCAACCTGGCCCATCATGGCAGCACCTACGCCCAGGCCCATACCCGCGGCACCCAGGTTGCCGCCGATACTGTTCTCGGCAGATTTTTCGATGGCGTTGGCAGCCTGAAACTGTGCGTAAGCACCCAGGTTGCCGATGATGCCCATTTGCGTACGTTTATCAAGCGCACTCTCCACCTCTGGTGGCAGGGATACATTTTCAACCAGCAGGGCGGTCAGGATCAATCCCATCTCGGCCAGATCGGGCGCTATGTTGTTTTTAATGATCACGCCAACCTCATCATAGTTAGCGGCTAAATTAAGTACCGGTATTTTTGAAGCAGCAACGGTATCCATGCCGCGAGAAACGATGATGTTGCGTAGTTGTTCATTTATATTTTCTACGTTAAACACAGGGTTCGTTCCTGTTATCTGCCTGAAGAAAACAGCGGCATCAGCCACCCTGAAAGCATACGAGCCGAAAGCGCGCAGCCTTACCGGGCCAAACTCCGCATCGCGCAGCATAACCGGGTTTTTGGTGCCCCACTTCTGGTTAGTGAACATGCGCGTACTAACAAAATAAACATCAACCTTAAACGGACTTTGAAAGCCATACTTCCAGCCCTCAAGGGTGGTAAGTATGGGCATGTTTTGCGTGGTAAGCTCATACATGCCGGGCTGAAAAATGTCGGCTATTTTACCTTCATTTACAAATATGGCTACCTGCGATTCGCGCACCGTAAGTTTGGCGCCCATCTTAATAGCGTTATCATTGCGCGGAAATTTCCATACCAATGTATCATGGGTGTTGTCAACCCATTCAATAACATCTATAAGTTCGCTTAACAATCTGCTGAAAAGTCCCATAGGTGATTTTTTTATTTAAATGTAGTGATAAGATTTAAAAAGCAACTATTTGTTACAATATCAGGCACTTTGCAGTTTCAATAATTCAATAGCCCTGTTAGCATTTTCTTCTGCTTTCCTGATTTTGTAATCAAGCCATTTGTCCTTGAACAATCTGCGCATGGTGTTGTCAAACCGTCTGACCAAAAAAATATTGTTAAAACCACGCAGGCGCTCAACGGGTCGCTCGTTAAGCATGCGTAAACTAACTGAATAGCCCTCGGTAACGTATTTGATATAATGCCAGTAGCCCGACGGAATGTATAAAGTTTCGCCAGGTTGCAGGTTGCATTCCCAGCCTTGCAGATATTGCAGTGCGGGGTGTTTTTCTGAATCCGGCTCGTTGAGGTTGGCTATGCCGTGAAAGTTAAAAGGCAGCTTATATAACAAAGGCGATTGCTCCAGCGAGAAGAGCAACACCTTTTTAACACCCTTAAACTGCGTTAAAAATATGTGCGACATATCAATATCATAATGGTAGCGCACGCTTGAACCCTCGCCCCCAAAAAACATATAAGGCAGCCACGATACTATTTTTCCACCGGTTGGATCGTTATACACCAGATCCTTCTTTAACTCCGGATTGTGCTGCAACAGGTTGAATAAAAACAGGCGCAACTCCGCAGGCCCTTCGGCTATCATATTTAGGTACTCGCCAAACGTTGATTTCATTACCGGAGCGCTGGTAGCACGGTCGTTAAACTCATCTTCGCGGCCGTAAAGATTTACCTTGTAATCACCGGCAATCTGTTTAAAGTAATCGTAGTTCCACTTTTGCAGCGCGGGGCTATCCTTAACAAAGCTTTTTAGAATAACCGGTGTTTTGGTTTGTAAATGCAGTTTTTGAAAATCGGCCCTGTCAATGTCATCAACGCGGGCAATAGGCTTTAGCAACATGGTATCAAATTTACAAATACAGGCTTATTGGCAAAGTCCAAATTATAGTAAAATAACATAAGGTAACAATGCTGCAAGGCACTAAACTTTTTTAACGCGCGGCTGTATTTAAGCACTCAGGCTGAGTATTTAAATGGCTAAAAGTTATAAATCAATTTACAGTGCACTTGCGGCTAACCTGCTTATTGCGGTAACCAAATTTGTTGCCGGTGGCTTTAGCGGCAGCCCTTCCATGATATCAGAGGGGGTACACTCGCTGGTTGATACCATTAACCAGATACTTATCTTGTATGGCATCAGGCAAAGCCACAAACCTGCTGATGCCACGCATCCGTTTGGTTATGGTAAGGAGATCTACTTTTGGTCGTTCATTGTATCGATACTTATATTCAGCCTGGGTGGCGGTATCTCCGTTTACCAGGGCATCACCCATATTATACATGCCGATCCGCCGGGCGACCCGACCTGGAACTACGTGGTGCTGGTGCTGTCTATGATATTTGAGGGCAGTTCGCTATGGATTGCTATTAAAGAGTTTAATAAGGTACGTGGTAACGATACCTGGTGGAACGCAATCGTTAAAAGTAAAGATCCATCCAGTTTTTTGGTGCTGTTTGAGGATAGCGCAGCGGTTATTGGTTTGGCGATTGTATTGGTATTTATGCTGATAGGCCATGCTACCGGACTGGAATATATGGATGGCGTAGCATCGGTATTGGTTGGTTTGCTGTTAATATTCGTATCGGCCATATTGGCTCGCGAAAGCCGAAGCCTGTTGATGGGTGAGGGCATAGCTCCAGAAACCAAGGAAAAAATAAAGGCACTGGCCGAAAGCGATCCGGCGGTTACTAAGGTGTGCAATATCCTGTCAACCTATCAATCGCCGGAAGAGGTAGTGCTGATGCTGATGATAGCCTTTGAGCCTGACCTGGATACGGAAGATATTACCGATGCGATATCAAGGCTACGCAACCGTATAAAAGAAAATTACCGGTTGGTGCAATTTGTAATTATACAGCCAAATGCTATTGATTGATATTTTTATTAACCAGCCTGATCCATACATAAACCGGTATACCCGCGGCCATAAACAGGAAGCCATAAAACACGGTTAGTTCTCCCGCACCGATGATGCCCCACAGGCAATAGGCGAATGCCAGAATTGCAAGTACCACCGCCCCAGTCCACCCGGTTTTTATATTTTGCTTAGCCCTGATGATGACGTATGATGCCATGGTAAGCAGATAGGACACAAACACGGTGAATATGGATAACAACATTAAAAATTTAAACTGTTCCACCAGCCCTTTCGTGTAATTCATCGCCATAAAAACCGATACCATAACGCTATTGATCACCATGCCCACGTATGGTACGTCACGTTTGTTTTCGCGCGCAAATATGGCTGGGAAAAGATTGTCCTTAGCGATGGAGCGTGGTATTTGCCCCTGTATCAATATCCAGCCGTTTAGTGAGCCAAAGGCCGCTATGGCGATACCCGCGCTTACCCAATAGCGAGCTGAATTACCGAACATGATCTCCGCGGCATCAGCGTATGGCGTGGCTGATTGAGCCAGTTTTTGCACCGGAATAACGCCCATAATACTGATGCTTCCCAGCAGGTAAATCAAGGTTGCGATGCCTAAGCCTATAACGGTAGCTTTCGACACGGTTTTATCAGCATCCTCTACATCTGCCGCCGGAATGGCCGCGCTCTCGATACCCACAAAGGCGAACATGGCTAAGGTAACCGTAGCGTTTATAGCCGTGGGTATAGATGTGCCGCTGTTATTAAAGGGCAAAAAATTATCAAACCTGATAAAGAACAAGCCGCCAACCGCAACCACTAAAAGCGGCAGTATTTTAAGCGCCGTAGTAGCCAGTTGCAGCTTTCCGGATACGATGATTCCCCTTGTGTTTATCCACGTAAGCAGCCAGATAGCCGCCAAACCGGTAATTATAGATGCTGTGGCGCTGCTGCCCAATGCCGGTACAAAAGCGGTTAATGCACTGACTAATGATATAGTGATGGCGGCGTTAGCGCACGATACGGCTATCCAGTAACACCAGGCCACCAGGAAGCCCGCGAAATCACCAAAGCCACTGCGGGTATAGGCATATGGCCCGCCGGAAACCTGTGGCAGCAACTTGCTGAGGTTGCTGAATACCCTCGCCAAAAAATAGGCGCCGATTGCCGCGAAAACCCAACCCAGCAAGCTGATGCTGCCAAATGACGCCATTGCCGACGGCATCAGGAACACCCCCGCGCCTATCATATTGCCAATGACCAGCGAGGTGCTTGTCCATAAACCTAATTTATTTTTATTGGGTGGGAGTGAGGGCATAAAATGGGTGGTGGTATTTTAAAGCAAAGTAAGGAAATTTTACTTCACCCCAACACCTCTCCAAAGGAGTACCCCTCCTAAATCCTCCCCGAGGGGGAGGACTTTTAAAAATTAAAATTATTTGTCATCTCGAACAATAGTGAGAGATCTAACCGCGTTTATAGCCATGCGACAGATTCCTCCTCGTACCTCATTCGGAAAGACAATAGTTAAAAAGCAAACAAGTACTACATGTTCATAACCTATAATTCCGGCCTCTTAATTTTCGGGTGGCACTTACGATGCACTGCCTTTCATAGAAAATTAAAAAGCCGGCAGTTTTTCTTTGGTTACTTTCTTTTGTCTGCACAAAAGAAAGTAACAACCACTGACGCTTCAATTCAACAGATCCTTATCCTCACAAGCACTATTTGAAAATTAGCTGGTCTACCAAGAGCTCTCTCTTTTATTAATCATTGAAATCAATACCTTTACCTTACTATGATCATCGTTATACAGTGCCGCGACCAGGTGGGGTTAGTGGCTTCTATCTCGGCTTTGATGGCCAGGCATCACTATAATATCGTATCATTAGGTGAGCATGTCGATGTTGCCGAAAACCTGTTTTTTATGCGCCTTGAGGTCGACGGTAACGCTGCCGATACCCAAACGCTGGAGCAGGAACTTTGCGATATATTGCCACCGCAAGCACTGGTAAAGATCAACCCTAAACCGGATAAAAAGATAGTGGTGCTGGTTACCAAGGAATACCATTGCCTGGCTGATATACTGGTGCGTAATTACTTTGGCACCCTTGGGGCAAGTGTGCAGTGCGTTATCGGTAATCATGCTGTTTTGGCGGATGTTTGCCGCAGGTTTGATGTTCCTTTTCACCATATAAGTTATGAGGGGCAAACCAAGCAACAGGCAGAAGGGCAAATTACCTCGCTGGTGCAGCAAAGCAACCCGGATTATGTGGTGCTGGCTAAGTTTATGCGCATATTGTCGCCTGCGTTTAACAGCCTGTTCCCGATGCGGATCATTAATATACATCACTCCTTTTTACCCGCCTTTGTAGGTGCGAGTCCGTACAAGCAAGCGTTTGAGCGCGGGGTGAAACTAATAGGTGCAACAGCGCACTTTGTATCTAATGAGTTAGACGAGGGGCCGATCATCGCGCAGCAGATCATCCCGGTTAACCACGGCTATACTGCTGCCGACATGGTAACCGCCGGCAAAGAAGTTGAAACATCGGTATTAGCCAAAGCGTTGAAGTTGGTGTTTGACGACAGGGTATTTGTGTATAATAACAAAACGGTGGTGATAGAGTAAAAGCCATGAAAAGATTGATTTTTCTTTTTGTTTTATTATTCGTGCAGCAAGCTATGGCTCAGGTTAAGTCTGTTGCGCTTACCGCTGCCCAATTACCAAAGGAAATAAAGTTCGAGGGCAAGTTTGTCAAAGCAATTCGCTTTACAGATGCGGGAGGAGAACACCTGATTTTAACGACTGAAACCGGCGAAACACAAAGTAAAACAAACAGCGATGGTGATTACCGTGAAGCGGCGTTGCATGCTTATCAATTTAAGCAAATAAACGGTGCATGGGTAAATGGCTGGGTGGTGAATGATTTTGTTAAAGAGTGTCCTGTTGATATTGCTGCCGCGTTTATAAAAAACGCGTTACAGGTAACCGATCTGGATAACAACGGCAAAGCCGAGGTTTGGCTGATGTATAAACCACATGCCGCGGAGATGTTAGCCCGTCAGACCTGAAAGTGATTATGTACGAAGGCGGAAAGAAATATGCCATGCGCGGACAGAGCCTCATAAAAATGCCCGGCGTGGAAGCCGATGGCGGCAATTATACTTTTGACGGAGCGTTTAATGCCGGCCCCAAAGTTTTTAAGCAGTATGCCCAAAAACTCTGGAACAAGTATAAACTTGAAGACTTTAAATAATTACAGCCCCTGTACAAACTCACGCATAGCTGCTCCGGGATCTTCCTGTCGCATAAAGTTTTCGCCTATTAAAAAGCCGCTGAAACCCGCTTGCTTTAAATCCTTAATAACTTCTGTATTGCTGATAGCGCTTTCTGAAATTTTCAGGAAATCGTCCGGAATATGTTTGGCTAATTGGAATGAAGTGTCAACGGATACAGTAAAATCGGCCAGGTTGCGGTTATTCACACCAATGGCATCCAGCTTAGGGTTAGTGCTGCGCTCCAGCTCTTCCAGATTATGTACTTCAAGTAATACGCTTAGGCCAATGCTTTTGGCAAGGGTAGCCAAGGTGTCAATCTCAGCAGGGGTAAGTATGGCGGCTATTAACAGGATAACATCTGCGCCAATTGCCTTGGCCTCAATTACCTGGTACTCGTCTATCATAAAGTCCTTACGCAGTATGGGGATGTTGTTGAGTAAGCGGGCGCGCTTAACGTCAATTTTTTGTCCCATAAAAAACTGTTTGTCGGTTAATACCGATAGCGCTGAAGCACCTGCATCCGCATAGGCGGTGGTCACCTGTTTAACGGTAACCTTGTCGTTAATAATTCCTTTTGACGGTGATCTGCGTTTAAACTCCGCTATAATTCCGGTGCGATCAGGTGCCAGCAAAAATTCGCGGAACGAGTAGGGCTGACGCGCAAAAAACTCCGCTTCTTCTAACTTCGTGTACGACACACGGCTTTTAGCACGTGCTACTTCTTTACGTTTATTGGCAACTATTTTATCGAGTATGGTCATGTAAGGCCCCCTGCCCCCTAAAGGGGATGTATATATATGTATTTTTTATTTCGAATCAGTGTTTTCAGCCTCCGCAGCAGCACCCCCTTTAGGGGGCTGGGGGGCTAACCAGTTTTTCAGCATCTCTTTTCCGTATTCCGTCAGTATGGATTCCGGGTGAAACTGTACACCGCGTACATTATACTGCTTGTGGCGTAGTGCCATAACCGAATTGTCAGTCTCATCAACAGCGGTAACGGTAAGCGTGTCAGGCACTCCCTCGTTATTTACTACCCACGAGTGGTAGCGGCCTACGTTAAAGCTTTGCGGCAAACCAATAAACAAAGGCTCTTGCGCATCAGTAACCGTTATAGGCGTGGCTATACCGTGCATAGGTTGTTTTAAGTTAGATAGGGAGCCGCCAAATACCTCTGCAATGGCTTGCTGACCAAGGCATACCCCAAAAATACTTTTGGTAGGGGCGTAACGCTCTATCACCTGCAGCAATAAACCCGCTTCGGACGGTATGCCCGGCCCCGGCGACAGGATGATATGGTCGAACGCTTCCACATCTTCCAGCTTAAACTGGTCGTTACGCCATACCTCACACTGTAAACCTATCTCGTTTACTAAATGCACCAGGTTATAGGTAAACGAATCATAATTATCTATTATCAGGATGTTGCCCCCCGGCCCCCTAAAGGGGGAGCTTGTATGGGTTGCCGTATTTTCTGTACTCATAACTATATTCTTAAATACTTTTTTTATCACCTCCCCTTCAGGGGAGGCGGGGAGGGGCTATAATTCCTCCGCCAATTCAATCGCCTTACGCAAGGCTGCAATTTTATTATTTACCTCATTAAGTTCGCTCTCTGGTACCGAACCGGCTACAATACCCGCGCCTGCCTGGTAATGCAAGGTGTTGTTCTTGCTCAAAAACGAACGGATCATAATAGCATGGTTAAAATCGCCGTTAAATCCTAAATAACCGATAGCGCCGCTGTAAAAGCTACGTTTTATATTTTCGTTTTCATCAATAATTTCCATAGCGCGGTACTTTGGCGCACCGCTCAATGTTCCGGCCGGAAAGGTATCGCCAACGATTTTAAATGCCGATGCACCTGCGTGCAGCTTACCGCTTACATGCGATACCAGGTGGATCAGGTGCGAATAGTATTGTACCTCCTTAAAGGCTTTTACTTCCACTTCTTCGCAATGGCGGCTCAAATCATTACGGGCAAGGTCAACGAGCATTACGTGTTCCGCCGATTCCTTTGGGTCATTCTTTAAGCTTAACGCCAACTCGGCATCTTTAATATCATCGCCGCTGCGACGGAAGGTGCCCGCTATCGGGAAAATGCTGGCTACACGGTTCTTGATCGTGATCTGCGCCTCCGGCGATGAGCCGAATATGCGGAAATCGCCAAAGTCAAAGTAAAACAGGTAAGGTGACGGGTTAATAGAGCGCAGCGCACGGTAAACGTTAAACTCGTCGCCGGTAAACTCTTTAGAAAAAGCACGCGACGGCACGATCTGGAAAACATCACCACGATAAATATGCTGCTTCATCTTCTCCACAATGGCTATGAATTGCTCATTCGTCAGGTTTGACTGTTCCTCTGCTTTGCTTCTGAATTTATATTCCGGGAAGTTTTTGTTTTTGATGAGATACTCCATTTTTTCAATACCACCATTGGTAGCGCCACCTTCTACTTGGTTATGAAAAATGTACAACTCATTCTTAAAATGATCTATCGCGATAATATAGCGGTAAATGTTATACTGCATCTCCGGTATTTGCCGGGCATCATCTTCAACCTGCTTAAGCTTAATGGTTTCAAAATGCTCAACCGCTTCGTGTGTAAAATAGCCGAACAAACCGTTCGAGATCATTTTAAGCGGACTTGCCTCCGTTTCAAAAACGGATAGAAACTGGTTTATCTCGTCTATCAGTTCAAACTCACCCGCCTTATGGGTTTGTGTGCTATTGTCGGGATAAGTGATCTTAAGTTCTCCCTTGTTCAGTTTAAGTCCGCCAATAGGCTCGCAGCAAACATAACTCATACTGTTTTCTCGGCTATGATAGTCGGAGCTTTCCAATAGCAACGAATTAGGGTATACATCACGCAGGCGCAGGTAGATGCTTACCGGTGTGGTAGTATCGGCTAATAGTTTTTTATATGTGGTAACAATTTTAAAATTCTTCATGCGTTAAATGCTTATAAACAAAAAAACCCGTCGAATGAGTGAATTCGCCGGGTTCTATTAGGTTTACAATTGGTTAGTAGTTGATCAATACACTATCCGGCTGCCAAAATTAAATGGTGCCACCAGTTGTTTAAAAGTGTGATTTTGATCATAATGTGAGGCAAATTTAGAAAGAAATTTGATTTGACCAACTTTTTGTAAAATTTTTAGGACGTAATACCAAATAATCCTCTTTTGCTTTGAATTATAGCTACTACGATAATCAAAATCGCTAATCCAAAAAATATGGCTATTGTTCTGTGCTTACCTTGCGGCAAAGTAATCTTTTTTGATTTGCTGTTACCAATGGTGATCAGCACAATGGCGAAAAGCATCATAACTACGTGTTCCATTGTCCAGTAACGGGTTTCAGCGTTCTTCATGGTCTGGCTGGTGAACTGTACGAATGGGCTTAGGAAATATAGTACCAAGCCGATCAGAAATTGTACGTGTGCCGATATAAGCGCGAAGACGTTAAGCTTGCGGCTGCCTTCGGTGTAAGGCTTGTTACCAAACCAGCCTAAAAACGCGTTAATAACCGCTACCACTACCAGTAATAATACAATATACCTGAAGCCTGAGTGTAGATGTTTAATGATGCTGTAAAGTTCCATAAGGGAAATATTTTTTGTACGAAGATAGGCAACATTCAGCAAAAGGGATGATAACAAACCAATTTATCGTGCAGTGGTTATAATAACCTATGGCCAAGCCGTTACTTGAATTTACCGACCGCGGCATTTATTGCGAACAGGGACGATTTTACATTGACCCCTGGAAGCCTGTGGATGACGCAGTAATTACCCACGCCCATGCCGACCATGCCTACGTTGGGCACAAGCGCTACCTGGCACATCATCTGTCGAAAGAAGTGTTATATTACCGCCTCGGAGAGATCAGCCTGCAAACGGTGGAGTATGGCGAAACGGTAATGAAAAACGGGGTAGAAATATGCCTCTTCCCGGCAGGGCATGTTATTGGCTCGGCGCAGATCAGGATAAGTTACAAAGGTGAAGTTTGGGTAGTGTCCGGCGATTATAAAACGCAGGAAGATGGCGTCTCTACACCGTTTGAACCGGTGGCCTGCCAGCATTTTATATCAGAGTGTACATTCGGAATGCCCGTTTACCAGTGGAAGGAGCAGGCGCAAATATTTAATGATATTAACAGCTGGTGGTACAGCAACCAGCAGCAGGGTTTGTTAACGGTTATATCAGGCTACTCGCTGGGTAAGGCGCAGCGCATACTGCAAAACCTGGACCTGAGTATCGGCCCGGTTTTTACCCATGGCGTTATCGAGAACACCAACGAGGCGCTGCGGCGTAATGGAGTAGTGCTTAACCCTACCACCCGCATTACTGCAGATACCCCGAAGGATGAGGTAAGAAAGGGAATCATATTGGCGCCACCCTCGGCCATAGGTACGCCCTGGATTCGTAAGTTCGCACCGTTTAGCTTCGGATATTGTTCGGGCTGGATGGCTTTGCGCGGAGCTAAGCGCCGTCGTGCTGCCGATAGGGGTTTCGTACTTTCCGACCATGCCGACTGGGACGGGCTTATGAGCGCCATTGATGCTACCGGCTGCGAAAAGGTTTATCTAACGCACGGCTACACCGCATCGTTCACCCGGTATTTAAATGAGATAGGTTTTGACGCAAGAGAGGTGCATACGCTGTATGGGGAAGAGGAGGAAGAAGAAACCCATCCAAACCTCCCCAACAATACCCCCTCTAAATCTCCCCCCAAGGGGGAGACTTTAACTGAAAATGGTAAACCCTCCGACAGGCAAGTCTCCCCCCTCGGGGAGGATTTAGGAGGGGTAAAATGAAAGCCTTTGCCCAACTTTTTCTTTATCTTGATGAAACCAACAAAACCAATGAGAAGGTACGCCGGCTGAAAGAATACTTTAACAGTGTGCCTGATGATGATAAGATGCACATGCTGGCCCTATTTACCGACAGGCGGCCAAAGCGTCCCATCAATTCAACGCTGGTGCGTACCTGGGCGGTGGAGGTATCAAACATACCGGCGTGGCTGTTTGAGGAGAGCTACCATGTGGTGGGTGATCTGGCCGAAACCATGTCGTTGCTGATGCCCGAAAATACATCCGGCAGTAATAAAACGCTCACCCAATGGGTTGCCGAAATTAATGAGATAGGTACCCGTAACGAGGAGGAGCGCAAGCTTTGGCTTACCGAAGCCTGGGCCATGCTGGATAAGCAGGAGCGCTTTGTATTCAATAAAATATTAACCGGAAGTTTCCGAGTGGGCGTATCACAAAACCTGGTAATAAAAGCCTTGGCTGAAGTAACCGGTATTGAAGCGCCAACGTTAACACACCGCATAATGGGTAGCTGGATGCCCGAAACCTATAGTTACGAACAACTGATACAGGCGCAGGGAGCAGCTGATGATATATCACGCCCTTACCCTTTCTTTTTGGCATACCCTATACAGGAAACCTCCGAAAAGCGCAAAGCGGCGGCCGACCTGGAGGATGCCTTAGGCGAACCGCAGGAATGGCAGGCCGAATGGAAATGGGACGGCATCCGCGCGCAGATGATCAAGCGCAATGGCAAAATATTCATCTGGAGCCGTGGCGAGGATCTGTCGACCGAAAAATTCCCGGAGCTGCATCCTTTTCTGAACGATCTGCCTGATGGAACGGTACTCGACGGAGAAATTCTCAGTTTCAGCAACGGCTTGCCCATGCCCTTTAACGTATTGCAAACCCGTATCGGAAGGAAAAACCTGAGCAAAAAAATATTGCAGGAGAGTCCGGTAGCCGTTATTGCTTATGATTGCCTGGAATACGGCGGTGAGGATATTCGCACCAAAACACAAGCCGAGCGCCGCGTGCTGTTAGAGCAGTTACAAGCTGGTACTGAGTACCCGGAGATATTCAGGATATCAGAACTGATTAAGTTTGATACCTGGGAGGAGCTGGAAAAGGTAAGGGAACAATCGCGCGCTATGATAGCCGAGGGTATTATGCTCAAGCGTAAAAAAGCCACTTACCAGGTTGGCCGCCGCCGCGGCGACTGGTGGAAGTGGAAGATAGATCCGCTATCTATCGACGCGGTGATGATCTACGCGCAAAAAGGCCACGGCCGCCGTGCCGACTTGTATACTGACTACACCTTCGCCGTTTGGGACGGTGATAAGCTTGTACCCTTTGCCAAAGCCTACTCTGGCCTTACGGATCAGGAAATAAATAAGGTGGACTATTTTGTGAAGCGCAACACGCTCGAAAAGTTTGGGCCGGTGCGTACCGTAAAACCTGAACTGGTATTTGAGATCGGTTTTGAGGGTATCAATAAATCTACCCGGCATAAATCGGGCATTGCATTGCGCTTTCCGCGGATATTACGATGGCGGCATGATAAGAAAAAAGAGGAGGCCGACACGCTTGAAACGTTGAAGGCACTCCTCGACCCTATCTCCCCATCCCCCGACGAGGAAGCGTAAATGATTTTTATTTGAACTGTGCAACTACATCAGGCGCGTTGCCGGGTAGTTTCACTTTATAGCGATAACCGCCGTTGAAGGCATCTTCTTCCTTTAAAAACTCATGCGTTTTTTTAGTTATCCAAAAAGTTTGGGTGAATTTGTTACCGTTAAAATCACCCTCGTTCACCAGCTTCCAGCAGTCTATTTTTTCGTTGTCAAAAAGCGTCAGCATTTCACTACCGGTAACTTTGTAAACCGTATATGCCGGTTTTCCGATGCCGGCGTCGTAAAAATTGATAGCGAAGGTTTTGCCATAAGCCAATGACAGCATCTCGAAGGTTTCTATATCCAAGTTCCAGTTCAGGTTTGGTTGATCGAACGTTATTGAGAAATCTTTAGCCAGGTTATTAGCCACCGTATCGGCACCCGTTACTTTGGTTTCGCTCCAGTTGAAAGCTTTGGTTTTGTTGCCGATGGTTTCCCGGTGGGAAATCGGACTAAAATCTGTGGTCTTGTTTACCGATACGATGTGACGGTATTGATTAGTATCATTACCATACCAATGTTGTGTTGTTACAAATACCTCATTGCCGTTTGTAGTCTGTTTTCGCACATCTCTTAACCAAAGCGAAATATTCAAGCTCTTTTTTCGTGCGGGCATTTGAAAGTATACCATGTATTGTTTCAGGCCGGTTTTCAGCTGACTGGTTAGCAACTTTTTGTCGCCTGCTTTTATTGAGTCAACTTTTTGAGCGGATGCCCGATTGGTAATAATAATGCCCGCTGTAAGCATTAATGACAGGTAAAGATTGCGTATCATGATGTTTTCTCTTTTGATTTGATTAGCAGTAGTTTGTTACATCAAAACAAAAAATCGCACTCCTTTGGGGAATAAAAAGAATTATTTCCACACTTATGGGAATGAAACTCCCCGTTAAAAAGCATTAATTTTCAGCTAAAACGATTTGCTTTAATAAATCAGCAGTTAAAAATATTGGAACCATAGTTGTAAATGTTCGTATAACGAATACTAATTAATCAATATGAAAAAATTATTTACTTGCCTGTTAATACTGAGTGTAGCAGGCCTGGCGTCATGCAAAAAGGACAGATCGAACGAGCCGACGCCTGAAGTTCCTGTCGACAAGATTGCACCTGATGGCTTTAACTTTAAAACCAGCAAAGATGTTAATGTTGATGTAACGCTACGCGCCAACAACAACCAGCCATTATCGGGCGTTGTGGTTAGCGTTTATGACCCTGCCAACACTGACGCTAACGCCGCTATTTTTAAAGGAGTTACCGATGCAAACGGTAACCTTAAAGGTAAAGTTAATGTGCCATCTTATTTAACAAAATTGACTATTGATCCGGCTTACGTAGGTTTGATCCGCTACGCCACAGCTTCAATAAACGGTAGCTCAACCACTGTAGTTATAGGTGGTAAAGATGGTTTTTCGGGCGATATCGTTCCTGAAAATGTAGGAAACAGCATCCGTAACAACAGCTTGGGCAATAACGGTTTATTAAATACTGATTTTGTATATCCAGGCTCATATAGCGCTTCAAATGCTTTTGTAAGCCCTACCAACTTAGGTAAGCCGGTATTCCTGGAAAGCACTTCAGATGTTATCGATCCGTCATTATTGTCATACGTAAATGCGTCGTTGCCTGAAGGTACTCCGCTTACAACATCTCACCCTGAATATTTAACCTCCTCAGCTGTTCAAACCATCAACGTAACAGCAAAATCGGATGTGTGGGTAACTTTCGTGTCAGAAGGCGCAGGCTATCGCAATACGCTTGCTTACTATACATACTCAACAAACAACCCTCCAACAGCAGCCGGTGGCGGTACATTGTTAGGTGGTATTGATAAGGTTACTTATATATTCCCTAACGCATCAGCATTAGGTTCAGGTGGTGGCCTGGTAAGCGGTAACAAGGTTAAACTGGGTACTTTTGAGGCCGGTACATCAATAGGTTTTGTGTTGATACAAGATGCCTGGACCGGTACAGGTGTAAACGCTGGTAACACCAAGTTTTACACAATGGATAAGTTTAATCCTGAAACTACTACCGCTACCCGCAGGCACAGTGTCATGTTGTATGATGATGTACACAAGCTGTTCTTGTTAGGCTTTGAAGATATCAACAGGCAAAATAATTCAGATAACGACTTTAACGACCTGGTAGTTTACGCTACATCAAACCCGATAACCGCTATCTCAAAAACAGGTGTTGCTGAAATTGACAATGGCGGCGATACCGATGGCGACGGCGTACTTGATGAGCTTGACGCTTACCCTAACGATGCTACCCGTGCTTATAACAGCTACTATCCATCAGCAAGCACTTATGCACAGGTTGCTTTTGAAGACAACTGGCCAACTAAAGGCGACTACGATTTGAATGACCTTGTGGTTAACTACCGCTATTCATTTGTAAGCAATGCTAAAAACCAGGTTGTGAGCATGAAAGGTGAGTACGTTCCGGTTGCTGCGGGTGCATCTTTCAAAAATGGTTTCGGTGTACAATTACCGGTGAGCGCTTCGGCAGTATCATCAGTAACCGGCCATAAAATTACGGGCACTTACCTGCAAATGTCGTCAAACGGTACTGAGGCAGGCCAAAGCAAAGCAGTAATTATTCCGTTTGATAATCAGGATGCGGTAATCAAGAATGCAGATAACTCATTCTTCATCAACACCATGACATCTAAAGATAAAGTGGCCGGCACGCCGGTAACCGTAAACGTTAACTTTGCTTCGCCGGTTGATCAGGCAAACCTTACAGTATCGGCATTCAACCCGTTCCTGATCAGCAACCAGCGCCGCGGTTATGAAATACACTTGCCGGGCTATGCTCCAACAGATAAGGTCGATGCTAAGTTGTTCGGTACCAATGATGATGCTTCGGCACCGGGTAGTGGTAAATATTATTTATCTAACGAGAACTGGCCATGGGCTATCAGCTATAACACTGCTATCCTGTACCCAATTGAGGAAGCAAACATTACTAAAGCTTACCTCCACTTTGCCGAGTGGGCTGCATCAGGCGGTACAAGCTACGCGGATTGGTACAGCAACACAGCATCAGGCTACCGCAATACAAGCTTTATTTATACCAAGTAATTTTCTATAACTGACCCATAAGTTTCACCAAGAGTGATCCAGATCCTGGCCTCGTAACACGCGCCGGGATTTTTTGTTTTAAAAATTGGGGAATTCCCCAGTTGCCATGCCAATATCTTCCCCAATGGGGAATTTTTTACCGAAATAGAACGCATGTTTAAACAACTATGCGGAATAATTAGCTATAAATCAGGTGAATTTTAAAATTGGAACTCGAATTGCCTAAGTGTTCACATCAACACTAATTAATTTAAAAAATGAAAAAGATTTACACCTTTTTGCTTTTAGGCACTTTAGCCGGTATGGCATCTTGTAAAAAAGACGGCGTAACCGAACCAACCCCTGTTACAAATAACGGCAGCAAAATAGCTCCTGAAGGCTTCAACTTTAGCACTACTAAAGACGTCGCAGTAAACATCAGTTTACGCGCTAATAATAACGAGCCGCTATCAGGCGTAGTGGTTAGCGTTTTCAACCCATCAAATACTGAATCCCCAATTTTCAAAGCAGTTACCGACCACAACGGTAATATCAATGCTAAAGTTACTGTTCCAACATCGGCAACACAATTGGTTATTGATCCTGCGTACGTAGGTTTAATCCGTAATGCAACAGCAAACATTAACGGCAACGCTACATCGGTAGTTATTGGCGGCGAAGAAGGCTTTGGCGGCGATGTAGTAGCAGCCGGCTTCGTCAAAAGCAAGGTGAACAACTCAATATCTACGTTTGCAACAAGCACTATTGCTTTTGCTTACCCATCTCCATATAATAACTCAACAGATGCTGTAGTTAATACTTCAAAATACCCGGCAAACCTGGGCCGTCCAAAATATCTTGAAGCTACTGGCGATGTAATTGACGCATCATTATTAAAGTTTGTTAACGCATCATTGCCTGAAAATGTTCCGTTATCAACTTCACATCCGGAGTATCTTTCAAGCAATGCTACAACAGTTATCAAGGTTACTGCTGAATCTGATGTTTGGATCACATTCGTGTCAGAAGGCGCGGGCTTTTTGAATACGCTGGCTTATTACACTTATAAAACCGGTACAACGCCTACATCAAGCAGCATTACCAACGCTACTATCGTGTTCCCTAACTCATCGGCATATGGTTCAGCAGGCGGCTTAAACGCGGGCGACAAAGTAAAGATCGGCCGTTTCCCTGCCGGTACATCAATTGGTTTTGTGTTATTGCAAAACGCTTGGACAGGCTCAGGCATTTCAACCACCGCGACAAAATACTTTTCAAACGATGCCCTTAACCCTGAAAGTAGTGCAAGCCAGAAACGCCATTCAGTGTTATTGTACGATGATGTACATAAGTTATTCCTGATAGGCTTTGAGGATCTTCCGCGCGACCGTGATTCAGATAATGACTTTAATGACCTGGTATTCTACGCAAGCTCAAACCCTGTAACTGCAATATCAAACGAAGGTGTGGCACCGATAGATAACGGTGGCGACTCTGACGGTGACGGTGTACTTGACGAACTTGACGCTTACCCTGATGATGCTACTAAAGCTTATAATAGCTACTACCCATCGGCTTCAACTTATTCACAAGTAGCGTTTGAAGATAACTGGCCTCAAAAAGGTGACTATGATATGAATGACCTTGTGGTTAACTACCGTTACAAATTTGTTTTGAATGCTAAAAATGAGGTTGTGAATATGGAAGGTACCTTTAACGCGATGGCTGCCGGTGCATCTTTCAAAAATGGCTTTGGCGTACAGTTGCCGGTAGCTGCCTCAACGGTATCATCAGTAAGCGGTCAGCAAATTGCGAGCAACTACATCCAGTTCGCGTCAAACGGTGTTGAAGCCGGTCAAACCAAAGCGGTTATTATACCTTTTGATAACCACGACGCGGTAATCAAAAATGCCGATAACTCGTTCTTCATCAATACACTAAACTCGAAGAATAAGGTAACCGGTAACACTGTAACGGTAAACATTAACTTTGCTTCGCCGGTAGCTCAGGCTAACTTGTTGCCATCAGCATTCAACCCGTTCCTGATCAGCAACCTGCGCCGCGGCTACGAAATTCACCTGCCAGGTTATGCTCCAACCGATAAAGCTGATGCAAAATTGTTCGGCACAAGTGACGACGCTTCAAAAGCTTCAACAGGTAAATATTATTTATCAACCGAGAACTGGCCATGGGCTATCAGCTACAATACTGCTATAGCTTACCCAATTGAAGAAGCAAACATCACCAAAGCATACCTGCACTTTGCAGAGTGGGCTGCAAGCGGTGGCACATCATTTACCGACTGGTACAGCAACAGCGCAGTTGGCTATAAAAACACTGCTTTGATTTATACAAAGTAATATAGAGCGATTAGTGATTTGTGAGAAATGCATTGCCCAAAAGGCAGTGCATTTTTCGTTTAAAAGCAGCTTTGTTTAAAAAAAATCGTGCCTGATTTACTTTGTAGAAATAAATCTCGATTTTGTAGAAATTTTTACTCAATTTGAGTAAATAAAATTTCGGCATTGTGGTGTTTATAAGTATAAAAGTCGTTTTGGTGAAGTGTTTGCCACTTTTCAAATACAGACATCTATACTTATAACGACTATGAAAAAACTATTTACTCTGCTACTTGCAGGGGGTGTGGCAGGTATGGTATCCTGCAAAAAGGACTCATTTAAAGAGGGCCAGAATGCCTCAGATACACCGGGTGCTAAAGCAGCAGCCGGGTTCAATTACCAAACATCAAAAAATATCAACGTTAACATCAGCCTGCTTACCAATACTGACGAAGCTGTTGCCGGCGCCAAGGTTAAACTGTACGAAACGGTGGGTGACTCAACAGTGGCTATTTACACCGGTATTACCGACAACGCCGGTAAATTACAAGCTAAGGTTAACGTTGCGGCAGCAACTACCCAACTTATTGTTGACCCGGAGTACGTAGGTTTACAACACAATGTGTTAGCTAAAATAAGCGGCACCAATGCCAATATCGTAATTGGTGGTAAAGCTGGTTTTGGTGGCGATGTTGTTGCCGAAAAGGTTAACTACAGCAACCGCAAAGTATTTGCTTTAGGCGCGAGGGTAACTAACACGCAGTTTGTTTACCCGGCTCCTTATACTTCAGCTAATGATGGTATTTATAACGATAACAATTATCCGCTGTACCTGGGTGTGCCTAAAAACCTGGACCCTGAGCGTGAGGTGGTGAGCGCTAAAATGCTTAAGTACGTAAACAATTCACTGCCTGAATATCAAAACGTAGCCAAGCATCATCCGGAATATTTACAAAGCAGCGCGCCATCAGTTATCAGAGTAACCAAAAAAACTGATGTTACCATAACCTTTGTTGCCGAGGGAGCATCATACCAAAATACATTGGCTTATTATACCTACCCAACATCAAACCCGCCAAAAACGGCTAATGATATGGCTAAAGCAACATTCATATTTCCTAATGCATCAGCAGCGGGTACAGGTGGCGCTTTAATGCCGGGCCACAAAATAAAGCTGGGAACTTTTGAAGCCGGTACCTCGATTGGTTTTATCGTGCTGCGCAACTCGTGGACAGGCAGTAACATACAAACCGAGGTGGAAAGATTTTACTCGCACGATGCCTTTAACGGCGAAACAAACGCCAACTTAAAAAGGCATAACGTTGTGCTGCGCGATGAGGAGAACGACAACTTCATTATCGGTTTTGAAGATATTAATCGCATGGAAGCCGATTGCGATAACGACTTTAACGACATTGTATTTTATGCCCGCTCAAGCGTAGCTGATGGTATTGATGATAGCAACGTTCCGCCGGTTGATCAGAACAATGACTCAGATGGCGACGGCGTGCCGGATGATAAAGACGAGTACCCGAACGATCCGGATCGTGCGTATAACGATTATTACCCAACTGATACCAAGTTCGCGCAATTTGGCTTTGAAGATAACTGGCCGGTAAAAGGTGATTATGATATGAATGACCTGGTGATCAACTACCGTTACAAATTTGTGCTGAACGCGCAAAATAAGGTGGTTGACCTGGTAACTACATTCATTCCGCTTGCAGCAGGTTCATCATTTAAAAATGGTTTTGGTATGCAATTACCGGTTAGTGCATCAAAAGTTAAATCGGTATCAGGCCAAATCATTACCAGCAACTACATAAGCTTTGCAAGCAATGGTGTTGAGGCTGGCCAGGCTAACGCGGTAATCATTCCGTTTGACCACCAGGATGCGGTGTTGAAATATCCGGATATGTCATACTTCGTAAACACCGAGCCTGATAAAGCCAAGGTTAACGGTAAAAATATAAACGTAACCCTGAACTTTACCAGTCCGCTTGATCGCAGTGAGTTGAGTGTTAGTGAATTCAATCCGTTCCTGATTGCTAATTTGAAACGTGGTGTTGAAGTGCACTTGCCGGGTTATAAACCAACTGATAAGGCTGACAAATCTTTGTTCGGTACAAATGATGATGACTCTAAACCGGGCGAAAACCGTTACTATCTGTCGGCTAATAATTTACCATGGGCCATTAGCTACAAATATTCAACACGTTACGCTATTGAGCGTACAGATATTCGCGACGCATATAACCACTTTGCCGAGTGGGCAGCATCAGGCGGTACTTTATACCCAGACTGGTATGCACACTGGAAACCAGGTTATGCAAACCGTTCGCTACTATACCTAAAATAGTCGATTAAACATTTCATATCCACCAGCGTTGCCTCGTAAAGGGGCAGCGCTTTTTTTATGCCCTGAAGAAGAATTATATTTAGAGCCAATCTATCCAATATGTTTACCGGCCTTGTAAAACACATCAGTAAATATGTAAGCCTCACTGCCGAAGAAGAGCTTATTGTTGCGGAGTATTTCAGGCCCGAAACGGTAAATAAAAAGCAATACCTGCTATCCGAAGGTGAAATATGTTCAACACAATATTTTGTAACACAAGGTTGCCTGCGCATGTATTTTATAAAAGATAATGGCAGCGAGCATATTGTGCAATTCGGTATAGACAACTGGTGGCTGGCTGATTATATGAGCATTGATACCCGGCAACCATCCGGGTTTTATATACAAGCGGTTGAAAAATCTGAGTTACTTACCTTAAGCGTCGCCAACCAGGAGAAGCTGCTGGAGCGTTTACCTAAGTTGGAGCGATATTTTATGCGCGTAATGCAAAAGGGGTTTGGCGCTTTCCAGATGCGGATACGCTATTTGTTTGACATGACGAGCGAGGAGCAATATAACTTATTTGTTGATCGCTTTCCGGGCTTTGTGCAGCGCGTGCCGCAATATATGCTGGCATCGTACCTGGGTGTAACCCCGGAATTTTTGAGTAAGATACGCGGAAAGAAACGATAAAGGCCTGCTGTTTTGCTTGTTGTATAAAATGCATTATCTTTGCATCATCATGGAAATTACTACCGTATTTGCTTAATGCTTTGGTTCCCAGGTAAAGCTATTCCCAAATAGCCGGACCGGAGCATGTTAATTAATCTTTCTTTTTAATACTTGATCAATATTGCCGGGTTTATCCGCAATAGGCGTGTATATGTTATTTTGGCATGTGCATGGGTTAAATAATGCCTTTTAGTAACTTGGCATTTTGATTGTAATCATTTTACTGAATGAAACAAAAATTTTATGATACTGCTGTGAAGCAGGAAAAAGCGGTTTTAGTAGGTGTAATTACTGCCGACGAAACCGAGGAAATGGAAAAGGAGTACCTGGAAGAGCTGGAGTTTTTGGTGGAAACCGCCGGTGGAAAAACCGTTAAGCATTTTACCCAAAAGCTAAGCCGTCCGGAACGTGCTACCTATGTAGGTACCGGTAAGCTTGAAGAAATAAAAGAATATGTAATTGCCGAGGAGATTGACATAGTGGTGTTCGATGACGAACTGTCGCCGTCGCAATTGCGTAATATCGAGAATGAGCTGAAGGTTAAGATACTCGATCGTAACAACCTTATTTTGGATATATTCGCCGGCCGTGCACAAACCGCTCAGGCTAAAACGCAGGTTGAGCTGGCGCAGTTGCAATACCTGTTGCCACGCCTTACCCGTATGTGGACACACTTAGAGCGCCAAAAGGGTGGTATCGGTATGCGTGGTCCGGGTGAATCTCAAATTGAGACTGACCGCCGTTTGATTTTAAATAAGTTATCTTTACTAAAGGATAAACTTAAACAGATAGACCGCCAGAACGAAACGCAGCGCAAAAACCGGCATCAACTGGTGCGCGCGGCTTTGGTGGGCTATACTAACGTGGGTAAATCAACCATCATGAACATGCTATCCAAGTCGGAAGTATTTGCGGAGAACAAGCTTTTTGCTACGCTTGATACTACTGTACGTAAGGTGGTGATTGAGAATGCTCCCTTTTTACTGTCAGACACGGTTGGGTTTATCCGCAAGTTGCCTCACCATTTGGTAGAGTGCTTTAAATCGACGCTGGATGAGGTGCGCGAAGCGGATATATTAATCCATGTGGTTGATATTTCGCACCCCAATTTTGAGGATCAGATACGCACCGTAAATGAAACCTTGAAGGAACTGGGCGCAGTTGATAAAGAGAACATAACCGTGTTTAATAAAATTGACGCGTATCAACCCACAGAGATATTTGAAGGGGAGGAGTTAAAACCATTAACGCTTGAAGATTTTAGGCACAGTTGGATGGCTCGCCACAATAGTCCGGCTATATTTATCTCAGCCGCCAAGCGCGAGAATATTGACGAATTCAGGCAGTTATTGTATGATAAGGTGAAAGCCATACATACCGCCAGGTATCCTTACGATCATTTGTTGTATTAACCGGATGGTCGATAAAAAAAGGCGCTGCTTTATAGAGCAGCGCCTTTTTTTATCACATCGACGCGGTTAGCGGCGGCAAATTGCTGACCTTCTTTTGCAGGTACCTGTTCCAGACCAGTTGTTGTTCCCTGTTTTGCATGTGGTTGGTTTCGCGCTCGTAGTCAGCATTCATCTGCTGGTATTTGGCATCTATACGGTTAAAAATATCAGCAATTACCATACTGTAATCACGGCCGAATTGGGTTCGGTTAAAAGCTCTTAATACTTCCTGCTGTTGCAGGTAAGCAATATCGTAATGCCCTTGTTCGTGCCTCAATATCTCGGCCAGCATCTCCGGGTTCTTTACGCGGCTGCGGTCAAGCCAAGATTTATCCTTATTCATCAACAGGCTTACCTCAAAGTCTATCCTGAAAACGCCGCGTATACGTTTTACGCTGTAATTGTAGCTAATGCTGCAATTAGTATAGGCTACCGCGGCAAAATTACTACGCCGTGGCAAACCCTGAAAATCATTTACAGTAAGTGTTTTATAGCCCTGCTGCGCAAAGCTGCTGCCGGCTGTACACACCACAATCAACAGCAAAGCCTTCCAAAATTTTAATGCCATACAGCCAAAAAGTTTTACTTTTTGACCTTGTCATCCTTTAAAAGGTTTAAGCCCATTGTTTCTTTCATGGTGCGCTGCATACCATCTACAGATCCATCAAGGAATATTACGTTGCCGGATGAGTTCTCTGCAAAGTGTTTGATGGACTCTGTCCACATGGTAAACAGGATCACCGAGGTATCCATATCGGCTTCCTGCATTTCTTTGGCAGCTACCGTCATACCCTTGGCAACTTCTTCGCGGAAGAGCGCTATACCTTGTCCGCGTAATTGAGCGGCCTGGCGCTCCGCTTCGGCGGATATTTTGATGGCATTGCCTTCTGCCTCGGCAGCCTTTGTTTTGGTGATTAATAGTGCTTGTCCTTCATTCTCAGCGGCAGCCTTCAGATTATTTGATGCCACTACCTGGCTCATTGATTTCATGATGATATCGTCGAATGTGATGTCATTCAACTGCAAATCCTGTAAATGATAGCCCCAGCTTTCGAGAATGTTGTCTAACTGTTCTTTTACATGTTCCACAATATCACGGCGGAGTATCAGCACGTCGGCCTGGCGTTTGGTAGCTACAAACGCGCGGATAGAACCTTCAACGGTGCGTACCAGCGCCTGCATCAGGTTACGCTCATCCACAAACTTAAAGGCAACGTTCTTAATGGTTTCTTCCTGCTGGTCGAGCACCGAGTAAAGCAGCATGGCTTTGAAATACACATTCGCCTGATCGTAAGTCACCGCCTGAAACTCCAGTTCAACCGACCTGTTTTGAATAGAGATGCGGGAGTAAATCAGCTCAATAAGCGGTATCTTAAAATTCAGGCCCGGCGTAAGTATGCGGCGGTATTTGCCGAACACGGTAACCACAGCTATAGTGCCCTGTTTTACGGTCACAAATGAACTGAACAGTATAATTAAAAGTAATACGCTTACAATGGTAATAGGGATAGAAACGTCCATAACTGATATTTAAAGGTTTAATAAAGATAGAATTAATTATTGGTGTGCAATTTGTTTTGCATTTGCAAAACACTAAATAACTATGAACTTAAAACGCACCTTCGGAACAATACTTACCATTTTAGGTATAGTGGGTTTAATTTACACCGGCGTTGGTATTATACAAAAAAGCGCCGAAATGACTACGCTTGTTGTAGTTGGCGTTATAGCCATCATGTTTTTTTTTACAGGCATTGGCCTTGTACGCAACACGGCCGACAAAGCGGTTTAATAACTTGCCGACAATAAGCCATCATTGCTAATAACCAGCGGTGATTCCGGAAAGTCGGCAGCGTTAAGCGACTTGATCTTTTTAATAACACGATTACCGGTATCAATTTCAATACCTCTCGGATATGTTTGCCGGGTAGCTATAATGCGCCCGGCAGCAAACTCCCCTTTTTTATTGATGGTAAGTTTAAGCAAGGGTGCAAGGCCGCATACTCCGCTGGTGTTAACACCTTTATAAGTGCAAAAATTCCCTAAGCTGTAAGCAATAAACCTCTTTTTATAAAGCTCCATACCGCGTGTAAGGTGCGGGCCATGGCCTAATACTACGTCTGCCCCGGCATCAATTGCATTGTGCGCAAAAGCATAAACGTTACCGCGGTTTTCGCCTTTGTAGCTCTCTATAGCACGGGTTACATGCTCAAAACCTGTACCCTCGCCGCCTCCATGAAATGATACGATAACAATGTCACTTTGCTGCTTTAATTCCTGGATAATATTTGCAGCATTTTTCAAGTCGAGCAACGTTACGGTTTGACTATTGGGTGAAAACGCGCAGAAACCCACCTTTATATCCTTTACTTTTATAATGGCGGTTGGTTTACTGCGTAGGCCGGCATAAGCAATTTGCAGCGAGTCGAGGATGCGCATGGTGGATTTTCGCCCGGCTAAACCAAAGTCGTTTGAGTGGTTGTTTCCCAGGCTGATCAGGTCAAACCCGGCATCCTTTATCAAGCCACCATATGACTGCGGCATCCTGAAAAGATAAGCTTTGCTGCGTTGCCTCAACTTAAATTCAGCCGCTGCACCTGTATCCAGCAAAACACCTTCCAGATTTCCGAAAGTTATATCCGCATTACGCAGATGACTAAGCACAGGTTTAAAACTTCGCTTCCCGCTATCGGGCGGCAGGTTAGAGCGGCTTGGGTAAGAGGTGCCCAGCATCATGTCGCCTACGGCAGCAATGCTTATAGTATCACCGGTTAGCGGGGATTGTTGTGAAGCGCTATTGGTAGCGGCTTCTGTTTGCTTAATGGATGGTTGTTTGTTTCCGGGCTTACAAGCCTCAAACATCGAAATAATAAACAGTAAAAGGTAAAGGTAACGGCGCATGGGCAAAAAAAAATCCTTCCGTAATTACGGAAGGATTGGGCATTTAGTATAAATAAGTTTTTAATTAGTTTCTTCTTCTAACGGAATTTCCAATTCTTCCTGGTATTGTGCGGTTAAACGGCCGCCTTTATAAAAATAACGGCTGTAGTAACGGTCTTCAAGGTTTGAGATAGCTACACCCCTTGATGATGCGTGTGCAAAACGGCCACCACCCAAATAAACACCTACGTGTGAAATGCGGCGGCTGCGTATTTTAAAGAAAACCAAATCGCCTTCTTTTAACTCGTTACGACGAACAGGGCTAACCATGCTGAAAATATCGCGTGAGTTGCGTTTGATGGTTAGGTTGAATACTTTGCTATAAATTTCTTTAGTGAAGCCTGAGCAATCAATGCCTTTGCGGCTGCTGCCACCAAAACGGTAAGGAGTGCCTATCCAATCATGTACTGCTTCAAAAAGTTTAAGATTTGAGGTTGCGTTAAGGGCAACACCCATAATTTGCGAAAGATATGTTTTGGCTAAGCTTTCCTGGTCGTCACCGGTGTTTTCTGTGTTAGCAGTGGTGTTGCTTTTTGTTTGAGCCTGAACGCTAACTGCACTGATGAACAAAGCGATAGCAATAGTAATTTTCTTCATTTAATCTCTTTAGTTTGTTGATAGGGGTACAACAAAATGTTTATTAAATTATACAACAATGTCTATTGTTAACTACAAATCTATCCATTCAGTTTATAATTACAAATAAATGATACATTTTTTTGTAAAAAACAATCGCCCAGATTGTTTCGATTATAAAAATGAAGTATAAAAAATGAAGTTTTTACAGGCTGTACAGCGCTAATAAACAAATATTTACGCGTTTTACGCAAACTCGCAAATAAAGTTTCAGTCAAAGAAAATAAATTTCAAATAAATTAAAGCGCTTAAATCTCGTTTAGTTCCCGCGACAGCTTTTCTTCGTTAAGGTTTCGCATGATTTTTGTAAAGCCGCGGTGCTGTTCTTCCTCGTCATGCAGCGGAAACACCAAGCCGGTACCCCAGAATTTCGATCCGTCCTTACGTACGTGGTAGCGCTCGTCAATAGCACGGCCATTTTCTATTGCGGTAGTCAATTCCCTGGCAGGTACATCGCGCGATACATCTTCTGTAGTGAAAAATATGCTGGCGCTTGAGCCTAAAACTTCGTTCTCCGCATACCCTAATACTTTTTGCGCGCCATTATTCCAGCTGTTAACATTGCCGCGTGTATCGGTAGTAAACACTGCGTAATCATCCAGACTATCAAGTACCTGTCTGAAAAAGCTTTCACTCATCCTGAAGTAGCTGTCGTTATAGGGTGCTTCGGGAGTGCTCCCGGCAGTGGTCAGGCTTTCCTCGTATTCTACCAGTACAGTTACGCCGGTATTTCCGCAGCACATCTGCAAGGGTTCCTGGGTGATGCGGTAGTAGGTTTGATAGCCATCGGGTAATTGCTGTACCAATGGTTGTGTTTTTACAGGCTTTAAAATGATCTGTTCTTTTTCATCATGCTCAAAAACTTCACTTGCCAGCATATAGATAAATCCTTTTTCTATAAGGTCGCCAAGTAGCTGTGGTGTAAGGGCTATCTTCATGGTATGCGTTTTACAATTTGGGTAACTGTAACACGTATAACCGTTTAAAGTAATTAATGTTTAGATAGGTGTAATTTGATTAACTAAAAATTAACGCCCAGTAGTTTTAAAACGCTGCTAAATTCAGGACTGATAGTCGCGTTTATTTGTACTGCATACCCGGTTACTGGGTGAATGAATGACAGGCTTGAGGCATGCAGAAACATGGTTTCAATCTCCCAGCGTTCTTTAAACAGCTTGTTTTGCTTATTGCAGCCGTGGGTGCGGTCGCCTATAATTGGATGCAAAATATGCGCCATGTGCTTGCGTATCTGGTGCATACGCCCGGTGCGAGGCTTAACCTCAATCAATGAATAGCGTGATGTAGGGTGCTTACCCAACGGTACATCAATCTCGGCACGTTGCAGGGTTTTGTAGGCGGTAAATGCATCCTGTAAAGTGCCGTTCTCTTTTCGCAACGGGTAATCTATCTCGCCTTCATCAGGGGCGTACCCGCGTACCAATGCCAGGTAGATTTTGCTGATCCGGTTCTCGGCAAATAACTTTTGCATGGCTATTTCGGTATCCTTGTCAAAAGCGAATAGCAGCAGGCCAGCGGTCTTACGATCGATACGATGAACGGGATAAACTTTTTTATTAAGCTGATCTCGGAGAAGCTGTAACGCGAATTCGCTGGCATCATTGGCTATTGATGAGCGGTGTACCAGCAAACCGTGCGGTTTATTGATGGCCACGAGGAAATCATCCTGATAAACTATTTCGAGCATTGGCGGCAAAGGTATAACATCTGCGCTAAACCTTAATTGGCATCATGGCCGGGAACGTAGCTATACACTACCTGGTAAGCTTGTTTTTTTAATTTGGATGATAGCTGCCCGATTTTGAGGTCTTCGGGCTGCAGGGTAGGCTCACATACAGAGTAGGCTCTACCTTGATAAATTACAGGCTTGCCTATTGGCTTATCAAACTGCACGGCTATGGTAATATGCGTAGGGTACAGCATGGCTATCATCGGCAGATCATATATCTCCTTAACCAGGTAGAAGAACAGCGCGGCACGGTCATCGCAATCACTATACTCAGAGAACAGGGTTTCCTCCGGAGACATGCGTTTTTCCTTGCCAAAGTTTTGCTCATCGTCCTCATACAAGAAAGCGTAGCGGGTAAAACGCATCAGGTAATCAATGCCTTTTTTTTGCGGCATGCCTTCTAAATTTTTGCGCAAGGCAGGTATCAGCGAGCCGTAAGTTTCCTTACTAAGCGGAATATTAAAGTAGTAGCTGAAATCAACACCAGGGTAGTTGGCAAATATGCCTTTCACCTCATTGTTAAGCTTTACATTAAAGTGGTACATGGTGTTGCCATATTTAAACTGAAGCTGTTTTTCGATATAGCTTTCGGGTTTAAAATCGGGCAAACGGGTTATCAGGTAAGAAAAAGCATGGGTAGCACCCGGAACATTTACCGGAACGGGCAGCGGCGGATCCTGATGCAGGTCGGCATGCGCATAGTCATGATAATTTAGGCACATGTATTTTTTGCCATCAACCATAAAAAACGGAATGTCGGCTATATCCTCGTTATTATAAACGTAAAATATTACCCGGTTTTCGGGGGTTATAGCCAGCCTCGCGTCAAACCCGGAATTGCTGAGCAGATACCATTTATAAAGCGTATAGCGGCTGTAGTTGGCATTTTTAGGGCTTAACTGCTGGGCGGTTTTGCGTACCAACTGATAGTACAGCCAATCGTTAAGTTTGTATTTTGCGCGGTAGGCCTGCATGGCAGCAAGCAAAGGCTTATAGTTAATTGCGTTGATGCCCGTATAAAACTCCTTTATATTTTTCGGGGTGATATGTTGCGGTATGGTGGCGTTGAGCGATGTGTCAGCCTCGGCACAAAAGGTGTTGCCATAAAAATCAAAGCAAAAAGAAGCCTGTTTGCCCTGGCCGTAAGCCGCAACTGAAAAAAATAAAGCCGACAATAAAACAAGTAATCTCATCGCAACACCTCCTTTCGCCTGGTTTGAGATTTATAAATGGTAGATTAAATCTAATAAGTTTTTGTTTGAAAAACAATATCTATTTATAAGTACAATCAACACGCGTTTTTGATTTTTGTATATTTACGCTCTCATGAAACCCCTATTACTTAAACTATCACGCACCGTGGTGGCCTTATTTACTATAGCCACCGTTACCCAAAGCTGCAAACATCAAAAGCCGGGATTTTGGAAAGACGATAAAATTAACATTGACGAACGCCAGCACTTTCACGAATTAAATACCGACCTGATAAAGGCCATGCGAACCGATGACAAACAAACACTGGAGAACATGCTCTCAAAGGAATTGCTTGACGATCCGGCTACAAAAAGGGAGATAGAGTTAGTGGCTAACCGGTTAAAGGCGGATAGTAGTTACTCCGTAATGAACGAGTACTATGTTGTTAACAAGTATAATGACCGTGATACCATTTTGGCCAGTAACAATGGCCTGGATGCATATCAACTGATATACCCTGCTTTTGCAGAGGAGATGTACCTTGCTTTTTTAACGCCAAAGAAAGGGCCTAA
Source organism: Mucilaginibacter roseus (assembly GCF_021215455.1). GTDB lineage: Bacteria > Bacteroidota > Bacteroidia > Sphingobacteriales > Sphingobacteriaceae > Mucilaginibacter > Mucilaginibacter roseus. The sequence continues at coordinate 411,371 of NZ_JAJPWV010000003.1, read as the reverse complement.
CAAGGAGATGATTACCATTATGTACGCTAATTATAACTATGGCTGGCGTTTGTGTAAAATAGATGTAGGGCCGTATACCATCAATAATAAAACCGCATCGCAGCTTTATAGTTACGCTAAGCAAAGCTATGCCCAAGGGCAGGTTGTAGAGGCGTTAAATACGCTGGCGCTTACCATGAGCTGCCTGCATCCAAGCGGAGTATGGCAATATACTTTTGAGCAACCTATGGCAGAAATATATGCTACCGTAGGTGCTGACGCGAATAAACTTTATCCTTTCCCTTATACCATTAAAGGTGTCGCTACCAATCCCAGGATTTTTGGTGTGTTTAATAAGACTACTCCTGAGGGTAGTTTTCCTCAAATTTGCTATCAATCTAAAATCGACTTAAAGGATACTGCTGCTTTAAAGGCTGAGAACCTGGCCATACGCAAAGCCTTACCTGCTATTATGCCGGGGGTTGACCAAAATAAAGCCTATGTTTATTATTCGGCCTATAATGAGCGGCCAAGCGTGACAAAGCAGGTTAGGTTTTTTGAGATGGCGCATAAGCTTAAGTAGTGATGATGAAAAAGCTATTGTTATCTATCGGCTTGTTAACGGCAATAACCACAGCAAATGCACAGAGCTTTAAAGAGCAGATTGCAGCTCACCGGCAAAAGTACAAGGATGATTTTTTGGCCGAACAACGCTCTCCGTTAAAGGCGGAAGATTTACCCAACCTGCGCTTTTTTGATGCGGACAGCACCTATAGTATTGTTGCTAAAGTTGAACTGTTACAAGATCAGCCGGTGATTAAGTTGACTACATTTAATGGCAGCAGCCAGGAGTATGTGCGTTTTGCAAAACTTACATTTACGCTGAAGGGTAAGCAATTGCACTTAACCTTATTTAAAAGCCTGTCCCTTACCGCCATCCCGCAGTACAAGGATTATCTCTTTCTTCCCTTTACCGATCAAACAAACGCTGCTGAATCTTATCCCGGAGGGCGTTATATTGATATCAACGCTACTGATATTAAGAACGGCGCTTTAGCTATCGATTTTAATAAGGCCTACAACCCTTACTGTGCTTACAGCGATGGATACCGCTGCCCGGTACCGCCTATGGAAAATAAGCTGGGCATACGTGTTGAGGCCGGTGAAAAGGCGTTTGCCGGAGAAAAGAAACACTGATGATCAAAACAACCGTAACTGATCGGTATGTGGTTCAGCTTTACGCTGCGGTTCGCCAAAGTTGGAAAGAGAAATGCCCAGCAGGCGTACCTTCATATCATCAGTAGCGGCTACGGCCAGCAACTGTTTAGCGATCTGTGCGATCTCGGCAGCTATATAAACAGGAGTAATAACCGATTGGTTGCGGGTGATCTGCCTGAAATCGTGATACTTTACCTTGAGTGTTACCGTGCGGCCTTTCAGTTTATAGCGCTCCAGGCGTGTGGCTACCGTTTCGGCAATACGGTCGAGCTCAGGGTTCATTTCATCTAATTGGGTAAGGTCATAAGCAAAAGTATCTTCCGCGCCAACTGATTTGGTTTCACGGTGGGGTTGAACCGCCCGGTTATCAATTCCACGAACTATCTGGTAATAAAATCGCCCGGCCTTGCCAAAGGCTTTTACCATTTCATCTTCGCTGAGGCGTTTCAGATCTGCACCGGTATGCAGGCCCATATTTTTCATTTTGGTGGCGGTAACCTTGCCTACGCCAAAGAACCTCTCTACCGGCAGCTTTTCCATAAACGCCGCTAATTGCGAGGGGCCGATAAAGGTGAGTCCGTCGGGCTTGTTCATGTCCGACGCTATTTTAGCCACAAACTTATTAATGGATACCCCGGCCGAAGCGGTTAATTGCAGTTCGGTTTTTATGGCATCCTTAATCTGTCTGGCTATCTCAATGGCCGATCCTATTTCCAGTTTATCGGTAGTTACGTCCAGGTAGGCTTCATCCAGTGATAACGGCTCGATCAGGTCAGTATATCTGCGAAATATCTCCCTGATCTTTTGCGACACCTCTTTATATACCGCGAACCGTGGTCGCACAAAAATAGCATGAGGGCACAATTGCAGCGCCTGCTTTGATGGCATGGCCGAGCGTACGCCAAACTTACGGGCCTCATAACTCGCTGTAGCAACCACACCGCCCCGCCCTTCGGGCAGGCCGCCTACTACTAAAGCTTTGCCGCGATATTCGGGATGATCGCGCTGTTCAACCGACGCGTAAAAGGCATCCATATCAATATGGATGATCTTTCGGCGGGTATGTTGAGCGTCTTCGGGCATGGGATAAATTATTAAGCTTTTTCTTCCCAGATGGCGCATAGGTGCAGAATGGTATCAACCGCCTTTTGCATATCTTGTACCGATACCCATTCCTGCTTGCTATGGAACGCGTGTTCGCCGGCAAAAATATTAGGGCAAGGTAAACCCATAAATGACAATCTCGAACCATCTGTACCGCCGCGTATGCTGCACAATTTGGCCTCCATACCCGCACGGCGGATAGCCTCCAGTCCGTATTCTGTTATTTCGGGATGCTGATCCAGTACCACCTTCATGTTGCGGTATTGTTCGGCTATTTTAAGGGAGTAGGAGGATGCGGGGTAGTTTTCTAATACCTCATCGGTAACGCGCTTTAATGTTTCGGCATGGGCATGGAGTTTCTCCTCATCAAAATCGCGCAGTATAAATTCAATCGTCGCAGTTTCCACGTGGCCTTGTATCCCTACCGGGTGAATAAACCCTTCCATTCCTTCTGTCCCCTCCGGCGAAAGCTCAAACGGCAGGGCGGCAATAATTTCACCGGCAATTTTAATGGCGCTTTCCATTTTTCCTTTAGCAAAACCGGGGTGCGCGCTCACGCCGTTAATGGTCAGTTTGGCACCATCGGCAGAAAAGGTTTCGTTTTCGAGGTTGCCCGCGCTTTCGCCATCCATGGTATAGGCAGCATAAGCGCCTACTTTTCCAAGGTTCACCTTATCCACGCCGCGGCCAATTTCTTCGTCAGGGGTGAACAATATTTTGATGATACCGTGCTTTATCTGCGGGTTTTTCATCAACTGGAGACAGGCATCCATTATCTCGGCAACACCAGCCTTGTTGTCGGCACCCAGCAGCGTATTGCCGCTGGCCGTTATAATGTCATTGCCTAATTGGTTTTTCAGGTCAGGATGATCAGCCAGGCGGATCACCTGCGTTTCATCATCAGGCAATACAATGTCAGCACCGGTATAATTTTGATGTACTATCGGCTTTACACCTTTTCCGCTGCAGTCGGGCGCGGTATCCATGTGCGAGCAGAAGCAAATCACCGGCACATCCTTATCTGTATTTGCGGGAACGGTGGCATATACATAGCCATGTTCATCCATATGCGCATCGGCAAGGCCAATTTCAAGCAGTTCGGCAACCAGCACCCGGCCCAGATCTTTTTGCTTTTCGGTTGATGGGCTGGTCGGCGATTCCGGGTCCGACTGGGTATCGATAGTTACATAACGCAAAAAGCGTTCGGTAACGGTATAAGTGAGGGCTGACAGATTCATAGTTACAATAATAATTATCCGTTTAACAATTGAAACCTAAAAAGGTATTTTTGACAAATCGCATAAAATACCTTTTGCCATGAATATTGAAGAACTGCGCGACTACTGCCTTACCAAACCCGCTGCCGAAGAGAGTTTTCCGTTCGGTGATGACACGCTGGTATTTAAGGTCGGCGGCAAAATATTTCTGCTTGCAGGGCTTGACGGCAATAGCTTTAACGCCAAGTGTGACCCTGAGCTGGCCGTTGAACTGCGTGAGCAACACCCCGAAGTGCAGCCCGGTTACCACATGAATAAAACACACTGGAACACCGTGCAGATGGACGGCAGCCTTACCATAAAACAGCTTCACCAAATGATCGACCACTCGTATGAGCTGATACTAAAAAGCCTGCCGAAAAAACAGCAGGCCGAAATAGTTTCTGAAAAATAAGGTCGATATAAATATTAATCTTCCATTTTTGGGATGCGTGTTGGCGTATCCTTACCGGCCACAATACTGCGCGAGCTTAGCGCTATGGCACGTATGGTTGAGGTAATGTTGTTTACATCCAACGAGCTGTATTCATCCTTCACCGTGTGATACAGTTTATCAATATCAATCTGATCGGTTGAGATGGTGTGCGCCGGTACGCCATGCCTTGCCAGGGTAGCGTTATCACTGCGGTAAAATAATTGCTGCTCCGGGTATGGATCAGGATGGAACTTAAAGGCAGTACCTTCCAGGTTTTTTTGCAGGATGGTACCAAAGTCAGACCGTTCATAGCCCGTAATAAATGCCGAGTTAGTACCAAATTTTGACGCCTTGCCAATCATCTCGATATTAAACATGGCCACCGTTTTATCCGGATCAACCTTGCCCGAAAAATATTGCGAACCGTAACCGCCAATTTCCTCAGCTGTAAAGGCTACAAAGATCAAAGTACGGGCGTTGTTATTTAGCTTTTTATAATAATTAGCTAACGCGATAACCGCCGTTGTACCCGACGCATCATCATCAGCGCCGTTGGCAATGCTATCCTTATCCGTTGGTTTGATGATACCGAGGTGATCATAATGGCCTGAGAAAACAACGTACTCATCAGGTTTGGTTTTGCCCTTAATCATGCCCGCTACATTAAATAACGGTGCTTCCTCGTTTTTTACCTGGTAGTTTATTTCGTAGTTAGATGGGTTATCAAACTTGCCCAATACAAACACTAACGACTGGCTGCTATCAACCTTCATGCTCACATTGCCGCCCATAGCACGGTTGCGCAAACGGCCAAATATGTCGGCGAATGATGGGTCAACCAAAATCAGCATGTTCTTGCCTGATGACAGGTACTTGCGATATTCAGTACGAAAATCCTGCCCGGCGGCTAATGTAGCTACTTCGGCACCACTGGCGACAGTCCATTTAAATGATGCGCCTGCCATAGCGAAGGCATTTTCAGTAAGTACCGGTTTGCCGTTAATGCTGGCCTGTATGCTTACCGGGGTGGAGCGTATTACGCTGAACGACTGGCGGAAATCCTTTTCGCCGGTAAGCGGGGTAAGGCCTGCTTTTTTAAACTCGCCCTCAATAAATTTGGCGGCCTTGTCAATTCCCGGCGTAAAGCTGCCGCGGCCCTGCATATCATCTGCCGAGAGGGTTTTGATGATCTTGCCTACATCTTCCTGAACAATCAGCTTGTTCACATTCTGCGCATAGGCTCCCACCGTTGCGCTAAGCAGCAATCCCGCCGCTAAAAATCTTTTTATCATGGTGTTATTTTACTTTTGATTGTAGCCAGTTGTTTCTGAATGTTTCCTGCTCCTTGCTCAATGTTTTGCCTGCCTTTTCAAAGCTGATCACATCGTAATATGGGCTTACTTCAAGTGTCACATTTGTATTATGTTCGCCGCTGCGATTACGGTATTTAACGGCCAGCTTATCGCCCGGCTTTTTTGAGCCGATGATGCCCTCAATGTCTTTCGCCGTTTTCACGGTTTGCCCGTCAATGGTCAATATTACATCACCGGCATCAAGCCCGGCTTTGTACCATGGTGTGTTTTGTACGGTTGGTATAGCAATCAGCACACCGTCACCGGCATACGAAGCATGCGCCTGGCCTGATTTTACCCTGCCGCCACCTGTGGATAAATTGCCTGCCCAAGCCTTATCAGCACTTGCTTTACTTACCAAAAATCCTGCGTTTGCTAACAGCGCTTCGTAGTTGTTTTTCTCGATGCCATAAATATATTGCCTGAAAAAATCAGAGGCGAAAGCAGGTTCCTTGGTGAACTGGGCAAGCGCTAACTGCAGCATAGGCACGGTGTAGGGCTTTTCGGTTTTGCCGTATTTTTTCCATACAAAGCGCATATAATCATCCAGCGTGAGGTTGAACTCGGCACGCAGGCGCAGGTCAAGCGCCAGGGCTGTTGCGCCGCCATACACATAGTAGGAGGTAAAAATATTCGAGTTGTTATTCATGTCGATAGATACGCCCGCATCTGCAAAAACCGCGTAGCGGCTCATTTGCACCGGCGGATACTTTTTAGCGCCCGGCGTGTTTAGTGCCGAATTCACTAATCCGTCCAATACCTGCGCGTAATCATCAACCGTATAAAAGCCTGCTCGTTTCAGCAGCATTTCGCCGTAATATTGGGTAAAGCCCTCGGCAAACCATAATTCACTGCTTTGGTTAGCATGGGTAAAATCAAACGGTTCTAATGATTTCGGACGGATGCGCTCTACATTCCAGCTATGGAAGTACTCATGTGAGAACGTACCTAGCACCTGTACCTCGTTACCTTCTATCTTATCAATCGGGTCGGTAATAATAGTGGAGTTGCGGTGCTCCATACCATCGCCATTAACGGTAGAGTGTACGTTGTTGATAAAGGTGTATTCGCCATAATCGTAGTCCGGCAGTTCGCCAAACACGGCTTGCTCCTCTAAAACCACCTTTTGCACCATTTGCGCAAAGGAGTTGATTACTTGCTGATTATCGTCTGAATATACGTTCAGATTGATTTTTTGCCTTTTGCCGGTTGGATTAGTTACTTCCCAACTCACCTGTTTGTAGCCCGATAATTCGGTAGGGCTGTCCATCATGTATTGCAGGTTGGGCGCAGTGTAAGTGGCGTTGCCCTCGTATTTAAGTTGTGATGATACCTTCCACTGGTGCTTATCCAGATCGATGAATTGAATTTTTACCGGGCGGCGGTCAAACCCAACAGCCCACATAAACGAGGCGGGCATGTTCAGGTGTGCCTGGCCTGCATCAATACCGGCATATGTGCCATCAACCCAGTTGCCAAACAGCGTATAGCTGATGTTTACTACGGATTGATGCGAGGGGATCTCATACACATCGCCCTCAATTTGCTTGATGGGCAGCTCGGTACCCTTGTTGGTGTAGGCTTTAACGTTATAAATGTTCTTGCCGAACTCGTGTGTGGCATACCTGCCCGGTGATGAGCGGCTCATGCGCACACGCAAAGGGCCTTGCGGCACTGAGGTCAGCGTCATTACAATTTCGGCTTCGTGGTGTACCGCGTTAGGAAACGATACCGTATAATAAACAGGGCTGCTGCTGTAAACCGGGCGCGAACGGTGGCGCTTACGCTGGCCAAACGTTGAGGATACCGCCAGGCATACAACTGCTGTAAGTAACAATTTTTTCATGAAGTGCAGTTAAATAAACAGCCGGAAAATTACGAGTTTATAACTTAACAAACACGTAAATTATTGATTACCTATACGGTATAAGTCCATAGCTGCCTGTTAATCATAACTATGCCTGCTCAGGTCATATTCGGACTGCCCGGTGATGATGCGCTTTCGCTTGTCCACATCCGCTTCCAGGTGATGGTCGTACACATTGTCGGTAACGGCCATATCACGCTCTTTGTCGCGCTCGGCATAGTGAATGTTGGCTTCGGCAATTTTACCCATCGCTACATCATAAGGCCCTTTAGGTGACATCAGCTTAACCAACACCGGTAAGCACTCAAATAATATAAACAGGTAGCCTATAAATGATATAGCCAGGTAGGTATCCAGGTCGCGCTCGCCCTTGTCATTATATGATAATTGCCCCAGCGCCCAGTTACGGTCAGAGAATCCGGCAACGTTTGCCAAACTGTCCAGTTGCTTGTCCGAAAATAGCTTGGTGCTGTTAAGCCCTTCGTAGTTCTTCCGGGCACTCAGGTACAGCTCCATATTGGCCATGTCGTTGGTAACTGTTTTTAGCCTGTCCTGCTTTTCCTTCAGTACAGCTTCCTTTTGCTTGGCATAGGTGCCATAGCCTACCACGCCTGATGTTTGGTTGGTTTTATCGCCAAAAACTTCCTGGTTAAGTTGAAAGCGAGAGCGGTTAATGTCGCGCTCTAACGAATCTTTTTCCTTTTTCAACTCTGCATTTTTACCAAGTTCCATGGCGTATTTGCCCTGATAGGTTTTTTGCAGCGTATCAATTTTACGTTGCTGGCCTTTAAGGTATGAGGTTTTGAGCTTGCCGCGGATTTCCTTATCAAAAATCTTTAGTTCCAGCGGGCGCGAGATAACGATGCCTATCATAATCGCCAGTAAAATACGTGGCGATGCCTGCAATATCTGCTGGTTGGTGGTGCCTTCTTTATTAATGCTTGATACAATGTAACGGTCCATATTAAAAATGGCCGTGCCCCACAGCAAACCAAACAAAATAGCGAAGCCAACGGCAAATGCGCTGCCGCTAAATACAAAGTACATGGCATAACCACCGGACAAGGCGGCAAATAAAGCGGTAAAAAATATGGTTGCCCCTATGCCCACATATTTGTTATGCTCGATAGGGTATTTTTTAAGCGTTTCTATATGCGCTCCTGAGCAGAACCAAAAGAAGCGGGTAATTTTTTTCATCAATCCGTTGTCTACGTAAACTTTATATAAAACGCTCGCGCTTAGCTATTGTTACAGTTAGCGGTTAAACATTTTTTTGTTTGAGGATAATCTGTTGCGGCGTTTATTTTTCAGATGCTTTTAAGCATCAATGGTTTAGCTAAGTTAAGACGAATAATGACAGCATAATGTAAAGAATTGCAGGCGCATCAGTGGCCTAAAGATCGCCGTTTACTAAAAAATCATACATTTGAAAATATATTTAAATACCATGAACGAGATAACCGTACAGGAGCTAAAAGAGAAACTTGACCGCGGCGAGGATTTTCAACTGATTGACGTTAGAGAAGATTTTGAGTACCAAACTTCTAACATCGGCGGTCAGCACATTCCGCTGGGCGGCATTTTGATAGAAACGGATAAGCTTTATAAAGATAAACCGGTTGTTGTAATGTGCCGCAGTGGTAAACGCAGTGCCGCCGCTATTATGCAACTGGAGCAGCAGGGTTTTACCAACCTGTACAACCTTAAAGGCGGTATACTGGCATGGCAGGCTGAAATTGACCCAAGCATACAGGTATATTAATTATGGGCAAAAAGGTAGCGCTTAATGTGCTGTACAACGTGGGCATTATTGTATGCCTGTTTATAGCCTACGAAGGTTTTCTACAAAAACACTGGAGCTGGTTATTAGGGGCGGCATTTGTAGCCGTAATGCTTATTATTTTAAAGGTACGCCTGATAAAAGAGGTGCGCCAGCTCACCAAAAAATGTTAACGCTGAATAAGTCCTAACCCCGGTTGGCTGCTTAATTGCCAGCGGCCGTTTGCAAAGCCAGGCATTGTGTAAGGGTTATTGGTGGTCAACAATGGCCCATCCAGATCTGCCCAGTCACATTGCGGGGCAAGGGCGGCAGCCGCCAGCGTGGCACAGCTTGTTTCGCTCATACTGCCTATCAAAACTTTTAGCCCGAGCGATCGGGCTTTTTTTATGATCTGTAAACCTTCATACATCCCCGCCGATTTCATCAGTTTGATATTGATGCCATGATAAACACCAGCGGCCTTTTCCACATCAGGCAGGCGTTGCACCGCTTCATCGCCAATAACGGGGATCGGACTATGCGCTGTAAGCCAGGTGTTGCCGTCGACATCCAACTTGTTCATGGGTTGCTCAATCAGTTGCACGCGTTTTTCGTGCAGCCAGTTTATCATGTCTAATGCGTGCTGCTTGTCCGTCCAACCCTGGTTAGCATCAGCGTACAATGGCAAATCGGTTACCGAGCGGATGGTTTCTATCAATTGCTTATCGTTCTCTCGCCCCAGCTTAACCTTTAACACTTTTACTTCAGGCGCGGTAAGTACTTTTTGGCGCACCATTTCCGGCGTGTCAATACCAATGGTATAGCTGGTTGGTGGCATCAACGCCGGATCACTGCTAAGCAACTGCCAGCATGGCGTTTTGCGCAGTTTACCGTCCAGGTCGTGCAGGGCAATGTCAATAGCTGATTTAATAGCCGGGTTACCGGGTGCAAGTTCATCAAGGTAATTGATAACCGATTCGTAATCGAACGGATAACTGAAGCGGCTTACCTCAACCTTATTTAAAAAAGCCGCGGCTGTTTCGTGGCTTTCGCCCATGTAAGGCACCATGGATGCCTCGCCATACCCCACATATCCCTCATGCGCAATTTCAACCAGCATAATGGGTGTGGCCGTGCGGGTAAATTTGGCAATAGTGAACGGGTGTTGGAGTTGCAGTTGGTATGGGCGGTAAGTCAGTTGCATGTTATAAAATCAAAGCTAAAGTTTTGCAATCAAAAACGTGCTTATCTTTGCCGGTATGCCGCAACAACTTTATAATCCGTTCAGCAATTTCAATTTTAGCAACCGTAACTGCTTTTTAACCGGCGAGGCATTAAGCACATCCGAAGAGAAGATACAGGTATTCCCCCAATGGCTGATGAGCACCTACGGCCTGGAAGATAAGCCCTTTAAGCTGCTCGATGAAAGTATGGCTACTTACAAAGACCTGAAATTGCCCTGCTCGGCTGCCGTGAACGAGCAATACCTCGAGCCGTTGGAGCGTGAAATAGCCGCGGCCTTTGAACAAGGTTACGAAGGTGTTAGCCGTTTGGATGATATAAAGCTTTTTCAGTGGGCGGGCAAGCTGTTGTACGGTATAATTTTTAATGAGATACAAGCCGGCATCAGGCAGCAGCACGCGCAGGGCGAGGAGTTCAGCATGTCGCAGGCTATTATACATAAGTTTACGCATTTGCACCTGATGTTGCAAAGCATCAACCTGTCTTTAGAGTTTGATGAGTTTAAGCCTTTTAGTTTGGTGTTGTTCCGTGTTAACAATGCCGATGATGTGTTTGGCTACCGCGATGAGATCAATACCCTTACTTTTTCGTTGCGGATAAAAGATTTTGGTATCATCATCTGCCTGCAGGATAACGGTACCAATGCCAACTACCATAAGGAAAAGCTGGATAAAATAATAGGACAGCCGCTGCATCCTATACAGTTTGAGGAGTTGAACGCTAAATTCTTTTACTCAGCCTACCTGTTTAACCGCTTGCCCGAGTACAATATATTGCCGGTTAACGATACCATTTACCTGGAAGCCATGCCCCTGCGCGGCATGAGCAGCAAGCCGTTATTTGATCACTGGGTAACCAAAACTTACGGACAAGTACTGGAGAACTTCTGGAAAAACTGGGGTTTCCTGCTGTTCGAGATCATCAAGAACCCGGAGGAACCGATGAGCTTTTTGTTTGACGCCGATGGTAATTTTATACCGGCAGATACAATACAGTTGCCGGTTTAAATAATAATTCCAAAAGCGTTAAAAAATATCTTAATAACCTGCGGAAACACCATTATGGTGAGGATAATTCCACTTAGCGCACCATAAAAGTGCGCATCGTGGTTAATGCCATCTTGCGCGTATCGCGAGGAGTAAGTGCAGTATATCAGGTAAAGAAAACCAAAAATGTACGCAGGTATATATATAGGGATAAGTAATAAGCCCATTCCGGCCTTTGGATAAAACAGTATAAAGGCAAACACCACCGCGCTGATTGCACCTGAGGCGCCCAAACTATAATACCATTGGTTATGGCGATGCTTGGCTACCGTTGGCAAATCACTTAATACAAGACTTACCAGGTAAATCAAACCAAATTGCCAATGGCCTACAGTCCTCTCTAACGTAAAAGCAAAAAAGTAAAACGATAGCATGTTGAAAAACAGGTGCCCCCAATCCTTGTGGATCAATCCGCTGGTGATGAGGGTATACAGGTATTGCCCCCTCGAAATGCTGTAGGGATGTAGCGTGAACTTGCGGTAAACGGTCTCATTTGAGAACGCGTAAAGCGAGGTTACAATCGTAATTAAAAATATCATACAGGCCACCGGGGCCGTCTCAATATATTCTATCATTTAAAACAAATATTAAACGGGGCAGTTAACCTGCACAACAACGAAGATATGTTTTTAATAGTACTTTTGCCCACATGCCCCAGCCAAAAGCCATTATTGTAGGAGCCGGTATTGCCGGTATAGCAACGGCTATCCGTTTGGCGGTAAAAGGCTATGCCGTGGAGGTGTATGAAGCGAATGCTTATCCGGGTGGCAAGCTATCGGAGTTTGAACAGCAGGGCTATCGCTTTGACGCGGGGCCAAGCCTGTTCACCATGCCGCAATATGTTGACGAGCTTTTTGTATTGGCAGGTAAAAACCCGCGCCGGTATTTCAATTATCAGCAACTCGATACCGTTTGCAATTATTTTTATGAGGATGGCACACGTTTATCCGCTTATGCCAACAGTGATGAATTGGTACAAGAACTATCGGCGAAAACTCAGGAAGCGCCTGAGAACTTACGTAGATATGCTGATAACAGCCGCCGGATATATGATATTACCAACCATGTTTTCTTAGAGCGATCGTTACACCGGTTAAGTACTTACTTACGCTGGCCTACCATAAAATCTATTTTGCGCTTGCCGGGTATTGATGCCATGCGGAGTATGCACAAGGCAAATAACTCTTTTTTTAAAGACAAACGACTGGTGCAGTTTTATGACAGGTATGCTACCTACAACGGTTCAAACCCCTACAAGGCACCCGCAACGCTGAATGTTATCCCGTATTTTGAGCAACATTTCGGCGCATATTTTCCGGATGGTGGTATGTACAGCATTACATCATCCCTGGTTAAACTGGCGGAGGAGTTGGGCGTAAGTTTTTATTATAACAGTCCGGTTGAGCAGATTTTGGTTGAGGATAACAAAGCTATAGGTATAAAAGTGAATAACCAGATCAAAACGGCGGATATCATCATATCCAACATGGATGTATGGTTCACCTATAAAAAGCTACTTAGCCATCTGCCCGGCATCCACCCCAAAAAAATATTACAGCAGGAGCGGAGCAGCTCGGCATTAATATTTTACTGGGGAATCAGCAAGCAGTTTAAACAGCTTGATCTGCACAATATTTTCTTTAGCGCCGATTATGAGGCGGAGTTCAATAGCATCTGGAATGATGGAACAATCGGAGCTGACCCTACAGTCTACCTCAACATCAGCTCGAAACTAAAACCTGACGATGCGCCTGAAGGCAACGAAAACTGGTTTGTGATGATAAACGTGCCGGCTAACAAAGGGCAAGACTGGGACGCGCTGATTGATCTTGCCCGTACCAACATCATCAATAAGCTAAGCCGTTTATTGGGCGAAGACATATCCTCACTTATCCAAAGTGAAAGTGTACTCGACCCGCGCAGTATTGAAAGCCGCACTTCATCATACCAGGGCTCGCTGTACGGCACCAGTTCCAACAACCAGTTCGCGGCGTTTTTAAGGCACGCCAACCGTTCGTCTAAAATAAAGAACCTGTACTTCTGTGGCGGCAGCGTACACCCGGGAGGTGGTATACCCTTGTGCCTGTTATCGGCAAAAATTGTGGGCGATCTTATCCCGACTACCTCTTAAATAAAAGATTTCTTACATCCTGCATTTCTTAATCGAGATTAAGATTTTGCTGCCCGTTGCGATGCACCTTTGTATTGTAAACGCCGGCAAAAACATTTAATCACATTTTAAAAATTAAGAAATATCATGGAAACCAGGATCAAAATACACGAGATATTACCGGACGCTTTTAAAGCCATGTATGGCCTTGAAGCTTATGTGCAAAAAAGCGGTTTAGATAAAAAGCTTCATGAACTGATAAAAATCCGCGCCTCGCAAATAAATGGTTGTGCCTACTGTTTGGATATGCACACCAAAGATGCTCGCAAGGCCGGTGAAAGCGAACAACGCATTTATGTGCTGCCCGGTTGGCGTGACACCGACTTTTTTACAGCCGAAGAGCAAGCAGTGCTGGCTTTAACTGAGGAGATCACCAACATACAAGGGCATGTTAAGGAAGCTACTTACCAGCAAGCAGTAAGTGTATTAGGTGAAGAGAAAACCGGACAAGTGATTGTGGCTGCCGTAACTATCAATGCATGGAACAGGATAGCCATTACTACCCACCTGATGCCTGAAAAGGCATAATGGCCGGTATGTATAAAAGCGAAACGGCCTCCAATTTGGAGGCCGTTTCGCTTTTATAAGACTATTTTTTCCAAACGTTATTGTCCGGATTAAAGTCAGGCATTGTTTTTTCAGGGTCGTAAGTTACCTGAACCACTTCTTCGGTTGATGGGTGTTTGTAAACGAATGATACGTTACGCTCCCAAATTTCAACCGGCAGCCTTACCATTTCGGTTTTACCGCTTTTGTATTTAATTTCTAACGGAACCGGCATGGCCATTTTTTCCATATTGGTAAGAGTAATGTATACTCCTTTAGATGGATCAACATCAACATTCTTTACGCTGTTAACCGCAACATCAAGTCGCCAGTTGTTAACAAACCAACCGCGCCAAAACCATTGCAGGCTCTCGCCACCAACGTTTTCCATCGTGCGGAAGAAGTCATCAGGCGTAGGGTGTTTAAATGCCCAACGCTCAATGTAGGTGCGGAAAGCCAGGTCAAAACGCTCTTTGCCCAAAACCTGCTCGCGCAGCATGGTAAGGCCAAAACCCGGTTTAAAGTAAAGCAGCATACCAATGTTCTTTTCCTTCATGTTGGCAGGTGCGCTCAATACGGTTTCCAGGTCAGGTTTAGTTGCAAACTCGCCAACGCGCTGCATGTCCATCGGGCGTTTATTAGCGTATTCGCCATTGTTGAAGTCTTCAGTAGTCAGGGTATTGATAAAGGTATTGAAGCCTTCATCCATCCAACCGTAAACGCGCTCGTTTGAGCCAACAATCATCGGGAACCAGGTATGGCCGAATTCGTGATCGTTAACACCCCAAAGGCTGCCTTTTTTAGCTTTGTATCCGCAGAAAACGATGCCTGGATATTCCATACCACCTACAATACCGGCAACAGCGGTTGCGGCAGGGTAAGGGTACTCATACCATTTCTTCGAGTTATACTCTACTGATTTTTTAACGTATTCGGTTGAGCGGCCCCAGGCATCATTGCCGTCACTTTCTTCAGGGTAAGCTGATATAGCGATAGATTTTTTTCCGCTTGGAAGGTTCATTTTGGCGGCATCAATGATGAATGATGCTGATGAAGCCCATGATGCGTCGCGGGCATTCTTAATGCGGAACTTCCATGTCAGCTCGGTTTTACCTGCCGGGCGTGATGCCGGGCTGGTAACTTCTTTAGCCGAACGGATAATTACCGTTTGATCGCTTTGCGCTGCTTGCGCCCAGCGTTTTTGCTGCTCGGCAGTATAAACCTCAGCAGGGTTAAGCAACTCGCCTGATGCTACCACAATGTGGTTTGCCGGAGCTGTAATGCTCAGGTCAAAATCACCATATTCCAGGTAGAACTCAGCCGGACCGGTGTAAGGCAGAACATTCCAACCCATTACTTCATCAAACACGCAAACGCGCGGATACCATTGTGCAACTGTAAACACTTTGCCGTTTTTGGTATTCAGAATGCCGGTACGGTCAGATCCGTAGTCAGGGCTGATGTATGAAAATTCAATGCGTAGTTTAATTTGTCCACCTTCGGCAGCTACATCTTTAGGCAAAAATACCTGCATGCGGGTATCATTGATGATGTATTTCAGTTCGGTATCGTTACCAACCAGTTTAACTGATTTAATTTTATGGCCGGCATCAAATACCTGTCCGCGGCCACCGTTACGGCTGCCGGTTGGCGGTACAATGGCTGACCCACGCGAATCCTGCTTAAACAGGTTCTGGTCAAGGTGCATCCATATAAAACCTAATTTTTGCGGACTATTGTTGGTATAAGTAAGTACTTCGGTACCCGTAATTTCGTTGGTTTTGTCGTTCAGCCTGGCGGTTAGCTGGTAGTCGGCACGGTTTTGCCAGTATTTAGGGCCTGGCTCGCCGGTTGCGGCACGGTATTCATTGCCGTTTTTGGTGTAAAAGTTAGGGCCGAAAGCATCATGATAATCATACTTTGATCCGGATGCGTCCTGAGCCTGGGCTATGCCGGTGTGTGCAATAGCCATTAAAGCCAGCATAGCGCCGGCTACGTACTTAAAGGTCATGTTAATCAGTTTTATAATATTTATAGCAAGTATACCATAAATACCTGTAATTGAAGAAAGAGGTAAAGCTATTGTTACCGTGATAAGTTCCGTGTAAACAAAAAAGGCAGCCGTCAGGCTGCCTTAAGTTATTTATTAAAATGCGCTTTATAAATATCCTCGTTAAAACCGAAGTACAAATAATCGCCATCCTCTATAACGGGGCGCTTTATCATGCTGGTTTTCTCCTGTAAAAGTTTCAGCGCGTCAGTATTGGTTTTCACGCTTTCTTTAACCGCCGGATCAAGCTGTTTCCAGGTGAGGCCCTGTTTGTTTAAAAACTTTTCGTAACCGGCTTTTTGGTCCCACTCGCCAAGTTTTTCATTGCTGACGCCCAGTTTCTTGAAATCGTGAAACTCGTAATCAACTTTGTTTTCTTTCAGCCAGTCGAGGGCTTTTTTTACCGTGTTGCAGTTAGTTATTCCATACACTTTCATGATGTAAAATTAACCATTTCCGCCGCCACTTTTACCACCGCTCTTGTCATCGTTATTGATGCCGCGCTGGTTCTTTTTGATCTCGCCGCTTAGCTTGCCAAATTTATAGCTTACGCGTATGGCAAAGTGGCGGTATATCTGGTTGTAAGTGGAGTTCTGTATAAAATCAGGCGTAATGGTGGTTGAGGTATTTTTCCAGAAACGGCCGTAAGGGTTATTTGCCACTAAAGATATACTGGCGTTCTTATCCCAAAACTCCTTGCTTACTACATATGAGTTATACATAAAGAACCTTGATTTGCCCTGTAAGGTTACCGAGCCGCTAAAGTAACCCGCGTTAAGGCCAACGCGGTAACCTTTATCAAACTTGTAACCAATGTTAGCAAAGGCATTGCCTATATATCCGGCGTTGTTGTATAGCTTACCGTTGTAAGTGCCCTCCAGCCAAATGCGTGATACCTGGCCATTCAGGCTTAACGATAGTTTTTTGGTGATATCGTAATTGGTATTCACATTCAGCCCCAGCGTTCTGTTGCTGCCAATGTTCTCAAAATTGGTTGTAGTAATCTTTTGGTTTTGACTGTTGATCACCGTATCCCTGAAGCTGGTAACACTTTGTATGGAGTTATTTGAAAACGCGTAGCTTAAACCAATATTGACAGACCCTTTTGAGAAGTTGCTGTAGGTAAGTTCAAAAGTGTTATTAAGCTCAGGTTTCAGGTTCGGGTTACCCGAGCTGATAAAGAGCGGATTAGAGCGATCAACAAAGGGGTTAAGCTGGTAAATGCCTGGCCTGCGTATGCGTTGGGTAAAGCCCAGGTTAACGCTGCTGCTTTTTAGCTTACGCTGGATAGATATGGATGGGATCAGGTTATTGTAGTTGGTGTTCAACTCCGGCTGACCGGCAGCGAATGTGGCATTGATGGTGGTGTACTCCAATCGTAAACCCGCTTTGGCCGACCATTTTTCGCCCTTCAACTGGTATGAGTTGTAAGCGCTGTAAACATTCTGCTGGTAATCAAATATGTTAGATTGCGAGTCGTTGCGGTTATAAATTCCCGGACTAATCAATGTGTCGGTAGCGAAATCACTATAGTTATTACGTAATATGCCTTTGGCACCGGCCTCAATATTTATCTTTTTTAGCGGATGCACGTAGTCCAGCTGTACGGTATGTTCCTTTATACCCTGATCGTTACGTTGCAAAAAGTCGGCCTGACGGTAATTCAACGTTTCGCTAAAGGTGTTTTCAGTAGTTTGGTCGTTAGGCGAGGAACTGTATTTGTAGGATAAGGTAAGTAATTGTTCCTTGCTCTTTTTAAAGCCTAACTGATAGTTCAAAGCTGCATCAACCCCGGTGTAGTGGCTTAAGCTATTGCTTAATTGCCTGTAACGCTGGGTAACCACATCAGTGCCATCAAATAATTGGGAGAACTGGTTATTTGATTGATTGTTCTTTTCCTTATACATCTCGAATGAACCGGTAAGCAGGTTCAGCGTATCTATCTCAAAGCTCAATTCGCCATTGGCATACATGTAATTGCCGTCAAACCGGTTAACGCCATTTTGCAGCAGCAGGGAGTTGTCGGCAATGCGGCGCTGGCTATTGTCGGATGTGTTTTCATTCTCCGGTTGGCGGCCTGCGCCCACGTAGCCCGCAAAACCAAATTTGCCTTTTTTAACGGTGCCATTCAGGTTAATACCTTGTCCCCACACCGTATTATGACGCGCGTTAATGCCGATATTATAACCTTCGTCGGCATTGGTTTTAGTGATGATGTTTATTATACCTGCCAACCCTTCTGCATCATACTTGGCAGGTGGTGTAGTAATTACCTCAATTTTGAGGATATTAGTTGCAGGCATGGCCTTCAATACATCCGAAGGATTTTTTGCCATCAACGCTGATTCTTTGCCATTGACCAATATTTTGTAAGCGCCGCTGCCTTTCAGCTTGATGGCGTCAGATGCATCTACACTCAATAACGGAACCTTACGCATCATATCCAAAGCGGTATAAGCCTTACTTTCCGGATCGGCCTGCACATCATAGCTCAGGCGGTCAACTTCCTGTTTCATTACCGGTTTAACGGCACTGATCTGCACCTCGCCCAGTTGCTTTGATGATGCCGAAAATATAATGCGTCCCAAATCAATAGCCGGTTTATTTTCGAGCGTTATTACTTTATTGTTGTAACCAACAAAGGCCAATACAAGCTGGTATTGCTTGCCGGCTGGTGCGCTAAGGGTAAAGCTGCCGTCGCCTTTTGATAGCGCGCTTTTTACGGGTAATTTGGTACCTGCATCCTGCAAAGCAACAGTCACAAAGTCAAGCGGTTTATTGGTGGTGGAGTCAATAACAACTCCTTTTACGGAAATGTTACCGGCCGGTGCCTGTGCAAAAAGGCATACGGATAGTATACAGCATAAAACTGTGAGTAAAGTGGCTTTCATTTTTTAGGTTTCTGTGTGTGGTGTGCAAGTGTAAGTTGGGCGCAAGTTACCCAGGCCATGTTACATCAAGCGGCTGTTTAACAATATTTAACGGGCTATTACAAAAAATTTAACATTTGCTACTTATTGTACCGGGTCATGGTAAGTTCGGTACCAATGGTGGCAAAACTTTTAATCATGTCAATCGAGCGATCAACAAGGGTGGGTAGTTCCGGAATTTCGTCCGCATCAAAACTGCTCAGCACATAATCAACCTGCTGCCCTTTCGGAAAATTGTCACTTATCCCGAAGCGTAACCGTGCGTAATTATTGTGGCCGAGCGTGGCTTCAATGTGGCGCAATCCGTTATGGCCCGCCGCGCTGCCTTTTGGTTTTAAACGTAAAGTACCCAGGGGCAAGGCAAGGTCATCAACAATAACCAATACGTTTTCCAATGGTATTTTAAGTTCATTCATCCAATAGCTAAGCGCTTTCCCGCTCAAATTCATATAGGTAGTGGGTTTTATTAAATGCAACTTGCGGCCTTTAAAAGAGGTTTCGGCATGGTAAGCATGGCGTCCCATACTAAACCTAACCCCATCCTGGCGTGCAAGCTCGTCAAGTACCATAAAACCAATGTTATGTCGTGTATCGGCATACTCAGGGCCTATGTTACCCAACCCAACTATCAAATACTTCATTTACAGGAAAAGACGGTTAATTTTTGTGAACGTTACAGTAAGCTGTATTTTTTAATGAAACAACTTCGTGACAAAGATAGGGTTTTGCCGAGCATCACTCATAAATCCGGGCAGGTAATATTTATGATGCAAAATGTTAAAATGTGTTAATGACAATTAAATATTTGAAATAAAAGCATTTACTTGCCGTTAAAATCGCAACTTTAAACGCACGCTTGTCACAATTTAATGAAACCAACCCTTTTATCACTTTTGTGCTGCCTGTTATTTTTTACGGCATCGGCGCAAAACAAAGCTTCTTTAAAAGGTACTGTAATTGATTCGGCCAGTAACCAGCCGCTCGAACATGCCACCGTTACCGTAATTGATGTTAAGGATTCATCAATGGTTGCCTATACCCTGAGCCGCGCAAACGGCGGGTTTGAGTTGTCGGGGCTGCCGCTTAATCATGATATTAAGTTGCTCGTCACCTTTGTTACTTATAAATCGTACCGTAAAAACTTCAATTTTAAAACTGCTGACGTTACCGATGTGGGTAAAATTACTATGGCAGGCAGTATGATGGATGAGGTGGTGATTAAAGGAGAACGCGTACCCATTGTAATGAAAAAGGATACCATTGAATTTAATGCGGAAGCCTTTAAAACACGCCCCAATGCCATGCTCGAGGAACTATTGAAAAAGATACCTGGTATGCAGGTTAATAAGGATGGCTCGTTCACCGTAAATGGTAAAACTGTAAGTAAGCTGCTGATTGATGGGAAGGAATTTTTCGGTAACGACCCCAAAATTGCTACCAAAAACCTCGACGCATCTATTGTAGACAAAGTGCAGGTGTATGACGATAGGGAGAACGACCCCGACCATTTAATCAGCGCGGTGAATGTAAACAAGATTGTGAACATTAAGTTGAAGCGTGCCATCAAGCGCAGCATATTCGGCAAGGTTTATGGCGGTGGCGGTAGTCGGGACAGGTATGAAACCGGTGGTTTGTTCAACATGTTCAGAGATACACTGCAACTCAGTGTAATTGCCATTAGCAATAACCTGAACAAAACGGGTTTTAGCAGCCAGGACCTATACAGCAATGGCGGGTTTGACCGTAGCGGGAGCGACGCCTTATGGAACGGTTCGGTGCAGCTTGGCGGCCGTGGCTGGGGCGGTATCGAAAAAGTAACATCAAGTGGCTTTAACCTGAATACTGATTACGGAAAAAAGCTAAAACTGAACCTGATGTATTTTTATAATGAAACCCGCAACATTAATGAAAGCAGCAGTTCGGTAAAACAGTTTTTAAGGGATACTACGTTGTTTAACCGTAATGCCGACAAGTCAGGCAGTAACAGTTTTGCACATAGCATAAGTGGTTTGGTTAGTTGGAATCCAGACAGCTTAAACAGCCTCACATACCGGCCTAATGTCTCGTTT
The DNA here is from genome assembly GCF_021215455.1 of Mucilaginibacter roseus. Classification (GTDB taxonomy): domain Bacteria; phylum Bacteroidota; class Bacteroidia; order Sphingobacteriales; family Sphingobacteriaceae; genus Mucilaginibacter; species Mucilaginibacter roseus. The sequence continues at coordinate 390,347 of NZ_JAJPWV010000003.1, read as the reverse complement.
AACAATAATAACAGTAACAGCAGATCAACCGGTAACAGTTTCAATGATTTTGACGCACGTGTTAGCGATAGCGAGGGTAATAGTACCAATGATAATCGTTCATCAACCTTTGGGCATAACCTGGTTTATAACAAGCGGGGTAAAAAGCGCCGGGAGGAATCATTCACGCTTATGCATAACCTGAGCTTTAACCCCAGCAATGCAGAGGGCTTTACTAAAAACCGTACGGTGAGTTACTCAACGGCATTACCATCATACATGTTAGACAGATATAATACGAGCGATAATAAAAACAGCTCGGGCAGCCTGTCGCTGAGTTACCGTTATCCCTTTTCAAAAAAGCTGGTGGTTGATATAGTTACGTCAGTTGATTACAACAACTTCGATCAAAATCAATTTGTGTACGATCGGGATACCAACACCAACCGTTATAGCATATTGTTACCTGACCAAAGCGCTGATCTTAACCGGCGAAACTGGACTAAAAATGTTAAGCCGGGTATTACCTGGCGTCCCTTCAAAAAGGTTTCCATAATTGCGGGGCTAACCAGCCAGTGGCAAAACCTTACCGATGTGTTTGATGTAGGAACGGTAAAAAGAGCATACAACTTTTTACTGCCTACGCTAAGACTGGAGTTATTTGATGGTATTTCTATTTCAATGGACAGAAGTTATAATTTGCCCTCCATTTCTGACTTGAGGCCGGTTACCATTGTATATAGTCCACAGGCATCGTTTATCGGTAATCCTGATCTTAAGCCTTCGCCCAGTACGCGTTTTAATCTCAATTACTACAATTACAATTTTGAAAAGGGCATAAATATGTACGCATATTTTAGTTACACTATCACACAAAATACCGTAATACATAAAAGCACAATAACCGGCGAAGGTATACAAACCAGTATGCCTGTAAACGCCGGCCAAAGCGCTGATTTGTACGGCTCGTATTCATTTGGTAAGGAGTTTAAAAAAAGTAAAATATGGCGATTCGGGTTGCGCAGCAGCCTGGGGCCGTACTACCGCGAACGGATAAATTTAATAAACGGCGATGCCGGTAAAGAGCGTAACTGGACAGCAACGTTTACGCAGGCCGGAGAGGTGTCATGGAATGATAAGATAGAGCTTAATACCAGTTTCACCTATTTCCGTAACTGGACAAGATATGACTACGCCAGCGGCCAAAACCAAAACCTGAAGGGTTTTACCATGCAAAATAACATCAATGTACGCTGGCCGCAAAAAGTAGTTTGGGAGGGTAAGCAGGAGTTTGTATACAACTCACAAATTGCCGATGGTTTCCGTAAAAGCAACAATATCCTGAGTGCATCGGTGGCATTGCAGATGTTTAAAAAGGAGCAGGGTGAGATTAAGCTGGCCGTATATGATATCCTCGACCAAAACATCAATATCTACAGGTTTACTACCACCAACGCACTTATTGACGGGCAAAACAATACGCTTAAACGATACTTTCTGCTCACGTATACTTATAAATTCAATGTGCTGAAAACCAAATAAAAAAAATCAGGTCACAAAAAAAAGCGGTAAGGATTATCCTTACCGCTTTTTTATTAATTGCAGATATCGCTATCTGAGATTATTTGCCTTTGGCAGCTTCCTGCTCAGCCTGACGTAACGCACGTGAAGTAGTTACTGATACAATCGTATCTTCCTGAGCGTTGGTGATAACCAGGTTATCTAATTTAATATCGCGAACGCGAACTGATTTACCAACTTCAAGTTCCTCGATGCTAACTTCAATGTTATCCAGGTGATCTTTAGGTAACCCTTTAACACGCAGTTTACGCAGTTTTTGAACCAGTTTACCACCTACTTTTACACCCGGAGATGTACCGGTTAATTTTACAGGGATTTCGATAGCAATTGGTTTGTTCTCGTCAAGCTGTAAAAAGTCAACGTGTAAAAGTTGTTCAGTTAACGGGTGAAACTGAATATCTTTAATAATAGCCTGTGTTTTAGTACCGGCAATGTCAAGGTCGATGAAGTGAACAACCGGTGTGTAAACAACGGCTTTCAAATCAGCTGCGGATACTGAGAAGTGAGTTTGAGTTTCACCTCCGTACAGAACTGCAGGCACCTGGCTTTGGTAGCGCAGCTCTTTAGCATCTCTTTTCCCTACGTTCTCTCTCGGAGAACCGCTAATAGCAAATGATTTCATTTTTATTTATTGTTATTTATTTAATTCATGGCGTCCTATCGCCATAAGCTCTTTATCTGTTCATGTCGATTATTATCAGCATGAACTATATTTTTTCTTTTAATCTACTTTAAACAGCTGGCTTATTGAGCCATGCTCGTTAACGTTAGCTATTGCCTTGGCAAACAGCTCCGCGGTTGATAAAACCCTGATCTTGTCACTTTCGTGCTTAAGCGGTATGGTATCAGTCACAATCAGCTCAGTTAAAGCCGAGTTCTCGATAGTTTCATACGCCTTGCCCGATAATACCGGATGAGTACACACAGCCCTTACACTACGCGCGCCGCGCTCCATGATCAGTCCTGCCGCTTTAGACAGGGTGCCGGCCGTATCGCAAATATCATCTATCAAAACAATGTCCTGGTCAACCACGTCGCCTATCACCGTCATTGATTCGATCTCGTTTGCGCGTTTGCGGCGTTTATCGCAAATAACCACCTCGGCGTTAAAAAACTTGGCAAAGCTGCGTGCGCGGTATGAGCCGCCCATGTCCGGCGATGCAATGGTCAGGTTTTCAAGCCCAAGGCTTTTAATATAAGGCACAAATATTACCGAGGCGTCCAGGTGATCAACCGGAACATCAAAAAAGCCCTGTATCTGCGCTGCGTGCAAATCCATGGTCATGATGCGGTTAATGCCCGCTGCAACCAGCAAATTGGCAACCAGCTTGGCACCAATGGCTACACGCGGTTTGTCCTTACGGTCTTGCCTGGCTAATCCAAAATAAGGTATAACCGCCGTTACATAATGTGCCGAAGCGCGGCGTGCCGCATCAATCAGCATCAGCAACTCCATCAGGTTATCAGTAGGCTGGTTGGTTGATTGTATTAAAAATACATCGCAACCGCGTACCGACTCATTAAAGTGGGGCTGAAATTCGCCATCGCTAAAGCGTGAAAGGACAACTTCACCAAGTTCACGGCCATAGCTTGCCGATATATCAATGGCCAGCTGCCTCGAACCTATTCCGGAGAATAATTTAACAGGGTTGAACTGTAACGGCATTTTATTTAGATTTCAAACTTAGGCAACCACCGTTTTAAGCAGCTACGTTTGTTTGTATAAAACCTTAAAAACACAATTCGGATTTCAAATTCTCTATCGGTTTAAGCCGAAACTGAAAATTCAAAATCCGAATCTTTTTGTTGTTGCCCGACCTGGATTCGAACCAAGACAAACGGTACCAAAAACCGTCGTACTACCATTATACTATCAGGCAATCTCCGTTAGATAATTGCTTTTCTGAACGGAATGCAAATGTAAGACGTTTTTTGAAATGCTAAAAATTTTTTTGAAAAAAAATCATAAGCCATTTTGTTGCACCCGGTTACAGCGTTAAATTATGTTAACAGCTAAGTTTTTAATAGTAACATTAAGGATAGTTTGTTATTTTCGGCAGCTTGTAAAGCCGTATAGTACTTATATCATTTGACGATGAATTACAACAAGATAAACAATCTTTTTGGTTGGCTGGCCTTTTTAATAGCCACCGTTACCTACGTTTTAACGCTCGAGCCATCAACCAGTTTTTGGGATTGCGGCGAGTTTATTGCCTGTATCTACCGGTTGCAGGTGGCCCACCAGCCCGGCGCGCCGCTGTTTACCATGATCGGTAAGGTTTTCTCCCTGCTTTCCATGGGCGATAACGCCAAGGTTGCCTATTTTACCAACATGGCATCAGCCCTGTCGAGCAGCGCTACCATATTGTTCCTGTTCTGGACGATAACCGCGCTTGCAAAAAAACTGCTGGTAAAACCGGGCGTTCAAATTACTACAGCTAACATCATCCTTATAATAGGTGCGGGCCTGGTAGGTTCACTGGCTTATACTTTCTCTGATACGTTCTGGTTCTCGGCCGTTGAGTCGGAAGTTTATGCCGAATCGTCATTATGTACAGCTATCGTTTTCTGGGCCATCCTGAAATGGGAAGCCCATGCCGATGAACCGCACGCTAATCGCTGGATAGTTTTCATTGCCTACATCATGGGCTTATCTATCGGTATACACTTACTTAACTTACTGGTTATACCGGCTATCGCGTTGGTTATCTACTTCCGCAAGGCCGATAAAGCTACCTCAAAAGGTGCGTTACTTTGGTTTTTTGGTGGTATTGTAGCCGTGGCGTTTGTGCTGTGGGGCGTTATCCAGTTCACCGTTAAAGGTGCCGCATTCTCTGACCTGTTGTTTGTAAATACGCTTGGCTTAGGCTTTGGCTCAGGTGCCATAACCTTTTTTGTGTTGCTGATAGCCTTGCTGGTAACAGGTATATATTATACCATTAACCCGGTTAAGCCTGCCATAATAGCCGCAGCCGTATGTTTTGTATTGCTTGCAGGCATCAGCAGCGGTATTGTGGGCGTTGTTGTGGCTGTTGCAGTACTGGCGTTTTTAGAGTATGTGGTTAAAATTCGCGAAAAGCGTTTCGCTTTAAATAGCTTTCTGGTTTGTTTAGCCTTTATCCTGTTTGGCTACAGTTCATTTGTGATGATCGTAATACGTGCTAAAGCGGGTACCAATCTGAACAATAGCGATCCGCAGGATGCATTCGCCCTGAACGGTTACCTGAACCGCGACCAGTATGGCGATACCCCGCTGCTTTACGGCCAGTTCTTTGATTCAAAACTAACCGACCAGAAAGAGGGTGCTAAAATTTATCGTCGCGGTAAAGAGAAATACGAGGTTGCCGGCACAAAAATCAAAAATATTTACGACCGTAATACGTTCTTCCCGCGCATGTTCAGCGATAAGCCGAACCATGCGCAATTCTACCGCCAGTGGACAGGCCTCGGTGCAGAAGAAAGTCCGAATATGGTGACCAACTTTAAATTTTTCTGGACGTGGCAGGTTACTCAAATGTATACCCGCTACTTTTTATGGAACTTTGTTGGCCGTACCAATGAGCAGGACGGACAGGTTGATGCCGGCGGTATTGATGGTAACTGGGTAACCGGCTATCGTGCCAACCAGCCCTTACCATATTCAGTAACCAAAAGCAAATCGTACAATCGTTTATATGCGCTTCCGCTGATCATTGGTTTGATGGGTGCGGTATACCACTTCCGCCGTAACCAAAAGGATGCAGGTATTGTGGGCGTGTTATTCTTTTTTACGGGTTTGGCTATTGTGCTTTACCTTAACCAGGATCCGCTGCAGCCACGTGAACGTGATTATGCTTACGCAGGCTCGTTCTACGCCTTTGCCATATGGATCGGCCTGGGCGTATTATTTATTGCCGAAATATTGAGCAGATTGAATGCTAAAACAGCTGCGGTAATATCAACTGCGGTTTGTTTGCTTGCAGCGCCGGCATTAATGGCCAGTCAGGAGTGGGACGATCATGACCGCTCTACCAAGCTCACCCCGCATGATATGGCTTATAACTACCTTAACTCATGCGCGCCAAATGCTATATTGTTTGTTTACGGTGATAATGACACCTATCCGCTTTGGTACATACAGGAAGTTGAAGGTGTAAGGCCTGACGTGCGCATTGTTAACCTGAGCTTGCTGGGTACCGATTGGTACATCCGCCAGATGAAGGAAAAAATGAATGAGTCGGCACCGTTGCCAATATCGATGCCTAACGAGAAGTTCCAGGCCGGCGTGCGCGATGTAATTTATTACAGCGATGGCAATGTGCCGGGTTCTACGGATATTAAGGAGTTGTTTGACTTTATTACGTCTGACGATCCGCGGGCTATGGCTGAATTGCAAAGCGGCGAAAAAACTAACTACCTGCCAACTAAAAAGTTCAAACTTGCGGTTGATGCCAACGAAGCCATCAAATCAGGCGCTATCCCGACTGATAAGGCGGCACAAGCCGAAACTGCTATTGAATGGACTTACCCCGGCAATTACATCACCAAGGATAACCTTGCCCTGATGGATATACTGGCACATAACGATTGGAAGCGCCCGATTTACTTTGCCGTAACCGTGGGCAGCGACAACATGATAGGCCTTGACCGTTATTTGTATAACGAAGGTTTTGCATACCACCTGATGCCGATTAAACCGGATACCACCGTTGCGCCGTTAGAGGCCACCAACAGCCAAAAGATGTATGACAACATGGTAAACAAGTTTAAATACGGCAACTTTAAAACGGCCAAATACCTGGATCATGAGTCGCTGACGATGTTCTATCCGCTTATTTCGCGTATGTACATGAACCTGGCTGATAACCTGATTAAAGAAGGTAAGAACGATCAGGTTAAAAAACTTTTAGCTAAATACGATGCCGAAATGCCGACGGACATACCGGTACAGGAAGTTGCCGTGCGCAAGTATTACCTGCTCGAAAGCGCTTACCGCGTAGGCGAATTTAAGATAGGCAATAAGCTGGCCGAGCAAATTGATGATTACCTGGTAAACATGTTGGATTATAGGTATGCTACTATGCAAAACGGCGATTCATCAGGTTCAGATAGAGATATGCAGTTCACCATGTCATTACTTAATGGCCTGGTTGGTTTAACCAAAGATTTCCATCAAACTACATTAAACAAAAAGTACGCTGATCAGCTAAAAAGCTTCAGTAGCAAGTTTGGTGTACCTCAGCAATAATTGCCGGGGTATATAAACAAGAAAAGCGGCTTATGGCCGCTTTTCTTGTTTATATTGTTTAAATATTTTATTCCGGTTGTTTAGCCGCTGGCTCGGCAACTTCAGGCTCATCCTCAATAACAACACCCATTGAACCGAATTTGTCGATACGCTCCGAAACCAGTTGATTAACGTCTTTTTGTTTAAGCTCTTTAAGTTCCTTAATCAATTGCTTTTTCAGGATAGTAGCCATAGCCACCGGATCCTGATGGGCACCGCCAAGAGGCTCCTTAACCACGCCGTCAATCAGCTTGTTCTTTAGCATCTCGGTGGAGGTTAATTTTAATACTTCTGCCGCGCGCTCCTTGTTTTCCCAGGTTTTCCAAAGAATGGTCGAGCAGTTCTCCGGAGAGATAACTGAATACCAAGAGTTATCCAGCATCAGTACTCTATCGCCAATGCCAATACCCAATGCACCGCCCGATGCACCCTCGCCAATGATAACGCAGATAACCGGAACTTTAAGTACCGACATTTCCAGCAGGTTGCGGGCAATGGCTTCGCCTTGTCCGCGTTCCTCGGCTTCCAGGCCGGGATAGGCTCCGGGGGTATCGATTAACGTAATAACAGGCTTGTTAAATTTCTCGGCCAGTTTCATCAGTCGCAAAGCTTTGCGGTAGCCCTCGGGGTTGGCCATACCAAAGTTGCGGAACTGGCGCTCTTTGGTATTACGTCCCTTTTGATGGCCGATGATCATTACCGTTTGGCCGCCAAGGGTAGCAAAACCACCTACAATGGCTTTATCATCACCCACGGTACGGTCGCCGTGCAGCTCAATAAAATCATCACACATCAGCTCTATATACTGTAAAGTATAAGGGCGCTCCGGATGACGGGATATCTGCACCTTTTGCCAACCGGTAAGGTTGCCATAAATATCTTTTTGTGCTTGTTCAAGCTTGGTTTGCAGCTCAGCAATAGTGGCCGACATATCCAGCTTGTTTTTATCTTCTATTTGTACAACCTTGTCAATCTGCTGTTGCAGTTCGGCTAACGGTTTCTCAAAATCAAATGAAATTTTCATACAACTCTATCAATCACGCGCCAAAGTTAAATAAAAGCAACGGCAAATCGTTATTTGTTCTCCTGTAAACGCTCAAACTTATTTATTTGCTTTACTGTAAGCAGTTTCTGTGTCTTGAGGCATGCCTGCAAAATAGCATTTCGCAGTTCACCCTGGTATATGCCGTAGCGGTTAGTGTAATAGATCAGGTTGCCGTCGTTAATCTTTTTTATCCGGAAAAGGCTGTCAATTGCCCGCTCATTACGGATGATGAATACGCCCATCTCTTTTTTCTTACGGATCAGCTCGGTATTGATGGCGGTTATTTTGCTTACCTGCGCATCGTCCAGCTTTAACTTATCCTTTACGGCAAGTACTTTATCCGGCGCAGGGTAATGGTTCAGCTCCGCTGCCCAGCTCATGTTATACAGGTCGTCGCCCTTTTGCAGGGCATCATATTGTTTAAGGCTGAGTGTTTTTACTTCTGATGGCTTAGTGGCGCTATCTGTTTGAGCGATTGCACCTGCCGAAAGGATGGTAATAAAAGATAATGTTATTACTGTTTTAAGCATAAGTGATTGTTTAACCTAAAACGACTTACCGCGGTGGGTAGTATATCAATGTTTGCCGTTTGCCTGCGATTGAGGCGGGAGAGGCGCTTTCCACAATTGCCACCAAGGTGTTGCCGGCGACTCGTGATGCTCGTAATGATAGCCAAAAAAATAACAGCTTATAAATGCCCAAACATGGTTACGGCGCTGGCTGCGGGCTTGGTGATGGTTATCGTGTTCGCCTTTATGGGGCAGATACGTGCCGAAGTAAAATAATTGAAGAGTGCTCAATAAAGACGGCACCACCCAGAAGAGGATTAGGTTTGGCTCAGGTATCCATAGTTTAAGAATATTGAATGCAGCCGCCATAATAACGATCTGCCAAATGGATAGATAGTTGCGTATAAAACGCGCATACCAGCTTAAAAAACTACCGTGATGATAATCCGGATCGTCATCGGTATGCACATGCCGGTGGTGCATATGGTGCTTTTTATGTAGATGCGGGTACCAGAACGAGGCATATAGAAATGTACTGATGAAGCCAATGGCATTATTCAGGCCTTTGTTAGATGATACCGTGCCGTGCATGGCATCATGGGCTGTAATGAAAAGGCCGGTGTACAGGTGCACTTGCAATAGGATGAACAGGTAAAGCAGCGGATTAGCAAAATCGACCGTCCATTGCATTAACATCACGATGGACGTTGCCCAGCAGCCAATCACAATAAGCGCGACTATAATACCCGTGTTCGATCTGTTTTGCATATTACCGGCAGTTACGCAGCAAATTTCTGTCCAAGATAGTTAAATCTCTGTAATCAGTTTTCGGCCGGGTCTTGTCCGAAAGCTTTGCTTAGCAGCTCGTACAGTTCCGGGTGGCGGGCCTGCAGTTTATCGGGCTTCTCAAAAAAGTATTCAGAAACTACAGCAAAGAACTCCGCCTCGTTGGTAGCGGCGTAAGGGTTAATGTCCGATTTTCCTTCCTCTATACGCCGTATCTCTTTATGCATCATGCGCACCCAGGGCTTGATGTATTCGTTTGGCAGCAATTGCTCGGGGATGCCATCGGTAGCGCCGTCAACCTTATCCAGCAGGTGCACAAACTCGTGTATACCGGTGTTTTCGGCACCTGAGTTTTTAGAAAATCCTTTTTCAAGCGCTTTGCGCGAGAGGATCATCTGTCCGTTCATATAGCCGCTGCCTACCATGCCCATAATACTGCGGCCGCTTTCGCCCTCAAACTGGTATTCCTCATCAAACGTGTCGGGGTAAAGCAGCACGTTGGTCACGTTACGGTAACTCCAATCCTTAAAAGCGAAAATGGGTATCACCGCGCTTGATGCAACCATCAACCGGTCAGCATCATTTACTTCAAGGCCTACGCCCTCAATATGCACCGCATCCAGAAACTGCTCTATCTTGTCCTCAAAGTAAAGCTTGTCGGTATCATTCAAAGTATTATAAAAGTCGATACGCTGCGCAAGCAATTTCTTCTGCGCATCATTAAGTATAACCTGCGTAAGCGCCCGTTTATGCTTGCGTTGAAATAAGGTGTAGGAGATGATGATTGCGGCGATGACGGCGATGTAGAGCATGAGGTAAATTTATAATATTAACACCCCATTGGTGTTTCTATAACAATCAATTTCACGATTTTTTTTCCTGAAGTCTTTAGTTTGCCTGTTAATCTTAAAAAGAAATGGCTTATGCCAACATTGCTTGGGGCATCTGTAACTTTATTAACATTTCTTATAAGGGTATCCCATCTTTGTCCGCAATGCTTTTTTACGGCAGATCTAAATTCTCTGATGCTTACGCTCGGAAATTTTTGCGAATCTTTTTCGCTGTAGTCTAAACAAATAAAATCCCCATCTTTATTTCTGTGTAATCGCTTCCATTCTGAGTTATAATGTTTCCATTCAAGCATATCACAATGAGGCCCTTCATCAGCAATTGATACGCTGGTTTTATACCGTTGTTCCAATTTAACATCGGTTAAGCCGTCAGAATTAAGTGATATTAACTGTCCCTCGATTGTTTCACCTAAATCAACAAGGAGTTTAACCGTATCCGCTTGGGTTGCCATAGTGGTTGTACTGTCATCAAATAAGATAAGCTGTTTTATTTTGAGTGATAGTTCTGGGTAGATAATTGTGATAGTGCTGTCAGATAACGTTTTATCACTTATTCTTACAGTGTCAACAGATCTATTTGATTTATTGACAATAGGAGAAAAAGTACTGTCAACTTTAGGTGTATGTTTCTTGCTATTGGAAGTGTTATCACAAGCAGAAAATACAGTTAAACTAGCTATGAAAAAGAAAAATAGCTGTTTCATTTTGTAACAAGGTTTTCTAAAAATTTATAAAAAAAGCGATGAGCCTAAACCCATCGCTTTTTTCTTCCGGACTTTCCGTCTTTACCGGCTTCCGGACTTAAAATTATATCAGTAACCTAACCGGTTCTTCTAATAGTGCTTTCAGGGTTTGCAGGAAGGCCGCTGCTGATGCACCGTCAACTGTACGGTGGTCAGAGCTTAAGGTAACCTTCATTACATTGCCCGGTACTACCGCGCCGTTTTTAACAACCGGAACCGCCTGTATACCGCTAACCGCTAATATACATGAGTTTGGTGTGTTAATGATTGCGGTAAACTCGTCAACGCCAAACATACCCAGGTTGGAGATGGTAAAGGTTGAGCCTTCCATTTCATTTGGCTGAAGTTTTTTGTCCTTAGCTTTTTTAGCGAATTCTTTTACCTCAACTGAAAGGTGGCTTAATGATTTGCCATCAGCGAATTTAATAACCGGTACCAGCAGGCCTTCATCAACCGCTACGGCTACACCGATGTGTACGTGCTCGTTAAAGCGTATCTTATCGCCTAACCAGGCTGAGTTAATAACCGGGTGCTGTTTCAATGCAACGGCACAGGCTTTAAGCACCAGGTCGTTAAATGAAATTTTAACCGGTGCAATGTCGTTCATTTTAACACGGGCTGCCATAGCTGCATCCATATCGATTGACATGGTTACAAAGAAATGCGGCGCTGTGAATAAACTTTCAGACAAACGGCGACCGATAGCCTTACGCATTTGCGTAACCGGTTTCTCGGTAAATCTCTCTTCGCCGGTATAAGTTGGTAAAGAGATCGCTTTTTCAGTTTTAACTGGAGCAGCGGCTTCCTTAGTAGCGGCTTCCTGAACTTCTTTAGTTGATGGGGTAAAGCCCTCAATATCTTTCTTCACGATACGGCCACCATCAGCGCTGCCTTTTACCTCATTAAGGTTAATGCCTTTATCCTTAGCAATTTTACGTGCTAACGGAGAGGCTTTAACGCGGCTGTCGTCATCTGAAGTAGCAGCTTGCTCTTTAGTAGCAGTTGCAGAAGCAGTTGCAGTTTCAGCAGATTTTTCTTCACTGCTACCGCCGGTGCTGCTGCTACCGGTATCAGCGCCACCATCCAACAATGGCTGTATATCTGTACCTTCTTTACCTACAATGGCAATGATATCATTAACCTTGGCGGCTTCACCTTCTTTTACACCAATGTAAAGCAGGGTGCCTTCTTCGTAACCAACAACCTCCATAGTGGCTTTGTCGGTTTCAACATCGGCCAGTGAGTCGTCAGATTTTACCTTGTCGCCTACCTTAAAGTTCCATTTGTTGATAACGCCCTCGGTCATGGTATCGCTTAATAAAGGCATACGTATAACCGCGGCAGGTATGCTTGAAAGGTCAACCTTTGGTTTGCTTTCACCCGCAGGTTTGCTTTCTTCTTTTTTATCTTCGGCTGGTTTTTCCTCTTTCTTATCGGCCGCAGCACTACCGCCTTCGGCTTCAAGAGCAGCTTTGTAGTCTTCGCCCTCTTTACCTAATACGGCAATAACAGCGTCAACCGGTACGGCGGCACCTTCTTCAACACCAATGTAAAGCAGGGTACCATCCTGAAATGATTCAAAATCCATCGTGGCTTTATCGGTTTCAACCTCGGCCAATACATCGCCTGATTTTACCTGATCGCCAACTTTTTTATGCCATTTAGCCAATACCCCTTCAGTCATGGTATCGCTCATTTTTGGCATTTTAACTACTTCAGCCATATTATATTTGTGTGTATAATGGTTAGTCTAAAATGTAAGGATAATCTTGTTGCACATAAACGTCAGTATATAGTTCTGACGGATCAGGCCATGGCGACTCTTCAGCGAATTTTACCGCGTCATCAACAGTGGCTTTTATCTTGGCATCAATCTCCTCAAACCATTTCTCATCGGCATAACCTTCTTTTACGATGGTTTGTTTCACTATCTCGATAGGATCTTTCGCTTTGTAGCTTTCAAGCTCCTCTTTGGTACGATACTTTTGAGGGTCAGACATGGAGTGGCCTTTGTAACGGTAGGTACGCATCTCCAAAAAGGTCGGGCCTTCACCGGCACGGGCTCGTTGTACAGCCTCGTCCATAGCGTTGTGTACCGCAACCGGATCCATACCATCAACAGGTGATGAAGGGATGCCGTAAGGTATACCTAATTTGTAAATATCGGGCTCAATAGTAGTACGCGCAACTGATGTACCCATGGCGTAACCGTTGTTTTCGCAGATGAAGATAACAGGCAGCTTCCAAAGGGCAGCCATGTTAAAGGTTTCGTTTAAGGCACCCTGACGTACGGCACCGTCGCCCATGTAGCAAACGTTTACGTTATCAGTACCTTTATATTTCTCGGCGAAAGCGATACCTGCACCCAGTGGAATCTGGCCGCCTACGATACCGTGACCGCCGTAGAAATGGTTCTCTTTGTCGAACATGTGCATCGAGCCACCTTTACCTTTTGAGCAACCGGTAATTTTACCATACATTTCGGCCATTACAGCTCTTGGCGATGTGCCTTTTGCCAGGGCGTGGGCGTGATCACGGTAAGCCGTAATCAGGCTGTCCTCATGGCGTATTACCGACATAGCACCGGCAAGCACCGCTTCCTGACCTATGTACAAGTGGCAAAAGCCCCTGATTTTTTGCTGACCATAAAGTTGTCCGGTTTTTTCCTCGAACTTGCGCATCAACTGCATCGACTCGTACCACATCAGGTAGGTGTCTTTATTTATTTCGATTGAACTCATGTTTATTAAAGAACCTTTTTTTAAGATGCGCAAATCTAATTATTGATTTTATAAAATGGAAATCCATTGCGATTGTTACCTTAATTATACCCTTTTTTTACAAAGAGATACACATGGCAGACAATTGCCTAACCGCAATTGTTAAAAAGGCATTAAAGATTTGGAGATAACGTGCTGATTGCAAATAAAAAATGCCGACGTGTGCCGGCATTTTTTATGGTTAACCCAGTTTTTTGTATTTAATACGCTTTGGACCTGTATCGCCAAGGCGTTTTTTGCGGTTTTCCTCATACTCAGTATAGTTACCCTCAAAGAAGTAAACCTGCGAGTCGCCCTCAAAGGCGAGTATATGGGTACAGATACGGTCAAGAAACCAACGGTCGTGACTGATGATCACGGCGCAACCGCCAAAGTTCTCCAGCGCTTCTTCAAGCGAACGAAGTGTGTTAACGTCGATATCGTTTGTAGGCTCATCCAGCAGTAAAACGTTACTGCCTTTTTTAAGCGTGATGGACAGATGTACACGGTTACGCTCACCACCTGAAAGTACGCCTACCTTTTTCTGCTGATCGGCACCGTTAAAGTTAAAGCGCGATACGTAAGCTCGTGAGTTGATGGTACGGTTGCCCACCACAATGTTATCAGTGCCGCCGGTTACGTTTTCCCAAACAGATTTATTGGGTTCAAGGTCGTCGTGCATCTGGTCAACATATCCTAAGGCAACGGTTTCGCCCACACGGAAGCTACCCGCATCCGGTGTTTCCTGTCCGGTGATAAGGCGGAACAAGGTAGTTTTACCGGCGCCGTTAGGGCCGATGATGCCTACTATGCCCGCAGGCGGCAGCGAGAAGCTCAGGTTTTCAAACAATACTTTATCGCCATAGGCCTTGGTAACATTGGTTGCCTCAATAACCACGTTGCCCAAACGGGGGCCCGGCGGAATGAATAGCTCCAGCTTTTCTTCTCTGTCCTTAGTTTCCTCTGATGCCAGTTTCTCGTAGTTTGATAAGCGGGCCTTACCTTTTGCCTGGCGGGCTTTTGGCGCCATGCGCACCCATTCCAGCTCGCGCTCCAGGGTTTTTTGGCGCTTGCTTTCGGTTTTTTCTTCCTGTGCCAGGCGTTTGGCTTTTTGGTCAAGCCATGAGGAGTAATTTCCCTTCCAAGGGATGCCCTCGCCACGGTCAAGTTCCAGTATCCAACCGGCCACATTATCCAAAAAGTAACGGTCGTGCGTAACGGCAATTACAGTGCCTTTATATTGTTGCAGGTGCTGCTCCAGCCAGTCTATTGATTCAGCATCCAGGTGGTTGGTCGGCTCGTCCAGTAATAATACATCCGGCTCCTGTAACAACAAGCGGCACAAAGCCACACGGCGGCGCTCACCACCCGATAGCACGGCTATCTTGGTGTCAGGCTCCGGGCAGCGCAATGCATCCATAGCACGTTCCAGTTTGGTATCCAGTTCCCAGGCGTTCACGGCATCTATCTTATCCTGCAATTCGCCCTGGCGCGCCATCAGCTTATCCATTTTATCGGCATCGCTGTAGTATTCTTCCAGTCCGAATTTTTCGTTAATGTCTTCGTATTCTTTTAAAATAGAGGTTATCTCGGCTACACCTTCCTCAACCACTTCGCGTACGGTTTTTTCAGGATCAAGCTCCGGCTCCTGGCTTAACATGCCAACGGTATAGCCCGGCGAAAACACCACTTCGCCCTGGTAGCTTTTATCAACCCCGGCAATAATTTTTAGTAGCGATGATTTACCCGAGCCATTTAAACCGATAACGCCGATTTTAGCACCGTAAAAGAAAGAGAGGTATATGTTTTTAAGAACCTGTTTTTGTGGCGGGAATATTTTATTCACCCCGGCCATCGAGAATATTATTTTTTCGTCTGCCATTATTTGCTTGTTAGAAGGGGCAAATATCTGCTAATGAATATTAATAAGCCAAAAAAAAGCGATAAAGGTTTAACGGCTTGCTTCGCCGCCCCTTATCATTATCTTTCCATCCTTAACGCTCGTGAAAATTGTTACTACCGATGTGTTGGGCAAGGCGGTTTTAAAATACGGCATATTTGCAGCCGGTGTAAGCTTTACCGATCTCAGATAGCTTTCTGGCACACGTACGTTTGCGGTATCGGTTAACAGCTTGTCATCCCACACATATATTACAGGTTGTTTGTTTTTTACCGCTATACCTTTTATTCGTAAAATATCTTTAATAGATAACAATTTGTCGGCAAGAATTCTTTTCAAAAAGGCTGGGTTGTTAAGGGTGATGTAAACGGCGCCGTTAGGGTGCTCATCATCAGTTTTGATCACATGTATTTCCTTGATGCTATCCGGCTTAATAAAATCGAAGTAAGCACGGTTAACTATAGTACCGTCAACATAGTAAACAGGTGCTTTGTGGGTATTATGATTTTGCGCTAAGGTTGCGTTTGCCGAAATAAGCAGGCATACTACTGCTAATAAAATGATTCTTTTCATAACTGGTTTGGTTTGAGTAATAAAGGTAGTAACTAACAGGATAATAATTAAGTAACTGACATAAAAAATATATGTCGTTATGTCATCCGTGCTGACGAATTTGCCGTAAGTGTTAATAAAGGGCTTCAGTAAGTTTTACCAATTAAACTTTTTGACTGCCCGGTGTGTCAAAATATTGGATTTCAACGTATTTGTAAAAATAAAAAGAAAAACGCTGCTTTTGTTGTTATAAAATTGTTGGGATTAGTTAAAATTTATAGATTGCATTATCATCGCAATGTCTGTTTTAGGTAGCCCCCGATTATTGGCAGTGTTGTTGATAAAAATAGGAAAATCACGTCTTTAACAATTAATGCGAATTGAAAGGTAGGGACGTTCACACATAAGAAAGGTATATATGGAAGCTAAATTTTCGCCACGCGTTAAGGATGTGATACAATATAGCAGGGAAGAGGCCATCCGCCTCGGGCATGATTATATCGGTACCGAACATCTTTTGTTAGGTTTAATTCGCGATGGTGACGGTGTAGCAATAAAATTGCTCAAGGGTTTCAGCGTTGATACCGCTAAACTGCGCCGTGCTGTTGAAGATGCCGTAAAAGGAACAACCGGAACTAACGTAAACATTGGCAGCATACCGCTGACCAAACAAGCTGAAAAGGTATTAAAGATAACTTACCTTGAAGCAAAAATATTTAAAAGCGATGTGATAGGTACGGAGCACCTGCTGTTGTCTATCCTGCGCGACGAGGATAATATAGCCTCGCAGATACTATCACAGTTCAACGTGAACTACGAGGTATTTAAAGCGGCTGTTGAATCGCACAAAAACGACATTACCGACGAGATGCCGGGTTCGTCAACCGGCGGCGATGATGACTTTAAGGAAGAAGAATCATTCAGCCAGCCGAAAAAGGTGTCAGACATCAAATCAAAAACACCTGTGCTTGACAATTTTGGCCGTGATTTGACCAAGGCTGCCGAAGAAGGTCGTTTGGACCCAATCGTTGGCCGTGAAAAAGAAATCGAACGTGTATCGCAGATATTGTCTCGCCGTAAAAAGAACAACCCCATTTTAATAGGTGAACCGGGCGTGGGTAAGTCAGCCATTGCCGAGGGTTTGGCGCTACGTATAGTGCAGCGTAAAGTATCGCGTGTATTGTTCAACAAACGCGTAGTTACGCTTGACCTGGCATCGCTGGTGGCAGGTACCAAATACCGCGGCCAGTTTGAAGAACGTATGAAAGCCGTGATGAACGAACTGGAAAAATCTCCGGATGTGATTTTGTTCATTGATGAGATCCACACCATTGTGGGTGCCGGCGGCGCTTCAGGCTCGCTGGATGCATCGAACATGTTTAAACCGGCTTTAGCCAGGGGAGAAATACAATGCATTGGCGCGACTACTTTAGACGAATATCGCCAGTACATTGAAAAGGATGGCGCTTTGGATCGCCGTTTCCAAAAGGTAATGGTTGAGCCTGCTACTCCTGATGAAACCGTTGAGATATTGAACCGCATTAAGGAGAAATATGAGGAGCACCACGGTGTTACTTATACTCCTGAAGCTATTGAAGCTTGCGTTAACCTGACTACCCGCTATATTACCGACAGGTTTTTACCTGACAAGGCGATAGACGCGCTTGACGAAGCAGGTTCACGTGTGCACTTAACCAATATCCACGTACCGCAAAATATACTGGATATTGAGCAAAAGATAGAGCAGATCAAGATCGAGAAAAACAAAGTAGTACGCAGCCAGAAGTATGAAGAAGCAGCTAAGCTTCGCGATACCGAAAAGCACCTGCTTGAAGAGCTTGACCAGGCAAAATCAGTTTGGGAAGCCGAGACAAAATCAAAACGTTATACCGTAAGCGAAGATAACGTTGCCGAGGTGGTAGCCATGATGACCGGCATACCGGTACAGAAGGTTGGCCAGGCTGACAGCGCTAAGCTGCTTGCCATGACCAATACCATATCAGGCAAGATCATTGGACAGGACGACGCTATCAAAAAGCTTACACGAGCCATACAACGTACCCGTGCCGGTTTGAAAGATCCGAAAAAACCGATTGGTTCTTTCATCTTCCTTGGCCCAACAGGTGTTGGTAAAACGGAATTAGCCAAAGAGCTTGCCCGCTTTATGTTTGATACCGAGGACGCGCTGATACAAATTGATATGAGCGAGTACATGGAAAAATTCGCGGTATCACGTTTAGTAGGAGCGCCTCCGGGATACGTAGGTTACGAAGAAGGCGGACAGTTAACCGAGAAGGTACGCCGTAAACCATATGCGGTGGTATTGCTTGACGAGATCGAGAAGGCGCACCCAGACGTATTTAACATCCTGTTACAGGTGTTAGACGAAGGTCAGCTAACCGACTCATTAGGCCGTAAGGTTGACTTCAGGAATACCATCATCATCATGACCTCTAACATAGGTGCACGCCAGTTGAAGGATTTCGGTCAGGGTGTAGGTTTCACTACCGCTGCCAAAACATCGCAAGCTGAAGCTCATTCAAGAGGCGTGATTGAAAATGCGCTGAAACGTGCTTTCGCGCCGGAGTTTCTGAACCGTATTGATGATGTGATCGTGTTTAACGCATTGGGCAAAGAGGAAATATTCAAGATCATCGATATAGAACTTGCTCACTTGTTTGGACGTGTTAACAGCTTAGGTTACAAAATTGAGCTTACAGACGGTGCCAAGGAGTTTATAGCTGAGAAAGGTTACGACTCGCAATTCGGTGCCCGTCCGCTTAAACGCGCTATTCAGAAATATCTTGAAGATCCGATTGCTGAAGAAATTCTGAAAGGTGAATTGAATGATGGCGATGTGATGCAGGTTGATTACGATAAGGAAGCCGATCAGATCAAGATCATCGACAAAAAAAGCGAAGGTAAAACTACCGAAGAAGAATCTAAATAAGGTTCAACGCACATAATACAAAGCCCGCTGATTTTGTCAGCGGGCTTTGTGTTTTATAATAATATTTGCTACCTGAGTGATTGGGTGGCTTTCAGCTTTAGCTTTTTATGCCAGTAGATGTATGACATAACAATGAATACAAAGCCTAATAGGATAGGTGCCCACATCATTGGCGGGTCGCCGGCTGCAATAAAAGAATAAACTGCGCCTATCAGATCGAACGTAAAACCGGCGTAGGCCCATTCTTTCACGCGCTGAAAACCGGGTACCAACAATGCTATGCAACCTAAAACCTTGAGTACACTCAGCAGTGGCAAAACGTGCGGACCAAAGCCAATATGTTTCATCATGGCGTTTGCCTCGGGCGTGGGCTTAAAGCCGCCAATAGCCGAGAACAGCATGGATGTTACCAGCAGGATGGTAAATATCCAGTAAATAATGTTCACTGTTTTCATGATATAAGTTGATTTATGTAATTGGTTAATTTGTTCAATGTTTGGTTACCACCATCAGCAGCGCCAAATTCACGTACCACATATTCAAGCTCTTCTGCACTGTGGAACAGCAGGCGCATGGTAAGGCGGGTTTGGTTAATGCCTGCCTCCTCTAAAGTTACGGATCCCTCAAACTGGCCGTTATCTCCCTCATGCTCACCATGAAGGTAGCGGATTTTTTCGGGCTTTACTACTTCAATATATTTTATAAAGTTAGGATAGTCTCGCCCGTCGGGCCCGTGCATCATGTATTTCCAGCTACCGCCTTCACGGGCATCCATATAGTCAATGGTATTGGTAAAGCCATTTGGCCCCCACCAGTTAATGATGTGTTCTGGTTTTGTCCAAACGTCAAAAACCAGTTCACGTGGAGCATTCAGCAATCGGCTAAAAATCAGCTCGCGGTTGGCAGGCATGGTGCTTAACACCTTTTCCAGCCGGTCAAAATTCTGCTCGTTGGCGGGTTTAACAAAATCTTTTACCTTGTTGTATTCTTCATCGCTTTCAAAAGCCATTGTAAATACAACTTTGGTTTTACCTGATGAATATCCGAACGTCAGCGAACCTGTAAATACGTGTACCGGGTCAAGGTGCTTATACACGATAAGCTCAGGCGCTATTACTTGCTCAAACTTGCTCACGTTATAAAAGTCCTGTCCATCGGGGCTGTGCATGGTCAGCGTCCAGTCGCCGCCTGTTTTAAGGTTAAATGTGTGGATGGTATTGGTAAAGCCATCAGGTCCCCACCATTGCGCCAGGTATTCCGGATGGGCGAAGGCATTGTATACCTGCTCGCGTTGATAATTAAATTCGCGGATGCTGGTAATGGTGTTCTTCTCGTTTTGCATGATCTATTGTTTTGAGAGATAATTTTCCAACTGAACAAATGAGCCCGCGTAACCTTGCTGCATAGATGGATGCAAATCAGTAAATACTTTCGTTTCATCATCAGTAGCGTTAATGGGCTCAGCGGTTAGGGTAAGTAAGGTTTTGCCGTCCGATTCTTCAAGCGTGAGTATATTCAGTATCTCCAACGGCCAGTTTGGGAAGAATGGGCCGCGGGTAAGGTTGCCATCCTCGTCAGAAAATGAGCTTACAAACACCAGCTTGCCCGGTTCATCTATCTCACTGAATTTGAACAATCCCCACATCTCGCCATGCTGCGAATTTAAATGGTAATGGAACAAGCCTCCCGGTGTAAGGTTAAATTCCTTAACCGTTACGGTTGAGCCTTGCGGCCCCCACCATTGGGCGAGTGCTTCCCGGTCTGTCCAGGCTTTGAATACCAGCTGGATAGGCGCGTTGAGCGTACGCCTTAATACAAGTGACTGATTTGTAGTTTGTGTCATGGTTTATCGGTTTTAGTTTGTATTTGGTTAAGATATTGTTCGAGCGAATCAAGCCTGCTATTCCAAAATTTGCGGTATTGTTCTATCCATTCGGCCACTTCGCTTAGCTTATCAAACCGGCCTTCGCAGTAACGTTCGCGTCCCTGTTGCCTGATGGTAAGCAAGCCGCATTCGTGCAGTATTTTAACATGTAATGATACCGCTTGTCTGCTCACGTCAAACTTTTCGGCAAGGGCATTTACATTTTGGGGTTGATTAGCCACCATGCCTAAAATGGCACGGCGGGTAGGGTCGGCAATAGCCTGGAAAACATCACGTCTGGCATCCATAATAATATGCAAGTATTTGCTTGCAAATATATGCGCAATTAAATGCTTGCGCAAATTTTTTTATTTTTTTCAGATCCGTTTTAAACAACAAAGCCCCGTTGCTTAACAACGGGGCTAACGGGGCTTTGATAATTTCTTTTCAAATTACCAAGTACGCTTCTCCATAAATTGGTCTAACTGTGCGCGGGTCATTTTCATTTCTTCGGGATGTTTATCGAGCCATTTAATGAAGGCGTCTTTTATTTGTGGTGTCCATTGGCTATCGATTTCGCCGGTGGTATAGGTGCCGGCTTTCAGCATCTCCTGTCCAAACTTATCGCGCAAGCCGATAAATTCAGCGGTAATGATCACCTTTTCGGCCAGATGAGCCGGGATGAACAATACCCCTTCCCTTTCTGAGATCACCAGGTCGCCGGGCAACACAATGGCCTGCCCAATGCGGATAGGCGTGTTCAACCCCATCAAAACCGACTCGGCCAGATAAGAGGGATCAAAATCGCGCACAAAAGCGTTAAAACCATCTATTTTGGCAAGACCTTGCAAATCACGGGCACCACCATCAAAAATAACCCCGTTACTCGATTTTTTAAAGATGGAGTTGCCCAGGTTATCGCCAATCAGGGTGCCGTCTTTCACTTTGCCAAAGCCATCGGCCACGTACACATCGCCGGTGGTAAGTACGTCAATTGGCCAGGCGTTGGTGTTGCCCTTTCGGCCTTGCTTATTGCCGCGTTCTTTGATGTTCTTTTCAATATCAGGGCGCGTTGGCATAAACATGGCGGTTACCGCACGGCCAACAACCGGTTTGTCGTTCACGGTTTTCCAGCCACGCTCAAACTGGTTGTTGTAACCCTCGTTACGTAAGACTGTCCAGGCTTCTTCAATACCTATGTTTTTGGCACGTTCTACCAGCGCGTCAGGTATCTTGGGGCGACCATCTTTAAAGCGTTCGCCTTCCCATTCCGAGGTGTAAAATATTAGTTCATCGCGGGTAATGGTTTGGGCATTGGCATCAGCAAACCATCCTAATAATACACTTAAGCCAATAGTGATCTTTTTAAATCTCATATAAATAAACTTCAGCTAACAAATTAACGGATAGTGACGGGATTGGCAATGCCATTCAGATCATACACTATTTTACCAGCACGTACAGTCAGTTCACATTCCAGTTTTTTATCCGTTTCAATCTTGCGGCCGGTGTAATCAAACAGGCCAAATTTTCCCTTGCGTATGTTTAACACCGCTACATCAGCATCCGCGCCTACGCTTAGGTTACCCAATTCTTCATGCTTAATTTCCATTGCCGGGTTCGAGGTTGAAGCTTTGATCACGCTTTTCAGATCCATACCCAAAGCCAGAAATTTCGACATGGTGGTAAGCATATCCTTCATAGCATTGTTCATGCTGCCGGTGTGTATATCGGTACTGATGGAATTCGGGAAAAATCCTTCTTTTGCTGCTGGTATGGCCTGCGAAAAAGCGAAGCTAATGCCGCCATAACCTACATCAAAAAAGATTCCGCGCTTGCGGGCGTCCCACACAAAGGGTTTAACTTTTTGCGTTTGCTGATCCACAATATATTCCCGGCCGTTTATCTGTGCAAAGCAATGGGTAAAAATATCGCCCGGGCGCAGGTGCTGCATAAACAATTCTTCAATAGGCAATGGTGGCTGGCTTCCGCCAAAATCAATCATCACCGGAATATCGCCCGCCTCTTTGCCCGCGGCAACGGCACGGTCAACCGGTGCCCACTCGTGCCCCTCGTAATGCGCCACTTTAAACCCTACAATGTAGTTTTTAAACCGTTTAGCCATCAATGCCGACATACGGGTGTCCATATCGTTCAGGTTCTGCTCATACCCACCGCGCATACCCTCACCAACAATATTTAAAAACGCCAGCACCCGGGTTTGCGATTGATCAATGGTTTGTTCCTTAAACGTAGTAAAAGTACGCCAGCCCGAGCTGCCTGCATCAACCACGGTAGTTACCCCGTTGCGAAAAGTAAAGCCATCCGGGGGCAGGGCGAGGTTGCCGTTCTCATACTGATGATCGGGCGCGGTGCCAAAAAAATTATGAGAGTGAATATCGATCAGTCCGGGTGTAACGTAAAGGCCTTTGGCATCAACCGTTTGTTTGGCCGTGCCGCTGATGTTTTTAGCCACCTTAGCTATTTTACCTTCGGAAATGGCTACATCCATCACCTCATCAATATTATTCTTTGGGTCGATTACGTGGCCGCCCTTTATCAATATGCTGTAGGTTTGCGCCGATGCAGCATTGCCCAAACATAGTGCCGCCAGTATTAAAACGAGTATCTTTTTCATGGTATAATGTATCAAATATGCAACTCCGCAAAATGCCCGCTTTAGGCTGATGCAGCCTTTTGTAAAATAGCTTTAACCCTGTTAGCCACCACATCAATCTGATCCGTACGCAGCAGTACTACACCCACAATCAGCGAGTCGTCCCGCTCATTGGCAACAATGCTTGGTGTGCCGCTTTTTAATGTCGCGACCACCTGTTTGGGGGTGGTTTTTATTTTAGCCTGATCCCAGTTCACAAACAAGCTCGGGAAGGCATTCGCTGGTCCCGGATCAACCACCATGCGGGTTTTAACCGTTGGTACGGTTTCCAGTTTAGCGCCGATGGTTTTGGTACGCTGTTCCCAGTCGGCCCATTCCTTTTTATGGTCGCGCTCTAAATAGGCCTTCAGCGCGGCATACATGCCAAACATTTCTTCTTTATTAACCTTCATTGGCCTGCCAATCGGCGCCTCATGCGGACTATGGTTCAGCCGCGCCGCGGCTATCAGATCCTTGCGGCCAAACAACAGCCCGGCGCTTTGCGGCCCGCGGATCATTTTACCGCCCGAGAAGGTTACCAGGTCAAAGCCCATCTTCTGGAATTTGAACAGATTTTCAACCGGCGGCACATCGGCTGCGGCATCCAAAAAGGTAGGGATGTTTTTAGCCTTGGCCACCTTTAAAAATTCTTCATGCGTAATGCTGCTTTTACCCGCAGCATTGAAGAACAAGGCCATAACCGTATTGCTGTTGATAGCGGCAGCCATGGCGGCAGCACCCTCAACTTCGATAATCTTTGCGCCGGTGGTAAGCACCGCCTGGTCAAACAAATACCTGTGCGATTTTTGCATGATTACTTCGGGGCGTTGGCCTGGCAGGTTAGGCAGCATTTTTATCTTTTGCTCATCGGTACCTGTGATGCAGGCCGCCGTACCCAAAACCATAGCACATGCCGCGCCTGAGGTTACCATGGCCGCTTCGCAGTGTAGCATCTCGGCAATTTTGGCACCTACCTTATCCTGCAATTCATACAGGTTGGCAAAATCATGCGAGGTGGAATTGATGGCCTCCAGTACCTCCGGCAGCATCAGCGAGCCGGAAAGAAAGGTCATGGTAACCGATGCGTTGATCACCGGGGTAACGCCAAGTTCCTTAAAAAAATCGCGTTTAGGCGCAGGCGCCGCTTCGGGTGTAACCGCGCTCGCTGCCTTTGCTGTCAGCGCCCCCGCAAAGGGGAGCATTGACAGGCTTTTTATAACGTTTCTACGTTTCATTATCAAAGTTTAATGGTGGTTTTATCCGATCAGATGTAGGCAATGCAATCCATCTCAACCAGCGAATCGCCGGGTACGCCGCCTTTGGCAACAGCTACCGTGGTACGCACCGGAGGTTTTTTACCAAAGCGGCCTTTGTACACCTCGTTCATGCCTTTATAGTCGGCAATATCGTTCAGGTAAACATTCACCTTCAGTACCTTTTCCATTGATGAACCTGCCTTTTTAAGCTCCTGCTCAAGCTCTTTCAGCACGATCTCGGTATGGGCCTTAATTTCAAACGGTGCAGTGTGCGCACCTTTGCCTGCTATAAAGATCATGTTGCCCAATTTGGTCGAGCCTGAAAACAGCGGCACATCATCCTGCATGGTAACGTTGTTCACTTCCTTTTCCTCGGCTGCCTGTGCAGGAGCAGCCTTAGCCAGGCCAAAAACAGATAACCCGGCTACTGATGCCAACATTTTTTTTACGATCGATCTTCTTTCCATTGTAGTAATTTTTGTTTTTCCTTTATGTTGAATATGACTAAGTTAAAGAATGAATAGTCCGCCGGCAAATCATTAAACCGGCGGGGCTATTCGCCACTTAACTAACCAAATTCTTTTTCTTCTTTATGGGCGATCCCACCACATACGGGTCAGAAACTCATCCGGGCCCTGACGGGCTATCGCCGCACGGTAGTTTTCGCCGTTTAAGTTCTGCTCCGTTGCCGGGTATAAAAATCGCCTGAATATTTTACCGCCCGTTGCATTGCCCACATAGTTATTAGGGGTAAGCTTAGGGTAGCCGGTACGCCTGTAAGTATTCCATGTTTCGGTAGCGTTAGGATATACGCCCACCCAAAACTGGGTGTAGATCTGCTCTAACTGCGCTTCGATGCCCGCACCGGTATTTAGCTCGTGGTTGCTGATATAGGTGTTTATCTGCTCTGTTGATATAACACCGCCGCCCGTGCCAAATTGTGCCCATTGCCTCATGGCCGCGCTTATACCATCCTCATAGGTATCACTGGCCGATGCGCCGGTATACCAGCCGCGCAAGGCGGCTTCAGCTAATAAAAAATTCGTTTCGGCATTGGTAAGTAATAAATAAGGTGTATTGCGTTGCAGTATAGTTGCCGGATTAGGCTCCGAGTATGTTACAAAATCAGCAGGCTTGGTGCCCAGCATGGCCGACATCCCTTTTTGTATTGCAACGCTACTATTCGGCTTGCCATCCACCCAAACTACGGATAGTACAGGCAAACGCGGATCGTTATTCGTTTTCAAAAAATTGATAAAAACATCCTGGAACTTGCCGCCCTCCGGGTTACTGTTGCCATTTGCGGCGATGTAGTCGGAGTTATACAAATTCAACGCGAACGGATTTTTATTGATATCCTGCCCGGTTGATACATAGCCGTTCACTTTGGCTACGTCCACATCCTCAATGATGATACCTCCTGCAATGGCTTTTTTAGCCCATGTTTCGGCAGCGGCAACGTCAACCTTGGTCATGCGCATGGCCAGGCGTAACATCAGCGAATAAGAGAATTTTTTCCATCTGGCCATATCACCGTTGTAAATCAGGTCGGCAGCGCCAAAGGTGGTCCCGGTAGTAGTTATCGCTGTGGCGGCTTCGTCTAATTCCTTCAGCATGTCGGCATAAATGTCCTGCTGCCTGTCGTACTTAGGTTTAAATATGCCATCGGTAAAAGCCTTGCCTGCCTCGCTGTAAGGCACATCGCCATATAGGTCGGTTATCCGGCTAAAGCAATATACCCGCCAAATGCGTGCGCACTGTAGCTGGTTTGATAGCGTCGCGTCATTCTTTACTTCACCTATAACCTGCAAGATCTCGTTTATTTCACGAGGATAGGCATTGTTGAACACCGGCCACGATTGCTGGCTTTGGCTCAACACATACTTGGCGCCAAAACCGGCCACATCATTATAGCTGGTGGTATATTGCATAGTGCCTTGCAGCAGGTTGAGCACATCGCCGGTACCATCCAATAACGATTTTGTAAAGATGAACGCCGGGGTTGGGTTTGGCGATGTGTTTGGGTTGGTATTCATCTCCTCAAAATTCTTATCGCATGCCTGTAAACCCATTGAACAGGCTATGATCAGTATAATATATTTTCTTAAGTCTTTTTTCATCTCAAATTGTCCTTTTAATAATTACTGGATCAATGCTTTACTTAAAACTTAACCATCAGGTTTAAACCAAAACTGCGTGTACGTGGTAAACCAAACGACTCAAAACCCTGGCTTGAGCCGTTGGTAAAGCTGGCCTCCGGATCAAAATTGTCGGTTTGGCTGTATATGGTAAGCAGGTTGCGCGCAACAAAGGCAATACTTGCTCCCTGCAGCCTGGCAAACTTCAGCTTATCAACAGGTATGTTGTAGCTCAATATCACCTGGCGCAGTTTTACAAAGCTGGCATCGTGCAAAAAGAGTTCGGAATACGATTTATTGTTATCGTAATAAGTGCGCAGATCAGCCACCGGTACGGTGCGCGAATACGGATTGCCAGCCTGGTCAACACCACTTAACTGCAAGCCTCCATCGCGGCCAGGTAAGGTGCTCTTCATCAGGCCTAAACGCGTGCCATAAATTTCCATCAGCGAGAGTATTTTGTTGCCGAACTTCCCGTCAACCAATACATTCAGGCTAAAGCGTTTGTATCTGAAATCATTGGTGAGGCCCATAGTGAGTGGTGCCACGCCATTACCTAAGGTTTGCAGGGGAGTAGCTACAGGCAGGCCGGTAGTTGAGTTATAAACAATGTTGCCTGCGGCGTCGCGCTGCATGCGTGTACCTACAATGCTGCCGTAGGGTTGGCCAACAATATTGTTGATGTAACCCCAGCCGTTTACGGATGATGCCATTTGTATCTGATCCAGCCCATCGGCCAGTCTTACCACCTCATTTTTATTGTAGGCAACGTTATAGCTTGCGCTCCAGGTAAAATCCTTTTTCTTAACAGGGGTACCATTAACCAAGGCCTCAATACCCTTGTTGCTCAGTTCGCCAACGTTAAGTATGCGGTTGTTGTAACCTGATGTGCCCGAAATGGCTACCGATACAATGTCATTAGCTGTCTTTCGGTTATACAAAGTCAGATCAAAGCCGAAACGGTTATCAAAAAAGCGAGCCTCAATGCCTGCCTCCGTTGTGGTTGAGGTATAAGGGCGCAAATTTGTATTGGTCATGGTAGTGCTGGCCACATTTTGCAATGGCTGCCCTGAGCTTGGTACCAGCATAAATGCCTGGTTGATCTGGTATGGATCAGGCGCGCCGCCGCCTACTTGTGCCCATGATGCACGCACTTTGGCATAAGTGATTGATTGCGGCATTTTAAACGCTTCGGACAATACAAAGCTACCGCCTACTGACGGGTAGAAGATGTTATTGTTTTGCGGACTAAGCGTTGAAAACCAGTCCTGACGGCCGGTAAAGGTCAGGTAGGCGAAGTTTTTATAACTCAAATCAGCCGAGCCCATTAAGGAGTTAATGGCGGTTTTGTTATTAGTTGGTGTGGTAGATATTGTCGATAAATTGGTGGAGCTATAGAAATATGGAATGATATAGTTAGCGCCTACAATGTTTGATTGATTGTAAACCGAGCGCTGTTGGTTAGCACCCACAAAAGCTGATATCCCAAAATCTTTCACCTGCGTATTGTAGTTCAGGGTTACCAACGCGTTGGTTTCTGATGCATCAGCCTTTAACTCATTGTACTGGCCGTTAAGTACATATAATGTACCTGTCGGGATGATGTAATTGTAGTTGTAGTTATAAAAATCGCGGCTTACCACACCCTTGATAGACAGGCTTTTCAGGAACTGGTAAGTTACCCCAGCCTGACCAATAAAGCGGTTCTTGGTATCTTTTTGTTGATATTTATTTACAACGAAGTAACTGTTTGAGGCTATGGATGCATCGTTCCAGGGAATTTCATTGCCGTTGGCATCATAACCGGGTTCCAGCCACCTGATATCGGCTGTATTGGCGATCATGTACGGCGTCCAGTTAGGGTTACCCAAGGCATCGCCTGCGCTGGGGCGGTTTTTTGCATTTTCAATGTTGTATTGCGCCAGGGCTTCAAAGCTCAATTTTGTACCGAGCTTACCGCTAACATTTAAGTTACCTGTTTTACGGTTATAACCGCTGTTAGGCAAAATGCTCTTGCTATCCAGGTCAGACATGGAGAAGCGGTACGTAACCGCCTCGGTACCGCCGGTAAAGGCTACCGTGTTGGTAAAGTTGGTACCTGTGCGGTAAAAGTTTTTAATGTTGTCCTTTTGGGCGGTGTATGGGTGTTCCAGGCCATCAAAACCAACATAAGTAGAGCCATCAATACGTGCGCCGAACGAGCGGCGGCCGGTTTGTATGGCGGCTGCTTGTGTCATTGGTTTTACACCGCCATCACCCTGGCCATACTCGTACTGCCAATCCGGAAACACTGAAGGTGATTCGGCAGTAAAGGTGGAGTTATATTCCACGCCGATACCTTTACCGGCACGGCCTTTTTTGGTGGTGATCAATATAACGCCATTGGCTGCCCGTGCGCCATAAAGTGCGGCGGCGGTGCCGCCTTTCAATACGCTCATGGATTCAATATCATCCGGGTTAATGCCCGCTATACCATCGCCGCGGTCGACGTTGCCGCCACCTGCATTAGTGGCCGCGCTGCCCCCGGGCACCGAGTTATCAATGGGCATACCGTTTACTACGTACAAAGGCTGGTTGCTGCCCGATAATGAACCATTACCGCGGATCAGTACCCGGCTTGATCCGCCAGGGCCGGTTGAGAGACCGGTAGCGTTAACACCGGCAACTTTACCGGTTAAGGCATTGGCTACGTTGTTTTCGCGTGCCTGGGTAAATTCATCGCCTTTTACTTCGGTAACGGCATAGGCCAAAGCCTTTTTTTGCTTAGAGATACCAAGGGCGGTTACCACCACCTCGTTAAGTTCCTTTTTATTTTCAGATAATTGCACGTCAATAGTGCTGCGGCCGTTTACAGGTATTTCCTGGGTTACAAAACCCATGTACGAGAATACCAAAATGCTGTTATCATCCGGTGCGGTAATTGTGTAACGGCCATCGGCATTGGTTACCGTGCCGTTGTTGCTGCCTTTTATCATTACACTTACGCCTATCAGGGGTTGTTTGGCATCGTCAACCACTTTGCCGCTAACCTTTACCGGCGCGGGTACAGCGTTGGTTTCCACCGAAACGGGTTCATTGGCAACAGGTGCTTTTTTATCAATTAAAACCACATTGCCCGATATGGAATAGTCCATACCGATAGGCGTTAACATTCTTTTTAAAACGGTGCCCAACTGCTCGTTACGGGCATCAATACTAACCTGTTGTGTGGTTACGATAGCATTACTGAAGGCAAAGCTGATTTTAGTTTCTTTATTTATCTGCCGAAGCACATCCTTTACCGGCATATTGGTTACATGCAGCGAGATACGGGTGTTCAGATCCTGCGCGGAAAGTTTTTTGGCTGACGCGTATGTAAAGCAAACTGAAATGATGGTACAAATTAGAGTTAGCCGCATAAATGCTTTGCATATCAAATGAGAGGACAATGATTTATTTGTCATATATTTGATCAAAATTTATAGTGATGAAATTCCCTTTACAGGGTTTGGCTATGAATTTTGGGCAACATGCCCAACGGGTTGGATGTGCTGGTACCACATTCAACCTTTTTTTATGTCGTAGTTTTTCTCTATAGTTTTTCTCCTTCTTTCATTAGTTAAGTATGTTGTTTTAGTTGGTGCTTATTGTATAGGTGCTATTATTAGCATTGGTATAATTGGTATGCGTTATTTTGGTAACGGCTTTTAAGATGCTTTGCAGGCCTTGACCCTGAAAAATGGCGGTTATGCGCTGGTTTGCCAGCTGTTTATCTTTTATAATAATATTAACGCCAAACTTGTTGCTCAAAACTGTTGCAACCTGTTTTAGGTCAGCATTTTCAAAAATCAGTTTATCATCAATCCAGGCAATGGCATCTTCGGGGTTTTTAAGTTTGGTTAATTCAAACTGTGTTTTGCCCTGATTCATCGTTGCTGATTGCCCGCGTGTGAGCACCGCGAGGGCGTTTGCCTGCTGATGCTTTACCGCCACCTTGCCGGTTAGTACGGTAACGTTTAACGGTGATGCCAACTGCGGATAAGCGCTTACCGTAAAGGTGGTACCCAAAACGTGCGTAAGCAGCTTGCCGGAGTGAATTACAAACGGCTTGTTTTCATCATGAAATACTTCGAAGTAGGCTTCACCTGTCAGGTACACTTCGCGTTTATCGGCGTTAAAATCGTCCGGATAGCGCAAGGTGCTGTTGGCGTTAAGCGTAACGCGGGTACCATCGGCCAGCAGCACTACTTTGGTTTTTGCGGCTGTAGTTCGTGCTGTTTGGTATACCGGCGCTTCGGGCTTTTGGTATCGGTTAAATAAAAACAGCGCTGAACTGCATATTAGTAAGATAGCAATAAAATATTTTATGCGTACACGCCCCCTGCGCATGCTCCACAAGCGCATCACCACGTTTTGCTGGATATCATCCCAATTTGCTGGTTTCGGCGTAGCCGTATTTGGTGCATCGTCCCAATGGCTTTTAAAAGCAGAGTCGAAATCATCAAAATTGTCTGATTGCTTTAGCAAATCAAACAACTCGTCAAACTCCTGGCGGGTACATGAATTGTTCATGTACTTTTCAAGAAGTTCTGATTTACGCTGACTTTGATCCATTTAATAGCTGATTGATACACTAAAGACACAGCATATCAGCTATCAGACTAATGAAAAGTAAAATAAAATTTGTTTTAGGCTGATTTGCAAGGCTTGTTAACTATAAACGCAGCAAAACAACAGCACCATAGCCGAGTGGACACCGTTTTTAGTAAGATAAGTATTTATAAAGCTAAGTGCAGCCATCAGGTGATTTTTAACCGTATGTTTTGAGAGGTTGAGCTGTGCGGCTATTTCATCGTACGTCATGCCGTCCTCTTTACATAGCTTATAAACCAATTGCCGTTGAGGCGATAGCTGGCTTACCGCGCGCGATATCAATTGCCGGCATTCCGCAGCAGCCAGCCGGGCTTCGGTATTATTATCATTAACTACGGCCACGCGCATCAATTCGTTAACCAGCCGGGTATCGCTTGCGGCTTTGCGCAGATAATTAAGGGAGTAGTTGCGGGTAATGGTGTAAATATAACCGCCCAGGTTTTTTACATCTTTCAAGGCTTCGGCATTGGTCCAAAGCTTAATAAATATTTCCTGCGTTATTTCTTCAGCAGCGTACTCAGATTTTGCTATAGCATAAACCTGGTTATAAACCTGCAGCTTATAATGCTCAAATACTTCCTCAAAGGTTAAATTTTGGTGGCGATTTAATTTAAACCCTCTCATCACAGTTAAATGGTTATTACATGATTTCGGACTTCCTAATATAATTAAAAAGCTTCCATAACAAAATTTAATTTGTTCAAATGTTATTTATCCGTTAAATAAATATAAAAAGCCCATTAAATGCATTGTTTAATGCGGCAATACTAATCATCGTCAATTAGCTGCCTACCTGCCTTTAAACGAAAAGCTACAGGCAAACCCTCATAATTTAATTTTACCTATTTTAGCGCCTGCAAGTTCTTTACTTATTCTTCATCAAACCGGTGCGGGTTTTACAAATGCTAAATTAATAGGGAACCGTGTGCAAATCACGGGCTGTCGCGCAACTGTAAGTAACGCAAAAGGTTTCTGCCAATAAATGCTCACTGTTTAATAAATGGGAAGAGCGGCAGAAATGTTACAAGCCAGGAGACCTGCCTGCCACCGAATTGACAATGCTTTCGCGGTATAAAGCAAATTGATCAGGTATGATGTACATTTCGAGCCATCTTTCTATTTTGAAGAAATGGCTGTGTACTGTTGTGCCCATTCTTTTTACTCTATCCTAAAACGCATTGCGAAGCTTGGGCTAAAGCGCTTTTAACAGATTTATTTATTTAATTTTTTAAAAGACATGCTAACGCAAAACTTAGGCTATCCGCGCATTGGTAGCCGCCGTCAACTCAAAAAAGCCTGCGAAAACTATTGGGCAGGCAAAATCGACCTGAAAGAACTTAACCAGGTTGCAAAAACAATTAAGGAAGATAACTGGCAAACGCAACTCGACGCGGGTATTGACCTGATCCCATGTAACGATTTTAGTTTTTACGACCAGATGCTGGATATGAGCCTGCTGTTAGGTGTAATACCCGAGCGCTTTGCCCATGTGCTTACCGAAGTGAAAACTAATACCGAAACCGACCTGTACTTTGCCATGGCCCGCGGCTACCAGCAAAACGGGCTGGATATTACCGCGCTGGAAATGACCAAGTGGTTTGATACCAATTACCATTACCTGGTGCCCGAGTTTACCCAGGCGCAGGAGTTCAGAATATTTTCAGAAAAAATATTTGCCGAGTACCAGCAAGCCCGCCAGTATCTAGGTAGCAAGGCCAAGCCTGTACTGATAGGCCCGGTAACTTACCTGTTGTTGGGCAAAGAAAAAGGCAGCCGTTTTGAACGTATCGACCTAATCAAAAAACTGGTGCCTGTTTATGTTGACATCATTAATCGCCTTAAACAGCAGGGTGCCGAATGGGTGCAAATTGATGAACCCGTTTTAGCCCTCGATCTTTCAGACGCAGAAAAAGAAGCCGTAGACTACGCCTATAAATGGATAAGCAATCGCGTTAGCGGGGTAAATATTTTGGTGGCAACCTATTTTGATGCGTTGCTTGATAACACCTCGCTTGCCGTAAATTTGCCTGTAGCCGCATTGCATATTGATTTGGTTCGCGCGCCGCAACAGCTGGATGCCGTGTTGGCGCAAATGCCTGAACGCTTAAAGCTTTCGCTGGGTGTGGTTGATGGAAGGAATATCTGGAAAAATGATTACCAGTCATCATTGGAATTGATTGCGAAAGCTAAAGCTGCTATCGGTGCCGAACGTGTACTTATTGCGCCGTCGTGCTCGCTGCTGCACACTCCGGTTGACTTGGATTTGGAAACAGAACTCGATTACGGTCTTAAAAACTGGATGAGTTTTGCCAGGCAAAAACTAAACGAGGTGAAGGAACTTAGTGCTATAACCGATGGTAACGACGATCAGCGCTTTCTGCAGGCCAATCAACAATCCATAGAGGCGAGGCGGTTGTCAACCCGGGTACATAAAGTTGCCGTTAAACAGCGTATCGCCGGGCTCACAGCTACCGACGATAAGCGCGTAAGTAGCTTTGCCGTCAGGCAGCAAATACAGCAGCAGCGTTTTAAATTACCGGCTTTCCCTACAACTACCATTGGCTCGTTCCCGCAAACTGAAGACATTCGTCAGCTGCGGGCTAAATTTAAAAAGCGGGAGCTAAGCGCCGCTGATTATGAGAAAGCTATTGAGCAGGCCACCATTGATGCCATACGCTGGCAGGAAGAAATAGGTATTGACGTACTGGTGCACGGCGAGTTTGAGCGTAACGATATGGTAGAGTACTTTGGTGAACAACTGGATGGCTTTGCCTTTACTAAAAACGGCTGGGTGCAAAGTTATGGCAGCCGCTGCGTTAAGCCGCCG
This sequence comes from Mucilaginibacter roseus, assembly GCF_021215455.1. GTDB lineage: Bacteria > Bacteroidota > Bacteroidia > Sphingobacteriales > Sphingobacteriaceae > Mucilaginibacter > Mucilaginibacter roseus. The sequence continues at coordinate 356,053 of NZ_JAJPWV010000003.1, read as the reverse complement.
GTAATTTATGGCGATGTTAACCGCCCGGCAGACATGACGGTTAAGTGGAGCAGCTTTGCCGCCGCCCAAACTGATAAGGTGATGAAGGGTATGCTTACCGGGCCGGTAACCATACTGCAATGGTCGTTTGTTCGGGATGATCAGCCGCGCGAGGTTACCGCCAACCAAATTGCCTTGGCTATAAGGGATGAAGTAGTTGCTCTGGAACAGAATGGTATCGGCATAATACAAATTGATGAGCCCGCCATTCGCGAGGGTTTGCCGCTGCGCAAAGCTAACCGTGCCGCTTACCTTGATTGGGCAGTTAAAGCATTCCGCATATCAGCCAGCGGTGTTACTGATAAAACCCAGATACACACGCATATGTGCTACAGCGAGTTTAATGACATTATTGAGCACATAGCTGCCATGGATGCTGATGTGATCACCATTGAAACCTCGCGCTCGCAAATGGAATTGCTGGAAGCATTCGCCAACTTTAAATACCCTAATGAGATTGGTCCGGGCGTTTATGATATCCACTCACCGCGGGTACCTACCACTGCCGAGATGGTGGCCCTGCTTGAAAAAGCCGCGGAGTTGCTGCCCGTACGTAATTTATGGGTAAACCCTGATTGTGGCCTTAAAACCCGCAAATGGCCCGAAACCAAACTGGCGCTGCAAAACATGGTAGCTGCAGCACAGCAGGCAAGGCAAACATAACCGCCGAAGCGGCAATTTAACTATCAAACGGGCAGGTACTTCCTGCCCGTTTTTGCTTGATCGTGTTCCTCAAAGCATTACAATCTCTTCGCACATTGTGTGCAAGGCTAAGTTGGTATTGAATTTGCCTTTTTACATTCATTGCAAACATCAGTTAATTAATACTTAATATTTAAAGCGGTTCAGTAGGCTGTGGCTAAGTTGTTTTACAGGCAACTATACAAATCACTACGCTTGCGCTATGCTCTACAATATGGGGTGTTGGGTAATTTTTTCCCTATTGTGGGTAAAATTATGCTTAGCTGACATTGCTACCCTAAAGTTTAAGTTGCCAACTATTGATTTTTCAGGCCCGGATGAATAAAATTTTAACTTTTATTTTCGCTATATGCATGAGCGTAGCTCTGCCTGTAGCCGCTTACAGCCAAACCGCTGAACACGAAGAGGGCGGTGAAGAAGAGGGCGAAGTGTTTCTGGATATCAAGCCAAAGATTAAGAATGCCATATTTAACGACCCGGCAGAAATTGCTTACGATATTAAAGTTAAAAGCACTTACAAAGAAGTGCAAGAGGGCAAGGTAAGCTATGAACTTAAAACCGACTATGGTAAGCATGTATTTACCGATTCGGTAAAAGTGAAAATAGCTCCGGGTGGCAGCAAAAAGCTCAGTTTTAAAATTCCTGCAAAAACACCGGGCTTTTACGAGCTGAGCTTTCGTTTCAATCTTTCATTATATGATGATACCGTGCGCCGGGTTTTTGGCGTAAAGCCTGATCAGATAGTAGCGGAGAATAACCGCCCGGCTGATTTTATATCCTTCTGGCAAAAAACACGCGACTCGTTAAGCAAGGTACCGCCTAAATACCGGGTGCTGGAGCGTAAGGACCTATCGACACCGAAGATCACCGTTTACCTGGTAGAGATGCGTTCATGGAACAATGCCCTGATACGCGGTTGGCTTACCATGCCTAAAAATCGGCCTAAAAAGCTGCCTGTACGCTACCGTGTGCCCGGATATTTGGTGACAATGGAGCCAAGCATGATGGAGGATGACTTTGCTGTATTCTCCATAAACGTACGTGGCAACGGCAACAGTAAGGATGCCATTAATACTAAAGGCATACAATACAACCTGTATAATATTGGCGACCGCAATTCTTATGTATACCGTGCGGTATATATGGACTGTCTGCGTGGGGTTGATTTTATTGCATCTCACCCGGATATGGGGCTGGATACTTCGCGTATATCTATTGACGGCGGCAGCCAGGGTGGTGCTTTGGCCATAATTACAGCTGCGCTGGATAAACGTATTAAACTGGTAACCACTGAGGTGCCGCTATACAGCGATATACACAACGCGGTGCGCATTTCAAAAGCCATGCACCCTAATGTACAAACCCCGGTTTGGTACATGAATAACTATGTAAGCCAAAAAACCGGCTTTACCGAACAGCGCCTGTTTAAAACCTGGGACTATTTTGACCCGCTGAACTTTGCAGGCATGGTGCGCTGCCCCGTGCTAATGGGTATTGGTTTGCTGGATGAACTTTGTCCGCCAAGCTGCAGTATAGCCATGTACAACAGGCTGGCCACACAAAAAAAGGAATTATGGATAACGCCCGATAAAGGCCACGAGGTTGATGGTAATTACTATCGCTTTCAGTACCAGTGGCTGCGCGAATATTTTTTACTGCCTTAATAACCTGAACCGGAATGAAAATTAATATACAGATACTTTTAAGCGCATCGTTTGCCGTGCTGATGCAAGCCGCCCCTGCAAGGGCAGGCTGGCCGGTAGGCAAAAGGCATTATGTAATATCAACCACCATATCGTTCTACAAGGCTGATAAGGGATGGAACAATGCAGGCAAGCTCGAAAATATTGACGGTAGTTTCCAGGCGCAATCATTAGGGGTGTATGCTGCTTATGGGCTTAGCCGTGGCCTTGACCTGATAGCTACCCTGCCTGCATCATATCAAACTACTACCAACCAATACGGTACCTTTCACCAAAGTGGCGCTGGCGATCTGCAACTGGGTTTGAGCGGAGTTTTAAAGCATTTTAATTATGCCAACTACATTACGCTATATGTTGGTGGTGTTGCTCCGTTGTATAAGAACAGCGATACCAAGGTATTTGGCTTGGGTAATACAGGCATGGTAGCGCGGCTATCAAACTCCGGTCCGTTGGGTAAAAAAACATATTACAATGTTGATTTAGGTGGCGGCCAATATTTCGGCAACAATGCGCCACGGCAACTAACCTGGGATGGGCTACTGGGTTTTAAATTGGATGATGCTAATCAGCTTAACTTCGGCTACGGCGGCATTTATTCGCAAAGCGATGATAAGGGACTTACGCTTAACGCTTTCGCTGCGCGCAATTATGCCTATCAGCGTGCCACGGCGGGGTTCGGGCACACCTTCTCCAAACGCTTCACCATGAATTTGAGCGGCTTTTACATTTTTACAGGCCGTAACACCGGCCAGGGTTATGGTGCTTCGTTGTCAGCATCAATGAAGTTGCCTTATTATGGCAAACATCATGCTAATTATTTAAGATAATACTCCATCAATATGAAAATATTTTACAAAACAGCCATTGCCTTTATAATTGCAGCATTACCCGCTACGGTACTGGCGGGCGGCTGGCCGGTAAAAAAAGGCAACTACCTGGTATCGGTTACGGCAAGCTACTTCAGGGCATCGCAACTGTGGGATAAGGGCGGCAGGCTGGGCAGTTATGAGCAGGGCGGATATTTCGAATCGCGCTCGTTATCGCTTTATGGCGAGTATGGTATTACCCGCAGGCTTACAGGGGTGGTATCATTACCTTACATCATTAACGAGTTTAAGCGTCAGGATATGCCTGCTGCAACATCTCAGGGTTTGGGCGATATGGAGTTTGGCGTAAGGTATTACCTCACCAACATCAACTTTAAATATTATTTTGCCATACAGGGTATGGCCATAGCACCGCTCTACAGCGATACCAGCCTCGGCTTTTCATCAGGCGGTGCCGAGGTGAGGGCAATTGGTTCGGGCAGCGGCAAGATCGGCTCAAAAAATTATTACATGAACCTTGAAGTGGGCGGCCGCCAGTATTTTCAGAATGCCGGGCCATTCCAGGTGCGGTACACGGGTGCCTTTGGTTTGAATTTTGACAAGCATAACCAGCTGGCATTGGGTGTATCAGGCAACTACTCAACCAGTATAAATAAAATACTGGATGAAAACCTGGTGCTGAATAAGGATTTTTCTTACACGCAAGGCTCATTTAGCTATGCTTATATCGTTAATCCTAAGCTGTCGTTTTTCGCGGGAGTTAACCAGTTTTTGGTAGGGCGGTCAACCGGTAAGGGTACTACGTTTTCGTTATCAGTAATAACAAAGTTCTAATAATGTATAAAGTCAGGATACTATTTACGGCTGTATTGATGCTTGTGGCAACACAGGCTTTTTGCACCGTGAGCAGTTTTTTGCAGCAACAGGATGAGGAGCACGGCAGCGGTGCCGAGCAGGAGGGCGAATTTACGTTTGAAGCATCGCCCAAAAAGAAAGAAGGCATTTTTCAGCCGGGCGAGAAAGTGGAGTATGAGCTGAAGATACATAACTCATACAACTTAGTGCAGGAAGGCACGCTAAGCTACCTGGTAACTGACTTGAAGAATAAGGAATTGGGATCCAAATCAATGCCAATAAAGCTGGGAAAACATGCCAACGGCAAATACGCTTTTACCCTCCCGCAGCAAAAAGACCCGGGTTTTTATAAGGTAGCTTTCATGATAAACGTTACCGAGTATGATGATACTCTACGCCGCGTTTATGGCTTTAACACCAAACAAATAAAATCTACCGCCGCCCGGCCGGTTGACTTTGATGATTTTTGGTCGGATGCCCGCGCGGAGCTCAACGCCGTGAAGCCCAACTTCAAGGTAATCGAGCAGCCAGATATGGCGCAGGGGGGTACGAGTGTTTATTTGGTAGAGGCGCAATCATTAGGTAACCTGAAGGTGCGCGGCTGGCTTACCATACCCAAAAACCTTAAACCCGGTAAAAAGCTGCCGGTATGGCTGGTGCTGCCGGGATATGGCGGTATCGGTGTTAAGCCGATATTTGGCAACTCGGAACTTGCTATCTTGTCTTTTAACGTTCGCGGGCAGGGCAACAGCCGGGATATTGTGCATCCTACAAAAGATGGTTACCTGACTACCGATATCGAGAATAAAAAGAAATATATTTACCGGGGCGCCATAATGGATTGCATACGTGCGGTCGATTTTATCTGCTCCCGCCCGGAGTTGGATTCAACCAACATCATTTGCTCAGGCGGTAGTATGGGGGGCTATTTAAGTATTGTTACCTGTAGTTTGGATAAGCGCGTTAAATTATGCTCGGCCAACAACCCGGTATTTTGCGATTTCAGGGCGCTGCAGGGCAACCCCGACTGGCCAATGAGCGCCATAGTTAAATACAGTAAAGACAAATACCTCCCGCTTAACAAGCTGCTGGATAACCTGGATTATTATGATCTGAAAAATTTTTCGGGGAATTTAAATTGCAAGGCGCTTATTGGGGTGAGTTTGCTGGATAACCTGGCGCCGCCATACAACGAGTACACCATGCTCAACAATATTAAATCGACCCCCAAGGTGTTTGTTTACCCGGAGCTGGCGCATGAGGTACCGCCGTCATTGTTTACTTATTTAAGTAACTGGATGATGGATGAATTCGGAATTTTTTAAGACTATTGTATCACCTAAGCAGGTTTTGCATCATATATGAGATATTGTTTATTGTTGCTGTTATTTGTGTATGCCCCTTTCGCGTTTGCGCAAACGAGTGATGCCTACGTGCAACGTGGTAATGCCAAGGCCAATGCCGGTAATCAGCAGGGAGCCGTTGAGGAGTTTACTAAGGCTATCGAGGTAAATCCCAAGAACATCAATGCCTACTTTTACCGGGCCAATGCCAATGGCAACATGCAAAACTTTAAAGCAGCGGTAGATGATTTTACATCTGTTATTGAGCTCAAGGACAATTATCCGAACGCTTATTTTTATCGCGCCAATGCCAAAAGCAACCTCAAGCAGTTTAAAGAAGCCATCATTGATTTTGACAAGGCCGCCCTGCAAAACAGTCGTAATGCCGACATATTCCATTATCGCGCCAATGCCAAACTAAATATTGGCGACAATGCAGGCGCCATTACTGATTTTACCCGCGCCATCGGCATTAACCCTAAAAAATACGAGCTGTTTGAATACCGCGGCGTAGCCCGTGCCAACATTCATGATTATACTGGTGCCGTGGCCGACTATACGCAATCTATCAAGCTTAATCCGCGTAACGCCGATGTGTATTACTATCGCGCAAACGCAAAAAGCAACCTGGCGGATTTCAGGGGGGCGATAGCTGATTTTGACAAGGCGCTGCAGCTTAACCCGCGCAATGCCGAAGCATTTTACTATCGTGGCAACGCCAGGAGCAATATTAACGACAATAAGGGCGCTATTGATGATTATAACATGGCCATTAAGCTAAACCCAAAGTTAACCGACCTGTATCATTACCTGGGTAACGCCCGCAGCAATAGCGCCGATAACAAAGGTGCCGTTGCCGATTATACAAAGGCAATTGAACTTAATCCGGTTAATGCTGAGCTGTATTTGTACAGGGGTATCGCGTATAAAAATTTAAGCCAGGCTGATTCGGCCATGGAGGATGTTAACCGTGCTATCCGCCTTAATCCTAAATATGCAGATGCTTATTTGAACCGCGCTTATCTGCATATTGACAGTCAGCGTTTTGAAGCCGCAGTAATGGATGCAGACACCACTTTATTGTATAGTCCTAAAAACGATAATGCTTTTGCAGTACGCGGAAAGGCTAAATACTATATGAAGGATACCACTGCCGCGCTGGAAGATATTAATAAGGCGCTTGAGCTGAACCCGCAAAGCGAAACCGCCTACAATACCCGCGCCGACCTAAAGGTGGATATGGGTCAGTATGCCGAAGCGATAAAGGACTACGACAAGATATTGGCCATTAACCCCGGCCGTACTGATATTTACACCAAACGCGGCGATGCCAAAGCGGGTGCCGGTAATAACAAGGCCGCCATGCTTGATTATGAAAAGGCATTAGAGCTCAACCCTAAAAATGAACAGGCCATACTTAACCTGGGCATAGCAAAAGATAAATTGAGCGATTATAACGGCGCACTCAAACTCTATAACGCCGGGATTACCATCAACCCCAAGAATAAGTTTTTTTACCTGCAACGGGGTATAACACGTAGCCATTTGGATGGCTCGCGGGTAGCCTTGCTTGATTTTGACCGGGCTATAGCTATTGACAGTAACTTTGCCGAAGCCTATGGCAACCGAGGCTTGGAAAAACTGCGCGACCGTGACGGCGAAGGTGGATGGATTGACCTTAACCACGCCATACAGCTTAACCCCGCGCCCGAAAATTACCTGTTGCTTGGCGGTGCTAAAATGGAGCAGAAAGAATACCAGGGCGCATTGGATTATTACAGCTTAGCTATTGAGAAAGCTCCCCGCAATATTAAGGCCTACATGATGCGTGGCATAACGAAAAGCCTGCTGGCTGATACCGCCGGTTGTTTTGATGATTTTAATACGGCCTTTAAGATTGAACCGCAGAATGAAAATATTTATATTGAGAGATCAAAAGCGCGCTTGAACCTGCGCGACTCTATTGCCGCGGTAAAGGATTGCAATACGGCTATTGACCTCAACGCGCAAAATGCTTCAGCTTTTTTGCAAAGAGGCGTTGCCAAATTCGCGCTAAAGGATTCGCGCGGGGCTATACAAGATTATACTGAAGCGCTGCGTTTGCAGGATAACCTGAAGCAAGCCTATATCCGCAGGGGAGAGGCTAAGGCCCGTTTACGTAATTATGTGGATGCCATTACCGATTACAATACTGCGCTAACCTACAATGATCGCGACAAGCAAGCGTATTACCTGCGCGGCCTGGCGCGTATAGCGCAAAAGGAAAAGGACAGCGGTTGCCTTGACCTAAGTAAATCGGGCGAGTTGGGGCTTAAAGAAGCATACGATGCCATACGTAAGTATTGCAACTAAGCTATCAATAGTTAAAAAAACAGAAATTTTAATTAAAACTCCTGGCGCGTGCGCTCTATCATGCGCTTGCGGTCGGTTACGTTTTTGTAGGGGAAAAGGTTATCAGCAATTAACGAATACAGCAACACATTTACTGCCGGTATATAAAATACTGCCTGCACGTCCGGGTGATCCCGATAGAAAACCACGCACAGCAATATGCTTAAAAAAGCTACCGCCAGAAAGAAAAGATATTTTGCAAATCGCTTCATTAATTAAGAGGCTGTAAAGATAAGTAAAGGCGCTGATAATCAGAAAACAAATTGCTGAAATTATAAATATTAAAAGTATTTATTTAATCAATCGGCGGCTCATAATTTACAGGTAAAAGTTCGGCAACCCGTTGCGTGGCCCATATGCCTTCGTTTACCACGCTATGCGGATCGGTTAGTACGCCATTAAGGTCAAAAGCGGCAAAATTTCCCTTAATGGTCATGATAGAGGCCTCGTGTTTTGGCGCTTCCTTCAGGTTCATGGCAAAAGCGTTAGCCTCGGTGTTGCGGCGTTTTTTGTACATTACATACAGGCAATCCTTAAACTGCAGTGCAAACAGGGTACGTTGGTCGGTATGCTTTACATAATCAGTTACCGATAGCGGTTGTTTTATCAGGTATTGAACACGATCAAACATGCCTTTGCCTTTAGAACTATCGCGCACCAGCCGGAGTACTTCAAAATACTCATCGGCCAAACGGTTGCCAACTGCCGACCGAAGAAAGTGTACTTGTGAACCCAGGTAAGCCTTCAGCCGGTTCTTTTTCCATTTCTTTTTTTGCGATGATGTACCTTTCATTTCCTCAAACAAGGTGGAGCCGCCATAAAAAAGCATTCTCCGGCTTTTATCAAAGTCGAACTCCTGTAGCAGGTATTTAATCCGATAACCTAACTCGTTGTTTTCGATGATCAAAAAATCATCAGTAGTAGCCTTTAATACCTGTTTGTTCTTGCTGTATTCCAGGTTAAGTAGCTCGGGGTTAAGTATTTTGCATTTGGATGCCAGTTTGGACGATCCTAAGAACTCCCGTTTAAAAATATCGTATTTAGCAAACCAGTCAGCATCCGGGCGTACGTTCACCTCAGATAATACGATGGATTTGGGTAGCAGCTTTATGGTTTTCAGGTCGATATTATCGGTCTCCATAAATACGCTGCCCATATAGGTTTCGTAGCCAACCGAAGAAATAATTAACTCATACTTGCCACCTTTAACATTTTGTAAGGTAAAAGCGCCATCGTTGCTGCTTGCAGTACCTATGGTAGTGTTATTGAGTAATATGCTTGCGTTATTAATGGGCTTGTTATCTATAGCGTTAAGTACCCTGCCGCTGATTTTGTATTGGGCAATGCCGCTTAGCGGAAAGAGTAACAGGAGAAGTAACCAAACGCGCATTTAACTAATATTTTAGTTTAAATATAGACAACTATTATACATCTGCAAATAAAAATACGCTGAAGGGTTAAACCTTTTTTGTGCCGATTGTTCTTACCCATATAAACACATTACAATATGAAAAGAATTTTGACCCTCGCACTGTTGTTCGGCATAGCACTATTTGCCTCTTCATGCAAAAAAGAAGTTACCGAAGTTATACAGCCTAACCAAACGGTTTTTAGAGAAGTAAGAGCCAGTGACTGGGTATTAAAAACTGACCAGCAAACAGGCGCCAAAACATGGTCTGCAACATTGGGCATTAATCAGCTTGACGAATACATTCATGACAATGGAGGTGTGCTGGTTTATGCCAGTTTTGACAATGGAGTTTACGAACAAATACCGCAGGTTTATAATGGCATAGCATACAGCATGTCTTATGTTCCCCGAGCTATTCAGTTAGATGCTCAATTATCAGATTACACAAATGATGACATTTCACAACCTGGCGATGTATCTATCAAGATTGTATTGATTGATTCAGTGCCGTAAGTAAAAGATAGTTTGAAATGAAAATGCCTCGCGAAAGTGGGGCATTTTTATTTATCGGCCACCTGCTTTTTAGGAAACATCAGCGAGGCTACTATACTTAAAACCAATATTCCTACTATAACAAATAATGAGTGTACGGTATCAAAACCCCATTGCTCAAAATAATGCCCGGCAAGCATTTTAATACCTATAAAAACCAGCAGCGCAGCCAAACCTACTTTTAGGTAATGGAACTTATCAATGATGTTCACGAGTAAAAAGAACATGGAGCGCAAACCCAGTATGGCAAATATGTTGGAAAAGAATACGATGTACGGATCTTTAGTTACTGAAAATATAGCCGGGATGGAGTCGACCGCGAATATTACATCCGTAAATTCAATAATCAGTAATACCAGGAATAGGGGGGTAAGCAGCCTTTTACCATCACTTTTTACAAAAAAGCGGCCGCCCTCAAACTGAGGATGTATACCAAAAAACCTCGACGCGAACTTTACTACCTTATGGTTCTTCGGGTCTATTTTTTCTTCCTGATTGCGGTTGATGAACATCGTAATACCCGTATAAATCAGGAACGCGCCGAAAATATATAATATCCAATGGAAGTTCTCTATCAGCGTAGCGCCCAAAAATATAAACGCGAAACGCATTGCCACTGCACCCAAAATGCCCCACAGCAACACTTTGTGGTAGTAACGCTCTTCTACACCAAACGCCGAGAATATCAGCACCATTACAAAAATATTATCTACAGATAGGGCGTACTCCACTACATAACCCGTAATAAATTCGAGGCCCAGGTTTTTACGGTACAGTGCAAGGCTGGCATCAAAGTCAGCAGGGTTAAGTTTGAGCTTGTGCGCGTTTTCAAGGTTCTTTTTTTGTAGCTCGGCAAAATTGTCAATGCCATGCAGCAGGTGCCCATATTGCGTAATAAGCCAGTAAAAGCCTAACGCCAGTATTATCCAAACACCACTCATAATGGCAGCTTCGCGTGCGCTTACCGGCTTGTTCTTTTTTGCGAACAGGCCGAGGTCAATAGCAAGCATCAACCCTATAAAAACTATAAAGCCTACTATAAAGATAAGTTCGTTTGCCATTATTTGGTTCTTTCGGTGGTGTAGCGCACTAATTGTTCCAAACCGGTGCGGGCGTCACCTTCCGGAAAGGTACGGAGAATATCAAAAGCGCGCTCCTGGTATATTTTCATTTGCGATTCCGCATAATCCAGTCCGCCGGCTTGTTTTACAAAGCTGATGATCTGCATGATTTTTTCCGGCTCGTCATTATGATTTTTCACCAGGCTCATCATGCGCTTCTTTTGTGATGGCTCGGCATTTTTAAGTGCGTAAATGAGGGGCAGAGTCACTTTTTTCTCTTTAATGTCGATACCAAGGGGTTTGCCCACATCATCGGTACCAAAATCAAACATATCGTCCTTTATCTGGAAGGCAATGCCGATGTTCTCGCCAAAGTCATGCATTTTTTTAACCACCTCGTCACTCGCTCCGGCAGATGCAGCGCCACAGGCACAGCAGGCGGCAATAAGCGAAGCCGTTTTTTGGCGGATCACCTCGTAGTACACCGGCTCATCCACATCCATGCGGCGTACTTTTTCAACCTGCAACAGCTCGCCCTCGCTCATTTGCTTAACCGCTTCTGATACAATTTTGAGCAACTTAAAATCGTCGTTATCAATAGAAAGTAGCAAGCCTTTTGATAGCAAGTAATCGCCCACCAAAACGGCAATCTTGTTTTTCCATAAAGCGTTGATGGAGAAAAAACCACGGCGCTGGTAGGAGTTATCAACCACATCATCATGCACCAGCGTTGCGGTATGCAAAAGTTCAACAAGTGCCGCCCCTCGGTGCGTACTCTCATTAATTCCGCCGCAAATGCTCGCCGAAAAAAAAACGAACATAGGCCGTATCTGTTTGCCTTTGCGTTTCACGATGTAATGGGTTATACGGTCGAGCAAGGGCACCGAGCTTTGCATAGAGGCTTTGAACTTGGCCTCGAACGCGTCAATATCGGCAGCAATAGGTTTTTTTATTTCGTTAATGCCGGGCATTCAAACTTTTGTACAGATGTATAATTAAATGATAGCAACAGCCTATCAGCAGGCAAACATAAGCTAAAAATAAGCGATATGCACGAGGCGAAAAAAATTTTTAGATACCGATTAAACTTTTTTGCCAAACTACGCTCAAACAAAGCGAACGTGGATACGGAGGGTTTGAATTAGTTTACTTTTATGTTTATAGAGCGGAGCGGAATCGGTAAATGGTCGGTTTCGCTTTTTTATTTAAACATGGTTATAATATATTACCTTTGCTGCCCTGCAAGTTTAAAACGGAGAGGTGTCTGAGTGGTCGAAAGAGCACGCCTGGAAAGTGTGTATACGTCAAAAGCGTATCGAGGGTTCGAATCCCTCCCTCTCCGCTGATTTTCATACTGAAGTGACTTAAAAGCCCGTTTTTCGCATGGAAACGGGCTTTTTCAATTTTTCGTTGAGCTGTTTTATACGCCAATTCGTAAGCTTTTGGTGCTAATTCAATACCCTTTACAAAGCGATATTTTGGTGAGTTGATTAGTTTAATAACTGTTTATGTATTTATAAATGATAGCATGTTTATTTAATACATGCTACCTATAATTGCTGTTGACGGCTTGCTTCCATAATTAACTCAGCCACGTTTTTTACACCAAATTTTTGTATCAGGTTTTTTCGGTGCGTATCAACCGTTAGCGGACTAAGGAATAATTCCTGGGCAATCATCTGGCTGGTTTTGCCCGCTGCAATCAGCACAAGTATTTCCTTCTCCCGGCGGGTGAGCCTTGGTACCCCCTGCAACTCATTTTTTGATGGGCGGCTGATGATTTCCATTACCTCTTTGCTGTAGCAGATGTTGCCTTTTACAGCCTCGCTTATACAATGCCGCAATTCATCTATCGAGCTGTTTTTCAATAGATAACCGCTGGCGCCATTTTGAATGGCCTGCATAATAATGCTTCGTTCAGTATGGTTACTCAAGATCAGGATGCTGGTTGATAACGATAGCTGTTTGATTCTCTGGCATAATTCAATTCCGTTGATATCCGGCAGCGTGATATCTAAGAGCACCAGGTCAAGCTTGTTGTTTTCGATATATGATAATAACTCTTCACCTTTACAAAAACCGCTAACAATCCGGAGGTTTTCTTCATTTGCCAGTAGCGTTTTCAATCCTTCTATCACTATCGGATGATCGTCAACTATAGCGGTAAGTAATTCAGGCATCAGCGTTTGTGTTAAGTTCGATATTAATGGAGGTTCCATCGTTGATCACGGAGCGTAGTTCAAATTTACCCTTGAGATAGCTGATGCGGTTTTTTAGGTTCTCCAAACCCATCCCTTTGCGGTTTTCGAGGATTGCCGTGTCAAACCCGATGCCGTCATCTTCAAGTGTGATAAAAAACACAGAATCGTTCTGTGAACATTGCAACAATATATTCTTCGCCTGCGCGTGTTTAACAGCATTGGAAAGCAACTCCTGAACAATACGATAAATATTAAGCTGCACTGAAAGGGCGATGTCCTTAGTGATGCTAAATGTCTGGAAATCGATGTGCAACCCGTCGCGCATGTAAAATTCACTTAAGTCTTTCAAAGCTACCTCTAATCCGAATTTTAACAGGGTTTCGGGCAATAAGTTGCGAGCAATGCGCCTTAACTCCGTTACTGATGAATCCAACTGGCCGATAATGCGGTAGAGGTCTTTATCCTTCGCATAGTCACCTTTGGTTTCGGTAAGTCCGGACAGGCCAATTTTTACCCCAGCCAGCATACCGCCCAAGCCATCATGCAAGTCGCGGGCAACGCGTTCCCTCTCATGCTCTTCGCCATCAAGCATAGCCTTGGTTATTTTAAGCTGTTGCTTTTGCTCCAATTCATGTAACTGTTGCTGGTGGTTAATCTCCCTTTGTGCTACCAGTTTGCGTTGGTTTCTGGCGCTTATCGCCACCAGCCCTAATATGGCAAGCAGTAATAAACAACCCATACCCAGCAACCAGTTAAAGAGACGCTCGTTTTTAGCTTTTAACTGCGCTTGTTTGTTTTGCGCCTGTAAGTAAGCAATCCGTTTCTGGTTCTCGGCCGTTCGGTATTTTGTTTCTAATTCATTAATCTTAAGCTCGGTTTCGCTTTTATGAACACTGTCCGTTAGCTGCTGATGCTTGCTTTGCCAGAGGTATGCCTGTTTATAGTCGCCCAACAGGTTACTGGTCTTCGCCAGTTCTCCGTAAATCATTGCCCTATCATTTACGCTGGTAAGCAACGTGCCCTCTTTAACAATGCCAAGCAATATACGCTGTGCCTGTGCATAGTTTTTTTGTTGTACGTAAGCATCATATTTTCTAAACAAAAACTGCTGATACATTTGCGTTTGGTTATACCGTTTGGCTAACACAATACCTTTGTCTGCACTTTTTAGCGCTTCATCAAATTGTGCTGTTGTAGTATAATACAAGGCTTCATTATAGTAATAAAGCGTATTATTAAGTGAGGTTGGAAAAGGCGCGAGCATAGCCTTTGCCTTTTCCAAAAAGGCCTTTGCCGCTGCCGATTTTTTGTCGTAACAATTAATGCTTACGCCGCTGAGGTACGCAAAAAGCAGGTTGATTGATTTTGGAGTAGTTTTCTCTAATAACGCTATCGCCTTGTTATTATAATCATCTGCCTTTGCAAACTGGTAATTATTCATCAGTATGGTAGAAAGCTGGGTATAAAAAAAGGCAAGCCTGGTATGATCACCTGACTTTTCGGCGTAAGGAAGTACTTTATTTATGGTAATATTGGTAATAAAATTATAGCCTTTACTCTGGTTCATCAAAGCATAATTAAACCATGCCGCCGCCAGTTTACCATAAGCATCAGGCGTACGGAATGCAGAAAGTGCTTTCTGTGCCTTGGCAAATGCAGCAGACGCTTTACCTGTGTTCCAGGTATAATAGTATTGTCCTTCGTAAAAATAAGACAGTGCCCGTAGATAGGCAGATTTGCCGACAAATTGTTTTCCCTGTAAAAGATATCTCTTGCTTTTGGTGGTGTCTTTAAACTTCCAATACTCTACCAGCATAAAACTGGCCATGGCTTTGGCGCTGTCCTGTTTGGCTGATCGTAGTACATTTTCAAGGCTGTCTACGTGCCGTTTCTCATCAAGCGGAATCTGCTGCTGTGCCCGGGCAAGCAAAGTAGAAAACATAAACAGGCAGATCAGGTACTTTTTCATCAGATAAATTTTGCTCCGGTTAATATTCCGAAACACTCAAATATCAGCCTAATAAATAATATCGCGAATAGCACCGCTTGCAAAACCAATTAAAATACCTAAAAATCAGTATAGAAAAACACACCTTTTAAGGGATTTCAGGAGCGTTGTGTTTGAAATAATTTTGTGGCCTATCTATAATTTATTATACTAACTATGAAAAATTCAATTTCAAGAAAATTATTTGCGGCTATTGCTATCGTCGTTTTTATTGCCGGCTTAACCTCATGCGGAAAGAAAGACAGCGATGACAACGCGCCTGAATCCGGTAGCCGCACAGCAAAATTTACCATTACGGTTACCGGCGCTCCAGAATCTGCTTACATATCGTTTGTGATGGTTGGCTTAACCAACAACACTTCTGAAGCCACCGTATGGAAGGTGAACGGGGCTGTGCAAAACAACCAAAGCGCAGTAAGCCTCGGTAAAAACGATTTCAGCGGAAATACTAAAACTTACGTTATCGAATCAACCAAACCGCTAAATGCTATAAGCGCAGGCATACAATGCCTTAGCCCTGGTAACGAGGCTTACAAAGTTAGTTACAAGGCAGAAATTAACGGCGAAGTAAAGGAAAATTTAAAGGACTTTACGGTAACCAAAACGGCGGATCTTACCCGCGATTACACCTACTAAATAGGCGCTTTACAAGTTAAAAATCATTCTCATTTAAATTAATTACCAGTAATCAATTAACTATGAAAAAGATCATGATCATTTGTGTTGGCCTGATGTTACTCGGGTCATCAATTACTAAAGCTCAGGCTATTTTAGATAAAGTGGACAGGGCGACTGATAAAGCCGACCGTGCGGGCCGCACTGCCGATCGTACTAAAAGTACCGGCGATAAATTATTAGGCTTTTTTGGCAAAAAGAAGGACAGCGCTTTAACAGAAAAAACAACTGTAAAGCTGTCAGGAATTGATTTTTCTACACTAAAATCTATCAACGATAAATTACGGGGCGCAAAAGGCATCGAAAGCACCAAAATGAAATATAGCTCATCGGGTTCATCTATAGTTTTGGAGCATGCCGGTTCAACCTCAGATATTTTAAAAACCCTGCAAAAGGCCGCGCCTGATGTTTTTGCCGAGAAGAATATTGATGGTATGGATGATGGTGAGATATCCATCAAACTGAAGTAAACTATAACGATAAACTATTCCACCTGCCCGCGAAATAACGCAACCGGCAGGTGGATTTTAAGTATAACCCTATGAAAAAAATAGTTACAATGCGCATTGCTTTCATGGCAGCGGTTGCATTGATCTTAATAAATTTCACCTCGTGTAGCAAAAATAGTGGTGAGGCAGAAGGCACTGGAGAAAAATACCTGACCTGCAAAATAAACGGTGAGCAACGTGAATTCAACTACTTTGTTAACGCCAACGATAAACCAGCTACCGATACAGTACATTTTGTAGTTATTGGCGGGTGGGAAAAACAGGATATGGTAACCGGGTTTAGCATAAACATGCAAGTTGCTGAAGGGGCAAAAGAAGCTACTTATACAGTAAATGACGATAGTGACCTGCTACTTGCCGGGAAGTACTATATACAAACTATGAAAGATGGGAAAATTGTGGGCACCACCATTTTTAACGGCGGTGATGTTGACGGTAGCAACTTTACTTTAACCATAACCAGTTTAACTAAATGGGGCGTTAAGGGCACCTTTTCAGGCAAGCTAAGACGGCTTGGCGGCGAAGATTTTGTTACCGTAACCGATGGCAAATTTTCAGCGCCATATAATTGATTTATTCTGAACCAAATAAAACATCTGTCATGAAAAAACATATTTTAATTGCCGGGCTGCTTACTTTCCTGAGCAGCCTTTATGTTTTAAAAGCTACTGCGCAAAACGTTATTTTCAGTGAAGACTTTTCCGGGTACCAAACGGGCGCTTCGCCGGGCAGTATTAAAACAAACGCAGCTGCCATTATTGCGCACCCAACCGGGCAGGAGGGTAAGTGGCTAATGGTAAAAGACAAGGCGACCTATAAACTTAATAAGAACGTTCCGCTTCCTGCTAAGTTTACCTTGGAGTTTGACGTGCTTGCAGTGGCCGAGCAAATTAAGGATATAGCGCCGGTTTGCTTTGGTTTCGCAAAAGATAACGCAGCCAGAGAACATATAAGCAATGGGGGCGCGTTTGTACAATTGCATTACCGCGACGCGGATGCAATTAATATAGGCAACTATGAATTTGAAAATAAAGAAGCCAATACTACTTTTGATCTGTCGGCTACTGCAAATAGGCCATTGCACGTTAAACTGGTAGTAAACGGGCAACAGATGGCGGTTTATCTGGATGGCGATAAATTGGCTGATACGGTATTGTTCCCGGCTAAGGCTGCCAAATATTTTTACTTTAGCGGGCCATGGGAATTTGATAGTGGCGCTAAATTGTATATCAGCAACATTAAGTTATCGGCCGGAACGTGATTCATTCTACCAGATTTCTGGACTAACAACTTTAATAAGCATTACTTAAAATGATAAACAAAAAACTCGCCTTACTGGCTCTGATTACATTGGGTGCACGGATGGTTTTCGCTCAAGCTGACCCATGTGCCGATACCCTGCAGATAAACACTAAACTGAAAGCCATACGGGATATTGATCAGAACAGTCGCGCCGAGTTTATTAAGGTAATGGCCACAAACGATCCGCAAAAAACAAAAGAACTGGCCTTGCAAATGAGAGCGGCGGATAAGGAAAATCAACAATATGTTAGCGCGTTGCTTGATAAGTGCGGCTGGCCTACAGGGCTTTCGGCTGAAAATAATCATACCATGTTTCTGGTCATTGATCATGCCGACGTAGCTTACATGGATAAATATTTTGCGCTGCTCAAGCAGCAGGCCGAGTTAGGCGTGGTACCTAAAAGTGATCTGGCGACCCTGCAAGACCGTATCTTACTGAGGAAAGGTGAAAGGCAATTATATGGAACGCAGACTTTTAAAACCGGGCCTATAGTTAACGTTTGGCCTATTGAAAATGTGGATAGACTGGCCGAAAAACGTAAGGCGATGGGATTAGAGCCGATGGACGAATACATCGAATCGGTAAAAAAAGCTTACCATGCCGAAGTGGTTTGGGATAAGAATTTAACTGTACAGGAAGCGCAGCAGAAGTTAGGAAAGAAGCTTCAATAAATCATATTTTAACCTTTGTTTATGGATAAAATCCACTTATTCCCGTTGTTTTGTTTTATCCTAATCTCCCTGCCGGGTTGCGGGGCCGGCGATCGTGCCAAAAACAATGTTAAGCGCTTAAACGACAGATCCGAATTTAAGCAAAAGTGGCATTGGAAGAGTCTGAGTAAACAAAATGAGGATGCCGGTTATGCGCAGGTTGTCAAAGCGGGTAACACTATTTATATTTCGGGAATACCAACGGCCGATCTTAGCTCTAAAGGAATTGCCGGGGTATATGCTGATTTGAGTAAGTCACTTAGCGCCTTTGGTGCAAAGCCAAAGGATATAGTTAAGGAAACGCTGTATACCACCGATATTGAAACCATGAAAAAGTACAACGAGGCGAGAAAGGCATTTTATCAAGGTGATTATCCTGCCGCAACATGGGTTCAGGTAAGCCGATTATATGAGCCGGATGCTAAACTGGAAATTGAATTAATAGCTCAACTGCCAAACGAAGAATAACTTCACGCTGATCAGTGCATGAATAACTTTTTGATTATTACCTGCGCCAGCATTATACTTAGTTACATTAACATGGATGTCGTCGTCAAAATTTAAAGTAGCTTGTAAATAGGAGTGAAGTTCATGCACATAAAACAATAAAATAGGCAGCACCAAGCCCGGCAAGCTATAGAGTATCCGTTTGCAATTAAGCCGGTGCTGGCATATTGCTCAGCTAAGCGTACGCCACCGTCTTTTGTTTTATACGCCAGTTGGCGTACGGCCAAACCGTTTTTTAAACGAGTGCGAGAAGTGCGAGAGGCTCTCGAAACCGAGATCGAGGTAAATGGCAGAGGCCTTTTTTCGTTTATTCTCAATCAGGTTCAGCGCCGTTGTGAGGCGCATTTCCTGCAGCCATTGCCTTGGCGATGTGCCAAATATCTTTTGAAAATCACGCTTAAAGCCTGCGAGGCTCCTGCCGGTTAATGCTGCAAATTTCTCTACCGGTATGTTATAGTGAAAATTGTTGAGCATGAACTTTTCCAAGTCAATTTTATACGGTTCCGAAAAGTCAAACAACAAAGTCCGTAGCTCCGGCATGGTATGTAACAACAACAGCACCGCCTCCTTTACCTTAAGCATACCAACGGCATTAGTTATCTTTTCGTCGGAGTGGTGTACATAGGGTAATATCGACTGGAAAAAGGCCTGCAAAAACTCGTTGGGCGGGATGAGGATATTGGGTTTGCCTGTATACCTTTCGTTATTTTCAATTTCCTCTTCCAGTGCGATCTGCCTGAGCAGGTTTTCATTCAGGCAGATGATTACCGTTTGATAGCTTTCGCCATTAAGAGGGGTTTTGGTTAGCTCAGCCAGCTGATTTTTACGGATCAACAGCATCTCGCCTTTTTCCATTGATATGCTTTGGCCGGTAGTTGCCATAGTAAACCGCCCGGCTATCTGCATTACAAGCGTAGTGTGCTCCAAAAAGCACACCTTATCCTTGCGCACATCAGCATAGTACGAAAAGAAGATCACGCCCGGAATAAGTACCGTTGGGTTTAACATAGCTGTGTTGATTATCTCCTCAAACTTACGTAATTATCGCTGCAGGTAGGTACCGCCCAATATTGCACCGGGTGCGAATTCAGTATTCAGTAAATCCATTTCATCGGCCGTAAGTTCAACTTGCATTGCTTCCATATTTTCGGGCAGGCGAGAGCGGCGACTCATGCTAACCAACGGCATAATATTTTCGCCTTGCGCATTTACCCAGGCTATCGCCAATTGCGTAGGTGTAATTCCCTTTTGGGCGGCAATTTGTTTAAATACCTCAACCTTTGCCAGATTTTTTTGCAGGTTATCACCCTGAAAGCGTGAAAAATGGTTACGATAATCATTTTCAGCAAGCGGCGCTTTTAAATCGCCTGTTAGCAAGCCTTCGGCAGTATTGGCAAACGCTACTATGGTTATGCCTAATTCGGCAGCGGCAGGCAGCAGGTCGGCCTCGATCTGGCGGTCGGCAAGTGAATAACCTATTTCAAGCGCACTTACCGGGTATACGCTGTTTGCTTTACGCAACTGCTCGGCATTGATTTCAGAAACACCCAGGTAACGTACTTTGCCTTCTTTAATCAAGTCGGCAACAGTACCTATAATATCCTCAACCGGTACGCTGTTATCCATCCGGCTGGGCTGATATAAATCAATGGTCTCAATCCCAAGCCTGGTTAGCGAGTAGTTAATAAAATTTTTGATTGAATTAGGACGCAGATCCAAACCCAACCATTGCCCGTTATGAAAAATGGCTCCAAACTTAACGCTGATAAAGGCCTCGTCGCGGCGGTCTTTTAAAGCTTTGCCAATCAATAATTCGTTATGGCCGGCACCATAAAAATCACCGGTATTTAAAAAGTTAATACCGTGATCAAGCGCCGCGTGTATAGTAGCGATGCTTTCGCTCTCATCATTTGTTGGGCCGCCCCATACTGATGACATGCGCATACAGCCCAAACCAAGCTTTGATACCTGTGGGCCGTTGTTTCCAAGTGTTATTTTTTCGATGTTTTTCATTGTCATGTTTTTTTACATAACAAAATTGCTTGTTTTTGGTGCGGGAGCATTTTCGTGCATGGCTCAATTTACTTGCGTGTACGGCTCACATTAAATAAAAAAGCGGCGATTATTAAACCGCCGCTCTTTATATTACATTTTCATGTGATGATGCTCTCCCGTGTGCTCATCCGTTTTAAAATTGTATTGTTTCAGATAAGCTCCTGATTGCTTCAGCAATGCCTGGTATAGGCTGTCCAACATGATAACCTTCTTCTTTTCGCCTTCAAAATAAGCTACTGCTTCAGCGTTTGATTTGCCGCTTTGCTCGGGTTCAAATTTCTGCATCCACTCGCTCATGCGGGTACCGGCCGAATCTAACTCGAGGCGTAAACTATCCGCTTCTCGGCGAAGTAAGGCAGTATCGGTTTCAGGTTTTTCTGTTTTAACCTTTAGCAGATACGCCGGTGATGCCAGGGTATCAAGCTTCATTTTATTGTTCATTACCTTTTCATCATCGGCCATCAGCTTATCATGCGCGGTGATGACCTCATCGCGCACTTGTTTGTAGCTCGTTTCCTGCTGGCACGATTGAAACAGCGTTAAGCCCGTTGCAAATACGATGATTGTATATTTTAAACTCTTCATTTTAAATTATGATTAAATGTTAAAAAGCCACCGATAAGTGCACCATTAACCTGTTGCCTGCACTTACCCGGTTGTTGGCCAGTTGTTGCGAAGCCACATCCTGGTAGTTAGCCCCGGCAGAAAAACGGCCATAATTAGCTTCGAGCCCCCCTACCAGCGATAGTACATGCCCGCCGGACACATCAACGGTGTATTTTTTATCTTCTACATCCTGCTGCGATGTTTCATACAACACACCCGCGTTTGGCGCTACTGTAAGTTTTTTAAAGAAACGAAACTTATAGTACAGCAAAGCGTTGGTGGTTAGCTTATTGCCATAACGATAATTGTACTTATTAGCGGTATTGATCTTGTAATTGGCGTTCACGTTCAGTCCCAAGTCCATCAAGCGAACATCATAAGCGGCGTTCAATGTAAAATCGGTACTCGCGGTGCCTAACTGAAAATTATTAGGCGATTCGCTGCTTAACTTGCGTTCCGCGGGTTCGTACTTACCGGTTGGCGCTTTTATACCTGCACCTACCCATAACGAGTGCACAATTAGCTGCTCACCAACCATACCGCGTTTGCTTAGCAGGTTGTAGTAACCCATCACGGCAACATCACCTAAACCATCCTTATAACCATCTCCGGTTTGTGCCGTGCGCTCGTTAAAATTGTAGGGTACAAATGCCAGCACACGGAATTTTTTACCGATGTTCCAACCACCCCAAAGCTCCATGGTTTGGTATGTTTCGTCAGACGTTAGCGGCGTACGCTCGCCGAAAGGCCCGAGGTGTGTTACCAGCGTTTTGTGCTGGTAACGCATGCCTATAAAGCGCTTATTATATTCGGGCAATATGCCTAAATAGTAACTACCCACGCCACAGCCGCATATATCGCAAGCCATAGTCGGGTAGCTTAGAACCGCTAACAGTAATATAATTAAGTATTTCTTCATAATGATTTTTTTATTGCTCAGCCAGTTCCTTACGGGTTATAAAATCCGGATCATCAAGCGTTTTCAGGAAAGATGTAAGTTTGCTACGATCATCTGCCGACAGGACTATGCCTTTTGTGCCGCTGCTTTGCTGCAACAACGGATCAAGGTTTGGGGTTGCCTGTACATCGCTGTTGTAATGCTCAAATACGGCATTCAGCGACAGGAAACGCCCATCATGCATATAGGGCGCTGTGTAGCTCACGTTACGCAGGCTCGGCACTTTAAACTTATATCTATCTGTAGCTTGCAGAGTAGCAGTGTACAAACCCTGGTCATCAATCGGGCTAGGGCCGAGGCCATTGTTGCGAAATGCCCCATCGGTAAATAAAGGCTCAGTATGACAGGCTGCACATTTAGCCTTAAAGAGTTCGTACCCTGCTTGTTCGTCGGCGGTAAAACTTGCACCGGCCTCTTTACGCATAACCTTATCATACTTTGAATCCGCGCTTACGCACATCAGCATAAATTGCGATAAAGCTTTCATAAACCTTGCTGTGGTGATCTCATCGCTGCCGAATGCCGCTTTAAACATACTGGGGTACTTGCTTACCTGCCTTAGCTTCACCATAACATTTTCCACGCTTTCGTCCATTTCCTCATGCGCGGTAATGGGCGCTATGGGCTGCAGGTCCAGATCGAATATACCACCGCCCCACATAAAGGCTTTGTTCCAGGCCAGGTTCATGATAGGCGGCGAATTGCGGGTGCCTAACCTATCCTCTATACCATGGCTTACATCGTGCCCGTGCTGGGTAAATGCTGATGATTGAATATGGCACGATCCGCAGGAAATAGTATTATTACGAGACAACCTTGGCTCATAAAACAAACTGCGGCCCAGCAAAAAGCCGGCTTCAGTAACCGGGTTATTAGCCAGTTTATACTGCGGCTCAGGGAAATTCCCCGGCTTTTTAAAGCCGGAGAATGTACTTACCTCATCTTGTTTTTCACTTTCCTTTTTACAGGCATAAAGCATCACCCCGAAACACAGCAGCACTATCCATAATGCTCTTTTTTTCATGGCGATGTTTATTAATTTTCGGTATGATCATGGCGGAACATTCCGGCAAAGTTACCGGCTATCTTACTGCTGAAATCGCCAAACATTACGCTTGGATGAGCCGCTATGCTAAAGCTGTTTGTACCATTAAACACTTTAAGCAGATCAACAAACATGTGGATGTTACTTTCGCGGCCTTTACGTACGCGGGCAATACCGGCAGTTGTCAGGTCAACGGTAACAGTTTTTATGTTGTTAATGGTAGGCGCGGAATATCCACCAAAACCACCTATATGATATTTGAACTGCTTTTTACCGGTTGGGTCGCCACTGGCGTCGTTTGACACCACGTCAGAATTACCTTCCATTTTAAAGAAGATATAACCTGAATTCCAGCTCCAGTACATGCCATCCTCCATACTGCCCGACGGATCAAGCACGCCGGTACGTTTGCTTACATCCATGGTACTGCGCAAACTGTCGACACCTACAATAAAGCTGATTTTAGTGTAATCGCCCTCGGGTACCTTCACTTCGGCAAAACGGGTATCCTTGTCAGCTGCGTTTATTAAGAAATAGCTGCTGTCCTGGTTTACGGTATAAGTGGTGCCATCAGCCTTGCTTACTTTAATATTGCTGATGAAGTACTGTACTTTTGAAAGGGTAAACTTTTCGCCGGCGGCATTGGTATAGGGACTTGCGGTGCTGTTAAGCGTAAGGGTGCGGTCGCCTACAATATTATCAAACTCTACAGAAAGCGTAGCCAGATTTGATTCGTTAAAGTCGGGTTCAACATTATCATTGTTCTTGCTGCAAGACGTTAACAGGGCCACACCGGCCAACAGGAATAAAATTTTTTTCATGAGTATTTAAATAGCCCTTGAGATAACTATTGTTATAAGGGGATGTATGATCGATTAATTAAATAGAATGAGCGACAACAGGCATAGCAATGCCATAGTCAGCTACATAAGGGATGCCACATGCTTTAACCGCAACGGCGCCAATTAAAGGGTAAACGATCAGGCTATTTTAGGTGGCTGGAAGATAGGCACGGCACGGTCAATAACACCGGGTGCAGGCAACTGCGGAAATAATTTTCGCGGCATTACCCTGTCCAGTAACGAAAAGAAAGCGATAGTAGCGGGCAAGGCTTCCTGGTATTGGTTGCGCTTGTCTTCACGCTCCTGCTTTTTTTCTTTTTCTTCGGCCTGCTTCAGCTTTTTCATCAGGTAGCAGCGGCCGTTACAGTTCATCCAGGGGCGGGCCTTGTTTTCGCACAGGGTTGACGCGATGAACTTTTGATTGACCTCAAAACCGGCGTACACAAAAAACCTGGAGAAATTAGAACCTACCAGGGCAAAAAGTAATACTATGGCTAAACACCGGTTAAACATTGGCGCAAAAGTAAGGATAAAGCATTGGCGCTGCAAAATATCCTTTTAAAAAACTGATGCGGGCGTTGCCATTTAAGCAACGCCCACATCAATTATACGTTTTTAGAACTCGGCGTGTGCCCTAATAGCGAATACATTTACCGGTCCCCTATCTTTATTGTAAGCAGGGTTCATCACAAACTGATAATCGGGACTTATATAAAATTTATGCTGATAGGCGTTCACTTTATAGTAAAGCTCCGCAATCAGTTCGGTACCATAATTTAGTTTTCCATCGCCGATGATGAAACCATAGCCTCCAGCGGCCAGGTAGTCCCGGTGATCGCCCGAGATGCCGTTATCAACCAACGCAAGGCCTATCTCGTCATCATCACGCTGCCATGAGTTGCCTTTTAACACGCCGCCAATGCTTACTGATCGGTCAATTTCAGTAAACGCCCAGGTTTCGGTGCGCCCATCATTCCAGCTCGCCCTTGCAAATACACCAAAGTCATCCATAAAGAATTGCTCTGCATTTATACCAAAGCCATATTTGTGGTGGCCATAGGCCTGCACCGTATCAATCACCGGCGGGTTGCTGAACGCCAGAGCATCGCGGTACCGGCCCATTTTGCCCTTGTTACGAAAGCCAAGCAAGCGCAACGCGCCTTTTTGCCCGTTTAGCGTATATCGCTTTTCGTATTCAAGCGTTTGTGTGTTGGCCTTACTAATGCGCCCATCCCATACAGAACCATTGGCGGTTGTAGTGGTAGTAGTAAACGCAAACCGCAGGCTCCAGTCGGGCATACCCAACTCGGTATATAAGCCCAGCACATAACCGCGGGTGTTTGCCGGATAATCCCATGCGCCGTTACTCATCAGCGACCAGTTCATGAACTGCGTGCGCGGGTCATGACTGAACGTATTACCATCAAAAAAATCGGCCATGCCGAATTTACCTGCCGTGATAGAAAAATAACGCTTGCTCTTCAATCCGGCTAACTGGTTCGCGTCATCCGTAAGTGTATCCTGATCATTGCCCCATTCAAAGTTTTGGGTGAGATAAAGCCGCGCTAAATAGATTTTAGGTTCGGCGCTGCCTACACGAAAGGTTTCGCCATTGGGAAAACCGGCCACACCAAGCGTTTTGCTAAAGCCTGACCCGCCTGATAGCTCAGGATTAAAATACGCCTCTGCCCCCTTCCACAACCGTGCCCCCGCAAACAGGGTTGAGGTTATGGATGTTGCCGTTTCGCGGTTGGGCGATAAACTATTTAAACCCGAGTACGGTGCACTAAAACCTGGTTTTGTTTGCGTGATAACCGTTTGCTGGAAATGGAAGTTAACGCGTTGACTGATACCTTTTTCCTTAGAAGTATCGCGACCCGCAATAGGTGATACTGATTGGGCGTTAGTTATAAAAGCTAAAAATATAAAGACGCTTGTGAGGGTTGTTGATAGCAACTTCATAATGATATAGAAAAAATTGATAAAAAAAGCGACAGGTAAATAATAGCGCTTTTTTAGGGAACTGAGATATTTATTATTATGTATAACTCCTGGCTTGAGCTGAATTAATAAGCGAAAATAATATATTTATCATTGTAAGCGATTGAAAAATACAACTAAGCTTTACAACTATTCGTAATAAACCTATGCGTTTTATTTTGCTCTTGTTTTTACTGACAGTTGCCGTATTGAGCAGTTGCAAAGGCCAGTCTGCCGCCGACTCAACTGACACCACCCATGTTACCACCTATCATAGCATTACCGATTCTGCAAAAGCCTTCGCTTCTCAGCTCGATACTGAAAAAGCGCTGCATTACCATAAACGGGCGCTGACTCACGCCCGCCGCCACGACCTGCACGAACATCAGGCACACGCGTTGGTAAATATCGCCTTGTTACTTAAAGATCAAAATGCTGATCAAAGCCTGATATACCTTGATAGCGCTTTAAAAATCGCTGAAGATCTGGACAAAAAGGATTTGCGCGCGCATATACTGATGGCTATAAGCAGCGTACATAAAGAGCAGCAAAACTATAAAGAATCGCTGGCAGCACTTGAGGCACACCAAAAGCTACTAAGGGCCGTATTTGAGGAAAACAAGCGCCGCGACGCCGCCCGCGTTCACGCGCAGGAAACGGATGACCGTAAACTCGCCGTCTTAATTACCATATTGATTGCCGTTGGATTGATTGCCATT
This sequence comes from Mucilaginibacter roseus, assembly GCF_021215455.1. Classification (GTDB taxonomy): domain Bacteria; phylum Bacteroidota; class Bacteroidia; order Sphingobacteriales; family Sphingobacteriaceae; genus Mucilaginibacter; species Mucilaginibacter roseus. The sequence goes on along the minus strand of NZ_JAJPWV010000003.1, from coordinate 329,051 downwards.
GTTTTTGCCTTCTACATACACCGCATTAAGCGGCTTAATAAAGCATTACACAAATCAAACCATATAAAAGATACCTTATTTTCCATCATAGGGCATGATTTGCGCGGCCCTGCGGGCGGCATTATGCAAGCGCTTGAATTGGTTGATGCCGGTGTATTGACCGAGAAGGAAGAAAAAGAAATTATCAGCTTACTTAAACAGCAAAGCCGATCTTTTAATGAAACCTTAAACACACTGCTTAACTGGGCATCGGCACAACTTAAGGGCGCCGAGCCAAAACTTGCATCCGTTGATGCCATGACGGCCATCCAAAAATCCCTTGATCTTTTACGGGCACAGGCAATTGCCAAAAACATCGAGATCAACGCGCCGCACAACAACGGCCTTCCGGTACTTGCGGACAGCGACCAGCTTGATTTTATTATGCGTAATCTAATTAGTAACGCCATTAAATTCTCTTACCCCGGTGGAAAAATAGCCATTACAACGGAAACAAAAACCGATACGGCTGTTATCGCCGTGCATGACGATGGGAAAGGCATTCCGGCAGACAAACAGGCCGAGCTGTTTACTGAAGGACGGCTGGACAGTACATACGGCACCAGCGGTGAAAAAGGCACCGGCCTTGGCTTAATGCTGTCATGGGATTTTATTAAAGCAAACCGTGGCCGCATGTGGTGCGATAGCAAAGAGGGGGCGGGCACTACGTTTTATGTAAGCTTTCCATTGCCCGGGTAACGTATTTTAAATTGATTTGCATCGGCGTTTCGCATCAATTTTAACACGAGCTCGTGCGGTGTGTTTTTCTCCCAGCGTGCTATAAGCCACGCAATAAAGCTTAGCGTGAATATATCATTACTCTCGGGCTCGTTAAGCAAGCTTAACACCTTTGCCCTGTATTTAAAGTCAAATATTAAGTCGGGTTTTAGCAAGTGTTGCTCAACTAATTTTAAAAATAGCAGCACCTTATCTTCCCGGGTCTTTAGCAGATACTTTTTATACCTCCGCCTAAAGCTGCTTATCCTTGCCATAGCCAGCTCAATGTTTGAGAATTGCGCCTGTATCAAAATCTCCATTAGTGTTTTGCGAATAGTCCATAACATGCCCAATTGCTTTTCATGCCAGGCATCAGTGCGGGCAAGCAGCATTAATTGTTTTACGCTTTCACGCTTATTACACATAGCTAATACCATGGCCAGGCAAATACGTAAATCCTCAACATCTTCAGGCTTAGCCGCTTGCTTTTTAATAGCCAATGCACCCTGCAAAACGGTTATAGCCCCTGCGGCATCTCCTGCAAAAAAACAGTTAAGCGCAACAAGCAACTGCTGACGATGGTAATACTGTGCCTGATGCCGTTCGTCCATTTTCATCAATGCCGCCATTTTATCGAGGCCGGCGGTACTTTTTACAAAATCGCCTGTGCGCAGATAAAAGTTAGCCATGAAATACAGTATGCCAATATGATAAAACAGATAGGAATGCTTTGCGAGCGATTGCTTTTGAATAAACTCATCTGTTCGCGCGATGTAACGCGCTATTAACCGGTAATTTTGTTGTATGGCGGCATACTCATTTGCGATAAACAGTATTTGATAAATAGATTTAAAGGTGAGCAGATCCTGCCGTGAAATTTTGTATTTACGGACTACGGATATCATCAACGATGATAAATTAACCACCTTGCCTTTCAGGTGTATCTGCTGCAGCTCCTGCCGTAAAAATGCATAGGCCATATTCAATTTCGCCTCACGCTGCATAGCCGACTGATTTTGCATAAACCTGGCGGTCAAAACATCCAGATGCTCGGCACCCGGCACATGTGCATACTGCATTTTAAGCAAAAGCAACTCATTCAGCATATTAAATTGCTCCAGGCTTTCAGCCAGCCGTTCGGCCTTCGCCAAATTTTTAAAAGCTATCAAAGGCAGATCATTTTCCAGTAAATAGCGGCCCACAACAAGCAGGCGCAACGCTTCGTAAGCGCCGGACTGGTTACGCTCAAATGTTTTTTGCGATAAAAAAACCAGCAGGTTATCCTGTAGCCTTTTCCTTAAAGCATGATAAGCGTCTTTATTTTTTGAAGATTTATAAAGCTTATTTATACCATTTATATCGTCAGTTTCAATCAAATTTAATAATCGCAGATTTTTTACGTCGTACCGTTTGTTTTTCTGCTGTAAAAAATTCCGGAAAAGCTTTTTGTCAGTGTTATCCAACAAGTCAACCAGTGCTGAAAGTGAATCCATGTGCGTGATATCAATAGCTCAAATATATACTTATATCGTCAGTTTTGATGCAATTATAACTTTACCGGATGAATTTTGAGGCGCACATTTGCTTCCATATTAATCATTAAAACAAAATAAAAATGGAACCGCTACAACACAAAACAGAAGAGTTTTCACCACTTATAAAACAGGGCGAAAAAGTTAGAAACCCATTTAAACCAACCGGTGCATTTATAGGCGCATCGTGGTTTGCATTGTTAACCGGCATACTCGCCTTTATAATAGGACTGTGGAATGCTGATATGCAGTTGAACGAAAAAGGCTACTACTTTACCATACTGCTGTTCGGCCTGTTCGCCGTAATATCGGTACAAAAAAGCGTGCGTGACAGGGCTGAAGGGCTCACGGTATCTGAGCTTTATTACGGCCTGAGCTGGTTTGCTACTATAGCTGCGATGGTATTGCTCACTATCGGTCTGTGGAATGCAGATATGCTGCTAAGTGAAAAAGGTTTTTACGCTATGGCATTTTGCCTGAGCATGTTCTCGGCCATTGCCGTACAAAAAAATACCCGCGACGCTAAAATGTTTGACGATAAAGAGATGTAACGTAGCGGTTGCGGCCCCGCAGCGCATTGCACGGCAAGCCTGCGGGGTATTTAAAACCGAATGAAGCAAGCTTTATAGCTGAGAATACTTCACCTCAATCCTTACGCAAAACAAAAAGCGCTCCGGAGAGCGCTTTTTGTTTTTTTATTCTTGAATATTCATTTACATACCATCAGCACGCATCGCGTTCACAATTTTTACATGCCTGAAGGCATTCGCGTCCGACCATTCGTTGTCGTAATTAAGTCCGTAAGGCCAAATATGGCCACCGCCGGTATTAATTACCCCATTAGCACCATCAAAAATTTTAATTACCGCAACCGTGTTTGCGCCTGTGAACTGCCCTGATGACGCAATGTTGGAATAAAAGCCACCGGTTTGGCCAATGCCCCAAATATGCCCGAGCTCATGCATGGCAGTACAGGTATTTTGATAGCTTTCACTCGGGCCGAAGCGAATGTTGTTGCTTGATGAATTGGCATCAGCGGTTTGTACACCGGTGTTGTACTCAACCGAAACCGTGCGTGCCGGCCAGGCGGCGCCGGCGTTATACCGGGAGCAAGCATCGTTCATAGCCGCGGTAATCCTGCTCAGGGCGTCAGCGGGTATATTGGCCGTTGAGCTGAACTGCCATCCCAGTTGTCCGCCTGCATTTGTGGTCAGCAGTGCCCATTGCTGGTTTTCGCCACCCCAATAGCCCCATTGTTTAATCTCCGCAGCATCATCTATTGATTGGTTATAAACGTCCAGGTCTTTACCGCTATTCCGGTTCACTATACGGTAATAGCCATTACCAATTGAAATGAACTGCCACTGCTGGTGTAGCGCACCGGTATAAGTGCCAATGCTCAGGTCGCCGCCATCAGCTGTACTGGCCTGGTCAATTTGCAATCCCTTGCCGCTATGCACACCAATAACGGAGTAATAGCCACCGGTGAGTTGCGTGAGCGTAAACCGTTGATTGGTAGCGCCGGTACCGCCGTATTGAATTACGTTCGATCCGTCGGCCGTAGCAAAGCCCGATACATCAAGTGCTTTGCCGCTTTTGCGGTTTACAATGTAAAATGTGCCATTGCCCGCTGTTTGCAATGTTTCTGTTGAAGGTACCGCACTTAGCCTGCTCTTTACTTCAATACCCTTTGGCGTACCGGTGTTGGTGTTACCGGGGGATACCGCGTTTTTTTTGCAGCCCGTTGTTAAAAAAGCAAATCCAAGCACAGCAGCTAAAAAGCTTCTCGAAAAAATTTGAGTTTTCATAATTTATAGATTGGTTAATAATTTCAAAAGAATAAAGCAAACAGCAATCAATATTATTAAGGCTGATACGGGCCGCTGAATTCGGTTAACCCGTCCTTACGCATAGCTTCAATAATGATGGCGTTGTATACATAATCCCAGCTCGAGCTAACCTCACTGTTCTGGTTAAGCCCGTAAGGCCACCAGTGCATGTCGTCGCAATTCAGCATAACGGTATTGTCTTTATCTATAAGGCGCAGTATGGCGGTTACGCTTGGTGCTTGTAATTTGCCATTCTCCTTATGTGACCACCACCAGTTCGATGTTCCAGTGCCGAGTGTGTGATTAAGCTCATGCAGCATGGTACGTATGTTTTGAAAGCCAGGGTTAGTGCCAAAGCGCATCCAGCCCTGGTTATTAGCGTCGGCTGTAGGCGTTCCATCTACCAAATTGAGGTAAACGTGCTTGGTTGCAGATGTATAATTATTAAGGTACCATGTGGCACTATCTATCGCTATCTGTAAACGGCCGTAAGCTTCTAATTCTTCGGCAGTTGGATTGGCCGATTTATTGAAGGTATAAGTTACATTACCTTTGGCGATGGTTTTGAAGGTAACCTCAGCGCTATAGCTAACACCTTTGGCGTTAATTGCGTAAGCACGGGCATAGTAATTGGTTTTTTCGCTCAAGCCCGAAAGTGTAGCCCGGAATTTGCCTGTACCGGTACCTCTGTCCTTTACTTTGCTGCCGTTTACTGTTGGTTTTGTTGAGGTGCCCCAGCAAATACCACGCTCGCTTATAGCGTTGCCGCCATCAGTAGTCACCTCAACATCTGCCGCTGCAACCGTTGAGCCAACCATATAAAGTGGTTCAAAATTAAAGGTTGCGTCAGCTATGTCGGCGCTGGTGAATTCAACCTGATCGCCATAGGCTATGCCGGCTTTGTTAACGGCAAAGGCCCTTACATAATATTTTGTTGATGCGGTAAGCCCGCTGATCTGGCTGGTAAAATCACCCGATCCGCTTACTTTGTATACCCCGGCTTTTTTATCATTGATGGTTGGGTTTGGTTTAGTAGCCCAGCATACACCCTGTTCGGTAACGTTTGAGCTGCCCTTGCTGCTGAGCTTTCCGCCGCCAACTGCGTTGGTTGTGGTAATATCAATTACCTGGCTTGTGGTAAGGGTAGCAGTTTTTTCAGGTACTTTCACAGGTTCGGGATCAGTTTTAGTGCTACCCGACTGCTTTTTACAGCTTGAAAACGAAAGTATGGTTAGTAACAGTGCAAGCACTGTTGCATACAGGTGTGAATTTCGACTCATAATTCTGGTTTTAATGGTGATGAAAAGCCCCGCATTATTTGTTAGGCTTTTAAAAAGTAAATCCGGCGATTTTTGTAAATCGCCGGATGCTTTATGATAAGGTTATTGGTAAGATTGCTTATAAAGCCTTACGCTTTTAATTTTAATATATTGGCCCGACGCGTCAATAGTAACCCCAAAGCCTAACGAGACTGTTTTTTGCTCGGTTAGGGTAAAATTGAGCTCCTTTGCCGAAATGTTGGCAAAGGCGATAGATGATGAGGTGATGTCGCTAACATTTGGCAGTGTATTGCCTTCAGCAACTGCTATGAATCTGCTACCGCCGGAATTTTGATCAACATCATTTAATACAAATTTGTAAATACCTGCAGGCAGGGTAATGGTTTGGTAGATAAGTCCGTTGTTCAACGCCGGTAAACCCCATCCTGCTTCAAAAGATAGCACGCCTACTCCGCCACGATATTCGTAACCGCCGTAGCCGCCGCTGATATTCTTGGCTCCGGCATTTGATGTCCAGTCGGCTACGGTACCCCATCTGCGGCCATCATACGCGCCTACATTGAATGGGGATCCTGTGTTTTTAAGGTAAATGCTTGTAACGTCCTGATTAATAAATTGAGGTACGTAGCGGGTTACAAATTCGGTACGGAAGGTATCGATAGATATGGTGTCCGGTAAAAACAAGGTACGGTAACGTATGTCTGAGCTTGTTTTAAAATTGGGTAATATAGTTTTTGTTGAGTCTATCGGGGTACGTACCGTAACCGTTTGATTACTGGTATTAGTATATTCTACTTCGGTAGCAAAAACGCCGGTCAGCCTGTCCATACCCAGCCAGTCAATCCGCGTAACACCGTCAGAGCCGGTAAGCGCTGAGGAGATCGGCCTGTTTGATAGTGATGTTATATACCGGTCGCCGTATACCCGCCCGGTTTTATATACCGGTACTGACCGGTTGCCATCATTATCAAAAGTATACATTACAAAGTTTTGTACGCCTTCGGTTAAATTCTCAACAAAGTATGATAAGGTATCAACTGTTTGGGTACGTGTAACCGGCACAGTTACCGAATCTTTATAGTTATTCCAGTAAATTTTAAGTGACGTTACTTTCGGATCAGCTAAAAATAATCCGTTAATAAGTACGCGGTTATGTCCGGAGAGTATTTTTACCGAGTCAATCTTTCCCGTGTATGATATCTCGCCACCTTCTACAAACTTTTTATAGTCGTCCTGCTTTTTGCAGGCTGCCAGCATTGCCAGCAAAAGCAGGCAGGCTGATAGTTTTGTAAGCAAATATTTTTTCATGTTTATAATCATTTAGGCTTGTCTGTTATCGTGGATCACCGTATACCTGTACCTCAGATACGCTCATGAACGAAGTTCCCTGCCAGTTTTTATTTGATTTGATACGCAGATAGCGTACTTTTTTAGAGCCAACCGGAAAGTTGTAGCTAATACCCGCGTTAGCGTAAGCATAATCCTCATTAGTTTGTACGCCGTAAGCGCTTCCGGATGGTTTTTTAGACGTGAATTTGCCCAGCAGTACCCAATTATCAAAGCTGCCATTAGCCGGAGGATTGTCAGATCCCCATATTTCAAAATCCTTAAGGTTGCCGCCGTAAAAGTATGTACGGCCCTGGTTCAGATATTCCGGATAATCCCAGATTGTGATGCGGCTGAGTGTGGTAGGTACGCCAATATCAAAAGTAACCCATTGCGGTAATGTTGTAGCGGTGCTGGTAAGGCATACGCTTGGCCAGTCGATAATATTACCATCCCACATTTTGCTAATGCCGGTGCCACCGTATTGCTGTGGCGAATCGCCGGGTAGTATCACCTCTTTATATGTGCTTTTTGATATGGCTGTCTCAAACAAAGGCGTGAGGCTTACCGTGAGTGTATCGGTATAATTCAGCCAGCGGTCGCGAATGGTTATCGCAAAATTCTGTTTCAGCGTATCAAACCCGCGGATAGACTGGTTTACTTCAGCAGCAGAGGTATATATGTTTTTTGCCGTGGGCTCAAGTTTGCCATTCTTTTCTACAAAAACTTCGATAGATAGATTAGCCTTATCCGGGTTATTGGCTTTGAAGTTGATCCCGCCAAAATCAGGCAAAATTTCAAGGCTGCGGTAAACGCCCCATATTGGGTTTTCAAGCGGCTTAACAGTAACTATTGTAGGTGCCGATGTTACTTCGCTGCGGTTAACAGCATATAATTTTACCTCATGCTGCGAGGTGTCTCCAAAGCCTTCTACTACCAGCTTGCTGCCATAGTATGATGATTTTACTTCCATTACCTGCCCATTGGCTAATGAGTAGATAGCCTTAACATAAAGCAAGTCTTTATCCTTCGGTAAAATATAGGAAATGGTTGCATTGCCCGGGCCATTGGTTACCGATACGTTTGATATCTGTCCGGGCGCATTGGTGTTTTTTTCAAGCGGGCCTATTACATCCTGCTTGCAGCTGTATAATAAAGCTCCGGCCGTAAATACGGCAAAAAGCACTGCTATTATATTTTTTTTCATGATCATAATAATTAAAGGGTTACCATCCCGGGTTTTGTACTAAGTTCGGGTTGATTGTGATGTCATAAGTTCGTATCGGCCACAGGTAATCGCGCGGGGCAACAAAGTTTTGCGAAAAAATGGTACGTACACGATAGTAATCGGCAGTAGTGCTTTGGTAAACGCTCCATCCGGTAATAGGCTGATTCATTAACTCGCTGGCTCTTTTCCATCTTAATATGTCCCAATAGCGGCTGCCTTCAAAAGCAAGTTCAATCATGCGTTCACGCTGGATGATTTCGCGCATGCCATCCTTGCTTAAATACTTGGTTGGGTTGGTTGAAAAATTGGTCCATGAATCCTGAACCGATGGCAGTCCGGCGCGTGTACGTATACGGTTAACATAATTAAATACATCCGCGTTCGGCGCTGCTAAAGTTTCATTCAGCGCTTCTGCATACATCAAATAAATATCAGCCAGTCTGATCTCCGGCCATGGGTACTCGCGGTAAGTGGCACCGTTTTTACCGTTGATCATATTCCAGTCAACTACTTTTTTGATGAAATATCCAGTCTCGTTATACCAGCCGAAGTTGTTGGCACCGGCAATATCTGTTGATTTAGCTTCGAGCACGAAAGTGCCTTCATCAGAGTTGGTCGGGCTATCGTATTTATACCATATGCCACCATCAAAGCCAAGGTCAGCATAAAAGCGTGGCTCGCGGTCAAAGTTTATACGTGCAGTGGTAAAGCCTTCTTTAATGTAGAAACGCTCACTTTTTGTCGCGGTACGTAGGCTGTACCTATTTGTAAAGTCAAGCGTTTTGTCCTCAGTGATGGGTACACCATTGCGTGAGTAAAACATTTCGGCTATTTTAATAGGCGGCGCCAATTGCTGGCGCGCGCTGCCCACAACCACATCAGCCGTTAAACGCGGCATGGCAAAGCGCTGCAACTCAAACGTACGGCTGTTTGGGTTAGCCCATACATGTTCAAGGTTTAACCCGAAACGCTCGGTAACAGCACCTTTAATTGTTAGCTGGCGCAAGGTGGTATCAGATAGTTTAAAAGTAGTACCCGGAAACTGGTAAAGCTTAAAACCGGCAGCTTCTGACGCGTCAATAGCGGCTTTAGCAGCATCAGCGGCTTTTTGCCATTTGCTCTGATCATAAGCCGGGTTAAACAGGTTAACGCCATCTTTATCTTTAAAGTCAGCATAATCAGGGTTGCCATTAAATAACGGACTGGCAGCCATCAGCAGTAACTTGGCTTTTACCGCAAGTGCGATGGGCTTTGTAATACGGCCCAGCTCAGTTGTACGATCAGTAATTATGGTTGGTAAATTAGGTAACGCTTCGTCGATCAAATTAACTGCGTAATCTACACAATTATCAAACGGTTGCCTTTTAATACGTACCTCACCTTCGGGCGCGCTTATCTCCAGGTTTTTATCAACAATAGGTATAGGCCCATACATGCGCATCAGGTAAAAATTGTAATACGCTTTTAAAAATTTCACTTCGGCCAACCAGCGCTGGCGCTCGTCTATAGTCAAATCAGGTACCTTCGATAAATCCTGCACGTTTTCAATAAAAATGTTGCAGTTACGTATGGCTTTATATAAGCCATAGTTGTCGCCGGGGCCTCCACCTGAATACCGGCCATTCCAGGCATCCATGTAAGGTTCTGCTGCATTTTGGCCACCACGTGCCGCGCGCCAGCCATACGCTATAAATTCGCGTTCTTCTAACGAGGTCCATACCTCGTCACCAGTCATGTAGCCGGCATTGTATAACGGATTGCCGTCCTTTGGTAAGTATGAGTAGCAGGTAAATAAAAACTTCTCTGCCTCGTTGCGCAGGGTAAAAGCGTTGTCAATCGTCGCAACATTATCCGGTACTATATCCAGGTATTTTTTGCACGAACCGGATAGCAGCGCAACTATGCACAGTACGGTTAAGTTGATGCCAGCCGCTTTAAATCTGTAGGTTTTGTTTTTAATCGTTTTCATGTTATCAGCTTAGCAATTATTATAATGATACGTTAAGACCAAAGTTGTAAACCGTTTGTACCGGGTAGCCTAAGCCATTACCGCCCATCTCAGGGTCCCAGAGCTTAAAGCTGCTGAAGGCATTGAGGTTGGTGGCGTTTACATAGATACGGCAGGCGCCGATGCCCAGGCGTTTGGTAAGATTTGCTTTTAAGTTATAACCTAACTCAACACTTTTTAAGCGTAAGAAAGCCCCGTTACGCATCCACCAGGTGGAGGTTTGGTTGTTGTTATTTACAAATGTTGATGACAGGCGTGGCCAAAATGCATAACTGTCGCGATTTTGTTCAGACCAATGGCTGTCGGCAATTACTTTTAATAAGCCGTTCTGCGCTACGTTAGGGTTGCCTTCCTCTGTACCAAATGCAAACGGGGTAATGTTTTGCGGATTGATAAAGAATGATGAGCGTGCCGAACCTTGAAAGAAAGCTGATACGTCAAAGCCTTTGAAGCCAACAGTTCCACCAAAGCCATAAATTATCTCAGGTACGGTAGGCAGGCCAATAGGTACCTGGTCCGCATCGCTGATTATACCATCCTTATTTACGTCACGGTATTTGATATCACCACCGCCGTAATCTTCTCCCGGCCTGCCATTTAGTTGCTGAGGTGAGTTTCTTGCCTCATTGTCATCCACAAACAAGCGTTCTGCAATGTATCCAAAAGTTTGCGTGGTTGACTGGCCTACACGGTATCTATAGCTTTCGTTACCAGCGTAGGTTGGCTCATCATAAATCAAAATTTTGTTGGTGGCATAGGTAAAGTTACCACGGGTTTGTATAGTAAGGGTGTTACCTAATGCGCGGTTATAATTCACTGAAAAATCAATACCTCGGCTTTCGGCCTTGTTGGTGTTGGCTTGAATAGCAGCTTGTAAGCCCATGGTACTTGGTATGTAAGTACGTGGCGTAAGTATGTTTGAGCGTTGCTGTTTGTAAACATCAAAGGTCATGCTCAAATCGTTCAGCAAAGTAATATCTAAGCCCAGGTTTATTTGCTTTGAGCGTTCCCAGGTAATTTGCTGGTTGGGGTAACGTGAGATGGAAACACCATTGCGGTAATAAGTCCAATCATCGCCAAAGGTTGCACCATAGGTGCCGTTGTTCATATTTACTTCTGACAGGTAGAAGAAACGGTCGGCAGAGTTACCAATCTGATCATTACCGGCCAAACCGTAGGTGGCACGGAATTTCATGGCCGTTACTACTTCGGTCAAAGGCTCAAAGAATTTTTCGTTTGAAATGAGATAACCCAAGCCAAAAGAAGGGAAGAAGCCAAAACGGCTGTTTTGAGCGAATCGCTCAGAGCCGTTATAACCGAAGTTGAACTCAGCAAGATACCGGTTATCATACCCGTAAGTTGCACGGCCTGATACACCCTGGTTGCGTGATGGTAATGAAAGTTGTAAACTACCTGCATTGCCAGCTAAAAAGCTGCGCATAGTGGTAATCACCATTGCACCAACGGCATGTTTTTTAGCGAAGGTACGATTGTAGTTAGCCGCAAATTCAGCGTAAAAAATAGAGTTCAGCGTTTTGGTGCCTTCGGCGTAATTAAGGTATTCAGTACCCACCGGGCCAGTTGAAAGCGCCCCGCCACCGTTAAGCAGTGTTAAGGTTGTTGAACCGTCAGGCTGCTCATTTGCTGTATAGTAGAACGGGTTGTAAGCACGTGAAATATCAAAGTACGAATAACGGCGTGCATAGCTCATCAGGCGCAGGTCAAGGCCCGGAGTAATACCTTTCAAATCCTGCTTCACTTCAATTTGCGTTTGCAGGGTAGAGGCATTGCCATCCTGGTAACCTTTAACCATATCAGCAAAAGGGTTTATATACAATGCTCCGGTAGGTGAGATAGCATTACCAAACAACGGGTGCTTGCTATATGGCGAAAGGCCGGCCGGGTAAACCGCCGGAAACATAACCGGGTTTGACCATATTGCCCTGTTAAATGTTTTGGTACCGCCGCCAATTGGCCCTTTATAATCGTCAAACTGGCCATAAACGCGTAGTGCAGCGGTAGTGGTGCTGGTAAGCACTAAATCAATGTTAGAGCGTACCGAGTAATTTTTTAACTTGATGTTGCTGTTAAAATTGTTAAGCTCAGCCACTTTTAAAACACCATTGTCGATGTTATAAGTACCGGCAATGTAGTAACGGGCTTTAGGGCTGCCACCGTTAATATTCATATTAAAACGCTGATTCATGGTGTAATCCTTTATCAATTGTTTTATCCAGTTATTATTTGGATAAAGCAATTCATTTTCACCAGCGGCAGTGGCGTCAATTTTAGTTTGCTGGTATGGTAAAACAGCAAGTGGATTACGCGTTAAGGCTGCTTCGTTAGCCAGCCTCATGTAGGTTACATTATCAGCAAACTGAAAATTACGGGTGTTTGACGACAGTGAATTCTCCGCTCTGACAAAGAATTTGGTATTGCCTGCCTGGCCGGTTTTAGTAATAATAAGTACAACGCCGTTTGCGCCACGCGCACCGTAAACCGCGGTGGCGGTAGCATCTTTTAATACGTTGAATGATGAAATATCGTCGGGCTGCAGGCGAGCCATATCATTTTGCGTCGACTCGATACCGTCAATCAAGATCAGCGGATCCTGCTTACCGGTACCAAAAGTGCCTAAACCACGAATAAAGAACTGGGCGTTATCGGCACCCGGCTCGCCACTGCGCTGATAGGCGATCATACCCGCCACCCGGCCGGCAAGCATAGTGGTAAGGTTACTTGTAGGCCCCTTAAGCTCCTTTGGGCTGATAGAAGTGATAGAGCTGATTACGCTTGTTTTCTTTTGCGTACCAAAGCCTACTACGGCAACTTCAGTAAGGGCATTGTCGGCTTTTTTCATCGCAATGTTGATGATCACCACGCCGTCAGCCCCTGTTTTGTAATCGGCTATATTTACGGTGCGGTTGGCATAACCAACCATTGAGTAGGTGAGGCTGGCACCTGGTGCCGCCTTGATCTGGTAACGGCCCTGATCGTCGGTAGATACCGCTGTGCTGGCTTTCTCCACCTTAACGGTTAAGCCTGGCAGGCCGCCAATAGTGTCTTTAACCACACCCTTAACCGTTACCAGGCTCTGGGCTTGTGTGGTAGTGATTGATAACACGGCAAAGGCGAGCAACGCAAACGCAAAATGTATAATGTTGCTACTGAAAATACCTTTAAACCTGTTACGATTTTTTTCAGGTAAAATTTGTTTCATAAATTAATTAGAGAGATGATAAGGGTAAATGCTAAAACAATTTATTTTTATTTAGCAAATGTTTTAATTACACTTAATTGTTTTGATAATAGCGGGCAAAACAGTTGCACGCCCGTGCTAACCGGACAAATTGGGCTTATTTGACATTTTTAAGAAGATTGTTTTTTAAGTAAATAGTGCTGTAAAGCAGATATTTATAATTGAACGCTCAAAAATACCTTATTCCTGTTTTGTGGTATACTTAGATTTTAGCCCATGTTTAGCAAATTTTAGCAGATGGCTTTGATTGTATTTGTGACAATAAATTACATTGGCAGTTGCTATCAGGTGATTTTTTAGTGATTAAAACTATTGGTAAATAATAGGAGTTACCGTTTTGAAGATCATTTTCATCAGTTTGCAATTGCGTTATTTCTGAAAAAATCAGGTGTGGCTGATAGCCTGCCTCCTGCAAATCTTAGTTGCTAGAGGTGCTGGTCCGCATTGTTATTATAGCAGGTAGCATAGCGGTAAATAATTATCATGCACTTTTAGTTATCATGCAGGCTGAATAGGCCACCTTATTAATCTGCCAATTCACATATAGGTAGATCATTGTAGTGTTGGTGGCAGCTTTATTAGGTTCTAAATTGTGGATAATCTTGTTTAACAGCTATTTATAAGCCTGATTATATTTGTTTAATAAACCAATTATAAAAGCGTGAATTAATGATAACCTAACAAACAGGTATCACGCAGGTAATAACTATCTCAAAATTTTGCACGGATGGAAAATGTGCACGCAATTAAGCTGGGTTGTATCACCACTTTTAAGATGATATACTATCAGTATCATCAAAAAATCTATGCTTACATAGCCCATAGAACATCGTCAACGTACCTTGCTGAAGAGGTTACACAGCTCACTTTTATTAAGTTTTGGGAAAAGCGTCACCTGATTTCAGAAGAGCATGACCTTAATGTGCAATTGTTCCGCATTGCGCGTACGGCCATGATTGATGAGTTGCGTAAAGACGCTGTACGCAATAATATCGTCAATGAACTGGAGCGTGGTTTCAATCAGCCGGTTGATGATAAACTATCCGATAAAGAAACGCTCAGGCAGGTGCATAATGCCATTGAACTTTTACCACCCGCCCGTAAAATGGTATTTAAACTAAGCCGTTTCAATCATTTTACCAATGCCGAGATCGCGGAGATGCTTTCCATATCTACCAAAACAGTTGAAAACCATATTACCCTTGCTATAAAGCAGCTTCGCAAATCGGCCATGAGCACCGCCGTAATTATTTTGTTAGATGCATTGTTAAATAATTGTTAAGTGTTAGGGGTTGAGTGCCCGGCTCCCGTATTGGGAGTGTATGCATTCAACGGACGAACTTATACGCAAGTATTTTAACAGGCAGTGCACCGCTGAAGAAGCCGAGCTGGTTTACCGGCATCTACAGCAGCATCCTGAAATTGTTGAGCGGCTGCTCAGCGAGCAGGATTGGAAGCAGTTTGACGGCGGTAAGCATCCAAATCCGCACAAATCAGCTCAAATGCTGGATGCCATACTTTCACAAATCGACCATCAGCCCGTTACCGAAAAAAGACCGCTCCGGCTGTGGCGTTATGCAGGCGTTGCAGCAAGTTTAATACTCATAACAGGGCTGGCTATATTTCAGTTAACCCGACCGGAGCAGGTAAGTAAGCAATATGTATGGGTTCCGGCGCGTATAGTAAACTGGCAAAACACCACAAATCATGGTAACGGTATACAGCATATTTTGCTTGATGATGGATCGGACGTTGCCCTTTACCCGGGTTCATCGGTAAAGTACAAGCTGCCTTTTAAAGATAGTACACGTGATATTTACCTCACCGGTTTAGCCAGGTTTAAGGTAGCTAAAGACAAAAAACGACCATTCACTGTATTTTCAGGCGAGGTTGCTACAACGGCGCTCGGTACTGTTTTTACCATAACCGCGTGGCCGGCCGATCAAACCACCAAGGTAAAGCTGCATTCAGGTAAGGTTAGGGTTATTAACACGCATAATAAATTTAAACCGCAGTATTTGCTGCCGGGTAAGCAATTGGTGTTCAATAAATATACCGGCAGCATCAGCTTAAAACGCTTTGATGAAAAACCGGTTATAAGTAAACCTTCCGAAGTAAAAGGTGCAGTGAAAATAAGCGGCGATACGCTGCGGTTTATGAACCAGCCTTTGCCCAGCGTTTTTAATAAGCTGCAGGAGCTATACGGCACCGCTATTACCATTGAAGGTGATTTGAAAAAATACCGCTTTACCGGCGATTTCAACATGGCTTCAGACTCATTGCCATCGGTACTCAGCACAATAGGTACACTCAACCAACTCAGTATAAGCAAAGCAGACAGTGCTTACATCATAACTCCTCTTAATCGAAAAAAGAAAAAGTAATTATTCAACACGTAAACCAACTTACTATGCTCAAAAACTACAAATCGTGCTTTAAGACCAGCCTGAAAACAGCTATGCTGCTTTTGGCATGCCTGGTAAGCTTTGCAACCGCGCGTGCGCAAACTGCACCGTCGGCAACCGGCATCGTTAAAGATTCAACCGGATTAGCGTTACCCGGCGTAACGGTTAACGCTCAAAACACCTCATCAGGCAAAACCATTAGCGCCGTTACTGATAAGGATGGTATTTTTAACATCAATAACCTCGAAAACGGGGGTAATTACAGCTTCACTTTTACATATGTAGGTTATCTCAGCAAAACATTAACCGGCTACGCAGCTACGGCAGGTAACAAAATTTCGCTGGCGGTGGTGCTTAAAGAAGGAGCCACGGCACTCTCGCAGGTGGTGGTTACAGGTTACGGCCGCTCAAGCAAGGCTGAGGTTACAGGTGCCATTACTTCGGTACAGGCTGAAGACTTTAACCGTGGCGTGATCAGCTCGCCGGCGCAATTGCTTCAGGGTAAAGTACCGGGCCTTAACGTTACCCGTAGCGGTAATCCTAACGAAACGGGCGCTATTATTCTGCGCGGACCCTCAACATTACGCAGCGGCGCGCAGGAGCCTTTTTATGTAATTGACGGTGTGCCCGGTGCCTCAATTGCCTTACTCGCACCTGAGGATATTATGACCATGGACATATTGAAGGATGCATCATCAACAGCTATTTACGGCTCGCGTGCTGCAAACGGCGTTATCATGGTAACAACGCGTAAAGCTAAACCCGGCGAGCCGCGTTTAAGTTATAGTGCTTATGCCGGTTTTGAAAAAGTATCAAACCAGATTGAGGTTTTAACCGGTGATGAATTGCGTAAATACCTGGCCGATAATAACCGAAGCTTAAACCCGGTTGATAACAACGAGGGCGCCAACACCAACTGGCAAAAAGAGCTTACCCGCAGCGCGTTTTCGCACAACCATAACCTGTCATTAAGCGGCAATACCGGTAAAACAGCTTACAATGTGAGCATGAACTACCTTAAAAATCAGGGTATTATTAAAGATTCGGAGTTAGAGCGCTTTATTCTTCGCGCTAATATCGATCAAAAATATTTTAATGACCGCCTGCGCCTGAATGTATCAGCAGTGAACAGCATTACCTCAACCAGCGATATACCTGACGAGGTTTACCAAAATATGCTTACTTACCTGCCGACCGTTAACGTGAAGCAGCCCGATGGCAGTTATACCGAAAACTTTACCCGTACACGTGGTTACCTGAACCCGGTATCATTGGTTGATAATTCAGTACTTGATGGCAAGGTGAAAACCTTTTTGGGTAATGCCATGGCCGAGGCTAAGTTGTTTGATGGCCTAAGGTATACGTTAAGTGTATCCTATCAGGATGAGCAGAACAATAACAATGCTTATTACAAACGCGCATCAGGCCTGGCACAAGGTTATAACGGTTATGCTTTGCGTAACAGTTACACCAACAACAAAAAGGTGTTAGAGTCTTTCTTTAACTATGATAAGACTTTCGGCGATCATGACGTAAAACTATTGGCCGGTTACTCATGGCAGGAGGACAGGAACAACGACGGGTTCAGTACCTCAAACCGTAACTTTATTACCGATGCGTTAACCTATAATAACTTAAGTCTGGGTAACGCACCTGCGGGTTCAACCATAGCTTATGACCAGGTAGCGCCTATATCTACACTTCGTTTAATCTCGTTTTATGGTAGGGCGCAATATAATTACAAGTACAAATATATGTTGCAGGCATCGCTTCGCCGCGATGGTTCATCGGCCTTTGGCGTTAACAATCGCTGGGGTTACTTCCCTGCCGTGTCAGCTGGTTGGAACATGAGCAAAGAGAGCTTTATGGAGAACGTGAAGTTCGTAAATGATTTAAAGCTAAGGGCCGGTTACGGTAGCTCGGGCAATAGCTTAGGCTTTGACGCGTTCACACGCCTGCTGCTTTATCAAACATCAACAACATCGCGCTTTTACTACAACGGCAACTTTATAAATGCTGTGGGCCCGGTGCAAAACCCCAACCCTGATTTAAAATGGGAACGTACCGACATGACCAACATTGGTATTGATTTCGGATTATTCAACAACATCCTGACAGGTTCAGTTGACATATACGAAAAGCGCACGTCTGACCTGATCTGGAATTACAACGTATCTACCACGCAATATTTTGTAAATACGCTTACAGCTAATGCCGGTAAAATAAGCAACAAAGGTATCGAGGTTATGCTATCGGCCAAGCCTTTTAATGGTAAAGATTTTAAATGGACAACCACGCTTAACTTCTCGCACAACCGTAATGAGGTGGTATCGCTATCAAACGATGTGTTTACGCTGCCTTATTTGCAAACCGCTTACCTTGGCGGTAAGGGGCAATCAGCCAACCCATCGCAAATTGTGCAGGAGGGTTACCCGATAGGTACTTTCTTATTGGCCCGTTATGCCGGTAAGGATGCTAACGGTGTATCGCAGTTTTTTAAAGCCGACGGCAGCATAAGCAACCAGCCGCCGGTAGTAGCCGATTTTTCTATCGTGGGTAATGCACAGCCTAAATTGCTGTATGGCTGGAATAACAGCTTTTCATACAAAAGCTTCGACTTTAGCTTCTTTTTACGTGGTGTTTACGGCAACAAAGTGCTGAATGCAACATTGGCTAATCTCAACAGCCCATCGGACGCTTCAAATGTTAACATACCTCGTTTTACATTGGGAGAATCTCCTAATGATAACAATGCTTACATCTTGTCAGATCGTTATTTGGAAAGCGGCTCGTACCTGCGCTTGGATAACGCCACCCTGGGTTATACTTTTAAATTAAAAACCAGGTCGATCAACAGTCTACGCTTTTATGCTACCGGTAACAATTTGTTTATCATTACTGATTATCGTGGTATTGACCCGGAAAGCAACATGGGCGGACTTAACCCCGGAGTTGATAACAATAACTTTTATCCTAAAACCAGATCGTTCCTTTTAGGCATGACCGTGAACTTTTAATCAGCAATAACATGAAAAAGATATATTTATTTACCTTATTGTTAGCCGGCGCTGTAACCGGTTGTACAAAGCTTGATACCAACGTTGAATCGCAGCTTACGCCCGGTAACTTTCCAACCAATCCCGAAAGTTTTATAGCCGCAACCGGGCCGGTTTATACTCAGTTGCGTTCTATTTACGCAGTAGATTACTGGCGCATGCAGGAATTATCGACCGATGAGGCCATTATACCCGCTCGTGATGGTAACTATGATGATGGCGGGCAGTACCGCTTTCTGCACCTGCACACCTGGGGGCCTGATCACCCGAATGTTCGCTCAAACTGGGAGTGGGGCTTTGGCGGTATAAATACCTGTAACCGTATTATCAGCTTGTTTGAAGCCACGCCCGATACTGATGATAAAAAACGTGCGATTGCCGAAATGCGTGCTATGCGTGCGTTGTTTTACTACTTTATGATGGATTTGTATGGTAACATTCCGCTGGTTACCAGCTTCCCGGTAACATCGCCGCCTAAAACCGCACCTCGAGCCGAAATATTTGATTTTATTGAGAAGGAACTAAAAGAAGTTGCCCCTAATCTTAATCCTAACGCGGGTACGTTTACTTACGGCCGCCCCACCAAATGGATGGCGTTTGCCTTGTTAGAGAAATTATATTTGAACGCGCAGTACTACACTGGCCAACCGAAGTTTACCGAAACCGTGGCGATGGCCGATAGTGTATTGAACGGTGCGAAAAGTATTTACTCTTTAGATGCTGATTATATGACCTTGTTTGCGCCGAACAATGGTCCGCAAATAAAGGAGACTATCTTTGCCATTCCGTATGATCCGAACGTGGCCGAAGGTAATCACTTTACCCGTTTTGGCTTACATACCGCATTGCAGGCCAAATACAACATTCCTTTCCGCCCGAGTATCGCGTTGAGCACCATTAAGGATTTTTATGAGAAATTTAATCTTACCGGTGATGTGCGTAACACTACCTGGCTGGCTGGTAAGCAATATGAAAACAATGGTTCGCCGGTGATCATAAAATCAACCAAAAAAGGTGTTGATGCCAGTTACACCGGCGCTGATGGTTCGGCCGCGGTTGATTACCACCTGGATTTTACGCCCGAAATGCCGTTGGTGCGACCAGCTACCATGGATGTGGGTAATGATGAATTAGGCAAAGCACGTGGTGTGCGCTCTATTAAATTTTATCCGGACCCGAACGCTAACTCAAGCACCCGTTACCAGGGCAATGATATGCCTGTACTAAGGCTGGCCGATGTGATGATGATGAAAGCCGAAGCCATACTAAGGGGCGCTACTGCCACCACCGTAAATGGCGAGCTGCAAACTGCCGATGTTCTGGTTAATAAAATACGTGCCCGTGCTAAGGCGCCGTTGGTAACCGGCATTACGCTTAACCAGTTGCTTGATGAACGTGCCCGTGAATTTGCCTGGGAAGGCTGGCGCCGTAACGATTTAATTCGTTTTGGTAAGTTTGAAGATGCCTGGGGCTTTAAAACCAATACCGATGTAAACAAACGTATTTATCCGGTACCAACCAGCGAAAAGGCACTTAACCCTAATCTGGTACAAAACCCAGGTTATTAATTAAATAAAAGTAATTAAATTATAGCCCTGCTGCATTGTAGCGGGGCTATAGTATTTTAAAAAGTTATGAAGATAGTATTATGCGTTGCGCTGCTGGCTTTGGCTGGTCAGGCTTTTTGCCAAACTAAAGATTATAAGGCCGAATATGTAAAAGGTTACCGCGGGGGCTATATTAAAGGGCAGGAGAGCGTGGACGGCGCGTTGGAATTTGCAGCTGTTGGCGATTTTGGCCGCGGAGGCGAGTATTTTCAAAAAGATATGGCTTCTAACCTGGCCAAAGCAGTAACCGGTGTAAATGCTGAATTTATTGTAGCCACAGGCGATAATATTTACCCGGACGGTGTAAAAAGCGTGCACGACCCGCTATGGAACCTGTCGTTTGAAAATGTGTTTTACCAGTATCCGCTGCATCGCCCCTGGTATGCCGTGCTGGGTAACCATGATTATCATCAAAACCCGCAGGCCGAGGTAGATTACTCGCAGGTAAGCGGGCGCTGGAACATGCCCGCGCGGTATTACTCGTTTAAGCGTCGTGTAGGTAAAAATGCCGAGGCTTTGTTCGTGTTTATTGACACCAACCCGCTTGAGCCATCGTCATACAATAGCTCCTACCGCGATGAACTGATAAAGCAGGACAGCACCAAGCAAAAACAATGGCTCGAAAAAGTATTGGCCGATACCAGTTCAACCATCAAGTGGAAAATAGTAATCGGGCATCACCCGTTGTACACGGCCGGTAACCGGGCGCTTAACAAGCCGGAGATGCGCTACTCACTCGAAGGTTTGTTTGAAAAATACAAGGTAAACATTTATCTGTCAGGCCATGAACATCATTTGCAATATTATCATCCGCCACAAAAGTTTACGCATCACTTTATTTCAGGCGCGGGGAGTGAAGCCAACGAAGAGCTAATACCACGCGGGCCGGTGGATTTTTTCGCTCCAATTCAAGGGTTTATGATTTTTTCCCTTACGGATAAAACATTACTCATGCAGGCTATTGACAGAAAAGGTAAAGTTTTGAAAAAGATAACTATCAACAATTAAGATTACCTTAATGAAGACGTCCGGCTTGGAAAAGCATTGGTATGCTCTTTAAGCCGGACGTTTTTAAAATCAATATCTTCTTAAATTAAGTTTTATTGTTTTGTCCAAACCAGTTTATTGGTATCGTAGCCCAGCGCCCGCGCTTTTTCCAGGTAATTTTGTTTAACTGCTTCAGGCATTGTTTTCTCGCGGGATAGCAGCCAAAGGTATTTGAGGTTGTTGCCGGCAATCAAAGCATATTGATAGTCGGGGTCAATAGCTATTACGTTGTAACCGGCATAAAACGGGCCGAAGAAAGATACCTTTAATCTGCCCTCGTTTGGCTCGCCAGCCGGCTTAGCTTTACCTATGCTTTGTTTCCACTCGCCGTCCTTGGTTTTGTAACCTTTATTGTCAACACGGATAGTTTTATCATCAAGTAAGGAATAGGTGGCCGTAACCTGCTCCAAACCTTTTTCAAATCTAAAATCCATACGCGCGATCTCGTACCACGTGCCCAGATATTTGTTTTTGTTGAAAGGTGTAACCGCCCTTGCACCTTTAGGGATTGAAACGCATGACGACAGGCTGAGCGCAATTGCAGCTGCTGCAGCGCCCGCAAGGCCAAGCATAATATAATGTTTGTTTTTCATAGATCAATTTGTAACATGATCTATATAAAACCTTAGTGTTTCAATTATGTGTTAAGGCCAAGTAAATAATTGATGCCAGCATCAAATAACCCTACTTATTGGTAGCGGAGCGTTTAAGTTTGCGGCTTTTTATAAACTGTTGTGTTTTGATGTTCTCCCACATAATAAGCTTTTCCTCTATCCGGTAAAACGCGCGTATATCGCCATCCTGAGAAATTACCAGGCCCAGGCTGCCCGGGTGGTTCCAGCAATAGGCGATCATGGAGCGGTGCCGTGTACCGAAATGATTAGGGTCGGCTGCTACGAGTGATTTAGGCGTTGCCGTAGCTGTTGGCGATACATATATTTTTTTGGGTGTTCTGCGTGCCTTCAATACGCCGCCGAAACCGTTTGATACCATGTCCGGCGCGAAAAGCAGCACGCCGTCTACACAGGTATGCGAGGCCAGAAAGGATATGCAGCCCTTGATCTCGTCAGCAATGCCTTGCTTGGCCAGCAACGAGCGCGACTCCTCGATATACCAATCTTTCGACATCATTTTTTTACCCGAGGCGATATGATCGTCAATCAAAGTTTCGGCTACATAGTTGTTGATGGTTTCTTCAGCATACTTACTAATAGCATTTTTTAATCTATCATAAGTAACCCGGTATTTAATGTCAACATCCACATCCACATCCGTGTGTGTTATCAGCAATGCTCCGCCGTGGTGGTAGTTTTGAATGCGCAGCAGCAACCGCGACAGGGTTTGAATCCACAAGCCATCTAAAAAGGTCTCCCAGTCTTCAAAGTCTTCATCCGGATGTTTATCAGCGAGGAAAGCGCGGATATCCGTTTTTAAGTTGACCGCGTTTGCCTTCAGTATTTTTGATACGGGGCCGATAGTGAATACATCAAGGTAACGCGGAACCAGTACATTTTGCTTCAACGTAGCCAGTAGCTCATAATCAAACAACACATCCAGCGTTCCAATGTCGCTTACTGATACCTGGAACAGGCCGGGCTGCTCTGAACCCGATTCCGACTCATAATTTAAAAAACTTTGGTAATGCAGCGCCTGGTCTATCATGCCCCATATAAAAAGCTTGCCATGCTCATCGTAATATACGGCCAGCGAGGTGCTCGATGGGTCCGACGCTTTTGAAAGCTTAACCAGCGCTTTGATGGTTAATTCCATCAGCACGTCGAACTTAATGATGCTCCAGCGCTCAGGCACTAATTTGCGGGGCGGTTTAGGGTCTGGGTTAGCCGGATCTATTAAGGTCACGGTAACTTTCACAAGGTCGCTTTCCTCGGTACGCATACTGGCGAAAAACACACATTCAAACAAACACTCCAGCACTACCAGGGGCGGCAATGGCAACGCCAGGTTGCTATGCTCGAGCTTTTCGAGCACATGCAGCGCAAGATCCTTGGGTTTAGCGTTGGTTAGTGCCATTGTTGTTTGTTTGATGTTGATATATACGGAACACCATCTGTTATAGGATTGCTTGGCTATTAATGTTTACGCCGGTTTTTTTACCAGTATATTGATAAACTTATTAAGCGTTAACCCCTGCGCAACTATGGAGAACACCACAATTACAAATCCTGCCGTAAGTATCAGTGGCTTGTATGGCGAATCGGGCAGAGACAGGGCAAGCGCGACAGATATGCCGCCCCGTAACCCGCCCCAGGTAAGTATGGCTACACTGCTATATTCAAGCGCAAGCGTTCGCCGTAAAAAAGCTACCGGTAAAACAATACTTAGCATTCGTGCTACTAACAGGATCACAATAGCCGCCACGCCGATGAGCAGATAATCAGGCCGTACCGCTATGGCTACCAGTTGCAGGCCAATCAAAACAAAAAGTACGGTATTAAGCAGCTCATCAGCCAGAGACCAGATGCGCTCCAGGTCTTCACTCTGGCTTATTGATTCGTGCCGGTTAAAACTATGGCTGCCTATGAGCAGGCCGGCGGCTACTACCGCCAAAGGTGCCGATACATGGAATATGCCGGCTATAGCCGCGATACTAAGCACCAGCGTAACCGATATCATCACGATGGTTTGGAAATCTGTAATTACCCGCATCATGCGGTAAGCAGCTAAGCCCAGTACGCCTCCTAAAAGTAAGCCGCCAAAAACCTCCTGCCCGAAAAGTTTTGCTGCCTCTGTAAACGAGAAATTCTTTTCGGGTATGCTGGCCACTTCCGAAAAGCTTACAAACAGAACGATGCCTATACCATCGTTGAACAGTGATTCGCCGGAGATAATAGTCTTCAGCCTTTCGGGCATTTTTGATTTGGAAAGCAAGGCGGCAACGGCAACGGCGTCAGTTGGCGATATCAGTGCGCCAAATACCAAACAGTAAATAAAGGGTATCTGCATACCGCATAAATGCAGCAGCTCATAAAACAACCCGGCAAATATTAAGGTTGAAAGTATAACGCCAACGGTGCTGATCAGCAGTACGCCGCGCAGGTTTTCGCGCAGCTTGTTAACGTCAAAGTGCAACGCGCTGGCAAAAAGTAGAAAGCCCAACATTACATCCAGCAGCGTTTTTGAGAAATCAATGGAGTTGGTAAGTTCCAGTATAAATTTAGTGAAACCCGGCAAGGCCGATCCGGCTACTACGGTGATAAAAGCGGCTGCAATGGCTAAAACCATCACCCCGATAACGCCGGGCAGTTTTATCCAGCGGGCATTTATAAAACTAAAAATTGTGCTGATTGCTAACAGAGCGGTAATAATAATTATTAAATCCATAGGCATTTATTTAGGGAAAAATCAGTTTACGATAGCCGCAAACGGTATTTTATAAGCGTATTAAGCGCTGTTTTGTTTAGAGTTTAAAAATACTGTGCGTACAACCTTAATGAAAGAGGTGACACTGTTGCGCTATTATTAATGTTTAACTATATGCTTTTCGTCCACATAATGCCGTGTTTTGTAGCACAACAACGCTAAACCCTTGTGTTATTCAGATGTTATTAGTTGATAATAAATGAAAAAGGAGCGCATCAACTTAATAGAACTTTCTGCAACCCCGCTTGGTGTGTTAATAGCGCCCATGTGCGCATCGTTTATGCAAACGGATGCTGCATCGGAAATTTTTAATGCACACCGGCACGATTACTATTCGTTGTTTTTACTGGATAGAGGAAGCATCACCTACGAAGTGGACGTTCAGTATGTTAAAATGGCGACGGGTTCGTTGCTTATCATCAGGCCCGGGCAAGTACACAGGTTGCTAAGCTTGTCTGATATTTCGGGCTGGGTGATGAGTTTTGACAGCAAACTGATTGACCAGCTGGCTGCAGCCGCTTTGGAGCGGGAGTCTCCCTCCATAAGCTTGATAACATTAAAGGATGAGGATATTAGCTTTGTTAAAGATTTGCTTAATTCTCTGTGGAAGGTAACTCAGCAAACACCGCAGGTAGATTTTCAGCCGCAGCTATTGCAGGCTTTGCTAAATGCCGTATGTTATCATGTAGTCAATCTGTGCCGCCAATCGCTTTTGGTTACCGAGCCGAGCAATTCAAGGCAAGCGCAAATAGCCGCGCAATTCAGCGCGCTTGTAAAAAGCCATAACATAAAAAATAAAAGGCCTGCTGGTTACGCCGCAATGATGAACCTGTCAGTAAGTTACCTTAATGATGTGGTTAAAGCCGCTACCGGATACTCTGCAACTTATATCATCCAACAGCAGGTGATGGGCGAAGCGCAGCGGCTGTTGCGATACAGTACAAAAAGTGTAAAAGAAATTGCTTTCGTCCTGGGTTATCAGGATCACCGATACTTTATCAGGCTATTTGGCAAGGTATGCGGCATGTCTCCGGTAGCGTATCGGAAAACAGATCATAAAAGCGATTATGCTAACAGAGGGACTCAATTTAATGCCGATCAATTAATCATACATGAAAAATAAGAAGATACTGATTACCGGCGCCAGCATTGCCGGCCCTGCACTTGCCTACTGGCTTAATTATTACGGTTTTGAAGTAACAGTTGTAGAACGTGCCGATGAATTAAGGCTTGGTGGACAAAATATTGATGTAAAAGGCCCTGCCCGCGAGGTAATCGGTAAAATGGGGCTTGAAGATGCCGTGCGAAAAGCCAACACTACAGAAATAGGTATTCAGTTTGTGAATACGGAGAACGAAGTGCTGGCTGAATTTCCGAAGGAAAGTTCAATGAGCATGACCCAAGATCTGGAAATTTTACGTGGCGATCTGGTCAATATATTATATGAGCACACCCGCAATAATGTACACTACCGCTTTGGCGATTATGTTACCGCCGTTGCACAGGCAGAAGATGAGATGAAGGTGACGTTTAAAAGCGGCAAAACCGAAATCTTTGATATGTTGATAGTAGCCGAAGGCATAGGTTCAGGTACGCGCAAGCTGATATTTGGGGATGAAACCCGGTTCAAATATCTTGGCCTTTATACAGCTTACTTAACCGTTAAAAAGCAGCCGACTGATTCGCGCTGGGCGCGGTGGTGTAATGCGCCACGTGGAATAGTCTATATTTTACGGCCCGATAATTACGGCACTACCCGCGCGTCAATAACCATGCTGGCCGAAGAGAACGAGTATAGGGGAATGAACCTATCCCAGCTAAAGCAAGCGCTGATAGCGCGTATAAAAGGCAGTGGTTGGGAGTCTGAAAGATTGATCAGCGAAATCGAAGCTACTGACGACCTTTATTTAGACCGGGTTAGCCAAGTAAAAGCATCTGAATGGAGCAAGGGCCGTGTAGTTTTAGTAGGCGATGCAGCCTACTGCGCCACGCCGATAGCCGGTAAAGGCACTGATTTGGCGATAGCAGGTGCATATATACTGGCGGGGGAACTGGCAACGGCCCTTACGCATCAGGCGGCATTTGCCAACTATGAAAAACTTATGCGCCCATATGCCGAAAAATGTCAGAAACTGCCGCCCGGTATTCCCGGTTTGGTTTATCCAACTTCAAAGTTTGGGGTATCTGTACTCAATGGATTTTACCGGATTTTTGGCAGCAGGCCGGTGAAGTGGCTCAGCAGTTTGGGTAGTAACAATAAGCAGCAGCCCAAGCAGGAAATAGAGCTGCCGGATTACAACCAGGCTGACGATGCGCTTAAAGTGAACTCAATGTAACAGGATAGTTATATACTGGAACGTTTTTTGATAATACTGCATAAACCAGCAGTTGGGCAAACACTTATTCCTTAACTCGCATCTGGGAATATTATTTGTCAAAGTATGGAAAATACGTTTAAAGCCGATCAGTTACCCCGTGATTCAGATAATTCAATAAGCCTTACGCTTATTAAGGCGGCTTTAGATTCCAGTGTATCCGGTATAATTATTACAGATAATCAGCTTCCTGATAACCCGATTATCTATTGTAACAGCTCGTTTGAGAAAATGACCGGTTATAAACGGAATGATATTATTGGACACAATTGTCGGTTTTTGCAGGCAGATGACCGGCAGCAGCCCGAACGCGATAAAATAAGGGAAGCCGTAAAAAAAGGTCAAAACATATCAGTAGAGATAAGAAACTACCGCAAGGATGGCGAGCTGTTCTGGAACGAACTATATGTATCGCCTATCAAATCTCCGGATGGGAATATAACCCATTTCGTAGGCGTACAGCATGATGTTACCCGCCGAAAAAAGGCCGAGGAAGATTTAAAGCACGAAAAGCAACTGCGGGAACAAAAGATAACCGAGCGCACCAACGAATTAAATGCGAGCAGAGAGTATCTGGAAAGTATTGTACAAACGGTAAGGGAAAGCTTGCTGGTGCTTGACCCCGGCCTGAAAGTGATCAGCGCGAATCAGCATTTTTTGAACACATTTAAGGTAAGCCTGTCAGAAACAGAAGATAAAAGCCTGTATGATCTGGGTAACGGCCAATGGAATATTCCTAAACTTAAAGAGCTGTTAGAAAAAATATTACCAACAAATAACCCAGTACTTGACTTTGAGGTGGAGCATAATTTTCCGCACATCGGCAGAAAGCTGATGCTGTTAAACGCGCACCGCATAGAGCTGGAAGGCGAGTATAAGGACCGTATACTATTGGCTATTGAAGATATAACCGAGCGCCGGGCAATTGAACAGCGTAAGGACGATTTCCTGTCTGTTGCCAGCCACGAGCTTAAAACACCTTTAACTACTATTAAAGGATATATTCAGATTATGGAGCGTTTGCTGCCGCCGGAGTCGAGCGAGAAGTTGAAGGACATTATCAAGAAGACCGCGAGGCATGCCGACAAACTCAATAACCTGATACAGGAGTTACTGGAAGTATCACGCATACAAACCGGTAACATTACCCTGGTTAAAGAGCAGTTTGATTTGGATGAAATGGTGACTGAAATGGTTGACAGCCTGCAGGCGGCATCATCCAACCACCGCATTCACTTAAGCGGCCGAACAGGTATAAAATACCGGGGCGATGAGTCACAACTAAGCCAGGTGGTGAGCAACCTGCTATCAAACGCCATAAAATACTCTCCGGATTCGACGGATATTGATGTGCATCTGGCCGTAGTGGGCGATTATGTAAAGCTATCGGTAAAGGATTACGGGCTTGGCATAAGTCCGGCAGATCAGAAAAAAATATTTGAGCGCTTTTACCGTTCGTCGGAAACGCAAAAGCACTTTCCGGGCATGGGTATAGGTCTTTATATCTGCGAGCAGATCATCAAAAACCACGGCGGCAGCCTTTGGGTTGATAGTGAATACGGCAAAGGATCGACCTTTAACTTTACGCTTCCCCTTAATTAATTGAACTATGAAAAGAAAGATACTTATTTGTGACGATGACGAAGGCATTCTCGAAATGCTGGAGATGGTGCTCGATGCGGAAGATTACGATGTAACTACTGAACAAAACAGTTTAAAAATGTTTGACAGGATGGCGCAAGTGCAGCCCGATATGCTGATACTTGACTTGTGGATGCCCGTACTGTCAGGTGATCAGATCACAGCTAAGGTGCGTTCAACGCCTGCATATCAACATTTGCCCATCCTCATTATATCGGCAAGCAGGGATGGCGCTGAAATTGCCAAAAATGCCGGGGCGAGCGCTTACCTGGCCAAACCTTTTGATATAGGTGATTTTATGGACGCGGTAGAAAAGCTGGACACCCAATCAGCCGCGTAATTATTAAATATAAGGTAGTAGTAATAGCACGACCAGCATGGGTATCAACATCACCGCCAGCCCTATCTTTAAAAACTGAACGGCGCTTACGGTAATACCTTCGCGGCGCAGTGCTTGCAGCCACAGTATGGTGGCGAGTGAGCCGGTTACTGACAGGTTTGGCCCCAGGTCGATACCGATCAGCATAGCTTTTCTTACCACGTCTGGTATTACGGCCGTTTGTGCAATTTCGCCTACTATTAACCCGGCTGGTAAGTTGTTCATTAAGTTACAGGCAATGCCGATTATCCCGCCGGTGGCAATTGCAGTGTTGTTAACGTTTTGCTTAGCGGCGTTTGCAAGCATTGTGGCGAGGTGATGCGTAATGCCGGTCTGCGTAAGCCCCTCAACTATTATAAACAGTCCGGCCACTAATATTAACACGCTCCAGGATACGTGGCCGAACGCTTTCAGGATTGATTTTTTAGCGATCAGGCTGATAATTGCTGTACATAAAAAGCCAGTAATAAAGGTAGGCCAGCCAAGCGGAACCGAATAAGCCGAGCAGATAAGCAAAACAAATACCGTAAATATAATGCTGTACAAAGCCAGTTTGCCCGTTGTGCTCAAGGTAACTACCGGGATATCGGTGCTAAATTTCTCAGACAATGCCTTGCGTTGAGATATCTTCAGGATAAAATAGGTCAGAACTATAACTATAGCTGCCGGCAACAAAAATTGCGCGAACCAGTTGCCCAACGACGGTAACTGGGTTTGATATATGACCAGGTTTGCCGGGTTGGATATAGGTAATACAAATGATGCCGCGTTGGCAATAAAAGCACAAATCAACAGGTAAGGCAAATTATTTTTTACGCCTGCCGCGCGTGTTGCGGCTATCACGGCAGGGGTTAAAACCACCGCGGTGGCATCATTTGATAATAATGCGGTTACTATTATACCCGACAAAAAGATCAATAAAAATAAATGGTGTGCCGAACCTCGCGAGGCTTTTACCGCATGGCCTGCAATCCAGTCAAATAACTTCTCTTCACGGGCTGCTTCTGAGAGCAACATCATTCCGGCTAAAAACAAGTAAACATCGGTGCCTTTTTCAACTCCGGCTGCAGCTGTTTCAAAGCTGATAAACCCGAAACCTAACAGCAGCAAAGCGCCGCCTATAGCCCAAACAGCTTCAGGTAATTTAAACGGCCTGATGATTACCCCGGCGATAGCCAATAATGAAATAAGCCAGATAAAGTAGTTGTTCATGCTTTATTGCAGATGATCCTGATCGCAAACATAGCCCAGTGTTTTGTGATAATAAAGCCAAATGATGATGGATACAGTTGCAAAGCTGCCCAACACCATGAATGCCGGTTGAAAGCCCATGCCCTGTGCCAGCCAGCCGCCTATAGCCGGGCTTAATGCCGCGCCAATGCCCTGCACCGTCATCACCGCTCCCTGGCCTACATTTATACGTCCGGTTCCGTTAAGTATTTGAGCCACCAGGCCCGGTACGGCAACGCTTTGTAAGCCTGCGCCAATACCATCCAACGCCTGAACGGGGTAAATACCAATGTGATAGTTTAGGTACGCGGCTACCACACCCCGTATTGGCAGGGCAATGAATGATAACAGCAACACCAGCCAATAGCCATTTTTATCGGCCATGCGCATGGCTATTATTGATGCGCCTATCATTACCAGTTGGGCAATAACAATGGTCATGGCAACAAACATGGAGGCATTGCCGTGCCCCTGGCTGGCTGCGCCAATGCCGTATAGCGGCAGCATAGCGCCGTTACCCAGGTGAAAGCAAGCCAGAGCCGCCGCCAGCAATAATAGCGGCCTGCATTCAATCAGCGTTTTAAAGCTGTTGGCGCCGGTTTGGGTATCGCCCTCTTTCATTCCACGGGCGGCACGGTCATCTATAGCTGACGCAGGTATCAGGCTTACAGATATGATAGAGATAAGTCCGAAAAATGCCGATAGATAAAATATGGCAGGCATACCATACATCATACCCAAATAGCCTGAAAGGCCGGCCCCAACCATATTGCCCGCATGGTTCCATGCCTGGTTGCGCCCGTTTTGCCGGTTAAACCCTTTTTGATGGACCAGCCCAAGGGTAATGGCCATTACCGCGGGTACTATGGCCGCCCCGGCAATAGCGGTAGCTACCTGCGATAGGCCTACCACCCAAAAGTTTTGCGATAGTAATATTACAGACGAAGCTAATACCGTGCAGATACCCGGTATAATTACGAACAGTTTTTTATGCCGGGTTTGATCAATAAGCGCGCCCGCGGGTATGGTTACTAATACCCCGGCTACCCCGCCTAAGGTCATTACCGTACCGATGGGGCCGCTTTTCCATTGATGCGCCAATAGAAATATGCCAAGAAACGGGCCGATGCCTGCCTGCATATCCGCCATAAAAAAATTCAGGGCCTCTAATGAAGCCCTGAAACTCATAACCTTTGATTTTGATGAGTGCGGAACGGCTAAATCTGACATCGGACGTATCTAAAAACAGAATAACCCATTTGTATCAAAAATGTTGCAACTTGTGGGTTATTTCTCATCAAAATTTAATGTTTGCGGAGTAGTGCCGGGCTTGGCATAGGTAAGCCTTTCTAAAAGTTGAGGTAGCAGGTAGCTGTCGAGCCCGGAGCCCGCAACCGTTTTGGCGGTGACATGGTCAATGCTGCCGTCAGGTTGGATTACATTATCGTCAACCAAAATATTTGTTATTCTACCGATTACAATAGTTGTTCCGTTAAGTGTTATATCTATTATTTCTGCGCGCTCCAAGGCAATCTTTATGGCCGATTCAGCTACAAAAGGCGGTTTAATGCCTTCATGATAATGAGTAGTGAACCCACATTCATTAAATTCAGAAATACCTGACGGATAACTCGCGCTGGTTTGGTGTGCATTGCGATAGCTATCAGCCTGTACGTTGCTTAAAGTGTATTGGCCAACAGCTTTAATATTACTCAAACTATCATTATGTGGCCGTTGCGGACGGATAACCATACCCAGAAGCGGCGGGTTTGAACCCATATGGAATACCGAACTTACAATGCATAAATTAGGCTTGCCCTCGCTGCTGATGGTTCCTAAAAGGTTAAGCGGTTTGTAGCCGCTAATGCTGTTCATCAGCGCGGTGCGGTAGGGTTTGTCCATATCCGCTATT
Organism: Mucilaginibacter roseus; assembly: GCF_021215455.1. Classification (GTDB taxonomy): domain Bacteria; phylum Bacteroidota; class Bacteroidia; order Sphingobacteriales; family Sphingobacteriaceae; genus Mucilaginibacter; species Mucilaginibacter roseus. The sequence goes on along the minus strand of NZ_JAJPWV010000003.1, from coordinate 296,800 downwards.
TGTTGGGCATCGATTATCTTCATGTTTTACACTTTATTTCATCTGGCTGTTCAATTACTTCGCTGATGATATTTAAAGGCTGAACAACTTCGCGACTGGCAATGTTTGTTCAGTATATGGCTATAGGTGATGATAATAAAAGGTTGCATGCGTTAAATTTGTAAGCATATAAGCAATCAGCAGATTATATAATGGATAACATAACGATTACCAGGGCAACCCCGGATGATATACGTACTTTACAGCAAATAGGCCGGCAAACGTTCGAAGAAACTTTTACTGATAGTAACAGCAAAGAAGTCATTGCCAGATACCTTGATAAGAGCTTTGCCATAGATAAGCTTATGCTGGAAATCAGCAATTCAGATTCTCAATTTTATTTTGCCATGCATGGCGGTGAGGTAATTGGGTATCTGAAACTAAACACCGGTAAAGCACAAACCGAACTTCAGGATGTTACCGCCCTGGAGATTGAGCGAATTTATGTTTTGGCGACTTATCATGGTAAAAAAGTAGGGCAACTGTTGTATAACAAAGCCATGCAGGTGGCTCATGACCTCAAATGCAATTACGTGTGGCTTGGCGTTTGGGAGCAAAACCCGCGAGCCATCCGCTTTTACGAAAAGACCGGCTTTGTGCCTTTTGATAAGCATATTTTCAGGTTAGGTGGCGAGGAGCAAACGGATATCATGATGAAGAAAGTTTTAAAAACGGATATCGGCCTGCAACCACTTCTTGAAAACGATAGGGTGATACTTTATCCTTTGAAAGAGGATGACTTTCAAACACTCTATCATGTAGCGGCAGACCCCGCAATATGGGCGCAGCATCCCAATAAAGACAGGTGGAAGGAAGATGTGTTCCGCAACTTTTTTGAAGGCGCTTTGCAAAGCGGTGGCGCATTTCGTATAGTTGATAAAGCTACCGGCGAAACTATAGGCAGTACCCGCTTTTATGATTATAGCGTAGAAGAGAGAAGCATATTTATTGGTTATACCTTTTACGCCACAGCTTATTGGGGCAAAGGGATAAACCTGCAGGTAAAGGCGCTGATGCTGGATTATGCATTTCAGTTTGCCGATAGCGTATTCTTTCACATCGGTGCACAAAACCTGCGTTCTCAAATAGCCATTGGCCGCCTCGGCGCTGTTAAAACCGGAGAGCAGGAAGTATGTTACTTTGGTGAAGCGCCAAAACAAAACTTTGTTTATTGCATTACCAAGACAGAGTGGTTTGCTAAAAAAGGGGGAGCTCAACGCGCATAGCTGCTCGTTATCAGAAAGGCCAAATGGTATTGTTAGAATGATGAAAATGTTAAAACTTGTTACCGTATGTTCATTGCTTATGTGCGCTGTTGCCTGCAAGCAAAAAACTGATAAAAAGACAAGCAGTGCCGCCGACACCATAACCAAACAAGATTCGACACCCAAAGAGACGGTAAACCAGCAGCCAAAATACATTAACGCCAGGTTTCTGAACTATAATGACGACGGAGATTACTTTATCCTATTAGCACAACATGCCGATAGTTCGATCTCTTTTATTAATGATGATGGAGACCGGAGCCTGAACCGCGGCGACTCCATTGAAGTTTTGTGGAAAGATGATAACATTACGATGGCTGGCGACGATGAAATCCCCGTTCCGGCCAAACGGATCATTTCGATCCGGAAAATTGCTGACGGCCCTGTAACCCTTTTCAAAAAAAGTTATGGCCGGCAAATAAAATATACCTGGGCGCCCGAGGAAAGCTTTTCTGAATACTACCTCGACAAAATTTATAAGTTGGTAGAGTATTACCTGGCTACCACTAAAACGGAGCTATTGCTTCGCTCTATAAAAGCGAAAGAGGCTATAAACTATTCCCTCGAATCGCAGGAACGAGAAGGTAGGCAATACACCATGATTGGCATTGCCGTACCTGGCACCAACGGCAGCAACATAGTGCAATGGCTTTACGTTGATGACGAAACCAGTCAGCTGTTTGAATATGATCTCGGCAACGATAAACTCATTCCGGTGAAATAGCGCTTTAACCTCTTTTTATTTCTTGGGAAAAGCCTGGTTTGCTATCACTTCTTTAATTTGTGAAGTATGGCGTTTGCTATGCGCAGCTATCAATAATATTAGCTGTTGCGCATCAAAAGTGCCTAAAGGCAGAGTTGATACGTGATTGCGTAAATTATCCGCGGAAGCACTTTGTATAAAGGTTATCAGCTTCTCTCGGTTCTCTTTAAAGGCAGCCAGCGCCTCCGGTACTGTTTTGTACGGCGAGTTAGCGGGCTCGAGCGCGGCAAATGTTTTTGCTTTGTGAGAACGGTCTTCCACCGCTTTAACCAGCGCCGAGTCTGTTCCTTTTATCTTTGCTCTTAACTCCGGGTTGGCAGGTGCTTTCAATGCCCCATCCACCATCGCCCACAGCTCTTTCTCTGAAGCGGCAATATGCTTTATGCATTCTTCAATACTCCAGGTGCTGCTGTCGGGTTTAAAGCTAAGTTGGGCTTTGCTTAAGCCTTTAACAGAGTTGAGTACATCTGCTTCGGTTTGTTTTAAATAATTAACTGCAAAAGTTTTGTCTTTTGATGCGTTGGGTTGCGCCAGGCATGCAAACGTGCATAACCATAAGAGCGACAGGAAGGTGATGGTGCTTTTCATATATCAAACATACACCATATTAACAACCGGCGTGAGGTGTTAACAGGACGAGTTGCAGGGTGAATTGTGACAGGCGCGGTCATGTTAACAACACGAATTTAGTTAAGCGACTGGCGGTAAACCAGCGGTGTTTTATCTGTTTTGCGCCTGAAGAGTTTGTTGAATGATTGCGGATAGTCAAAGCCCAGCATATAGGCTATCTCTGCAACGGTGAGGTCGCTGCTGCTAAGTAAGGTTTTGGCCTTTTCAAGCAAATGATCCTGGATGTATTGCTGCGCGCTGCGGCCCGAAACGCTTCTGAGCAGGTCGCTCAGGTATTTAGGGGAGCGGTTAAGCCTTTCGGCCAGGTAGGCAACGGTTGGTACACCCTGCGCAACAAGCAGGTCGTCATCATTAAAATAGGCGTTTAATAAATTCTCAACTTCGCTAACCAGATGATGGTGTGCTGTTTTGCGTGTTTGAAATTGCCGTAGATAAAAACGCTGGCTATAGTGAAGCAGCAATTCCAGTTGCGAAATGAGTACTTCATTAGTCAGCCCATCAATAGCTGTTTGCAGTTCCTGCCGGATGTTATTGGCTATGCCATTCATCAGCGTTTCTTCCTTTTCCGAAAGAAAAAGCGCCTCATTAATGGCATACGAGAAAAAGGTGTAGCTCTCAATTTTTCGAGCAAGCGGATGGCCTTTCAAAAAATCGGGATGAAAAGCAACGCACCAGCCTTCAAGCCGGTGATTTTCAGGTACAGAGGCCACTATTTGCCCCGGTGCAAAAAAGGACATCAGTCCTTCATCATAATCATAATAGCCCTGGCCGTATTTCACCTTGCCCTGCACCTTTTTTTTAAGTGAAATACAGTAAACATTCAGCATTAATGTGCGGAAACGTTTGTCGGGATTGTGCCTGACATCTTCCATCCGGAAAACGTCAATCAGCGGATGTGCGGGTGCGGGTAATGAGAGTACGCGGCGGTGATCGGTAATGGAATTAACCTCGTATGGCTTATGATGATCCATGTACTGTAAATTTAGATAATAAACCGCAGGATGTTCATAAATACATCCTGCGGAAAAAATAATTATTTATCGATGTTGTTCATTGAGTTGGCATCATAACGGTCGCCGGTGCTTGTACCTAATGGTACAATTGATTCCAATCGGTCAATCTCCTGACTGCTTAAAACGATTTCGGCAGCGGCAATGTTTTGCTCAATGTATTTAACGCGCTTGGTGCCGGGTATGGGTACGTGTCCCTTTGCCAGTACCCAGGCAATGGCCAGTTGCGATGGCGTTACATTCTTCTCGCTTGCCATCTCATTAATGGCATTTACCAGCTCCAGGTTTTTGTAGAATTGATCGCCCTGGAAACGCGGTATGTTTCTGCGGAAATCATCAGCAGCGAAATCATCCGGGCTTTTCAGGTCGCCGGTTAAAAAGCCCCTGCCAAGTGGTGAATAGGCGACCAGGCTGATGCCCAGCTCGGCTAAGGTATTCGTAATGCCGGCTTCCTCAACATCACGCTCAAATAATGAATATTCTGTTTGTACCGCTGTTAGTGGGTGCACCGCGTGTGCCTTGCGTATAGTGGCTGATGACACTTCGGATAGGCCGATGTATTTTACTTTTCCCTCTTTAACCAACTCAGCCATGGCTTCAACTGTTTCCTCAATAGGTGTGTTCGGATCAAGGCGGTGCAGGTAATACAGGTCAATGTAATCCGTATTCAGATTTTTAAGTGAACGTTCAGCCGCTTTTTTAACGTAAGCCTTTGATCCGTTATAATTCCAGGTTAATTGGCTGTTGTCATCAATCTCAAATCCAAATTTAGTGGCAATTATATATTTGTCCCGCTCGCCGTTAATAGCTTTGGCAATCAGCCTTTCGTTTAGTTCAGGTCCGTACAGATCGGCTGTATCTAAAAAGTTTCCGCCCAATTCAAAGGAGCGGTGTATAGTCGCAATGGCTTCGGCCTCGTCGGCTTTTCCGTAAATATCCCAGCCATTCATCGAGGTCATGCCCATGCAACCCAAGCCTATTTGTGGTACTACCAGTCCCTGGCTGCCCAAATTAACTGTTTTCATATTTGTATTTGTTTAGGTTACAAAGTTCCGTCATCGTTCAGGCTTCAGCGTGTCCATAAAGCGGAATGTAGTGTCCAACACGACGGAAAACGAAGGGGGGTAAAGTATCATCATTGCAATCGCTGTCCATTTCATTACCTTATTTGTCCATAATAAGCCGGGTAATGGCTGTAGGTTTGGAATTATAATATCTTTACCCGATGTTCAAAAGCTACTTTTTCAAATGGTACTTTATCCTCACCGGAGTGCTGACCAGTGCAACCTTGCTGGCACTGCTGCTTCGTAATGAGCGACTGTACGAGGTGCGCTGGTGGGAATATCTGCTGTATGTGTGTCAGCTTGGCTTAACGCTTTTGGTTTGTTGGCTTATACAAGGTTACTTTTTGCTTAATGAGCACAACTGGCTTAATACACGGTTTAAGCATGTTGTAGGTATATTTTTGGCTTCGTTAGTTACGGTCGTTTTCGCATATATCTATTACCTGATTTTTCCTTTAAACAGACTTAATGATACCCAGGTTGGTTATGATAACGTATCTGATTTTGCTATACATTACATAGGGGCTTTTCTGGCCAGCCTGATATCATACGTAGTATTTTACAGCGTATACACCAACAGCGCGCTGCAAAATACACGCCTTCAAAACGAAATATTGGAGCAGGCGCATTTGCGTGCGCAGCTACTATCGCTGCAACAGCAAATCAGTCCGCACTTTCTTTTCAACTCCCTCAGCACGCTTAAAACCTTAACAAGCGAACAACCAACCAAGGATTATATTATACAGCTATCGGCAGTTTACCGGTATGTGCTTAATTACAATCGCCACTACTTAACACCGCTTAAAGAGGAGCTGAGTTTTATACGTTCATACCTTTACATCATGACAACCCGGTACGAAGAATCGTTACAGGTAAGTATAAACGTTCCGGATGAGTTTTTGGAAATGATGATACCACCACTGTCTGTACAGTTGTTGATTGAGAACGCCATCAAGCATAACTCAGTATCACCTGAGCGCCCCCTGCAAATTAATATACAGGCAAATAATACGCCCGCACTCATTATCACCAATAACCTGCAGCTCAAAAAAGTGCCTGAAGAGGGTACCGGTACCGGCATTAATAATATAAGCGAACGCTATAAACTGCTGATGCAAAAAACTGTTGAGGTTAGTAAGGATAGCGAACAATTTAGCGTGACTTTACCGCTGATGAGAGCATGAAAGTAATTATAATTGAAGATGAGATAAAAACAGCCCGTGAGCTGGAGCGTATGCTGCAAAATCTGGATGATGCCATACAGGTAGAAGCTACGCTTACTTCGGTTGCGGCGGCTATTGCCTGGTTAAAGGGCAATCCGGCGCCTGAGCTTATTTTTTCGGACATTCAGTTGGGTGATGGTTTGAGCTTCGAGATATTCAGGGAAGTGAAAACCGAGGCGCCGGTGATTTTTTGCACCGCTTTTGATGAGTATGCCATCCGTGCCTTTGAATCAAACAGTATTGACTACCTGTTAAAACCGGTTGAAGAGGAAACACTGGCCCGCAGCCTCGAAAAATATAATCGTTTTAAAGAGCATTTAATTGCCAGCGCAGCATACACGCAAAACCTGAACCGGGTGCTTAATCAAATGGATCCGGCGTACAAGCAGAACCTGTTAGTACATTACCGCGATCAGATTATTCCCATAAAGGTCTCGGATATCCATTTCATCTATGCTTCCGGCAGATCGGTACAGATTTATGTAGGTAATGATAAAAGCTACCCGGTGCAATATACTATTGAACAGCTTGAGCTAATGCTTAACCCGGCACAATTTTTCAGGGCCAACCGGCAGTTTATCATCAACCGTAATACGGTGCAAAATATTGAGCATTACTTTAACCGTAAGTTGTACGTGGTGTCGCAAATTACCCCGCCCGAAAAGATTATCATCGGCAAAGTAAAGGCGCAGTCATTCCTGAAATGGATTGAACAATAGGGTATTGTAAGCGTCCTATGCTAAAAAAGAACAAAACTGAAAGCGCCCCGGCATTGTAGTAATTCATGGTGTCCATTTCATTTACGTTTTTGTCCATTTCATTCGCCCAAAAGCAGTTCTACAAAAAAAGGCGATAGTTTTGCAGCAAAATGTTAAAGAATGCCCGCACAGGCAGGCACTTGTAATTGACGCAGCATGACGAAAAAAAATATTTTACTCGCTTTAATCTGCCTTTTGCCATTACAGCTGCTTGCGCAGCAGTTATGGAGTTTAAAAGAATGCCTTGATTATGGTTTGAAAAACAACCGGAGTAACACCGTTTACGAAAACGAAAAAAGGGCCGCCGATGCACAGGCCAAAGAAGCACTGGCCGACTACCTCCCCAAGGTAAGTGTTACAGGTACCCTGGATGATAACCTGAAGGTGCAGCAATCCATCATCCCGGCAGGCATATTTGGCCCGGAGCCACTGCGTGTAGCTTTCACACAAAAGTATAATGCCAATGGTGTTGCGCAGCTCGATCAAACTATTTACGATCAATCACTGCTTACGGGCTTAAAGGCTAATAAATTTAACCGGCAGCAAGCCGAGCTAAACCTGCAGCAAAATCAGGAAGTGATCATTTTCAATATCAGCAACGCCTACTATCAGATATTTGTATATCGCGAGCAGTTGCGTTTGCTGCGGGAGAATTTGCAAACTTACCGTAAACAGATGGATATTACCGGCTTGCAAGTTCAAAAAGGCGTCACCTTGAAAAAAGATCTTGATAAGGTAACGGTTAATTACAACAATGCAGTTTCGCAGATACGGGTAGCTGAGAGCAGCCTGACCTTGTCTGAAAATCAGCTGAAGTATAATATGGGTTATCCAATTAATAGCCAGCTTTTAATTGATTCTACTAACCGCGCGGATATTGCTGTTCCGTCAAATATAAATGCAAACAGTCAGCAATTCGCCGCTACTAATCGTACGGATTATCGCCTCTCGGAGATCAACGCCAAATTGCTTGATATTGATCAGCAGCGTATAAAGGCCGGCGCATTGCCTAAGCTTACCGGTTATGCCCGTTATGGTGCCGTGGGCTTCGGTAGTTCGCTCGGCCCTGCTTTAACCGATCTTAATCCTTATTCGGCAATCGGTTTGAAGTTGACTATCCCGCTGTTTGATTTTTTTAAACGCAACGCGCAGGTATCGCAGGCAAAATATAAAAGCCTGAACGCGGCCGAAAACTTGAAATTGGATGAAGGTAAATACCAGTTAGAATATGAAAATGCCCGAACTAAGTTGGTTAAAGCGCAAAGTAACCTGGAAAGCGACAAACGTAATATTGAACTGGCGCAATCGGTGTTTCGCACAACCGACCTGCAATTTCAAAAAGGAGTTACCGACCTTACCGATTGGCTGAATGCGCAAAACTCCATAAAAGAAGCACAAAACAACTACCTCAATTCGCTATACAGCTTTTACCAGGCGCGCCTGGACATGGAGAAAGCCGGCGGCACTTTAAAAACCTTTTACAACGGACTATAACCTATATGAAACGTAAATATATCATCGGCCTTATTGTAATTATCCTGTTAGCACTAATTGTTTTCAGGCTGGCATCAAATAAAAAGGCACTTAACGAGAAAAACAAACCTGTTCAGGATAGCGTGGTGCGCATACCGGTAAAAGTAGCGCAGGCTAAAGAACAGTTGCAAGCAATAAATCTGGTTAAGACAGGTTCGTTGGCACCTTTTAAGGAGGCTCAGGTACTATCAACTACCAACGGTACTATACAGCAGTTGCGGTTTAATTTGGGCGATCATGTTACCGAAGGACAAGTATTGGCCGTGATGGATACCCGTATCGCGCAGCTCGATTTGCAAAAAGCGCAAAGCAACGCGGCTAAACTACGCCGCGACCTCGAAACTTATACCGAACTGTTACAGGGGCAGGCCGCAACGCAGGAAAAGGTGAATGAAATAAACCAGAATTACCTTGATGCGGCCAACCAGGTAAGCCAGATAAAAAAGCAAATTGCCGATGCAGCCGTAAAGGCGCCAACCAGCGGTACCATTTCTGAAAAACTGGTAGAGCAAGGGGTATATGCCAATACCGGTACGCAGATAGCAACAATCGTTAACCTGTCGCAAGCGAAGGTGCAGATAAATCTTACCGAGGCCGAGGTATACCAGGTAAAGCAAGGACAAACCGTTAAGATCAGTACAGATGTTAATCCGGATAATGTATTTATGGGTAAGATCACTTTTATAAGTCCGCAGGCGGATGAAACGCATAACTATCGGGTTGAAGTTACCGCTGCAAACAACGAAAGCAATCCGCTCCGTTCGGGTACGTTTGTTACTGCTGATTTTTCAAGAAAAACCACCCAAAATGTATTGTTCGTTCCGCGGGACGCAATTGTGCAAAGTGTAAAAGATGCATCAGTATATGTAGTGGAAAACAATGTAGCGCATTTGAAACCAGTTCGCACAGGTATCGAACAAAACGGTATGATACAGATCATGAGCGGTATTAAAGCCGGTGAAACCGTTGTTACATCCGGACAAATTAATTTAAAGGACGGCTCTCCAGTGTCTATCTCAAAATAATACAGTAACCATGTCAATAACAGAAATTGCCGTTAAGCGGCCCCTGCTAATCATCGTAATATTCACGGTGCTGTTTATATTTGGTGCGCGGTCATACTTTAGCCTTAACTACAACCTGCTACCTAAAATAGAGGTGCCAACGGTATCGGTGAGTACAATATATCCCGGTGCAGCGGCGGCTGAGGTGGAAACATCCGTAACTAAAAAACTGGAAGACGCTTTTTCATCAGTAGAAGGTTTGGATAAAATAAACTCTACCTCTCAGGAAGGATTTTCAAGCGTAGTTATACAACTAAAGGCCGGTACAGATATAGATCAGGCCGAGCGGAACATTCAGCGCAAGGCGGATCAGATACAGAACGACCTGCCTGATAATGTTGACAAACCGATTGTAAATAAAATAAACCTGGAAGATGCGCCGGTTATTAAAGCCGGGGTTACATCTAAGCAATCACCTAAGGAGCTTTATGATTTTGTTGATAAACAACTGCTGCCATTGCTGCAAAACGTAGCCGGGGTAGGGCAGGTTAATATCATTGGCGGCGATGAGCGGGAAATACAGGTTAACATCGATCAGGATAAAATGAAGGCTTATGGCCTGGGTATAGCGCAATTAACCAATGCCATTAACAATGCCAACCAGTCGTTTCCGGCGGGCAGTATTGAAACGCAGAACGAGCAGCAATCCATCCGTTTTGATGCCAACGTAACCACAACCGAGCAGATCCGTAACGTTATTGTGCAGCAGCGGCCGGGGGGCGGTAGCGTTTATGTAAGGGATGTTGCCGAGGTGGTAGATGCTACTTCAAAAACTACTGCCATAAACCACATCAACGGCATACCGTCTATCGGCGTGCAGATCATTAAGCAAACCGATGCCAACGCGGTGGATGTGAGCGAGCTGGTAAAAGAGGAATTTGCACAGATTGAGGCGCAATACAAAAACGCCGGTTTGAAATTTACGGTGTCTTCTGATCAAAGTGTTTATACCCTCAAATCTGCCGATGCGGTAATGGAAGACCTGGGGCTTGCCGTAGTAATAGTAGGCATTGTGATGCTTGCGTTTCTGCATAGTTTCCGTAGTTCCATGTTCGTGCTGGTGGCACTGCCATCGTCAATCATCCCCACCTTTATCGCCATGTACGCCCTGGGCTTTTCGCTTAACTTGATGACGTTGATGGCCATGTCGCTTGTGGTAGGTATTTTGGTTGACGACTCTATTGTAGTGCTCGAAAATATTTATCGTCACCTCGAAATGGGTTCGGATAAAGAAAAGGCCGCGCTTGAGGGCCGCTCTGAAATTGGCTTTACAGCGTTGGCTATTACCCTGGTTGACGTGGTGGTGTTCCTGCCCATCTCTTTTGCCGGTGGTATTATAGGCTCGTTGCTGCAGGAGTTTTCGCTGGTAGTCGTTTTTTCAACGCTGATGAGTTTGTTTGTGTCTTTCACCGTAACGCCCATGCTTGCCGCCAAATTTGGTAAGGTAGAGGAATTGAATAGGAAAACTTTATGGGGACGGCTGAATTTAGGTTTCGAACATTTTATAGATGTGCTGAAAGAGGACTATGCCAAGCTGCTAAAAGTTGTTTTGGTAAAAAAGCGCTGGTTGTTATCGGGCGTTATTGTTTTGATTATCGGTTCCATAGCTTTGGTGCCTGCCGGTTTTATCGGCGCGGCGTTCATTCCATCTGCTGACCAGGGCGAACTGCTTATTAACCTGGAACTTGCGCCGTCAGCATCAATTTATCAAACCAACATGGTTACACAGGAGGCTGAAAAGATGATTATGAAGCAGCCGGAAGTTACCCGTGTTTTCTCGAGCATTGGTTTTATAAGCGGTAGTGTGGCCGGTACATCAAACAACAGCAACCTGGCCGAAATTACGGTAACCATGGTCGACAAGAAAGAGCGTAACGTTACCGCCGAGGAGTTTGGCGGCATTCTGCAAAAAAAGCTAAGCGCGGTTATCCCAGGGGTAAAAGTTACTTCGGCGCCAACATCAATTACCGGCGGGCCTAACCAGGCGCCTATCCAGATCGCTGTTAAGGGTGTCGACCTAAAAAAGGTAAGGCAAGTGGCTGAAGATTATAAACAGATTGTGGCCACGGTACCGGGTACCCGCTTTGTTCAGCTTTCCGTTAAAGATCAGAAACCCCAGGTGGAGGTAAACCTGAACCGCGATAAAATGACCCTGTTAGGGATAGATGCCAGCCAGGTAGGTACGGCGTTACAAAACGCTTTCTCAGGTAATGATAACAGTAAGTTTAAGGAAGCAGGCAACGAGTACGACATTCTGATTAGTTTGGATAAATACGATCGCTCTGATATTAACAACGTGCGCAACCTGGCATTTACCAACGCTAATGGGCAAACATTTGTGCTAAGCCAGTTTGCTGATGTTAAAGAAGGCTTGGGTGAGAGCGCGCTCCAGCGTATCGACCGGCTGGGCTCAATCACCGTAAATTCCTACGTGGCCGGCAGGCCGTCGGGCTCAGTTACGGATGATATTAAGAAAAAATTAACACAGGTGAAATTGCCGGAGGGAGTATCAGTAGAATTTTTAGGTGATGCCAAAAATCAGGCTGATGCCTTTGGAAGCTTGTTTTTTGCATTGGGTGTTGCCATTGTATTGGTTTACCTCATCATGGTAGCCTTGTATGAAAATGCTGTTTATCCTTTCGTAGTATTATTCTCTATACCGGTTGCATTGGTAGGGGCTTTATTGGCGCTTGCGCTCACCATGCAAACCCTAAATATATTCTCACTGATTGGTGTTATTATGCTGTTGGGTTTGGTTGCTAAAAACGCCATCCTGATTGTGGATTTTACCAACCAGCTTAAAGCGGAAGGCCGCCCGGTTAAAGAAGCCTTGATAGAGGCCGGTAAAGAACGTTTGCGACCAATATTGATGACCACCCTGGCCATGATTTTAGGTATGCTGCCCATTGCCATAGCCAGCGGTGCCGGTGCCGAAATTAAGAACGGCATGGCCTGGGTTATCATAGGCGGCCTTACCAGCTCCATGATTCTTACGCTTTTTGTTGTACCGGCTATGTACCTCATCATAGAAAACCTTTTGCTTCGGTTTAAAAAGAAGAAACCTGATAACGGGCAATTGCTTTTAGAAGCCCACTAAGTAACAATTAATATAACCAGCTAATGCATGTGCCTGCGGAACACCCGCAGGCCTGCACATGGCCGCGCTTTGACCTTTTTTTGCCATACTCACAATGAAAACTCAATCCTTTCTACACATCATTTTCGCCTGTCTCATTTTTAAATCATCCCTTGCGCAATTGCCTAAAGAGGTGGCAATGAAACGGAAGATCGACTCGATAAAACTCGCGGCTTTGGGCGATTATGCCACCAAATATCCGATGTTAAGGCAGGGGGCGTTCGCGGTAGATATGATCGGCAGCCGGCGGGTAAAGGGCGAACTTAACGGCAGCAATCTGTTTGAAGGAAAAACCAATATTACCAGAATACGCTCGAATTTCAATATCCCGCTTGCACAGTTTGGTAAAAACGTAGTTGCCGGAACCATCAGCTACCAACAAATTAATTTTACAACGAGAGATGTTAAAAGCTATCAGCCTGATTTCGCTGCGGTTGATCAAAGCCTGACCAAGCAGACCGTTGGCTTTACCGTATCATTCACCCGGTTAGATAGTTTGTTTAATCGCCCTATCAGCTATTCAGGCAGTTTGTCGGGGTTGACTAATGAGTTTTCTTCAATTAAAAGGCTCAATTACATTGGCAACGTAGTGTATTCGGTGAGCAGAACGCCTACATCATCCTGGGCTGTTGGTCTTGCGGTGGTCATCGATCCATCGTCGGTTGCGCCGGTGGTACCTTTTGTAAGTTACTGGCATCATTACAAGAACAGTAACCTCGATTTGTTTATTGATATGCCAAGCCGTGTTGCGCTCAGAAAACAACTGTCCAGAAAAAGCTGGGCATCCATGGGCAGCGAGCTGGGCGGTAACCTCTATTTTTTTGACCTAGAGCAGGCATCACTGCCACAAAATGCAATTTACTCTACTATCGACTTGCGAACAGGCTTGACATTGGAATATATGCTAACAAGAAAACTGGTTATTGGCATCAGCGGCGGAATGTACACCCTGGCCCGCTCTACCATGTTTGAGCATGACGCTAAAACCAGCGATTACTTTTTCAGAACTAACGGCGGAACGGTCCCTTACCTGACCGTAAGTATGTCGCTTTTGCCTTTTCTTAAAAGCTGGAAATAACAACGCAAATGCGCACTTATCGTGAAGGAGTCAACTAACTATTATAGATATTCTATTGATCAACCACTGTCATAGCGAGGGCTTGACTGCTTTTGGGCCCTGCCAGTCTACTGATCTTGCCGTTAAGCCAGTAAACTGCTTCATAGTCATATAACGAATTGCTAAGATAGCGTACCCCAACCATGTGGAGATCGTCACCGCTAATTGCAATTTTAATAACTGACGATTGGTCTGACACTATTGTTTTAACCCCGTTTTTCCAATAAGCACCATTGTTTGCATCCGGTGCGCCTGTATAAACGTCGCCATTTTTTACCGCTATGGTATTAAAACCGACGTTATTCCTTGATTCATTTGGCTGGGCGTATTTTTGGCTGTTTTTCCAGTAGGTCAGATCTTCTAAGAAGCCGGAAGAACCCGACAAGTAGAAGTTGCCGTCTTTTACAATGGCTTGTGAAATATAGTTGGTTTGAGGGGATTGGAATACTTTGTAAAGGCTGCCGTCGCTGTTCCAGATTACCGGAAACTGGGTTTGCTCGTTTGCGGCGGTACCGCAGATGTAAATTTTACTTTCATCGACGGCCAGAACAGTAGGTTGAAGCTTATCCCGGTCTGTACAACACCCAAAAGGCCGTTCTAAATTGAGTAGTTGCCCGTTTTTCCAAACAACATTAACATATGTTTCTAACGGAGTAGGGTTAATTAGCAAGCCCGTTACAATTACATCATTCCCTACTGCTGCAATTGCTCTTGTGTTCGCTGCACCGCCAGGCAGGCGCACAAGCTTTCCGTTTTTCCAGTAAGCCGCAGTACCGTAACTGCCTTCGTTAATTGTTGCGCTTATGTATAGGTCATCGCCTGTCGCAAATATATCTGACGCTATCGCTCGCGGTTCCAATTGATTGAGTTCGCCGTTTTTCCAAAATACAGGAATGTAACCTTCAGAATCGTAAACATAGCCGCTAATGTAAACGTTAGGCATTATTGTGAAGATTGTTTTAATCGTTCCGGGTTCATATTTGTCATTACCTTGCTGTGAAGCAGTAATCTCAACCGTACCGGCTTTTTTTATTTGTATGCTTTTACCCTTTATTACAGCAACAGAAGTGTCGCTACTGGTATAAGTTATTTCAGTAGGATTATTTGTTTCGGGAGCCGGTATTTCAAAGTCAGGACTTCTGACATATCTTGGCTCAATTGAAAAAGTAGACAAATGTGTCTGCGTTTTATCTGGTTTAGGATTGTTTTTTTTGCAAGAGTAGAAAAGTATGGATACGATTAATAACAAGAAAGCTATACCTTGACGCATGTAGTGATATGGTTTAGAATTTCAAGCAGTAAATATAACATAATTATCTCCCGATTTTAATTCGCTCTGTTGCCTAATAATACTTTCAGGGAATGTGATTTTTTGAGGTCGGGAGCCATCGTAATAGAGTTAGTTTATATTATTTGCTGATGATTGCATAATGTAGATAAAGGTAAAAGAAATGACAAATAACATTTTTGACGAAAGCCTTAAAACAATAGGCATGTTACATGTTGACCATGACAGCTTAAACGTTATTAACTCCGATGCTTACAAATCCTATATTAAGGTGATGTACCTGCCGGGAGGATGTAAGATCAAGGTTGATTTTGATGTTTATCAAACAGATGGTCCGGCGTTGTTTTTTATCGGTCCCAATCAGGTGCTTCAAATAGAGGGACTTTGCCCGCAGCCCGGCTATTTCATTTTTTATAACCGCGATTTTTATTGCATACAAATTCATGATGATGAGGTAGCCTGTGATGGCTTGTTATACAACAATATCAACAATATGCCGATGACGGCCGTGCCGGAGCAGGAGGCAACTTTTATTGATTATTTGTTCAAACAAATTGAGGCGGAATTTATATTAAAAGACGCATCGCAGGAAGAGATGCTGCGTACCTATTTAAAACAGTTGCTCATAAAATCAACAAGATTATGGAAACAGCAGCACCTTGACGGGGTACTAACGGATAAGAGCAACGACCCGGATGCATTTCGCCGGTTTACGCAATTGGTGGAGGCAAATTATAAACAAAAACACACCGTTGCAGATTATGCCGATATGATGCTGGTTGCGCCCAAAACGCTTACACACAAATTTAAACGAATGGGTTTGCCACAACCCGGCGAAGTGATCAAAAACAGGATTATACTTGAAGCGAAAAGGCTGTTAGTACACACCGCGATGACAGCAAAAGAGATTGCCTATGAATTAGGTTATGATGACCCGGCATACTTTAGCCGTTTATTTTTTATAAAGAGCGGCGAATCGCCTTCGGGTTTCAGGGCTAAGTATCTTGGTCAGGCTAATATTTATGCATAAGCTCACATTAAACCGGTAAAAGGAAATTTAAAACGATTGCTTATCAATCGGCATCGATTATTGAAAAATATGTAGAAAGGGAAAAAAGTACAATACACTCAGCGATATGTGCATTCCGCAGGTTGTGGTTTGTGGGCACCTTTGTAATGTCAAACAACAACAAATAATAATAATAACGACATAACAAACAGTAAAAAACTCACAACAATGAAAACACTAATCACAACCATCGCCCTGGCCATCACAATGATCATCAGCCAAAACGTAAACGCCCAAATTAAAAGAGCACCGGCATCAGCAGGCAGGGCGGAATACGTAGAGGTAGAAAAAAATGTGAAACTGCATATAACCGACCTGGGCGAAGGGCAGCCAATTGTACTGATCCACGGCTGGCCGCTGAATGATGCCATGTACGAGTATCAGTACCAATACCTGGTTAAAAAAGGTTTTCGTGTAATTGGTATCTCGCTGCGCGGCTTCGGTAAATCAGACAGGCCTTATGGCAAATACGACTTCGACACCTTTTCAGACGATATAAAAGTAGTACTGGAAAAGCTAAAGATAGAAAAAGCGGTACTGGGTGGATTCTCCATGGGGGGTGCAGTGGTAACCCATTATGCAGCCAAGTATAATGGTGCTCACATCAGCAAACTTGCCTTGTTTGGCGCAGCAGCACCATCATGGAAACAACGTGCTGACTATCCTTACGGCATTACAGACGAGGGTGCGGCAGGCCTGATTAAAACCATTGAAACCAACAGGCAGCAACTGATAGAAGGCTTTGGTAAAGGCTTTGGTGCAACCGAGACCAGCCTTTCAGGCCCAACTGCCAACTGGCTTGCCAGCATCAGCGCGGATGCTTCACCTTATGCTACCGCACAAGCCATAACCGCATTGCGCAACCTTGACCTTCGCCCGGCACTGGGTAAGATTACAATACCGGTAGCCATATTTCACGGCACTCAAGATAAACTGTGTGACTTTGTATTTGCCGAGCAACTGCACAAAGGCTTAAAAAATTCATACATCGTAAAATTTGAAAAAAGCGGCCACGCCCTGTTTGTGGAAGAGATGGACAAATTCAATACCGAACTCGAAAAATTCGCCAGATCATAATTCACCAAATTGGTTTTGCTTAATTACACAGGCAAGTAATATAATTTGATACTTATAAAGCTCTTCAGAAAAACCTGGAGGGCTTTATTTATTAATACCAAACTCCACTTTCAGTATTTTGGTAGCTGATGCTGAATAGCGTACGGCTTTAGCAGTACTTTCTCGGGGCATAATGACAACCAAAGGGTAAAAGGTCTTTCAAACCAATTCAGGCTTAAGCTAATTAATCCGCATTAAAAAAGATAAATTTGTCGAGCCTTTTAGTGGTGGTAAATTTAAGATATGACGTGGTCAGATAAATTCAAGTTAAAAAAAGGGTTAATACAATCTTTAAACGAAGCTGGCTTCGCAGCTCCTAAAGAAATTCAGCAAAAAACATTGGCACGTATCAACGGTGGCCAGGACATAATAGCCGTAGGCCCGGAGGGCTGCGGCAAAACAACCACTTACGTATTAGCCACGCTAAATAAGTTTAACTACATGCCCGATGGTGTGCCTAAAGTATTAATACTGGTGCCCGATAAAGAAAAGGTAGAAGCAGTTACCGCTAAAATTGATCAGCTTAATAAAAACAAAACGCTGTCCGTTGTGCCTTTATTTGCCACCCCGGGTTATGAAGCTCAGATGGACGCTATGGCTGATGGTGCCGATATTGTGGTTGCAACACCTGACAGGGCGCGTGCTATTTATCTTAAGCTTGGCCTTGATTTAAATAAGATAGAGTTATTGGTTATTGACGACGCCGATTTGATTGTTAAGCAAGGCCTACAACTGCCGGTTACTGAACTGGCGGATAGCATATCCAGATGCCAGCACCTTGTTTTTACCGAAGTGCTGCATGAACGCTTAAACAAAATGACAGCGCCCTTTATGAAGCAGCCCGCTGTTATTGAAGTTGAAGAAATAGGACAGCCGCAGTTTAACACCCTGCCCCAGATATTATACCTGCTACCCAACTTTGGCACAAAAGTAAATTTGTTGAACCTGTTTATGCAGGATGAGGATGTATTTACCAAAGTGGTGTTGTTTGTAAATACCCGCCCAACAGCCGAGAAAATATACAAAAGCCTGAACGGCCGCAGTAGCATAGCTGCTTTGCTAAACTCGTGGCATTTTGAGATGGATAGCTTTACATCGCTGGAAGAGTTTAAAAATTCAGCAACCCGCATGCTGATTGTGGTTAATGATGGTGAGCAGCAATTGGACTTGACAGACATCCCGTTCCTGATTCATTTTGAATTGCCGATTGAAAAGGAAACATATATCCAAAGGATGATCAGCGATTCGCAGGATGTTGAAAACGAAACCATAGCCATAACGTTCGCTACGGATATTGAACTGACGACTGTTAAAAAAATTGAGCAAGCTACCGGGCAAAAAATTGCATTAGGCGAGTTGCCCGGGGATCTGATTATTGAAAAGGAGCGCAAGGCTGCTGCTTCTTCCGAAGAAAAAGTCGCCCGGGCTACGGCAGACGATGACACCCGGGGAGGTGCTTTTCACGAAAAGAAAGCCAGCAACGCAAAAACTTACAACTATAGGGCAGGCTTAAAGGCTAAGATGAACAAAAAGAAAAAGCATTAATACTTTTAATGCACTATATCGGCTGGCTTGCGGCTGAAGTATATTAATCTAAATATTAAACGGGGTGGAAACATAAAGGTCTTCCACCTTTTTTCTGGCCCAATCAGTTTTACGCAAAAATTTCAGGCTCGATTTAACGCTTGGATTATCATTAAAACAATTGATACGAATACGGCGCCCTAATTCAGGCCAGCCATAATAGGCCACCAGTTCGTTTAAAATAGTTTCTAATGTTTTACCGTGAAGGGGATTGTTCTTTTGCTGTTGCTCCAATTGATACGGTGCTTTTGATGGCTTAAAAATACCAAAACCTGAAGATATATCGTTGTAGAGTTTTTGCAGCGCAAAAAGCGATAGCAAATGTCTAAGCACTTAGCTTAAATCTAAGTCTAAACTTTATCTTTACGATTTAAACTTTATATCACAATTAATTATCTCTACATAAATGCATAGTAAAAAGCGGGTGTTATTTTATTTGGTTGATGGAGCTCACAGCGAAATAATGCCTGAGCTGATAGCCAACGGCACCCTACCTAACATAAAACGTATTGTAGAAGAGGGCACAATCCGCAAGGCCACCAGTTGCTTCCCATCAACTACAGGGCCGGCTTACCTGCCGTTTTTAACGGGGCACTATCCCGGCACAATGGGCATAACCGGTATACGCTGGTTTGATAAGCAGGAATTTAAGCGTACCCGCTGGAATAAAATGGCCATGCGATCATACTGCGGGCCCGAAGCCGCCTTTTTTAATACCGATATGCCGGCAGACAAGCCAACACTTTTTGAACTGATGGGCGAATCATACAATCTTTATAACATGATTACCCGTAATGTTAAAGATGAGTATGATCTGGGTAAAAAAGGGAAGGGCTTATTATATACCCGCGCTCATTTTTGGAAGCGCCATCACCCGGTAGATCACCAGGGCCACCAACGCGTGATGGAGATGCTGCAATCAGGTAAGGATTTCGATTTTTTGTTTGCCGTTTTTCCGAGTGTTGACTGGGATTCACATTATCACCATGTGCGCGATGAGCGTACTATCGAAGCGTACAAGATAGTAGATACTAGTTTGGGCGAAGTACGTGCCTTACTTGAAAAGCAAGGCAAATGGGACGATACGCTGTTTGTGCTGACATCTGACCATGGCCTAACCCCAACGCATACCCATTTGGATGTAGGAGATTGGTTCACCAATAACGGCCTAAAATCCGTTTACTACCCCGTTATCTGGAAAAGCAACCCGAAATCTGCAGTGATGATTTCGGGTAATTCGTTCGGCGCAGTGCACCTGCTTAACCATGAGGGCGACCACGTACTGCGCGAGAAACAAATATTCGAGCTGATGGGTAAGGAGCGTTTTGATAAGTTGTTGAATGAAAACGCTATTGACTTCGCTACTTATCGTGGCGAGGTTGATAATACGTATCACGTGCACAACCAAAACGGCCGTGCGCTCATAAAAAAAGAAGGGGAGACCTACAGCTACCGACCGGAAACTGCCGACACCCTTAAGCTTGGCGGCGATGTAACCGTAACCGGCCATCGTGCGGCATTAGAGGCAACATTCGAGAGCGAGTACCCTGATGCCTTATTCCAGATACATCAACTATTTCAAAGTCGACGCGCGGGCGATATTGTTTTAAGCGCCAGCCTGGGGCATGACCTGCGCGACTTCTGGGAATATCCGGAGCACCTCGGTTCGCATGGCTCCTTGCACAGGCTGCACATGCACGTACCGCTTATTTATAATCAAAAGGACTGGGCCACTCACCCGGCCCGTACCGCCGACCTTTTCGATACCATTTTGAAATGGAAAGGCATTACACCCAAATCATCCCAAGGCGAACCGCTGTTTTAAACCATGCAAACTAACCCCACCACACCAGCTACTACGGAAACAGATAAGCAGCCCGAAAAAGAATCGGTTTTTAATAAAAAACTGATTATTAAGGGCACGCTATGGTTCGCGCTGATTACTATCATCACCATTGCGGGTATATTTTTTTATAACAATACCGGCGATGCGGTAAAGGCGCTTTCGCATATATCAGGCAAATACATCGCGATATGCCTGCTGATGTTGTTTGTTGACCTGATGCTGGGGGGCTGGCGTAATCACATCTACATACAAAAACTGGCGCCTGGCGTATCGCAATGGGTGAGCTTTAAGGCCAACGTAGCCAATATGTTTATGGGGGCCGTAACACCTGCACACGGCGGTGCCGGGCCTGCGCAAATTTATGTATACACCAGCAATGGTGTGACCTTTATTGATGCCTTTGCCGTGAGCCTCATCAACATGGGCGCTACGTTGATATTTATGCCCGCGGCCGGTTTTATAGCCATTATGCTGATGGATACCAGTTATGTAAGCGGCATAGTACCGGCCATGCTGCAATATGGGTTTATATTTTTCCTGCTGTTTTTGGTGGCTTTTTTACTGGCCTTTTGGAAGCCTACCTGGATCGGTGCAGCCATTAAGCAAATAGCCGTTCTGCTCTCCAAAATATTCCCCAAGAAAAAAGAAAATTTGTACAACTGGGCAGATAAATCGGGAGCTAACATAGCACGTTACCAGCAAACCTGCAGCGTAATACTCAAGCAAAACCCATGGCTGTTTCCTTTGAGTATCCTCATTACTACGGTACTCTACTTAAACAAGTACTGTTTGCAGTATGTGATATTGTTAGGCCTGGGCATTAACACCAGCCTGGTACAGGTTATTTCTATACAGATATTAATTCAGTTTATGATTTACTTTGCGCCAAGCCCTGGTGGTAGTGGCTTTGCCGAGGTAGGTATATCGGTACTGTTTGGCAAAATAGTGCCTAAAACTGCCATCCCGATATTTACACTGCTGCAACGCTCATTTCTGCTGTTTATACCAGCTATGGTGGGGGCTTACGTAGTGATCAGTTTACTGCGAAAACAATCAGTGCGGTATTCTACAACGGAGCGCTAAGCGGTATAGATTAGGTTAAATAGTTAAGGTTTTTTTATTGGTTTTAATACTTTATAAGCAGGATTGAAGCTTATCACTAATGTTAAACTTGTCCCTGGTTTTATTTTCAAGTATTGCAATATAATAAATATAAAATAGCCTGTAAATAAATAATTTACAGGCTTCTATGGCTTTTTTGTGTGAGTGGCAGGATTCAAACTTCTGCTTTAGTGCAGACAATAATGTTTCCATTCTGGATATTTAATTATAACTCAACAGTCCTGATTGTTTGGTGTCTGCTGTTGTTTACTTTGTTTTACAGGGCAGTACTATCAGCACGCTTTATTTGACATTAGCCTAAAGCGGCATAACGTAACTGCTCTAAAAAGCTTCTATCAGTTAACCGGTTCGATAGCAATTTCAAGTCCGTTAACCACTTCGCGCCATTCGTTCAACTCAGGCACACCGGGTTTTCGCTTACCAAACATTTGTAATATCATTTCGCCTTGCTGGTCGTACAACTCTATCGAATTTACGTCGCCATCTGTTGATGGTTTTACAACGTGCCAGGTTTCGGCAATGGCATCCATACGCAGGTGCAGGTTAAATTCCGGATCCAGAACGTTGTACCATGGTCCCATTTCTACCAGTTTGTCAATATTGCCGGTGTGTATTTGTATACAACCGTGATTAGGTACGAAAATCATCACCGGTATATGGTTACCGGCGCATAATTCGCAAGCCTTTTTAAAGTTCTCCGCATTCAATTTCTTCGCAAATCCTTCGGGGGCCAAACGTAGTGCCTGTGTGCGGGATACGTTGAATCTCCTCAGCAATCCAAAAAATTCATGGCTGTCGCCCATGCCTTTCCATGCGGTTTGAAAGTCTTCAACCTGAACGGCTTCGTCAGGCATTTCGGCATTGTGTTTGTCATCTTTATGCGCAACGCTAATTGCTTTTAGGGAGTTATCTACAAAATCATTCAGGAGGTTTTGGTAGGCTTCTTCATTGCTTTTATCTGTTATATATATCTTATGCAGGGCGGTGCCGGCTTTGTCAAAAAACTGCAGGCTTCTTCTACCGTTCTCACTAACCGCAAAACCAAACTGCCAGTGTTGCATAAACAGGCGCAGGTCAATATCTTCACCCAAAACCAAACCGGCATGTGGTGTAAATGATATTTTTTCGTAAACACCTTTACGTTCGCTCACGCAGTATTCGTTACGGGTAAGCGCCATAACATATCCCAGTTCTGGTACGCGTTTAAGCAGGTTTTCAAAATCTTTTTTTAGCGGGATGGCTGTTTCACCAATTCCGGTTGCTACCAGTTCGGCTTCGCTTATATTCAAATCAGCCGCAATTTCACGAATGCGTTTTTTGGGGTTGGCCGCTTTGTATTCGGTGTACCTTTGTTTCAGGTTGTTTTGTGTGGTTTCCATATCCGTAGGGTTTAAAGTTTGTTTATAGTTAAAAGCCACTTCGCGCGGCATAATCATTTGCTTTAATGTAGAAGGATTGATTACGATATCTGCTTCTATTTCAAAAATTTCGTAAACAGGTTTGGGTTGTAATGTTTCATGCGGACTACCGTCATACCATTTGCGGCCATTCTTAAGCATTATCACACGGTCGGCATAATGCGACGCCAGGTTCATATCGTGCAATACGCATATTACCATGTGGCCGCGGCGGGCCATTGCCTTCAGGATAGCCAGCGTTTGCTGCTGGTATAATATATCCATACCGGTAACCGGTTCGTCCATCAGCAACAACGAATTTTTTTGCTGCCATAACTGGGCTAATGCACGGGCCAGCTGAACGCGTTGCTGCTCTCCGCCGGAAAGCGTGAGGTATGATCGGCCGGCCATTTGGGCAATGCCGGTTGCCTTCATTACTTCATCAACCACATTAACATCGTTTGCCGATGGCGAATTTTTAAAGTAAGGGTAGCGTCCCATCATCACCAGCTCGGCTACCGTAAAAGGCAGGCTTACGTTATTTTGCTGATTGAGTACGGCCCGGTTTATCGCAAGATCGGATGTTGTATACTCGCCAAGTAATTTGCCATTGAATAAAACTTGCCCATTTTCCGTTTTATGCATACCGGCAATTATTTTAAGCAGTGTGGACTTCCCGGCACCATTGGCGCCCAGCAAAACCACCATTTCACCGGGGCGTATGCTGAACGATACATCGCTTACCAAGGTGCGGTGCCCCACTTTAAATGATATGTTGTTTACGGTAAGCATAAAAGTTAAATCATCAGTTTTCGTTTATCCCTTATAAGTATATATAAAAATACCGGAGCGCCTATTAGGGCAGTTATTACACCTATTGGTAATTCAATAGGAGCGATGATGGTGCGCGCTATCAAATCAGCAAGTGTAAGCATTAAGGCGCCTGACAGCGCTGAGGCGGGCAGCACATGCGCATTGTCAACCCCGATCAGCAAGCGTACAATGTGTGGTACAAGCAATCCAACAAAACTGATAATGCCGGTTAATGATACTGCCGCACCAACCGCCATGGTTGAAAGTAGTATAACGTGTTTTTTTACTTTATCAACATCAATTCCTAAGTAACCGGCTTGCGCCTCACCAAGTGAAAAGGCATTTAAAGCCTTACCCGAGAATGGTAGCAGAATAGCCGGTAACAGTACAAATGGTGCAAGCGTTATAATGGTTTGCCAGGTTGCGCCACCTAAACTACCCAGCAGCCAAAAGGTAATATTACGCAACTGCTGCTCGGTAGCAAGGTAGGTGATAAGGCCGGTTAAAGCCCCCGCCAGGGCATTTATAGCAATGCCCGCTAACAACATAGTAGTGATGTTGGGCCGCCCCTCATGTTTTGATATATTATATATAATGAGCGCAGTAACTCCCGCGCCGGCAAACGCGCCGAATGCCAGCAGATAATAGCCGAGTAAATTGCTCAAACCGGCAAATAATATGCCTTCAAGACCTATAACCGCTACTGCCGCTAATGATGCACCGGCCGATACACCGATGAGCCCGGGCTCGGCAAGCGGATTGCGAAAAATGCCTTGTATTGATGCGCCCGATATGCCCAGCGCGGCTCCGGCTAATAAGCCCAACAATAATCGTGGTAAACGTACAATGGTTACAATAGCTTCGTGTTGTTGGTTGGCCCCGCCAACTGATCCGGTTATTTTATTCGCTAATATACCGGCTACCTCAGCAGGGGGGATGTGTACTGCTCCCAAGCCGATGGATAATATACCAGCTGTTATGATGCCTGCTATCACAAGTATATAAAAGAGCTTTTTATTCATCAGAGCTTATTATGTAGTTGGATGATGGCCTGATCGAGCCTGGTGCTGAAACCAACCAGCAAGCCCGAATCCATTTGTACAATGCGCTTGTTTTTGCCCGCTGTAGTTTGCAGCATACCGGGTATCTTCAAAATACTTTCAATTCCCCCAAGGCTGTTAAAGCCAAAATCAAACATCAGTATCACATCCGGATCGGCTTCTACAAGCGCCTCGGTAGTAAACGGTTTAAAATCATCAAAGCCGGTTACGGCATTTTGCCCGCCTGCAAGGCTGATCATGGCATCAACACTTGTTTTTTTACCGGCAACCATCATTACACCCGTACCCCGGGCGTAAATAAACAATACCTTAGTTTTTTTGGGATGCTGTTTCACAAAACTTATGACTGTGTTCACTTTGGTTTGCAACGATTTAATAAGTGCCGCACCCTTTGCTTGTACCTGCAATGCAGATGCGACGTCCTTAATTAATTGGTAAGTGCCTGACGGCGAATAAAGTTGTTTAATTTGAACCACTTTGATGCCTGCGGCGGTTAACTGGTATTCAATCTCTTTGTTTATACCACCTTCTGCGGCAAGCACTATATCCGGATCAAATGATAGTAACCCCTCTGCCGACACTGAACGGTTTTTACTCGCTTTCGGGAGTTTTGCTACATAGGCTGGATAGGTGCTGGTTACGTCAACCGCTACGAGGTTTTTGCCCAGGCCAAGCGCGTCAACGGTTTCTGTAAGCGTATTGTTAAGCGTAATGATACGTTTTGGCGATGCTGCTATTGCAGCGTTTAAAGTTGCCAGCCAAAGTAATAATATGAGGACGTGTTTTTTCATGCTCGCATTAGTTGGATTTGTTGATGAAGGCGTATCTAAACGTATAGTAGCCCGCTTCGCCGTCTCCATTTTTATAATAATTTAATATTTCAAGCTTGGCATATTTGCCCGAAGCTGTTTTAACCACAATCACCCGACCGGGTGCTGGATTAACGGTATGGTTAGTCATGTCATACAAATACCAGCCCTGGCCGCTACCGGTTGGCATAGCTTTGCTTTGCGCTGTATCTTCGGTATATCCGTCAGGGGGCGCGATGGTCACTTTATCAAAGGAGGTATTTTTTAATATCTGGGCAGTGGTTGCGCCTTTGCCGCTACTGCCGCTGTTCACTAAAATGCCGGTACGTTGCAGCGCCATATCCCATTTAGCGGTCGCTGTATCTGTTCCGGTTATTGTTTTACCCTCATCAATACTGTAATAAACTCTTGATAAGGCCGGCAGATCTTTTACAATTTTTATGTCGGCAGTGGTTTGTGCTTTTATTTCAAAACAGGTTATAAGTGATAAACCTAATGTTAACCCAAAGCCGATACCGGTATATTTTAAACGCGATTTCATGCCGCAAATGAACCGCTTATTTATAAGCATTCCAAATAAGGAGGAGGAGGCTTACGGAATCGGGATTGTGCAATTCATCTGGGCTAATGTCTCGCTCTTGAGTTTGTGTATTGTGTTATTTGGTTCTATATAAAGTATTTATAATCTTTTTCTCTTTCGGCTTTATGCTTCTCGGGCATACATTTTAGGTAATCCGCCGCGCCTTTTTCCTTAATAATCATCCCAAAATCGTAAAAAATAATCCCGATTTCGGTAATAAACTATCAATTAAACTACACACCTTTGTCTTGTTGTTATTTAGACTGATTAAAAATAATATCAGCCCTTGATTAAATGAAATACACGTACTGCTTGTTACTTATGCTATTATCATCATTACATATCGCCTTTGCTCAAACGCCCTCAGGGCGTATAAGCGGCACTGTTACTGATGATAAAGGGAAGGCAGTGCAAGGTGTGGCTGTCACTATAATTCAAACCGGGCAGGGAGCCGCAACCGGAGATCATGGCGAATTTGTCATTAACAACATTACTGCGGGCAACTATCATGTGCGGGTAAGCGCCGTAGGGTTAAAGCCTCAGGTGGTGAAAATCAGTGTTAAGCAAGGGCAGCAAGTAATATTAGCCATATCGGCAGAAGCAGATGTGAACGCCTTAAACGAGGTGAGCATTAACACTAAGCCTTATAATCCGGATAACCTGATCGATTTTCAGCGCACGGCAATGCCGGTTACAGTTATAACCCGTAAGCAAATTGATCAAATGGGCAGCCGCAGGCTCGATGAGGTTTTAAAAGAACAAACCGGTCTGGCAATTGTGAGCGATGTTGGCGCCGGGCCGCGTGCGGTGGGCTTACAAATGCAGGGCTTTGATAGTGGTTACACCATGATCCTGCTTGATGGCCAGCCTATGACCGGCCGTAATTCCGGTAACTTTGACCTGTCGCGCATCACGGTTGCTAATATTGAGCGTATCGAAATCATTAAAGGTGCATCATCCTGCCTGTTTGGCAGCGAGGCAATGGCGGGCGCGATAAATATTGTTACCCGTCAACGTATATCGCAAAGCCAGGGTATGGCGTCGGTACGCTATGGCAGCTTTAATGTAGTTGATGCTAATCTGGAAGGAGAAATGCCATTTGCAGGCGGTAAAGGATCGGGGTACATAGGCGCAAATTATTACCGTACCGATGGTTTTAATGCCAATCCATATCTTACTGAAGGTAAGACGGTGTATCCATACAGTAGTTATACCATACAGGGCCGTGGCCGTTACGCCCTTAGTGAAATTAATTCACTGAACTTTACCGGGAGATTTGCGTCGCGCGAATCAGTAAACAATAAATCATTCAACACTGCTACGCAGCGTGATGCCATGAGTGAGGATGATCTGAACGCATCGGCAGTACTGAACACAAACCTGAAAAGCGGCTTACGGCTGAAAACACAATATTACCTTACCCGATATTTTACCCGCCAAAACAATACCGACCTTACATCTACCCAAACTTTAACTGCGAATAATTTTACGCAGTACCTGCACCGTGGCGAGGTGCAGGTATCAAGGTCGTGGCATAACGCCTTTACGCTTACCGGCGGAGTAGGTACCCAGTACGAAACAATGAACAACACGCTGTATGGTGGAAACCGTAGTCAGCAAAACAGTTTTGTTTATTCACAAGGAGATTGGCAATTAACCAATAACACTACGGTAGTTGGCGGGCTAAGGCTTGAACACCATAACCGCTACGGCAGCAGCTTAACCCCAAGCATCGGTGTTGACCATAAACTAAGCCATGCTTTTACGTTGAAGGCGGCTGTAGCATCGGGCTTTAAAACGCCTGACTACCGGCAATTGTACATGGTGTTCACCAACTTTGCAGGGGGTGGTTATACCGTTTTAGGCAATGAAGTTTTTGAACAGGAGCTGCAACGCATGCAGCAGAACGGCGAGATATCATCAGTATTCCCGAATGCGGGTCGTGTGGGGCAATTAAAGGCCGAGCGTTCTGTATCGTACAGCGCTGGCTTTGCCTATACTCCCTCGAACAAGGTCAATATGCAGGTTAACGGCTTTTATAATAATGTGCGCAATTTTATCAATACAGAGCAGGTGGCGTCAAAGTCTAACGGGCAGCAGGTGTTCTCTTACTTCAATATTGATAGGGTATTCTTAACAGGCGTCGAGGTAAATGGCATTGTTAAAGCAGCACGCGGTTTAACCATATCGGCAGGTTATCAATTGCTTTACGCTAAGGACAGGGGTGTTATTGATTCAATAAAAGCAGGTAGTGGCGACTTTGCAACAATACACATGCCCGAAACAGCTACAGACAGGCGATCTACCACTTCTGATTATTTTGGCCTTACCAATCGCTCGCGCCATATGGCCAACCTGCGTTTTGTGTACGATTATGAGCCAAAAGCGATAACCGGAATTTTGAGAGTGAATTACCGGGGCAAATACGGCTTTATGGAAGCGGGCAGGCGCAATAATTTTTTAGATCCTTATGATACCTACGTGCCCGGATACTTCTTGCTGAACGCTTCCGTGCAAAAGGTTTTGATGCAAAAGCATCTGTCGTTACAAGTAATAGTTGATAATATCATGAACTATCGGCACGAGCTCATGCCTGCCAATTCGGGCCGAACGGTATTGCTGGGTATTAATTACCGCTTTTTTTAAATCACTACGTATGAAACTAAATCGACTTATAAAATTAAGATCATTTGTGTTAGGTGTGGCTTTAGTGGCCGCCCTGAGTGCCTGTACCAAGCAGGAGATAAAACCTGTATTAGCCGATGGTAAAAGTACCGTTGTAGATGATTTACCGGGGGATGTTGGTAATACCGTGGGTAGTGGCAAGCCATTCACGCCGGTTTATTTCAGTTTTTCGACAAACGTAAAAGTTGATAGCAGTGAGAAAAAGACGCTTAAATGGGATATCGCTTTTGCCAGGGAGTACAACTCTTATGTATACATAAATAACGGTACTAATGAGTCGAGTTTCGGCTTGGGCGGGCCGGGCAAGGGTGCTTTGATCGCTGTAAATCAAAATTATGACAAGCTTACTACGGCACCGTCTGATGAAGAATTTAACAAGAATGGAATAACTGCGGCTGGTTGGGACAGTGGCAACGGCAACGGCTGGTATTTCTACGATCTGAAAACCCACATCGCCATACCCGTAAAAAACCGCACTTACGTGTTGCGTACGGCTGATGGAAAATTTGCCAAGCTGGAAATGGTAAGCATGTACAAAGGTGCCCCGGCGGTGGTAACGGATATAACATGGCCTGCGCCATATTTCACATTCAGGTATTACGTACAGCAGGATGGCAGCCGCAATCTGTCAACCAAAGACCAATAATCTATTTACTAACAAATACATATACAAAACATGATGCGATCATTATTAAAAAGTTCAGGAAGATGGTTTTTTATGCTGACAGTAGTGAGTGTGCTGTTTACAGCATGTTCAAAAGATAACGATGTTGTGCCAGATGACAAAACCGGAACTGAAACACCTAACCCTAACGGCACGGTGCCTTACTATAAAATACAACGAGTAGAGAATTTTTTGGCACCGATAGACGACAGCCAGCCAACCACGCCGCCACCGGTAGTTTATTTCAGCCTTGAAAATAAGGAAGAGGTAGCCGCTGAGTTTAAGAAAACCGCCCGTTGGGACATCAGCTTTGGTAGTTTGTATAACAGCTTCATCGGATCAAACAACGGTAAAGATGAAAAGAACGAAGGCTACGGAGCTAACGGAGCCGGTGGTATTTTGATATTGGAAAAGCCGTTTGAAGAGATTACCGACGTGCCTGCAAGCGGTGAATTTTCAACATCAGCTACTTATGGTACTGACAAACTTGGCGCATTTGGCGATGGAACCGGCTGGTACCTGTACGATTTTAACGGTACTATCCGCGGCGATGGCAGTGAGCAAAAAAAGCATGTGGCTTACGCTATGCCTGAGTCGCGCACGCTGGTAGTTCGCACCGCATCAGGCGATCTGGCTAAAATTAAAATGATCAGTTGCTACAAAGATGCCTTTACTCCTGATAAGTGGTTTAAAGATACTCCGCATATGTATTTCACTTTTGAGTATGTGCTTGTACCTAAAGGAAGCACCAAATTCGAGATCAAGTAATCTGAACCTCATCCTTAAAATGAAACTAAAACTTATTCAATTTATACTATTGTTGCTGGTTGCGGCAGGCATGGCATCATGTACTAAAACAATGGATCTGCCTGGTTTGCCACAAAGCAAGATAACCTCATATAAAGTGGTTAACCTGCCGGATACGGTGATTTATGGCGCTATTGATAATATAGAAAAAACGATAACTGTTTACGTGCCATTTTACTATAACATGGTAGTGATTGACCCGGAGATCACACTGTCTGAAGGGGCTAAGCTTAGCGAACGGGCACTGCCGGTATCAGTAAACGCTAAAGATGTTAAATACACAGTAACAGGCGTTGATGGCAGTAAGAATGTTTACACATTGAAAATTGTCAATCAATCCATCACTTCACTTGAGATTGACTGGCTCGCAACCGACGAACAGGTTGCTAATCCGGTAGGGGTGTTGCCGAGCATCAAAGGCAATTTTCAAAGCCGGAATGCACAGGCGGTGGGTATTGAACTTGCCAAACGTGGTTCAGGGCAAAAGGTAAACCTTGCAATGGCTGCTTCAGGTATGCAAACTGAAGGCAATGATTACACCCTGTTTAATGTGCCTATACCGGCAACTATTGATACGGGTTACTACGATGTTACCGTAGCGTTTGCCGGCCATACAGCCAAACTTACCAAACCGGTACATATCACATTTCAGCAGCCTGATTTATTGATACCCAGCCGCGAGGTTAAGCAAGGTGGTGAGATCAGTTTTGATGCTTTTAACACGGTGTTTGTTGGCCTGAAAGCCGCTTCGGTCACGGTTAACAATCAAACCTATCCGCTTACCATACTAAGTTACGACAGGCTGAAGATGACCCTTAAAACGCCTGACGATCTGCCGGTAGGTGTGTATAACTATACTGCCACTTACAACTTTGAGTTTGAGGGCTGGCCTACAGTAACTAAGGTTGGGGCATTAACAGTAACATCCAAATAAACAAAGGTTATTCCGCTTTAGCGTACGGAGAGCGACTAACATACATCAAATCTATTTACATTTTTAATCTTAAAAACAATGAAAAACAAATTATTCAGCACCGTAAGGTCAGTAACCGCAATTGCCGCTATCGCCATTGTTGCCGTATCATGTAAAAAAGATGCTGCTGTGCCTGAGTCATCAGCTTCATCAAAATCAAACCTAACAACCAACGCGGTGCCAAGCAGCGCTACCTACACCATTAACGGACGTTATGCTAACCCGGCTTTAGGCCCTGCAGGTTACGGTACCATTTATGTTGATCTGGCTACAGGTGCTCAGGATAGCGTAGCTACTTTTTTAGGTGTTGATGTGCATTTTACCAGCACTAATAACTCTGTTATTCAAGTGCCTTCAGGTTCAACGCTGAAAACACTGTATAACACTTCAAAAACATTCGCTTCACTAAAAATATCCGATTTTACAGGTAGCGCTGTTGCCAGTGTTGGTCGCAACACATCAACTACAGGCACACCTAATGGCTGGTATAACTATGCCGTTCCGGGTGGCGTAACGCCAATTGCAGGCTTCTTTATACTGGTAACTCCTGCAAGCGGTAGTCCTTATGCCATCCAGGTTACAGCAGCAGCTGGTCAGGGTACTGCAACCAGCAACAGGGGTGTGTACACCATTAAAACAGGTGTAATTAACAACTTATAATTGCCTCAGTAACACAGTTGTGCCCGTAATGGGCACAACTGCTTTTAACGTGGAAAAAGCACGCATTTATTAAACATGTTTAAAAATGATCGGCATTAAACGCATTACAGTGATCAGAAAATTTTACCCATTTATTTTAATTATTGCGGTATTGGCAGGTTTATCATCCTGTAAAAAGGAATACCCGGCCTTACCTTATAACAATATTGAGCAATTTACCATTAAGGATGCCGCAGGCAACGATATTAAAGCATCTATTGACGGTGCAAGCATCATTGTTTATTACCCACCTTTTCAGACAGTTCCGGCTAAAGTGAAGCCAGTTATTGTAGTATCTGAAGGTGCAACTGTTACGCCCCAATCAGGCAGTGAAGTTGAATATAAGGACGGTGTAACGTTTGAGGTTAAAGCAGCTGATGGCAGTACAAAAACCTACACATTAAAAGCATTGGTAAACCAGCCAACACCAACAATTGAGGTTGGCGATACTCAGTTAGATTATGGTTTATCAATAACCGGCGAATATTTATTGCCCGATACCAATCAAACAAAAATATATTTAATCAATTCTCAGAATAAAGAAACTCAAGTACCGGCTTCTACTTTTACCGAGTTCTCAGCTTCACGCATTTCAGCCCCAATACCTGCTGGTATTGACACCGGCCGTTACCGGGTACGTGTAATTAGCGGTACACACAATATAGTTAAAGGTTCTATATTAATTGGACCGCCGACGCTTTCCTTTGATTTGGCGCAAGAAACTGTGAAAAGAGGAGGAGAGATAACTATAACAAATTCTAATGGAGCACTTAAATACTATCGTAGCGGTATTGCAGCCAAAGTCAGGCTACTCTACTCTCGTCGGGATTTTGTTGAAGCTGACATAATCAGCATAAGCGATACAGAAATAAAAGTAAAAGTGCCTGTCGATTTCCCTGCTAATAGTATCACTCTTGTGGTGGTAAATGTAGAAGGTGATGATAACGTGATTTCACCATTAATGGGTACCATAACAGTTACAGATTAATGTACATACACAACCTTTTAATCACTAAACAAAAAAAGCCCTGTGTACCCATGCTGGTTTGGCATGGGTACGGCAGGCACAACTGTTACTAATGCACATTAAATCAAAAATAGAGGGATTTGAAGATTGGCTGTTCATCGAAGAACTGCCTGATACGTTTAACGCCGGCACGCCATTGGCCGAAAAGCGCATGACGATTAAGCGGCCGCCTGTTCATGAATTTTCTAATTATATGCTCAGCTCGGGTGGTGTTTTTTTAATGCATGCAAAAATGCAGTTTACCGAACCTGCCACCATTTTGTTTGAGATTGAAGGCGAAACCATTAACTCGCAATTTATTTTTTACGATAATATGCCCGCAGGTGATGACAAGGGCAGCAAAAAGCCAAGGGGCGGCGCCCGCCATAATATCAGGTATATTCCCTCTCTCTCCGGCAAATATGAGCTTACTAAGGGCGTTAATTACAGCTATTTCCTGGTAGTACTTTCCAAGGAATATTATTTTCATTTAATTAACAAAGACTCTATACTGCATGCCGACTTTGTTGAGGAGATAAAGAATGGCAAGTACACCTCAATATCAGCTAAAGATTTGCTGGTTTCGCACGAGATGCGGCAGATTATTAATGACATTGTTGAATGCCGTAAAACGGGTGAACTTAAACGGTTGTTTACCGAGGCAAAAATACTGGAGCTGCTGATGTTGCAAATGGAGCAGATACAGCACGATCAGTTAAGTGAAACCAACACCTTTACACCCGCCGAGCAAGAAAAGGTAGAGCATGCCCGCGATCTGCTGGATGAACAATTTGTTAATCCGCCCGTATTACCAGTGCTGTCACGTTTAGTCGGCTTAAATGAGTTTAAGCTTAAACGTGGCTTTAAGGCTTATTTTGGAACAACCATCTATGGCTACGTTACCCGCCTTAAAATGGAACATGCGCGGCATTTACTAATTGATAAGAAATTAACCGTGCGTGAGGTTACGCACGAGGTGGGCTTCAAACATCAATCACACTTGTCTGAGGCCTTTAAAAAATACTTTGGTATTTTACCAAGTGAGATTAGGTAATGATTTCCTGAAAATAAAATATAGCAGTTAATGACTGCTGAATATATTCCCTCCTGCTAAACAACTGCAACCGTTACGCTATATCACTTACTTAAAATTTTACCGGTAACAAATTCACTAAAGAAGTAATCCCTGTAAACATTGCCGATCGGTATTTCATTTTCTCTGATGTAAACCGTGTTGTTATCCACAGAATCAATGTTGTTTACATTGATGATGTAAGATTTGCTTACCCTGACGAAAGAACTTTTTGGCAACAAGTCATGAATAGTTTTAATATTCATCAGGGTGATCACCTTTTGATTTGCCAAATAGATGATCACATAATCTTTTAAGCCTTCGATATAAAGTATATCGCTAAAATGAACTTTAAATATCCTGCGTTCTGATTTTACAAAAATGTAATCCGTAGTAATGTTTTCAATGTTGCTGTTAGCTTGTTCAGTATGGAACAGCTTACAATACGTTTGAGCTTTTTCAACCGCTTTTTTAAATCGCTCTAATTTTACGGGTTTAATCAAATAGTCAATGGCGTCTACTTCATAACTCTCGGAGGCAAACTCGTGGAAAGCTGTTGTAAACACCACTAAGGTTTTTTTAGGAATGGTTTTGGCAAATTCAATACCATTCACGCCGGGCATTTGAATATCCAGAAATACCAGGTCAACCGCATTTTTTGATAGAAAAACCTTTGTTGATTCTGCGCCGTTAAATGAACCGATAACTTCCAGATTATCGGTTTGGTGAACCAGTTTTTCAATAGCCTTTCTGGCCAACGGCTCGTCATCTACTATAATACAGTTCATTGTTTAAATTTAAGGATAAGGTAACACTGTATGTATCAGGATGGTCGTCTATCTGCAAAACGTGTGATGACGGGAACATTAACGCTAACCGTCTTTTGATATTAGCTAAACCTAATCCTCCGGGCTTACTAACTGCTTTTACCGCGGGTTTAGAGTTTACGCATTTAAAAAAAAGCTCGTTATGGCGCACATCAAAATACAGGTTCAGGTAGGATAGTTTTGCAGCGTCGTTATTATGTTTCACCGCATTTTCTACAAATGATATAAATAACAGCGGAGGAACCTGAACCCCGCTCAATTCACCCTCCTTAGATATTAAAAAATTAAAATTGTCTCGCCTGACTTTCTCCAGGTTTAAAAAATCTTCCAGAAAATGGATCTCTGAGGTTAACAGAACTTTATCTCTTGAGCTGTCATAAAGTTGGTACCGGAGGAGGTCACTCAATTTAACCAACACCTGCGAGGCTTTTTTCGGATCATCCTCAATTAATACGTTAGCATTGTTGAGCATATTAAAAAGAAAATGAGGGTTGATTTGGTTTTTGAGCTGCTCCAGTTCAGTATTGGTTTTAGCCAGTTCCAGTTCATAAATCAGTTGCGTGTCAGATATCCATTGCTGGAATATTTTGACCGCTGCTGATGCAATAATAAGCATCATGATCATGAAGGAAAAGGTAATAAAGTTAATAGTGTCATCCTGGTAAGGAAGTGCTTTATGCTTAAAGTAAAAAGCAAAACACTCGTGAATGTAAAACGAAAGCACGATGCCTAAAAGCGCAAAAATTCCATAGCTCAGATATTTTTTCTTGAATAAAAAATTGGGCACTAAAAGATACATATTCCAGTAGGCCAGTAATATGATCTGGATAAAAATAACCAGTCGGTTATAGGTCTCAAAAGGTTCTACATAGTCCGCCGGGCTGTAATACAAAACAATAATACAAAACACGATCACAAAAAAATGACGTTGAAATTTGTACTTTGCTGCAACAATCCACTGTAGCATCCAATTGGTATCTATAGCTTTTGCGTGTAGAGGTATACTCATAAATTTAAATCTAAGGCAAATCAAGTAAACCTCCGGAATTAAAAAGAACTTACTATACCAAAGCCCGATAATTATATACCAAATTAGGTAGTTGAATTTTTTAGATACTAAAGCAGGTTGCTTCTAAAAAGTGTCGGCTTGTTTTTCTATAAGGGATTGCCGCTGGCTCCTCAATTTGTCCTGTATTTCAGTAACTGCTTTCTTCTTGTTTTTTTTTATTCCCTCAAGCAATGTTTTGGGGCCGCCGTTTGGATTGTACCTGGAGCCCCAGTTAAGAATTTCAACCATAAAAGGTACCAATTCAATACCCTTATCAGTTAACAGGTACAAGAACTTTGAAGCATTTTTTGGCGAGGTTATTTTAGTGACGATACCTTCGTTTAAAAGTATGTTCAGCTTTTCGGTAAGTACGGCCGAAGATATTTTTTCGGCTGATGCCCTAAATTCCAGGAAGGAGTTTTTGCCGTTAAACATTAAATCCCGTAAGATCAAAAGCATCCATTTATCGCCAAAAATTTCTACCGAATAGTTGATTGGGCATGATGATCTTCTTTCGATTGTTTCCATAGTGTCAAAATAAAAAGCAGTTCATTTTTAAAACTACTTTTGTATACATTTGTAGTTCGAAAAACAGACTACAAAAGTAACTAAAAAATTTAATTATGAACTTTACAAATAAGAACGTCGTGATTACCGGCGGCACTACAGGCATAGGCCTGGCAACAGCTAAAGCATTTATAGCAGCGGGAGCAAATGTTTGGATTACAGGCAGAAAAGCAGAGAATCTGCAAAAGGCAGCCGCACAAATAAATAGCCCAAAATTATTCACCGTTGTTTCAGACACTTCAAAACTCGAAGGTATCTCGGTTCTTGAAAAAGCAGTTTCGGAAAGTGGGCAGCAATTAGATGTACTATTCCTTAACGCGGGGATCGGGGTATTTGAGCCAATGGAAAAAGTAACGGAAGAAAACTTTGATGCGCAATTTAACACAAACGTTAAGGGGCATTTCTTTACGTTGCAAAAATTACTTCCACACTTAAAGGATGGGTCGGCAGTGTTATTTACATCTTCAACAGCGGCCACCGCTGCTAACGCCGGGTCTCTTATTTATTCTGCTACAAAAGGCGCATTGAACAAAATAGCCCAAATTGCCGCGAATGAATTGGCAGGAAGAAAGATACGCGTCAACATCGTAAGTCCGGGCCCTGTTGAAACACCTGGTTTAGATACTGTAATACCTGCAGAAGCAAAAGGGTTTTTAGCCGGTGCTACAGCGCTTCAACGGTTGGGCGATCCTGACGAAATTGCTAAAACAGTGTTATTCCTGGCTTCTGATGCCGCAAGCTTCATCACAGGAACTGAGATTGTTGCGGATGGCGGCTATCTTAATTACGCGCTAAAATAATTACCGCATTATCTGTCAAAGAAAGGGGTTCAGTTTTGTACCCCTTTTTTTTTAATAAGGCCAGTAATGCAACAACAGACTTTTAGCGAGTATTTGTCAATTATAAACGATCACTTTTTGCAGACGATATACCAAAAACGCTGCGTCGGTTTATTTCCCAAATTCTCTTTCGGTTCGGTAATTTCTCTGGCTTCGATTAAGCCGTAATCGCCAAAATCAGCTTGTATCGATTCCGGATCGTAGAAATACAAAGTGACACCATAACTCTTCCTGATCGTGTCCTTGTCTACTATTTCACCTTCCCGATATCTGGGGTCATTTTTAGAGATAGTGATGAAAACCATATAGCCATTGGTTTCAAGTTGTTGATAACATTCGGCTATCAGCTTTGACCGTTCTGCCGGGCCTAACAAATGTATAAGAGAATAGCAGAATACGCCATTATACAATTCCTGGTCAAAAGGCATGGAACCGACCGGCCCATGGTGGATTTTGACGCTCTCTCCGAAATGATTTTTAGCTAAATCAATTGCTGTTTCAGAAATTTCAATTCCTGTAACGTTAAATCCATTGTCATAGAAGGGTTTAGCATTTCTACCGTAACCGAAACCGGGTATCAGTATTTTATTTAACCCGTTTCGCTTAAATAATTCAACTGTTTCAGCTACAGAATCAGCCGGTTCCCATCCCCACATTTCCTGTTTGTCCTGAAA
This sequence comes from Mucilaginibacter roseus, assembly GCF_021215455.1. Taxonomy (GTDB): domain Bacteria; phylum Bacteroidota; class Bacteroidia; order Sphingobacteriales; family Sphingobacteriaceae; genus Mucilaginibacter; species Mucilaginibacter roseus. Next base: position 258,652 of record NZ_JAJPWV010000003.1, on the reverse strand, counting down.
ACTTTTTTCCCAAAATTCTGCCATAGTGATGCTATGCCTCCAATCTTATATTTCCAAAGCTTCACATTTAAATCTATTGTATCAAGAGGCAATAATCAGGCGCATTTCATTTTTACTATGCTGGTCTTTTTCGCCAAAGCCTTCATGCGCGTTTATTTTTCTATATCTAAAAGCTGCTTTAATATATAAAGAAACAGGTTTGGTATATATAAAAATACGGGGTTCTGTAATAAGATAGTTTAGCCGAAAACATAGCATTTAACTCTAAACTTTTTTAAATGAAAAGCAGAATCCTACCCGCGCTGGCACTCCTCTTTGCCTCGGTGCTTCAGGCCTATTCCCAGGGGAAGGTTACCCTCAGCGGCACAATCACTAACAGATTAAACACTGAAACACTCATCGGCGTGAGTATTTACATCCCTGAAGCGAAAGTTGGTTTAACAACCAATTCCTACGGGTTTTACTCCACCACCTTGCCCAAAGGTACTTACACCCTGGTCATCACCTACGTGGGGTATGATCGCCTGGAAGAAACTGTCACGCTTAACGAAAACACCAAACGGAACTTTGGTATGACGGAAAGCAGCCGCACGCTGGATGAAGTTACCGTCAGAACAAATACGCCGCAGGCCAGCATCCGCAAACCGGAAATGAGTACCAACAAACTCTCTATCGCCACCATTAAAAAAATGCCGGCAGTTTTGGGTGAGGTGGATGTGCTTAAATCGATCCTGCAGCTTCCCGGGGTTACCAATGCCCAGGAAGGGGCAACGGGATTCAATGTAAGGGGTGGATCCGTAGATGGCAACCTGGTATTGTTGGATGAAGCCACTGTATATAATACCTCACACTTATTCGGTTTCTTCTCCGTCTTTAACGCGGATGTGATCAAGGATCTGAAACTTTACAAAGGGGGCATACCGGCCAACTTCGGCGGCAGGGTTTCATCCGTACTCGATATTTATCAAAAAGAAGGCAATAACGAGGAGTTTCATGTTAACGGCGGGATTGGACTGGTTTCCAGTCGCTTGCTGGTTGAGGGGCCGCTCGCCAAGGGTAAAAGTTCTTTTGTAGTTGCCGGAAGAAGTTCATACGCGCATCTTTTTCTAAAGTTGGCGAATGAATCCAGCTCAGCCTACTTCTATGACCTGAACACCAAGTTCAACTACAAATTCAGTGATCGGAATAATGTATTTGTTTCGGGATACTTTGGCAACGATAACCTGAACTTTAACAACAGTTTTATTAACACGTACGGCAACAAACTGGTTAATTTAAGGTGGAATCACATCTTCTCCAGCAAGATATTCTCCAACGCGTCAGCAATCTACAGTGATTACGACTATCGGATCAAGATCAAGGTTATTGGCCTTGACTGGAAAGCAAATGTGAAGAACTATAACCTGAAATATGATTTTAAACACTACGTTTCTAATAACCTGACTTTAAACTATGGTCTGAATGCCATTTACTATGATTTCAACCCGGGAACGATCAAGCCGTACGGAGCCACCTCCGCCATCAACCCGGATCAGATAGCTAAGAAATATGCCTATGAAAGCGCAGCCTATATCAGTGCCGACCAGCGCTTATCCGATAAGCTATCCCTGAATTATGGCCTTCGGTACAGCAACTTTCAGCGGGTAGGCGCGCAGGAAGTCTATACATATGCCAATGACCGGCCGCTTCTTTACAACAGGGAATTGAATATCTATGAAGAGGCAGAACCAACGGGAACGATCAACTATAAGAAAAATCAGAAAATTGCAAGTTTTGACAACCTGGAGCCAAGGTTAGCTATTGCTTACGCATTAAACAATGATAATTCGGTTAAGGCGAGTTATAACAGGATGAGCCAGTATGTACACTTGATCTCTAACACCGCCTCGGCCACACCACTTGATATTTGGGCCCCTTCTGACAAATATCTTAAACCGGAGATATCGGATCAGGTAGCACTGGGATACTTTCACAACTTTAAAGACGATAAATACTCCTTAGAAGCGGAAACCTTCTACAAAAAGACCAAGAACAAATCAGATTATATAGACGGTGCTGATCTGTTGGGTATCGACGCGGTAGAACGAGTGCTATTGAATGGTGAAGCAAGGGCATACGGCCTGGAAATGATGCTAAAGAAAAACACAGGCAAGCTGACGGGTTGGGTATCCTACACACTTTCCAGGGCGCAGCAAAGAACGCCAGGCAGAACAGCCGATGAGCCAGGCATTAACAACGGGGAATGGTACAGGGCGAACTACGACAAGATGCATAACCTGTCTGTAACCGGCGCTTATACCGTAAGTCCAAAATGGTCTTTTGGAGCCATTCTTACCTACCAAAGCGGAAAAGCGGCAACCTTTCCTAATGGAAAATACCTGTACCAGGGCGTTACCGTGGCCAGTTATGGTGTGAGAAACGGGGATTCCTTATCACCCTACCATCGCCTGGATGTATCGGCCACTTATACGCCTAAACCTGACAAGAAAAAAGGCTGGCAGGGCGAATGGAATTTCAGCATATACAATCTCTACAACAGAAACAATGCGGCATCGTACTCATTCCGCCAAAATGAAGAAACGGGAAGGAACGAGACAAAAAGGATATCCATTTTCGGTATCGTGCCGAGCGTAACCTATAACGTAAAGTTTTAATATCACTATTTATTCTAATCAAAATGAAAATCAAATTAATTAAAATAATACAAATCCTATTCGCTTCATTAATCCTGACGGGATGCGAAAAAGTTATTAAAGAGGATCTTAAAACAGCGCCACCAAGGTTGGTAGTGGATGCTTCTATCGATTGGGTGAAAAATACATCCGGCAACGAGCAGAAGATTGTGCTGACCACCACCACAGGGTATTACAGCTCCGAATTTCCTGGCGTTGCAGGCGCTGTGGTAACGGTAACCAATTCGGCAAATAGTGTTTTTAATTTTGTTGAGAAGCCGGGAACAGGGGAGTACATTTGCAATAACTTTTTACCTGTTATCGGTGAGATTTACAATTTGAAGATTGTTTTGAACGGCCAGACCTACACGGCCTCAGAAACCTTCATGCCTGTTCCGAAAATTGAAGACAACATTGAACAGAACGACAAAGGTGGTGAGGTTGGTGATGAAGTCGAGATCACCTTTTATTACCAGGACGATGCCAGCCAAAAGAATGCTTATCTGAGCAGCGTTACCCAACCGCACACCGTATTCCCGGAATTGGAAGTTGAAGATGACGAATTCACCAATGGTAACTTAAATTCGGAATCCTATTCGCACGAGAAATTAAAGGCCAGAGACAAGGTGGACATCAAACTGTACGGCATTTCCAAAAGCTATTACAATTATATGTTCAAGCTGATCGTAGCTTCTGGTAATGATGGTAACCCTTTCCCGACCATACCCAGCGCCGTTCGCGGAAATATCATTAACCAAACCAACCGTGATAATTACGCCTTCGGTTATTTCAGGCTGACAGAAGTAGCCACGAAGAGCTACACCATTAAGTAAGAGTAGGAGGGGTGAGTGGAATTTGGGATCGAAGGTAACGTCATGACCTATTCCGCTCGCCAAATTTGGGGTCGGGTTCAGCAATTTAACAATGTGCTGTTTGCCTTGTCATCATAGTATTTCCTTTCATGTAGCAGTCGTTTACAATGTGCAATATTTGTATATTTAATCCGCATAATCTGTTACAGGATGCTAATGAGATTTAACTATAATCTTCGTATTGCAGCGTTGTTGCCGTTAGTACTTATAACGTTATTAGGGTGCTTTTCTTCCTGCGCTACGCGTAAAGGCAATTCAAAGATCGCCGCATTAAAAAATGATTACTGTGCCCCGGCTATAAAATACCAGCAGGATGACTCTTTAAGCTTGGAAGATGGTCGTTTGGCAGATCCTTCGATTCGTGCAAAGTTGAATATGCACGACCTTAAGATGGCATCGCATCTTGGGCTTAATAAAATACTTGTGAGTTATCTAAATAGCTCGTCTTCTGTAGACAGACTTGCTGCCAAACAGCAATTGATTGAAAAAATATTACTGTTTAATACGCAGATAGAAGCCATTGTTGCCGAATTAGACTGTAATGGCGAGCGGTATGAGCAATTAGCAAGGTATCTTGATGGTAAGAATGGCCACACCACAAGTCGCTTAACGGTCGCCTCAATTATCACGGCCGCAGCTGTTTCTGTTTCTACGGCATTAATAAAGAATGATAATGTAAATAAAGGTATCAACATTGGCGGTGGATTAGCTGGTGCCGGATTAGGTTTTATGTTACTTAATCCAAAGGGTAAAAAAATCAAATTACAAAGTGGAAAAGGCTTGCTAACAAACGTATGGAATGAGAACAATACCGATACATCATTTCCACCAGCTTTATGGCGCATTATGATGGATAAAACTTTTAGCAACAGCGGCGAATCATCATTGTTGCAAACATTAAAAAGGAGATGGGTGCTATTTGTTTTCAATGGAAAAGTTGACAGCACAGACGAAGTTCGCTTTTTTAATTCAGGCGGTTATTTCTCTGAGCAGGATGTGCAACATTTGGCCGATATGCATAATCAACTACAGGCAAGTGTACGATCTGTTCAGCAAGATACTCGTGGTTTGATCGAAGCCATTAACCGTTTGTAATAGAAGTTGATTACTCAAAAAGTGTTAGCTTAACTGTTGTTGGCCTAATCATGGCTAACATTGTACAAAAGTGATAAACAGATAAAAGTTTTTTACAAAACTTCATCAATAAAAAAAGCCCTTCAGAGTGTTTCTGAAGGGCTTTTTAGTGGGAGCAACAGGATTCGAACCTGTGACCCTCTGCTTGTAAGGCAGATGCTCTGAACCAGCTGAGCTATGCTCCCTTTAACTTGGTTGGCTTTTAGTAGCGTTCCTTTGTTTTGGGACTGCAAACATAGGGTGTTTTTTTATTTTTTCAAAAATATTTTTTGAAAAAATATTTAATCGTTGATAGCCAGCTGATTATTTTTTTAAAGCCTAACTTTCTGTTCAAGGTTGCCGGAATCAAATGTTTATAACAGATATAAATCGCTTGGTTATGGTAAGGAATGTGGAAAAGCACTTCAATGTGGAAAATTACGCTATCCTCTCTTTTTTTTAAATTTTCGTAATAAATAAGCAGAAAAATGGATTTTTGTTGCGAAATATTAATTTTTTAACGTTTTAAGATGTCGTTTAAATAATTTTAATCTGAAAACGCCTTATTTATCGGTGTTTTATATTAAATATGTGTTAAAAAAGGAATAAAAATTAGTTTTTTTAAATTTCTAAAATGTATATTTGATCCGTATAATTTATCGTCCTAACACAAAACGTTCTTTATGGTAAATTTTATGAGGTCAGTTAATATATGAAAGAGAAAGTTGCTGCTTTCTCTTTTTTTATATCCAATCAGGTTTGATGTTTAAACATTTATATTTAAATTATTTGCTTAAACATATCTGCTATTTCAGGCGTTAACAGTAAAAAACCAATAGTTATGACTGATATCACACCAGCCGAAAAAGACGGCAGATACCATTTTACGATTTCTTACTCTGAGCGTGAGCTATCTTGCGAGGTAGAGAAAGAACAGGATATATTACGCGTTACTATCGACAAAACGTTACATTCTGATCTCAAAATTAATAAAGATGGTTCGGTTGAGCAGGTGCAAGGGGCGCCAATACCCGCTTCAACCATTGAATACATCAAAAAGAGAGTGCTGGGTTAATTGCCTTGCAGGGTTGATTTTCGGGTTTATTCCCCGGAAATCAACTTAATACTTCTTCCAGTATCTCGTTCGATTTAACGTTGCCGAAACCTTCAACATGCAACGCATAATACTCCAGTATCTTATCTATCAGATAGCGTCGTTCCGAGTTGTCAATCTTTAGTTGCTCGGGTTTAGCAATGTTGGTTCGCAGCAGGGCGGCAAAGTTTTGTGTGTGCGGGGCGGACAGGTATAGTATACTTTCAGGCTTCCAGTTGGAAAACACTCCGTTCTTCATGTCAAAATATGCTGAGTTGTCTGCATTGGCCCTGTCCGGGTAAAAGCCCAGGTATCGCGTAAGCTGCACCAGAAAAAGCAGATGGAAATTAGCGAGGCCCTTTGCTTGGTGATCCAACCATTCAATAGCGTTAAATATGAAATCGAACAATTGCTCATCCGGCGATTGCTGTTTTACGGCTTTATACAGCACCTCGTTCAAAAAAATAGCAATACAGCTTTTAATAACATTGTAAGGGATAGTCTGCAAAACCGGCGTAGCTTTCAGTTCTGATATACGCTGTACTGCACCGTTGTTTTTATGATATACAACCATGTCAACCAAATGCAATGGCTGCAGCATGTTGCGGGGTATTTTAGCTTTAGGCTTTTTTACCCCATTTATGATGTAGGATTGCAGGCCAAACTTCTCCGTAAAAATCTGCACAATTACGCTGCTTTCGCTGTAATCAGTCGTCCTGAAAATAATACCCCGGGTTTTATGCAGCATGGTTTACTAACAAAAGCAGTTTGGGCAAAAATACAACAGCCGCGGTAATCACAGCAAATACAGCGGCAATAACCACGCATCCCGCGCTAATATCTTTTACGTGCCCGGCTTTGTTATTGTACCCGGGCGATGTCAGGTCGGTAAGCAATTCAACGGCCGTATTCAGCATTTCGGTAATAGTTACCAGCGTTATAGCCAAAGCTATCCATAGCCATTCGCTGGCGTTGATGCCCAACAGTAGGCCCGATGCAACAGCTATAATGGTAGCGGCGCTGTGTATCCTGAAATTCAGTTGAGTAGTATAAGCATAACTTATCCCCTTAAAAGCGTAACCAAAGCTGCGTATAACCTTTTTCATGTAAAAACGAACTACTTAATAGCTATTTAACCTGTAATGTATAACTTTCTAAACTAAAAAATCCGTATTTTTGCAACCTCTAAAAATTGAGGTAGAACACATTGATGTACAACGAATATAAACAGTTAAACTTATCCGAAACAGGTAAACAGATATTGGCGTTTTGGAAAGAGAACAACATATTTGAAAAAAGTATCAGCAGCCGCCCTGCAGATAATCCGTATACTTTTTATGAAGGCCCGCCATCGGCCAACGGTATGCCCGGCATTCACCACGTAATGGCGCGTTCAATCAAAGATATTTTTTGCCGTTACAAAACCCTGAAAGGCTACCGTGTAGAGCGTAAAGGTGGTTGGGATACCCATGGTTTACCTATTGAACTGGCAGTTGAAAAATCACTGGGCATTACTAAAGACGATATTGGTAAAAGCATATCAGTTGAGGATTATAACGAGGCCTGCCGCAAGGAGGTAATGCGTTATACTGACATCTGGAATGACCTTACCTTAAAAATGGGTTACTGGGTAGATCTGGATGATCCGTACATCACGTATAAAAACGAGTACATCGAATCATTGTGGTGGATACTAAAACAGCTTTATAACAAGGGCTGGTTGTATAAAGGTTACACCGTACAGCCTTATTCACCAAAATCAGGCACAGGCTTAAGCTCGCACGAGCTAAATCAGCCGGGTACCTACAAAATGGTGAAAGATACCACCATCACCGCCCAGTTTTTTCTGAAGAATGACCAGCAGCATCCGCTGATGCCGTTGTTGTTCAGTAAGCCGGGTGAGGAAACAGCTATTTTAGCCTGGACAACTACGCCGTGGACGCTTCCATCAAACTGCGCGCTGGCTGTAGGTGAGGATATAGAATATGTAAAGATTGCCACTTTAAACCCATATACATTTAAGCCTGTAAGCGTAGTACTGGCGAAGGCTTTGGTAGGCAAATATTTTAAAACGGAAGGTGAAAACGTATCGTTTGACGCTTATAAAGAAGGAGACAAGGTTATTCCGTGGAGCCTGGAAACTTCGTTCAAAGGTTCTGATCTTATTGGCTTGCGCTATCACCAGTTGATGCCGTATGTAACCAATACTGACCTGGAGCAGAACGCTTTCCGCGTTATCCCGGCTGACTTTGTAACTACCGGTGATGGTACCGGTATTGTGCACACAGCATCTGTATTTGGTGCGGATGACTTTAGGGCCTGTAAAGAGAACAACGTGCCATCAGTAATGGTGCTGGATGAAACAGGCAAAGAAGTGCCTTTGGTAAACAAGCAAGGCCGCTTTGTTGACGAAGTAACCGACTTTGCCGGCCGATATGTGAAAGAAGAATATTACAGTAAGGAAGAGCGCGAAGAAGCCGGTTTTAAGCCGACCGACGTGCTTATTTCTATTAAGCTTAAAGAGGATAACAAGGCTTTTAACGTACAAAAATACGAGCACAGCTACCCGCACTCATGGCGTACGGATGAACCGATTTTGTATTACCCGCTCGATAGCTGGTTTATCAAAACCACCGCGGTTAAGGATAAACTGGTTAGCCTGAACAAAACCATCAACTGGAAACCTGAATCTACTGGTACAGGGCGTTTTGGTAACTGGCTGGAAAACCTGGTAGACTGGAACCTTTCGCGCTCACGTTACTGGGGCACCCCGCTGCCTATATGGCGCGAGGAGAACGGCAGCGAAGAAAAATGCATCGGCTCAATTGAAGAGCTGAACCAGGAGATTGAGAAGTCTATTGCAGCAGGGCACATGCCGCAAGGCTTTAAGCTTGATGATATGCACCGCCCATATGTTGATGATGTGGTATTAACTTCATCAACCGGTAATAAAATGCTGCGCGAGCCTGACCTGATCGATGTTTGGTTTGACTCAGGCGCCATGCCTTATGCACAATGGCATTTCCCGTTTGAAAATGCTGATCAATTTAAAAACGCTTACCCGGCTGATTTTATAGCCGAAGGTGTTGACCAAACCCGTGGCTGGTTCTTTACCCTGCATGCCATAGCGGTAATGCTGAGCGAAAGCAGCGACGAGATCAAAGGCATAAACGAGGCGGTTGGTAATGCCGGTATCGCGTTTAAAAACGTGGTATCAAACGGTTTGGTGCTGGATAAGAACGGCAACAAAATGTCAAAGCGTTTAGGTAACGCTACCGATCCTTTCGAAACCATTGAAAAATACAGCGCCGATGCTACCCGCTGGTACATGATCAGTAATGCATCGCCTTGGGATAACCTGAAGTTTAACATTGATGGCCTGGATGAGGTACGCCGTAAATTTTTTGGTACTTTATATAACACTTATTCATTCTTCGCGCTTTACGCCAATATTGATAAGTTTACTTACAGTGAACCTGAAATTGCCTTAAACGAAAGGCCGGAGATTGACCGCTGGATCATATCGTTATTAAACACCTTAACCAAAGAGGTTGATGAGTTTTATGCTGATTTTGAGCCAACCCGTGCTACACGCGCCATTCAGGATTTTGTTGACGCGCACTTTAGCAACTGGTACATCCGTTTAAGCCGCAGGCGTTTCTGGAAATCAGAAAATTCTGAGGACAAATTATCAGCTTATCAAACGCTTTACACGTGCCTGGTAACTATAGCCAAACTTATATCGCCGGTGGCACCGTTTTTTGCCGAACGTTTATACAACGATTTGAATAAGGTAACCGGTAAAGAGCAGTTTGAATCTGTACACCTGGCTTACTTCCCGGAGTACCATGCCGACCTGGTAAACAAGGAGCTGGAAGAACGTATGCAGTTAGCGCAGGATATATCATCACTGGTATTATCGCTGCGTAAAAAAAGCAGCATAAACGTGCGCCAGCCGTTAAGCAAAATATTGCTGCCTATACTCGACAGGAACTTTGAGCATCAGGTAGAGCAGGTTAAAGAGCTGATACTTTCTGAAACGAATATCAAAAATATTGAATATATTACGGACGCAGCCGGGTTTATTAAAAAGAAGATAAAACCTAACTTTAAAGCATTAGGCCCTAAAGCAGGTAAGAGCATGAAAGCCGTTGCCGATGCTATTGTTAACCTGGATCAGCAGGCTTTGGCGAAATTTGAGCAGGAAGGCAAAACAACTTTCGAGATCGATGGTTCGGTTTTCGAGATAGCAATAGCCGATGTTGAGATCATAGCTGAAGACGTACCGGGATGGCAGGTTGCAAATTTAGGCAAACTAACCGTTGCTTTAGATGTTACAGTGACTGACGAACTGAAGAAGGAAGGTATATCGCGCGAGCTGATAAACCGTATCCAGAACCTCCGCAAGAGCAAGGATTTTGAAGTGACCGATAAAATTAACGTGCGCATCAAGACTGACAGTACCGCAATTATCGATGCCGTGAACGCTAACATAGCGTACATAAAGGCCGAGATACTTGCTGATACCATTGAGTTTAACAATGAGCTTAGCGAAGGTGAGTTAACAAATATTGACGAAAACGAATTATTGATTTCTTTAAGTAAAATATAATGGCAAACGAAACCACAAAGACCAGATATTCTGACGCAGAACTACAAGAGTTCAAAGACATCATTTTAGAAAAAATGCGTACCGCTAAAGAAGAGCTTAACGCCCTTGCTTCATCATTAAGCTCGCCAAACGCTAACGGTACTGACGATACTGCAGGTACTTACAAAACCTTAGAGGATGGCTCAGCTACTTTAGAGAAGGAGCAGATAAACCAGCTTGCTGCAAGGCAGAAAAAGTTTATTGAGCAGCTTGACGCTGCACTGGTACGTATTGAAAATAAAACTTATGGTGTTTGCCGCGAAACCGGCAAGCTTATTCAGAAAGAGCGTTTACGCGCTGTGCCGCATACAACGCTTAGCATGGAGGCTAAACTTCGACAGAATTAATGAAGGCATCGTACGTTAAACCTTTCCTTGTAGCCACGTTAGTGGTATTGGCCGACCAGGCGATCAAGATCTGGGTGAAGACCCATATGTATCTTGATGAAAGGATTCATTTTTTAGGCGACCGTGGTATGCTGCGCTTTATCGAAAATAACGGTATGGCGTTTGGCATGGAGCTTGGCGGAGAATTAGGCAAGCTAACCTTAACCCTGTTTCGCATAGTGGCTGTGATAGCCATCGGGTTTGGCCTTGTGCATTTAATAAAGCACAAGTATCATCGCGGACTAATAATGAACGTAGCCTTAATTTTAGCCGGTGCACTGGGTAATATTATTGACTGTGTTTTTTACGGTAAAATTTTTGATTACGCGCCATGGTTTCACGGCAGGGTGGTTGATATGTTTTACTTCCCGCTAATCAGGGGTACTTATCCGCAATGGTTTCCGTTTTGGGGTGGTACCGAATTTGAGTTCTTTAGTCCGATATTTAACCTGGCCGACGCCGCAATATCAGTAGGTGTGATTATGATACTGTTATTCCAGAAACGTTATTTTAAACAGGAAACGCCCGAACCGGTGAGCACTAACAGCGAAGTGGTTGAGGAGTAAAAATAATAATATTATATAAACAGCACAGGCCTTGTCGAAAAACAAGGCCTGTGCTGTTTATAATGGTTTAAGATAAATTGTATTCTTACATTTGATTATACCAACACATCTGCCATGTCATCATACACCGAAATTGAACTCATCAATAACGAACCTATCCATAACTTTGAACTGCATGTTGAAGGCCACCGTGCTTTTGTTGACTATTTGAAAAAGAAAGATAAATACTACCTCATACATACCGAGGTTCCGGAGGAACTGGAAGGCAAAGGTGTAGCGTCAGCAATGGTTGAAAAGGTATTTCAATACATCGAGCAGCACAATAGCAAAGTTGTACCGTTATGCGTTTACATACAAAGCTTTTTAAAGCGGCATCCGGAGTGGAATAGGGTAATAGCCTGATCTATTTGGCTTCTTTTTCTTTGCTATCCTCGTCGTCTTTGTCTTTATCTTTTTTGCGGTTCTTGTTCAGTTTGATCTTGATCTTGCCATCATCACCGTCTGCTGCCAATAAATGCAGCACAATGCCCTTCATGCGTTTTTTTCGACGCTCTTCAGGATCGGTTATCTTGTAATCATCCTTAGGGTTACGTAAGGGCACATCAATAGCAATGTTGGTTCCTGTACCCAGAGAATATACGCCGGCTAAGTCAATATTCAGTACGCTTGAACTGATTTGCATCGGCCTGATATTGATTTTTTCACCACGCAGATCAAACGTACCATTCAACTGCTGAAAGGTGATATTGTCCAGATCACGAAACGGGAAGGCAAACTTGCCCACACTTTTTATGGGATCGAAAGATTTTAAAGCACCCTTTTTCAGGTCGAATGACAAAGTTCCAAATACGGAGCGTGGTACCAGGCTGCCTTCATTAGTTATACGTCCTTTAACACTTGCATTCGAGTTTAGGTAACCGGTCAGGTTCTTGCTTGTAAGGCTGCTTAGGCCAAAGTTATCAAACGCGTAAAAGAACGTGCTGATGTTTACATTGCCTACTTTGGTTTTAATATCAAAGGTATTTGATTTGCCATCAGGCACCACACGGCCGCTAATGTTAAGCGAACCACCTGCGTGTTTAAGGCTGATACTGTTTATATTCACGCCGTTGTCAGTAAGCTCCGCACTCGCGATAGCATCCGTAGCCAGGAATTTTTTGTAGTAAACCTTTTCAACCAGCATGTGCAGTTCTGCGGTTGCCTTTTCAAATACGTCATTAAGCTGCTCGGCCAGGTTGCCGTTGTTGGTGCGCTTTTTTTGCACTTTACGCACGTAGCTTTTTTTGTTGAGAAAGCCTAAAAACTCTCCGAGGTATAATTGCGGACTGCGAACATACCATGTCAATACCATTTTCTCCGGGTCTTTATAATAAAGATTGAGAAAATTTTTCACCCGGCCATCCATATTCACTACGCTTCGGCCGCTTTGCAATCTGATGTTCTTAAACAACAAATCATTATCCGTAAAGTATAAAGATAATGACGAATTTTTGAGGTTCAATCCGCGCGGTACATACGTCATATCCGCGTTTTTTATGTTGATAGCTCCACGGAATACCGGCTTGTTCAATTGGTAATCTACAATATCAGCTTTATAGTGCAGGTTCAAATCCGCAACGCCGTTAGTAAACCGCAGCGGGTCGCCTTCAAAAACATTGTTCAGCTTAGCCACATCAAATTTTGAACGGAAGGCACCGGTAGCTATCGGCTTATCCAAATTTACAATGGTAACGGTATCCATGGTAAAAGGCATCTCCTTGTAATTACCGGTAAAATTATAAAGCCCGATTGCCGAGTTTTCGTCACCCAGTTCTTGCCCTTTTGCGTAGCCATTGGTAAACAAGCCATTAAAACTGCAATTTTCCATTACGCCGCCAGGAGTTTTTAAGGTTGTGTTGGCAACCTTACAGCGCACGTTAATTGCCGGATCGCCGCCGCCGCCAAAATCACCGACCAGCGATGTGGTTACAGCTAACGGTTTTGATATGCTGAACATGTTAAGCTTAGCCGCTATATTAGGTGCAAGCAAGTCTGCTGCATGCTTCCAAAGCAGCTCATCAACTTTAATATTGATGGTGAATTTAACCGGATCCTTGGCAGTTTCAAACTTTGCACCGATGATAAAAGGATCTTCGCCAATATTTAATTTGTTGGGGGCCACGGTTATTACACCATCCTTTTCAGTGTACTGAATATCGAACGGTCCGCGCAATTGTTTGTCCTTAATAAAGCTACCACGCTTGGTGTTAAAAGCAAGGCTTTTCACTTTGGTGTCCAGGTTTATTTTAGCCTTCCAGCCCTCGCTTGGGTAGTCAACTTTTCCCTTGAGGGAATTAATGTAAAAGCTAAAAAGTTTATTGGCCTTTTGATTATCCAGCGCAAAGGCAACCTTATTCAGATCGATCCGTTTGATGATTGCAGCTGCACCTTCATCATCGTCCTTTTCTTTTTCAGCATCCTCTGGTTTGGGTTTGCCTTTTTTGAATACGGCGGTATTGCTGTAGCCTGTGCTATCGGTAAAAAAGTCGATTGAGGCGTTGTTTATGCTGATTTTCTGAATATTAACGCTGCCGCCAATTAAGGATAATGCGTTTACCGCCACTTCAACATCACCGGCACGTAGCAAAGTATGCTTATGCTTTGCCCATTGATTATCCTTTAGAGAAACGTTTTTTAACGACACCGCCACGTTCGGAAAGGCTGAGAAAAAGGTGGGGTCGAGCTCGCCGATCACCAGCTTTCCGTCGATGCTTTTGTTAACGGTTTGGGTAATAAGCGTTAAAACCTTTTGCTTGTTAAAGGTGATATAAAGGGTTGCGGCAATAAATAAAAGCAGTATAAGCGCAATTATTCCGCCTACCACTTTCAGCGTGATTTTAAACCATTTAGGCATATATTCAGATGATTAGAAAATATTACATCTTGTAGATGCAAAAGGTATTCCAATCAGCCGGCCTACACAATTCAGGAATGCTTACTGCTTCAGGTGCTGCCAGATAATATCAAAAACATCGGGCGCGTTGATGGTTCCGGTTACGGCGTTATCAGTTATCAGCACCGGCTTATACTCATCAGCAATATTAACCCTGCCATGCGAACCTTTGATCAGTGTGGCATCCAACGGAATCACATCCATTACATAACGGAAGCCTGCTTTTTTGCGTAGTAACTTATAACCGGCTCGGGCTTTTGAGGTCATGAACATTTCAACCGGATCATAACCCGGTTTTTTGTGAATGTCAACTACACGGGCATAGTCGGGCGCTACGGCATCATCCAGCCAAAAATAATAGGTGAACCAGCTATCCTTATCGGCCATAACAACCAGGTCACCGGCGCGTTCGTGGTTAATGTGATATTTGGCCTGTTCCTCACGGTCAAGCACCAGTTCAACGCCTTTAACGGATTTAACGAGGCTTTTTACTTTTTCAGTAACCGATGGATCATTGATATAAATATGGGCTATCTGATGATCGGCCACGGCAAACGCTTTTGATGCGCCTGCGTCCAGTAACTCTAACCCACGCTCAATACGTATACCCAGCAGATCGTGCTGGCGCAGCAGGCGGTTCAAGTGTATCGGGTTATTTACAGGGGCGATGCCGTATTCAGATAACAGGATTGTCTTAGCGCCTTTTTGCTCGTAAAAAGTGACCAGGTCTTTTACAACGTCATCTATCTCCTTTAATTCAGTGGCGATTTTAGTGGTATCCGGGCCAAACTTTTGTAAACAGTAATCTAAATGTGGCAGGTAGATCAGCGTTAGGGTAGGGTTATGCAGGTCATCTGTATGCATGGATGCATCGGCTATCCACCGGGTTGATTTAATATTAGCGCCCGGTCCCCAAAATTGAAACAGCGGGAATTGCCCGAATTTTTCCTGCAACACATCGCGCAACTCTGCCGGGTGCGAATAACAATCAGGCATCTTGCGCCCATCCGCCAGATAATTAGGGCGGGGCGTTACCGAATAATCAGCGGTTGAATACATATTGTACCACCAAAACATCATGGAGGCGGTGAATGATGGATCTTCCTTTTTGGCTTTATCCCATATTTTTTCACCGTTAACCAGTTTGTTCGATTGCTTCCAGAATTTTACTTCGCTGTCCACACGGTCGTACCAGCCATTGCCTACAATGCCATTATCTGTTGGCCATTTGCCGGTTAGGTAAGCTGATTGTACCGACGTAGTAACCGCCGGTAAAAGCGGCTCAATGGTAGTAAGGTTTTTTTTAGCGATGTATTGTTTCAGGAAAGGGGTATGCTCAGCAATAACCGAGGTTGAAAGGCCAACAATATCAATAACAACCGTTTTATTCATAGGTGCGATGTATTAAATGCTTAGTTTGTTTTTTACCCATACCAGTTCGCGACTGATGGACTGCGCCATAGGCACCTTTAACGCTGTTGGCAGTACGCCCCAGGTATAAGTTTCGGCTTCGAGGTGATTGGTGAAGGGCTTGTTCTTCCAGATATCCAGCACCTCGCTGATGTCGCTCTGGGTTGATTGCAGCAGGCCAAAATCTTCTAAGAATATGGGGACATGAAAATGTGCGCGCCATTCGGCAGCGTCATCTTTTAGCAGCAGGGCATCGGTCAGGTCAGGGTAGCGGGCAAGCTGCCCGTCATGCAACCGGGCAATTACCTGGTGCAGATAGGTTGGTTCATCAAATTTGGCGAACTCATCCAATATGGCTTGCTTATTATCCGGCTCGCCGGTAAATGTCGCTTTAAGCGCCGCGCTGATCTGTATTTTTCCCGTAGCGATGCCTTTTGCCTCCAATTCATCTATCACAGCCTGATGCGGCTCATAACCGATGGCGAAGTGACAGACATCATAACATAGTGTAATGTGGCGCTTTATCAGGGCTTTGGCTTCATGAGCTAACAGGTTGTGCTTTTCTGCAAAATGGCTAATGCCATGCGGCAATAACACCTGCTCGTACCAATCAATAAATTCACGACCAGTTTCCAGGATGCCATCCGGCTCAGGCTCAATATCAAGGTGCAGTAAAATGCCGGTTTGCTCATAAATATTGTTTAACTCCTCGGCTACCAGTAAAATTTTTTTTGTAGCGACGAGTTTAGCATCTTCCAGTTCAACGCCGGTATCAAACCAATGCTTGTAGCTTAATGGCGAGGTGGATATGCCTCCTTCCAAACCTTCCGGTATTAATGCGGTAAGGATGTGAAACAAACGCAGGGTATATGCGAGCCTGTTGCTGGTTGTCCAGTCGGGCGCGTGCACCTGGTCTTTTACCACCGTATCATGAAAACCGCCGTACGGAAAGCCGTTCATGGTAAACACATAAGCATCGTTATCAAACAGCCACTGTTTAAATTGCTGTAGGTTGTCGCCCATCAGTATTTCCAAACTTGCCTGGTTTGACAGACGGAGGCCGATACCCATCGGCTCATGTGGCGCTAATTGTGCCTTAACCTCCGGAAAGTTTTGTTTCAAGGAGGCGAAATGATCGGCCCAGCTTTCGCCCGGATGTATGTTGGTGCAGTAGGTTAAATGCGCGTTGTTGATCTGCATAGGTAGATAACGTTTATTGCAACTGATGTTGCTGAGTATCGGTTAAAATATGGCCGGCTTGTTCAAGCAAGTTGGCATCCATTTCATGTACCTCCTGCCCCTGGCCTATAGCGGTAAGCAGCATAATGGTAAGCTGTCCGCCCAGGTGTTCCCTGAACTCCTCGAGGCCGTTAAGTATCGGGCTGTCGCCCTCGTTTACCTGCAACAGCGGGTGGGTAACCTCAAAACCTAAATTAAGCAGCAATTGAATTACCCTTTGGCTTTCAGCCGATGATAAGCGGCCCGACAGGTTAGAATATACTGTATCTAACGCTATGCCCATGGCAACGGCCTCGCCATGCCTTACCTCAAAGTTGCTCAGGTACTCCAGTTTGTGCGCGCTCCAGTGGCCGAAATCCAGCGGACGGGACGAACCGCTTTCAAACGGATCGGCACCGGCAATATGCTCCATGTGCAGCTTGGCACAACGCCATATCAGTTGGTTCATTACGGTCATGTCGCGCTCAACCAGGGCTTGCGCGTTAGCCTCTATCCAGTTAAAGAAATCGGCGTCCTTTATAAGCGCTACCTTAATGGCTTCGGATATGCCCGAACGCCAGTCGCGATCGCTAAGCGTGGTCAAAAACTGTTCGTCGTTAAATACCGCTACCGGCGGTACGAAGGTGCCTAAGAAGTTTTTTTTATTGAAGTAGTTGATACCATTTTTTACACCGATGCCTGAGTCGTTTTGCGAGAGCACCGTTGTTGGTATGCGGATGTGCTTAATGCCCCGGTGCGATACAGCTGCGGCATAACCCACCATATCCAGCACCGAACCTCCGCCAATGGCCGCGATGTACGAGTGGCGGTCGATGCCGTAGGTGTTTACCGCCTCAACAACCTGGTCAAAATACCTGGTGTCATTTTTTACTTGCTCCCCGCCGGGAATGATCAGGATATGATCAACCAGCTTTACAGTATTATTACTGGCAAAGTAAGCCTTGATGTTTGCTGTTAATTGGGGATGCGACTCGGCTACACCCTCGTCAATTACAAAAAATATCTTACGCTGTACGGCAGTGTTTGCCTGCGACAAAAAATCGTTGAAAATGCTGTTGCCTGCTTCGAAAAGACCGGCAGTGAAAAATACTTTATATTCAAATTTTACAGTGAACGACTGTTGTAAATGCTCCATTAAAGCTCCAAATCAAAAACGTTTAAACAATAAATCAGGTGACGGCGAATGTTTTTGCCAGCCACATGGATAATGGTAACAGGCAGGCTATCAATAAAGCTACAAAAAATGTGCTGAATGTTGCCGCCCATGCCGCATCCATCAATATAAGTGATATTACCCCGGCCTTAACCGCCGCGCCTATATTTTTACCAACCGGTTGCTGAATAGCCTTTAATAGCGGACGGAAAATCATAAATATGAATGGTATCAAAAACACAGCAGTTAGCAATAATGTACCGTTACGATAACCAAAGTAGGCGATTATGCCCGCTACAATACCGTACAATCCCGAAGCGATATACAGGTTGCCCTTGCTGCCACCATGCACCTCACCACGACTGATCATGGTAATGCAGAATATGTAGATGATGGGCACCACGGCCAGCATATACCAATGCTGCAAAACATCAGGCAATATGCTGATGCCTAAAAGCAGGTTCAAACCTCGACATAAGCCCATATTAAGCGGCCCAAAAAACGGATGATGCTTGCTGAGCTTGTTATAAAGCAATGCGAAAAACGCAATAGCTACGGCTAACATACCCGAAAGGCTTCCGCAAGCAAAGGCAGCTAAAATACCCGCAATAAGCAATATACTGCCTAAAGTAGCCGCAGATGCTTTGCTGATGATACCGCTGGGTATAGCACGCTCGGGGCGTTCAATTTTATCAAGTTCGGCATCAAAAACATCGTTAAATACGATGCCGCCGCCATACAGGCAGGCGGTTGAAAAGCATAATAGCAGGGTGATTGATAAATATCCCTGCATCATAAATGCGCCCGAATCGGCAAAAATACCGGTGATGGCTATGCCCGCCAGCACATCAGCTACCGAGGTAACAATGTTGGCAGGGCGCATCATGCGCAGGTAACTGATGGTTTTACTCAAAACAATTAACTGATAATGATGGACGATTTATCTACCCTTGGCTGCTGGCCGCCACGTAAAATGCTGTTGCCTTCAAACTTGGCGCTTTGGTCAATGTTCACGCCAAAGTCGGCCTCATCAATTTGTCCGCTTTGGGCAAAGGCGGTAATGGCGTTGCGGTAGGTTACCAGTTCAATATCTTCGGCGCTGATGCCGTTAAGTTTCATTAAGGCGGCGGTTTTTGGTACAGCTAACGGGTCGCTGATGCCCCAATCGGCGGCAGAATTAATCATGATGCGTTCTGAACCGTATTGCTTTACTACTTCAACCATGCGCTGGTTACCCATTTTAGTAAAGGGATAGATGGTAAATGCGGCCCAAAAACCACGGTCAAGTACCTCTTTTACGGTTTCCTCATTATTATGGTCGATAATGACGGAATATGGATCAAGGCCATGCTCAAGCGCGATATCCATACTGCGCTGAGTGCCATGTTTTTTATCTCGGTGCGGGGTGTGTACCTGCACGGGCAAACCGGCTTCCTTAGCCAGATTCAGTTGCAGGCGGTAATATTTGTCTTCGGCTGCGGTTTGGTCGTCAAATCCTATTTCGCCAACGCCAACCACGCCGTCTTTATAAACAAACAGCGGCAGTATTTCCATTACCTGCTCGGCAAGGGCTTCGTTATTAGCCTCGCGTGAGTTAAGGCCAATGGTGCAATAATGCTTAATACCAAATTGCGACGAACGGAAACGTTCCCAGCCAATTAAACTGCTATAATAATCGCGAAAGCTATCAATGCCGGTACGTGGCTGGCCCAGCCAAAAGGCAGGTTCAATCAGGGCTACCACACCGGCATCAGCCATAGCCTGGTAATCATCCGTGGTGCGCGATGTCATGTGCACATGCGGGTCAAAAAATTTCATGCCTTTAACGGCGCTTATATCAAATGCCTCGGGCTTTTGGCCCGGTAGCGGTTTATCTTCAAATGAATGGCTGCAGCACATATCGTTCTGTTATAATTGGGGTTATTAAATGGTACTATATTGTTGTTTAACGGCGTTTACAATACCGGCATCAGTAAACGGTGATGCCAGATGCCAAAGTTCCGGCACTACGGTACGGCCTGCCGCGCCGCGTTCGCGGGCAAAATCCATCAGTATGCGGGCAAGCTCCTGGTTGTTACGGTGGTTGAGGCCTGTAATTAAATCAAGGCGCTTCTCCGTAAAAATGGCTTTCATAATTAGCTGGTTCCAGGCAGCTTCGGGCAAATATTCGGCCGGGTAAGGGTTGTTGTACATAATGGCTTCCAATACGCTGCCAATATTGCTGCGTATGCCCTCGGCACAACGTTTTACCAAAAAGTCAGGATAAGCCAACACCGGTAATGCTGAATATAATGCCACTAATTCGTTCATTTCAGCGGCTAAAAATAAGTTTTCAACAACGTCAAGATAGCGCTCCCCGTCACTTGCATCTGCTGATAGCAAGAGATATACGCGGCAAAGACGGTCTGCCGTCCAGCCGTCAATATTGAAGCCTTTGCGGATAGCGTCGAGTTCCTGTGCCTGTGCAGGCGTAATGCTGATCTCTGCCTTGCCCGTTTTACGCGGCATCATGGCAAATGCAGCGTTGAATGCCGCTCTGCTTTTTATATCGCCCTGTCGGCTTAGCCAAGCCCATGCATCAGCGGTAATATTATTTTGAATAATGGCAGCTATTGTTTGCTGTAATGCCGCTTTATCGTACCCAAACATTTCCTTTAAACAGCTAAAAAGTTAATTAATAAAGCCCCGGTAATAATCAATAGTCCAAAAAACTCACGTGTTTTTTCAATGTAAGGCTTTTCGGCCTGCATACTTTCAACCAGGCTTGGTTTATTGTATTTGCTTATCCAGTCGCGCACGCCGTCTTTCTGAAAAAACAGTAATGCCGCGTACACCAGGTAAAACGCGATAAGCAATAAATATATAGTAGGGTAAAACATACCCGCGGCGGCAAAACCACAGCAAGCGGCTGCGCTAAGGTAAATTGGTACCCACAGATACCAATCGATATCATCAAAGTTCAGATAAGCAAAGCCAATAAAGGCAATGCAGAATATAATATTCAATATAATTAAAAACATAATTCAGGGAACCGATAAAGTTTAAGTCAACGCAGTGTTATCGATCGCAATAAAGCTAAATTAAAGAATATTAAGTTTTCGGAATGTAATTATTCATAAATGTTACAAGGGCTTGTATCTTTGAGGTATGCAACGCTACCTATTTAAATTCATCCTGCTAACATTGTTTTTTGCGGTAACTTTTGCCGCGGCTAACGCACAAAAAGTTGTTGAACCTACAGATGTGCCGGCAGAGTGGTCAAAACCATACCAGCCCTTCCGGATAGCCGGTAATTTATATTACGTAGGTACTTACGATTTGGCAAGTTACCTGATCGTTACGCCTAAAGGTAACATCCTGATCAACACCGGACTGGCAAATTCTGCCGGTATCATTAAACAAAACGTCGCTAAACTCGGCTTTAAATTTAAGGATATCAAGATATTACTCACAACTCAGGCGCATTACGACCATATGGGTGCTATGGCTGCTATTAAAAAGCAAACGGGCGCCAAAATGCTGGTTGATGAAGCCGACGCGCAGGTAGTGGCCGATGGCGGCAGTTCTGATTATGCTCTGGGTAATGGCGTCATGTCCTACGCGCCGGTTAAGGTTGACCGTGTGTTGCACGATAAGGACAGTATTGTCCTAGGTGGTACTAAGTTAACTATGCTGCATCACCCGGGGCATACCAAGGGCTCGTGCAGTTATTTGTTTGATGTAAAGGATGCGGTGCGTACATACCACGTGCTGATTGCCAATATGCCAAGCATTGTTATTGAAAAGGCTTTTGACGAGGTTACCGCTTATCCCGAAATCGAGAAGGATTATGCTTACACTTTTGACGCTATGAAAAAGCTGACTTTTGATATATGGTTATCATCACACGCCAGCCAGTTTGATTTGCAAAAAAAGCATAAGCCGGGCAATACCTATAACCCCGAAGCATTTATTGACCGTAAAGGTTATGATGAGGCACTTGCCAACCTGGAGAAAGAGTTTGTAGAGAAACGTACGAAAAAATAGTTTCGTTATTCCTGGTTTTTCAGTATATGCTCGCGGTGCCTTTCGCCCCATAAGGCCAGTTGGGCTAAAACATCTCTAAAGCTCAGGCCATAATCGGTCAGTTGATATTCAACCACTAAAGGCTGGGTGTTGATTACGTTACGTGTAACCAGTTTATTCAATTCCATCTCTTTCAACTGCCTGCTCAGCATTTTGCCGGATATACCGTCTACCTCGCGCAATATATCTGAGTAGCGCATAGGGCTGTCGCATAACACAGCCAGGATGTGAATTTTCCATTTACCCTCGAGCAAATCCATTGCGTCTTTAATAGCCAACAGCTTTTTATTGCACTGCGA
This sequence comes from Mucilaginibacter roseus, assembly GCF_021215455.1. Taxonomy (GTDB): domain Bacteria; phylum Bacteroidota; class Bacteroidia; order Sphingobacteriales; family Sphingobacteriaceae; genus Mucilaginibacter; species Mucilaginibacter roseus. The sequence goes on along the minus strand of NZ_JAJPWV010000003.1, from coordinate 236,201 downwards.
TTTAGTTAACGGCTGCTTACCTTGTGGTGACTTGGTTACTTCCATGTTACTGTGAATTATGGTTACCTTGTGACAAAAGTAAACAAATAATGCCTCACATTTGTCATTATAAAAACGTAATTATAATGAGCTTGATAGAGGATCTGAACTGGCGCTATGCCACCAAAAAAATGAACGGAGCTGTTGTTCCGCAAGATAAACTTGATTATATATTAGAGGCTGCCCGTTTGGCCCCATCGTCATCGGGTTTGCAGCCATACAGAATTATTGTAGTGTCTGACAAAGAAGTGCTGGAAAAGATCAAAGCCATCGCTTTTGATCAAAGCCAGATTGTTGATTGTTCGCACCTGCTGGTTTTCGCTGCATGGGATGGTTATACCTATGAAAAAATTGGTGAGGTGTTTAAACGTACAACACAAGAGCGTGGACTACCGGACGATGCCATGAGCGCTTACCATGACAGGCTATGGAGCATGTACGAGCCACTTGGCCAGCAATGGCATTTTAATCATGCAGCAAAACAGGCATACATCGCCCTTGGTACAGCGGTAGCCGCTGCTGCTGAGCAACGTGTAGACGCAACCCCGATGGAAGGCTTTATTCCCGAAAAGCTTGATGAAATTTTAGGCCTGGCTGAAAAAGGCTTAAAGAGTGCCGCCATATTACCGCTGGGTTACCGCGATGAAGCTAACGACTGGCTGGTTAACCAAAAAAAGGTACGAACCCCTAAGGAAGAATTTATTATCGAGGTGAAATAATTGTGACACTCTCAAAAATAAAAGGAGCGCTTACGTAAGTAAGCGCTCCTTTTTTGTATACGATGTATGGCTTTATTGTTTTTTGATCTCAACGCGGCGGTTTAGCGCGCGGCTGGCCTCATCAGTATTGCTTGATATAGGTTTGCTTTCTCCGTAACCTTTTACGGTAAGCCTGTCGGCACTGATGCCGCTGTTGGTAAGGTAAGTTTTTACCGAGTTAGCACGCTCTACGGAAAGATCCATATTGTGTTTTTCAGAACCTTCGGCAGATGAATGTCCGTCCAGCATGAATTTTACTGAGTCGTCTTTTTTCATTTCAGCTACCGCTTTATCAAGCAGCGCGTATGAATCGGTTTTCAATATGCCTGAGTTAAACTCGAACTGAATATTGCTAAAGTTGTAGTTGGGCGCTGCCGGTGGTGGCGGCGGAGCAGGTGTTTCCTCTTTAACCGGTGGCGGTGGCGGCGGCGTAGCCGGGGTTTCTGCCGGTGGTTTTGGCGGCGGCGGAGGTGCTACAACGGCTTTCTTTGATTTACAGGCTGGCATTGCTGCTACCGAAGCGGCAATAAGCAACATGCTGCCATATTGTTTTAGTGACTTCATTTTTCAAAAAAATAGTTAATGTTGAAAACGGGTTTTACACGGCTTTTATTGCCGTGGCCGAAGTTAAACGTTTTGCGCTAAGTATGTATAAACCGCTAAAAACTTCTTTGCGGGCACTTTACACGGTAGGTATTGTTAAGCAAAATACCGATTACAATTTCGTGCGAGCCGCGGCTGACGGTGTTCAGGTTTGAAGTAGTTATATCGTACGAATAACCGACGTTAATAAGTGAGCTCAGGTTAAACCCGGCCAATATGCCAAACGAGTCGTTTCTGCGATATGAGCCGCCTATCCAAAAATCATCCCGAAAGGCAAGCTTCATATTTACATCATAAGTTGTCGGTGCAGGATCAATAACTTTTACCAGGAAGGATGGCATTAGCGTAAGGTCATCGGTCATATAAAGTTTCAATCCACCTGTAAGTAAAAAATGCGGTACACTTTTGCTTTGGTTGTAATTAGTGGAGAATATACTTTGCGATAATACCTGTTGTACCGAAATACCTGTATAATAGTTAGGGCCGTACAATAGCGCGCCTACGGTAACATCGGGGCTCCACTTGCTGTTATTGCCGTTATTAAGTGCCGGGTCAATCGGGTTTTCAACAGTTATGGCTGATGTATTGATGGCATACTGGCTAACGCCTGTCGTTAAACCAACCGCAAGATTTGAAGTAGGCGACAAGCCCAGGTGATAGGCATAACTGCCTGCTATAGTGTTTTGAGATATAAGGCCGGCCTTATCCGTAATAACCTGCAAACCCACGCCATGGTGCGGTTCGGCGGCCATGTAAGTACGAAGGTATGAGCGCTCGTTTGGGTTGCCGCTTCCGGCACCGCCATTTAAAAAGTTTTCGCCAATAGGCGCATTTATAGTAAGATAAGTGGTTTTCGGCGCGCCTTCAAGGCCCGTCCACTGGCTACGGTGCCCGAGCTTAAGGTCGATATAATTTTCAATACCTGCAAAGGCAGGATTAACAAGGTAGTTGTTGAACGGGTATTGCGTATATTGTGGTTTTTGCTGCGCCTGCAGGTTTACCGTTGCAATAAGCAAAATGCAGGTTAATAGCCGAAATAAGTGTTTTGATAAAGCCGACAAGCAGTTTAAATGAAAATTGGTAAATAAAAGGTGTCGTCCAATTTAACAATTTATACTTGATGCGTGCAAATAATACAATAGTTTATTACAAAGCACCTTCAAACATCAGTAACTTAACCTTTAACACGGCCGACACCGTCATGCTGTCGGTTATCTCGCCCCGGCAAACCATTTTGTAAACATCCTCAAAAGGTAGCTTTTTAATCACCAGTTGTTCGGTTTCTTCAGGCTCGGGTTCAAATTGTTCAAGGTTTCGGGCCAGGTAAATAATGGCCAGTTCATCGCTAACGGAATTGGAAAGGTGCATGCGCTGTATCTCGGTCCACTCGGCAGCCTTTAATCCTGTTTCTTCCAAAAGCTCGCGTTTTGCCGAGTCGAGCGGATCAATACCGATAGAGCCGCCACCCTCGGGCATTTCCCAACTGTATTGCTCCAGCGGAAAGCGGTATTGGCCCACCAGGTAGGTATTGCCTTCAGCATCAAGCGGCAAAACACCTATGGCCAGGTTTTTAAAACTTACTTTACCATAAATGCCCGGGTTACCGGCCGGGTTAAGTACTTTATATTCGGTAATATTAATCCAGGGATTGTCGTATTTTTCGTGCTCCCCGGTTATTGTCCAGGGGTTTAGGGTAGGGTTTGCCATCAGGGTAAATATACGCCATTATACGCTTAGCCCGGCAATGAGTATCAATGTTAGCTATAATTTAATACCGGCTCAATATCTTTTTATCTACATAAAAGGTACCGAAAGGTATTATACAGGCTAATAAAACCTTCCAGGTAGTTTCGCTGAATTTCCAGCGCAGCTCAATGCCCGCGCTTATGGTGTTTACTACAAAAAGTAAAAACAATACGCCATGCACGGGGCCAACCGCCTTTACCCATGAAGCATCTCCCAATATATACTTAACAGGCATTGCAACAAATACCAGTATGATTAATGATACACCTTCGAGCAAGGCAAGTAACCGTAAACGGCCAATATTTGTATTTAATTGTTTAAGCATAATATGTCAAAAGGTGCTTAAAAGCGGCCTTTGCGCCAATGGCGAAAACGGCCAGGGTATGCTGATTAGTATAATAATCAAACCTATAATGAACCATAAGGCCATGGTTTTAAATTTTTGCTTATCTGTTGTACACCGCTTAGCAACGGATGAGCCGATGGTGATCAAAATAACGGCCATCGTCATCATACCAATGTGTATCATACCAAAAAATAAATAGGGCAACTGTTTTACCGCTTCGTGATAATGCTGCCTGAAGTAAAGCACAAACGGACTATTAAAATATAGTACGAAACCAATAGCCAGCTGAATATGCGCAATAGTGGCCGTAATATGGCGTGCTTTATCATCCGCACTGGTGTAGGCACGCCCGGTAAGCCAACCGCGCATGGCGTTAACTATGGCACATAGCAATGATGCCAAAACCAACCAGCGGGTAACAGAATGCAGAAAGATCAAAACAGCGTACATAAATAAAATTTACGTCAGCAAATCTCGAGTTTGTTTTATTACACTTATAGGATGCATCAGGCCATTATCAGCACTTATCAATCGCGCGGTAAGCCGAGGGGGTGATGCCTTCATACCTCTTAAACAAGCGGGTAAAATAGGATGGATCATCCAGTCCTACAGCATGTGCTATTTCGCTTATTGTAAAATCAGTTTGTACCAGCAACACCCTTGCCTCGCAAATAAGGGCTTCGTCTATCCATACCGATGGTGATTTTTGAGTTGCCTTGCGGATGATCTTGTTAAGATGGTTTGGCGTAATGTTGAGCATCCCGGCATAGTCGGCAACCAGTTTACTTGTTCGGAAATTTTCAAAAACCAGCTCTTTGAATTTGTTAACGATCGTGTTTGATTGTGCATTGCCCTTAGGTAGTAAAGGTACATAAGCCCTGTTTATCTCGGTAAGTAAGCTTAGCAGGTAGGGTTGCAAAACGTCGACGTTAGCGAGCTTGTTTTGGCTGAATTCGATAATGAGGCGCTTAAACACTTCTCTTATATAACCGCTTGTTTCAGCGTCAGGCATAATCAGCGGATTGCCCCATATCTTCAAAAACTCGAAGCTGTGGAGCAATTCAGCGCTGCCGAATTTCGCGGTAATCAATCCGTTACTAAAGTTACAGATGTATCCCTTATTTATATCTCCGGGCGCAAAAGAGAACACCTGCCCGGCTGCCACTACCAGCATTTGGTTGGGGCCGATGGTGTAATTGGTACTACCTACACCCATACGTGCTTCTCCTTCGGTAATATATAATATAGAGTGCGATGTTGCCCGTATTGCAGGCACCGGGCGCGCAAGGTGTTGATACATATCCTCAACGGGCAATACAAAAAAGTCGCCTGCGAGGGCTTTCATTTCGTCCACAGGCATGAAGCGCGAGGTGAAAGCCAACGGGTCATATGTTTTTATATCTGTTGATGCCATACAAGCGAAGGTATCAAACAAAAATAGCGGCGGGTATCACCCGCCGCTATCGCTATAAAATATTATTACCGGTAAATTACAGTCCGAAGGCTGATTTTACCGCGTCAACATGGTCAAGTTTCTCCCAGGTAAACAGTTCAACCTCTTTAGTTACCGAGTTGCCGTCATGGCTAATAAAGGTTTTGCTAATGGTTTTACTCTCTTTACCAAAGTGGCCGTAAGCTGCAGTTTCGCTATATATCGGGTTGCGCAATTTAAAGCGGGTTTCAATTGCATAAGGGCGCATGTCAAAAATAGCTTCAACTTTTTTGGCGATCTCGCTATCGTTCAGGCCTACTTTGCTGGTTCCGTAAGTGTTTACGTAAATACCCATAGGTTGCGCGACGCCGATAGCGTATGATACCTGCACCAACACCTCGCTGCAAACACCGGCAGCTACAAGGTTTTTGGCAATGTGGCGGGTAGCGTAAGCCGCAGAGCGGTCAACCTTTGATGGATCTTTGCCCGAAAATGCGCCACCACCGTGCGCGCCTTTACCACCGTAAGTATCAACAATAATTTTACGGCCGGTTAAGCCTGTATCGCCATGCGGACCGCCGATAACGAACTTACCAGTCGGGTTAATATGGAATTTAATGCCATCATTAAACAGATGAGCATATTTAGGATACTTAGCCTTAACACGCGGGATCAATATACCAATGATATCTTCACGTATTTTGGCCAGCATCGCTTCCTCGCTGTCAAAGTCATCGTGCTGGGTTGATATTACTATCGAGTCAATACGGATAGGCTGGTTGTCATCGCTGTACTCCAGCGTAACCTGCGATTTTGCATCAGGCCTTAAATATTTAATTTCATTGTTCTCGCGACGAATAGCCGCAAGCTCAATTAATAAAGCATGGGCCAGGTCAAGCGCTAAAGGCATGTAGTTGTCGGTTTCACTGGTAGCGTAGCCAAACATCATACCCTGGTCGCCCGCGCCCTGGTCTTCTTTATTCTGGCGCTCTACACCCTGGTTAATGTCAGGTGATTGCTCGTGAATGGCTGAGAATACACCGCATGAGTTACCATCAAACATGTATTCGCCTTTGGTATAGCCAATCTGGTTAATTACGTCACGTGCTATTTTTTGTACATCGAGGTAAGCTTTTGATTTAACCTCACCGGCTAAAACAACCTGGCCGGTGGTTACCAGCGTTTCGCACGCAACCTTTGATTCGGTGTCAAAAGCCAGAAACTGGTCGATCAACGCGTCTGAAATCTGGTCGGCTACTTTGTCCGGATGTCCTTCTGATACGGATTCTGAAGTGAATAAGTATGGCATAAAAATCTTTAATTAAAATATGTATAACCAGAAAGAGGGGGTGATGAACGGAAACCCGGTAAAAAAAGGAGCAAACTTTAGCACTTTATTTACGTGGTTGCAATTAGCTGCCGCGGGCAGCTTAAATCAGTCCACTTTCGGGCGGCTAAAATAAAACAATTTTTACAAAGCCGAAAATAACTTACTTTTGACGCGCTTAAATACAGGTGATTGAAAAAGAAAGTTTTATTTATTGTAAACCCGGTTTCGGGCGGTAAAAGTAAGGAAGGGGTGCCGAAACTGATAGGCAATTATCTGGATACAGCACAATTTGATGCCACATTTAATTTTAGCGAAGGCGTAACCCACGCCCGCGAGCTGGCTAAACAGGCTATCGGCAATTACAACATGGTTGTGGCTGTAGGTGGCGATGGCACGGTTAACGAGGTGGCGTCTGCAATAGTAAATAGTGATATTGCGTTAGGAATTATTCCCTTCGGATCGGGCAATGGCCTGGCCCGTTTTTTAGGTATACCTATGAATGTACAGGGGGCGGTTGAAACCTTCAACAAAACAAGGGTAGAAACCATTGACTCGGCTTTGTTTAACGGACAGCCATTTTTTAATATGGCAGGTTTGGGGTTTGATGCCCATATCAGTAACGTGTTCTCGCAAGGTAAAAATGCCAAAAAGCGTGGATTTTATAGTTATTTTAAATCATCGGTACAGGAAATACTAAATTATAAATCGCAGTCATACCACATCGCCATTGATGGTAAGGAGTATGATCGCGAAGCGTTTATGCTGAGTTTTGCCAATTCATCGCAGTTTGGCAACAATGCGCATGTGTCGCCAAAGGCATCCGTACAGGATGGTATGCTGGATGTTTGCGTGGTAAAACCATTCCCGCTGTATAAGTTTCCGGAAATGGCATTGCGCATGTTCAACAAAACGGCCGACAAATCTTCTTACGTTGAAATAATCCGAGGCAAACACATAGAGGTGAGCCGAAAAAGCGAAGGCCCCGCGCACCTGGACGGCGAGCCGCAAATAATTGGCACAAGCGTCGAAATATATATTATACCACGGTCGTTAAATGTAGTAGTTGGTGAGGGTTTTGAGCGAGGCGAGGATACCAAAAACACATGGCGCAGTTTAGTGGCCAGCGATAATGACTAACCGGTAGGCCGGATATTATTCGGCTATTATTAATATTAACCTTACATATATGTCCAGGAAGAACCAAAAATATACCGGGGTTGTATATTCTACTGATCCGGGTTTTCAATACAGCGACGAAGACAATAACGTTCAGGAAACGTTAGCTCCGCAACATCAAAATCTAAAAATACATCTCGATCGTAAAGGCGGCGGCAAATTAGTTACCCGAATAGCAGGTTTTACAGGGCTTAATGATGATTTGGAAGTATTAGGCAAAAAACTCAAAACCAAATGCGGCGTTGGCGGCTCGGCTAAGGACGGTGAAATATTAATACAAGGCGACTTCAGAGACAAGGTGCTTGACATTTTAATTGCCGACGGGTACAAAGCAAAAAAGGCAGGCGGCTAACCGTTTTATGCCATCGATTGCAATTTTGTTAAAAAAAGATATTATTTGTTTTTATAGCGCCGGTAGGTGAAGCTATAATTAATTTCTTAGTTAATATACTAATTATCAATTGTAAACGTATATAAATATTACTTGCAACCGGGTAAAACGCCCAAAATCTATCAGTTTAGTTACATACTTTTTGTAGGATAATTTTTGCTATTATTGAAAAAAATAATTTTCATTGTAAAAAATTATAGTTGTAACAAACAATATTTGGTGTTGCAAGCGTTATTACATTCCGCCGTTGTTTTATGGGGGAATGTTAAATTATTATTAAGAATAGCTGATTTTGATTTTTTTCCGTTGTGAAAATTTTAATTTTGTTATTCGCTTAGTAAGCATATTAAACATAAAAAATAAACATAAACTAAAAACTAAATTTTACTGTAATGGCTAACGTACCATCAAAACCAAGTACTCCTGTTAAAAAAGAAAGCTCAAGCTCAGCGGGCATTTTCGCAACACTGGCAATTCCATTGTGCATTGTTGTTGCTATCTGTATATTTATTTTTATTCTGGGTGATGGCAGTCACTACAAAGGTGGTAACCCTGATAACGATCCGGTAGATATCTACGGTACCGTTCACAAAGGTGGTCCAATCGTACCTGTTATCATCAGCTTCCTTTTGATGGTTATTGTGTTCTCTATTGAGCGTTTCATCGTAATCGGTAAAGCTTCTGGTTCAGGTAGCGTAGATGCTTTCGTTCGTAAAGTACAAGGTTACCTTAACGCTGGCAACATTGAGGCTGCAAGCGCAGAGTGCGACAAACAAAAAGGTTCAGTAGCTAACGTTATCAAATCTGGTCTGAAAAAATACCGTGAAGTTGAGCACGACGCTGCTATGGATAGCGAACAAAAAGCTTTAGCAATCCAAAAAGATATTGAAGAAGCTACGGCCCTTGAAATGCCAATGCTTGAGCAAAACCTTACCATCATTGCTACCCTGGTATCAATTGGTACACTGGTAGGTCTGTTAGGTACGGTTGTTGGTATGATCGGTGCATTCGCTGAGCTTGCATCATCAGGTGCTCCAAACCAGTCAGCGTTATCAACTCACATTTCTGAGGCCTTGATCAATACAGCTTTAGGTATCAGTACTTCAGCTCTTTCGATCATCATGTACAACGTATTTACCTCTAAAATTGACAAGTTGACTTACGCTATTGACGAAACTGGTTTCAGCATCGTTCAAACGTTCGCTTCATCACACAAATAATAAATATTTAGCGCTTAGTTTCGGCTGGCCTCAGCCGGCCGGAATGTTTAATAAAATAACAACAAGCCTTAATATTTAATAGATTAAAATTATGCCAAGAGTAAAAGTTGCACGAAAAAGTACATCGATAGACATGACCGCAATGTGTGATGTGGCGTTTCTATTGCTTACCTTTTTCATATTGACCGCGAAGCCTCGTATTGAGGATCCCGTTCCCGTGGATGTTCCGGGTTCAGTTAAGGACATAAAGCTACCCGAAGAGAATATAGCGGTTATCACCGTAGGTGAAAAAAAGGCTTTCTTTAGTGTAGAAGGTAATGATATACGCAAAGCGGTTTTAGAGCAAATGGGTGGGTTGTATAACATTCAGTTTACCCCTCAGGAAATGGAGAAATTTGCCACATTGCCTGTTTTTGGCGTGCCAATTCAATCACTAAAGCAGTTTTTAGCTTTAGATGTTGAGCAAAGGCAACGTTACCCGCAGCCGGGCATTCCGCGCGATTCAGTAAGCGATGAGCTTTTTAACTGGATCAGGGAATCACGTAAAGCGGTAAAAGCATTGCACAACCAGGAAATGCGTGTATCTATCAAAGGCGACAGTAAAGAAGAGTATCCTACAATTAAGGATGTTATTGCCATACTGCAACGCCAAAAAGTTAATAAGTTTAGTTTAATTACATCCCTCAGAGGAGAATCAAAAGATTAAGATAGATGGCAGAATTAGATACCTCCGGCGGGGGTGGGAAAAAAGGCGGGAAGGTAAGAAGTAAAAAGCAATCAACACGCGTTGACTTAACCGCGATGGTGGATTTGGCTTTCCTTCTGATCACCTTCTTCATCATGACTACCACCCTGTCAAAACCAAAGGCGATGGACGTTGCCATGCCGGATAAAGATGAAAAGCAGGATAACCAGCTTGACGTTGCTGCATCACGTACCATGACTTTGCTTTTAGGTAAAGACAATAAATTGATTTGGTACATTGGTGAGCCCGGAAAAACGCCTCCTGAAGTTGAAGGCTACGGTAAAAAAGGCCTGCGCCAAACCCTGCTTGACAAGAGCAAGGAAGTGCAGGAAAAAACCGGCAAGTTTATGTTCGTGATTATTAAGCCAAGCGATAAATCAGTTTACAAAAACATGGTTGACGCGCTTGACGAGATTGCAATCACCAATATACAATCTTATGGTTTTGCCGAAATTTTACCTATAGAAGTAAAACTGCTGCAAGAACAGGGTTTATATTAATTAACTGTTTAATACATTAAAAGTAAAGCCTAAAATAATGTTAGGATCAAAATTAGATATATTAAAACAGGAATGGATTGATGTAGTATTCAGCGATCGTAACAAAGCATACGGCGCCTATGAATTAAGAAAGTCTAACTCCAAACGCACGGGGCAGGCATTGTTAATAGGTGTTACAGTATTTGTGCTTGTTGTATCAATGCCTACTATTATCAATAAGATAAAGGGTTTCATTCCGAAAGCGCCGGAGAAGGTTAAAATAACCGACGTGGTGCTTACCCCTCCACCACCGGTGGATCAAACTAAAAAACCACCTCCGCCGGCACCAGAACCGCCGAAACCGAAGGTTGACCAGGTTAAATTCCCGCCTCCGGTGGTAAAACCTGACGATCAGGTAGTGGAAAAAGATCCGCCAACTGTTAAGGAACTTGAGGTGGCTGACCCTGGTCAAAAAGACCAAAAAGGTGACCCGAACGCCGAAATACGTATTGACGAGCCGGTAGGTAACTCAGACGTTAAGCAGGTAATCGAAAGTGACCCTAATGAGATATTTACTGCGGTTGAAACACAACCGGCATTCCCGGGTGGTTTAGCTGCTTTCGGTAACTATCTTAGTAAAAACATCCGTTATCCGGCCGTTGCCCGTGAAAACAACGTTCAAGGCCGAGTGTTCGTGCAATTCGTTGTGGAAAGAGACGGATCTTTAACTGATATTACAGTATTGCGCGGTATTGGTAGCGGTTGCGATGAGGAAGCCGTACGTGTATTGAAAAAATCACCGAAATGGAGCCCTGGTATCCAGAATGGCCGTCCGGTACGTGTACAATACACTGTTCCAATTGCGTTTAACTTAGCAAGCGAATAATTGCACATAAATGTTATTTAATTCAAATTCAAAGCAAAAATCGCCCAAAAGGCGATTTTTGCTTATTTTAGGGGTTGTTACGTTCATAAGCGTTACTGCGCTTGGGCTAATGATCATGTTTTGGGATGCCATGAACCTGCCCTTAGCTGATTGGCAGCGTTATTTATGTGGCGCCTTTTTTATTTTTTATGGGATACTCAGGTTTTCACGCTTATTAAAAAAGGATGATAACGAAAGTTAATTTTAGGCTTGCCTGGTTGTTATTTTCAACGTTGGTGATTTCAGCCTGTGGCGGCTCCGGTACAGATAAGGCCGCTAAACCACTTGATGGATTTGCCGAAGGAGATATCAAAGTGTTGGCAGATGAATCATTTGAGCCTATAGTTGCGGAAGAGCAGGTTGTGTTTGAAAGTTTGTTTAGCAAAGCCAAACTGGATATACACTACATGTCAGAAAATGAATTGCTCAACCTTTTTCTCAACGATAGTATAAGCGTGGCAATCATGTCGCGCGAGCTTACACCAGCGGAAAAGAAGATATTTGATGAGCGTAAGTTACCGCCGGAGGTTAACAAGTTTGCGGTTGATGCCGTTGCGCTGATTGTAAATAAAAAATCATCTGATACACTCATCACTGTGTCGGAAATAAAAAAAATGTTGAACGGCAACACTAAAACTGACCAAAACATCGTTTTTGATAATCCGAACTCCAGTATAGTAAGGTACCTTAAAGACTTATCGGGTAATAAGGATCTAAAACAAAAGAATATTTATGCCCTCAAATCAAACAAAGACGTTATTAAATATGTAAGTGAACATGAGGGGGCAATAGGTATAGTTGGTTTCAGCTGGCTTAATGACCCTGACGACGATTACGCTCCGTATGTACGAAAAGTACAAATTATGGGCGTAAGGGACGAAGCAAACAAAAAGTACCCTAACGATTACTTTAAACCATCACAAACTTCGCTTGTCTTAAAACAGTACCCATTAAGCCGAGGGCTGTATATTTTAAACAGTACCGGCAGGGTAGGATTGGGCACGGGATTTGCATCATTTTTGGCAAGCGAACGAGGACAGCGTATAATACTGAAATCGGGCTTATTGCCTGATTCAATCCCCCGCAGGGAAATAAACATAAAGAAAGAGTAAATTAAAATTAATTAGATGAAAGAGATCAGTAAAATTGCCACCGCAGCATTGCCACTGATGCTTATGGGTTCATCAGTTTTTTCGCAAAGTTTAGACGACGCCAAAAAAGCTATTGACGCCGAGCAGTATCAGAAAGCAAAATCAATGCTTAAAAACCTTACTCAAACTCAGGCCGATAAGGATGAGAACTATTTTTATTTGGGTTGGGTGTATATATTACAGGATTATCCAGACTCAGCTAAGGCCGTGTTTACACAAGGTATAGCTAAAAACCCTAAATCAGCGTTAAACTATGCCGGTTTGGGTGCTGTAGCCCGTTTAGAGAAAAACTCGGCAGGTGCTACCACTAATTTTAATCAGGCTGTTAGCCTGGCCGGTAAAAGCAGCACTCCGTATTTATACGTAGGTGAAGCTTATTTACTTGACCCCGCAGATGCAAAAGCCGCTGCTGATGTATTAGCAAAAGGTAAAGCCGTTAATCCTAAGGATGCCGCTTTGTTGGTTGAGTTAGGTAATGCAAACCGTTTGCTGGTGAAAAGCAGCGAAGCCCTAACAGCTTACCAGGAAGCGTTGACTGTTGATCCAAAATCAGCAGCTGCTACTGTAGCTAAAGGTGTGCTTTGGAGATATGCTAACAACTTTGAGCAATCAGAGGCTGAATACAAGGCAGCTTTAGCTATCAACCCTAACTATGGCCCTGCTTACCGCGAGTGGGCGGAGACCGATCTTCGCTGGGCGTTTAACGATCCGAAGATGGCATCAGCTAAGGTTAAAGAAGGTGTTGAGAATTATAAAAAATATCTGAGCCTGACTGACCGTTCGGTTGAATCGCGTATGCGTTATGCTGACTTTTTGTTAGCTGCCGGTGATTACCCTGCATTGCAGGCTGAGGTTGCCGAGCTTGAAAAGGTGGCCGGAGCAAACAACCTGAAGATATACCGTTATAAAGCGTATGCCGCATATGAGAATAAGGATTACCCAGCCGCATTAGCAGGTATGAAAAAATTCATGGCTGAAGCTGGTGAGAAACGTATTATCCCTCGCGATTATTTGTACCTGGGCCGTATTCAAATTGCTTCAGGTGATGACTCAACCGGTATCAATAACCTTAAAAAGGCGATAGAATTAGATACTACGCAAGCCGAACTTTATGCGGAGATCGCTAAAACACTTTACCAAAAGAAGAAATACGTTGAAGCCGGTGATGCATACAACGAGTTTACAAAAAAAGGTGGTCGTGCTGTTAAATTAACCGATTACTTTTACGAAGGTTTAAGCTATTACTTTGGGTATGATGCTAAAAAAGGTAACGAAGAGGTGTTAACTAAAGCTGACAGCGCATTTAGCTATATCATCCAAAAAACAGCCACACAGCCGTTTCCTGACGCTTTCCTTTACCGCGCACGTGTAAACGAAATGAAAGAGAAAGACCGTAACAACATAGTAGGTTACGCAAAACCTTTCTACGAAAAGTACATTGAGGTTGTAACTGCTAAAGGCGCCCCGGACGATAAGAGCAAAAAAGGCTTAAGCGAAGCTTATGTTTACTTAGGTAATTATGCTGCTTATAAAGAAAAGGATAACGCTAAAGCCACCGAAAACTTTACTAAAGCAAGAGAGCTTGATCCTACCAACAAATCGGTATTGGCATTCTTCTCTAAAAAAGGCGGAGCAACAGGTAAATAAACTATGCTCTGGTTATAAAACTTTAAAGGCCTCATTTTAATGAGGCCTTTTTTATTTGAAAGCCATCATTATATTTGCAATATGGAAGCACAAAGTTTACCGATCAACTTCTTGCCAATCATTTTTCAGATGGTAGTGGCACTTGGTTTTGTATTTACAACCATGTTTGTAACCCACAAAATTGGTCCTAAACGCAAAACCAACGATAAACTGACGCCGTTTGAGTCGGGCATCGAGGTTGTAGGTAATGCGCGTACACCTATCTCTATCAAATACTTCCTGGTTGCAATTCTCTTCGTGCTGTTTGATGTAGAGGTGATATTTATGTATCCCTGGGCAATAAACTTTAAGGAGCTTGGTAAAACCGGCATGATAGAAATGTTTATTTTCATGGGCACCTTGTTGCTCGGTTTCATTTACATTATCCGTAAGCGCGCCCTCGAGTGGGATTAAGTTTAGATTGATTCTAAATACTTCATACATAGTGTTCCTGATACGTTTAGCTGGTATTTTATTATAAATTTGTGCTGCAAGGCGGTCTTTTTGCCTGCAAGCCTAAGTTTATAATTTAGTTCATGAGTGATATTCAAATAGTTAACGCCCCTCCGGGTGTTGAAGGTTCAGGGTTCTTCGCCACATCGCTTGATAAAGCAATCGGGTTGGCCCGTTCGCACTCTTTATGGCCCTTGCCTTTTGCCACCTCATGCTGCGGTATTGAGTTTATGGCTACAATGGGCTCACATTATGACCTTTCCCGTTTCGGTGCCGAGCGTTTGAGCTTTTCGCCACGTCAGGCCGACCTGCTGATGGTTATGGGTACCATATCCAAAAAAATGGCTCCGGTATTGCGCCAGGTTTACCTGCAAATGGCCGAGCCACGTTGGGTGATGGCTGTTGGTGCCTGTGCCTCAAGTGGTGGTATATTTGATACTTATTCGGTATTGCAAGGTATTGATGAGGTTATACCGGTTGATGTTTACGTGCCCGGTTGCCCGCCACGTCCCGAAGCCATTATTGACGGTTTTATGAACATTCAGAAACTGGTACAAACCGAATCGCTGCGCCGCCGCAACGAACCGAAGTACCAGGAACTTTTAGCTAAATACGGAATTCAGTAATGGGTAAAATAACCAATCAGGAAGTTTTAGATAAAATTGCCGCAGCATTTGGCGATGTGGTAAGTGTAACGGGCGAGCCGCATAATCTGCTGACTGTTGAAACCAGCCGCGAGCAGATCATTGGTTTGCTCACCTTTTTAAAGAATGACCCAACGCTGCAATTTATTTTTTTAACAGACATTACGGCTATCCACTATCCTGAACAGGAAAAATCTATCGGTATAATTTACCACCTGCACAGTTTGGTAAATAATGTACGCATCCGTATAAAGGTATTTGTGGCCGATGGCGATGTGCATATGCCTACGGCAACTGTGCTATGGGATGGTGCTAACTGGATGGAACGTGAAACCTACGACTTTTTCGGTGTAGTGTTTGACGGTCACCCTGATTTGCGCCGTATATTGAATGTTGACGATATGACGGTTTTCCCGATGCGTAAAGAGTATCCGTTGGAAGACCCGAACCGTGTAGATAAGAAAGATTACTTTTTTGGAAGATAATAAGCATGCAGAATCATCCTGTATTTTTTGATAACGATCCGCAAAGCGAACTCTCAACCCTTAATCTGGGGCCTACCCACCCGGCAACACACGGCGTTTTTCAAAACGTGTTGCAGATGGATGGCGAGCGTATTGTAAGCGGCGTATCAACCATTGGCTACATACACCGCGCGTTTGAAAAAATTGCCGAGCACAGGCCATTTTACCAGATCACCCCGCTTACCGACAGGCTGAACTACTGTTCGTCACCTATAAATAACATGGGCTGGCACATGACGGTTGAAAAGCTGGCCGGCATCACTACTCCAAAGCGTGTTGACTATATGCGTGTGATCATTATGGAGCTTGCCCGTATTGCCGATCACATTATTTGCAACGGTGTATTAGGTGTGGATACAGGTGCTTTTACGGGCTTCCTGTACATGATGGAGTATCGTGAGGAGATCTATGAAATTTATGAAGAGATCTGCGGCTCGCGCCTTACTACCAATATTGGCCGTATTGGCGGGTTTGAACGTAATTTTAATACCATCGCGTTTAACAAGATCCGAAAATTTGTAAAAGCATTTCCGGCGGTGTTAAAGGAGTTTGAAAACCTGTTTAATCGCAACCGTATATTTATTGACCGTACCAAGGGCGTTGCCCCGGTAACTGCCGAAACGGCGCTCAGCTATAGCTGGAGCGGTCCGTTATTGCGCGCTGCCGGTGTTGATTATGATGTGCGTGCTATGGAGCCATATTCATCATACGAGGAATTTGATTTCGAAATCCCGGTAGGTGAAAACGGTGACGTATATAGTCGTTTTTTAGTACGTAACGAAGAAATGAAGCAGAGCTTGCGCATTATTGAGCAAGCTTTAAATAAGATAGAAAAGGAACCTGCGGATATTTTCCATGCCAATGTGCCTGAGTTCTACCTGCCGCCTAAAGAGGAAGTATATAACAATATGGAAGCCCTGATCTATCACTTTAAAATAGTGATGGGCGAGGTGGAAACCCCGGTTACTGAAGTTTACCATGCTGTTGAGGGCGCTAACGGCGAACTGGGTTTTTACCTGGTTAACGATGGTGGCCGCTCGCCGTACCGTTTACACTTCCGCAGGCCGAGCTTTATAAATTACCAGATGTACGCGCCCATGAGTCAGGGCATGCTATTGTCTGACGCGATAATTAACATGAGTAGTTTAAACGTTATAGCGGGAGAATTAGATGCTTAGGGTTGAAGATACCGAGCAAGCACCTGTTGAGTTTTCAGCAGCGCTGATCGCTAAGTTTGATGATATAAAAAGCCGTTATCCGGAAGGAAAACAAAAATCGGCCTTGCTGCCTATTTTGCACGAAACACAAGCAGAGTTTGGTTGGTTGAGCGCCCCTTCGATGGATAAGGTAGCCGCATACCTGGATATTTTACCCATTGAGGTTTATGAGGTAGCCACTTTTTACACCATGTACTTTATGCGCCCGCAAGGCAAATATGTACTGGAGGTTTGCCGTACAGGCCCTTGCTGCCTGGTAGGCGCCGAAAAGATAATGGATTATATTGAGCAACAGTTAGGTGTCAAAGAAGGCGAAGTTACTCCTGACGGTTTATTTAGCTGGAGAGGAGTGGAGTGTTTGGCAGCCTGCGGCTTTGGCCCGGTATTGCAAATAGGCCCTGAATATACCTTTTACGAGAACCTGACCACGCAATCGGTTGATACTTTAATAGCGGACTTGAAAGCAAAGGCAAATAACTAATGGGACGCAAATTATTATTAGAACATATTAACGTACCTGGTATCAATACGCTGGAGGTATACCGCCAAAAGGGCGGTTACGCCGCTGTTGAAAAAGCGCTGAAAACACTGACTCCTGACGAGGTTGTGGAGGAAGTGAAAAAATCGGGCTTGCGCGGCCGCGGCGGCGCGGGTTTCCCTACCGGGATGAAATGGAGCTTTTTGGCTAAACCCGAAGGTGTACCCCGTTACCTGGTTTGTAATGCCGATGAATCAGAGCCCGGTACTTTTAAAGACCGTTACCTGATGACGTACATCCCTCACTTACTGATCGAGGGAATGATCGTGGCCAGTTACGCCTTGGGTGCCAATACATCATACATCTACGTTCGCGGCGAAATGATGCCGCAAATACGCATACTGGAAAGAGCCATAGCCGAAGCTAAAAACGCGGGCTTGTTAGGCAAAAATATATTAGGTACCGGTTACGATCTGGAGCTGTATGTGCAGCCCGGAGGCGGTGCTTACATTTGCGGAGAAGAAACCGCGCTGTTGGAATCATTGGAAGGCAAACGTGGTAACCCGCGTATAAAGCCACCATTTCCGGCAATCGCTGGTTTGTATGGCTGCCCAACGGTGGTTAACAACGTGGAGTCAATTGCTGCCGTAGTGCCTATCATTAATGAGGGTGGCGACGAGTATGCCAAAATCGGTATCGGCCGTAGTACCGGTACCAAACTGATCTCGGCATCGGGCAACCTTAATAAACCGGGTGTTTACGAAATTGAACTGGGCGTACCTGTTGAAGAGTTTATTTACAGCGACGAATATTGCGGTGGCATAGCCAACGGCAAACGCCTTAAAGCGGTAGTGGCCGGTGGTTCATCAGTGCCGATATTACCTGCTAACCTGATCTTAAAAACCATAAACAACGAAGCAAGGCTGATGAGCTACGAGTCATTGTCTGACGGTGGTTTCGCTACCGGCTCCATGATGGGTTCCGGTGGTTTCATCGCCTTTGACGAAGACCAGTGCATCGTACGTAACACCTGGAATTTCTCTCGTTTTTACCATCACGAAAGCTGCGGACAATGTTCGCCATGCCGTGAGGGTACCGGTTGGATGGAAAAGGTGCTGCACCGCCTGGAATATGGCCATGGGAAAATGAGCGACATGGACCTGCTGGTTGATGTATCTAAAAAAATTGAAGGTAACACCATTTGTCCGCTGGGTGATGCGGCAGCCTGGCCGGTAGCCAGTGCTATTCGCCACTTTAGGGATGAGTTTGAATGGCATGTTACTAACGCTGCTGAGGCTACTACACGCAACTACGGTTTGGCACATTATGCCGACCCATTGCCAAAAGTGGAAAAGGCGGAAGCATAATATGAGGGAATGTCACCCTGAGCCTGTCGAAGGGCTGAACGCCTGACACAATCGGCGGATGCTTCGACAAGTTCAGCATGACAGGTTACCTGAATGAAAATAAAAGGGTGTCACCCTGAGCCTGTCTAAGGCGCGCGTTAGTCAAACTAACCGATGTTTTGACAAGCTCAGCATGACAAAAGAATATAAGGTCTTAAAAGTCCATCATCAATAAGATGGGGATTTGTGAGGAACAAAAATGAAAGTAACGATAGACGGAATCACTGTTGACGTAGAACCCGGAACAAGCATCCTGAATGCCGCGAGGCAGATAGGGGGTGATATTGTTCCGCCTGCTATGTGTTATTACTCAAAACTTGAGGGCAGCGGCGGTAAATGCCGTACCTGTTTGGTTAAAGTAAGCAAAGGCTCTGAAAAAGACCCGCGCCCTATGCCTAAGCTGGTAGCATCATGCCGTACCACGGTGATGGATGGCATGGAAGTGCAAAACATTACCTCGCCCGAAGTTATTGAAGCGCGTAAAGGCGTGGTAGAAATGTTGCTAATCAACCACCCGCTGGATTGCCCGGTGTGCGACCAGGCAGGTGAATGCCACTTGCAGGATCTGGGCTATGAGCACGGCGCCGCTAAAACCCGTTACGAGTTTGACCGCCGTACTTTCGAGAAGATCGACATAGGCGACAAAATACAACTGCACATGACGCGCTGCATACTTTGCTATCGCTGCGTGTTTACTGCCGACCAGATCACCAATACCCGTTTGCACGGCATTTTAAACAGGGGGGATCATTCTGAAATATCAACTTATATACAAAAAGCGGTTGATAATGATTTTTCGGGCAACGTGATAGATGTTTGTCCGGTAGGCGCGTTGACCGACAAAACTTTCCGTTTTAAAAACCGTGTATGGTTCACCAAGCCGGTTGAAGCACACCGCGATTGCGATAAATGCTGCGGCAAGGTAACACTTTGGTATAAAGGTGAGGACGTAATCAGGGTAACAGGCCGCAAGGATGTATATGGTGAGGTAGAGGAATTCATATGCAATACCTGCCGTTTCGAAAAAAAGAAAACAGCCGACTGGACAATTGAAGGCCCGCGCAAGGTATCGCATAAATCAGTTATCAGCGCTAATCATTACGAAACCATGAAGCCGCTGCCGGTGGTTAAAACCAACCCGCTGTTGCAGGAAGCCAATAAAGAACAATTTGAACGCGAAACCCGCCTGTAAATGGAACTGACAGATATTATAGTAAAAATTATTCTGATTGTTATCGTATTCGCTATCAGCCTGGTGATAGCCATGTACTCTACCTATGCCGAGCGTAAGGTAGCCGCTTTTTTTCAGGATAGGGTGGGGCCTAACCGCGCTGGTCCGCTGGGTATTTTACAGCCAATGGCCGACGGTGCCAAAATGTTCTTGAAGGAAGAAATTATTCCAACAAGAGCGAGCGGATTACTGTTCATCGTTGGTCCCTCGTTGGCTATATTAACAGCATGTATCGGTTCGGCGGTTATTCCC
This sequence comes from Mucilaginibacter roseus, assembly GCF_021215455.1. Lineage (GTDB taxonomy): Bacteria > Bacteroidota > Bacteroidia > Sphingobacteriales > Sphingobacteriaceae > Mucilaginibacter > Mucilaginibacter roseus. The sequence goes on along the minus strand of NZ_JAJPWV010000003.1, from coordinate 215,969 downwards.
TGGGGGCAAAAACTGACTATCGGTTCAACCATAATTGATCTGCAGGTTACGGACATTAACGTAGGTATTCTGTACATCTTCGGTGTGGTATCATTAGGAGTGTACGGCATCATGATAGGTGGCTGGGCATCAAACAATAAATACTCACTGCTGGGCGCTATCCGCGCTGCATCACAAAACATCAGCTACGAAATTTCAATGGGGCTTTCCATTATCGCCCTGTTATTAGTAACCGGCTCGTTAAGCCTGCGTGAAATCGCGGAACAACAGCATGGCTTTTGGCATGATGGCTGGTTTACCTGGAACTTTTTTAAGCAGCCGCTGGGTTTCATGATTTTTATCGTGTGCGCCTTTGCTGAAACTAACCGTACACCATTTGATTTGCCTGAGTGCGAAACGGAGCTGGTAGGTGGTTATCATACTGAATATTCGTCCATGAAATTGGGTTTTTACCTGTTTGCCGAATACATTAACATGTTCGTGTCATCAGCAGTGATGGCTACCTTATATTTTGGCGGTTATAACTTTCCGTTTATGGATAGCCTGGGCTTATCGGCTAACTGGATCACTATCATTGGGGTAGTTGTGTTGTTCGCTAAAATATTCGCGTTCATCTTTTTCTTTATGTGGATCCGCTGGACTATCCCGCGTTTCCGTTACGATCAGTTGATGAACCTGGGATGGAAAACCCTGATCCCGCTGGCTATTGCCAACATTGTAATAACTGGTATTGTTGTTACGCTTTTAAATTAATGTGGAGTTTGTATAAATGGAATCATTAAGCAATAAAAAGAAAGTACTTGAAGTTAAGCCGCTCAATTTTTGGGAGCGCGCTTATTTGCCTGCCATATTTAAGGGTTTGGCAATTACTATGAAGCACTTTTTTAAGAAACCGGTAACCATTAAATACCCGGAGCAGAAGCGAGAGTTCTCTGAAAATTTCAGGGGTATGCACTCGCTTAAGCGTGATGAACATGGCCGCGAACGTTGTACAGCCTGTGGCTTGTGCGCGCTATCATGCCCGGCCGAAGCCATTACTATGACGGCTGCCGAGCGCCAGAAAGGTGAGGAGAACCTGTACCGTGAGGAGAAATACGCGGCCGTATATGAGATCAACATGCTGCGTTGCATTTTTTGCGGCTTATGCGAAGAGGCCTGCCCTAAAGAAGCTATCTACCTGGATGGCGACATAGTGCCGGCAGATTACCTGCGTAAGGATTTTATTTATGGTAAGGATAAATTAGTGGAAGCGCCTTTAAACCAATAAAAAGAAGTTTTATACCTTAGCCTGCGGATTACGGCGGGCAAGGTGTTTTTCAATACTAAACATGAGTACATTTTACTTCATCGCATTCCTGTCCATATTTTTTGCGATACTGGTTATAACAGCACGTAACCCCGTGCATAGTATTTTATACCTGGTATTAACCTTTTTTACGTTCACTATACATTATATTTTACTGAACGCGCAGTTTTTGGCCATCGTGAATTTTATTGTTTACATGGGGGCCATACTGGTACTGTTCCTGTACACGCTCATGCTCATGAACCTGAATAAGGATAATGAGCCCATGAAATCGAACATCGTAAAAATCGCGGCCGTGTTTGGCGGCGGCTGCCTGCTGGTAACCGTTGTGGCTTCGCTAAAAACCATGACGGTGTCTGAGCCGGTAGTACTGCAAAACCCGGACCTGGGGCTGGTGAAAAACCTGGGTAAAGTACTCTTTAACGAATTTTTATTGCCGTTTGAGGTATCGTCGCTGCTGCTGCTTTCGGCAATGGTGGGCGCTGTTTTACTGGCAACCAAGGATAAACAACCTAAAACAATCTGATGGAAAGCTTTACTAACGCTATACAATCAGTGCCGCTTAACCATTACATTTTGTTAAGCGCCATCATATTTACCATAGGGGTAATTGGCGTATTGCTGCGCCGCAATGCCATCATCATTTTTATGTCGGTTGAGCTGATGCTTAACGCGGTTAACCTGCTGCTTACCGCTTTTTCGGTATACAGGGGGGATGCTGCGGGGCAGGTATTCGTATTCTTTATTATGGCGCTGGCCGCTGCCGAGGTAGCTATCGGGCTGGCCATTATTGTAATGATATACCGTAACACCAACTCGCTCGATATCAATGTGCTGAACAGGTTGAAGTGGTAAACCCCTCCCAACCTCCCCTGAAGGGGAGTAGATGAGAGGTTAATGTTAGTTAAATATAATTGAAATAAGATACGTCATTGCGAGGGACGAAGCAATCTCCGGGTAAGCAGGCTCACAATGACAGTTAAGTGATAGACTGAAACATGGACAAATACATCTGGCTTATTCCTTTACTGCCGTTAGCCGGTTTTGTTATTAACGGGCTTGGGCGTAACGCTTTGCCAAAAAATTTGATTGGCGCTATCGGTAGCCTTTTAGTACTGGTGTCATTCGGATTAAGTGTTGCAACTTTTTTCCAGATCAAAGCGTCTGGTGTGCCTATCAACGTAAACTTGTATGACTGGTTTGCCGTTGGTAATCTGAATGTATCGTTCGCATTCCTGATTGATCAGTTAAGCGCTATCATGCTGCTGATCATTACCGGCGTGGGCTTCCTTATTCATTTGTATTCCATCGGCTATATGCACCACGATAAAGGCTTCGGTAAGTTTTTCGCTTACTTAAACCTGTTTGTGTTTTTTATGCTGCTGCTGGTAATGGGTTCCAATTACCTGGTGATGTTTATCGGCTGGGAAGGCGTGGGCTTGTGTTCATACCTGCTGATCGGCTTCTGGTTCAACAACCCAAGCTATGCCGATGCCGCAAAGAAAGCATTTGTGATGAACCGCATCGGCGACCTTGGTTTCCTGATCGCGGTATTTCTGATATTTAATACATTTGGCAGCATCAGCTTTGCGGATGTTTTCAGCAAGGCGGCCTCCATGCAATCGGGCGATAGTACTATCCTGTTAATTACATTGCTGCTGTTTGTTGGCGCTACCGGTAAGTCAGCACAAATACCACTGTTTACCTGGCTGCCCGACGCGATGGCCGGTCCAACTCCTGTATCAGCACTCATCCACGCCGCAACCATGGTTACCGCCGGTATCTATATGATCGCCCGCTCGAATGTATTGTTTACCCTGGCACCGGTAACATTAGAAGTTATTTCGATTGTAGGTATAGCAACGGCAACATTTGCCGCGCTGATAGCCCTTACGCAAACGGATATTAAAAAGGTACTGGCTTACTCAACGGTATCGCAATTGGGTTATATGTTCTTAGGCTTGGGTGTAGGGGCTTACACAGGCGCTTTCTTCCACGTATTAACACATGCCTTCTTCAAGGCCTTACTTTTCTTGGGAGCCGGTTCGGTTATACACGGTATGAGCAATGAGCAGGATATGCGCAAAATGGGCGGACTAAAAGGTAAACTGCCGGTAACCTTTTACACCATGCTTATCGGTACGATTGCCATAGCGGGTATACCACCTTTTTCAGGTTTCTTTTCAAAAGATGAGATATTGGCTCATGCCTTTGAGCACAGTACTACCTTATACGTTATTGGTGTTATAACCGCGGGGTTAACCTCGTTTTACATGTTCCGTATGATGTTCCTTACATTCTTCGGTAAATTCCGCGGTACGCACGAGCAGGAGCATCATCTGCATGAGTCGCCTGCAACCATGACAATACCGCTTATTGTATTGGCCATATTGTCAATGATAGGTGGTATGATCGGCGTGCCTGAAGCATTGGGCGGGCACCACGAGTTGGGCGCATTCCTGGCGCCGGTTTTTGAGCCATCGGCAAAGCTTACCGGTGAGGCGCATCATTTGTCGCATAGTCTCGAGTATATCCTGATGGGTGTATCAGTCGGTGCAGCGATAATAGCTTTGCTTTATGCTTATACTAAGTATGTAAGTGGCAAGCATGTTCCGGTAGCTGATACCGAGGAGCGCCACGTACTGGCAAAATTGTCATACCATAAATTCTATGTTGATGAATTGTATGATTTCCTGATCCGCCGCCCGCTGGATGCCCTTTCAGTGTTCTTCTACAAGGTAGTTGATCTGCTGGGTATTGATGGCCTGGTAAATGGCCTCGGCAAAGGCTCAGTGGAAGCAAGTAAAGGACTACGCCTGTTGCAAACGGGCAATGTGGGCTTCTATATATTTATGATGGTTATAGGTATTGTGGCAGTGCTGCTATACGGTTACACCTTAATTAATTAAAAAACGCAAGCGTTAAGTTGATAAAATGACGGTTAGTATTCTACTTTTTTTACCTGTAATTGCCGCTGTAATTACCGCCTTTATTAAAAACGGCGCAGCCAAGCACGTTGCATTGTTTTTTGCTGTTGCCGAGCTGGCTGTAGCGTTGCTGCTTTTAACCCGTTTTGTGCCTGATGCTTCTGTACAATTCAGCGTTAGCTACCCATGGTTGCCAAAATTTGGTATCTATTTTACCGCCGGTATTGATGGCATCAGCATGATCATGGTATTGCTTGCTACGGTACTGGTTCCGCTTATTATACTTACTACCTACCAGCATCAATACAAAAACGCGGGTGCTTTTTATGCGCTTATCCTGTTTATGCAAGCCGGTATGTTAACGGTATTCACCGCGCTTAACGGCTTTTTATTTTATGTTGGCTGGGAAGCGGCATTGATCCCTATCTACTTTATCTGTGGTTTATGGGGCGGCGAAAACCGTATCCGCATCACTATAAAATTTTTCATCTATACATTTGCCGGCTCGCTTTTTATGCTGTTAGGTTTAATTTACCTGTACTTGCACAGTCCGGCAAAAACATACGAGTTAAGTAACCTAACCAGCATGGGTTTGACGAACTTGCAGCAGGCCTGGTTATTCTGGGCGTTCTTTATAGCGTTTGCTATCAAGATGCCTGTATTTCCTTTCCATACCTGGCAGCCCGACACCTATACGGTATCGCCATCGGCCGGTACTATGCTGTTATCAGGTATTATGCTTAAAATGGGTATATATGGCGTTATTCGCTGGTTATTACCAAACGTGCCCGTTGGTTTTTTAATCTGGCAAAATATCGTCATGATACTGGCGGTGATCGGTATTGTTTACGCATCGCTTATTGCATTCAATCAAAAAGATGGCAAGCGTTTAGTAGCCTATTCGTCAATAGCACACGTTGGCCTCATAGCGGCGGGCATCTTTGCGTATAATACCCAAGGTATGCAAGGCGCATTGATACAAATGATTAACCACGGTATCAACGTGGTAGGCTTGTTCTTTGTATGGGATATCATCAGCCGCAGGTTAAACACACGCGATATTAGTTTGATAGGTGGCATTGCAAAAGTGGCCCCTCAGTTTTCAATCGCATTCCTGATTATAACATTAGGTACGGTGGCCCTGCCGTTAACCAACGGTTTCATCGGTGAGTTCCTGCTGTTAAAAGCAGTGTTCAATTACAATATATGGATAGCTGCCGTGGCTGGTTTAACCATCATATTCGGCGCAGTGTATATGCTGCGTATGTACAAACAGGTAATGCATGGCGAAACCAACGAATTAACCGCCCTGTTTACCGACGTTACCGGTACTGAAAAGCTTGTTTTAGGAATAATTTGTACGTTGATTATTGTGATTGGTGTATACCCGCAGCCATTGCTGCATATATCAGAGGCTGCAGTGAACAATCTGCTTGCCGACATCAGTCAGAAGGTATCAGCCATGACAAATAAATAAAGATCTATCTCTTAGAATTAAAATATAAGATGACCACCTTAATAATATTATCAGTTTTACCCTTACTACTTTTATACCTGGGGTTGTTTAAAGCAAACAAGACTTTGTTACCAGTGTCGGTGATTGGCTTGCTGGTTGGTTTAGGTTTTGCCTTTGCCGAGTGGAATGCTAATGCTCAACCCATATTTTCAGGTATGATGTTGTTTGATAGGTTTTCTGTCGCCTTTTCAAGTATCACCATTCTTTCTACCGTGTTGATATTACTGCTTTCAAAAGGCTATTTTGAAAAAATAAGCAGCCACGTTGCCGAATATTATGCTATCATATTATTCGCTTTGGCAGGTATTATTGTGATGGTTTCATTCCATAATATGGTAATGTTATTTATCGGCATTGAGATCATGTCTGTCAGCTTATACATCCTTGCCGGTATCCGTAAAAACGACTTCGCATCAAACGAAGCGGCTTTAAAATATTTCCTGATGGGAGCGTTTTCAACGGGCTTCCTGTTGTTCGGTATCACGCTGATCTACGGTGCATCAGGATCATTTAATTTGGAAGCTATCCGCAATTATGTAGTGGAAAGCCCGAGGGAGATCAGCCCGCTGTTTTATACCGGCCTGTTACTGGTTATTGTTGGTATGTGTTTTAAAGTTGGCGCAGCGCCATTTCATTTCTGGACCCCTGACGTGTATGAAGGTGCACCTACGCTAATCACCACCTTCATGTCAACCGTGGTAAAGACCGCCGGTTTCGCAGCATTCCTGCGTTTGTTCTCGGCATGCTTTGCCACCTTGTCTGACTTTTGGGCGCCTGTGCTGCTTATCATCACCGTACTTACCCTGTTCATCGGTAATATCACTGCCCTGTATCAGCAAAGCTTTAAACGTATGCTGGCCTTTTCCAGCATCTCGCATGCGGGTTACCTGCTGTTCGCCATTGTAGCATTGGGCTCAGCGTCTGCAAGCTCGGTGTTTGTTTATGCATCTGCCTATTCGGTAGCATCAATTATCGCTTTCGCAGCATTAATACTGGTACACCGCCAAAGCGGGTCAGATAGTTTTGATAGCTTTAACGGTCTGGCCTCAAAAAACCCGTTCCTGGCATTTACATTAACGGTGGCCATGTTATCGTTGGCCGGTATTCCGTTAACCGCGGGCTTCGTTGGTAAATTCTTTATGTTCTCAGAGGCATTAAACAAATACCAGATATGGCTGGTGGTGCTGGCAGTAGTAAACGCTATAATCAGTATCTTCTATTATTTCCGGGTTATTATAGCGATGTATTTCCGCACTACCGACAGGGGCGAGGTAGCCGTGCCTGCATATTATACTTTTGTATTAGGCCTATCGGCAATCATTACTATTGTAATCGGCGTTTACCCGGCACTTATTTCTGATCTGATCTGATAACAAACAGGCCATCATAACTTCAGATAATTATTTGTAGTTTTATGGCCTTACTGCATGGAAAACATTTGGGATAACCTGCAAAGTTTAACTGATGCCAATACCATAATCGGTCTTGGCTTTTACGTTTTACTTGTAGTGGTGTTTGCCGAAACAGGCCTGTTCTTCGGTTTCTTTTTGCCGGGCGATTACCTGTTGTTTATGGCAGGCATATTTTGCGCCGCCGGTAAATTACCGGTTGATATCAGTATGCTGGTTATATCGCTGGCCATTGCGGGGATTTTAGGAAATTATGTGGGCTACTGGTTTGGCTACCGAACGGGGCCATTATTGTACAAACGCAAGGATTCATGGTTCTTTAAAAAGCGTTATGTAAAGGTAGCCGAGGAGTTTTATCATAAATATGGCGGTACAGCGCTCATTTTAGGCAGATTTTTTCCGATAATCAGAACTTTTGCACCTATCTTTGCAGGAGTTGTTAAGGTAAGTTTTAAACAGTTCACCATATACAATATAACGGGCAGCGTTTTATGGGTGAGCATACTTACACTTGCAGGTTATTTTTTAGGCAGGAGCTATCCTGAAATAGAAAACTATCTGCAATATGTTATTTTAGCATTCCTGGTGATAACAACTGCCCCCCTGATATTTGCTTTCGTGAAAAAGAAACTTATTAGCGGTAAAAGCGTTAAAGAAAACGAAATTGATAATAAAGATATAGAAGAATAAATGAGTACTCAACACCCATGGCACCAGGTTTCAGCTGGTAAAAATGTTCCGGAAGTAGTAAGCGCGATCATCGAGATACCAAAAGGCTCGAAAGCTAAATACGAGATAGATAAAGATTCAGGTTTGTTAAAGCTTGACCGTGTACTGTTTTCATCAGTAATGTACCCGGCTAATTACGGTTTTATTCCGCAAACTTATTGCGATGATAAGGATCCGCTGGATATCCTTGTAATTTGCTCGGTTGACGTTTACCCGATGTCAATCATCGAGGCTAAGGTTATAGGCGTTATGCATATGGTTGATAACGGCGAGCAGGACGATAAGATCATCGCGGTTGCCGCTAACGATATGTCGGTAAACTACATTAACGATATTTCTGAATTGCCGCCACATACCATGAAAGAGATCGTTCGTTTCTTCCAGGATTATAAAACCCTTGAAGGTAAAAACGTAACCATTGAAAAATGGCTTGGCGTTAGTTATGCACATAAGGTAATAACGGAAAGCATTGAGCTTTACCAGAGTACCTTTCCCGTTTACCAATAATTAATACATGGACCCCGGACTCGAACTACATATAAGCGGTTTTCAGATATTCCTTACCCTCTTTTTGGTATTGCTAAACGGTTTCTTTGTTGCAGCCGAATTTGCAATGGTGAGGGTTCGCGGCTCTCAAATAGAAATAAAAGCCAAATCGGGCAGCCAAACAGCAAAGGTAGCCCGTGGCATAATGCATAATCTCGACGGTTACCTGGCTGCAACGCAGCTGGGTATTACGTTGGCATCACTTGGTCTGGGCTGGGCCGGTGAAGAGGTGGTAACCACTTTAATGCTGAAGCTGTTTTCGGCGTTTGGTGTGGTGATCTCATCAGGCTGGGCAATTAACGCCAGCCACATCGTAGCCTTCCTGGCTATTACGGTAATGCACATCGTTTTTGGTGAGCTTGCACCGAAGTCGATCGCTATACAAAAATCAATACGCACAGTAATGGCTGTTTCTGTGCCATTGCGCGTGTTTTTTGTGGTGTTTAAGCCATTTATATGGTTACTTAACGGCTTTGCCAACTTTATCCTTAAAACCTTTGGAGTAATCAGCGCTCACGGCTCTGAAAGTCATCACAGCTCAGAGGAATTACAATACCTGCTTGAACAAGGGAAAGAATCCGGCGCGCTGGATAGTAACGAGCACGAACTGATCCAGAATGTATTTGAGTTTAACGAGCGCGTGGTAAAAAATATCATGGTGCCACGTACCAAAATATCAGGTATTGATATTGAAACCGACCGCCAGGAGTTGCTCGAAACCTTGATTGAAGAAGGTTACTCGCGTATGCCTGTGTATGAGGAAGTGATTGACAAGATCGTAGGCATAGTACACACCAAAGATATACTGCCCTTACTGGTAAAAGGCGAGGATATCAATCTTAAGGAAATTATCCGTAAGCCTTACTTTGTTCCGGAGACCAAAAAGATCAATGATCTGATGGCCGAATTGCAGCAAAAACGTATACAGATAGCCATTGTGCTTGATGAGTTTGGCGGTACTGCCGGTATGGTGACTCTTGAGGATATCGTAGAAGAGCTCGTGGGTGAAATACAGGATGAGTACGATGAAGAAAAACCGATAGTTGAGGAAGTGAACGAGCGGGAATTTATTGTGAATGCCCTGGCTTCGATATACGACGTTAATGAGCACCTGCCGCATGACCTGCCGGAAGATGGCGATTATGACACTGTATCGGGCTGGCTGGGTGATCTGTTTGGCAAAATACCTGACGTTGGCGAACAAAAGGAAGCTAATGGTTACAACATCACCGTGCTCAAAAAATCCGACCAGAACATAGAGGCCGTAAAACTCGAACTGCTGATAAATGATGAAGATACCGTAGATTTGCATTAATTTGCAACTATGCATCTGTTCTACACGCCCGATATTCAGCCTTCGGTACAACAATACTTTTTAAACGAAGAGGAAAGCAAGCATTGCGTGCGCGTATTGCGCCTTACCGTTGGTGATGAGGTGCAGTTAATTGATGGCCGTGGTGGCTTTTACGTTGCCCGTATAAAGGATGCACATCCCAAGCGTACTATATTGGATGTAGTTTCAGTAACCGAAAACTATCAGCAACGTAATCACTATTTGCACATCGCGGTAGCGCCCACAAAAAATATTGAGCGGCTTGAGTGGTTTTTAGAAAAATCCACCGAGATTGGCATCGATGAAATATCAATGGTCGTCTGCCAGCGATCTGAACGTAAGGAAGCCAGGGTAGACAGGCTGAACCGGATTATTACTTCGGCGGTAAAACAATCCATCAAAGCATATCACCCGGTTTTGAATGAGCCGGTACCTTTCAGTAAATTTATTTCAGGCAATTTAAGCGGTCAGGGCTTTATAGCGCATTGTGCTCCCGGAGAGAAAGTGTCGTTGAAAAATGTGCTCGAACCAGGCTCCAGAACTACTATACTGATTGGCCCGGAAGGCGACTTTGCCGATAACGAGATAACGGCTGCTTTAAATGCCGGTTACAAACCCATAACTTTAGGGGAAAGCCGCCTGCGCACGGAAACCGCTGCTTTGGAAGCCTGCTTTGAGGTAAACTTTTTAAATCGGGTATGAAAAAACGATTGCTATGGTTAAGCGTGATAAGTGCTGTGGCGTTGCTAACTGCTTTCAATGTACCTACCTACAAGATAGGGCGCGTGAAATACAATGGTGGCGGCGATTGGTACAGCGACCGTACAGCCCTGCAAAACCTTATCAAGTTCTGTAATACCAATCTAAAAACCAATTTTCAGGCTGAAGAGGATATTGTAGAAGTAGGCAGCGCGCAACTATTTGATTATCCTTTTGTTTTTCTGACCGGTCACGGCAACGTGATCTTCTCCGCGCAGGAAGCACAGAATCTGCGTAAATATTTAACCGGTGGCGGTTTTTTGCATATTGATGATAATTACGGGCTGGATAAATTTATCCGTCCGCAAATGAAGAAGGTTTTCCCGGAGCTGGACTTTGTGGAGTTGCCATTAAACCACCCTGTATTCCATCAAAAATACGATTTGCCAAACGGCCTGCCTAAAGTGCACGAGCACGACAATAAGCGGCCGCAAGCGTTCGGCCTTATCTATAGAGGCAGACTGATTTGCTTTTACTCCTATGAGAGCGATTTAGGCAACGGCTGGGAAGATTATGGCACTTACCCCGGCGATAGCCAGGAAACGCGCTTAAAAGCGCTAAGAATGGGCGCTAACCTGGTGCAATACGTGTTTACAAGATAGGGTAGAAGCGTTATGCTCTTGGCGTGTTGCTGCTCTTAATATGATAGCGATCAATATGCTAAGTCCCCTCTTCGTTAAAAGAGGGGACGCAAAGTATCACACCACAATATTCACAATACGGCCTTTAACCACGATTAGCTTTTTAGGCGTTTTGCCATCAATGTATTTCTGAACATCAGCGTTAGCTAATACGAAAGCTTCCACATCCTTTTGGTCAAGACTAAGCGATATGTTCAGGTTCATTTTCGTTTTACCATTTATCGAGATCGGGTAAGCAAATTCATCTTCAACCAGGTACTCCGGATTGAAAACCGGGTAAGCGGCGTATGATAATGAACCAGCAGGGTTACCTAGCAATGCCCAAAGCTCTTCAGTAATGTGCGGCGCGTATGGAGCCAGTATAATCACCATATTCTGCAAAATGCCGCGCTTGGTACATTTCAGATCGGTCAATTCGTTCACCGCAATCATGAAGCTCGACACCGAAGTGTTGAATGAGAAACGCTCAATATCTTCTTCAACCTTTCGGATGATCTTGTGTAGTGCTTTCAATTCTGCCTTGCTTGGCGCTTCATCTGTTACGCGGAAATTCCATTGCTCATCATGGAACAAACGCCAAAACTTGCGCAGGAATTTAAACACGCCTTCAATGCCATTGGTATTCCATGGCTTGCTTTGCTCCAGCGGGCCAAGGAACATTTCGTACATACGCAGCGTATCGGCACCGTAGCGTTCAATAATGTCGTCAGGGTTCACCACGTTGAACTTTGATTTCGACATTTTTTCAACTTCAACGCCGCAGATGTACTTGCCGTTCTCAAGGATGAATTCGGCGTTCTCAAATTCTGGACGGAATTTTTTGAACTTCTCCAGGTTCAGAACTTCGTTCTCCACAATATTCACATCTACATGCAGTGGCGATGTTTTATATTGATCGAGCAAACCATGCGATACGAAAGTATTTGTACCACGGCCTTCATCGTCAATCAGGCGATATACAAAGTTACTTCTGCCTTGTATCATACCTTGGTTGATCAGCTTTTTGAAAGGCTCTTCCTCCACCACAAAGCCAAGATCCTTTAAAAACTTGTTCCAAAAACGGCTGTATAATAAGTGGCCGGTGGCATGCTCGCTGCCGCCAATGTACAGGTCAACATCCTTCCAGTATTCAATGGCTTCTTTTGAGGCAAATTCCTGGTCGTTATGGGCATCCATGTAGCGGTACCAGTACCAGCTTGAACCTGCCCAGCCCGGCATGGTGCTCAACTCATACTCACCTTCAGGGTGTTTCCAATCCGTTGCTCTGCCCAATGGTGGTTCGCCGGTTTCGGTTGGCAGGTATTTATCAATTTCAGGTAACAATAAAGGTAGTTCAGTTTCATCTATCAGGTACGGCAGGCCGTCCTTAAAATAAACCGGCACCGGTTCGCCCCAATAACGCTGACGGCCAAAAATAGCATCCCGCATACGGAAGTTGACCTTCGCTTTACCTGCACCAATTTCTTCCAGCTTGGCAACCACGGCAGCCGTAGCTTCCTTGTAACTTAAGCCGTTTATAAAATCGGAGTTGATGTATTTACCTTCCTTGGTCGGGTCAGCTTCGGTTTCAATATTTTGAATATCGATAATGGGTACTATCGGCAAGTTGAAGTGCTTGGCAAAAAGGTAATCACGCTGGTCGCCTGATGGCACTGCCATTACCGCGCCGGTACCGTATCCTGCCAACACGTAATCGGCAATCCAAACCGGAATTTTTTCACCGTTCAGCGGGTTAAGTACATAGCTGCCCGTAAAAGCTCCCGATACGGTTTTGGTATCGGCCATGCGGTCAAGCTCGCTTTTCTTTTTGGTTTGCGTAATGTAAGCGTCAATATCAGCCTTTTGTTCAGGAGTGGTTAACGCGGCTACCAATTCATGCTCAGGGGCAATCACCAAAAAGGTAACACCAAAAATGGTGTCAACACGTGTAGTGAAAACCTCTATATAGTCAGTAGTGATTGGTGATTGGAGCGTAGTTTTATCTATCCCAAACCTTACGCTTGCGCCGGTGCTTTTGCCTATCCAGTTGCGCTGCATTTCTTTTAATGGTTCGGGCCAATCAATAGTGTCCAAACCCTGTAGCAAACGGTCGGCATAGGCGGTAATGCGCATGCTCCATTGCATCATTTTCTTTTGCTCAACAGGGTAGCCACCGCGCTCGCTAAAACCGTCTTTCACCTCGTCGTTCGCTAAAACGGTACCCAGGGCGGCGCACCAGTTAACAGTGCTTTCGCGCAAGTAAGTAAGGCGGTATTTTAGCAACTCTTCCTGCTGTGTTTTGAGCGGCAAAGCCTTCCATTCGTCGGCAGTAAAAGTCGAAGTATCTTCATCGCTTACCGCATCAATACCTTTTGATCCCGATGTTTCAAAGTGTTTAACCAGCTTATCAATGCTTTCGGCCTTATCGGCAGCTTTGTTATACCAGGAATTGAATAACTGCATGAAAATCCACTGCGTCCACTTATAATAATCGGGTGAGCTGGTGCGTACCTCGCGGCTCCAGTCGAACGAGAAACCGATTTGGTCTAACTGCCTGCGGTAGGTAGCAATGTTGCTTTCGGTGGTGATTGATGGGTGCTGGCCGGTTTGTATGGCATATTGCTCGGCCGGCAAGCCAAATGAATCATAACCCATAGGGTGCAATACGTTAAAGCCGCGCAGGCGTTTGTAACGTGCAAAAATGTCTGAAGCAATGTAACCCAGCGGGTGCCCAACGTGCAGGCCGGCCCCTGATGGGTAGGGAAACATGTCCATTACATAATACTTTGGCTTCGCGCTGTTGTTTTCAACCTTAAATGTTTGGTTTTCGGCCCAAAACTGCTGCCATTTCTGCTCAATATCTTTAAATTGATAATCCATATACCTTATATAACGATTGCGCTGCGAAAATAGCAAAGTTTGAAGATAACCGCCTACTAAATGGCTGATTAAGTTGATTGATTGGGTAGAGATTGAACTTTTTATACCGTAAATTTGATATATGAGCAACGATAAAAAAAACTGCCGCCCGCTACGTACGGAATGGGTGCCATCGGCCTATCGTAATGACAGCGGTGCAGAGCCATCATCACGGAGCGCAGCTATACCTAATATTACCGGGTTTGCGAAGAAGATGTTAAAAACAGAATTTTGTAAGAGAAGCGTGATTAACCGGTAAACAATCAAGCCCAACAATGTATTAGAACGATATTCAGGGTAAAAATTCAGGCACAAAAAAGGCCTCAATAATGTTGAGGCCTTAATATTTTCAGTATATGTTCCTGCTTATTTCTTTGTAGTATCAGCCGGTTTTTGTGCCGCGCCTGAACCTGCGCCCGGAAGAACCGGTGCAGTAGTAGCAGGTGCTGATGGTTTTGAAGCGTTGTCTATCTGGCGTTTCAGATCACTGTCGCCAGAGGTAGTACCACCACTTTTAACAGATACGTTGATAGCTAACGAAAGTACCATCAATGTAATAGCCAGTATCCAGGTGCCTTTCTCTAAAAAGTCGCCTGTTTTTTGTACGCCCATCAATTGTGAGGACGCTGAAAAGTTTGAAGCTAAGCCACCACCTTTAGGGTTTTGTATCAACACAATAAGCCCCAACAGTATGCACACTATAACGGCTATAACTAATAATAAAATGGTCATTTGTTTATAATCAACTTGTTTTCTTTTCTAAACTCTGTATACGGTCGGCAAAGTAACGGCTTTTTTCCGGAAATTTCAACATTAATTTTCGGTAAATACCTATGGCTTTGTGGTAAAGCATCTGGTCGGCATAAATGTTGGCCAGCGTTTCACTCACCAGTTCGCTATCATCTTCTGAACTGCGCTTGGCTTTGTTTTCGTTATCAAGCTTTTCAACGCTTGGTGGTTTTATCTGCGGCTCTTCCTTTATAAAACGTTCAATTATTTCATCGCCTTTATGCTTTAATGTTGCGGCAGGGTTATCGGCAGTATGCTTGTCCAAACTTTCTACAGATGAAAGGTGGAAAATATTTTCGATATATTGCTGCTGTAAGGCATCAGCCGCAGCCATTTTTTCGGCTACGATAGCCTGCTGTTCAGGGGTATACTTTGAGTACGGACGATAAATGCCGGAATACTCGTGCCTTGTTTTATCAAGCCACCATAAAAAGGTATATGGCATCTGCTCGTCATGATAGCGCGATACATTCTTTTTGCTTGCAGTATCTTCCGGCTCCTCTTTTGTTTCCTCGGGCAAAGGTTCAGCCTCCTGCACCGATTCGCCAATCTGCCCGAAAGCCTTATCGAACATGAAATAGTCAGTAGCTGCAATGTTGCCTACAATCAGTTTCTCCTCTTCGTCGTTTAATTGAAGTCGGGGTTTTGTGGCTTCAGGCGTAGCATCTGCGTCGTTACCTTCAGACACGTTATTCACTAAATCGCGGGTATCTTCCGCACTGTAGGGGTCTGCGTAATTTAAGTTTGTATCCTCAGCCAGTGTGTCTGTCGTTGTACTGATCGCGATATCCTCAATACTTACAATCTCATCGTAAACTTCTTCCTCTATCGGCTCGGCAATAGGTTGGGTTAATGATTCTAACGGTTCAACAACATCCTGCGGATTGATCAAATCGCTTACAGGTTCCGGCAAATTTTCACCTTCCGTATTTTCAGGAGTTTGTTCAGGCTGTTCAACAGTGTGAACCTCTTGTTCAATGATGTTATTTTGCCTGGCTTTAGGCGCGATACGTTCCTGCTGGATGTAGACATCGCTTGCCTGCACCGTTGGTAACGCAGCATTATCATACATTAACGTATATAAAGTCTGCGGATCAAAATACAGTACCGCGCCAGGATTTTGCTTTTCGTCAAGCGCGCGCGATAACAGCGCCTGTAATACTCCGCTTTGCGGATAGCTTTTTACCAGTTGCTGCAGCTCGTTCACATAAGCCGCCCCGCTATCCGCCGGGTTGCTTAGCAAATGCGCTAAAAATGAATGTTGCTGGTTATTGTTATACTGATCCACGAGGTTGAAACTACGAATTGCTTACCAATTGGCAAAAGCTTTATTGAAAATATCGTCTACCAGCTGGCGTACAATGTTCTGTATCAGCGTTTGCTCCTGTGAGGCTATATCGCCCTGAAAATCCTGGTATTTGGTAAACTGTTGTTCAAAGTTGTATTTTTTCTCTATTTCGTTAGTGTATTTCACGTTAACGGTAATGCTCAGGCGCGACGCGTTGGCAATAGGCGGCGTATTGGGGTTTGTAGCCTCTACCGACACCGGCGTAATGGTATAGTTTACTATAGCGCCCGACATGGAAGCATTAGCTGCCGGATCGCGCACGATACCGAGGCTCGATTGCGAACGTATACGCGCTTTGAGCGCCTCGGTAAAATCCTGGCTCAGGTTACTTACTACCAGCGGCGCGTTGTTTTCAAAAAACTCCACATTGATGGTTTTTAAACCAGCAGGAATTGAGGCCCCATTCAATGATATACTGCACGATTGTGAAAGGAGCATAAGCCCCGTCATCGCTACAAAAAAAACAAGTACTCTTCTCATTTAGCCTTATAAATTTAGCTCTTTGATTTTGCGGTATAATGTACGCTCAGATATGCCCAACTCATTAGCTGCCAGTTTACGCTTGCCTTTGTGTTTTTTTAAGGCCTTGCGTATAAGGTCTGATTCTTTTTCGATCAGTGAAAGTGATTCCTCAACCTCTTCTGCATCGTGCGTAATATGGTAATCGTTGTTATTGTGGTTGTTTACCGGCGTACTGATATTCGCATTAACGGGATGATGCAAAGTAAATTGTGGCTCGGCGCTTTGCGGCAACTCAATATCCCTGTAAAGTTGGTTAATGGCCTGCGAGTGGTCGTCATAATTAGCCGGAACACCACCATGTTCAATAATATTGGCTACCAGTTTTTTTAACTCTACCATATCGCGCTTCATATCAAAAAGCACTTTATACAATATATCTCGTTCCGAAAAATCCTCTTTAGGCTGATTATCCAAACGCATGGGCAAATTGCTGCGGCTCGTTTCGTGCGGAATATAGGTAAGCAACGTTTGCGCGGTGATAACACGGTCGCGTTCCAGCACGGCTAATTGCTCGGCCATGTTTTTAAGTTGACGCACGTTACCCGGCCATGAGTAGTTGATCAATACCTGCTGCGCCTCATCATCCAACTGGATGGGTGGTGTGCGGTACTTATCGGTAAAATCTGAAGTGAACTTGCGAAACAGCAGGTAAATATCTTCCTTCCTGTCGCGCAATGGCGGAATGCGCAACGGTACCGTATTTAAACGGTAGTATAAATCTTCCCTGAACTTGCCTGCCTTAACGGCATCGTACACATCAACGTTGGTAGCGGCAATAACGCGTACGTTGGTTTTTTCAACCTTTGATGAACCAACCTTGATAAACTGGCCCGATTCCAGTACGCGTAGTAAACGCGCCTGGGTACCTAATGGCATCTCGGCAATTTCATCTAAAAAAATGGTACCGCCGTTAACGGTTTCAAAATAACCTTTACGCTCGCCCACAGCGCCGGTATAGGCTCCTTTTTCGTGGCCAAAAAGTTCTGAATCAATTGTGCCTTCAGGTATGGCGCCGCAGTTAACAGCAATAAAAGGCCCGTGCTTACGCGGACTGATCTGGTGAATAATCTGCGAGAACACTTCCTTACCACTACCGCTTTCGCCGGTTATTAATACCGATATATCCGTAGGGGCAACCTGGTTGGCAATATCTATAGCCCGGTTAAGCAACGGCGAACTGCCGATGATACCAAAGCGTTGTTTAATTTCTTGTATATCCATTTTAAAAGAATCGAGAGATAAGAATCATGAGATAAGATGAAACTATCAACTCATTTATTCAGGATTATCATTGTTAAGTATATATTCTCTAAAAGAAAATATCATTTTTTGAACTTCAGCCAACTGACTTAAGCAATTTTCAAGTTTGTCGACATTGCCGTATAACCTGCGCTTACAAATCAAAAATTGAGTTTCAAGTTCATAAGATGATGTTAACGACGTAGTAAGAAATTCACCGAAATGCACATTAGTTCTCTTACCGGAACCCTCTGCAATATTTGAGGGTATTGAACACGCCGCTCGGTTAGTTTGACTAATTAAATTATAACGTTCCGTAAAAGGAAGGTCATCAGTGTAATCATAAACCAAATCAACAAGATCCATAGAACGTTGCCAAATCTTCAAATTTTTGAAATTATGCCTCAACATATCTTAATTCTTGCTTCTTAATTCCTGATTCTATGCAGGGATAATTTTCCCTATCAGCGTAGCCGTAGTAGTTCTTTCAACCAATACGTTAGCATACTGACCTGGTTTGTAATCCGGGTGTACCGGGAATACTACCATGGCATTCTGATCGTTACGACCGCAGTAATCCTGGTCTGATTTTTTTGAGAAACCCTCTATTAGTACACGCTGCACTTTACCCAACTGCTCCTGTAATTTAATATACGAGTATTGCTGCTGTTTGGCAACCACCTCTTTTAAGCGGCGGCTTTTTACAGATTCCGGTATATCATCCGCATAGCGTTTAGCGGCAAGGGTACCCGGCCTTTCAGAGTACATGAACATATAGGCAAAATCGTACTGCACAAAGTCCATCATGCTCAGTGTGTCGGCATGTTCTTCTTCAGTTTCGGTACAAAAACCGGTAATTACATCGGTTGATATACCACAACCCGGTATAATGCGGCGGATAGCATTTACCCTGTCCATATACCATTCACGGTCGTAAGTACGGTTCATTAGTTCCAGCACACGGCTGTTGCCTGATTGTACCGGCAGGTGTATATAGTTACAAATATTATCGTACTTGGCCATGGTATACAGCACCTCATCGGTAATATCCTTTGGGTGCGAAGTTGAAAAGCGCACGCGCAACTCAGGGCTTATTTGTGCAACCATCTCTAAAAGGTTAGCGAAGTTTACAACCTCTCCCAAACCATCCGCGAGGGGAAGGACTTGATCTGTCAGATCTCCTTCAGCACCGTATTGGGCAGGCGTGGTCGCGTTCCATTTGTAGGAGTCCACATTCTGGCCCAGGAGGGTAACTTCGCGGTAACCTTTATTGAACAGATCAGTACACTCGGCAACAATAGAATGCGCGTCGCGACTGCGCTCGCGGCCACGAGTAAAGGGTACGACGCAAAACGAGCACATGTTATCGCAGCCACGCATGATAGATACAAAGGCGTTGATGCCGTTGCTGTTTAAACGTACCGGGCTGATATCGGCATAAGTTTCCTCGCGGGACAATAATACATTAACCGCTTTTTGGCCACCGTCAACTTTATCTATCAGGTTGGGCAGGTCGCGGTAAGCATCAGGTCCTACCACTACGTCAACAAGTTTTTCTTCCTCTAAGAATTTTGATTTCAGGCGCTCGGCCATGCAACCCAGCACACCCACCACCA
The DNA here is from genome assembly GCF_021215455.1 of Mucilaginibacter roseus. Classification (GTDB taxonomy): domain Bacteria; phylum Bacteroidota; class Bacteroidia; order Sphingobacteriales; family Sphingobacteriaceae; genus Mucilaginibacter; species Mucilaginibacter roseus. Next base: position 196,391 of record NZ_JAJPWV010000003.1, on the reverse strand, counting down.
TATCCGGATTTTTAACCTTGGCAATAGTAAATTCCTTTAGTCGGTTACGCACACGCTGCTCGGCATTTTCGCGTATAGAACAGGTGTTAATGAATATTACATCGGCACTGTTATAATCCTTAGTGGTTTCAAATCCCTTTTCAGCTAAAATGGATGCAACAATCTCACTGTCCGAAAAATTCATGGCGCAGCCATAGCTTTCAATATACAACTTACGGCCATTGTTTTTGCCTGTAGGTTCCAAAATTAAAGCCTCGCCCTGCCTGCTCTCGTCGTGTGTTTTATCCGGAATTACCAAATCTATCATGCTAAAATTCTTGTGGCTGCAAAAATACAAATTATGGGTGACAGTTTGTCAGCTAATTAACAAAATAGGCTTTTTGTTGTTATGCTGATGAAATAGACCTACATTGAGACTGTAAGCCTTTACCAAACCCCTAACTATAAATGGCAGCAAAATTTTTAAAACATAAATGGCAAAAGGTAACGGTTTACACGTTGCTTACCGTAGCCGTTTTAATAATTGCGGGAGCCCTGATTTTAAATAGCTACCTTAAACCCATGCTGCAGGATAAATTGCGCAGCAGCATACGCGAAAGTAGCGACAGCTTATACATCGCAGATTTTAAAGAAGCTGAAATAAGTTTGTTAAGAGGTAAAATTACCATCGACAGCGCGACGCTTAGGGTTGATACTGCTGCCTACAAGGCAAAAAAACGAGCCGGCACCGCCCCAAATAATCTGTATAGCCTTAAAGTAAAGCAGATAACACTGGCAGGTGTAAAGGCTTTAAAATTTTATTTCAGCAAAAAAATTGATGTTGGCCGGATTATACTGATCGAGCCTGAGATTGATATGAGCTATGAGGCCAATAATACCGAAGACAAACCCAGTACGGATAAACGCACTATCTGGCAACGCATATCAAAAAGCCTTAACAGTATTCGGGTAGGCGAAATTGTATTGGACAACCTCAAATTCAGGCATATTGACTATGCGCATAAGCGCCCCTTGCTTACCGAAATAAATGAGGTAAACCTGCATGCTGCCGATTTGCTGATTGACTCGGTTACACAGGGCGATACCTCCCGATTTTTTTATTGTAAGGACGTGACTACCGAAATAAAGAATTACAGTGGCAAAACGCCCGATGCCTTATATCTGTATGATATAAACAGCATTAAGCTATCGACACGAAGCAAACAGCTTTGCATACAGGGCATCAAATTAAAGCCCTTTAATAACCTGCTATTCTTTAATAAAACCCGTAGCGACCGTTTTACAATATCGCTTGATTCAGTACAGTTGAACCGTTTTGATTTCATGACCTTTTATAAATACCGCAGTTTTTCCGCAGAAGGCATCAAAATCAGCGATGGCACCATCAGTATTTATAAGGCGCCGAACAAGATCAGCACACCGGCCAAAGAGAATATTAAAACCTTTCCGCATGTGGCGTTGCGTAACCTTGATTTTGGTTTGCGGATTGATACCGTTACGCTGAAAAAAGTGAATCTGGTTTATACCGAGTATAACAAAAAATCAGGACAAACTGGTTCGCTCACCTTTAGCAAAACAAGCGGCAAACTTTTAAATATTACTAATAACAAGCGCGCGTTGCAGAAAAACAACCTATGCAATATAAGCCTTACCAGCTACTTCATGAACCGCGGCCGGCTCGATGTAAAGTTTACGCTTAACCTTACTGATAAGGATGCGGCATTCAGCTACCGTGGCAGCTTGGGGCCTATGGAACTGTCGGGCATTAACCGTGGCGTGGCCCCGATCGCTATGGTGAAGGTAACATCGGGCAATTTAAAACGACTTGATTTTAGCATAGATGCCAATCGTTACCGCGCGAAAGGCCAGGTAAAGTTGCTGTATAATGATTTGAAGATAGGCATATTAAAAAGAGACGAAGACGACGGCAAGCTCAAGAAAAAAGGCCTGATGTCCATATTGGCTAACCACCTGGTTATTGAGCGTAACAACCCCGATGAGCCGGGTAAAGCGCCGCGCTCGGCAAACATTAATTTTATTCGCCCGGTTAACTACGCCTTTTTTAAATTGGTTTGGAAAACGCTGTTTGCCGGTATAAAGGAATGCGCCGGTGTTAGTGATATGGATGAAAAGAAAGCTAACTCTAAATTAAGCGAAAAAGACCTGGAGAAGCAGAAAAAGGCTAAGGAGAAGAAAAAGAAGAAAGATTAACGGTCCTGAAATTTTATCAGCTTAACATCAAATGTACCATTTACAATAATTGAATCCTGTCGATTTCCATAGAGGGAGCCTTTAAACGTGCCTTTTATTCGCTGATCCTTCAAAGACAAAATAACAATTTTCAAACCCTGCCTTTTTTCATTTGTCCTTTCGGTGGACATAGAATAATAACCAAACTCATATGGGGGTTGCTTTAAAGTAATATTTGAAAAATATCTTTTTACTTCGTATGGAAACTTCTTATCACTGATAATGCCGTCATAAAAGGCAAAAACCATTGAGCTCTGGTTATTTCTATCGTCACCAGGAAAGTAACCTCTGGAAAAACCTATTTGGCTTTTATCATACTGCTCGTATCCTGTACTGGGCCCGCTTTTGTAAAAACTTTGCTCGCCTTTAAAATTATAATAATCAGGCCCCTGCACCTCAAATTTCACTTCAACTGTACCTGTATTTTTGGTTGGTATTGGTCCCTCTTCTTCATTGTTTTTTTTACAGGATAGGATAATTATACTGCAAATAAGAAAAACAACAATATAAAACCGCTTGATAATGGATTTCATGTATCGATAAGATTTAAGCACAAATATAAAGCATCTTATAATATAACTTACATTACTTAACAGATGAATCAGTATGCGCTATATCATTAAACTCCCCCTCACTTTTAGCAATCACAACAGTGGCGATGCCATTGCCTATCAAATTGGTGATAGCTCTTGCTTCGGACATAAAGCGATCGACGCCAAGCAATATCGCCACACTTTCAACCGGGATTACTTTTATAGCGGCAAGTGTTGAAGTAAGCACGATAAACCCGCCACCGGTTACCGCCGCCGCCCCTTTGGAGGTCACCATCAGTATACCTATAATGGTTAACTGCTGCTCTATTGATAACGGGATGTTATATACCTGCGCCAAAAATATGGTAGCCATGCTGAGGTATATTGTTGTGCCGTCCAGGTTAAACGAATAACCGGTTGGGATAACCAGACCAACAACCGAGCGGGAGCAGCCAAATTTTTCCATCTTCTCCATCATGCTTGGCAAGGCCGATTCTGACGACGAAGTACCCAGCACCACCAGTATTTCCTGCCTGATGTGTTTTAGGTATCGCCATAAGCTGAACTTATACAAGCGGCAAATAATATTCAGTACGATAAAGATGAACAGGAACATGGTAAGGTACACAGAGCCCATCAGCTTAGCCATAGGTAGCAAAGCCTTAGTACCATAGGTGCCGACGGTATAAGCCATACTACCGAACGCGCCCAGCGGAGCCAATGCCATCACGATCTTCATAATGTTGAAGAACACCTTGCTCAACTTATCCAGCGTAACTAACAGCGATTTGCCGGTTTCGCCCATTTTGCTGAGGCCGTAGCCAAATAGGATGGCGAAGAAAAGTATCTGCAAAATATCACCGCGGGTAAAGGCATCAAAAACGTTATGCGGAACAATGTGCAGCATAAACTCGCCCCAATTCATATCGTGCGCCGCCTTTTGGTATTCGGCTACCTTTGATGCATCTACGCTTTTATTTACATCAATACCACGGCCCGGCTTAAGCACGTTGGCTATTACCAAACCTATAAGTAAGGCAAACGTGGTGACAATTTCAAAGTAGAGCAGTGCCTTGCCACCCACCCTGCCTACCTTTTTCATATCGCCCATATTGGCTATGCCTAATACAATGGTGAAGAATATAATAGGCGCAATCAGCATCGTGATCAGGTTAATGAATATCTTGCTGATGAGCTGTGCGGTTGGTGCGAAACCTTTAAAATAATAACCCACCATCACCCCTAAAATAATGGCGATGATAACACGAAAGGTAAGATTATTAAGCAGGCTCTTCATGGTTTAACAAGTATACGGTTTTTATTAGCTACCCTTAGCATAACAAAAAAGGCCTGCTTGTAGGCAGGCCTCTCAGTTAATATATTAGTGGATTAGTTGCCGCCGTTCATGCCGCCGCCCATACCACCTTGGTCGCCGCTTTTAACGTCATCATTATTAACGCCTTTTTTCTTTTGCTGCGGGTTGCTGAAGCTCATTTTACCAAAGCTGTAGCTAAACGTTATACCGAACGACTGGAACGGTATACGTGTACGTACGCTTTGTGTAAAGCCCGGGCTTGATATGCTTTGGTTGAATGATTTGTCAACCGCGAAAGGCTGGATAGTGTTAAAGCCGATAGAGGCTTTTTTATCCATAAACTGCTTTTTAATACCGAATGCGTAGATGCCGAACGCAGGACTGGTACCTTGTATGGTACGGCGCGCTGAATTGTTGAACGCGAACGCCTCGAATATGAAGTTTTTAGGCAGGTTCAAGGTCGCGCTACCAAACACGGTGGTCATCAGCCTGGTTTTTAACGCGTCGGGATTTATAAAGTCAACGTAAGCTGAGTAAACACTTGGGTTATAAGTAAACACGTTGATATTGGCACGGATGGTTAAAGGCTTTATCGGGTTAATTGAACCGAAAAAGCTACCGCCTAAGGAGTTGTTTTCGGCAACGTTGTTTTGTACCGTACGGTTAATTACTACGCCATTATCTTCAACCGGGCTGGCGATACCTTCAATCAGGTTGCTGGTATTTTTGTAGTAAACCGAAAAGTTTAATACCGATGTTTTAACAAACGCGTTATAGTTCAACTCCACCGTTTGCGAAACCTCGGGCGCCAGATTAGGGTTACCTACGCTTTGGCTTTGCTGGTTGCTACGGTTGATGAACGGGTTTAAAACCTGCAAGCTTGGGCGTTGTATACGCTTGCTGTATGATAACTTCAGCGTGTTGGCACCAAATACCTTTTGCACGGTTAAGCTTGGTATAAAGGTATTGTAGCTTGCCTTGAACGGCTCCAGCGTTTGTGCGTTTGTTCCGTCAGCATAAGGCGCTTCAGGGTCACCTTCAATACGTGTATTCTCTAAACGTGAGCCTACCAAAACCGCATAGCTTTTAGGCAGGGTGATGGTTAATACACCGTAACCGGCATATACGTTTTGCGTATAGTCATACAAGTTTGAATTTTGCCTGTCCAACACAGGATTGTTTCCATTCGGATCAACCGCAAAAATATCGTAATTGCTATTTATACGCCTTTGGATGGTTTTACCGCCCGCTTCCAGCTTAAACACTTTGTTGATTGGAAGGGTATAATCCACCTGGCCGGTATACTCATTATTTTTACCGTTGTTATTAGCTAACTGGCTTTGGTATTGTGCCGAGAATAAGTTTGTATAATCTGTTTTAATAATGCTATGGCTCCATTGACCTGACACTACGATCTCGTGACCTTGCTTTTTAAATTTGTGCGTGTAGTCAATATTCCAGTCGAAACCCCTGAATTTATTGTGCGATATGGTACGGCCGGTGTAGCTGCGGTTTTGAGTAGAGTCGAGCAAGTTCTCAAATAAGTAGCTACCACCACCATCAGCATTAAAGCCACCATCGTTTAAAGCTAATGTACTGTTGATGCTGTTAAAGCCGTTAAACTCATAACCTGCGGTTAATGATCCGCGGATACCATGACGTTTAATTTCGTTATGCGAATTATTGATATTGCGCTGATTGATACCATCAGCAGTAAGGCTCTGGTTAAAATCAGTATATGACGTTTGCGGCCAGCTGGCGTTACCGCCAATGTTGGCACCAAAGTTAAAGCGGTTTTTATTGTAGTTAAAGTTGAGGTTACCGTTGTTTTGACGGGTACCTACACCACCGCTCACGCTGCCGCTAAGGCCTGATGCATTTTTGCTTTTAGTAACGATGTTAATGATACCGCCCGAACCCTCTGCATCATACTTTGCAGATGGCGAAGTGATCACCTCTACGTTCTTGATCTGGTCTGCAGGGATGGTTTTCAACACGTCGCTCAGGCTGGCTGAAGTAGCGCCTGACGGCTTGCCGTTAATTAAAACGCGCACGTTCTGGTCGCCGCGCACGGCAACATTACCATTCATATCAACTGATACCAGCGGCACTTTCTGCAAAACGTCGGTAGCGTTACCACCGGCTGAGGTTAAATCTTTTTCAGCGTTGTAAACAATTTTATCGATGCGGTTTTCAACCAACGATGCCTGGCCGGTAACGGTTACTTCTTTAAGGGCCTTTGAGCTTGGCGCTACAACAATCTGCCCCATATTGGCATCCGGTTTTGAAAGGGTGGTAACAACCGGGTCAATAAATTTGGTAGGGTAACCAATAAATGATACGCCTATTTTATAACTGCCGGGTTTAACATTATCTATTTTAAAGTTTCCTTTTTCGTCGGTAAGCACGCCGTTCATGGGCGCGGTACCTCCGCTGCGATAAATGCTCACGGTAGCATAGTCTAACGGCTTTTTGGTCAGCGAGTCTATCACCGTGCCTGATATTCGGCCGATGATGCTCGAACCACCGCCGCCGCCAAGGCCCACTTGCGCCTTAACTGCCACTGCAGAACATAAAAGGAATAGGATTAAGTAAATACGTTTCATGGTGTTTTTTGATCAATTTTGATTTTGAGGCGAAATTGTTCAAAATGTTACATGCTTTTTTAAACAAATTGTAATAAATACACCATGTCATTAATTCGTTACATGAATAATGCGTAAACGCATTTACCTGGCAGATGAGAATAGTTGTAAAGCTGACGTCAGCTCTAATTACGCATCTTACAACTGACATGATGACACCGCCTGTTTTAAATAAATGTTAAGTATGAATGGCGGCGCTGACCTGTAGCTGACAATACATCAGTTTTAAAATGTCAAAAAAGTACAAACAGCCAATTGGCACAATTGATGATGATAAAAGGTCGTTAACAACTTATTTAAGTTTAACCAAAATCTATAAAATCAAATTAAGCATAGTTATGTCATTAAACATTAAACCTATCGGAGACAGGGTAGTAGTGGAAGCTGCTCCGGCCGAAGAAAAAACTGCTTCCGGAATCATCATCCCTGATACTGCAAAAGAAAAACCACAACGCGGTACTGTAGTAGCTGTTGGCGAAGGTAAAAAAGATGAGCCTTTAACCGTTAAAACCGGTGATCAGGTATTATACGGTAAGTATGCCGGTACCGAGATCACTTACGAAGGCAAAGAGTATTTAATTATGCGCGAGTCTGATATATACGCGGTACTGTAATCAATCACTGAATTATCGAAGGCTGATTTATTGATTTCTTCCTTCATATCAAAAAACATTAATTAATGTGTGTTGAATTTTAAATTCATTAATTCAACAACTCACTAATTCAATCATTAAGAAAATGGCAAAACAAGTAAAATACAATGTTGAAGCACGCGACGCTTTAAAGCGCGGTGTTGATATTTTAGCTAATGCGGTTAAAGTAACCTTAGGTCCTAAAGGCCGTAACGTAATTATCGACAAAAAATTCGGTTCTCCATCAATCACTAAGGACGGTGTTTCAGTTGCAAAAGAAATTGAACTGAAAGACGCTTTAGAGAACATGGGCGCTCAAATGGTTAAAGAGGTTGCCTCAAAAACTGCTGACATTGCAGGTGATGGTACTACTACCGCTACCGTATTAGCCCAGGCTATTGTAACTGCAGGTGTTAAAAACGTAGCTGCCGGTGCTAACCCAATGGATTTGAAACGCGGTATTGACAAAGCGGTTGCTACCGTTGTTGAAAACCTTAAAGCGCAGTCACAAACTGTAGGTGAGGATAACAACAAGATCAAACAAGTTGCCTCTATCTCTGCTAACAATGACGAGGTTATCGGTTCATTGATCGCTGAGGCTATGGCTAAAGTTGGTAAAGATGGTGTTATTACTGTTGAAGAAGCAAAAGGTACCGAAACTGAGGTTAAAACTGTAGAAGGTATGCAGTTTGACCGTGGTTACCTTTCTCCATACTTTGTAACCAATGCCGACAAAATGGAAGTGGAACTGGATAATCCATACATCCTGATCTACGACAAAAAGATCTCTTCAATGAAAGAGTTGCTGCCGGTGCTTGAAAAACAAGTACAAACAGGCAAGCCACTTTTAATTATCTCTGAAGACCTTGACGGCGAAGCATTAGCAACTTTAGTTGTTAACAAAATCCGTGGTTCACTAAAAGTTGCTGCTGTTAAAGCTCCGGGCTTTGGCGATCGTCGTAAAGCAATGTTAGAGGATATCGCTATCCTGACTGGTGGTACAGTAATCTCTGAAGAAAGAGGCTTTAAATTAGAGAACGCTGATCTTTCTTACCTGGGTACTGCTGAGAAAATTGTGGTTGATAAAGACAACACAACTATCATCAACGGTTCAGGTTCCGCCGAGGATATCAAAGCTCGCGTAAGCCAGATCAAATCTCAGATTGAAACTACCACATCTGATTACGATAAAGAAAAACTGCAAGAGCGTTTAGCTAAACTTTCAGGCGGTGTGGCTGTACTTTACGTAGGTGCTGCTACCGAGGTTGAAATGAAAGAGAAAAAAGACCGTGTTGACGATGCTTTACACGCAACCCGTGCCGCTGTTGAAGAAGGTATTGTTGCAGGTGGTGGCGTTGCTTTCATCCGCGCGGTTGAATCATTAGCTAATGTTAAAGGTGATAACGAAGACGAGAACACTGGTATCCAGATCATCCGTCGTGCTATCGAGGAGCCTCTTCGTCAGATTTGCGAGAACGCCGGTATCGAAGGCTCAATCGTAGTACAAAAAGTTAAAGAAGGTACTGCTGATTATGGTTATAATGCACGTACGAACACTTACGAAAACTTAATTGGTGCCGGTGTTATCGACCCAACTAAAGTAGGCCGTGTGGCTTTAGAAAATGCTGCATCTATCGCATCAATGCTGTTAACCACCGAGTGTGTATTGGCAGACGATCCGGAAGATGAAAAAGGCGGTGCCGGTATGCCTCCAATGGGTGGCGGCGGCATGGGCGGCATGATGTAATAGCACATCATTCGTACCCTCCTTGATTGAGGGGATCGCTATATAGAAACCCTGTATGCAATTGCATACAGGGTTTTGTTTTTTACTGACCTTTTTACTGTATAACTATTACTACAAAGATTAAGGTAATTGTCATCAAATATTAAATAACCGCATGCATTGTAATTATTGGATTAGTTTCGCCGTAACCACTTATAGCCAAGCCGTTGAGGCATAGCATTTGATACATGAAAAGCATGAAACAGTTAACCCGGAAACGGAAACATATACAAACCCGTATTTTTGAGTGGGTTATCCTTAAGTCGCCAGAATTTTTGGTGTCGCTTCTCTGATTTTTCTTAATTTCGGAGCTTCTGATTAACCCATGAAGCTCGAACAATTTTACGATACTGCCTACGCGTGGCTCCTCACCCACGGCCCCAACATAATTTTTGGTTTAATAGTACTCATCGTTGGCCTTTGGTTTATCCGGCTGTTAAAAACGCGCATCCGCACTAAAATGAGCACCAAAGAGGTGCATTCATCATTACAACCTTTTTTACTGAGCCTGAGCATTACCGCGCTAAATGTATTGCTGGTTTTATTGGTGATGACATTGATGGGTATTGACGCTGCCATTTTCACCACACTGGTGGGCGCCTTTGGTGTAGCGGCGGGCTTGGCACTTTCGGGCACGCTGCAAAACTTTGCCGGCGGAGTGCTTATACTATTACTAAAGCCATTTGAGCTAAATGACAATATCATTGCGCAGGGGCAGGATGGCAAGGTAACCTCGATACAGATATTTTACACCGTATTGCTTACCGCTGATAATAAAACCATCATTATACCTAACGGAAAGCTCTTTAACGAGGTAATTGTGAACGTTACACGCGCCGGTAGCCGTAGGCTTGATTTTGAGGTGGAGCTCACCTATGCGGCCAATACCGAAAAAGTGATCGCCATTATAAACGAAGCATTACAAAATACCAATGGCGTGGTAAAAAACAAGCCATCCAAAGTAGGCTTGGTGCGCGTTGGTTTTGACCGGGCGACTTACATCATTAACGTTTGGGTAACGCCAGCGGAATTTTTGAACGTTAAAATAGCATTGCAGGAAAAATTGATCAACCGTTTAAATGCTGATGGCGTTAAGTTTCCGGGTACATGATAGTTTTAGTCGTAATGCATCTTCTGCCCGAAAATTTAAAAGGCCGTAGTCTGTGATTATGATTGGTTCTTGCTTATAGCTTGTTCATTATTTGTCATTTTGATGCGTTAGCGAGAAATGCTAATGTTCATAAGCAAGCGACGATTTCTCCTCTTTCGAACCGATATTTAATAGATTAGGCTATGTTTTATCTAAGCCAATATAGGGCGATTAAATACTCTGCCTTGCCTTTATTTCCAGATACCGGTTTATGGTATTGATGGTCAGGTTCTCCGGCGCGGTGAGGATGGATTGTATACCATGCTTAGCCAGTTCTTTAACGATGAGTTTTTTATCGTTGGCAAACTTTTCGGCAATAGTTTTTACGTAGATGTGTTCCACATCGCCGGCGGGTTTTTCGCTTAGCGATGTTAGTTCGGTATTTTCAAAAAATACTACCAGCAGCAGGTGAAATTTAGCTATCCGCTTTAAAAATGGAAGCTGTCGCTGCATGGCAAACATGCTCTCATAATTAGTGAAAAATACAACCAGGCTACGTTGTTTAAGTACCCCTCGTATGGTAGTGTACAAGGCCTCCATATTGGTTTCGAGGTAACGTGTTTTCTCCTTGTATAACACCTCGAGTATGCGGTTAAGTTGCACAGGCCTGCGGTCTGCAGCGACTACCGAACCTATCTTTTCGGCTACGGTGATTAACCCGGCCTTATCTTCCTTTTTTAGGGCTACGTTTGATAAAGCAAGCGAGGCGTTAATGGCATAATCCAGCAGGCTTAAACCATTAAAAGGCATTTTCATGGCCCGCGATTTATCAACTACGCAATACACATGCTGCGATTTTTCGTCGGTATAGGAGTTCACCATAAAGTTACCGTTACGGGCGGTAGCCTTCCAGTTAATAGTACGGTAATCATCACCCGGAACGTAGGTTTTAACCTGCTCAAACTCCATGCTATGGCCCAGCCGGCGAATTTTTTTGATGCCATATTCGCTCAGTCGGTTTGATATGGCCATCAACTCGTAGCGGCGCATTTGCAAAAACGAAGGGTAGGTGGGTAGCGTTTCAGTCTGCTCAAAATTAAAACGCCTGCTAACCAATGCCAGCGGCGAGCGCACGAACACCCTAATCATGCCAAAAGTATATTCGCCGCGCTTGGTTGGGCGAAGGTTGTAGCTTATGCGTTTAGGTATGCGCGGCGATAGGGTGGTGGCAAACCATACATCGCGGCGTTGAAATTGTACGGGTATCTCATCAATTATGCCCGCCTTTATGTTAAACGGGTAAATACTTTCGATGTAGATACCAAGCGGGTTATCATCGCTGTTGCTCAAGCGCTCAGGCGCATGGCGACGCGCAAATATGCCTTTGTTTTTATGGTACAGCAACACCACATCCAGCAACACAAGCAACAGGAATAAGCCCAGCATTACATCCGGAATTATACCCAGCCAGTTAAACAAAAACCTGAATATGTAAAGCATACCGCAAACGGCCAACCCGGCAAACAAGCGGTTGGTTAAAAACAGGTTGGTGTAAAACAGGCCAAAAAACTTTTTCACGCTGATAAATTATCTGGGCACTTCAATTTTGTGGATGATCTGACCGATCACATCATCAGTGCTTAAACCCTCCATTTCCTTATCCGGCGTAAGCATAATACGGTGGCGTAAAACGTGTGGTACTACCCAAATTACATCGTCAGGGGTAACAAAATCGCGCCCGTTAATGGCAGCCAAAGCTTTAGCCGCATTAATGATAGCCAGCGACGCGCGTGGCGATGCACCCAGGTACAGCGATTTATTGTTGCGTGTTTCAAACACGATGCGGGCAACAAACTCCAGTATTTTAGGCTCTACATGAAAGCCGCGTACCTGCTCGCGCAACGCAACAATCTCCTGCGCTGAAAGCACCGGCTGAATGTCGCTCAACTGGTCGGCACGTTTATGCTGGTGCTGATTGTTGATAATGGCAATCTCCTCTTCAAGCGTAGGGTATTTAACTTCTATCTTAAATAAAAAGCGGTCAAGCTGTGCTTCGGGTAAGCGGTAGGTACCTTCCTGCTCAATAGGATTTTGAGTAGCAAGTACTAAAAACGGCTCATCCATTTTGTAGGCGGTACCATCAATGGTCAGCTGGCGCTCTTCCATTACTTCAAACAAGGCCGATTGCGTTTTTGCAGGGGCACGGTTAATTTCATCTATCAGGATGATGTTACCGAAAATAGGCCCATGCTTAAACTCAAATTCCGAAGTTTTTGGGTTGAATACCGGCGTACCTAAAATATCCGACGGCATCAAATCCGGCGTAAACTGTATGCGGGAGTATGCCGCATTAATGGCTTTGGCCACCAGTTTAGCGGTCAGTGTTTTGGCAACGCCGGGTACACCTTCAATCAGGATATGGCCGTCGGCCAATATACCGGCAATGATCAGGTCAATACTTTGGTGCTGGCCTACAATTATTTTGCCCAGTGTATCTTTTATCTGGCCAACCGCGGCGTTAAGCTTGTACAGGTCGGTACGGTTCTCAAATATTTCTTCTTCCATTTTAATGTCCTGATAAGGTATAAAATTTTTCTATCAATCGGTTCAGTTCTATCAGTTCAGCGTCGCTGATGCTGGTTTGGTTAAATATAAAGCCAATGTAGTCGGTCATCATGCGTATAAAAGCCGCATCAACACCCGAGCGTTTGGTAAGCGCTTCTACAAATTCCGGGTCAAGCTTATTGGTTTTGATGTTATACTTTTCGCGCAGCGATGTTAAAAAGTATATCGATTTTTTGTGCGCTATATCCAGGTTGTTACGGCGCTCATAATACACCTGCCCAACGGTGGTCACAAAGTCAACGGTAGCATTGGCTAAAGGCATAACAATAGGTATAGCCCGCTGGCGGCGTTTGATGCCATAAATAACATAAGCAAGCAAGCCAAATAATGTGATGTACAAAGCCATCCGTAATGATTTGTTAGCCAGTATAAAGCGCAGGGGCGTATCGGTACCGGCCATGCCTTGGGTGTAAAATTCGTCCCACAAAATTACCTGCGGCCTGCCCAGGTAGGATAAAGCTGTTGCAGCATATTGCGCGCCCTGGGTTTTAAGTAAACTGTAATTGGTAAAAACCTTAGGGTTGGCCGAAAGGTAAATACTGCCTTTTCCAAACCGGTATTTTATAAAGTTTACATCGCCTTTGTTGTTTTGCCCGAGTAGGATAGCACGACTGGTATCAACCATATCAAAATAGTTGCTAACGGCGCCCTTGTCAACAAAATATTGCCGTTCGTTATCCAGTTTAGGGTTAACAAAGCTGATATACTCCGATGGGTCAACCATACCGAAAATACTGGCGGTACTTACGTTCAAACTGTCCTGAAACAACTTGCCATATGTTTCGGCGGCAATGAACACATCGTTACCGTCGCGCACAAAATCCATCATGGCAGTATAGTCTTCTTCAGAAGGGGCAACACTGCTCGCTACAACAACGTATGCCGACTGTTTATAAGTGCTATCTATAAAAAGCTCAAAAGGTGTTTGCCTTGTAGCGTTGATCCTACCGGAAGGAAAAATATCTTTCAGCCGGTTAAAAGTAATGTAAGTACCATAGGGTTTTGTATGCCTATCGTTAAAGGTAACGGTCCAGTCGGTAGGCTGCGGGCGGTTGTATTCCATCACGGCATAGCCAATAATCAGCAAGCCTGCAATAAAGAGATATATTTTAAGGCTCCTCATTACAACTGCTCCCTGAATTTATTGAATAACCGGTCAATATCGTTATATGCCTGTTCGTCAATGTTAAAATTGCCGTACCATACATATTCAAAGCGGCGGGTTAGCGAGCCAAAGGCATCGCGCTGCGGTTTTTGAGTAAGCTCATAATAATAGGCTTTATTTGTTTTATCAATCTGCCATTGTATAAGTCCTTTATCACTCAGTTGCTTCAGGCATTTAAGGTAAAGCAAGCGCACAGCAAGGCGGTAGTTGCGGTTGCTCACCGCTTCATCCAGCTCATCATCAAAATTAATTTCGTGGATGTTCTCTAACGATTCAACATAAGGTAATGACGTTTTCTTTGCGCCTTTGCGTAAAAACAAGCCTACATCAATTCCAATAGCCTTTAAAACCAGAAATATTACACCTGCGGCTATAAGGCCCAATACCAGGTATTTAAGAATTACCAGCAAAATGGGCGAACGGCCAACCTCCGCCGCAAGCATGTTCAACACCCAGGCCAGGAACAAATCCCATAATGACAGTTCACGCTTGGTATCGGCATCTACATACTTAAAGTCTTCGCTTTGGCTGTAAGCACCTATGGCATCTTCGCTGAATTGCCTTACCTGAACCGACGAACTATCGCGCGCCATCACTGCCGGTTTCTTTTTGCCTTTGTTGGCAAATGCAAAAACCGATATAAACATGAACAGGCCGAACAACCAGTATGGCAGCGCTTTTATCCGCATATTAATATTCTTCGTCAGGCTGATGGGTAGTATCCGGGTCCTTTTCGCCAAGGGTATTAATACGGCTTAAAATGCCTGTGCCTTCTTTTTGTTCCTCGAAGCTGAAGTAACATAACGATATCGATATGGCCATTAACGAGTAAGAAAGATAGATCAGGCTCAATAATAATGATAATAGTAAAAGTACCGGGTACATCAAAAAATCAAGTTGTAACAGCGTTTTTGCTGCGATTACAATACCCATGGGCACGCTGACGATAGCGCTGCTGAAACTAATGATTAATGATGTTACGAAGATAACGCCAAAGGTCATCCACCAGTTACCTTTTATCAGCTGAAAACATTTATTAAAAGCATGGCCGAACGATCCGTTTTCCATAATTATAACAGGCAGCAGCAAACTAAACACAACGCCCAGGTATATGCCCGGTAAAACGCACAGCGCGAAACCGGCAATTGTGAGTAGTGTGACTACAAAATATGAGCCTATTGAGCGGAAAAAATAGTATTTAAAATAACCCCAAACCTCAACCACAGTAGGCTTTTCACCGTCTGTTTTGTCTTTATAAACCGCTATGTAGCAATAAGTAACTATAAAAATGCTTGACGCAAATAAAAACAGACTGCCATAATTTATAAGCAGGTTTATAAAATAGCTGTCGCCGTACTGGCTTGCAAAAACGTTACTGGGGCGCGAAGTTTCCTGCATCGTCGCCTCGGTCATACCTGCGTATAAATTAGTCAGGGTGATGGTATTGATCAATATAAAAAAGCCGCATATAACCAGCAGCGGTTTTATAAGAGGCTTAAAATTTTCGCGGATAAAGGTAAATGTGTCGCTAATGGTTTCGCCAAAGTCGCGTACGCGGCGTAATTCAAAATGAGGTTTCATCAATATCAGTTTCTAACAAATTAAGCTTTTTATTAAGCATTGCCGGGTACAGCAATACATACCATATAATAAAGGTAAACGAGGTGGCCAGTATAGCAATGCTGGCAGCCATAGGCATTTCGGTATGGCGGGTTACATAACCCTCTAAAAAAGCGGCCACCAAAAATATAGGTACTATGCCGATGGCGATCTTGAGGCCATCAAGCGCGCCGCGTTTAAGCGATACCAGGCGTTTATAAGTTTTTGGGAAAAGCAGGCTGTTGCCCATTATTAAGCCGGCCGCGCCAGAAAGTACCAGTGCCGAAATTTCGAGCGTGCCATGTATCCAAATTACCAGTACGGATTGCAGCCCCAACCCTTTACTGAAAAAGTAATATTGGAATGAGCCCAGCATCAGGCCATTTTGCATCAGGTTGTATACCGTACCTACCGAGCATAATATGCCCAAGGCATACATGCGTAGTTCAACAAAAATATTATTGGCGGCAATAGCGGCGAACATCCAGCCCGAATTGCCAAACTTATATACACCAAATGGGTCGCCTTTGGCAATGTTATCATTGGTCATGTTCACATACTCATTGCCCAGAATAAGGCGCACAAAGGTGTCATCATACATGGCTGATAGCATACCTATAAGGCAAAAAATCATAAAAAAAGCAAACGAATAAAGCAATTGCCGGCGGTGTTTGTAAAAAATAAGGGGCAGCTCGGTTTGCCAGAACGTTATAAAACGGTTGGTTTTTTCTTTTTTGTTACGATAAATGGATTGGTGAAAGCCTGAAGCAAGCCCGTTCAGGTATTGCGTTGTTTTTGAATTTGGATAGAAAGTTTTGGCGTAAGCCAGGTCATCGGTGATGCTTATAAAGCTGTCAGCCAGTTCATCAGGATCTTTGCTCTTATTGAGCTCGTACTGTTTCCAGCGCTCCGAATTTTGTTTTATAAACAGGGCCTCACGCATGTTATAAGCTTCAGGGATTTCGGTGTTTAAAATACCGATAAAAAATTAATCTGCAATAAAAATGCAACAATCTGCTATTTTTAGGGCATGCAAACCGTTACCATACACACCACACAAAATGTAGGCATTGATTATGAAATAGCCGGCGTGGGCGACCGCGTTCTGGCCCGGATGATTGACTACGGTATTTTCATCGCGTTAGCAATAGCCGGTGGAATAATCATGACCAGTGGTGGGTTTGGTGATAGTATCATGGGATGGTACTTTATAGGCATTGGTTCCATTTTTGTTTTTTACGATTTGATTTGCGAAGTGTTTTTCAATGGGCAAAGCCTGGGCAAGCGGGTGATGAAGATACGGGTAATCAGCCTGAATGGAAAGCGCCCGACATTTGGACAGTACCTTATACGCTGGCTTTTTCGTGTGGTTGATTTTATGATAACCGGGGTAATTGGTTTGATATGCGCCGCCGTTACAAAAAATGTACAGCGTGTGGGCGACATAGTAGCCGGTACCACCCTGATACGTACCAAACCACGCACCACAATTGATAACCTGGTGTTTACCCCAACGGTTGATAATTATGACCCGGTGTTTAGGGAAGCGGCACTGTTAACAGATAGAGATGTTGCTTTGGTTAACGAGGTGATACATACGTATTTTAAAACAGGCAATGCCACGTTGATATATAACATGGCCGAAAAAATGAAGCAGCATATAGCGGTAACTCCCCCTGAAACGATGAACGATTTGCTTTTTTTACAGACTATAGTTAAGGATTACAGCCATATGGTAACGGTTAATGCGCAGCTGACAAATAACTAAAAGGGGCCACCGGAATGTTACGTAAAATCCAGAATAGCGCTGTGATCATAAATATAACAACCGGGGTTTTAGGGTGATAAAGTAACCGCCATTGCAAGGGTTTGCCTGTAAATAATGAGCGGATTTTATACAAAAGATGGATAAATAAAAGCGGCAGGCTTAATACCAATAAAAGATTATAGTTGCACGCTTGTGCAACATTGCCATGTAACAAGGCATGCAGGGCACGCTGCGAACCACAGCCTGGGCAGTCAAACCCAGTTAACGTAAAAAACGGGCATTTCGGGAAAATGTTAAACCGTAACGGATCAAA
The DNA here is from genome assembly GCF_021215455.1 of Mucilaginibacter roseus. GTDB lineage: Bacteria > Bacteroidota > Bacteroidia > Sphingobacteriales > Sphingobacteriaceae > Mucilaginibacter > Mucilaginibacter roseus. Next base: position 178,670 of record NZ_JAJPWV010000003.1, on the reverse strand, counting down.
AAAATAGTATATAAAAACTACAGCCATAACAGCGGTGACTGTTATGGCTGTAGTTTTTATATCGATGTTGACTTTATTGTCCAAATTATGGTCTGCTTAGCATAGCGCCGCCAACCCCAAGTACAACAACAAGCAGTATATATAAAATGCCAAATGTTAAACCAACCCAGAAACCAATTTTCGTCCACTTTCCGGCTTGTTTTGATGCTTGCTCGGCACCTGCATAATCACCAACATCAAATTTGCTGTTTACTGATGAAGCGTTGATGATGCCGACTATACCAAACGGCAGGCAGCAAAAAATAGTAACTAAAATTGATTCAACCAGCCAGTTCTTTGGCCTTAAGCCTGGTGTCTGACCAAAACCCGGCGTTTGACCGAATGGTGATGTAGGTTCCATAGTGTGAATTTATAAGATTTAATGTGGTTTATTAACTGCAAGGTAATTGTTTGGTTTTTACAAATGAAAATTTTATGCAAATATTCGCAAGTGCTAAAATATTCGTAATTTTCTGCCCTTAAACTATTTGATTGTATACCCTATTACCTTAACACATGAAAAAACTTATCCCAAGTTTACTTTTGGGCGTGTTATGCTTATCAGCAAATGCTCAAAAGGCTGTTTCTCCGGCTGCAACTTTCCTTAAACCGTTTGGCAAAATAGAGCAGGCCGATCTTGAACTCAAAAACTGCGATTTTGAACCCGATGCCAATGCCGAAGTGCTTTTTGATAAGGCCGACGTTTACTTCGATAATGATTTTAACATTGTTACCGAACGCCACAAACGCATCAAAATATTCAACGTAAACGGAAAAAAGAATGCCGATATCCGGATTGAATATTACGGCGGTAACCGTTTGGAGTACATAACCGACCTGCAGGCGCAAACCATTAACCTGGAGAACGGCAAACCCGAAATCACCAAGATTGACAAGAAACTGGTTTTTACCGAAAAGATAGATAAAATGCGTTCGGCCATGGTATTTTCATTCCCCAATGTTAAACCAGGCTCAGTGGTTGAATTTAAATACCGCCTTACCGCAAATTCCATTGCCGATTTCCCGAGCTGGTATTTTCAGGGTAAAATACCGGTACGTTACAGCCAGCTAACCACCAAGGTGCCTGAGTATTTTTACTATCGCCCGCAACTACGTTCGCCACGCATGTTCACCGTTAATACCTCTACACAAGAGTCAGGTATGCTGGGTTCTGGCACACAATCATTAGGTTATACTATCAATGTTGACGTAAGAGGTATGGCCAATGTGCATTCGCTTGGCGACGAGCCTTTAATGCGCTCGGATGTTGACAATATGCAGAGCATCGTATTCGGCCTTAATACGGTTAGGCCGATAGGTGGCTTTATTAAAACTTATGCAGATACCTGGCCTAAAGTTGGCGGTATTTTGGCAGACGATGAGGATTTCGGCAAACAGCTAAAGCGCAAGCTTGAAGGTGAGGACGCTATCATAAACAAGGCTAAACAATTCGCTACCGACGATGAGCGCATAAGTTATGTGTTTAACGAAGTTAAAAAGGTGATGAAGTGGAATGATATTGACCGCTGGTTCACCAATGATGGTACCGTAAAAGCATGGGAGAAAAAAACAGGTAACTCGGCCGAGGTAAACCTGATCCTGTTTCACCTGCTTAAACAAAGCGGCATCAAAGCTTACCCCATGATTGTGAGCACGCGCGATAATGGCCGTGTAAACCCGTTTAGTCCTAACCTGCACCAATTTAACCGCGCCGTGGTTTATATCCCGATTGATACTACCAGGCACTATGTACTCGATGCTACAAACAAGTACAACCTGTTTAACCACATTCCGGATAATCTGCTTAATTCGTCAGGCTTGTTCATTGATAAAGAGAGCAACCAGTACGATATTATCTTTCTGCAAAACCTGGAACCGGTAAGGCAGTCATACTATGTTAACGTAGAGATTAAGCCCGACGGCAAAATGGTAGGCAGCAACCAGGTGAGCAGCTATGGTTACAACAAGGTATCGCGTACGGCTAAATATAAAACGGACGGCGAGACCAAATTTATCGAGTACCTGAAAAATAAGGATAACAACCTGCGCATATCATCCATCAAGTTTGAGAATATGGATATTGATACATTGCCGCTGGTACAAAGCGTAAACTTTGACCTGGACCTGACCGGGTCTGACGGTAACTTTATCTATTTTAACCCCAATGTGCTTACCATGACGAACGCTAACCCGTTCCTCAGCGAAAACCGTTATACTGATATTGAATATGGCTACCGCGATAACATGACCTTTACCGGCATGTATAAAATACCGGCCGGCTACAAAGCGGAAACACTGCCCAAGAGCGTGAGCCTTACCACACCGGATAAGAGCATCACTTTCCGCCGAATGGTTAACTTCTCAAACGACGTGATTTCGGTACGTTATTATGTTGATCATCTCAAGACAACTTATTTTAAAGAAGATTACGCCGATTTCAGGGAATTCAACCGCCAGATGTATGAAATGCTGAATGAGCAGATCGTGTTAAAGAAATCGTAAACCCAACCATGTTTAAGAAATTGTTTTTATTAGGTATGCTGCTTACGGGCGGCATGCCTGTTTTTGCGCAAAAGGTATCGCCGGAATTATACAAGGCTTCAACCATACCCGATTCACTTAAAACAGATGTAGATGCCGTAGTACGCTATCGTGTTGACGAGCGAATTATCAGTGCGCCGGGCCGTATGGTTAACAAGGTGCATTCAATAGTTACCCTGCTTAACGAAAAAGAGGAAGACGGCGCACGCATGGTAATCGGCTATAATAAGAAATCGTACATCAATTCATTCCAGATGAATGTGTACAATGCTGACGGCGCTATCATCAAAAAATATAAAAAGAGTGATATGTATGATCGCTCGGCTATTGATAATATATCTATCATAACTGATGAGCGGTTGAAAGCCATTTCGCATACAGTAGCAGCGTACCCTGTAACCGTTGAAATGATTTTTGAGACTGAAGATGACGGCGGTTTGAGTTACGGCAGCTGGTATCTGCAAAGTTCAGAGCGTTCAGTGCAATACTCTTCATGTTCGCTTGTTATAAGTCCGACGGCTGGCTTACGTTACTACAACCGTAATACGGGCATTAAGCCGCAAAAATCAGTTATAAACGGCAATGATGTTTATAGCTGGAGTGTATCAAACCTAAAAGGTATCAAAGATGAAAAAGGTGTACCGGGATGGCGTGTTGCACCGCGGATTGATTTTTCGCCGGTGAATTTTCAATATGATGACCGCCCCGGAAAGTTGGATACCTGGGAAAACTTTGGCAAATGGATACAAACGCTTAACAGCGATGTGAATACCCTGCCGCCTGCCCGTGCGGAGGAGTTCAGGAAGATGACGGCTAATTTTAAAACGGATAAGGAAAAGGCCAGGTTTTTATATGAATACTTACAAAAAAATATGCGTTATGTAAGCATTCAGCTGGGTATTGGTGGTTTAAAACCCTTTGCCGCAAGTTTTGTGGATGAGAAAAAGTATGGAGATTGCAAGGCGCTATCCAACTACATGTATGCCATGCTTAAAGCGGTAAATATACCGGCCAACTATGCACTTATACGTGCCGGAAAGAATGAGGAGTCGGCTGATTTTACTTTCAGCCAAAACAGGTTTAACCACGCCATATTATGTATACCCTTTAAAAACGATACCACCTGGCTGGAGTGTACCAGTGACACGCAGCCGTTTGGCGTATTGGGCGCTTTTACCGAGAACCGTAATGCATTGCTGATTACCGAGACCGGTGGTAAACTGGTGAGCACGCCCAAAACAAAAGCTATAAGCAACGCCTTGAATAGTAACGTAAATATTAAGCTTAATGAGGATGGCAGCGCTGTAACCACCGTTAAGTTGAATAATACTGGCGAATTCAGAAGCTTGATGCTTGGGGTTGCCGAAATGTCTGTTGATGAGCAAAAGGAGTTTTTTATCCGCTACCTTAAAATGAAACAACCCGCCGTATTTAATATTAAGCAGGCCGATGATAAGGATGGCATAAAAGAGCTCGAACTGGAGATGGCATACGATAAATTCAGCGATGTAATTGCCGGGCCGCGCCAGTTTTATAAACCGGCGGCGTTTGACCTTTGGGCATACACTTGCCCGGTGGAAGAAAAGCGCAAGGCTGATTATTATTTTGATTATCCGTTGCAGAGAAATTGCGTAACCACCATTAGTTTACCCGAAGGTTTTGAGGTAGAGAATATGCCGGCCAACCAGGCGCTGAAATTCGCATACGGCGATTATACATTAAACTACGCGTATGATGCTGCTAAAAACCAGGTGGTAAGCACGGCTAAATTCACACTGAATAACCACGTTATTCCGGCAGCAAAGTATACCGAAATGCAGCAATACCTGGATAATGTGGCAAAAGCGCAAAACAAAAAGCTGGTTATAAAGCGCAAGGCGTAATTTTGCGCTGATGATATTCAGGCTTGATGAACGTTTACTGTTTCCTGACCCGGCTCTGGCTGAGGAGGATGGCCTGCTGGCTATAGGCGGCGACCTCTCGCCTGAACGGTTGATGCTGGCTTACCAAAGCGGCATATTCCCCTGGTATAGCGACGAGACACCCATATTGTGGTATTCGCCGCATGAACGCTTCGTGCTGAACCCGGCGAAGGTAATCATCTCAAAAAGCATGCGGCAGGTAATGCGCTCGGGCAGGTTCAGGGTAACGTTCAACACCGCCTTTGCTGATGTAATACAGGCTTGTTCGCTGGTGCCGCGCGAAGGGCAGGATGGTACCTGGATAACCAATGATATGATGGCTGCCTACATCGATCTGCATCGATTAGGAAAAGCCCATTCGGTTGAGGTTTGGCACGATGATGTGCTGGTTGGCGGGCTGTATGGCGTAGGAGTAGGCAAAGTGTTTTGCGGCGAAAGTATGTTCAGCAAAGTAAGCAATGCCTCAAAAACCGCGCTTATTACCCTCTGCCAAACAGGTAAATACTATCTTATCGATTGCCAAGTTTATACTGAACACCTGGAAAGCATGGGGGCAGGCATGATCTCCAGTGATGAATATATGGCTATACTGCAACAATAAACTGTTACCTTCGCGTTATAGATGCAGGGCGTAAATACAAAAGAGCGTATAATTTTAGGTATCGACCCCGGTACCGCCGTAATGGGTTACGGACTGGTGAAGCAAACCGGCTCCAAGCTGGAGCTTATTAGTTTGGGTGTGGTAAAGATGGGTAACCTTGACGATCACATGCTCAAGCTGCAGCGCATCTTCGAAAAGACCGTGGCCCTTATTGATAACTATCATCCCGATTGCCTGGCTATTGAGGCGCCGTTTTATGGTAAAAACATCCAAGTGATGCTTAAGCTGGGCAGGGCGCAAGGCATGGCCATGGCCGCGGCTCTATCGCGCAATGTGGATATTACGGAATACGCTCCGCGCAAAATAAAGCAATCCATCACCGGTAATGGTAATGCCACCAAAGAGCAGGTGGCCGGTATGATACAACGCCTGCTAAATTTTACCGAAACCCCCGATTTTCTTGACGCTACCGATGGCCTGGCCGTCGCGGTATGCCACGCCTTTCAGCGTAATGTTGCTGGTGGTTCATCGTCGTCCACGTCAAAAAAATCGTACTCAGGTTGGGATACTTTTGTAAAGGATAATGCCACCCGTGTATCAGGCGTTGGTAAAAAGAAGTAGCCGGGTGTTTATAACTTACCCCTTATGTTAAAAACTATCATTACCTCGATACTTCACTCGTCGCCTATCTTTGAAAGCACCAAATAGTTCTTTGTAAACACCGTAAAGGTTACCGGTTTTATAGCCGGTATTAAAAGGGAACCATGTTAAATTCATGGGCTGACGTTGCAACTGTATCGTTTTAGTTAGTAGGGAGTTGTGAATAGTGAGTGGTGGGCGGTGAGTAGTGATTGGGTTAGTCACTTCAATGCTCACAACTGACACTAACCATTCACCAATGACAACTGACCATTGACAAAACCCAGCCAGACACCTGCCCCTGCGGTATTTTGACAAAACTTTCACGCATAGGGTTTTGCCAAAAGAAGTAGCCTGCCTGCCGGCGCCATAGCGCGCTTGCCTGTTGCGCCCTCGTCTTTTGTCAGCTCCTGCTGCAACACATAAAATTATTTAATTGACGAGGCGCTTATGAAACAGGAAAATGATGAAGTATTGCTACGAGAGAACAAAGACCGCTTTGTGATTCTCCCCATTAATTACCCCCGCATTTGGGAAATGTACAAAAAGCATGAAGCCAGCTTTTGGACGGCCGAGGAAATTGACCTTAGCGACGACCTGAAGCACTGGGAAACGCTTAATGCCGGCGAAAAGCATTTCATATCGCACATACTGGCATTTTTTGCGGCCAGCGATGGTATCGTAAATGAAAACCTGGCGGTGAACTTTATGAGTGAAGTGCAGGTTCCTGAAGCACGGTGTTTTTACGGTTTCCAGATCATGATGGAGAATATCCACTCCGAAACATATGCCCTGTTGATAGATACTTATATTAAAGATCCGGTTGAAAAAGACCGCCTGTTCCACGCCATTGAAACTGTACCATGCGTAGGCAAAAAAGCCGAGTGGGCACTTAAATGGATTGAGAACGGCACCTTTGCGCAGCGCCTTGTAGCTTTTGCAGCGGTTGAGGGTATCTTCTTTTCGGGTAGTTTTTGCTCGTTGTTCTGGCTTAAAAAACGTGGCCTGATGCCGGGTTTAACCTTCAGCAACGAGCTGATCTCCCGTGATGAAGGTATGCACTGCGAGTTTGCCTGTCTGTTATACAGCATGCTTAACAATAAGCTTAGCAAAGAGGAAGCAACCAGCATTATTACCGATGCGGTTGAAATAGAAAAGGAATTTGTAAGCGATGCCCTGCCGGTTAACCTTATAGGCATGAACGCCAAGCTGATGAGCCAGTACATTGAGTTTGTGGCCGACAGGTGGTTGCAGGAACTGGGTTACGAGAAGCATTACAACGCTACCAATCCGTTTGATTTTATGGAGATGATAAGCCTTCAGGGTAAAACCAACTTTTTTGAAAAACGCGTAGGCGACTACCAGAAAAGCGGTGTACTAAACAACGTACCCGAAAGCAAATCGTTCTCGCTGGATGAGGACTTCTAACAGCCCCACCCAGCCTCCCCTGAAGGGGAGGAGCAAAAAAATAATTAATTATATATAAAATACACTCACTTAAAAATTCCCCCTTTAGGGGGTTAGGGGGCACGCAGTATGTTTGTAATAAAAAGAGATGGCCGAAAAGAGTCGGTAAAATTTGATAAGATAACAGCACGTATCGAGAAGTTGTGCTACGGGTTTCAACTGGTTGACCCGATTGATGTTGCTAAAAAGGTAATTGAGGGTTTGTATGATGGCGTAACCACGTCGGAGCTGGATAACCTGGCTGCTGAAACGGCCGCGTCATTAACCACCAAACACCCGGATTATGCATTGCTGGCATCGCGTATAGCGGTATCAAACCTGCATAAAAACACGGTAAAATCATTCAGCGAAACCATGCGTATGCTGTATGAGTACGTGGATAGTAAGAACGGTAAAAACGCGTCGCTTATTGCGGAAGATGTTTGGGAAGTGATCAGGGACAATGCAGAGGTACTGGACAGCACCATTATTTACGACCGCGATTTTGGGTTCGATTACTTTGGCTTCAAAACGCTTGAGAAATCATACCTGTTAAAAATCGACGGTAAGATAGTGGAACGCCCGCAACACCTGTTTATGCGTGTATCGGTAGGTATACACAAAAGCGACATCGACAGCGTTATAAAAACTTATAACCTGATGAGCGAGCGTTGGTTCACTCACGCTACGCCTACGTTGTTCAACGCGGGTACACCAAAACCGCAAATGTCATCATGCTTCTTGCTGACCATGAAGGATGACAGCATCGACGGTATTTACGATACACTGAAACAAACCGCAAAAATTTCGCAAAGCGCGGGTGGTATCGGTTTGAGCATACACAACGTACGCGCTACAGGCTCATACATCAGCGGCACTAACGGTACCAGCAACGGTATCATCCCCATGCTGAGGGTATTTAATGATACCGCCCGTTATGTTGATCAGGGTGGCGGCAAGCGTAAAGGCGCATTCGCTATTTACCTGGAGCCATGGCACGCCGATGTATTTGAATTCCTTGACCTGCGTAAAAACCACGGTAAGGAAGAAATGCGCGCCCGCGACTTGTTCTATGCCCTTTGGATATCAGACTTGTTCATGAAACGTGTGGAGGCTAATGAGGACTGGAGCCTGTTCTGTCCGCACGAAGCACCAGGCCTGGCCGATTGCTTTGGCGCCGAGTTTGAAGCTTTATACACTAAATATGAACAAGAAGGCCGTGCCCGTAAAACCATCAAAGCGCAGGAGCTTTGGTTCGCAGTATTAGATTCGCAGGTTGAAACCGGTACGCCATACCTGTTATACAAGGATGCCGCCAACGCCAAATCAAACCAGCAAAACCTGGGTACTATCAAAAGCTCAAACTTATGTACCGAGATTATGGAATACACCTCGGCTGATGAGGTAGCGGTTTGTAACCTGGCATCGCTGGCATTACCGCGCTACATCAACAACGGTGTGTTTGATCACCAAAAATTATATGAGGTTACTTACCAGGTCACTTTGAACCTGAACCGTATTATCGATCATAACTATTACCCGGTTGATGAAGCCCGTAACTCCAACCTGCGCCACCGCCCGATAGGCTTAGGCGTACAAGGTTTGGCTGATACCTTTATACAACTGCGTTTACCGTTTGAAAGCGATGCCGCCAAACAACTGAACAAAGAGATATTTGAAACCATCTACTTTGCTTCAATGACGGCTTCAAAAGATTTGGCTATTCAGGATGGCGCTTACGAAACCTTCAAAGGTTCGCCGCTATCACAAGGTAAGTTCCAGTTCGATCTATGGGGTGTAACACCGGAGAGCGGCCGTTGGGATTGGGAAAACCTGCGCCTTGATGTAATGAATCATGGTGTGCGTAACTCACTGCTGGTAGCGCCAATGCCTACCGCGTCAACCTCACAAATTTTAGGTAACAACGAGTGCTTTGAACCATATACCTCAAACATCTATACCCGCCGTGTATTGAGTGGTGAATTCATCGTGGTAAACAAATACCTGCTGCGCGACCTGGTTAACCTTGGTTTGTGGAACACCGGCATGAAAGATAAGATCATCAGCGCTAACGGCTCAATTCAGGATATCCCTGAAATTCCTGCCGATATTAAGGAACTGTACAAAACCGTATGGGAAATTAAGATGCGTAACATCATCGATATGGCTGCCGACAGGGGCGCTTACGTATGCCAGTCGCAATCACTTAACCTGTTCATTAACTCGCCAAACGCGTCGAAACTTACTTCAATGCACTTTTACGCATGGAAGAAAGGCCTTAAAACAGGTATGTATTACCTGCGTACACAGGCGGCATCGCAAGCGGTTAAGTTTACGGTTGAAAACCAGGGCGGCAAAAACATGGAGCCGGTTATCCCGGATCACGTTGCCCAGGTTGCCGATGAAATACCTGCAGGCCCAAGCTGCTCAATGGAAGAGGGCTGCGTAACCTGCTCGGCATAATCACGATCCTGTAGCTATTAAAGTGTCAGTTTAATAGTTTTACTAAAAAGCGTGGGGCGTTTTGGAATGCGCCCCCGCTTTTTTTGTTACAGGCATTTTGTATGATGAGCATCATCCCCATAGGTGCTCCCCGTCATGTGTCGCCACTGCGGCATCCAATACATTTGAGGCATAGATCAACTTAAATGTATTATGAAAAATTTACGAATACTACTTGCCGTAATTCTACTTGTCATCTCCTCAACCACCTATGCCCAGCAAAAAGGTGAGTGGAATGTTCGCCTGCGTGGGGTCGGCGTTATCCCGCAAGAGAAAGCAACAATTGGCGTGATCGGTGGTGATGTCGACATTAGCAAGAGCTTCATTCCAGAGCTTGACTTTACCTATTACTTCGCCAACAACTTTTCGGCCGAACTGATATTGGGTACCACCCGCCATAAAGTAAAAACCACCTCATCAAACCTTGCCGCTATTGGCGGCCCTGCATCTGCCGATGTTGACCTGGGTAAAGTATGGCTGTTACCGCCGACACTTACCCTGCAATACCATGTGCCTACAGGCGGTATAATGAGGCCATATATAGGTGCGGGTGTCAACTATACCATATTTTACGGTGCTGATGAAGGCCCGACCGTTAAAGGGGTTGATTACAAAAACAGCTTTGCCTTTGCGGCGCAGGCAGGTGTGGATATTGATCTGAATAAAAAATGGTTTCTGAACATTGATGTGAAAAGGATATTCCTAAATACCGATGTAACGGTTGATGCCTCAAACCTTACCCCGGCCAGCAACCCAAGCCTTGAGCCAACATTACGCAATATACCTGCCGATGTTAAAATACGCCCATGGCTGATAGGCGTTGGTATAGGTTGCCGCTTGTAAATAGTTAGCTTATACAAATAAAAGCGTTGTGCCCATTAAACGGTACGGCGCTTTTTGCGTCTGTACCAGTAATCAACCAATCGTTCACCTTTATCCTGATCATATAATGATAAGCCGATACCTGACACCGTTATTGCTGAGCCTGCTGTTTATGCTATGCTTTGCAATAGCCAAAGCGCAAAACCCACCGTTGATAGAATACGTGCCCGACGATAGTTATGTTGGCTTTAACCAGGGTAAGGGCTGGGCCATTGGCGGGCAGTTTGGGTACGATTTCCCTGCCGGGGCATTGAGCCAGAATTACCGGGTGACCCCAACTTATGGCATCGGCCTTTATAAAAAGTTGGATGATTTTACGCTGAACATAAATGTAAATCATCAGGCTTACCCGGTTAAAAGCAATTCCAGGGGTTTAGTTGATAACCGGTTTATTGTATTGGGCCTATATGCCGGCGGCGCTTACGATAAGCTGATTACGCCATTTTTTAAAGTATATGGCGGCCTTAACATGGGCGTTTGGCTTAAGCGTTATGAAGATATTTACGCTTATGATGACGAATGTGGTTGTGAAATTAACAATACCAATTTTTACTTTGCGCCTAAAGTCGGCTTCACATATCTCACCAACAGCCGCATAGGCATTGGCGTTGAAGCCAAATATAATGTTTACGTAACCGGCTATGACTATGTGACTGACACCAACGGTGGTAAATTATTTAATTCTGTAGCGGCCACGCTAATACTTACCTATCATTTTTAGGCTAAAAGTATTGGTGTTTCTTGTATGGCTTATAGTGATTTAACTGGTGGTTCATTTTTGAATTAATTGGCATTTATAGTTGGGATGCATAGGGTTATTTGTATACTTTTATAGGCGATAACCTTGTCACAAAGTATGAATATCAACTTCCCCCAGCTTGCTCTTAACATTACAGGTGCGTTATTATTAGTTTTTTTATTTTGCAATGATGCTGATGCACAACGACGCTCAAGCCGTGGATTAAATTACGATGGCGATGCGGCAGGTGTAGGCAGCGGCGGATCGGGAGAATTCGGATCGGCCTCATGGGGAGTATCTTTACAGGCCGGTTTTGATTCGCCGCAAGGCGATTTGGGTGCGAGTTATAAAGGCGCCCCGCTTATTGGCATCAGTGTATTAAAATACGTGGGCAATTTTACCTTCGGTATCACCCTAAGCAGACATAGCTATAAACCGGCACTTAATGATATTTCTGTAAGTGTTGACATGGGCGAGGTTGCCTCCGTCGACCAAAGCATAAAACTCACTAATAACAGTTTTACAGGTTTTTATGGCAGCGCTATCTATAACTTCAATCTTTCAGGCGGGTTCAGGCTTTTCGGCGGTGTAAACCTCGGTAACATGACGTCTCGCTATGGCGCTGTGGTAAGCGGTTCACAGGGCAATTTTTCGCAAAGTTACGTAGACAAGTGGGGGTACTTTGCTCCTAAAATGGGTATCGATATAGCGCTTAATGATGCTTTCAGCATTGGTTTTGAAGGAAAATATAATATCTTTATGCAAGGCAGCGCCAACAGCCGTACAGGTGGCGATTTTGAGTCAGCTAAGTCGGTTGCCGGTGTGGCCACGCTCACCTATAGTTTTTAGGCGGGTTTAACCGGTAGAGAATATGCATTCAAAACATGAGATAATACGATGCGAGCGCTGTAACGCGGCGTTTGAATGCAAGGCCAATTCCTACACTAAGTGCCAGTGCAGCGCCGTACAGCTTACCCTCAACGAAACCCAATACATCAGCGAAAACTACGACGGCTGCCTCTGCGCCAAATGCCTGTTAGAGATACAGAAGGAGTACAGGGAGATGATGGTGGATTAGTGGTCCGAAAGACCATAAGTCTGAAAGTTCGTAAGTCCGAAAGACCGTAAGTCCGAAAGTGGAAGAAGCTTTTACGACTCTCTGACTTCCCGCCAAAAATAGTAGATCCCGTCTTTCTGACTTCCCAATTCAAAATACTATTTCCGGACTTTCCGTCTTTCGGACTTCCGGACTAATTTGCTACCTTCACAGCCTCATATTCAACACTGAAATAATGAAACTATTAGAAGGAAAAGTTGCCTTAGTTACAGGCGCTTCAAAAGGTATAGGCCGTAAAATAGCCGAAAAATTTGCCGAACAAGGCGCAAAAGTGGCTTTCACTTATCTGTCGTCTGTTGAAAAAGGACAAGCCCTTGAGCAGGAATTGCAAGCATTTGGCAGCCAGGTTAAAGGCTACCGCAGCGATGCCTCTAAATTTGATGAAGCCGAAAAACTGATCAATGATATTGTTGCCGACTTTGGCACGATAGACGTAGTGGTAAACAACGCAGGCATCACTAAAGACGGCCTGCTGATGCGCATGACCGAAGAGCAATGGGACGAAGTGCTTGATGTAAACCTGAAATCAATATTTAACGTTACCAAAGCCGCCTCAAAAATTATGATGAAAAACCGTAAAGGCGCGTTCATCAACATGAGTTCGGTTGTTGGCGTGCAGGGTAACGCGGGCCAGTCTAACTATGCGGCATCAAAGGCTGGTATTATTGGTTTTTCAAAATCAATAGCAAAAGAGTTAGGCTCACGTGGTATCCGTACCAATGTTGTAGCCCCGGGCTTTATCCGCACCGAAATGACCGATGTGCTTGACCCGAAAATAGTGGAAGGCTGGACAGCGGGCATCCCGCTTAAACGTGCCGGCGAAACTGAAGATGTGGCCAATGCCTGTGTATTCCTGGCTTCGGATATGGCGGCCTACATCACCGGCCAGATTATAGCGGTTGATGGCGGTATGTTGTAAGCAGTATTTTTGCATAAACAACGATAAAAAGACAGCATATTTGGTTATCAAGTATGCTGTTTTTGTTTTCAATAACCTAAACTATGAGATCAACTCTGCTTCTACTTCTAATTGCTTTTTACTGTAGTGCTCAGGATAAACTGCACAAAGTAACACCCAGTCAAAGTGAGCAGTATTGCGTTTATGTCGGGAAACATGATGCGGCAAATAGGAAAAGTTTCTATCCGTTTAACAAGTCGGTAAAAATTGAGCTGATTGGTTTTCTTGATGAAGTTCAATGGACCAATTTAATCAAAACAGCTGACTCGGCCCGGAACTTAAAGAAGGAAATGTATATCAAGCTGGATGATAAGAGCTATAGATTAAATAAGGGGAGGCTAATGGCCACAACAGTATTGAGTCATCATAAAATAGATGAATTAACAGATATCCTTTATAACTATAAATATCCGCCGATGCAATCTAGTAAAGGTTCAATATTGATTGATGAACCGGTTGGGTGTTATAATCCCCGAAATGCTATCGTTTTCAAGGATTTGAACAATAAAATTATCGAATATATAGAAATCTGCTTTGAGTGTTCAAAAAGCAAATTTAGTTCTGCAGAAATTAGAACACCAAATTATTGTGGGCGTACATATAGGATGTTAAAAGATTTTTTTGTGGATAATGGGATTGCATATGGCACGACTTATCTTAAATAATTGCATATGCTGATGTTACAAATTGCTTTTCAATAAAAAACAGCATATTTGGTTATCAAGTATGCTGTTTTTGTTTTCAATAACCTGGGGCGATGTTTCGGGCTGGTGGGCGCCGGTGTGTGTGCTGGCTGGCCTGCTTTACGCGTGGTTATTGTACAGGCAGCCGGTTAATATCTCTAAGACTCACCGGTACGTGTTGTTTACATTGCGGGCATTGGCGGTGGCTATAATTGCATTTTTGCTGTTATCGCCACTGGTACAATCGGTAACCTATAAGCCCGAGAAACCGCTGGTGCTGATATTGCAGGATAACTCCGGATCGGTAAAACAATACGCTAAAAGCATATCATCATCGCTCAGTCAGTTAAAACAGCAGTTGGGTGATGATTACGATGTGCAGGAGTTTAATTTCGATAGCGGTTTGCACAGTGGCCTTGCCGCAATTTACAACGGTAGGCAAACGGATATTTCATCGGCACTAAAGCAACTGAACGACCGCTTTGTGAACCGAAACGTAGGCGCGGTTGTTTTAGCGTCGGACGGCATATTTAACCGTGGTGCCGATCCACGATACGAAGCCCGTAACTTTAAGGCCAATTTTTACACCGTTGCTCTGGGCGATACCACCCACCGCCGCGATCTGTTAATCAGCAATGTAAACTACAATAAAACCGCTTTTTTAGGGAATGATTTTGAGGTAGAGATACTGGCTTCGGCCTACCAAAGCAATGGCGAAATCATGCGCCTAACCATAACTGACGACGGCAGGCAGGTGTATAATCAAGCGGTACAGGTTAAGGGTAACGCGTTTAGGCAGATGGTTCCAGTCAAGCTCAACGCAAATAAAAAGGGCTTGCACAAATTTTCCGTTAACCTGGCCCCGCTAAGCAACGAGGTAACCACCGTAAATAATAGCGAAACGTTTTATATAGATGTATTAGATGCCCGCCAAAAAATACTTTTGGTATATCAAAACGTACATCCGGATATCGCGGTTATCAAAAACGCCATTGAGGTAAACCGCAATTACGAGGTTAAAACAGTGCTGCTCACAGATCTGGCTGCCGTAAAACCAGCCGATTATAATCTGCTGATTTTATTTCAACTGCCGGCATCGGCGCAGGGCATACAGCGTTTTGTTTCAAACGCTAACCTGCCCATTTGGTATACGGTAGGTGCACAAACAGATGTTACTGCTTTAAACGCCAGTCAGCAAGTGGTAAATATTTCGACTGACCGAAGCGAAATGCAGGAGGTGTTCGCGCAGCCTGCTGATAATTTTTCAGCATTTACATTAAGTGATTCAACCCGGCAGAAAATAACCAGAATGCCGCCATTGCTGGCACCGTTTGGCAACTACGGCAATAAGGCAGCTGCAGGTATTTTATTCAAACAACGTATAGGTAATGTAACCACCAGCTATCCATTGCTGGCCTTTGCTGCACAAGGCAACAGGCGCACTGCTGTATTAACCGGTGAGGGTTTATGGCGATGGAAACTTGCCGAATACGCGACGTTTGAAAATAATAACGCGCTTAATGAATTAATGAGCCAAAGCGTGCAATACCTCACCGCCAATGCCGACAGGCAGCAGTTCAGGGCTTACCCGGCAAAGGCTGTATTTGATGAAGGTGAGGATGTGCTTATTAATGCCGAACTATATAACGATGCCCTCGAGTTGATCAATACTCCTGATGCCCGGATAAGTATAAAGGACGTAAGAGGGCGTAACCTAAGCTTTTTGTTTAGCAGGATAGGGCAGAGCTATGGCTTAAACGCAGGCGCCTTGCCGCCGACGGAATATTCATACACAGCCACCGCTAAGGTAGGCAACCGCATTTTTACAGCATCCGGAAAATTCACGGTGAAGCGGGTGGATATTGAGGCACGCCAAACGGTTGCAAATCATCAGCTACTAAGCGATTTAGCCCGGCAAAGCGGCGCCGAAATGCTACAGCCCGCAGACCTGGGTAAACTGCCTGATCTCATCAAAAAAAATGAAAGCGTAAAAACAGTAGTTTACGAGGATAAACACTACAACGAGTTAGTGGATGTAAAATGGGTATTTGGCGTTATATTATTCCTCATATCTGCAGAGTGGTTTATCCGCAAACGTGAAGGCGAAGTGTAAACTCGTTTTATCTATGAGACTGCTACATCAAGATATCCCCGTGCGCACAATTCTTCATACAATATTTTAAACCAATAAGTATATTCTTCGGGATGCTCTTTAAGGTCAAGGGCGATCATTTCCGGGGCCATATATAACCAATCGGCTACCTCTTCAGGGTTTATATCAGGTTTGCCGGAAAAAGAACCTGTAAATACGTGGTCAAATTCGTGTTCAAACAAACCTTCGCCCAGGTCGGCTTTGTAGGTAAAAGAAAAAGCTTCGGTAAGGTCGCAATCAATGCCCATTTCCTCCTGTAGCCGCCTTTTCGCGGCGTCGATATTATCTTCGCCCGGGCGGGGGTGGCTGCAGCAGGTATTGGTCCACAAGCCTGCCGAATGATATTTGCCGGCAGCGCGCTTTTGCAACAGTAACTCGCCTTTGCTATTTAGCAGTATAACCGAAAATGCACGGTGAAGAACGCCTTTATAGTGCGCTTCCATTTTTTCCATAGTGCCTATTTGGTTATCGTTACTATCAACAAGAATTACTTTTTCCATTTGCTATATATACGGGAGGATTTGTTGTGCGGATGATTGCACCGGCAAATTACAAACTATAAACGCAAATGTTGTTTAAACATTTTGTTAATAGCCTGCTCAACACTTGCTCAGCTCGTTGCACATGCTGCAAATGCCGTAAATCAGTTTAAATAATTGCGTGATTTATTGATATGAAAATTTATTTAAATGTTTGATGGTTAACAATTTAAATTATTGTATATGTTAAATTTTGAATAAAAAACCATCGTTCGCGCAAATACTTTACAAAATTTGCTTTAACCAATACTTACTTATAAACCATTTTAAATATGCGTAGTTGTTTATTATTGATGTTGTTATTATGTGCAGGTATGTTTTCTGCAAATGCGCAGCAAATTACATCGCCGGATAAAAACCTGGTGCTCAATTTTGAGCTGAAGGATAACGGCGTGCCTACCTATAGCCTCACCTATAAAAAAAAGGATGTTATTAAAACCAGCAAGCTGGGCATCGAGACCAAGGATGTACCTTCGTTTTTAAACGGCTTTACCATTACCGATACGCAAAAAAGCACTTTTGACGAAACGTGGCAACCGGTTTGGGGCGAGCAAAAAAATATCCGCAACCATTATAACGAGTTACTGGTAACACTTACTCAAAAAGCCGAGAAGGATCGTTTTATCCGCATCCGTTTCCGTTTGTTTAATGATGGATTGGGTTTCCGTTACGAGTTCCCGGCTCAAAAAAACCTGAATTATTTTATCATCAAAGAAGAGCATACGCAGTTTGCCCTTGCCGGAGATCATAAAGCTTTTTGGCTGCCAGGCGATTTTGATACGCAGGAGTACAGCACCGTAACTTCAAACCTGTCTGAAGTTCGTGGTAAAATGAAGGCAGCCGTTACTCCAAATGTTTCACAAACCACTTTCTCGCCAACGGGCTTGCAAACTCCGCTGATGATGAAAAGCAAGGACGGTTTGTACATTAACATACATGAGGCAGCACTGGTTGATTACTCGTGCATGTCGTTAAATCTGGATGATAAAAATTTCGTCCTCGAATCATTCTTAACCCCTGATGCTATTGGCGATAAGGGCTACATGCAGGCACCAACGCAAACGCCTTGGCGTACGGTTATAGTAAGCGATAAGGCAGGCGATATCCTGATGTCGAAACTAGTATACAACCTGAATGAACCGACCAAATTCAAGGATGTATCATGGATTAAGCCGATTAAATACGTAGGTGTATGGTGGGAAATGATTACCGGCAAAAGCACCTGGGCTTATACCGACCTGGAGAATGTGCAGCTTGGCGTAACAGACTACAGCAAAACCAAACCTAACGGTAAGCATGGCGCCAATACGCAACACGTTAAGGAGTATATTGACTTTGCTGCTAAAAATGGAATTGATGCCGTACTGGTTGAAGGCTGGAACCAGGGCTGGGAAGACTGGTTTGGTAAAACCAAGGATTATGTGTTCGACTTTGTAACGCCATACCCTGATTTTGATGTAAAGGAGTTGCATCGCTATGCCGAATCAAAAGGCGTAAAGATCATTATGCACCATGAAACATCAGGCTCGGTACGTAATTACGAGCGCCATTTAGATACTGCCTATAAGTTTATGGTAGAGAATGGCTACAATGCGGTTAAAAGCGGTTATGTAGGACAGATCATTCCTCGTGGCGAGCACCATTACGGCCAATGGCTGGTTAACCATTACCTGTACGCTATTACCAAGGCTGCCGACTATAAAATTATGGTGAATGCCCATGAGGCTATCAGGCCTACCGGCCTGGCGCGTACCTATCCTAACCTGATAGGCAACGAGGCTGCCCGTGGTACCGAGTACGAATCATTCGGTGGTAACAACCCTGACCATACAACCATTCTGCCATTTACCAGATTAATAGGTGGCCCAATGGATTATACACCGGGTATTTTCCAAACCAGAATAAACGCTTACAATCCCGATAATAATTCATTTGTACATACCACGCTTACCAAACAGTTGGCGCTGTATGTAACCATGTATAGTCCGCTGCAAATGGCGGCTGATTTGCCGGACACTTACAACAAGTTTTACGACGCTTTTCAGTTTATTAAAGACGTGGCGGTTGATTGGGATGAATCGTACGTGCTGGAAGCCGAGCCGGGCGACTACATCACCATAGCCCGTAAGGCTAAAGGTAAAAACGAGTGGTTTATTGGCAGCGTAACAGATGAGAACGCGCGTACCGCCGTAGTTAAATTTGATTATCTGCCAAAAGGAAAAACTTACGTGGCTACCGTCTACGCCGATGGTAAGGATGCCAGCTTTGATAAAAATCCGCAAAGTTATACCATCCGCAAAATTAAGGTGACCTCAAAAACGGTACTTAAGCAGGCCGTTGCACCGGGTGGTGGTTTCGCTATTAGCGTAAAATAAAAATTGGGTTTTATTAGGTTCATAAAGGTGTCCCCCGTGTGCGTAAGTGCCGGGGGATTTTTTTGTTAACTGCAACGGTTCGCCGCATCTCTTATGTAAACTATAAATATTCATACCTTTACCCCGTATTTAAACTCGTTTATATAAGCCGGTTAATTAATTTGTTGATTATTATGCCTATGCCGCGTTGGGTAAAGTTATGTGTGTTTGTATTGCTGATGCCTGTTATTGGTTTTACGGCCAATATACGCAGCATTGGCGTGCCTTATGTGCAAAACTATCCCAAAAGCCAATACCAGGCAGGCAACCAAAACTGGGCCGAAACGCGAGATGCGGATGGCGTAATGTATTTCGCCAACTCCGAAGGTTTGCTGGCCTACGACGGTCAGAACTGGCAGTTGCACCGCATGCCTAACAGCTTAATAGTTCGGGCTGTTGCAGCAGACGGAAAAGGTAAAATATATACTGGTGCGTTCGGTGAGATAGGTTACTGGTCAAAAAATACTTCAGGCGTATTCAAATACACGTCCTTAGCACATCTTATCCCGGCCAAATACCGCCTTAACGAGGAGGTTTGGAAAATATATGTAAGCGATAAGCAGGTCATCTTTCAATCGTTTGGTGTAATTTACATTTACAGCAATGGTAAGTTAAGTACCATAAAAACCAAACCCTACCTGTTTTTATTTAAAGCAGGCAACCGCTTCATTGTGGAGCAGCTCAATGTTGGCCTGTTTGAGTTAAAGGGTAATAAGCTCGAATTTATTAAGGGCAGCGAAATATTAAAAACGGGAGTACTCACCATATTGCCATTTGGTGATGGCCGCTATTTGATCGGCACATCAAAAAATGGATTGTATTTATACGATGGCCAAAGCATAACCCCATGGAAAACGCGGGCCGACGACTTTTTGCAGCGCTATCAACTTAATAATGGCGTAGCCATACCCGGTAATTACTTCGCGTTTGGTAGCATACTAAACGGAATAATTATCATCGACCGTGCGGGTAATGTAGTGCAGCACATCAATAAGTCAAGCGGGTTACAAAATAATACGGTACTAAGCCTTTACCTGGATAATGAGCAAAACCTTTGGGCAGGCTTAGACAATGGTATCGATCGCATTGAAATTATATCTCCCCTTTATTTTTACTTTGATAAGAGTGGCAAGTTCGGTACAGTATATTCCAGCATTATACATAACAACAAAATATACCTGGGCACCAACCAGGGTTTGTATTACAGCGATTGGATTCCAGACAAAAACCAACTTTTTCAGTCGTTTGATTTTAAGCTGATCCCGGGCAGCCAAGGCCAGGTTTGGGATCTGTCGCTGGTGGATGGCCAACTGCTATGCGGGCATAATGATGGTACCTTTTTTGTGAGCGGTGCCCAGATTAAGCAGATATCAGCTGAAAATGGCGGCTGGATGGTAAAAAAGCTTAACGCAAATCAATTAATACAGGGTACTTATACCGGTTTGGCGGTTTACAAAAAACTCCCTGATGGTCAATGGGCGTTTGATTACAAGGTGAGCAACTTTGTTGTTCCCTCGCGATATGTGGAACCTGATGGCAAAGGCTACATATGGGTAAGCCATGCGTATAAGGGCATCTACAGGGTTAAGCTAAGTGCCGATGGGCGCAGGGCTGAATCTATAAAGTATTATGACGAGAAGAACGGCCTGCCCGGCAGTTATAACATCAACGTTTTCAACCTTGATAACCGGGTTGTATTTTCAAGCAACAACGGCTTCTATGTTTATGATGATATCAGCGACCATTTTTATAAGTACGATCAGCTGAATAAAAAGCTGGGTTCCTTTGCATCCGCCAATAAGGTTATACCGGCTAACGGCAGTAAATACTGGTTTATTGACAGAGGCAGAGCAGCCTTGGGCGATTTATCAGTAACAGGCAATCTTAACCTCGACTCATCGCGCTTTAGCATTTTAAACGGCCGTATGGTAAAGTATTATGAAAATATCAGCCGCATAAGCCCCAGCCTTTATCTCATCAGTATTGACGATGGCTTCGCCATATTTAACGATCAGCCCGAAAGAACAGTAAAGGAAGCACCCGTACCCAAAGTGCTGATCAGGCAGGTTGATAACTTTACAGATAAGGTCAGGACTATTTCAAACTGGAATAATATTGAGATAGCTTACCGGCGTAATAATATCCGTATACGTTATGTGTTGCCGGTTTTTCATCAGGCTAAAATTGAATACCAATACAATCTTAAAGGTTACTCGGGGAGCTGGTCTGAATGGAGCACACAATCGCAACGCGAATTTACAGGTTTAAGGCAGGGCGATTACCGGTTTGAGGTTCGCGCGCGCATTAATGGGCGTATTACCGGGGTTACTGTGCTTAACGTTACCATATTACCGCCCTGGTATTTTACAAAAACAGCATTCTTATGCTATCTGCTGGTGGTTATTGCCGCCTATTACGCGGTAAGGCGTTATTACAGGTTTAAATTGCAGAAGCACAATAAGCGCATGCAGCAAAAACTACAGCGCGAAAAAGAAGAATTTTTGAAGCGTGAAGCAGAGGCAAATGAACAGCGCTTGTTTAAGCTGAAGAATGAGCAACTACAGGCTGATCTTGACCGAAAAGGCCGTGAGCTCACCAATTCGGCAATGAACATAGTTTACAAGAACGAGTTACTGCAACGCATTCTGGACGAAATTGCAGAGTTAAAAGACGCAAACGGCAAAACATTGCCAGCCGAACAGCTCCGTAAAATACAAAAGGTGGTTGACGAGGGCAAAAGCGACGAGCGCGATTGGGTATTGTTTGAGAACAGCTTTAATGAAACACATGAAAATTTCTTCAAAAAGCTAAAAGCCCGGCACCCCGACCTGGTACCGAACGACCTTAAGTTATGCGCCTATCTGCGCATGAACATGAACAGCAAAGAGATGGCATCATTATTGAACATCTCATTAAGGGGAATTGAAATTCGCCGCTATCGCCTGCGTAAAAAACTCGGATTGGAGCATGATAAGAACCTCGTTGAGTTTTTAATGGAAGTTTAGCTACTACATCATCACCTCTCATAAACCGATTAAGCTAATATCTGTATAATTGACACTCACCGCCAATGTGAGTAGGTTGTGTTGTTTTGTAATAATCACAATTTCAGCATTTTAAACTTTATTAAAATTGCGTTTGAGCAAGTATTTTTGCGCTGATGTAGTAATGTAGAGTGCAAAAAATTGAAACAATGTACTACACTTCACAGTTTTGCAGGGTGAATACACACAATTATTAACACCTAAAAATTAATTAACCATTTTATGAAGAGAATAATTACTATCTCATTGTATGGGGTGTTGTGTCTGCTTTTCATCAACAGTGCGTTTGCGCAGAATATTACGGTAAAAGGTACTGTAAAAGATGCAACCACTGGCGAAACGCTGATAGGCGTGAGCATAGCAGTACAAGGCACCCAAACCGGTACCCAAACCGGTCCTGACGGTACTTATACCATCTCTGCCCCGGGCAATGGTAACTTAGCCGTTAGCTATATTGGTTACGCGAGCCAAACCGTAGCTATTAATGGGCAGTCAACCGTAAACATAAGCCTCAAAGCCCAAGCAAACGAATTACAACAGGTAGTGGTAGTAGGTTACGGTACGCAGCGTAAGATAGATGTAACCGGTTCAGTGGCCTCAGTAAAAGGCGAAGAGATTTCAAAACAAGCGTCAGTAAATCCCGTAAGTTCATTACAAGGTAAAGTTGCTGGTGTACAAATTACCAACAACGGCTCGCCGGGTGCCTCTCCTCAAATTACTATTCGTGGTTTAGGGACGGTTTATGGTAACACCAACGTATTATACGTGGTGGACGGCGTTTGGTATGACGACATCAGTTTCCTTAACCCTGCCGACGTTGAGAACGTAAGTATCCTGAAAGACGCTTCAAGTACTGCCATATATGGTTTACGTGCTGCTAATGGCGTTGTATTGGTAACAACAAAACGTGGTAAGAAAAACTCCACAAAGGTTGATTATAATGGTTACGCCGGATGGCAAACCGTTACTAACCCGGTAAAAATGGCCAATGCTACCGAGTATGCAACCATTATTAATGAGTTGTATGCATTGGGTGGTAAAAGCCCTTTATTCAGCGATCCAAACAGTTATGGTAAAGGTACTGATTGGTACGGCCAAGGCTTGCGCGACGCGTTTGTTACCAATCATCAGGTTTCGGTAAATGGTGGTGGCGAAAAGTCAACTTATAACATGTCGTTAGGTTACCTTAGTCAGGACGGTAACGTTCGCGGTAATAATTATGAGCGTTTCACAGCTCGTATAGTAAATGATATTGAGCCGGTTAAAAACCTCAAGTTTGGTTTTAATATCGGTGGACTGTACAGTAAATCAAAAGATATTCCCGGTGGAATATTTCATGAATTTTACTCAGCAGCTCCGGTAGTGCCGGTTTACTATGCCGATGGCAGCTACGGAGATCCGAACGACTTTAACCTGGGTAGTAACCCGGCGTTCAACCCGCAGGTAACCCTTGATTACTTTAACCAAAAATCGCAGAATTACCGCTTCAACGGTAACGTTTATGGCGAGTTAAAATTCCTGAAGAACTTTACTTTTAAAACCAGTTTAGGTGGCGATATCGGTCAGGCCGAAAGCCGTAATTATAGCCCGGTATACGCGGCTACGTTAACACAACGTAATACCATAAGCGTACTCGGCGTTAACCGCACCGAAACCCGCAACTGGATTGTTGAAAATACATTAAGCTATTCAAACAAAATACAGGATCATAGCTTTACTGTTTTGTTAGGACAAACAGCCCAGCGCAATAAGCTTTACAGCTTAACCGCGAGAGCGCAAAACGTGCCATATAGCAGCGAGGGCGATTTATATTTAACGCTTGGCGATCAGGATAGCCGTTTCATCAGCGATGGTGGTTCATTAAGTACATCTTTGTCTTATTTCGGTCGCATTAATTATTCATTCAAGGATAAATATTTACTGAATGCTTCATTGAGGGCAGATGCTAACTCTGCGTTTTACGGTAACAACCTATGGGCTTATCTGCCATCAATCGGTGCAGGTTGGGTTGTGAGCAATGAGTCGTTCATGAAAGATCAGGAGTTATTTAATACCTTAAAGTTAAAAGGTAGCTGGGGTAAAGTAGGTAACGCTAACGTGCCACGTAACCCAACTTATCTGGAGGTAACACAAATTCCTCAATATGCCGCCATTTTCGGTGTCGATCAGCAGTTGTACACCGGTGCAAACATTGCATCATTCGTTCCGCCAACAATTGTTATTGAACGTGGTGTAGGTACTGACGTCGGTATAGAGGCAGCTATGCTTAATAATCGTTTAACCATTGAAGCCGATTATTACAACCGTACCACCGATCAGGCAATTTTTGCTATTCCGATCTTACAATCTTTAGGTGCAAATGTATCTCGTTTAGTAGGTAATCAGGCAAAAATCCGCAACCGCGGTTATGAATTCAGCGCTACCTGGAGAGACAAAGTAGGCCAAGATTTCAGCTATTCATTAAGCGGGAACTTCACAATCAACAATAACAAAGTAATTGAAGTTGTAACTGGTTTGAATCCGATTTATGCAGGTGGTAACGGAATCACTAACGGAGCCTTAGCTACCCGCACCGTTTTAGGCAGCCCTATCGGTGAGTTTTATGGTTATAAAGTTGCAGGTGTTTTCCAAACAGCCGATGAGGTTGCGCAATCATTGCAAACGTCAGCCAAACCGGGTGATTTTAAATACGTAGATACTAACGGCGATAATATACTCGACAGCCGCGACCGTGTAGCTTTAGGTAATCCAAACCCTAAATACTTCTACGGTTTCAACACCAGTTTTAATTATAAAAACTTTGATATGGCGCTGGATTTTCAAGGTGTAGCCGGCGTTAGCGTATACAATGCTAACATTGCCTACCGCTTTGGTAACGAAAATTTCACCAAAGATTTTTATGATAACCGTTGGCACGGAGCGGGTACATCAAATACCTATCCTTCTGCCGATGTAGGTTCTACCGCTAACTCAGCGCCAAATTCATTCTATGTTCAAAGCGGTGCTTATTTCAGGGTACGTAATATACAACTGGGTTATACCTTACCAGGCAATTTATTAAGTAAATGGAAGATTCAGCGTATAAGACTATATGCAAATGCGCAAAACCCAATTAACATCTTTAGTTATAAAGGCTTCAACCCTGAGGTTGGCGGTGCGCCTACCGAAGCCGGTATTGATGCCAATGTTTACCCGCTTTATGCAACCTATAATTTTGGTGTTAACCTAAGTTTCTAATAAAATGAAGAAGATAAATAATCAATATAAACACAGCTTCGTAGCTATGGCTATGCTTGCTACGCTCTTTGTATCTCAAGGTTGTAAAAAAAGCTTCCTGGATGTGCCGCTGCAAGCACAGCAACCCAGCCAAAACTTTTTTGTAAACGCGGGTGATGCTGATAAAGCAGTAAACTCGTTATATGGTAATCAACGAGATTGGAACAATGTTGCTTTCGCACCCATAGCGCTTGAAAGCGTGGGTTCTGACGAGGCTGAAAAGGGCAGTACGCCGAGCGACGCTACCTTTTTTAATAACTACGATAATTTTACCGTTACAGCCGGCGAAGGGCAATTAGGAGGTTTTTGGCAGGGAAAATATCAATCTATTAACCTGGCAAACCAGGTGCTTGATAATGTGCCAAAAATTCAAATGGATGCAGCATTGAAGAACAGGTATTTGGCTGAGGCTAAATTTATGCGTGCTTACAGCTACTTCCGTTTGGTAAGGGCTTTTGGCGATGTGCCATTACGCTTAACTGTGCCTAAAGATGCGACAGAATTCAATATTCCGCGCACGCCGAAAGCGCAGGTTTATGCAGCCATCGAAAAAGATTTAACCGAAGCCGCTGCAGCGCTGCCGCAAAGCTATCCGGCTGATCAGCTTGGCCGTGTTACAAAAGGTGCAGCTTTGGCATTACATGCTAAAGTTGCCATGTATCAGCAAAAATGGGCTGATGTGCTCGACTTGACAAACCAAGTCAAAGGTTTAGGCTACTCATTGTTCCCTAACTTTTATCAGTTGTTCAGGGTAACCAATGAAAATAACTCTGAGTCTGTTTTTGAAATACAAGCTAAACGTGTTGATGGAAATCCGGAAGCATCTAACTCTCAATATTCACAGGTTCAGGGTGCCCGTGGTACCGTTGGCGGTGGCTGGGGCTTTAACGTGCCTACGGAAGAGTTGGCCGAAGCGTTTGAAGAAGGAGACCCGCGCAGGGCTGGTACCATTATGTTCAGAGGCCGTACCACGCCGGATGGCGATGCTGTACCTGCAAATGCTGATAACCCGATGTATAACATGAAATCGTACGTGCCATTCAGGTATTTTGTTAGCGGTTACAACGAGGGTGCCGACCAAAATATCCGTGTTATACGTTATGCTGATGTTTTGTTAATGAATGCCGAAGCAGCCAATGAACTTGGGCAAACCAGTGTAGCCTTGGAATCACTTGAGCAGGTAAGAGCCCGCGCACGCCAGGGTAACAATAGCATACTGCCACGCGTTACTACCACCAATAAAGATCAGTTGCGTTTAGCCATATGGCATGAGCGCCAGGTGGAACTGGCCATGGAGTTTGACCGTTATTTTGACGTAATACGCCAAGGCCGTGCGGCAGAGATTTTTGGTCCTAAAGGCTGGAAGGCTAATAAAAACGAAGTTTGGCCTATCCCACAAAATGAGATCGATTTAAGTGCGGGTGTTTTAACGCAAAACCCGGGTTATTAATCACTAAGCATTATCATTCATGAAAAAGTATAGCTTTAAAAATATATTAGGTGTTGCCCTCGCAGGGTTGGCATTATCATCCTGCCAAAAGGATTTTGACCCAAAATCATACGCGCCGCCGTTAAGCATAGGCGGTTATACCAGCGCTGCACAGGTAGCGCCATCAAATTTGGTAGCGCATTGGGCTTTTGATGGTAATTTGGCGGACAGTGTATCAAAAACTGCCGGAACGGCTACAGGTACTTCATTTACCGCCGGTATTAAAGGGCAAGGCCTGCAAGGCGCGTTAAATAGTTATGTAATTGCAGCACCAAGTGCAACTATAACCGGTTTAAGCAGCTTTACCATGACGGAATGGGTGAACACGCCGCCACCTTCAACAGGTATCATAGGCCTGTTCAGTTTAGCAAAAACCAATGCCTTTTGGGGGAATTTTGAAATTTTCATTGAAAACGGAAGTACCAATGATAACGGTAAACTTCGTGTGCATTTCTTTAATGGTACCGATGACGTTACCTACGCACTTGATAACGTGAAAAACATGTTTGACAAATGGGTAAACCTTGGCGTATCATACAACGAATCTACTTCGGTGATAACTGTGTATTTAAACGGATCAGAAGTAGGTAATACCAAACTTAACGGATTATCTGGAGCGTTAAAGTTTCAAAACACGGGCAATATTGTTTTTGGCTGCGTTCAGTTTCAAACAGATCCAAGCCAGACAACCGCTACCGGGAAACAGAGCTGGGCAAGTTACCTTACAGGCCAGCTTGATGAAGTACGCATCTACAACAAGGCATTGAGTGATAGCGAAATCAACGCCGTTGTTAAACTTGAAGGCCGGGGCAAATAATTATATAGTGTTTACAATTGGAAAGTTACCCACCTCAAAAGGGTGGGTAACTTGTTTAAAAAGTAGTTATGGTGAAGAGGATATTGTTTTACTTGGGTTTGATATTTGTTGCGGCTTCGTGCAGTAAAAGCGGGAATGATACTGTTGACCCGGTTACACCACCGCCAACGCAGCCCGGTTCATTCACGTTTAATGCTTTGCGGGTCAATGGGGCTTCGTCAGGTTTTAGCTACCGTAATATCAATACATCGCCCGTAATTAAAATATCTTTCTCGGCAGCCTTAGATAAAAGTACGGTTAAGAACAGTGTAACTTTTAAAACAGCATCCGGCGCCAATGTAAATTATGATGCCACTTATGAGGATGACGATAAAACCGTCGTGATAAAACCATCATCAGCATTACAGAACATTACTAAATACAGCGTTGATGTTACCACGGCGCTTAAAGCAACTACTAAGGGCAGCCTGCAATCGGCAGTGTCGGTACAGTTATTAACCGCTATTGATTCAACCGACAAGTTTCCGCGCATTTCTGACGATGCTTTGCTCAACCTGGTGCAGCGCCAAACCTTTAAATACTTTTGGGACTTTGGCCATCCAACCAGCGGCATGGCGCGCGAGCGTAATTCATCGGGTGATGTGGTTACAACAGGCGGTTCTGGCTTTGGGGTAATGGCTTTAGTGGCGGCGGTTAACCGCAATTTTATTACTCGTGCCGAAGGTTTGACGCGTATGCAAAAAATAGTCGGCTTTTTAAAAACTGCCGATAAATTTCATGGCGCTTTTCCGCATTGGTTGAATGGTGCTACTGGCAAGGTTCAACCATTTAGTGAGAAAGATAACGGTGCCGACCTGGTTGAAACATCATTTTTGATGGAAGGCCTGATCACTGCTCGCCAGTATTTTAACGGCGCAGGTACCGCCGAGGCTACTTTGCGCAGCGACATTAACGAGTTATGGAATGGCGTAGAATGGGACTGGTTCCGTCGAGGTGGTCAAAACACCCTTTACTGGCATTGGAGCCCTAATTACAATTGGGACATGAACATGCAGGTAAGCGGCTGGAACGAGGCATTAGCCGTGTATGTACTCGCTGCATCGTCAAATACGCATGCCATACCAAAAGCTGTTTATGATAACGGCTGGGCAGCTAATGGCGCCATGCGCAATGGCAATACTTACTTTGGTGTGCAATTGCCATTAGGGCCGACGCAGGGCGGGCCGATGTTTTTTGAACATTACTCATTCTCTGCCATTAACCCAACAAACCTTACAGATGCTTATGCCAATTATGATAAGCAAACCAAAGCCCACACACTGGTTAACTATAATTATTGTATAAGCAACCCCAAACAATATAACGGCTATAGCGCCGACTGCTGGGGATTGACCGCAAGCGACATCAAGGGCGGTTATACGGCCAGCTCGCCAACTAATGATGTGGGTGTGATTGCACCAACGGCTGCCATAGCATCAATGCCTTACGCGCCGGAGGAGAGCATGAAAGCCTTAAAATTCTATTACTATAAACTGGGCGATAAATTGTGGGGCGATTATGGCTTTTATGATGCCTTTAACCTGACCGACCCATGGTTTGCCGACTCATACCTGGCCATCGACCAGGGGCCTATTGTTACCATGATAGAGAACCACCGCAGTGGCCTATTGTGGAACCTGTTTATGAGCGCGCCTGAAATAAAAACCGGAATGAAAGCACTGGGCTTTACAAGCCCTAACCTATAAACGTTTTTACTGACAATAAAAATGAAGAAACTTATACTGATAGCGCTGTTGATTTCATCAGCGTGCCATGGCTTTGCCCAAGGCAAAAAAACAACTGTAAAATACACGGCCATTAAACCGGTTGGGGTTATCAAAAACCTAAGCGACAGCGCCCTGCTTGATGTGGTGCAGCGCCAAACCTTCCGCTACTTTTGGGATTTCGCCCATCCGGTTAGTGGTATGGCGCTTGAGCGTAGTAACGAGGCTTTTGATTATGGTGGCGAAGTGGTTACCACCGGCGGCACCGGCTTCGGCATTATGGCCATGATTGTAGCGGTTGACCGTAAGTGGATACCGCGTGAGCAAGCGGTTGACCGTATGCTGAATATGGTGAAATTCCTTTCCAAAGCGGATGCCTACCATGGCGTTTTTCCGCATTGGCTGAATGGCGCAACCGGCAAGATCATCCCGTTTGGCCGTAAGGATGATGGCGGCGATCTGGTTGAAACATCATTCCTGTTTCAGGGACTACTCACCGCCAAACAATATTACAACGGTACTAACCCAAAAGAAGAAGAATTACGCAACCGCATAGGCTGGTTATGGAGCGAAATTGAATGGGATTTTTACACCCATGAGCGCGATAATCTATACTGGCACTGGTCGCCAAATAATGGCTGGGCCATGAATTTCCCGATACGTGGTTTTAACGAGTGCCTCATTACCTACGTGCTGGCCGCCAGTGCTGAGCGCTACCCGGTTGACGCTGCCCGGATTTATAACCGCGGCTGGGCACAAAGCGATTTTTTTAAAAATGGTAAATCGTTCTATGGCATCAAACTGCCCTTGGGTTTTGATTATGGTGGCCCGCTGTTTTTTACACATTACTCATTCCTTGGCCTAAACCCTAAAGGATTGAAAGATCAATATGCCGATTACTGGGAGCAGAATGTAAATCATACCCGCATCAACTATGCTTACTGTGTTGATAACCCTAAAAAATTTAAAGGCTATGGCGAAAATTGCTGGGGCTTAACTGCCAGTGATAATCACGAGGGCTACAATGCCCATTCACCGACTAATGATCTGGGGGTGATCACACCAACGGCGGCATTATCGGCATTCCCTTACACGCCAAAGGAATCAATGAAAGCGCTGCGCCATTTTTACTGTGACCTGGGTGATAGGATATGGGGTGAATATGGTTTTGTAGATGCTTTTAACGAGAGCAAAAATTGGTACGCCAAATCATACCTGGCTATTGATCAGGGGCCTATTGTGGTGATGATCGAGAATCATCGCAGCGGCTTGCTATGGAACTTGTTTATGAGCGCGCCCGAAGTACAAGGCGGACTTAAAAAGTTAGGTTTTGAAAGTCCGGCTATAAAAAGCAATTAATGAAAAGGGTAATAAATGTATTAGGTATTGCCGGCGCTTTGCTGCTGTTTGCTGGTATCGCTACCGCGCAAAATAGCCAGCGTACGTATTGTAATCCTATCAATATTGATTACGGGTATACGCCTATCCCCAACTTTTCAACCGCGGGTCGCCACCGTGCTACGGCCGATCCGGTTATCGTAACTTACAAGGGCGATTACTACCTGTTCAGCACCAACCAATGGGGCTACTGGTGGAGCAGCGATATGAGCAACTGGCACTTCGTGGCTCGCCATTTTTTACGCCCCGAGCACAAGGTGTATGATGACCTTTGTGCACCCGCTGTTTGGGTACAGGGCGATACCTTGCTGGTATTTGGCTCCACCTATTCGGATAACTTCCCGATATGGATGAGCACTAACCCGAAAGGCAACGAATGGAAAGAAGCTATCCACAAGTTTGAACCCGGTGGCTGGGACCCGGCATTCTTTCGTGATGATGACGGCAAGCTGTACATGTACAATGGCAGCAGCAATGTTTACCCGATATATGGTGCCGAGGTTGACCCAAAAACCTTTCATCTGAAAGGCTATCGCAAGGAGATGTACCTGCTGCAACCTTACAAATATGGTTGGCAGCGTTTCGGCGAAAATCTGGATAACATTTTCCTCGACCCTTTTATGGAGGGTGCCTGGATGACCAAGCATAACAAAAAGTACTACCTGCAATACGGCGCTCCGGGTACCGAGTTCAGCGGCTATTCGGATGGGGTGATAGTAGGCGAGGGGCCTTTGGGGCAATTTAAGCCACAGCCTATGCCGTTCAGCTACAAGCCGGGAGGCTTCGCGCGTGGTGCCGGTCATGGTGCTACCTATCAGGATAAATGGAATAACTACTGGCATGTATCAACCATGGTTATCGCCATAAAAAATAATTTTGAGCGCCGCATTGGTATATGGCCTGCCGGATTTGACAAGGATGATGTAATGTATTGCAATACCGCTTTTGGCGATTATCCTACCTATCTGCCCAACGGCGAAACAGATCACCTGAAAAGCCGCTTTACGGGCTGGATGCTGCTTAATTATAACAAACCCGTAACAGTATCATCAACCCTGGGTAACTACTCTGCCAACAACGCGGTTGATGAGGATATAAAAACCTACTGGAGCGCCAAAAGCGCTAACGCGGGAGAGTGGATAGCGACCGATCTGGGTAATGTAAGTACAGTACACGCGGTGCAGATAAACTATGCCGATCAGGATGCAGAGGTGCTGGGCAAACCTTCGGGGCCGTTTTATCATCAGTATAAATTACTTTACTCAACAGATAATAAAAGCTGGAAAACCCTTGTCGACAAAAGCAAAAATAAAACCGATGTTCCGCATGATTATGTGGAGCTGAGCAAACCGGTAAGGGCACGCTATATTAAGCTGGTAAATCAGCACATGCCTACAGGCAAATTTGCTATAAGCGGCCTGCGCGTGTTCGGTAACGGCGGAGGTGCTAAGCCTGATACTGTTAAAGAGTTTATTGTACTGCGCACCGAAAAGGATAAACGCGATGCCTGGCTAAAATGGCGGCCGGTTGATAATGCTTACGCCTACAATATTTACACCGGCGTAGCGCCTGATAAGCTGTACAATTGCATCATGGTGCACAACGCCAGTCAGTATTTTTTTAAGGCGATGGATAAGGATTTGCCTTATTACTTCCGCATTGAGGCTGTAAACGAGAATGGCGTTTCGCAGCAAACGACAGTTATTAAATCGGAATAGAAAATAAGTTTAACTTAAGTATATACTACAAGATTATGAAGTTATCAAAAATAGTCATTGCATCGTGCCTGGTGTTAACAGGCTTTGGGGCATCGGCACAAAAGGCCGCCCGCGATGCTAAGATGGATGCCTACATCAACAAGTTGATGGCTAAAATGACGATCGACGAAAAGATCGGTCAGCTTAACCTGCCATCAATAGGCTTTGATGTTACCGGGCCAATATTAAGTCAGGGTGTAGAGGAAAAGATTGAAAAGGGCATGGTTGGCGGCGTTTTCAACACGTATACGCCAAATGCTGTGCGTAAACTGCAGGAGTTAGCCATAAAAAAAACACGCCTTAAAATACCCCTGCTTTTTGGATATGATGTGATACATGGGCACCGTACTATTTTCCCGATACCGCTGGGCCTTTCTGCATCATGGGATATGCCTTTGATACAAAAAACCGCGCGTGCTGCTGCTGATGAGGCTACGGCCGATGGTTTGAACTGGGTGTTTTCGCCTATGGTTGATATAGCGCGCGATCCGCGCTGGGGCCGTGTGGCCGAAGGCGGAGGTGAGGATACCTGGCTGGGCTCGCAGATTGCCCGTGCTATGGTTAAGGGTTATCAGGGCGAAAACAACGACCTGCGCCGTGAGGATGCCGTACTGGCCTGCGTAAAACACTTTGCATTATACGGCGCTGCCGAAGCTGGTCGTGATTACAACACGGTTGACATGAGCATGCGTAAAATGACTGAAACTTACCTGCCTGCTTACAAAGCCGCTGTTGACGCGGGTGTGGCAACCGTAATGAGTTCGTTTAACGAGATAAACGGCGTTCCTGCTGCTGCTAACCATTGGCTGCTTACTGATTTGCTGCGTAACCAATGGGGCTTTAAAGGCATGGTAGCAACCGATTATACCGCCATTATGGAGCTTAAAAACCATGGCATGGGCGATGACGCACAGGTAGCTAAACTGGCACTTGTTGCCGGTAACGATATGGACATGGTGAGCGATTTGTTTATTGGCGAACTGAAAAAACTGGTTCAGGCTAAAAAACTGGACGTAAAATACATTGACCTCGCTTGCCGCCGCGTGCTGGAATCAAAATATAAGCTGGGATTATTTGATGATCCGTACCGCAACATCAGCGAAAATCGTGCTAAGAACAACATCATGAATGCCGAAAAGCTCGCTTTGGCTAAGGAGGCGGCTGAAAAAAGTATGGTATTGTTAAAGAATGATAATAACACCCTTCCATTGCAAGCCGGTAAAAAGATAGCCTTTGTTGGGCCAATGGTTAAAAACCAGCGTGACCTGATTGGTAACTGGAGTGGTGCCGGGGACTGGAAAAAGGCCATAAGCTTTTGGGATGCTTTGCAGGCACAATATCCATCAAACAAATTTACCTATGCCAAAGGATGTAATATTTTAGATGATAAAGCTTTGATAGATAAGCTTAACCCGCATGATGCGCAAATAGTACTGGACAGTAAATCACCTGCCGATCTGATTAAGGAAGCTGTTGAAACAGCAAAAGATGCTGATGTAGTTGTTGCCATGATGGGTGAAGCGTTTGGGATGAGCGGTGAAGCTGCGAGCCGTAGCGATATCAGTCTGCCTGCAAATCAGCAAAATCTATTAAAAGCCTTGCGCGAAACCGGTAAGCCAATTGTATTAGTGTTGATGAACGGCCGCCCGTTAACCCTGCAATGGGAGCATGATAACACTGCCGCCATTTTAGAGGCCTGGTTCCCCGGCACCAAAGCAGGCGATGCTATTGCTGATGTGCTTTTTGGAAAATACAATCCGTCAGGCAAATTGAGCATGACTTTTCCGCGCAGCGTAGGGCAGATACCAATTTATTACAATGCTAAAGGTACAGGCCGTCCTTTTAATGATGAGCAAAAGTACACCTCAAAATACCTGGATATACCTAATACGCCGCTTTATCCGTTTGGTCACGGCTTAAGCTATACCACTTTTGGTTACAGCGCTATCAAGCTAAGCAAAACCAGCATCCGCAACGGAGAGCGTTTTACAGCTACGGTTACCTTGAACAATACCGGTAAATACGACGGTGAAGAAACTGTGCAATTATACATCCGAGATATGGTAGGCTCAGTTACCCGCCCGGTTAAGGAGTTGAAAGGCTTTCAAAAAGTATTCCTGAAAGCGGGTGAAAGCAGAACGGTAACCTTTAACGTAAGTACCGACGATTTGAAGTTTTACGACATCAACATGAAATATACCACCGAGCCTGGCGACTTTAAGTTGTTCATCGGTAGCAGCTCGGCAGATGTTAAGGAAGCTGATTTCAAGTTGTTATAACGATCTTTCTTTTCTCGGATTTTTAGTGTGTTAATTAAGTGCATGCCCGGCTTTTGCCGGGCATTTTTGTTGCAGGCATAATCATGTAAATATTACGCGGAATGATGTAAAACTGAGGCGGGCATAGCAGCTTAGCTTTGTAGTAATTGATTTAACTACCACACCTTTATGATAAATAAAGTGCTCCTTTTACTTTCATTTTCTATATTGACTGCTCTGCCGGCCCTCGCGCAGCACGAGCATAATATGCAAAAAGATACTGTCAAGCCCGATAAGGCTAAACATCAGCACAATATGCAGATGGGCGATATGGGTGGCATGAAGCATGATACTATGGCCATGCTTGGGATGAATCATTCGTATTCACTTAGCTTGCCCATGAGCCGTAATGGCTCCGGTACGTCATGGATGCCTGATAATACACCTATGTACATGTTGATGAAACATACCAAAAAGGGCATGTTCATATTTCACGGCAGTATGTTTTTGCGCTATAACAATCAGCAGTTGAACGGCAAAACCCAACGCAGCGATACACAGTTTGACGCGCCCAACTGGTTTATGGCCATGTATAACCGGCAGGTAGGCAAAAACGGACTGCTCAACATCAGTGCCATGCTAAGCGCCGATCCGTGGACGGTTACCGAACGTGGTTACCCGCTGTTATTTCAAAGCGGCGAAAGCTACAAAGGCCAAACCCTGGTTGACCGCCAGCATCCGCACGATCTGTTTAGCGGGTTGACCATTGGTTATACTCAGCGTTTAAGTAAAAAGGTAGATGTATTTGGTTACTTCGGTTATCCCGGCGAACCGGCACTTGGCACCCCCGCGTTTATGCACCGCATTGTGGCGCTGAATGATCCGGATGCACCGCTTGGTCATCACTGGCAAGATGCTACCCACATTACCTATGGTGTAGCCACATTAGGGGTAAGGATTGATAAATATAAACTGGAAGGATCAGTATTCACCGGTCGCGAACCGGACGAGGACAGGTATGATTTTGATAAGATGCGTTTCGACAGCTACTCATGGCGGGCATCATTCAACCCGAATAAGGCATGGGCTTTCCAGGTATCGCAGGCGTATATTAATAGTCCGGAGTTGTTGCATCCTGATGAAAATATATGGCGATATTCTGCATCGGCATTGTATGCCTCGCCGGTATCGCACGATGGCAAGTATTTTACCGGCGCACTGGTTTGGGGTATGAACCATAGCGGCCACGGCGATGAACATTCACTTTTAGCCGAGGGAACACGCCAGTTAAACAAGCAGGCGATATATGGGCGCTACGAATTTGTGCAAAAATCAGCAGAAGAACTGGCGCTTGAAGAGCAATTTGGCGAGGCTATATTCAACGTTCATAAATTAACACTGGGTACCAACCGTCGCCTGTTCAAAACTGGCCCAATAGAATATATCGGAGGTATACAGGCATCTATTAATATAGTACCTGAACGATTACACCCGCTTTACGGCAACACGCCCATGAGCGGGCAGGTTTACCTGCAAATACGCCCGGGGCTGATGAAGCATAAGATGTAATAAATAGAAAAGCGGCATGATCAAAACCATGCCGCTTTTATATGCTTTCAGCTTTGCTTTTACACTTTCAGCTATTAATAACGATAGTACTCCGGTTTGAACGGGCCATCAACTGTTACGCCGATGTATTCAGCCTGATCCTGTTCAAGTACTTCCAGCTCAACGCCAATTTTAGCAAGGTGCAGGCGGGCTACTTTCTCGTCAAGGTGTTTTGGCAGCGTATAAACTTTATTTTCGTATTTGTCGCCATTGGTCCAAAGCTCTAATTGAGCAAGGGTTTGGTTGGTAAATGAGTTACTCATTACAAAGCTTGGGTGGCCGGTAGCGCAACCTAAGTTAACCAAACGGCCTTCGGCTAATACAATCACATCTTTACCGTCAATAGTGTATTTATCAACCTGTGGCTTAATTTCAATTTTAGTATTTCCATAAGCGCCGTTTAACCAGGCCATATCAATCTCATTATCAAAGTGACCGATGTTACATACAATAGCTTTATCCTTTAACGCACGGAAGTGTTGCTCACGCACAATATCCTTATTACCGGTAGCGGTAACCACAATGTCAGCCTCTGCGATGGCGGTGCTTAATTTTTTAACCTCAAAACCTTCCATAGCCGCTTGCAGGGCGCAGATTGGATCGATCTCGGTAACAATAACACGTACACCTGCGTTACGTAATGAATCAGCAGAGCCTTTACCTACATCGCCATAACCGCAAACAACGGCTACTTTACCGGCCATCATTACGTCGGTAGCACGGCGGATAGCGTCAACTAATGATTCGCGACAGCCGTATTTGTTATCAAATTTTGATTTGGTAACCGAGTCGTTCACGTTAATGGCAGGCATTGGTAGCGTACCATTCTTCATGCGCTCGTACAGGCGGTGCACGCCGGTAGTAGTTTCTTCTGACAGGCCTTTAATAGCGGCAACCAGTTCAGGGTATTTATCCAATACCATGTTGGTTAAATCGCCACCATCGTCCAGTATCATGTTAAGCGGCTGGCGCTCTTCGCCAAAAAACAAGGTTTGCTCAATGCACCAGTCAAACTCTTCGGCATTCATGCCTTTCCAGGCATAAACCGAGATACCGGCAGCAGCGATAGCGGCTGCAGCGTGATCCTGAGTTGAGAATATATTGCATGATGACCAGGTAACTTCAGCACCCAGTTCGATCAAAGTTTCAATCAATACGGCAGTCTGGATAGTCATGTGCAGGCAGCCTGCAATGCGTGCACCGGCCAATGGTTTTGATGGGCCGTACTCGGCACGTAATGCCATCAAGCCTGGCATTTCAGCCTCAGCCAGTTCAATTTCTTTGCGGCCCCACTCAGCCAGCGAAATATCTTTTACCTTGTATTTCAGGTAAGCAGTCTCTACAGTCGACATATTTTTTATTTTTCGTTATAGAATGCAAAAGTACGTAATAATGTTTTGTTAATGAAATTGATGCTACGGGCGGCAGCTTAATTGGTAAACTTTTTGTATATCATCAGGCTGATATACAGCCTTATGTTAGAACACGCGCTCATCATCGCCCTCATTGTACTATTTATACATGCGTGCAGCTGGAAGGGGATGATATTTGACGGCATCAAAAAGATAGTAGAGCCCAAAGGTAGCCTCTACAAGCCGCTTTATGGTTGCCCCATTTGCATGACGCCGTATTACGGCACGATAATATACCTGTTATTTTTCCGCCAGTCCGTTGCCGATGGATTGCTTACCGTAGCTGCAGCCAGCGGATTAAATGTATTGTCTGTACTGCTGATCGATATAAAGGACGGTATTTGTAAGCGCGCCGAATGAGGCAACCGTCAAACCAATGTTATTATTACGCCGGTTTTAATAGTTTTTGTATGGAATTGATATTTTTGTATCAATTTAATTTAAAGGATAGTATATGATGTACCCAGAATATTTAGTTGCCCCGATGCGTGCCGAATTGACCAACGCGGGCTTTCAGGAACTTAAGGATGCCGAAGCGGTAAAAAGCGCTATTGAAAGCGAAGGTACCGTATTGGTAGTTGTTAACTCGGTTTGCGGTTGCGCTGCGGCCAACGCGCGCCCTGCTGCCCGTGCTGCCGTTACTTATGAAAAACACCCGGATAAACTGGTAACCGTTTTTGCAGGTATGGAGAAAGACGCGGTTGACACAGCCCGTAACTACATGCTGCCTTACCCACCATCATCACCATCAATGGCTTTATTTAAGGATGGTAAATTGGTGCACATCATCGAGCGCCACCAGATTGAAGGCCGCCCTGCACAAATGATAGCTGATAACCTGGTACACGCATTTGAGCAATACTGCTAATCAGCATAAAATATAAAAAAGTGAACCCGTGGCATAAGCTCCGGGTTTTTTTGTGGGGTTTAGTCGTTAGTACGGCGGTGCAGCAGCCAGTACCACGCCAGGTTAAAGGCGATAACCGTGTGGTTGAGCAGGGTAGGCAGTAAGCCATAATACTCACGCATAATGTTAAAACGTTCCACAAGGCTTTGCCGGTGTTTTTGTTTGGACATGCCGCCCACC
Source organism: Mucilaginibacter roseus (assembly GCF_021215455.1). Lineage (GTDB taxonomy): Bacteria > Bacteroidota > Bacteroidia > Sphingobacteriales > Sphingobacteriaceae > Mucilaginibacter > Mucilaginibacter roseus. The sequence goes on along the minus strand of NZ_JAJPWV010000003.1, from coordinate 139,587 downwards.
AGGTATTTAGCTACATAACGTTTAATGTTGACAATTTTTTTGGCTTGCCTGGCGGCATGTAATATCCAGTCGATATCTGCACTTAGTTCATAACGGCTATCATATGGCTTTGTGAGGCTACGCCTGATGTATATGGCCTGGTGGCTCACACTCATGCCGTATTTAAAGCTGCGCCAATTGAATTTTTCAGGTGCTTTGTGCCTGCGTTGACCGAGGCTTTTACCGTCCGCATTGATCATCTCCGTTTCGCCATAGTAAATATCGGCGTCCGGCACGCTGGCAAATACGGCTCCGACGGTTCCGGCGTCATATAGCTCATCGCCGGAGTTCATAAACAACACATAATCGCCGGATGCTAATACCAAACCTTTGTTCATAGCATCATAAATACCCTTATCTTTTTCGCTCACCAGCCGGGCAATACGGTCCTGATATTTGTGGATGATAGCTAAAGTTCCATCTGTTGAAGCACCATCAATGATAATATACTCAATATTAGCATACGTTTGCCCTAATACCGATAGCATGGTGCGCTCAATATCGCGTACGTTATTATACACAACGGTGATAATGCTGAGAGGCGGGTTAAACGCTGCCATTTATAATATTGAATTATAAAGATTGATGTATTGTTTGGCTACTATATCATTGGTAAAGTTATCCAGTACCTTTTTCCGGGCCGATGTTGATAAGCCTGCCTTATCTTCAGAAAATAACAAGTGCTTGATGCCCGTTGCCAGATCGGCCGCCGATTTATATTCAGCCAGATAACCGTTCTGCTGATGGTCTATCAGATCAGGAATGCCACCAGCGTTGAATGCCGCTACGGGCGTACCGCAGGCCAGAGATTCCATAATCATGTTAGGCAGGTTGTCTTCAAGCGATGGCGATACAAACACATCGGCAGCGCTATACAATTCTGCCAGGTCGGCCTCCGCACTGATGATGCTTAGCTCCTTAACCTTAAACGGCAGGATGCTGGTATCAAAATGCTTGTTCTTTCCAAATATCACCATTTGCACACTCGCTTCTCTAATTTGTTGTTTTAGCAAGTGCAGCGCCTCAACCAAATAGGTGATTCCCTTACGGCGATCGTTTATGTTTGCGGCGCCAAAAAGAATAATCCTGGCATCGGTATCAATCCCCCATCTTTTGCGGACTATAGCTTTATCTTTTGGTGAAAATATATCAATATCAATAGGATTTGGAATTGCCACTGTTGGTTTGGTACCCAGCAAACCGCTACTGCGCGACACATTACCCAGCCATTTGCTGCAGCTTACCACATGCAGATTTTGCGCGTCTTTTAAACCATCAAACTTACGCTGCCAAACTTTGTGCGAAAGATCATTCTGCCCCGGCCGACGCAACATCCAGCAGTTACCGCATTGGTTCATAAAATGATCGCAGCCGTTGGAGTAGTGGCAGCCTCCGGTGAATGCCCACATATCATGCAGTGTCCAAACCACAGGTTTACCCAACTGCAGCAGCTGTTGCAGATTTTTTATGCTAAGGTAGCCGGAGTTCGTCCAGTGCAGGTGCAATATGTCAGCTTCCTGTATAGCGGGATGGTGAGCAATATTGCTGCCGCTATTAGCAGGCGAAAACGCAAAGCGCACGGTTTTATCCCTTTCCTCAAAAGCGATGAAAGGTAAGCGTTCAAGTAAAAAGTGGGCTTTGGCCGCGCGTTTCCCTGTAGTAGCAGTTACCCTTTGTTCTGCGGTGAGTTTCTGTTGCACAGCCATGGTTACATCAACGCCGTTTTGAACCAGCGCTTTAAGCAGGCGCATGCTAGCAGCAGGAGCGCCTCCACCGGCATCGGCAGTATTGATGAGTGTAACCTTCATGTTTTAAAACAGGCACAAGTATAGCTAATTGCAGCCATTTATGCTTAACAGGTACGTTAAGTAAGCTATAGCCCTGTTTATAATGCAAAAAACAGTGGCATGTTTAACAAACCCGCCAATTATTTTACTTTTGAGGAATCGCTAAAATATCGTCAACACAAAAATGAATCCTTTTGCTTACTTGTTTCAGGACCGGAAAGCTAACCGTGGCAATATAAAAGGCCAGCTGGTGCTTTTTATGTTCAGGCTGGTTCAGCTTATTAACCGCTATATGGTGGCAAAGGTGGTGTTTTTCCCATACTTAATGTTCTATCGATTTTTTGTGGAGTGGACTTTGGGTATTGAGCTGCCGCGCAAGTTAACCGCGGGTAGAGGATTGATTGTTTACCATGGGCAGGCACTGGTGGTTAACCAGGGCGTGGTGCTTGGCGAAAACTGCGTACTGCGCAATTCGGTAACTATCGGGCATAAAAAATTGGCCGACGGTACATTTAGCGGTTGCCCGCGTATTGGTAACAATGTTGATATTGGCGCAAACGTTTGTATAATTGGCGATGTTACCATTGGCGACAACGTAATAATAGGAGCAGGAGCAGTGGTGGTGAAAAGCATACCGGCGAATAGCATAGCCGTGGGCAACCCTGCGCGCGTTCTCGAACAAAAAGCATTCGTAACCGAATAAATTAAAAATAACAGTGGCTTAAAATATAAATGGATAATAATTTAACCGATCGCTCATTCTGGAAATCATTTTGGGAAGCAAAAAAAGGCCTCATCTTTCCGATTAAAGCTGATTATGTTTTTGGGGATATTTTAGGCAAACTGATAGCGGAGAAAAAGATTAAAACGGCTATTGAACTGGGCGGTTTCCCGGGTTATTATGCCACCTATTTAAAAAAGTATCAAAAGCTGGATACCACCCTGTTTGATTACTACATCCATCGGGACATCATCAAAAAGTTACTTGAGGCCAACGGGTTAAGTGAAGATGATATAACCATTATTGAAGCCGACCTTTTTAATTACACACCAGAGCGGCAGTATGACCTGGTATCATCCTTCGGCCTTATAGAACATTTTAATGATACCAAGGCTATCATTGAAACCCACTTGCAATTCCTTAAACCCGGTGGCGTGTTGTTTATCACCCTGCCAAATTTTGTAGGTGTTAACGGCTGGGTGCAGCGCAAATTTGACAGTGACAATTACGATAAGCACAACATCAACAGCATGAACCTGCAACTGCTGGCCGATAGCTGTCGCCAGTTAGGGTTAAAAGAAGTAGAGTGCTACTATTCAGGCAAATTTTCCATCTGGCTGGAAAATAAGGCTGAACAAAGCGCATTGGCGAAAGCATTTGTAAAAGCTTTATGGTTTGCCGGCAAGGTATTTACCAAGATTGTGCCCGTTGAAAGCGAGGCTTTATCGCCATATATTGTATTAAAAGCCATTAAGTAGATCTGAAGTCAGCCAAACATTCTGCCACTTCCCAAATTCCACAAATCAGGTTCAGGACAAATACTTAATCTTCCACTGCTTAATCAGCCTCATACCACGCTGCAATAGGCTGCCCTTGCGGTTCTTTAAAAAGCCATGGATGGCGATATGAGCCTGTTTATCCTCGGCTATCAATGCCGGGAACTGCTTTACCGGTTTATCGGTAATTTGTACCTGGTACATGTTTTCGATATTGGAATGTACGCCCGTGCCGTCATGCCCAATGTTATGCACCAGCGAATGCGCCGGATTTAACGAAAAGCCGCCCTTTAAAAATATCGACGCGTACCAGCGAATAGCCCAGGAGTTGTTTTTGCCGGCCTTAAACTCCCGCATCTGCTTCCAAAAGTTCATGGTGTTCTCTACAGAGAAGCGGTGTTTTTTCTGCTGATCAAACTGAGCCATCAGCTTATCAATGTCCGGCTCAAAGTTTTTCCATGCCCGTGCCCAGGTAGCCCAGCCCCAGCTTGTAGCAATATGATGAAAGAAGGTTTGAGGCAGTTTATCGTTATGCAAATCGTACATGTAAGCGCCAATGTGCATCACCTGCTCCTCATTGGCGTAGCGGTTAAGCGCCTCGTTAAAATATTGAAGGGTATATTTTGATGATAGCAGGTCATCCTCAAATACAATCACCTTGCCATAATCAGTAACCAATTTAGTAACTCCATCAATAATTGAAGCTGCTAAGCCCAGGTTTTTGTCCCGTTCTATAATCCTGACTGATTTAAAGCCCGACACCGTTTTTATATATTGGCGTACCTGCTCCACCTTTTCCTTGTCGGCATCCGTTTTTGCCGCATCGGCAAAAATATACAGGCGCGATTCTTCGGCCAGCAAATTTTTTTGCAGGTAATTAAGCGTACGGCGAGTATGGTCAGGACGGTTATATACAAAAAGGGCTACAGGCGCAAGATTTTGCATGTTCAGAAAAACAGTGTTATTGAAATCAAATAACCGGATTAAAACCGGTGGGTTTTAAGTTTTGTAAAATTATTTACGTACAAATTTAGCTATCAGCTCGTCAACCTTCTCATTAACATCTGCCGATATTTTAAACAGGTAAGTAAGCAACGCGTAAACAATGGCGGTAACGCCGCTGCGTACCATAATATCGAGCCAAACGTTGGGCAAGCGCCAAAAGTGGAAGCCGATAAAATAACATATAACCGCAATAACTAATACCAGCAAATGCTTATATGTGAAAGGCTGCATTTTAAAGCGTATTTTAATATACAGCCATGTGGCAAAGTTCATGCCCACAATAGTTATAAAATATGCTATGGCCGAACCGAGCCCCTGGTAAACTGGTATAAGTAAATAGTTAAGCCCGACGCAGATGATGCACATGATAACCGTAATCAGCGTAACCAACCTGTATTTGTGCGATGTGGTAATAATGTAGCTGTTTAGCCCGCCGGTAATGTCAGCCAAAAAGCCGAGCCCTATCACAATAAACAGGGTAAAGTATTTTGGATCGGTAAAGTCCTTATTGCGGGCAAGGGCGTAAAGGTTATCCCGGTTAATAAATATGCCAATAAATAATAACATGCCTACCACCAGTTGAATGATAGATGTTTTGGCGTAGATATCAGCAATATTTGCCATGTTCTTTGTTCGCCATGAGTCGGCTACGATAGCATACGTAGTACGGCTGAGCGCCTGCGCAGGTATGCTAATTACCATAGCTATGTTAAAGTACCAACTATAAACCCCGGTCACGGCATCGCTGGCCATAGAGCTAAGCATCAACGTATCTACCTTTTGCAGTAGGGTATACACCGAGCCAGACACAAGTGTAAACATTCCGAAGTTGAACATCTCCTGTTTTTTATCACTTGTTAAGCTGCTGGGTACCCGCCCCATTTTAAAGCTGCCGGCTAAAAGCAGGTTTATCATTAATATAAGCGATATCAAACCGTTTACAATGATATAGCCGAATATAAAGTCTTCAAAGGTTAACCATTTCTGCGCTATCATCAGCAGCATTACTGTGGTAGCCAGGCGCAGTACTACAAATTGCAGCACGTTTGAAAATATGGTACGGTAAACCGCCCGTCCCATCATCTCCAAAAAGTTGAAGGCGATGATGAACAGCGCCAGCGGTATCATGTAATAATAATACTTTACAAATAGTGGCGAGCTTTGCGCGTAAGCGCCAATTATCGCAGGCTTAAAAATGAGGTACAACGCCGTTGCCGCTCCGAAACCTATAAACGACAAGAATGCCACCCAATGAATAAAGCCGTTATGCTTGCCATCTTCGGTGCGATAAAACGGAAAATAGCGAGCTATAATACTGGGTACACCCATTGCCGATACCAGCGAATACAACACCGATACACTGATTACCAGGTTGTAAAAACCAAAATTGTCATCGCCTACAATGGGCGGAAAAAGCAATACCGTGTTAATGTACGCTATCACCATACCGGTATAAAGTACAATGGTGTTTTTATAGGCTTGTTGCTTTACTATACCCATTAATTTGCCTTTTTGCCCATTGCGCTGTATAAAATAGCTGATAGCGTTTTAATACGGGCATTAATATCATAGTTATTCCTGATGTGTTGCGCCCCGGCATTGCCAAGTGTTTGGACGAGGTTTACATCGGCGGCAATTTTTACCATGTAAGTGCCCATACTGTCAATATCGTGTTCGGGCACCAGGTAACCGGTTTTGCCATGTATTACAGCTTCCTTTATACCGGCATGCAGGGTGCTCACGATAGCAAGGCCTGATGAGCCCGCTTCTAAGATGGACACAGGCGTGCCTTCCTTATCGCCATCTGCCGCGGTAACCGAGTGCTGTACAAAACAACGGCTTTGTTTTAACAACGATTTTATTGCATCAGGCTTCAAAACGCCTTTTAATATTACCTGATCTTCCAGACCGGAGTGTTTTATAAAAGCGGCCGTTTCATCAAACAAAGGGCCGTTGCCAACCATATTTAATGTAGCATCCTTATATTCGTCAGCCACTATTTTAAAGGCTTTTACGACAGATAAGGGCGATTTTTTCTCCACAAAGCGACCAATCGAAATAAAGTTTCTCCCGTTGGATGATATGTCTAATTGGGGAAAGGCTTGCGTATCTACTCCGCAGGATGCCAATGTTATCTTATTGGCCGGTGCGCCTAATTGTTTAAGCGCCTCTACCATATCGCCCGATACGGCAATAAATGCGCTGGCATACTTAAAGGCTTCCTTATATTGATCGTAGTATTTTTTTACCGTGCCGCTATGGTGCACATCAGCACCGTGATAATGAATTACCAACGGAATGCGGGCTATTTTACAAGCCGCGGTAACCATTGCGCCCACCATGCCATATTCGGCAAACACCACATCAATTTTATTTCTCTTGAAATAATTTGCCAATGCCTTATTGGCTACGCCGATAGACAGCTTTTTAAATAGCCGCTTTTGTATCAGATACAATAAAAGACCCCATTTTGATGTGATGATAAACTTGCCTTCATCATCATACACAGGGAAAGCACCGCCCCAAAGCACCTTTTTATTGCCGGGCAAACGCTTTATATGTTCTTCAATAAATGTTTCGGAGAAAGCGTTGTTGTTGGGTTTTATGATGCATAGGTTAAACTCACCCATACTTATAGCGGCTTTGTGGCAATAACAACGTATAGTGAGGCATCCCTGTCGCGCTGGCTTTGCGAGTTTATTTTATTGAACAACCCGATCATGCCCTGCATCACCAAAGCAAATGGCGGGATCAGGAATTTAGGCATCTTAACCGCTATAGCATCCTGCACTAATTGTATTCCGCTTGCCGCCAGCCCCATAATGCCGTGAAAAGAGGAAATAATAAAACCTTCTTTTTCTACGGTTTTACGCAGTCCGGCGCTGGTCCAGCGCCAGTAATCATTTGGAGTAGGGTGGTAGAACCAGTAGCCATGTGTAGTAAGTATAAGCGTGCCGCCGGGTTTAAGTATGCGCATGGCTTCCTGCAGGTAACCTGCAGGCGAGTCCACATGCTCTAATACCTGGTTCGATAGTACAATATCAGCATAGTTATCGGGCAGCGTGGTTTTGCTGTCAAAATCAATATGGTGCTCAGCTTTAGGGTTCATTTCAAGGTCTACACCCAGGTACTTACCCACCTTTGGCTCAATAACGGAGCGGTAGGGCATATCGCCGCAACCAAAATCAACCAATAGCTTATCAGGGCTATTGGCTGTTAGTTGATTAATTACTTTTATGGTTGCATCCCGCAGATGTGTTAGATGCACATAGCGTGTATGAAATATAGTAGGATTTAATCGATCATTCCCTTTCATCCGGCTAATTTAACTTTTGTAAAGCTATTCGGGAAAATAATAATCCCGTTTGCACTATTGTCTGGATATTTTGGCAGACTGTGCCTCCGTTAAAACAAAGAGCTTTTGTATCTCCGTATCGCTTATAACGCGGTTATAAATGCGGATATCATCAAGCCTGCCCATAAAATAGTATGGTTCGGTACCATCATACGGGAAAATACTATCGCGGCCGATAAATAAAGGCGCATCGGTTGAGGGGTTAGGTGTCGGAATGTCACCTTGAATTGCGTCCAGTTTGCCGTTTATGTAAGTTGTATAAGTTTGTTCTTGCAAATCGTATACAGAAGTGATCATGTACCAGATGCCTCTTTGCAAATATTTGTTACCAACCGCAAACGGATCGTCGCCGGCAGAAACTCCGTATGATGGCCTGCCTACTTTGCCTACACTTGTATGTTGCGCCTCAGCACCTGAAAATGATAAATGCCAGCCATTGCTTGAACCAGAGCCGCGCTTATGCAATATAGCCGAACCATGTGACAGGTTATAAGCGTCCACATATATCCAGTAGTTAACAGTAAAGCTGGTGTTATAAAGGCGTAGGTCTTCAGCGTCTTCCACCCTTACAAATGCACTGTAGCCATTAAATTCATAAGCTGATGCCGGTTTGTTAAACCTGTTTTTCGCATCGGTTATGTTATAAACCAACCCGTTATGCTTGTTGCCTGAAAGATCCTTGGCATTGCCATCAAATGGGTAAAACGCGATCAGGCCTGTTTTTAAACTATCAAGCGTAAGATCAATAGTATCTGTCGGAATTTTAGTGGAGTCAGCCGGATCGCCTTCAGGTTCAAGGGAAGTTGACTGGCAGGAAGTAAAGCTTATTAAAAATAATGCAGAAACTAATAATCCAAAAAAGTGCTTCATGTATTTGTGTGATAAAGTTTTCGCTAAGGTATACATCATTTTGCAAAATAGAATAAACCTTTTAATGATTTATGGCTGGAAAATGAATTACCTAACCGCGTTAAATGAATAAACAAGTTTCTTTTTTGGATAATATTTCTTTATATTTAATCAATCGTATTTCCTTTTAACCTTAAAACAAAAAAAATGAAAAAATTAAGTTTACTTTCAATGGTGTTGCTGTTTACTGTGATCTCAGTTAATGCAGCTGAAGTTAAAATTCCGGCACTGCAACCACCTGCAAGCGCGGGAGTGAATTTTGCTACAGTTGATATCGGAGGATTTACTTATGCCGGTGATAATTATGTTATGTATGGCGATAACGTTACAAATAAAATTGTTGGGGTGTATTTAATTGATATTTATTTCAACCTCACACCGGTTTTTTCATTTACAAACGGATCTTGGTACTACACAACATACCCTACAGTATATGCCGGACCTGTTAAAATCAGAAAAACCTCAACCTCCGCACTATTTACTTTTGAAGGGACGACCTTGTATTATTAAAAAAACTCGCATAAATAAGAAAGGAGGCCGCAAAGCCTCCTTTCTTATTTATGTATACAGAGCTTTAATTGGTTGCAGTATATAGCTGTAATATATTACTTGCACTTAATGCAGAGTTGTAAATGCTAAGTCCGTCAAGCGCTCCGTGGAAATTGTAATTTGTACTTAACGATGGGTTATCACGGCCAACGTATAGCAATGCTGCAATGTTAGCGTTGGTAGTGGCAATACCACTTACTGTATTCTTTAAAGCGCCGTCAACATAAATACGGAGTTGCTGGTTAGATACTGTGTAAACGCTGGTGACCATGTGCCATTCGTTAAGTGGGATAACGGTAGTGCCATAAGCATTAACACTGCCGCCACCCGGGCCGTATGACAATACGCCTTGTGTATTTGGTGCAGCACCTGAGCCAACAATGCTCCATTGCCAGCCGTTGTTTGCACCGGTTAAGCGTTTGCTGAAAATAACAGAACCTAATGAGCTATTGTATGAGCTCAACTTAACCCAGGCGTTCAAGGTAAAATCGGTATTGCTTAAACGCAGTGTTGTATTGTCTGGTACTGACATGTAGCCGTCTACACCGTTAAAGAAATAAGCGCCGATGCTGTTGCCAAACCTGTCCGTTGCTGCCGATAAATTGTTGATAGTGCCGTTATTCCAGTTGCCCGACATGTCATTACCGCTATTGTCAAAAGGCCAGTACGCCACTAAACCCGGAGCCGCGTTGTTTGAGGTAGATTTGTAAAGGGTAGTAATGGTGCTTGCACTTAATGCCGAGTTGTAGATACTCATATCGTCCAGGGCGCCTTTATAAAAATAGCCTGTGCCGATAGACGGGTTGTCTCGCCCAATGTAGAGCATTGCAGTAATAGCTGAGTTTGGTGACGCAACGCCATTTGTAGTGTTATCTAAAACACCGTCGACATAAATTCTCAATTGTTGCGCTGAAAAGCTGTACACGCTGGTTATCATGTGCCACTGGCTTACAGGTACAGCTGTAGTTCCGAAGGCATTGGTGCTTCCGCCGCCCGGGCCGTAACTAACTGTGCCGGGTATTGCCGGAGATGCGGCACCTGAGCCAACTATACTCCATACCCAGCCGTTGTTGGCGCCTGTAATTCTTTTACTAAAAATTTGTGATCCGGCTGAGGTATTGTAACTATCCAGCTTCACCCAGGCATTCAGGGTAAAGTCAGTATTGTTTAAACGTAATGCTGCCTTATCAGGCACGGAAATGTAGCTGGTAGATCCGTCAAAATAGTAAGCGCCTATAGGGTTGCCAAACCTGTCTGCCGTTGATGACAGGTTGTTGATAGTGCCATGGTTAGCATTGCCCGAAAGGTCATTGCCGGTACCATCAAAGGACCAGTAAGCAATGAGGCCTGTTGCCGGAACTGCAATGTTGGCTGTCCTGAGTTCATTGTCAACAATGGCTTTAATGTCTTCCGACTTTAAAAGGTCTGATTTTTTACATGAAACAATAAATGATGAAATTAATGTACCCGCCAAGAGTAGCGTGCGGGCAACGCGCGTTTTTGTGGTCATGATAAATGGTTTGAAGTTTATGTTATAAATATACACGAACTCAAATCATATAGTCAAGAAATATTTGCGTTAAAGGAAAATTAAGTTAAAATAAAATAGCCACCCGATCCGGATGGCTATTTTATTTTAACTATGCTAAAGTGCCGATATTATGACTGGAACTTTTTAGCGTTGATTTTACGTTCGTTCTCAGTTAAGTATATTTTACGTAAACGCATGCTTTGCGGTGTTACTTCGATATACTCATCAGCCTGGATGTACTCCATTGACTCTTCGAGTGAGAATTTAATTGCCGGAGCGATACGCACGTTGTCATCGCTGCCTGATGCGCGCATGTTGGTTAGCTGCTTGCCTTTAACTACGTTGATCACCAAATCATTATCGCGGATGTGTTCGCCAAGTATCTGGCCTTCGTACACATCAACACCCGGGTCAACAAAGAAACGGCCGCGATCCTGTAATTTATCAATAGAGTAAGCAGTTGTCTGTCCTTTATCCATCGAGATCAATACACCATTTAAACGGCCAGGGATTGTACCTTTCCAAGGCTCATATGCCTTAAAGCGGTGCGCCATGATAGCTTCACCTGCAGTAGCGGTAAGTACGTTGTTACGTAAACCGATGATACCACGTGAAGGAATATCAAACTCCAAATGCTGTAAGTCGCCTTTTGGCTCCATGATCAGCAACTCGCCTTTACGTTGGGTTACCAGTTCAATTACTTTGCCGGCAACTTCACCAGGTACGTCAACGATAAGGGTCTCAACCGGCTCGCATTTAACGCCATCAATCTCCTTAACAATAACCTGCGGCTGGCCTACTTGTAACTCATAGCCTTCACGGCGCATGGTCTCGATCAATACAGACAGGTGAAGAATACCACGACCGTATACCAGGTATGAATCAGGCGAATCGGTTTCAACAACCCGAAGTGCCAGGTTTTTTTCAGTTTCTTTAAATAAACGATCGCGCAGGTGGCGTGAAGTAACAAATTTACCTTCTTTACCAAAGAAAGGTGAGTTGTTGATGGTGAACAGCATGTTCATGGTAGGCTCATCAATTTTGATAACCTCCAGTTGCTCCGGTTTTTCAAAATCGGCAATGGTATCGCCAATATCAAAACCATCAATACCTACAACAGCGCAAATATCGCCGGCCTTAACTTCGGTAGCTTTGATTTTACCTAAGCCCTCGAAAGTATAAAGCTCTTTAATGCGTGATTTTTGGATAGTGCCATCGCGTTTCACCAATGATACCGGCATGTTCTCTTTTATAACACCACGGGCAACACGGCCAATGGCAATACGGCCTACGAAAGATGAATAATCCAGCGAGGTGATCTGCATTTGCAACGTACCCTCAACAATAGGTGCTGGAGGGATGTGCGACAGGATAGTATCCATCAGCGGGAAGATGTTATCCGTTGGAGTTTTCCAATCAGTGTTCATCCAGCCTTGTTTTGATGAACCGTAGATAACCGGGAATTCCAGTTGCTCTTCGGTAGCATCAAGGTTAAAAAACAGTTCAAAAATCTGCTCATAAACCTCTTCAGGGCGGCAGTTTTCTTTATCCACTTTGTTTACTACCACAATTGGTTTCAGGCCTAAAGCCAAAGCCTTTTGGGTAACAAAACGAGTTTGTGGCATGGCACCTTCAAAAGCGTCGCAAAGCAGCAACACGCCGTCAGCCATTTTTAACACACGCTCAACCTCGCCGCCAAAGTCGGCGTGTCCAGGGGTGTCAATTATATTAATTTTAACGTCTTTGTATTTAACCGAAACGTTTTTTGCAACAATGGTAATACCACGCTCACGTTCAAGGTCGTTATTATCCAGTATCAGTTCACCTGTTTCCTGATTGTCCCTGAAAATGGCACAGCTGTGCAAAATTTTGTCAACCAGGGTAGTTTTGCCGTGGTCAACGTGTGCTATGATAGCAATATTTCTGATTTTTTGCATGTAAATGCGGCTCTAAAATTTGGCGCAAAGGTACACTTAATTTATTGCATTTTAAAGCTTTTGCCACATTATGAATTTATTAACAGCGTAATTATCAGCTCAAAACTGAAGGTCATTAGTGATTAATGCTAAAATTAACAGTATTTTCAGCTAAATAGCACACTGTCATTAACATGTAAATCATTAATGCATTTATATCAGGGTATGGTTTGCTGCGTTTCAATAATATAATTTGTAATTTTGTGCCGATGAATATCCAGGTTGTAATAGTTGTTATTTTGTTTGCGGGCGCAGCGTTTTATCTTGGCCGTAAAATATATAACAGCCTGTTTGCTAAAAAGGGATGCGGTACCAACTGTAAATGCGGCGTCGACTTTAGCAACATACAGCCCGATAAGCATAGATAGCCCTTTATTCCCTAATTTTTGCTATTAATATTTCATGTCACAAAAGCAGGTTTTTCAGGCCGATACGCCTGGCAGATGGAAACGCTTTAAATGGTTTAGCCGCATTTTTTTAATTGTGCTTGTATGCGGTATTGTTGCCGCCGCTATTACCGTTACCGATAAAACTTATCCCAGCCTCCCTAATTTAAACCCATCGCCTAAAAAACTCACCGCGCAGCAGCTTGAACAGTTAAAGCGGTCAACCAAATACCGCGATTTTAAGATCCAGAAAAAGCAACTGCAAAACCTGCAGCAGGCCCGTAAGCAGCAGCAGCTTAAACACCCTAATAACAAACGTCGCATAAACGCCGCCTTTTACCGCGCCTGGGAACCGCAAGCCTATAACTCCTTAGCCGAAAGTTTACCCAAGCTGGATATGGTGGTAAGCGAGGGCTTTTTCATAAAGCCAGGCGCCAACGTGGTAAATGTATCCATTGATACGGGGCTCATCAACCTGAATAAGAAGTATAAAAAACCTGTAATTGTCAGCCTGTCTAACTATGTTAATTATGACAACCTGCGCGGCGGATATGATACAAAAACACTGGAGCATATTATAAGCGATAAGCAATTGCGTGCCGGTTTTATTGATGATATAGTTGCACAGCTAAAAAAGCGGAATTTTAAGGGGTTGAATATTGATGTTTATGATATTGACATCAATAGCCATAATTTTCGCGCCTTTCAAAAGGAGCTCTATAACGGCTTACATACCCAAGGCTTAATGCTTACCCAAAACGTTATTGCCGAGGATGAAAACTATCGCCTGGAAGAGTTACAACATGTAAACGATTACCTGTTCGTAATGGCTATTGATCAGCATAACGAGTCGAGCAACGCGGGAGATGTATCGCACCAGGAATGGGTAGAGGAACTGATAGACAATGTATGCGCTCGTGTACCCAGCGAAAAGGTGATACTCACTTTTCCGGGTGGTGGGTTTGACTGGCCGGAGAACAGCGTCGGCTCGCCGGTAAGCTATCAGCAGGCCATAAGTGTGGCCAAAGAGAACAGCGCACGTATTGTTTTTGATCCGGCTTCGGCCAATATGCATTATACCTACCTGGGGCTTGATAGCCTGAAGCATACCGTTTATTTTGCTGATGCGGCCGCTAATTTCAACATCATCCGCATGGCTGATGATTGGGGTACTGCAGGCGTGGCGCTGTGGCGGTTAAGTTATGAAGATCCGCGACTGTGGAGTTTTATTTCTAAAAGCCTCACCATTGATTCGCTGCGAAAAACGGGCTTTGATACCCGCCCGCTATCATCAGTAGGATTGAATGATAAGATAGATTACATTGGCGATGGCGAGGTACTCGACCTGATTACTACCCCACATGCGGGCGAGATAAAGTTGAAGATGGATACCACCAGTTACACCATCACCAAACAGCAATACATTACCCTGCCCACCAAGTATGTAATACGCCGCTATGGCTACAAACCCGGCAAACTGGTGCTCACTTTTGATGATGGCCCTGACCCGGATTATACGCCGCGCATTTTAGATATCTTAAAAAAAGAAAACGTGCCCGCGGCCTTTTTTGTGGTGGGCTCAATGGCCGAAAAGAACATACCGCTGCTTAAACGCATACATGATGAGGGCTATGAGATAGGTAACCATACCTACCTGCACCCGGATATATCAAAGGTAAGCCCTGAGCGCGTTAAGCTGGAGTTAAATGCTACACGTAAACTCATAGAATCGGTTACGGGGCGAAGCACTATATTGTTCAGGCCGCCGTTCAATGCCGATGCCGAGCCGCAAACCATTGCCGAGGTGATACCCGTAGCTGAAAGCCGAAGGCAAAGCTATATCAACATCGGTGAATCGATCGATCCGTGGGATTGGTACCCCGGCGTTACCGCTGACAGTATTTACGCGCGCACCATCCGCGATGCGCACAAAGGCTCCATGATATTACTGCACGATGCCGGAGGAGATACCCGCGAGGCCACCGTGCAGGCGCTGCCGCGCATCATCAAAGAGCTAAAGCGGCAAGGTTACAAGTTTACCACCATTGCCGATGTGATTGACAAAACGCGCGACGATATAATGCCCCTTGTTAAGGATGATGCCAACAGCGGTATTACGGGCCCTTTGTATAATGCGGTTGTGGCGGGGTACTTTTATGGCAACTGGTTCCTGTTCTATGTATTCTTGTCGGCTATATTTTTAGCAATCGGCCGTATTATACTTATCGGTATTTTAGCTGTAAAGCAATTTTTTGAGAATAAAAACCGCCAGGCAACCGTTGCTCAAGCTGATCTGCCAGCGGTAAGCATAATTGTGCCGGCTTACAACGAAGAGGTTACCGCCGTTAATACCATCAACAGCCTGCTCAAATTAGATTATCCCCGCTTTGATATTATTTTTATCGATGATGGATCAAAGGATCATACCTACAAAGTTGTGAGCGAAGCCTTTTGCGATCATCCATTGGTGAAGATATTTACCAAGGCAAATGGTGGTAAGGCATCCGCGCTTAACTATGGCATTGAACACTCTAATAACGAGTACCTGGTTTGTATTGATGCTGATACACAATTAAAGAGTGATGCTATTCTTCACCTGATGAGCTGCTTTACCGATGCCGAGATTGGCGCTGTGGCAGGTACCGTTAAGGTTGGCAATGCGCATAACCTCATCACCATCTGGCAATCTATCGAATACATTACGGCGCAAAATATGGACAGGCGGGCTTTTGATCTGATCAATAGTATCACGGTGGTTCCCGGCGCTATCGGCGCATTTCGTAAAGAGGCTATTTATAAAGCGGGCGGCTTTACGTCGGACACTTTAGCCGAGGACTGCGACTTAACTATGCGCATATTGAAGCAGGGCTACGTTATTCGCAATTGCGGTGATGCCATCGCTTATACCGAAGCGCCTGAAACGGTGAAGATGCTGCTTAAACAACGTTTCCGCTGGAGCTTCGGCGTAATGCAAAGTTTCTGGAAGAACCGAGATGCGCTGTTCAATAAAAAATACCGCTTTTTCGGGATGGTGGGTATGCCTAATATCCTGATCTTTCAGATCGTATTACCGCTGTTTGCCCCGCTGGCCGACCTGATGATGGTACTGGCGCTTTTTGAGCCCAAGCCCGAGCGTTTGCTGAATTATTACGGCGTATTTTTGCTGGTTGATTTTGTAGTTTCCATCATCGCTTTCCGTATGGAACGCGATGATTACCGTAAGCTCATCTACATTATTCCGCAGCGGTTTTTATGGCGGCAGTTGATGTATTATGTGTTGTTTAAATCGGTACGTAAAGCGCTTAAAGGTGAGCTGAGCGGTTGGGGTACATTAAAACGTACGGGTAGTGTTAAAGTATAATTGCTACATTTGATTAGCATCAAACCCATAATAAGTTATGCCTGAGCGACAGCAATTTTCAATAAAGCAGCTAAGTGCTGATGACCTGGAAAAATATATAGAGCAATTGGGCGATCTGCTGCATGCTTGTGTACACGCAGGCGCGAGCATTGGCTTTGTGATGCCGTTTTCGCAAACGGATGCGGAGGACTACTGGGCCGCCCGGGTTCTGTCGGCCGTACAAACAAACAGTGTGATCGTGCTTGCCGCCATGGGTGGCGATGCGTTGATTGGTACGGTACAGCTGGATATTGATACCATGCCTAATCAGCCACACCGTGCCGAGGTGAGAAAGCTGATGGTGCATCCTGACCATCGCGGGCAGGGGATAGCCAAAGCCCTGATGCTGGAGATAGAGAAAGTAGCTGAAGAACATACCAGAAGTTTATTGACACTTGATACCCGTACCGGCGATGCCGCTGAACCGTTGTACACATCCTTAGGTTATGAAATCGCCGGCGTTATTCCCGGTTATTGCCTCGACCCTTTTGAGGACAGGCTGGACGCTACAACCATTATGTATAAAACGCTGCAATAGCTTTACACCGTTGTGCTATGCAATAACTACATTTGCGGCATGACCAGCATCTCACCTGAAAACAAAGGCAACGCCAAAACCTATCAGCATATATTTTTCGATCTGGACCACACCATTTGGGATTTTGACCGCAATGCCGAAGAAACCTTGCAGGAGCTTTATGTTACCCATAAATTAAAAGATCTGGGCTTACCCGTTGCCGAAGTTTTTATTGAGACCTATACCCGCAACAATCACCAGCTTTGGACTGATTACCATTTGGGTAAAATAAGCAAGCAGCAATTACGCGAAACCCGGTTTAAAAAAACGTTTGAAGATTTAGGTGTTGATCCGGAAGTAATGCCGCAATCGTTCGAGGATGATTACGTGCAATTATGCCCAACCAAAACCAACCTGTTTCCGCATGCGCACGAAACATTACAGTATCTACAATCAAAATATAGTCTGCACTTAATAACTAACGGCTTTAAAGAGGCTACTGAACTAAAAACAGCGGGTACTAATATTGCCGGTTACTTTGATAATATTATTATATCTGAAATGGTTGGCGTAAATAAACCCGACAAAGCCATATTTGAACATGCCGTTACCCTTGCCGGCTGCACCAGGCATAGCTGCGTAATGATAGGGGACAGTATAGAAGCCGATGTACGTGGCGCCATAGCTTATGGTATGGATGCTATTTACTTTAACCCGCACAATGCCGAAAAACCCGATGATGTACCCCAACAAATCAATAGTTTAAAGGAGTTGGTGGATATTTTGTAATCTGCTTAATGCTTCCTAATAACGGCTTTGTTTCGGGCTGGGATGGACAATCATTAACTATTCACCGCCTGCCACAACTTCACCACCTCTACCGCTTCCTTTACATCATGCACACGCAAAATAGAAGCGCCTTTCTGTAAAGCGATGGTATTCAATACGGTAGTGCCGTTTAATGCTTCGGCAGCGGTGTTGCTCAGCAAGCCATAAATCATCCGCTTACGCGATACGCCTGCAAGTATGGGCAATTCAAGCGGAGCGAATTCATGCATACGGTTAAGCAGGGCGTAGCTTTGTTCGGCTTTTTTGGCAAAACCGAAGCCGGGGTCTAAAATCACATCGTTAACACCCAGTTGCTTAAGCTGGTGGTATTTGTCAACAAAATAATCAAACACCTCGCTAAATATATCTTCATAATCAGTTAAAGATGTCATGTTTTGTGGTGTGCCGCGCATGTGCATCAAAATATATGGCACTTGTAAGCGGGCAACTGTTGTAAACATATCAGCATCCAGTTGTCCGCCCGATATATCATTGATGATATGCGCCCCCGCTTTTACAGCAGCCTCAGCAACCGGAGCCCGGAAGGTATCAACAGATAAAACAGCTTGCGGCAGCGCGGAAACTATGGCTTCAACAACAGGTATCAAGCGGTCGGTTTCTTCCTGTGCGCTGATGTCAGCAGCGCCGGGGCGTGAGGAGTAAGCACCAAGATCCAGAAAAGTTGCGCCGTCGGCGAGCATCTTTCCGGCCTGTTGCACCGCATCGGCAACGGCGGGTTTACGGCTGTCCTGAAAAAATGAGTCGGGCGTGAGGTTAATAATGCCCATCACCTTCGGCGTGCTCAGGTCAATTAGCCTTCCGCCCGCGTTGAGGCTTTCCTTTTTATTAAAAAATGTATCTTTAGCCATTGAACAATTGAGTTGTAAAGGTTGTAAAAAAACAGATAACATTACAACCGGTCAACTTTAAATAGTACAACGCTAAAAATCAACTACCTTGGCTAACACCGCAGCAGAATACGACGCAGTTATCACCCTTTGCCGGGATCTTTTCATTAAAAAAACACGCGATTATGGTACTGCGTGGCGCATATTGCGTATCTCCTCCATCACTGATCAGATATTCATTAAGGCGCAACGCATCCGCACGCTCGAAGAAAAAAAAATATCAATGGTGGGTGATGATATTACCGGCGAATACATCGGCATCGTAAATTATTGCGTTATCGCCATGATGCAGCTGGATTGTACTGCCGATACACCGCTTGAACTGCCTGCTGAACAAGTGGGCGTTTTGTTTGACGAGCATGTAAACGAAACCAAGAACCTGATGTTCGCCAAAAATCATGATTATGGGGAGGCCTGGCGCGATATGCGCATCAGCTCGCTAACCGACCTGATATTGATGAAACTGCTGCGCGTGAAACAGATAGAGGACAACCAGGGTGAAACGCTGGCATCCGAAGGGGTAAAGGCTAATTACCAGGATATGTTGAACTATTCGGTTTTCGCGCTGATAAAACTGGGGGCAAAATGAAAAACGCGTTAGTTTGGATATGCCGCATTCTGGTGGGCCTGCTGTTTATATTTTCAGGACTGATCAAGGCAAATGACCCGCTGGGCTTTTCGTATAAGCTGGTTGAATATTTTGAGGTATTCCACATCACTTTTCTGGATAGCCTCGCCGTCGGCATCGCCATTATACTTTGCGCGCTCGAAATGATTATGGGCTTTGCCCTGCTGATAGGTGCGCGTGCCCGCACCACCGTTTGGGGGCTTTTGCTGCTTATTATTTTCTTCGCGTTCCTTACCTTTTATTCTGCATTTTTTAAGGTGGTACAAACCTGCGGCTGCTTTGGCGATGCTATTCCGCTTACCCCGTGGGAGTCGTTCGGTAAAGACTTAGTACTGCTGTTACTAACGCTGGTGCTGTTTTTCAACCCTGATAAAATAAAACCTTTGTTTGGCCGCAAGCCCGGCGATGTGGCTTTAGCTGTTGCTACTGTGCTGGCTTTAGGTATTGGTTTTTACACTTACAATTTTCTGCCGGTGATTGATTTTTTGCCCTACAAAATTGGCGCCAACCTGCCAGATGAAATGAAGGTGCCGCCCGGTGCCAAGCCCGACGAATATGAACTGACCTATAACTTGAAAAATAAGGCGACTGGCGAGACCAAGAACATGACAGATAAGGAGTACATGAAAACCGGCATCTGGAAGGATAACAACTGGGAAGTAGTGGGCAATCCCGAAAGCCGCCTGGTAAAAAAAGGCTTTACACCTAAAATAATCGACCTGAACATTACCGATATGCAGGGCAATGACTACACGCAGGAGATCATCAGTAATCCATTTTATAACCTGGTAATTGTAGCTTACGATCTGAACCACACCAATGACGAAGCCCTGAAAAAGCTGAATACTATTGCCCTTAATCTTACCGAAAATTATAATGTGCGCAGCGTACTGCTTACCTCAAACTCTGCTCAGGATGTTTTGGCACTCGAAAAACGGTATAAGCTATACACCGAAGTATTTTTTGCCGATGCCGTGCCGCTAAAAAGTATGGTTCGCGCTAATCCGGGTGTGTTATTATTGAAAAACGGTACCGTAATTAACAAATGGCATTACCACACCATGCCAGCGTATGATGAACTGGTAAAAGCATATTTTCAGGAATAATTTAAAATGATCAATTACCTCATCCGCAAAACAGGTTATGCCCTGGCTGTAATGCTGGGTATTGTGGTGGTAGTATTCTTTCTGTTTAATATTTTACCGGTTGATCCTGCCCGCATGACGCAGGGCCAACGTGCCGACGTGCAATCGCTGGAAGCCGTGCGCAAGGAGTTTGGGCTGGATAAACCGGTACCCATGCAGTTTGTTTATTATCTGAATGATCTTTCCCCTTTGGGCATACATACAAACAGCCATGCCGAGCAGCAACGCTACGGCTATGTTGAGCTGATCCCCGTTTGGGACAAACAGGTGCTGGCTTTAAAATGGCCTTACCTGCGGCGCTCGTACCAAACGCATAAGGATGTATCAACCTTATTAATGGATGTATTGCCTAATACTTTGCTGCTGGCAGCTTCGGCCATGGTGTTTGCCATAATACTTGGCGTGTTTTTAGGTGTTGTATGTGCCTTGCGTCAAAATTCATGGCTGGATAGGTTATTAATTAGTCTGTCAACACTTGGTATATCGGCACCCTCATTTTTCGCGGGTATTATTATTGCCTGGCTGTTTGGTTTTGTGCTTAACAAATATACAGGCCTCAACATGTCGGGCAGTTTGTATAGTTACGATCCATTCAGGGGCGAAGTGATTACCCTTAAAAATCTCCTGTTGCCTGCGCTTACACTTGGTTTGCGCCCGCTGGCCATTATTGTACAGCTTACCCGCAACGCCATGCTCGATGTATTAGGGCAGGATTACATCCGCACTGCCCGTGCCAAAGGCCTTGGCCATAACGCGGTGGTTTATCGCCATGCCTTAAAAAACGCGCTTAACCCGGTTATTACCGCTATTGCCAATTGGTTTGCATCGCTGCTGGCCGGGTCTTTCTTTGTTGAATATGTGTTTGGCTACAACGGGCTTGGCAAGGTAATGGTAGATGCGCTCGAAATGTCCGACTTTCCCGTCATCATGGGTTCCATATTATTTATCGCCTTTATTTTCGTGGTGATCAATATTCTGGTAGATATTCTATATGTTTGGATTGATCCGCGTGTAACCATCGCCTGATTACTTTTTTTTGTTTTATAGAGATGAGCCAATCTGCAACTGATAATACAGCATACAACCCGCACCGCATATTTTTCACGGGCTTTATGGGCTGTGGTAAAACCACCTGGGGCCGCAAGCTTGCCGCGCACCTGGGCTATGAATTTATCGATCTCGACCATGCCCTTGAAGAAAAAGTGGGCATGCGCATTGCCGAATACTTTTCATCCTTTGGCGAGGATGCCTTTCGTAAGTTGGAATCGGCTATGCTAAAAGAAACTGATTATCCTGAAAAGGTAATCGTATCAACCGGTGGTGGCCTGCCATGTTTTTTTGATAATATGGACTGGATGAACAACCACGGCAAAACCCTATATGTAAAGCTATCACCCAAAACGCTTGCCGACAGGCTGGAAAACAGCAAAACCGTACGCCCGGTATTGCAGGGTAAAAAGGGAGATGAACTGGTTGACTTTATTACCGGTAAACTGGCCGAGCGTGAGGGTTTTTATATGCAAGCTCAATATATTATTGAAGGAATTTCGCTTTCGGTAGAAGCGCTTGAAGCTGCATTGTACAAATAGCTGCTGATGGTTAAAATTCGCCAAACTATCCCCGATTTGCTTTGTTAACAGAATATTATGGACCACAACGTTTATTTGTTAGCTACCGATCCGAACGATCCTTGCCGCGACATTATCCACTCAAGAGATACCGGCCTTAAGGTTCGCGTTTTTTGCCTCAACAGTGATCCATTCACACCCAATAAGAGTGAGATCCAGCTATATGGCTATGCCCATAACAAGCTTTATGCTTTTGAAACTATCAATATAACATCTGATGATGCGCTTGATGTAGTAAGCGCCATTCAATGGTATGCCGACTATGTTGACTATCCGCAAATGGAGATACTACCAGAAGACCCCCGTCCCGGGCATGAAATAGCAATGTAACAACGCCGGCAACGCCCGGCGTTAGTTGTTTTATAAGGTGATATTAGCTGTTTAACCATGCGATTTTGATATTCTGCCTTACAATTTCAAATTTTCATCGTTATAGTTTTATGAGGAAGCTATTATTCTTATGGTTTGCCGTTTGCTCGTTAACGGCAACGGCCCAGGTTAAAACTCCCGCACAACTATATCCGGATTTATTTAAACGGGTGCAAATGGAACGTGTATATGCCGATGGCAAAACTTTTCCGGATGCGGTGCCACTTGCAAGTGCCGAGGTAATTAATAAAGCATATGAAGCACAAAAAGGGAAAGCGGGGTTTAATTTAAAAGCCTTTGTAGCAAAATATTTCCAGGAGCCGGTTGCTAACACGGATGTTTTTAAAAGCAACCCATCAAAAGGTATCATAAGCCATATTGATACGCTGTGGACAGTATTGCAACGCAGTCCGGATACCGCAAAAGGTACTTCACTATTGGCGCTTCCTCACCCATACATTGTACCCGGCGGCAGGTTTAGGGAAGTATATTATTGGGATTCTTACTTTACTATGCTGGGTTTACAACAGGCTGGTAAGATTAAGGTGATTGAGGATATGGCAGATAATTTCGCTTTTTTAATCGATAAATACGGGCACATACCCAATGGAAACCGTACTTATTATTTAACCCGCTCGCAACCGCCTTTTTTTGCCATGATGGTGAAATTGCTGGCCGAGAAGAAGGGTAACAGTGCTTATAAAAAGTATCAGCCACAATTATTAAAAGAATATGCTTTTTGGATGGATGGAGCAAACGGCTTAAAGCCAGGGCAGGCACACCGGCGCGTAGTTAAGCTGGCCGACGGTACAGTACTGAACCGCTACTGGGACGACAGTGATCAGCCCCGCGAGGAATCCTACCGTGAAGATGTTTTGGAAGCAGCCAAAGGCAAACAGCCTAAAGCGGAGTTTTATCGCAACATACGCGCGGCTGCCGAATCGGGTTGGGATTTTAGCAGCCGCTGGTTTGCTGATGGTAAAAACCTGCATAGCATACAAACCACTAAATTGGTTCCGGTTGATTTGAACAGCTTATTATATAACCTGGAATTGGTTATAGCGCGTGGCTACCGTGAAGGTGGAAATGCTGAACAAGCGGAGGTTTACTCGGCCAAAGCACAAAATCGACTGAAAGCCATCAATAAATACTGTTGGGATGCCAGGCAGGGTTTTTACGTGGATTATAACTGGAAGTCAAAAAAGCGTTCAACGCAGTTAACTATAGCCTCGGCATTTCCACTGTTCTTCAATATCGCTACCAATAAGCAGGCCAGGCAAGTATCGGCCAAAATAAAAAACAGCTTTGTGCATACCGGTGGCGTATCAACAACCTTAAAAAATACCGGCCAGCAGTGGGACAGGCCCAACGGATGGGCGCCGTTGCAATACGTTACCGTAATGGGCCTGCGCAATTATAAGCAGAACGCACTGGCCAGCACAATTGCTATGGGCTGGCTTCATCAAAACATTACAGCCTTTAGGCAAACCGGTAAACTGCTCGAAAAATATAACATTGAGCTTAAAGGTGATGCTGCAAAAGCGGGCGGCGGCGAATACCCTTTACAGGATGGTTTCGGCTGGACAAATGGCGTGCTGCTTAAGCTTCTAGCATTGTATCCGCTTGATTAAAGCTGTTTTATTGCAGGTATTAGTAAAATATGTGATTGGCATATATCAATTATTAAAAAATAATTAAAACTAATTGCGTTTTATCATATCTCCGTCACGTACTAAACGTTTCTCAAACCTTTTTTGCAACGATTAGGTATTTAATTTAATACGTTTGATGTAAAGAGTTGAATTTAACATACATCTTACAATACAAGTTGTAACTTTATATTTAACAGACAGCTACTACTATGAAAAACAACACAATTGAAGAGTTAAGTGTAAACACCATCCGTTTCCTGTCAACCGATATGGTTGAAAAAGCAAATTCCGGTCACCCCGGTTTACCGTTGGGTGCCGCGCCAATGGCTTACGTGCTTTGGAGCAAGTTTTTAAGATTTAATCCCGCCGACCCAAAATGGCCAAACCGCGATAGGTTCGTATTATCAGCAGGTCATGGTTCGGCGTTATTATATAGTTTGCTGCATTTATATGGTTATGATTTGCCGCTGGATGAACTGAAAAAATTCAGACAGTTGGGTTCAAAAACTCCGGGCCACCCCGAATCGGTATTAACGCCGGGTATCGAAGTTACCACCGGGCCACTTGGCCAGGGCTTTGGTAATGGGGTAGGCATCGCTATTGCCGAGGCGTTTATTGGCGCTACTTACAATAAGCCCGATTATAAACTGACTGATCATTACACCTACGCTATTGTAAGCGATGGCGATTTAATGGAAGGTGTAGCCTCTGAGGCTGCATCATTGGCCGGCCACCTGCAGTTGGGTAAATTAATCTATTTATATGATGATAACAAGATTTCGTTAGACGGATCAACCGAACTGGCATTTACCGAAAATGTACCCGCCCGTTTTGATGCTTATGGATGGCATACCATTACTGTAGAGGATGGTAATGACCTGAAAG
This sequence comes from Mucilaginibacter roseus, assembly GCF_021215455.1. GTDB lineage: Bacteria > Bacteroidota > Bacteroidia > Sphingobacteriales > Sphingobacteriaceae > Mucilaginibacter > Mucilaginibacter roseus. Next base: position 114,593 of record NZ_JAJPWV010000003.1, on the reverse strand, counting down.
CTATAGAAGAAGCTATATTAGCCGCGCAGGCGGTAACTGATAAGCCATCGCTTATATCCGTAAAAACTATAATTGGCTACGGTAGTCCGCAGCAGGGTACCAACAAGGTTCACGGCAACCCGTTGGGAGCTGATAACCTGAAAAAAACCAAAGAATTTTTTGGCTGGGACCCGGAGCAAACTTTTGTAATTCCGGAGGAAGTAAAGGCGCATTTAGCCGAGGCTGGTAAAAAAGGTGCCGGGCTGCATAAAGAGTGGGAAAGCCTGTTTGGTAAATATGGCGAGGCTTATCCGGAAGAAAAGAAACAATTACAATTAGCCGTTAAGGGCGATCTGCCTGAAGGCTGGGATAAAGAGCTGCCTGAATTTAAAGCAGGCGAAGCCTTAGCTACCCGCCAGGCATCAGGTAAGGCATTGGACGCTTTGCGTAGCAGCATTCCGTGGTTAATAGGTGGTTCTGCCGATTTGGCAAGCTCTAACGAAACACCAAAGGATGGCGGATTGAGCTTTCAACCGGGCAGGTATCAGGATACCAATATCTGGTTTGGTGTACGTGAACACGGCATGGGTTCAGCATTAAACGGACTGGCATCTTACGGAGGCATTCGTACTTATGGCGCTACTTTCTTAACTTTTAGCGATTACATGCGCGGTTCTATCCGCCTGGCAGCGCTTACCGAAGCACCGGTTACGTATATCTTTACGCATGATAGTGTCGCCTTGGGCGAAGATGGCCCTACTCACCAATCGGTTGAGCAGGTAACCTCATTGCGTACTACGCCAAACTTAACGGTTATCCGTCCGGCTGATGCTAACGAAACGGTAGCTGCATGGCGCATTGCTATACAACGTAAACATGGCCCGGTAGCATTGATTTTGTCAAGGCAAAAACTGCCGGTTATTGATACCGAGAAATACGCCCCTGCCAGCAATGTTGAAAAAGGTGCTTACGTATTGGCCAGTTCATCTGATACGCCCGAGGTTATCCTGATGGCCACCGGATCAGAAGTGCAACTGGTTATAGGCGCTTACGAAAAGCTTATTGCCGAGGGTGTTAACGCACGTGTGGTAAGTATGCCATCGTGGGAGCTGTTTGAAAAACAGGATAAGGCTTATAGAGATAGCGTGCTGCCACCATCGGTACATGCGCGTTTAGCCGTTGAGGCAGGTGTTACCTTAGGATGGTACAAATACATCACAGCCGAAGGCGATGTAATTGGTTTAGACCGCTTTGGCGAGTCAGGCCCGGGCGAGGAAGTACTGGCGCACTTCGGCTTTACCATTGATAATGTTTACAACAGGGCAAAAGCACTCCTAAATAAATAATATACACCTGATATGAAAATTGGAATAGCGGCCGATCATGCCGGTTTTGATCAAAAACAATCGCTGGTAAAACAACTGCAAAGCGAAGGTTATGAAATTGTTGACTATGGCGCCCACGAGTATGACGCTGTTGATGATTATCCGGATATTGTTGTGCCCCTTGCCAAAGCCATTGTAAGCGGTGAGGTTGAAAAAGGTATAGCAGTTTGCGGCAGCGGCGTTGGCGTATCGGTAGCGGCCAATAAAATAAATGGTATCCGCGCGGCATTAATAACCGAAAGCTACTCGGCACACCAGGGCGTTGAGCACGACGATATGAACCTGATGTGCATTGGCGGCCGTGTTTTAGGTGCATCGTTAATTACAGAACTGGCGCACGCGTTCATTAACGCGAAGTATGATGGTGGCGAGCGTTTTCAGCGCCGGTTAGATAAAGTTCTCGCATTAGGAAAAAAATTAAGCATATGAAAAATCCACTGCAAAGAGTATCAGATTACGGCCAGAGCATCTGGCTTGACTATATCCGTCGTAAATTCATCGCGTCAGGCGAATTAAAAAAACTGATAGATGAGGACGACTTAAGAGGCGTAACCTCAAACCCGGCTATTTTTGAAGAAGCCATTGCCAAAAGCGATGACTATAACGAGTCGATAGCTGAACTGACCAAACAAGGCAAAACTCCGGAAGAAATATTCCTATCGATAGCGGTAGAGGACGTTCGTGCCGCGGCTGACTTGTTCAAAGGCGTATACGAAAGAACCAATGCGTTAGATGGCTATGTAAGCCTGGAGGTATCGCCAAGTCTGGCTTTAAATACCGAAGGTACCATTACCGAAGCGCGTTCATCATGGAAATTGCTGGATCGTAAAAATGTGATGATCAAGGTGCCGGGTACCAAAGAGGGCCTACCGGTTATTGAGCAACTGATCAGCGAGGGTATCAATGTAAATGTCACCCTGCTATTTAGCCTTGATCGTTACCGTGAGGTAGCTGAGGCTTATGTAGCCGGTATTGAAAGGCGTTTAGCCAATGGCGAATCGGTTGATAATGTAGCATCAGTAGCCAGTTTCTTTTTAAGCCGTATTGACAGCCTGGTTGACCCGATGCTGGAAGCCGCTATTAAAGATAATCCTGAAAAGGAAGCTGCTGCACGCAAGATATTAGGAAAAGTGGCTATCTCAAGTGCACAGGCCGCGTATCAAATTTACAAGGATATATTTAAAAGCGAGCGCTTTAAAGCGCTTGAAGCAAAAGGTGCTAAACCGCAGCGTTTACTTTGGGCCAGCACAAGCACTAAAAACCCGGCCTTTGCCGATACTATGTATGTTGAGGCATTGATAGGTCCTGAAACAGTGAACACCGTTCCGGTTGAAACGCTGAACGCCTACCGTGACCATGGTAACCCTGAGGCCCGTTTGGATGGCACTTATGAGGAAGCCCGTTACGTGCTTTACCAACTGGAAGATGTTGTGGGTATCAGCCTCCCTGAGGTTACCCAAAAACTGGAAGATGAAGGCATCCAGAAATTCATCAAGCCTTTTGATAGCCTGATGAAAACCATAGCTGATAAAAAAGGGGAGGTGGCCGTATGAGCCAGCCTGCTGTAAAAGCACTCTTTCTTGACCTCGGCGGTGTGTTCCTGACCAATGGTTGGGACCGCAATTCCAGACAGAAAGCCGCCGAGGCTTTTTCGCTCGACTTTGCCGATATGAACGAGCGCCACCGCATTATTTTTGATGCGTATGAGGCCGGTAAAATGACGCTCGATGAATATGTAAACCTGCTGGTATTTCACCAGGAGCGTAGCTTTACGCCAAATGATTTTACTGCTTTTATGTACAACGAATCAGCCCCGTATCAGGATATGATCGACCTGGTTTGTCGTATAAAGAAAAAATATAACCTCAGAACGGTGGCCGTTAATAACGAAGGGCGAGAATTGAACGAATACCGTATACATAAATTTGGTCTTACGGGATGGATCGATATTTTTGCTTCGTCATGCTTTGTGCATACCCGCAAACCGGATAAAGATATTTATCTTTCCGCGCTTGATCTGTCGCAGGTAAAGCCCGAAGAGGTAGTATATATTGATGACCGCAAGGTTTTCACCGAGGCGGCGGCTATGTTGGGCATACGGGGTATACATCATACCGAATTTGAAACAACCAAACAGGCCCTTGCCGATTTTGGCTTAACTGAAACACTATAATCTGAACACAATAAAATAAAACACAAAAAACTATGGCTCAATATGATTTTGGCATTGTTGGTTTAGGCGTTATGGGCAGGAATTTACTGCTTAACGTGGCTGATCATGGCTTTGCCGCCGCAGGGTTAGACGTTGACGCTGAAAAAGCAAGCGCTTTTGAAAAAGCTGCTAAAGAAGGTCAGCAAGTAAAGGGTACCACCTCTGCCGAGGAATTTGTAGGTTCAATAAAAACACCACGAGCGATAATGCTGCTGGTGCCTGCCGGTAAACCGGTTGATGCCGCTATACAAACCTTGTTACCGTTTCTTGAAAAAGGCGATATCGTAATTGATGGTGGTAACAGCTTTTTCCCTGATACTGACCGCCGTGTCACTGAACTGGCCGATAAGGGCATCCACTTTTTTGGCATGGGTATATCGGGCGGTGAGAAAGGTGCGCGTTTCGGCCCAAGCATGATGCCGGGTGGCGATAAAAATGCTTACGAGCGCCTGCGCCCTGTTTTTGAAGCCATTGCCGCCAAAGTTGATGGTGAGCCATGTGTAGCTTATTTAGGTAACGGCTCTGCCGGTAACTACGTAAAAATGGCGCACAATGGTATTGAGTACGCGCTGATGCAGCTGATATCTGAAAGCTATGACCTGCTGAAACGCGGGTTGGGTTTTGAGGATGCCGAACTGCAACCCATATTTGAGGAGTGGAATAACACAGAACTTAAATCATTCCTGATCGAAATTACATCAGATATCCTGAAGAAAAAAGACGAAGGAAGCGATGAATTGCTGGTAAATTTTGTATCTGACCGCGCCCGCTCAAAAGGTACCGGTAAATGGACATCACAGGATGCCATGAACCTGCAGGTTCCGGTTCCGGTTATTGATGCCGCCGTAACCATGCGCGATCTATCAGCCTATAAAACAGAACGTGTTAAGGCTGCTGAATTATTAAAAGTAACTCCAACCGAAATTGGTGCCGTTGATAAGCAAAAATTTGTAGCGCAACTTAAAAATGCCTACTACTTTGCCATGATCAATACTTATGCGCAAGGTTTGGCTCAATTGTTCGTAGCTTCAAAAGAGTATGACTACGAGCTTAAACTTGAGGAGGTGGCAAAAATTTGGCGTGGTGGCTGTATCATCCGCGCGTTGTGTTTAGAGGATTTCCGCAAGGCATTCCAAAAGCAACCTGATCTGCCAAACATCCTGTTGGATGAAGAGATTGGCGCTACATTGCTGGCAAAACAAGGTGATACCCGCGATATTATTAAGATAGCTGTTGACAAGGGCATTCCGTTACCGGCATTTATGGCCTCATTAAGCTATTTTGATGGTTACCGCAGTGCAACCCTGCCAACTAATTTGGTACAGGCGCAGCGCGATTATTTTGGCGCGCACCAGTACGAGCGTACCGACCGCGAAGGTGTATTCCACACCGAGTGGAAATAGTACGATAAACAAATTCATACCAAACAATCGCAAAAAATGAAAACGGTTAAAAATGACCATCCGGTAATTATGGTGATATTTGGCGGTACAGGTGACCTTGCCAAACGTAAGCTGATACCGGCATTATATAATTTATACCTCGAAAACTGGCTGCCCGATAATTTCGCCATCATTGGCCTTGGCCGTACCGAATTAACGGACGACCAATTTAGAGAGCGCCTCCACGAGGGTTTAGGTGAGTTTTCGCGCAGCGGAGCTCCCGACCCTGAAAAATGGGAAGTTTTCAAGGAGTCCATCTCATACTTTCAGTCAAACATCAATGATGCGCAATCATACATTGATCTGAATCAGAAAATGGAAGATCAGAGCAAAGCCTGGGGCGTACGTGCCAACAGGTTGTTCTATCTATCGGTAGCGCCACAATTTATTGAGGCGGTAACGGTTAATATCAAAAAAGCCGGTCTTGCAGCTGATGTAGAGCGTGACCGTATGGTAATTGAGAAACCTTTCGGCCATAACAAGGAAACCGCTATCGAATTGAATAAGCTGCTTACCCGTACTTTTAACGAGGAGCAGATTTACCGTATTGACCATTATCTGGGTAAGGAAACAGTACAGAACATACTTGCTTTCCGCTTTGCCAATACTTTATTTGAGCCGCTTTGGAACCGTAATTATATTGATTACGTGCAGATAACCGTGGCCGAGCAGGTAGGCGTTGAAGATCGTGGTGGTTACTACGAAGGCTCGGGCGCTTTGCGCGATATGATACAGAATCACCTGTTGCAGATACTGTGCATGGTGGCTATGGAACCACCGGCATCTTTCAAGGCCGAAGAGGTGCGTAACCGCAAGGTTGATGTAATGCGTGCCGTTCGCCGTATGAAGCATGATGAGGTGCATAAGTATGCCGTTCGTGGCCAGTATGCCGAGGGATGGTTGCAGGGCAAGAAAGTACCTGGCTACCGTGAGGAGTCGGGCGTTGACAAGCATTCAAATACTGAAACGTTTGCGGCTATCAAATTCTTTATTGATAACTGGCGCTGGCAGGATGTGCCTTTTTACCTGCGTACCGGTAAACGCATGCAGGAGAAAACCTCATCCATTACCATACAGTTTAAACCGGTGCCGCACTCAACTTTCCACGAGCGTCAATCGGATAACCTGATGCCTAATCGTTTAACCATTAACATTCAGCCGCAGATGGATATCCGCTTACGTTTTATGGCCAAAAAAACCGGCCTTGAAATGGAGCTTAACCCGGCCGAGATGATTTTTGATTACGATACCTGCTCAACGCAAACGCCTGAAGCTTACGAAACCCTGTTGCTTGATGCCATGCGTGGCGACGCTACACTGTTCATGCGTTCTGACCAGGTTGAGGAAGCATGGGACGTGATTACGCCTATACTGGAAACATGGGAATCTCGCGATTCGCTTGACTTTCCAAATTATGCCGCCGGATCATGGGGCCCTGAAACCTCAGAGGCGCTTATTGCCCGCGAAGGCCATATCTGGGCGTTGAACATACATGGTAACGACCGTAAAAAAGACTGCTAAACATGATAAGTATATTTAAAGATAACGTAGAGCTTTGCACCGCCCTTGCCGATCTGTTTATCAGTACCGGTACATCGGCAATTGCTAAAAACGGCAGGTTTACCGTGGCGCTTACAGGTGGTTCATCGCCCGTAACGCTGCACAAAATACTGGCCCAGCCCGAATACCAGGATCAGCTTGACTGGAACAAGGTATTTGTATTTTGGGGCGATGAGCGCTGGGTACCGTTAACAGACGAGAAGAGCAACGCTAAAATGGCTTTTGAAACGCTGCTTAACCATGTGCCTATCCCTAAACAAAACATCTTCCCGATGTGGAGCGATGATAAGGATGCCAAGGCTTACGCTGCCGACTATGAGCAGATATTAAGAGGCTTTTTTGGTGAAGATGAAGCCAATTTTGATCTGCTGATATTAGGCATGGGCGAGGACGGGCATACTGCATCATTATTCCCGCATACCGAGGTGCTGCACGAACGTACCAAATGGGTGGATGCCTATTACCTGGAGCCACAGCAAATGTACCGCATAACCCTTACCGAGCCTTTTATTAATAAAGCGCAAAAGGTAGCGGTGTTGGTATTTGGTGCCAACAAGGCATCGGCACTGCATGAGGTTTTGGAGGGCGAGCGTAATTTTGAGCAATACCCATCACAACTGCTTGCCCCGGCAAGCGGCAAACTGATGTGGATGGTTGATGAAGGCGCGGCCTCAAAACTATCTGACGAAGCAAAGGCATCTAAATAAAAACGGTAATTTATACTAATGGCAGCAAACAGCAACGAGATTGTAGTAGGGATAGATGTTGGTGGTACCAACACCAAGTTTGGTTTGGTTGATAGTGCAGGTAATATACTTGACGAAGGGCGAATAAAAACTACCGATTACACTACCGTTGAATTGTTTGTTGATGCATTGTATGAAAACATTAGTCCGCTTATTAAAAAGCACGGTGATAAAACCGTAAAAGGTATTGGTATGGGCGCACCTAACGGTAACTTTTACACCGGTTGTATTGACCATGCGCCCAACCTGCCCTGGGGTAAAGATGAAGTGCCGCTGGCTAAGCTGATGACGGAAAAGTTTGATCTGCCTTGCATATTGACCAATGATGCCAATGCCGCAGCCGCGGGCGAGATGCAGTATGGCATAGCCAAGGGCATGCAGCACTTTATCGAGATTACGCTTGGTACCGGTGTTGGTAGCGGTATTGTAGTTAATGGTAGTTTGCTTTACGGCTGCAACGGTATTGCAGGTGAACTGGGGCATACCATCATAAGGCCAGGCGGGCGTAAGCACTGGTCAACAGGCTCGCGTGGCTCGGTTGAAGCCTATTGCTCTGCAACAGGAATTGTGATTACCGCGAAGGAGCAGTTGAAAAAGAAGGCTTACCCCGATAGTAAACTGCGTGAGTTTAAAGTAGATGATATTACCGCCAAAGTGGTAAACGAATGTGCCCTGAAGGGTGATAAGCTTGCTCAAAGAGTTTATAGTTTAACGGGCAGGATATTAGGCGAAGCCCTGGCCAATTTTGTGATGTTCTCATCACCCCAAGCCATTGTGTTGTTCGGTGGTGTGATAAAGGCGGGCGATTATTTGTTGAAGCCGGCTAAAAAACATATGGAACTTAACCTGCTTCCTGCCTTCAGGGAGCGGGTTAAGTTACTTTTAAGTGATTTAAAAGAGGCCGATGCCGCTATACTGGGCGCGAGCTCACTGGTTCAAAAAAGCAAGGCTACTAAGGCGGTCCATCCCGTTTGATGGCTGGCGCCTAAACCTTCACCAGTTTCCGGGTTAAAGTATTCATAATACGGAATGTAAGATTCAAAGTGTTCATCCGTATTAAATTTAACGCGGCCGCCGTTTGCCGGGCGTTCTCCTTGTGAGTTTATCAGGAATAAATTCTGCAAACGCTTGCTCAATTCATCCGCAATTTGCGAAAGTGTAAGGTATTGCCCCGATCTTGTAGGGTATTCTACCTTAAAATCATCCGTATAATATTCATGGAAATGCCTTAACGAGCAAATGATCAGGTAATTTAATGGGAACCATACCGGCCCGCGCCAGTTGCTGTTACCGCCAAACATGTTCGAGTCACTTTCACCCGGAATATATTTAACTGAATAATCGGCACCGTTTAGCATGTATTTGTAGGGCTGCTGCTCGTATATTTTTGACAGCGAGCGGATGCCGTAATCTGATAAAAACTCTTCCGGGTCAAGCATCCGTTTCAGCAGCAACTTCATGCGGTGGCCTCGCAACAGCGAGAAAAGATGCTGATCGCCGTTTACATCCCGCCAGCGGCTCACCAGCGCTACCAGGTCAGGCCGTTGTTCCTTGAACCACTCTAACCTATGGATTAATTCTGGCAGTTGCTGCCACTGGTTTTCTTTAAATACGCTAACGGCAAATAGCGGTATCAACCCAACAATTGATCGTAACTTTAATCGCTCCCAGCTACAATTCGGTTTTTTTAACACATCATAATAAAAACCATCCTCATCATCCCACAAACCTTCAGATTCCTCACCCATATTGGCGATAGATCCTGCTATGTACATAAAGTGCTCGGCAAATTTAATGGCCATGCTCTCGTACGCCTTGTTGGTTACGGCCAGTTCCATCGCCATGCGCATCATGTTAAGGGCGTACATGGCCATCCAACTGGTGCCGTCGGCCTGCTCCAAAAATCCGCCGCCGGGAACGGGCTGGCTGCGGTTAAATATGCCGATATTATCCAATCCTAAAAAGCCGCCCTCAAAAATGTTATTGCCCTCGCTGTCCTTACGGTTAACCCACCAGGTAAAGTTGAGCAGCAGTTTTTGAAATACGGTTTCCAGGAAAAGCTGATCGCCTTTGCCGGTCGCCGCTTTTTCCATTTCGTACACCTGTAAAGCAGCTATGGCTTGTACCGGTGGGTTAGTGTCATTAAAATCCCACTCATAGGCCGGTATTTGTCCGTTGGGATGCATGTGGTTAACACCAATCAGTATCTGTAATTCCTTTTTGGCCAGGTTGGCATCAACCGGGGCAACGGCAATACAGTGAAAGGCGTGGTCCCAGGCGGCAAACCAAGGGTATTCCCATTTATCGGGCATCAGTAAAATATCCTCGGCTACAAAATGTTTCCAGTTGGCGTTGCGCCCCTTGCGCCTGCTGGCTGGTGGTACAGGTTTTCCGGCATCGCCATCAAGCCAGCGCTTTACGTTGAATTTGTAGTATTGCTTGCTCCATAGCAGCCCGGCCCAGGCCTGGCGCTGCACCAGTTTTGCGTCGGCTGATGCTACCTTGGTTTGCTTAGCTGCATAAAACTCGTCGGCTTCGGCAAGTCTTGCTGCCATGGTTTCGTCGAAGCTGGTAAATGGGGCGTTGGTAGCTACCCGGCTCAAACGTAAACGGACAACCGCATTTCCTCCGGCCTCTATCTCAATATGATGCCATACCGCCGCTTTAGTGCCTGTCTTGTCAGGGTTGACGGCGTTGCTATTTTTACGAACCACGTATTCGTTAAAACCGTCTTTAACATGCGGCAATTCATTAGCCACTTTGTATAAGCGGTTCCGGTTGGTTTCGTTATTGGTAAACAGCGTATTGGTAGGCTGCTCGAAGTACAGGTAGTAGGTGCCCGTTTTGGCTGATGTTAACTCAAAAGCGTTTTTGCCGCTTTGCCTGATAACCGGTTTTTCATCCCCACTCAGCCATATTTTACGAAACCATACCTGCGGTAGTACGTCAATAGCGCTTATTTGATTGCCGCGATTATGAATAGTGTATTGCACCATGATGTCGTCAATGTCCACCTTGGCATATTCTGTGAAAACATCAAAATAAGCGTTATCATCAAAAATGCCGGTATCTATCAGCTCGAATTCCGGTTTGTCCTTGCCGGCGGCGGCATTTTTTTTAATTAGCAGATCATACGGAAAAGCTTGCTGCGGGTATTTATACAGCATTTTCATGTAAGAGTGCGTAGGTGTATTATCCAGATAGTAGTACAGCTCCTTTACATCCTCGCCGTGGTTACCTTCATGGTTGGTCAATCCAAATAAACGTTCCTTTAAAATAGCATCCTTGCCGTTCCAGAGCGCCAGGCTCAGGCAGATGTGTTGTTTATCATCGCTTATACCGGCAATGCCATCTTCGCCCCAGCGGTAGGCTTTGCTGCGGGCCATATCATGTGTAACATAATTCCAGGCATCACCATTTGCACTGTAATCTTCCCGTACGGTGCCCCATTGGCGTTCAGACAGGTAAGGGCCCCATTTGCTCCAATCGGCTTTTCCACTATAATTATCGGCAAGGCGTATCTCTTCGGTAGTTTCAGACATATTAAATCAGTAAGCGAGGTTGATGGATGGACAAGTATAGCCATCCTTTAAGTAATAATAATGTCGGTGTGGAATGCCAAATATCACAAACTTGTCAAATAAGTCAAAAAGTAAAATTAAAATTTCTGTTTAAACTGAATGTTTAACAATTTTGTTAAACAATTTATGGCGACAAGAGATACTGGTACTGAACAACTTATAAAAGATACTGCTAAGCGAGTGTTTTTTGCAGAGGGGCGCTTGCATGCCACCACACAGGATATTGCCGATGCAGCTGGTGTTAACCGTACACTTGTAAATTACTATTTCCGCTCTAAGGATTCATTAATTAAGCAGGTTTATGAAGACGGAATGAACGATTTGAGCACGCGCCTGGTGCAGGTTATGGAAGCGGAAAAGCCCTTTAAAGAAAAGGTAGAGGACTTTATAGATGTGTTTATGGCCGACTCAATGGAGTATCCTTATCAGGAGACTTTTTTGATTACGGAGATGAATACGCATGGTAATCTTTATCATAAAGAGAACATGAGCGAAAAGGTAGAAAATTTTTCGAGGCAGATAAAGGCGGAAATGGATGCAGGCAGACTCGAGCAAATGGATCCTATACATTTTTCTATGAATATGTTTTCGATGATGATCTATCCGCTGATTATGAAACCCATGTACAAGCAATTTTACAACCTGGACGACGAGCAGTTTAATAAACTAATGCTTGAGCGAAAGGAAATAACCTGTAACATGCTTTTTAAAAAATGAAAATAGCAGTTAACAAAATTTAACCAAACTTATCAAATAACAAAAGTCACTAAATATCATGCACATATATCAATTTTCAAACATCACCATGAGAACCAAAGCGTTTATAGTTGCCGGTTTAGGTTCGGCAATGCTGTTATTAGCAGCATGTGGCGGAGGCGAACAGCAGCAAGGTCAGGCCGGTGCCGGTGCTCCGCCGCCGCAAAGTTTCCCGGTATTTACAGTCACCCCTCAGAATACGGAGATCAATGCTACTTATCCGGCCACGCTTGAGGGGCAGCAAAATATCGAAATACGTCCAAAAATTGACGGCTACATCGAGCAGATTTACATTGACGAGGGTAGCGTGGTTAAAAAAGGCCAGTTGCTTTTCCGCATTAATGCGCCGCAATATGCACAGGAAGTAGCCACTGCCGCCGCCTCTATTAGCAGTGCCGAGGCTGACGTTAACGCTGCCGAACTTCAGGTTAAGAAAACCCGTCCGCTTGTTGATAAAGGAATTATCAGCAAATTCGAGTTGGAATCAGCTGAATTAACACTTCAATCGCGCAGGGCGGCATTGAAACAGGCTAAAGCAAGTTTATCAAACGCGCGTACAAACTTAGGTTATACTACGGTTACCAGCCCGGTTAATGGTGTGGTTGGCGCTATCCCATATAAACTGGGCAGCCTGGTAAGCAGCACCACCGCACAGCCACTTACTACGGTATCAAATATCGGTAAGGTATATGCTTACTTCTCGTTAAACGAGAAACAACTGCTTGATTTTTCAAGGCATAATAAAGGCAAAACCCTTGATGATAAATTAAAGCAATTGCCACCTGTTACCTTAACCCTGGCCGATGGTACCGAATACCCTGAAAAAGGCAGAGTAGAAACCGCCAATGGGTTGATCAATACTTCAACAGGTTCGTCTCAATTAAGGGCAACCTTCCCTAACCCGGTAGGGCTTATCCGCAGTGGTGGTAGCGCAACTATCAGTATACCGCAAAATATTACGGATGGTGTACTGGTTCCGCAAAAATCAACATTTGAGTTGCAGGGCAAGCGCTTTGTATACGTGGTTGATAAAGCTGGAAAAGTAAAAAGCACGGAGATCACCACTGTTGAGGCACCCGCAGGCCAGTACTTTGTAGTTACCGAGGGGTTAAAGGCAGGCGAAACCGTAGTGTTTGATGGTGTGGCCAACCTGCAGGACGGCATGACCATACAGCCTGATACCAAAGGTGGCGAAGCTGCTTACAAAGACGTAAAGTAATAACGAATTTTAAAGGGCATTGATTATGTCCTTGCAACCTCAGCACAACAAAATATGTTACGCAAATTTATTGAAAGGCCGGTACTCTCTACTGTTATATCGGTCATCATAGTTATACTGGGTATATTGGGGCTAACCACGCTGCCAATATCTCAATACCCCGAAATTGCGCCGCCAACGGTGCAGGTTTCGGCATCATACACCGGCGCGAATGCCGAGGTGGTGATGAACAGTGTTATTGTACCGCTCGAAGAGCAGATAAACGGTGTGGAGAACATGACCTACATGACCTCCAAAGCCAGTAATGATGGTACAGCAACCATAACCGTTTATTTTAAACTGGGTACTGATCCTGACCTTGCCGCAGTAAACGTGCAGAACAGGGTGTCAAAAGCTACGCCGTTGTTACCTGCCGAGGTTACCAAGGCCGGTGTTACCACCAGCAAGCAGCAAAGCAGTATGGTGATGGTGTTCGCGCTGCAAAGCTCAAACAAATCATTCGATCAAACCTTTTTGCAGAACTATGCCGCCATTAACGTATTGCCGCAGGTAAAGCGTATTAATGGTGTGGGCGACGCTATCTCTTTCGGTTCGCAGGATTATTCCATGCGTATCTGGCTAAAGCCGGATGTTATGGCTACTTACGGCTTAATACCTGCTGATGTTAACGCTGCTCTTGCAGAACAAAACATTGAGGCAGCACCGGGTAAGGTTGGTGAAAACAGTAACCAATCTTTCGAGTATGTACTGAAATATAAAGGCCGTTTAAAAAAGCCGGCTGAATTTGAGAACATCGTGATCCGCTCTGCGGGTAACGGTCAGTTTTTACGCCTTAAAGATATTGCACGTGTTGAACTGGGCGCTTTAAGCTACAGTGTTACTACCGAAACCAATGGCGAGCCATCCATAGCGCTTGCGGTATACCAGGCTGCCGGTTCAAACGCGCACGAAATGATTGAGCAGATCGAGAAAACACTTGACGATGCTTCAAAAACTTTCCCACGCGGCGTAACCGTAACGCCTATCTTCAGCGCGAATGATTTCCTTGACGTATCAATCGAAAAGGTTATCCATACGCTTATCGAGGCGTTTATACTCGTGTTCATCGTGGTATTCGTTTTCTTGCAGGATTTCCGCTCGACGCTTATTCCGGCCATCGCGGTACCGGTAGCTATTGTGGGTACATTCTTCTTCCTGCAACTGTTTGGCTTTACCATTAACCTGTTAACGTTGTTTGCGTTGGTATTGGCCATCGGTATTGTGGTGGATGACGCCATCGTAGTAGTTGAGGCGGTACACGCCAAGCTGGATAATGGTGCAAAATCAGCCAAGAAAGCAACCGTGACTGCCATGAGCGAGATCAGCGGTGCGGTAATATCCATTACCCTGGTAATGGCAGCGGTGTTTATACCGGTTACCTTTATTACCGGCTCGTCAGGTGTATTCTATAAGCAATTCGGTTTAACACTGGCTATTTCCATTATCATATCGGCGGTTAACGCGTTAACGCTTAGCCCTGCCTTGTGTGCCTTGTTATTAAAGCCGCATCCGGAAGGTGAGCATCATAAAACAGGTTTACTTAACCGCTTTTATGCCGCCTTTAACGCCGGGTTTGATGCCGTTACCGATAAGTACAAACGTTCGGTAGGTTTCCTGTCTGTAAAAAAATGGATTGCTGTTGTTGGTATCGCGGTATTCGCGGTGTTATTCTGGTTCCTGTTAAAAACTACGCCAAGCGGTTTTGTGCCCGATGAGGATCAAAGCTTTATCATGGCCGATATCAGCTTGCCACCGGCAGCATCGCTGGAACGCAGTATCGAGGTATCAAACCAGGTTGGTAAAATGGTACAGGCACTGCCCGAGGTTGAATCGGTTACACGTGTTGCGGGTACTGGTTTATTAAGCGGTGCCGGCGGTTCGTACAGTATCTTGTTCATTAAGTTGAAGGATTGGTCTCTGCGTGAAGGCGCCGAGCATAGTGTTGCCGCGGTTACCGGTAAAATGTTTGGTATGACGGCGGGTATCAAATCAGCCAAGATTATCTTTTTCGCCCCGCCATCGTTACAGGGTTTTGGTAACAGTAGTGGTTTCGAACTGCAATTGCAGGATCGTACGGGCGGCAGCATAGCCGATTTTATGGCCGTGAATGGTAAGTTCCTGGGCGCGTTAAATCAGCGTCCTGAGATTCAGTACGGGGCGACCTTCTTTAATACCAACTTCCCACAGTATGAGGTTGATGTAAATGTGGCCAAGTGTAAAGACGCTAACATTGGCGTTGACGCTGTACTGGGTACATTGCAAGGTTATTTCGGTGGTTTGTACGCCTCAAACTTTAATGAGTTTGGTAAACAGTACCGTGTAATGATACAGGCTGATGCCGGTTTTCGTGGCAGCCCTGAAAGCATGACCAAGATATTTGTGCGCACCAACGATAATGTAATGGCCCCGATATCAGAGTTTGTTACCTTGAAAAAAGTATATGGTCCGGAATCAATCAGCCGTTTCAACCTGTTCACTTCAATATCTATTACCGGTGCGCCTAAGCCTGGTTTTAGTACGGGTGATGCCATTAAAGCGGTGCAAGAAGTGGCTGCACAAACTTTGCCAACCGGTTACGGTTACGAATTTTCGGGCCTTAGCCGCGAGGAGATTTCAAGCGGAAGCCAAACGCTGTTCATTTTTGGACTTTGTTTGATATTCGTATATTTTTTATTAAGCGCGCAGTACGAGAGCTACATCTTACCTTTCGCGGTATTGTTATCGCTGCCTGTAGGTTTGGCAGGAGCATTCTTGTTTGCCAAGATATTCGGAGTACAAAATAACATCTATTTACAGATCACGCTCATCATGCTCATCGGCTTGTTGGCCAAGAACGCAATTCTTATCGTGGAGTTCGCGGTAATGCGCCGCCGTGCCGGGTTGAGTATTGTTGAGGCCGCTATTGACGGTGCAGTAGCCCGTTTACGCCCGATTTTGATGACGTCATTCGCCTTCATACTGGGTTTAGTTCCGCTAATGCTGGCATCGGGAGCGGGTGCCGAGGGTAACCGTTCAATCGGTACCGGCGCGGTAGGTGGTATGCTTATCGGTACGGTGTTCGGTGTGTTTGTTATCCCGACGCTGTTCGTCATATTCCAGAGCCTTCAGGAGCGCATCAGCGGCAATAAGGCAAAGGAAGAAGATGATGAGGACGATGAAGTGGTTGTGGCCTAATTACCGTATTGAAATTTATTGAATAAAAGATAATAATCATAACAATGATCAAGAGATATAAATGGCCGGTACTTGCAGCGCTTTCAGCAGCGATGATCATCTCATCGTGCGTTACCAAAAAGTACCAGCAGCCAAACCTTAACGTACAAACGGATAAGTTGTATCGTGATACTACTATCAACGATACCACATCAATAGCTACTGTACCTGTTGAGCAGTTGTTTGCCGACACCGTTTTGCAGGGACTAATAAAAGAGGGCGTACAAAACAACCTCGACCTTAAAACGGCTATGCAGCGCATTAACGAGGCTTATGCTACCGTACAGCAAACCAAGGCGGCGTTTTTCCCGAGCCTATCAGGTAATGCAACTATTACACGTAACAAGCAATCATTAGCGGGGTTGAATTTTCCGCCGGAGTTTGCCAACTCGTTTATATTGACTACCACTACGCATCAGTTGGGCTTAAGCACCAGTTGGGAAGCTGACATATGGGGTAAGCTGAGCAGTTCAAAACGTTCGGCGCTGGCCAACTTTTTCGCGAGTGATGCGGGCAAGCGTGCCGTGCAAACGCAACTGATAGCCAATATCGCGAACAACTATTATAGCCTGCTTGCGCTGGATAAGCAATTGGCTATTACCGAACAAACCCTGAAGAACCGCATTACCGATGTGGAGACCATGAAGGCTTTAAAGGAAAGCGCGATTGTTACTGGTGCAGCCGTTGTGCAAAGTGAGGCTAATCGCTATGCTGCCGAGGTTACCATACCTGATTTAAAACGCAGTATCCGCGAAACGGAGAATGCCCTGAGCATACTGCTTGCACGTGCGCCGGGCGCTATCAAACGAACCTCGCTTGACGAGCAGAAGCCTTACACCGATATGCAGGTAGGTATACCGTCGCAATTGTTAAAAAACAGGCCCGATGTGCAGCAGGCGGAATTCGCGTTTCGCAGCGCATTTGAAAATACGAACGTAGCGCGTACCTACTTCTACCCGGCTTTAACTATTACGGCGCAGGGCGGGGTTTCGTCACTGAAGATCAAAAACCTGTTTGATAATTCCATATTCTATAGCATAGTTGGTGGCTTAACTCAGCCTATTTTTTCAAAAGGGGAAAACCGCGCGAGGTTACGCACAGCTAAAGCACAGCAGGAGCAGGCTTACTACGCCTTTCAACAAAGCGTACTCACTGCCGGTTCTGAAGTTTCAAATGCTTTGTATGCTTACCAAACCGCGGTTGAAAAGCAAACATCACGCGCTAAACAATTAGAGGCACTACAGAAATCTGTTGATTTTACCAAAGAGTTGCTGCGTTACAGCTCGGCAACAAATTATACCGATGTGTTAACATCAGAGCAAAGCCTGCTTGCCGCACAGCTTAACAGCGTAGGCGACAAATTGCAGCAGCTACAGGCTATTGTTAACCTGTACCGGTCGCTCGGCGGCGGTTGGAAATAAACACGGCATTGTCAAAAACATTGCAATAATTAATAACTCATTAAAATATTGCAAAGCGATGTTCGTCTGCAATACCGCACGGGAAATATCCGTGCGGTATTGTATTTATCTTTGAGCACCCTTTTGCCGGGAGGTAAATTGAGTGAATAATAAAATGAAAATACTAATTAAAGTAAATAAGAAATTTAGTTTGTTAGCGCTATTTATGTTGCTGACAGTTATTGCTTTTGCACAAAATACGGTTGTGCAGGGCACCGTGCGCGATGCCAAGACCAAAGAAACATTGCCTTATGTTTCGATAGCTGTGGTAGGCACCTCACAAGGTGTTAATACCGATATGAACGGCCATTACAAGATCACTATCAATGGTACTTATACCCAGTTACAAGCATCGTATGTAGGGTACAGAACCGTGGTAAAAAATATATTGCCCGGCCGCGAGCAAACTGTTGATATTGTAATGGGTAACGATGCCAAACTGCTTACCGAAGTAGTGGTAAAAGGCGGTAAAAAGAAAAAATATACCAACAAGAATAACCCGGCTGTTGAGCTGATCCGTAAGGTTATTGCCAATAAGGATAAAAACCGTTCAGAAGCTTATGATTATACCCAATACAAGCAGTACGAAAAGATGTTCTTTTCGTTGAGCAACCTGTCCGACAAGTTCAAGAACCGGAAGATGTTCCGTAATTACCAGTTTCTGTTCCAGGAGCAGGATTCAACTGCTATCGGTGGTAAAAACCTGCTGCCTATGTACATGGAAGAAAGGCTTTCAGATAATTTTTATCGTAAAGATCCGGAAAGCAAAAAGCAAATAGTTACCGCTCACAAACAGGTAAAGTTTGATGAGAACTTTATTGATAACGAAGGCTTGCAGCAGTACTTTAACCGCATGTACCAGGACATCGAGATATACGATAATAATATCTCATTGTTGAGTAACCAAATATTAAGCCCGATAGCAAATTCGGCACCGGCATTTTACAAGTTCTTTATTACTGATACACTTAAGGATCAAAGCCCGCAACTGGTTGAGTTAAGCTTTACGCCACGCAACACCACGGATATGTTATTTGAGGGCAGGCTGTATGTAACTTTGGATGGTAACTACGCAGTTGAAAACGCGGTGCTAACCGTCAATAAAAACATCAACCTTAACTTTGTGCGTAAGATGATGGCAACGCTGTCATTCGAAAAAAATCCTGACGGCCGTTATCACCTGAGCGGAAGCGACCTGAAAATGGACTTCGGTTTAAACAAAAATAAAGGCGGCGGTATTTTTGGCCAACGCACCGTTACCATTCAGGATTTTACGGTTAACAAGCCGCTGCCAAAAACTACATACGAGGGTTCGGCTGTGGTTTTCGCGAAGGACGCGGAAGAGAAAAGCGATATGTTCTGGCAGTCAAACCGGTTAGATACGTTATCCGTACAGCAGCGCGATATCTATAAGAATATTGATAGCCTGCAAACCATCCCGTCGTTTAAACGCACAATGGATTTAATCACCCTGTTTATTGCCGGGTATAAAAACTTTGGGCCGTTTGAAGTTGGGCCGGTAAATACATTTTACAGCTTTAACCCGGTTGAGGGTTTCCGCTTACGTTTAGGTGGCCGTACCACTACCGCGTTAAGCGAGCGTTATTACTTTGAAACTTACGGCGCTTATGGTTTTAAGGATGAAAAATTCAAGTACTTTTTAAGTGCGACATATTCGCTCAACAATAAGTCGATCTACCGGTTCCCGCAAAACTACATAAGGGCAAGCTTCCAGCACGATACCAAAATTCCGGGACAGGAGCTGCAGTTTGTGCAGGAGAGCAGCTTCCTGTTATCATTCAAGCGTGGCAATAACGATATGTGGTTGTATAACGACATTTTCCGGTTGGATTATGTCCATGAATTCCGCAATCACTTCTCGTACAACCTTGGCTTCAAAACCTGGTCGCAAAGTCCGGCAGGTGCTTTGTATTTCCAAAACACAGTAAACGGCCAGCCCAACAATATACGCACACTAAGTACTACTGAACTCTCGCTGCAATTGCGTTACGCGCCGTTTGAGAAATTCTATCAGGGAAAGCTATACCGTACACCGATACCTGATAAGTATCCAATATTTACGCTTCAATATAATCAGGGCGTGAAGGATCTGTTTGGCGGCGATTATAACTATCAAAGCATTACAGCAAATATCACCAAGCGTTTCTACTGGTCGCAATTCGGTTATACCGATATAGGGCTTGAAGGTAATAACATATTTGGCCAGGCGCCATTCCCGTTGCTGGATATACATCGGGCCAACCAATCGTATGCGTTCCAGTTCCAGTCGTACAACCTGATGAACTTTTTGGAATTCGTGAGCGACCATTATGCGGCAATCAACATAGATCATAGCTTTAATGGCTTTATTTTTAACAAAGTGCCATTGCTGAAAAAACTGAAATGGCGTGAGGTGATCGACTTTAAAAGTCTTTGGGGGGGTATACGTAACGAGAACAACCCGGCGTTGAACCCGCAGCTATATAACTTCCCGATAAGTACCGAAACGGGTGCGCCAATTACCTACTCATTAAACAACGGGCCGTATATGGAAGGCAGCGTAGGTATATCTAACATATTTAAGGTTTTACGGGTTGACTATGTTAAGCGTTTCTCTTACCTTGATCATCCGGGCATTGCCAAAAATGGCGTGCGGTTTTTTGTGAAGTTCGATTTTTAAAATTCTTAACTCCACATATATCGAAGGGCTCTTAATTATTTAAGGGCCCTTTTATTTTTTGATTTTTTGCAATGATTAATATTAATCGTAATATTGCGATGTATGGGTGTGACTAAAACTGAAATATTCACCAAAGAACAAAATCAACTGGCGGTTATGCTTAAAGCCATAGCGCACCCGGCGCGCATAGCTATTTTGGAGCATATTATAAAAGCCGACGCCTGTATTTGTGGCGATTTGGTAGAGGAGCTGGGTTTGGCGCAGGCCACCATCTCTCAGCATTTAAAAGAATTGAAGAACGCCGGCCTTATACAGGGCAACATTGATGGTGCAAGTGTTTGTTATTGCATTGAGCCATCGGCATGGAAGGCGCTAAACGAAACGTTAAAGGGATTTTTCAACTCTTATAAAGGCACAGCAAATAGCTGCTGTTAAATTTTTTGATTATAATGATCGCAATATTGCAATAATACAATAAAGCTAAAACTAATGAACTGGCAAACTTTTAAAGATCAATTAACAGCTCATAAAGGGCTGGCATTACAATTTCAGTACGCCGAAGGGCAGTGGGTTGATGCATCTTACCATATCACAGAAATTAAGCAAGCGCCAATTACGTCGGTTGATTGCGGCGGAGTGATGAACGTATGGACAGAAGTGGTTATGCAATTATGGGAGCCCACAACTGAAGGTAACAACGAGGCAATGAAAGTTGAAAAAGCATTGGCTATAATCAACGTTGTTGAGAAAGCTATGCCCCTGCATCCCGCGGCTAAAGTTAAAATTGAATTTGGTAACCAGCGGTTTGATACGCGGCAACTTATACCAAAGAGCATCAATATTGTTGGAAATGATTTGATAGTAGACTTGAGGCCGGATACCGTGCAATGCAAAGCTATTGAGCGCGGTGGCAGCTGTGGTACGCCTGAAGTTGAACCGGTTACTAAAGTGCAAATGCAAAATTTGGCAGCGTCGTCATGCTGTACTCCCGGATCTGGTTGTTGTTAAAAGGAAGGTGATTTTATGAAGAATATATTAGTACTGTGCACCGGCAATAGTTGCCGCAGCCAGATTGCCCATGGCTATCTTGAATTATTTAGCGCCGGCAAAGCCAATATTTACAGTGCCGGTATTGAAACACATGGCGTTAACCCTAAGGCTATTCAGGTAATGGCTGAGGATGGGGTTGATATATCCGCCCATACATCAAACCATGTGGATGAATACCGCGATGTAAACTTTGACTACGTAATTACGGTTTGCGATAACGCTAACGAGGCATGCCCCTACTTTCCAGGCAATGTGCAACGCTTTCACCACAACTTTCCGGACCCGGCAAAGGCAACGGGTACCCCGGATGAAATTATGCAGCAGTTCCGGCAGATACGTGATATGATAAAAACTTACGCGTTCAATTTTGCTGACCATTACGTAAATATTTAGTATGGCAATTAGTAATGTTTCAAAAACGAAGCGTTTAGGCCTGCTCGACAGATTTTTGACCCTTTGGATATTTGCAGCAATGGCCATAGGGTTACTGTTGGGTTATTTAATGCCTGAACTATCGGCGGCAGTGGGCGCCTATGCTTCAGGAACAACCAATATACCGCTTGCCGTTGGTTTAATTTTGATGATGTACCCGCCGCTGGCCAAGGTGCGCTATGAGTATCTAGGGCGTATATTTAACAACATTAAGTTATTAAGCCTTTCGGTTTTTTTGAACTGGATAGTTGGCCCTGTATTGATGTTCGCACTTGCCATATTGTTTTTGCATGACCGGCCGGATTATATGGTAGGCGTAATCATGATTGGCCTGGCCAGGTGTATAGCTATGGTAATTGTTTGGAATGATATGGCTGATGGCAGCAGGGAATACGCCGCCGGGCTTGTGGCGCTTAACAGTGTTTTTCAGGTGCTGTTGTATAGCATTTATGCTTACGTTTTTATAACTGTTTTTTTGCCATGGTTTGGCTTTAAGGCCGAAAATATTAATGTAAGCGCTGCCGATGTGGCGCAGTCAACCTTTATATATTTGGGCCTGCCCTTCATCGCTGGCTTTGCAGGCAGGTACCTGCTTGTAAAATTTAAAGGTATCGATTGGTATGAGCACCGGTATATTAAGATGATATCACCCATCACCTTAATCGCTTTACTGTTTACTATAATAATTATGTTCAGCATAAAGGCCGAAGTTATTGTTAAACTTCCTGTTGATGTGTTGCGTATTGCTTTGCCGCTTATAATTTATTTTGTGTTGATGTTCGTAATCAGCTTTTTTGCAGCTAAACGCTTTAAAGCCGCTTACCCGCAAAACGCCGCCATTGCATTTACTGCTACGGGTAACAATTTTGAACTGGCAATAGCGGTTGCTGTTGGTGTGTTTGGTATTAACTCAGGGCAGGCACTTGCGGGTGTTGTAGGGCCATTGGTAGAAGTACCTGCTTTAATATTGCTGGTTAAGATGATAAGTCGGCTAAGAAAAAAATATTACGGAATTGACCGGTAAAAGTTTTTTATTTTCGACAAAATGTGTAAAATTGTCTAATGATTAAAGCGGAAGCTATAGATAAGGTTCGTGAGGATATAATTACCGCTGCCGAAGAGGTGTTTCAGAAGTATGGCTATCTGCGGGTGAGCATGCAGGATATATCAAAGGCGAGTGGTAAGGGTAGGAGTACGCTGTATTATTACTTCCGTAACAAGATGGAAGTATTTGATGCGGTATCGCATCGCTTGTTTGGCCAGTTATTAAAAGAATGCCAAAAAGTGATAAGTCCTGACGCTACTTTCGTGGTGAATATTGAGCGTTACTACAGTGTAAAGCTGCGTAACCTTAAAAAAATAGTATCATCTTATGAGCTTGTAACTGAGGATTTCAGGCAGGATCCATCATTGTTGGCTGCCAAAACCCATAAGCTGCAGGATAACGAGATTGCCATACTCAACAACATCATACAATGGGCGCAGGCTAACAATGAGATCGCGCAGTTGAGTACGGAAGATAGCACGTTCCTGGCCGAAATATTTGTAACTGCATTTAAAAGCTACGAACAGGAAATTGTGCTCTATAACAAGCTTCAGAATTTTGAAGAAAAGATAAACTGGTTAGCCCAGATTTTACATAAAGGATTAACGTAAATTTTTTTATTGTTATTTCGACACAAATACGCAAAGTGTCTAATTTTTAGTTATTAAAGCGCGTAATTCATCACAATCACAAAATATCAAATCAACCGGTCATGATTACAAGAACCACGCAAAGGCAAACATCAAAAAGCAAGGAGCAAATTGTTGACAGCGCTATCAGGCTAATCAGCAAATACGGGTTTGAGCAATTAACGCTCGATCAGGTAGGCGTGGCAGCTAATGCCAAGCGTTATTCCATCGTAGCTAAGTATGGCAACCTAGGCAATCTAATGCAGATCTGTCTGCAATCAAGCCTCGATAGCCTGGCGCTCTTTTTATCTTTACGTTCTTACCGTAACGATTATCGTGAACACAAAACCGAAGATTTTTGGGCTTTACTGGCTGCCTTTAATACCCACAACGCTGAAAAGGCGAGTGTGATTTGCCGTTACCTGCGGTCGCCATCCATTTTTCAGGCGCAGGACTTCCGTACCGAGTTGATCAACCTGCTTAACCCGATATATGATAATTTTGAACAAGGTCTACTTCAAAAAAGCAACGTTCACATCAGGTTCATATCCTTTAAATACCTGTATCAATCGGCCTGCACTTATGCCGAAAACAGAAGCAGCGGACAGCTAAGCCATACCGCATCAGTAAGTGTTTATTTTAACAATAAGGTAGCACCGGAGCTGGAGCGTATATTAAGGCTGCCTATCAACTAAGCAGCCTTAATTATAAAGGATGTTATTTTAAACCCTCAATTTCGTGCAGGGTTTTTGGCAGGTATTTGCCTAATAGCTGGTTGCCTGTTTCGGTTATCAAGAAGTTATCTTCAATACGGATGCCGCCAAAATCGCGGTAGGTGTTCAGTACGTTGTAATCAATAAAGCCGGCATACTTGTTTTCCGCCTGCCAGCGGTCTATCAGCTCCGGAATGATGTAGATGCCCGGCTCAACCGTGAGCACAAAACCGGCCTGCAGCTCGCGTCCCAGGCGTAATGATTTAAGTCCGAAGATGCTGGTTTCTTTTTTCAATTCATCGGTATAACCAACAAATTGCTCGCCGAGGTCTTCCATATCGTGTGTATCCATACCCAGCATGTGGCCCAGTCCGCATTGAAAAAACATGGTATGCGCGCCCGCCGCCAAAGCCTCAGCCGGATCGCCCTTCATTATCCCGACACTCACCAGGCCCTCGGCTAATTTTTCACAGGCGGCAAAGTGAATATCCCGGTACCTGACGCCTGGTTTCAACATGCTGATGGCATGATCCATTGAGTTTAACACTGTATTGTAAAGCTCGGCCTGTTTGGCGGTGAATTTTTTACCGGCAGGGAAAGTACGTGTTAAATCGCCACCATAATGCATGGCATTCTCGGCGCCTATATCGCTCAACACCATATCGCCATCCTTAAGTTCGTGACCATAATAGTGGGTATGCAGTGTTTGCCCTTGTGTAGTAATAATGGCCGGATAACCCAACCGCGCATTATTGGCGATAGCCACCTGGTGCGCATGCGATACCAGCTCGTAACATTTAACACCGGGCTTAGCGTTTTTAATAACAGCCAGCTCCATATCAATGCTGATGTTTACGGCTTTCTCCAGCTCGGCAACTTCAAGCGGCGATTTGATAACCCGCTGGCCAACCACGGTGCGGATCAGCTTTTCGGAAACCAAACTTTTAACCTTAGCTGTGTTTTTGCCGAACCAGCTGGCCAGCTTAATTACATTCTCCGGGCGATAGGGTGGCAGTATATGCACCTTAAGGCCTTTGCTGATGGCATGCTGTATATAGTCGGCTACCGCGTTGTAAGGCTTGGTGTGGCTAATGCCTACCATGCCGGCCATTTCGCTAACAGTGGGCAGCGTACCTGTCCACACAATATCATCAATAGTAAGTTCGTTTCCGTAAATGACCTCCTCGCCGGTCTCGGTATCAATAGTAGCCACCAGCGCTGGTACATCAAGCCCGAAATAATACAAAAAGCTGCTGTCCTGACGGAAAGGAAAGGTGTTATCCTTATAGTTCATGCTGCTTTCCTCATTACCCATAAACAGCAAAATGCCATCGTTGCCAAAACGCTGTTTCAGTACTTCGCGGCGGTTGGTGTAAACCTGTTTTTCAAATAGGTTAATCTCCATGTTGAAATGTATTTAGTATGTGCAAAGCAAAACAAAATAATTTAAAGGCGCTTCCAGCTTTTTAGCTTTTTACAGCAGGATGCTAATTTTTTACCCTTTTAATTAATTTTTTTTACAACCAAAGGCTATTAAAAACCGTACTTATCGGTAATGCTTTATTGGTAAGCAGCTCAACCATTCAAATTACTATATATGCCCCTCAAAGAGCTTGAACGGTTGCAAACGGTTAAACGGTTTTTGCAATTGCCCGTAGATTATGAAAATCAGCTGCAGGAAATAACCCGCCTTGCTGCATACATTTGCGGACAGCCAACGGCATTGATAACTTTTATTGATGAAGATGTGCAGCACATTAAGGTTAAGCACAACTTTGATTTTAGTGAGACGCCACGTTGCGACGCCTTTTGCGATCATGTTATTGGCAATAAGGGGACGATGATTGTTAAGGATGCTATGCTTGATGAGCGGTTTGCCGCCAATCCGCTGGTGCTGGATGATCCGCATATCAGGTTTTACGCTGGGGTACCGCTAACCACGCATGATGGATATGATTTAGGCAGCCTATGTGTGATAGGAAAACGGCCGTCGGACCTGTCGCCCAAGCAGGCCGAAATGCTGGATATACTTGCCCGACAGGTGATCAGTATATTGGAGTTTGAAGCCAGTGTGCTGGTGCTTAAAGCGCAGAAGGCTGAAATGCGGCGTACAGAAATTGAGTTGCGCTCGTTTTTTGAGAGCTCGGTAGAACAGCATTTGCTATTGAACCGCAACTTTGAGATACTCGCCTTTAATAAAGCCTGGAACAATCACGTACGTTCGGCCTACGGGCGCAGCCTGGAGCGGGGCAAAAAAATGACCGACTACATTCACCCCGATCATTTAGCCCTCTTTTACCGGGATTACAATACGGCGCTGCGCGGTACAGCCGTGTTTGATGAGCGCAAGTTGAAAAGCAACGGTGCAGATGCCTGGTTTTTGGTAAAGTTTGAACCTGCTTTTGATGCCGAGGGTGAGATTATTGGTGTGTCTGTCGACATTATTGATATAACGCGCCGCATACAGAATGAAGAGATGGTGCAGATGCAAAAGCAATCGTTACAAAACATAGCCTTTATGCAATCGCACGAGTTGCGCAGGCCGGTAGCATCCATACTCGGGTTGATGGATTTGATAAATGCCGATGGCCATGCCCCGCAAACAACCGAATGGCAATATCTGCAGGATTCAGTAAAGGAACTGGATAGCATGATCAGGTCCATTGTTGACGAGGTTGATAAAAAATAAATCCACCAGTTAGGCTTTTAGCGTCCGTCGTTTTAACCATGCTCTAACCGGTTCATCATACCATTTCAACGCGGCATAAGCTACCGATACCGATATCACGAAGGTAAGTACGGCATATGGCAATGCATGGCCCAAGCTCATGCCCCTATCTCTGCTAACCCAGCCGGTATAAACATAAATAAAAGGATAATGGGTGATGTATAAAGGGTACGACAGATCGCCCAGGAATTTGCTGACCTGTTTGCCTTTAGTGCTATGGATCTGTCCGCTGGCACCCATATACACAATCAGCGGAAATACCAGGATGATGACCAGCGATTCATACAAGCCGTTTGCCCATACATTTTCGGGACTGCCAATGCGCGGTACGGCCAGCACCGCAACCAGCATAACAGTGCACCACAAAAAAGCGTTTTTAATATAGATAGGCCTGGTAATACGCGATAACAATAAACCGCCGAAGAATGGGAACAGCATGCGGGTAAAGCCAATGCGGGTGTGCTCCAGGTTGGGTGTCCACCCGCCAATAACGTCTCCGTTGGGGCCGGTTAACAGGTAGTGTACCAGCAAAGCTGCCGAGGCGATCACCAAAATCGATAATGCCCACTTGGGTAATTTGCGCACGCCAAGGGCGTATAATATATTGGCAATGTACTCAAAGTATAACGACCAGCCCGGCCCATCCAGCGGGTGCATTTCTTGCCAGCCGCGTATATCCCACGATGCAGGTACCGGTATCAGTGTAAAACCAACCAGCATAACCACCAGCAGCTTCCAGGCAGGTACGGTATGTATGTTGGGCCACAGCGGCGAATCGGAATAGTAAAAGCAGATGGCACCGATAATCATGCCGACAATAACCATGGGCTGCAGCCTTGCCAGCCTGCGCCTGAAGAAATTGCCGACGGTGAGCTTGCCCCAACGGTCGTCATAAGCGTAGCCGATTACATAGCCCGAAAGCAGGAAAAAGAAATCAACCGCCAGGTAACCGTGGTTGATCATCATATCAAACTTACTGGTGGCATGTGCCTCGCAAATATGAAAGGTAACTACAATAAGCGCCGCAACGCCGCGCAGCCCGTCAAGTATTTGGTAATGGGGTTTAGCATTTAATTGGTTAGATAGCATGGTGGCTAAAGATAGCAGAATATAAGAAAACGTGTAGGTGGCCTGTCACCCTGAGCCTGTCGAAGGGCGCGTGCGGTAAGCTACGAGTGGCCTAAAACCCTCTCTTTTTGTCGCTTATTGCCCTCTGGATGTATAATGCTATGCTTTACTTTTGATAAAACTCTTAAAAAACTTTAAAATGAGAAAAGTAAAATTCGGAATAAATATTAGCCTTGATGGTTATTGCGACCATACCGCTATGAGTCCGAGTGAAGAACTACTTGATTATTTTACCGGTACTATGGATGATGTAGACCTGGTGTTTTTTGGCCGGGTAATGTATGAGCTAATGTTCCCTTATTGGGCTGATGTAGCAAAAGATCAGTCGGGCACACCGGCCGAGAACAGATTTGCCGAAAGGTTCACTGCCATTGATAAGATAGTAGTTTCAAAAACATTCGAAAACGCACGAAAAGATACCCACATCGTCCGTGAAAACCCCGTGGCCGAACTCCTGAAATTAAAGCAGCAGCCCGGCAAAAGTATTACTGTGGATAGCGTGAGTATGCTGCCTGAGATGATAGCCGCCGATGTTATTGATGAATTTAACTTGGTGGTACACCCGGTAGTCGTCGGTCATGGCAGACCGCTACTGGTTGCCGGCAGCCTTCAACAAAAGCTTAACCTTAAGCTGGTTGATACCATTCCCTTTAAATCAGGCCATGTTGCATTGCATTACATGAGGATGTGATGGATTGGGAAAGTTGTTTCGCCCCTAAAAAAGTGTGCTTATTAACTCTCATTGGTAGCATTTAATAAGGCTTATGATCAACCAAAATTTCATTTTAAATATTTTGCGAGCTACCAATAAAATATAAAAGCTTTTTTCAAACTATTAAGTCTTTTTTTGAAACAAACTACCCGACAAAATGGGGATAGTGATATGTTTTATGACGCAAAATTTTAGATGAGTGTTGTATAAATATTTGAAAGTATACTATAAGTTCCAAATTCCTGCTTCCCATCACACAATCCCCTGACCCTCATCACTATTTCCTAACTTACTTGGGCTGATATTTGTGGCAATATCCATTAGTGATATTGTAAACGAATTAAAACTCATCGTTATGAAAACCATATTCGTCCCTACCGATTTTTCGGCTGCTGCCGAAAACGCCGCACAATATGCCGTTAAATTAGCGGGAGCCATAGGCGCTCGTGTAAAGTTGTTCAACAGTTTCCGCATCGCGGCTGAATCGCCCCTGGCACCGCAAGTGGCCTGGCCGCTGTATGATTATAATGCCGTGGTTGAAAACACCACCGCCGAATTAAACAAACTGGCCGGCCAACTCACCCATGCCGATGAAACCCGACGCGTTGAGGTGCTCACCGCCTGTGAAAGCTCCGCAGGTAACGTAGCCGAAATGATAAACGAAAAAGCGGTTGAGGACAGGGTTTGCCTAACGGTGATGGGCGCATCCGGCGCGGGGGATGTACAAAAGTTTTTTCTGGGCAGTACCAGTAATGATATGATAGGCAAAACAACGGTGCCGCTGCTGCTGGTGCCACCAAAGTATGCGTACAAACTAATCAGGCGCATAGCTATAG
This sequence comes from Mucilaginibacter roseus, assembly GCF_021215455.1. Taxonomy (GTDB): domain Bacteria; phylum Bacteroidota; class Bacteroidia; order Sphingobacteriales; family Sphingobacteriaceae; genus Mucilaginibacter; species Mucilaginibacter roseus. The sequence goes on along the minus strand of NZ_JAJPWV010000003.1, from coordinate 85,048 downwards.
CTACTGATCTGAGCGATCAGGAAATAGAGGTGGTGCAGTCGGTTGCCAGCCTGGCGCGATACTATAAGGCAGAGTTGGTGCTGTTCCATGTAACCAACAACAGTTACCAATACGAAGGTAAGGTTGACGCCTACCTGCGCGATGTTACCAACCGCATAAACTACAGCAATGTGTTTTACCGCCATGTGCAAAATGCTGACGTTAACCACGGACTGGAATGGATAGCCGAGCACGGATTGGTTGATATGCTGGCTATTGTACACCGCGAGCATAATTTTTTTGATCAGCTGTTCAGCCGCAGCCATACCCACCACGCCGCCAAGCATATTGATATACCGCTGTTGGTTTACCCGTGTGCCAGCAAACGTTTTATCGCGCCTAATTTTTAAAACACATCTACTTAAAGGGCTTAAAAATGATGCACATCACTTTTAAGCCCTTGTTGCATCATTTAAAGGGTGGGGCGCTTAGCACATTTTTGTATTAACTAAAGCGAGCCATTATGTTAGTTAATACCACTGTAAAATCAACATGTTACCACTGCGGCCAGGATTGTGAAGAAACCACCTATCAATTTGACGATAAGGAGTTTTGCTGCGTAGGCTGCCGGGGCGTGTACCAGGTACTATCGCAAAGCGGGTTGTGTAATTATTATAATTACAACGAGCATCCCGGAGCGAACCGCGCCCGTACCGACAAGCGCTTTGAGTACCTGGACGAGCCGAAGATCATTAGCGACCTGGTTGATTTTACAGATGGCGGTATAACCATCGTTACTTTTTATATTCCTTACATCCATTGCAGCTCGTGCATCTGGTTGCTGGAACAGTTGCACCGCCTTAACCCTGCTATTTATTACAGCCGTATCGATTTCCTGAAGAAACAGGTGAACATCCGTTTTGATAATAATAAGATAACCCTGCGCCAAGTGGTTGAACTGCTGTTTGATATTGGCTACGAACCGCTCATTAACCTGCAGGATGTGGTCAAAAAACAATCTACCGAGCAAAAGGATAACCTGGTACGCAAAATAGCCGTTGCGGGATTTTGCTTTGGTAACGTGATGCTGCTCAGTTTCCCGGAATACCTGGGTTTGTCAGGACAAGAAGAAAGTTTCCGCCAGTTTTTTGGCTGGCTTAATATCGTATTTGCTCTGCCGGTAACCTTTTACAGCGGTACCGAGTACTTTACATCGGCTTACCACAACCTGAAAAATAAGGTTCTGAATATTGATTTCCCGTTGGCATTAGGAATCGCCGTATTGTTTATACGCACCGTTGCCGAGATACTCACTCATACCGGTCCCGGCTTTGCCGATACCCTTTGCGGCCTGGTATTCTTTCTGCTGGTAGGCAAGTTCGTTCAGCGTAAAACTTATTACCATATATCTTTTGAGCGCGATTACCGGTCATTCTTCCCGGTGGCGGTGCAGGTGATAAGCGAAGAAGGGGAGAAGCCGCTTCCATTGGCTGATCTGAAAGTGGGTCAGCGCATCCGCATCCGTAATAACGAGATCATTCCTGCCGATGCCATCTTATTAAAAGGCAACGCCATGATTGATTTTAGTTTTGTAACCGGCGAATCGGCACCCGTAAATAAAACGCTTGGCGAGATCATCTATGCCGGTGGTCGGCAGATGGGCGAGGCTTTAGAGATGGAAATTGTAAAACCCGTATCGCAAAGCTATCTTACCCAGTTGTGGAACAATGAGGCTTTTACCCGCAGTCAGGATAACCGGATGCAAACCTTTAACGAGCGGGTGAGCAAGCATTTTTCTATCGTACTGCTCATTATCGCCTTTGGTTCGCTGTTGTTTTGGTTACCGTTCGATTGGCAGCGTGGATTATCCGCATTTACCGCCGTGCTGATAGTGGCCTGCCCCTGCGCCCTGGCGCTGAGCACACCGTTCACCATGTCGGCCGCTTTGAGCGTATTCGACCGCAACTTTTTTTACCTCAAAAATACCGCAGTGGTTGAGCAGTTAGCCCGCATCGATACATTAGTATTTGATAAAACAGGCACCATAACCAGCAGCAACAATAAAATACTTACCGACTGCACCACGCTAACCGCTGCACAGCGGCAACTGGTGCAAAGCGTTTGCATCAACTCCGGGCATCCGCTTAGCAGGCAAATTTGCGCTTATTTGGGGGTAGGGGCTATTTTGCCGGTATCGGCTTATAAAGAAGTACCAGGCAAAGGCATCCGAGCCGTGGTTGTCGAACATTTGGTTGCCATAGGCAGCAGCGATTTTGTGGTGGACGGGGGCTATGAGCTAAGCAACACCACCAAGGTACATGTAGTTATTGACGAAGTTTACCAGGGTTATTACAGCTTTAATCACCAGTACCGTGAGGGATTGGAGGATGTGGCAGCGTTATCACCTAAGTACAAACTTTATTTATTGTCCGGCGATCAGGATCATGAGCGTAACGAGTTGCTGCCTTATTTTAATCACAGCCAAAATATGCTGTTCAGGCAATCGCCACAGCAAAAGCTCGATTTTATCAAAGAATTGCAAAGCCGGGGCAAAAAAGTAAGTATGCTGGGCGATGGGCTGAATGATGCAGGCGCGTTAAAGCAAAGCGACCTGGGTATAGCCATTACCGATAACGTGAACAACTTTTCGCCGGGCAGTGATGCCATCCTGGATGGGCGGTCGTTAAAAAGTTTTCCGAGGTTTTTAAAATTTGCCAAGGATACCGTGAAGGTGATCCATATATCCTTTTTTATATCGCTTACCTATAACCTCATCGGTTTAAGCTTCGCGGTAACGGGCAAACTATCGCCACTTACCGCGGCCATCCTGATGCCGCTGAGTACGGCCACCATCATATCATTCACCAGTATTGCCACCCATGTGGCAGCAAAAAAACGCAAGTTGTTATGAGCATAATTTATTTTTTAATAGGGTGCAGCATACTGCTGGCGCTGGGGTTTTTGTGCGCCTTTTTCTGGGCGCAGCGCAAGGGTCAGCACAATGATCTTTACACTCCATCTGTGCGCATTTTGCTGGATGATGATACTACCAGCGAAGCCGAAAAATGATCTGTATCATGTTTTTGGCTAACGGGCATCACGTGCCGGGCAGGGCAGTCCGGGTAATTTTACACCATTAATTTATTTGAACTAACCGCAATATTATGCAACCCGAAAAATTTTACTACGATAACAAGATTGTACGAAATTTTGGAATTGCCACCATTGTTTGGGGGATAATCGGCATGACAGTAGGGCTACTGGTAGCCATGCAGCTGTTTAAACCCGGCATGAACATGGGCAACCAGTACACCACCTTTGGCCGCATACGCCCGCTGCATACCAACGCGGTTATCTTCGCGTTTGTGGGCAACGCCATTTTTATGGGCGTTTACTATTCGCTGCAACGCCTGCTAAAGGCCCGCATGTTTAGTGATGCCCTGAGCAAGATTCATTTTTGGGGATGGCAGCTCATCATCGTATCGGCAGTTATTACGCTACCGCTGGGTTTCACCACCTCGCACGAGTATGCCGAGCTGGAATGGCCTATTGATATTGCCATTACGCTGATATGGGTGGTATTTGGCATCAACATGTTCGGTACCATCATTAAACGCCGCGAGCGGCACCTGTACGTGGCCATCTGGTTTTACATTGCCACGTTTGTAACCATAGCGGTGCTGCATATCGTTAATTCGTTCGAGTTGCCTATATCTGGTTTAAAAAGCTACTACCTGTATGCCGGCGTTCAGGATGCGCTGGTGCAATGGTGGTACGGGCATAACGCGGTGGCTTTCTTTTTAACCACGCCTTACCTGGGCATGATGTATTACTTTTTGCCTAAGATGGCCAACCGCCCGGTGTATTCATATAAGTTGAGTATACTGCACTTTTGGGCGCTGATATTTATTTATATATGGGCGGGTCCACACCACTTGCTATATACCACCTTACCAAGCTGGGCACAATCATTAGGTATCGTATTTTCTATTATGCTGATAGCGCCAAGCTGGGGCGGCATGATCAACGGGTTGCTTACCCTGCGCGGTGCCTGGGATAAGGTGCGCGATGATGTGGTACTTAAATTTATGGTGGTTGGTTTAACGGCCTATGGTATGGCCACCTTTGAGGGGCCAATGCTATCATTAAAACAAGTAAACGCCATTGGCCACTTTACTGACTGGATAGTAGCCCACGTGCATGTTGGCGCTTTAGGCTGGAACGGCTTTTTAACCTTTGCCATACTATACTGGTTGATACCGAGAATTTACCGCACACAGCTTTACTCCACCAAATTGGCCTCATTCCACTTTTGGATAGGTACGCTGGGCATATTGTTTTACGCGGTACCGATGTACTGGGCCGGTTTTACCCAGGGCCTGATGCTTAAAGAATTTACACCGGAGGGTATCTTGAAATACCCCACCTTTTTAGAAACCACGCTGCGCATCATCCCGATGCATGTAATGCGTGCTGTTGGTGGCGGGTTGTACCTGGTGGGTGTTATTGTAATGGCTTATAACCTGGCTAAAACCATGGCCGTTGGCAAATTGGTAGCGCAGGAGCCTGCCGAAGCGATGCCGTTGGAAAAAGTTTTTGTAGCCCATAACGAGGGCGACAACTTTTGGCACCGCGTATTGGAGCGTAAGCCGATACAACTGATGGTACTTTCATTACTGGTGATACTGATAGGCAGTATCATTGAGCTGATCCCAACCATGACCATCTCCTCAAACGTGCCTACCATTGCCAGTGTAAAACCCTATACGCCGCTGGAATTGCAGGGCCGTGATATATACATCCGCGAGGGTTGCGTTAACTGTCACTCGCAAACGGTAAGGCCTTTCCGGTCTGAAACGGAGCGTTATGGCGAATACAGTAAGGCCGGTGAATTTGTTTACGATCACCCTTTTCTTTGGGGATCAAAACGTACCGGGCCCGATTTGCAGCGCGAGGGGGGCAAGTACAGCAACGCCTGGCACTATAACCACATGCTTGATCCAAGGCTGATGTCGCCGGGCAGTATCATGCCGAACTACGATTGGCTCATCAACCAAAAGCTCGACACCACCACCACGGCATCTAAAATAAATGCCATGCGCACATTGGGTGTACCGTATGCCGCCGGTTACGACAAGCAGGCCAACACCGAGCTGGATAAACAGGCCAAAGGCATTGCCGATAACCTGGCTAAAGACAAGATAAAGGTACAAAGCGACCGCGAGATAGTAGCCCTGATAGCCTATCTGCAACGCCTGGGTACTGATATTAAAGTAACTAAAACCGCTAATAACTAAGCGCCATGTTTAAACAATTTGTACAGGGTATTGATGGTAACCAGGTTTACCTCATCACCTCGTTAGCCATATTTCTGCTGTTCTTCATTGTGGTAACGGTAATGCTTATCCGCATAAAAAAACCACATGCCGACTATATGAGCGATATACCCCTGAGCGATAATCAACCTAAACACCTAAATATACAGGAGCTATGAAAAAGCTATTGACCGCGTTTTTGCTGATAACAACCTTAGGCACTGCCCCTGTAATGGCAGCCGATGATACGTTGGTGCCTGTTGATACCATGAACTACATTGGCTACGGAGCCATTATGCTGATGCTGGTATTGTTTGTAATAACCATGCTGGTATTGCTGCGCACATTTAAGGTACTTACCCGCCTGCTACTGGGTGCTGAAGCTAAAAACATGTCTGCTGTAGCTGAAGCCGAAGTAATACCTCCTAAACCAAAGAACAGCCTGGTGAACAAGCTCCTCTCATTAAGGCCAATGGCCGAAGAGCAATCACTGCTTACCGAGCATGATTTTGACGGTATTAAGGAACTGAATAACCCAACGCCCGCCTGGTTTATGGGCTTGTTCTATATCACCATCGCATTCGCTATCGGGTACCTGCTTGTTTACCATGTATTCGGCATAGGGCAATTACAGGATCAGGAATATCAAACCGAAATAACCGTGGCTAACAAGGAGAAGGAAGCCTTCCTGGCAAAATCAGCCAACCGGGTGGATGAAAATTCAGTCACTCTTTCAACAGACGGCGCAGTGTTGCAATCGGGCGCAACGGTATTTAAAACCCATTGCGCCGCCTGCCATGGCGAGAAGGGGCAGGGCGTTGTTGGGCCTAACCTTACCGATGAGTACTGGCTGCATGGCGGCAAAATAAACGATGTATTTAAAACTATTAAATACGGAGTACAGGCCAAGGGTATGCCCAACTGGGAAAAGCAGCTTACCCCTAAACAAATTGCCGATGTGGCCAGCTACATTAAGTCAATATACGGAACTAAACCTGCCGGAGCCAAAGAGCCGCAGGGCGATATTTATAAAGATGACGCTGCTGCTAAAACGGCGTCTATTTAAAATAAACTACAGATATGCTTACCGCTGATATTACCGCACAACCTAATACCACCACTGGCGGTGGCCGCCGCTGGATGTATCCGGTTGTGCGTAAGGGTAAGCTGTACCGGTACCGCAGCCTGCTAAGCTATGCTTACCTGGTGCTGTTTTTTGCAGGCCCATTCATCAGCGTTAACGGGCACCCGCTGTTGCTGCTCAATATTATGGAGCGCCGCTTTGTAATACTGGGGCAGGTATTTTGGCCGCAGGATTTCTTTTTGTTCGTGCTTGCAATGCTGGCCGGGTTGGTATGTATCATACTGTTCACCATCGCTTTCGGCCGGGTGTTTTGTGGATGGATATGCCCGCAAACTATTTTTATGGAGATGGTTTTTCGTAAGATAGAGATATGGATTGAGGGCGATGCCAAAAAACGCCGCAAGCTGGACAAAGGGCCGCTAACCCGCGAAAAGCTGATCAAAAAAATATCTAAACACAGCATTTTTATTGTGCTATCGTTTTTGATAGCTAATATTTTTTTGGCATACATTATTGGTAAGGAAGCATTAATAAAAATCATTACCGAGCCGGTTGCCATGCACTGGTCGGGTTTTATAAGTATTTGGGTATTTACCGTGGTGTTTTATTTGGTTTATAGTCAAATGCGAGAGCTGGTGTGTACGGTTGTTTGCCCGTACGGGCGCTTGCAGGGGGTGCTGATAGATAAGAGCACGCTTGTGGTAGCCTATAATTTTTTGCGTGGCGAGCCGCGCGGTAAGATATCTAAAAAACAGGATCAGACCCAAAAAGGCGATTGTGTGGATTGCGGCTTGTGTGTAGATGTTTGCCCGACAGGCATTGATATACGTAAGGGCACCCAACTGGAATGTATAAATTGCACCGCCTGTATTGATGCCTGTAACCAGGTAATGGAAAAGATCAACAAGCCGCTTAACCTTATCGGCTTTTACTCTGAAGAAAGCATCGCCCAAAAGGAGCAGCCAAAGTTTAACGGACGTATGGTTGCTTACAGCGCGGTAATTGTGGTGCTGCTGGGCGTGCTTACCTCCTTTGTGCTTAAACGCAGCGCGGTTGATGTTACCATACTGCGGTCGGCTGGTATGCTGTATCAGGAGCAGCCGGGTGGTTACATCAGCAATATTTACAATGCCGAACTGATTAATAAAACCAGCACTCCGCAACAGATCACACTGGTTACTAATGATCCTGCGATCAAGGTAAAATATATCCAGGCACCTGGTACGTTAAAAGCCGAAAGCGAGGGCAAGGCGGTTTTCTTTTTAATGGTACCTGCCAACAGAATAAAAAGCGCTAAAACAGATATTGAAATTGAAGTGATGCGGGGTCATGAAACGCTCAGCACTATATCAACATCATTTATAGGACCGGTTTATGGAAGCAATTAGAAATTGGAATTGGGGCAAATGGCTGGTTACCGGTATGGTAACCTTTATGCTCTTTATCATCTGCATGGCGGTTTACATGTTAAGGCAGCCTGCCGATGATTATGATAACAGTTATTACGAAAAAGGCCTGGCCTACAACAGCGAATACACGCGCCAGAAGAATGTGGAGCAGGATCATGCACAACCCATTATAAAGGTAGAGGGTAACACCCTGAACATACAGTTTACCGGCGAGGCAAACGGCAAACTCACCTTCCTCCGCCCGTCAGGGCAACGGTTTGATAAGGCTATGGATATGGCTACCGGCGCGGGTGGATTATTCAGCATACCGTTAACTGATTTTCAGCAGGGGCGGTGGCAACTGGTTATCAACTGGCAGCAAGGCAACAGGCAATACCTCTATAAACAAGAGATCACCTTACCATGAGCGACTGGCAGGTAGCGTTTTTTATAGGACTTTTCGGCAGTGTTCATTGCATTGGCATGTGCGGGCCGTTAATGCTGGCCGTGTCCTTTGGCGGGCGCTCGGCATGGCTGCTTGCTTTTGATAAACTGCTGTACCAATTCGGCCGCACCATAAGTTATGTTGTTCTTGGTTTGATCATTGGGCTTATAGGCAAGCAAATTTGGCTGGCCAACATCCAGAACGGGTTGAGCATTGTAAGCGGTGTACTCATTATACTGGCGGCATTATCCCGCTTAATTAAACACTCATTTAAAAGTACGGGCATCGCTGTAAAGTTAATGCAACCGTTTAATAACATGCTGGTATGGGCATTAAAAAAACGTGCGGGGCATTTGCTCACAGGTATGCTTAATGGTTTACTTCCCTGCGGATTTGTTTACCTGGCGCTGGTAGGCGCTGTTAACACCGGTACGGTTTTAAACTCAGCAAGCTTTATGTTATGGTTTGGAATGGGCACTTTACCGCTCATGTTTGCCGCCGCGCTTGGCAGCGGTTTTTTTACCGTATCGCTCAGGCGAAAGCTGAATATAGTGGTGCCTTATTTTATGCTGTGCCTTGGGGTGTGGTTTGTGCTGCGGGGCCTGTCGCTTAATGTGCCATACCTTAGTCCGCCGGCAATGGATGCACCCGCGATATGCAAATAAAAAATGTGCGTAAGGTCACTTTTTGTAATGATGGCTGTCATGGTGCAGGCACGTGTTTATCCGCAATTTTGAATTGTAAACAAAACGATAAATGTTATGGCAACTATAAAAACAATAACCCCGCAATTTATAAATGAACATAAACCGGCAACCCTGCATTTTAACTTGTGGGATAAGTTTAATGAGTTTGCCGACACGCAAAAAAGCAACCAAACCTTATGGTTCTTTTTAGTACTGATGGTGCATGGCGTAATATTTTTACCCATCCCGGCAGTATTGAGCTACTACTTTGACGGCTCTGCCGCGGTGTTAGCCGTAACCATGATCTGCTTTTTTGCAAACCTGATCGCCAATATGGCTGGTGGCGGTATCCGTACCGTGCTCAAGCTGTTCGCGGCCAGTATTTTAATTCACGTGGCAATGATCATCATTGTAATAGTTTAACAAACAGGATTAGTGTGGTATGAATAAAAAAGCGGTTATCAGCCGCTTTTTTTATTGAATAATAATTGATTTTTAAATAACGATGCACAACTTTCATATCCCCGTTTTAGGGCTGGCCTTTTCAATTGATACACCGCTCAAAGTAGCGCGATACGGTATATCATCCGTGGTTTCAATAGTTGATGATGAACTGGTAGAGCGTATGCGCGAGTTTCACATACGTGAGCACAACGATGAATACATCCCGATCAAAAAAAATGAGCACGATTACCGTGCCCGGCGCATAACCGCGTATCTGGATATGCTGAACACCTACGTTGCCCGGCAAATGACCGCGCTCAAGCAACAGCCGTTTGGCGAGGGCCACGATATTGACCGTTATTTTGATATGCTGCCCGATGGCTCGGCATTGAAACAAAAATACCTACTGATGCAACAGACCACTGATGTCGATCTGAAACACAAATTAGAGCAGCAATTGCGCAGCGAAATGCAATCCGGCAGTATTGATGTAAATATTATGGCCAAGGTTGATAAGATGAACTATGACAAGGACGGCCATAGCACCGGCGAGGTTAATACCGATGCCTTAGCCGCCCTGCGTGGTTTTGCACAAAGTGACCTGAATGCCTCGGTCATACTATCAGCCGGTATGAACCCGCGCTTATATAGTTACCTCGAGGAGTTCCGTGATTTTTTTCCGGACGTTGATGGCAACACCCGCAAGCGGGTGATACTGAAGGTGAGCGATTACCGCTCGGCATTGATACAAGCGAAATTTTTGGCCAAAAAAGGTATTTGGGTGCATGAGTTCCGTATCGAGTCGGGCCTGAATTGCGGTGGCCATGCCTTTGCTACCGATGGCTTATTGCTTGGCCCCATATTACAGGGATTCAACGAAAAGCGGCAGGAAATGGTAGATGAGTTACAGGCTATATACTTACCGGCATTAAGTAGCAAAGGCTACAGCGTTATCAATAATCCGTCAATCCGCATCAGTGTTCAGGGTGGTATAGGTACGGCAGCCGAAAATAATTTTTTGCTGGAGCACTACGCGCTTGATGCTACAGGCTGGGGCAGTCCGTTCTTGCTGGTTCCTGAAGCTACCAATGTTGATGATGAAACACTGCACCAGTTAACCGCGGCAAAGCCGGATGATTTTTACGTAAGCGCGGCATCGCCGCTGGGTGTGCTCTTCAATAACTTTAAGCCGGCAAGCATACAGCAGTTGCGTTTGAAGCGTATAGCCGCGCATCGTCCGGGGAGCCCTTGTACTAAAAAATACCTGTGTACCAATACGGAGTTTACGGCCGAGCCTATCTGTACGGCATCGCGCCAGTACCAGCATTTAAAAATTGAACAGCTTATGGCTGCCAATCTGCCCGGCGATGAATTATACCGCCAGGTACAGGAAGTAACCGAAAAAATATGCCTTTGCGAAGGATTGGCCGTATCAGCCTATATCAAAAACAACCTGCTAAAACCCCGCGAAAACAAGGCGGTAGCCATTTGCCCCGGCCCAAACCTGGCTTATTTTAAGGCTACATACTCGTTAGATGAAATGGTAAAGCATATCTACGGCAAACTTAACCTGCTTAAAAATGTGAGCCGCCCCAACCTTTTCATTAACGAGCTGAACCTTTACCTGGAGTACCTGAACAAAGAAGTTGCCCGCTCGGTAAATAACATGAATACTAAGAAGGAAAAATACCTTGACAAGTTCAGGCAGCAGCTACAGCAGGGTATTGATTATTATAAGGCGCTGATACCGCAGATAAGCAACCAAACGCTTGAGTATTTACAGGAGATGCAAACCATGCTGCAAACCTGCGAAGCGCAACTGAATGCCATAGCATAAGCACAAAAAAAGCGGCCAAAAGCCGCTTTTTTCATTGTTAATTGATTGCGTTCAGGTTTGATTATATGTTATTATCCGTTCATGCTGAATAATTGCGTTGCTGGCTTGTTTTGCCACAGCCTTTCGTCAAAAGCCATACATATATTGCGTAAAAAGCGTTTGCCAAGCGGTGTAACCTTCAGGCAGCGGGAGTTGAGTTCTATCAGGCCGTCATTCACTAATGGCTCCAACCTTTCAATGCTTTTTGACAGCCCGGCAGACGGTTGGGCATCATGATCCCAGCGGGTTTGGCCCTTGCACATAATATCCAATATATGGCTGCGCAACAGCATATCCTCATCGGTAGATTGATGCAGCTTGATAAGTGGCAACCGGCCGGCATTGATCAGATCCAGGTACTCATCTATCTTCTTAGCATTCTGCGCGTAAGCATACCATGAGTCACTAATGGATGATACCCCCAGGCCGATAAGCAATTGGGTATATTGATAGGTATAACCCATAAAGTTGCGGTGTAAACGACCACCTTGTTCAGCCCGGTAAAGGCTATCGGTACTTAGTGAAAAATGGTCCATGCCAATATCATGATAGCCGATGTTTTGAAACAACTCGCAACCCAGATCATACAGTTTACGTTTCAAAAACGCGTCGGGCAGATCTTTTTCGGTATAGCGGCGCTGGCCGGGTTTTATCCAGGGCACATGAGCGTAGCTGTAAAAGGCGATACGGTCGGGCATCAGCAAGGCAACTTGGTGCAGGGTATCAGCCATGCTCGCTACAGTTTGCAGCGGCAGGCCATAGATCAGGTCGTAATTGATAGAGTCATAACCTATTTCCCGTGCCTCGTCCGTTACTTTTTTTACCTGCTCAAAACTCTGTATGCGGTTAATGATAAATTGTACCTTCGGGTCAAAATCCTGAATGCCGAGGCTCAGCCTGCGAAAACCCAGATCGTACAGGGTTTGTAAATGCTCCGTAGTGGTATTCCCCGGGTGCGCCTCAAAACCAAATTCAGCATTCGGGTGGATGGCGGTATCATCAAGTAATCCGTTTATCAGCAACTGCAAATTTTGCGGACTAAAAAAGGTTGGCGTTCCGCCACCCAAATGTATCTCACGTATTACGGGCTGCTCATTAAAGATGGCTTTATACATTCCCCATTCCTTTAGTACGGCCTCAATATAGGGTTGCTCTACACGGTGATTTTTGGTAATGCGGGTATTGCAGCCGCAATAAGTACACAGGCTTTCGCAATAGGGCAGGTGTATGTAAAGGCTGATGCCATCGGTATTATTGGTTTGTGTAAATGATGCCTTTACAGCGCGTTCCCATTCCGCGGCATCAAATGGAGTATTATCCCAATAAGGTACAGTAGGGTAACTAGTGTAGCGCGGCGCGGCAACATTATATTTATCGGTGAGTGCTTCGGGTACGGGCATGGCTTTAGGCTTTTAGGCGATGATTTTAACAGGCACCACTTCGGTGCGGCAACTGTTGGCGCAGGCACAGGCGTTGCCGGTGCATTTGTTTTGCTGCCATAGGTCGAGGTTTTTAATGGTTTGATCGCAAATCTGCTGTAAAGCCTCGTTAGTCAAAAATGCCTGATGTGGGGTAACAATCACATTGGGATGAGCCATTAAACGGGTAAGCAGGCTATCCTTTTGCGCATCGTGTGTATGGTCCTGGAAAAACAGACCTTTTTCGTTTTCGTAAACATCCAAACCTAAGTAGCCTATTTGCCCGGTGTTTATTGCCAGCAGGGCTGATTCTGTGTCAATCAACCCACCACGTGAAGTATTAAGCAGCATAACACCCGGTTTCATTTTGGCGATGTTTTCAGTGTTGATGATATGAAAAGTATCCGGTGTAAGCGGCGCGTGCAATGATATAACGTCAGATTGCTTAAGCAATTCATCCAGCGGAGCAAACTCAATATCGGGCAAGCGGTCGGGTTTGCTCACATCATAACCAATAACACGGCAACCCAACCCTTTAAAAACGGCGGCTGTTGCCAGGCCGATATGCCCCAAACCGATCAGCCCAACGGTTTTACCATAAAAATTAAAACCGATCAGGTCATCCAGCTTAAAATCAAAATTTATACTATGCTGGTGGGCTACAGGTATGTGCCTGCTAAGGGCGAGGGCAAGCGCCAGGGTATGTTCGGCAATGGCTTGTGGTGAGTAGATGGGTACGTTGGCCAGCTTAATGCCCCTTTCGCCTGCAGCAACTTTGTCAATATGATCGGTACCTACGGAGCGGGTGGCAATATATTTAATACCCATATCCGCCAGTTTATCAATAACCGGGGCTGAGGCATCATCATTGGTAAATATAACTACGGCATCCTTACCTTGCGCGTAGGCGGCCGTTTCAATACTTAACGGGTTTGATATGAGGGTGATATCATGTTTCTTTTGATTGGATTTTGCCAGGAATTCCTTTTCAAAAGCTTTTATACTGTAGGCTACAACTTTCATTTGCTAATGCTTTGCTACAAAGTTAGCCTTGTTGCAGTAGCCAAAACATGCGTACCGTCAGTACAAAAAATGATATTCGTCAGTTTTTCATTTTTACCAGGCGGTTCATATCCAGTATGGTTATCTGGCTGCCTTTTTTTTCTATTGAGCCTTCTTCCTTAAAATCGGTAAGGGTACGGCTAACCGTTTCAGTAGCCATGCCTGCCATGGCGGCCAGTTCATCGCGTGATATTTTGAACTGCGCCGGATCAGTTGATTGCTTACTCAGGCGGATAAGCACCTGCGCCAAACGTTTACGTACAGAATTATAGGCCAGCTCAATTAACTGCTCCTCCTTTTCGCGCACGTTGTTGGCCAATATGCGGATGAATTGCTGCCCCACATCCGGGTATTTGTTAAGCAGGTTCAGCGTCATATCCCTCGGCAGCAGGCACACGGCCGAATCTTCAACAGCCTCGGCGGTATCGGTATAGCTTTCATCTAAAAGCAGGGCATGTATTCCCAGGTAATCATCATTACGGTAAAGGCCGGTTAAGAGTTCGCGGCCATCCTCGGCAATTTTAATGGTTTTTACGCTACCCTCAAGCACCAGGTAAAGGCCTTGCGGGGTATCGCCATCGTAATAAAGTATCTGTTTCTTTTTTATCTGGCGTACTTTTCTGCCGGCTATCATGCCTTTAAGCTCGGCCAGGCCTTGCCCGTTGCCGCTTGCCAGTTGCTCCAGCTTATCTATCGATTGATTGTAGTACTCCTCCTGGCGCTGTTTCTTTTTCAGCCGCGATTCAATGGCGTTCAGCAGCTCAATATCATCAAAGGGTTTGGTCAGGTAATCATCAGCACCCATCTCCATACCTTTTCTAAAATCTATCCGCTCGGCCTTGGCCGTCAGAAAGATAAAGGGCGTGCCCGCTGTTTCCGCGTTTTTGCCCAGCATGTATAGTACGCCATAACCATCGAGCTCGGGCATCATAATATCGCAAAGAACCAGGTCGGGTTTATGCTGAAAGGCGAGGTCAACACCTGCCTTACCGTTGTTAGCTTGAAGCACCTTGTAGCCACTGAGTTCTAATATCTCCGCGGTACTTTCCCTGATGTCGTTGTTGTCTTCAATGATCAATATAGTTGTCATGCTTTTACCGGAAATGCTAAAGTGAATGATGTACCCTGGTTTATCTTGCTTTCAAATGCTATTTGTCCGTTCATTAATGTGGCATACCTTGCCACAATATTAAGCCCCAGGCCGGTACCCGGTATGTTGCCGGTATTGTGCGCCCTGAAGAAAGCCTCGAACAAATGTTTTTGGTCGCTTTCGGGGATGCCTATGCCGTTATCTTTTATAATGATGATGAGTTGATCATCAGTTAATTCTGTATTAAATTCAATAAAAGTATGCTCGCCGCTGTATTTTATAGCGTTGCTAATAAGGTTAATGATGCAGTTACGTAGCAAGCCCTGGTCAAGGCTTACCATACTGGTAGTACCGGTATGCTGGTAAACGATGTTTTGTGCTTCTTTAGCTATCATCTGCATCTCCTCCGTTATCTCTTCAGAAAATTTCACGATATCAAAGGGGGTAAATACAGGTTCTACCTTGCCTGCCTCAAGGCGCTCTAACGACAAAAAATCATTCAGTATACTGGTGAGGTTACCTATCGAGCCCTTTATTTTGTTGATATGCTTGCTGATGTTCGGATTGTTAAGTTGCGAGGCATATTTTTCGATAAGCACGGCCGAAAGCTGGATAGCGCTTAAGGGTGTTCGGAACTCATGCGAAGCCATGGAAACGAAACGGCTTTTCAGTTGCCCCAATTCCTTTTCCTTTTCCAGCGATTGGCTTACCTCTTCCTTGGCTATCTGAAGCTCATCAACTGTGTTTTTGAGAGATTGGGTGCGCTCCTGCACTTGTTGTTCCAGGTTGGCAGCATATTCGCGCAGGCGTTCTTCTGCCTTTTTTTCGCGACTCAGATCATGTATAAAACCGGTGTATATTTTTCGGCCCGAGTATTGCACCTCACTCACCGCCAGCCTGAACGGAAATACGGTTCCATCTTTTCGTAAGCCCTGCACTTCACGACCGATACCAATAATGTGTGCTTGCCCGGTGCGCTGATAACGGTGTATATAGCTATCGTGCTGCTCGCGGTCAGGCGGGGGCATCAGCATGGCAATATTATTCCCAACTACCTCGTCAGGCGCATACAAAAACAGCCTGCACGCTGACGGGTTGATCGACTCGACCCGGCCTCGCTCATCAATAGTAATGATACCATCAATGGCATTTTGAATAATTGCATTTAACAAGGCAGCGTTCTCCATGCGGTTAAAATATGATATTGAGCACAAATATCATAATACGCGGGATTATCTGCGAATGATTATGCTCAGCCTGAAAAGTGACCGGGATCATTTTCAGGCTAAGCATAAATATCTAAATCACGGCATGTATCAGTTGGTATGATGTAGGGTTGTGGCCGGTGTATTGTTTAAAAAAACGGCTGAAGTGCGATGGGGTGTCAAACCTTAGTTTATCTGCCACCTCTTTTATTGACAGGTTTGCCGAAACCAGCCAGTGCCGCGCCTCATTAAACAATCGCTGGTGAATGTGGTGCAGCGGACTAAGTCCGGTTTCATTTTTTACTACTTCACTCAGGTACTTGGCACTTACGGCCAACTCGTCGGCATATTCCTGTACCGTTCGCTTGGTTAAATAGTGCTCATCCGCCAGTTGCAGAAATTGTTGGGTTAACTGCGCAGCCCGATTATTGGTGTGGCTTACCAAAGTTGGCTCAGTACAAACGCGGTATCCTTGCAGCATCAGTTCAATAAAAGTGAGGTATGCCATTTGCTCATGAAAGATGCGGGTGCCGTAAAGTTCCTTTTCCAGCTTGTCAAAAAGCTCGCGCATTATTCTTGCCCGGTCGGCCGAAAGCTCGCAGTAAGGGGTAACCTTTTCACCCGGCGTTATAATTTCGAGTATGCCTGCTTGCTTAATCAGGCTGCTGCTTAATAGTTTTTTATGAAAGGATAGTATGGTGATCTGTACGTTGTCAGAGCTGTTTTGGTAATCCGGTTTTTGTCCGGGCGAAAGTAAAAACATACTGCCTGCGGCAAAATTGTGCAAAAGGTTGCCTGCGATAATTTCGGTATAACCCTGCTTGCCTAACAGCAGGTGGTAATGCGTATTGTGATAGTAGTGCAGTGCGTTTTCATTGGTATGGTGATGTATGGTCATCAACTCATCCAAATGGCTTTTTACTTTAACAGCCTTATTGTCGCCTGGCGCTATAATAGCTTGGGCGGACTCAGGTAATCGTGCGTCAACAAAGTGATCTGTAAGGTAGCTTTGCTCCATATACATTATTTAGATCAGCAAAAAAAGCAAGTAATGCCCATATAAGTGGTAAGCGTATTATCATAATAAGGTAAGCCGAATGTCATAGTGCGAAGAACGACAAACGCTCGGATGATCCGATTTTTTGCTGAAAATACTTATGTTTAAATGCCTGAAGCGCCTGTCTCTCAGATAATGAAAGCAAACCTAATTGCCCGTTTGGGTATAGTATTAGTAAGTATATGTTTGATAATAGCTATAAACAAGCTATGCCTTGGATTTATTTTTAAGTTTCAAGCGGGCTATAGATAATATAGCTTATATTGCTTTGTACTTTATCGACGCCCTGATTTTTCGTACCTGGATAATTGCGCTTTGTATAATTGTATTTTATTTAGTATTTATAAGGGTAAGCTATAACCGGTATATGTTTCTAAAATGTTTATCAGGTATGTTCATCGGGTATATTGTTTCGATAAAAATATTTAGAGATGAAACGTCAGTAACTATAGCCAATAAAGAGTTAAAGGTTGCTTTAACCTATATATTATCAGGGCTTTTTTCGATTTTAATAATTCAGTTGTTAATCATCCCTAAATGGTTTCAAAAGAGGTATAATATTTAAAGATTGTTTAAGCCCCGATAGCAAAAAACAGCGCCTGCGATATTAATCGCAGGCGCTGTTACTATATTAAACACTATTTTTATTATAAACCGAAGCTGTAAGCTACGCGCAGGGCAAGCAAATTATTGCTTTTGCCATTGTCGGTAAATTTAGAGTTGCCTTCAAAGCGTACACCTGCATCAATGTAGTTGTTTCCGCCTACGTTAAACAGGTAACCTACCTGCGGCGCGTAAACGAATGCTGCTGATTTGGTTGCGCCTACATCACTTTTATTGGTGATGAAAGCAGCACCGGCTTCACCTTGTACATAAAAGTTTTGCACCGGGAAGTATTTTAAACCCGCTTTCGCTGGTATTAATTTCAGGTCTTCGCCGCTTACACCGTTAATTTCTTTAGCGAAGTAGTTTTGGAAACCGCCGTTAACAGTAACATATAACTGATCCTGCAGGATCGGGAAGTCGGCCTGAACTGATCCGCCTACGCTCCAGTTGTAAGCGTCTTTAAAGCTGCCTACAGGCAAGCCGAAATCAGGGCCAACGTTTAAGCGGATACCTGAACCAGTAGTAGTTTTGCCACCGTCTTGTGCGTTAGCGTTAATTGAGAAAAGAGATACTATTGCAAGTGTTAGTGCACTTAATTTGATTAAAGTTTTCATCTTGATATTATGATATTAGTTGCTGTTTCAAATATTGAAACAGGTTGTTTTTCGGCAGAATTTCGGAGCCGGCTTCACAATCTTCTGCCTGTTATGCTATGGTTTTTTACTTACACAGCTTTAACATCACAAAAGTACTGCGGCAAATCAGGGTGGGCAATCCCCAAACTTCGGGAGATGTAACCAATTTTTCGGTTATATGTCAGTAATCGGCAAGTAATGGCCGTAAACGTCTGTTTATAAAAAAAACGCCCTGCTGATTTTTCTTACTCAGCAGGGCGTTTTTTATAGTATTTGATGATGTCAGTAGGCTGATTCGTCAGCGCCTATATCAACCCGGTTGTTCACTTTGCGGGCGCCTCCGTCAATATCAAACTCGCCAGTTTGTACCACGTAGGTAGGCAAGCCTGCATTTACTGATGCTGATGTACTGCTTAAATGGAGGTTTGGCGTTGGTAAAGTACCCGAAACATAACCCGGGTTGCCATAAGTCGAATTAGCATCTAAGCCGGTGGCGGTTTTAAACGTCGCCAGACTTGAGTAAGTGGTTCCGTTGATGCCGCCCCAGTCAAACGTTACGTTTGATGCCGATGCCGATAGCGAATAATACTTGTTGTAGTTAAAGCTAAGGTTGGTTGAGGTATAACCCAATGATGCAATAACCACAATATTGCTGCGCGAGTGGATGATGTTGTTGATGAATGATACATTATCCATATTCTGCATGTGTATCTCGCCGCCCCAGCCGCCTTTGGAGTAGTTTTGATAAAGCGTGTTATTGCTAACGGTTGAATTAATAACCTTCCCGTTTGATTGATTGGAGCCGATAAGTAAACCTGCCTCAATGTTATTGTAAACAAAGTTGCTACGTACATTAATGCCTTCGGCGTTGTTGTTATTATTTTCGCAGCCAACACTTATACCGGCGTAATTTTCGTAGCTGGTGTTGCCCTCAATGTTTATCCACTTGCCGCCATCTACATAAATACCGCCAGAAGTAGCCACCGGCGATACGCAGCGGTAAACCGTGTTATATTTCACGTTACCGTTACGGGCAAAGTTTACGTTGGCGGGGGCGCCCGTCCATGCGTAATGGCCGGTCATGTCAATACCTATATTCTTTATGTCGTGCACAATGTTGCGCTCTATTAAAAAGTTCTCCACGTTACCGCCAAGGGTTAAGCCCTCGCTGTAGCCGGTGTTGCAATTATAAATTTCGTTACCGCCTACGTAAATCTGATTGTATGATGTGGATGTAGTGCCAATCATTACCAGCGGGTTGGCATTGTCTGAGCTTGTAGGTATCGCCGATGCGTTGGTTGTCCAGCCGATGTTGTAAATTTTGCAATTGGTAACATGTACGTCGGTGCCCGAGCCGGAAACATATATACCCGATGCAAAACTGCGGATGTTATTAGCTATACGGATGTTATCTATTTTAATGTGGCTTTTGCTGGCAATGCCTATCATGGAATTTTGCGCATCGTTGGTGGCGTTTACACCATCCAGTATAACAATGCCGCCATTGTAATTGGTAAGCGTAATTTTCTCACTGGTTGATGCGCCGGAATTCGGCCAGTATAACCGCTCTTTATAGGTGCCTGCCGCTACGTAAATATTGCTGCCCGCTCCGTTAGTGGTTTTGTATAAAGCGGCTTGTATGGTTTTTAGCGCCGTTGCAGCTGTTAACCCGGTGTTGGCATCGTTGCCGGTGCTGCCGTTAACATAAAAATTGGTAACCGCGAAAGTGGTTTTCTTTGAATCCGCTTTGGTATCCGTTGCCGTAAGGTTTTCACTGTTCTTTTTACATCCTCCCAGAGCGATGAGCAAAACAAAAAGTACTCGTAAATTTTTCATAATGGTTTATTTGGTTAATTATTGAATTCCTAAATGTTACTTACTTACCAGCTCAAATACAGGCAGCCGGTTTAGCGGAACATCCTGCTCAATTTTTGCCGGGCCCTTTATTGTCTTGCCCCTGTCATCACGCCATTTGCCTTTGGGCAGGTAGATGGTTTTGGTTTTATCTTTATTCAGTGCCGGTGCTATCAGTAGTTTATCGCCCAGCATAAACTGGCTTTTTACTTCAGCATAACCCTGTGCCGGGTACTGGTATTCCATGCTGCGTACTATTGGCAGTCCTGTTTTTGCTGATGATTTGGCCAATTGCATTATATAAGGTGTATGCTTTTTCCGGGTTTCAACAGCTTGCTTTACCAGTGCCAGGTGCTCTTTACTTAATACCCGCCACGGCGCTACCGAAAATTGCATCATTGGCATCAGTGCCGAGCACTGCGCCGAGCGTACCACCAACTCCTCATCCAGTTTATCCCTGCCTATGAAGGAGCCGTATTCTCCGCCGCCAATCATATCCGGGCAGGTAAAGTTGTAGCCCAATAAGCCCGCCACGGTAATATGCGGGATCAATTTTTGCAGATCGGCCCAAGTGTGTTGCTTATCGCGCAGGCGCTGTACCAGGGGCTTTCCGGCCATTTTCCACATGGCGCGGTATTCATTAAGTGGATAGTTGAGTCCTATCTCTCCCCATAAGCGGCTATGCTCATTTGGTGTTGCTTTTTTGTAGGAGATAGCATCCGCAGGATAGAAATCGGCATCACCCGCATCAAACTTAAAACCGTCCAGGTGATAGGTATTTACCATATAGTTCAACCTGGCCTTAAACCACTCTTGTGCCTTTGGGTTAGTAAAATCAAGTACGGCGCTGTAACCGTTCCACCAGCTTATAATGGCAGGGTTAATGGCCTTATCCCAATCATTCTTTTCCTTTTGTTGGGCGCTGTATAAAAGCAGTTTTTTGCTTAATAATTCCCTGAACACCTCCGTATCCGGTGATACAAACGGACTTATCCAGAGCATTACTTTGAAGCCCATTTTATGCAGGCTGTCAACCATCGCCGTAGCGTTACTGAAACGGTCTTTCCGAAAATCAAACCTGCCATAATAGTCCGCCCAGTTATCATCTATCATTAGCACGCCGGCGGGGAAATCATTGGCAACAACATCATGGGCATATTTTAATATGTCGGTTTGGTTTTGATTGTATACAAGCTCTATCCAGGTATTGTACTGCGGCCGACTGAACAAAAGTGTATCAGGCAGTTTGCCCTTTGCTGCGAAATGCTTTTTGCTTGCATTGATAAATGATTCCTTCAGGTTATGACCGGCCGAATCAATATCCAATGGCTGATTATTGCCTGTTATCACTAACTGATTACTTCTTACAGTAAATTTAAAAGGCTCATCGCTCCAAACGTAACGCCCTTTGGTTGATAGCAGCAGCGGACTTGCCTGGTTAGTGCCCGTATTGGCAAATAAGTCAAAGGTATAACCATCTTTAAAAGGCATGGTTTGCGCTTCGTTAACAGCGCCGCCATACCAGTATTCCCCTGGTTTTATTGCAATGTTGGTGTTTTGGGCAAACGCGGCGTTGAACGATAACAGAAATGGAATTGCAACAAGCAATTTGTTCCATGATTTTTTTAGGTGGGTAGATAGGTAGTTATTCGTCATAAAAAAGAATGAAGTAGCGATATTGGTTTGTTAGTCAGGGCTTAATATAAAATTCAACTAAATTGATCGCTAAAAAAAGCAGGTGCTGCTGCGGCGGCTAAAAAAGGTGTTGTGCAAACGTTTGCACTGGCTACGCAAACGTTTGTTCTATTTTATTATATCCTACTAGAATTGCTCCGTCACAAAAATTATATACAATAAAGCTTTAGCATGTCGGTACAGATTATAACTTTGGTTAATCGTTTAAGCAAGCTGATGCGCTGCTTATAAACCATTACAAACAATATCCATGATCAAACAAATTAAGCGTTGCGTGTCGGCGTTAACATTATTGTCCGCTTGCAGTTTGCCAGGCCTGGCCCAGCAAAATTCAGGTGAAGGAAATCTTAAATACGTTGATGCTCGCATTGGCAATGTTGGCGCTTTGCTTGAGCCAACGAGGCCTACGGTACAATTGCCTAACCAGATGATGCGCATGTTCCCCATACGCAAGGATTACCTTGACGATCAGATCAGCAGCTTTCCTTTTCTGATCGTATCGCACCGTATGGGTGAAGCGTTTAGCATAAAACCAACTACCGACGCGGTTACGGCCAAGGCCTTTAACCAGCGCATGACGTATGACCATGACCTGGAAGTGATCCGTCCATGGTACTATAAAACATACCTCATCGACCAGGATATTACGGTAGAATATGTGCCGGGTATAAAAACAGGCATCTATAAATTTGAGTTCCCGGCAAAAGGCGAGAAGAACCTGTTACTGGGCACTTACAATGGCGATGAATCAACGTGGAGCATTAAGGATACTGAGGTAACCGGCATTGAAACCTATCATGGTGATATTAAAATTTATACCTACGGTACGTTGAATCAAAAAGGTACGGCCGGTATCATTAACAATGGCGCTCCTGCCGCCGGTGCAACTGTTAACGGTAAAAATATCAAGGCCTTTATCAGCTTCAGTAATGCGGCAAGCAATACAGTTGAGCTAAAATATGCCGTGTCATTTATAAGCGCGGAGCAGGCTAAAATAAATTATGAGGCGGAGTTTAAAGGCAACCGCGGTTTTGATCAGGTTAAGCAGGCGGGCGAGCAGGCCTGGAGCAAGGTAATTAACCAGATTGACGTTAAGGGCGGCACCGAAGCACAGAAGCGTAGCTTTTACTCAGCCTTGTACCGTTGCTATGAGCGCCCGGTAAATATCTCTGAAGGCAATAAATATTATAGCGGTTACGACAAAAAGATACATGAAAGTAAACGTACTTTTTATGTAGACGACTGGACTTGGGACACCTACCTGGCGCATCACCCGCTACGCACCATACTTGATCCGGCGCAGGAAGAGGATATACTAAACTCCTATGTAAATATGTACCAGCAAAGCGGTTGGGTCCCAACCTTCCCGGTACTATTTGGCGACCATGCCTGCATGAACGGTTTCCACTCAACTGTTACTTTTTTGGATGCCTACAACAAGGGTTTGCGTAATTACGATACTAAGGTAGCTTACGAGGGTATGCGCAAGAACGCTACCCAGGCTACCATGATGCCATGGATGAATGGCCCTAAAGGTCCACTGGAAGATTTTTATTACGCTAACGGCTATATTCCCGCCCTGCATCCGGGCGAAAAGGAAACGGTACCCGGCGTGCACGGTTTTGAAAAGCGCCAGGCCGTAGCAGTAACGCTTGGCGCCAGTTATGACGATTGGGCGCTGGCACAATACGCTAAAAACATAGGTAAAACGGCCGACTATAACCTGTTCATCAAACGTGCGGATAACTATAAAAAGCTATGGAGCGAAAAGGATATGCTGTTTATGCCTAAGGATGACAAGGGTAAATTCATCAACATTGACCCTAAGTTTGACGGTGGCATGGGCGGCCGCGATTACTATGATGAAAACAACGGCTGGACTTACCAGTGGCAGGTGCAGCACGATGTACCCGGCTTAGTAAACTTGATGGGCGGTAAAGAAAAATTTGAAGCCCGTTTAGATCAGCTTTTCCGCGAGGGGTTGGGTCGCAGCAAGTATGAGCTGCAAGCTAAATTCCCGGATTTTACGGGCATTGTAGGCCAATTTTCAATGGGTAATGAGCCAAGCTTCCACATCCCATACCTGTATAATTTTACTGATGCGCCATGGAAAACACAGAAACGCATCCGCTTTTTATTAGACGTTTGGTATAAGGATAACATATTCGGTATACCGGGCGATGAAGACGGTGGCGGCATGACGGCTTTTGTGGTGTTTTCGTCGATGGGTTTTTACCCGGTTACTCCCGGTAAGCCGGTTTATACAATTGGCAGCCCAATGTTTGAAAATGTTACGGTTGATTTGCCGAACGGCAAAAAGTTCAAGCTGGTCGCCAATAAGGCATCAGTTGAAAATAAATATATACAAAGCGCTAAACTTAACGGAAAGGTACTGAACACGCCTTGGTTTACGCATACCGACCTGATTAACGGCGGTACACTTGAATTGGAAATGGGCCCTAAACCCAATAAGCAGTGGGGTGTACAGTAAGTAACGTTACTAAAACAAAAAGCGCTGAGTGGTTTACACGTCAGCGCTTTTTGTTTTAAGCATGGCTGTTAAAGAAATTTAAAACCAACGCTTAATGCCCACAGGCTTTGGCGCTGATCAAAGTAGTTGCTTACCTTGCTTAAACCGCCTTCGTAACGTAAGTCAACGGTAATGTTGCCTATATCAACGCCGCCACCGGCCTGGAAGCCAAGGGTGCTGCTTTTGTAATTGCGGAAAGCTTCGTTCACGTTATCACCAAAGCTGCGGCTGTCGCTTAATATAGCCGAATAAATCGGGCCTGCGGCTAAGTGGAAGTTCAAATCTTCCTGGCCAAAGCTTTTGCCTACCAGCACCGGGATGTTCAGGGTTGTAAAGCGCACTTTACCGCTGTACCTATTGTCATCGCTTTCAAACTTACCGCCGCTGCTGCCCAGGTACAGTTCGGGTTGTAAAAACCAATCAGAACCAAAGCGGGCGAAACCGCCTACCTGGTAACCCGTAACGCTTGATTCTTTCAACTCATCAGTATTAATTTTAGAGAACGTGATGCCTGCCTTAGCACCAACCGAAACCTGCGCTTTTGCACCGATGACACCGGCCACCAGCAAGGCAATTGATAGAAGATACTTTTTCATGTTGTGTAAAAATTTGGTTCAACATCGGTTTAGATGTTGGATACTTAACAATAGTTTAACCGGTTTGTGTTAAATTTAACAGGCATTGAGCTGGGATAGTTTATTAAACCAATCCCAGACTCCCCTCAATAGGGGATAGCATCTACATAAAACAGCACAAACCGTAAATAACCTATCCTACAGGCATCAGAAGTGCCCGGAATAGTACAGACCCTGCCAAAGCTGATGCTGTTACCGGGCAGGGCGTAGCCGGCGATTTTGTTTTTTTTTGATCGCTCAAAAGAAATTGAGGACAAATAATGAAGCGATTTTAAGATTGTAATTTTGTGAAGCAGTTGTGCGTTATTACCGTCAGTCTGCTCTTGCCGCACGGGCCAGTTACTTTATCTTAGATACAAAGTAGCCAAACATCAAGCCGGAAAGAACTTCATCCTACGCTCTTTTTGAATTGTGCGTCATTAACTTAATAATTAAAGTCTATGTCAAGATTACACAATTCCATAAATTACATTTTTTTATATTTTTGCATCAAACTCATTTATAACCATGGCCGAAATAAGCATTAGCAACCAGGACTGGAGCCGCGTTAAAATAAAATTGCAACGCAAATACAACCATCTTACTGATGCGCAATTACAATATACCGAAGGGCAGGAAGATAGCCTGATCGGTCGAATTATGGAACTCGTGAACCGCGACCGTGATTACGTGGTATTCACCCTCAAAAAAGCGCTGGTTAATATTGATAACAACCGCCTGTAAAATTTAAAGCCCCCCGCAAAAACCGGGGGGCTTTTTTGTACATTTATGTTTTTAATGATGATGAAAATTGTGAACGCGAAGGTCAGAAAATATAAAGTACAGCTTATTACCGCCTGCATTGTTGCTGCCGCCGTTATTACATTCGGCTTTAAAGATGATCTTTTCCAGATATCAAAAAACCTTGATGTTTTTGCCTCGCTTTACAAAGAGGTAAATATTAATTATGTAGATGATATCAACTCCGCCAAGATGGTGAAAACCGGGGTTGATGCCATGCTGAACGGTTTAGACCCGTATACAGAGTTTGTGCCCGAATCGGAAATAGAGGATTTTAAGCTGCATTACGTAAGCACACAATATGGGGGCATAGGTGCATCAGTATTTACGCGGGATAACAAGGTTTTTATCTCCGATGTGTTTAGCGGTTTCCCGGCGCAGAAGAATGACATACGTGCGGGCGACCAAATATTAAAGATAAATGATATTACCCTCAACGGTAAAAACAATGAAGAAGCAAGCCAGCTGCTGAAAGGCCCCAAAGGAGCGCCGATAAAAATTGTGCTTAAACGCGCCGGCGAAGTAAACCCAATTGAAAAAAGCATTTTGCGCGATGAAATAAAGCAGCCCAACGTAACTTATTATGGTATGGTTGACGGTAATATGGGTTATATAAAGCTCGATAAATTTCTGGAGCGCTCAGCTGAGGAAGTGAACAATGCGCTTTTAGCCGTCAAAAAAAATAACCCGGCGGGTATAATACTCGACCTGCGCTCAAACGGTGGCGGTATTTTGCAGGAAGCTGTTAAAATAGTAAACCTGTTTGTGCCTAAGGATATAAAGGTGGTGTCTCAAATGGGCAAAATAAAAGAGAAGAACTATGTATATGCCACGCAAACTAATCCTATTGAACCTGATTTGCCGCTGGTGGTTTTAGTAAACAATCGTTCGGCATCAGCTTCAGAAATTGTGGCCGGTTCACTACAGGATCTGGACAGGGCCGTGGTAATAGGCCAGCGCAGCTTTGGTAAGGGGCTGGTTCAGCAATCATTCAGCTTGCCTTACAATAGCCTGGTTAAAATAACTGTGGCTAAATATTATACCGCATCTGGCAGGTGTGTACAGGAGCTTGATTACGCACACCGTAAAAATGATGGCAGTGTGGTTAAGGTTGCAGACTCATCAATCCATGAATTTAAAACCAAAAACGGCCGCTCTGTTTATGATGGCAGCGGTGTATCGCCGGATATTGAGGTTAAACGTGAGAAGTTTGCGCGCATTACGCAAACGCTGGTAGCTAAATTGCTGATATTTGATTACGCCACGCAGTATAAAAACACTCACCCCAAAATAGCCGATGCCAGGTCGTTCGCGCTTACCGATGCAGAGTATGACGATTTTGTAAAGTATCTGGCTGGTAAGGATTATAAATATACCACCGTAACCGAAACGCTTTTAAATAGCCTGAAAACTCAGGCCACCAACGAGAAGCAATTCGGCGAGATACAGGCCGAGTACGAGGTGTTGCGCAATAAACTGCTTGCCAGCAAGGGTAACGACTTAAAACAGCATAAGCAGGAGATTAAAGAATTGCTTGAAAATGAAATATCGGCGCGTTATTATTTTGAAAAGGGACGTTACGAAACCCATTTCAAATATGATAAGGAACTGGCCGAGGCTGTTAAAACTATGAAAGATAAAACGCTGCTTGCTGCGGTATTATCAGGAGAGGGAAAATACAAGACCATTGGCAAACCTCAATTGGCGGCCGTAGCAGTAAAGAAAGATGGGTCTGCCACTGATAGCGACGAAGATGAATAGCAAGCAGCTTCGGTACACTATCAGTTAATTATTTAATTATTGCTATAGGGTTCAATAATATTATTATACACAATAATAGTTTTTATATTTCTGAAATTCAGCGTGTTAATAATTTTTATTATTCTCGCATAGCTTACGTTTAAACTTTTTGCGCTGCATGGTTGTCTTACCATCATAACACAACTAATAAACGTTATGAAAAAGTTTATAATAACAACTGCCATTGCTTTAAGCTTTTTAACTATACAAAAGGCAAGTGCGCAGTTAAGCGTAAATATAAATATTGGTAGCCAACCTGCATGGGGCCCTGTTGGGTACGATTATGTAAACTATTATTACCTGCCTGATATAGATGCATACTATGACGTACCGGCACGCCGCTATGTGTATTTAGATAATAACGTATGGGTACACCGCACCTATCTGCCAACACGTTATCGCAATTATAACTTGTATAACGGCTACAAGGTGGTAATTAACGACCGTGATCCATGGCGTAACCATACTGTGATACATAACAAATATGTAAGCTACCGTGGTCGCCCAAGTACAACCGTTATTCGCGATAGCCGCGATGCGAAGTATGTTAAATATCGTACCGTTAACCGGGTAAAAGTTAAGCATCATGGTCCTAATAAATCATTTGTTAAAGTAAAAGGCAAAGGCAATCCAGGTCACGGCCCGGCACATGGCCGAGGTAACGGACATGGGCATGGCAAACACTAAAAAAGTTTCTGTCTTAAAAAAGTAGTAATGTAAATGTAAAACGGCTGCCTGATGAGGGCAGCCGTTTTTTTTATATAATCTGAGCTTGTCTGTTTACCACTTAACGCCCATATTGTAAAACATGAATGACCACTTATCTGCCTGTTCGCTGATAATTTGAGCGGTTGAGCGACCTGCGCCATGGCCTGCATTGGTTTCAATACGGATCAGTATTGGAGCGTTGCCTTTTTGCATTTCCTGTAAACGCGATGCAAATTTAAAGGAGTGCGCCGGTACCACACGGTCGTCATGATCGGCAGTGGTAACCATGGTAGCCGGGTAGCTTGCCGGTTTAATGGCATGATATGGCGAGTATTTGTACAGGTACTCAAACATTTCCTTTGAATCCTCGGCCGTGCCATAATCATACGCCCAACCTGCGCCTGCGGTAAACTTGTTGTAGCGCAGCATATCCAATACTCCAACCGCCGGGAAGGCTACCTTGCAAAGGTCAGGGCGTTGGGTTATGGTAGCGCCAATCAGCAAACCACCGTTTGATCCGCCTGACACAGCCAGGTAATCCTTCGAGGTATATTTGTTTTTGATCAGGTATTCTGCCGCCGCGATAAAATCGTCGAAAACGTTTTGTTTGTTGAGCTTGGTACCGGCAAGGTGCCATTTTTCGCCATACTCACCGCCACCACGAATGTTAGGTACGGCATAAATACCACCGTGCTCCAGCAATACAATATTTGAGGTGCTAAAACCCGGCGTCATGCTCGCGTTAAAACCGCCGTATGCATATAGCAACAACGGGTTTTTGCCATTCATCACGGTGCCTTTTTTATAGGTGATGATCATCGGTATTTTGGTGCCATCCTTAGAATTATAAAATACCTGTTTCGATTCATAAAGATCAGGGTTAAACTGTACTCCTGATTTTTTATATAATTCTGATTTCCCGGTGGCGATATCGTACTTGAATATTGTGGCAGGGTAGATGTATGAGGTAAAGGTATAATATAACTCCTTCTCCTCTTTTTTAGCACCAAAGCCACCTGCCGAACCTACTGAGGGCAAAGTGATATTGCGTTCCAGTTTGCCATTCATGTCATATTGCTGCACAAATGAGGTCGCATCTTTTAAGTAGCTGGCAAATATTTTACCGCCGCCGGTTGATATGTTCAATACATTCTCGGTTTGCGGAATAAGGTCCTTCCACTGAGAAGATTTGGGATTGTTAAAATCAACTGTAACCAGGCGATAATTAGGCGCATTTAAGTTAGTGTGGATGTACAGCTTTTCGCCAACGTTGTCGACAATGCTGTTATCATTATTAAAATTATCTACGATGTTAACGATCGGGCTGCCCGGTTTGCTCAAATCCTGGATGTAAAGCTCGTTACCCGTAGTAGTGGTAGCCGCACTGATCACCAGGAAGCGTTCATCTTCAGTTAAACCGGCACCAATATAACGGCGCGGTGTCTTCTCGCCGCCGAAGATCAGCTTATCCTCGGTTTGCGGAGTGCCCAGTTTGTGATAATATAGTTTATGATACTGGGTTAAGCCTGCAAGTTGGCTGCCCTCTTTAGGCTTATCGTAGCTGCTGTAGTAAAAGCCATCGTTACCATGCCATGATGTGCCCGAAAACTTTACGTCGATCAGCGTATCGCCAACCACGGTTTTATCATCAGTTTTTAAAACGATCACCTTGCGCCAGTCAGACCCACCTTCTGATATCTGGTAAGCGGCCAGGCTGCCATCCTTGGTGAAGCTTATGCCGGCCAATGAGGTGGTGCCATCTTTAGAGAACTTATTTGGATCGAGGAAAATCTCCGGCTGGCCTTTATCAACCTGGCGCCAAAGCACGGATTGGCTTTGCAGGCCATCGTTTTTATAATAATAGGTATACTTACCCTCTTTAAAGGGTGCGCCGTATTTCTCGTAGTTCCAAAGTTTGGTCAGGCGTTCCTTAATTTGTTCGCGGTAAGGTATCTGCCCTAAATAGTTTTGGGTAACCTTATTTTCTTCTTGCACCCAGGCTTTAGTGTCTTCGGCGCGGTCATCTTCGAGCCAGCGGTACGGGTCAGGAACGGTGGTGCCAAAATAAGCGTCGGTTACGTCGCCCTTTTTAGTTTTAGGGTAAGGTAGAGTTTTAATATTCATGGTTTGTGCATGCGTATAGCCGTAAAGCATAACGGCCACGCCAAGTAGTGAGGTAAATTTTTTCATCAATAATAAATGATTATGAGGCGTAGCAAGATACAAAAAATTAGTACCTCTTGATAGCACTCCGTGAGTTGAGGAACCTAAGAAAACATTGATCAGGAGTTTGTACTTTAATCACCGTTAGTCTGCTCTTGGGCGCAGGGCCCAGTTACTTTACCTTAGATGCAAAGTAACCAAACATCAAGCCGGAAAAAACCTTCATCCGCACAGGCCATACTCCCGACCCGGTTTTCCGGCAGGCCTACGCTTCTTTTTTATTTGATAGCATATTTTGGTTAAGCACAGACGGCTAAATACTCAACAACCGGCATCAGTAATGCCCGGAGTAGCACAAGCACTGCCAAAGCACAACCTTTCACCGGGCAGGATGTAGCCGGCAGTTTTTCTTTGGTTACTTTCTTTTGCCTGCACAAAAGAAAGTGACAACCACTAACAATCAACAAAGCATATCCCAATACTCATAAGCACTAAAATAGCGCACCAATATTTTTACCATTCCTATAGCATTACATTTTCGTACTTTTGCTTAAATATATCTTTGATAGCATGAATGCTGATGCCGTTAAGCAGCTGAAGGGCCGCTACTGTAATTCGTTAACAGAATACTCGCGCTTTGTTACCCGTGAAGTTAAGATTGGTGATGTACCTTTGGGCGGCAATAACCCCATCCGCATACAGAGCATGACCACTACCGACACGATGGACACCATAGGTACGGTTGAGCAAAGCATCCGCATGATTGAGGCCGGTTGTGAGTATATCCGTATTACCGCCCCCAGCATTAAGGAAGCCCAAAACCTGGCTGAAATAAAAAAGCAATTACGCATGCGTGGCTACAACGCCCCGTTGGTTGCCGATATTCATTTTACGCCCAACGCTGCCGAAGTTGCCGCGCGCATAGTTGAAAAAGTACGCGTTAACCCCGGTAACTATGCCGACAAAAAACGCTTTGACCAGATAGATTATACCGATGCCGAATACCAGGGCGAACTGGAGCGCATCTATCAAAAATTCGCGCCGCTGGTGGGTATCTGTAAAGAATATGGCACCGCCATGCGTATCGGCACAAACCATGGCTCACTGTCTGACAGGATCATGAGCCGTTACGGCGATACCCCGCAGGGCATGGTGGAGTCGGCTATGGAGTTTATACGTATTTGCGAACTGCTGGATTACCGTAACCTGGTGGTTTCCATGAAATCGAGCAATCCACAGGTAATGGTTCAGGCTTACCGTTTGCTGGTTGAAACCATGGTAGCCGAGGGCATGAACTATCCATTGCACTTGGGCGTTACCGAGGCTGGCGACGGCGAGGATGGCCGCATTAAATCAGCCGTAGGCATAGGTACTTTGTTAGAGGATGGCCTTGGCGATACCGTACGCGTATCCCTCACCGAAGAACCTGAAGCCGAAGCACCGGTAGCCATCGCGCTGGTGGAGCGGTATAGTAAGCGGAAGTCCGAAAGTCAGGAAGTCGGGAAGTCCGAAAGTGGAAATAAATACATAACTCCCTCTCCTGTGGAGAGGGACGGGGAGAGGTACTCTCCCTACGAATATAAACGCCGCGAAACCCTTGAGGCAAACGCCTTTATTGGTGGCCACATGGTGCCGAGGGTGGTGGTTGATCTGTCGCAGGCTAATTTGAAAGATCCATCAATTTTGAATGATGCCGGGTATTTGTATTCGCCTATACTAGATAAATATAACATGGCCGAGCAATCGGTTGATTTCGTTTACCTGGGCGATAACCTACCATCATTTACCTTTCCGGGCAACCTGAAACAGCTGTACAACTATAAAACATGGGCAGGTTTAACCAACAAGTTTTTATGCCATCCGGTGTTTACGCTGAATGAATATACGGATGCTTCGGTCGACCGTTCATCGCCGTTGAATTTGGTGCATGTAACTGCTGATGATCTGAACGGTCAAGACTTCACCAATATTCCTAACGATGGCTCATTAGTATTCGTTTTAGAAACGGATAAAACCCACGGCATGGCCGATCAGCGTAAGTTCTTTTTCAAATTGATGGAACTGGGGTTGAATACACCGGTGATTGTTAAGCGTAAGTATGACCTTGTAGACCATAGTCCATCGACCATAGACCATGGTTCGACATATGATTTTGCAAAAGACCATGGACTATCGACCATGGACCATGGGCTAACTTTACTCCAACTTTACGCCGCTACGGATATGGGCGCTTTATTAGTTGATGGCTTTGGAGATGGTATATGGATTGATGCGCCGGGTTTGCCTACACAGGCTATTACTTCAACCTCGTTCGGTATATTGCAGGCTACACGTTCACGCATCTCAAAAACTGAATATATATCGTGCCCCAGCTGCGGGCGTACGTTGTTTGATCTGATGATTACAACGCAGATGATCCGCAGCCGTACCAGCCACCTTAAAGGGTTGAAGATCGGCATAATGGGTTGCATCGTAAATGGTCCGGGCGAAATGGCCGATGCTGATTATGGCTACGTAGGTTCAGGCACCGACCGCATCACCTTGTACCGCGGCAAGGAAGTGGTTAAAAAGAATGTGTCATCCGAAAACGCTTTGGACGAACTGATCAACATCATCCGTGAAGATGGTAACTGGATTGAGCCGGTAGAGAATTAAGTTTTTGTTTAATGATTGATAAAATAAAACTGCCGCTTGTTGTGGCGTTATGCACTTTCTTTTGCGCGTGCACCGTTAAGCATCAAACCATACAAACCCGTTCCATAGCCAATAATGGCAAGGCATGGGCTTCGGTATGGCAACAACGGGCTGCGGAATACAAAGCCTTGTGTTTTCAGGCCTATAACAGCGCTCGTGTTGAGGTTGATCGGGCAGTGAAAATACCGACAGATAAACCACTGGCCATCGTTACAGATATTGATGAAACCGTGTTAGATAATAGTCCATACGACGCACAGCGTGCGTTCAATAACCTGGAGTACGATACCAAAACCTGGAAGCAATGGACGGCCAAAGGCATAGCCGACACAGTAGCCGGCGCTCCATCATTTTTAAAATATGCTGCATCAAAAGGCATCACCATCTTTTATATTACCAACCGCGATGAAGAAGAGCGTGCAGGTACATTGAAAAACCTGCAACGCTATGGTTTGCCTGATGCGGATAACGCGCACCTGCTGCTTAAGCAAACCTCATCAAGCAAGGAGAGCCGCCGCCGGCAAGTATTAAAAACGCATAACATTATCATGCTTTGCGGCGATAATCTGGCCGACTTTGATGCTTTGTACGATAATATACCCGGCGAGCAGAACCGTGATCAGGTTACGCAGAAGTTGACTAACCTGTTCGGTACTAAGTATATTGTGTTGCCCAACCCCTCGTATGGTGATTGGGAAGGTGCCTTGTACAACTGGAACTATAAACTTAGCCCCGCAGAAAAGGATTCGGTTATTCGTGCCGCTACCAAAACAGACCGGTAGTTGCAGGTTATTATAATTTTAGCATTTTTGATGTTGTATAAACAATTAAACATCAGCTAAAGTTATTTATCTATGACTACTATTGAGAACGAACACCTACGCGTATCAATCCGTAACAAAGGCGCCGAACTTACATCAGTATACAATAAGGCAAATGGTATCGAGCAGCTTTGGCAGGCCGATGAGTCGGTTTGGCCTTGGCATGCACCCAATTTGTTCCCGATAGTGGGCATGGTGCTCAATAACGAGCTTTTGGTTGATGGCGAAAAGTACACACTGCCGCGCCACGGTTTTGCCCGTAACAGCGAGTTTGTTTTAATTGACCAAAGTGAGGTGCACGCCACTTTCTCGCTGCCTAACAGCGCCGAAACCTTGAAGGTATATCCTTATAAATTCGATTTTCAAATCATTTATACGCTTATTGAAAATGCCCTGCGGGTTACTTATAAGGTGATCAATCTGGACGACCGTACCATATACTTTTCAGTTGGCGGGCACCCGGCTTTCAATGTACCTTTTACAGCAGGCGAACAGTACGATGATTACTATTTGGAGTTTGAAACAGAAGAGGAACTAAACCGCTTTGTGCTTTCAGACGGCGGATTTCTGACCGGTCAGACCGAGCCTGTACCGTTAGATAGTAAAAAGCTCCGCCTAACTAAAGAATTGTTTAACCGCGACGCGCTGGTGTTTAAAAATATTAAATCAAAAATGCTGGTTATCAAAAGCGAAAAGCACGATAAAACGCTAACTGTTGAATACCCGCATTTTGACCACCTGGGCATATGGGCAAAACCAGGTGCCGATTTTGTTTGCATTGAACCATGGTTGGGCTATACCGATACCGAAGGCCACCCGAACGACATCAGCCAAAAGGAAGCCATACATTCCCTAAAACATGGCCATACGTTTGAGGCTGCTTGGTATGTTAGCGTGTAAGTATGTGCATGTTAAGTAATTGCAAATTCTCAAAACATTTCAAAGCGTTTAAATATTATTCTGTTTTAAACTCATAATAATTTAACCGCTATGAAAAGGAAAATTTATCTATTAGCCACTACCATGCTGCTTACTTTAGCTGCCTTTACCAGCAATGCCGCTACTTACAACGACGACAAGAAAGACGGCGTTAACAAAGAGGCCATCGCTAACATGACCGAGGAGCAAAAGCAAGCCCGTGTTGAAGAAATAAAATTACGCGTTGCCGAGATCAAGGCAATGGACAAATCAGAGCTTACCAAAGCTGAGCGTAAAGAACTTAAAACTGAGCTTAAAGGTTTAAATAAAGAAGCTCAGGCACTTGGTGGTGGTGGTGTTTACCTATCTGTAGGCGCTATTATCATCATCATCCTGGTACTGATCCTGATCCTGTAATCCGGACGATACAAATACTTTAATGAAAAAGCAGCGCAATTTATTGCGCTGCTTTTTTTTTACGCGAATTTGCCTGACTGCAATTTCTTTAATTCCGAATTGGCGTAGCTGAACCACTTGCGGTTGCTTTTGCGTTCAACCGGTGTTAGGTGCGGTTGCTCTTCCAGCATATCGGCCAGTACTTCAGCCGCATCAGCGGAGCGATCGTTACGTACCAAAAATAACGCGTATTCATATCGTTGCTCAAAGTAGGAGTAGCGGCCCTTCATTAATTTAAATTCAGATTCAGCCTGTTCTGTTTTGCCGGTTTTTTCGAGCGCGATTGCGTATGAAATATGTGAGCGTGAACGGATAAATTGTGGGAGCTTATATATTTTTTGAGCGGTAGTGATGGTGTCTTCATAGCGTTCGCTCTGGTTATAAGCGATGATGAGTTGTTGTAAAACATGCTCATTCTCGGCAAAAGCGCCGGTGAGGCTACCTTCATACAAGTCAATAGCTTGTTGGATATATCCACCTTCCAGGTAGGCATCAGCCAGTTTAATGCGGTTGGCAAAGGTATCGCTAAAACGCAGTTGCTCCTCCAGGCGTTTATATTTTACACCGGGATTGATGATAGCCTTAACATCGATATTAGGTTGACGCATACGGCGGCCTGATAGTACTTCTGAATACAAGTAAGCTATACACCCAATAACCGGTAGGATGATAATTACCCACAGCCACTTTTGCTGATGGCCGTTGCGTATACAATGGATGGCGCAGATGCCTTGTAAAACTAATGGTATATAATAGAGATAGCCGCTATCAAAAGGAAACATAAAGAGGAATCAGTTATAGATGATAAAGTACTAAGTACCATCAAATATAACCAATTCCTTTTGCTTTAAAACAAGCCTAACTGCCCGCCTTTATCATCTATATCTACGTCATCGGGATTGGTAATCTCGAAACCTATCTTCTTAACCGGTTTTTCTTCGGTAGTATTATTAACCGACGCATCTGCGGCCGGCGGCGCGTCAACCGTGGTCTTATTTTCCGGAGTTTGGATGATCTCGGTAGCTTCAACACTGTCCGGCGCCGGGTCTGGTACATCGGCGGCATCGTCATGCTCGGCAATCAGTTCAACAGTTTGCACTACGTGTGCCGACAGGCGGTTGCCCATCGCTTTCATTCCCTTAACATCTATCAGGTCGGCCAGGTTAAGTTCAACCACTTCGGCTACCTGAGTTTTACCTTTCAACTGCTCAACTTTAACTACCGTCTGCGCTGCGCCGGAGATAATGATCAGTTTAGATCCGCTTTCATCACTGATGATGCTGGTTTGCCTGCCTATTGCGGTATTTTCAAATACAAAGCGCTTAACCATGTAGTTCTTCGCTTTGCCCTCAAAATGTACCACAGTGTAAACCTTCTCCGGATCGTATTTTTCAATTACGATCATCTTATCATCGAAGTGGTTGTTCAGGTCAAAGCTTGTTAACTCGTAAACGCCATTGCTCATGACCGTCAATACGCGGTCGTCGCCATCAAACTCACCCAGGTATTTGCCGCGGCCATCGGCATTCAGGCGTTTAAGTACTTCATCATACCATATTTTACGGCCGGCAAGCGTACTCACACCTTTACTTTTCAGCGTGATCTTTTTAACCGGATACTTGGTTACAATATTACCCATTGAGCCACGGCCCTTGATGCCGATCTCTGCAAAATCCAGGTCGAACTGTAATTTTTTAAGCTTGGAGTGCGGTTTTAGTTGTATGTTGATCACCTCGGCCTCGCCGTTAGGGTTAGCGCTAAAGTATAATGATTTTGAGCCTTTGGTGCCCTTGGTCAAGTCGTACTCCTTATCGCGCGTGATGCCGGTAACCGCAAAGCGTTTAACATAGCTTACGCCACTTTCGCCATCCTTATATACCATATTATAAATGGTGCGCTCATCATTCTTTTTAAACACCGCTACGTGGATGATATCCTTACCCACAAATACTTTATCCTGGATGCGCACTACGCTAAAACGGCCATCACCGCGGAAAACAATAATATCGTCGATATCCGAGCATTCGCCAACCAGTTCTACATTATCGTCACGCTTTAAGCCTGAGCCCACAAAGCCATCTACGCGGTTTACATACAATTTAACATTGGCCAGTGCTACCTGTGCTGCTTCAACCTTGTCGAAAGTGCGAAGTTCGGTTTTACGGACACGATCCTTACCGTATTTATCCTTTAGTTTTTCAAACCATGCGATGGCATAATCTGTAAGGTTTTTAAGGTGATTTTTTACCTCCTTTATTTCTTCCTGCAGGTTTTTGATCTGCTCATCCGTCTTTTTAACATCAAAGCGGGTGATGCTGCTCATTGGCTTATCAATTAGCCGCTTGTAATCCTCGGGCAATATTTCGCGGTAAAACTGCGGAAAAAAGGGCTCGAACAAACGGTTAAGCACGCCCACTACTTCCTCAAAGTTGGTTGAGCTTTCGTAGTCCGGGTGCTTGTACATCCCTTCCTGGATGAATATCTTAAGCAGC
Source organism: Mucilaginibacter roseus (assembly GCF_021215455.1). Taxonomy (GTDB): domain Bacteria; phylum Bacteroidota; class Bacteroidia; order Sphingobacteriales; family Sphingobacteriaceae; genus Mucilaginibacter; species Mucilaginibacter roseus. The sequence goes on along the minus strand of NZ_JAJPWV010000003.1, from coordinate 47,212 downwards.
GAGCTGAAGAATATCTTTTCCATCAGCTCCTTAAGCTTGATCTCGAGCTCCTGTTTAAGCAGATCCTTGGTGGTTTCGGTACATTCCACCAGCATATCATTCACACTTACAAAGCGTGGCTTATCATCCTGAATTACGCAGGTGTTGGGCGATATAGATACTTCACAATCGGTAAAGGCGTAAAGCGCGTCAATCGTAACGTCGGGCGATATACCCGGCGCCAGGTGAATAATGATCTCCACATCACGCGCCGTGTTATCCTCAATCTTCTTGATCTTGATCTTGCCCTTGTCATTAGCCGCTATCACGCTATCTATTAAACTGCCGGTTGTTGTGCTAAAGGGTATCTCGGTAATAGCAAGTGTTTTTTTATCACGCTCCACTATACGTGCACGTACCCTTACGCGCCCGCCACGCTGACCTTCGTTGTAGTTTGAGCAATCGGCCATACCGCCGGTGCTAAAATCGGGCATCAGGTTAGGGCGGTTGCCGCGCAGTACTTCTACAGAGGCGTCGAGCAGTTCAACAAAGTTATGCGGCAAAACTTTAGTTGCTAAACCAACGGCAATACCTTCTGCACCCTGAGCAAGCAGTAACGGAAATTTAACCGGAAGCGTTAGCGGTTCCTTATTACGGCCGTCATAACTGGCTTGCCAGTTGGTAGTATCCGGGTTAAAAACAACTTCGTTAGCAAACTTTGAAAGGCGTGCCTCAATATAACGTGGCGCCGCTGCCGAGTCGCCGGTTACCGGGTCGCCCCAGTTACCCTGTGTATCTATTAGCAGGTTTTTCTGTCCTATCTGTACCATGGCATCACCTATGGATGCATCGCCATGCGGGTGATACTTCATGGTGTGGCCAATAACGTTGGCGGCTTTGTTAAAGCGGCCGTCGTCCATCTCTTTTAATGAGTGCAGTATACGGCGTTGTACCGGCTTTAAGCCGTCATTAATGTGCGGTACGGCACGGTCAAGTATTACGTACGATGCGTAATCCAGGAACCAGTTTTCGTAAAGGCCATCAAGTGAGGTAACATTGTTTAATTTTTCTTCGCCGTTAGCAGGTATATCGTTATTCAGATCGTCACTCATTTATAAGCAATAAAAAATATGGATAGGTAAAGATACGGCATCCCGTGCTATTATCTAAGTCAACTTTTGAACATGTTAACCTAAATGCTTTGCAATTAGCACTTTTCTTAAAAATTTTATTCAGCAGCTGTAACCTCTTTAAATCTCGGGGTGTCTTATAATAAAAACAATAACAAATTAAGTTAACCCCTTAACTACCGTATCATGAAAAATTTAAAAGTAATACTTGCCCTGCTGCTGATGCTACTTGGCGGAATGGCAAAAGCCAACAATGATGACGATTACAAACTGACAAAAACATACGCTACCAACATTTATGTAGAGGCGGTAACGCTTGGCAAAATGGAAGGCTTTGAAAGTATACTGGATAAAGACGCCAAGTTTTGCATACTGATGGGCAATAAGCGTGTGGCTACCTACGGCAAGGCAGAAATGCTGAAGTATATGGAAGCAAACCTAAAAGGAATTAAACAACTGTGCGATACCCATAGTGCCGTTGTTGAGGAGAACGGACAAATGTCTGTAATTAAAGTAGAAATGAAGTATGGTAACTTTACGCGTACCAACTACGTGACCTTTGCTGACACAGGCAAAGGCTGGAAAATTACTAATGTTTGCTCGGTATATAAGTAAGCGTTGGTGTATAACAATTGTGTTTAAAGGGTCCCGATTTGGCTTTCAGGGACCCTTTATATTTTATTCCTTTCGGGATGCGCGCAGCATTTGGCCGTAATCCCACCGGTTTACCAGGGCGTTTACAGTTAACGCGATACGCTTGTCGCGCGTGGGCTGTGTTTTGGCGCTGTCAATCCACTTAACAAAGTAGCCGCGGTGCGATGGTGTGAGCCCGTAAAAATATTCAGCGGCTTCAGGTTCATATTCCAGGCATTCGGTTAAATCGTCGGGCACTTCAATCTTAAAATCTTTATCTTCTTCTAACTGTACATGTAGCATAGCGCCCTCGCCCTTGCGGATACCCCTGCGCATCAGCGCGTTTACAGGCAAGATAAAACTACCTTCGCCTGCGGGCAACAGCGCTACACCTGCAATGGCAAAGCCATCCAGCATACCCCGCACACGGAACGAGCGTTTATGACCCGGCTTAAGTTCCTCGGCTATATCAGCAGGTATTTCAATGTAGGTCCAGCCAGTTTTGTCGCCGTTCTCAGAAAACTGTAATATAATAGTATTAAATGTTATCATAACCGGGTTTAGGTTTTACGGGTATCCATATTTCTTCTTCGGACGTAGGGTCGTTATTTTTATACTTTTCACCCAATACCTCGAAATGCGGGCGGTTATCCAATACGTAATCTGATGCGGGCAACCACTCAGACAATATATAGTTGAAAATGCTTGCGTCCGCGCTCGAACCCTGGTAATTAAATACCGCATACAGGCCACCGGGCAAATCAAAGGTTTCCATGCCTTCAGGCACAACCGCACCGGCATCAACTTCTACCAGCGCCCATTTTTCAAACTCGCGGTGCGCATCAAAAACTTTGAAATAATCTGCCGGATAAACCTGTAATGAATATAGATCGTTTGATAAAGCACCGCTTATTTCTTTACGCCGGGACATAAAGTTTTGCCATAGAATTTCGGTTTTGTTATTAGCAATGCTGGTGGTTACATGCATGCCCACTAATTTTTTTGAAACTATTTGTTGTAAAGCAGGCGGTTTAAATGAGTGAGTTTGCAACGGCATAGGCATGTAATTACAATACGGTTAAATAAAGTTGCCTTTATGCTATCAAAACAAGTAATTTAAGGCCATTTGTTAAATATATGTTAAAAGTGAACATAAGGCTAAAATTGTTGTAACGTTTGCAATAGTGCTACTGTCTTATAGATATAAAAACAAAACATAATTTATTTATTACAAACCTTTTAAACAATAATATCATGAAAACCTTAAAATCAATCCTGTTAGGCTTAGCATTAATCATAACCTCAAACTTTGTTAAAGCCGATGACATTGCCAAATTAACAAAAGATTACGCTGTTAACACCTATATTGAAGCCGTTGCACACGGTAAACTTGATGGTTTTGCCCAGGTGCTTGACAATGGTGTTAAATTCAGCATGATGCGTGGCAGCCAAAGCCTGAACTTCAGCAAAAGCGAAATGCTGAACTTCATGAAATCAACTAAAAATACCGATCAGGAGTGTAAAGTAAATACTTCAACAGTTGAAAGCAACGGCGAGGTTGCCATTGTAAAAGTTGACCTTGAGTATGATGGCTTTACCCGCAGCAACCTGGTAACTATTACCAATACCGGTAACGGCTGGAAAATTACCAGTGTATACTCAACCTTTAAAGCATAATTGCATAATTAGTTTTAGTTTATTCTTTCATCAAAAAGGCCTGAAGCAGATAATTGCTTCAGGCCTTTTTGTTATGCGGCTACTTACTATTGCTCTGTAGCTGCTTGCGTGGTACCTGCTTTGTAGTAAAGCTCGGCCAAGGTTTTTTCATAGCTGGCTACCATGCTCTCGCGTTTTATTTTCATATCAATCAGCTTGCTTTCGCGGCTATTGATCAGGAAGAGTGTACTCTCACCCAATTCAAACTTCTGTAGCTCACCGGTTAACAACGTTTGCTGGTTATTAATGCTTTGCACTTGCACCACTAATTGCGAGCGGTAAGCATTCAGATCGTTATATGACGAGCGGATGTTGTTGCTTATTTCGCGGCCATACTGTTGCAGGTCGTAGTTCAGCTGTTGTTGCTTTATTTTAACCTCACGTAACTTTCCACGCTCTTTACGCAAAAACAGCGGGAAGGCAAATTCTATACCTACCTTGTAATTACTCCAGTTAAAATCGTAGTAATCGGGTACATAGGTGTTAAAATCGCGTCGGGTGGATAGTAGTGAACCACTAACGTTGATTTTTGGCTTAAGCATCTCCTGGCGGTAGCGCCTGTCAATATCAAGCTGTGCGTTTTTAGCTCTTAGCTTTAATAACTCGGGGTGCTGTTGGTCTGCCTGGCCCAGCAGGTTTTCAAGCAGGGCATTATCGGGCAACGTAATTTTGTTATTTACCGCCTGCGGTACAGCATTTGGTGGTAGCTCAAGTGGTGTGCCTTCGGCATTCCATAGGTGGTTTGATAGTATAAGCGCCGAGTTTTGCAGGGAAATAGTACTTTTTGCAAGTTGTATCTGCCGCTCCTGCACCGTAATGCTTGCTTCTACCGAGTCGATAGGTGGTTTATCGCCAATTAGTGTTTGCCGCCTTACAGCTTCAAAACGTTTTTCGGCAAGCGTTACGCCCTCCCTCAATAACAGGTATTCGCGATAAGCGTAGTACCAGGCCCAGTAATCCTTGGCAGCGGTGTACCAAACGCTGTTTATCTGTTTAACCTTTTCAGCCTCGGCATAATTAACCATAACCTTGGCCTGTTGCAGGGTGCTGCGGCGTTCGTCAATAAGCAAACCCTGCCCCAGCGGAATGGTAAGGCCCACGCCTGTAAGCCCCGAAAGGGGTGTACGGGTTTCCGGATTGGTGTAAGTACCCACGCTGCGGTCATACCCAACCTTCAAATCGGCACCGGCTACGTAAAGTGGAACCTTAAGTTCGCTGTTCCAGTTATTATAATATTCAGTATTGCCAAAAAGCTTACGCCCGAATGAGGCCTTAATGGCAGGATCAAAATATCCGGATGACTGCAGCACGTTAGCTTTTGCAGCTTCGCTTAGCAATGCCGCCTGTTTTACTATAGGGTGATTGCGAAAAACAATCTCTTCTAGATCATCAAGCGAGAAAACCTTTCCGGTATCAGTTGCCGCCCTTGGCTGTGCCACAGCGCCATGCGCGCTAATGAGCATCAGCAGTCCGGCTATGTATCTTCTAAAATTCATAGTTATTTACTTAACTAAGTACAGCGGTTTTATTTCGATTTTTCTGCTGCTGTTTCATTGTCCTTGGGTTCTTTTTCCAGGCTTGGTGGGAAACCATTAAGCTGTCGCCATATTTCATACCATAACGGTACCGAGCGTAATATGATGCGGCCGTAGACGCCCGAACCCTGCCTCAATTGTATGGGCCATGGTTCATCCTTGTCAGGCACCGGGTTTGTTGGCCTGATAAGCACGCGGTACTTACCCCCGTTGCTGCTAACACGGTCAATAGCCCAAACCTTACCGGCAAAAGTGCCTACAGCAACTGATGGCCAACCCGAAAACTGTACCGATGGCCAACCTTCAAACTGCAGGCGCACATCGCTCGTATCTAAAATAAGCGGAACGTCCATAGCGTTAACATATAGTTCGGCGGCTATTTGCGGGTGCAGGGGTTGCAGGGTTACTATTGACTCGCCGTCCTTAATGTTCTCGCCAATACCGGCTTTAAGGGTTTTTACCACATAGCCATCCTGAGGAGCGCGTACAACGTAGTGGTCGCGCCTGACATCGATATTGGCGATATCATTACGCAGTTTGGCAATTTCGCCGCGCACGCTGGCTCGGCTTGATAACGCCGAACTCAGGTCAGACTGTGTTTTGGCCAAAGTTTCCTGGTATTTAGCGCGTATGTTGTCCAGATCGATGCGGGCGTTAAGCAACGCCTGGGTTGAATTGTTTAGCTTATTTTGCTGCCCAACTACTTTTGCCCTGTCTTCCTGAAGCTTTAAGCGGCGCGTTTCAATGTCGGTTAATGAGAACAGGCCGTCTTTAAAACCTTTTTCGTAACGGGCAAGCCTTGCCTTTGACGTTTCGTAATAGTTGGTTACCGCCACAAGATCGGCACTGTCCATCTTTACGTAGTTCTCTGCCTGGCGTACCTTGTTTTCCGCAGCGGATAACTGAAAGCGCAAGCCGTTGGTAAGCGCCTTTATCTGCGCTTCGGTTGCGTCTATTTTTTGTACCGCCGCTGTTTCACTGCCTTTCTTTGCTTCCAACTGTTCCTTTAATCTTAGCGGTAGTTCAGGGTCAAAGTACGACTGGCTGGTTTCGGATATTACAAGTATGGTATCGCCTTTTTTAACCTCTTGCCCGTCGCGCACAGCCCAGCGTTCAATACGGCCGCCAATTTGGTTTTGTACGGTTTGCGGGCGGTCTTCCGGCCTTAACGCGGTAACAGTTCCGCGGCCCGGTATGGTTTGCCGCCATGGCAGCAATAATATAATGATAAAGACAACGAGGCAAATCGTCATGATGCGGCCTAAAGTGCGTGAGCCTTTAACGCTAATGAGCTTTGTGCGTGATTGTTGGGCCAAAGCCTCCATCTCCTCGGCGTGGGCGGTGTTGTGTGATGCAGATGCCATTTTACTTTGCCTCCTCCAATTCCATATCGGTAACTACAGCGAGTTTTTCGCTGCCGGTAACCATATCAAACAATGTGTTCAGGTTGGTCATTAATTTTTCAACCGCGTAGCTAATTTGTACTACAATCACTTCGGCTGCTACGAACTGTCCAAAGGTCATCTGTCTTTCTACCACAAAAAAGGAACCCAGCAACAGCAACGCGCCCATCAGCACCGTGCGCAGGGCAACAGCACTAACAAAAAACTTTTTCAATACGCTGAAGTGATCATTACGGGCCATCAGGTATTTCGCGTTGATCTCATCGGTGGTTTTCACTACCTGATCCATCATTGATTTGTTACCACGGTATTCGTCGAGGTTGCCGGCTACCTCTTCCAGGTGGGCAACCAGTTCATATTTATGTTCAGATTCTTCAATACTGGTATCAACACCACGGCGGTAGTAAAGTAAAACAGTGGCTACTATGGCGCCTATTGCCAAAAACCCAAAAACAAAGAAAACCGGGTGGTAAAATGTAAGCAGTACCGCACTAAAGAATATTTGTACCGATGAAGCTACAATATCAACCAATAACTTGGTAAGGCCCTTTTGTATCGTCAAAATATCAAAAAAGCGGTTAACCAGTTCGGGTACGTGTTCGCCTTCCAGCTCCTGCTTTTTTATTCGGGGCAGCCTGTAAGCAAACTCCATTGATGTGCGCGTAAATATTTTTTGTTCCAGAAACTCAACCAGCGTAAGCTGCCCTATCAGCAGCGCGCCGCCAATAACCACACCAACAAGTACAACGGTGATGAGCAGGTAAGTTGAGCTATACATAGCACCGTTTGATAGCAAGTTGAACACCGCCGTGGTGCCCAGCGGTAGGGTAAGGCCAATCAAGCCTATCAGTAAGGCGTAAATAAATATATAGTTGATGGTTGACCGCTCGTAGTGTAACAGTCTAACGAGCCGTTGCCAGGGAGTTGGCGCATTAGCTTGTTTTTTCTTTTTCATAAAAAGACAAAAAATAATATAATAAATAAAATGTTGTTAAGTTGTTTGGCAAATGGTCAAACCCCGCAGTTTTAAGCTGCAAGTGCCTTATTGAAAGCACTGTGCTTTATTTATACCGGCAGTTATAAATATTATAACCGGATATATAATAAATAAAAGTATAAATGGTTTTGCCGTCAGGAAATAAATTCCGGAGTGCTGTTTGGAGGCGGAGTAAGCACATCGCGTAAGGGTTCCTTGAATATGGAAAAGCTATAAACGCCGTATACTGGGGAAACAGGGATTATATGATGTAGCACGTTATAAATGTAGCTATACTCATAGCATGAGTACATTTTTTTATCAGCCTTGTCAAAGCTGTTTTCTCCCTGAGGATTGTTGCTTTCATCTTCAGTTTTTTCAACCGCGTATGATTTGCTGACGTTTTTATAATAACCGATAAACAGATCGCATGACTTTAGCGCCAATACCGCGATAAGCAGCAGGCCCAAAAAAGTTTTAAAATATCCGTTTCTCAGTATCCCTATCATTTTCAGCGGGCAAATATAAGTCAAAACGAGGCGAAAGGTTTGGGAAAAACGTTAATAAACTGTTAAAAAACACATGAGCCTGACAAATTTAATTTTTAGTTATTCGCTATTAGTAAGTTATTAAACGGTTATAAGAAAAGTATTAGAAATTGGTATTTCGGTTGATGCAGGAATGTCATTCACGTTATTGCAATGAGCTGTTCGATCATAATCGCTATGCCTGATTAAAAGATAATATCCGCTAAACATAAGCCAATATCATCAGCATAAGTAGTTTGTTAAACGCTGACATTTATAAATATTATAAATACCATAAATATTATGATGTCAGCACAGCGGTCTATGCCCGGTAAATACATAAAATGGTTCAGGCTAACACAACTACTATTAATAATAGGCAGCCTTTTTTTAGGCAGTTGTAAAAAGACGCAACGCCCGGATGAGGAACCTGCACCGGAACCCGCTAAAAAAGACACTCTTGCGATTTATACACCTCAAGAGTTTAAAAACAGCGACTTTACTAACCCGGCAAGTAAATGGGCTTACAAGCGCAGCCGACAGTCAGAACATTTTATTGTTTTTTGGGATGCCAAATACGGAGCGAACGACCCGAACGCTGCTGCCGTGCCTGAGCAATACCGTGTTGACATTAACGACCTGCTTTTAAAGGCCGAGGGTTTTTATGAACTCAACATTAATACGCTGAAGTTTGCCGAGGTAGGGAAAGGTAAATCAAACCTGGACAAATATAAGATGATGATCTTTTTGCATTACCAGGACGATTGGCTGGCTACAGGCTCGGGGTATGATGACGTAATAGGAGCGCTTTGGATTAGCCCCGGTACCGTGAAACCTGTAGGCTCTACGCTCGCGCATGAGATAGGGCACTGCTTCCAGTACCAGGTGCGTTGCGATAAGGGCGGATCCTATGGCTTTAGATATGGATTCGGCGGTAAGCCCGGCAATGGTTTTTGGGAGCAAACGGCGCAGTGGCAGGCTTTTCAAAGCTATCCGGAAGAAGCCTTCAGTTCTTACAACTTTGGTGTATATATGGATAATTGCCATCGCCACTTCCATCATGAATCGCAGCGCTACGCGAGTTACTTTTTGCAAACCTACTGGGCATCAAAACATGGTATTGATATAGTTGGGCGCATTTGGCATGAGGCTTTGCAGCCTGAGGATGGCATACAGGCTTATATGCGTTTAACCGGCATTAATAACAAGCAACTTAATGATGAGATTTATGATGCCGCCGCCCGCTTTGCTACATGGGATGTTGACGCGATAAGGGAAATGGGGGCAGGTTATATAGGGCAGCAGCCTTATGAGTTTGACAAGTTGAGCGATGGTAGTTTCCAGGTTAAATATTCGCGCTGTCCGGGTACTACGGGTTTTAACATTGTGCCTGTCAAAGTACCTGCCGGGGCGACCGCAGTAAAAGCTATGTTTACAGGATTGGCCAATGCTAACGGGTATAACCATGTTGATGAAACTAAAGCCGGCTGGCGTTATGGTTTTGTGGCCTTATTAACTAACGGTACACGCGTGTATGGTACTATTTTCGAAAGCAAAAGCGGCGAGGCCACTTTTAATGTTCCGGCTAATTGCAGTAAGCTATGGTTTATAGTAACCGGTGCCCCCACAGCCTATGTGCAGCACGCCTGGGATGATGATAACAGCAATGATGAGCAATGGCCGTATAAGGTTAAGTTTACCAATACTACCTTGTTAAATGATATTGAGATTGTACCGGGATCAACCCCTAAGGATGTTACCTTTAATATAGATGTAACCGTTCCGTACGATACCGAGAACTATAGCCGCAGCACCATAACTGCCGATCTGGAAAAACTTGCGCAATCCTTTGTGCTTACGCCAGCGCAGATAACGCAGGGCTTAGCCAATAAAACCATCAAGTTTTACGCGGTTGAAAGTAATGGTACCCTTAACGCGCAAACTACGGCTAACGGTTATGGCCATTGGTTTAACGCGGCCGGCAATGTCATCGGCTGGGGAGCCGATGCTCGCGTATTCTCTGAAATGAACGCCGAGAAATTCACTTTCGATATAGGCCAATTCCCGAAACAGGTAGCACTTAATGATAAGTTTAACATTAGCCAGGCATTGGTTTATGAATACGCTGCGGGTAAAACAGTAACCGCTACCTTTAAATTTGCCGTAACAGTTAAGTAAGCGGCAATATAATTTATATATAATGGCAGAAGCCGCACTTTTTAAAGTGCGGCTTCTGTGTTTCAAAACTTTTTTCGGCAGAGGTCCTTTACTATTTGTCGTTACCCGTAGCGGTAAGGTAGCGGTAAACAGCCAGCCGATTATAGTAGTCGGTATATGCAGTGGTGAGCGTGCCTGCCGCTTGCTGGTAGCTGGCCTGGGCATCCAGTACATCTGTTACCGGGCTAAGTCCGGCTTTGTAATTATCCTGGTTTACCTTCATGTTTTCAGTAGCCAGTTCAAGGTTTTCGCGCGCGTATACAATTTGTGTCAGTTGGTCTTTCAAATTGTACCAGTAGCGCGTTATACCCAACCTGATCTGATCCTGGGCATCCCGCAGGTCGTTAGCGGCTATGCTTTCATTTAGTTTTTGCTGTCGTACTTTTTGCTTACCACGTCCCCATAGCCCGTTAGATATGGGTATGCTGACGGTTAACAACCCTGAAGGAACAAAGGAACTGCCAAACCCGCTGTTAAAAGAGCCGGCTTGTGCTGCGCTTATACCTACCGAAACGCTGGGCAGATTATCGCCTTTAGATAACGTGGTCTGCAGTTTTTGCGCATCAATGCGTTTTTTGAGTAGCTGATAGTCGAGGTTTTTAGCCAGCAATGTATCCGGCGATGCTCCCGGTAAAACCGGTAAACGCTGCTTGTCCAGTGTGTCCTTCATCGTCATGGTCGAATCAAAAGGCAGCCCGGTGTACATGGAAAAGTCGAGCAGGGCAACCCGGCGCCCGTTTTGCAATTTGCTTTTTTGTACCTTAAGTTGGCTTAGCTGAACCTTTACCTTTAAAAGATCATTCCGGGCAATTAAGCCAGATGTAAGCATGTCTTTTTGCATTTTGAGCACGCTATTAAGTAGCACCTCATTAGCGGCAATGGTTTTTTGCTGCTCCTGTATGTTAACCAGGTTCCAGTATTTTTGCTCGGTTAGCAGCAATACCGAGTCGGTTGATTGCTGCATGCGGATGCGGGTTACCTCCAATTGTAATGCGGCCAGCTCATTGCCGGTTTTTATTTTGCCCCCTGCGTAAAGCGGCTGCATGCCGGTTACACCTAACAGGTAAAAGTTATTGATGCCCTTTTCAAGTAATGGAGGCATGGCCGATATAAAATCCTTAAAGCCTAATAAACCAACACCCGTTGCGCTAACTGATGGCAGATAGTCGGCTTTGGCGGCTGCAACGCCTGCTTTTGCTGATTCAACGCGTAGCTCCCCGTTTTTTAGGGTATTGCTATATGATAGCGCCGCGTCTTTACTTTCGCGCAAGGTAATTACCCGTTGCTGGGCAATTGCGGGTATAGTACTTATAGCGATTATTAAAATTAAAATATATCTTTTCATAAACGTTATGTTAAGCATTTGGGCTTGGTTGATTTTCAGTCCGCTGCTTATCTTCTTTACGGAAGAACAGCCAATACATGGTTGGTAATGCAAATAGGGTGAGTAGCATAGATACCAGCAGGCCGAAGCAGATAACCGTACCCAGCGGGCCCCATAGTGATGAACGGCTGATGATCATCGGGATAACGCCTACGGCTGCCGCTGATGAGGTCAGGAATATAGGCCGCATCCGTCGTTCCGCCGATAGTTTAGCTGCTTCAAATACCGATGCCCCTTCATGATGGCGCAGCTCCTCGGCAAAGTCAATCAGGATCACCCCGTTTCGTACTACGATACCGCAAAGGGCAAGCAAACCTAAAAATGAAGTAAAGCCAAAAGGATAACCCGCAACCAGCAAACCGAAGGATGCACCCAGGATACTTAACGGCATGGTAGTAATGCTCAGCACCGCATGCTTTAAATGTTTAAAGTGCCATAGCAGTATCAGGAAGATCAGGATCACGCTCAACCCTAATGCCATACCCATAGGGCCCATGTTTTCATTTTGCAGTTCGAGTTCGCCACCATAAATAATCTCGACACCCTGCGGAAGTTTTATTTTTTCGATATCCGGTTGCAGTTCGGCAAGTACACCGTTAGCTACAGCATCGGGCTCTACGTCCATGCGTACGGTAAGGGTGCGGATGCTGTTACGGCGAACGATCTGGCCCTCGTTCCAGTCAGGTTTAAGGTCAGCAACCTGCCTTAGCGGTACTGCCGAACCGGTGTTGGGCGACATAACCTTAAGCTCATTCAAGCGGGCAACATCCATGCGCACTTTTTGGGGCGTTTTGATCTCCACATCTATCGGATAAGTTTCTTCCCATAGTTGGGTTGCCTTTATACCGGTTGTTTGGGCGGCTATGGTATTGGCAATATCATTTTTGCTGATGCCCAGCCGCGCCGCTTCGGTCGTTTTTACATCGATGCTTAAACCCTGTTGCATATCGTCATAATCGGTACGTACCCAGGTAACCTGTTTGTGGCGTTTGCCTATGGCCGCTACTTTGTAAGCTGTTTTTTTAAGATCAGCTATACTATCTCCCGAGATACGGACCTCGATAGGAGCGGACGCATTCACCATGTTCAGCTGCTTCATGCGTACATAAGCTGAAGGGAACTGCTCGCTATACTTAGGAATATATTCTTTAATTAATTCTTCGGTAGCATCTTCTGATTCCGTATTGAGCAATATCTGCGCGTAATTTTTTGCCGGTAAGTTAGGCGCGTACACCATATGGAAACGTGGCGAACTGTTACCTATAAAGCTGGTGTAATTAACAATACGCTTATCTTTAGCCAGTATGCGCTCCATCTTTTTTACCACACTGTCCGTTTGTGAGAGGCTGTAGCCGCTGGGCAGGTAGATCTCGATGGCAAACTGGTTGCGCTCTACTTTAGGGAATAACTGTTGCGGTAGTAACCCCATCAGGAAAACGCCCACAACTACCGATAGTATAGCGAAAAGTACTGTTAACCGGTAATGGCGCATGGCATTACCGATGTGTTTATTGAAAAAGTCCTGCAGGCGGTCAAGGAATGATTTTTTATCATTCTTTTTATCGCCATGCACAAGGCCCTTCTTGATAAATAAGGTATTAAAGAATGGAACCAGCATCATGGAGATCACCAGGGATAGGGTAAGGGCGATAATGATGGTGATGGGAAACACACTGATAAAATCCTTAGCTGTACCCGTCATAAAGAACATAAGCGGCACAAAGGTTGCCGATATGGCTAATGTGGCGGTAAACACTGAAGGAAAAAGCTCTTCGGCGCTGCTCTTCGCGGCATCCCAGACAGACATGCCGTGATCCAGCTTTTCGATGTGATTATCTATCACCACAATCGGGTCATCCACCACTATACCCAGCACCACAATAAGGGCCGCGAGGGTTACCGTATCCAACTCAATACCGGCTAAGTACATAATGGCCAATGTAGCGGCTATGGTAATGGGTATGGTAGCCGCAGCTACAGCCGCCACACGGAAAGGAAGTAGCAGTAACGCTACAATGATAACCCCGATCAGCGCGAAGGCAAATTCCTTCATAAAATGCGCTATCGACTCATCTACCACCTCAGGCTGATTGGCCAGTTTCACCATCTTAACATCCTGAGGCAAGTGTTCGCGAACAATATCCAACCGTTCTTCCAGCTTTTTGCCGAACTGCACAATGTTTTTACCGCTCACCATTTCCAGCGAGATAATAATGGCTTTCGTACCGTTTGCGGTTACATAACTGTCGGGCTCCTGGTATTCGCGTTTAATGTTGGCTACATCACGCAGCCTTACCGTGTTACCTTGCTGATCCTGCTTTACAATTTGTTCAGACAGATCAGCTTCGGTCTGAAAAAAGGTGCTTAGATGTATAGGGCGGTCAATAACGTCGCCCTTCTCATAGCCCGCAGGCGTAATGGCGCCGGCATTTTGCAATACCTGCATAATAGCATTAACAGATATGCCCTGTTGTTGCAGCTTATTATTATCTATATAAACCGATATCTGCTCATTGAGGTTACCGGTGTGGGATATTTTTGCTACATCCTTAACATGGCGTAGTTGCGATTCAATGTACTCCACGTTATTAAGCAACTCCTTATAAGGGCGGGTTTTTGATTCCACCGCCATCAGCAGGGCAGAGGTACTGCCAAAGTCGCTGTTCACATAAAAGCCACGCACCTCTTTTGGTAACTGGGCTTGCAGAATGAACATGCCGTTTTTTATCTTATTCCAAAAGGTTTTGCTCTGAACATCATTGTATTTATCTGATACTTCTACAAATATGTACATCATCCCATCGCGCGAGTAGGAGTAGGTTTTGGTTTTATCAACCTCGTTATTGCTGAAAAGATATTCCTCAACCTTCTTTGTCAACTGCTCCTCAACCTGCTTGGCCGAAGCGCCGGGATACATACCGATGATAACACCCTGCCTGATGGTAAAGTCCGGAAACTCATTCCGTGGCATGTTAAACAGAGCCGCTATACCGAGTATGAACAATATGAGGGCAAGCACCACCGGAAGTACATGGTACTTCATTGCCCATTCAATCATGTTTTCTTTTTTCTCTTTCATGTGGGCATTATTTGTTGATGGTTACAGGCGTTTGGTCGGCAAGCTTTTGATAGCCGGAGGTAATCAGTTGTTCATTGCCCTTAAGCCCCTCGGTAACGGCAATGCCATTGCTGTACAGGCGGCCGGTTTTAACCCGGCGGCGTTCTGCCTTGTTGCCGCTTCCTACCAGGTACACAAACTGGTTGCCTTTCTCATCAACTTGCACGGCCTGAACCGGTACCACAACGCTCGCGCTATCGGTTTTAACCGCTGATGTTTTGTTTGTATTAAAGTTTACCTTGCTTAACATGCCCGGTTTAAGCATGCGGTCCGGATTAGATATTTTAACCTTTACATTGTAGTTAGCTGAGCTATTTACAGCCAGAACGCCTACTTCAGATACCACACCCTCGAACAAACGGTTACCCATAGCATCAATTTTTATGGTAGCCGGTGTACCTGCCGGAAAGCGGTTAACCTCATTTTCGGGAACTGCTACTAATACCTGTACCGAACGGGTATCCAGCAATTGCGCAACGGGCTGGCCCGGGCTGGCCAAACCGCCGGCTTCAAGCATTTTCTGCCCGATATAGCCTGACTCCGGCGCATAAAGGCGGGTGTGTGCAATATTCTGATAGGTAGCTTTTGCCGCTGATGTTGCCTGCTCGTAATTTGATCTGGCTTCAAGCATTTTTATTTCGGCAATGCTGCCTTTGCGGTAAACTTCTTCAATACGGCGATAGTTTTCCTCCGCAAGTTTTGCCTGTGCGAGTTGGGCGTTGTACTGATTGCGGTAAGTAGTTTCATCTACCTGCGCAATTAATTGTCCCTTTTTTACATAGTCGCCCGCTTTTACCGGGAATGATACGATAGTGCCTGAAACCTGAAAGCTCAGATCAATCACCTTGTCAGCCTGTAGTGTACCGTCATAAACGGTTTGCTGTGTAGTTTGGCTGTTCACTTTACTCAGGTCTCTTACCTCGACAGCCAGCGTGTCCGGTCCGCTTTTCGTTTTTTCTTTGTTACTGCATCCGCTCAGGCAGATCAGCACCGCGAGGGCGCCACCGGCGTTAATTATTGACTTCATGGTTACGGGATAAAACATAATGCGTATTTGGCTTTTGTATCTTTTTTGTTATTTGTAAAAACTTAAAAACAATTACTAAGTTGAACGCTTGATATTGTGAATACAAAAACACATAAAATGTCCGTATGTTTTAACGTGTTTTTTCTTTTATGACTTAAGTTTTACCATTTTTGCCGGTGAAGAGGGCTATGTGTTATTATGAACTATTGCAAAATCACGGATTTATTTAAAAGAGTAAAGGAAACCGCCAACGATGGCGTGCGGGAAGAAATTATTGCCGGAGCTGAACTCGCATTTCAGAAGTATGGATATTCTCGTGTAACCATGCAGGATATCTCTAAAGAAGCAAAAAAAGTACGTAGTACCGTTTACAAATATTTTGGCAATAAGAATGAGGTTCTTGATGCAGTGGCGATCAAAATAATGTCGGCTATTATTCAGGACTGCTTGCTGGTTATAAGTAAGGAGCAATCGTTTGCAATCAACGTTGAAAAGTATTTTAGCCTGAAACTGGAAAAAATTAAAGGATTGATGGTTAAATACGAATTGCTGATGGCTGACTTAAAGGCCGACCCTGCGGTGATTCTCACACGATCACGAATTATGCTGGATGACGAGCTGGCGGTGATGAACGAAATGATATTGTGGGCGATAGAAAATAAAGATATAAAGCCCCTAAACGAGGAAGACCGCATGTTTTTGGCAGAAACATTATACACGGCTTTTAAAAGTTTCGAGATTGATATTATGCTGTTTGAACGTTTCCCCAAGTACGATCAGAAGCTCTCTTGGCTGGCACAGATGCTCCACAAAGGGCTATCTTAATAAGGAGTTCTTAATAAGAATACCTTAAGATATCGTTCTGAAAAATGTAATCGGACCGTACTGTTATCAGTTACGGCCCGATATTCTTTATCACTACTTACAATTTTTCGCGGATGATTTTCACGGGATTACCACGTTCCAGCGCATGATGATTTAGCCATTGCTGTTGCTGCTGCTCAACCAAGTGTTCGGCCTGCCGGGCCATTACCTTTGCTTGTAGTCGCTCCATGCAAAGCTTTTTGTTTTCGAGCTGCGACCGGCTGTCCATAGCCAAAACCTGTATGCCGGTTGCCACATGTGTACCGCGTACAGCGGTTTCTACCTTGTTCACATTTTGTCCGCCCGGCCCCGAAGCCCGGCAGGTCTCAATGCGCACATCAGCATCATTCCATACAGGTAAAGCTTTAACATCAAACACGGCAACGCCTACAAACCAGTTTTTACGTTTGTGCCCCTTACGATAGGGGCTTTCTGCTATCCATTGCACGGTTCCGTTCCATGTGGTTATAAAGCTGTTTAACTCATTACCTTCAGCTATAAATGTTGCCGATTTGTAGGTGTCTTTGTATTCTGCCGATATTATTTCTACTGGTTGTACTTTAATAGCTTGCCGAGCGGCTTGTTTCAGCATCAGCTTATAAACCAAGGCAACTGCGCGGCAGCATTCAGCCGGGCCTTTACCGGAGGTTATTTGAATGATAACTTTTTTCATCTAATTACTCTTTACTCATTCTCACTATTTTAGGCATAAATTTGCCCTGCACCTCAACCAATGTACTTTGCGCTTCCATTACCTTGTCAATGTTTTTGTACGCTTGCGGATTTTCTTCAACGCTGCCGCCAATAAGCGTAACACCGGCATTGGCAAGCATCTTTTTCAAGCCAGAAACCGTCATGCTGTTTTTGGCTTTTTGCCTGCTCATAGCCCGGCCCGCTCCATGCGAAGCGGAGTACAATGCATCGCCAATACCTTTGCCTGCTACCAGGTAAGCCGGGGTAGTCATGCTACCGGGGATAATGCCCATCTCGCCTGCGTGGGCAGGTGTAGCGCCTTTACGATGAACGATTGCCTCGCGGCCGTCAGCAAGCTTATCCTTCCAGGCAAAGTTGTGGTGGTTTTCAATTACGCTCACAGCCTTCAACCCTAATGCTTTTAACAGGTTGGCATGTATCCGCTCATGGCAGGCACGTGCGTAATCTCCGGCAAGTGTCATGGCGAGCCAATATTCCTGCCCGGCTTCGGTATCCATATCCAGCC
Source organism: Mucilaginibacter roseus (assembly GCF_021215455.1). GTDB lineage: Bacteria > Bacteroidota > Bacteroidia > Sphingobacteriales > Sphingobacteriaceae > Mucilaginibacter > Mucilaginibacter roseus. The sequence continues at coordinate 29,484 of NZ_JAJPWV010000003.1, read as the reverse complement.
AGGCCAATGGCTGGGCATGGCGTGGCAGTTTGCAGGTATTCATGGCCAGCTGGGTATAGTGTTTGGCAATAGCCGCCCCCAAACCCCTGCTGCCGGAATGCGACAGTAAGGCCACGTACTTTTTAGCAGGCAAACTTAAGGCGTTACCTGCGGCAAGTTCAATGGTACCAAACTCTACGAAGTGATTGCCGTTGCCCGAGGTGCCAAGTTGCCTTACGGCTTTACCATGTAATGGTCGCAAAAATGGTAGTTCACGAAATACCGGGCTATCCAATACCTCGTGTTCCTGCCTTGCGTCAAGGCCGCCTTCCATACCAAAGTGGGTATGGTTTTTCAATGCCTGTTTCGCTTGGTACGCATAGCGGTTAAAAAAACTCTCGCTTTCATCTACAATAGACAGCGCCATGCGGCAGCCAATATCCATGCCAACAGCATAAGGTATTACCGCATTATTGGTAGCCAGCACGCCGCCAATAGGCAAGCCGAAACCCATATGCGCATCAGGCATCAGCGCTCCCTGTAAGCTAACGGGCAGTTGCATGGCCAGCTCCATCTGTGTATGCGCTGCCACTTCTATATTCTTTGCACCATAAGTTTTATAGGCTTGCGGCTGAAGCAGGAGTTCATGCGCTGTAAAGGCTGCCTCTTCGGGCTTGCCGATTATTTTCTCGGCTATTTTGCCGGTTACCGTATCATTGAGATATTGCTCCGGCCGCTGTAATATATCAGTCAGCAAGTTAAGCAAATGCTCAGTGGTATGATGTTTAAAATGTTTTGAGGCTATGTTGATCACCAGGCTGCGTAGCTGGTTATCGGTATAGCCAATTTTACTTAATTCTTTTGTTTTTAAATTGCCCATGTCGGGAGTATGATTTTATATCCGGTAATTATTTTTTCCGGATGATTTACACACAGTTTATTAATGGTGTACATGGCAGCAGCATCTCCGTTAAGGATTAATGCGGATATACCTGAACACTCTAATTGCGTGTTGAATAAATAAACTTGATTTCACTATGGGTTTCAATTCATCCCCGGGATGGGATATACCCTTTCATGGTGCTACAGCAACCACACTAACAGGCAGGCCAAAAATTTAACAGATTGCACATTTGGCAACAATCAGCTAAACGTTTTCAAAAATAAAAACGGGAATGCGGCGGCCGGTCAGGCTTAAAGCGAAAGGGGCGATATGTGAATAAATTCAGTCATGATTCCTTGATATTTAAAAGGTAACGGGTCAGGAATTGGTGCAAAGTTAAAACAAAAGAAATGACATCTGCAAATTAATTGGTGTTGCTTGTACAGACTACCAGTTAAATTGTTGTTCCGTGAATTATTTCCATTCGTCGCCTTTTTCAATGGATAATTCGATGGCATTGCTGTAAATACTGTCCAGCGGTGTTTTCTCACCGTCAACAGCTACTTTTAACATATTGGATTGATCTGTTGGTCAATTTCCTTACTAAAACCCAACACTAATCCTGAAAGACCGATCGCCAGCGGCAAAGCCCCGGTGATCAGTCCTAAAATACTGTGGAATGCAAGTGATATTGAAAATTATGTTCAATATTTTATTAGGTCATGCCTGTCGGTAACAAGAACGCGATAGAGCAGATTCAGATTGTTGAAATTGCTGTTCCTGATCGACACGATCTCATGGTTGGCATGTTACCTTAAATAATTAGTCAAACGGCAGCATATTTTTCATATTTTTTTTGCTGCATATACCACTTTGGAGATAGAGTCTTTGTTAAAAGCGTTATTTAAGCCGGAGTTTTGGTTGCCTACGCCGTTCAGCCTTCCCCAATAGCCAAGAGGATAGTATTTTCCATCGCGCGAGGAGTAAACCATGTCACCCGATACTACGACAACCACATGCCCGTTATTCATCGGTGGAACATTATCGGCGCCCTTTAAACCGGCGATAACCAGATAACCACTATCGGCATATTCTTTTGCCAGTTGCTCCTTAGTTTTGGTAATTGTACTACCCGAAGTCTGATCTTTAAGTGCCGTCCAACCATTGGCTTTAATATAATCTACAATAGCATCAGCCTGACCGGTGCTCATCGTTACATTTAGGTCCTTACACACTTTTTTTACAAAGCCGCTGCAATCACTTTTAAAGGCTGACCAATTAGCCTGACAAGCCTTGATCACAGTATCGCCGGCAACAAAATAAAACCTCATCGTAAGGCTTTGGGCGTACAACAATACCTTAGCGACATATTTGCGTGCTTCGGCGCTGACCAGCGATTTTACATTTTCCCATTTAGTATTATCAGCGCCGCTATTAAGGCATTGTTTACGGGCATTGGTGACCTCAGCCACCCCTTTTCGGTACATTGCCAGCGCAAATAGGATGGCTTCATCGGCAGCTGCAATCGAGCCCACTTCAATACCGTTCAGTTTTTTGAATGTACAGTATTGCAGGTTGCGCGCCAGGTTCCAGGCGGCAATTTTGGCGGCATTACAAAACTCTTTATAGGCGGGTGTTTCTACGGCCGTTCCGCGCTGGTCGGCATCTACGGCGTTTATTGCAGGTTTATTATGATTGTTAAATTCGTCTATCGTTTCTTTAGGGATAAGCTGAAAACCACCTATGGCGGTATTGTCATTAACATAAATCGGAAAATCCTGGCCGAAACGGCTTTCCCGGGCTAATATACCCATTAAATACTGCCGGTCGAAAGCGCTTTCGAGCGTAGCAGTACCTACTTGTACAGCGGCTTTAAAATTTACCTTCGCTCCCCCCGAGCCTGGGAATTGCCCGCTGGCTATCGTCCAGTCTATACCCGTTTTGCAGGCATAGGCATTAATTTTTTGGAGGTTACCACCATCTGCTGCTTTAAATAGCCGGATGTTATTTTTTACTTCGGTAAGCTCTGCAGGGGTAAGGTCATCAGCGAACGACCGGAATTTAAGCGATGCCCGAGGCGAGTAGAAAATTAAATCTTTCATGATATAGGTTTGTTGAGTTAAACATATGATTAGGCTTTAAATTCGGCAACGTTTATCAGGCGGGTTCCTTCCATTTCGAACAAAGGGTTTTTGCTTACAAAAAATGGCTGACTTGCAGATTGACCGGCGGCAGGTTTGTAGTTGGCATGCACCTCAAACTCCAGAACCAGAATTGTATGGCACAATGGCCGGTTAATGGTGACACGTTTTTGCGAAAACAAGAGTATTTTCCCTTCAGTACCTGCAACCGGATCGGCTGTGGCGCAATTAAACGTGACCATATCTTTCATCATGCTGGTGTCGGAAAGAATTTCAGCTAAGTGGTGGTGCTGGTCTAAAAGCATTACACATAACATTTTAAGCGGCTTGCTTAAAAACGGGCCAATATACTCAATGGTGTAGCTATCCTTAGTGCGTTTAATGCTGATCTGTTTTTTGTTATAAACCGGAAATATTTCGGGCTCCGCAAACGAGGATAGGTTAGTGCCAGACCTGTCTCTGTAAACAGGGGCGGCGATGTTATGGTTGATGTCTTTCAGATCATGACCAGGTGCGATTTTAACCGTTACCAACTTCACAAACAAGGCTTCCATATCCCGGAAGTATTTAAACGGAAGTACAACCTGCCATTTTTTTAAATCGGCGTTATAGTAAGGAACACAGCGCAGTACCTCGTATTGTACTTCGTCAATCAAGTAGATTTTCCTTGGCTTTTTGTCAATGTATTTAGAGAACAAAGGATTTTGGCTCGCCGTGTCAATAAAATCTTCGATCGTAGTGTTCGAAATATCGTAGTTGCTGAGCTTGGTGATATCATCGCCCACCAGCGAAACATTTTTGGTGTCTGTAGCGGCAGATATATTTTTAAGCACTATGCCCAGCAAATTGCGGCCCTCTTTCATGAAGTCTTGGTTCAGGGTTAACCGAATGAGACTGCTGGTGGCGCTTTCCTTAAATTCATCGTTCCACGATTCGTCTTTAACGTGCATTAACAATACCCCGGCGTTAAGTACCGGCGTTTCGGGCCGTACATTGTTCGGTACAAATATTTGATGAACGACGCCCGTACTGCCCAGCTCAAACTCATTTTTTACTTTTGGAAAATAGGCCTGGAATGGTGAAGAGGCGAAGAGCCTGAAGCGTTTTATCGCCGAGTACGGATGGCGCATATCGGTTATAAAAATGTATTTGTTGCCTCTGTTGAACGAGAAGTTGAGGGAGGCCGGTGCAATTGCTAATTGCTGCATCACCTGTTCCGGAATTTCGATATCCTGGATCGTAATATCAGGATTGATATAATTTTTTAAACCCTTTGGAGTAAGTGATGTACCTTGTAAAAATAGCTCATAATGGTTTTCAGCCTGAACAAATTTTACGATTAACACCATCGCCTGTGCTTCTTTCAGCAAATCGCTGTTTAAAAACAGTTTAAAACCACCTGACGATTTACGAGCTGTTAATTTATCGCTGTCGTTTAAATTCAGGGATAAGAGCAACGAATTGTCGGTAATCGGACTATCAGCCTGGCATTGTATACTGATGGTAACGCTCGCCGGATATAGCGAAACACGCAGATCACTTTCGCCCGCTGCATCTCCTTCCTTCTGCAAAAAAATATCGTACGGATATTCATCCAACATCAGTTCCTGCTTTATACCGGTTCTTTTTTCATAGTCCGATAAAATGTCCGCTGGCGCGGGCTGGTCGATACGCAACACTTCGGTATCCTCCGTGTATTTTAATGATTTCCAGCTATCGCTGTCTGTAATATCAAAGGGTAAAAACCAGTAGTTACGGTGCTGTTCATGTAACGTATTGCGCAGGGTGACCAGGTTTTTGGTAGGCGTAGTGATAATTGGAATGGCTGGTTTGCCGACCAATGATATCCTGAGCGGTATTTCGTTGTAGTGATTAATAGTGGTTGTGGTAAAATCAGCGTCAGTGATGTATACTTTAAATAAGTAAATGCCCAGGGGCAAATCTTTAAAAAGCGGATCGTTATTTAGTTGAATAGTGTAGCTATTGTTCAACCCGTTGTAGATTGCCGGGGCGACATTTTTTTTGCGTATTACGCTTAGCTTTCCCGATCGAGTTTTGTTGTAAAAAGGATATAAGGCTTGATAATTAAAAATAAAAACCGGTTTAAGGTCCGACGGTTTGCATCTGGACAGGGTATATAAATCAGCCGGAAAAAGGACGATCCTGCTACCGCGTGGATCAGCGAGGTAATCAATGCCAGAACTCGAGATAGCGAGGTTTGGCAGTTTGGTGGAATTTCTGTCTTCAAGGCGTTTGCACCGGCGTACATAATCGTTTAAACTGAGTTTTTCAGTCGTTCGTTTCTTCAACTTTTCGGGCGAGAGGTAACCCAGGAACTTAACGTCTTCCAGTTTGATGGAAGGCGGATACAGGTAGCGTGTTTCACGCTTTTCCTTTGCCAGTTCGTTTAAAACCAAGTGGTTGCCATTGTCCACATAACCTGGGTTGGGGTCATTATATACCCTTGGGCCGACAATGTTCAGCGCTTTAATTGGTAATGCTGCCGCACTAGTTAAATTGTACTGAACCGGTTCGCCAAATAAATATAATGCTGCATTAGATGCGCTGTTTAATACATCTTCAACGGTAAGTGTATAAGGTAGCATGTCCTTGTCTAAAACTTCAGCTTCTAGCGGCAGGCAGTGCTCGGTATAACCAACGGTTCTAACATAAAAATGATAGGCGCTGCTGTTATCTGTAGCCAGCAGTTGTATCTGCGACTCACGGATGAGCAGTTCCTGTTTGGTGAAAATCTCATCGTTAATGAACCGGTTTTCGCACCCCTTATCGGTTACAAAGCCGGTTGCAATATTGTCAGTTATGTTCTTTGATGCCTTTAACTCCCGGTTTACAATTAAATTGTCGCCGCGCCAGGCAAATAATAAGTTGGTACGTGTTTGTGTTTGGCTGTCAACCATTTCAGCACGGGGGTTCATACATCCCGATGTATAAATAATATATGGTTTTTTACGCCCCTTTTTAAAGGTATATACTTTTTGATGCCAGCTTAAAGAGGCATATTTATTTTTGTCAGGTTTAGGTTTTACAATTACATTAAAACCTTTAACACCTTTGCCCTTTCGAAATGGATCGTTATTATTTATTCCACTATCTGCAGCGTTGGGTTTATAAGCGATGAGCGCATAGATGCCATCGGGATGCGGTTTGCCGTTTTTAGATTCTTTAACGTCCTCCTGCGCTTGTTTGTAAGGGTCGTTTAAATAATATCTGATGTCATTAAAATCTGAATTGCCGCCGCCGTTGTAAAAAAACATCTTTTGTAAACCGTTATAATATTTTCCGTTGACATTTTTTAAAGTGTATAGTGCGTCGGGCGTACCGTCCGGCATTTTTATTTTATAATCCTGCAAGGTAGTACGTAAAAGCATTTCACCTACCGGTATAATTATTTCCCTGATAATTCCATAGTGTGTTTCGGCAAGCTGTGGCTCATTCAGGATGGTGCTGTACACTGTCCTGAAATCATATTCATTGGTCAACTGCTTATCTGTCAGTCGGTTTTCATCGGCAAACTCGCCCGATTTCTTAAAAATATCATGGTAACGGTCTAAGTCAAACTTGTCGAGGGAAGATTGCATTTGCCTGCTTTCCAGTTTAGCGGCCTGTTCTATAATGGCCATTGTCCCTTCGCCTGCAAATCCTAAACGGGGTTTGCGGTCATGATCAAGCCCGTAGTTAATAGATTTATTGTTGCTAAGCCCCCTAACGGTATCGTTATCAGGTTGCTGGCCCGGCATTAAAAATTGAAAGTTATTGTTTTGCATTGTGGTGCGCAGCGATATAATGCTGAATTCCAGGGTTCCGGTTGAGCCGTCAGCCGAAGCCGGCGTGTAATTATAGGTCCATTTTGCGGCGTTGATTTCAGCCAGAAAGTTTGCCCACACGCTCCCGGTTACGCGCGAGACAGGTGTAACAGGTTTATTATTAAAATCAGCAATGCTTACTACCATTTTAAATACGGCATACACATCCTTGCCGACTACTTTAATGCCGTGTGGCGTTACGCTATACTGAGGTTTAAGTGTCATGGGTAAGGTTAAATTGAATGGTAATAAGATGCATAATAATCTTCCAAAGAGATGTAGGTATTTAACTCCTCGGAACATGAATCGGCTTCGGCACTAACAATTTTGAAAACTTTTTTGACCAGGTTCGCCGTTCCGGGCTGGGCGATATTCAATTCATACTCCCCCGTGGGCATATCGGACGGCCTAATACTGAAATAATGCAGCGAACCCTGTGATTTTGATTTAACCGATGAAATTAATGCCCGCGAGTTATTATCTACAAGTGTTGCTTTTGGGGCTACCGGTACTGTGTCATCGGTTTTTATATAAATGTATATCTCCTCATCATGATAAAAATAAGCTTTGTTAAGGTTAGTGTCAGCAATATACAGGTCCCCGGTCTGGTTTATAGTGCTTGTCTTGAGGTAGGCGGCCTCCCCGGTAGAACCCTTGCTTTCTGTTCCTTTGATGATCTTCTCCATTTCGAACGATACCGAAATTTCGAAAAAAGGGGTTAACTGGTGGCTTACCGTAACCCTGCAAACCCCCTTTAGAACCTGACTATTGCCTTCGAGCGCCAAATAGAAGGTGACCGATGCCGAGAACAACCCTAAAATGTTTAAACGGCCTACGCATAAAATATAACCACGGAGTTCGTAATTGCCTTTATAGCGCTTAATATAAATGCCGCCAACCAAATAAGCGGTGCCGCGGGCAACGTTAAGGTTGAGGTTGAATATCGCGCCAAATTCCAGCACAACCTCCATGCCCACGATACCGCTGCGCGGCTCGGCTATTAGATTGAAGTATCCCTGTCCACCGAAAATACCCAGCACCGTGAGGCCAAATTTGTTCAGCTCGTTGCCGATGCCAAACTGCATTTGCATTGATTTTTCGGGCTGAAAAGGAAGGGTAAGTAAAGCGCTCAGGCTCAGATTGAAAAAGTTGAAAGCACCGGAGGTAATATCAGGTATGGTGATACCGTAACCAACGCGCACGCCCGTCGCACTGATGTCAAATACAAGGTTGTCGCTCAGGCTTTTTAAATATTCCTGAAAGGCCTGGAAGAAACCCAGGAACCCGGCAAACTCCACATTGCGTATCTGTACCTGAAAATCGTCCTTTACATCCGATCCGGTAATGAACCTGACCCTTTCAAAATCAATATAAAGCAATTGCAGCATGCCCAGCTTAAAATTACTCAGGGTGCTTTCGGTAACGTGTGATTGCCGGCCTATTGAAGGCGGTTTGCCGAGCGAGGTAATGTTGAGTTCTATCTCATAATTCACATTTATCTTAAGCTCAGTTACATTAGGAACTGGCAGAAATTCGATGACGCCGCCTAAGGATGCTTTGCGGAATTTTTTTGTATTAAATTTATAATCGAGCTTTTGACGGGTCAGCGATTGTATCTTTTTAATAAACACGTCGTACTCGGCAATTTTTGCTTGCAGTGCCAGGTATTCAGGCGAACCCTTAGCTTTATTAATAATATCGCGGCGGTAATTATCTAAATCGCCTTGTAAATCTTTGATTTTGTTGCGAACAAAATCGGCTACAAACTTTTCAGGGTCGCGTAATTTTGCCCTGATTTCCGCTGCCTGTATAACAATGATTTCGTACTGCCTGTATAGCTGACCAGCAACCGCCTGGTAATTAGTTATAGTGGTTTGAATGAGCTGATTAATTTCATCAATTTTAGCTTCGTAAGCCTTAAGGGTAACGTCCGTTGCCAATAACGTGTTTTGCAGTTCAGTAAATGCGGTTTTAATCGCAGTTGGCGGCTCAACGGTATATTTCAGGTTTCTTACTTCCTTTTTAAAAGAAGCTTCCAGATCGGCTTGGACCTTGTCAATGCTAAGCTGATAAGTGGCCGGAATGTCCAGGCCTAACTCTTTTAACAGTATAACATAATGCCCACCCCTTAAATTCGCATACAGCCGGTGATAATTATCATATACCTGAACCAACTGATACGTTTTCAATAGCCAGCCACTTATTTGTTCAGGCTTAAATGGTAGGTCGGCATCGCTAATCAGCTTCTCGAGCAGCGCAGGCATGTTGCTAATGGCTTCGGCGACCTGGTTCTCCAGCTGTTCCTGGTAATCCTGGCCAATCGCTGAGGCAAAATTCAGCGCCTCATTGATGCCATCAACAATTTCTTGGTAAGCCGCCTTGTACTTATCCTCTATTCGGCCAGCCTGTTTTACACATTCTTTATATCTCGACAGAAGGTCCAGGGCATTGGTGCCGTTGATAATCTTTTCAATCAGGATAATTTTTACGGCCTCTTCCAGATATTTTTCCGGTAGTTTGCCATTGCTGACATTTGTTCTCAGATCACCGGCTTTTTTTATAAAATTATCCAGGTTGGCTTGGAACTGTTGGCTGGTGGTTAATACAGGAGTAATCAGGCAATCGACCATCGTGGCAACATCGTAGCCGCCAACCATTGCAGCCAGTATTTGTGCCGAGATTTTATCTTTTACAGGTTTAAGGCAATCCCTGACATAGGCTTTCAAATTAACCTGGGCGTATTGCAGAGCCTGGGCCTGTTGACGGTAGTAATTTAAGGCACTCGACTGTTCGATAACCGATTCGAGCCAGGCGCGCAGATCGATCTTAGACAGCAAGCGTAACTGCTCTTCATATTGCTCGATTTGCTTTTTATATTCGGCAATAAGTGCTATTTTACTCTTGTATTCAGCAATCCAGCCTTTGGCAATATCTTTGAATTCTTCCTCCAGTTCTTCAACCCGTTTAAGGGTTTGCTCAAATTGCCTCGCGTATGCAAAGACCGGTAAATCATTTAGTCCTAAGGAACTTTGTAGGATACTGACCAGCGATATACCTAATATTTCGGCTTTCAGCTCCCGGAATACCGATTCGCCCGGAACATTTCCAACCACCTTAAAGCCGCCTGCAACTGCGTTTTTTGTAACGCCCGTGCGTAAATCATTATGCGTTTCGTTATAACTGATACTGTTATCGAGCGCCGATACATGGGTGATTTTGATACCCGGATTGGCCACCGCCCCAGAGCTTTTATAGTTTTCAGTGAAGAAGTTACCAATTCCGTTAGCCAGCTCAAAGAAAAGGAGTGCCGGATTGCTATCGTATGGCACGTCAATGTCTTTGTTACTATTTCGGTAAGTATTAAAGTATTTCACCGTGCGATACTCGCTGCGACCCTGTATCTGGTCTATTTGTGATAGAATCACATTGGCGTTGTACAAGGCGGGTACGACCGGGAAATTATTTAAATAAAAATCGGGCCCGCTCAAGTTTGGATTGTATTCCGGCGCAAGCAGGATATCGGAGGTACGGAAAGTAGCATTAGTTGAATCTTTCCCGATTAGGTTTACCGCTTTGAGCCCGTCTAACCTGGCATAGGTTAAATCATTTTTTATATTTATGGCGAAGCTTGTACGGTAAGGTGGTAAAGTAATAATGCGTTTAAGTTCTCCAAGCAGAATTTCCAGTTTACTGTAGCCCGGCGGTACAGCAGGTAAAGGTTGGGCAAAGGTTTTTTCTAACTTATAAGTATAGCCTGCAGCCGGGTTGGGTATACAGCCGGGCCGCGTACCGGGCTGCAGGTTTACGTCCTGTGCCGGATCGAGCTCACCTATGCCGATAATCGGCACAGGATTACCGGCAACTACATCTTTTAAGACGCTATCCTCATTATGGTATTGATACGTTCCCGATTGTATCACATATTTTTCGGCAGGGATAAATACAATCTTGGACTGAAAATGGTGTTCTGCGCCATTTTTATCTATACCCGTGTAATCAAAAACCACCAGGTTTTCGGGGTAAATGGATTGAGCCGCGTCAAATACGCAATCCACTTTGTTGCGGGCAACCAGGTAGCTGTTGTCAGCGCGCCTGCCCGTTCCGTTGGCGAAACTCACCAAATCAAAAGTTTGCGGATAAAAGTAGGCACCATTGGTTCTTGGTATAATTTTCTTAAAGGGTAGTTTACTTACCGTGACTCCGTCATCATAAATCTTTTCCTTTTCAGCAAAGGCTACATAATACTTTTTTGGTAAAAAACTGATGCCGAATTTGAATTCCCTTTCGGCAATGATAGAGATCAGCAATTTTAAGCCGGTAAACACATCAACTGCTCTAAAGGTTACCGACACATAATTATCGCGTGCGTACTTGATCTTTTGCTGCCAGCCTACAATAGAGAATTTCAGCGTAGGGTCGTCATTCTTATATTTCAGGTAGGCAGTAGCACCCAATGCGGCTATTTTAAAATAATCTGCGGTAACATCCCGGTCATATTCCTTGCGCATGGTAAGCTCTTTGAGCTCCTCACGGTTTACCGGTGCCGGCAAAAGTTCAACACCCCTGTCGGCTGTTTGAGGGCAAACAGCGCGTACGACTTTAAACCTGGGCGGCGCTAATTCATTGTCAATTGTTCTAAACACCAGGCTGTTCTCCCAGGGGGAAACGATTTTTACTTCCTGCCGGCTTTTGCAGGTACACAGGTAATGCAGCTTAAGCAAGTTATTTTCTGTAAAAACGTGCTCGCCGAGTGTCCTGGTAAATTGTGTATTGCCCGTTAGCGGATTGGCAATCGGGCTAAGCGACATCCGGAAAGGTACATCAAACGTGGTAATGGGCTGATGGCTGCTTGCCTGACTGGCGGTTGAATGTAGAACCGGTACATCATCAATTGTCTGAGCGGTAAATTCGTCTTTCAGCGCCTGCAGTGCAAAACCATAGCCCGAAAAACGGTCGCTTTCCCGGCTGGCAAAGCTATCAATCGTAAGCATATCGAAGTTGTTCTTCCAGTCGAGCAGCGATTCAGGATCAAATCTTAAGGAGCGGAACTCGTCGGTAAGTTTGAAGGCCAGCCACGAACTCTGCGATAAAAATGTTTCTTTTAACCGAAGATCATTGCGCGATGTAAACGTCTTGGGGTCTTGTTTAACCAGTTCTTCGGCAATATGCTGAGCGGGGGCTTTAATGTAAACATACATCGGTTTGTTCCCAATACGCCTAATATGTTTGCCACTGACCCGTGCATTGTAAAAAAAGTATTTCAAATACAACAAGTCACTGCTGCGGAACAACTCGCAACTGAAATCTGAGGAAGGGGTGGTGTTTAAGCCGACAGCGTCAGCCAGTGTTTTAATGGCTGGGTCGGTAAAAATGGCTTTGCTAAGCCAAAAAAAAGAGGTTGATTTTACAAAACTACGTCTCGAAATTGTGCTTTCTTTTATTTTGCTCATCAGCGCGGGCGTATTAAATAAAGAAAATATAAGGTTTAAATCAGCACTTCCCTCTCAGGAGATATACTTTTATAAATATATTATATTAAATATTTATTTCAAACATAAGCCGCTTATTTTTACCGCTTTAAACCTTTCCGGTAATTATTTTCTTTTTATTAAATAAAAATAAGTGGATTCGATTGACCTTCTGAAAAATCAAGCGTAAATAAACCCGGTTCTTTGATGCCCTGCGATGTCTATTTTGTTACCCTTGTAATTTACAGTTCTGAAAATTCCTCCCACGACATTGCTTTTCTCAAGTATAACGGGTAAATATCCGTTCTTTTTAGTAATTCATAAGCAGCGGTGAGTCCGGCTGATCCGGCACCCACTATAATCGCTATTTTTTGACACATAAAGTTAATTGGTTGTAAATGAAATTATGCTTTATGTCTAAGTGCCTGCGGGTTGGATGTGGAAAAGCATTGATAGGCATGTTTGAAGGCTTACATCCGGGTACTTACCAGCTTTCTGTGTCGATGGTCGGTTTTGCAAAACACACCCAAACCGTTTTTATTACTGATTTATCAGTCAATGTTAAAATTAAACTAAAGCCGGTTATCGTTCAACTCACAGAGGTAAATGTCAACGTGATGGGAAAAAGGAACGGGAAAACTTTTTAAAAATCTTTCAAAGGGTATTTTTGGGAGAGACCACTAATAGTAAAAAATGCCGCATTGTTAATCCTGAAGTTATCAATTTAGTGCATGATAAGAAAGCGGGTATTCTTAACGCTTATAAGGACGACATCATCATTATTGAAAATAAAGCTCTGGGCTATACTATTAGATATTCACTTACTAATTTCAGTTATCAAATTGAACAGGATAATGCTAGTTTTTTAGGTAATGGCGCATTTGAGGAATTACCTGCAGACGAAAAACAAAAAGAGGATTGGGAGGCCGCAAGAGTAAAAGCCTACCATGGTTCAATAATGCATTTTTTCAGGGGGCTTTACAAAGGTGATGCTCGAAGAGAGGGTTTTATCAGTCTGGCTTGTTCGCACAGCCTGGCTGGGCTTTGTTTCCAATGCCGACCTCAATGCTTTCATATAATTACTAACTTTCTCGTCTTTTACCCTGGAGTAATTTGAAACGAGGGGTTTTGACATAAAAAAACAGCTTAATTCGTTGAATTAAGCGGTTTCGGTGAGCTTTGAAACTCTCTAAGCGGAATGGACGGGACTCGAACCGAATCTCGTAACTTCTCATTATCAATATTTTATCAGTCGTTTTAAAAGTGACTCACCAAATACTCACTTTAATTTTAAGACTGTTTGAATTCAAATGATATATAAAGATAAGAATTTTTGGCTGTTGAACAAAATTGACATAGTTTATTATGAATAATATATATGGAGAGACAAATAGAATTTAAATTATAAATCCTATTTCAATATCTATTTGTCAAATACTTTTTATACGTGATTTAATATCAATTTATAATTATCTAATTATTGATTTAATTCTTTTAAACTTCGTTAATTGCAATACTGCAAGTAGCAACATGTGTCTAATTAACAGTTGGTTAAGAATGTTTTTAAGATGTAATTTGGTGTTATTTCAAATTTTTTCAATTGTCCTATCAACTTAAGTATTAAACATTGTATAAGGGAGCAGGATACTAATTACTGTTCGGATAATTATTGCATATTTGATATATTCATCTGACTCCGATGTTGCCTGAATCTTATTTACGGTTTTAAATATTATCGGCACGGCAGCAATTTGGTGTCATTTCTAAAAGTTTTTTTAAATAAACACATGGCTGCTGGTTTAGGCTGGATAGATTTTTCTAAAGAACATCGTGATAGGGTATTTTCTGTGATAGACATGCTCGGAGAACCGGGTACGGTTGATGAGTTAGGCATCGGTGTCGTTCGTGACGCCCTTGCAGACTGGCTTTTCCCCGGGGTCTCCACTATCCAGACAAGACCAAAATATTTTCTGCTACTTCCCCAATTGATACAGGATTATGTGACCGCCTATAAAAATAAACAGGATGTGCCGGCACTTAGTATCTGGTTAAGAGAAAAGGAACACGCGCTGATGCATGAGTTAGCCGAAAACTATAATTACGAGGTTAATAATGGAGTTATTGGTGTAAGCGTCGCGGCTAATGATGGAGAGCTTGCCCGGCGGGCATCTTCAATCTATTGGAATGGGATAAGGATTCATAATATTATCGACACGCATTATTCTCTCAATGATTATTTGCATTACAATACGCTGGCGGGAATGATCCGAAATAATGCGACAGGAACGGAAACCGATGATCCCGATATGTTTTCGGAACTGGATGGGTTTGGACTGAACCTTCATAAATTTCCCGAAACTGATGAACCGCTGAAGCTCGACCTCAGCCGGGATGAAGCGAGTTATCTGCGGGATCAGTTCCGCGCCGATGAAGCTGGGCGAAAGCGGCCGGAGAACATTTTAAGACATTTAATGATTTACGAAGAAGACGCCTCTTTTGCGCGTGAGTCGCCTAACTTTGAGGTTTTTGGAAATCTGCTGCTTGAAGGCGGCCGTCTTAGTGATGCCAGTTCACACCTGCTGCAGATCGCTTTGGATTTTGCTTTTTTGATCCATGCAGCACATATCAGGTTTAATGTTCTCCTGCACAGACAAGCCGGAGTGGAAGGGTTTGATGATCGGTGGATGGAATGGCTTTCCTCTTTTAATACTCAAAAAAGTGTACTACAGCGGTTCGATATTAACTATTTACTGCAGAAAATTGCTCCCAGGACAAAGAAATTTACTCAAAATTTTTTAAGGAAATTTTATGAAGAACTGATGCAGCCTGTGATCAACGAAGCGAAAATTGATGAACTGGTACGCAATCAGGAGATCAACAATAAAAACGAAAAATCGAAACTGGCTTCCCGGTCTGGGGAATATTACGACTGGGTTGGCATTCGGGAAATCCCCTACAGGTTTTACCAGGTAAGAACGATCATGAACGATTTATATTCCGCCTTTAATGCTTGATTTCAAACAAAACCGATTAACTTATAGTGATCTGCTCGCAAGTCCTTCAAAGGATTTCGAACTTACTCACGCTATTGGCACTACTTACTCCCTCGACCTGCTTGCTCTTCTGGCCATACCTGTGGCTATGTTTTACAACAGGTCACTTGACGGTGATTTTTCTAAAACACGGTTTGACGTTCTGGAAGCAATCCGCAAGAGCAAAGAAAGAGTTACGGTATTTTGCCAGCGTGGAAAAATCCATCAGCCGGATTCCTATTCCACTTTGCTTGCATTCATTGAAAACTGTATCGTTGAAGTCTTGCCCGATGATGACCGTAGTTCGTTTCATCCTAAAATATGGGTGCTTCGGTTTGCAGGTAAACGGAAAGTGATCTATCGGATGGCTGTATTAAGCCGGAACCTGACATTTGACCGTTCATGGGATATCTCCTACTTCGCAGAGGGTTCGCCTCAGCCAAATCAAAAAACAGCATCCGGTGAACGATTGGTGGCATTCCTGAAGCATTTTTACGTTAAAACAGGGCAGCAAATGGACAGAAAAATAGCTCGGGAACTGGGTACTGTTGACTTTGATTTTCCGGCAGATTTTAACAGCTCCGCCATTTTTCCAATCATAGGTGGAAGTATGAATGCTGATTTTCCCAATCCTGTATATGCCACCGGATTTGACGAACTTCTGGTTGTGTCACCTTTTGTCGATGATCCCTCGTTAAACGAACTGGTAAGCAGGAACGAAAAAGTTGTTCTTTTCAGCCGGGAAGAAGAATTGGATAAGCTGGATAAAGCTTTGCTTGCAGATATCGAGCCCTTTTATTTTAATAATGCCGTCCGGGACGGAGAGCACACTATTGACAGTGAATCTACCCAGGCTGCTTATCAGGATTTACATGCTAAATTCTATATCGGCCGGCGTAAAAATTTGACCAGCTGGTATTTGGGGTCAGCTAACGCCACTGCTCCGGCAAAAGACCGGAACACTGAATTCCTCATAAAATTAAACGCCAAGTCCCAGAGGGCATCTTATGAGGCAATGATTGAACAGTTATTGAATGAACAAAGCCGAGTCTTTCTGCCTTACCAGAGAAGTTTACGGACAATAGAACCTGAGGAAGAAAGACTGGATCAGCTTCTTCGCCGGTTAAATTATAAATTAAGTGCTGCCGTTTACAAAGGAAGAGTAATAGAACGCCCTGATCAGCAAAACTTCAACCTTAGCCTATCTGTAGATCTAAGTTCTATGACATTCAATACACGGGTGACTTTATCTGTGGCTTTGATACACCGCAGTGAACCTGCCTTTAACCTAAATGCAGGTACTTTGAATGAATGGTTTTTCGAGAATATCGCTATGACTCATCTGTCCCATTTTCTATCAGTTGAAATTGCAGTCGATGGACGCTCTGAATGCCGGATAGTAGTCAAAGCTGATATTAAAAATATGCCTGCCGAACGGGATGATGTGATTTTCAATGAACTGTTTAACAATAAACAGTCATTTTATAAATACCTCCAGTTTTTACTTGCCCCCGATGAATATGATGGACTAATGGATTTGATTGGTGAATCCACTGTTGACGACAATGTTACTGGCGGAAGAGACGGACAGGCAAAGGAATTCAGCCCGCCTATCTACGAATATTTGCTGCTTGCAGCATCGCGTTCTCCGTTAAAACTAAAGGAGATCAATCAGGTAATGATCAGGCTTGAGCGCATGAACAGCGAAATAGTAAGTGATTTTAAGCCGGTTTGGGACGTTTTTAAGCAATTTGCCAATGACTGAAGAAATATTGGGACTGATCTCGAAAATAGATGGCACCCTGAAGGACTTTCAGCGGGCAACTGTAGATTACGTCGTTGGGCAATATTATGACACCCATCGCAAAAAAATTCTGGTTGCAGACGAAGTAGGGCTTGGAAAAACAATCATTGCCAAAGGGGTATTGATCAAATCATTAGCTCGTAGTTATGAGCCTGGCCGGCCTTTCCATGTTATTTATATCTGCTCCAATCAGGTGCTTGCCCAGCAGAATCTGCAAAAACTAAACCCGTTCTGGGAAACCGCCCAGTCGTTCAGTCGGCTGATCTTCCTTGCGTACCGACCGCAGCCAAGCAGTCTGCCGCTGCGATTAAGTTCACTGACACCATCAACTTCGTTCACTCTTACAAAGGGCGTGGGAATTAAGGAGGAACGTGCCATCATACTGAAGTTGCTACATGATCATCTATATTTCAGAAACCGGGAAAGCACGCTGATCAGGATCTTTCGGGGTAACTACCAGGTTGGTGAAGAAAGCTGGAATAATCTTGCGCGTTATTATATAAACCATGGACATGAAAAGCTAAGGCCAGAGCTAAGCAATTTGCTAAAACAGCGGCTGGAAGGTTTGCCATTTGAAAACTGGCGGATGCCAAGAGCAGCAAACCTGATCGGTGACTACCAAATTACCCTATGGGAAGGTATAAGAAGGCTAATAGATCGTTTAAACCGCAACGAAAGGTCAGATCCTCTATACTTTTCAAAGGAACTTGTCCGGGTTTTGCGCTTTGAATTGACGCAAGTCTGTGTTTCATTTTTAGATGCCGATCTGTTCATTCTGGACGAATTTCAGCGGTTTAAGACTTTACTGGATGGCGAGGACGAAAGTGAAGCCGGTGAGATCGCTAAAGAGGTATTGCAGAATGATGATTCCCGGGTATTGCTTTTGTCTGCAACCCCATTCAAGTCATTTACTACCCGTTTAGAAGAATTATCGTATGAAAACCACTTTGATGAATTCAGGAAGCTGATCATCTTTTTGGGTGGTGCAAAGGGCGAAAAAATATGGGCCGACATACAGAAAGACCAGGAGACTTTTTTTCAGTTATTGCGTTTTCCGAAAGAGGCTTTGGCCGACTTTGATCATGCAAAAGCTGTTAAGACCTCCCTCGAAAATCAATTGAAAGCTGTTATGACCCGCAACGAGCGGATGAGCGTTGCAAACGATGATGATGATATGCTGGTTTCCGGAACGCGCGATAAGATAAAAGTCATACCGGCAGACATTAAGAATTTTATTGCTGTCGACCAGGTTACAGAAGAATTAAAAGAATTAATGTCCCATGGCCGGTTTGCAAGCGCTACGATGGAATTCTCGAAATCGGTTCCCTTTCCATTATCGTATCTCCGTGGCTATAAACTGCGTGAGGTATTAAATTCCTACAAGGAAGAAGAAAGCATACGCTCCATTCTCCGGAAAAACAAAGATTCGTTTATCGATTTTAATAAGATAAATAAATACCAGCCTATCGGTATGGTCAATGGTGTCCAAGCTTACCCTAACGGCAAGTTACGCGCCCTGGCAAACGAATGTTTTAGTCAGAATGGAGAATTATTATTATGGATACCGCCTTCTAAACCATATTACAAACCATTTGGTGTATTCAGTAAATCCAATGGATATTCTAAGATACTTGTTTTTTCAGGTTGGGCTATGGTTCCGCGGGCTGTTTCGAGCCTGGTGTCTTACGAAGCTGAGCGAAGGACTATTGCCAAAGAGGATATGTCTGCCAATCAGGAAAAGGAAAAACGTACTTACTTCAAAGACGACAATAAAAGGCATCCGCGTCCGCTGATAACCTATCCTAACAAGGAAGACCGTTTACACATGACCAATATTTGCCTGACGTACCCAGCACAGATTATTCACAATTGGATTGCGAGGGATGGAATACCGTTTGAGGAGCATAATAGCTATCAGGATATAAAAGACAAAACTGCGGACACGATCCGGAGAAATGTGAACGCCACTGGTTTTCAGTCAAAATTTGAAAAAACTGAGCGTCCTGATATTCGTTGGTATTGGTTGTTGCCCGCATTGTTAGACCGCCTTGGAGATCATAAGTTGAATATGGCGTTAATGGCTGGTCAGGGCGCAGTAGGTAAAAGCATGCACTATATTTATCTTCAAAAGTTTATAGGTCAGGTTATCGCAGGCGAAATTGATGATTTAGGCTGCTTTCCGGAAGATCTCTATCAGGTAATTGCTGACATCATTTTAACGAGTCCGGCTAATGTGAGTTATCGTATTTACAAACGTTATTTCCCTGATGAATCAAATATTGGTTTATCCGCCTTTCAAACAGCTGAAGCATTTACCTCGCTCTTTAATAAACCGGAATCGATTTCGATCGTGCGGCTAAGTACCTCAAATGATTTTTATTGGAAACAGGTTTTGGAATACTGTGCTTCAGGTAATATCGAAGCCATGCTGGAAGAATATATTTATCTGCTGAAGGATTGTGAAAACAAACAGTCTGCAGCGGATATTGCCGTTGGTATCGAAAATGTTTTATCAATTAAGACAACGAATGTAAAAGTTGATGACCGTACAGAGTTTTATTCTGACAGGGGAAAAGATATGCGTTGTCATTTTGCGATCAGCTATGGTGATCAGAAAATAAGCACGGAAGCGGGCAGCGAGCGGATGGTCAATGTGCGTGAGATATTTAATTCACCATTCAGGCCCTTTGTATTAACTTCCACTTCCATCGGGCAAGAGGGATTGGATTTTCATTATTATTGCAGGAAGATCGTCCACTGGAATCTGCCTCATAATCCAATCGATCTGGAACAGCGGGAAGGAAGAATAAACCGTTACAAAGCCTTCGTTATCCGTCAGTGTCTCGCAGCCAAAATTCCATTAGATCAATTAGCAAACGGGACAGATAACCTCTGGCCGGCCTTATTCAAATTGGCCGAAGCAACCTTGAAAAAGTCTGGCGATTCAGACATGGTTCCTTTTTGGTATCTTAATGACGGTGAATATAAGATCGAACGATTTGTTCCAATTCACGAATTCAGCCGGGATGAATTGCGTTTTGAACGTATTAAAGATACGCTTTCACTTTACCGTTTAACATTTGGCCAACCACGGCAGGAAGAATTATTGGAGGCCTTCCGTAACGCCGGGTTAACAAAAGAAGAAGTTCAGTTAATCAGGAAATCGTTATTGATAAATCTCAGTCCATATAAGTAATTTACAAACAGCAATTCCTCAATAAATAATTCAATTCTGTGTCCATTCAATTTCAGCATTTTTCCCCGCCAGGTGCCCTTGCATACTACTTGTTGGGATGCTATATGAGTGATGGAAATGTCTTTAAAGATTCGGGCCGATATCGAATATCATTTTATTCAAAGGACAGGGATTTCGTTGAGATGGTTAAAAACTTTATTGACGCTTCAGCAAATGTCAATAAAGAGAAGAATCAGGAATTATTTGTTTTTAGAAAACGCAGTAAGTTTCTTGGCGAATGGATGGAGGCCCATGGCTGTATTCCCAATAAATCGTTGCAGTTGCGGTGGCCGGAGAAATTACCAAAAGCATACTTCAGGGATTTTTTCCGTGGATATATTGATGGTGATGGATCGATTTTTCCGAACAACTCGAAGGGCACTATTTGGGGAAGTGTGAAAATCTGCTCTGGCAGTGAGGGTTTCATTGACGATGTAATCGAGGTTTTACGAGATTAAGGATTTAATTTCAAAAAGGAATCGCGGAACAAAAACCCTTCCAAATATTCAGCTAAAGGAGGATGGGTTCATTATGCCCGTTTGGACAATTCACACGTTAAGCCATTTCTAAACTGGCTCTATTATGAGGAGGCCTTACCATGCCTAAAGCGAAAGAAATTAACGCGGATAAAATTTTAGCATTGTATAGCGACACCACTACTCCCGGAGAATGGAAGGCGAACCAGGCACGCGTGAAAAAACTAAAAAAAGACGGGCATTCAAGAAGTGAGATTAGTAAGCTTACAGGAATGAAGGTCCCATTTATTAAAAAGCACACGACCGGTATTAATACTAACCCAGTTTATTCCAAACATCGCGTAGAAAGACAAAGGAAAAAAGACCTGGCAATAGCTATCTATGAAAGAACTAAGAGCGTTGAGGCAGTTAAAAATGAGATCGGATGTTCCCATAGCGCGGCTTACAGCTATCTAAAAGATGTGCTGGAAAGAGAGGATCGGTCTGAAGATATCCAATTGATAAAAGATCTGCGGGCAAAAGGACTGGCACTTGATAAGATCTGTAAAGAAACCAAGTTTGCCGGGCATTTTGTTAAAAAGCATATTCATGGCACTACTTACTCAACTGGCGACCGCTCAAAAATAACACCTGAAATAGTAACTATCTTAAATTGCTTTTTCGACGAGGGTATAAAAAATGCCGAGATAGTTAATACTCATGGTTATAAGTTAAGTACAGTTAAAAAATATCGCGTTATATGGCGAAATAGCAAATAGTATTTTCCGTCAAAAAAGGGTTGTCAATACACGATAAGTGCCGGGAAGATCATTTCTGATCTCCTGGAATAATTATTGTTTTGAAGAACACCTGTTCGTGTTTTCTATTTTACATAGAATTTGCTCGCATTATGAATTAATTAGCATTTTAGAGTTTTAGTAAGACTTGAATCCTAATCATTTAAGCAAATGTTATCCCGTGAAAGTGCAAAAGCTATTCTTGTAAAATATTGGCGCAATGAAGACCTCAAATTCGTTGCCGTTTATTCTTGGGTTCCGGCGACTTCAGAAGACAGGAAATCCTATGGCGTCTTCCATTTAAAAGCTAACGACAGACAGTTAATTTTTCCATCGGCAGAAGGATATGAATTTAATCGAACGGCGGCAGTCAGAGTATATCGGACTGCCGGGTTTATAGAAGGAAATGTATACGAAGTTACAGTCGATATCCAGGAAGACCAATATCGGCAGAAATATAATCACCCATTCCAGTTAATAGTAACGGATGTCAAAAAGCTGACACAATCACTGGGTGTAATATCAGCCAAAAGTTTTATTGGTGATTGGTTTGGGCGGAAAGGAGAAAATCCGGGAGACGCGGCTTCTATCGCAGCGCAGTTACGGCTTAACCAACTTGAACTTTACACTCAGACCAAGCGCTTTATTTTTGAGCTAATACAGAATGCGGACGATATGCCTATGCCCGACAAGGAGGTGAGCATAGAAATACGTTTGCTCGACAACTTCTTTTTATTTTGTCACAATGGCCAATATTTCAGCCGTGGAGATGTAATGGCAATCTGTGATGCAGCTAAAAGCACCAAGCGTGCAGATGAAACCAAAACTGGTTATAAGGGCATTGGCTTTAAATCTGTGTTTTCTGACAGTGAAACCGTGTATATCTTTTCACAAGATTATTCCTTCAAATTTGATAAATCTGCTGAAATCTACACCAATTTCAGAGATCTGTACAAGCCATACTGGTCAAAGTTTTCGTTTGCAGAGCAAACCAAATTCTTTAAGGAAACTAAAGAAAAGGAAAAGGAGTATACCAACATCGACAATATACCCTGGCAAATTAAGCCGATATGGACTGAATTGACCGAGTTGCCTGAGGAGATCCGTTCGCATTTTTCAAAACGCAACAACGTTAATATCGCCTTAATGGTTGGTGCATCTAAAATCCATGAGAAGCGCTACGATGAGATGATAGCCGGTTTGGTCGATGACCCGCGATTCTTGCTGTTTTTGCGTAATGCCCGAAGGATAAATTACTGGCCTCCTGTGGGAGCAAAGAGAGTAATTGAGGTGGCTAAGGCGAATGACCTGACCAAGGTTTTTTCAGATGGGGTGCTGAAATCTGCTTACAATACTTTCGATGCAGAGATCGAGATCAACAATGATGCGTTTTCAAAGGCCGGCTTTCATTTTGAACATATTAAACTCGAAGAAGGTAAATATGCGTTTAAAGATGCAAACGGTAATATTCTGAACAATATTCCCGAAAAGCTTGGGCGATTGAAAAGCACGGTGTTGTCTTTTGCAGTTAAAAATATTGAAGATAAAATAGAAAAGATCCCGGTAGCGGAATCCATTTTGTATAACTATTTGCCGACATCGGATCAGCGTTATCGCTTTCCGTTCATCATCAATGCCGACTTCATTTCTAAAACGGACAGAGAGGGTATACTTTCAGAAAACGTCTGGAATCATTATCTTTTCTTTAACATCGGCTATGAGCTTACAAAATGGCTAAGCAGCCTTTCGGGAAGCAAGGGATACTGGAGTAGTTACTTAAACATATTGCCTGACGTTCTGCTGGATGAAGAACATGAAGACCTGGGACCGATCAATGCGGCTTTTAATAAAGGCCTGGCATTAGGAATTTCCGAAATTCCCTTTATCCCGACCTATTCTGGTGAAAAATCCTTAGCGGCATCGCTGATGATCGATGATACCGGTCTTGCGGAGGTTATAGGTTGGCCGGCCTTCAGCGATCTTACAGGCACAACGAAATCATTGGCTAATCCGTTGCTGGACAAAAGAAAGCTAAAGACCAAGTATCTGGGCATCGAAGTATTTAGCTATAAAGAGTTAAGGGAAAAGCTGAAAGACCCCGAGACGAGAAGTCGCTTTAACGAAAACCTTAAAAAACTTGATGCGCAGGGAATGCAGGGTTTTATAGGGTGGCTTAACAAAGCCTGCGAAAAGGAACTCACCTTTGCGGATATATCACTAATTAGTTTCATTAGACTCGGAAGGAAGAATGAAATATTCGTCAACCTTAGTGAATTTGGATCTGAGCAGAATCGATTATTTCGTAATGCGTTGACAGGCCGGTTATTTCGACAATTAAGAAAAATCGAGTATGCAATAACTAATTTTAACGTCGATGAATATCCAGAATTACTAGCTGCTCTAAAAAAAGACAACAATACCTATCTTGCCAACGATAAACTTGTTTATAACAGGATAACAGGCTTGTTTTCCGGGCAGTTAACTAATCTGCAAACAGTAGATCGAAAAGAAGTTTTAGAAATACTACGGACGCTTGAAGGAATAGAAATTGGGACGATTGCCAAATTACCCTGGTTCCGGAATAATCTCAGCGAGTGGAAGTCACTACCTGAATTGTATGATAACGAAGATTTTGTTTATCCATCAGCCTTCAATAGCTATTTTATACATCCTGAAGACAAACAAATACTCGGAAAGGCTTATGTTGATCTTACAAAAGGTTTGCCTGACCTTTTAAAACTAGACTCGTTCTTTATCGATATAATGAGCAATGAAAGGTATGATCACAGTAATACAATTGTTGATCTTTTGTCCCGAATGCTCCAAAAGGCGGCTGCCGATTACAACATTTACCCTTTGTTAGCGAAAAAAATCAGACTGGATAGTAAAACGATCGATGGTGACCTTTTCCAGGATACGATCTCGGTTAATTTTATAAATCAACTGAACCTATCTGTTCAGGTTGGCTTCAAATTGAGGGAGCTGTTGCCGAACATAAGTGAGGGTAGTAAAAATTTATCGAAGGTCTTAGAAAAGCTCGCTTTACTTAGTGAAGATGAAAAAGAATCTTTGAGAACCAATGTCTTTGTACTGAAGACCTATAATTCGTCGCTAATTGAATCGGGAATCGTCGCTCAAACAGAAGAGCTATCTTTTATGCAGTTCCTATATGTACTGATACCATATTGGTTCAACAAGCAGACAAGCGCAAGAAGGGTAAAACTTGCAGCACCAAATCCACTTACAAAAGCAGATGAAGGTTCTACAGAGGGTTTGAAGCAATTATTGGATTTTATGTATGAGAACAAGGTACCCAATACGGACTATCAGATCGAATATGAAGGGTCGATTTATCCACTGATCTCAAAAGGATCGATCATTTGCGACGATGCTGATGTTTTATTTGATACAGAGCGGCCAGACGATTATTTAATAAGCTGGATGGACGGAGACGCGAACAAGAAAAAATTCCTGATAGATAAAGGGGCAGTTGACGAAACTTATAGTCATGTTTTATATCGGCAGGCTGTAAGAGATAAGGATATTGATGCGCTGGAGGAACTAACAGGAAAATTAAATAATTCGATCAATCATTTTATCAATACAGCAAGGTTCCTTGAAAATTGTGAAACAAGAGAAGATTTTGATTTTTCCTGGTGTCAAACCCACATTATAGACTTTTATACAGAATTTGCAGCTATCAAGAGCGTAAATTTTGATATCCGTAAATTTCCAGTTTATTCAAACCCGGAACAAGATCTATTTCGGTTGAAATTGCTCAGTAAAGAGTGCTCGTATTACAAGATTCAGACTTCCTGGGGTATTCATAAAACTGAAGTAGCCAGCCATATTTTTAGCAATGATGATTTTCTGATCCCCGAAGACCTGGCATTACCACCAGGATATAAGATGATATCGGCCGTTTTAAAGGAGAGCGTGGATCAAGAGAGGTTAGTGTCCTTATCAAAGCGGCTTGAGGCTGACTTCTATGAGGATTGGGAAAAATATGATGAATATGTGATCAATATCTTCGAGGGTTATTTTATTCCCTATCAGGTTATTTTTGAAGGTGAGGTACTCGCGGATGGTATCGGTACAGGAGAGCGGGTTTGGGAGGCAGGAAAAACGTACTACGTTAGCGCGGGACTGGAGGAGGAAATACCTTTTTGTCTTAAAACGATGAGCGCTAATGATGCAATGTCCCTTGTTCGGGCTAAATTATTTCCAAAAAAATCAGGTTCAAATTCTAAGAATAGCGATGACCTGAGTGAGGAGGAGATCCAGGAATTAGAGCGATTATTTCGGAGAAAACTCTCTTCTTCAGAACTGTCAAGCCATTGGCTGATCGCTTGCTTTAAAGCGATGAAACATTACAAAATACAGGGTTATGATATCAGCTATGTCGAGCAAAATTTCGAGAGCTGCATTAAGAAAAGAATGCTGGAAAAGGTACGGTCAGGCGATGAATATCTAACGATACTTCCCCGTTCTGCTAAGCAGAATTTATTACGTATCACGCTGAACGCCTGGAATGCACTGGAAAAAGAATCAACAGAACTTTTTGTATTAAATAGTAATGGACATCAGATATTTACGAACCAAAAGGATCTGGTGGATAGTTCAGACAATTTGCTTTTCACCATCGCCACGGATGATAAAGACGATAAAATAAAAATCGTTGCCAACCTATTTGATCAGGAATCGATATACGACACACAATATGATAAGTCAGTAGCGGTGATGTTATTGATCCAACTGAAAGGTGGTTCAATGTTTAGTAGCTTGTTCAGCGGTTTTAATAGTAATTCCAAAATCTCAGATTTCTGATGATAACGGTAAATGATCAGGTGAAATTTTTCGATTGGCAGCTAAATGAGCTTGCACTCTCGTGGGAGAGTTATATGAACTCCCGGATGACTGTGTTGTTCACCAGATTGAGAGCCTTTGCGGGAGAATTATCAGCCGTTGATCGAACCAGGGGAAATGTAATTTTCAAATTCTCAAAAGGCAAAGCGCCTCGGCTAGGAACTCCATATTCACTTTATCTTTATAAGACTGAAAATGGAACAGAGAGATTAGGTTCCTGGGATATTAAGTTTAAAGAATTTAGAACAAGTTCATTCTGCCATTATCGTGAAAATTCAGAGCCTGTTCCTGTTTATCATTTGGACAAGGATGACGATGGATTCCATTACTTAGGCTGTGCAAATATCGATATCGAGGTTTTCGATAAGTTCGAATTAGATCTTTCTGCCGGAAAAAGAACTAAAATAATTTTGGGAGAAAAAGAGCCTCCATATCAATTCCTTTTAAATCTCAAAGCTTACGTTTCCGCCATAGGTCAAGACATCCAGTTGTCTGACTATTCGAATGAAAATTACGAGCAGGTTCCGTTCAATGGTGGAAAGATCGATCTGATCCAGAGTGAACTGAATTTGAAAAACTTAGTCATTATACAGGGGCCGCCGGGTACTGGGAAATCTACCCTGACAGCTGATTTAGTTGCACGTGAGGTAAAGAAAGGGAAATCGGTTTGTATAACCGCACTTTCTAATAAAGCCCTGACAGAAATTGCCGGTAAAGCTGGTATTGCGGATCAATCGACCAATTTTCGGGTTTATAAAACCTCTCTGACGAAGAATGAGTTGCAGGCACATCCATTTTTGCAAGATGCGGGTGAAATAATGGCTGTTCCGAAAGCCGTTTTACTCACAACATATTACAAATTGTCCGCGGCTGCGGCAAATGGTCATAAATTATTTGATATTCTTGTTATCGAAGAAGCATCACAAGCATTTCTACCTGTATTGTTTTCATTTACAAACCTTGCCGAAAAGACATTGATAATTGGCGACCCGATGCAGCTGCCGCCAATTGTACTTAATGAAAGCTCCATGACCACGATTCACCCGGAGATGGTCAGATATGTCAATGGCCTGGATACGCTAATGCGAAATTCAGCTAATAAGGCTTTTCTACTAACGGAGTCATTCAGACTTTCTCCTTTTAACGCGAATATGACAGGTTTTTTCTATGACGGCTTGTTAACTGGGCATCAGAACGCACCAAGCGAACTTGTATTGAATGAACGTTTTCAAAAGTATTTTAACGTCGCTGCTCCTCATCAGCTGGCTTTAGCAGATGATCTTTCAGACCGCAATGATCTGGAAATAATAGCTTCTTTTTTGAAGGACTTGTTGACAGAGATCAAAACTCGGAATCCGACATTTTCCATTGCCTTGCTCACTCCTTTCAAAAGAGATGTGCTTTATTTTCAGCAGGAAATAGTACTCAGTCTTGGCAATAACAACAACGGATTAATAATAGAAACGATCGACAAAGTACAGGGGCTCACCGTAGATATTACAATACTTGTCTTGAATATCGACGGGAACCCGAGCTTTGTGTTTAATAGAAACCGGTTCAATGTCGCGACTTCAAGAGCAAGACTTTATAACCTGACAATCACCGACCGAAAGGTGTATTGTCTTAAAGATAGTATATCGCAGGATGTTGATCGTTTTATTCGCGAACTCCCAATGGTTCGTATATAAGGACAATATGTCGTCGCGTCTTTTATTAAAACAGAAAGTTGACTAAGCATCACAAATTATCCCACTTGCTCATTTCTCTTTCTTTTACACTGTCAACAATCTTTGCATAAACTTGAGTGGTCTTTAAATTGGTATGCCCCAATAATTTGCTCACCACTTCTATTGGTATGCCAAGGGTTATTGATACGGTTGCAAATGTATGTCTGGCAACATGACAAGTAAGCTTTTTGGGGATGTCATATCTGACACCTATTTGTTTTAAAACTCGATTAGTTACTTTATTACAGTAAATCCGAAAAACTGATTCAGATGCTTCAAAATTTGCTCCTGGAAGAAGTTGAATGGCTTTTTGAGTAAGAGGGATACTAACTAGACAACCGGTCTTGTGCATTTTAATTTGAAGCATATTTCCGTTAATTGAATTCATTCGAAGAGATTTCAAATCCGAGTATCTTAGTCCAGTATAACAAGAAAATAAGAAATACTTAAGAATCTCTTTTTCAATCGGAACCGTGATTTTACCATTGAGATAAATTTGTGCTAACTTGTTTAACTCCTCTGCGCTAAGAAAATCCCTCTTTCCATCCACTTTTTTAATTGTTACATATTTAAATGGACTCTTCTTCATATAGCCATATCTGAGGGCTACATTCACAAAAGTACGTAATGACCTTAGACTTTTGCTGGCTGTATTTTCATTATTGCCGAGTGTATTTATCATGTAATGATGATAATCATTGATGAATTTTTCAGTGATATCAGAAAAGGAAATTGTTTTTTTAAATTTAAGTAACTTAGTGATTTGTGATTTATAGCTATACCAAGATTCTGATCTTAATCTGGCTCGATTTTCTTTCAGGTGATTTAAAATATAGTCTGTGAAACTATCATCAGATTGTCCAATTGAAAGAATGTGATCTTTGAACTGTTGTAAGGTAATTGGTGAGTCCTCATTCACAAAATTATTGATCAGAAGTTTTAATGCTTTTTTATCGTATGCGTCTAAGATCGCATTGTGTCTCTCGTAAAGCTTATTTGCTTTTTTAACACGTTGTCGACTGACTGACCAATCCTTATTAGGTAGCGCAACCGATGTAGCTATTTCTACCTTTCTGCCACTTTGAAAGGCTCGTAAGTAAACCGGATGAAGGCCGTTTCTATTAGTTTCTGGTTTAAGCACGAAGTTGTACGTTATTTTTTTAATCATAGCATGTGAAGTATTTGTGAAGGGAAAAATAAAGATTTGTTTTGAGTGTTATAAAGCAAGGCGTTAAGCCAGAGGTTCTTAATTATTAAAAATCATCTAAACTAG